>NZ_JABRXF010000001.1:0-388138 GCF_013266695.1 Hongsoonwoonella zoysiae
CGATGTCAGCTCGAACGTCGAGTTGTCGTGCGTGATGCAGCAAAGCATCTTCGTGCCAGCCTTCAGACCTTCAACCACAACAACGCCGACATTGTCGGCAGCTTCGTGAACAAGCAGATGGGGATTTTCAGCCATCCGGATTTCCTTTCAGTCCTGATGTGGTCGGAGAATGATCTTCGGCGAATTCACCGCGCCGGAGAGAAGATCGGAAAAGGCCTTCGACCCATCCTGCAATTTGCGTTGCTCTGTCCAGTCGAGGGCGCCAAGCCGACCGTCGAAAATTGCCGCCGCCGTGTCGCGGAAGTCCTTCATCGTATAGGTGTAGGTGCCGATAAACGTGATTTCCTGAAGCGTCATCCTGCGAACATTCAACCCGCCGGCCGCCTCTCCCAGCCCGATGTGAACGATGACGCCGCCCGGATTTGCGCGTTCCGACGCCTCGGCACGGCTGCCTGACATGCCCACCGCATCGATCACCAGTTCAAACGTCCGGTCACTCGCCAACGTGTCCCGGTCGCAGGCGTTCAGCCCGATTTTCTCGATAAGGAACCTGCGCCGTAGCGCATTCGGCTCCACAACGGTTACGTCGTCCACCCCAAGCGCTTTTAACGATAGCGCCGCGCCGACGCCGATCGCCCCGCCGCCAATGATCAACGCGGCAGCGGCGGAAAGTGGCGGGACAAGCGCGCGCTCAGCCATTCTGGCAGCGTGCCAGCCGCAGGAGATCGGCTCCGCGAGAGCCGCCTTGTCGAAGGAAATACCATCCGGCACCGTAACCAGATTACGCTTCGGCATGACGACATATTGGGCGAATGCACCCTCGCGAGGCGGCATGGAGATAATCTGACGACTAGCACAAAGATTTTCGCGGCCCGACTTGCAAGCGGCGCACTTCATACAAGTCACCAGCGGGTTGATCGTAACTCTTCGGCCTTCGTCCGGCCCCGACATCACTGTACCCGCCGCTTCATGCCCGAGGATCAGCGGTGCGGGGCGGCGCTCGTCATGTCCGAGATAGGCATGCATGTCCGAGCCGCAGATGCCGACACTTTCTACCCGTACCAGAACGGCGCCGGCCTGAGCGGCCGGTTCGGGCACATCGCGGAATTCCAGCGATTTCGGACCGGTATAGACGAGCGCTTTCATTTCGCCGTGAACCCTCCATCGACCATCAAGGTCTGCCCGGTGACATATCCGGATGCGTCTGAGCAGAAGAAAAGTATCGGCCCGTCGATATCGGACGGTTCGCCATTCCTGCCGATACACGTCTGCGCGGCGTTACGGGCCGCGCGGTCGGGATCCGCGAAAACCGCGGCGGTCAGCTCCGTACGAAAAAAGCCCGGAGCAATGGCGTTCGCGGTAATGCCGCCGCCCGACCACGCCTGTGCCATGGCGCGCGTAAGCTGCGTTATGCCGCCTTTCGATGCGCCATAGGACAGCCCGCCCGGAAAAGCCCTGTAACTTTGCAGCGAGGCGAAGTTCACGATCCTGCCCCAACCCTTTTCCCGCATGGCGGGGACCATGGCCTGTGCCAGGAAGAACGGCGCGGCAAGGTTGAGATCCAGCGTGGTGTCCCAGCCCTGCGGGGTCACCTCATCCGCCGCCTCGCGAGTATTGATGCCCGCCGCGTTGACAAGGATATCCGGCGCGCCGAAGGCTGCCGCCGCCCTCTTTGCGATTTCGGCGAGATCGTTTCGCCTGGCAAGATCACCAACAACGAACCCCGCCGCCTCCCCGGCGCCTGAAGCCCAGGATTCGAGCGCGTCGGCGCGCCGGGCAATCCCGACGACGCTCGCACCCGCGCTGAGCAGAACATCCGCCGCACGCCGGCCCAGGCCAGAACTGGCGCCCGTGACGCAGGCTATCTTTCCGCGCAGATCAACAAGGGATTGCGGAGATCGCTCGATCATTTCGAGACCTCATTCGCCGGGCGAAAGATCGAAGGTATCATTCGGGAAATACTTCTTCAGACGGATGTCGGCCGTGCGCGCATGCCCCTCCATGCCTTCCAGGCGGGAAATACGGGCGGTCGCCTCGGCAACCGGCCTGGCGCCATCACGAGTGGCGCGTTGCCAGGTGACGATCTTCATGTACTTGTGAACCGAAAGGCCGCCAGTGTAATTCGCGGCGCCGGATGTCGGCAGCACGTGATTGGTGCCGGATGCCTTGTCGCCAAACGCGACGGTCGTTTCCTCGCCGAGGAAGAGCGAACCGTAACACTGCAGCCGGTCCAGCCACCAATCGAGGTCTTCAGCCTGCACCGTCAGATGTTCGGGTGCGTAATCATCGGCGGTCTGCGCCATTTCCTCCCGGTTGTCACAGACAATGACTTCCGCATAATCGCGCCACGCGGCTTCCGCGTTCTTGCTGTTCAGCTCCGGCAGGTCCGCTATCAGACCGGGCACGATATCCATTACGCGCTTCGCCAGCTGTTCATCATCCGTCACCAGCCAGACGGGAGAATTGTAGCCGTGTTCGGCCTGTCCGACGAGGTCGGCGGCGACGATCTCGGCATCCGCTGTCTTGTCGGCCAGGATCAGGCTGTCGGTCGGGCCGGCGAACATATCGATGCCGACACGGCCGAACAGGATGCGCTTGGCTTCAGCAACGAACTGGTTGCCCGGCCCGACCAGAATGTTCGCCTTGGGAAGGCCGAAGAGCCCGAAGGCCATGGAGGCCACGCCCTGCACACCGCCCATCGCGAGGATGGTGTCCGCGCCGCAAAGATCCGCGGCGTAAATGATCGCCGGTGCGATCCCCACATCCGGGCGTGGCGGCGAACAGGCCACGATGCCGCCGCACCCCGCGACTTTCGCGGTTGTTACCGTCATGATCGCGGACGCGATATGGCTATAGCGGCCACCGGGAATATAGCAACCGGCGGCACGCACCGGGATGCTCTTCTGGCCCGCGACCAGCCCCGGGATGACCTCGATTTCGATATCTTTCAAGGTCGCCTTCTGCGCCTCCGCAAAGCGGCGCACATTGTCATGGGCGAACTGGATATCCCGCTTGAGCTTTTCCGGTACAAGCGCCGCAACCGCGTCGATTTCCTCGCGGGTCAGGATGATATTGCCGGAATACTTGTCGAACTTCGACGCATATTCCATTGCCGCAACGTCGCCGCGCGCCTCGATATCGTTGAGGATTTTCTGAACCGTGTCATGGACGTCGGTAGCGTCGCTCGCCGATGTGAGATCGGCTTTTTTGAGATACTTAAGGGGCATTGTGCACAGCTCCTACTGGTAGATTTCCGGCAGCAGCGTTGTCGAAATCGCCGGGACGAAGGCGATGAACAACACCACGATCAGCATGAAGAAAACAAAGGGCACGGCGCGAGCTGCGATCTTCAGGATCGATTCACCCGTGATGCCTGAAACCACGAAGAGGTTGAGACCGAGAGGCGGCGTTATGAAACCGACGCCGAGCGTCGTGACCATCATGATGCAGAACTGGATCTCGTTCATGCCGATGTCGTCGGCGAGCGGCTTGAGTATTGGCGCGAGGATGACGATGTTCGGCGTGGTTTCCATGACGCAGCCGGCCGCGATGAGAATGACGATCATCATCAGGATGAGGATGGCCGGGTTTTCCGAAACGCTAGTCGCCGCAGCAACGAAACCCTGTGGTACGCCCAGGATCGCGAGCGCTTGGGCAAGCGGCAGGGAAAAGGCGATGATCGGCAGGATTACGCCGTTCACCTTGGCCGAGCTTACCAGCATCGACGGAAAGTCGGCGAGCGTCAGCGTGCGCAATACGAAGCCTAGTATGATCGTCACCACAACGGCGGTGGCGCCCGCCTCCGTCGGTGTCAGCCTCCCGGAGAAGATGCCGTAGAAGATGATCCCGGGAACGAGGAAGGCATACCAGCCATGCTTCAGCGTACGCCCGAGATTGGCCGCCCACTCGCCGAAGCTCATGGGTTTTCCACCCTCGTAGGAATAAATCCGGTTGACGATGATGTTGGTGATGAGGATCGACAGCAGGATTGCCAGCCCCGGAATGAGAGCCGCCAGAAAGAGCGTCGAGGCGGAGATCCCCAGGACGAGGCCCAGAATGATATAGGCGATCGACGGTGGAATAAGGATGCCGGTACAAGCGCCGGCGGCGACGAGCGCACAGGCATAGGGGCGCGGATAGCCGCTTTCGACAAGACGATCGATCGTCATGCGCCCGACGGCGGCGGCTCCCGCCGCATCCGAACCGGAAATGGCCGAGAACATGCCACACACAAGCACGGTCGCCGATCCGAAACCGCCTTTTGTCCAACACGTCAACGCCTCCGCGACATCCAGAAACTTGCGGCTGAGGCCGGTGCGGACCAGAACGTCGCCCGTCAGGATGAAGAGGGGAATGGCGGTCAGAGCGAAAGCGTCGATCCCGTCGAACAAGGATTCGCCCACCAGCGACAACGGTAAAGCGCCGGATAGCAGCAGCATGGCGATGGCGGCCGAGCCGATTGCCGCCCACACCGGAATGGCGAGGACGCACATGATTATGAAAATCGCAACCGGGAGATAGAAATCCCAACCCAGTTCGACAGCGTTCAATTGCTGTTGCCAGAGCATGGTGCGCCTCAATCGAACAACTGGTTGCCTTCGAATACCGGCTCGCCGGTTCGAAGCGCGTGAAAATCATGGGCGAAGGACTGAATGAGCCGGATAACCATCAGCAAGAAGCCGACGGGAACGGCCATCAGAAACCAGACCTTGGAAATGCGCAGGCCATCCGTGACCGATCCGTACTTCCACGAAACGAGAACCGTCTCGAACGACCAGTAGAGGGCCACCAGCGCCACGGCGAACATGACGATGTCGCCCAGCATGTAGATCAGCGCCTTCGCGCGCGGCCCCAGGTAGTGCAGAAGAACATCGATGCGGATGTGCGCGCGCTCGCGCACAGCTGACGCCGCCCCGATCCAGGCCAGATATATGAACGAATAGCGGACGATTTCCTCACCCCAGATCGATGAGTATGCAAACACTTCGCGCCGGACGACCTCTATGGCCATCGTGAGAACGAGCATCACGTAGAACCCGAGAAGGGCCCACCTTTCCAAATTCTCGTTGAGCAATTTGAGCATCGGTCGCACCGTCTTGTCCTGGTAAAGGCGAGCCGCCCGCCGGCACCAAAAAAGCGTGCGCGGTATGCGGACACATGTTGCCGAGCGTCATGGGAGCCGCCGGCCCCTCATCCGGGCGCCGGCGGTGGATGCGATTGTCAAGCGTCGTGGACGTAATATCGGCCTTGCGTGTTTGCCGCGTCTTCCAGTTTGGAGAAGGCGTCCGCCGAACCGGCCAGATCCGTCTTGAACTGGTCCCATTCGCTACGCTGGTAACCGCCCGCCTCCTGCCACTCGGCAAGCTGATCGTCATTGAGAGAGTGGAATTCCACTCCAGCCTTGCGAAGCTCCGCCATCGCATAGTTCCGTGCGGCAGGAACCTTAGCCAGGTTTTGCTGGGCCGTGATCTCGGAGGCGAATTCGATCCCCTCCTGCACGTCGGCGGGCAGGCTGTTGAACCATTCCAGATTGCAGGAGTAGATCTGGCTGTCAGGCACGGCCTGCGTAAAGGTCACGTGGCTCAGGATATCCTTGAAGCCGAACACATAAAGTGCACCGACCGACGGATCGAGCGCATCCGCAACGCCCTGCTTGATCGCCGAGGGCGTTTCACCCCAGGCAACCGGCGTGGGATTGGCACCTACAAGGCGATAATACTGCTGCAGCATTTCCGAGCCTGGAACGCGGAATTTGACGCCAGACAGGTCGCCCGGGGTCATAACGACGTTTCCACCCTTGCGTACCGCGACCACGCGCGGGTCGATAACGACGTAGAAGAGCGGCTTGAAACCTTTTTCCTCAACCTTCGGATGCACTTGAGAACGCCAGGCGTCCGAATTCACGAGGTTCACGAAACGCTGGTTTGAGCCGCAAAAGTACGGAAGGTTGATAAGGTCGGCAGCAGGTGCGAACGGCGCGAAATTCGAGATCGAATGCTGCGCGGCCTGTATCGTGCCACCTTGAACCTTTTGCACCAGCGCACCGCCGGCACCGAGCTGGCCACCCGGAGCAAGCTTCACGTAGACCTTGCCGTTCGTGGCGTTTTGAATGTTTTCCTTCAGGTCGAGCTGCATGATCGGGTAGCTGCGCGACGCGCCCAGAACATAAGCCGTCGCAATGGTCATGACGTGATCGGCCGCGCCCTCACGCTCCCTTTCTTCCTTCGCGGTTTGCGCGGATGCCTCTTCGGACCACAGCAGTCCGCCTGCTCCTGCGACCATGGCCGCGGTAAAAGCGCCGGCGCTCGTCAGTTTCAGGAAATTGCGGCGTTCCGCCGAGCGAATCCCGTCGTCTGCATTCATAGTGCTTTCCTCCCAGTCAGCGATTATTGGAACTTACGCGTTCGAACTCGCGGCGGCTTTCAGCGCGCAAAATTGCGACGACGAACGATACCGCGGCAATCATGAGCAAGATGAGCTCACCAACATCGCCCACGGGCGATGCGCCTCCTACGGATACGAAGAAGACGTTCCCGACGAAGACGGCGAAAAAGACGCCAGCCACAATAAGAAACATCGAGCCCTCCCACAGGCGCCCTCCAGCACCATTAATTTAGTGTAAGCGCTTACATTTTTTTATGCAAGAGCTTACATCGGCTATTTTTCGCGGTTTCCCAAGGGAGTGATTATGGTTATGATTCAACTGTTCATCTGAGGAACCTACCCGTCCATGGACGTCACTCCGCCCAAAAACGACCTGCCTACACTTGAAGACGTCGCCAAGGCGGCACGCGTTTCGACCGCAACCGTCTCACGCTGCCTCAACTCTCCGGACCGGGTGAGCGAGAGCACGAAACAGCGCGTGATGGAGGCGGTACGCGAGCTCAAGTATTCGCCTAATTTCGGTGCACGCGCCCTGGCCGCGAAGAGAACTAACACCTATGGCGCCGTGATCCCGACCATGGACAACGCGATTTTCGCGCGCGGCTTGCAGGCCTTTCAACAAGTCCTTGTCGACAACGGCGCCACGATGCTGGTCGCCAGTTCGGCTTACGATCCGGAAATCGAAGAAAACCAGATAAAAACACTGATATCTCGCGGCGCTGATGCCTTGCTCCTTATCGGCACCGACCGCGACCCCGGCATCCATGAGTTCCTCGAGGAGCGGGGCCTTCCTGTTGTAATTGCCTGGGCGTGCACCACCGAGGCTACGCTGTCTTGCGTCGGATTCGACAATGTGGAGGCAACACGCCAACTTGCCTTAAAGGCGTTGGACCTCGGTCATCATGACATTGCGTTTCTGTCCGCCTTTACCAGAACCAATGACCGGGCGCGCAACCGTGTCATCGGCGCCCGCAAAGCTTTGCAAGAACGAGGCATTGACCCCTCTTCCATGCCGGTTGTGGAAACGAAATATTCCATTCGCAGCGCTCGTGAGGCCTTCGGCACGCTGGTTCGCCGCTCTCCTCGGCCGACACTTGTTATGTGCGGCAACGACGTGCTAGCGGCAGGCGCGGTTCAGGCGGCCCGCGATATGGGGCTGGATGTGCCGGGAGACATCTCGATCACCGGGTTCGACGACATCGAACTCGCTACGGTCATTAGCCCGGCATTGACAACGGTGCATGTCCCCCATCGGAAGATGGGGCGTCTGGCGGCGGAGGTTTTGCTGGATCAGGTGCGACACAATGCCAGCCCGAGGCACGTAACGCTCGATACGCATATCGTCGAACGGGCATCGTTGGGGCCCGCACCGTGATATGGCGGGCTGAACCGCGCCCCAAACGAAGCGGAAACTTCGCCATGAATACCGCCACCTTCAGTTCCTTGGCGGTCTGCCCAATTCCCTCAACACTGCCCGGGTGGCCGCAACCATCGCGTCGTGCGTTTCCGAAAGGATCGCCACACGGTCAAACCGGTCTGGATCCCGATTGACCGCTTCACGCAGCGATGACCCGAATGCCATTCGCAATTCGGTGCCGATATTGAATTTGCAGATATTCGACGTTGCCGCCAGCCTCCGGCGCTGATCGACCGGCACGCCCGAGCCGCCATGAATGACAAGGGGCACATCCGTCAGGGCTTCGATTGCACGGATCCGCGCTTCATCCAACCCGATTTCCGCCTTTTCCTGAAGATGCACATTGCCAACGGAAATCGCCATCGCATCGATGCCGGTTTCGGCCGCGAACCGGCGGGCTTCATCCGGATCGGTTCCTTTCGAGGCCACACCTTGCGCGTAGCCGACGAAGCCGATCTCCCCCTCACAGGATATACGCGCCGAATGCGCAAGCTCCGCGACACGCGCCGTCTCGTCGATGTTTTGGGAAAGCGGTTTTCGGGAGCCGTCGTACATCAGCGACGTGAACCCGCTGTCGAGCGCCTCCCGGCATTCCTCAAGCGAAAAGCCGTGATCGAGATGGGCAACCACCGGGACACTGGAATTCTCTGCCAAATAACGAAACATCTTTCCGACAATCGGCAGAGGCGTGTGCTTCCTGCAGGAGGGGCCAGCCTGCAGAACCACTGGCATATTCTCCCCTTCCGCAGCCGCAACATAGGCTCGCATATCTTCCCAGCCGAGTGCCACGAGGCCGGCGACGGCATAGCCGTTCTTCAAAGCCGGCTGGAGGACTTCGGCAAGGGTCGCAAGCGTCATTTAAACTTTGCCACCATGTCCTTGATGCCCGGGATCGTCTCCACCTGGTATGCATGGGTCGGCTGGAAATACTGCACGAGCGGGCGCTGGCTCAACCCGCCGAGGATCGTGAAATAGTACATTTCATAACCAGGCATAACGGCACACGGGTGATAGCCCTTGTCGATGACGAAAGTGGAACCGTCGACAATGTGGAACGCTTCGCCCGGCACACCATCCTCGCGCTGGAGGACCTGAACACCGGAACCATGCTTCGGGCGGAAACGGAAGTTGTAGGTCTCGTCGTGCCGGGTCTCCTGCGGCAGGCGGTCGGTATCATGCTTGTGCGCCGGAAAGCCCGACCAGCCGCCCTGACCGACGGTGAAAAGCTCACTAACCAGAAGACGGCCGACCTTGCCTCGTTGTTTCTGGCCCAGGATGTGCTTGATCTTGCGATGGGTCTTCGTGTCATCGGAGCCGTATTGAACCAGATCGATGTCATCCCCGCGCACATCGAACGGCTCCAGAGCCCGATCATAGCGTGCGCCGGCAACGAAAATTTCCGATTGTTCGGACTGACAAACAATCCTTACCTTTGCGCCGACAGGAACGTAGACGCCTTCCGGCTCCCCATCCCAGACATCTTCGCCGCGGTTGCCGAGCTTGTCGAAAGATACTCCCTCGACATCGACACTAACGGTACCGGTCGCGGGGACGATGCAGGTTTCGTATCCAGGCACCTGGTACTCGAATGTCTCGCCCTTCTTCAGCTTGACGATGTTAAAATAGTTGAGCGGCACTGTTGGATCGCCAGCGTCCACGATTGGCTTGTTCCGGTTGTCATATGGGGCGATATGCATGGGGCGATCCTTTCAGGCGGAGGTGGGACCGGGATGGGAGGAGAGAAACTCCTCGAGTTCCGAAGGGTCAGGCATGGCCGAGGCGCACCCCGGTTTTGAAACGACGATGGACGCGCAGGCGGAACCGTGCAGAACGGAATCTTCAAGGCTGAAACCATTGGCGATCGATGTCAGCAGGCCGCTCATGAAACTGTCGCCCGCGCCAACCGGTTTCAGTGCCGTAACCGGATAGACGCCCGTCTTGAACTCCTCGTCGCGGGTGATTGTGATAGCGCCCTCTTCGCCCATCTTGTAGATCACCAGTTGCGCGCTCGTGCGGGCAAGTTCCCGGGCTTTTTCAAGTCCCTTGTCATAATCTCCGGCCATGAAACCGAACTCGACATCGTTTCCCACGATCATGTCGGACAGTGCGGCAGCTCTTGAAAGAATATCGGAGGCAATCTCGGCCGACGGCCAGGAGTAAGGCCGGTAGTCGACATCGAATATAATCGGCAGGCTTGAGGTTTTCGCGCGTTCGAAAGCCATGAAGCTGGCCGAACGGGAAGGCTCGGCGGCGAAGACGGTACCGGCGGTTATCAAGGCACCGAAGCTGGCGTAATCCACTGCCGAAACGTCGTTTTCATCCATCTGGAAGTCGGCGGCGCCGTTCCTGTAGATGACGTTGCGATGGCCCCCGCTTACCGTTTCATAGAAGGCAAGCGAGTTTCGATATTCCCCGCCGACCGGCCTGACATGCGTGGTTTCGACACCGTATTTCTCAAGCTGGCGAATGCAGTAGCTGCCGATACTGTCGTCTGACACGCGGGTTACGAGCGCTGCCTTTCCGCCAAGCTTGCAGATACCTGCAGCTATATTTGCAGCCGAACCGCCAAGGCCGACGCCGACCCGTTCCGCATCCTCCGCCCTCACACCCGGATCGGTGAAGAAATCGATACCGGCGCGCCCGATGATGACGAAATGATTGCGGGAAATTCCTTCAAGAAGCATCAGATCCCCCGACGTTGCCTGGTGCGCGAGGATTCCCATTTCTCATGGGCGGCAAGCACTTTGCCGCTTATAGAGACTTGCGGCGATCCGACTTCCCACCATGTATGTCCCTGCTCGGTCCATCCCTCATAGGGGTCCACCTTCATGCAGATGACATAGGTCCTGTCCGCCGCCTTGGCCCGCTTGAAGGCCTCACCAAGCTCCGCCGGATTTTCAACCGTCTCGGCATGCGCGCCCATTGCCGCGGCATGCGCTTCGAAGTCTACAGCGAAAGCCTCGCAAACAGTTGGGCAATCCTTGATGAGATTGTTGAAACTCTCGTTGCCCGTGTTGTTCTGAAGCTTGTTGATCACCGCGAAGCCACCGTTGTCCAGCACAAGGATGATCAGCTTTTTTCCGGTCAGAACCGAAAAATAGATATCGGAATTCATGAGCAGATAGGACCCGTCGCCGACAAAGACGATCGTATCCTTGTTCGCCTCGCGCTCGCTTTGCGCAATGCGGGCGCCCCAGCCACCGGCGATCTCATATCCCATGCAGGAAAAGCCGAATTCGATATCGACCGTTCCGGTATCGAGCGTGCGCCAGTTCGCAGCCAGTTCGGCCGGCAAGCCACCGGCTGCGGTCACCACACGGTCGCGCGGGTCGCACAGCGCATTCACAACGCCTATCGCCTGGGCGTAGGAATTCGGGCGTTTGCCATGGGAAACATTCTTCGCGACATAGGCGTTCCATGTTTTGCGTTCATCCGCGGCCTTGCGAACCCAGTCCGCCGGCGCTCGATAGTCCGCGATCCGCTCTTCAAGGGCGAGCAAGCTCAATCTGGCGTCACCGACAACAGGCAGCGAAAGATGTTTGCCGGCGTCATGTCGAGCCGCATTGATGGAAATGAAACGGGCGTCGCCGGCAAAAGCCGTCCACGACCCGGTTGTGAAGTCCTGCAGCCGCGTGCCGACCGCAACGATGACGTCTGCTTGCGAGGCGATGTTGTTGGCGCTGTCCGACCCGGTAACTCCGATTGGACCGGCATTCAGAGGATGATCGGCCAATAGGTTTGCGCGCCCCGCAATCGTTTCGGCCACCGGGATTTGATGTTTCTCCGCAAAACCGGTCAGCTCCGTGACAGCCCCGCTGTATTGAACGCCGCCGCCTGCGATGATGAGCGGACGTCTGGCCGTTTTCAGCAGCGTAGCCGCATCGGCGACTTCTCCGCCATCAGGCGTCACCCGGCGAATGCGATGGACCCGGGCTTCGAAAAAAGCCTCCGGATAGTCGTACGCCCAGCCCTGCACATCTTGCGGCAGACCCAGAAAGGCCGGGCCGCAATCGGCTGGATCAAGGAGCGTCGCCAATGCCGCCGAAAGCGACTGTATGACCTGCGCCGGATGCGTGATGCGGTCCCAATAACGGCTGACGGCCTTGAAGGCATCGTTTACGCCAAGGGCCGGGCTGTTGAAGTGCTCTAGCTGCTGCAATACCGGATCGGGCAGGCGTGTAAGGAAGGTATCGCCGCACAGAAGCAGCATCGGCAAACGGTTGGTATGAGCAAGCGCGGCCGAGGTGACGAGATTGGTCGTGCCCGGCCCCGCGCTCGCGGTGCAGAACATGAAACGCCGGCGCAACCACTGTTTGGCGTAAGCGGCTGCGGCAAAGCCCATGCTCTGCTCGTTCTGCCCACGGTAGAGCGGCAGTTCTTTCTGGTGGTCATGGAGCGCTTCACCCAGGCAGGTAACATTGCCATGGCCGAAAATACCGAACCCGCCGCCGCACACGCGAATGACTTCGCCTTCAACGTCGATAAACTGGTTTGCGAGATAGCGGACGATCGCCTGAGCGGTCGTAAGCGTGACCGTTTTCGTACCCATGCGACCTCTCCCAGGCGTGTTTCCAGATAGCAGGCGCTGTCGATTGCCGCTTGCGTATCGCCGGATCTCAAGATACAAATTTTGCAACCGGTTGCAAATCTTTTTCGAAACCGGGTCGCCGGATCCGAAGATAGGGACGGGACATGCCGGAAATCGGGATTGGAATCTTGGGCGGCGGTTATATGGGCAAGGCACACGCGGTCGCGATGTCCGCAGTCGGCGCGGTTTTTCAGACCAGATTACGGCCGCGTCTTGAGATGGTGGGCGCAAGCAGCGCGATTTCGGCCGAAAAATACCGCGATGCCTATGGCTTCCTGCGGGCCGCCCGGCACTGGCGGGAACTGGTGGAAGACCCGAAGGTCGAGGCGGTCGTCGTCGCCTCACCGCAATCGACCCATCGCGAAGTCGCTGAGGCAGCGCTTTCGTTGGGAAAACCTGTTCTTTGCGAAAAGCCGATGGGCGCGACCCTTGAGGATTCAAGGGCCATGGTCGCCGCCGCCGAAAAAAGCGGCTGCGTGACCATGGTCGCCTACAACTATGTTCGCACGCCCGCGACACAATATGCGCGAAAGCTTGTTGCCGAAGGAGCGATTGGCGAGATCACTTGGTTCCGCGGTGAGCATACCGAAGATTTCTATGCCGACCCCGAAGCCCCCGCCACATGGCGAACGCAAGGCGAAGCCAATGGCACCATGGGAGATCTTGCTCCTCACATGATCAACGCGGCCCTTGCCCTTGTCGGGCCTGTGTCCCACGTCATGGCGGAAGTCGAATGCGTGCATGAAAGCCGGCCCGGCGGGATGGTTACCAACGACGACCACGCGCAGATGATGGTCCGCTTCGAAAGGGGTGTGATGGGGCACATGTATTTCAGCCGCGTCGCAACCGGCCGGAAGATGGGTTACGCCTATGAGATTTCCGGGACGAAGGGCGCGATCCGCTTCGATCAGGAAGACCAAAATGCGCTCTGGCTTTATTTGCGGGACGGACCGGAGGCCGAGCGCGGGTTCCGCAAAATCCTTACCGGCCCGGCTCATCCCGATTATCTGCCGTTCTGCCAGGGCCCCGGCCACGGGACGGGGTATCAGGATCAGATCATCATCGAAGCGAGGGACTTTCTGGAGGCGATTGCCACCGGCGAATCCCGCTGGCCGACGTTTCGGGATGGGCTCGAAGTCAAGCGTATCGTCCATGCCGCGTTGACTTCGTCGAGGACGAAAAGCTGGCAAACGATCACAACCTCATAAAATGATCTGCAAGGTTCACTGACATGCGCATAAAGATTGGCAACGCTCCCTGTTCCTGGGGCGTTGAGTTTGCGGACGATCCGCGCAATCCGCCATGGGAAGCCGTTTTGAAGGAATGCGCCGAGGCCGGTTACGGGGGGATCGAGCTTGGCCCTGTCGGCTTCATGCCGGAAGACCCGACAATCTTGGCGGAAGCCTTGGCCGGGAATGGATTGCAACTGATCGGCGGGGTCGTTTTCCGCCCGTTCCATGACCCCGGTTCCTGGGAAACCGTTCTCGATGCCATTCACCGCACCGGAAAGGCGCTCTGGGCACACGGGGCGCAGCACATGGTGCTGATCGATTCCATTTCTCCGCGCCGCGCCCCAACCGCCGGGCGCCCGAATGAGGCGGAACAAATGGACGGCCAGGAGTGGGGCGCCTTCCGCAACCGGATTGCCGAGGCAGCCCGTATCGGCACGGAAGAATATGGCCTCACGGTCGGCATTCATGCTCACGCCGCCGGTTTCATCGACTTTGAGCCGGAACTGGAGCGCCTTCTGGACGAAGTCGACGAAAAGCATCTCAAAATCTGTTTTGATACCGGCCACCATTCCTACGCCGGGTTCGAGCCCGTCTCATTCATGAAACGGCATATCGGCCGGATATCCTACATGCATTTCAAGGATATCGATCCAGGAGTGAAGGCAGACGTCATAGAGAACCGCACCGGCTTCTACGATGCCTGCGGACAGGGTATCTTTTGCAATCTCGGCCAGGGGGATGTCGATTTTCCCGAGGTACGCCGGATACTTCTGGACAACCGCTACGAGGGTTGGTGCACCGTCGAACAGGATTGCGATCCGACGCTTGATGTCTCCCCGATCGCTGACGCTCGAACCAACCGCGACTATCTGGAATCCATCGGCTTCATTTGAGGAAACGGCATGACACGCTTGAATTGGGGAATGATCGGTGGCGGCGAGGGCAGCCAGATCGGCCCCGCGCATCGATTGGGCGCCGGGCTGGACGGGGCCTTTGCGTTTACGGCGGGCGCCCTCGACCACCGGCCGGAAGCCGGGCGGGAATACGGACGGCGGCTTGGGCTTGCCGCGGACCGCGCCTACGGCGATTGGCGTGAAATGCTGGAAGGCGAGCGGGGACGAGACGACCGTATAGACCTGGTTACGGTCGCCACCCCAAACGCGACCCATTTCGAAATTACCAAAGCATTTCTGGAGGCCGGCTTTAACGTCCTTTGCGAAAAACCGATGACCATGACGGTCGAAGAGGGCGAGGAAATAGTCAGGCTGGCCCGTAAGACCGGCAATATTTGCGCCGTAAACTACGGCTATACTGGCTATTCGCTCGTCAGGCACATGAAGGCGATGGTCGCTCGAGGCGACCTTGGCAAGATCCGGCTTGTGAAGGCGGAATTCGCGCATGGTCATCACGCCGACGCAGAGGCCGCCGACAATCCACGGGTCCGCTGGCGTTACGACCCGGCCCAGGCCGGCGTTTCCGCCCAATTCGCCGACTGTGGGATTCATGCCTTGCACATGGCGTCGTTCGTCACGGGCCAGGAAGTGGAGCGATTGTCCGCCGATACCGTCTCCTGCATTGAAAGCCGCCAGCTGGAAGACGACGCCATGGTGAATTTCCGCATGAGCGGCGGTGCTGTCGGCCGGCTATGGACATCGTCGATTGCCATCGGTCGCCAGCATGGGCTGACCCTCCAGGTCTTTGGAGAGAAAGGGGGGTTGAGATGGTCGCAGGAGCAACCAAACCAGCTCCACTGGATGCCGCTGAACGGCCGTCTTGAGACGATCGAACGGGGCGAAAGCAATCTGTCGCCGGAAGCGGACCGGACATCCCGCGTGACGATCGGTCATGCGGAGGGCATGCCGCTGGCTTTCGCCAATATCTACAAGGATCTTGCCGAAGCTATCACAGCCAGGAAGGATGGACGGTCGATGGACCTGGCTGCCGACCTGTATCCACGGGCTGAAGACGGCCTGCGTTCCATGGCGGCTGTTTTTGCGGTTGCCGAATCCGGCAAGGCAAATGGCAAATGGCTCGACGCCCGCCCGCCGATGTTCAGGTAAACCAGACGGCTGCAAGGATCTGGCGCCCGTTCATCCGGCCACCGGCCGCAACGTTCCCCGTTCTATGACCTGACACGGGAACAGCCGCGCTTCCGGATAGCGCGCCGGATCATCCAGTGTGGAAACAAGCAGTTCGACAGACGAGTTGATGATCTGTTGGACCGGCTGACGGATCGTCGTGAGATTGATGTTTTGCCAGCCGGCGATTTCCATGTCGTTGAGGCCCAGGAGCCCGATATCCTCCGGGACTTTCAAGCCGGCGTCGGTTATCGCGCTCAATGCGCCGATCGACAGGACATCGTCACCGCAAAAATAAGCTTCCGCCGGATTTCCAGCTTCCAGCAGACGCCGCATTTCCCTCCTTCCAGCCTCAAAGGTATATGCGTCCGCAAAGCTGAAACTTGCCTCGACATCCGGATGACGCCCCGCCTCCTCCTCAAAGCCTCGAAGCCGGTCTTGCGTGGATGTCGCCATTTCCGGACCGCCGAGAAAGGCGATACGCTCATACCCGCGCTTGATGAATTCCCAGACAGCGATCCGGCCGCATTCGACGTTGTCGATACCGACGACATGGCATTCAGGGGTGGTGGAGCACCGGCCGAAGCTGTTCACGACGGGCACGCCAGCATCCTTGAACGCCCTTGAAAAACCGGGTGGCAGAGTGGACGAGGCCACGACGACACCATCCACCGAATATTGTCGGAGCATCCTGACCGACGCCTCGGGATCCGTCTCCTCCGACAGATTAACGAGGAGCGGCCGCAAGCCCTGCTCCTGTAGTTTGCGGGTAAACTGGTCGAAGACCTCCAGAAAAATCGGATTATGGAAATTATTCGAAACCAGTCCGATAAGCTTTGTCCGTCGGGTGGTAAGGCCTCGGGCGAGGATATTCGGCAAATACCCGAGCTCGGCAGCCGCCTTTTCGACCTTGCGCCGCGTCTTGTCGGAGACCGAAGCGCCATCGGTAAATGTCCGCGAAACAGCCGAGCGTGAAACACCGGCAAGCTCGGCAACTTCCTTCAAGGTTACGGCCATGGGCGAATTCAAGTCCGATTTGTTGTCATTGATGTCATATCGCATGTCGGACCGAGCGGCAGTATGAAGTTTTGCTACAAATATTGCAACCGATTGCAAATCGTCTCGGCTCATAGCTTCCAGAAACAAGCTTAGATCCATGACCGCCCCTTGGGCACGAAGATAGCAAGCCCCCAGGCAAAGAATGTGATCGAGCCCAAATGCGTTGATGCTGGTCGCGGTTGCGTTGCCGCACCGAAGAGCGTTTCGAAGTCAGTTCGTTTCGAAGGGTTAAGCTACTCTCTGGACCTGCTGATCGGGTTGGTTTTGTTCGATGCGCTGCCAATAGACCAAGGTGGGCGGTTTTCCGCCAAAGGCAGAGTGCGGGCGCTTCCGATCATAAAAATCCACCCACTTTCGGACACTTGCCCTGGCCTGCGATCCGGTTTCCCAAGCGCAGGGGTAGACGCACTCGTGTTTGAGCGTGCGCCACAGCCGCACGACGAGATTATTTTCGAGGAACCGTCCCTTGCCGTCCATCGAGATGCGGACGCCCATCCGCCGCAGCCGGTCCGTTCACACAAAGGAGGTGAACTGCGATCCTTGGTCCGTATTCATGATTTCCGGCACACCGAATTTGTGGACTGCCTCGTTCAACGCCTCGACGCAAAAGTCGGCCTCCAACGTATTGGAGATGCGTCAGGTCAACACTTTGCGGGTGAACTGGCCCATGATCGCAACCAGGTAGAGGAACTCACGGCGCATCGGTAAATACGTGATGTCGGACGCCCGAACCTGCTTCGGTCGCTCCACCCTCATTCCCTTCAACAGATATGGCCAGATCTTGTGCCCCTTGGCCGACCCGCCTTTATGGGGCTTCTGGTCGGTCGGCATCAGACCCATGAGCCGCATCAGCCGCCGGATCCGTTTCTCGTTCACCGGATGACCTTCGTTCTGCAGGTACCAAAAATCATCTGCCGGACACCGAAGAACGGCTTCTGCAGGACCTGTTCATCGATCTGGCGCATCAAGGTGAAGTTCATCGCGCTCTCGCCCTTTGGCGTTTATTAGAAAGACGACCGCGAGATCGATAGCAGAGAACACTGTTTGCCGACCGACAACCCAGGATGTCCCGGCTCGATCATGCTGTGCCTCACTTCACGCCCCAAGGCTTGAGCTTGCTGGACAAAAAATCGTTGGCGACCGCCAGCTCCCCAATCTTGGCAAGGAGCTCTTTCACTTGGTCCTCGTCAATCTCCTGATTTGGTTTGCCGCCACGGGTAAACACATCCGAGGCACCTTCAAGAAGAGCCCGTTTCCATTGATGGTTCATGGTCGGGTGACCGCCTAAGCGGCTCGCCAGTTCCGATACCGTCTCCTCGCCCTTCAAGGCTTCCAGCGCGACTTTCGCCTTGAATTCCGGCGAATGCTGCTTGCGTCTCGACATCTCCGATCGCCTTGCTCTTGAAGACCAGCAGACAACAAATCGTAGCTTACGTTAGTTTCCTAATTTCGGGAGGTAGCTCAGAATGCCGCCAGCCAGCGCGGCTATAGGAAAGCCAATCTCCGCAGGAACCAAAACGCGCCAAGTGCGCCGACCAGGTAAGCCGGCGCTAATTCCGCTTGCTGCGGCCAGGCGATTCCAAGCCGCCGCATGCTGCCGACCACCAACAACACCAGAGCTACGAAGGCCAGTTGGCCGGCTTCTACGCCTAAGTTGAAAGACACAAGCGCCAACGGGAGGTCCGCAGGCGGAAGGCCCGCCGCCGACAACGCGCCTGCAAATCCGAATCCGTGCAACAATCCGAATGCGAAAGCAATGACCCAGGGATGGCGGATGGCAATGCTTGTTCCCCCTCGTTGCGCCCGAACGACCTCAACACCGAGGAAGAGAATGGAGAGTGCGATCGCCGCCTCTATAGGCGGCGCCGGGAGGCTGATATAGCCTAAGGTTGCCGCAGCGAGGGTGATGCTATGAGCGACCGTGAACGCGGTGATCGTCTTCACCAACATCCACCGTGCGGGAACGAGCAGCAGAAGGCCAAACACAAATAGCAGGTGATCGAAGCCGTAGAGGATGTGATGTACGCCTTGTCGAAGGAAGTCCGCAAAAATCTCGGCGCGGCCACGGTCCGGCTCCATTTCGACCCAAGGCTGGCTGGGGCGGGCAATCGCCATCCAGGATCGTCCGTCCAGCATTTTCACCTGCGTGATCGCATCAGTAATGGTCAGTTCCAGCCCCGGAAAACCGATCCGAGCGCCGGCAAGGCCTTCTGGCCCGATCTCGATCCAGCGCCTTTCCAGCCGCGAGTCGCTTAGTGTTTGAACCAACGGATTGCGGATATCTCTCACGTCGGCCGGCAGTTTCACGATTACCGGAAGTGGAACGCTGCCGCGCATCGGCGTTCGCCAGAGCAGGGTGAACTGCGATGGCGCGGTCTGGGTGATCTGCAGATAGGCTGGGCGGGATTCATGCGCATCGGCTGAACATCCAGACAGGATCGTAGCAACGATCAGGCCAAAAAAAATCAGGCCGACCGCGCGCAACAACGGGGCGGAAGGCATCAGGAATCTCCTTCGGGTAGGGCCGGTCCTGAAATCGCTGCTCCGATCCCGGCCGCCGCAGTTTCCGGCACCGGCAGCAGAACTGTGTACTTGGCCCGCATCTCGTCATAGGCCTTCTGCCACGCCTCAGCCTTCTGCTGACCCAACCACGCTGTCTTCACGTCACTCGCAACTTCCTCGAACGCCGGGACTCGACCGGGTATGACCTTGTCGATGTAGATTAAGTGCCAGCCCAATCCCGACTGAACAGGACCGATCCAGGCACCGCTTGGCAGTTGCACGACCTCCTGGACGAATTGCGGCCCGAACTCCCGTGCGATCTCCTGCAGTGAGCGTTCTCCGTAATAGTCTTGGAACATGAACCTGTCGCCGAGAGTTGTCCCTTCAGGAAGCGTCTGGGGGGCGCCGGCAAGCGTGGCCAACGCAGCCATGGCATCGTCGCGGGCCTTCCGGCCCCGGCTGTCGGGCGAGAAGTAGATGTGGCGGAAGCTTAGGCGTGGCGACATTTCAAAGAGCCTAGTGTTATCCGCGTACCATGCCTTCAGTTCGTCGATCGTGGGTTCACGCGCCGCCGCAAGGTCCTCGGCGAGGAACTGCATCTTCTGCGCCATCCGCCGCTTGACGATGGTGTCCTCCCTGTCGAGCCCAAGCGCGAGCGCCTCGCGGTAGAGGATGTCCTGCCGGACGCGATCCTCGAGCACCGCGTTGAACTCTGCCTGCGTCGGCGGCCGGCTCCACTGCGCCTCGAAGCCGATCACCAGTTGCGCGAGGTCGTCGACCGTGAAGCGGATCTCGGTCGGCGGGTCGACACGTTCCAGGTCGGGCTGCAGGATCTGGTAAGCCCCGAACAATACGAAGCCGAGAACGAGGAAATGCGAAAGCGGGTCGCGAGCCACGCTTCGCGCGGCTCGTCCTATTGCTGTCCTTGGCATGTCAGCTCCCCAATGCCGGGCCGATCACCCGACGTCGCGATGCGGATAGTCCGGCTGATCGTCGATTGGAATTTCCATCCTGTCCTTCCACAGCCCTTCGAACAGAAGCTCGTTATCGGCATATCCAAACTCGCTGACAGTTCTTGCAGCAGTCGTTTGATCGCGGATAGCATTACGTTCGCCAGTCCGGTTCACAGACTTCGAACGCACCTGCTGTGCGGCAATATCCTTATCCTCCGTCACTTCTTCTCGCTGTCGAAGTGGAGAAATTCGGCCTGATTCTGCTTGGCGTATTTTTCCGTCACAGCCGTGGGCAGTGGGTCAATCAACTCAGGCGGCTTGGGCAGGATCTCGTAGTTGGCGTAGCCGAACTCGTTGCTGCGCGCCCCGTAGATCGTATCGCCGAGCTTGTAGAAGACGACCTCGAAGGGATGGTCCTGAAGATAGGTCACCACTTTGCCGTCCTTGATAAAATAGGCTGAACTCGCTCCTTCGTAACCGTTGCGGGCGACATCGCCGACCTCATTCGGCTGAGGGACGTTCTTGCCGACGTGATAGACAGTGTGCTGCCCTTCCTTCCTGTAGCTGACTTTGAAGTGTTCGCCGGTCACGTTGTTGCGGTACCAGTGGGCCTTGCCGACGAGCAACTCCTCGACCTGCTGCTGGTTCAGCTGAGTTGCTCCCTTGCCTGTTAGCTCGGCCACCGTGAGCCCTGGCTTCGCCGCCTCGCGGGCCTCGACCGCGGGCGTGTACCAGATGGGCGAGCTCCAGGCGCGCTCCTGCACGGTCGGCGGCACCACATCCGGCGGCGCTATGCCGAGTTGTTTGGCCTGAATGGTCGTCCAGCGCGGTTTCGGAATCTCAATAACACGCGCGTAGTAAAACGCGTGCTGACTCGGGTCGAACGCCGGATCGGTCCATACCCTCTTCAGCTCAACCGAACCAACCCTGTTGGTGTAGGTCGCCTCGTCGATGTCCACCGTGCTGTTGATCGGAGGGACCTTGCCTGTCCACTTATCGGGCTCGCGCTCGCCCGACCACGCCACGTCGAAGACACACTCGAAGCTCTGGCCGTCCTTGGTCCAGCCCTTTACGATCTGCACTCGGTCGAGGTTGGCCGAGGTTGGGTCTTTCACCGCCCACACGACGAATGTCGGCGCCTCGGCCTGCTTCGGCGGCAGGTCGACTCCCATCGGCACGCCGGCGGCGTAGGCAACACTGACCCAGTCCTGGTCATCAAGCATTTCGGGTTTGTAGCCCCAGCCGCCGAACAAGCGCACCTTGATGCGCGGGCCGCTGACCCCGAAAGTCTCCTTGCGATACATGGCATCCCAGATCGACTCGCGCGTGTTCTCCTCCGCCCACACGCCGGTGAGTCCGCCAGGTTCCAGATAGCGAACATCGATGCCTGCGAAGTTGTGGCCGGCCATGCGCGTCTCGATCGTCCCGTCCTCGTGTGCGTGCCCGCCGAAGAAGTTCTCCTGGCGATAGGGGCTCGCGGCATTATGAGAGTCGGAGCCGCCTGCCATCCCGAACTTGTAGGGGTTGAATTCCCGCACGTCCTGCATCGCGAGGCCGTACTTCAATGCCTGGCGCGCGTAGCTGCCGACGATCTTGTCGACGCGTCCGGAGTCCGGGGGCAGCCCGAGCAATACGTTCCAGATTGCGAAACTGGCGAATTCGTCGTTAGGCGAAAGCAGCGGGTGGGTCTCGGACTGGCCCTTGACCTGCTTCATCTCGACGAGCCGATTGTTACGCATCCGCGACTCCGCCCAGGCCGCGTCGATAGGCCGGCCAAGGCTGTCGACATCAGTGGGATACATCCAGCCATCGGACAGATTGGCGTTGTGCGAGATCGCCAGCAGTTCGTTGCCAGCGGCGCGCTGACCGTCCATCCAGGTCCACAGGTCCGTGGGGTGCACCGAGTCCAGCGCAGAGTAAGGCATTTCCGGGACCTTGGCACAGTCGCGGAAGAACACATTACGGTGCATGTTCCGGTTGTCGGGCATTGACGTCCACTCGTAGGAGCAGAAGGCGGTGAACTTGCCCGGCTCGTTCGCCGCGTCGGCGGCGTCGTTGTTGTCCTTCCAGACGGTGCCGGCAACCTCCGGAGTCATCAACGCCTTGATGGGTGGACCGGTCATGATCTTGAGAAGCGCCAGGAAGGCGCGTTGTTGCTGCTCCTTGCTGTTCGGGTCCGTAATGATCAGACCCTGAACCTCGGGCAATTTGCTGGTGTACGAGCCCGGCGTGTTCGCCTGCTTGGTGACCCCGACATATTCAGAGTGGTCGGTCACGCCCATGAAGTCGAGCGGCGTGGTGATGGTGATGTCGTAGCCGAGCGGATGCTTGATGGTCTCACCCTTGGCGTACTTGTAGGCGTCAGCAGGACCCGTGGCGTGATTTCCAAATATCCAGGCGTCCAACGACCAACTGGTGTGGAGGTGCGTCTCGCCGAAGAGCGCCCTGCGACTTGCCGGATCGCCTGGACCTGCATCCTGTGCCACGGAAGCAACCGGCAAATTCAATAGAACCGCCAGCGCAAGGCCCGAAGCCGCCAGTAACAGTCCGGCAGGAGATGCGGATGACCTTGGGCTCGATCTGGAACCTGCCATGAAATCCTCCTGGAATAGAACCCTCGGTCTCGCCTATTGCTCGACGGTTTCGTGCAGGTATTTGGGCTGTTCGCCGGCCGGGATGTCCATCTTGTCCTTGGGCAGGTCGACCAGATTGCCCGGCCCCTTCAGCAGAACCTCGTAGTTGGCATAGCCGAACTCGTTGCTCCGGGCGCCGTAGTAGGTGGCGTGCTCCTTATGCGTGTTTCCGCCTTGGGCGCCTGCGGTCTTGTAGACCTTCATGCCGATCGGTGTGCTCGAGACAAAGGTGTTTATCTGGCCGTCCGCAATGGTATAGGGCCTTGCGAGCACCAGATAGGACTCACGAGGCAGGTCTCCGTGGAGACTTGGCATCTGCGCTCTGCTTCCGACGTAGTTCACGTCAAAGGTGCCGGACTTGTCGTAGTGCACCTTCATCACTTCGCCCGTCACGTTGTTCCTGATCCAGATCGCCTTGTCGACGATCAGGGCCGCCAACTCGTCGTCAGTCAGGGCGGTGGCGCCGCTTTCCTCGAGGCTCGCCACTGTCACCGCGTCGGATGCGGCCGCGCTGTCGCTCGGCGAGGTGTACCAGATGGGGGAGCCCCAGGCGCGCTCCTGAACCGTGGCGGGCACGACATCCGGGAGTTCGACGCCGAGCTTGACGGCCTGGACCGTGGTCCAGCGTGGCGTCTCGATCTCTAGGACGCGCGCGTAATAGAAGGCGTTCAGATCCGGATCGAAATCCGGGTCGGTCCAGACCGTGAATAGCTCGGTCGCCCCCTGCTCGTCACTATATGTGGCCGTGGTGAGGTCCACCGTGCTGGGAAGGGGCGGGAGACGACCCGTATCAGGCGCGGGCTCGCGGTCGCCGGCCCAGACGACGTCGTAGACCTTTTCGAAGCTCTGGCCGGCTTTCGTCCAGCCCTTGACGATCTGGATGCGGTCGAGATTGCCGGAGTCGGGGTCCTTCACGGCCCAGACGAGGAATGAGGGCGCCTTGGCATCCGCCGGGGCCGCGGCAAGGTCACCGCCCATGGGCGTCCCGCGCTCGTAGGCCTTCGCCACCCATTCCGCATCCTGCAGCAGGTCCTCGCCATAATCCCAGCCACCGAACATGCGCACCTGTATCCACACACCGCTGGTGCCGAAAGTCTCCCTCCGGTGCATGGCGTCCCAGATCGACTCCCGCGTGTTCTCTTCGGCCCAGACAGCGCTTAGTCCGGCCGTGCTTTCTTTACGTACATCCATACCAGTGAAAAGATGGCCCGACATACGCCGCTGAACGAGGCCGTCGTTGATGCCATGCCCGGCAAAGGCGTTGTTCGTGCGATAAGGCGCGCCTGTATTGTGAGAATCTGATCCGGCGACGAAACCGAACTTGAAGGGGTTGTAGCCCTTCGCGTGTTGCATCGTCAGACCGTCTTTGAGCGCCTGACGCGCGTAGGAACCAACGATAGCAGGCACGCGACCGGAATCTTCCGGCTGGCCGATAAGGAAGCTCATAATCTCGTAATTTGCGAATTCGTCGTTCGGCGAGAGCAGCGGATGCGTCTCGGACTGACCCTTGATCTGCTTGATCTCGATCAGGCGCTCGTTTCGCGTGCGCGATTCCGCCCAGGCCGCATCGATCGGTCGACCGAGGCTGTCGACGTCGGTCGGGTACATCCAGCCATCCGAGAGATTGGCATTGTGAGAGATCGCCAGCAATTCGTTTCCCGCGGCGCGCTGCTCGTCCATCCATTTCCAGAGGTCCTCTGGATGCCACGAGAACAGCGCCGAATACGGTTGTTCAGGCACCTTGGCACAGTCGCGGAAGTAGACGTTCCGGTGGAGGTTACGGAGATCATACTGCGATGTGAACTCGTAGGAGCAAAAGGCCGTGAACTCGCCGGGCTTGTTGTGCTTGTTGGCGATGTCGACGTTGTCCTTCCATACCGAGCCTGCGACCTGCGGTGTCATGAAAGCCTTGATCGGTGGCTTGCTCACCAGCGATACGAGATAGTTGAAAACCTTCTGCACGTCCGCCGGGTCGTTCGGATCTTTCAGGATCAGGGGCCGGGCCTGCGGCATCTTGCTGACGGCAGTGCCGGGCGTGTTCGCTTGCTTGGTGATGCCGACGTATTCCGAATGGTCTGTCACGCCCATCCAGTCCAGCGGCTTGTCGATCGTGATGTCATAGCCCAATGGATGCTTGATCGTCTCGCCACGGGCGTATTTCAAAGCATCGTCAGGCCCGGTTGTGTGATTGCCGAAGAGCCATGCATCGACCGACCAGCTCGTGTGGATGTGCTGTTCGCCGAACCACGCCTTGCGATCGGCCGCCTCCTGTCCGAGGCCCGGATCCGATGCACCCAACGAGGCAAGCATCGCCATCCCGGCGAAAACAGTCGGCTTGCCCAGCAATTTTATTGAACGGTCGTTGAAACCCGATGCATTGCTTTCGCGGTTCGGCATGTCCGCCTCCTGATTTCCCGGCAGATAGCAAAGATGGCGAAAAAATCGCTGCGCCATCTGAACGGATCGGAGGCCAAAAACGTCCAGTCGATCAGCGCCACATGATCCGCCGCGCGGTTCTGCGTCCCGCCCGCCGTGCGACACCGGCATAGGACAACGGCGTGAGCGGTCGCCCGATCAGGTCGATGAAGAGCGAAGCCCATTTTCCGCTGAGCTCCTTGGCGCCACTCAGAATTTCAACGTCATAAACGAGGTCGCCCCCTTCGAGGCGTGGATCGCGCAGAACGACCGTCACTTCTTCCGCCATCCCGCCGTTGTCGGCAGTCAAGACGGCATTGGGCGGATCCTGCTTGAAGCTGTCGTCCCCGGATGCCCAGTGATCGACGAAATCCTTGGTCGTCACCCGCCCCACGATACGCTCGGGACGGTCAGAAAAGTAAAGCGTATTCGGGCTTGCCACTTGCAACGTGAGCTTGCCGTCGCCAAGCGTAACGCCGCCGCTCGTCTGGACGAATAGAAGTTCCACGGCCTCATCGTCCGCCGCAACCCGGGCGACTCCCGGTCCGGCCAGAATCGCGGCTCCCACAAGAATAGCATCTCTTCGGTTCATGTATTCGTTCCTTGTCGGAAGGCGATGGCTTCCCGATATGCTTGAAGACGAGCGGGCCGCATCGGCTTGACCGTCCGCCCTGCCCTTAGCCGCCGAGCGCCATCGGCTACCGTTTCGAACGGAGGTTTCCGTCAATCCACGCCACCAATCTCTTTTGCCTGATTGATGATCTCCTGGCACTGGGCTTCATTGCCCGCTTCACGCTGCTCATTGGCCTGCGCCATAAGGGCCCGCATCTGTTCCATAGTCGTCTCGTCGAGATCGTTATCGCCCGGGTTACCAAGAGCCCGTTCGACCTTGTCGATATCCTCCGCACAGTCCGCCAGCGCTAGCGCAGGAGTGCCGAGGATGAGTGCGGATCCCAAAACGATCTTCGCCCAATTAGCCAAGAACTTAAGCATTTCGCTTCTCCTTCAAATGTATTCGAACAGAGGTCATCGCACAGAGATTAAGTTACGCAACGTAACTTTTTGGCCGAAGCCGGTCTTTAAGATCCGTTTTCCCAGGTTTTCGCAGCAAATTCCTACGCGAACGAAGGTCGCGCAGCGGCGCGACGGAAATCCATTCAGCAGGCTTCATGATGAGCCTATAATGAACCGATCTTATCGCGAAAACGTATCATCTCACGATAATCAAGTCGCCATTCTGGCGAAGAGGTTTTTCCTGACAGAGCTGCCGTGGAGAGAACGGCTCCAACCCTGCGCTTTCTGTCGGAACCTATAGGCACGAGGCAGGATACTCATATGCAGCATGAAGGCACGGCTGTAGTAGGCTGGCGCCCTTGTGTTGATATGCGTTCAGAACGTCACGCTCGTCTTCGAAGACGCGTACTCCTCGAGCGCTGTCATGGCATGAGCCTCTATACAATGCTTCTTGCGAATTGTTCTTATTCGCCTTCACGAATGCGCTTTCTGAAAATTGAAGGTGTTTTCCCGGTCCAACGACGCATGTCTCGTGTAAGTGAGCTTTGGCGTTCGTAACCGAGCTCGGTCGCAATTGACAGGAAGGACACGTCGCTTCCCGCAGGTTGTCTCTCCGCACGCTCTTTCCGAACTTCGTCGAGCACAGCACCAAAGAAAGTGCCCTCCTCGCTAAACCGTCGCTGCAGCGTTCGCGTGCTCGTACCGGCGGCGATCGCAAGATCACGCAGTGCCGGAAGACCGTCTTCCACCATGGAGGCAAGCATTATGCGAGCTGAGCTTGCAAATGTTCCGTCTCCTCTCAGCGGTAACAACGACGACGTTCTCGAAGTCGCCATGCGATCGCGCGCGATCGATGAAACCGAACGCTCGGCGATGCCCCGAGGTACGCGGAGTACGACCGCATGGCTACGAACGGGGACCACCCCTACCCCGAACAATTCTCGAAGATGGTCTACACCGGCAATCGGATGAGGAAGAACCTCGATATGCTGAATTCGCGGTACAGTGGCCCCTGTCATAGCGCAAAGTCGGTCACACATCGCGATTGCATAGAGCAGCATCAGATGCGCGGCTTCCGTGTCGAAGCGACACCCATAATTGTGCCGAACAACCAGAGTATCCTGGTCATCCGAAACGAAAAGATTTTCGTGCGAACAGAACAGTGGAAGCGCCGCCGATATCCTTTGCAGAGCTTCCATTGGGCAACGGCTGCCGAGCGCAACCCGCCCAACAAGCGTCAAATCGAGAATGCTTGCGTCGGACACGATACGACATGGGATATCAGGTCCCTCCGTTTGCGAAATCAATCGTAGAAGGTTGCCAACGCGCAGAAGTGGAGTCGGGCGAAGCGGGTCGCTATGAACCGCGGTGACGAGCCCGGAGTCGCGCAAGAATGGCCTTGCATCATGCCCGTTGGAATCCAGCCACCGCAGGACGGGCAAAAGCGACATCGCCCGGACCATGGGAATGGCGTGCGCCATGCGCGCTCCTTACTCTAACTTAAAGTAAGTAATATTTCTGACACGACGAATTTGGCGTGTGAAGCGAAAACAATTTCGAAATAGCCCGAAAAATCCTGACGAAGCAACATGAATATTTTCGGAATCTGGACGCGGAACCGGAGATAATGAAAAGCAGGTCGAAATTATGCTCGCAATTGCGAGTTGGTCTTCTCGCTTTGCTTGCCTTGAGCGTTGCGCCGTCTCTGGTGAACGCACAAGACAAATCACAGGTCGACGCAGCGCGCTTTAAGGAAATCGCCGAGAAAGCTTATATCTACGCGTTTCCTCTGCTCGTCGCCTATCAAGTTCTATACAACTATAAAGTAGACAAAAATTCTGGCGCTTACATCGCACCTTTCAACGAACTGCACAACGAAGCGCGCGTCTATTCGCCTAAGGACACGGCCGTTAGCACCCCGAACAGCGACACGCCGTATTCCTTCCTTCAACTCGACCTGCGCGCGGAGCCAATGGTGATTTGCCTGCCGGATATTGATCCGAAACGTTATTACGACGTCCAGCTCACCGATATGTATACCTTCAACTTCGGCTATATGGATAGCCGCAGCACAGGCAACGGCGCAGGTTGCTACATGGTCGCAGGACCCGCCTCGTCGGGCGACGTGCCCAACGATATCGCCGAGATGTTTCAAGCGGAAACTGCGTTCACCTTCGCCATCTTCCGTACCCAGCTATTCGATCCTTCAGACCTTGCGAATGTTAAGAAGGTGCAAGCCGGTTATTCGGTCGTGTCGCTGTCAAGCCACCTCGGACGTCCTGCACCTGAGCCTGCTCCGAGGGTTGACTGGCCAGCGGTCGGAAATGAGATGTTTGGTGCGGAATTTCCGCGCTATCTCAATTTCCTATTGCAGTTTATGCCCGACGCCGCAATCCCGGCGTCGGAGAAGGCTTTGCGTGCGGAGTTTGCCAAAATCGGCATCGGCGCGGGCAAGGCCTTCGATCCGACGAAGCTTTCACCCGAAAAGCAGGACGCGCTGAGCTCGGCGATAAAGGAGGGCAACGCGAAGATTTCCGCCGCCGCTGAGAGCGTCGGCACCATGATCGACGGCTGGCAGATCGGTGCGGCGGCGGGGAGCCGGGCCTTCTTCGACGGCAACTGGTCACTGAGGGCGGCGGGCGCAAAGCTCCTGATCGACAATCCGGTCAACCGGTATCTGATCAATTCGCCCATGCTGCCGGAGCTGAAAAAGAACCCTGATGGTTCAATGACGATCTACATCCAACACGACTTGCCCGGAAAGGACCGGGGAGACGAACTGGCTGCCGGCGCCCGACGGACCGATGTTCGTGGTCATGCGTCTTTACTGGCCGAAGACGGAGGCACCTTCGGTCCTGCCGCTCGGGAGCGGCACCTGGGCGCCGCCGGGCATCGTTCCCGTGACCAATGCGCGCGCCCTCGACGCCAGACGCTTTGGCGATAAATCGCTGGAAACGGTCATTCGCACCGACCATCGCTATGGCGGCGACGTCTTCTTCGAGGGACCGCGCGGCTGGCCCTACTGGAAACTGCTTGAGTATCCGAAGCCGATCCAGAACCCAAATCTCTGGCCCGACTCGCAGTCCACCTATTTCCTGTCCCGCTTCGCTCTGCCGGCCGGCGACACCCTGACGCTCAGAGGCGCGTTCCCGCGGGCGCGCTATTTCAAGTTCGCGCTCTACAAGGCCGAGCAGGGCACCTTCGTGTCGACGGGCGAGGATATCGCCGGATGGGACATTTCTCCCGATCCGGGCTCGACTAATCCGTTCGTCGTCGGCAACTACAGGCTCGGCGATCCGCGCGACGACACGGTCACCATCGTTGCCGAGGACGCCCCGGCGAAGAAGGAGGATCGCGAAGCGAACACACTCTACGCCGGTAGCGGCGGTGGAGATTTGCAGTTTGTTACGCGCATTTATCTCTCCGACGCTGGCAGCGACGGCGCAGGCTGGGCCCCTTGGGCATCGGCGGTGCGGCGACGCGGCCTGCCCGATATCGAACTGACACTCGCGGACGGCAGTCAACTGACCGGCGACGAAGCCATCGCAGCAATCGGTAAGCCCATAGCCGGAAATACAGCGCAACCCTTCACCGCCGCCCAGTGGGACGCGTTAATCAACGCCAAGGACAACGATCCCACCCTAGATCCGGCCACCGCTCCAGCTCGCAAGGACCCGAAATGGGAGAAATACTGGAACATCCAGTATTCAATTCTTGGCTCGTTTAAAACCGCCGAAAAGCGGGCCAGAATCCCCTATGCCGGACCAATCGACGGCGGAGGCGACCCGGACACGAACTATCTGTTCATACAGCTGTCACGGAAATTCGGGCCAGTCTTTGTCACCCGCGGGAAGCTGCCGACGTTCCCCGACACATATGCGGGCGCTGCCGGCCGCGGGCTCGAGATAATGCCGAAAGCACAGATGCAGTATTTCTCGATTGTCAGCTGCGAAGCCGCGCCATCCGGTCAGATTGTCGACGGGCTTGCCGACATGCAGATCCCGATCGACGAGAACGGCAACTACATCATTGTTTACAGCCGCGCCGAGGATCGCCCGAAAAACGCGACCGCCGAGAACGGCGTCGCCTGGATCGAATGGAGCCAGAGGGGTGAGGGTCTCGACACCCCTGCGAACAGGACAGACTTCGGCATGCTGATGATCCGCATCATGGCACCAAGTTCAGATTGGGCAGAGAGCCCGGCGAACATCACGAAGCCCGGGGAAGAGGAAGCGGTCATGGGCGCCTACTACCCGCGCGGCAAATATTCGACGAAGGAAGCTTTCGAAGCGCTTGGCAGCAAACCTTGATTCTAAGCAAGAATTCGGGGCGCCGCCCCGCCAGGAGCGCACGAAGAAGGAAAGTCCGAAAATGGGAAGCCAAATGACACGGCGGATCGCGGCACTGTCCATCACACTCAGCGTGGCCATTGCACTCCCCCCGACGGCGAATGCCGCGGAATCCAATCTCGAGGCGGCGAACGGTCCGATCTCTGGCAACGTGACCCTTTACGCAGAGGAATTCGCCTGCCAGCAAGATATCTCAACGCCCGGCTACTATTCCTCGCTCAACGGCGCGGAAATCGCCGATGCGCAGCGCAGCGGTATTTTCCCGTGCGCCACTTTCACCGGCAGCCATGACGGGCCGAATGGGGTCTTCGCTTTCCGCGGCGTCGACGACTATCCGGGCATCTCCTATATCAACAACCGCAAGCCGGGTGAACTCTACATCGTTGGTGGCGAGTTCCCTACGCCCGACGATCCGAGGCAGGTCGGCCCCTACATTGCCAAGGCCGACGCCTCCACGGGCAAGCAGATGTGGCGGACATACCTCGAGAACGCAAACATCTCGGGGCGCTGGATCGGCAATGCCAACCTCAACATCCTGCCCAACGGCAACATTGCGTTTGCCTGGTCGCACTTCATTGTGTTGATCCACGGCGATACTGGCTTAATCCTGAAAACCAACACCCTGCCGCATGGAGAAGCGCCGATCGAAGACGTGAACTTCAAACATCTGACTATCGCACCCGACGGCACACTGATTTTGAAGGATCAGACACGCCCCGTCGGCTGCACGCTGCAAGGCACGATGGCGATAATTACCTGTGCGAAAGAGGGAATGAAGTCGCCAAATTCAGTTCTCGTTGCTGTCGATCCCGATACCCTTGAGGTGCTCGATCAATTGAACCTACCAGAACCTGCTCCCTCGCCGCATATTGTCGTACCCTATCGCGACAAGATCGCGATCTACATGGGCATGGAGAATACAGCTGGGCGTTTCTTCTGGGATCTGGCCGCGAAGAAGCTGTCGGCCGACGAGACCTGGCAGATCAAACCGCTCGCCGAAGGTCAGCGCGCGATGACAGCGCCAACCGTGGTCGGCGACTGGATCGCGATCCAGACGAACGGCCTGTTCAGCGACAAAAAAGCCTCAAGCGTGATCGTCATCCATCAGGACGATGCCAGCAAGGTCGAAACCATTTTTCCTTTCGGCGAACTTGAAGCGCACCAATGGAGCTTTGCCCCTCCGAAAATCGGAGCCGATCTGAAAACAGCATGATCTACTCGGCAGATATGGGCATGAAGAAGGTCGCTGGCATAAAGATCCACCAGGTGACCGGTAAGCTCGAGACCGCCTTCATCATCAATGACATCACCAACACCTTCCAACCCGTCTTGGGTCCAGCGAGCAAGCGTGTTCTGGTGCTAACCAACATCAAGCTGCCGATTGAGGCTGAGCCCATTCCTGTAGTCGTGCAGAAGTCGGACTACACAGAACAACTAACCTGGCGCGATGCTGCAACTGGAAAAATTCTGGCGGCATCGGATTTCTTCGAGCCGCTGACACCGAATTCGCTGACCACGCCAGGGTTCGGAGGGCGCGTCTATTTCCCGACCGCGATGGGGAAGGGATTTTACGTCTTGCAGGCGATGCCAGAACCGCAGGAAAAACAATAAAGAGCTAGTGCCGGAAGGCTACAAGAGGCGCTCTTTCGGGAAAAAGGTGGACGATTTTACTCGCAGGCGGAGCATGATTGATTCCATCCGCTGCGGCTGCGCCATTCGCAATCGCAAAACTCGCCAGCGTTCCGGACGTCAAGTTCGTGCTAGTGTTCGCGTAACAGTCTGGCGGATTTGAAGAGGATACCCTTCATGGAAATCCGAAATCTGTCCTCTTATCTTTCCCTGAGGTTATTGGCACGCTTTGTTGTGGTTTTCTCTCTGGTGTTGATGCCTGGTTGTGCGGGCATCCTGCCAATGGACATGCAGCGCTCGCTGACGCAAGTCGCGCCAAAAAAAATCGACTTCCGCGAACTTGAATATTTCGCGCTGCGTTCGCGGGCATCCTATACCTCGCCGGAGAATATCAAACGCAAGTTTCCGGATACCACGCTCGTCAAGACCATCAGCGACATCGATGTTCTGTACTTCCTGGAAACCGATCCACGAAACAGGACCCAGACCATCACAATCCGGGGAACAGCCAATAAACCCAATATCTGGGAGGACGCCGAGATTCTTCTGGTGAAAGACAGCTTTCTAGGGTTCTGGCTGCATCGAGGCTTCCAGAATGACTCGCTGAAGGTTTTCAACGATGTCAAACCACACCTCAATAATGACTACGAAATCCGAGTGACAGGCCACTCCCTGGGCGGAGCGATCGCTCTCATACTAACAAATTACCTCTACAAGGACGGTTACATGGTCGAACGTCTGGTCACGTTCGGTCAGCCGAAGGTGACTAAGGACAAAAGCGACAGTCTGTACTGGCGAGCAAATCCGAGCCTTCGCAAGATCACCCGCGTTGTCCGACCAAATGACCCTATTCCGATGATCCCACCAGCAGGGTTAGCGATACGATATGGCCACGTCGGTCCCGAACTGATCCTGGAGAAGGGCCAAGACTATGTTTTCCTGGATGCGCATGATGCGGATCGCCTTTCGGTCGGCGAGTTTTGGCGCAACTTGGGACGAGTGCATCTCAAGGACCACAGCATGGAACTCTATTTGAAGAACATTCAGGGAAAGGTCCGAAAGGGCGCCCATCAGGTGCCCTACAAGGGATCTTGATGGGGTGGACGTCCCCCCTGCACCGGCATCGACGTGCCTTAAGGTGGTCGTTGATGATCGGAACCACCGAGGAAGGAGCGTCCGCATGAAGGTTACAACGATTGGGCTCGATCTGGCCAAGAGCGTTTTCAAGTTCATGGCATCGCCGATGACGGGACCGTGGTCGTGGCGAAGAGGCAGCTGAGGAAGCAGGTGACCGGCTTCTCCTCCAGGCTTCCGAGTTGCCAGATCGGCATGGAAGCCTGCGCGACGGCGCATCATTGGGCGCGAGCCCTGGCGGCACTCGGGCATGAGGTGAAGCTGATGCCACCAGCCTACGTCAAGCCTAACGTGAAGCGGGGCAAGAACGATGCTGCGGATGCCGAAGCGATCCGCGAAGCCGTTCAGCGGCCGACCATGCGCTTTGTTCCGGTCAAGACACCGGAGCAACAAAGCATCCTCATGGTTCACCGGACCCGGGCCCTCGTAGTGCGTTAGCGCACGATGGTGGCGAACGCCCTGCGGGCGCATCTGGCGAAGTTCGGCTTAGTCTGCAATCCGAGTGTGGTGAACTTCCTAAAGCTCACGCGTGCCGTCTTCGACGAGCATCATCCACAGTATTTGCTTCTTGAGATGGCCCAAGCGGCTTCTTGATTGGGGAATGCCTTGCTTCACATCCTGAAAGCGCTGCGGATTTCGCGCCGCTGTTCTTTGGCTGTGTCTGGGTCGCCGCTGTACGACTGGAACATTTTGCCAGTGAGGCTACTTTCCAAGCTATCTCTAAATTGCTTCTGGTAGCCGACAGTTGAATTACGCGTGGACGCCATTTGGACGCCATCAAAAAACATAAAACTCCGATATCAGCTAAGTTATTGAAAATTATGGCGCACCGGGGAAGATTCGAACTCCCGACCCCCAGATTCGTAGTCTGGTGCTCTATCCAGCTGAGCTACCGGTGCTTATCTATCGGTACAATTCAAGCTCACTGCGAAGCGACAAGCTTGATGTTGCTGCGTTTCGCGCTCGAAACGCTCCCGAACAGGGCGCTACCTCTACTCCGCTATTTCAGCGAATGCAAGGCCGTCTTGTCGAATTTTTCTCCAATCGTCCAACCTGTTGAAAAGCTTCACGGGCGCTTCGCCACGAGTGCATGCGATCACGAAGCCCGCTGCCGCTGCGCCCTCCTGCGCCAGTGCTTCAGGTCCACCGCACGGTCGGGCACGACGATCTCGAATGTGGTGCCGGGACCATTCGTTTCCACCAGTCGGATTGCACCGCCGTGAGCGCGCACAAGCTCGGAGGCTATTGCCAGACCAAGGCCCGTCCCACCGCGTTTTGTCGAAGCCTGGAAAGGGCGGAACAGCGATGATTTCACTCTTTCGGGAATGCCGGGCCCGGTATCGCTGACGGTAATCGAAACCACCCCACCCTCGCGCTCAGCCTCGATCGCTATGCGGCAGACGAGCGCCGGATCGCTTTTGGCTTCCAGAGCCTGCATGGCGTTACGTGAAAGGTTCATCAAGACTCTGAACATCTGATCCGGATCGGCATCGATCTCGATCTCTTCGGCGATCAAATTTTCAAAGTTTATGGTTTCATGCCCCGTCAGGCCCAGGACGTCGCCGACATCGTCGACAACGCGTCTCAAGCGCACCAGCCTGCGCTGGGGTGGCGCTTCGCGCGTACTGCCGTAGGCAAGCACCGACTGCGTGTAGCCGATTGCCCTGTCGAGCGCCGCGATGATTTTCGGCGCGATTCGCTTGGCGGTCGGATCGGGGCTCGCCTCGAGCCTTTCGGAAAAAAGCTGCGCGGAGGCAAGCAGGTTTCTCAGGTCATGATTGATCTTGGAAACGGCAAGTCCAAGATCAGCAAGATGCTGTTGCTGGTTGAGCGTATCCTTGAGCGCGCGCTGCATCGCCTCGAGGCGGGTTTCGGCATCGCCCAGTTCATCCTTTCGGCCGGACGGCACGATGATGCGCGACGCATCGTCTGGCGCCTCGGCAAACCGGGCCATCGAACGCGTCAGGCGCTGCATCGGTCTGAGGAAAAGCCAGCGCAGCGAGAAATAGACGAGCGTCGCGGTGATCGCGGAAATGAAGAGCGACAGGCCCAGGATGCGCACGGAAAACGCAAGCATGTCGTCGCGAAGCAGCTTTTCGGGCAGAACCATGTCCACCCGCTCGCCGGAGCCCATCTGGCTGCGCCCGATAACGCGCATCAGACCGCTGCCGTCGCCGAGCAGAATTTCGAAGCTTTCCCCGATGGCGCGCGGCGGCGACATCACGCTCATATCCGCGGTGCTGTCGATCTCAAGCTGAGCATCGCTTCGCGCGATCAAGCGGCGGCGGTCGCCCTCATCGAGCGAGATGGCCACCGCACCGGTCGCGCGCAGCAGTTCTTCCTGCAGCCGGGGGGCGAGCGTGTTCGTTTCGGTCAGAACCGACGCCGCAACGCCTGCCGTCGTCAGGCGTTCGTTAAGCCAGTTATTGCGGAAATTCGCGATGGACGGGACATAGATCATCACCTCGCTCAACATCACGAACAGGATCGTCAGAATAAGGAGCTTTCCCGAAAGCCCCGCCCAGTTCCGCCTCTTTTCCTCCGGCGTGGGCCGCATCGTATCTTCGGGCGTTTCCTGTACCGGTTGATCTCCGCTCTTCATAGACCTTGCATTGGCCTCGCCATCGTTCACGTTCTGCCGTCTCCAAGGTGTTCAAATACCCGCCGCGAGCTGGTCCAGTTTAACCGAACTTGGCAAGAAAGCCTATCACGCGCCGAATCCAGGGGTTGCTAGGCGCTTGCGAATAATAGGATATCGCGGCCCGCTTCACGGCTTCGCTGAGAGAGGGATAGGGCGAGACCATGCCGGCAAGATGACCGACTTTCATCTTGCGGCCGACGGCAAGCGACAGGAGGTTCATGATCTCCCCGGCCGAGGGGCCCACGGCACCCGCCCCCAACAGCCTACCTCGCGCACCCACGACGAGTTTCACGAACCCTTCCGTCGAACGGGAGGTTTGCGCACGGTCGTTTTGTGAAAATTCCGCTTTCAGCACCTTCACCTTGTTGCCGTAGCGCTTTCGCGCCTCCTCCTCATCCAGGCCGATATGCGCGATTTCCGGATCGGTGTAGGTGACCAGCGGGATGATGTCAGGATCATAGGCAACGGGCAGGCGAAACAGGATCGAGCGAATGACAAGGCCCGCCTGGTATCCCGCGACATGGGTGAACTGAAGCCCCCCCGCAATGTCGCCTATCGCGAATACCTTGCGGTTCGATGTCCGCAATCCCTTGTCGACGGTGATCCCGCTTCGCTCATACGCAATTCCTGCGTTTTCCAGGGAAAGCGTATCGGTGTTCGGCTTGCGGCCGGTCGCCACCAGCAAATGCGAGCCTCTTATTTCGCGCTCTCCGCCGTCTCCTTCGACGATGATACGAACATCGCCTTGAGCACCCGAAACCCGCTTGACGGCCGCGTTTTCAAGAAGATCGATGCCTTCACCGCGCAGTTTTTCGACAACCAGAGCCGCAGCCGCGGGGTCTTCGCGCGCAAGCGCGCGATCCGCTTCCACAATGGTGACTTCGGCCCCGAGGCGGCGATGCGCCTGTGAAAGCTCCAGGCCGATCGGGCCCGCGCCGATCACGATCAGATGTTGCGGACAGTCTGTGAGATCGAAGATCGTTTCGTTCGTGAGATAAGGAACTTCGGCCAGTCCGGGTATCGGCGGAATGGCGGCGCGCGACCCTGCCGCTATAACGAAACGGCGGGCCTTGACCGTCGTCTCGCCCGCCTGCACCGTATCGTTCGAAAGGAACTTCCCCGTTTCCTGGATAACGGTAACACCGAGCCCCTCGAATCTCTCCACCGAATCATGCGGGGCGATCGCCGCTATGACGGAATGAACGTGTTCGTGCACGCGGGCAAAGTCCACGTTCACGCCGTCCGTACTCACACCGAGTTGCGAGCCTGTCCTGGCGTTCTGCGCGCGGCGCGCGGAAGCAATCAATGCCTTGGAGGGAACGCAGCCGAAATTCAGGCAATCGCCTCCCATCCTTCCCTTTTCGATGAGAACGACGTCGACGCCGAAGGCAGCCGCCGCTGCCGCAACGGTCAGTCCGCCAGACCCGGCTCCGATCACGCAGATATCGGGTGTCAGAACCCGTGCCATGCAGTCTCCCTTCGGTATGAACCCGACCTCAAGTCAGATGTTCGCGGCCAGCGCATGTGTGTCTAATCTTTTCGGGCCTTTTTCGCGGCTCGCCATTTCTTGAGGGCAACCGGAATGAGCGAGACGATGCCGAGTGCGGCGAAGGCCAGCACGAGTTCCTTGGTCACCAGCGCGGACACATCGATCCGGCATGTTCCTGCTGCGCCACATCCCGGGTTGGCGGCTTCCTGCGCTTCGATCACGCTATCGAGACCGGCGCCAACAAAGGAATAGGCGTAGGTGCCTGGCAGGATGCCGAAGAATGTCGCACCCACATAAGTCGGCAATGCAACGCGAAACAGCGCCGGCGCGATATTCACGAGCCAGAACGGAAAAATCGGCGTCAGCCGGAGGAACAGAAGATAGTGAAATGCGTCCTCGCGAAATCCGTCGGAAAGGCGGTTGACGAACGGGCCGGCCTTGTCTTTCAGCGCATTCCCCAGCGAACTGCGCGCGGCGAGGAAGATAAGGCAGGCGCCGATGGTGGCTGCAACCGCCGTTATCGTGCCTGCTGCCAGCCACCCGAACAGGAAGCCACCCAGTATCGTCAGGAACGACGCGCCGGGAAAGGAAAGTGCGACCGCAGCGACATAGACCGCCATGTATGTGAGCATCGCAACCGTCAGATTGCCCTCTACCATGCCGACCAGCCGGGCGCGTTCGCGTATGAGGTTGGAAAGCGTCAGATGCTCGTGCCAGCCCTGCTGAAATCCCACGGCCATCAGCAGGACGATCGCACAGATCGGCGCCCACCGCCTGAACTTCGGCCAGATGCCCTCCCGCGATGGCAGGTCGGACGGGTCGATCATATGCTCCTCCGCGCGGGGCTTCGCAGTGCGGCCGCGTTCAACCTGCATCGTTAAGGCCCCAATCGTAAACATAGTCGGAAATGCGCTGCGTCTCGTCGAGCTTCGAAGCGAGTTCGGAGCGAGCATAGTTGCGCCAATGGCCGATCAGGTCCGGTTTGCCACCAAAGTCTTCGGAAAACCAGCTGTAGATCTTCGACGCCGTAATTCGCCCGTTTGCCACGTTCACGCCACGCGGATGATTGATATAGCCGGTCGCGCCGGCATCCAGCATCGCATCCAGCCTCGAGCCGGCGAAGGCCTGGCGCTGCAGGTTGGGACAGCCGATCGATGCGCAATTGACCGCGTAATGCACCCGCTTGTCGCCGAAATCCTTGCGAAGGATTTCATGCTCGATATCGTCGAGCGAAAGCTGACGCCCTTCCACGACGAGCAGCTTCTTCCTCCAGGGGCCGCTGGTGAACAACCCACCACCCAGGTCTATGTCGCGAATCGAGCGCACCGGATAATGCTCAAGCACCACCCGCACGGTTTCCGCGTTATAGAGGTTGACCCAAAAGGCGAATTGATCCGCACGCCCGAGCGAGGAAGCCCTCACCCGCTGCATTTCCCGCAAATAAGCGGAAAGTTCGCCGTAGGCCTCACGCTTGAAGGCGGCGTAGCGCACCCGGTTGATGCCATCTTCCGACGAGACGACGTATCGCTCAAGAAGCGACGTCCAGGCGCTGTCATCGGCGCCCGCCAGGGCGCGAGCTGGCACCGCCAGTGCAAATCCGCCAGCCGCGACGCCCGCGATGAAGCCGCGCCGGGAAAGTTTCGCCCTTGCCGCGTGGCCGTTGTTACTTGCGGACGGTCCGTTCATGCTTCGGCTCCGGATGCCTGTAGGTTTACTGCCTCACCCCTGCGGGAAAGAGCATTGATATGCGGGCAATCTAGGAAATGACGGAACGAAAATCCGGCGCTTCACCCTGAATTGATTGAGGTTTGCGATTCACTCAAGCGCCCGTGAAAGCCTCGGCCAGAGGCCTGCGGCTTGCAGCGCATTGACTTCGCCTTCCGCCACCCGTATAAGCGCGCACGATCGGGACTTGCCGTCCGTCGGGCTTCCAATCGGGGCCGGGCGCCACCGGTGCACGGACGCTTTCCAAGCAGGACAATTCGCAATAAGGGCCGCGCTCGGAGCGCGGGGATCGAACAATGAAGCGTACATATCAGCCGAGCCGTCTCGTCCGGAAGCGCCGCCATGGTTTTCGCGCGCGCATGGCGACCAAGAACGGCCGTCAGGTGCTGGCGCGCCGCCGCGCCAAGGGCCGCAAGAAGCTCTCGGCCTGAGCAGGCCAGCTCGATCTATTTTGCGCGGAGGGATAGCTCGTGAATGGCGATCCCGCGAAAGCCGCGTTGCCGGTACTGAAAAAGCGCTCCGAGTTTCTTGCCGTCGCCAAGGGCGGCAGGCTGGCTCGGCGCGCTTTTGTGCTACAGGCGATCGAGCGGGATGCGGCGCAGAACCGGCAGGCCGGGAGAGCGCGGGTTGGCTTTACCGTGACGAAAAAGGTGGGCAACGCCGTTGTGCGCAACCGGGTCAAGCGCCGCTTGAGGGCGGCGATACGCGAAGTGGCCCATTGCGCGCGGCCGGGTATCGACTATGTCCTTATCGGGCGTCAGGGTGCGCTCGAGGCGGACTTTAAGGTCATGGTCGACGAATTGGCCGCCGCGTTGAAAAACCCGCGCACGCGGGCCGATGCGAACCGATCCGGAAGCCGCAAAAGGCCGAAGACCGCCTCCGAACGAAATTCCATTCATTGATTCAGCGCCGTTCGAAAGGATGAACGAGACCGATGGCTGAAAACCGGAACACCATCCTCGCAATCGTGTTGTCGTTGATCGTCCTTTTGGGATGGCAGTATTTCGTCGCTCAGCCCCGCATCGAACGCGAGCGCCAGATTGCACAGCAGCAGGCCGAGGAACAGGCCGCGCAGACCCAGAGCGTCGCACAGGCCCCGGCACCCGGCGCCAGCGGCGGTCAGGCCTCGGCACCCAGCGCGGGCGAAGGCGCGGCGGCGGCTGTCAATCGCGACGCCGCGCTCGCCGCGACCCCCCGCGTCGAGGTCGACACGCCTCGCGTGTCCGGTTCCATCAACCTCACTGGCGGACGGATCGACGATCTGCGCCTCAAGGACTACCACGAGACCGTGGATCCGCAGAGCCCGACAATCGTCCTTTTCTCGCCCAAGGGCTCGCCACGTCCATATTACGCCGATTACGGTTGGGTCGCCGACCAGGGCGCGAGCGTTTCCCTGCCCGGCCCGGATACCGTCTGGAGCGCGCCCGAAGGCGTGAAGCTTACACCCTCTTCGCCGGTCACGCTCACGTGGGACAACGGTGAGGGCCTCGTTTTCACACGCACGATCTCAATCGACGAGAACTACATGTTCTCCGTTGCCCAGTCGGTGCAAAACAGCTCGCAAGAAGCTGTCACCCTTTACCCCTACGGCCTTCTCTCCCGGCACGGCACACCGAAAACCACCGGCTTTTACATTCTCCACGAAGGTCTCATCGGCGTATTCGGCGAGGAGGGGCTGCGCGAGGTCGATTACAAGGACCTTCAGGACGACGGCGACATCCGGCCCGAGCGTGTGGATCAGGGCTGGCTCGGCATCACCGACAAATATTGGGCGGCGACGCTTATCCCCACGCCCGGTTCCTCGTTCCAGCCGCGCTTTTCCTACGTCCAGGGGGCGGACAACTTCCAGACGGACTATCTGGGCGATGCGATTGAAGTGGCCCCCGGCGCGAGCGGCGAGACGTCATCGAATCTCTTTGCCGGCGCCAAGGAGAAGACCCTGCTCGATGCTTATGAGGAAAGCGTCGGCGTGAAGCAGCTCAACCTGCTGATCGATTGGGGCTGGTTCTACTTCCTGACGAAGCCGATGTTCTTCGTCATCGACTGGCTCTTCAAGCTGGTCGGAAACTTCGGCGTTGCCATCCTGCTCGTCACGGTCATGGTGAAGCTCATCTTCTTCCCGCTTGCCAACAAGTCTTACGTCTCCATGAGCAAGATGAAGCTCGTGCAGCCGCAGATGACCGAAATCCGTGACAAGTACAAGGACGACAAGCAAAAGCAGCAACAAGCGCTGATGGAGCTCTACAAGAAAGAGAAGATCAACCCGCTGGCCGGCTGCCTGCCGATCGTGATCCAGATCCCGGTTTTCTTCTCGCTCTACAAGGTGCTCTTCGTCACGATCGAAATGCGCCATGCGCCGTTCTTCGGCTGGATCCAGGATCTGTCTGCCCCCGATCCGACGTCCCTGTTCAACCTGTTCGGCGCAATACCCTGGGACCCGCCACAGTTTTTGATGCTCGGCATCTGGCCGCTCATCATGGGCATCACGATGTTCGTCCAGATGAAGATGAACCCCGCGCCGACCGACCCGACGCAACAGATGATCTTCACCTGGATGCCGGTCATCTTCACCTTCATGCTGGCATCCTTCCCTGCAGGTCTCGTGATCTACTGGGCCTGGAACAACTCGCTCTCGATCGCGCAGCAATACGTCATCATGCGCAGGCAGGGCGTGAAAGTGGAGCTTTGGGACAATCTGCGATCGACCTTCAAGAAGAAGGCCCCGGTCGAGGACAAGAGCTGACCGACTTGAAGAATCTGGAGGCGGCTCTTGTAGCCGCCTCTGGACAACAAAACCGGAGAACCGGGACGATGATCCACTGAGCCTGAGGGAACTTTCCCTCGCGAACAGCGGCTGGATGCAGATAGCCGCAACCAGCGTTTCAGAATAAAAGGCTCATTGGAGAACCCATGCCCGGTCCCGATCCGGAAAATCGCCATCCACTCAACGGCGAATCCCATACCGTTTTTCTGAAGACCGTCATCACAAAGCCGACAATCATCGTCGGCGACTACACCTATTATCACGACCCCGACCACGCGGCGGATTTCGAGAGCCGCAATGTGCTCTACCATTTCGATTTCGTAGGAGACCGTCTGGTCATCGGCCGGTTCTGCGCGCTTGCCACAGGCTGCCATTTCATCATGAACGGTGCCAATCATGTGACGTCCGGTTTTTCGACCTTCCCGTTCAACATCTTCAGCGAGGATTGGGCCGAAGGCTTCGACCCGGCGACATACGCGGAAGGATATCGGGGCGACACGCATGTTGGGAACGACGTGTGGATCGGCCGCGACGCGACGGTCCTGCCGGGTGTCTCGATCGGCGATGGTGCGATTATCGGCGCCTGCAGCGTTGTTGCGGGCAATGTGCCGGCCTTTGCCGTTGTCGCCGGCAATCCGGCGCGCATCGTCCGCTACCGCTTTCCCCTCGAGATTGTCGAAACGCTCCTCAAAATCGCCTGGTGGAACTGGCCCGTCGGCAAGATCACGAGGCACATGGATGCGATTCGCGGCGCGGATCTCGCCATGCTCGAACGGGCGGCGAAGGAAGGCTGAGGCCGACAAGCGGAAGGCGCTCGACGCGCACCCCGCGTGCCGATAAAAGGCGAACTATGGAAGACGAACTCGACTACACCGAAACCGATATCGAAGCAGGCCGCCTGCTGTTCGCCAAACCCTGGGACTTCGTCACCAGCACGGCCGAGATCGGCCAGCTGCCGCCGACAGGCCCGATCGAAATAGCCTTTGCGGGACGTTCCAACGTCGGCAAGTCGAGCCTGATCAACGCACTCACCGGGAGAAAGGGGCTTGCGCGCACATCCAACACGCCCGGGCGCACGCAAATGCTCAATTTCTTCGCGCCGCCGGAAGCCACGCTCGCGATAACGGACATGCCGGGCTACGGCTATGCCGAAGCGCCGAAGGGCATGGTCGATGCATGGACGGAGCTTGTCTTCGCCTATCTCAAGGGGCGGCCGAGCTTGGCCCGTGTCTTTCTTCTCATCGATGCGCGCCACGGCATCAAGAAGAACGACGAGGACGCAATGACCACGCTCGACAAGGCGGCGGTGAACTACCAGATCGTTCTTACCAAGGCTGACAAGATCAAGCCGCCCGCCGTTGCGCGGCTCAAGGAGGAAACGGCCAGGAAAATCGCCAGGCGGCCCGCCGCACATCCGGTCATTCTGGCGACCTCGTCTGAAAAAGGCTGGGGCATTGCCGAACTCAAGGCGGAAGTCGCCCGCCTTGTCGCGATCCTCGGCGGTTGATTGAGCGCGCCGCCCAAACCGGCTATAGAGCGAAGCGTAGATCCACTTGCGTCATCAGGCAAAGCGCCTGATCCTGTTATTCTCAAGTCCGGCCACGGGCCAGTAACCAGAGTAGCCATGCCCACGAACGATCCGCATAATTCCGCTCACGTGATTTCGCAAGCGCTGCCTTACATGCTGCGCTACGACGATCAGGTGGTCGTCGTGAAATACGGCGGGCACGCCATGGGCGATCCGGAGCTGGGCCAGGCGTTCGCGCGGGACATCACGTTGCTGCGCCAGTCGGGCGTCATGCCCGTAGTCGTGCATGGCGGCGGCCCGCAGATCGGCTCCATGCTCAAACGCCTTGGCATCGAGAGCGAGTTCAAGGGCGGCTTGCGCGTGACCGACAAGGCCACCGTCGAAGTCGTCGAGATGGTGCTGGCAGGTTCGATCAACAAGGAAATTGTCAACCTTATCAATACGGAAGGCGGCCGCGCGGTCGGCCTTTGCGGCAAGGACGGCAACCTGGTCACCGCCGAAAAACTTCACCGGCGCGTGCGCGACCCGAATTCCGCGATCGAGCAGATTCTCGATCTCGGCTTCGTCGGAGAGCCCACGGAGATCAATCCGACGGTTTTGAAGCTCGTCATGAAAGAGGAGCTCATTCCGGTCGTCGCACCCGTCGCGCCGGGACGGGACGGCGAAACCTACAACATCAACGCCGACACCTTCGCGGGCGCCATTGCCGGCGCGCTCAACGCCAAACGCCTCCTCTTCCTGACCGACGTTCCGGGCGTGCTCGGCAAGGATGGCAAGCTCATCAAGGAACTCACGGTCTCGCAGGCCCAGGAACTGATCGAGGACGGTACGATTTCCGGCGGAATGATCCCAAAGGTGGAAACCTGCATCGAGGCGCTGTCGCGCGGCGTGGAAGGCGTCGTCATCCTGAACGGCAAGGTTGCCCATGCGGTGCTTCTGGAGCTTTTCACCGAACATGGCGCGGGAACGCTGATCCGCCCGTGAACGACGAAATCGCCCCCATCGCCGGCGAAGGCCGGCATGCGCATCTTTCCGACCTGCGCACATTCAAGGGCGTTGAGGCCTGGATTTTCGATCTCGACAACACGCTTTACCCGGCGCATGTGAACCTGTTTTCGCAGATCGACGAACGCATATCGACTTACGTCTCCAAGCTTCTCGGCATCGCCAAGGAAGATGCCCGGCGCAAGCAGAAAGAGCTTTACCGGGATTACGGCACCACATTGCGCGGCCTGATGGAAGAACACAGGATCGATGCGGACGAGTTCCTGAATTACGTCCACGACATAGATTATTCGCCGGTAACGCCGGACCCGGAGCTTGGCAAGGCGATCGCCGCATTGCCGGGACGAAAGTTCATCTTCACCAACGGCGACCGTCCGCATGCCGAACGCACGGCTGCAAGCCTCGGCGTGACCGATGAGTTCGAAGACATCTTCGATATCGTTGCCGCGGGCCTGCTGCCGAAACCGAACAGGGAAACCTACGACCTTTTCCTGAAAAAGACCGGCGTTTCACCGGCCCGCTCGGCCATGTTCGAAGATCTCTCGCGCAATCTGGCGGTGCCGCATCGGCTCGGCATGCGCACAGTTCTGGTCGTCCCGCAGGGCACACGCGAGGTTTTCCGCGAGGCATGGGAAATGGAGGGCGGCGATGCGCCCCACGTCGATTTCGTAACGGATCACCTGGCCGGCTTTCTGCAAGCTATCCTGGGCGCACTCGGGGCCACGCCCGACAAGAGCATCAAGCCACCAGCATGATGATCAGGATAGCAAGCACGATCAGCACACAGCCAACGATTTCCTGAAAGACGATCCGCTCCCGAAAAACGAGCCAGGACGACAGGAAAGTGAAGACCAGCTCGATCTGCCCGAGCGAGCGAACATAGGCCACCTTCTGCAAGGTCATCGCGGTGAACCAGCCGGCGGAACCGAGTACGCCGAAAAGGCCGACGATAATGGCCGCCCGCCAGTTCGCGCCACTTGCCGCCAGTTGTTCCGGCTCGCGCCAGCGCATCCAAAGTGCCATGACGATCGTCTGGAAAACGGTGACATAGGCAAGCGTGAATGCGGCCTGCATCAGGAAATTCGGCCCGCCGAGAGATAGCGACGCTGCCCTGTAGCTCACCGCCGAAATACCGAAGAACGCCGCCGATGCCAGGCCGAAGAACGCAGGCTTTCCGGCAAGCGAGGAAACCACATTCCGCGCGTTCAACGGCGCTTGCGCAACGGAAATCAGAATAACGCCCGCAACACCGACGATGATCGCCAGCACCCCGGCCGGCGTGACGGTTTCCCCCAGGATCAGGAGCCCGAAGACCGCCGCCTGCACCGGCTCGGTCTTCGAATAGGCCGTTCCGACCGCGAAATTGCGAAAGGAAAACAGATAAACGAGCAGAAACGTCGCGATTATCTGACAAATGCCGCCGATTGCTCCGCCGATGATGAAATCCATATTCGGGGACGGTAACGGGTAACCCGCCACGAGATTCAGCCCGGCCAGATAGACGAGCGCGAAAGGAAAGCCGTAGCCGAAGCGGATGAAAGTCGCGCCGGTTGTGCCGAGCTTTCCCTTCAGGTGTTTTTGCAGCGCGGACCTGAGGTTCTGGCAAAAGGCGGCGGCGATCGTGATCGGGATCCAGAGATCCATCTGGCGGGCCTGTGTTTGGAATGGAACCGTTCGAGGCGGAAGGGCTGAGCTTCTCGATAGCCGGTCAGTGCAAACTTATGCAACAACCGAAAGGCGGCTCTCTGCGCAACGGGGTGAAATTACGCCCGCTGCCGCGCAATGGCGTATTGTCCGGTTGACACATTTCACCGGTCCGGCTTAGGTCATGGACCCATAAGTAAGATTGAAATGGTATGAGCGGATTTGTTCGGATACGAGGCGCGCGCCTGCAGGAAACCGTCCGGTTTTCAAAGGCTTACAACGACGTTGCCGGGCAAATCCGCCATATCCTAAGAGGACGCGCAAACGGCTTTGATCTGCTTCGTCGAACCGCTTGATCGGGTGGCCGACCCGCCCCGCGCGCTTCTCCTTGCATCTCTTTGCCGTTTTAGCGCCATTCCAACCTTATTTATGGGTCCATGACCTAGTCCGCACAATTTCAACCGCCACATTGACGGGAACGCCTGCCCATGACCAACCAAGTCGACCTTGCCAAGCTCGAGGCCGTAATCGACGACGCTTTCGAGAACCGTGATTCCGTCAACACCCGCACGACCGGCGAAATCCGCAAGTCCGTGGAGACGACGCTCGATCTTCTCGACCGCGGACGCTTGCGCGTGGCGGAAAAGAAGGGCGGCGAATGGGTGGTGAACCAGTGGGCGAAGAAGGCCGTGCTCCTGTCTTTCCGGCTGAACCCGATGGAAGTCATCAAGGGCGGGCCGGGCCAGGCCGTCTGGTGGGACAAGGTGCCTTCGAAATTCGACAGCTGGAGCGCCTCGGAATTCGAGGATGCGGGCTTTCGCGCCGTTCCGGGCAGCATCGTCCGCCGCTCCGCCTTCATCGGCAAGAACGCCATCCTGATGCCGTCCTTCGTGAACCTCGGCGCCTATGTGGATGAAGGCACCATGGTCGACACCTGGGTGACGGTCGGCTCCTGCGCGCAGATCGGCAAGAACGTGCATCTTTCCGGCGGTGTCGGCATCGGCGGCGTGCTTGAACCGCTCCAGGCCGGCCCCGTCATCATCGAGGACAATTGTTTCATCGGCGCGCGCTCGGAAATCGTCGAGGGCGTGAAGGTGGGCGAAGGCTCCGTGATTTCCATGGGCGTTTTCATCGGCGCGTCGACCAAGATCGTCGACCGCACGACGGGCGAGGTCTTCATGGGCGAGGTTCCGCCCTATTCCGTCGTCGTGTCGGGCTCGCTGCCGGGCAAGCCTCTGCCGGACGGAACGCCGGGGCCGAACCTTTATTGCGCGGTGATTGTGAAGCGGGTGGACGAAAAGACGCGCAGCAAAACGTCGATCAACGACCTGCTGCGGGACTGATTACCCGATTTCGGGTTCGAAGGCCGCGCCATCCGGTGCGGCCTTTTTTATTTGATATCAGAGACTTGAAACATTCGGCAGGATATGCGCGAAGCGATCCCCCAGGCCGGCAAGGGCGGCGCGGTGCAGATCTTCCGCCGACACGGCGCCGCCGTCGTAGCTTGGAAGCGGACGGGTGGCGCAGGCATCGGCGATCACCGCCGAGGCATATCCGTGGTCGAGGGCGGAGCGCACGGTCGCCGAAACGCACATATGCGTCATGAAACCGGCGACGATGAGCGTAGAAATTTCTTTCTCCTTCAATAGCTTATTGAGTTCCGTGCCGGCGAAGGAATTCGGCAGGCGCTTGTCTACCACCGCTTCGCCCTCGCGAGGTTCCGCGACATCCAGAAAGGCACCGCCCGGGCCTTCGATATCGAAGAGACCGCCCGGCTGACCGACATGGCGAATGTGGACCACAGGCCAGCCTTCGGATACCGCGAAATCTCTTAACTTTCTGATTTCATTCAGAGATTTTTCAATGCTGGAGAGCGGCAACTTGCCATCGAGATACTCGCCCTGAGCATCGATGATGATAACCGCGACACCGCTTTCCGGGCGGACCCAGGTGCCCTTGCTCGCCATATCCAGAAGGGTTTTCGGCTCTGAATTCTCATTTGATATCATGTGCTTAGGCTCCACTTCCCGCAGATTTTCAGATCCTGCTCCGATGATAATCCTGCAAATTCGCAAATAAACCTCTCGATATTGCGGAGTAACCCTGCAAATATGCAGGTATGTTGACATGGGACGACTATAATCTGGTGTTGCTGATTTCGCGGAAAGGCACGCTTTCCGCCGCCGCGAAGGCGCTGAACGTCAATGAAACCACGGTTTCGCGGCGTCTTGCGGCAGCGGAGGAACGCGCGGGCGCAACGTTGTTTACCCGCCGGAACCGCCGCCTGACACCCACCGCGAAAGGGAGCGTCGTGGTCAATTCCGCACTCGCGATGGAAAATTCCCTGATGGGTCAAAAAGGTGATTCTGAATTCCTTCGCGGCCTTGTGCGCGTCAGCAGCGTCTCCTTCGTGATCGACACGCTGATCGCCCCCCTCCTGCCGGAGTTCGTCGCCCGCCACCCGGACATCACGCTGGAGCTTGTGCCTTCCAACGAGACGGCAAGCCTTGCCCTTAGAGAAGCGGATATTGGGATCCGCCTCGCCCGCCCCGAGCGGGGAAAGCTCGCCGCCCGCAAGATCGGAGAGGTCGAATTCGCACTTGCAGCCCGTCGGGAGACAGAGCCGGAGCATTTCATCGCCTATGAGCGCGATCTCGACGACCTTCCCGAAATCCGGAAAATCCGGGAAGTCTACGATGGCGAGCCCATTGCGAGGATAAGTTCGCTTCAAGGCATCGCCCAGGCCGCAGGCGCGGGGCTAGGCGCGGCCATGCTGCCGCTGGCGACGATCGCGGCCCACCGCGAGCTTGAGCCCGCCGAGCCTGCGATATCCGTCACCCGCCCGCTCTGGCTGGTCGTGCATGAGGACCTCAAGTCCCGCGCGACAGTGAGATGCGTGCTCGACTGGCTGGCGAAAGAAATTCCAAGAAAGCTGGCACAATTCGAAAAGTCAGCCGGTAAAGGCGCTTGATCGGCATTCGCGCCGTGCCTACTTCGGCTGAGACAGCTTTACCCCCGACCGCTCCGAGTGATAAAGACCGGCCATGTCCCAACCTCAACCGCACCCCGGCCCGCCCAGCGTGCTCTGGCTCCTCTTCAACCCGATCGGCCGCGTCTCACGCGAACCCTACTGGTTGGGCTTTGCCCTCGTCTGGGCGCTGATGGGCATTCCCTTCAACATCTGGATCCGCACGATCGACTTTTCGGGCGGGATAGAGGAACTGGCGCTTGCCGATTTCGTGGAATCGAACGCGCTTATCCCCATCCTGCTTTTCGCCGTGCAATGGGTGGAACTGGCGCTCGTCATCAAGCGGCTGCAGGACCGGGGGCTGACGGGGCTGCTCGCCATTCTGGTGTTTCTCCCCATCATCAATGTGCTGTTTATAATCGCGCTCGGGCTGATCCCCGGCGAAGACAGGCCGAACCGTTACGGCCCTTATGCAAATTCGCGCTGGCAAAGGCCCGGCAAGACCTGATCGAACACTCCGCAGCCGAGGCTTTCAACGCCGATGTCCGAAACGCTTTCCACCGCCGCACGGCTTTGCCGCGAGCTGATCCGCTGCCCCTCCGTCACGCCTGAGGAAGGTGGCGCGCTCGCCTTCCTCGACAAAACCTTGAGCGAGGCGGGTTTTACCGTCTCCCGGCCCGTCTTTTCAGACGAAGGCACGCCGGACGTGGAAAACCTTTTCGCGACAATCGGCTCCGACCACCCCCATTTCGTTTTCGCAGGCCATACGGACGTCGTGCCGCCCGGAGACGAGGCGAAGTGGAGCGCCCCTCCGTTTTCAGGCGAAATCCGCGACGGCGAGATGATCGGCCGGGGCACGGCGGACATGAAGGGCGGCGTCGCCGCTTTCGCCGCCGCCGCGCTGGAGTTCGTTGCCGATAGGGGAGCCGCGCGGGGGGCGGATTTCGGCGGCACGATCTCGTTTCTGATTACCGGCGACGAGGAAGGCCCGGCGGTGAACGGCACCGTGAAGCTGCTGGAATGGGCGATAGCTCAGGGCCACAGGTTCGACGCCTGCATCGTCGGCGAGCCGACCAACCCGGAAAAGCTCGGCGACGCGATCAAGGTTGGCCGGCGCGGCTCGCTGACCGGCGAAATCACCGTGACGGGCACACAGGGCCATGTCGCCTATCCGCATCTCGCGAAAAACCCGATACCCGGCCTCGTGAGCCTGCTTACCGCACTCGATGCGCTGCATCTGGATGACGGCAACGAGCGGTTCCAGCCCTCGAACCTTGAGGTGACCACGGTCGATGTCGGCAATCCGGCCAGCAACATCATCCCGGCAAGCGCCTTCGCGCGCTTCAACATCCGCTTCAACGACCAATGGTCGCTCGAGACGCTGAAAGCGCGGGTGAGCGAAACGCTGAACGATGCCGCGCCCGAAGGGCTCGACTGGAAGGTCGAATTCTCGCGCGACGGCAGCGACAGCTTCCTGACCCGCGACGACGCGCTGATAAACATGCTTTCATCGGCGATCCGAACGGAAACCGGCCGGGAGCCGGAACTTTCGACCGGGGGCGGCACGTCGGACGCGCGCTTTATCAAGAATTACTGCCCCGTGGTGGAATTCGGCCTAGTGGGCAAGACCATGCACCAGGTGGACGAGCGTGTGGCGGTTGCCGATCTCGACCGGCTTGCAAATATCTACCGAAGGTTCCTCGAAGGCTATTTTCCGGCCCGGTAAGGCCCAAATGAAGGAAAGGCAAGCGACGCGCGGATGCTGCTGCAGGGCGATGAAATAAAGCGGTCGCTTTCCGCCTCCTGGGGCCTGTTCCTGGGCCGGGCGGAAAGCATGCGGGGCTTCGACCTCAGCCTTTCCGGCTTCTGGCGGTCGTTCCTCGTCATTGTTTTGCTGGTGCCGCCGTTCCTGATCGCTATTCTGGCGGAACGCAAGTTGATCCTCACCAATCCCGAATTGCCGGCGGGTGAATTCAATGACGCGGTCTACCTCCTCTCGCAGTCCATCGGCTTCGGCCTCGACTGGGTGATCCTGCCCGTGCTGCTGGCTTTCCTGGCGCGCCCGCTGAACCTGGGCCAGGCCTATGTGCCCTTCATCGTCGCGCGCAACTGGACGACGCTGATCGCCGTCATCCCTTATACGATCCCGGCGCTTTTATATGCGATAGGCATCATCTCGGCGTCTGCGATGCTGCTTTTGAGCTTCGTCGCCATGCTGATCGTCATCCGCTACCGCTACATGGTGGCGCGCATCGCTCTCGACGCCACGGTCGGCCTTGCCATCGGCATCGTCATGCTCGATTTCCTGATCAGTTTGGTGATTGGGACTGCGATAACGCGACTGACGGGGTTTTAGAGGGGGAGATGCGATTTGAGTATGGTGGCAGACTTTACACGAAGCCACATAATTTGTATGCCCTATAACAACTTATAATAATATTTAATAATTATAATTCTGCCCCACATGTCCAAGCATTACTACACCGAAAACACCATCAAAAATCAGCTTCATCAGCTTAAATTGAAAGTTCTTTCAAATGGCAAATAATAAAAATCAGCATTTTGTTCCAAAATCTCATTTCAAACCTTTTAGTATTAACAGAGAAGGGCGTGCCATTCATCTTTTTAACCTAGATAACATGCGAATAATATTCAATGCCTCTGTAAAGAAACAATGCTCACAAGACTACTTTTACGGACGCAACCAGAAACTTGAAGAAGCCATACAATCAGTCGAGAGGGGTTACGCCAAATGCGTATCATCATTGCATGAGCCAGATGCATCGATTGACGAATTTCACCAAGTAGCCCTCAGGCGCTTCGCCTATCTGCAGCATCTACGGACGGAAGCCGCCGCGCGTCGCTCAGCGGAGATGACTTTTGCAGTGTCATCTATTGGTGGAGCAAGCTTCCAACACCCGCCGATGAAAGATGCAATAAGAGATAGCGTAATCATAGCTATGCAAATTTTCGCAGAAACAATGGAATCTGTAGATGATCTAAAAGTTAGAATCGTTAGAAATACCACTACTACTCCATTTATTACTTCTGATGACCCAGCTATAATTGCAAATAGATGGCATCAGAGCCGCCGATATGCTAAGCATAGTGGCTTCGGCATCTACAATGCAGGTATCATTCTATTTTTACCTCTATCACCCACATTGCTGGCCATCCTGTTTGACGGAGATGTTTATAGGGCCGAACATTCTAGCGGTTGGATTGATCTATCGAACCCGCTAGACGTCGACGCATGCAACCATCAGCAGGTTCTGAACTGCGCGGCAAATCTATACTTCGGTGATTTGGACTCGAAGGATTATGTCAAGTCTATTGCACATAATGACAAAAAATTTAGACCAACAGAACCCTTCGAACTAAACACAGCAATTCGTGACTATAGCACAGATACTCACACCCGATACGCTGTTATACCTAAGCAAGACATACCTGATGACGGGGACATACTTGTCCACGTAAAATCGGTCAGGCCAGTGCCGCAAAAATGGCCTTCTTTTTTAAAACTTCGGAATAGGCGCTATGTCTTCACCAATGACACTGCCGAGGGGTACCGGCGTCGCATGACAGCGGTACCTAGTAGTTTTGATAGCCCAACTTGGCGGAAGATTCGAGTTTAGTTCTTGAAGCCGATCACGCTCCCTTCCCAACTTCTAGCGTTTTGCCGCCGTAACCCCATGCGATAGCGCCGTAGTCCGGCGAGGAAGACTTCGAGCGGCTCCTTGCACAGCGTCTCCCCGCCCTGCCGTCACGCCAGTACCCGGGTCTTCGCCCGGGCATGGACCCGGCCCCCAGTCACCGTGCAACATGCGGGGACGATGCAGATTTCAGAGGGGGATGCCGGAAATCTCCCGATATTTCGTCGTAATTGGCGAGGTGGATTGGTTCCCGCTCGGAGGCGGGATGACACTGAGAGTGCGGCGAATATCGGGGGTCCAATGAGGTTTCCGCAAGTGAGGGCCGCATTGGTTGCAGTAGGCAGTTGTCGGGAAACTGCCGATATCTCGTCGTATCTGGCGAGGTGGATTAGGCCCCGGGTCAAGCCCGGGGTGACGACTGAGGGTGGGGCGACGACAGCAGGTAAGCCAGCGGCAGAGGCGGGATGACGCTGGGGAGTAGGCATGGACACTGCCGGTTCCCAGTGCCGGGCAACCGGGGAACGAAGCGGCCGACCTGCGCAAACCATGTCCGGTTCCGGGAAAGGTTCAATTTGGCAGGTTTCTCAAGACGTTTACCGCTTAGGCGAAGTCTTAACCGGACAGCAGCTCGGACGCGGGGTGGCGGCTGAGGATGGGGCGACGGCAACGGGTGAGACAACGGCTGAGGCGGGGTGACGCAGGGAATAAGAAACGCAGGCTGCCAGTTTCCGCGCTTGCGGAGTTTCGCCAAGGATGCGGTCGCTATCGGCCCGGCGGCGGGGCGAAGACGACGGATTTGCCCGGTCGCTACGCTTACGGCAGCAACCCGTGCCGGCGAAGGCCGCTCAGCAGATGCCGGTTTCTGTCATCGTCCGCATAGGGGCGCCAGTTGGCCTTTCTCGCCACGAAGTCCGGGTCCAGGGCGCTGCAACGCTCAAGCGCGGCGCGCGCATCCTCCACGCGATCGAGATGGGCAAGGCAAATCGCATAGCGAAACTGGGCCTCCGGCAGGTCGGGCCGCAAGAAGACGGCCTGGCGTGCCCAGTCGGCGGCGATCTGCGGTTCGCCATGGCTGATGTAGGCACGCGCGAGATAGGCCATGTAACGCCAGCGGACGGGATCGCGCGGGTTGAGAGCGAGGCCCCGTTCCATCTGCTGTATGCCCTCCGCGCCGCGACCGACAAGGTCAAGGCGATTGCCCACCGCCATGGCCGCATGGGCGAAATTGGGGTTGAGTTGCAGCGCTATTTGCGCCTCGGCCAGCCCGAGGTCCGTTTCCTCGGTCCAGATGTGCACGGCACCCAGGCTCATGTGAGCAAGGGCCGAGCTGTCATCAAGCGCGACGGCCTTGCGCGCCGCGTCCAATCCGCGTGCCAGGCTCGCCTGGCGGTCTTCCACGCAGTCGAACATGATGAGCCGCACGTGGCACCAGCCAAGCCTTGCCCAGGCGTCGCAATACGCGGGGTCCAGATTTGTCGCCGCCTCGAACATGGCGATCGCTTCGGCGGTACCTTCGCAGGTCTCATTGTAGAAGGCGTCCAGGCCCTTTAGGTAATAATCCCAGGCGCTGAGATCGTGCGTCGGCTTGGCCCGGGAGCGGCGATGCTCGAAATGCTCCAGCTCCGGCATGATCACCGCCGCGATCCGGTTGGTGATTTCATCCTGGACCTCGAAGATATCTTCCAGCTGGCGGTCGTAATGTTCGGCCCAGACGTGATGGCCGCTCTTGGCATCGATGAGCTGGGCGGTGATGCGCACCTGCGCACCGGCCTTGCGCACGCTGCCTTCCAGCAAATACCTCGCGCCCAGCTCCTGGGCGATCTTCTGCACCCGCACGTTCAGGCCCTTGTAGGAGAAGCTTGAGTTGCGGGCGATCACCGGAAAGGAGCGCCAATGGGAAAGCGCGGTGATGATGTCTTCGGTGATGCCGTCGGAGAAGTATTCCTGCTCGGGATCGCCGGACATATTGGCGAAGGGCAGAACCGCGATCGCGGGTTTCGGCCATGCATCCGAAGCTTCGCCCGCGGCCGGCGCAGCACCGCCGGCAGCGGTCGCGATGCGATAAACCCGGATCGGCTCGGCGACGTTCTTGAGGTCGCACTCGCCCAGATCCTCAACCGTCGCCTCGACCCTGCCCCGCATCTGGCGGAAAGCATCGCCGGATATGCAAATGCCGCCGGGCTCGGCCATGGCTTCCAGACGCGCGGCGACGTTGACGCCTTCGCCATGGATATCGCCGCCCTCGACGATCACGTCGCCCAGGTTGATGCCGATGCGGAACCGCAGACGCCTGAATTCCTCGGCCTCAGTCTCCCGTTCCGCCACGCCGTCCTGCCAGAGCATGGCGCAGGCAACCGCATCCACCACACTGGCGAACTCCACCAGAAGCCCGTCGCCCATGAGCTTGACGATGCGGCCGTGGTGCTCGTCGATCAAAGGCTCGAGGAAGCCTTCACGCAGGCTGGTGAGGCGCGCGAGCGTACCGGCCTCGTCAGCGCCCATCAGGGCCGTGTACCCCACGACGTCGGCGGCCAGAACGGCGACAAGCCTGCGCTCCACGTCTCATCTCCTTCGCCCCGAAGATTAACACCACGGAGTAGAGAATCCACGCTGTCGTTTATCGGTCCGAACTGCCTGGAGATGCGCGAACGGCGGATATGCCGACGCTTCCGCGCGGCAACGCGGCTGATATGAGCCAAAAAATTTTCAGCTCGCGCGCCTTCAAGCTCAAGCCGCAGCTACCTTCCGCGCTTCTTGTGTAAGACCATCATACCCCCATGCGGTGGAGGGAATTTCGTGGACGACCACATAGGTGGCAAGGGGAAGCTGTGAGCCGAGCACGCTTTTCAGAAGATCGTTCGCCGCCCTGACGAAGCGGGCCTTTTCCTCCTCCGTGTTCGTTCCTTGTGTGACCTTCACGTCCAGATGAGCGGCGACGGGGACGGCAGCACCCCCGATTGCCCAGCCGGAGATTTCCGCACCTTCGACCAGAACGGAGGTCAGCTCCTGCTTCTTGCGCATGATGCCGGCCATGAGGGCGGTGGCCTCGCGCTGCAGTTCCCGGACCTGATCGGGCGAGAGCCTGGGGCCGGCGACGCGGATGTGAACGAAGGGCATGAGACGATCTCCCGGTTTGCTGCTTGTGATTTGTCGCTTGACGGGAGGCATAGTGCTTTCGCATGATTATTTTGAAAATCGCGTAATCCAAAATTGATAATTTGGAATAACTAAATGGTTGAGTCACCCGTCAATCTTGACATGGATGTGCTGCGGACCTTCGTCGCAGGGATCGAACTTGGCAGTTTCGCCAGGGCGGCGGAGCGGGTCGGCCGCTCGCCCTCCGCCGTCAGTCTGCAGCTTCGCAAGCTTGAGGAACAGGTGGGCCAGACGCTGTTTGAGAAGAAGGGACGCGGCCTTGCCCTGACAGAGGCGGGCGAAATTCTGCTTGGCTATGCAAGGCGCATGCTGGACCTGAACGACGAGGCGCGCACGGCGCTCAGCGGGCTTTCGGCGCTCGAAGGCTGGGTGAGGATCGGCATTCCCCAGGATTTCGCCGAGACGTGGCTGCCCGACCTTCTGGCGCGGTTTCAGCGCGCGCACCCGAAAACCCGCGTCGAGGCACGGGTGGACCGTGGGACGCATCTCGTCGAGGCCGTTGACACCGGCACGCTCGACCTTGCGCTGACATGGGGCAGGCTCGGCAACGCGCGGGCGGAAGTGCTGCAGGAACGGCAGGTCGTCTGGATCGGCCCCGCAAGCTACGCCTGCGACGTGGCGGAGCCTTTTCCGCTGGTCGCCTTCGACGAACCCTGCATGTTCCGAAGGGCGGCGATCGCCGCACTGGAGCGTGAGAAAATCGCCTGGCGGCACGTATTCGCAAGCCCGAGCCTTTCCGGCCTGTGGGCAGCGGTTTCAGCCGGGCTCGGGGTTACGGCACGAACGCTGGAGGGAAAGCCGCCCGGGCTTTCCCTCATCGATGCGCGCGAAGCGGGACTGCCGGAGCTTGGTAGCATAGAGCTTGCGATACATGGGAAGGGCGGCAAGGCCGGTCCGCAGGTCGGGGAACTGACGAAGCTTATCCGCGAGGCCGTCGCCTACCGGTAAGCGGATTCAAAGTTGGCTCGAGACGCATCCCATACGTTTCATTACGACTTGATACTTGCGCCCTCCCCTGCATTCTTAACGCAACGATAAAGAACGCTAGAGCATATCCCGCGAAATCTGAATCGGATTTCGCGACAAGGATATGCTCATTGAATCCGGCTCCGTAAGCCGACCGCAAGATATTGATTCTGAAGCGAATTCTTATCGACCGGATGATCCCATCCGGTCGGAAAGCGCTCTAGGTCCGGAGGAACGCCATGTCGAGCACCGAAAGCGGTGCGCCGGGGAAGCCGGCGGAAGCAGCAATCGCCCGCAGGCCAGACCCGACGCGGGTGAACGCCATCACCTTCAACGAGATCGTCGATGCGCTGGGGGCCGGCATGCGCGATTTCCGCACCGCCCCCCTTTACGGCGTCTTTTTCGGCGCGGTCTATGCGGCGGGCGGCATTCTCGTCGTCGGCACGGCGGCGTGGCTCGGCATGAGCTACCTCTCCTATCCGCTTGCCGTCGCCTTCTGGATGATCGGGCCGTTCATCGCCGTCGGCCTTTACGAGGTGAGCCGGAGACTGGAGGCGGGCAAGCCGCTGACGTGGCCGGGCGTGCTCGGCGTTATCTGGGAGCAGAGGCGAAGGGAAATCACCTGGATGGCGTTCGTCGTGCTCTTCGTCCAGATCATGTGGATGTACCAGGTGCGGCTGCTGCTGGCGCTTTTCCTTGGCTTCCAGTCCTTCGCGAGCTTTACCGAGTTCCTGGAGGTCGTCGTGACGACGCCGGAGGGGCTGATGTTCCTGGCTGTCGGCAATATCGTCGGCGCGGCGATCTCGATCATCCTGTTCTCGCTGACCGTCGTCTCGTTTCCCATGCTGCTCGACCGGGATGTCGACTTCATCACCGCGATGATCACCAGCGTGCGCTCGGTCGTCACCAGCCCCGCGCCGATGGTCGGCTGGGCGCTGATCGTCACCGTGACGCTGCTAGTCTCGATGCTGCCGATGTTCCTGGGGCTTATCGTGGCGCTGCCGATCCTGGGCCATACGACGTGGCATCTTTACCGGAAAGTGGTTCCGGAAGCCGAAGTTCAGCCCGAGGCTTCGTCTTCTTCCGAAGCGGCTTCCTGACCGGATTTCAGAGAAGCGAGATAGCCTTCCAGCGATGCGCGGTCAGCCTCCGCCGGGCGATAGTCGACCTGCGTCAGATAGAGCCCGTCGGCGGGAGCTACGGGGCCGCAGGCCTTGCGGTCCAGCGCGTCGAGCGCCTTTTGCACGTCCGCCGCGCTCCACCGCCCCTCACCCACGAGCCTGAGCGTGCCGACCATGGAACGCACCTGATTATGCAGGAAGGAGCGGGCCGAACATTCGGCAAGGATGATGTCGCCCTCCCGCCAGACGGCGAACCGCTCCAGCGTCTTCCACGGGCTTTTCGCCTGGCAGCGGGAATGGCGAAACGTCGTGAAGTCGATATGGCCGACGAAGACCTGGGCTGCCTCGTGCATCGCCTCGGCGTCGAGGCGCTCCTTCTTCACGTGCCAGGCAAGGCCCTTTTCATGGGTGAGCGGGGGAAAGCGATTGACGATCCGGTAGCGGTAATGACGGCGGATCGCGGAAAAGCGCGCGTCGAAGCCCTCATGCATCTTTTCGCAGGCGAGAATGGCAACCGGATCCGGCTGGCAATGAAAGTTGAGCGCGTTCATGACCGTTTCCGCCGGCCAATCCTTCTCAAGGTCGCAATGCGCGACCTGGCCCAGCGCGTGAACGCCGGAATCCGTCCGCCCCGCGCCGCCGATCGTCACCGTTTCGCCGGAAAAGGCGAGGATCGCGCGCTCGATAACGCCCTGCACGCTCGGCCCGTTGGCCTGCCTCTGCCAGCCGACGAAGGGCCGGCCGTCGTATTCCACCGTCAGCTTGTAGCGGGGCATGGGCGATAAACTACTCGAAAGCCTCGAACGGGGTGGCGAAGGCGACCTCCACCGGAAGGTTTCGGCCACCGGCATCACTCAGCGCAAGCGCCATGAAAGCGTCGCCTGCATAAGGCCCCTTCACCTGCCGCGCAAGACCCGGATCGAACCCGAGGCGCGTGTAATAGGCCGGATCGCCGACGACGAGGACGAGATCCTCCCCCATCTCCTTCAGCCGCTCGACCGCCGAATGGGTAAGCGCGGCGCCGATGCCGCGGTTCTGGCGGACGGGCAGGACGGACAGGGGCGCAAGGCAGGTGATGCCAAGGCGATGGCCCGGCCCGCTGCCCGCTGTCACCCGGCTGATGGCGACATGGCCGATGATATCCTTGGCCCCATCCTGCGCGACAAGCTCCACGACAAGCGCGCCGCAGCCGCGCAACCCATCCACCAGATCGGCCTCCGCCGACTGGCCGAAGGCGGCGTTGACGACGGAGTGAATGCCGTGCCTGTCGGCTTCTTCAGCCGGTCTTACCACGAAGTCGGGAGCCTCGATGCCATCCGTCACGGGCCTGCCTTTCAAAATCCGTTTCAACGCGCCCCATTGAACACCGAGCTGCGGGCGCGATCAAAGGAAACGATCTCCGCGGCCAAGCGCAAGCCCGCGCAGGAACTCTTCCGCGCCCATGGGCTTCTTTCCAGCACGCTGAAGCTGGAGAAGGCGAACCGCACCCTCGCCACAGGCAACAGTGAGATTGTCGTCCACGATCGTGCCCGGTTCTCCATTGCCCTCCGCAAGCGTGGAACGGAGGATCTTCACACGCTCCGCCTTGCCGCCGACCTCGACCTCGCACCAGGCGCCGGGAAAGGGCGAAAGGCCGCGAATGTGATTGTGAACTTCGCGCGCGGACCTTGCCCAGCCAATCCGCGTTTCGCCCTTGTCGAGCTTGGCGGCATAGGTGACGCCCTCTTGCGGCTGCGGCACACCGTCGAGCGCACCGCGCGAAAGGGCGGCAAGCGCGCGCACCATCAAATCGCCGCCGAGGGCAGACAAGCGATCGTGCAGTTCGCCCGCCGTCATGTCCGGCCCGATCTCCACCCTTTCCGCCATGCAGACGGGGCCGGTGTCGAGGCCTTCCTCCATGCGCATGACCTCGATGCCTGTCTCCTCATCTCCCGCCATGACCGCCCGGTTGATGGGCGCGGCACCGCGCCAGCGCGGCAGGAGCGAAGCATGGAGATTGAGACAACCATGCTCCGGCGCCTCCAGGATCGCCTTCGGCAGGATCAGCCCGTAGGCGACGACAACGGCGACATCGGCTTGAAGCGCGCGGAACTTCTCCTGCTCCTCCGCCGACTTCAGCGAAGTGGGCGTGAAGACCGGAATGCCAAGCGTTTCAGCCGCCTGATGAACGGGAGACGGTTTGAGTTCCATGCCGCGCCCGGCCTTTCGCGGCGGCTGCGAATAACAGGCGACGACGTCATACCCCTGCCCCACGATTTCCATGAGGGTCGGCACGGAGAATTCCGGCGTTCCCATGAAGACGACGCGCAGGGTCATGAACAAAGCTCCGATGCGAGTGGGCGTTTGGCGTGAAGCCGTCTGGCTAACGAAGTTCACACCGGCGTGCAAGGCGGCGCAACCAGGCGAACATCAACGCCTTAGCAATCCGGATATACCGCGCGCCGTTTCGAACGGCGGATCAGGCCGCGCCGCTTTTCGCCTGCCGCGCCTGCTTGATGAACTTCTTTTCGATCCGGTCGCGCTTCAGCTTCGACAGGTAATCGATGAAAAGCACACCGTTCAGGTGGTCGATCTCGTGCTGGAGACAGGTGGCGAGCAATCCATCGGCCTCGATCTCATGGCTGTTGCCGTCACGATCGAGGAATTTCACCCCGACGCGCACCGGACGCTCGACATCCTCGTAATATTCCGGGATCGACAGGCAGCCTTCCTGATAGACCGCACGCTCATCGGATTCGAAGACGATTTCCGGATTGATGACGACCATCGGGCTTTTCGGTTGATCTTCCTTGGCGACATCGCAAACGAGCATCCGCTTCGGGATGCCGATCTGGATCGCCGCCAGGCCGATGCCCGGAGCCTCGTACATGGTTTCCAGCATGTCGTCGGCAAGCTGGCGGATCTCGTCGTCGATCGCAGCCACGGGCTCGCTTACAAGCCGCAATTTCGGGTCGGGCAGAATGATGATGTCGCGTTTCGTCATGCGCATCAGATAGAAAATAGCGCGGGCATCGTCAATGCGGCAGAATCTCGGGGACGGCGGGGCGCGATCCTTTTCGGCCTCCACTCACTTGTTCTATATTTGTTTCCATGGATGTGATTCTCTTTCGATTCGGCAATTTTCCCGTGACCGTGCTTGAGGCCGGGCTTGCGTTCGGCCTTTTCGCCGTCGTGGCGCTGTCCCTGCTCCTGATTGTCGTGATGCGGCAGGCCCGCAACCGCGCGGAGGCGGAAATCCGCGCAAGCGAACATACCCACGAGCTTGAGGAGCGGATTTCGGAACTGCTGCGCACGCAATCGGAAATGACCGGGCGCATGCAGACGATGGCCGAGGTTTTCGGCAGCCGACAGTCGGACCTGATGCGCGCCGTCAATGAACGCCTCGACGGCATGGGCCAGAAGCTCGGCCAGACCATGACCGATACCACCAAGCACACGAACGACGGCCTGCGCCAGCTTCACGAGCGCCTCGCCGTGATCGACCGCGCCCAGCGCACCATCACCGATCTTTCCGGCCAGGTGGTGGAACTGCAGACCATCCTCGCCAACAAGCAGACGCGCGGCGCCTTCGGCCAGGGGCGGATGGAGGCGATCATCCAGGACGCGCTGCCCGCGACAGCCTTCTCCTTCCAGCAGACGCTTTCGACCGGGGTAAGGCCCGACTGCGTGATCCACCTGCCGAACGGCGCGCCGCCGCTCGTCATCGACGCGAAATTCCCGCTCGAAGCCTACAATCTGATCCGTAACGCCGAACGCCCGGAAGACGCCAAGCAGGCGCAGGCGCAATTCCGCCGCGATGTGACGAAACACGTGCAGGACATCAAGGAACGCTACCTCATCCACGGCGAAACGCAGGACACAGCCTTCCTGTTCGTGCCGTCGGAAAGTGTCTTCGCCGAAATCCACGAGAATTTCGAGGACATCATCCAGAAGGCGCATCGCGCACGCGTCGTCTTCGTCTCACCCTCCCTGCTGCTTCTGTCGATCCAGGTCGTCCAGTCGCTCCTGAAGGACGCGCGCATGCGCGAGCAGGCGCATCTGATCCAGGCGGAGGTCGGCAAGCTGATGGACGACGTGAACCGGCTGGACGACCGCGTGCGCAAGCTCCAGACGCACTTCGGCCAGACGTCCAAGGACATCGACCAGATCCTGATTTCCACCGACAAGATCACCAAGCGCGGGCGTAACATCGAGGAACTGGACCTCGGCTCGCTGGAGGAACTGCCCTCGAGCGAGCGCGGCAACAACCAGCCGACGTTGCTCAAGAGCATGCCTGCGGGCGAGTGAACACAGCGGATTTCAGCTTTCAAGAGACGGTTCGCAATCGCCACCGCGGGTGATAAGTTCGCTCGCCAAATCACCATCCGCTCTTCTCCAGGGAGACCGAAATGGCCCTTCTGATCGCCGTCAAAGGCTGGGACCCCGCGCCTTGGGCGGAGCGCATGAAAGAGCGCCTGCCGGAACACGAGATCAGGACGTGGCCGGACGCGATGGGCGATCCGCGAGACATCGACTATGTGCTCACATGGAAGGCGCCGGGCGAGCTTCTGAATTCGCTCCCCGGCCTCAAGGTGATCTTTTCACTCGGGGCTGGCGTCGACCATATCCTCAAGGGCCAGAGCCTGCCGGACGTGCCTGTCGTACGCGTTGTCGATCCGGATCTTACAGCGCGCATGACGGAATGGGTCACGCTGCAGGTGCTTTTCCACCACCGCAAGCTGCCGACCTACGCCGAGCAGCAGAGGCAGCGCCTCTGGAAGGAGCACGGGCAGCCGGGCGCGGGTGAGGTGCGCATCGGCATTCTCGGCCTCGGCGTGCTCGGCAAGGACGCGGCGCAAATGCTTGTCCGCTTCGGCTTCGATGTCGCCGGATGGGCAAGGTCGAAAAAGGAAATCGACGGCGTGGAATGTTTTGCCGGCTCAGGCGAATTGGACGCGTTTCTCGCCCGCACGGACATCCTGGTGAACCTGGTTCCGCTGACGCCTGAAACCACGCATTTGATCGACCACGCGTTCCTTTCCAAACTCGCGCGAGACGGCGTGCACGGCGGCCCGATTTTCATCAACGCGGGCCGGGGCGCGACGCAGGTTGAGGCCGACATAGTGCGCGCGCTGACCGATGGCACGCTGAAGGCAGCAAGCCTCGACGTATTCGAGACAGAGCCGCTTGACGCCGAAAGCCCGCTCTGGGACTTGCCGAATGCGATTATCACGCCGCATATCGCCGCCGACAGCGATCCGGCGGCCCTTTCCACCTATGTGGCAGGGCAGATCAGGGCCTTCGAGGCGGGCAAGCCGCTTGAAAACCTCGTCGATCTGAAAGCGGGATATTAGGGTCTGTTGAGACGGCGCACGGCGGTGACGGGCGAGCCTTCCTTCTCCCGGATGCGGGCAATCGCCGATTCCAGCGGTTCGCTCGACACCATCATGGTGAAGCCGTTCGCGTGAAGCAGCGTCCCGGCGTCCCGCATGATGCCGATGTGGCCTTTCCAGAAAACAAGATCGCCGCGCTTCAGATCCGGCAGGCCGGATGAAATATCGAGCGCTTCTCCCGCCGTTTCCGCCTGCATGTAAGTGTCGCGCATGATCGCCATACCGCCAGCCTGGGCGGCAAGCTGGACGATTGCCGAACAATCGAGCCCGAGCGAGGAACGCCCGCCCCAAAGATACGGCGTGCCGGCGAGGCTTTCCGCAACACTCACCCAGTCATCGACCGAATGATCGAGCGGGACGAGGTGCTTGGCGACGATCGCCGAACCGTCGGCCAGAAGCGCGTAGTCAAGGCCGCGCGTCGTCTCGTAACCCGCGACCGCGACCAGCGAGCCCATGGACAGAAGCTCGAGCGGCGGGCTTTTCAACTCGGCATAAGGATAGCGGTAGCTCCTCAGCGCCGCAAGGCGATGGGTAGGCACGGGTGCATCCGCGATAAGCGCATCGCTCGCCATGAAGCCGACATAGCCATCCGTCTCAAGCTGGCCCCAGGCCCAGCCTTCCGCCGTTTCCTCGTAAACGGTGAAGACCTCGCCGAAGAGCGCTTCGGTATCTATCGACTTGTCGGGCCGAGGCTCCGGCCTGATCGGCGCAAGCGCGCACGCAACACGCTTTTTCGTGCCCTCGACGAAGCGTGCGGCATCGACACGGCCTTCATAGCTTCGCGCGGCAAGATCGGGCCGCACGGGGTGCAGTCTTTTATCGAGAGTTTCCGACATTCCAGCCTGTCCGGATCGAAATGAATTCAGCGCGGCAGATGCCTTGCCATTTCCACCACCATATCGCCGATACGCTCGACATAAAGCGCGCCGTTGACGGTGCGCGTCACGATCACGTTTCGCCGGTCGGCCTCGTCGCGCCGGCGCGACAGGAGTTTCTTGCTGCCCAATGTGTCGAGAGCGCGGGTGATGGCGGGCTTGGTGACGCCGAGCTTGGCGGCAAGCCCGCGCACCGTGTGCGGAGGCTGTTCGAGATAGACCGTCAGAAGGATCGCCACCTGGCGGGCCGTCAGGTCCTGTTCGCCGTCACGCACCAGCGCAAGCGTCACATCATGCCACAGGCGAAGCGCCTGCGAAGGGCGCAAGTCGATTGCCATCCGTCCGCCGAGTATCGATCAAGCTCACAGTCCTTTAGTGATAAACCCTTAATCGTTTCGGTTCCGTTATCAAGATCGAGGCGGATATTTCTCCTCCAGAAGGGCGAAAAGCGCGCGGATCGCCTGTGCCTCCCCGCCTTTCGGCCTTGCCGGGCGCTCCGAGGGCGACCAGCCGTAAATGTCGAAATGCACCCAGGCTTTCGTCTTCTCCACGAACTTCGCGAGGAAAAGCGCAGCCGTGACCGATCCGGCGAAACTGCCGCCGGTCGTATTGATATGGTTGGTGTCGGCAACCCGGGAATCGAGATATTTCGCGTAAGGCTTCCACAAGGGCATGCGCCAGAGCGGATCGTTGACCGCATCCGCCATGGCCGAAATCCGGCCCGCCAGGTCATCGTCATCGGTATAAAACGGAGGAAGATCAGGCCCGAGCGCGACACGCGCGGCCCCCGTCAGCGTGGCCATGTCGACGATCATCTCCGGCTCTTCCTCATCGGCAAGGGCCAGCGCATCGCCCAGCACGAGGCGGCCTTCGGCATCCGTATTGCCGATCTCAACGGTAATCCCCTTGCGGCTTTGCAGGATGTCACCCGGGCGGAAGGCCCGCCCGCTGACCGCGTTTTCAACCGCCGGGATGATGACCCGCAGCCTGACGGGAAGCTTCGCGGCCATGACCATGGAGGCAAGGCCAAGCACATTCGCGGCCCCGCCCATGTCCTTTTTCATCAGGAGCATGGCGTTCGACGGCTTGATGTCGAGCCCGCCGGTGTCGAACACAACCCCCTTGCCGACGAGCGTGACCTTCGGCGCGTCTTCATCCCCCCATGTGCAATCCACCAGCCGGGGCGCCCGGTCGCTGCCCGCTCCCACCGCATGGACCATGGGAAAGCCCTCTTCCAGAAGATCGTCACCCGCAACGATTTCCGTGACCCCGCCATGGGCGGCGAACAGGCGGCCCGCCTCATCGGCAAGCTCGGCCGGCCCGAGATCGTTAGCTGGCGTATTGATGAGATCGCGGGCAAGCCCCACCCCGTCGAGAATGATGCCGAGCCTGGCGACATCCGTGCCCGGCGCAACCATCAGCCTTGGCGGCTCGCCGGACGAGGTGGCGCGATAACGCTCGAAACGGTAGGAGGACAGGGCGAAGGCGAGCGCCGCCGCATCCGGATCGCCAAAGCCTTCAGCGATCCGGTAGTCGCCCGGCGGCAGGCCGCCGGCAAGCGCGCCGGCAGCGAAATCGGCCTGCGGCCCATCCTTGTCGAGACCCAATAGGACGAATGCGATGCGCCCGTCTTCCCCCGGCAAGGTCAGAACCCTAGCGCTGCCCGCCTTGTAGCCCGCGGCTTGCGCCCATGCGCGCGCAGACTTCGGCAGTTGCAGAAGCCTTTCCTCCAGCGTTTCGGGCGTCACGCCATAAACGGGTACGGTTTCTTTCGACGGATCGTGGGGAATAAGGACGTTGCGCACGCGCGTTCCTCTTTATGCGGAGAAGTGAAGAAGAAGGTTTCGCGGATACAGTAGAAAGGCGAGCTTGCGCATTCAATCGCCAATGCGCTGCGCCTGCGCGATCTATCTTAACGATCCGTTAGGGTTAACGAGCTATTGCTAGGTCATGCAATTTGCATCTTCCGCCCAGGGGCAATCAATGACCGTCCATCCGCAGATCAGCCCGCATTTCGCGAAGAAACCGAGGGCGAGGCGTTCCACCGTCGCACTGCCTGTCGTGCTGGCCGTAGCGGCGGCCGTCTCCCTTGCCGGCTGCGCATCCTCAAGGAAGGCCGTGGGCACCCACGCCCCGTCCACGCAAGGCTATGTGGCGCCCGGCTCCGACGCCGCGCGCCAATCCGTGCAATATTGGGCGCGCGCTTACCAGAAAGATCCCAAGGACCGGGACAATATCCTGAATTACGCCGCTTCGCTGCGCCGGAACGGGCAGATCGAGCAGGCCGAAGCCGTGCTGCGAAGGGCGGTTATCGCCGATCACGAGAATCGCGACATATCCGCCGCCTACGGCAAGGTGCTTGCGGAAGCCGGCAAACTTTCCGAAGCGCTAAACGTGGTGCGCAACGCCCAGACGCCGACCAGCCCGGACTGGAGGCTGCTTTCGGCCGAAGCGGCAATCCTCGACCAGATGGGAGAGGCGAACGAGGCGCGCGACATCTACCGCCAGGCACTCAAGATCGCGCCGGACGAACCGACGCTTTTGAACAACCTCGGCCTTTCCTATCTTTTGGCGGGCGAACTTCCGAAAGCGGAAGAAACCCTGCGCAAGGCAGCCGGAAACCCCAATGCCGACAGCCGCATCCGCCAGAACCTTGCGCTTGCCCTCGGCCTGCAAGGCAAATTCGAGGAAGCCGAACAGGTCGCCAGTGCCGAAATCGACCCGGCCCAGGCAAATGCCAACATCGCCTATCTGAAAGGAATGCTCGCGCAGCGAAACAGCTGGGCGGAGATCAAATCGGTCGACGGAAACAAGGACGGTTGAAAAAACCGTCCTTCACGGACCGGATCAAGAAAGGCGAAATCGGAAATACCGTCCGTGCCGGCAGGGAACGGGCGGTTTTTTGATGTGCGACGCACAAGAAAAGCGGGGCCCAAGGAGCGGCGATCGAATCCGTGGCCTCGCCGTCGTGAAACGCGCTCCGGGCACGAACACCTTCTCGCCACAGGAATTTTGCCGCCTAAACGCCATGATCCCTGTCGGGATTTGCCGGCCGCGCGCAGGCGCGAAAAGCGAATTCGTGAATTCGGTCAGGCCGGAAGATCAAAGGTTTTCAAGCACCTGGATGATCGCGGGACCGATGATCACGGCGAAGAGCACCGGCAGGAAAAACAGGATCATGGGCACCGTCAGTTTCGGAGGCAGGGAGGCGGCTTTCTTCTCCGCCGCCTGGGTGCGCTGTTCGCGATTTTCCTCGGCCATGACGCGGATCGCCTGGCCGACCGGCGTACCGTAACGCTCGGCTTGGATGAGAGCCGTGACAACGTTCTTCACGCCGTCCACACCTGTACGCAGCGCCAAATTCTCATAGGCCTTGCGCCGCTCGCCAAGATAGGAAAGCTCCGCGTTCGTAAGCGTCAGTTCCTCCGCAAGCGCTATGGACTGAATGCCGATCTCGTCGGCAACCTTGCGGAAGGCGGATTCGATCGACATGCCGGATTCCACGCAGATCAACATAAGGTCGAGCGCATCGGGCCACGCCCGGTTGATCGAAAGCTGCCGGTTCTGGATCCTGTTCTTCAAATAAATATTAGGAGCGTAGAAACCGACGATACCGACGCCGAACGCAATGGCGAGCTTGATACCCGCGGGCTGGTCGTTGGGAAGAACGGAAAACGTGTAAACGATCGCCGCCAGAAAAAGCACGATCGGCGCGACGACCCGGGCGAACAGATATGTGTAAAGCGGCGCCGTGCCGCGAAAACCGGCCTGGCGGAGCTGCTGGCGCGTCTCTTCGTTCGCAAGGCCTTTCGTCAGATTGAGCCTGTCGACGAGCTGCTTGATCTGGTGTTTCGGCTGATTGCGCAGCGAAGCGCGCGCATCTCCCTTTTCCGTCGCCATGCGCGCACGCTCGCGCGCCCGCATCTTCTCCCTTTCGAGCGCGACGGACTTCATCCGGCTTTTCAGCCTGTCGCCTTCGAATATCGGCGATGCGAGGGTGAAGATCGTGCCCGCCACGGCGACTGTCGTCAGTACGGCGATCAATGTTTCCCGGCTGGCTAGTGTGGCGACGTCGATATTCATTCAAACCCCCTGCGGAACCTTTTTGCCGCCTTGGCCGGAAGGTACCGCCAATTGATCAGTGATCGAAGTTGATCATCTTGCGCATCACGAGAACGCCCATCGTCATCCAGACGACCCCGCCGGCCAGAATCAGATTGCCCGCCGGATCGGTGAACAGGATGCCGATATAATCCGGGCTGGTCAGCGAGAGCAGCGCCATCACGAGAATCGGAAGGGAACCGATGATGCCCGCCGAGGCCTTCGCCTCGGAACTCATCGCCTTGATCTTTCCTTGCAGGGTCTTGCGCCCGCGCAGAACCTTTGAAAGGTTGCCGAGCGCTTCGGACAGCGAACCGCCGGCCTGCTGCTGGATCGCGATGACGATGGCGAAAAAATTCGCTTCCGCGACGGGCACCCTCTTCGGCAGGCGCGAAACGGCTTCAGCCAGCGACACGCCCATCGTCTGCGTTTCGACGATCCGGCGGAATTCGCCGGCGACCGGCTCGCGCGCCTCGGCCGCGACGATCTGGATACATTCGTTGACCGGCAAACCCGCCTTCGCGCCGCGCACGATCACGTCCACGGCGTTCGGCAGCTCATCAAGGAACGCATTGAAGCGCCTCTTGCGCCGCCACGCGACGAACCAGCGTGGAAGACCCAGAAACCCGACGAAACCGAACGCACCGACAACCAGCGGTGAAGGTTTTACGAAGAAGCCGCCGAATGCGGCCGCCAGACCGACCATCAGCGAGATCAGCCAGAACGTGCGCTTCGACCAGGAAAGCCCGGCCTGGCGTATGCGCAGTTCAAGATCCAGGCTTTCCTTTTTCTGCCTGGATTTCTGCCGCTCCTCGAATTCCTTGAGCTGGTCCTGCACGTTCTTGCGTCGCCGGTCGGCGTCGCGGGCTTTGACCCGGTCGGCATTGATCTCATGGCGGGCGGCAACTTCGTGAATGCGCTTGTCACGCGTCGCCTGGCCGTTGAGGCGGGGCTGAAACAGGGCATAAAGAACCCCGCCGATCGAAAAGGCGACCAGGAGCGCGATTGCGATCGCAGTGACCTCGGGCGTGAGGTAGGCCTGCAGCTCAGCCATTGACACCTTCGTTCACCTCCGCAGCGTCGAGAGCCTGGGCAAGCCTGTTCTCTTCGTTGAAATAGCGCGCACGCTCCCAGAAAACCGGCCGGCCGATGCCGGTGGAACGATGACGGCCGAGCAGGCGCCCGTGCGCATCCTCTCCCAGAATGTCGTAGACGAAGACATCCTGCGTGATGATCACATCCCCTTCCATGCCGACCACCTCGGTGACATGGGTAATACGGCGGGAGCCATCGCGCAGGCGCTGAGCCTGAACGATAACGTCGATCGAGGACACGATCATCTCGCGAAGCGTTCTGGACGGCAGGGAAAAGCCGCCCATCGTGATCATCGATTCAAGTCTGGACAGCGCTTCGCGCGGGCTGTTTGCGTGCAGCGTGCCCATCGACCCGTCGTGGCCGGTGTTCATCGCCTGGAGCAGGTCGAAGGCCTCAGGCCCGCGTACCTCGCCCACGATGATACGTTCAGGGCGCATGCGCAGGCAGTTCTTGACGAGATCGCGCATGGTGATTTCGCCCTCGCCCTCCAGGTTGGGCGGGCGGGTTTCGAGGCGCACAACATGCGGCTGCTGCAGCTGCAGTTCGGCCGCATCCTCGCAGGTGATGATGCGCTCGTCATGGTCGATGTAACGGGTAAGACAGTTCAGCAGCGTCGTCTTGCCGGACCCCGTACCGCCGGAGATCAGGACGTTGCAGCGCACGCGCCCTATGATCTGGAGGATCGTGGCGCCTTCCGGCGAAACCGAACCGAACTGAACGAGCTGATCGAGCGTCAGCTTGTCCTTCTTGAACTTACGAATCGTAAGCGCGGGACCGTCGATTGAAAGCGGCGGCGCGATGACGTTGACGCGCGAACCGTCGGGAAGGCGCGCATCGCAGATCGGGCTCGATTCGTCGACACGGCGGCCGACCTGACTGACGATCCGCTGGCAGATGTTCATCAACTGCCTGTTGTCGCGGAACTGAACGCCCGTCTGCTGCACCTTGCCGCCGGTCTCGATATAGACCGTATCGGCCCCATTCACCATGATGTCGGCGATGTCATCGCGCATCAGCAAAGGCTCGAGCGGCCCATAGCCAAGAACGTCATTGCAGATGTCCTCAAGCAGGTCTTCCTGCTCGGATATCGACATCACCACATTCTTGAGCGCGATGATGTCGTTCACGACATCGCGGATTTCCTCGCGCGCATCCTCCGGCCCCAGGCGCGAAAGCTGCGACAGATCGATCGCTTCGACCAGCGCGTTGAATATCGAGGCCTTGGTTTCGTAATAGTCCTTCGAACGCTTCGAGGAACGCGCGGCCTGCGGCTCGGGCGCCAAAGGCGCAGGCGCCGCGGCTTTGGGTTCCGGCGCGGGTGCGGGATTTTCCTGCGGTTGAGGCGCCGCCGTATATTCGGGCGGCGGCACAGCGGCTTTTTCTTCCACCGGCTTCGCGACAGGCGGCTGCACTGGAACCGAACCGGGATTTCCTCGTCTGCCGAACATGATCACCAGCTTCCGTTGTACCTGACCGCCGGCCGTCCAAAGCACCTCTCGTCGGAACGAAAACAATTCTGCTTTCGTCGAAAGCGCTCCAGGCGAGCCTGCACCTTACACATCGCGGCGAAGCGGGGGCGCTATGCCCCTTTCGCCGCACCCTTACGCTTCTTCAGGAAGCGCGCCATCAGCATATTGAGGCCCGCTCCCTTAGGTTTTCTTACTTCGCTACGCCCCGTGACGATCTGCGAAACCTGATCGAACAGCGCTTTCGACTGATGTTTGGGATCCAGCTCTCCGATCATCTGGCCGTTGTTGGCCGCCGTCCCGAAGAGATGCGGATCGAAGGGGATCGCGGCCGCGGGCGTCAGATCGAGGGCATCCGTGAATTCATCCGGCTTGATTTCAGGGCGCTTCGGCACGTTCACCCTGTTGAGGACAAGGTGGGGCCGGCTGTCATTGGGACGCATCTGCCTGAGCGTGTCGAGCAGGTTCTTCGTGTTGCGAAGGTTCGCAAGATCCGGCTCGGCCACAATGACGATCTCGTCAGCCGTGCCGACCAGATGCCTTGTCCAGTTCGTCCAGGAGTGCGGTATGTCGATGACCACCGAAGGCGTCGTCTTGCGCATGACGTCGATCAGGGCATCGAATGTCTTCTCGTCGTGGTCGTAGGTCCTGTCGAGAGAGGCCGGAGCCGCGAGCAGGCTCAACTGGTCCGTACATTTTGCCAGAAGGCGGTCGAGGAACGTTTCGTCGAGGCGCTCGGGTGCGGAGATCGCTTCCATCACGCCCTGCAGCGGATCCTGGTTGAAATCGAGCCCTGCGGTTCCGAAGGCAAGATCGAAGTCCGCCAGAACCACATCGTTTTCGAATTGCCGGGCGATGGACCAGGCCACGTTATGGGCAACCGTGGAAGCCCCGCACCCGCCCTTCGCACCGATGAAGGCGATCGTGCGGCCGAGAGGCTCAGCCGTCGGATCCGTATAGAGGTCTCCGATGGTGGCTACGAGTTGGAACAGGCTGACCGGGGCGACCAGATATTCGCTGACGCCACGGTGGATCAGGTCCCGGTAGAGGGTGACGTCATTCACCTGGCCGATGATCACCACCTTCGAGCCGGGATCGCACACTTCGGCGAGCCGGTCGAGGCTCTCGATCAGTTCGTTCGCAGGCAGCTTGCTTTCGAGCACGATGAGGTTCGGCGTCGGCGCGGAGCCGTAAAAATCGACCGCCGCCGCGATGCCGCCCATGTGAACCTTCACATGGGCCTTCGACATTCTGCGGTCGATGCTGGCGGATTCCATCATCTTCGCCGTCTCGGGCGTCTCACAGAAAGCCTGGACCGAAATGCGCGGCACGGGCCGCAGGTCCGCCGGGGCACCCATCGCAGGCGCTTCGTCGCGCGCAGGCTCGTCGGCCTTTTGAGACGCTCCGGCCTCCCCGGCCGGGTTGGAGTCATACGCCAGACTGCTCATGTCGCAACCTCTCTCGCATCAGTTGGCCGCATCGGAAACGGTGGCGCCGTCGCCTTCCTTGTAATCCGAAGCGGTTCTTTCACCCTTGCGATACTTCTCGAAAACCGTGGAGCGTCGCTGCTGGTCCGCCGCGCCCTGGGCGCGCGGATAGATGAAGTCGGCCGGATCGTCGACGATCGCGGCGAGGTTCGTCTGGGTTGCGCAGCCGAATTCGTAGTAGTCGGTGTTCGCAAAATCCCCGGCCACATCATCCGGCCAGGTGCCGCAGGGCTCCACCTCCGCCTTGATGGTCGGATAGGCAAGGCGAACCGGCGCGGAGATGCTCGGGTCGGCCACCGGATAGGAGCGGGTGACGATCCGCTTGCCGGAGAAGCCGCCGCGCTTGATGGCGGATCTGAGGCCCGGCGTGATGGAATGAACCGCGGATTCATTGGCGGAGCCGGACGGAACGATGATCTCCATCACGCTCGCGCCCCTGCGCCGCCCGTCGGCAGCGAAACTCGATACCGCGGCGGCCATTTGCGGCGGCAGCCGCCGCATGCCCGAGCCGACCGGAAGATCGAGGGTTTCCGTCCCCTCGTCCACGATGATCGGATGGCGGAGCTGGAAGTCGTTGGCGGCGAGCGCCTCGGTCGTATACGGGGTGGTCTGCTGGCACCCTGCCAGGAACGAGCCCGCCAGGAGGATGATGAGACCGAGGCCGGCGAGGCGACCTGAGCGAATGTATCTCGCGTTCGAAGGCATCGTCGCATTCCTCAATATTTGTAGATATAGCCGACCTGGCCGTGGTAGGCGCCCTCGGGTGCCGGTGCCCCCGACACGCTGTAGATGCGGTTGAGGCGGTTCAGGAAGATCGTCGCCGCATCGGTGGCCGGGGCGAAGTTCTTGTCGGGCCTCGCCAGCTTGCTGCGATTGACCGGCTTCGCCAGATAGGGCGTCACGAAGACCACGAGTTCGGTCTGCTTGCGAAGGAAGTCCCGGCTCTTGAACAGTGCGCCGAGGATTGGAACCTGCATGAGGCCGGGCACGCCGTTCAGATCCTGCTTGTAGCTTTCCTTGAGGAGGCCCGCCATGACGAGCGTGCCGCCGGAGGGCAGTTCGACCGTCGATTCCGCGCGGCGGACCTTCAGCGCCGGGATCGAGATGAAGTTGAGGTTGATGGCGCCTTCCTGCGTGATCTCGCTGACTTCCGTCTTGACGCGCAGACTGATGTTGCCTTCGGAAAGAACCACGGGCGTGAAATCCAGCCCAACGCCGAACTTCTTGAATTCAATGGTGATTTCGTTTCTGTCCTGGCCGATAGGGATCGGGAATTCGCCGCCGGCGAGGAAACTCGCGTTTTCGCCGGATATTGCCGTCAACGTCGGCTCGGCCAGGGTGCGGATCACGCCATCGCGCTGCAGCGCCTGGATTTCGGCGGCGATATTCGTGTTGCCGGCCAGGAATTCGGTTCCCAGCGCACCGCGGTTGAGCGTGCTTACATTCGAATTGACCGTGTAGCCCGGCTGGTTGTTGAAGCCGACGGTGTAGTTTCCGATCCCGATCGTGCCGCCGAGGTTGACGCCCAGCTGCTTGATGATCGAGCGTTCGACTTCCGCCACCGTGACTTTCAGGTGAACCTGGTCCTTGCCTTCCACCGAGATTGTATTGAGGACGGACGTTTCAGCGCCTCCTTCACGGGTGGTGAAGCGCTTGGCGATATCCGTCGCGCGCTGCGCGTCGCCCGTGCTCCTGGCAGTGCCGGTCAGGACGATATTGCCGTTGATCGCTTCCGCCCTGATGTTCGCGTTTGGAACCACACGGCGGATGAGCGCGTTCAGTTCCGTGGTGTCCTGATCGACATAGAGATCGAAGCTTGCGATCTGGACCCCGCCGTCGCCGAAGAGAAAGAGGCTGGCCTGGCCGGACTTGTTGCCGAGCACGAAAACACGGCGCGACGTCCTGACCACCGCATCGGCAATTTCCGGATTGGAGACGAGAACGTCGCGAACCTCTTCGCCAAGGTCGATCACCACCGACCGGCCCACGCCCACCCGCAATATGCGGCCGGCGATGCGATCGCCCGCGGCGATATTCACCGTCTTCGGATATGAGCTGTCGGCGGCGGCCGGTCCCGTGCCGGCAAACGACAGAGCGAGGCTGAAAGCCATCAATCCGACGCCAATCCATCGCTTGCAATTCATCGTCCGTCTCCTTGACCGGGCGTGATCCTTCGCCCTGCCTCAATTCACTTCAATGTCGATGCCTGGCTCGTCAGGCCGTATTTGACGAAATTGACGCCGCCGCCGACGAAGCCGTCATCCGCGTCGTCCGCGGAATCCGCAGCACTGCGCAATGCCAGCGAGATAGTGCCGATCTGCTGCGCCCGGGTGACGACTTCCGCTTGCTCGGGCGAAAGCTCCAGCGTGGCGGTCCGCCCCGGCGGCAGCGCCTTTTCGTCCTGCTCGCCAGCCGTGGTCGTATCGATTGCCAGGACGCGCACGTTCGCCAGGATGGTTTCGCTCAGAAAGCCGTCGCCGCTGCGTCCGTTCTGGGCGCGGGTGAGAATGAGATCGACCTTGTCGCCAGGCAAAATGAAACCGCCCGCCGTCGTTACCGCCTCCACCGGCACCGCGATCGCGCGCTGGCCCTTGGGAAGGATCGCCGCCATGAAGCCTCGGTCGGTGGCTATGAGGCGCTCCTCGCGCAGCGGCTCTCCGGAATAAAGCGGCGCGCGAGCGATCCTGCCGGAAAGGCTGGCCGCGGCGTCCGGCTGCCGCGAACGCAGGATCGCGCCGGACGGCGTCGCATTCTTCGGCCAATCGGCCCAGGTCAGGTCGGATGCCGCAAGCTGACTGCCGAGCTTGATGTCTCGCGAGGCGACGAGAACCTGCTCCACGCCGGTCGCCGGTGCCTCGACAATCACCTCTTGCGGCGGGGCGCTTGAGTTGCTGATCACGAGACGCGCCGCCAGAAGGCCGGCGCCCAACGCAACACCGAGTATGGCAATTCGAGCAATCTTCATGTCTCTCATCCACTCGTTCTGGAGACCGGAAAGCCGAATATGGCTCACCCTTGGTCACCCGTTGTCCTTACAGTGAGTGGAAAATGGTCAAGACATGGTTAACAAGCGATGATTGAATATACTTAATGGCCATTAATTCATGCGCAAAATGCGGAAACTAAACAGCAAAATTAACACACGATTAAATGGTTGATTAGAGGTGTAGACAATAAACTGTACAACTTTTAGACCTTATTCACCCCTCAAACGGCCGAAACACTGCGTTACCTTCCAATACGGGCATTGAAACGGCAGGTTCGGCTCCGACCTGCGGGAAGACCGGAGTGCTTACCTTGTCCACGAGACAATCTGCGCGAAAGGAAATCGCCCGGTATCCAATTTCTGAAGCATATCCATTTCACCGGTTCCTGTCGGGATCTGGCGGGAAATACTTCAGGCCATTGCTTGACCGGCAAATCGTTTTGGAGACGGCCATCCTTGAAGGATCGGACCGCAAGACATGCAAGTGAAATCTTCAAGGAGAAGGAAAAAGGTCAGGTAGCCGCAAGCAACGCCTTGAACCAGACGGTTTCCGGATAAACCTGCAATGCGGCCAGGGACAGGGCGATGCCGTAAGGAATGCCCGAATTGCGGTCATGCAACCTGACCAGCCAGGCCTGCCCGCTCGCAAACCCCGGGAGCACGGGAATGTTTTCACGGAATAACAGAAGCGCAAGCGTCAGGACTGCGCCGAAGAGAGCGGAAAGAAACAAAAAGTCAAACAAGGACACCGAAAAACCCAGCCACAAGGCAATGGCCGCAGCGACCTTTACATCGCCGCCGCCCATCCAGCCGAAGGCGAAGAACGCGAAACCCACCGCGAAAACGCAGGCTCCTGCAAGAAGGTGATACCCGACATCCGGCAATGTCAGAGGAACGAAAGGCGCCAATGCGGCAAAGCCCGCGATCAGCAGCAGCGAAACCCGGTTCGGGATCGTCATCGTGAAAAGATCGGACGTGGCCGCGTAAGCAACCAGGCAGGGAAAGAATATCAGGAGCGATGCTTCAATCATGACTTACCCTGGCTTGAACCCAGTTGTTAACATCCGGTCCCGAATATGCAGACGGACGGCGAATGCCGTCCGTCTCGTGTCGTTCGCCCCCGCGAATGCGCGCAAGCGAAATGCAGTTGGCTACACCGATTACTGCAGCGCGTCGCCCACCGTCGTGAAGGTACCGGTAAGGTTCGTACCGACGGTGCCGAGGACCGTGACGATGACAACCGAGATCAAAGCGGCGATGAGGCCGTATTCGATGGCGGTCGCGCCGGATTCGTCCTTGGCGAAACGTGCGAAAAGATTCTTCATGGGTTTGCTCCTAGCTCCACGTGTTTTGACAGCACTAGCCCGTCGGCCTTGTTTGCTTCCGACCGATCTAAGCTTCGTCGACGTTACGCGTCGCCAATTGCCAAAAAGTTAATCCAAGCATCGAAACGCAGTTGTTTTGCCAGATTATCAAACAAAGTTAACAGCTTTATAACTTAATAATTCAAGATTTACATATAAATTATTTATTTACATTCAAATATAAGAAGTAGTGATGAATATTTTTTCACATATATTCTACATATCACATGAGAGCAATTACAAGATGTCAACGAAAAAGCGCGATCTGTCTTTACGGAAGAAATACATGCGGCTGTATAGAACGATTGCAGCAAACCCTTTCGTTAGCGGTTCGTTCACCAAGTTCTGCGCAAGATCGGTCAGTTCGCATAGCCTGGAGGCTGAAATGTTCTTGAACCTGAACGTCACGCGACCTGCCGCTACGTTTTTTGCCCTGTTGGCCATGCTCGCCATTACGGGAACGCCCGCGATCGCCGAGGAAGGCGGGGTGTCGGTCATGACGGACCGCGCCAAGGTTTTCCGGATCGACAAGCCCGCCGATACCGTTATCGTCGGCAATCCCTCGATTGCCGACGTCACGATGCACGACCGCTTTACCGTGGTGGTGACGGGCAAGCTGTTCGGTACGACGAACCTCGTCATCCTGGACAAGGACGCCGAACCGATCATCGACGAGGTGATCACGGTCATGCCGAACGAGACGAGCCTCGTCACCGTGCATCGTAATGGCGCGCGCTTTTCCATGTCCTGCAGCCCGACCTGCCAGCCGACGCTCCGCGTCGGTGACAACAAGGAAAATTTCGATCTGACCGAGCAACAGGCGCTGAAGCGAAACCAAATGGCTGAAGCGCTGGCTGGCGCGGGCGGCTGATCCACGGGAAGCAGGGGGCTGGAGAAATGCTGAACGCCATCCGGAATTTGTCCCGCGGGTCGCGCTGGCGCAGAGCCGCCCGCGCCACGGGGCGAATTTCCTCGGACAGGCGTGGCGTGACGGCGGTCGAATTCGGCCTTGTCGCCCTGCCATTCTTCACACTCCTGTTCTTCATCCTGGAAATGGGCATGTCCCTCTTCGCCGGACAGCTTATAGAGAACGCGACGATCGATGCGGCGCGCCTCATTCGCACAGGCCAGGCACAGCAAAACGGTTTCGACGCCGGCGCCTTCAAGCAGCAGGTCCTCAACCGTCTTTACGGCATCCCCTTTTCCGCGGAACGCCTGTCGATCGATGTCGAGAAACTCGACGATTTCACCCAGTTTCGGGGAGATCCGTTGGTCGTTGACGGCGAATTGCAGGACAATTTCGCCTATGATCACGGCGAAGCCGGCGACATCATCATCGTACGGGTGATTTACCGCTGGCCGCTCATCACCTCGTTCATGCGGCTCGACCACTCGGATCTCAATTCCGGAGATCGCCTGCTTGTGTCGACAGCCATCTTCCGCAACGAGCCCTTCCCGTGGAAAAGCAAGTAGGAGGCAGGGCGATGCGTATTCTGTATTCTCTGCCCATATCCGCCGCCAGGGCCTTGTGGACCAGGCTTGCAACGGACCGGCGCGGTGTCGCGGCGGTCGAATTCGCTCTCGTGCTGCCCTTGATGCTGCTGCTTCTGGTCGGGATGACCGAGCTTTATTCGGCCATGACGCTCGACCGCAAACTTAGCCAGACTTCAAGTACCATCGCGGACCTCGTGGCCCAGGAAACCGCTGTAACGCGCGCCGAGCTGCTGTCGATCATGGATGTCGCGGAAGCCATTCTCGATCCCTACCCCGAGGACGGGATTCGCTTCGTCGTCGCGGGCGTTCGCATGGAAGACGAAAACAAGCCGGAAGTCGCCTGGAGCGAGGGCCTGAACGCCGCTTCGTGGGCTACGGGCGCACCGCCGCCGATCGAACTTCCCGCCGAGCTTACGAAGACAAAAGGCTCCTTTCTGGTCGTAACGCACGGCACCTACACCTATCAGCCGGTATTCACGAACCTTTTCAAGGACATATTCGGCACCAGCGAGATCGAGCTGGAAGACGCCTATTACCTCAGGCCCCGCCTGAGCGCCGAAGTCGGCTGTTGCAATTGAGAAATCCGGCCGAAACGCGCCCCGCGTCCGGACGAATTCGGGGCTCCTGCCACCGACAAACCGGTCAATTCCCCCAACAACGCTCAATCTGTCGCATATCCCGCCAAATCCAAACCGGACTTGGCGGCAGAGGCATGTTTCGGAATACTGCTTTGAAAGCGAGTTCAAATCGGCCGGAAGAACCCGACCGTCAGGCAAGGCGCCGTGTTTCATGAGATTCGGATCGCCCGGCGTTTCCCGCGAACAGGCAACTGACGCAGATCAAGGGCCAGGCTCTCCCGCTGTGTCAGAAATCGGATAAACTTCACAGGCGTTTATCCGTTTCTTGTTTTCGCCACGCTCTGTGGACGATTTCCGAGGCCCGAACTCATACCATTTGCATCGATATTATGGGTTCAGACCCCAGGTCGCAGTGAGGATTAAACGAATTGCAGCGCCATCGTGAAACGGAAGCTTCCGGAGAGGAATATGGCCCGCAACAAGACCTATGACGAAATCTCCGTCGGCGACTGCGCAACGCTTACCCGTACGCTCAACGCCAACGACCTTTTCGTGTTCGCCCATGCCTCGGGCAACGTCAATCCGATGCATCTTCCGGGCGTCGACTGGACGGGGGACGGCAAGGTCGACGAGCCAATCGCCCCTTCGATGTGGGCCGGCGCGCTCATATCCGCGGTCCTTGGCAATGTCCTTCCCGGCCCCGGCACCGTTTACCGTTCGCAGACCCTGAATTTTCGCGACCGGGCGCACCTTGGCGACCGGCTGGAGGTTTCAGCCAGGGTCACCGCCAAGAAGAGCGACGGCATCGTCGAGTTGAAAACGCAGGTGAAACGCGAAGACGGCGACGTGATCGCCGAAGGCGATGCGATCGTCACCGCGCCGGAGCGGACGATCACTTTCGATGCAAGTAGCCTGCCCGGAATATTGATAGAAAGGCACCAGCATTTCGACAGGCTTCTGGAGGCCGCCGAAACGCTTGCGCCCTTGCCGACGGCGGTGGTTGCGCCCGACGACCCCAATTCGCTCGGCGGGACGGCCCTGGCCGCACGTGAGGGCCTCATCGACCCCGTTCTCGTCGGCGCGCGTTCGCGCATCGAGGTCGCAGCAAGCGAAATCGGTCTCGATCTTTCCCCCTTCGAACTGATCGACGTCGACCCGGAGGATGCCGCCGCCGCACGCGCGGTGGCCCTCGTGCATGAGGGGCGTGTTCGCGCGGTCATGAAAGGCCATCTCCACACCGAAGACCTTCTGCGCCACATCGTCAAACGGGACGGGGGTTTGAGGATGAAGCGCAGGCTCAGCCACTGCTTTGTCATGGATATTCCAGGGCGCGCCTCCCCGGTCATCATTTCCGATGCGGCGATCAACATCTCACCGGACCTGCAGGCCAAGGTCGATATCGTGCAGAACGCCATCGACATCGCACGTTCGCTCGGCATAGCCACGCCCAAGGTCGGTATCCTGTCGGCGATAGAGACGGTCAATCCCGCCATTCCCTCCACGCTTGACGCTGCAGTACTTTCGAAAATGGCCGAACGCGGCCAGATCAAGGGCGGCATCGTCGACGGGCCGCTCGCCATGGACAACGCGATTGATATCCAGGCGGCAAAGAGCAAGGGGATCACCTCCCTCGTGGCGGGCCATGCGGACGTGCTTGTCGTGCCGAACCTTGAAGCCGGCAACATGCTCGCCAAGGAACTCACCTTCATCGCCCATGCCGAGGCGGCAGGCCTTGTCGCCGGCGCGAAGGTGCCGGTGATGCTGACAAGCCGGGCAGACAACGACCGGGCAAGGCTCTGCTCCTGCGTTCTGGCGCTTCTTTACGACCACTGGCAGAAGACCGGAGAGGCGCTTGTGCGCCAGAGCCAAGAGAGCGGAGCATGAAGAGCGAAGACGCGACGGTTCTCGTCCTGAATTCGGGCTCGTCCTCCATCAAGTTCAAGATCTTTCACGGGCGCGACGTTTTTCTTGCCGGCCGGATCGAAGGCATCGGCACCTCTCCGCGCATGGTTGCCAAGGCAGGCAGCGGAAATGGCGAGGTGGAGCGAAAGCTTGCCGATGATGCCGACCATGGCGCGGCGCTGGAAGCGGCATTCACCTTTCTTTTCGCGCAGTTTCCGAACATGCGGGTGGATGGTGTCGGCCACCGTGTCGTCCACGGTGGCACGGCTTACGCCGAACCCGTCCTGATCGATGACGGCGTGCTTGGTGATCTGGAACGCCTTTGCCCGCTCGCCCCACTGCACCAGCCTCATAATCTTGCGGGAATTCGCGCCGTAAGGCAGACCTTTCCGAAGGTTGCGCAGGTCGCCTGCTTCGATACCGCCTTCCACCGCAAGCACCCCTGGGTGAACGATACCTTCGCGCTGCCCCGCAGCTTCTTCGAAGAGGGCGTTCGCCGTTACGGGTTTCACGGGCTTTCCTATGAATTCATCGTGGGAAAACTCGCCGAAATCGCGCCCGATATCCCGGACAAACGCGTCATCGTTGCGCATCTGGGCAACGGCGCATCGCTGTGCGCCATCAAGGAGCGAAGAAGCGTCGGTTCGACAATGGGTTTTTCCGCGCTCGACGGCCTGCCGATGGGCACGCGCTGCGGCCAGCTCGATCCCGGCGTCGTGCTCTATCTCATGCAAGCGCGGAAGATGACGGCCGAGGAGATTTCCGATCTTCTCTACCAGCAATCCGGTCTCAAGGGTCTATCCGGCATCTCGAGCGACATGCGCGAACTCGAAGCCTCCAGCGACCCGCGCGCGCGCGAGGCGATCGACTATTTCGTATTTCGTATACGCCGCGAAATCGGCGCCATGGCCGCCGTTCTCGGCGGGATCGACGGGCTCGTCTTCACCGGCGGCATCGGCGAGAATTCCGCCCATATCCGTGCGCTTGTCTGCCGGGATATGGACTGGCTCGGCATCGGGATGGACGATGCGGCGAATGACGAGAACCGCATGCGGATTTCCCGGGAAGGCTCAGCGGTAAAGGTTCTGGCTGTACCGACCGACGAGGAACGGATGATCGCCCGGCACACGATGAAGCTTCTCGGGCTCGCCGGCTGCGAATGAGCGCTATTCGCCTTCGCCGGACAATAGTTTCAAGGTTCCCGCTTTGCCGCCAAGCGCGGAGAAACTGTTGTCGAATGTCTTCACGAGTGGTGCGAAGGCTTGAACGTCAATAGGCGCAAAACCGGGGCTTCGCCGGGGCGCGATGGCAAAAAACGCCGGAGGATCTTCGACGTCGAGCGACAGGAGATGCGCCTTGAGCCGCCGCTTGATTTTGTCCGCAAGGGAACGCCTGACAACATGCGGCGCATTGGGTATCGGCTTCGAACGCCAGATGACGCGCAAGGATCCCGGCTCTATCAGCCGCCTTGCCTGCATTTCGGAAATCGTTCCGCGCCCGTCCTCGGATAGGGCGCCTCCCTCGCCGACCCAGCCAAGCGATGCATCGAGCGTGCCCACCATGACGCGTTTCGCCCCGTCCAGCGGGCCATCTACCTCCACCAGCGCAGCGAAATGCCGTTGCGGGTCGATACCGATTTCGCGAAAGGCGAAAAACGGCAGGCGCCGGCCCGCCGTCGACCCTTCCCCGCCGATGCCGAGTCTTGCGCCCTGGAGATCTTCCAGCGTTTCATATCCGCTGCCGTTGGCGACGATCACCGCCGCCCGGTAAGCGCTCTCACCGCCTTGAGAAAGCGGAACGGCGAGAGGCTCCACGCAGGCGCAGCGCTTCCAGGCCTGGGCGAAAGCGGAGGAGGAAAGCTCCGCATAATCGACCTGGCCGGAAACCAGCGCATTTTGAAGCGACGCCAGGTCGGTATAGGCAACGAGATTGACGGGGACGCCAAGCGCGGCCTCGAGGCTTGCGCGGTAAGGTTCAAGCAGGCGAAAGGCCGCGCGATCTGGATCGTTTGCGCTGTTTATGACAATGCCGTAGCGAAGGGAGGGCAGAAGCTTGAGCATCTCGCCATCGAAGCGCCCGTCGAGGCTGCCTTCGGATGTATCGGGCCATGGCGCGTCATAGTCTTCAGGCAGCGGAACGAGCAGCTCTTCCGCACCGCTGTCTTCATGAAATTCCGGCTCCGTCCCGAAGTAAGAGCCTTCTGGCTGCGAAAGGAGGCCGTCATCGGCGGTCTGCGCGGCAACAGCAACAACGAAAGCAGCGCCGAAACAAAGTGTCAGACAAAGTGACATGGATACGGCCACCGGGCCGTAATACCGCGATAAATGTCTCGACAATCGTGCTATTCGCAGCATTGAAATCGCATCGAATCAACCAGGTCGTAGTGACATTTTAACGATTGGCAGCGCCGTCGTGAAAATGCGCCGGATTTAGGAACGAGGAGGAAGGACATGCCAGACATATTCAACGACGAGCGACGACAAGATGGCGCATTTTCCCGGCGGCCCGTATGGGTTGGGTCAAAATCGCCTCTGAATGCGGCGCAAATGCTCGAAAGTGTACTGAACTTCCTTGCGCTTTGCTTCTGTTCAGAAACGATTTTGGCCTCCAACGCTGCGATACGTTAAATCGTAACTACGACCCAGGAGACCGCCATGACAGTATCGCACGGAAATACCGCCGATATCATGCCCGATATCGTCGTCTTCGACGTCGGCAATGTTCTGATCGAGTGGGATCCGCGCAATCTCTACAGGAAGATCTTCGACGACGAAGCCGCGATGGAATATTTCCTCGCCGAAGTCTGCACGGACACATGGAACCTGGAGCAGGACCGTGGGCGCAGCTTCAAGGAAGGGATTGAGGAGCGGGTAGCGCTCTTTCCAGAATTCGAGGCGCAGATCCGCGCCTATGACACCGGCTGGCACGACATGGTACCCGGCGAAGTGCCTGGAACGCCGGCGCTGCTCGGCGAGTTGAGGGAAGCCGGCGTTCCGCTCTACGCGATCACCAATTTCTCCCGCGAGAAATTCGCCGAGGCGCGCGAGCGCTTTCCCTTTCTCGACACATCGTTCATCGACACGGTGATCTCGGCCCACGAAGGCTGCATCAAGCCCGATCCCCGGATCTTCGAGATCCTTTTCGAGCGCAATTCGCTCAACCCCGCCCGAACGATCTTCATCGACGACAGCCTGAAAAACGTCGAGGGGGCGCGGGCGGCGGGGATGCATGCGCATCACTTCCGTGACGCCGGCACCTTGCGGCAGGAACTGATTTCGCTCGGTTTTCCCGTCGCTTCGAAATGAAGGAGCCTCAAGCCCCTTCGAAGCCGGAAAGCACGTTGACGCAATTAATGCCGAGCGCATCCACCGCGTAGCCACCCTCCATCACGAAGACGGTCGGCAGCCCGGCTTTTTCCAGCCGGGCGCCAAGCCTCAGAAATTCCTCGCTTTTCAGGCGGAACTTCGAAATCGGATCCCGCTCGTAAGTATCAAGGCCGAGCGAGACGACGAGCGTATCCGGCGAAAACTCGGCGACCCTTTCAAGCGCGGCATCCAGCGCTCGTGAAAAGACCGGCCAATCGGTGCCGAGCGGAAGCGGGAAATTCGCGTTGAAACCTTCGCCGGCCCCCTCGCCCGTCTCATCCGCGTGGCCGAGAAAATAGGGAAACTCCTCGATCGGATCGGCGTGGAGGGACAGGAACAGCACATCCGCCCGGTCATAGAAGATCGCCTGGGTGCCGTTGCCGTGGTGATAGTCGACGTCCAGCACCGCGACGCGGTCCGCACCCGCGTCGCGCAGGTATTGCGCGGCGATCGCGGCGTTGTTCAGGAAGCAATAGCCGCCGTAAAAATCCGCATGTGCATGGTGGCCGGGCGGCCGGCAAAGCGCGAAGGCCGCCCTGTCGCCTCCGGCCACGAGGCGCGCCGCCGTCAAGGCCGTATCGGCGCTCGCGCGCGCGGCAAACCATGTCTCTTCACCCAAAGGCGTGCCGGCATCGAAGGAATAACGGCCCAAAAGCCCGTCGATATGGTCCGGCACGGGTTTGGTGCGCAACTCCCGCACCGGCCAGACGAAAGGGAAAGCCTCGCCGGAACGTCCGGCATTGGTCCAGCGCGTCCAGAAGCTTTCGAGAAACGCGATATAGTCGCCCGCATGCACGCGCGCCAAGGGCTCCGTGCCGAATTCCTCCGGCGGCAGAATATCGCCGAACCCTGTCTCCATGATGCGGGCGCGTACGATTTCCGCGCGCGAGGGGATTTCGACCGCGGGCTTGAGCATGCCATCGGAGATTTCATGCTTCGGATCATGCGCAAGCTGGACTGGCGAAAATACGGTTTTCATCGGTTTGTCTTTTGGCGTCAGGCTTTCACGTTCCGGCAAGACGTGCCCCGCCGCAGGGCCAAGGTCAAGGCGAACTTCTCAGACTTCGCCGATCCGGCGCTTTTTACTGCACAAGGCGCATCCTGCCGTCGCGGATATCGATCGTCGAAAGCCTGGACAAGGCCGTCATCCCGATAAGCGTCACACCCAAAGCGCCGTCGGGCAGAACCATTGCCCTGACGTTCTTCAGCCGGATGCTTCCAAGCCGCACTTCGCGAAGATCGACCGGAGCGGCTCGGACGATGCCGTTCGCCGTCTGGGTGCGGGCGGTATAGTCCGATGCCCGCGGGATTACACCCGATGCCGCCGCGATTTTTTCGGGGAGCGCGATCGTTGTCGCTCCTGTATCGATTACCGCATCCACCGCACGTCCGTTGATCCAGACGGTCGTGAGATAATGCCCGTTAGAACTTGCATCGAGTACGAGCGTGCGTATCCCCCCAGCCGGTTTTCGCTGGCTTTCCGCCCGCTCCTCCCCGGCAACCACGGCTTCGGAGACCTGCGGGGACACCAGGAACGTTCGGGCAAGGTCAGGGCCGATCAGGGCAAACGCCAGCACCCCGGCAAGAACGACGAGATAGCGCCACATAAACTACCTTCCGCATGAGCGTTTCTGAGGTCACGCAACGACAATGCTAGGTCGGCAAGCCTGCGAAGTCGTGAAGAACAGGGCCGAATTTCGATCTATCGTTAAGATTTCGCTATCGGATAGCCACCCGAATCTGAAGTTCGTCTTTCATTACTGCATGTTCCGAACGAACTTCTGTTTTATAAGGGTGACTGGAAGATCATGCTTCCAGTGCGGTTTTCAAATTTGAAATACGCTCTGGAGGCTGCTGCCAGAATGAGGCGTATTTCAAATTCACCGCACTGGCGTCAAATTTTCTCGCCGATCGCGGAAAGCCGGTCCGCGAGAGCCTGGACCATGCTTTCTTCCGGCGAACTCGACTGCGCGCCCGTCGCCGTGCAGGCAAGCGCACCCGCCGCCGCACCTTCCTTGAGCGCGCGCGCGACATCCGCACCGCGAGCGAGAGCGGCGGCAAGCCCGCCGATAAAGGCATCGCCCGCCCCGGTCGTGTCGACAACGGATATCATGGGCGCGGAAACCCGCCAGATCGTATCCTGATGGCGGGCGATCAGCCCGCGCGATCCGAGCGTGATAACCGTCAATCGTTGCGGCGCAGAAAGCGCCATCAGCGCGGCATGGGGCGATTCCGTCTCGCCGATGCCAAGGTCCGCGGCGATCTCCGCCGCTTCCGCTTCATTCGCGACCAGAATATCCACCCGGTCGATCAGCCGCGACAGCCCCTCGCCGCCGGACGGGGCCGCGTTCAAGAGCACGAGCGCGCCGACGGCGCGCGCCTTTTCGACCGCTTGTTCGATGGGTTCAACCGCCAGTTCCCGCTGCAGGACCAGCAGATCGCCCTTTTCGAGCACGCCGTCGAGCCAATCCGCCGCGACACGGGAATTCACCCCGCTTGCGCACATGATGAGGTTTTCGCCGCCTTCATCCACGCCGATCATCGCCAGGCCGGTGGCGCCGCCGAGCTTGCGTACATGGTCGAGATCGACACCGGCCTTTTCAAGGTTCGAAAGCGCGGCCCTCGCGAAGTCGTCCGTGCCGACCGCGCCGATCATTCTCACTTCGCCACCCGCGCGCCGGGCGGCAAGGGCCTGATTGGCACCTTTGCCACCGGGAAACACCTGATGATCCGGACCGACCACTGTTTCGCCCGCCTGCGGCAGACGCGGAACCGAGACTACGAGATCGAGATTGATCGAGCCGAAAACGACGATCACTTGCCTTCCCCTTCCCATTTTCCTGTATGAGAAGGTGTTTCAGCCACGGCTGGAGAGCAAGGCAAATCGTCGTTAAATCGTCAAATCCATCCGCCGTCGACGATATAGGTCTGATTGGTGCAGGCGGATGCTTCGTCGGACGAAAAGAACAACACGACGCGCGCGATGTCCTCAGGCACGAGTTTCCGCTTAAGGCACTGGCGCGCCATGATTTGCCGCTCGCCCTCTTCATCGAGCCACAGTTCGATCTGGCGTTCCGTCATGACCCAGCCCGGCGCAATGGAATTGACGCGGATATTGAAGGGGCCGAGATCGCGGGCAAGCGAACGCGTGAGCCCGACAATCGCCGATTTCGAGGCCGTGTAACCCGCCATGCCGCCCTGCCCGATCATCCAGGAGATCGACCCCATGTTGATGATCGAACCGTGGCCTTCGGCCTTCATGTCCGGCACCACGGCTTTCGACACGAAAAACTGGTGCTTGAGATTTATGTTGATGCGCTCATCCCAATATTCGGGCGTCACTTCTTCAAGCGTGTGGCGCTCGTCATGGGCGGCGTTGTTGACGAGGACCGTGATGGGGCCGATTGCCGCCCTGAGCCGGGAAATAGCGGCCTCCGTTGCCGGAATATCGGTAAGGTCCGCCTTTTCGAAATGAACGTCATGGCCGGCGTCGCGAAGTTCGTCGACGAGTTCTCCCGAGGAAGCTTCGGCGATATCGATGAAGCCGACCCTGGAACCCTGCTCCGCGAAATGGCGGACGATGGAGGCGCCGATGCCGCTGCCTCCACCCGTCACAAGCACCGCGCGGCCCTTCAAACTCGGGTAGGCTGCTCCTGCTGACATGGCGTTTTCCGATCTTCGGCACATTTATTTTAGATACCGAAATATATCAAAAGAACGGCGCTGCCAAGAGCCAACCGCGTCGCCGGCCGCATTAATTCCGCCAGAACGCTATGCGATCCGGATTTTCGGGATGTGCTCTGCAGAACTTACTTCGTGCCGTACATACGGTCGCCCGCGTCGCCGAGACCCGGCATGATGTAACCGTGATCGTTCAGCTTTTCGTCGATAGCCGCAGTGAAGATCGGCACGTCCGGATGGGCGGATTCAAATTTCGCGACGCCTTCCGGCGCCGCGAGAAGGCAGAGGAAGCGCAGGTTCGTCGCGCCCCGGTCCTTCAGGCGCTGGACGGCTGCAATTGCCGAATTCGCGGTCGCCAGCATCGGATCGACAACGACCACCAGCCGCTCGGCAAGGTCTTCCGGCGCCTTGAAGTAATATTCGACGGGCTTCAGCGTTTCCGGGTCACGGTAAAGGCCGATGTGGGCGACGCGCGCCGCGGGCACGAGTTCCAGCATCCCCTCAAGCAGACCGTTGCCGGCGCGCAGGATGGAGGCGAAAACCATCTTCTTGCCTTCGATGATTGGCGCATCCATCGGCTGAAGGGGCGTTTCTATGGACATTGAGGTTATCGGAAGGTCGCGCGTGACCTCATAGGTCAAAAGCACCGAAATTTCGCGCAGGAGCCTGCGGAACCCTTGCGTCGAGGTTTCCTTCATCCGCATGTGGGTGAGCTTGTGCTGCACAAGCGGATGATTGATGACTGCTGCGCCTGCCATGGTCTGCCTCGCGTGATGTTTTGTCGCTATCGATTGTTCAGGACATCAACAGCCCCGAAACGGCCACCCCGTCAAGCGCGCGACTGCTCAAACCTGCCGATTTCCACCTGTCGCGCAGCAAAAACGTCAGAGGGAATAATCCGCCGCACCCGGATCGGAAAGCCGCTTGAGCAACCGCACCTTCGTCGCCTTGTCGCAAAAGGCCGCCTCGATCGCGGTTTTCGTGATCTCAAGCTGATCGGCCTCGCTCCAGCCGAACGTTCGGGCGCAAGTTCGGTATTCATGGCCAACCGTCGTTTTGAAGAACGGTGGATCGTCTGAATTCAGCGTGATCCGGCAGCCGGCGCGACGCAGCAGATTGACCGGATGAAAGCGCAGATTGGAATAGAGCCCGAGCGCGATGTTCGAACCGGGACAAACCTCCAAAACGATCCCTTCATCCGCTATCCGCTCGACGAGCGCCCTGTCTTCGATCGCCTTGACGCCGTGGCCGATCCGCTTCACACGAAGAAAGTCGAGCGCCGCCGTAACGCTTTCCGGCCCGCCGAACTCGCCCGCATGGGCGGTAAGCCCGAGGCCGCCTTCGGCAGCCTGGCGAAAGGCGCTGGCGAAATTGGCCGGATGGCCCTCGCGCTCGTCGCCCGCAAGGCCGAAGCCGGTCACCAGCGGATGGGCATGGGCAAGCACCTGGGTCACCACCTGCTCGACCGAACGCGCGCCGAAGTGGCGCACGCCAACCGCGACCATGCGTCCCTCGATGCCGGTTTCTGCCTTCGCGCGCTCCATTCCTTCTGCCAGACCCGAGACATAATCGGCGTAGGAAAGGCCGTTGGCGGCGGCGTGATCCGGAGAGATCGTGATTTCGGCGTAGATCACCCCTTCGGCCGCAAGCATGCGGTAGTAGTTTTCCGCAAGCGCAGCGTAATCTTCCGGCGTGCGGAACACCTGCGACGCACGGTCGTAGGCGCTCAGAAAAGAGGAGAAATCGTTCCAGGAATAATGCCCCGCGCGGTCAAAAACACCTGAAAGATCAATACCATGACGGGTAGCGAGCCGGCGCACGAGATCGGGCGGGGCCGCCCCCTCGATATGAACGTGAAGCTCGGCCTTGGGGACGACGTGCCGGGTCATCGCGCGGGCCTGGAAAAGCCGCGCATAGGCATATCCGAAGCGCGCTTCAGCCAATTGTCTTCGGACCATTTTGCCGCTGCGTCGACAAGATGAAGCGCATAGGCATGGCGCGAGCGGGCGGAGCGATTTGGCGCGGACTTGTGCGGAACGAGGCCGTGGAGAACGACGAGCGTGCCCTTCGGCGCGACAAGTGCCGCATCTTCGCCGGAAAACGCAGTATCATCAAGGGTTTGCATGGTGAGCGAACCGCCGGCATCGCGGAAACGCTGGCGCAGCGGGCCGAGATGACCGCCCGCAATGCCGTAGAGACCGCCGTTCGTCTCGTCCGCATCCTCAAGTGCAAACCAGAAGCCGATGCACGTCATGGGCTCGGTATGAAGAAACGTCGAATCCTGATGACAGTTGACCTCGCCGCCAATATGCGGCGGCTTGAAGATATACATGGACTGGGCAAGAACCGGATCTGAAAGACCCAGATCGGCAGCGGTGCACGCCAGCTTTTCATCGCGTGAGAATGCCTCGAATACGGGATCGAGATCGTGCAGTGCATGGCCGACCTTGTTGAGTGCCTGATGCTTTTCCCTGACCAGCTTGCCGGACGAATCGAACGCGCCTTCTTCAAAGAAGAAGCGGATCTTGTCTCCGCTTTCGCGGAAATAATCGTCCTTCGCGTGGCTCTGGCTGCCCGTTTCGAAGATTGACGCGTGGCCGGAAACATCAAAATCATCAATGAGTTCGACCATGCGCTGGCGCAGGCGGTCGCACTCTCGCGCGGATTTGTAGCCCTTGAGGACCAGAAAACCATCCTCGGCGTAGGCCTGCTTCATTTCGTCGGTGAGCCGGCCATCCACTGTCGCTTCGAACGATCTTGCCTGCATTCTGGACGCCTTCACGCTTTTGAACTTCGAACCCTTTCAGCGAACGAGGAAGCCTCGCCCAAGATCGTCCTCCGGTTCAAGCCAAAAGCGGGCTTCGCCTGTAAAATATGCCCGCCCGCCGACACGCACGGTGACCGCGTTCCGGCCATTGAAGGTGGTTTCGCCTTCGACTTCTCCCCAGAAGCGCGATCCCGTGACACTCTCGAACGTACAGCGCTCGCCGACAGCGACGAGGCCCTTCGCGTGGGCAGCCGCCAGGCGCGCGGTGACGCCGGAGCCGGTCGGACTGCGGTCGACCTGACCTTCGGCAAAGACGCAAATATTGCGTGTAACGGTATCCTTGGAGGGTGCGGCGAGGTCGGTGAAAATGGCGCCATAAAGAAATCCAAGGTCGCCACCCAGGGTTAATGAGAAATCCGTCGTGGCATTCAGCCGCTCGACAAGCCGGCTGGCCGCCGAAATAAATTCCGTAACGGGAGATTTTCCGATTTCAAGTCCCGCCGCGTCAGCCGGCAGAAGAGCGTAGATCGCGCCGCCATAGGCGATGTCGCAAGAGATATCCCCGCCCCCCGGAAGATCGACCATAATATCCCGCTCGATCAGGAAAGCAGGAACGGAGGAGAACCAGACATCGCCGGCGCGGCCGTTTTCGACCGACACATGTGCCGTAACAAGACCGCAGGGGCACTCGATCCGCACGATCGTCTCGCCCTCCACCGCCGGAACGAGGCCCGTTTCGACCGCATAACGCCCGAGGGCGATGACGGCGTGACCGCACATGGTGGAATAGCCTTCGTTGTGCATGAAAAGCACGGCGAGGTCGGCATGCGGGTCGGAAGGCTCAACCAGGAGCGCGCCGTACATGTCCGCATGTCCGCGCGGCTCGAACATGAGGAACTTGCGAAGATGGTCCAGACGGCCGCGAACAAAGGCGCGCTTTTCAAGGATCGTGCCGCCCTCGACCGGCGGGAAGCCGTTCTTGATGATGCGCAAGGGCTCTCCGCCCGTGTGCATGTCGACAACTTCGATCCGGTTCATCGTCATTGGAACCTCTATCGGAAGGATGCTCCATGTCGACCCGGCGCAATACCGAGGTGTACGGCCATGGTCTCGCCGATATCGGCGAATGTCGGCCGCCCGCCGATGGGCCTTGGCGCCACATCCGGCCCCCAGCACAAGATCGGCACATGCTCGCGCGTGTGATCCGTTCCGGGCCATGTGGGGTCGCAACCGTGATCGGCGGTGAGAATGAGCAAATCACCCTCGCGCAGCCGTTCCATCATCTCCGGCAGACGCGCGTCGAAGGCTTCAAGCGCCGCCGCATAACCCGCAACATCGCGCCGATGGCCGAAAAGGGAATCGAAATCGATGAAATTGGCGAAGACGAGATCGCCATCGCCCGCCTTCTCGACGGCTTCGAGCGTGCGGTCGAAAAGCGCGTCGTTGCCCGCCCCCTTCAAAACGTCCGTGACGCCCTGATGGGCAAAGATATCGGAGATCTTGCCGATGCCGAAAACGCGCCGCCCTTCCGCCACCAGCCGGTCGAGCACCGTCGGTTCCGGCGGCAGGACCGAATAGTCGCGCCGGTTGGCCGTGCGCTCGAAATCCTCAGCCGTTTCGCCGACGAAGGGGCGCGCGATAACCCGCCCGATGTTGAGCGGGTTAACCAGCTCGCGCACGAGTTCGCAGAGCTTGTAGAGCCGCTCCAGACCGAAATGCTCCTCATGAGCGGCGATCTGGAAGACGCTATCGGCCGATGTGTAGCAGATCGGCTTGCCGGTCTTTATGTGCTCCTCGCCAAGTTCCTGGATAATGACCGTGCCGGAGGCATGCTTGTTGCCCAGAATGCCCGGCAGGTCGCCATGCTCCACGATCGCCTTCGTCAGATCCTCCGGGAAGCAGGGCTCCTCGTCCGGGAAGTAGCCCCAGTCGAAGGTGACCGGAACGCCCGCGATTTCCCAGTGACCGGACGGAGTGTCCTTGCCGTGCGAAGTCTCGACGCCATAGCCCCAAAGGCCGACGGGCTCTTCATCGAAGTCAAGCCCTTCAGGCCGCGTGCCGGTGGAAAGCTCCGCCGCGCGGCCGAGGCCGAGCCTGTCCATGACGGGGAGCTTCAGCGGGCCGGAACGAAGACCCTCGCGGTCCGCTTCACCGGCGGCGCAGGCCCGCGCGATATGGCCCAGCGTATCGGCCCCGGCATCGCCGAAGCGCGCGGCATCCTCCGCACCGCCTATCCCGAAACTGTCCAGCACGCAAAGAATGGCGCGAGGCATGCTATTCGTTCCTCTTCGTTCTTTCGTATAATCGGCACCGCGCTTTTCAGCGCCTTTTTCAAGGCGCGATCCGCCCCGCGATCACCGGCCTGTCCGGCACGTCGCGCGCTTCGCCCACCTGATAGGCGGCAAGAAGCGCCGCACCCGCTCGCATGGCGGCGCCTTCATCCGCCGCGTGAACAATGGCGAGCGGCGAATCGCTGTCGACGAAATGTCCGACACCGGCCAGATGCGTGAAACCGACCGACGGGTCGATGACATCCTCCGCGCGCTTGCGCCCGCCGCCAAGCTCGATAACCGCCACGCCGACGGCGCGCGTATCGACCGCCGTCACCGTGCCCGGCGCTTTCGGATAAACGGCACGCTCCACCGCAGAGCGGGGAAGATAGTGAGCCGGCTTTTCCATGAAGTCCGAAGGACCGCCGAGACCGGCGACCATTTTCGCAAAAACTTCCGCAGCCCGCCCGCTTTCGAAGGCAGAACGCATCATCGCATTGCCATCCTCGGCGGAGGTCGCAAGACCGCAGGTCGCAAGAACCTCGCCGCCGAGCGCGATCGTGACATCAAAAAGGCGGTTGTCGATCTCCTTGCCGGTCAGGAAATCGACGGCGTTTTGCACCTCGACCGCGTTGCCGGCGGCGGATGCCAGAGGCTCGTTCATATCGGTCAAAAGAGCCGTTGTCGGGCAACCCGCACCGTTTGCCACCGTCACCAGGCTTTCGGCCAGGCCCTTCGCTTCCTCGAACGTGCCCATGAAGGCACCCGTGCCCCATTTGACATCGAGCACGAGGGCCTGAAGACCGGCGGCAAGCTTTTTCGACAGGATGGAGGCGGTGATGAGATCAAGGCTTTCGACAGTGCCGGTGACATCACGAATTGCGTAAAAGCGCTTGTCGGCGGGCGCGAGATCGGCCGTCTGGCCGATGATGGCGCAGCCGGCATACTGCACCACTTTCCGGAAAAGCGCGTTGTCGGGCTGGGTCTTGTAGCCGGGAATGGAATCGAACTTGTCGAGCGTGCCGCCCGTATGGCCGAGGCCACGGCCCGAAATCATCGGCACGGCAGCACCGCAGGCGGCCAGCGCGGGTGCGAGCATGAGCGAGACATTGTCGCCGACACCGCCCGTTGAATGCTTGTCGACGACGGGTTTTCCAAGGTCCGACCAGTCGAGCACCGAGCCGGAATCGCGCATGGCAAGGGTGAGCGCCACCCGCTCGTCCAGCGAAAGCCCCTTGAAGAAGACGGCCATGGCGAGTGCCGCCACCTGCCCCTCGCTAACCGAGCCATCCGACAGCCCCTTGACGAAGAAGGCGATCTCCTCGCCCGTCAACGTACCCCCGTCGCGCTTTTTGCGGATGAGTTCCTGCGCGAGCATTTCAGTAGCCTTCGCCCGTTGCCGCCTCGCCACCGTCTATCGCGGCGAGAAGCGCATCGAGAAGTCCGCTCGCGCCGAAGCGGAACGTGTTCGCGCAAGCCCACTGCGGGCCCATGATGCGATCCGCGAAATTGAGATAGGCAGCGGCTTCTCCCACCGTGCGGATGCCGCCGGCGGCCTTGAAGCCGACCTCCTCATGGCAATCGCGCCAGTGCTCCTCAATGGCCGTCAGCATGATCTCGGCCGCCTTCAGGGTGGCGTTGACCTTCACCTTGCCGGTCGAGGTCTTGATGAAATCCGCACCCGCATCGATCGAGAGCTTGGAAGCATTGTGGATCAGAAGCGGATCCTCGATCTCGCCCGTTTCCAGAATAACCTTCAGCTTCGCCTCGCCGCAGGCACCCTTCACCCGCCTGATCTGGGCCTCGGCGAAGCCGGGACGTCCGGATAAAAACGCACGATAGGGCATGACGAGATCGATCTCGCCCGCACCATCGGCAACCGCCTGGCGGGTTTCCCTCACGACGGCGAGCGTATCCTCCCCGCCTTGAGGGAAGTTGACGACAGTTGCGATCCCGACGCCGGAGCCCTCAAGAAGCGGCTTCGCATGGGCGACGAAGCGCGGCCAGATGCAGATAGCCGCGACCGAACCATGCTCCGTGACCGCACGTTTGCAAAGTGCGGTGACATCCTCCGCCGTGCAGTCGTCATTGAGATTGGTCAGGTCGACAAGCGGAAGGGCGCGTTCCGCCACCGCCTTCGCGTCGAAATCAGTCATTGCCAAGATCTTTCACAAATCCGCGGATCAGCTTTTTCAGGCGGTCCACCGCCGTCAGCGCGGTCGATTTGGTTTCGTCATGCGACAACGCATGGGCCTGAAGACCCGCGCCGTAGTTGGTGATCGTCGAGATCGCCGCGACCCTCAGCCCGAGATAGCGGGCGAGGATCACTTCCGGCACCGTGGACATGCCGACGGCATCCGCGCCCAGCGTTTGCGCCATTCTGATCTCGGCCGGCGTTTCGAAGGAGGGCCCGGAAAACCACATGTAAACGCCCTGGCCAAGTTCAAGCTGCTGGTCTTGCGCCACCTTCAGGATGCGCTCGCGCAATCCTTCATCATAGGCCTTGCTCATGTCGAGAAAGCGGCGCTCGTCCTCTTCGCCGATCAAAGGGTTCCGCCCCGACCAGTTGATATGATCGGTGATCAGCATGGGCGAGCCGGGCTTCAGATCTTCCCGCAGCGAACCGGCGGCGTTGGTGAGAAGCAACGTGTCGCAGCCAAGCTCCTTCAGCGTCTCCACCGGCGTGCGCATGATATCGGCCTGACCGCTTTCATAATAATGCGCGCGCCCTGAAAGGACGACGACCGGAACACCCTCGAGCGTGCCGGCGATCAACTCGCTGCCGTGCGAGGAGACGCTGGAAACGGGAAAGCCCGAAAGATGCGAATAGGCGATGCGCGTGGCGCCCTTCACCTCATCGCCAAGCGCGCCGAGGCCCGAACCCAGGATCATGCCGACGCGGTAGCTGCCTGGGCGCGCCGCGCGCACGATATTGGCGCATTCGCGGCCGTATCCGTCCGTCACGATTTTCTGTCCTCTTCCTTCAAGATAAAACCGGCCGGCAGAAGCTCGGCGAGGCGGAACGTCTGTTTCACGCCGGAAAGGTCGCAGATGTGGACGCGCGTCTCGCCGTCGCCAAACTCCGCAAGCCTCTGCCGGCAACCGCCGCAGGGCGTGCAAAGGGCGGCATCCGCCGTGACCACCACCTCGGCGATCCGTTTTGCTCCGCCCGCGACCATGGCGCCAAGTGCCGTCGTTTCCGCGCACCAGCCTTCCGGGAAGCTCGCGTTTTCGACGTTGCAACCGGAATAAATGCGCCCGTCATCGGTCAGCACGGCGGCGCCCACCTTGAAGCGGGAATATGGCGCATGCGCGTTTTCGCGAGCCGTTTTCGCGGCCCTGAACAAATCGTCGAAACGGCTCATGTGCGCTCCTTCACATAGGCCGTGCCGCCGGCCTTGGGCGGAATGGCGCGGCCGATGAAGCCGGCGAGCAGAACCACCGTCAGGATGTAGGGCAGCGCCTGGAAGAACTGAACCGGAACCTCACCGATGCCGGGCAATTCCTGCCCCTGAAGACGGATCGCCACCGCATCGAGAAAACCGAACAGCAGACAGGCGAACATGGCCGGCACGGGACGCCACTTGGCGAAGATGAGCGCGGCAAGCGCGATGAAGCCGCGCCCCGCCGTCATGTCCTTGATGAAGCTTGCCGACTGGGCGGTGGAAAGATAGGCCCCCGCCACGCCGCACAGGATGCCGGTGCAGATGACGGCGCGATACCTGAGCCAGGTGACCGAAATGCCGGCGGTATCGACAGCCGCCGGATTTTCGCCCACCGCGCGAAGCCTGAGGCCGAAACGCGTGCGGTAAAGCGCCCACCAGGTGAAAGGCACCATGAGGAAGGCCACATAGACAAGCAGGTTGTGGCCCGACAAAAGCTCCGAATAGAGCCCGCCGATGACCGGCACATCGCGAAGCGCCTCGGCAAACGGCCAGTCGAGCGAGGTAAAACGCGCCTCCACCGGCAAGGGCGGCGTCTGCCCGCCCTGGCGGAACCAGTCCTGCCCGAGAAGCGCCGTCAGCCCCATGGCGAGGAAGTTGATCGCCACGCCGGAGACGATCTGGTTGCCCCGGTTGGTGATGGAGGCGAAGCCATGCAAAAGCGCAAGGGCGACGGAAACGACGATGCCGCAGGCAAGCCCAAGCCATGCCGAGCCCGTGACCGCGGCACCCGCGCCGGCGGCAAAGGCCGCACCAAGCATCTTGCCCTCAAGGCCGATGTCGAAAATGCCCGACCGCTCCGAATAAAGCCCCGCAAGGCAGGCAAGCAGCAGCGGCGTCGACAGCCGGACCGTGGAATCCAGAATGAGGATCATCATCTCGAACATTGGCCGCTCCTCACGCCGCTTCCGTGGCGGGTGTCCGCGCGAAGCTGAACATCCGAATGAGCGCCGGCCTGAACATTTGCTCAAGCGCACCGGCGAAGAGGATCACCAGGCCCTGGATGACGACGATCATGTCACGCGTGATCGACGGCTTCTCGAAGGCAAGCTCCGCCCCGCCCTGATAGAGCATGCCGAAGAGGATGGAGGCGAAGACAATGCCGACCGGATGCGCCCGGCCCATGAGGGCGACCGCGATGCCGACGAAACCGTAACCCGAGACGAACTCGATCAGGAGCCTGTGCTGCGAGCCCATGATCTCGTTGATCGCCATCATGCCGGCAAGGCCGCCGGAAATCATCATGGTGATTATCGTGATCCGAACCGGCGAAATGCCGGCATAGACGGCGGCGGACGGGCTCGCCCCGAAAGTCCTGATCTCGTAGCCGAGCTTGGTGCGCCAGATCAGCGCCCACACGGCGAAAGAGGCAAGGAGCGCCAGGATCAGCGACAGGTTCAAGGGCGCCGTGCCGAAATCGAGACCCGGAATGACATCCTGCAGAAGCGGCAGGCGGCCGCCCGCTTCGAACGTACGGGTTTCGGGCTGCATGGAGCCTTCCTTGCCCATTACGTTGACAAGCAGATAGACCATCAGCGAGGCGGCGATGAAGTTGAACATGATGGTCGTGATGACCACATGGCTGCCGCGCCTGGCCTGAAGTACCGCCGGAACGAACGCCCATGCGGCCCCTGCCGCGGCCGCACCAAGAACGGCGAAGGGCAGCGTCACCCACCACGGCACGAAACGGTCGAGCGCAAGGCAGGCTATTGCCACACCCAGCCCGCCGACATAGGCCTGCCCCTCGCCGCCGATGTTGAAGAGGCTGGCGTGGAAGGCGACCGCGACCGCGAGGCCGGTGAAAATGAAGTTGGTGGCGTAAAAGAGCGTGAAGCCGATGCCCTCGTTCCAGCCGAGCGAGCCCCAGATTAGGATCTCCACCGCCTCAAGCGGGTTTTCGCCGATCAGCAGCACGACAAGGCCCGACACCAGGAAGGCGGCGGCAAGGTTTAATAGCGGCATCAGGCCGTAATCGACCCAGCGCGGTAAATGTCCGGCACTCATTCCGCCGCCTCCCGGTTGACACCCGCCATCATCAGGCCAAGCTCGCCTTCGTCCGTTTCCGGCGGCCGCTCGCCCACAAGCGCGCCGTCGAACATAACGAGCACCCGGTCGGCAAGGCCGCGAATCTCGTCAAGCTCAACGGAGACAAGCAGGATCGCCTTGCCGGCGTCGCGCATTTCCACGATGCGGCGATGGATGAACTCGATCGCGCCGATATCGACGCCCCGTGTCGGCTGACCGACGAGGAGCACCTTCGGATCGCGCTCGATCTCGCGCGCGAGCACGATCTTCTGCTGATTGCCGCCGGAGAAACTGGCGGTGCGAAGCTGGCAGTTGGGCGGGCGGATGTCGTATTTTTCGATCTCGCCGTTCGCCGTTTCGCGGATCGCGGCAAGATCAAGCATGGCGCCCTTTCCGTAAGCCGGATCGCGGTGATAGCCGAGAATGGCGTTCTCGTATTCATAGAATTTCGTGACAAGGCCCATGCGGTGCCTGTCCTCCGGCACATGGCCCATGCCGAGGCGGCGCATTTCGGCGGGATCGACCGCGCCTGTCGTCGGGTCGACCTTGTAGCCGTCGATCTCGATGGTGCCGGAAACCGCGCGGCGGATGCCGGCCAGCGTTTCCATAAGCTGCGACTGACCGTTGCCGGAAACGCCCGCAATGCCGACGATCTCACCCTCGCGAAGGTCGAAGCCGACGTTTTTCACCACATCGAGCCCGCGGCTGTCGCGCACCGTGAGACCCCGCACCGAAAGTGCCGTACGCCCCGGTGTGGCCGGCTTCTTGTCGACCCTGAGGAGAACCCGGCGGCCGACCATAAGCTCCGCCAACTCCGGCATGGAGGTCTCACTCGTCTTGCAGGTCGCGACCATCGCGCCCTGGCGCATGACGGAGACGGTGTCGGTGACCGCCATGATCTCCCGCAGCTTGTGCGTGATGAGAAGCACCGTCTTGCCCTCGTCGCGCAGCACGCGAAGAATGCGGAACAGGTGATCGGCCTCGGCAGGCGTGAGCACGCCCGTCGGCTCGTCCAGAATGAGGATATCCGCGCCGCGAAAGAGGGCTTTCAGGATCTCCACACGCTGCTGGAGGCCGACGGGAAGCTCGCCAACGACCGCGTCGGGATCGACTTTGAGCTCATATTCCTGCTCCAGCCGTTTCAGCTCCGCACGCGCCCTGGCAACCCCCTCGCCAAGCAGGCTGCCGCCCTCGGCGCCCAGAATGACGTTTTCCAGCACCGTGAAATTGTCGACCAGCATGAAATGCTGATGGACCATGCCGATGCCATGGGAAATGGCGGCCTTGGAATCCTCGATCTCAACCTTCTTGCCATCGACGACGATGTCGCCGCCGTCGGCCCGGTAGAAACCATAGAGGATCGACATCAGCGTCGACTTGCCGGCGCCGTTCTCGCCGACGATTCCATGTATCGAGCCCTTGGCGACGGTAAGGTCTATCGCCTTGTTGGCGTGGACCGGGCCGAAGCTCTTGTCGATTTTCCTGAGTTCGATGGCGGGCACCATCCGAAAGCCCTCCGCAGTCGCGCGGCCAGCGCCCTCACGCTTGCCGCGGCGCAAAGCGCCCGCCGGAACGACCATCCCGGCGGGCGGCAGCCTTATTTGGATATCAGACCGGGCAATCCTGGTCCGACATGTAGTCGTGCACCTGGACCTTGCCGGAGATGATGTCCTGCTTGGCCTGGTCGACGGCGGCTTTCATCTCGTCCGTGACGAGGCTGGCGTTGTTGTCGTCAAGCGCCCAGTCGACGCCGCCTTCCTTGAGGCCGAGAACTTCCACGCCCGACGACCAATTGCCGTTCATGGCATCCTTGAAGGTGGTGTCGACGGCAACGTCGACGCGCTTCAGCATGGAGGTGAGAACCGAGCCCGGGTGCAGGGCGTTCTGGTTGCTGTCAACGCCGATGCCGAGCTTGCCAGCGTCCGCGGCCGCCTGGAGAACGCCGAGACCCGTGCCGCCGGCCGCGTGATAGACAACGTCCGCGCCGCGGTCGAACTGCGACTTGGCAAGCTCCCCGCCCTTGACCGGGTCGTTCCACGCCGCGCCCGTGGTGCCGGTCATGTTCTGATAGACCTCCGCATCCGGATTCTGGGCAAGCGCTCCCTGCTTGTAGCCGCAGGCGAACTTGCGGATGAGCGCGATGTCCATACCGCCGACGAAGCCGACCTTGCCGGTTTCGGAAGCCATGGACGCCAGCACACCCACAAGGTAGGAGCCCTCATGCTCCTTGAAGACGATGGAACGAACGTTCGGCAGGTCGACCACACTGTCGACGATGGCGAATTTCGTGTCCGGAAACTCCTTGGCCACCTTCTCTACCGCATTGGCATGCGAAAAGCCGATGGCGACGATCGGCGAAAGGCCCCGGCGTGCGAAATTGCGCAAGGCCTGCTCACGCTGGGAATCGTTCTGGATTTCGAAATCGCGGTATTCGACGCCGGTATCGGCCTTGAACTTCTCCGCGCCGGTATAGGCCGCTTCGTTGAACGACTTGTCGAACTTGCCGCCAAGGTCGTAGACGACCGCCGGCTTGATGTCTTCGGCATGGGCCGCGACCGTCATGGCCGCGCCAAGCGCAAGCGCTCCGAGTGTCCTGATCAGTTTCACTTCAATACCTCCACCTTAATATCGAGGCCCTTCAGGCCGTCTTGAGTTTTCGCCCGGAAAGCTCCCCCGAAAGGCCGCGGGCAAGTTGCTCGTCAAGGACGAGATCGGTGATGACGCCGGTGCGGAGGGCGGCAAGCGTCGCGTTGCGCTTTCCATCGCCGCCGACCAGCGCAATGACGCGCCGGCCGCGCACCTCGTCGAAATGAAGACCCACAGCCTGCTCGCCGAGGGCATTGGGCACAAGCTTGCCGTTCAGGTCCACGAAGCGGCCCATGAGATCTCCACAGGCACGGTCGCGGCGAAGCTTGTCTTGTTCCTCCGCCGAAATGAGGCCCCGGCGAACAAGATGGCCTTCATCCTCTATCGAGCCTATGCCGATCACGAAGAGATCCGACTTACGGGCAAGCTCCAGCATCGACTGGACGCTCTTCTGCTTCAGGAAAATCTCCTTCTCGGCGATGCTTTCGGCAAGATAGGGAACCGGAAGGTAATAACCCTCACCGCCCGTACGCTCGACCATCTGCTGGACGACGTCGAAGGGATTGGCAGAAAGCTTGCGCGTCAGCGAGCCGGAAATCGAGATCACGCGAAGGTCCGGGCGCTGAATCCGGGGCATGGCCTCGACCGCCGCCTTCAACGTGCGCCCCATGCCGACGCCGACCTGGGTGACGGAAGCGTTGGAGAGAAGGTTCGCCAGATGCTGGCTCGCGACTTCGGCGACCGCGCCGATGGCCGCCTGCTCGTCGCAAGGCCCCAGATCCGGAGCGATCAGGCAGGAGGAGAGGCCGAAAGCGGCGATGATTTCGTCTTCAAGTTCCAGGCAATCCGTCGGCCGCCCTTCGACCCGGAAGCGGACCAGCCCCTCCCGCTGGGCATGGGCGATGAGACGGTGAACCTTGGCGGAGGAAACGCCGAGACGGTCCGCGATCTCGCCTTGCGTGGCGCCGCCGACGAACGACATCCATGCCGCACGGATTGCCATATCCGTCGTCCAGTCGCTCTCGCTCTTGCGATTGGCCACGCCGCTTTCCCTCGCCTCACCCGCATTTTAAGCCGCCATTGACGCCTCGATCGATATCATCTGGCGAAAATATCTTCACGGCCTGCGAATTCTTTCACCGAAGAGTGCCGCGCGTGAACGGCAAGGTCAAGCACATCGCACGTATTTTTTCCCGAAAATCGCGGGGAGCGTTCACTGTCACATCAGCGCAACGTGATAAAGAATTAATCACCAGTTAACCAAATAAGCCCTAATCTTCCACATTAACGTGTCGCTAACCACTGCACGCGACCGGCAGAGCGTCATACAATGCTCGGAGCGTGCAGCCGAATCCGGCGAAAAGGCCGGAAGCGGGCGAATGGCACGTGAATTGCCAAGCTTACAAATAACCGCCGCATCACTTCGACGGGCAGCAGCAACTGCGCGCCGAACAAGAGAGTAGTCTATCCGGGGAGAGAGAAAAGGATACGGGGGGAGACGTCATCAGGAGGGGCCTTCGATTCCAGGAAGGAGGATCAGCCTATGCGTTCCTTGTGGACCACGTACCGGAATTCTCTCATCGCCGCGCTGGCGGCAGCCATGCTTTGCCCGCTTGCCCTCTCCGCAGAGGCGGCACCCCTCAACCTGAATTACGACCCGGATTCCGAGGTCGACGTCGAGCTGGTGCTCGCCGTTGACATTTCCCAGTCGATGGACCGGGACGAGCAGGAAATCCAGCGCGCGGGCTATGTTTCCGCACTCACCTCCGAAGAGGTGCTTGAAGCGATCCGCTACGGCCCGACGGGACGCATCGCCGTCACCTACATGGAATGGGGTGGCGCCGAAGAGCAATTCGTGGTTGCCGAATGGGCCCTGATCAAGGATGCCGTCACCGCCCGCGCCTTCGCCGCCAAGCTCGCCGAGGCGCCGATCCGCCACAAGCAGCGCACCTCCATAGCTTCCGCCCTCAAGCAGGCGGTGAACCTGATCCAGCTCAACCGCTTCAACGGCATGCGCAAGGTGATCGACATTTCCGGCGACGGCCCGAACAACCAGGGCGGCCGGGTGACGGAGGCCCGCGACGAGGTGCTGACGTCCGGCGTCGTCATCAACGGTCTGCCGCTGATGATGAAGGCAGAGAAGAACACCTGGCAGGCGATGATGAACCTCGACCATTACTATGAGGACTGCGTCATCGGCGGACCGGGCGCATTCGCGATCCCCGTGCGCTCCACCGACGCTTTCGCCGACGCGATCCGCATGAAGCTGGTGCTGGAAATCGCCGGGATTTCGCCGGATGGAAACCCACTGGTGCAAAAGGCCGCCGCGCGCAAGAAGGTGACCTGCTCGCTCTACGACTGACGGCATGCGCCGGCTTTGGACCCGGTGAAAATCTCATGGCTGCGCGGGTCTGGCCCCTTATTCGAGCCGGGGGCAGGCCGCGCATGACGAAGGAACGGGCGCAACGCCGGGCGCTCGGGACACAACGAACGCATGTATTACCCCATTTTACTAGCCATGATGGGGGAGCCTGTGCGAGACTTCCCCCTTCGCGGGCAGGCCGCGCAAAAGGCCCGATTTCAGGAACAATAACGAGGGCTTTGGTGCGCATTACCCGTGAAAGCGCCCGCTTGCGCTTTGAAACGGGCCATAGAACCGAAAACCAAGCCGCCGGCGGGCCGACGTTCTGGAAGGACGGAGCCGCGCCATGCGAAACATGACATCTCCACCCGTGCGCACCTCAATGGCAGGGATCCGCAATTACCTTTTTGCGGCCTGTATCGCCATAGCCTTTTGGGCAACAGCGAAGGAGGCGGCAAAGGCGGAAGAGGTGGACCTTCTACTCGTTCTTGCCGTCGACATCTCCTATTCGATGGACGACGACGAACAGCGCCTGCAGCGGCGAGGCTATATCGAGGCGATCACCTCCGATCCGGTCGTCAATGCGATCAGGAACGGGCTTATCGGGAAGATTGCCGTCGCCTATACCGAGTGGGCGGGCTCGACATCCCAGCACATCCTTGTCGACTGGCATGTCATCGCCAGCCGCGACGATGCCGAACGATTTGCGGCTGCCCTCGCCGAAGCTCCGATCTCCCGCGCCTACCGTACATCCATCGGCGAAGCGCTTTTTCACGCAGCTTCCATGTTCGAGGAAGCACCGCACACCGCACTGCGCCGCGTGATCGACATTTCCGGCGACGGGCCGAACAACCAGGGAAGGCTCGCCCCCGTCGCACGCGATTTCACGGTGGAAAAAGGCATTACCATCAATGGCCTTCCCCTGATGCTGAAGCGGCCGATCTACGGCTGGTTCGATATCGACAATCTCGACGTCTACTACGAAAAATGCGTGATCGGCGGGCCGGCGGCCTTCACCATCCCCGTGCGCGACGTGGAGGCTTTCCCGGAGGCGATCCGGCGCAAACTCATCCTCGAAATCGCCCAAACCCGGCAGCCGCCGGGCGAGGAAGGCTGGATCGACGAGGCATTGTCCGCCGAGGAAGAGGCGGTGACGATCCAGGTTCAAGAGAACCTGGATCCGCTTTGCACCATCGGCGAAACCCTTTGGCGGCGACGGATGCTCGATGACACCCGGTGACAGGCGGCGACCACCGCATTGGCGACGGTGCATCGAATAACCCAGGCCCATGCGCCCGCCGGAGCCTATCCGGCCGAACCCGAACGGGGTTTGGCGGCAAGGACATGCTCAAGCTGTTGAATACCGAGCGATTTCCAATCGGCTGGATGATTGCGCCCGGCCGGACAGGCGCTCCAGACAGGGCTGGTCATTTCCGGGCGTATGGGCGATAACCCTGTGATCGAACGCCCGGCCGCCGCGCCCCTCCCCGCGCGCGAGGACCGGATATCGACAACGTGGATACCCGCATGAACGCACCAAGCACCGAAAGGGCCGCACTGGCGCTGATCGCCCATGACGCCAAGAAAGGCGACATGGTGGAATTCGCAAGGCGCAACCTGGCCAAGCTTGCGGACTACCGGCTGGTAGCCACGGGGACCACGGGCGGCAAAATCATCGAAGCCTGCCCGAACCTCGACGTGACGCCGCTGAAAAGCGGCCCTCTCGGCGGCGACCAGCAGATCGGCGCGATGATCGCGGAGGGCAAGCTTCAGGGCCTCATCTTCTTCGTCGACCCGCTGTCGCCGATGCCCCATGATGTCGACGTCAAGGCGCTGATGCGCCTTGCCCTTGTTTACGACATCCCGATGGCACTTAATCAGGCGACGGCGGAGATCCTGCTTCGCTCCGCAAGGCTCCAGGGCCTTGCGACCACCTCAAAGACACCCGAGATCACCAAGTTCCGCCAATGAGTTTTCAATCGACCGCCATCCGCGCCCTGCGCTTTCCCGTGCTCATCGCCGACATCGGCGGCACTAACGCGCGTTTCGCCCTCGTCAGCGACGCCCACGCCGCCACGCAGGTGTTCGGGCGAACCGACACCGGCGCATTTCCAGGCTTCACGGAAGCCGCAAGCCGGATGGCCCTCGACAAGACATCCCTTCTGCCGCGCACGGCCGTGCTTGCGGTGGCCGGCCCCGTGACCGGAGACAGGATACCGCTGACCAATGCCGACTGGGTGATCGAGCCGAACAGGCTTCTGGATGAGCTGGGGCTGGAGACGGTGATCGTGCTCAACGATTTCGAGGCCCAGGCACTGGCGCTGCCGGGACTTGAGGGCGACGACCTCCAGGCGATCGGCGGCGGCACCGCGCTCGATTACGGCGCGAAGGTGGTCGTCGGGCCTGGAACGGGCCTCGGCGCGGCCGCGATGGTGCATGCGCAGGACACCTGGATTCCGATCCCCGGCGAAGGCGGCCATGTGGAACTTGGCCCCGTGAGCGATGACGACGCGAGGATCTGGCCTTTCATCGAGCGCCAGGAAGGACGTATCGGCGCGGAGCGCATCATCTGCGGCGCGGGGCTTTTGCGCCTTGCGCGCGCTGTCGCCAAGGCCGACGGCGCGGAGCGCGATTTCGCCTCGCCCGCAGAGGTGACGAAGGCGGCGGACGGCGGCGACGATGTCGCGAGGCACACGATGGACGTGTTCGCGCGCGCGCTCGGCCGGGTTTCCGGCGACTTCGCGCTGACATTTCTTGCGCGCGGCGGCGTTTTCCTTGCCGGCGGCATTCCGCCGAAGATCGGCCGCTACCTGACGAGCGGCCCCTTCCGCGAAGCGTTCGAGGCGAAAGCGCCCCACAGCGCGCTGATGAAGACGATCCCGACCTACCTTGTGCGCCACGAGAACCCGGCGCTCGAAGGGCTTGCCTCTTTCGCGCGCACGCCGTCGCTCTTCGCGGTCGAGCTTTCAGGCCGCAAATGGGAAAGGCCGGTGCAGGGACGCGCGACGGGGTAGACCCCCGAAGGCCCAGCGAATGGCCCGACCCGGATTCCCATCACCCCTGCCGATCGACACGGTGCTGCCGGAGCTGCTGGCGGCACTCGAAGCCGGGCCGAACGCCGTTCTCGTCGCCGATCCGGGCGCGGGCAAGACGACGCGGGTGCCGCTGGCCCTGCTTGATGCCCCGTGGCGGGACGACGGGCGCATCATCGTGCTGGAACCGCGCCGGCTCGCCGCACGCGCCGCCGCCCGGCGCATGGCGGAAACGCTTGGCGAAGTGGTGGGTGAAACGGTCGGCTACCGCGTGCGCCTTGAAACGCGGGTGAGCGGCAAGACCCGCATCGAAGTCGTGACCGAAGGCGTCTTCACGCGCATGATCCTGGACGATCCGGAGCTTTCCGGCATCTCCGCCGTGCTCTTCGACGAATTCCACGAACGCTCGCTCGACGGGGATCTCGGCCTTGCTCTGGCGCTCGACGCACAGGGCGCGCTGCGCGAGGATCTGCGCCTTCTGCCCATGTCGGCGACCATCGATGCGAAAGCGGTAGCAAACCTCATGGGCGGATGCCCGGTGGCGATCTCGCAAGGCAGGTCGTTTCCCGTCGAGACCCGGCACCTCGGCAGGACTGCGGCACGCGGCATCGAGGAGCAGATGGCGGCTGCCGTGAAAAAAGCGCTCGGCGAGGAGGAAGGTTCGATCCTCGCCTTTCTGCCGGGGCAGAAGGAGATCCTGAAAACCGCCTCACTGCTGGAAGGCCGTGTACCGGCCAACACCGATATCGCGCCGCTTTACGGCGCGCTCGACGGCAAGGCGCAGGATGCGGCGATAAGACCCGCCGCGACAGGCCGGCGAAAGGTGGTGCTTTCAACCGACATCGCGCAGACCTCGCTGACGATCGAGGGCATCCGCGTCGTCATCGACAGCGGGCTGTCGCGCGTGCCGAAATTCGAGCCTTCCACCGGGCTGACGAGGCTTGAGACGGTGCGCGTCTCAAAGGCAGGTGCCGACCAGCGACGCGGACGCGCAGGCCGTACGCAGGAAGGCGTGTGCTATCGCCTGTGGGACGAGCCGCAAACGGCAGCGCTTCCTCCTGCAGATCGTCCGGCGATCCTGGAGGCGGACCTGACGCGGCTCGTCCTCGATCTGGCGCTTTGGGGCGAGAGCGATCCGGCAAAGCTTTCCTTCCTCGATCCGCCGCCGAAAGGCGCGTGGAGCGAGGCCGTGGAGCTTCTGAAAGCGCTCGACGCCCTGGATGACCTGGGGCGGATGACGGAAGCGGGAAAGCGGCTTTCCGCACTGCCACTGCCGCCGCGCGTTGCGCATATGCTGGTGGAGGCGGGAACGCTGGATGCCGGCGGGCTTGCCTCTGAAATCGCCGTGATCCTGACCGAACAGGGGATTGCCGGGCGTGCGAGCGACCTGCGCGAACGCCTGTCGGTTCTCAGGCGCGGCAAGGGACGGCGCATCGACGAGGCAAAGGCGCTCGCCCGGCGGTGGCGAAAGCTTGCCGGGATCGGTGAAGGCGATACGGAGGCGGAAACGGCGGGCGAAGTGCTGGCGCTCGCCTACCCGGAACGCGTGGCGCAAGGACGCGACGGCAAGGGCGGCTTCCGGCTGGCCAACGGACGCGGCGCGCTGCTTGAGCAGTCCGACCCGCTCGCGGGCGAAGACTTCCTCGTTGTCGCCGACATTCAGGGAACCGCCGCAAGAGGCCGCATCGCGCTTGCAGCTCCCATCGACAAAGAGACGATCGAGCGGCTGTTCGCCCCGCATATCGAGGAGAAAACAAAGGTCACAATCGACGCGAACGGCGCGATACGGGCGAAGCGCCTGCGCCGATACGGCGCAGTGGTGCTTGACGAGCGAAACGAACCGGCCCCCGACCCGGAGGCGATCGCCGATGCGCTTCTTTCCCTTATCGCCAAGAAGGGCGTTGCTCGCCTGCCCTGGACCAAGGCGCAAAAGGCCACGCGCGCGCGCATAACCTATCTGCGCAAGATGCTCGGTGACGACTGGCCGGATCTTTCCGATGAAGCGCTCGATACTACGCTGGAAGATTGGCTGAAGCCGCATCTGGCAGGCAAGACGAAACTCGATCAGATAGACGCCGAGTGCCTTGGCAACGCTCTCTCGGGACTTCTGCCATGGGGAAAAATGCCGGAGGTGGACCGGCTCCTGCCAAGCCACTTCGATGCGCCGTCAGGCTCCAGCTTGCCCATCGACTACGATGCGCCGGAAGGCCCGACGCTGCGCATAAGGGTGCAAGAGCTTTTCGGTCTCGACCGGCACCCGACAATTGCCGATGGAAAGGTGCCGCTGATCCTGGAGCTGCTTTCACCAGCCCAGCGGCCGATCCAGATCACGCGCGACCTGCCGGGTTTCTGGCGCGGGTCCTGGGCCGACGTGAAGGCCGACATGCGCGGACGTTACCCCAAGCACCCCTGGCCGGACGACCCGCTGAACGAGCGGGCCACCAGCCGGGCGAAGCCCAGGAAATAATCACGCATCCGACATGGACATGAGGCTGGCGTTGCCGCCGGCCGCAGCCGTGTTGATGGAAACCACCTGCTCCAGCGCGAAGCGCGTAAGATACGCAGGGCCGCCGGCCTTCGGCCCCGTGCCGGAAAGGCCGGAACCGCCGAAGGGCTGCGTGCCGACGACAGCGCCGATGATGTTGCGGTTCACATAGACATTGCCGACTGAAAGCCTGTCGACCACGGTCTTGACCGTCGCGTCGATGCGGCTGTGAACGCCGAGCGTCAAGCCGTATCCGGTGGCGTCTATCCGGTCGAGAACCTTCGGCAGGTCGGCGGCCTTGTAGCGAACGACATGCAGGATCGGGCCGAACACCTCCCGGGTAAGCGCTTCCGGCTTGTCGAGCTCGATGATATGAGGCGCGACCCATGAACCATCCGCGTAAGCACCATCCGGCACCTGGCCCGCGTAGGAAACCTTCTGGCTTTTCTTCATCTCCTCGACGTGGGCGATGAGATTGTCGCGCGCTTCCGCGTCGATAACCGGGCCGATGTCGGTTGCGGGATCGGCGGGATCGCCGAGCTTGAGTTCTGCCGCCGCACCCTTGACCATGGTGATCAGCTTGTCGGCGACATCGTCCTGCAGGTAAAGGAGCCTGAGCGCCGAGCACCGCTGACCGGCAGACCGGAAAGCCGACATGATGACATCGTCCGTCACCTGCTCCGGCAAGGCCGTCGCATCCACCAGCATGGCGTTGACGCCGCCGGTTTCGGCGATAAGCGGCACGATCGGCCCCCGCTTTTCGGCCAAAGTCCGGTTGATCGCCCAAGCGGTTTCGGTGGAGCCGGTGAATGCGACACCGGCAACGCGCGGCTCCTTGACGAGGGCAGCCCCCACCGCGCCGTCACCTGGCACGAAGAGCGCGGCATCCTCCGGCACGCCGGCCTTATGCAGCAGCTTGAAAGCCTCATAGGCGATCAATGGCGTCTGTTCGGCGGGCTTGGCGATGACCGCATTGCCGCTGACGAGCGCTGCCGTGACCTGGCCGAGGAAAATCGCCAACGGGAAGTTCCACGGCGAAATGCAGACGAACACCCCGCGCCCGCGATAGCGATAACGATCCTCTTCGCCCGTCGGGCCCGGCATCAAGGTGCCTTCGCCGAAAAGGACGCGCGCCTGCGCGGCGTAGTAACGGCAGAAATCGACCGCTTCGCGGATTTCGGCGATACCGTCGACGAGACATTTGCCGCCTTCCTTCGCCAGGATTGCCATCAACCTGTCGCGGTTTTCCTCCAGAAGATCGCCAAGTTTCGAGATTGCCGCCGCACGCGTCTCCACCGGCGTGCGCGACCAACGCTCAAAGCCTTTCGCGGCGGTGTCGAATATTCCGGCAACCTGATCGGCGCTCGCTTCCTGAACGGTGCCGGCAATGCTTTTGCCGTCGACCGGCGAGAGAATCGGACGCTCGGCCCCTTTCGCCTCAAGCCCCTTGCCGAGAGGACGTGCCTTGACAGCCGGAAATTCCGTCTTTGCCATGCCTTCGACAAGGGCCAGGCGCTCGGCCGAGTAACCGAATTCCATGCCTTCCGAGTTCTTCCGGCTTTCGCCGTAAAGATCGGCTGGAACGGGGATCTTGTGGTTGCGCGCCTTCGTGCCGCCGGCAAGCACATCCTGCGGACGCGAGATCAACTCGCCGATGGGAACGCTGGTATCACCGACCGCCGAAACGAAGGAGGAATTGGCACCGTTTTCAAGAAGCCGGCGGACAAGATAAGCCAGAAGGTCACGGTGCCCGCCGACGGGTGCGTAAATGCGGCAGGGATGGCCATCGCGTTCCGCCACCGCACGGAACAGGCTTTCGCCCATGCCGTGAAGACGCTGGAACTCGAAGCCCCCCTCCCCGCCCGCGAGGGCGAGGATCTGCGCGACCGTCAAAGCGTTGTGCGTGGCAAACTGCGGGTAGATGCAATCGCGCGCGGCCATGAGCTTGCGCGCGCAAGCAAGATAGGAAAGATCCGTCGCCGCCTTGCGGGTGAAGACCGGATAATCCTCCGCGCCGTGTTCCTGCGCGCGCTTGATCTCCGTATCCCAATAGGCACCCTTCACGAGTCGCACCATGAACTTGCGGTCAAGCGCGCGGGCGAGGCTGATCATCCAGTCGACGACGGCAACGCCGCGCTTCTGATAGGCCTGAACGGCAAGACCGAAACCATCCCACCCGGCGAGCGAGGGATCGCAGGCAACCGCCGCAATCACATCGAGCGAGATTTCCAGCCGGTCCGCCTCTTCGGCATCCACCGTGAAATTGAGGTCGTGTTTCTTCGCGGCCTGGGCCAATTTCAAAAGGCGCGGCACCAGCTCGTCGCGCACGCGCTCGCCGTTGACCGCCTCGTAGCGGGGATGAAGGGCGGAAAGTTTCACCGAAATTCCCGGCCTGTCGGGCAGCGGCTTTTTGCCCGCGCCCTTGCCGATCGCTTCGATCGCATCGGCATAGGACTTCGTATAACGTTCCGCATCCTCCGCGGTGCGCGCGCCCTCGCCCAGCATGTCGTAGGAATAGCGGTAGCCCTTGGTTTCCTGCGCCTTCGCACGCCCGAGCGCGGATTTGATCGTCTCGCCGAGGACGAACTGATGGCCCAGAATGCGCATCGCCTGGCGCGTTGCCGTGCGCACGGCCGGCATGCCCATGCGCTTCACCAGAGAGGAAAGGATCGTATCCGGCGCCTCGCCCGGATGGATGAGCCGCGAAGTGATGCCGAGCGCCCACGACGAAGCGGACACGAGCCATGTATCCGGCCGCGTCCCGTCGTCATCGCCGAATCGCGCAGCCGCAAGCTTGTCCTCGATCAGCTTGTCGGCGGTCGCCGCATCCGGGACGCGCAAAAGCGCTTCGGCCAGCACCATGAGGGCAAGCCCCTCACGCGTCGAAAGCCCGTATTCACGCAGGAAATCCTCAACCCCGCCGAGGCCGCCCTGGGATGAGCGGATCGCGTGGATATAATCGCTGGCGTGCTGGTCTATAAGCTTTTCGGTCTCGGCATCGAAACTCGCCTGCGGGATGAGGGCGCGCACCGCCTCCTCATCCGAGGGCGCGAACTTCGCACGAAACGGGGCAACCCCCTTCATATCCGGCTCGACCGCCTCAAATGCCACGCTCATCACAACCTCCCGATGACGCCCATCCTGCGGGCGCAATACCGACACGTCCCGGGCAAGCAGAAAGCTTGCTCCTGAGCTTTTCCCTAGTATACTTACTATTTAGGCGTTGTTTTCTCCAAAGAAATGCCACCTCCTAGGGAAACATTTTGCAATGAAAGCCGTATCCGTGGAATCCACGGCCATTGACCGTATCGACCGCAAGATCCTTGCCGTCCTGCAGGAAGACGGCCGGATCACCAACACCGAGCTTGCCGCCCGCGTGAGCCTTTCGCCCACAGCCACCGCCGAACGCTTCAAGCGCCTCGTGCGGGAGGGATATATCTTGCGGTTTTCCGCCGAATTGAACCCCGGCAAGCTAGGCCTCGGCCTGCTGGTCTTCGTGGAGGTGAAACTCGACCGAACCACGCCCGATATCTTCGACGCCTTCGGCCAGGCGGTGGCCCGCGCAGGCGAGGTTCTCGAATGCCACATGGTGGCCGGCGGCTTCGACTATCTGATCAAGGCGCGTGTTCGCGACATGGCGGCCTATCGCGCCTTCCTCTCCGACACGGTGCTGGCACTGCCCGGCGTGCGCGAAACCCATACCTACGCGGTTATGGAAGACATCAAGGACACGCACGTATTGCCGATTTCACGGTAAACCGGCAGGCCCGCCTACACGAAATTGTCAAAAACTCTTGTGTTGCCAACAGGCTTACGCTTCGGCACGTAAAGGGAAAGAACAAGAGCGGAGTCTTGTCGGGAATGCAAAAAACAATCGCTGTCGCACTGGCCGCCATAGCTCTCGCGGTTCTGCCTGCCAGGGCGGATGACCCGGACGTCTCCAACTGGCAGGCCATACTTGAAGACGCGAAGGGCGAGACGGTTTATTTCCATGCCTGGGGTGGCGAGCCGCGCATCAACGCCTATCTCGGATGGGTGAGCGACAGGCTGGCGGCGGAATTCGGCGTGAACCTGGAACATGTGAAGCTGGATGACACCGCCCACGCGGTAAGCCGTATCGTCGCGGAAAAGGCGGCCGGCAAGGACCACGGCGGCAAAGTCGACCTCGTCTGGATCAACGGTGAGAATTTCGCCGCGCTGAAAGAAGCAGGCCTGCTCTTCTCCCCCGGCTGGGCAGAGAAACTGCCGAACTGGAAATATGTCGACGTTGCCGGCAAGCCTGCGGTTACGACCGACTTCACGGTGCCGACGGAGGGGCTTGAAAGCCCATGGGGCATGGCGAAGCTCGTCTTCAGCCATGACAGCGCGCGGTTGAAAAACCCGCCGAAGACACTCCAGGGCCTTCTCGACTACCTCCAGGAGCACCCGGGCCGTTTCGCCTATCCCCAGCCGCCGAACTTCCACGGCTCGACTTTCCTGAAGCAGGTTCTGGCAAATTCCATCGATGATCCGGCAAAACTCCAGCGCCCCGTCGACGATGCGACCTTCGGGCAAGACGTCGCGCCGCTTTTCGCCTATCTCGACAAGCTGCACCCGAAACTCTGGCGCGAAGGCCGGGCCTTCCCGCAAAGTGCCGCGGACTTGAGACGCATGCTCGCCGACGGCGAAATCGACATCGCCTTCACATTCAACCCGAGCGGCACATCTGCGGCAATCGAGGCGGGCGAACTGCCGGAGACGGTGCGCACCTTCGTGCTTGACGGCGGCACGATCGGAAACGCCCATTTCGTCGCCATACCCTATAACGCCAACGCCAAGGCGGGCGCGCTTGTTACCGCGAACTTCCTGCTCTCGCCCGAAGCCCAGGCCAGGAAACAGGACCCTCAAAACTGGGGCGACCCCACGGTGCTGAACGTGGAAGCCCTGCCGCACAAGGATCGCGTACTCTTCGAGGAAATCGATCTCGGGATCGCCACCCTGCCACCGGAAGACCTCGGCCCCGTCATCCCCGAACCGCACGCATCCTGGATGACGCGGATCGAGGAGGAATGGATCGCGCGCTACGCCGCGCAGTGAAAATGCCGCCCGCTCCTGTATGGTGAGTGCATGCTGAAGTTCGCGCCCGCGCTCACCATCGCCATCCTGATCGGGCCGGTGACCGCCGGAATTATCGGCACGCTGCTGCCGGCCTTCGGCTACCTGCCGGCGCTTGGCGGACGGGAAGTGAGCCTTGAGCCCTTTCGGGCGCTGTTCGCGACACCCGGCATCGCGACGTCGATCAGGCTCAGCATCGTCAACGGGCTTGCCGCCGCCGTTGGCGCCTTCTCGATCGTGATCGCCTTTACCGCCGCCTTCGAGGGAACGCGAACGTTCGCCCTGATGCAACGGCTGTTGTCGCCGCTGCTTTCCGTGCCGCATGCGGCGGCCGCCTTCGGGCTTGCATTCGTGATCGCGCCGAGCGGCTTTGTCCTGCGGCTTCTCTCGCCCTGGGCGACCGGCTTTGAGCGCCCGCCGGACCTTCTCATCCTTAACGATCCGGGCGGGATCGCCATGACGGCGGGGCTGATCGCCAAGGAGGCGCCCTTCCTGTTCCTCATGGTGCTCGCCGCCCTGCCGCAATCGCAAAGCCGGGAAAGCCGCCAAGTTGCGACGACGCTGGGCTACCGGCGCGTGGCGGGCTGGCTCCTCACCGTCTTCCCGAGAATCTATCCGCAAATCCGCCTACCGGTCTTTGCGGTGATCGCCTATTCGGTTTCGGTCGTCGACGTCGCGATGATCCTGGGGCCAACAACGCCCGCACCGCTCGCTGTTCGCCTGACCCAATGGATGAGCCACCCGGATCTCTCCTTGCGCTTCCAGGCTTCGGCGGGCGCGATTGTTCAGCTTGGACTTGCGATTGCCGCGATCGGGCTCTGGATCGCGGGCGAGCAGATCGTTGCATTCGCGGGCGGCAGATGGATTCGCGCAGGCAGGCGGACCGCAGCCGACGGGTTGGTGAGCGGATTGGGCGCAGGCGCAATGGCGCTGATCGTGACGGGCATGGCGCTTGGCGGAATGGCGATCGGCCTCTGGTCGTTCGCCGGCTTCTGGCCGTTTCCCGACGCACTGCCCGCAAAGCTTTCCGCCGCGAACTGGGCGATGGCCCTGCCGCGCGCGGCCGACACCATCGCCATAACGGTCGGGCTGGGGCTTGCCTCCGCATTCATTGCCGTCGCGCTTGCGCTGGCCTGCCTGGAAAACGAATGCCGGCGCGACATCGCGATAGAGCACCGCAAGCTCGCGCTGCTCTATCTGCCGCTCGTAGTGCCTCAAATCGCCTTCCTGTTCGGCCTGCAGATCCTGCTTCTGCTGATCGGTCTCGACGCTACGGTTTACGGGGTGGCGGGCGCGCATCTCACCTTCGTGCTGCCTTATGTTTTCCTTGCGCTGAGCGACCCATGGCGCGCGGTCGATCCACGATACGCGCGGATCGCGACCGCGATCGGCGCACGGCCTTCGCGCGTCTTCTGGCGCATACGCCTTCCCCTGGCGCTCAGGGCGGTGGCAACAGCGAGCGCCCTCGGCTTCGCCGTATCCATCGCGCAATATCTGCCGACCGTTCTGATCGGCGCCGGACGGGTGGAGACGGTGACGACAGAGGCTGTTGCGCTTGCATCCGGCGGAAACCGCCGCCTGATCGCGATCCATGCCTGCCTGCAGATGCTGCTTCCCTTCGCCGGCTTCCTGATGGCGGGCGCGGTCGCCAACTTCGCCTTCAGGGACAGGCGTGCCTTGAGGATCGCGTCATGAAAAGCAAATCGATGTCGGGCGAAAGAGGCGCGCTTTGCTTCGAAAACGTCATCATAATGCGCAATGGCAAGCCGCTGATCGCGCTGGACGCCGCTATCGAGCCCGGCGAAGTGCTGACGGTCATGGGCCCTTCCGGCTCCGGCAAGTCGACCTTGCTCAATTTCGCGGCCGGCTTCCTGCCGCCGGCCTTCAGGGCGGAAGGAAAGGTCACGATTGGCGATGAAGAAATAACGCGCCTGCCGCCGCACGACCGCCACATGGGTCTTTTGTTTCAGGATCCGCTGCTTTTCCCGCATATGTCGGTGGAAGGAAACCTGCTTTTCGCCGTGCCGGAAAGCGTGAGCGGGCGCAAACGCCGCCGCGAGCACGTGGAAGCCGCGCTTGCCGAAGTCGAGCTCGACGGCTTCGGGCCGCGCGATCCGGCAACCCTTTCCGGCGGCCAGAAAGCACGTGTCGCGCTCATGCGCGTGCTCCTGGCCGAACCCCGCGCGCTGCTGCTCGACGAACCGTTTTCCAAGCTCGACCCGGAGCTGCGGGCCCAGGTGCGCCGCCTCGTCTTCGACAAGGCGCGCGAGCGCGGTTTGGCCACCCTGCTTGTAACGCATGATCCCGCCGACGCGGAAAGCGCCGGCGGCGTCCTTCTCAAAACGGACGGTTCCGTCTCAACGTGACGATCAGTCTTCGGCCTCGTTCGCGGGTGCCGCCTGGAGCTGGCCGTAACGCTCGATCCCGATCTGCTCGATAAGCTCAAGCTGGGTCTCCAGGTAATCGATATGGCCTTCCTCGTCGGCCATGAGTTCTTCGAAAAGCTTCATGGTGACGTAATCGCCGGCGTTATTGCAGACGTCGCGAGCTTCCTTGTAGAGGGCGCGTGCGGAATATTCCCCGGCGAGATCGGCCTCCACGCACTCTTTCAACGATTCGCCGATCCTGAGCGGGTCGAGGCTTTGCATATTCGGGTGACCTTCGAGGAAGATGATACGCTGGACAAGCTTGTCGGCATGCTGCATTTCCTCGATCGATTCCTCACGCTCCTTAAGAGCGAGCTTCGTGTACCCCCAGTCCTCGAGCAGACGATAGTGAAGCCAGTACTGGTTGACCGCCGTCATTTCATGGCGAAGCGCGCGGTTGAGATAGTCGAGAACCTTGTCGTCACCCTTCATTTCGCAGTCTCCGTTTCCTTGGTTTCTTCAAAACTGTCGCCTTGCCGAGGTTGCGCCTCATGTATGATCGGCACCACCGCGCTGAAGCAGCCCCCGCAGCGCGGACGGTGCCCAAGCGCACGGAAAACGGCCCCCGGCGTCACCACGCCGCCACCCGGCGCGTTTCTCAGCCGCGATGCTGCCTCCCGCAATTCCTTGTCGCTCAACACATTGCAGGAACAGACGATCACCGTCTTCTCCAAGATTGCATGCCCGGCGCATAGCGTACAGTAACGTGAGGAGCGCCGGAAATCCGCCTCTCGCGACAGGTGAAGCTTTCGGTAGCCGGTTTCAAGGCCGGAAGGCCGGAATTGGCATTGACCGAGGGGCGAGCACCCGCCCCTACCGCCCATTGAACAGCACCATAGATATGGCAGCATGGATGGGATAGACAGTGACTGAGACAATTGACCGCCCCGACACGAGGCAACCTTGATGACAGCCGCAGGCGAGACGCCGGACACAAGCCGCAGGACAATCGTCCTTACGGGTGCAAGCCGCGGGATAGGACATGCTACGGTAAAGCGCTTTTCCGCGGCCGGATGGCGGGTGATCACCTGCTCGCGATACGCGTTTTCAGACAAATGCCCGTGGCCCTCGGGGCCCGCAGACCACATTCAGGTGGACCTTTCAGACCCGGAAAACCTGGGCGTCGCGGTAGCGGAAATGCGAAAGCGCCTGGAAAGCGAAGGCTCCAGGCTGCATGCCCTCGTCAATAACGCCGGCATCAGCCCGAAGGCGGAAGGCGGGGAACGTTTCAACTCGCTGACGACGCCGATGCACGCCTGGCGGCATGTCTTCCAGGTCAATTTCTTCGCACCGATCATGCTGGCGCGCGGCCTCTTCAACGAACTGAAATCCGCCGGCGGCTCGGTCGTCAACGTGACGTCGATCGCCGGAATGCGCGTGCATCCTTTCGCGGGTACGGCCTACGCCACTTCAAAGGCGGCTCTTGCCGCGCTGACGCGGGAAATGGCCGCCGACTTCGGACCACACGGGATCCGCGTCAATGCCATCGCCCCAGGCGAGATCGAAACGTCGATCCTTTCGCCGGGAACAGAAAAGCTGGTCGACGGTATTCCTCTAAGGCGCCTCGGGCGTCCGGATGAAGTGGCGGAGACGATCTATTTCCTGTGCTCCAATCCATCCTCCTACGTCACCGGGTCGGAAATCCATATCAATGGCGGCCAGCACGTGTAAAAAAATTTCTACAAACAAAAATCTCGAATGAGACCGCTCGCCTGAACGGCTCAGCCTTGTCAAGGCATTGTCGCCATTAATATTTTTGCATCACAGCAAAAAGACTTCGCACATGCGGTATCGATTTATTACTTCTGCTAGATTCCGTAACGTAACCAAAGTGATTAAACGAAAATTTTAGAGGTTTCCCCGCTAACTTCGCGCTCCGGCCTTCGGGTCAGGACCAATTGATCCCCCCGTGACGCGACGCGGAGTTACAAATGCGATTTCTGGCGAAACTGAATCTTCAAACCATCATGGCCGCAGCCTCCGTCCTTACGATCGTCCTTGCGCTGGGGACGGTGAGCGCGGTGATCTATTATCTGATTTCCCAGCAGATCACGCAGGACGCAATTGCGCGCCAGAACGCGAGCCTGCGCGTCGCAGCCGAAATCGTACAGCGCGACCTGCCGGGTACCGAGGTCACCTGGGGCAAGGACGGCAATGTCGAACGCGTCGTGATGGAAGACATTCCGGAGGAGTTCTCAAGTCACGAGATGATCGACACCGTCGGGCGCATGACCAGCGAAACCGCGACGGTCTTCAAGTGGGACGACAAGACGCGGGACTTCTGGCGCAAGACGACCAACATCGTAAAGCCGGACGGCAACCGCGCCGTGGGCACGCAACTTGGCCAGAACGGCGCCGTTTACCCCGTGGTGACGAAAGGCGAAACGTTCCGCGGCGAAGCAATCATCCTCGGCATTCCCTATTACACGATCTACGAACCTATTTATTCCAAGGGCGGCGACATTATCGGCATCCTTTATGCCGGCGTGCGTAAATCGGTGATCAATGCGCTGATGAACAACATCACCAGCAAGCTCATGATTGCCTTCGCGATCATCCTTCTGGCGACCGGCACCGGTATGACCTTCCTCGTGCGCGGTCTTTTACGCCCCATCCCGGCGCTGGCGACCGTCACGCACCGTCTTGCCGAAAACGACCTGGACGTCGAGGTACCCTTCGCCGACAGGAAGAACGAAATCGGCCAGCTCGCCAATGCCATCGCGACGCTGAAGACCCGTGCGGAGGAACGCCGCGAACTCGCCGCCTCGCAGGAAGCCGACGAGGAAACCCGCCATCAGCGTCAAAAACGCATCGAGCAGATGATCGCCGGCTTCCGCTCCGAGGTTCAGTCGCTCACATCCTCGGTCGGCGATACGGTCACCGGTCTTGAAGACACATCCCGCACGTTGACGGAGCTGGCCCGCGAAAGCGCCGCCAAGGCAAGCGAAACGGCGACGGCAAGCGACGAGGCAAGCCAGAATGTCGAAACCGTTGCTTCGGCCTCCGAAGAGCTGACCGCTTCAATCTCTGAAATATCACGCCAGATCGGCCAGACGATGAAGGTGGTCAACCAGGCGACGGAAGGCGCGAAATCGACCAATGAGAAGGTCGCGAGCCTTGCCTCCGCCGCCGGCAAGATCGGCGAGGTGGTAACCCTTATCCAGGCAATCGCCGAACAGACGAACCTGCTTGCACTAAACGCCACGATCGAGGCCGCCCGCGCGGGCGAGGCCGGAAAGGGCTTTGCCGTCGTGGCGGCGGAGGTGAAGGAGCTTGCGACCCAGACGTCGAAGGCGACGGAAGAAATCTCTGGTCAGATCTCCGCGATCCAGGCTTCCACCCGTGAGGCGGTGACGGCGATCGGCGAGATCACCGAAACGATGGACGAGGTGAACGGCTACACGTCTTCGATCGCATCGGCCGTCGAACAGCAGGGTGCGGCAACGAACGACATATCGCAAAGTGTGCTGCAAGCCGCACGCGGAACGTCTTCCGTCACGCAGAACATGACCGGACTTTCGACCACCGTCGACCAGACGTCGGCCGCTGCCGACGAGGTGCTGCGTGCATCGGGCGACATGGCGTCGAAAACCAATGCGCTGAGCGGCGAAATCGAACGCTTCCTGAACGAAGTTTCGGCCGCCTGAGCAAAAAATCGCGCGTCGGAAGGTTGATGAAACGGGGCTTTGGCTCCGTTTCTTTCATTTAAGCTTGTTAAAATTGTATTTACCAATAATAACTTTCTATCCATCTGTTTCCTATGCGTAAATTGAATTTACCTTACGTCGGATTTACCTCTCCTTCACTCCCCGTGCATTAGCCTTTCGAAGAATAAGGTCACTTTCCGGGGGAGAAGTACGTTGCGTGTCCTCAACACAATCAACAACCTGCGCTTTTCGGCGAAGATCGGCGGCGGCTTCGCTGCCGTCCTTCTGCTGACGGCCGCTGTCGGCGCGGTTGGAACATTCGCCATTCGCGGCTTGACCACGCAAATGGAGACGTCCGACCACGCCACACAGGTTATTTCTCAGTTGCAGGCGGTTTCGGCCTCACGCGAAGCCTATCTGGCATCGAGGAAGGAAGAGGACGCCTCGGCCCATCAGCAGGCCGTCGACACGCTCCTTGGCAAGCTCAACACCCTGAAAGAAGATCTAGGACCCAATGCCGCATCGGGCGAGCTTGACGGCGCTGTCGAAGCCGTCAACGGCATGGGTGCGACGTTCGACGAAGTGACGAATGTCCTCGGCGAGCAGGACGCGCTCATCAAGGACTTGTCCGTCGCGGTCAGCCGCCTCGGAGCCTTCGCCACAACCATCGACAGCCAGGTGCAGAACATCCGCCGTACGGCAACCCGCGATGCGCGCAATGCCTCCGACACGCGGGCCAAGGCCGATGAACTTGGCCGGGCTATCGCCGATGCGCAGGAAAACGCCCTGACGATCCAGTATCTTTTCCTCCAGGCAACGACATCCACTGCGGCGAACAGCTTCGATGTCGCGGCGCAACGCGCCAAGGAAATGAGCGAAACGCTCGCGGAAATCGCCAAGCAAAAGGTCCCCGGTATCGCCCAGGTCGGCCTCCAGCAACTGGCCGGCAGGTCGTTAAAGCTTAACGCGGAATTCGAGGAGCTCCTCGGCACGACCGATTTCACGAAGGTCTATGCGCTGCGCCAACAGATCAAGGCCACAATCGAAAACATCAACAAAGCGATGACAATTCTGCGCCAGTCGGCCTATACCGCGATCGACAAGGCGCAATCCATCGACAACAAGGCGGGCACCGAACTTGCGGCGGTCGATCTGGTATCGACCAATACGACGAAACTCAGCCAAGCAACGCTCGACGTGCGCGCGACCACCATGGAACTGCTGGCAGGCGTCGGCCGCACAACAGCCTTCAACGTGCAAACGCGTCTTGCCGAGCTAAAGCAGTCGGCGAAACTGCTGGAAGCCGATACTGCAGCCTTCGCCTCCATCGCCGACACCGTGGCGAACATCGAAGAACAGATCGCTGCCTACGAAAAGGCATTCAACGCCGTTATCGCCGGCAGGCAGGCGCTTTCACAGAAACAGGCTCTGCTCGACGAACTTTCCTTGGATGTGCGCAACCGCATCAGCGCGATCACCGAGGCCCAGTCGGCCGCGGCATCCACGAGCGGTGCCTTCGCGCTCATGACGATCGGCGTGACACTTGCGGCGGCAATGGCGATCGGCATTGCGCTCGCCTTCTTCCTGTCGGCCGCCATCAGCAAGCCGACGCGGCGCCTGACGGACGTTATGGGCCGGCTGGCGGAAGGCGACACGAGCGTCGACCTGGCCGACAGCGAGCGCCGCGATGAGATCGGCGACATGAGCCGGGCCGTCCAGGTGTTCCGGGACAACGCGATCGAGCGTGAGCGGCTTCGCGGCGAACAGGCGCGCGAACAAGAGGCGCAAAACGCCCGTCAGCGGCGCATCGAAACCCTAATCGCCGATTTCCGCGGCACGGTGGGCGAACTTACATCCTCCGTCGGAGAAACGGCCGAGGGACTTGAGGCGACCGCACGCGCGCTGACCGACATCGCGAGCGAAAGCTCCGAGCGGGCGAGCGAAACGGCCAACGCCAGCGACGAAGCCACATCCAATGTTGAAAGTGTCGCAAGCGCCGCCGAGGAACTCGCCGCCTCGATTTCCGAAATTGCCCGCCAGGTGGGCCAGACCACCGAGGTCGTCAACCAGGCCAGCGAAGGCACCCAGGCGACCAACCGGAAAGTGGAGGGACTTGCAGAAGCCGCCGGCAAGATCGGCGAGGTTGTAACCCTCATCCAGGCGATCGCCGAACAGACCAACCTCCTGGCGCTCAACGCCACGATCGAGGCCGCCCGCGCGGGCGACGCCGGCAAGGGTTTCGCGGTCGTCGCGGCGGAAGTGAAGGAACTCGCCAACCAGACGTCGAAGGCGACGGAGGAAATCTCCGCGCAGATCTCCGCAATCCAGGGTTCCACCAGAGAAGCCGTCGATGCGATCGCCGCGATCACCAGCACGATGTCGGAGGTCGACACCTATACCTCGGCAATCGCCTCCGCGGTCGAGCAGCAGGGTGCCGCAACCAACGAGATTTCCGGCAACGTCCAGCGGGCGGCGCAGGGAACGACGTCGGTCAGCGGCAACATGGCGGAACTGACGCGCGCCGTCGCACATACCAACGAATCCGCCGACCAGGTGCTTGCGGCATCGACCACGGTTGGCCAGAAAACGCAGATGCTGAGCGAGGAGATCGAGCGCTTCCTGCGTGAGGTCGCAGCCGCCTGACGACCCGCAATATCAAAATACCCCAAAACAGAAAAGAAAACGGGTGGTGCCGCAGCGGCACCGCCCGTTTCGTATTTATTCCTCCGCCAGTATCCCTCCGCCAGGCGTCAGCCGGCGGCCGCGACTGCGCGCTTGGCCATGACCGATACGAGGTTCGCACGATAATCGGCCGAGCCATGAATGTCGGACAGCATGTCGCCAGCGGCAACCTTGACGCCCGCAATCGCATCCGGTGACCAGTTCGACGACAGCGCCTGCTCCATTTCGGAAACGCGGAAAACGCCGCCCTGCCCTGCACCAGTCACCGCGACACGGATCGAACCATCGGCAAGCCTGGCCGCGAAAACGCCCGCCATTGAGTAACGCGAGGCGGGATTGGGGTACTTGGCGTAAGCCGCCTTCTCAGGCGCGGGGAAAGTGACGGCGGTGACGATCTCGTCCGGCTCAAGTGCTGTTTCAAACAGGCCGGTGAAGAAATCATCCGCGCTCATCTCGCGCTTGTTGGTGGTCACCGTCGCATTCAGCCCGACGAGCGCGCCCGGATAATCCGCCGCCGGATCGTTGTTGGCGATCGAGCCGCCGATCGTACCCATGTGGCGCACGTGCGGGTCGCCGATCTCGCCGGCAAGCGATGCAAGCGCAGGGATCAGCCGGCGAACGGTTTCCGACCCTGCAACCTCGGCATGGGTAACTGCAGCGCCGATGCGCACGCCGCCACTGCCCGATTCCGTAATGCCCTTGAGATCGTCGATATGGCGAAGGTCGATAACATCCGTCGGCGCGGCAAGGCGCTGCTTCATGGTCGGGAGCAACGTCTGGCCGCCGGCGAGAAGCTTCACCTCGTCAGACTTGGCAAGAAGGGCCGCCGCATCGGCGAGGGTTTTGGGTCGATGGTAGTTGGTCTCGTACATGGACAAATTCCATCCGTTGAAGTTGAAAGGCGGCGCCGGCACGAAAACCGGCGCCTTTCATCACTTATTCGGCGGCCTGTGCCGGCTGAGCGGCCTGAAGCGCGCGCCAGACCCGCTCGGGCGTTGCCGGCATCTCCAGTTCGTTGTTGCCGATGGCATCCGTAATGGCGTTGATGACCGCCGGCGGCGAACCGATCGCTCCGGCTTCGCCGCAACCCTTCATGCCAAGCGGGTTGCCCGGGCAGATTGTCTCGGTCGTCATCAGGTTGAAGGAAGGCACATCGTCGGCGCGCGGCATGCAGTAGTCCATGTAGGACGCCGTGATGAGCTGGCCGCTTTCGTCATAGGCCGCGTTTTCCAGAAGCGCCTGGCCAATGCCCTGGGTCAGTCCGCCATGCACCTGACCTTCCACGATCATCGGGTTGATGATCTTGCCGAAGTCATCTGCGGCGACGAAGCTCACGATCTCCGTCTTGCCGGTGTCGGGATCCACCTCCACCTCGCAGATGTAGGTGCCGGCCGGGAACGTGAAGTTGGTCGGATCGTAGAAGGCGCCTTCCTTCAGGCCCGGCTCCATGCCCTCCGGCATGTTGTGCGCCGTATAGGCGGCAAGCGCGAGTTGGAAGAACGGCGTCGACTTGTCCGTGCCGGCGACCTTGAACTCGCCGCCCTCGACAACGATATCGCCTTCGGAGGCTTCCATCAGATGGGCTGCAAGCTTCTTCGCCTTGGCCTCGACCTTGTCGAGCGCCTTGACGACGGCCGACATGCCGACGGCACCCGAACGAGAGCCGTAGGTGCCCATGCCGAACTGTACCTTGTCGGTATCGCCGTGGACGATCTGAACCGTATCCGTGCCGACGCCAAAACGGTCCGCGACGAGCTGGGCGAAGGTCGTCTCATGGCCCTGCCCGTGGCTGTGCGAACCGGTGAGAACCTCGATCGTGCCGACTGGGTTGACCCGCACTTCCGCCGATTCCCAAAGGCCCACGCCCGCACCGAGCGAGCCGACCGCCTGGGACGGAGCGATACCGCAAGCCTCGATATAGCAGGACATGCCGATGCCGCGCAGCTTGCCGCGCGAGGCCGCTTCCGCCTTGCGCGCGCCGAAGTTCGCATAGTCCGCGGCCTTCATCGCCGCGTCGAGCGAGGCGTTATAGTCGCCGGAATCGTAGCACATGATGACCGGCGTCTGGTGCGGGAACTCCGTGATGAAGTTCTTGCGCCGGAATTCAGCCGGATCCATGCCGATCTCGCGCGCCGTCGTTTCCATGATGCGCTCGACAAGGAAGGTCGCTTCCGGGCGGCCCGCCCCGCGATAGGCGTCCACTGGCGTGGTGTTGGTGTAAACCGTCTTCACGTTGCAGTGGATGGCCGGGATGTCGTACTGGCCCGACAGAAGCGTTGCGTAAAGATACGTCGGCACCGACGAGGAGAAGAGCGACATATAGGCGCCGAGATTGGCAACCGTCTTCACCCTGAGGGCCGTGATCCTGTTGTTCTCGTCGAGCGCGATTTCCGCGTGCGATTTATGATCGCGGCCATGGGCGTCCGTCAGGAACGCTTCCGTCCGGTCCGCGACCCATTTGACCGGACGCCCGGTGCGTTTGGAGGCCCACAGACACACCATCTCTTCGGGATAAACGTAGATCTTGGAACCGAAGCCCCCGCCGACATCCGGCGCAATCACCCGAAGCTTGTGCTCGGGCGCGATGTTGTAGAATGCGGAAAGCACCAGACGCGCCACATGGGGGTTCTGCGAGGTCGTCCAGAGCGTGTAGTGCTCCTCCGCCTCGTCGTAATCCGCCAGGGCCGCGCGCGGTTCCATCGCGTTGGGCACCAGGCGATTGTTGGAAATTTCCATGCTGGTGACATGCTTAGCACTGTCGAAGGCCGCATTCACCGCCGCCTCGTCGCCGATTTCCCAATCGTAGATCAGGTTGTTTTCGGCTTCAGGGTGAATCTGCGGGGCACCCGGTTCCAACGCCGCCACCGCATCGACCACCGCCGGCAGTTCCTCGTAATCGACGACGACAGCCTCTGCCGCGTCACGCGCCTGGGCGAGCGTATCGGCAACGACGACCGCCACCGCCTGCCCGACATGCCGCACAATTTCAGGCTCCAGCGCGCGCCACGCGCCCATCTTCATCGGCGTGCCGTCCTTGGAATGGATCATCCAACCGCAAATGAGGTTGCCCACACCGTCGCCGACAAGCTGTTCGCCGGTGAGAACGGCTTCCACGCCCGGCATATCCAGCGCCGCGGAGGCGTCTATCGACTTCACCTTCGCGTGGGCGTGCGGCGAACGCACGAAGGCCGCAAAGCCCATTCCCGGCGCGGTCATATCGTCGGTGTACCTGCCCTTGCCGGTGATAAACCGGCGGTCTTCCTTGCGCTTCACCCGCGCACCGATACCGTCAACTCCCATGGTATTCTCTCCTTGGGTCCGCCCTTGAGCGGGACTGTTCCTCGTCTGGATAGATTCGTCTTTTCTTGGCTTTAGCGATTATTCGGCGGCTTGCGCGGTGCCGGCCATGGCATCGGCGGCTGCTTTGATCGCCTTGACGATGTTGTGGTAGCCGGTGCAGCGGCAGATGTTGCCGTCGAGTTCCTTGCGGATCGTCGCCTCGTCCAGCTTGGCGCCGTAACGGTTGATCATGTCCGTGGCGGCCATGATCATGCCCGGCGTGCAGAAGCCGCATTGCAGGCCGTGATGCTCGTGAAACGCCGCCTGCACCGGGTGCAGTTCGCCGCCTTGCGCAAGCCCTTCGATGGTGACGACTTCCGCGCCATCCGCCTGAGCGGCAAGCATGGTGCAGGATTTCACTGCCTTGCCGTCGACATGCACGACGCAGGCACCGCACTGCGAGGTGTCGCAGCCCACATGCGTGCCGGTAAGCCCGGCATTTTCGCGCAGGAAATTCACTAGCAATGTGCGGTCCTCGACCGTCGCCGAGCGTTTCTTGCCGTTCACCGTAATGGTGACTGTCGCCATGGTAGTCCTCCCTTTCGATTTGGGCCGGGCCGTAAGGCAGCCCGGAATCCGGATTTTCAACAAGGTTGTGCAAAAGCCGCCCGACACGCCGCCGGGCGGTTTTGAAAAATCAGCTCAAGAGAGCAAGTACGACAATGATCGCGCCGAGCGCGATGAGACCCCAGACCATCGGCCCGCCATAGGCGTTCTTCGCGGCCGCGGTCTCGACCGTTTCCTCCGCCCGGTGCATGGCGTCCTCGACGCTGTGCTCGACCTTGCTGGCGAGGCCGGAGACCTCTTCGGCCATATGTTCGTCGGCTATCGACCGCGCTTCCTCCAGGACACCGGGTTCAGGCTCTTCCTCCGACGTGCCGGCCCCTTCGACCTGCGAGCGGAAGTTGGCGAAAAACTCATCCGCCATCTTTCGCGCCGTGGAATCGATGAGCCGCGAGCCGAGCTGGGCAAGCTTGCCGCCCACTTGCGCCTTGACGACATAGGAAAGCACTGTCTCCGCGCCGTCCTCGGCGAGATTGACGTCGGCGGATCCCTTGGCGAAACCGGCGACACCGCCCTTGCCCTCACCGACGATGCGATAGCTTTCTGGCGGCTTGATATCCTCAAGCGTGACGTCGCCCTTGAACTTTGCCTTCACGGGTCCGACCTTGGCCGTGACCAGCGCATTCATTTCCGTATCCGACTGTTTTTCAAGGGATTCGCAGCCGGGAATGGAAGCCTTCAGCACCTCCGAATCGTTCAGCGCCTCCCACACGCGCTCGCGCGGCGCCGCGATCCGATACTCACCCGTCATATCCATGGGGCTGTCGACCTCCCGTTTTTATAGAGCGCCGATCAGGACGCGTCCTGTCCGCCGGTTCCGGCTGCCGCTCTCGCAATTCTCTCGTTACATTACAATACATTGGAGGAGCGTTCGCCGCATGACAAGCGTGTGAGAAAAGAAATAGGCGCAGGCTAGCGATACCGCCTCGCAAAGACACCCTCCCCATAGCGTCAAGCGCTGTCTCTTCGGCTTAAACCGGCCTCGTTGCGCCGATTTCCGACGCTCTCTTGTCGTAGATGCCTGATTGTGAATTCTTCTGCCCGCAAACGACCAAACCCCGCCGGATTTGTCAAAATATTTCGGGAAATCGCCTGCCTGTGGACATACGGAAGACATCCGGACGCCACCTGCCATGTTGACCATTGCCTCGCCCGGTCCTAATGCGTTGCGGATCGGTTTTACCAATGCGAAGCGAGCCCGAATTGACCGTCCTCTTCCGATCGTCCGCCTTGCCGGCACCCGCTCCTCGCGGAAAGGCTCCCGCCGAGTGCTGGCCTGTCGTTCTAGAAACGCGCGGCTGGGAGGATTATTCCCTCATCGACATGGGCCACGGCCGCAAGATGGAACGCTACGGCCGCGTGACGGTCGTGCGGCCCGAACCGCAGGCGATGGGAACGCCGCGCCTGAAAGAAGCCGCGTGGGAAGGCGTCGACGCCGTCTTCACCGGCGATGTGGAAGAGGAAGGCCCCGGCCGCTGGCGCTTCAACCGCGACCTGCCCGAAACCTGGGAGATGGCGTTCGGACCTGCCCGTTTCCACGGCCGCTTCATGTCTTTCCGCCATGTCGGCGTCTTTCCCGAGCAGGCAGCCCACTGGGAGTGGATCGTCGATCAGGTGAAGGCGGCAAAGCGCCCGCTGAAGGTGCTGAACCTCTTCGGCTATACCGGGCTCGCCTCGCTCCTCCCGGCAACTGCCGGGGCGGAAGTCACCCACATCGACGCATCGAAGAAGGCTATCGGCTGGGCACGCGAAAACCAGGCGCTTTCGGGAATCGACGACCTGCCGATCCGCTGGATCTGCGAAGATGCCTCGAAATTTGTCGCCCGCGAGATTAGGCGCGGCAATACCTACGACGGGATCATCCTCGATCCGCCGAAATACGGACGCGGCCCCAAGGGCGAGGTCTGGGATCTTTTCACGAACCTTCCCGGCATGCTCTACGACCTTGAAAAGCTGCTTTCGCCGGAGGCCCGTTTCATGATCCTGACGGCCTATGCGATCCGCTCAAGCTTCGTCGCGATCCACGAAGTGATGAACGAGGCGCTCAACCGCCGCGGCGGGCTGATCGAATCGGGCGAACTCGTCATCCGCGAGGAACGCGGGCGCGAAGGCAGGCCGGCACGAGCGCTTTCCACTTCCCTTTTCAGCCGCTGGAGCGCGCCATGACGGGCCAACATTCGGGCCGGCCGCGCGCGGGCGCGGTCAAGCAGATCACCTCGCATTCGAATCCGCTGGTCAAGGAGATCAAGGGGCTGGTCGGCATGCGCAAGCACCGCGCGCAGTCGGGCCTTTTCGTCGCCGAGGGGCTGAAGCTCGCCACCGACGCGCTCGATGCCGGATGGAACGTGCGCTATCTGGCACTCGGGCCAGATGTGCGCGAGAACGACCGCGCCCAGCAGGCGGCGGCAAGGGCGCGGGCGAAGGGCGCGCTTATCCTGGAAATGCCGGCGCAGATCCTTTCCGCCGTCACGCGACGGGACAACCCGCAGATGGTCGTCGGCGTTTACGAGCAGAAACTGCTGGCGCCGCAGGAAATCCGCCCGAAAGAAACGGACGTCTGGATCGCACTCGACCATGTTCGCGACCCCGGCAACCTGGGCACGATCATCCGCACCGCCGATGCGGTGGGCGCAAGCGGCGTGATCCTCGTTGGCGACACGACCGATCCTTTCGCCGTTGAAGCCGTTCGCGCGACGATGGGTTCGCTGTTTCACGTTCCGCTTGCGAAAATGAGCCGCGAAGAGTTCAAATCCCTTGCCGGCAGATGGCCGGGCACGGTGGCGGGCACGCATCTGAAAGGCGACAAGGATTACCGCGAGGTCGCATATAAATCGCCCACGCTGCTCGTGATGGGTAACGAGCAGGCCGGCCTTCCCGACGATATGGCCGAGACCTGCAGCGATCTTGTGCGTATCCCGCAGCTTGGCCAGGCGGACAGCCTGAACCTCGCCGTCGCGACGGCCGTGATGCTTTTCGAGATCCAACGCCCGCGTCTCAAACTTTAGGTTCAATCGATGCGCCTGTTCGTCTTCGGCCTCGGCTATTCATCCCGCGCTTTCGTTGAGGAGGTGCGCCAGCGTTTCGACTGGATCGGCGGGACGACCCGCACACGCGAGAAAGCGGAGGCTTTAGGAAGTGCCGGCATCGAGCCATTCCTGTTCGATGGCTTTTCCAAATCGCCGGAAATTGCGAAAGCGCTCGCAAATGCGAGCCATGTCCTTGTCTCCATCGCACCGGGCGACGAAGGCGATCCCGCACTCAAGCTCCACGGGCCGGATATCGCTTCAGCCAGGCCGGAGTGGATCGGTTATCTCTCCACCGTCGGCGTTTACGGCGACCACGCGGGCGATTGGGTGGATGAGGAAACGCTTTGCAAACCCGTTTCGCGCAGGTCGGTCTTGCGGGTCGCCGCTGAAACGAACTGGCTCGATTTCGCGGCGAGCGAAACCCTGAATCTCCAGATATTCCGCCTGTCGGGCATCTACGGCCCGGGCCGGAACGCCTTCATCAACCTGGAGAAAGGCAAGGCGAAGCGCCTGATCAAGCCGGGTCAGGTTTTCAATCGCATCCATGTCGCGGATATATCCGGCGCGCTTGCCGCATCTCTCGCCGAACCAAGTACGCGTATTTACAACGTGACCGATGACGAGCCCTGCCCACCGCAGGATGTCGTCGAATATGCGGCGAAGCTGATGGGTGTCGAACCTCCGCCGGAAGTGGATTTCGAGACGGCCGATATTTCGCCGATGGCGCGATCCTTCTACGGAGAAAACAAGCGTGTCTCGAACGAACGTATCAAGAGAGAGCTCAGCTATCGTTTTCGCTTCCCGAACTACCGGGTAGCGCTTGATACGCTTTATCGCGACGGCTGGCGGTAAATAGCGCCGCCTAAGACGTTTACAATTCTTAAACCAAAACCGTTTACACTTTTTTCGGATATCGCGGTTTGCGGGTCGATGGCCGTCGGCTGGTTCCGCGAGTGGACCGTCTGAAAGCGGAACTCCACGCGGTTTGCCAGACCGTACCCTTAACAAGGGGTCTTGAAGATCGAACTTCAAACCCCATATCGAAGGTTGCTGATAGGGAGAGGCCGCAACGGCCCGCAAGCGCCATGGGCGCATCCTCCCTGAAGTGTTCCAATCACTTTATAGCAGCAGCCGGACAACTCATGACATGGGTTCGTAATCCATTGTCATGAAAGTGTTTCGGTCATCCTATTCAATCGGCATTTGATACAAGAAACTGGAAAGAAGAAAAAATGCAGCATGGTAACGTTAAGTGGTTCGATACCCTGAAGGGCATCGGATTGATCGAGCCGGACGAGGGCGAGGACGTCTTCGTCGCGATGGACACCGTCCGCAAGGCCGGGCGCAACACGCTGAGGGAAGGCCAACTCGTGGCATATGACCTCGCCTACGTCAGCGGCCGCCAGACCGCCGACAATCTCTGCGTTCTGTAAAAGATCGATCCGTCGAACCGTATGACCGTAAAGGGCGGGCTTCCCGCCCTTTCGTGTGTCCAAGCCAACAAAATCGAATATTTTCTGCTGTTTTCCCAAACGCATGGCGCTATCCTTGCCAACCCTCATCCTTGCATCTGTGAAGAGCGGCAGGACCAGGCGCCCAGAATGGCTTCAGCCCGTCAGAGCATAATCCTCGACATTGCCCGCCACACAGGGCGTGTCATGGTCGACGACCTCGCCACGCGCCTCGACGTGACCCCGCAGACGATCCGCAAGGACCTGAACGAACTTTGCGACAAGAACCTTCTTTCGCGCGTTCACGGCGGAGCGATGCTTTCGACCGCCGTAAAGAACGTCGGCTATGAGGCCCGCCGCGCCATCGCACGAGACGAAAAGGCAGCTATCGGCCGGATCGCCGCCGGACTCATTCCCAATGCCTCGTCGCTGTTCATAAATATCGGCACCACGACGGAAGCGGTGGCGCGGGCGCTGGTGCATCATGCCAACCTCATGGTCGTCACCAACAACATTAACGTCGCCAATACCCTGCGCCCGTGCCATACGATCGAGGTAGTGATCGCCGGAGGCCTCGTGCGTCCGGCCGACGGCGGCATCGTCGGCGAGGCGGCGGTCGATTTCATCAAGCAGTTCCGTGTCGATTTCGCCGTCATCGGTACCTCCGCGATAGATGACGATGGCGCCCTGCTCGATTTTGACTTCCGAGAAGTGAAGGTGGCGCAGGCGATCATCGAGAACGCGCGTAATGTCATCCTTGTGGCCGATTCAACGAAATTCGACCGCAAGGCGCCTGTCAGGATCGCCCATATTTCGCAAGTCGACACATTCGTGACCGACCAATGCCCGAGCGAGACGATCCGCCGGATCGCGGTTGAAAACGATGTCCATCTGGTCGAAACCGCACCCACTGGCGCCGAGGTCGGCTAGAACGCTTCTTTTCGGTTGACGGTCAATTTTCTTCATATGAAAGTCGCCATCACCTGAAACGCAAAATTACGAAAACAGGGAGGAGTCCGGTATCGGCCGCAGGCCCGCCGGACGATCGACATGAGCGGAAACATTCTCGCAATCGACCAGGGCACGACCTCCAGCCGCGCAATAGTCTTTGACGAAACTTTCCGCCCGGGCGCAACCGCGCAAGCCGAATTTCCGCAGCATTTCCCGCGCTCGGGCTGGGTGGAGCACGACCCGGAAGACCTTTGGACGTCAACTCTTGCCGTCTGTCGCGAAGCGCTTGAAAAATCCGGCCTGCCGATTTCCGACATCGCCGCCATCGGCATTACCAATCAACGTGAAACGACGCTCGTCTGGGACCGGAAGACGGGCAGGCCCGTGCATAACGCCATCGTCTGGCAGGACCGGCGCACCGCCGACATCTGCGCCCGCCTGAAGGCGGAAGGCCATGAGGCAATGGTGACGGAAAAGACCGGCCTTCTGCTCGATCCCTATTTCTCCGGCACGAAGCTTTCATGGATCCTGGAAAACGTGGAGGGAGCGCGCGCAAGGGCACAAGCCGGCGGCCTTGTGTTCGGCACCGTCGACACATGGATCATCTGGCGGCTTACCGGCGGCAAGGTTCACGTGACAGATGCGACGAACGCCGCCCGCACGCTCCTTTACAACATCGCGGAAAACCGCTGGGACGAGGAACTCTGCAAGCTCCTTGGCGTGCCGATGTCCATGCTGCCCGAAGTGCGCGACAGCTCGGGCGATTTCGGCACCACGGATGCGGAATTCTTCGGCCATCCCCTGCCGATCCTCGGCGTCGCCGGCGACCAGCAGGCGGCAACCGTCGGCCAGGCCTGCTTCAAGCCCGGCATGGTGAAATCGACATACGGCACGGGCTGCTTTGCGCTTATCAACACCGGAGCGGAGCCTGTGGTCTCGAAGAACCGGCTTCTTTCCACCATCGCCTACCGGCTCGACGGCAAGACGACCTACGCCCTCGAAGGCTCGATCTTCGTGGCCGGCAGCGCCGTACAGTGGTTGCGCGACGGCCTGGGCATCATATCGGAAGCGGCCCAATCCCAGGCTCTTGCCGAAACATCCTCTGAAGAGGGCAGGCTCTATCTGGTGCCGGCTTTCGTCGGTCTCGGTGCGCCGCACTGGGATCCGGACGCGCGCGGCGCGATCTTCGGACTGACACGCGCGAGCGGGCCGGCCGATTTCGCAAGAGCCGCGCTTGAAAGCGTAGGCTACCAGACCCACGACCTTGTGGATGCCATGCGTGCCGACTGGCAGGGCGAAGCGGCGGCGGACACGGTCTTGCGCGTCGACGGTGGCATGACCGCGTCGGACTGGACCATGCAATTCCTCGCCGACATTCTTGGCTCTCCCGTCGACAGGCCCCAGGTGCTTGAGACGACGGCCCTTGGTGCGGCGTGGCTTGCCGCCAGAAAGGCCGGAGTCTGGCCGGACATGGACGAATTCGCGAAGGAATGGCGCCTCGACCGGAGGTTCGAACCCGGACTTAACGAGGCATCACGAAACAAGCTGATCGAAGGCTGGCATGACGCCGTACGGCGCACGAAAAGCGCCTGACTGAAAAGCAGCCTAATTTCAGACCATTCGCCGCCCGGAAACAGGATTTTTCGCGCCTGGCGCACAAAAGGAAACAAAGATTCCTTTCGTAACGTCAATTTGCATTAGATAATCGGGGTTCAAACGGTCACAGAGCGCCCACCTCAGCGGAAGGGCCTCGCGATTTCGCTGATTTTCCGATTTCCCTTTTGTCGCCGCGCAGGAAGGAATCAAGACCTCCGATGCGGCCACACAAACCGCAAATAACAAGGGAGAACCTGCCATGACATCTCTCAGGATCGGAGATATTGCACCCGACTTCGAAGCGGAAACGACGGAAGGCAAGATTCGCTTCCATGACTGGCTCGGCGATTCCTGGGGCGTGCTGTTTTCACACCCGAAGGATTACACGCCGGTCTGCACCACAGAGCTTGGCTATATGGCCAGCATCAAGGCCGAGTTCGACAGGCGTAACACCAAGATCATCGGCCTGTCCGTCGATCCGGTAGACAGCCACGCCGGCTGGGCAAAGGATATCGAGGAGACGCAAGGCACCGCGCCGAATTATCCGATGATCGGCGATCCGGAACTGACCGTCGCCAAGCTCTACGGCATGCTGCCGGCGGGCGTCGGCGACACCTCCGAGGGCCGCACCCCGGCGGACAACCAAACGGTGCGCACCGTCTTCGTCATCGCACCGGACAAGACGATCAAACTGATGCTGATCTATCCGATGACGACGGGCCGCAACTTCGACGAAGTGATCCGCGTTCTCGATTCATTGCAACTGACGGCGAAACACAAGGTCGCGACGCCTGCGAACTGGAAGGACGGTGAGGACGTGATTATTGCCGGCTCCGTTACCGACGAAGCGGCAAAGGATCTCTTCCCCGGCGGCTGGAAGGCGCCAAAGCCTTATCTCAGGATCGTACCGCAGCCGAAGTAGGCGCAAAAATCCTGAACTTCCAGAGGGCGGCTCCGGGCCGCCCTTTGCATAGTACCTCTTATGCCTCGCGCGCGGTGGAAATTTCCCGAAAGATCCCGCGCCGGTCACCCGCAAGCCACACCCCGGCAAGACAGAACACGAAGCCGGCCAGCGTCATCCCCGCGATCGGCTCGCCGAACATGAGCCACGCCCATATCGAGATGACCGGCGGCGTCAGATAAATCAGGCTTGCAACCCGTGTCGCCGTACCGTTCTTCAGGCAAAGCCAGTAGAAGCCGTATCCGCCGATGGTCGAAAACAGAATGAACCATGCAACGGCATAGACGAAATCCCCGGTCAATTCCGGCATGAGCGTGCCGTCGGCAAGCGCCAACGGCGCGAAAAGCACGGTCGACGTTGCGCTTTGCACGCCGATCACCGCAAGCGTGGAAAGGCTGGCCGCTTCTTCAGGCCTCTGGATGCGCTTTGCGAGGATCGTGTCGGCAACGATGCTGAACATCGAAAGAAGCGGGAATGAAAACGCCCACGGCTGCGCGAAGCCGAGCGAGCCTGCGACGGCGCAAAGCACGCCGAGGAAGCCGAGCGCAAGGCCGATCCATTGCCTGCCGCGCACGGCCTCGTTCAGAAGAACGCCAACAAGCACCGCCGTCACCAGCGGTTGCAAAGCGGAAATAAGCGCAGCGGTGCCGAGCGGCACCCCAAGGTCCACGCCCTTCACCCCGAATGCGAGATAGCCGAACATGGCGAACGCTCCGATCACCGCCTGCAACCGGATATCCCTGAAGCTTGCGCCCCGGCGAAGAGACGAGACGACGAAGGGAAGAAGCACCACCGAAGAGATCACGAAGCGCCAGAAAAGAACCAGGAAGACTGACGGTGTGGAAGACGCAAGCTTTGCGCCGATGAATCCAGAACTCCAGCAAATAACGAGCGCCGCTTCCGAAAAGATCAAGTATAGTCCGACGCGCATTCTAGAAAAACCTTACGCAATTTCATAAAGCGATCAATTATCGATCCAACGAAATAATGCGCGCACCGCAACCGCCTCAACCGACGATTTCGTGATTACGCTTGGCCGGAAAATCCGAAATTGCGGCGCTCAGGCCTTCCGGCGCGGCTATCGTGATTTAGGTCCGGGCGTTCGCACCTCGCATCGATTCGCTGGATCGATCCGTCCGGCTAACGGCCGGTTAGTCCCGAAAGGAACCTCCTCGGCCCGCTCGACGGCGCAAGCGCCTTACCCTCGCGGGCGTTCGCCCCTCGCATCGATTCGCTGGATCGATGCGTCCGGCTTCGCCGGACCGGGGCTCACTCATCCATCTTCAGGGCCTTGATGAAGGCTTCCTGCGGGATCTCCACCTTGCCGAACTGGCGCATGCGCTTCTTGCCTTCCTTCTGCTTTTCCAGAAGCTTGCGCTTGCGCGTCGCATCGCCGCCGTAGCACTTGGCCGTCACGTCCTTCCTGAGGGCCGCGATCGTCTCGCGCGCGATCACCTTGGCCCCTATCGCCGCCTGGATCGGGATCTTGAACATGTGCCGGGGTATCAGGTCCTTCAGCTTCTCGCACATCGCCCGCCCGCGCCGCTCGGCCTGCGTGCGGTGAACGAGGACGGAGAGCGCATCCACCGGCTCGCCGTTGACGAGGATCGACATCTTCACGAGGTCGCCCTCGCGATAATCGGTCAGGTGATAGTCGAAGGAGGCATAGCCCTTGGAGATCGATTTCAGCCGGTCGTAAAAATCGAAGACGACCTCGTTAAGCGGCAGGTCGTAGGTCACCATGGCGCGTGAGCCGACGTAGTTGAGGTCGGCCTGAATGCCGCGCCGCTCCTGGCAGAGCGTCAGGATCGCACCCAGATATTCGTCCGGCGTCAGAATGGTTGCGCGGATCCACGGCTCCTCGATGGATGAGATCTTCACCACGTCCGGCATGTCGGCCGGATTGTGAAGCTCCTTCACGCTGCCGTCGGTCAGGTTCATCCGGTAGACCACCGAAGGGGCCGTGGCGATGAGATCGAGGTTGAACTCGCGCTCCAGCCGCTCCTGGATGATTTCCAGATGCAGCAGGCCCAGGAAACCGCACCGGAAGCCGAAACCGAGGGCCGCCGATGTCTCCATTTCGAAGGAGAAGGATGCATCGTTCAGCCGAAGCTTGCCCATCGCCGAACGAAGGTCTTCAAAATCGTTGGCATCGACTGGAAAGAGACCGCAGAAGACAACCGGCTGCGCCGGCTTGAAGCCCGGCAGGGCTTGCGCGCAAGGTTTCCTGTCGTCGGTAATCGTGTCGCCCACGCGAGTGTCGGCAACTTCCTTGATCGACGCCGTGAGGACGCCGATTTCGCCGGGACCGAGTTCGTCGACCGCCAGGAACTTCGGCGTCATGACGCCGACGCGGTCGATCTCATAGACCGCACCGGTGCCGAGCATCTTGACCTTCTGACCCTTCTTCAGGTGCCCGTCGATCACGCGGATGAGCACCATGACGCCGAGGTACGGGTCGTACCAGCTGTCGACGAGCAGCGCCTTCAGCGGTGCTTGCATATCGCCCTTGGGCGCCGGCAGCCGCTGGACGATCGCCTCCAGCACGTCCTCGATGCCGAGACCCGTCTTGGCGGAGATCATCACCGCGTCTGAAGCGTCAAGTCCGATCACATCCTCGATCTGCTCCTTGATGCGTTCCGGCTCCGCTGCCGGCAGATCGATCTTGTTTAGGACGGGTACGATCTCATGATCGTTGTCGATCGCCTGATAGACGTTGGCGAGCGTCTGTGCCTCCACCCCTTGCGAGGCATCAACGACGAGAAGCGAGCCTTCGCATGCCGCGAGCGACCGAGAAACCTCATAGGCGAAGTCGACGTGGCCCGGCGTGTCGATCAGGTTCAGCTTGTACTGCTTGCCGTCGCGCGCGTTGTAGATCAGGCGCACGGTCTGCGCCTTGATGGTGATTCCGCGCTCGCGCTCGATGTCCATTGAATCGAGCACCTGTTCCTTCATTTCGCGCTCGGTCAGCGTACCGGTGTTCTGGATCAACCGGTCGGCAAGCGTCGACTTGCCATGGTCGATGTGCGCCACGATGGAGAAATTGCGGATGTTGGAAATCGTCTCGGTGGTCATGGGCGCCCGTTTACCATCGGCGGCGCGGGACGCAAAGAGGTATCGCGCGTCTTATAGCGGAAAGATGAGACCGGGAATCCGGCAGATCGCGCAAATGCTTCACTCCGCTCCCGAAAGATTCTGGCGGCACAGGATTTGGGCCGCCGCGGCAAATCGACTTACTCTGATGACCCGCAATCTCGCGCAGCGGAGGATCGAGCGATGATCATCAGGATATTCCGCGTCACCGTACACGACGGGAAACGTGCCGAGTTCGAGGATTTTTTCCGCAATACCGCCATCCCTCTCGTCAGAAGCCAGCCGGGGATCATTTCCGTGGCAGCAGGCGTCCCGCGTCCGGAATCGCCCAACGAATTCTGCATGATCATGGTCTGGAAGGATGTGGACTCACTGAAGGCATTCGCCGGCGAGGACTGGCGCGAACCCCACATTCACCCGGATGAAGCCGCGCTCGTGCACGACCGTTCGCTGCATCATTACGAACTGGCCGAAGCTTGAACCCGGCTCCCCCGGCGACCTCCGGGCGCAGACGTCCGGACGTAGCTAGCGCCATGCCCTTATCCGGGTCAACGCGTAAAGGACAGGCGCATACCGGAAATCGTTCTCTCAAGATATGCCATGAGCGTATGTGCGAAGATAAGAAGCCCGGCGATCTCCATCGTCTCTTCCACCGTCGTCATCGTGACGTAGATCGCGTCGACCCGCCCATTGACGGCGTCGTGGTAATAGCCCCCGATCAGTTCCATGCCCAGCGCGCCGGACACATAGACCAGACCCGCTATAATCATGCCGTTCCTGAGCGTTCGCTCCTGCCTGAACACGAAGCGGCAATAGGCGAGCGCAAAAACGATCAGCAGCGCACCGTAGGGAACCACCCATGCGAAGTGAAGCACGCCCCAGGTGCCAAGCGCGGCACGGACGGGCGAAATCAGCATTTCATGGAGACGCAACGCCTCGTCGGCCGCCAGAAACAGGAATATGGTGGCAAGTCCGAACCAGAATTTCCTGTCGCCTCTCACGCGGGCATGCATTTCGCCGCCGACGCACCATGCAAGCACGCCGCAGACAGACAGGAGGAATGACGAAAACAGGGTCGGGACATTATTTTCATCGTCCATGTTGAACAGATGAACAAGCCCGGACTGCGGCGAGCGCAACCCGAAATGCACCGCGAGCTGAAAGCCCGTGTGGGCGACGACGAGGCCAGCGGTCGCCAGCGCCAATATCCTGAATATCGATCCTACGCGCAAGTTAATCCCGAGCAAGCTGTCCTGCGCGGGCAACTTAGCGCCACTAGCTTCGACCTCGCGCTTGCAAGGGCCGCCATCGGCTTCGACGGTTGACATGACACGTCCCGTTCCGTTCCGCATTGCGAAATGCAATGTCTTTGATTTGTAACGCCGTTATCAAACGATCTTTGTTGCTTGTTATCGAATTCTTAACTTTACAGTTTAGATGGAAAATCGTCTCAACTTTTAATAAATAAAGTTAACATCCACAATCGGCCGGATTTTTATGCCGATGAATGCCGACCTCCGGAAAGCCAAATGAGAAGAGGCCCGGCGGGAACCGCATATTCACTCCGATGAGGCTGCGCTTGTATGCGATAGGCCCCTGCATCATGACGAGTTGGGAGGAGGGATGAGCTCTATTCCGCCAGCAGAACCTGCGTGCAGGCGTTCGGCAGCGCGGCCATTCGCATCGGCGGTTTCTTCTTCGGCGGCGGGGCGCCCTTCTTCGGCACCCACGGTTCGTCGGAAAGCCACCAAGCAAGGGCAGAACCGCAGCCATCGCCCGGCGGCGGGGCTTTCTGATCCTTGCAGCCGGCGCTTCCCGGCGGGCAGGAAAGCCGGACGTGAAAGTGGTAATGGTGCCCCCACCACGGCCTGATCTTGCGCAGCCACGCGCGGTTTCCGGTCTCGAACTTGCAGAGCGCCTGCTTGATACCCGGATGGACAAAGATTCGGGCAACGCGCCTGTCCTGGGCGGCCCGGCGGATTAGACGGGCGTGATCGTCCGTCCACTTGGCGTAATCGACGCCGCGGTCGGCACCTTTGAGTTCCGAGTTCATCTTCAGCATGGAGATAGGTGTCACGTTCTCCCGCTCCTGAACGCTAAGGCGGCGGCTCGGCATCTCCTTCAGCCAGATATCGGCATCGAGCCCGATCTGGTGGCTCGAGTGGCCCGATGTCATCGGCCCGCCGCGCGGCTGCGCCATATCGCCCACCATCAGGCCGTTCCAGCCGAGCTTCGGCGCGTCGCCGGCCAAGTCTTCAAGATAGTCGATCAGTACGGGATGCCCCCAGTTGCGGTTGCGCGAAAGGCGGATCACCTGCCAGCCCGGCCCGTCGGGCGCAAGCGCCTTGCCACCCGCAAGACACCCCTTGGCATAGGACCCGATGGGCAAGGGGCGCATGGGCGCGGGAGCATCCATCTTGCCGAAGAGGTCCTTGGCGACCGCATTGCGGCTGACGTTCCGCAGCACCACGGACCCCTTTTTGGCGCTCCATCCCTCTCGAGGTTCCGGCGCGGGCCTTGGCAGGGCTGCCGGCGCGGCGCTTGCAGCAGAAACGGCCGCCACATCCGGCTTCGCCTCGGGCAAGGGCGCTGCCGAAACAGCAATGGGAGAGAGGCAGAACGCCAGAAGCAACATTCCCCTTCCGACAATCTTTTGCATGGCCCGCCTCCTGATCCCGCCCCGGAATATCCTTGAGAATCTTGCCGAGATTGGCGTTTAGAACGTGTTAAGAATAAAGGTTGCCGGCCGTCAATCCTCACGCTCCTGCAGGCGGTCGGCGATCTCGTCGAGCAGCAGCGTGTTGTCGCGAATAACGCGATCGGCGATGCCGTTAAGCTCGATGATATTGCCAGGCCGGGTATTGTCCATGCCGCCCGCCTCCTTCGGCACCACTCCGTCGAGGCGAATATATTCCGCCGCCTCCATCTCCGAGAAGAGCCATTTGGCCTGATAATCGGCCGTCGTCGCCTGTCCATGCGTCAGGATAGAGAACAGCGGCAGGTCGTTCTTCGGCGACAGCCAGCCGAGTACGCCCCAGCCCGATGCCTCGCGGAATGAATATCCGCGCTCGATCTTGCGGCCGGTCCCCAGCGACAGGATGACGATATCTTCCGCCGCCCAGCCAAGCTTGCGCGCCTCGATATAGGCGGCAATGACGGGGTTGTTCATGAATACGCCGCCGTCGATCATCACCTGTTCTTCGTTGGTGGTGAGATTTTCCACCCTTGCCGGCTCGAAATAGGTGGGGGCTGCGGTCGTCGCCCGCACCGCCTGCCAGAAATAGTAATCATCCTCGGCCTCGCCCTTCCGGGTGCGCCCGTTCGTCATGAACACCGCCTCGCGGGCGGAAATGTCATAGGCCGTAAGGACCACATGGGTCAGCGCGGAAGCCAGCGAGGTCCAGCCGAGGCGCTCCTTCAGCACCCGCTCCAGCGGGCGCTCGTCATATTTCTCGTCGAACAGCCCCAAGGGGTTGGCAAGCAGCTTTTCAAGGAACCCGCGCGGCTTGAAGACCTCTCGCGCCTCGACCTCGTAGAAGCGCCGCAACTCGGCGATCGTTGCCGCCGGCGCGCCGGAAAGGTCGTCCGGCTTGGGCGCCGCCAGTCCCGCCGCGATGATGCCTCCGGTGGAAGTCGCGGCGATCAGGTCGAAGTAGCGGTGAAGGGGTGCGGATTTCCCTCGCGCGGCAAGCCTGCTTTCCAGGCTTTCCAGGATACGCAAGGGAATGAGCCCCCGGACCCCGCCCCCGTCAATCGTCAAAATGAAATGCTTTCTTGCGGTCATGCGGCTACCGTTTTTGTCGTTTCATCAATGAGTTCAATGCGAACACGCTTCAGCGTCGTCACAAATTGCGACAACGCCGTGGCCGTAATGGCACGAAAACAGCATCGCCAATTTCCGGTGGGAAAGGCAATCAACCTTCCGTAGCGGTCAGATTTTCCACTGCCCGGATGAGGCGAAGGATGTCTTCTTCGCGCGAAAGCCTATGGTCGCCGTCCTTGACAAGGGTGAGCACCACATCGTCACGCGCCAGCGCTTCCGCGAGGCGAAGGGCATGGCGCCATGGCACGTCTTCATCGCGCTGGCCCTGGAGGATTGTAACGGGGCATCCCGTTTCGATATCGGTATCCAGGATAAGGTTGTTTCGTCCGTCCTCGATCAGGTCGCGCGTGATGATATAGGGATCGTCGGAATATTCGGATGGCCGCTCGAAGCGCCCCTCCTCCATGATCTCGCGTTTCACCTCCTCGCTGAACTCATGCTTCCACATAAGCTCTTCGGTGAAATCGGGCGCGGGCGCGATCAGCACCATGCCGGCGATACGGCTGTTCTTTCCGCCGACGGCCTTCAAGTGCGCGACCGCAAGAAGCAGCGCGATCCAGCCGCCCATGGACGAACCGATGACGATCGTCGGCTCCTTGCAGTAGCGGTCGAATACGGCAAGCGCTTCTTCGCTCCAGCGAGAGATGGTGCCGTCCGTGAACGCGCCTTTCGATACCCCGTGGCCGGAATAGTCGAAGCGGGTTGATGGTCTGCCCTGCGATTTCGCCCATTCGTCAAGGCGCTCGGCCTTCGTGCCCGCCATGTCGGACTTGAAACCGGAAAGCCAGAAGATGCCGGGCGAATTTCCCTTGCCGTCGTCGCGCAGCACCGCGATCTCGCGCGCGCCCTCGCCTTCGCCAACGGTGATATATTGCGGTTCCTGCGCGTTCATCTACCGGCCTCCCTCAGCTTTATTGCCTTGATGTGGCATAGCAAACGGGCGATGAGAAGGCCAAACACGCATACCCTGAAAAAGGACCTTGCCTTGGCGAGCCACACCATCCTGCAGATCATCCCGGAACTGGAGACCGGTGGTGCGGAACGAACCGCAATCGACATCGCAGCCGCCTTGGCCGCGCGCGGCGACCGGGCGATCGTGCTTTCGCAAGCTGGAGGTCTCGTGGCCGAACTTGAAGCGGCGGGCGGCGAGCACGTCGCATTTCCGGCAAAGACGAAGAATCCGCTTGCGCTTGCCAAAAACGCTTTTCGCCTGGCGTCGTTGATCCGTCGTGAAAATGTCGATCTCATCCACGCCCGCTCGCGCGCGCCCGCCTGGTCCGCGCTTTTGGCGGCAAGGATGACGGGCATTCCCTTCGTGACCACCTACCACGGGCTTTACGGCCAGAAATCGCAGGCGAAAGGCCTTTACAATTCCGTGATGGCGCGCGGCGATATCGTCATCGCCAATTCCCGCTATACAGCGGAGATCATCGCCCGCCGGCACCCCTTTGCAGCCGGCCGGATTGAAGTCGTCCACCGGGGGGCCGACCTTGAAGCGTTTTCAAACAGCGCCGACAACGAGACACGGGGCAAAAAGCTTCTCGCCGCCTGGGGGGTGAAGGAGAATTCCCGAATTATCCTGAACGTCGCCCGGCTGACCTGGTGGAAGGGGCATCGGGTGCTGATCGATGCGCTTTCCGACCTTGCCCGGGAGGGGGTGGGCGATTGGGTGGCAGTTCTGGTCGGCGGCGACCAGGGACGCGAGGCCTATCGCCGCGAGCTTGAGGAGCGGATCCAGGACGCCGGGCTTGAAGGGCGGGTGAAGCTCGTCGGACATTGCGCCGACATCCCGGCGGCCCACGCGGTCGCCGATGTCGCGGTAATCGCCTCCATAGAGCCGGAAGCTTTCGGCCGGGCGGCGGTGGAGGCACAGGCCTCCGGCGTGCCGGTAATTGCGACGGATCTGGGTGCGGCGCCCGAAACCGTGCTCGCCCCGCCGGAAGTGGCGGAAGAAGAGCGGACCGGATACCGTGTTCCACCGGGCGATTCCGCAAAACTTGCCGAGACGCTGCGAAAACTGCTCGATCTCGCGCCGGACGACCGGGAAGAGCTCACCCGCCGCGCGGCAAGCCATGTAAGGGCCAATTTTTCGAGGCAGGCGATGTGCCGATCGACGCTCGCCCTCTACGACAGGCTTCTTGGATAAGCCCTTTGAACATTTTTAACGCGCGGGTTCCTGCGAATCAGGTTGACTTTGCGGCGCAATCACTGGATTTTCATTCAGTCGGCGTCCGGACCAAGCGGGGCGCTATTCGTGTTAGGCCCGCGATTTGGTCCAGCAGAAAGGCCTGAGCCGCTTCCAGGCGTGCGTTGCCACGGTTGGGCGGAACGGGTGGGGTGTCGGCAGCCGGACTTGAAGATTCAACGTTAGAGGAGATAGCGACCATTCGCCGTCCATTTCGTGCTCCGCCTCCGACCAAGGAAGGCCCGCGCACCAATCAAGAGATCCGCGTTCGCGAAGTCCAGTTGATCGACCATGAAGGCGAAAACCGCGGCATCGTGCCGACGGAAGAAGCCCTTGGCATTGCCAGTGAAGCTGGTCTGGACCTTGTCGAGATAGCACCCAATTCCGTTCCGCCAGTCTGCAAGATTCTGGATTACGGCCGATACAAGTATCAGGCCCAGAAGAAGGCTGCGGAAGCGCGCAAGAAGCAGAAGACCGTCGAGATCAAGGAAATCAAAATGCGTCCGAACATCGACACCCATGATTATGAGGTGAAGATGCGGAACATGAAGCGTTTCTTCGACGACGGCGACAAGGTGAAGGTGACCTTGCGGTTTCGCGGCCGCGAGATGGCCCACCAGGACCTTGGCATGGCGCTTTTGAACAAGGTGCGGGAAGAGACGGCGGAAATCGCGAAGGTCGAATCCCACCCGAAGCTGGAAGGCCGGCAGATGATCATGGTGCTCGCGCCCCTTGGGCGCTGAGCCGGCAACTTCCTTCACCGGTTATCAAGGGCGCTCCGTTCGGGGCGCCCTTTTTGATTTCCGCTATCGCGCAGTCCGATCGATGGGCTTGGCGCTTGCATTCGCCCGGTTCGGCCAGTATAAGCCCCCGGTCCCGAGTCGTCCGGCTGTGCGGGCGCGTTCGCTTATGGCGAACGTCTTTCCGCGAAACGGGCATGCCGAGGCGACTCACGAGACGCTCCAAGACAAACGGCTGATAGTCCAGCCGACAAGAAAGGATGCAAAATGCCCAAGCTGAAGACGAAATCCGGAGCCAAGAAGCGCTTCAAGATGACCGCGACCGGCAAGGTCAAGGTTGCCCAGGCGGGCAAGCGCCACGGCATGATCAAGCGCACGACGAAGTTCATTCGTGACGCGCGCGGCACGACGGTTCTGAGCGAACAGGACGCTCGTATCGTCAGGAAATTCATGCCCTACGCCTGATTACGGCAGCTGAAGACCTCAAGGAGAATTTGAAATGTCGCGTGTCAAAAGGGGTGTGACCGCTCACGCCCGCCACAAGAAGGTTCTGAAGGCCGCCAAGGGCTACTATGGCCGGCGCAAGAACACCATCCGCGTTGCCAAGCAGGCCGTTGAGAAGGCCGGACAATACGCCTATCGCGACCGCAAGGCCCGCAAGCGCAATTTCCGTTCGCTCTGGATCCAGCGCATCAACGCCGCGGTCCGCGAGCACGGCCTGACCTACGGCCGCTTCATCGATGGCCTCAACAAGGCCGGCGTCGAGGTGGACCGCAAGGTTCTTTCCGACATCGCCATCCATCAGCCGGAAGCCTTCAAGGCGCTGGTCGACAAGGCGAGCGGTGCGCTGAGCGCTTAAGCGTCAGCCCATCGCCGAAAATTCCGAAAGGCGCGTCCGGCCACCGGGCGCGCCTTTTTCGTTATTGCCACAAGCTCGATGGGGCGAAGCCGAATTCCGGTTTATGCTCTCAATTGGTACGAACGATCCTCCACAAGAAGGATTGCACCGGATGGAGCGTCGCCTGGCAGCGATCCTGAGTGCCGATCTCGCCGGCTACAGCCGCCTGATAGCCGAGGACGAGACAGGCACGCTTTTCCGCCTGAGGAAGCTTCGGCAAGGCTTTCTGGAACCCCTTATCGCACGCCATGGCGGGCGGATCGTCAAACTCATGGGCGATGGCCTGCTGCTCGAATTTTCAAGCATCATCGAAGCCGTCCAATGTGCCATCGAATGGCATGAAGTGGTGGCGAATTTCATTGCCGAGCAGGATGGCGCAAATGATCTCGCCTATCGGATCGGCGTGAATATCGGTGACATCGTAATCGAGGACGGAGACATATACGGCGATGGCGTGAATATCGCCGCACGCATGGAAAAGCTGGCGGAGCCTGGCGGAACCTGCCTTCCGGGCGATGTCTATCGCCAGATCAAAGGAAAGATAGACGCCACTTTCGACGATCTGGGCGAACACACGGTCAAGAACATCGCCGAACCCCTCCATATCTATGCGCTTCATCCGGCGCATGGCGAGCAGCCGGCAAAGCCATTGCAAAGGCAGAAATTCGACCGGCCTTCCATCGCGGTTCTTCCGCTGGACAACCTGTCGAGCGATCCCGAGCAGGACTATTTCGCCGATGGTGTCACCGAAGACATTATCACCAACCTGTCCAGATTCAGGGAACTTGTCGTCATCGGACAGAGCTCCTCATTCCGTTACAAGAAGACGCGGGATAGCTTTCGCCAGATCGCCACCGCTTTAGGTGTGCAATATCTTCTGATCGGAAGTTTGCGGCGGGCAGGACAGCGCCTGCGCGTTACCGTGCAGCTTGTGGACACCCGATCCGGCGGTCATATCTGGGCCGAACGGTATGACCGCGAATTGGGCGACCTGTTCGCCCTGCAGGACGAAATCACCGAGGCCATCGTTCAAACGCTCGTGGGCCGGCTGAGAACCGCAAGCGTCAGGGATACGGCCCACAAGCCGGCGCAGAGCCTTGACGCCTACGACTATGTGCTCAAGGCACGTGCTATTATCCACGACAGCCGCGAAAACATGCTGAAATCCCGGGCGCTCTACGAGAAGGCCATTGAGCTCGATCCGATTTGCGCCCATGCCTTCGCGGGCCTTTCCGCGACCTATTCCTTCGAATGGACGAGCGGCTGGTCAAAATCCTTTACCGACAGCCTCGACAAGGCGATCGAACTTTGCAGGCGGGCGGCCGCCCTCGACGATCAGGACAGCGAAGCACAGCGCCGGCTCGGTGTCTATTACCTGTTCCGGGGCGAACGCGAAAAGGCGGAAGCCCACATCCAGCGCGCCGCTCTCCTGAACCCGAGCGACGCCGACACGATGGCCTACAAGGGACTTTACCTGATCTACGATGGCAAACCGACGGAAGGGCTCAGGGCGATCGAACGTGCAACCCGGTACAACCCGTTCCACCCGACCTGGTATTTTTGGCTTGTCAGCCTCGCCCACTACATGAACCGCGATTACGAAGAGGCGATCCAGGCCGCCAGGAAAGCTGTGCAAGCCTATCCCGATTTCGTCGCCCCCCACCGTCACCTTGCGGCATCATTCGCGCGGCTTGGGCGAAAGGAGGACGCCGAGCGAGAGAAGCAGATAATCCTGAAGCTCGATCCGGCGTTTTCCATCGCCAGGGTCGCACGCGCCTTCGCCTACAGACGGTCTGAGGATCTGGAGCATTATTGCGAAGGTCTGCGTGAAGCCGGTCTGCCTGAGTAAGATCCTTCTGCGCCAAAGTCATCCTTGAGCGGGCGGGCGAGAGCGTTTAAACCGCTGGCTGCGCCCGAAACGCCCGCCATTCCCCGGGAGACTGCCGTCCGATGAACAACCTGAAAGCCGAACTCCTGCGCGGGCTCTGGTATGTCGCCTGCCCGAGCGCCGAGGTGAAGCCCGGCAAGACGCTGGCCAAGACGCTGATGAACGAGCCGGTGCTTTTGGGCCGCGACAGCAAGGGCAAGGCCTTCGCCATCAAGGACATCTGCCCGCATCGCGGCATACCGCTGCGCTATGGCCAGTTCGACGGCGAGACGGTGCAGTGCTGTTACCACGGCTGGCGGTTCGACACCTCCGGCACATGCGTCGACATCCCTTCGACGCATGAGTACCAGACGATCGACTATTCTAAGATTTCCTGCGGCGCTTATCCCGTCGTCGAGCGCCAGGGGCTGATCTGGGTTTATTTCTCCGAATCCGGCGAGGCGCCGGAAGACGGCCGCCAGCCAGAACCGCCCCGGATGCCGGATTTTGCGGACGATGACGCGCCGAAGCTTGCCATCATGCTGCCCTTCGTCTGCTCGGTCGATCACGCCGCCCTTGGCCTGATGGACCCGACGCACGCCGCCTTCGTGCACACCTCCTGGTGGTTCAAGAAGAACGCGACGAAGCTTCGTCCGAAGGAAAAGCACTTCGCGCCGTCCGACCTCGGCTGGGCGATGGTGCGCCACAAGCTGCCGCCGCAAAACATCGCCTACAAGCTCCTTGGCGACGAGGTGACGACGGAAATCCGCTACCGGCTTCCGGGCCTGCGTATCGAGCATATCCAGGGCGGCAAGCATTCGGTCGTGGGTCTGACGACGATCACGCCTATCGATGAGGACAAGACGGAAGTGCGCCAGATGTTTTGGGCCTCCATGGGCTGGGTCGGCCCGTTCAAGCCGCTCCTGAAGCACCTGATGAAGGTCTTTCTCGATCAGGACCGCCGCGTCGTCATCCAGCAGCGCGAGGGACTCGAGTACAATCCGAAGCTCATGCTGATCAATGACGCGGACACCCAAGGCCGCTGGTGGATGCAGCTCAAGGAAGAATGGAAGAGCGCGGGCGCGGAAGCGCGCGAGTTCCGCAATCCGGTGAAGGAACGCACGCTGCGCTGGATGAGCTGACTTGCCATTCCGCTATCGATCTGCAACATTCCGCTGCCTTCAACACTTGGCTCAAGCGCGACATGACGATGGTCCACGCAAGCGACATGATGAAAATCCGCCGTCACGCGGCTGGTTGCGCTTGCGCACCTCGCATGCCTGCGCATTGCGGGCCGGCCTGCGGCCGATTTAGGCGCTGATCCCAGTCCATTCTTCTTTATCCGCGACGGGCACGGGCGTCATGCCGGCGAAGGCTGGCACTTGCGGCCAATTCTGCTAAAAGACCCGTCGATTTCCCCTTTGGCCCGTATGCATCATCCGGGCAGCTATCCGAACGAGTGGTCATGTCCGAACTGGAAAGCCTCGAATCCGAAATCATGGCGGCGATCGCCGCATCCGAAACCGAAGCCCAACTGGAAGACGTGCGCGTGTCAGCACTCGGCAAGAAGGGCAGCGTTTCGGAAAAACTGAAGACGCTCGGCAAGATGACGCCGGAAGAGCGCCAGGTCATGGGCCCGGCGATCAACGGACTGAAGGCTCGCGTCGGCGAAGCGCTTGCCGCGCGCAAGGAAGAGCTTGGCGCGAAGGCGCTTGAAGCCCGCCTGCTCGCCGAGCGCGTGGACGTCACGCTGCCGCTTCGCAATGCGCCTGCCGAGGAAGGCCGCATCCACCCGGTCAGCCAGGTGATCGACGAATTGACGGCGATCTTCGCCGACATGGGCTTTTCCATCGCCGAAGGCCCGGACATCGAGACGGATTACTTCAACTTCACCGCTCTCAACTTCCCAGAAGGCCATCCGGCACGCGAGATGCACGACACCTTCTTCTTCGACCCGAAGGAAGACGGCGAGCGCATGTTGCTTCGCACGCACACCTCGCCCGTGCAGATCCGCACGATGATCGATGGCGAACCGCCGATCCGCGTGATCATTCCGGGCCGGACCTATCGTTGCGACAGCGACCAGACGCATACGCCGATGTTCCATCAGGTGGAAGGCCTCGTCATCGACAAGGAAAGCCACATCGGCCACCTGAAATGGATCCTCGAGGAGTTCTGCAAGGCCTTCTTCGAGGTGGACGACGTGAAGATGCGCTTCCGCCCGTCCTTCTTCCCCTTCACGGAACCGTCGATGGAGGTCGACATCGGCTGCGACCGTTCTGGCGACGAGATCCGCATTGGCGAAGGCAACGACTGGCTTGAGATCCTCGGCTGCGGCATGGTGCACCCGAACGTTATCCGCAATTGCGGGCTTGATCCGGATGTCTACCAGGGCTTCGCCTGGGGCCTCGGCATCGACCGTATCGCCATGCTGAAATACGGCATGCCGGATCTGCGCGCCTTTTTCGACGCGGACGTGCGCTGGATCGACCACTATGGTTTCCGCCCGCTCGATCTGCCGACCCTCTTCGGGGGGCTCACCCGCTAATCGCCGACAACCGCTTCGGGGGTCCAATGGCTCGCATGCGTTCGCTTATTCTCGCCTGTCTGATCGCCGTGCTTCTGGCGCCGATGGCGTTCGCGCAGGCGATCGCGCCGAAGACGGAAGCCGCCCCGCGATCCTTCACTGAAGTTTGCGCGGATAAATCCGAGGAGCGGGGCCGCCTGCGCTATTGCGACGACTATTTCACGGCTGCGCTCGGCACTTCGGCGGATCCGGTGCTTTACCTGAGGGACCGCATCACCGTGCTTCGCTCCCAGCACGAGGCGAAGGCGACGGAAAGCTACGGCAGTTTCCTGACGGCGATCTATATCACCGCCTTCCTTTCCATAGCGACGATCGTGCTCGTCTTGTCGGAGCGCAAGATCAGCGGCATCTCGCGGTGGGCGATCGGCACGGCGTCGGCTGCCCTTCTGGTGATGGTCGGGGCATGGGCGGCTGGCTGGCTCGGCACCTATCGCGCCGAGCATGCGGCGCAGGTGGAACTCGGCCTTTTGCGCGATCAGATCGAGGTCGAGACCTCCCAACGCATCGCCAGCGGCGACAAGGTCACCATGGCCGAGGTCAACAAATGGACCGAGCGGTTGAACGCGATCGGCGAACGTTTCGCGCAAAGCTACAGCAGTACGGGAGCATTCCCCCGATTTCGGCGATTTACCAACGAATGAAACATCGAACGTTTCTCCCGCTTCACAAGTCGCGGTCGAGAAACGCCAGACGAAACGATCTGACGAAGAGAATGAGAAGATGAAATTCACGCTATCCTGGCTCAAGGATCACCTCGAAACGGACGCAATCCTCGACGAGATCGTCGAGAAGCTGACGCTGATCGGGCTCGAGGTGGAGGAGGTCCACAATCCGGCCGAGGCGCTGAAGCCCTTTACCATCGCCAGGGTAATCGACGCCCGCCAGCATCCGAACGCCGACCGGCTGAAGGTTCTGACCGTAGACACGGGCAAGGGCGAGGAACTGCAGATCGTCTGCGGCGCGCCGAACGCACGCGCCGGCCTCGTCGGCGTTCTCGCCCGGCCCGGCGATTATGTGCCCGGCATCGATGTGACGCTTTCCGTCGGCAAGATCCGGGATGTCGAAAGCTTCGGCATGATGTGTTCGGAGCGCGAGCTTGAGCTTTCCGACGAGCATACCGGCATCATCGATCTTCCCGAGGACGCACCCGTCGGCGTGAACTACGTCGACTGGGCGGGCCTCGACGATCCCGTCATCGAGATCGGCCTGACGCCCAACCGGCCGGATTGCGCGGGCGTGCATGGCATCGCCCGCGATCTTGCCGCGGCCGGTCTCGGCAAACTGAAGGATAACCGCCCGCCGCAGATCAGGGGCGAAGGCGCCTGTCCGGTCAACGTGCGGCTCGACTTCGGTGATACGCCCTCGCTTTGCCCGGCGTTTTCGCTTCGCCTCGTCCGCGGCGTGAAGAACGGCCCCTCGCCGAAGTGGCTGCAAAAACGGCTCATCGCCATTGGTCTGAGGCCGATCAACGCGCTGGTCGATATCACCAACTACATCACCTTCGACCGGGGTCGTCCGCTTCACGTCTTCGACGCCGCGAAGGTGAAGGGCGATCTCGTGGTCAGGCGCGGGCGCGAAGGCGAGGAGTTGCTTGCGCTCAACGGCAAGACCTACACCTTCGACGATACGATGTGCGTGATTTCCGACGACAACGGCGTGGAATCAATCGGCGGCATCATGGGCGGCGAGCACTCCGGTTGCGACGAGACGACTACCGATGTCCTCGTGGAATCGGCCCTTTGGGATGCCTACAACATCGCCCAGACGGGGCGAAAGCTCGGCGTGACATCCGATGCGCGCTACCGTTTCGAGCGCGGCGTCGACCCGAACTACTGCCTGCCGGGCCTCGATCAGGGCACGCAAATGATCGTCGAGCTTTGCGGCGGCACGCCGAGCGAGCATATTCTCGTCGGCGAAATTCCGCTTGAGGAGCGCGTGCTCGATTTCCCGCTCGCCGAAGTGGAGCGGCTTTCGGGCATCAGGCTTACGCCGGCCGAAATCAAGGGCATTCTGACTCGCCTCGGCTTCTGGGTGACCGGCAACGGCGAGACGGTGAAGGTCGCAGTGCCGAGCTGGCGCCCGGATGTGGAAGGCAAGGCCGACCTCGTGGAAGAGGTCGTGCGCATCGCCGGCATCGACCAGGTGAAATCGGCGCCGCTACCGCGCCGGGGCACAGTCGCCCGCAAGGTGCTGACAACGGGCCAGATCCGCCGCAACCAGGCGCGCCGGGCGCTGGCCGTGCGCGGCATGAAGGAGGCCGTGACCTGGTCGTTCATCTCGAAGGAACAGGCGGAAGCCTTCGGCGGCGGCGGGGCGGACCTCAAGCTTGCCAACCCGATTTCAAGCGACATGTCGGACATGCGCCCGAGCCTCATTCCGGGGCTGGCGGCAGCAAGCCAGCGCAACGCCGACCGGGGCTATGCCGATGTCGCGCTCTTCGAGGTCGGGCAGATTTTCGCCGGCGATCAGCCGGAGCATCAGGCGATGGTCGCCTCGGGCGTTCGCCGCAACACCGCTGTGATGACAGGTGCCGACCGGCACTGGTCCGGCAATGCACCGCGAGTTTCCGTTTTCGATGCGCGCGCGGATGCCGAAGCCGCCCTTGCAGCCGCCGGTGCGCCCGTCGACAAGCTGATGGTCTTCGCAGAAGCCCCTAGCTACTTCCACCCGGGACGCTCCGGTGAATTGAGGCTTGGGCCGAAGACCGTCCTTGCCCGCTTCGGCGAATTGCACCCCGGCCTTCTGGGGAGGCTCGACATCGACGGCCCGATCGCGGCTTTCGAAGTCTTCATCGACCGGATTCCCGAGCCGAAGTCGAAAGGCAGCCGCTCCAAGGGCGCACTGGCGATTTCCGAGCTAATGCCGGTCCGGCGCGACTTCGCCTTCATCGTCGATGAGGGGCTTGCCGCCGACAAGCTCATCAAGGCCGCACGCGGCGCGGAAAAGCAGCTGATCGCTGACGTATCGCTCTTCGACGTCTATCAGGGCAAGGGCATGCCCGAAGGCAAGAAGTCGCTTGCCATCGACGTAACGCTGCAACCTCGGCAGAAAACGCTGACGGACGAGGAGATCGATGCGGTCGCAGCCAGGATCGTCGCTGCAGTGGAAAAAGCGACCGGCGGCACATTGCGCGGCTAATTCCATTCTCCTGAAGTCGACGAGGGCGGTCGGGTGCTATCCTGACCGCCCTTTTTCGATTCTCTATTGCTTCAGGGGACGCCGGTTTAATGGCCAACGATTTTCCTATACCGCTCCAACGCGATGCATTGGGTGATCCCGCAATTACGGACGAACAGACCCGACGAAAGGCGCTGGATTGCATCCTGCGCTCAAACGCCACCCTCATGTCGTTTCTGGAGCAAGCCCGCGATCTTGATCTACCCGATTGGCGGCTCGTGTCAGGCGCGGTCTACCAGACGGTCTGGAATGCGCTGACGGGCCGTAGCCCAGATCACGGGATCAAGGACTTCGATCTGGTCTATTTCGATGGAACGGATCTTTCCTATGAAGCGGAAGACGAGATCATCCGCCGGGTTGAGGAAAATTTCGCGAAGTTTCCGTTCCCGGTCGAATGCCGCAATCAGGCACGCGTTCACCTGTGGTATCCCCAAAAGCACGGGATTTCCTATCCGGCGCTGTCCTGTACGGACGAAAGCCTTGCTTATTATCTTGCAAAAACACATGCGGTAGCCATCCGGCTCGAAGTCGACGGGTGGCTCGACATCGCCGCTCCATTCGGGCTTTCGGACCTTTTCGCCATGCGGATTGCCCCCAATCCGCTGCATTCCAATCCGAAATCGTTCCGGAAAAAGGCGGAAGCCGCAAAACGGCAATGGCCGGAAGTGGAGGTCGTGGAGCTGCTCTGAATGCCGGAAGGCGATCCGCTTTTACTCCGCCGCCTCCGCAGCAAACGGCTGGCGCAGCACGTCTGCCCGGATCAGCCCGCGCACTGAATTACCAAGAAAAACTTCAGCGTTCGCAAGGTCGGCCGGTGTCAGGTTCGCCTCTATTGCACGCCCCGTCTCAAGCAGAGCCGCGCGGAACGTGCCGGGCAAAAGCCCATGGCGCAGCGCGGGCGTCAAGAGCCGGCCGTCCCGCTCGATAAAGAGCGATGTGTAGCTGCCCTCCGTCAGGAAGCCCTCTTCGTTGACGAACAGAACCTCATCGACCCCCAGCTCTTCGCAGAGCGCCTTGCGCGTATCGTCGAAAAAGGCGCGCCGCGTCGTCTTGTGATAGAGGAAGGCGTCATCGGCAGAAACCGGCGTGTCGCAAATTGCAACACGCCATCCTGCAGGTGCCGAGCCGGTGAGCGCCGCATCCGTCAGCTCGAACGTCCCTTCCGCCGCGAGTTCAAGACGTACCCTGCGCTCGCCGGAAAAGCTTAACGCCCGCTCCGCAAGCGCGCCCTCGACCGTTTCAAGATCGCAGTCAAAGCCGAAATAGGCTGCACTTTCGCCCAAACGGTCCAAGTGGCGAGAGAGCAGGAAATACCCCTCCTGCGGCGTCCAGCGCAGGGTCTCGATCAGGCCGAAGGGCTTTTCCTCTTCCGTCATGAACCTGAGCTTCAGGAAACACTCGTCGTATTCAGGCGTCGCCCCGGAATCGAAAACGACGCCGGAGCCGGTCCCGGCCTCCCCCGTTCCGTCAGCACGGATCACAAGCGTGCGGATCGCGACATTGAAGCGAAAGTCGCCGCCCGGCGCCAGATAACCGATGGAGCCGGTGTAGACCCCGCGCGGGCTCGTTTCCAGGTCGCGCAGGATCGACATGGCGCTCAGCTTCGGCGCACCCGTGATCGAACCGCAGGGAAAGAGGTTTTCGACGATTTCAGGAAAGTTGACGTCGGGCCGGATGCATCCTTCCACCGTCGATGTCATCTGGAAGAGCGTGCGATAAGTCTCGATAGAGTAAAGCTCCGGCACATGGACGCTGCCGGCCTCCGTAACCCGCGAAATATCGTTGCGCATCAGGTCGACGATCATGACATTCTCGGCTTGCGACTTTGCGTCCGCCGCAAGATTACGCGCAATTCGCCTGTCCTCGCGCATCGTTCGCCCGCGTTTTGCCGTACCTTTCATCGGGCGGGTGCGCAGCGTACTCCCCTTCCGCTCGAGGAAGAGTTCCGGCGATAGCGAAAGAATGCGGCTCGCCCCCGTATCGACATAGGCTGCATGCCCCACCGGCTGACGGCGGATCAGATCGGCGAAAAGGGCCGCCGGATTGCCTTCAAGGCGGAAGCGGGCGCGCATCGTGAGATTGGCCTGATAGATATCGCCCTTGGCCAGATGCTCCTGAACCCGGCCAAATGCCGCGTCATAGGCTTGCCTGCCCGTATCGAAGGCAAGGTCGTGGATGTGCGGTGCCTCGCCCGATGGGCCGCATTCGGCAAGCCACTGGCGCGCCTCGTCCGGCGAAAGCGGGTGCGCGTCCTTGAACACGCCGAACCAGACAAGCGGAACTGAAAGGGCAATCACATCGGCGTCGGCCAACTTCGGCTCGAAGGCGTAGCCGGCCTCATAGGCAATATAGCCCGCGCAATAATCCCCTTGCGCCCGCGCCTCCTCCGCAAGGCGCAGGCTCTCGCGAACACCGGCAAGCGACGATGTCTCGATAATGGCATGAGGATTTTCGAACAGCAGCGCACCCTCGCCGCCTTTCGCGTCGAAAAGCAGTACGCTTGGATTCGCCGGGGTCGTCTCACGAGCCGTCATGGTGCCGGGCTAACGCTTTACGGGCGACATGGCAAGACGCACAAGCCGACACGCCCGGACTTGGCAAAAGGCGACAGGGGTCAATACCAGACCCCGAGGCCGCCAAGCCGGCGCCTGGGTTTTCCTGTCGCCGGCACCAGCGATTTTCCGGCAATATGCGGCCAGCCGTCGGCGTCGATCCAGGGTTCCGGCTTTTTCTTCAAGGACATGATGCGCTTCACCCGTTCGTCCGTCTTCGGATGAGAGCGCAGGATGGAGGGGTCGGGAATGCGCGCGCCCGGCATCATCGCCTCCCACATGCGTCCTTGCGCCTTTTCCAGCTTCACCAGCGCAAGCGACAAGCCTTCGGGATCGCCGGTCAGCTCCACGGCTGTCAGATCCGCATCGAACTCGCGCGTGCGCGACAAGGCAAGCTGCAGAAGCGTGCCGAGCGTGGGCGCGAGAATAAGTATGATGATACCGATCCAGGGCACTTCGTGTCCGCCCTGCACGAGCTGCGGAAGGTTGAAAAGCGCCAGAAACAGGCCGAAGAAAGACATCACGCTCGTCATGCGGCTGACAACATCGCTCAGCGCCATCACGCGGATATCCTCATGCACGATATGGGAGATCTCATGAGCCACGACCCCCGTGAACTCGCGCATTGAAAGCCCACGGATCAGCCCATCCGTCACGCAGACGACGGAATCGTCACGCCGGCCGATTGAAAACGCGTTCATCATCCTGCTGTGCACGATGAATAGTCTTGGCGATTTCTCCAGCCCCGCACGTTCGCTCAGTGCCTTGAGGATGCGGTGTCCGTCCGGAAAGACATTGGCGCCGAGGGGGCGGGCGTTATAAAGGCCCAGAACCATCTTCGGCGACAGGTGAACGGCGACATAAAGGGAAAGGCCGCCGCCGATCGCGGCCCAAAGAACCCCCTCCGGCCCTGCGATGGTGAAGGCACACAGCGCCAGCAAGCACAGGCTGCCGCCGGCAAGCGCCGCCGTGTGGAGGCGGTTCCGCCAGCGGTACTCGGCATGCACATCCGGGTTGAGGCGTATTACGGTACTCATGCCTATTGAATATAGGCACAGCCATCCCCTCACCCAATCGGCAAGACTGTCGCGGGCCGGACGAACGCTGCTTTCGGCTGTCTCAGCCGCTCGCCGAGCGGCGCTTCAGGTCAGGCGTCTTGCAGCAGTAAAGCCGCCGCCCGAGTTCCAGAACCTCCCTCACGACTGTCTTTCGCGCAGATGGCGAGAAACCGTGCGCCGTGGCGGCTGTTCCCAAGGCGCGGTCGAGCAGGCGCTCCAGCGTTTCAAGCATGGATTTTTTTTCAGGGTCGAGGCCGTTGAAATTCAGCTCGCCCGCCTCGGCAAGGGCGCTTTCCGCGCGCACGGCGCGGCGAAGCCGCTCAAGGTTCGCGTGGCCAGGCTGATCTTCCGCCTCCAGAAAACGTTTCCTCGCTTTCTGCCCTGCCTTTTTCAAACCCTTTTCGACATCTTCTAGTTCCACGAGCGAGGCGACCAGCACCACGCCATCGACTTCGCACCGGCGCAGAAGCGAAGCGATCTCTTCCAACTCCTCATCCGTATCGGTCGGGGAATGGGCATTGGTGCTGCGGCGAAATCCTTTTTCCGGCTCTTCAAGATTGGCCAGATGTTTGGACGCCGCCTTGAAGCGTGCGGCGGCAGCGGCGTGCGGCGGGCCGAGCTTCTTCTTCCAAAGCTTGAGGAGCGCTGCGGCGCGCTGCACGTCCGCCCCTGCTCTTCGCGCACGTGCGGGCAGCGCGGAGCTTTCATCCGTCAGGCTCTGCCTGGCCGCGAAAAGCCTGACGATAATCATATGCTGCAAATCGGCGCCGGCTGACCGGCCCGACTTTCGAATATCGGAAGGTTCTTCCATTGCTCGCAGCGCGCTCGGCGTCATCGGGGTCTCCCGGCACCGCCGAGCCTGGCGCAACATGGCAGCCGGCGGAACCGCCGGCTTCATATCAAGCCTGCGGGCTCACTCCAAGCCCCACCGGGCAGGAGACTCCCGTTCCGCCAAGGCCGCAATATCCGCCCGGGTGCTTGTGGAGATACTGCTGATGGTCAACCTCGGCGTAATAGAACGGTTGCCAATCCTTGATTTCCGTGGTGATTTCGCGGTTGACGCCGGCATCCTTCAGCGCCTGCTGATAGGAGGCTTTCGTCTTCAATGCGGCTTCGCGCATCTCGTCGCTGGCGTAGTAGATCGCCGAGCGGTATTGCGTGCCGATATCGTTGCCCTGGCGCATTCCTTGCGTCGGGTCATGTCCTTCCCAGAAGCGCTGCAGGATTTCCTCGCGCGAAATCTGCGAGAGATCGAAGACGACGCGCACCGTTTCCGTGTGGCCGGTTCGCCCGCTGCACACTTCCCCATAGGTCGGGTTTTTCGTGTGTCCGCCGGAATAGCCGACAGCTGTCACATAGACGCCAGGCGTCTGCCAGAACAGCCGCTCCGCTCCCCAGAAGCAACCAAGGCCCAGTTGCACCTCTTCATGCCCTTCCGGCACTGCGGCATCGATCGGCCGGCGATTCACCGTATGCAGCCCCGGCGTCATGATCGGCTGGTCGCGGCCCGGCAGCGCTTCCGATACGCTCGGCATGCTCACCTTCTTCGTCAACATGGACATGAACGACATGATGTTTTCCTCAGGTTCTGCGCGAAATACGAAAACGGACGGCCACGCCGCACTTTCCTTCGCCCACCAGCATCGACCAGGCGGAAGGGAGTGCGCCACACCATCCAGTTAGGCCCATGATATCAGACTGCAAGTCGCTGGAAAGCGGGCCGGGCCTTCACGTTCGCGACAACTGGACGGCCTGCTCGCAAGCGTTCATACGAGATTTTCTCTGCGCCGCCGGCGGTCGCCGAGCCACACCAGAAAGAATCCGAGCGCCCCGAAGCTGATCCAGACCGGCTGCTGCAGAATCCACAGGATGACCGGATCCCAAAGTGCCGGATCGGCATAACGCTGCACGGCGGCCTGAGAAAGATTGAGTGTCGCCGGCGACCATTCGTACCAGTATTGGCCAAGCGGCTTCACCATCCATTGCGCGGCGGCGATCGTGCGCGTGCCGTCCAGCACGATCGCAACAAGTGCCACGGCAATCAGCCAAAGGCCGAGAATTCTTGCGATAAACTTCAGCATATCCGACCGCCCGGCGCTCCGGCGCCCCTTGCCGCCATCGCGAGGCTGGCGAAAGACCCGTTGAATTTCCGTTTCTTAAGTAACGGCCACCACCGGCCATGGCAATCCTTCGCGCCATGTTGAAAAGCTTTGCGAAAACGACAATCACACCTTGAAGTCCGGGTTTTGGTGGGTATATTGCGCTTCTCACGAGCGGGGCTTTTGCCCGTTCTCCCGGAGAGGTGGCCGAGTGGTTTAAGGCGCACGCCTGGAACGCGTGTATACGGGAAACCGTATCGAGGGTTCGAATCCCTCTCTCTCCGCCATTAAGTCTTATATTCCAGAGACTTAACCCGCTCTCGGACCAGCCACCCTAATTCTCCCGACATTTCAGGGAGCTGCGCTCTCACGCTACGCGTAAATCGAACCTGAGAGCGCATGTCGGAGGGGGAATTCCCGAATATCCGCCAGACTTCTCTGCGGGCTCAAACAACGGTTCGGCTTCCGTCGGCCCCCTGTTGTAGTGCGCATCATCATGTGACAAATCCGGCAGAAGTTGCACGAAATAAGACGGCGTCGCCGCTCCGTCCTCGAGGCAGCGAGCTATTGACGGCGACGGCGAACGTCGAAAAGACGAGAGCTTGCGGGTTCATGCCGCAACTGTGGCTCGAGCACGCGCGGCGAAATATCCGCGAGGGCTTGCGGGCAAGCACGATACTTGGAATGTGATTTCGGTGATGTTTTGCACTATAGCGAGCGGAGGAGGATCGTGGGCCGTTAAAAATGGGAGTAGAAGCGGTTTAAAAGCCCGTATAAGGGGTGTTTTTCATCTGATTAGAAACCCGCCCTTATTTTCACGACGGTGATTTTCGCGGGGTTGTAGCCCCACCTAATCTCCCTGCGTAGATAAGGCGGGCTGCTCTGAAAAGCCTGCAAGATGAAGAAGTCCGCTATTTTGTCGCGAAGCCGACTTCTAATGCCAAACACCACGCTCCATCCGACCAGATCCATGAAGCTGAACAGGCTTACTGAGGCAAAAACGACAGTTAAGACCCAAGGCCAGTTCGAGTTCTGTTCCGTATATTCTAGGTCGTAAACTCATAAAGGGTCTTGGAGTTTCGCGCCCTGCATGATTCAAGACTTCCGAATAAGGAAGCCTTCGACGGCGACATCGTTATGATCGACTCGACCTGTGTCCGCGTTCACCAACACGCGGCCACGGGAAAAAGGGGGGACGGAGGCGATGGCGGCATGGGACTTTTCCGCGGCGGGCTTACGAGCAAAATCCACGCGCTTGTCGACGCAGGAGGTCGCCCCGTCCGCCTCCGTCTGACCGGCGGACAGATCGCTGACTGGACCGAAGCCGACGCGCTGACGGACGAACTCGCCGAGGAAGGATCCTCCTGGCCGACAAGGGCTACGACAGCAATGCAATCTGGGCCAAGGCAACCCGGCGAAAGGCCTGGGCCAACCTCCCACCGAAGACCAACCGCAAGGGCTCCTTCGTGTTCTCCCGCCGGGTCCATCGGCAGCGCAATCTCTTAGACAGGTTCATCAATAGGATCAAACAATTCCCAGGCATCGCCACGCGCTACGACAACCGCCCCGCAAACCACCTCGCAGCCGTCAAACTCGTCGCCGCGAGACACGAGGAGCGCGAGCCTGATATGAGGGCGGAAGTCCTGATCCTGCCAAGTAGTTGACGAACAAACCGCGGGGCGGGGCCACATCTGGCATCGCCCAACGCAATAGAAGTGACGGCTGACAGGCGCCTAAGCCAGATTTTCCAAGTAATTGACGGGAGCAAGGGCAGGATAGCGATTTCTGCTTGGCCACCGAACCACCCTTCGTGACCGAAACGCGTAAAGCGGCACTACATCGAACCCAGCAAAATCGCGGTCCCTTGCCCTACCCCGACACACATTGCGGCGACGGCCCAATCATCTCCGCGACTCTTCAGATCCAATGCGGCCGAACCGGTAATCCTTACTCCGGACATGCCCAGTGGGTGGCCCAGAGCTATTGCCCCGCCATTTGGATTCACGCGAGGGTCATCATCGTGAATGTCCAGGCCACGCAGCGTCGCCAAAACCTGACTTGCGAAGGCTTCGTTCACCTCGATCACGCCGACATCTTGCAGTGTGATTCCCGTTATATCCAGCAGCTTCTCGATTGCCGGAACCGGACCGTATCCCATGATCCTTGGTGCGAGCCCTGCGCTTGCCCCCATAACAACTCGCGCGATCGGCGTAAGATTATGTCTGTGCACTGCTTCTTCCGAGGCGAGGATCAAAGCTGCAGCGCCGTCATTCACGCCGGATGAATTGCCTGCGGTAACGCTGCCATCTTTACGAAAGGGAGCACGAAGAGCGTTCAATTTCTCGACGGTCGTCTCAGGGCGCGGGTGTTCGTCCTGGGTTACTTCAACTTGCTCGCCGCGGCGCCGGGTGACATTCACCGAAACGATTTCCTTTACGAAGCGGCCCGAGGCCTGTGCTTCGGCGGTCTTTCGTTGAGAATTGAACGCGAAAAGGTCCTGATCGTCTCGCGAAATACGAAAGTCTTCGGCGACGTTTTCGGCCGTCTCCGGCATGGTGTCGACGCCAAAGGTTTCAGCGATTGCGGGATTAACGAAACGCCAGCCGATTGTCGTGTCCTCGATCGCGATATTTCGCGTGAAGGCATCTGTCGCCTTGGGCACGACAAAGGGCGCGCGGGACATCGATTCCACACCACCTGCAATAACCAGTTCCTGGGCGCCGCACTGAATAGACCGAGCCGCAACAATAACAGCATCCATCCCCGACGCGCAGAGGCGGTTGACGGTAATCGCCGGAACGGTCTCGGGAAAGCCAGCGATCAACACCGCCATACGAGCAACGTTTCGGTTGTCTTCGCCTGCCTGGTTTGCACATCCGAAGATAACTTCGTCCACGGCCTCCAAATCCAGAGCTGTATTTCTCTCCGACAATGCCCGCAGTGGTACAGCGGCCAGGTCGTCCGTGCGTACAGCGGACAATGCACCGCCATATCGGCCGATCGGCGTGCGCACATAGTCGCAAATGTAGACGTCCCGCATGATTGTTCATCCATGGGTGCAGGGATGGCCGTCCGCCCTTCGATACCGCCACCGCTTCCGCTCGGGCGATACAACGACCGGGAACTCATTCAGGAAGGATCGGCATAGCGTAAAGAGGAAACGGCCGGCACACGGTCGGCGGCGCTGCAAGCTGCGCTGCAGTATCTGCAAGGGCGGCTATCTGAAATTCACCGACTTCAGATTTCATTCCCGATAGCCGGCTTGCGCCCTCACAAGGGGGGCCTGCGCTCACCCCACGCGGTTGCCCGCTCGTAAGCATCGGCGACACGCAGCACGGTGGCTTCATCGAACGGCCGGCCAACGATCTGCATGCCGAGAGGCAGGCCGGACGTACTGACGCCATTGCGCACTGCGATCGTCGGGCTGCCGGTCACATCGAATGGCATTGTGATCAAAGGCCTTTCCAGCAAGTAGAACTTCGACACCTGTTCGATTTTCGGCGCCGGCCCATACCCGCCGGCCGTCAACAGGACGTCGTACCGGCCAAGTGCCTCGCCAGTCTCTTCCACCAACTGCCGGCGCAACCTTAGCGCCTGCAGGTAGTCTGCGGCGGTAAGCAGGCTGGCGAGGGTCAACCTGTCGCGCACGACATTGCCGAATTTCTCAGGCGTAGCCCTCAGGTCGCGCTCGTGGATGGCGAGCGCTTCGCAAAGCATGATCGCCATACCGCAGGAGCTATAGTCGTGGAGGCTCGACAGCCTCACCTCCTCCACCTTGGCTCCAAGGCCCTCCAGCACTGACACAGAATCGTCCATCGCCGATTTCATTTCCGGATCGGCTTGCTCGTCTCCATCATAGAAGTGGCGGATCAGCCCCACCCTTATGCCTTCTATGTCGCCGGAAAGGGCCGAAGCATAGTCCGGCACCGGGCGATCGACGGAGCCGGCATCATTTTTATCGTAACCGGCAAGAACCTGAAGCATGAGCGCGGCATCTCGAGCTGTCCAGGTCATGGGCCCAACATGGTCGAGGGAAAAAGTCAGCGGTGCCACACCCTGTCGCGAAACGCGTCCGAAGGTGGGTTTGAGACCCGTTATGCCGCAGAAGAATGCCGGCTGCCGGATGGAGCCCGCGGCATCGCTGCCGAGTGTCGCCATCGCCATTCCGGCCGCGGTCGCCACGCCGGACCCGCTTGAGGAACCGCCTGCGTATCGCTCCGGATTCCAGGGGTTGCGCGCAGGCGGAAACGGCAGGTCCCATGACGGGCCGCCGAATGAAAACTCGTGCGTCGCAAGCTTGCCCAGCAAGACGGTGCCCGCGTCCCGCAAAAGGGCGACGGCTCGGCCATCGTTGGCGGGAACACGGTCGACATGCAGATGGGAATGGCATGTCGTCCGAATTCCAGCCGTGTCGTAGATATCCTTGAGAGCGACCGGTATTCCGTGGAGGGGACCTTTGTAATTGCCGGCCGCAATCTCGCTCTCGGCGCGGCGGGCATCGTCGAGCGCGCGTTCGCCGGTAACGGTGATATAGGCGTTTACAATCGGATCGACGGCCTCGATGCGAGCCAGGAAGGCCTCCGTCAATACAACGGGCGACAGCTCCTTTCGCGCGATCATGCCGGAAGCTTCGGCGATGGTCAGATGATAAAGTTCGCCGCTCATGCCCCGGACTCCAGCGAGAAGAAGGACGCCGGTTCATCGGCATATGAATAATCGCGGCGCAGCCGCGCTCGCATCGCCTGAAAATGGGGCCACGCGGCCTGCATTTCTCGAAGGCTTTGATCGTCGGGCGTGAAGCCGGCGGCGTTTATCCGGGCTTTTAGTTCTTCCAGCGAAATCGCGTGTATTTCCATGAAATTGACCTCGGTGACTTGGCTATCGACTTCCTGCATCCCGTACCTATCCACGTTGCGGTGCAGCCCCGCGGTTCATGGGGAGAGGCGGCAAATCCGGTCAGGCGAAAGGACCTATTGTTTTGCGCAGAAACCTCAAGACGGCCGCATGCGCATCCGCCGCCGCCTGAGGGTGATAACCGAAACTGCGAACAGGATTGTAGAAGCCGTGCCCGGCGCCTTCATGCAAGTAGTATTCGTGAGACGAGGACTGCCCTGCCGCCGCCCGAAGTATGTCCTGGATTTCGGGCGGCGTGTGCTGGTCGACATCGCCCAGGTGGATCTGGACGGGACAGGATAGCTTCGTCAGCTCGTCCTTATATTGAGGAACGGTGACCGGATAGAAGGATACGGCCGCGTCCACGTAGCCGCCGATGGAACTGAACAGGGCAAGCTTCCCGCCGAGGCAAAACCCGAGAGCCGCGACCTTGCCCGTACAGGACGTATGGTTTTTCAGCTTCTCAACCGAAGCCATGACGTCGGCCTGCGTCTGTGCGTCATCGAGCTGGCCCCAGTAGCCGATCGCCTGATCGCGCTCGGATTCGGTGTAGCCAAGCTGGATACCCGGCCTGATCCGGTGGAAAATATCCGGCGCGAGAACGACATAACCATCGCGCGCGAACGCGTCCGCGGCGATTTTCATGGCATTGTTCACGCCGAATATTTCCTGAAGCAATATGATGCCGGGCCGGGGTTCGGACGAGGCGCCGGTCAGGTAGGCGCCCATCATCGCGCCTTCGACTTCCACTTTCTCGTTCAGCATTTCGATCATCTCGCTAGTCAATGGTCTGACCTTCTGCCCATCCCGGCTCGTTCTAATACCAGGAGCGTTTCATTGACGTCGGGCGGCCCCGGCGGGACCACGGACATCAGGAATTTTCGGTTGAAGCATGCCTTGATCCACGGCTGGACAATCACCCTTTCGCGTATTCCGGCCAGCGTGAATGGATCTTCAGCAACGAAGCGCTCGACCTCGTCCCTATCCATGTCCACGATGTAGTTCCCGCCGCGAACCGTTTTGCCGTCTTCTGCAAACGTCGCCCCGGCGGCCAGAATGGCTTCGGCGTGGTCGCGAATGTAACGCCGATGTGCCTCCACCGCGGGAGCGCGCTGTGAGCCGCTCTCCGGTTTATCGACAATGTAGATCGAGTAGAGCATCGTCTTTACCGTCTTGCTCGCTATCCAATTCTGAGCGGTCATGCCCGCCGGTAGTGTTTGAATTTGTCCGTGTCGAGTTCCGCACCGATGCCGGGGCCGTCGGGGATCAGCACCTCATATTCCCGATACCGGATAGGCTCCGTGGCGAGATCGTCGGCAATGAGCCTCGGCCCTATGGTCTCGCTCCCCCAGGTGAGATTCGGCAGCGCGCCGAAAAGCTGGAGGCTTGCGGCTGTGCCGATCGAGCTCTCCAGCGCCATACCGCCGCATAGCGGTATGCCGGCGGCCTCGGCAACCGCGGCGGCTTTGTAAGCGCGCCGGATACCGCCACCCTTGGCAACCTTCACGCAAAAGACATCGGTCGCCCCACGCGTGAAATAGTCATAGGCGTCATGGAGATCCCACAGACCTTCATCGGCCATGACCGGGATGTCGAGGCGTGAGGCCAGCCGTGCCATGCCGGCAGCATTCCAGGCGGGCACGGGCTGCTCTATCAAGGCAGCCCCCGCCTCCTGAAGCGCGGGAAGCCAGCGCGCCGCCGTTTGTTCGTCCCAGGCCTGATTGAAATCCAGGGTTATGCATGCTTCCGGAAATTGCGCGTGGATCGCCCTGATCGCGCGCGAAACGGCCTTTACATCCGCCTCCGGGTCGCCCTGGCCGATCTTCATCTTGAAGTACCGATGACGGCGCGTGGACAGCTGCTCCAGCGCGTCGTCCACGTCCCGATCGTAATCGCCGGTCGCCAAGGGCCAGAGGACCGGTATCGAATCCCGGACCTTGCCGCCGTAAAATGCGGCCAGTGGCGTGTCCAGCAGCCTGCTGACAACATCATGTAACGCAATGTCGACGGCGGCCTTTGCGAAGTTGCTCCTGGCGGCGGCGCGGTCCATCAGCTTCAACAAGCGCTCGTGCGCGAAAACGCTGCATCCCTTCAGCGCTGGCGCGAGATAGTGGTCTATCGTCGCCTTTATGCTTTCCACGCTTTCGCCGCCCCAAAAGGCGCGGCCGCCGGGCGTAACCCCTTCACCCAGGCCAACGGCACCTCCTTTCGTGAATAGCTGAACGACAACATAGCTCTGACTGCCGTGGGTGCCACTCGAATGAAAATGGGTCCGCCGAAGCGGCACATCCACGATTGTCGTCTCTATGCGGTCGATAACATCTTCCGGAGAACCGCCGGCAAGGTCTGGCGCCGGAGCGGTGCCGGCGAATTTCTGTTGTTGCTGCATAAGGCTACCGTGCTGAAGGGTAGGCGTTTTCTGTATTTTCCGATCATAGGAAAGCGTGACCTGGCGGCTATCCAGCAACCGCGCGCCTATCCGATCCCAGCAACGAATGACCGCCGATGCAGACCCGGCCCTGGAGAGTTGAATAAAGCCTGTATGCTCAGCGCGGCGATACGGCGGAGAAAGCATTCAATCGGGAGGGAACCTGTGGACCGCACGCTGCACGGAAACGCGATTTTTACATCGCATCTGCCGGCCAGTGACAGACGTGGCCAATCAATGGCGGGACCGCGAACGCAACAGTGTATCGGAGGGCAATTCGCCGAACCGTTCGGCGTAATATCGCGCAAATCGCCCGAGGTGGTTCATGCCGCATTCATTTGCGACCGCCGAAACACTGTCGCTGCAACTTTCGGATAGCAGCATTTCATGAGCACGTTCGAGCCGGATGTCCCGCAGGCGCGCCATGGGCGTTGTGTTCTTGAAACGGCGATAGCCATTGCACAGAGTTCGGCAGGAGACCCCCGCCGCGTCGGCGATGTCCTGCAATGAAATATCTTTCGTGGCGCATTGCGCCAGATAGGCTTCGCTGCGCAATACGTAGTATGGAACGGCGGTCGATTGACTGCCGGACAGCTTCTGGTCCGTATAGGGGATGTTGTGCAGCATCAATGCCGCCAGCGTGTCGTAAATCCGGCTCGATACCTCAGGGTCCAGCACATCGCCTCGGCCGCGTTCCAGATCGACACAGACCGAGCTGATGATCCCGGACAGGAGCGGAAGGCTGTCGACCGGAATCGGCTGCGGGTCGAATATGACGTTGCTCAGATCGTTGATGCGCGAATTATCTACCGTGACCGCCCTTGATGGAGAGGTATCGACGCAGACCATCAGTTGCTCCGCGTCGCGCGACCAGAATTTTTCGAAACGCCGCCCGCTGTTGATTACCGACAGTTGACCGGGACCAGTGGCGATTTCCCTCGTACCGTCGTAAATCACGCATTCACCGGCGAGCGTGACCTGGAGCACGGTAAAATTCAGGGGAACGAAAATTTCCTTCCACACCGGAGCTCCATAGCGGACCCGGTGGACGGAAAATTGCGGCAAATGGACAAATTGATGGGAAAAATCAAGCCGGCTCGAGGCCTGCTCAACGCGCAAACGCTGCCGGCAGAAAACCGTGCTCACATGACGTTCGGCTTCGTCGAGCGATGTGGTGCGCAATGCGAATTCCGCATTGCGCAGGGTATCGTTCAAGGACAGGGCAGATCGTAACGCCACTAGGGCATACTCCCTATTATATCCGTCGTGCTGCCGGTGCATGGTTAGCGATAGCGGTGAAAGCCCGCTCCGCTTGCATAGACACGAAACCACGGGCGATCAGGATATGCCCTCCGGTGAAAACGCGCCACCTGTCACAGCGCGGGATTTGCCGACTGAAGTTCCAACTGACCTTCGCTCACGCGCAAACATCGCGTTGCTCGCCCTTTCCCGAACGGCTCCAGCCTCGGAATGCCCGACAGGCACTGCTGCTGCACATGGCGGCACCTGGGTGCAAACGAACATTCCCGAGGCAGGGCGATCAAGTCGGGCGGCGCTCCCGGGATGGCATTCAGCTTTTTTCCCTTCGTCGCGTTGAGCACCGTCGAGGACAACAAGCCGTCGGTATAGGGATGGCACGGCGCTTCGATCATCTCTGCCGCGGTACCGGTTTCCACGATACGCCCCGCATACATGACAGCCAGGCGGTCGGATATTTCCGCGGCAACACCAACGTCATGAGTCACCAGGATGACCGACATGCCGAGTTCGCGCTGCAGTTCGCGCAACAGCAGGATAATCTGGATCTGCACGGAAACGTCCAGCGCCGTGGTCGGTTCATCCGCGAGCAGCAGCTGAGGTCCGCATGAAAGCGCGAGCGCGATCATCGAACGCTGCAGCATCCCTCCCGACATCTCATGCGGGTAGGAGGCAAGACGCCGTTTGGCCGAGGGAATTTGCACGAGTTCCAGCAGATCCAGCGCACGCCGGTTGGCATCGGCCCAGCTGGACCCGTCATGACGGACGATTGTTTCCGCGATCTGCTCCCCAACCGTGAAAACCGGATCGAATGCAACCATCGGCTCCTGAAAGACCATGGCGATGCGCGCGCCGCGGATCGCATTCATCTCGTCGTTCGACAGGTCCTGGATTTCCCTCCCGTCAAAACGGACGCGCCCGCGAATATCCGTACGGTTGCGCGGCAGGAGGCCGATGATCGTCCTCAAGGTCACGCTTTTGCCCGAGCCGGACTCCCCGAGAATGCCCAGAGCCTCGCCATGCGCCAGCTCGAAGCTGACGTCGCTTACGGCGTTGACGATACCTTCGTCGGATTTGAAGCGAACGGACAGGTCCTCTACCGAAAGTATTTTTTCCCTGTTCATTATTCGGGGGCCTCCGTTTGAGAAGCCAGGCTGTGGCCGGAGCCCGGATCGTGCATGTGGCAAGCCACGGCATGGCGGGCGTTCATATCCGAATGGGCAGTCAGCGCGGGCGACGATTTTCCGCATACAGTCTCCGCGAACCGGCAGCGGGTGCGAAACCGGCATCCGGATGGTGGGTTGATCGGATTCGGAGGGTCGCCGCTCAACGGCGCTTCCATCGTGCGATTTCGCGGATCCATCGACGGCATCGACGAAAGCAAGGCCCGTGTGTAGGGATGGCGCGGATTTTCGTAAACGTCCTCGACGGGCCCTACCTCGACCACCTTGCCCAGATACATCACGAGGACGCGGTCGCTGATGTAGCGAACGACATTCAGGTCATGGCTGATGAAAAGATAGGTGAGGTCGAGTTCCCCCTTGAGATCCAACAGAAGATCGAGAACCTGCGCCTCGATGGATTTGTCGAGGGCGGATACCGCTTCGTCAAGCAGGATAAGTCTGGGCTTCAGCGCCAGCGCGCGAGCTATGTTGACCCTTTGGCGCTGGCCGCCGGAAAGCTCGTGGCTATAGCGGTTCGCAAAGGTTGCAGGATCAAGTCCGACCTTCGACAGCAGTATTGCCGCCTTATCGAGCGCCTCCTTGCGAGGAACGCCATGAGCCATGGAGCCGAAGGCGATCGACAGACCGATCGGCATGCGCGGGTTCAGCGCTGAATAGGAATCCTGGAAGACCATCTGTACGTTGAGGCATAATTCGCGGTAGGCGATACCGCCGCGGCCTACCGTCTCACCGTCGAAAACGACCTTGCCGGCATCCGCCTCGAACAGATGCATTATCACGCGCGCCGTCGTCGATTTGCCGCTGCCGGATTCGCCAACGATGCCAAGCGTTTCCCCTTTGCGTATTTCAAAGCTTACGTCGTCGACCGCCTGAACTACGGCCTGCGTGCGACCGAATAGTCCTCCCTTGATTGGGAAATGCTTGCGCAGGTTCTCGACTGACAGCAGTGGTCGCTGTGTTTCGACTATCGCGGGATCGGATGCCATGTTCGCATTGGTGCCCGTCATCGCTTGCATCCTCACAACTTGAGATCCATGGCGCGGCGAAGGCCATCGCTCATAAGGTTGAATGACATCGACGTGATGAAGATCATCAGCCCGGGGAACGCCGCGATCGCCGGATTTACCCAGATCGCCGATCTAAGGTTGTTCAGCATCAGTCCCCATTCGGCATTCGGCGGCGTGACGCCAAGACCGAGGAAGCTCAGGCCCGCAGCAAGTATTATCGAGATAGATATCAGGCTCGTTGCGTAGATAAGCACCGGAGCGAGGATGTTGCTCAGAACATGAAACCGGATAATCGTGAAGGAACCGGCGCCGCTTGACCGGGCGACCTCGATGAAATCCATGGCCCGGGTCTGGCTCGTCACCGTCTCCGAAATGCGTACGAGTGGGGGAACGAATGTGATCGTCAGCGCCAGTATCGTGTTCGTCACGCCGGACCCCAGCATGCCCGTTATCGCTATCGCCAGAAGGACCGACGGAAAGGCGTAAAGAACATCCATCACGCGCATGATCAGGCTGTTGATGAGGCCGCCGAAGTAGCCGGCGATCACACCTAGAAACCCGCCGATAATCAACGCGAGAAGGACGGGCAGGACACCGGTGATCAGTGTAAGCCTGCTTCCATAGAGCAATCGGCTATAAAGATCGCGGCCGGTTTCATCGGTGCCGAGGATATGGCCATTATAACCAAAGCCCTTGAGGCGACCGAGGACCGAACCTTGCGTCGGATCGTGCGTGGCCAGAAGCGGGGCGAAGATTGCCGCGAGCAGGATCAGTGCGATTATCGAGATCGCGGCGAGCGTGCCCCAGTCACGGAGGAGACGGGTCCAGACACGGCCCCAATATCCCTGATTTCGCCTGGCAGCGGTCACTGTCACGGTAAGGGAAGTATTTGCAGCTACGTAGTTTTCGGAATCGGATACCATGACGTTACCGGCGTAGGCGTGGATCGATCAAAGCCTGAAGGATGTCGACCACGATGTTGATGACTACGAAGATCGCCGCGAGCACCACGATCGTCGCCGATAGTACCGGAACGTCCCGGCGGAAAACTGCCAACACCATAAGGTTGCCGGAGCCTGGCCAGTTGAACACCGTCTCGACCAGCACCGAGCCTCCCAGCAGGTAGCCAAATTGAAGTCCCATCAGGGCGAGTACGGCAGGCGCGGCATTCTTGGACACATGCATCAACACTCTTCGGTTCAGCAGCCCCTTGGCGTGCAGTGTCGTTACGAAATCGCGGCCGATCACTTCCAGCACGGTGGCACGCACGAGCCTGCTGACCACGCCCATCGGAATAAGCGACATCGTAAAAACGGGAAGGATAAGGTGCCTGATCTGTTCCCAGGTAGCTGGAAATCCGTCCGGGCCCATGCCTTGACCGGGCAGGACGTTCCAGATTACCGCGAAGGCCACGACAAGGACGATCCCGACCCAATAGTGCGGAAGGCTCACTCCGGTGATCGCCGCGGCGGAGAACAGCCTGTCGAGCCAAGTACCATTATGGAACGCCGCGAGTGAGCCCAAGATGATCCCCGACGTCATGCCAAGTATCGCGGCCGGCACTGCCAGCTTGAGGGTATTCAGCAAGGCGCTTGCAAGTTCGCCGCCGACAGGCTGGCCGCTGAATATCGACGTGCCGAGATCTCCCTGGAGCAAATGCCCGAGCCAGATGAAATACTGAATGTAGACCGGCTCATTCAGCCCGTACTGCTTTCGAAGCGCATCGGCGACCTCTTCCGGGGCCTCGGGGGGGATGAGAATGTCGACAACATCTCCCGGGGAAAGCTGCACCAGGGTGAATACTATTATCGAAACCCCGAGCAACACGGGTACGGCATACAGTATTCGCCGCAAGATAAAGAACCACACGCTCCTTGGTCTCCCTGCCAGTCGAATGCGAAAAAGGGCGGTCGCCGGCTTCTGCCGGAGACCGCCAGTCACCGCAGTCTTATTCTTCGATCTCGATCTGCGTGAAATCCTGGAACCAGGCCTGGGCGGGAACGAAGCCCTTGACCTTCCTGGAGATAGCCCGGGGGCTCAGGTCATGCACGACCCACAGCCAGGGTGCGTCATCCACCAGAATTTCGTGAAGGCGCGCAGTTTTTTTCCGGATGATTTCCGGATCGGTTGCCATTTGGACCTCCCGAAGCACCTGGTCGAATTCATCGTTCCTCCAGTTACCCCAGTTGGAGCCGCCGGGCGCGAAATTCGCCGACCAGAACCAGCGCGCCATTTGGGAAATATCCGAAGTGACGAGGCTCATATTCATGGCGTCGACGCCCAATGCCTGCGGTCCGGCCGGATCGCTGCGCAACGCGACAAGGAGCGTACCGAAGTCTACCACCTCGAACTCAAGATCGAAGCCGCATTCGGAAAGCGTTTGCTGCAGGAACTCGTTCATCGGCAGCGGCGTTCTTTGGCCTGAGCCCGCGGTGGAGATCAGGATCTTCGCCTTGACCGGATTGTCAGGACTATAACCGGCCTCCTTCAGGAGCTGCCTGGCCTTGTCGGGGTCGTACTTGTAGGACTCGTTCGGATTGCCATAGAGCGGATTGCTCTTGTGGAAGAACCCGGTCGCCGGCTCGGCAGTTCCATTCAGAAGTTGAACCACGCCGTCGCGATCGATGCAGTAGTTCGCGGCCACTCGCACCCGCCGATCCCGGAACGGTGAGTCCTCCTTCTTGAAATTGAACTCCCATGGCCAGATGTGCGGATAGGTATGGGTCACGATTTCGTAGCCCGCGTCTTCCAGGCTGGGAATTGCGTCCGGCGGCGGCATCTCGATCCAGTCCACCTGCCCGGAACGCAGTGCCGCCAGACGTGTCGTCTCTTCCGGCATCGGATAGACGATCATCTTGTCGAGCTTCGCGACCTTTTCTTCATTCCAGTAGTCTTCGAATTTTTCAAGCGTCGCGCTCACATGCGGCTTGAATTCGACGACCTTGAACGGGCCGGTTCCAGCCGGCGCTTTCGCAAACGCTTCCCATGTGCCGCCAACCTTCTCGAACTGCGTCGGACTTGCGTAGAGAACGTAGGCCACGAGGTAAGGGAAATAGCTAAGCGGTTCGTCGGTGGAGATTTCGACGGTGTAATCGTCGATCTTTCGCCAGCTTTCCAAATTCGGGTTTCGCGCTCGGGTCATCGCGGATCCTTGAGCCTCGAACTGCGCAGACCCGACATCGTAGAAACGCTCCAGGTTCCAGATGACCGCATCGGCATTGAAGTCGGTCCCGTCGTGGAACTTGACCCCCTTTCGCAGGTTGAAGACCCATTTCGTCGGGTCGGCCTTGTCCTGGGTCCAACTTTCAGCTAGGCCCGGGACGATCTCCGAAGGCCGGTCGGCGCTCGAAAGGTCCCAGTGCACGAGCGCCTCGAAAGCAGGATAGCCAAGGAACCGGAAACCTTCGAAACCGTTGTTGGGCATACCTGTCGTGGTGGGCACATCGGCAGCGGTTATCGCTATCCGCAGCGTTCCTTCCGCGTTCGCCTCGCGATCCGGCCCCAAAACCATCAATACCGCCACGGCTGCTGCCGTGGTAAGTAGCGACCTCAATCCGCGTTTGATTTCCATGTGCGTACTCCTCCATTGCACACTCTACTCGTATTATTCTTGGTATTGGGTCCAGTGAAGCGGAGCATCGGTCAACGCACTATCCGGGGAACGCAGCCCTATCCAATCCCAGCAATGAATGGCACCACGCAACGGTTCCAAAGCCGGATTGCGGGCATCTCCCGGACGCCTTCTGCGGCGCGCAGTCTCCAATCGAGCGGCTTCTTGCTTTTTTGGCACTGCCGCGGAAATCTCAAGCGCATTCGCTTGGCACCTTGGCATGAATGGCAAGAATTTCACCTGATCGAATCCAAGAACTGCGATTCCGCGTCGACCCAATTCACTGCTTATGAATAGAAAATAAATACAAAAATTCAATGATTTCTCATTTTATGATAGTATGTCTCCATTATTTACGCGCACATTACTTATGTATTCAGATTTTTATTTATCGATAAACAATTCTTCATGCGCTCTTATTTTTTCTTTCAGATCCTCAAATCGGGATAGAAGGTATGATCTAAGTTTTTCCACCAGCGGTGTTTTTGAACCCGACTTTGGCACGAGCAAGCCCAAAGTGCGATTAGGGTGGTCCAGCTTCATCGGAAGCGCCGTTATCGCGCCGGCGCCGTGAAGGGCATATACGACGGTGTGAGGCAATATCGTCAGGCAGTCCGTGTTCATCAGGTAATTGACGATAGTCCCGAGCCCTCCGCCGAATGCCGCGATCTCGACATGGCTGGCATCGACCGAGAGGAGTGCGTTTTTCAAATCAACGTTCAGCGGACTGAGCGGCGGCGGGGCGATCCATCGGTATCTGCATAAATCGGCAGCCGTCAGCCTATCCATTGAGAGTAACGGGTGCCCGGTCCGGCACGCCACCAGATTCCGTCCATGGATCAAGGGGGTAAAGTCGAGGTTTTTTTCCGGATCCAGGAAATCCATAGGGCAAACGGCGACGTCGATACGATCTCCGACAAGACGCGAAACAAGATCATCCGGATAGCCGTGACTGAATTGTACGGTAACGTCCGGACGATCTGCCTGAAAGCCGGCGATCAATCCGGATACAAAACCTTCCAGCAGGAACGGAGTTCCGCCGATGCGCAATTCGCCTTCTTCGCCTGTGCGGATCCGGTCAACGCTTTCGCAAGCGCGTTTCGTGGCGGTGCGGATGGCGTTCCCCTGTTCGACCAGTCGTTTTCCCACCGTTGTCAGCTGCAGTGGTTTGCGGGCACGAGAGAAGAGGGGGCCGCCGATTTGCACCTCGAGATCTTTCACCAAGCGTGAAAGCGCAGGCTGGCTCGTACCCAGAGTCGCCGCTGCCTCGGTAAAGCCGCCGGCCTCATGGATTTCAGCAAGCCACATCAGATGCTTTGGATTCAGATCGGTCATCTGTTTGCCTCCGGCATTGTTGCCAATCATATCATTATGATATGGAAATTCTTTATTTGATATTTCCGATGATATCTTCGCTTGGGTATTTTCCAGACATTCGCAAATCCGGTGCCGACAGTCAGGCATCCGACGATCTGGCAGGATGGTGTGTGCAGGCGAATATGATCTTTTCGCCCGCGGCCGCCCGGCGTCGATCTGACCTCGCCAATGTCGTCTCCGGCAGCAATGTGAGGGTCAAATGACCGCATCCGCAATTGAGCGCGCAGATGCCTGCGCGACACAATCAGTACGACTGCGTTCCGGTGAGCAGGTTCCCGAGCTGGATGTACCGCTTGCGCGCGGCGGTCGATGGAAGCTTTCCGAGCAGCGTCCGAAGATATTCACGCTCATACTGGCCTTCAGAGGGCTGCATTGCAGTTTCTGCAAGCAGGAGATTCAGGCTCTTCGCGAACGCCTGCCGGAGCTCGATGCCATCGGCATGTCGGTTGTCGCGGTTAGCATGGATGACGCCGAGCGTGCGGCCACGGCACTACGGGAATGGTCGGTAGGCGATGTACCATTTGGCTACGGCCTGACGGAGGAACAGGCGCGAGACTGGGGCCTGTATATATCCCGGAAGATCAAGCCTGCCGAGCCTGAGACATTCTGTGAGCCGGGCGCCTACCTCGTCCGCCCGGACGGAACCCTTTATGCGCAGTTCCAGTCGACTGCCCCCTGGTTCCGGCTTGACCTGGACATCTTCCTTCGCGGTGTTCAGCTGTCGATCGAGCGTGGAACCCCTCCTCGGGGAGCCGAATAAGACCAATGCTTTGGCTGCAGGTTGCGGCGGAGCCGAGCGGCCAGCGGATTCCCGACAGGTAAGGCAGATGGCAAGATTTCAGGATTTGAAAGACGCAATCGGCGAGAATATCGAGGACGGCTTTACCGTCGCGTTCGAGGGTTTCACGAATTTGATCCCCTATGCGGCGGCGCATGAAATCATCCGCCAGGGCGTGACGGATTTGCACCTCATACGCATGACGCCCGATCTTATCTATGACCAACTTATTGGCATGGGAAGGGTCAGGAAGATGACGTTCTCCTACGCGGGCAATCCCGGTGTGGGGCTGCTGCGACGCATGCGCGATGCGGTGGAAAATGGCTGGCCGAGGCCGCTGGAGCTTGAAGAACACTCGCATTCCGCGATGGCCCAGGCTTATGAGGCCGGAGCAGCCGGATTACCCTGCGCCATCTTCAGAGGCTACAAGGGCGCAGACCTCCCGAAGGTCAATCCTGGCATCAAGTTCATAACGTGCCCCTTCAGCGGAGAAACTCTCGCGGCAGTACCCTCGTTAACGCCAAACCTGACGATTATTCATGCGCAAAAAGCCAACAGGAAGGGCGACGTCTTGGTGGAAGGCATTTTGGGAGTCCAGAAGGAGGCGGCGCTTGCCGCCAAATGCGTCGTCGTCACGGTCGAGGAAATTGTCGACAGCTTCTCCGGAGTCCATCCCAACGCGTGCATTTTGCCTGCTTGGACCATCCAGTCTATTTCCGTCGTTCCTGGTGGCGCGCATCCTTCCTACGCTCACGGTTACTACGACCGGGATAACGCCGCCTATCTCGAGTGGGAACGTATCTCGTCAGACCGGGCCGTCTTCCTGAGTTGGATGGAAGAAAATGTACTGAATGCGGATCCGAATTGCTTCGACCTGCGCGTCGAACGCATGCGAAGGAGCGCGGCATAATGGCTTTCACGTCTGAGGAAATGATGACCATCGCCGCGGCACGTGCGCTCAAGAACGATGATGTCGTATTCGTGGGGATCGGTGCGCCGTCGGCAGCCTGCAACCTGGCCCGAATGACCCATGCCCCCGGACTGACCCTGATCTACGAGAGCGGGACGATCGGGACAGCGCCAACTGTGCTACCGCTGTCGATTGGTGACGGCGAACTGACCGACACTGCCCTAACAACCGTTTCTGTACCGGAAATGTTTCGATACTGGCTGCAAGGTGGCCGTATTTCCGTAGGTTTTCTCGGCGCGGCGCAGATCGATCGGTTCGGCAATATCAACACGACGGTCATCGGCGATTATCACCGCCCCGACGTCCGCCTTCCTGGAGGCGGGGGGGCCCCGGAGATAGCGACCTCCTGCCATCAGACTTTCGTCATGATGAAGCAGTCGCGCCGGGGACTCGTCGAAAAGGTGGACTTCGTGACCTCGTTCGGCCACGGCGACGGCGGTGATGCCCGCCAGAACGCAGGTATTGCGACAAAGGGACCGACCCTGCTCATCACGGATCTCGCTATCTGGAAGCCCGACTCCAAAAGCAAGGAGTTCATCGTCAGCGCCATTCACCCCGGCGTCGGTGCGGAACAGATACAGGAATCCTGTGGTTGGCCTGTCCGATACGCTGAGAACGTGGCAACGACGGAGCCTCCCAGTCAGGAAGAGCTTCTCGTGTTGCGTGACCTCAATGCGCGCACGAAAGCTGCCCGCGAAAGGCCTTTAGCCATGAAAATGGCCAGGCGAGCCAGCACAGCCGGCTAATGGAGGCTCCGATGAAAGACTTCATCTACACCGGTACACAGAGCCGCGTCATATTCGGAAGCGGCACACTTGCCGAATTGCCGGCAGAGGCCGAACGCCTCGGCGCTCGCAGGATACTCGTCCTTACGACGCCCCAGCAACGCGAACAAGGTGACGCATTGGTCGAATTGCTCGACGGCCGGGCGGTAGGATCTTTCGATCAAGCCACGATGCATACGCCCGTCGAAATCACCAATCGCGCCATTTCGGTCGCGTCTGAACGCGATGTTGATGCAACTGTCGCTATTGGGGGCGGATCGACGATCGGACTTGGCAAGGCTCTCTCGCTTCACGCAAACCTCCCGCAGATTGCGATCCCGACCACCTATGCGGGTTCGGAAATGACCCCTTATCTCGGGCAGAGCGAAGGCGGGCGGAAAACCACATTGCGTGACGACAGGGTCAGGCCGAAGACCGTGATCTACGATGTCGACCTGACGTTGTCATTGCCCGTGCAGATGTCCATTGTGTCCGGCCTCAACGCAGTCGCACACGCCATGGAGGCCCTTTATGCAAGGGACGGCAACCCGGTGATTTCGCTGATGGCAGAAGAAGGCATTCGCGCGTTGGGTCAGGCACTCCCGGCTCTGAAACACGACAGCTCAAGTCTGGAGGGAAGATCGGATGCCCTTTACGGGGCCTGGCTTTGCAGCACTTGCCTGAGTGCGGCTGGCATGTCTCTGCATCACAAGCTTTGTCACGCTATCGGAGGCGCTTACAACCTTCCGCACGCCGAAACGCATTCAATCATTCTTCCGCATGCTGCCGCGTACAACGCAAGCGCCACACCGGACGCCATGGCAAGGATTGCGCGCGCGCTTGGGCGCACCGATGCAGATGGAGCGGCCGCATTGGCCACGCTGACATCATCCATCGGCGCTCCCAGCGCACTGAGGGACTTTGGCATGCCGGAAGCCGGCATTCGCGAGATCGCCCGTTTGACCGTGGAGAATCCTTACTGGAATCCGCGACCGATCGATGAAGTCAGTATTCGCGCCTTGATCGCCCGCGCTTGGTCTGGAAATCCCCCTGACGCTACAGCTTATACTTGAAGAAAATCAGCTCCCCGGAAATATCGGATCTGGAACGGTGAAGCACCCACCCAACGCACCAAGTTGGAGATACGGCGTTGTTCAAAACTCCGGCGCCTCGTAATCCGATCCATGGCTGAGCTCAAGTTGTTCGTCCACGGCGAAGTCGTACCGGAACCTGAGGTATTCAACACGAAGCCGGTAATAGAAACGTTCTAGGTCCGCGCGCGTGACGCTCAGGCGGATGCAAATGCCCTGACCACTGTATTTGATGGCATCCGTAAAGTTATATGTATCGACGCTCAGCAGAAGCCGGATCCAATCATCGGGCGAAAGGGCATTCGCGTTGGCATCCGCGTCCCCTGATTCCCCTGCTCCGCTCTCCGGCCGCGCCAATTCCCCGTCGCGCGGCACAGGCATGTCCGGAAAACGCCCATCGGTTATGATCGTCAGGGAGATATCCGGCTCAGTGGGCGCCCAGTAGTCTGATTCATTGGTTCGCAGAACGCGCTTGAGGAACGGTAGCAGGCTGCAGGCCTCGTCTTCGCTTGCCCTGATGACGCCCACCCCTCGCGACGCCCAATATTCGGTCGTGCGCTTCAATATGGCGTCGTTGACGATCGACTCTCCCTTCCACAAGAGGCCGACATCGTAACTGACCCAGCCATGCTCGAAATCACTATGGACGATTTCGAGAGCGAGATCGCCCGACTGTAGGATAGCCATATGTGCGCCTTCCGTATCTCAGGTAGCCTGCTCATCTTGTGCAACGCCCTTCAGTATTCGGCGAAGGCAGCGGAAAAGGCCGTCCGCAGGACCGCTTCCTTCCAGGCGGATGGCAAGCTTTTCTTTCAAGGACTGTCCGCGTCTTCGCGGAATTGGATACGCCACCATGGAGGGTCGGTCGGACCGCTCACGCCTCGCCTTCACGCAGTCGCTCCAGCCCCTCCACAAGGTTGTCGGACAGTTGCTTTGCATAGCGCAGGGGCGGGAAAGTCTTGCCGCGCGACTGTTCTCGACCGAACCTTCGCCACGCCTGGTAGACTTCCTTGAGCAATTGGCGTTTCGGCAGGGCGTCATGACGCATGCTGCGCAGAACGATCTCGTCGTCCGACAGCCGATGCCGTCCGGGCAAGCTGTCGTTCAGTATCTGCGCGAAGGCGAGCGCCGTTCCCGGTCCGTTGAGCGGATCGGCACCGTCCGGATCTCCCATCGACCGGCAGTCCAGCGCATCCTGCAGGAACAGGATATCCCGCAACTTGCAGGTTTCCCGGAGTTTCGCTGCACCTTCCCCATCAATCGGTCCTGTAAATCGCACGCCCTTGACCGCGTCGATGACAACGTCGTCGGGGTGCGGCAACGGCTCCGGAGGAGTTTCGCCACGCGCTTCGGCTTCCGCGATATCCTTGCGAGCGGCCGCGACATAACCCCGCCAGAAGTCATTGCTGTCGGTAATTTCCTGCCGCTCCCGTCGTTTGGCCTGGTCGTAACGCTCGATCACATGCCTTTGCGCATGCGAGTTGCCTTTCGTGGCCGCGACGTATTGCGCCCTAAGTACGGCCTCGATCGCCGAAATCGCTTGTGTTTCGCTACCTTCACGGACCGTCACCTTGCGCTCGGCAAGCTTCAGGACCAGTTCGTCCGTCGACAGGCATCGATCGTCGGAGAGGCCCTGAGACTTGGGCCGGCCCTTCGGGTTGCCGGACTGCCCTTTCTTGAACTGCGTGTGCGCAGGCGGACGCTTGTAGCCGGTGCCGAACAGGATCGTATCCTTCGCTTGCCTCACCGCCTCTTGGGGAATCCCGGTCGACGGCTTCTCGTCGCGATCCGACGGTTCGTCCTTCGAAGAGGCGCTCATTTACCGGTTCTCCCTCTCCGGGCCCGCGTTACCGGTACGGCCGGCGGCGCGCGCCTTTCTTCGGCAACCTCCTCGAAAACGGTTCCCGTTGGCTCCAGCACAGCTTGTTTGCCAGTGAAGGCCTGCCATCGGGTAAGGATCGCGTCGCAGTAGGCCAGGTCGTATTCGACGATCCGCGCCTGCCTGCCGCAGCTTTCAGCGGCGATCAACGTCGTGCCGGAACCGCCGAAGACGTCAAGCACAATATCGCCACGCCGCGAGCAGTCGCGGATCGCATCGGCGACGAGAGCGACCGGTTTGACGGTCGGATGCATGGCAAGCTCCTCCATGCGCTTCGCTCCGACGCTGCTGATGCCGACATAGTCCCACACGTTCGTTCGATAGCGCCCGGTGTCTCCGAGGCCGAAGCTGTTCACATGCGGGCCGTCGCCCACCTTGAAGACAAAAACGAGTTCGTGTTTCGACCGGTAGAACGTACCCATGCCGCCGTTCGTCTTGTTCCAGACGCACAGGTTCTTCAACTCCGAGAACGCGGCCTCTCCGGCATCGAGCAATTCGCGCATGTGTCGCCAATCCATGCAGACGAAGGCAATCGAGCCGTCGCTCGCCATCGATGCAGCATTCTTCAGCGTTGTCGTCAGAAACTCCGTGAAGTCCTCGCGGCTCATTTCGCCGGCGGCGAAGGCGAACTCCCGATGCTTGACCCTGCCCAGGCCTCCGACGTGCCCGTCGATCGGCACATTGTAGGGCGGATCGGTGAAGATGAGATCAGCACGGTCTTCGCCCATCAAAAGTGCGATGTCGTCGGCCGACCTGGCATCGCCACAGAGCAACCGATGACGGCCGAGGCGCCAGAGGTCTCCGCGTTTCGATACCGCCACCTCCGGAGGTTCGGGAATCCGATCGGCGGGTATGTCCGGAGCCGTCATCGAGGCCTCTTGAGCGTGGTCGAGCGTCAGGTCGATCTCGGCGAGCGAAAACCCCGTCAACGTCACATCGAAGTCGAGATCGATCAGTGCCTGCAATTCGATCGCCAGCACTTCGGTGTCCCAGCCAGCATTGAGAGCGAGTTTGTTGTCGGCAAGAACATAGGCCCGCCGTTCCGCCGCGCTCAGTTGCGATAACTTGAGCGTCGGCACCTCATCCAATCCCAATTCTTTGGCTGCCACCACCCGGCCGTGGCCGGCGATAATTTCCCCGTCGTCGCTGACAAGCACGGGATTGGTGAAGCCGAAGCGGGCGATGCTGTCCGCGATCTGGCGGATCTGCTTCTTCGAATGCCGTCGCGCATTGCCGGGGTATGGCCGCAGCGCCGACAGTTTCATCATCTCTATCCGGGACGCAATCGCCGTCATCGCCATGCTCCTTTCGCAGTCCGTCACCCGAGCGAGTGCGACAAACGTTGGGCGGACAACGGCGTATGGATCAAGAACGCAATGATGCGCGCATCGCGGCTATAATCGAGGAATTTTAGAGTTATGGAACTTTCGAAGCCTCCTCAAAATTTAAAAGGCGTTAGAAGGGTGTTTGAAGCCCGTTTGAACGGACGAGCTTCGAAAACACCGGCTAAATTCAGATGTTCACGAACGCGTGATACGCCGTGGACAACAATACGCTGAATGCTGGCAGCCGCTGGTCTTGGAGCGCATGGCGGGCGTCATGATGGTGATGCCGAAGAACGATTCGGTACCGGAGAGCAGATCGAAGCGGATCTCTGAAACCGATCCAGGCCGCAGTTTCATCAGCCGATGCGCGTATCTTGCCGCATCCGCCTTTCCGACATTGCGGCACCAAAAGCAAAAACCGTCTCGCCTGCATCATCGGGCAATGCAATCCCGGAATTTGTGATGTGCCAACCGGCAAACGACACTACATTCCCGTGCAATCGGCATGACCTTCCCGTATTGCTGCCTGCTGCTTCCGTCAGAAGGCATTCGCATCCCGCTTTGCGGCAATGCAATCCCGCTTAACCGCAATGGCATCCCGGATAACGGCACCGTTTTGCGGGGCAAATTCCCTGATATCGAGATAGATTGCGAAAAAGAAAACATCACAACGTCCATTGCGTGATGCATAAAACCTCTGCAACCCATTGAAAACACGAACGAACACCGACCTCTGCGCGACAAATCCTCGGCAGAATGGCCCGATTCCCTGATATTTCGGAGACTTCAGCGGCCAAACCCAAAGACGGGCTCGCGGTGGACTACACCCACCGCCACTTGTCCTGTCGAAAGCGTTCTCCCGATCCGGCTTCGGTCGGGTTTTCCGTTGTTCTCGAGGGTTATGCGGGAGGGGCTGAGCACCGATCCCGGTGCTAGGAGGCCCTGAAGCGGTCTATCAGGGCCGATATTCTCCGGGGTTTTCGGCTGCGCAGATATGGAGTAGAGTGTGTAACCCGCTGAAAAGCGGAGACAAAATCAAGGTCTGACCTGAACTTCAATACCAGTGGCGCTGTCGAGACGGGACCGGGGTAGAACAATATCCCTGCTCATCGGATGAGCTGCGGGCTCTATTCCGCTGGCTCGGCGACGGCCGCGAGCTTCGCGACGATGTACTGCACTTCACCCAGCTTGAAGGCGACAGCCCATGCTCAGCGTCCGAAACCGCCTGCCGGGTTGATCGCCTTGCCCCATCCATTCAGCGCGTCCCGCTCGGCCTTGTTCTGAGGGCTGTCCGTGTCCTTGATCTCGAGCGTGAGGATCATGCCGTCCGCGAGGCGCATGAGGAGTCCGGAACATACCGCCGCCAGGAGCCCGCCCGCATGTAGTAGATCATGAACCCGAGGCAATTGTTCTTGGTGTAAGCGAGAACGTCCTCGCGTTTCTCGAAGACGTTGGTCGCGTGGCTCGCCCAAGAACGGTCTCCAACCCGATGGCTGATATGTGATTTGGTCGTCGAGAAGCACGGATTGATCGTGTGCCAGGTTCGCATCTGGCCGGTTGCGCCGATCGAGTTTTCCTCGTCGAACACCGAGGGCAAGCGCTCCGTATTCAGCTCCGACACGTTGCTCAGCGCATGCTGGATGACGAGGTACTCCTTGAGAGGCGATGTCTCGAACCCGCCCCTGGCCGTGAAGGTCAGGTTCTCGAGCTCGGGAACGATCGCCCGTTCGAACGGCTGCGGCGTCATCACCCTCGGGGTGAGACCGCAATCGAAGAAATCGAGCGGGAAAGGCACTTTCGCCTTCGATAGCGGAGTGGTTATCTCGTTGACCGGCGTGATCACGGGGACACCGGTGGTCTACGCGGCAACGCGCCTCGGCGGCGTCCCGAACATGCCCGCCGCGGCGGTTCCCGCGAAAAATCCACGTCGGTTCATCCGGAGGTCGGGCTTTGGGGGCTTTTTATGGTCTTTCACGTCCTGTGGTCCTTTTGTCCATAGCGAGGGACAGCGGATAGCCGCGCTGGAGGAAGTCGATGCGGATGCCTACGCGTATTCCTGACCCATTGGCGGCCTTCCCCGACCGGTCCGACGTGCCGCTCTCGATGTCGCAGGCAAGAGCCGATGGCGCCCCCCGAAGCGGGAACGTGGACGACGGGTATATCAGGGGTCGCCCTCCCTTTGTGCTTGACGCACTACTTCTGCTCAGAACGCAGACGATTGCCCTCAAGCCTAGCAGGTTAGGAGTTGAATGGCTTGGGGATTCAAGGGGCATTTCTTATACTGGGGATCGAACGGGAGTAGTCTCAAGGAAGACGTGCGTGGCCGGCGTCAGCCGGCAGCAAAGCGTCCGGACAAGGACAGAGGGACTTTCCGCGCGCGTTCCTCCGCCACTGGGACCATATCGCGGGGCTTCCCTTGCGTGTGGCTTACACGGCGCAGCTTGGCCCGGACTCTCCGGTAGTCTACTCCCAGCGTGTCTGCAGGCGCGATCTTGTACTTGCCCGGCTTCAGCTTGACCCGAAGATCGCCGGACATCTCGTGGCCGACCCCGACTGGCTGGCCATCATGATCCCGCTGAGGTGGGACACTCCCTACCTGTTCAACGGACTTCTGGCGCGTCCGTTCGACGTGTTCCTGTCATCAGGGCCGGACGGATACGCGACCCTGAGCGAGAGGCGTGACAATCTGACCCTCGGCCTGCGCAAAACGATGTTACAGAATTCCTTGAAGGCGCTCTCCGCCGGTCGCGATAACGAGGCCGCGTTGCGCGACCAGCGGCCCCCCCCTCGGAAAGGCAGCGGGCACCGCGCTACGAAGCCACCTGCTGGCGCTGTTGAACGACGACTTTGCAGGTTCTCCGGACGCCGGGCGCTGTCTCCTTTCTTCTGAGGCGGAGATCGACCTGATCGACTTCATCGCCCGCAGCCTACACCCGCATCTTGCGGCTCCGGCACCGGCAGATCTCATTGATCTCAACAAGATCCGAATTGTGAGGGCGACCCGGGCGGCGATCGACGCGGCGCGACCGTGCCATGCGATGCTGCATGACCTCTGCCGGGCGGCCGGTGTCGGCCCGACCTGGCTTCACCGATGCTTCCGCGCTGTCTACGGGGTCTCGCCCGCGGCGTATCTGCGGGCCCTCCGCCTTCGAGAGGCGCGAAGCCTCCTGCTAGATCCCTAAGGGCCGCCCGCGTCGGTCAAGGACGTCGCGCGCTCCTTGGGATTCCTGAACAGCGGACGCTTCGCGGCCGATTATCGAGCCGTCTTCGGCGAAAACCCGTCCGAGACACTTCTCGGATCAGCGCCGCCGCCCGATGATTGAGCCGTATACCCGACCATCGCTCCACGCAGCGTCTTTTCCGGCTCGGTCAGACGAACCCGGTTTGAGGGGACAGGGAGCTGAGTAGCGTTGTGGGCTGACGAAACGCAGCCCCTTCGAGCCGTCGATCATGAAAGGATTGCCGGCCGGTCAATTGGCGGCTAGGTTTTGGGCTTATAACCAATAGCAGACGGTTGCTGCGATGCAGATGGCTGACAGAAAGTTTTTGGCGTTGCGGTCGTAACGTGCAGCGTTCCTGCGAAATTCCTTTGGTCTGCCGAGCAAGCGTTCGATGACATTACGCCCTTTATAAAGGTATGGCGAGAAACAGTTTTTCCATTTCCGTGTTCTGCGAGGCGGGATGTTTGCAGAGGGTCCAGCGGGCTTTCACGGTCCGCCGGATATGGTCACTGCCATAGCCCTTATCACCACGCAAAACGCCATTCGCCAGAACGTTTGGCAATAGTGCTTCGGCGCCGGTGAAGTCCGAGATACTGGCGCCTGTGATGTGAAAGGCGAGCAGGCGGCCTTTGTTGTCGCTCAAAGCGTGGATTTTGGTTCCCGAGCCGCCACGAGATATGCCCAGGGCATGGTTTTGAGCCCCTTTGCCGCCATGGGAGACCCGATGCGCCCGAACGGTCGTGCTGTCGATCATCACTTCCAGTGTCGGGCCACCAGGTTGACAAAGGGTGTCAAAGAATGTCGGCCCGAAGCCCTTCTCGGCCCTCCGGACAAGGCGGTTGCAGGGGCTTTCCTCGACCCAGAGGCCCGCGGAGCATCAACCCAGCCTCCACCGAACTTCAAGACTTGAACAATGCCGCTGATGACACGCCAGTCACCGACCCGAGCCTTGCCCCGCGTATCCGTAGGTAAAAGCGGTTGCAAGTTGGAAAAACGCTCATCGCTTAACCAGAACAACCCGTCAGAAATCGCCAAACTCGTGCTCAGGAGCTTGAATCAGACTTCAACTCATTTTCAGAGGCGTTTTATAAACCCGAATCCAAGCTCATGAAGAAATAGCGAATTTTAACATCGAATATCTTCGACATTGCGACAGATTAGTTGCAATAATTATATAATAACTACGACACTCTTGCAATGCTTATAAATAATTTATTGTTGACTAAATATATTACGTTATGTTTATTTCCTAAATTTGTGAAATTTATTTATTATTGATAAATAATAATAAATCGACGTAGCGTATTTTGTTATTTTATTTTATTTTCGTATTTATGAATATAACTAACTTGATGTTGAAGCTTACAAGTATGTGAAATTAAACCAAAATTGACCTTTGCCAAAAAAAGTGCGCAGGCAATCAAAATTTATGATTGCCCTAGCAGGTGATTTATGTTTTCGTAAAGTTCGGAATTGCCCATCCTGAATAAATTCTCGGGCAATCCGAGATTAAATATAGCGCCCGCAGGCGCAATGGCATCGAAGCCTCCGGAGCTTATGGCTCGCGGGGGTTTTTTTGTGCCTTGACGAAGAGGGGAACTGTAATGAAGCTTCAACAATACTTAGGAGGGCTTGAAAATCTCGGCCCTGTAAACGTCGAAAAACGTGTATTCGTCGAAGACTGGGAAGCCCGGCTCTTCGGCGTCCACATGACAATGATGGGCACCGGCATCTGGGCCTGGCCGCATCTGCGCGTCAAGGCCGAGGGCATGAACCCGCTCGATTACTTCAAGTATCGCTACTACATCAAGTGGCTCGGCGGCATGTGTGCTTTCCTGATAGAGCGCGGTTATATCGACGAAAATGAACTTGATGAACTGACCGCGCACTTCCTCGCAAATCCCGATGCGCCGTTGCCGGAAAAGGGCAACAAGAACATTACCGATAAGGTCGTCGACTACCTTTGGACGGGCGACGATCCCTATCGCGATGTCGTCATCAACCCGATTTTCAGGGAAGGCCAACGCGTGCAGGTGAAGGACATGCCTTCCGCGGTCCATACGCGCCTGCCTGGTTACCTGCGCAACAAGATCGGAGTGGTAGACGAGGTTTATCCCAAGGCAATCCTCTATTCGGACAGCGTGCCCACGGACAGCGTCAGCACACCCCAGCCGATCTATCGAGTGAAGTTCATGACGCGCGATATCTGGGCCGATATCCCCGATACCGACGACATCATCTACAACGACTGCTTCGAAACCTACCTCGAGGCTGCGTGATCTTCGTCCGAAGATCCGCCTTGTCCGCACGAAGTTACGGACAGACCACTGTTTGAAGCCATCCACACGGGAACAGCAAAAATGTCCACCGAAAAAGACAAACACGGTCATCACGACCATCTTCGCGAAGGCGAGAGCTACTACGCCGCGCGCACGAAGGCGTTGGAGTCTCTGTTTCGCGAGAAGAAGCTTATCGGCACCGACACGGTCGATCGCGTGATCAACTTCTTCGATCTGGAAATGGGCCCCTTCAATGGCGCCAAGGTTTGCGCCAGGGCGTGGACGGACGGAGAGTTCAAGAAGCGCCTCCTCGATGACTGCAACGCCGCCATCGCGGAACTCGGACTGCGTGACGGCATCGAGGGCGAAAACCTGAAGGTCGTGGAATGCACGCCCAAGGTCCATCACATGGTGTCCTGCACGTTGTGTTCCTGCTGGCCGTGGCCGCTCCTGGGCCTGCCGCCCTACTGGTTCAAGGATCCGGTCTTCCGGGCCCGTGTCGTGCGCGAGCCGCGCGAAGTCCTCAAGGATTTCGGCGTCGAACTCGACCCGTCGGTAAGGGTCGAAGTCTGGGACAGCAGCGCGCAGATCCGTTACTTCGTCCTCCCGAACCGTCCCGAAGGCACTGAAGGATGGGATGAAGAGAAGCTTGCCGCGCTCATCTCCACCGAAGCGATGCAAGGACTGGATCTCGTTACGGCCTGATCTTCATCACTTCGCAGGTACAGCAGGAACGGAGAAGTAAAATGGAACATTCAGCGGCCACAGTCACGAGGCCAGTTGCAATTACAGAACAACTTAAAGCGGTATCCATCCTCACCGCACTTGGGATGTTCATCGTGTTCGGCGTCGGTTTCGCCCAGATTTCGGCGGCACATAACGCCGCTCATGACACGCGGCACGCCATAGGATTCCCCTGCCACTAGTGCTCCGAATCCGACATTCGCCTCCCGCTTCTGGTTGCGTTCGGGCAAATGCCGGAATCGAAAGGAGCACTGGTACCCCTGAGTTCGAAGGAGCGAATACAGGAAGTCCTGACACGTTCAAAGCGTTCAGCATGTCCGCATCGAGGCGTCTTTGCCACGGCGCAAGTTGAACTCCCCGGCGCCCACCTCCCAAGGCCCGGACCTGGGAGGTGGCCTGACCCCCTTCAGGCCGCCTCCCCGTTTATCAGACCGCGATGCGTGGCCGGCCCGGAAGACAAACAGCCGAAGGGCCGGCCCGCCGAACCGCCGGCATCGTCGCAGACAGACAAGAAGCGCGACATGCCACTGAAGACGAAGGCTGCGGACCAACACCGCGATGCCAAAGCCGGCGGAGAGGGAAAGAAAAAAGTGAGGAGCCACTATGTCGAAGATTACTGCACTGGCCATCAGCGTATCGATACTTGGCGGTATCGCCACCTGGTTGTTCCTATCGGTCGGGACGATCCTGATTTGGGCGGCCTTCGTCGCTTGGGCATGCTTTTATTTTTCAGGGGGTGATGAGGCCGCCCTGAAAAGCACCATCGCCTCGAATATTTTCGGCGTGATCGTGGCATCCACCACGGCAGTGGTGATCCTCGCAGTGCCGATGGCCGATCAGATCGGGGCGAATATCTGGGCAAGCCTTGTCGTGACCGCTTCGATCGCGATCTACATCCTGGCAGCCAATATCGCGATCATCTCGTCGATCCCGGGGACGACCCTCGGATATGCGGCCACTTTCGCTTATCTGCTGCAGACGCCGGACAGGCTCTCGCTGCAGGCGGTTCTGTCCCTCAGCCTTGAGAGTTCCTATCTCGTCGTGCCGCTTTCGATGGTGATCGGTGCGCTATTCGCCTACGCCTCGGCAAAGGCTGCCGAGGTGATTTCGGTACAAACGCAACCCGGCTGAGGCCGGCCTCCAGGACCGGGTCGGAAGGGGGTAGCCATGTGAAATGGCCCAAGTCCCACTCCCGTCCCGGCTGTGGCAACAAACATTGGAACCCGTGGCTGACCGTCCGATGAGGGGCCGACCTGCAGGGACCACCGCAAAACCGGCACAACCCTTTCGCCAACAAGCGTGAGTGACATGACCAAAGGCAAGAAAGACAAGGATACGGTACCGATCGGCTTAGTCTTTTCGCTAACCGGTTCGTACAGCACGATCGGCCAGGAAATGCACAATGGTGCCATGCTGGCGGTTCAGGAGGTCAACGCCTGTGATGATTTCGATTTCAAGCTTGTGCCGACGACACAGGATCCCGGCGGAGATCTGACGAACTACCGCACCATGTGCGAAGGCCTTCTGCGCCAGGGCATGCGACACGTTGTCGGATGCTACACCTCGATTAGCCGCAAGGAAGTCATCCCCGTCTTCGAAAAGCTCGACGGTTTGCTCTGGTATCCTTCGCACTACGAAGGTTTCGAGCACTGCGGCAACGTCATCTACAGCGGCGCCTCGCCAAATCAGCATATCGTGCCGCTCGCCGCCTACATGCTGCAGGAATATGGCGACCGGGCCTATTGCATCGGCTCGAATTACATCTGGGCCTGGGAAAACAACCGCATCCTGCGCGAGATAATGACCGGATGCGGCGGTACGGTGGAGTTCGAAAGGTATCTGCCGGTCGGTTCTCTCGATGTCGACCGTATCGTCAGCGAAATACTGGCGGTCAAGCCGTCCTTTGTCTTCAGTTCATTCATCGGTACGTCAAGTTACGCCTTCATGGAGAAGTTCCAGAGCGCGCGTAGACAATTCGAAGGGCTGGAAGCGGGCGAAATCCCGATCTGCAGTTGCACGCTGTCCGAGCCCGAACTGAAGAAACTGAGCCCGGCGGCCGTTTCGGGCCATATTGCGTCGAGCGTCTATTTCCAGAGCATGAAGCGGGAAGAAAACGACCGTTTCGTAGCGGCCTACAAGAAGAGATTCGGCGCGCAGAGCGTTACTTCTGCCGATGCGGAAGCATCCTACAATGCAGTGAAGTTACTGGCGTTAGCGATACAGCGATCACAGTCTCAAAATATCGATGATGTCAAGCAAGCCCTTTATTCAATCGAGTTCGAAGCCCCTCAAGGCTTGGTAAAAGTGGATCAGGACAATAATCATTGCTACCTGACGCCTTCACTTGGCATTTCCAATAAAGACGGTCAATTCGATATTATTTGGTCATCCAGCAAATTTGTTAAGCCGGATCCTTATCTTGTCAATTTCAATTCACAGGAGTTCTATAAAAATGTCAAACTGAAGAATGGGCCGTCGACCCGCAAAGACCGTACCCGGCTGAGGATGGTCCAATGAGCAGGTTCAGACTACCGAACTTCTCTGGCCAGAGGGCCATGGTTGTCCACCCTGAGGACGCGAACACCAAACTTCTGACGGAGCAGTTGAGGAAACTCGGCCTGCGCACCGAAACGTCGTGGCCCGCGCACGGTATCAAGGTGGACGATTTCGACGTCCTGTTCTTCGACGCGGACCGTGGCTGTTCGGAGCAATTCCGCTGGGAGCCGGGGGCTTCGCCGATACCGCTGATCGCGCTTCTGGGGTCCGAAGCGCCTGGCCGTATCGAGTGGACGCTTTCGCAGATGCCGGCGGCCTACATCCTCAAGCCCGTTCGTTCGACCGGCGTATTCAGTGCATTGGCGATTGCCTTTCACAATTACGAATACATGGAACGGATGCAGCGAAAAATTGCGGATCTGGGCGATCGTCTTCGTGCAAGGCCATTGGTGACGGAGGCCATCCAGATGCTCGCGGTCGAGTTCGGTCTCGGTAACAGCGATGCCTACCGCGTGTTGAGAACACAGGCCATGCGCAAGCAGGTGTCGGTGGAAGCACTTTGCGAGCAGATCGTGGCGTCCCGTTCGTTGGCGCCCCTTCACTGGCGCGGCGACACGGCTGAAAGCAGATAGCCGTCATTCCAAGTCGATGCAAAAGGCCGCGGTTTTCGCGGAACGACGGCGCTCGCCCTGTCAACCATCCACCGCGGTCGTTTGGGACGAAGGCACAGGACGGGGAGCCCCGTTTGAAATTTGAAATCGAAGGAGGTTGATATGGAATGGTTGAACAGCTCATGGATGCACCGCGAAGGCCTGGCACGCGGCAGCGAAGGAAGAACGCATCACCTGACCGAGGAAGCCCAGGGCAAATACCACTATGTCTACGGCCCGTTTCCGGATCCCGTCCTTCAGGTCGCGCCTGGTGACCTCGTGGTGGTCGAAACGAAAGATGCCTTCGAGGGCAAGATCGAGCGGGAAACCGACAGCCCATCGGAAATCCTCAATGTACCGTTTCTCAACCCGCAATGCGGGCCGATCGCCGTCGAAGGCGCGGAAAAGGGCGATATCATCGCGATCAGGATCCACTCGATCAAACCGCGCGGGCCGCAACCGGTCGGCACGACGGCGTTGATCGCGGAATTCGGCGGACTTGTCGGAACGGCTCATACCGCGGTTTTGAACGAAGCGCTTCCGGAGAAAGTGAAAAAGATGAACGTTACGGAAGATGGCGTTGAGTTCAATAGCAAGATTACCATCCCCTACGAGCCTTTCATCGGAACGTTGGGCGTCAGCCCGGAGATCGAGGCTGTAACGTCGCTGCAGCCGGATTACTGGGGCGGGAACATGGATGTCCCGGATGTCGCGCCAGGAGCGATCGTCTATTTTCCGGTGCACCGCAAGGATGGATACGTCTACCTCGGCGACTGTCATGCAGCACAGGGGGACGGCGAATTGTGCGGCGTCGCGGTCGAAATGGCATCGACGACCACAATCCAGATCGACGTCATCAAGAACCGCCACATTGCCTGGCCGCGCCTCGAAAACGAAGATTTCATCATGACGCTCGGCTCTGCACGACCGATGGAGGATGCGGCCCGCATTGCCTACCGCGAACTCATCAACTGGCTGGTCGAAGATTACGGATGGGACAAGCTCGAAGCATATTTCTTTCTCACCCAGGCTGGCCGCGTCAGACTCGGAAACATGGTGGATCCGAAGTACACCATCGGGGCGTCGATCGCGAAATCCTATCTCGCGTAACGGTCGGTCTAAGCCCGTATATCCTTACTAGGCGCTCATAATTTCAGCGCTGCGATCGTGTAGTGATTAGCACCCTGCCGGGATTTTTCGGCAGGGTGAAGTAAATACGCGAATTTTACATATTTAAAATATACTAATATATGGAGACCCTCATTATTTTACTGTTTAGTATGCGTTTATCAAATAATCTACTGAGTTATTTTCTTTTTTGCTTTTTTTATTGCTATTATTTGCGGTTCATGATGTAATTTTTAAACGCTCTCGGCCGTGGAGTAAGACGGCTTCGGGAGTTCTGAAAAATATCGTGCCACGGCACACAGGCATCGCAGCCTCCCGGGTTTTCACCCGAGGGGCTTTTTTTGTGTTTGCGCCAGAAGGGGAAGGAGCACCGAAATGCAGAATCTCGAGCAGAGCTATATCGATACTCTAAACGGCAGCGTTGCGGAGCCGCCGCGCCGCTGCGACCGGCTGACGTTCGATGAACCCTGGCAAAGTCGCGCCTTCGGAATGGTGTTGGCGCTGTCGGAGGACAAGGTCTTCGATTACGAGGATTTTCGCCAAAGCCTGATCGCCACGATCAGCGACTGGGAGAAGGGGCACAGCGTCGACGACCAATCCTGGGAATACTACGAGCAGTGGCTGAGGGCATTCGAGCGACTGGCGGTGAGCCGAGGGCTGGTTTCAGCCGAGGAAATCGATCGACGTACGGAAGAGTTCCGGAACAAGACGCGTACCGAATCCTTCTGAACGCGCGGTCATCAATGCCGATACGAACACATTGGGCGAGGTGAGAGTTTCGAAAGGATATCGCCTCGCGGGATTCAGTGACCTGAGGATCGTCCAAATGCTTCAGCGCTTGTTGACAATAGCCATCGTCGCCGGTGTGATCGCCGGGGCCGGCGCCACGCTCTTTCAGCTCGTCTATTCCGTTCCGATGATCGAGGAAGCTGAGCTTTACGAAACTGGAGCGGCGGCTTCAACCATAACCGCCCAATCCGGAACCGCCGCCACGGCTAGTGGCCACTCCCACGATCTTGGTGCTTTTCAAGGGCACGCACATGGCGAGGACGAGTGGCAGCCGGCGGGCGGCTTAGAGCGAAATCTCTATACGTTCGCCTCGAATATTCTCGCCGCGGTGGGTTTCGCCCTGCTTCTGGTCGCCTGCCTGTTCCTGAGCGGGCGCGCAATAAACGCGGGAACGGGTGCTCTTTGGGGAGCAGCCGGATTCGCGGCATTCAGCCTTGCTCCCTTTTTCGGGTTACCTCCTGAACTTCCGGGCATGACGGCTCCCGATCTCGTCGACAGGCAAATCTGGTGGGTCGGCACGGCGTTGTCGACGAGCATCGGTATTGCTTTGGTTGCCTTTTCCGTTCGCGGGCTTTCGAGATGGGCGGGGATCGCTGCCGGCACCTTCTTTATTCTGGCGCCGCATGCCGTTGGCGCACCTGAATTGAGCGGCCACGCTGCAACCTCGAACGTGCCCGCGCACCTTTCGGCCAAATTTGCTGTCGCCTCGCTGGTGCACGGAGCGGTTCTATGGGTCCTCCTCGGAGTTGTCGCGGGATGGCTCTTCGCCAAAAGGTTTGGCGACTATGGCGACGGCAAGCCTCAGGGAGCCTGAAAGCCCACCTTCTGCGGGTGCGAAAACCGAACTTCGATCGGGCTTGCGGGTCCGGTCGAAAAGCCTTCTCGAGATGGCCACGGCTTGGTATTTGCTCCCACTGCAATTGGCGATTTCGGGGATGCCCGGAACAGGGTTCTGCTCCCTATTCGGTGCGCGTGTCTTTGACGGGGCGGGTCACGAAAATTTGGTTCGAGTTGCAATGTTCAAATGGCTAAATTTCAGCATAAAAATCCATTATGGCAATAACCACTATCATCGAGTCTTAAGTAATGGGAATTCGTAAAGTCAACAGGAAGTGTTCTAAGAAATTTTTCGCAGTATTTACGCTAGGGATTATTTGTTCTTTTAATAGCCCGCAGACAACGCTTGCTCAAGGAGTAGCTAACTCCGCCGGTGCCGAAGGGCAGGTGCCGGGTGCCGCCGGCGCCAATTGGGTCGTGAATTGTAGCGAAGCGTCGCAAGGCACCGGTTCACGGTGTCGAATGGCGCAGAACATCGTGGTCCAGGAATCCGGCCAGCGATTGTTGACCGTTCTGATCGAGCAGCGCCCGAATTCGGAGCAACTTGCGCTCGTTCTAGCCCTTCCGCATGGATTGTTCCTGCCTGCCGGGGCAAGCCTTCAGGTCGACGAGGGAGACAATATCGCCCTTCCGATCCAGACCAGCGATGCCGGAGGCGCATACGCCGGGACGGCAGTTTCCCAGGATTTGATTGCGGCGATGAAAAAGGGCGGCACGCTGAAGGTTTCATTTCAAACCGCCCAACGCCAACCGGTGACCGTTCCCGTCACGCTGATCGGCTTTTCCGCCGCCTATCAGAAGCTGGCGAATTAAGCCGGCGATGAGCGCTTCTCCCCTTCAGGGCGACTTTTCGAGCAGGACGTTTTACGGCGAAACGATTGTGCTCGATGGAAGCGAATTTCGCGATTGTTCCTTCAAGGATTGCCAGTTGACTTATTCCGGCGGCGCGCTGCCCGTGCTGTCGGGCTGCGGGTTCGAGCGCTGCCGCTGGGCCTTCGGCGAGGAGGCCGGCAGAACGCTCTCCTTCCTGAGTGCGCTTCACGCCGGCGGGTTTTCTTCAATGGTGGAGGAAACGCTTTCGGCCATTCGCGGCGGATCGCTCTCGACGATCGAAGAGGCGCAACAGCCGGATAGCCGGGCATCGTCGGACGCTGGCACGTCGAGGCCGAATCGTATCGACCTTGGCTTCGGCGTCTTCCCGGTGCCAAGGATCGTCAAGGTCGAGAAACCGCGCAGTTAGTACCGGCAGCTCAGGTAGCGCTTTAAAGCCTTAAACCTCAGGCAAGCGATTTAATACAATCGAAGGACACCCGGGCGTTGGCGAATAATTTTTGATGGCCATTGCGCCCGAGCCTTGTAGTGCTTCGACTAGTATGCTCGCGGCGGAATACCGAGAGGGCGCCAGCGTGCCTCTCTCATGGATTTCGTGACTATGGAGATCAATTGAAGGCTGGCTGGGGCAGCGGGCCAGCGATATCGTCGACCGTTCCCACCGAGGAGACATTAGCAGTCGAGCCCCCGCTTTGATTGTTCGCCGCGATATTCGCAAAATCCACGACGTTAAGATCGCTGGGTGTTAATCCTGAGGCTTCTTCGAACCTGTAGGAGTTTGTCGCGCCTAGGGCATTGTTACCGCGCACGTCGAGGTTCAGTGTGGCGGAATTGCCCCCGACGCTGGAGTCCCTTGCGAGGAAGAAGAAGTTGTGGCCGACCGATCCCTGATTGGTAACCGTGTTGTTGAGTACCGTCAGGTTGACGGTGCCCGCGCCGGAACTGAACGGATCGAGGATGGCGCTTATGCCGCCTGTGCGAGTGCTATCCGACAGGTTGACGGTTACATTGTTATTTTCGATTAGAATGTTGCTATTCGATGTCGAACTCGCGGAATCATTGGTAACGACGGCGATGCCTGCGTTTTCAAACAATGCTTCGTAGCCCACGGGCCTCGTCGCATCTCCGACAGTGTTGCCTCTCACGACCGCGTCGAAGTCTGAGATCGCCCCGCGCGGTGATATGTAGATGCCGGTACGCCCGATATCGTAGATCTGGTTGTTCAGGATCTGCGCGTCGACCTTGCCACCTACTGTAGACTGCTCCAGTGCCAACACCTCGATGCCGCGTTGTCGCGAGGTGCCTGGCGTATCGAGACCGTTGACCACATTGTCCTGGATGATCGTATCGAGCACCGCGCTATTGTTCTGCTGGACGATAATCTGACCCGAGAGCGACCCGCCCTTACCGGTGTCGGTGAAGGTGTTGCCGTCGATCAGCACATTGGCCGTAGCACTCTGCTGAACTGTGATAGCGAGATTGTTCTGGCCATTTATGTCATGCGCGTCCTGGAAGGTATTGCCGACGATATTGACGTCCACGGTCCCCGTGGAACCTGACGTATTGCCGATTCCAACTGTTACCGCCGTCCCGCGGGCTCCCGTGAACGTGGAGTTGCGGATGTCAAAGGTTCCGTTCACCGTTCCTTCCGTAGTGAAAACCACATTGGCGTTGCCGTTGACTGCTGCATCTCCAGGTGTCGGATCGGCGTGATCGACGGTGATGTTGTCGAGCGTGAAGGACGTGAAGTCGGTGTTGACGTTCGTGAGCCTGATGCCTGCGAAGTTGGACGTATCGTCGAGGCCCTGAACGAGCGAGTTGTTATCGATGCGATTCACGCCCGTGATGTCGAACGCCTCCCAGCCGGTGCCGATCGGGTTCAGGATGGTCACGCCGGAAAGGGTGATGTTGCCACCGCGCACGCTTTGAACCGCGTGGTCATTTGTGACGGCGGCGATAGCGGCGCTGTTCGCCGAGTTGCCCGCGTTCAGGATATCGAGCGACTGCAGGACAACGTTGAAGGCGTCCGTCAGTTCGACGCCGTCGCCGGTCGTGTTTTGGATCGTGCCGCCGGAGGCGTTGCGGGCAAGCGATCCGTCGCCCGTAACCCTGAAGACGCCGCCCGTATTGCCCGTGTTGTTGAGCACGATGCCATTCGCCGCGCCGTTGACGGAGACGGATCGTAACGCGAATCCGTCCGCGCCGATGGTTGAATTGTCGATATTGACCCCGGTGCCTGTCGTCGTCGACACGCTGGAGTTCATCCCTGTTGCCGTGATCGTTCCGCCGCCTGTGGCGTTGATGCCGATACCGGAAGTTGTGGTGATCGAATTGGTGGTCCCCGAAATTTCAGCGATGCCACCGTTCATGACATTGAGGGCCGTGTTGCCGCCCGTATTCAGGTTCAATCCGCCGGAAAATTGCACCGTGGCGTCGCCGCCGTTCTGATCGTTGTTGTCAAGGTTGATGCCCGCGCCCGTATCGGTGACCGCGCCTGAGAAGGTAATCGCATTGCCGCCTGTAGCGCCGGAATTGGTCACCTCGACAGACCGGGCCGTACCGGAGGTCGAGATCGTTGTCCCGATCGCGATGTCGGCGGACGCGTTGTTGATGTCCACGCCCCGCGCCGTCGCACCGATGATCGCCCCGCCTGCGATATCGAGCCCGGTCGAGAGGCTGGTTTGCGACAGGGCATCGATCAAAATGCCTTGTGCCGCGCCGGTGGAATCGACGCTGGCGAGGTTGAAGCCTGCATCGCCGATGGTCGTCGTTGAGAGATTGAGCGCGCCGCCAGTGCCGGACGTGATCGTGTTGTTTGCACCAGAAACTGTCACGGTACCAGCATTATTGGTGAGGAAACCCGAGCCGCTCGTCGTGTCGATATCGAGCCCGCCACCCGTGAAGTTGAACGTCGCCGCGCTGCTGTTCGTCAGGCTCACGGCTGTGTTGGTGCCGGTATTCAATACCTTCGAGGCGCCGGAGAAGGTCACTGTCGCACCGCCAAGCTGATCGGCGCTGATGCCCGTGCCGCCAGTCGCGTTGATATTGCCGCTGATATTGACGGTGCTTCCAAGTGCAAGGGTTCCAAGGTCAGCTACGCGTCCGGTCGATGTGACGATATCCTGACCGATGCTGATTGTCGCGTTTCCGCCCATGATGTCGACGGCTGCAACGGTTGTGTTCTGGATCGTGCCCGCCGAGCCGGTGTTGAGCGTGCCGGAAATCGTGCCGCCGCCTGACGTATCCTCTAGCGACACACCGCGATCCGCGCCATTCGCCGAGACGGAGGAGAATGCCTGCCCGAGGACGATCCCGCCGCCGCTGTTGGCGATGTTGATCGCCCGGTCGTCGCCGGAGGAGATGGTGCCGTCCGCCACATTTACGGTGACGGCTCCCGCAGTGCTGTTGTTGACGACGAAGCCCGCGCCATCCGCCGCCGTATCGTCATTATCGATGTTGAGTGTTCCAAAGGAAATCGTCGAACCGCCGGAATTGGTGATTTCGACACCCGCGCCATCCGAACCGGTGACATCCGCCGTGCCTGTTACGGAGAAGGACGAGCCGGACACAAGCTCGAGATCGAGGCCGGAACCGGTGGCGTTCTGAGATGTCACATTGGCAAGCGTGATATCGACCAGCGTCGGGTTAATGAAGATCGCCGTGCCGTTGTTCGAGGTGATCTGGTTGTCTCCGTTCGGATCGAGGATATCGACTGTGCCGGAATTCCGCGCGCGCAGGCCGAACGCACCTGTTCCGTTCACCGTCACGTCGACGCCGTTGAACGTGTAGGTGCCGGCGTTCGCGCCGCCAGCGTCGAGGCCGAGGTCTATGCCGTGGCCGGCCGCTACCGTGTTGGTGATCGTCGTGCGTCCGTCGAAGGAGACATCGCCACCCGAATTGCTGATCGCGATGCCGGCGACGGCGGCTTCGGTGATCGTCGTCGTGCCTGCGATGGAGATGGCCTGGCCGGCAGCGTTGAAGCCGTCGACGGCGATGCCGGTGTCCACGCCGTTCACCGCGACGCTTGCGAAGTCGATGTCGATACCGGTTGCAGCGTTCGTTATGTTGGTGACCGAAATACCGGTTGTCGAGGAACTGACGTCGACAGCGCCGAAATCGATATCGACGTTGGCGCCAGCGATGTCCTGAATGGAAATCCCGCTGTCGTAACCGGCGAGCGTCAGGTCGCTTGAGAAGTTGAAGGCAGACGCGGCACCCAGGCTGTCGAGCAGGATGCCGGTGTTGCCGGCCACTCCCGTTCCCGAGGTCGTTACACCGTTGAAGCTGTAGGAGCCGGTGCCGCCTGTCACGCTGGCGATGCCGCCGCCGGCGCTTGCGATGCCGGAGTTCTGTACGGTCGCCGTGCCGTTGAAGCCGTTGAAGGAGAATGCAGCCTGCCCGCTCGTCACGTTCTGCACCGTGACGCCGTCCACCATGATTGTGCCGTTGGTTGCGCCTACGGTGAAGGCGTCGCCCGCCCCCGTGCCGTCGATCGTCAGATCGGCGATCATGCCCGCGCCAAGGAAGGAGAAGACGTCCGCCCCACCGCTGTTCGAGATAGAGACCGATGTGCCACCGGTGTTGCCCTCAGTGCGGCTGATGTCGATGGTGCTCGAGCCGAGACCGGAGATATTGATCGGCGCGCCGGCGACCGTCACGCTCGCGCCATTGTCGAAACCGGTGACGCTCTGCCCGTCGTCAAGTGTGAAGGTGGTGCCACCGAAGTCGTAGGAGCCGTCGAGGAAGACGAAGGTCTGGTCGGTGTCGGTGGCGGCAAGCGCCTGCGCCACGGTGAAGGGGTTGAGCAGCGAGCCGTCGCCGGTACCGATTCCGGCGTGGACGAACTGAAGATCCGAAGGCTGGAAGGCAGCGTTGCCCGTAAAGGCGACATCCTCGAAGTTATACGTGCCTTGCACCGTCTGCACGCCGATCGTGTCGACTGTGATGCCGCTCGCGACGTCGATTGCGCTGTTGGTGCCGTTCACATCGACGCCCGAACCGTCGCCGAAGGTGAAATTGGCGCTCGCCGCCGTGGCGGCGGTGTTGTCCGAGGCAAGCTCGACACCGATGGCACTTGCGCCCGAAAGGGTGATCGCGGACCCGGTGGCGAAGCCGATCGAGCGGTTGTTCTGGGTGGAAGACAAGTCGATACCCGTGCCGTCCGTACCCATGATGGACGTAACGCCGAAGGTGGCGGGCGCATCCGCGCCGGTAAAGTCTACGCCGGTCTGACCCGCGCCGACGCCCGTGATTGTCGTATCGCCGAAGGTGACCTGACCGTTCGTGCCCTCGATGTCGATGCCGGCGGTGTTCGCAGTGCCGCCGAGGGCGATATTCGTCGTGCCGAAATCCACCGTACCCGAGTTGCCGGTGAGCGAAATGCCGTCGCCGTCGGCACCCGAAATATCGACGGAGCCGAAGCCGATGGATGCGGTGGAATTCGAAACCGCGATGCCGGCTCCGCCGGCGGACGTTCCCGCGATCGTCACGTCGCCGCCGGAAAATGTGCCCGCGCCGCCAATGCTGTTGAGCGAAACGCCCGCGCCGGGAGCCGTGCCGGTTACGCCGATGGACGAGAAATCGATGCCGCCGCTCGCGATGTCGACGCCGTCGAGATCGAGCGCCGTGCCGTTCGCGGAGGAAACGGAGCCCGAAGCAACCGCGATCGACCCGCCGCCGGACGCCGAAAATCCGGTCTGACCATTTGTTGCGACATCAAGTCCGCCGTTGAAGGCGACCGTGGAGGCCTGGCCGTTATTGTCGATCGTGACGCCCCCACCGCCGCCAAGCGCGGTGTTGGTTCCAAGTGCCACGGAGCCGCCGAAGGTGACGTTGCTTGCCGCCATCGCGCCGGAAACGGAAATGCCTCCCGCCGTCGCGCGGTCGGAGGAAATATCGCCGAAGTGGCTGAAGGAGCCGCCGACCCGGCCGGAAATGCTGACGGCGAAGCCATCATCATTGGCAATGGTGCTGTCCGCGTCGAAGGTAATCGTCGCATTGCCGCCGTTGATGGAAAGCGCATTGCCGCCTTCGATGTCGACGTCGCTCGCCTGGACAGTGCCCGTGACGCCGTTCAGCTCGACCCCGCCCTCGGAGTTCGTCGCGCCCTGGCCGATGCCGACGCCGGAGATCGTCAGATTGGCGATGTTGGCTGCGCTGATCGCGTAGCTTCCGGCGGCGTCGTTGCCGAGGTTGATATTGGCGATGGCGACATTATCGCCATTGACCTGCACCGTGTCGTCGGCGGTGTTTACAAGCGTTGCCGCGCCCCTGTTGTCGCCGACGCGCTCACCGCCGTCCGGGATGTCGTCACCCTGGATGGTGTCGGCGATTATGAGGCCGTTCGTCGCGTAGGTGGCGCCGTTGCCGAAGGAAGCGAGCGTGATGTCGTCGTTGGCAAGCGTCAGCGTCATCGTTGTCGAATAGACGCCGTCGTTGATCAGCACGATGGTCGCGCCGCCCATGTTGGTGTTCGCGAAGGTGATCGCATCGCCAAGTGAAGCGGCTTCGGCGATGCTCGTTCCGTCGCCCGTGCCTATGCTTGAAACGAAAAAGGTGCCGGCAAATGTTGCGAAGTTGAAAGTGTCGATGGTCGTGGACGAGAAATCGTAATCCCCCTGTCCGTCCATGACGCCTTCGCCGTCGAGCGCCGTTGCGGCGTCGATCGTCCCGCTCGACCAGGTCAGATCCGCCTCGCCGGCGACACCGGCCGAACCATTGATGCCGAGCACCACACCGGTTTGGAGGTCGGAGGTGTTGCCGGTGCCAATGGTCACGCTCGCAGTGCTGGAGCTGCCGGAAAGGTCGACGCCGGTGCCGCTCGAGGTGCCGCTGCCGGATATATTGACGGTACCGGCTGTCACTGTTGCATCAAAGCCGCTGGAAAGGTTGAGCCCGGCTCCGTCGGCCACGCCCGATATATTGACGGTGCCGAAGCTGACCGTCGCGCCCGACGTGCCGGTCAGGTCGATGCCGTCGCTCGCCGTGTTTGCGCCGAGCCCGTCGATGTTCGTGGTGCCGGAAAAACTGAACGCGCCGCCGCCGTCGATGTCGATGCCATCGTCCCCGACATTGGCGACGGAAACGCCAGACGCGTCGACCGCGCCCGTGTTGTTGGAAAAGCCGAGGCCGTCGCCGGTCACATTGCTGATCGAGATATTCGATAGCGTCGTCGTGCCGGAATTGTTGTTGATGACGATGCCGTTCGTTCCGCCGTCGATGGTGATGTCGGAGATCGTCGCGGCGTGATTGTTCAGGAACAGGTTCGTCCCGCCGATCCCGGCAAAGTCAATGCCCACGATTGTCGCGTTTGATGCGCCGGTAACATGAATGCCGTCGCCGCTGGTGTTCTCGACGTTGAGGTCGCGCAACGTGAAATCGGAAACATTCGCCCCAGCGATAGCTTGCGCGCCGCCCTGGATCGTCAGGTCGGAGATGGTGACGTTGTCCGCGAGCGTGATCGTGTCGATACCGGCCGCGCCATCGATCACGGCGTTCGTCGCGCCGAAATTGAAAGTCGTCACATTGCCGCTGGCGAGCTGGACCGGGATCGAGCCGCCGCCGCCGACAAGTGTCTGACCCTGAAGAAGCATTACGCCGGACGTAAGGTCGATCGTGCCGTTGCCGCCGAGCGCGACGACGATGCCGTTTTGCCCGGCGTCGGTGATGGCGTCGGCAAGGTCGGTCGGGTCGACCTGCGTGCCCGCGCCCGCGCTGTCGTTGCCGTCGGTGAAGTGGACATGGCCATAGGCGTTGCCGGTCACAGGATTCACGACGGGGGTGGTAAATGTACCGGTCGCCTGTGTCGTCTCGCCCGTGCGCACGATCGCTTCGCGGCGCACGCTCTCGTCGAGGCGCTCCTGCAAGGCCGAAAGGGCAGGGGCGTCATGCGCCTCTCCGTCGCTTCCGCCGAACAGCGGGATCCGCAGCCGCGCGGTCGCGAGCCCGTCGACCTCGTCATCCTGATTGTAGACGGCTTCCGCGCCGAAGGTGAAGCGCGCACCTTCAAGGCCAAAGGGGTTCTCGAGGCGGTATTCCAGGCCGAGACGCGCGCCCGACTGGTGTTCGAAGCCGTCCCTGTCGAAATGATAGGCGCCCGCGTAGGCGCGGAACTGGTCATCGCTGAATGGCGAATCCAGAAGCGCACCGAGCTCCGCCCCGATGCCGTAAAGCGGAGCTTCGACGCGGTCGTCGAGAACCGTCGTCTCCACCAGTGAATTTCCGACGACCGACACCCCGCCCTGGCTCGTTCCGCTGCCGAACTGTTCTTCGCCGCCGAGCGGGATATAGCCGTTCACCCTCAGGTCGAATCGGGAGGTGAAAGCTTCCAGGCCAATGCCGAGCCCGGCGTAAAGATTGTCGTTGTCCGTGCGGATACCGTCGATGAACGCGTTCGCGCCGATCGCGAGATCGGGCGCGACGATCCGCCGGGCGCCGATCCCGAGCGAGGAATAGCCCGTGCCGCGATCTTCCGTCGTCAGCCGCAGGTCGAGGAAGACAAGCGATTCCTCATCCTGCCCAAGGGGGACGAATCCTTCCAGGAACGCCGCCGCCTCGTCACCCGCCTGGCCGCCGGCTTCCAGCCAGGTCTGCCAGCGTGGAGCCTGGCTATCCGCGAAAGCTGTATCGCCACTTGCCCAGCCTACTGCGGCTAGGCAGCTACTCGACAGTAGGACGCTTCTAACCTTGATGGCCCGCGCCCCGGGAGAAAGCCGCCTATGCGCCTGCGCATCTGTTGAATTGAGAAAATTCGCGGCATTCAAATCGCTCATATTCAACAACTTCCGCACAGGTTACCAAATTGAAACTCTACAATTGCGCTAACACATTCCGTCGCGGACCGCTCGCCGCTTCGACCTCAAATTGTTGTGATTGGCCCGACTGTCAATAGTTGCAAAACTTTGGGATCCAAAGTTGATGCAAGAAATAATCAATTTCTGTCCCAATTAATAATTTCCTTAGAATAAAAAATATATAACTTACTCAATCTATAAATATAGATTAATATTTACAAATATTTTTTAAATATAAATATATCAAACTCAAATTTACACATATAGAAATTGCTTAAATAAGCAAAATATAATTCGGTAGCGCTCAATATATTTGATTGGCCATTGCTACCGCGAGTAAATGTCTGACAGCGCCAAGCAGCGTTCCCGCACTTTAAGGTCACGGACCTCATAAACACGGCTGGAATGCCGCTTGAAACGGCAAAGAGATGCAAGAGCATTTTCCGTTCGGATCATTTCGATCCGAACGACAAGAATATGCTCAAGGGACTGGATCTGGAGCGTTATCTTGTCAATCAGGTGAGATCACCTGATCGGAAAGCGCTCCGGGAGAAGCGCGCGGGGCGGGTCTGCCACCCCGTCGAGCTCTTCGATGCAGCAGGTCGAAACCGTTTACGCCTCCGCGGAGCAACCTGCGCTCGGACGGAAGAAGCGGTGCGATGATGACCCATTCCTCGTCTGCCAGATCGCCGCGTGCCAAGAATGCCTTCTGAGAGGCATGTTAGAATCAGAGCCTGCCTGATTTGGGAACACCTTTTGTAAAAAGACTCCAGCCCAGACCGGTACCATGTAAATTCAGCCGAGTAACGCCTAAACGCCTGCCAACATTCGCCGTTTCACGTGCCGAAACAAGGAGAATGCCAGCCCCTTCATCCCCCGCCAGGCGGCCATGGAGATATCCGCTCATGATCAAGGAGGGCGTGCCTGATCTCGCCAGCTTGCCCAGATCGCTATCGAACCAGTTTCACAGGCCGGCCTGAAAGCCCATTTCGTGGAGCCCTGCACAGCACCATTCAATGGGCCTTTCCCGCTAAAGCATCTCCGCGCAAGCGGCGAGCGTAAAGGCGATGGATCATGCTCCGGTCAGGCCGGGCGTGACCTCGACGGGGCGTCCTTCGGACAACGAGCGGTTGGCAGCTTCTGCCAGCGCAAGGGCATTGACGCCATCCTGGATACCGGCGGGAACCGGCTTTCCATCAACGCAGGCATCGACAAAGGCCGACCATTCGATCGCATAGGCGCGCATGTAACGTTCGAGGAAGAAATAGACCGGCTTGGCGGACATGACGCCGGCGGCTGTGGACTTTACCACGGTGTTCTCGATCTCGTTCTCCGCCGCCAGCGTGCCTGCGGACCCAAGAACTTCCACCCGCTGGTCATAGCCATAAGGCGCGCGCCTCGAGTTGCGGATCGTGGCGATACGCCCGTCTTCGTAGGTCATGACAACGACGGCGGTATCGACATCGCCTGCTTTACCGATCTCCGGATCGACGAGGCAGGAGCCATGCGCCATAACCGTCTTTGGCAACCCGAAGAGGAAGGAGCACATGTCGAAATCGTGGATCATCATGTCGCGGAAAAGCCCGCCCGACACCTTGATATAGCTTACCGGCGGCGGGGCTGGATCGTAGGAGGTGACGGCCAGAAGCTCGCCCTTGCCGATTTCGCCGCTGTCGAGAGCAACCTTCAGGGCAGCGAAGTTCGGATCGAAACGACGGTTGAAGCCCATCATTACCGGCTTGCCGTGGCCCGCAGCAACCTTCCGGATGCCAAGCGCACGCTCGAGCGACAAATCGATAGGTTTTTCGCAAAAGATCGCCTTGTTCGACTTTACCCCAGCCTCTATCAGGTCCGCGTGGGTGTTCGTGGAAGAAGCGATGAGAATCGCGTCGATGGAAGCGTCGGCAAGAATATCGCCGGCGGAGCGGGCTTTTATGCCGTGCTCGAGGGCCAACGCGTCGGCAGCCTCGCTCACGACGTCGGTGACGGCGACAAGTTCCGAGCGGGGGTCGGTCTTGATCGAGGCGGCGTGAACCTTGCCGATGCGGCCCGCGCCAAAGAGTGCGACTTTCATGGGTTTTCCTTTCACATAATGGCGCAGCGGTGCTACCGGACCGGGTCGCCGAAGGCCTGGGTTACGTGTTCGGGGCCGAGCGCGCCGGCAATATCGGGAAACGCATTGCCCTTTGCGGCGGCCGTGCGGAGAAAGACAACAGCTTCGACGGCCTTGAGATCGCCGGCATAGCGCCTGCCGCGCGACAGGCAAGGGTGTGAGCCTTGCACGTGAGACCATTACAGATAAGCCCGGAGCCGTGTTCCATGTCTTCCTCAATTATGGAATTTTTATTCCAATTTGGTGATGAACCGCTATGCTGGCCCTGTCAAGCCAGGAGATGCGCATGAGCGAACAAACCCCACTTCAGGCAGCGCCAGGCAGCGTGTCCGAACTGTTGGAGAAGCTGGATGGCACGATCGACGGCTTGCCCAAGCGACTGAAGCAATGCGCCAGCTTTACACGCCGCCACCTGCATCTGGTAGCCGTGTCGACCGTTTCAGAAATGGCTGGAGCATCGGGCGTGGCGCCGTCGGTGTACATGAGGTTTTGCCAGGCGCTCGGCTTTTCGGGCTACTCCGAAATGCAGGATCTTTTCCGCGCCCGTTACACCGAGTTCCGGCCGAACTACGAAGAGCGCCTCGCGAACCTGCGCGAGGAAGGCGCGATAGGGACCGGACGGCTGCTGGCGGATTTCGCGGAATCAGGGCATAAATCACTGATATCATTGGCAAACACGGTGACGACAGATCGGCTGGACCGCATTGCGCGCGGGATGGCTTCGGCACGCGTTGTGCATCTGGTTGGCCTGCGCCGCGCCTTTGCCGTGGTAAGCAGCATGTCATATCTCTTCGACAAGCTGGGCGTTGCGGCAAACCTGCACTACGGCGCGGGCATGCTCAATACCGCTGGAACGATCTTCCCCGAAGACGCGCTCTTTGCCGTGACGTACGCCCCATTTTCCGAGGAGACCGTCCGACTTGCCGAAACCACGGCCAAGCAGGGCATCACGGTCTTCGGCCTTACGGATTCCGAGCGCTGCCCGATTGCCGAATGGGCCAGCGAAATGCTGATTGCGCGAGAGGACGAAGTTGCCGGCTTTCGTGCCTTGAACGCATCCATCACCTTGACTACGACATTGGCCGTTGCCGTCGGGGCTTTACAGAAACGGAGTTGACAGTTCGCCTGATTCACCGTAAATGGAATAAATATTCCATCCTATCGGGCGATGATGGAGTAAGCACCCGGTGCAAGCCGGATTTCCAAAGGGGGAGGAGTGACCCCGTTGAGGTATCAGGGAGGTATCATGACCAAATTCTTCAAGACGGCCGCCTTTGTTGCGGCGATGAGTTTCGCCGCACCGGCTGTCGCCGAGGACATCCTCGTCGTCGTGCACGGCCAGGCCAACGACCCGTTCTGGTCGGTCGTGAAAAACGGCGTCGACGCAGCCGCCAAGGATACGGGCGCGAACGTCGAGTTCCGCTCGCCCGAAACCTTCGACATGGTTCAGATGAGCCAGATGATCGACGCGGCCGTGAACCAGGAGCCGGACGGCCTGGTCGTCTCGATCCCCGACGCGGATGCGCTCGGCCCGTCGATCGAGCGTGCCGTCGCCGCGGGTATTCCGGTGATTTCGATGAACTCCGGCTCGGACGTTTCGAAGAAGCTGGGTGCTCTGCTCCATGTCGGCCAGGACGAGTTCACGGCCGGTGAAGCCGCCGGCGTGAAGCTGGCCGAGATGGGCGGTACCAACGCGATCTGCGTCAACCAGGAAGTCGGAAACGTCGCTCTCGACCTGCGTTGCGAAGGTTTCGCCAAGGGCTTCGGCGGAACGGTCGAGGTTCTTCCGACCTCCAACGATCCGGCCGAGGTCGAGGCGAAGATTCGCGCCGCGCTTGAATCGAACCCCGATATCGACACCGTCATGGGCCTTGGCGCGAGCACGGTGGGCGAACCGGCGGTCGCAGCCGTAGAAGCCGTCGGCCGTACCGGCGATGTGAATGTCGGAACCTTCGATATGTCCGCAAGCTTCCTGCAATCGGTTGTGGACGGCAATGCCGCTTTCGCGATCGACCAGCAGCAGTTCCTGCAGGGTTATCTCCCGGTCGTTTTCCTTTCACTGAACGCCAAATACGGCCTCATTCCAGGTGGCAACGTTCCTTCGGGCCCGAACCTGATCACCGCCGACAAGGCCGGCCAGGTGATCGAACTGTCGGCGCAGGGAATTCGCTAAGCCGCGACGCTTTCATGCGGCAAAGGGGGCCGTGGTGTGTGAACCCGCCACGGCCCTTTTGCATCAGCGTGCCAAGGGAGGAAACCAATGTCGGACAGCACGTCTCAATCCGCCGTGGACGAACGTCTCAAAAGTGAGGGTTTCGGCGCTCGCCTGATGAAACGTCCGGAACTGGGTGCCATCGCCGGCGTCATTCTCGTGACGGCCTTCTTTCTTGCGACGGCCGACCCCGCAATGTTCACGCTGTCTGGCGTGGTCAACTTCATGACGCCCGCCTCGCAGCTCGGAATCCTGGCCATCGGCGCCGCACTCTTGATGATCGGCGGAGAGTTCGATCTCTCCATCGGTTCGATGGTGGCTTTCGCCGGCCTCTTCTTCGCAGCCGCCACCGTGACCATGGGTTTGCCGCTCAGCATCGCGATTCCCGCGACATTCGCCTTCGCCGCACTGATGGGTTCACTTAACGGCTTCATCGTCATCCGCTCCGGCTTGCCGTCGTTCATTGTGACGCTGGCCTTCCTTTTCATCCTTCGCGGTCTGTCTCTCGTGGGGTTGAAGCTCGCCACCGGCGGCTCGACGCAGCTTCGCGGCGTGCGCGATGCGGTCGAAGGTGATTGGCTCGCCCCGTTCTTTTCCGGCGATGCTTTCGGCGGACTGTTCGCATGGCTCGCGGAAAACGGGCTGATCGAAACCTTCAAGAACGGCGCGCCGAAGGTTCCCGGTTTTCCTATCGAGATCGTCTGGTTTCTGATCATTGCGCTCCTGGCAACCTGGGTTCTGCTTCGCACACCCGTCGGAAACTGGATTTTCGCTGCGGGCGGAGACGCCAACGCCGCCACGAATTCGGGCGTGCCCGTGCGCAAGGTCAAGATCTCGCTTTTCATGGTGACCGCATGCTGCGCGGCACTGGTGGCGATCATCACGGTGATGGATGCTGGTTCGACTGACGCGCGCCGTGGTTTCCAGAAGGAGTTCGAAGCGATTATCGCCGCGGTCATCGGCGGCTGCCTTCTGACTGGCGGCTACGGTTCCGCAATCGGCGCATTCTTCGGGGCAACCATCTTCGGGATGGTGGTCATCGGCCTGACCTACACCTCCTTCGACCAGGACTGGTTCCAGGTGTTTCTCGGCGGAATGCTGCTGATCGCAGTTCTGTTCAACAACGCGATTCGCAAGCGCGTGACGGGGGAGCGTTGAGATGTCCGAAGACACAAAATTCCACCACGGCGATGTGCCGGATCGCGCGCCCATCGTTGAAATGAAAGACATCGAGAAGCACTTCGGCAACATCATCGCACTTGCCGGCGTCAGCTTCGATGTGAAGCCGGGCGAATGCCACTGCCTTCTCGGAGACAACGGCGCCGGCAAATCCACCTTCATCAAGACCATGTCCGGTGTACACAAGCCTACGAAGGGCGAGATCTATTTCGAAGGCAAACCCATGTCCTTCGACAGCCCTCGCGATGCGATGGAAGCCGGAATTGCGACCGTGTTTCAGGATCTAGCCATGATCCCGCTGATGAGCGTGACGCGGAATTTCTTTATGGGACGCGAGCCGACGAAGGGCAGCGGGCCGCTGAAGCGGCTGGACATCGACAAAATGAACGCGACGACCATGGAGGAGATGCGCCGTATGGGCATCAACCTGCGCGCCCCCGACCAGGCCGTGGGGACCCTTTCGGGTGGCGAACGGCAAACGGTCGCGATCGCGCGCGCGGTGTATTTCGGCGCCAAGATCCTGATCCTCGACGAGCCGACCTCGGCCCTTGGCGTGCGGCAGACGTCGAACGTTCTGGCCACCATCGACAAGGTGCGCAAACAGGGGATCGGCGTGGTCTTCATCAGCCATAACGTGCGCCATGCCCTGGCAGTGGGAGACCGGTTCACGGTGCTCAACCGGGGCAAGACGCTCGGCACGGCGAAGCGGGGCGAGATCTCGCCGGAAGAGCTGCAGGACCTGATGGCGGGCGGCCAAGAACTTGCCGAACTCGAAGGCTCGCTTGGCGGGACGGTCTGATGCCCAAAACCCTTGATCTGATCACCATCGGCCGAAGCTCCGTAGACCTTTACGGAGCACAGATCGGCGGCCGCCTCGAAGACATGGGTTCCTTCGACAAGTACATCGGAGGCTCTCCCACCAACATTGCTTGCGGTACAGCGCGACTGGGGCTGAAGTCGGCGGTCATCACCGCTGTCGGTGACGAGAATATGGGCCGCTTTATCCGCGAGCAGCTTGAACGTGAGGGCGTCGACACCCGCGGTGTCAAAACCGATCCCGAGCGTCTGACGGCGCTTGTCCTGCTCGGCATCCGCGACCAAGAGCAGTTCCCGCTGATCTTCTATCGCGAGAACTGCGCCGACATGGGCCTTACGGTTGACGACATCGATCCGGACTTCATCCGCGAGGCGCGCGCGGTCGTGGCCACCGGCACCCATCTGAGCCACCCGCGCGTGGAAGCCGCCACGATAAAGGCTCTCGAAATCGCGCGCGAGGCGGGGATGAAAACCGCGCTCGATATCGACTACCGGCCGAACCTGTGGGGCGTCGCGGGTCATGGCGAGGGCGAGAGCCGGTTCGTCGCCAGCGAGCGGGTCACGTCCAAGCTGCAGTCGACCCTGCACCTCTTCGACCTGATCGTCGGCACCGAAGAGGAATTTCATATCGCGGGCGGCACCACCGACACGGTGGCGGCGCTGCGCGCGGTGCGTGCCGTCTCGAAAGCGACGCTCGTGTGCAAGCGCGGCCCGCTTGGGGCTGTGGCCTTCGCCGGCGAGGTGGCGGACACGCTGAATGAGGGCGAGAGCGGCCCCGGCTTCCCGATCGAGGTCTTCAACGTCCTCGGCGCGGGTGACGGGTTCATGTCCGGCCTGCTGAAAGGCTGGCTCGACGGTGAGGACTGGCCGACCGCGCTCAAATACGCCAACGCCTGCGGCGCCTTCGCGGTCAGCCGGCACGGCTGCACCCCGGCCTATCCGAGTTGGGAAGAGATGCAGTTCTTCTTCCGGCGGGGGATCATACGGCCGGATCTGCGAAACGACGTGGAGCTTGAACAGATCCATTGGGCGACGAACCGCAAGGGCGATTGGTCGACGATGCGGGTCTTCGCCTTCGACCATCGCCTCCAGATGGAGGAAATGGACGGCGCGACGAACGAAAAGATCGGCCGGTTCAAGGAGTTGTGCCTAAAAGCCGCTCTTGGTGTCCAGGGCGGTGCGGCGGGCTACGGCATTCTCTGCGATGGCCGGCTCGGCCGTGATGCCCTCTACAAGGCTGCCGGCACAGGCCTGTGGATCGGCCGCCCGGTCGAATGGCCGGGCTCCCGGCCGCTCGCGCTCGAGCCGCAGATTGGCCCCGATTACGGCCGGCTCAGGGAATGGCCGCGCAATCAGGTGGTGAAGTGCCTGTGCTTCTGCCATCCGGATGACGATGAGGGCATGTGGCAAGCGCAGGAGCAGACGGTGCTGCGCATTTTCCACGCCGCCCGGCGAAACGATCTCGAGTTCCTGCTGGAGGTGATCCCCTCCAAATGCGGGCCCGTCGATGACGATACGAGCGCCATGGTAATCCAGCGTTTCTACGATCTCGGCGTCTACCCAGACTGGTGGAAGCTCGAACCGTTCAAGACCGAAGCCGCCTGGCAGCAAGCCGTCGACGCCATCGAACGGAACGACCCGCATACCCGTGGCATCGTGGTGCTGGGCCTCGATGCGCCGGAAGACGAACTGGCCGCCAGCTTCGCGCTTGCCGCCGGGCAGCCGCTCGTAAAGGGATTTGCGGTCGGCCGCACGATCTTCGGTCAGGCGGCACGCGACTGGATGGCCGGCATGATCACCGATGAAGAGGCCGTCCGCATGATGGCCGACAACTACACGCGGCTTTGCCGCATATGGGACGAGGCCCGCTCCCGGGCCGCTGGGGAAGCCAAATGAACAAGACCATCCGCCTCACCGCCGCCCAAGCTCTGGTAAAATGGCTCTCCGTCCAGATGAATGAAGACGGCGTGCGCTTCATCGACGGGGTGTGGGCGATCTTCGGACACGGCAATGTGGCCGGGCTCGGGGAAGCATTGCACGGGATCGGCGACGCGCTTCCGACCTGGCGCGGGCAGAACGAGCAGACCATGGCCCACACGGCAATCGCCTTCGCCAAGGCGTCGAAGCGCCGCCGCGCGATGGCCGTGACCTCCTCCATCGGCCCAGGCGCCACGAACATGGTCACCGCCGCCGCCCTCGCCCACGCGAACCGGCTGCCGGTTCTCCTGATCCCGGGCGATATCTTCGCGAACCGCGCGCCCGACCCGGTGCTTCAGCAGATCGAGGATTTCGACGACGGGACCGTCAGCGCCAACGACTGTTTCCGGCCCGTTTCCCGCTATTTCGACCGGATTTCACGCCCCGAACAGCTTTTGAGCGCGCTTCCGCGCGCGCTGCAGACGATGACCGATCCGGCAAAATGCGGTCCCGTGACGCTTGCCTTCTGCCAGGACGTGCAGGCAGAGGCCCATGACTATCCGGAAAGCTTCTTCGAGCCCAGGATATGGCGTATCCGCCGGCCCGAGCCCGACCGGGCGGAACTGGAGGCGGTTGTCGCGGCGCTGAAAGCCGCCGAACGCCCAGTGATCGTCGCCGGCGGCGGGGTGCTCTATTCTTGCGCCGAGCAAACGCTCCTCGACTTCGCGAAAAAGCACAACATTCCGGTGGCCGAGACCCAGGCGGGGAAAGGGGCAATCGACTGGAAAGAAGAAGTGAACCTCGGTTCTCCCGGCGTCACCGGCGGGGACGCGGCGAACGCCGCTCTCGCCCAGGCCGACCTGATCCTTGGTGTGGGCACGCGCTTCCAGGATTTCACCACGGGCTCCTGGACCGTCTTCGCCAACCCCGCTCGTAAGCTCGTGTCGATCAACGTCACGGGTTACGACGCGGCCAAGCATGGCGCGCTTCCTCTTCTTGCCGATGCGAAGGTGGCGCTCGAGAGGATGGAGGCCATGCTTGGCGACAAGCGCTGGCCCGACCGCGACCGTGAAGCCCGCGCCGCCTGGTTTGAGACGACCGACGCCGTCATGGCCGCGCCGAACCGGCAGGGCCCTCCCACCGATGCGCAAGTGATCGGCGCCGTGCAGCGGCAGGCGACGCCCGACACGCTGGTGATGTGCGCCGCGGGCACGATGCCAGGCGCGCTTCACACGCTGTGGCGGTCGAGCCAGGGCGGCTACCACATGGAATACGGCTTTTCCTGCATGGGCTACGAAATCGCGGGTGCCATGGGCATCAAGCTCGCGAGGCCGGAAGCCGACGTTATCTGCTTCGTCGGCGACGGCAGCTACATGATGGCCAATTCCGAACTGGCAACGGCGGTGATGCGCAAGGTGCCGTTCACCATCATCCTGACCGACAATCGTGGATACGGCTGCATCAACCGGCTGCAAATGGCGACCGGCGGTGCGGAGTTCAACAATCTCTACGCCTCCGCCAACGTCGAAGCGCAGCCGGAGATCAATTTCGTGGCGCATGCCGCCGCGATGGGGGCACACGCCGTCAAGGCATCCGACATTGCCGATCTGGAGGCAAGGATCGATGAGGCGCGCGGCAGGGACGTCCCCTCCGTCATCGTCATCGACACCGACCCCTATCCAGGCACCGGTGCCGGCGGGCACTGGTGGGACGTCGCGGTGCCCGAAGTTTCCAAACGGGCGGAAGTGAAGGAAGCCCGGGCGAATTATGTCAAACAGACCGCGCTTCAGCGCGCCGACTGAGGATCATCGGGAATGAGTGTGAAGATAGGCATTTCGCCCATCGCATGGCAGAACGACGACCTGCCGGACCTGACGGCCGACTACACGATGGAACAGGCGCTGAGCGAGGCGCGCGAGATCGGCTACACCGGTGTCGAGCGTGGCCGGCGGATGCCCCAGGAGACCGAGGCGCTGCGGGCTTATCTGGAAAAATACGACATCGCGCTTTGCGGCGGATGGTGCTCAGGCAATCTTCTCATCAACGACGTTGAGACCGAGAAGCAGGCCGTGCGCCAGCAGGTTCGCCAATTCGCCGCCCTCAATGCGCCCTGCATCGTCTACGCCGAATGCTCAAATACCGTGCAAGGCGACATCGGTACACCCGTCAACAACCGTCCGAAACTCGACCGGGATGCCGTGAAGGCCTATGGGCTCAAACTTGGCGAACTTGCGAAATGGATGGCCGATGAGGGCGTGCCGCTCGCCTATCACCACCACATGGGCTCCTTCATCGAAGATGGGGAAGACATCGACCGGCTGATGGAGTTCACGCCGAAGGAGGTGCACCTGCTCTACGATACCGGGCATCTCTGGTTCGGCGGAGGCGACGTGCTGGGCACGCTCAGAAAGTGGCGCGAGCGGGTTCTGCACGTCCATTTCAAGGATGTGCGTCCCGACGTGATCCGCGACGTTCGGGATAACGACAAGAGCTTTCTCGATGCGGTGATCGCCGGTGCCTTCACCGTGCCGGGCGATGGCGCCATCGATTTCCAGCCCATCGCGGATGAACTCAAGGCGATGGACTACGCGGGCTGGATCGTCGTCGAAGCGGAGCAGGATCCCGCGAAGGCCCCGCCATACGAATACTCCAAGAAGGGCTACGACCACATTGTCGAGATCTGCGCACGATCCGGCCTGACCATCGAAAGCCGCAGCTGAGCGGAGAGCACGACATGACCGATCTTTTGAGAAAGCCTTTCGGAACCCGCGGCAAGGTTCACGAGATCACGCCAGAAACGGCCGGCTGGCGATACGTCGGCTTTTCGCTCTACCGCCTTCGCGCGGGCGATACGGCGGCGGAAGCGACGGGCGAGCGCGAGGTGATCCTCGTCATGGTCGAGGGGAAAGCCGCAATCCGGGGCGCGGGGCAGGACTGGGGCGTTCTCGGCGAGCGAATGAATGTCTTCGAGAAGTCGCCGCCGCATTGCCTCTACCTGCCGAACGGCACCGAATGGGGAGCGGTCGCCGAGACCGACTGCGTCATCGCCGTCTGCTCCGCTCCCGGCAAGGGCGGGCACGAGGCGCGCAGGATCGGTCCGGACGGCATCACGCTGACGGAGCGCGGCAAGGGAACGAATACGCGCCACATCAACAACATCGCCATGGAAAATGAGGACTACTGCGACGCGCTTCTCGTCACCGAGGTTTTCACCCCCGCCGGACACTGGTCTTCCTACCCGAGCCACCGGCATGACGAGGACGATTACCCCCGCATCACCTATCTGGAAGAGACCTATTACCACCGCCTGAACCCGGCTGAGGGGTTCGGCATCCAGCGGGTTTACACCGACGATGGCCAACTCGACGAGACGATGGCGGTCGCCGATGGCGATGTGGTGCTTGTCCCGCGTGGACACCACCCATGCGGCGCGCCCTACGGCTTCGAGATGTATTATCTCAACGTCATGGCCGGCCCCTTGCGCAAGTGGCGGTTCGTGCCGGCGCCGGAGGTCGAGTGGATCATGAAGCGCGACGCATGAACCTCAGCAGGCGCGGGCGGAACGACCGCGACCATGCGGTTTTTCCGCGCGCCCCAACCTGTTTGCGGGGCTTCAGAAATTCGCCCCCCGGATGGCATCGCAGACCGCGTCGGTCACTTCCTGAGTGGTTGCATTTCCGCCGATGTCGGGTGTCATGATCCCGGCTTCGCAAACCTTTTCCACGGCAATCATCAGCCGCTCCGCCGCCTTCGTCTCGCCCAGATGGTCGAGCATTCGGGACGCGGTCCAGAATGTCGCGACCGGGTTCGCGATGCCCTTTCCGGCAATGTCGAAGGCCGATCCGTGGATGGGCTCGAACATGGACGGGAAACGGCGTTCAGGATCGATGTTGGCGGTCGGCGCAACGCCGAGGCTGCCGGCCAGGGCGCCCGCAAGGTCCGACAGGATATCGGCGTGCAGGTTGGTCGCGACGATCGTGTCGAGGCTCCGTGGGTCCTTCACCATTCGCACGGTCATGGCGTCGACCAGCATCTTGTCCCAGGTCACATCCGGGAACTCGCGCGCCACTTCGGCGGCGATCTCGTCCCACATCACCATGCCGTGCCGCTGGGCGTTCGATTTCGTAACCACCGTTAACATTTTGCGAGGGCGCGACAGCGCCAGCCCGAAGGCGAACCTCATGATGCGCGTTACGCCGGCGCGCGTGAAAATCGCGGTTTCGGTGCCGATTTCTTCAGGAAACCCCTTGTGTGCACGGCCACCATGGCCGGAATATTCGCCTTCCGAGTTTTCCCGCACGATCACCCAGTCGAGATCGCCGGGCCCGACACCCGCCAGAGGGGATGCGATCCCCGGCAGGATTCTGGTCGGCCGCACGTTCGCGTATTGGTCCAGGCCCTGGCAGATCGGCAGGCGCAAGCCCCAGAGCGTCACATGGTCCGGCACGTCCGGTGCGCCCACGGCGCCGAAGAAGATCGCATCGAATTCCTTCAATTGCTGCGGGCCGTCTTCGGGCATCAACGCGCCGGTGCGCTTGTAACGCTCCGAACCCCAGTCGAAATGCGTTACGTCGAGCGAGAAACCGCCATCGCGCTTTTCCAGCGCTTCGAGTGCCTGGAGTCCCGCGGCGATCACCTCGGGCCCGATCCCATCGGCGGGAATGGCGGCGATCCTGTAATGCTTCATGGAAGAATTCCGATTTTGATCATTCGTGGTTGGGCCGGATTTGACACCGGAGGCGGCGAATGGTTGCGCTACTGTGTATCACTGTTCGCCGGCATAGCTTTGGCGATTATCATGTGTGCGAGATCATGAACTCATGAATCCGGCGGTATTGCCAAGAGTTCGATCTGGAAGGATACGAGAAGCAGGAGTGCGGGATTGCGGACCTCGCGAAACCAGAGGACGGGCCAACGGCCTACTGAAAAAATATGACTGCGATAAAAGAAAAAATCGTCCTCTGGACCCGCAGAATACTTCCCGCCGCCACGCAAAGCGACTTTCAGAAGAAAAAGACGGATTTTTCAGTAACTTCGAAATCCGAAAACAGTGCTTTTTCGACCTACGCATCCTTATATCTTTATGAAGGCGATCTGGGCGTCGAATGCAATTCGGGGGAGATATTCTGCAAGCGCGGAATGGTAAAAAACCGGCCGCAGCAAAGAGCAGAGTTTTTTCAGCCCCAATTTCCCGGCATCAAGGCGGTTGTTACGCGCAAAGGGCGCGCCTATGACGCCATTGTGGCCGTCAACCATGCACTCCCGGCGAATTTTCGGACACTTTGCCTGGTTGTCCTGGCAAACAGGGCCTTGTTCGAAGAGGCCGGGATCCCGGAAGAAACGCCGCTTTTCGTAAGCCTGAATATCGGCGCGCTGCCTCACATGCAGGACGCTCTCGAAGCAGGCTACTTCCTGCCCGGGCCGACACTGATGACCTGGCAGCGGGAATTCGTAAAAGCGGGGCGGATATACGAACTGGATTTCCCTGTACCTTCAGGATCCGTCATATCCAAAACCGCGGAACGCGCGAGAAAAACGTTTGACGTTCGTTCCACCACTTCGAATTCTGTCGTTTTCCTGGCCCCGAACGAAGGCTCCTTCGCGAAGTCCGAGTATGTCGAAGCGTTCCGGCAGGACCCGAAGTTTGACGCGGATCAGGTTCAATTCGTGGCCCCCGAGCGGGCCAGACTTGGCGAGATCGTCAAAGGCGTTGCAAACGCTGCCTGCCTGGTCGGGCCAACCTCGCCCTACCTCGCCGCCGCGATCTTCCGCTTACCAGACAGGGTATCCCTCGTTGAAATTACGGATGATGGAGAGCCAGACCCTTTCCATAAAGAATTGATCTCGTCTTTGGGCGGAAATTACGTATCCGTCTCCAATGATGCTTCCAGGATCATGGCTGCCGTAAACGAGATCTGCCCAGATACAATTCTGAACGAGTAATTTCGATAAACATTACCTGGCCGATTGATCGTATCGACAAAGCCGATTTCCGATCATGAGGGCCGCCCACCTTTTGCGGGATACGTTCCTCCGACAACGCTTGCCCTGCCCCCGCTCACGGCCTTGCGCATGGCGGCCTCGGCAACGGCAAGGTCCTGCAGGCCTACACCCGTACCGTCGAAAAGGGTAATCTCATTGTCGTTCGCGCGCCCCGGATGTATGCCATTGATGACGTCGCCAAGCGGCGTGATATCGGCTTCGGCAACGAGGCCTGCGGCCACCGCGTGCTGCGCCTCGCCGATGGAAATCGACTGGGCGACCTCATCGGTGAAGAGGCGCGCTGCGGTGACAAGCGCGGCGTCCACCTCCTGCTTGCCCTTCGTATCCGTTCCCATGCAGGCGATATGCGTGCCGGGCTTCACCCATTCCCCGCGTAAAATCGGTTCGAAGGACGAGGTGATGGTGATGATGACATCAGCCTGCCGGCCCAGCTCTTTCAGCGTGACGCTTTCGAAGGATAGTCCCAGTTCCGCGGCCACTGATGAAAGATACTCCAGCTTATCCGGGCTGCGGTTCCAGGCGACGACCTTCTCGAACCCGCGCATTTCAGCGGCAGCTCGCAACTGAAAAGCCGACTGGTGCCCTGCGCCGACGATGCCGAGAACCTTCACGTCTTCGCGGGCAAGATGAGCGATGGAAACGGCGGACGCCGCCGCTGTGCGCACGGCTGTCAGATAATTCCCGCCGACGACAGCCTTGAGGCGGCCCGTGTCGGGATCGAACAGCAGCACGGCGGACTGGTGGTTTGTAAGCCCGCGCGCAGCGTTTCCCGGCCAGTAGCCGCCGGACTTCACGCCCAGCACCATGCCAGAACGGTCGAAGCCGGACTTGAAGCCGTAAAGCGCATCGGCATGACCAAGCGCTTCGCGCACGACGGGGAAGTTACGGGCCTCGCCCCGCGCCATTGCCGCGAAAACGCCCTCGACCGCTTCAAAGGCATCCTGGCGACCGACGAGTTCCTCGCAAATCTCCTCGGACATGATCAGGATTTCGTGCCCACCGGCCGGGCCGACATCATTCATCGTTCGTCTCCTGCATGTAACATCAGAAACCGCGGTCAATAGGCCTTGCCGCGCGCGGAAACCGGCCAGAGCGTTTCCACCTTGCCGTCGCGGACGCCAACATACCAGTCGTGGACATTGCACGTCGGGTCGCAGTGGCCGGGCACCAGCTTCAGCTTCTCGTTGATCTTGAGCACACCGTTCGGGTCGGAGATGACGCCATGCTCGTCGGAGCACTTGATGTATTCCACGTCGTCACGCCCAAAGACGTAAGGAAGCCCGCTGTCGACGGACTGGGCCTTCAATCCCGCGTCGCAGATCGCCTTGTCGGGCTTTGCGTGGCTCATCACGGACGTCAGGATGAACAGGGAGTTCTCGAACTCCGATATCCGCTCGCCCTTTTCATCGCGGATACGCTGATAGTCGGCATCCATGAAAGCGTAGGAGCCGCATTGCAACTCGTTGTAGACGCCGGAATTTCCCTCGAAATAATAGGAGCCTGTGCCGCCGCCGCCGACGATGTCGCATTCAAGGCCTTCCGCCTTCAGAAGATCGATGGACTCTTTCACCATGGCGACCGCGATATCGATCTTCTCCTTGCGGTCTTCATAGTTTTCCATGTGCTGCATCGCGCCCTGATAAGCCTGGATGCCGGAAAACCTCAGGCCCTCCGCCGCATCGATCGCTTTCGCCAATTCGACGACCGGCTGTCCGGCGGAAACGCCGCAGCGCCCGGCGCCGCAATCGATTTCGACCAGGCATTCTATGGTCGTTCCGTGCCTGATCGCAGCTGCGGAAAGATCGGCGACATTGTCGATGTCGTCGACACAGACAATCGTCCGCGCACCCAGCTTGGGCAGGCGCGCCAGCCGGTCGATCTTGGCGGCATCCCGCACCTGGTTGGAGACGAGAACATCCTTGATACCGCCGCGCGCGAAAACCTCCGCCTCGCTCACCTTCTGGCAGCACACACCGACGGCATCGCCAAGCTTTTCCTGCAAAAGCGCGATATCGACGGATTTGTGCATCTTTCCGTGAACGCGATGGCGAACGCCCATCTCGCGGCAGAATGCGGCCATCGCCTTGATGTTGCGTTCCAGCGCGTCGAGATCCACCACAAGGCAGGGCGTCTGGATATCGGCCTCGTCCATGCCCGGAAGTGCCGGGACATCGTAACCGACTTCGAGGTTTTCAAGCTTCGTCTGCATGTTCATGTCCTGCGTCCTTCGCTTCACATCCAGGGCAGCTTGTCGAGATCGACATTTCCGCCGGTAATGATCACGCCCACGCGCTTGCCGCGATAGACGGATGGGTTCTTCAGGATCGCGGCGAGTGGCACGGCGCTGCTCGGTTCCATGACGATTTTCATCCGTTTCCAGATGAGCTTCATCGCATCGATGATTTCCTGCTCGGATACGGTCTGAATGTCGCTCACGTAATTGGAAACAAAGTGCCAGGTGTATTCCTTGAGCGGCACTTTCAGCCCGTCGGCTACCGTCTGCGGGGCGTCGTCGGCGATAATGTAACCGGCACGGAAACTGCGCGCGGCATCGTCCGCCTGTTCGGGCTCGGCGGCGAAGATCTCTGTTTCCGGAGCGATAGTCGAAAGCGTCAGGCAAGTGCCCGACACCATGCCTCCGCCGCCGATCGGCGCGATAACAGCGTCAAGCCCAGGAATGTCCTCGACCAGTTCCTTCGAGCATGTGCCCTGCCCGGCGATCACGCGCGGATCGTTGTAAGGATGCACGAATTCAGCCCCCGTCTCGGCGACGACTTCCGCGAAGACCGCCTCGCGGCTCGACGTCGAAGGCTCGCATTCCACGATCCTGCCGCCATAGCCGCGCACCGCATCCTTCTTCGCCTGCGGCGCGGTATGCGGCATGACGACGGTGCAGGGAATTCCCCTGCGCCCGGCGGCATAGGCAAGCGAAAGCGCGTGGTTACCGGAAGAATGCGTGGCAACGCCCTTTTTTGCCGTTTCCTCATCGAGCCCGAAGACGGCGTTCGATGCGCCCCGCACCTTGAAGGCCCCCGCCTTCTGAAAGTTTTCGCACTTGAAGAAAAGCTCCGCTCCTGCAAGCTCGTTGATCATCGTGCTCGTCAGGACGGGCGTGCGATGGATATGGGGCTCGATCAGGCGATGCGCGGCAACAACGTCGTCATAGGTCGGCAGCGCCAAAGCCGTTTCGCTCGTTTCGGTTGACATGGTCATCCCTCAAGCCGCCTTGGTCTGAACGAAGCCGCAGCTCGTGCGGTAATATTCCTGCGCCGCGGCCACGCCGGAGCCGATGCGGATCGGAAAGCCGAGGTCGGCCATCGTCATTTCCGCCGTCGCGATGCCGGAAAGCGCCATGACGTCGGTCATCGAGCCCAGATGCCCGATGCGGAAGACCTTGCCCGCCACCTCGCCGAGGCCGACGCCGAAGGCAACGCCATATTTCTCTGCCGCATGCGTCACGACCCGCGTGCCGTCGAAGCCGTTTGGCACGAGGATAGCGCTGACGGTATCGGAATAAAGCTTCTGGTCTTTGGCACAGAGCTTCAGCCCCCAGGCCGAAACCGCCTGCCGCACGCCTTCGGCGATCCGGAAATGCCGCGCGAAGACATTATGCAGCCCTTCCGTTTCAAGCATGCGGATCGAAAGGTCGAGACCGCGAATGAGGCTTACCGGCGGCGTGTAGGGAAAGCCGCCGCTTTCGTTGAGCTTCAGCATATCGCGGAAGTCGAAATAGCAGCGCGGACATTTCGCGGAGGACACTGCCAGTTTCGCCTTCGGACTGATGGCGAGGATCGAAAGACCCGCCGGCAACATGAAGCCCTTCTGTGATCCGGTGATCGCGATATCGACGCCCCAGTCGTCCATGCGGAAGTCCATCGAGGCGATGGAGCTCACGCCATCGACGAACAGCATCGCCGGGTGGCCGGCCGCGTCGATCGCTCGGCGCACACCCGCGACATCGCTGCGAACGCCCGTCGCCGTTTCGTTGTGGGTCACGAGAACGGCGCGAATTTCGTGGTTCCGGTCCGCCACCAGCACCTCTTCGAAGGCTGCGGCAGGCGCGCCCTTGCCCCAGTCCTCCTCAATCGCCTGAACGTTAAGCCCTTGGCGCTGACAGAGGTCGATCCAGCGGTGAGAGAACATGCCGTGGCGCGCCGCGAGCACCTTGTCGCCCGGCGACAGAGTATTGGTGACGGCCGCTTCCCACGCGCCGGTTCCCGTTCCCGGGAAGAGCAGCGTTTCGCCCTGCTTGGTCATGAAGATGCGTTTCAGCCCGGATAGCACGGGTGCGAGCATCTCCTGAAACGCGGGCGAGCGGTGATCTATCGAAGGAAAGTCGATTGCCCTGCGCAACTCTTCGGGAATGTTGGTCGGGCCGGGAATGAAAACCGGATTCTGGGTGGACATGACCTGCCTCCGTAGCGCGCTTCTCCATTGCGGTCAGCTTGCAAAAAGGCTACCTCGGCGTCACTCAAGGGGCAATTTTTTTGAAAAATTTTTTCATTTTTTGATTTTCTGGTATATCTTCCTGAAATGACGTACTTTTTCATTTTTTCATAATTTGAAAAATTATTTCATAATACAACGGAAAACAAATGGAGGAGCCATGACAAACCGCACCCGTGGCCGCCCCAAGGCCTTTCACGACAAATCGCAAGGCGCGATCATCCAGTCGCTCGACCGGGCGCTCGACGTGCTGAAAATCGTCGCCTCCGGTTCGGGCATGTCACTGACGGAGATCGCGCGGGCCGGCGACCAGTCGCAGGCGACCTGCTACCGCATCCTGACGACGCTTTCCAAGCACCGGATCGTGGAGTTCGACGAAGCCAGCCAGCTCTGGCACATCGGGCTTGAGGCGTTTCGCATCGGCATGAGCTTTCTCGGGCGTACCCGGCTTGCAGAGCGAAGCCGCCCGCTCATGCAGCGGATCATGAACGAAACCGGCGAGACGGCGAACCTTGCGATCCTCGACCGGAGCGAGGTTATCTTCGTCAGCCAGATCGAAACGCATGAGCCGATTCGTGCATTCTTCAGGCCCGGAACGCGCGGGCCGGGCCATGCGTCCGGCATCGGCAAGGCGATCATGGCCTTCCTGCCCGAGGAGCAGGTGAAGAAGCTGATGGCCGATGATTTGCCGCGCTTCACCGATACGACAATCACCAAGCGGGACGCCTTCATGGCGGAACTTGCAGAAATACACTCGCGCGGCTTCGCCGTCGACAACGAGGAACGAACGGAGGGCATGCGCTGCATCGCCGCTCCGGTCTTCAATGCCTATGGCGAAGCGGTCGCCGGTGTCTCCCTGTCCGGCCCGTCGGTGCGCGTCAGGCCGGAAAGGGATCGTGAGTTCGGCGCGCTCATCCGCCGTGCGGCCGATGAGATCACGCGCTCCACCGGCGGCATATTGCCGGTTACGGCATGAGCCTGCCTGTGCGCGCTGATTTATTGCTGATCTTTTCAAGTTCGCTGCGTTGGCGATGCATGAGGTGAAAGATCTCGTAATCGCGGTCGTAGGCCTTGCGAAGAGTGCCGTTCGGCACGCGTGTGCGGTAGGGGCGGCGCATGTTCCGGCAGGCTTCGGAAAGGCTGCCGTACATGCCGGCGGCGCAAGAGGCGGCCATAGCGGTGCCGAGAAGCACGGCATCCTCAGTCTCGCTTTCGCGCACGGTACGCCCCGTGGCATCGGCGTAAAGCTCCATCAGCAGCGGGTTTTTCGTATGTCCGCCGGTGACATGCAGATATGTGATGTCCATCCCGCCGTCGTTCAGATGATCGAGGATATGGCGCAGGCCCAACGCAATGGATACCGCAGTACGCCAATAAAGCCTGCACAGCCCATCGAAACTGGCATCAAGCGAAAGCCCGCTGATGACGCCTCTTGCATGGGGGTCGCCGGAGGGCGAGCGGTTGCCATGAAAATCGGGCAGCACGTGCAGGTTTGCCGCGAAGTCTTCGCCTGAGCGCAGCCGAAGTTCGCTGATCCGGCGGACGATGCGCTCGTGCATCCGTGCATCCGGCTCTCCGCCCGCGCCGTGAGTGCGGATGATGTGGTCAAGCAGCGCTCCGGTCGCCGATTGCCCGGCCTCATAAAGCCAGAGGCCGGGCAAGGTAGCCTCGTAGTAAGGCCCCCAGATACCAGTTGCGAAATGCGCGGAACCCGAAAAACCCATCACGCAACTGGACGTGCCTGCGATCAGCGCAAGGCCGCGCTCGATTTCCCCGTCTTCATAGCCGCCAATCACGCCGAGCGAACCCGCAAAGGCATCGATCAGGCCTGCCGCCACGCGACAGTCCGGGCCGAGCCCGAGTTCCGCCGCCGCTTCGGCCGTAAGCGTGCCTATTGCGGCACCGACCGGAACCGTGCCATGCGGCAGCCCGCCACGCTCGATCAGATCCTCGAGCCCGACTTTCTCGAAGAAATCCTCCTGCCATCCGCTGTCGTGGGAAAGGTAGGTCCATTTGCTCGTCAGCGTGCAGCGGGAGCGGTCGTCCCGCCCTGTCGCCCGCCACGTCAGGAAATCCGCGAGGTCGAAAAGCTTCCCGCATTTTTCCCAGGATTGCGGCAGGTTGCGCTTCAGCCATATGAGCTTCGGCGTCTGCATCTCAGGCGACATGACGCCGCCGAGGTGGTCGAGCACTCGGTGACCTGTCGCGGTGCACTCGTCCGCCTCCGGTATCGCCCGGTGGTCGAACCAGGCGATGGTGTCGCGCGTCATTTCTCCGGACGGCGAAATGCTGACCTGTTCCCCTTCCCGTCCTCGCGCAACAAGCGAACATGTCGCATCGAAAGCGATGGCGGATATGTCGCCGGGCGTCAGGCCGGATTCCATGAGGGCGTTTTTGACCGCCGAGCAGACGCTTGCCCAAATTTCCTCAGAATCATATTCCCCGAAACCTGCTTGCGGCCGGTTGATCGAAATTTCCCGGGTCGCCCGCCCCTGAAGGTTTCCCGCCGCGTCGAAGATACCCGCGCGTGCACTGGCCGTTCCGACATCCACCGCACAGACGAACGCCCCTTCCATATGAGCGACTTCGTTCAAAGCGTATGGCCAAGGAGCGCGGGAAGCTCCTCCATGTCGTCGAACACAAGATCAGGCCCCAGCGCCTCCGTCGCTTCGCGCAGGCCGCTTGGCCCGGCGTGAGCGCCCCCGACAAAGGCGAAGACACGCATTCCCGCACGTTTCGCAGCCTCGATGCCGGCGGGGCTGTCCTCGATCACGACGCAGTTTTCCGGTGCCGTCTTCATCGCTCGCGCGGCATGAAGGAAAAGGTCCGGCGCAGGCTTTCCGTGTTTCACCATCGTTGCACTGTATAAGTGCGGCTTCAGGCTTTCCAGTAGGCCCGTGACTTCAAGCGACAATTCTATGCGCTCCGGCTGGCTGGACGAGGCGACGCAACGGCGGAGACCGATCTTTGAAAGTGCCGAGGCAACTCCGGGAATGGGCTTGAGCTCGCGGCGGAAGCGCTCGTAGAGGCGCGAGCGCATGGCCTCCAAATGGCCGTCGTTCATCGTCAGGCCGAATTCCTCGCGCATGATCCCGGCGACCGTTGCCATGGATCGGCCGAGGAAGCGGCGATAGGCCGTCTCCTCGTCGATGTGAACTCCCGCCTCGCCGATGATCTCCAGAAGCACGGCAACGGAAATGGGCTCGGAATCAACCAGCACGCCGTCGCAGTCGAAAATCACCAGTTCCGGCGCGTTGCCTGACATGCTGCTCACACGGGCCCCTCCTTGCCGCCTGTGATCTTTGCCCTGTCGTCCTCCGGCCCGAAGTCCATGCCGCGTCTCCCTCTATGTCCCGTCTTCTAGATAGGCCTTCAAGACCGATTCGGTGCCATTCGCCCAAAGCGCCGACAGCCACCCGGCGAAGGCGTTTTTGAACACCTCGGAGCGGCCAACGTCGCCATAGATATCGTCCATGGCAAGCCAGTTCGCCGGGTCGGCCTTCGCTTCGCGCGCTTTTTTGCTCAGCCGGTCCCAGTTCGGGTCGTTTGGCGCAATTTCCGCGCCGCTGTCGGTCACGCCAAAGCAATAGCGGCACCAAAGAGCCGATTCCAGCGCAAGACCCGAAATCCCGCCCCCATTTTCAAGCCGGTCCTTGATTCCGGGTATGATGAACTGGGGCTGCCGGTTCGATCCGTCGAAGCAAAGCCGGTGCACGGTGTCGCCGATCTTGGGGTTTGCGAAGCGCGTTTCGATCAGCTTGTAGTATTCATCCAGATCCGTATCGGGCACAGGCGGCACGACGGGAATGATCTCTTCGCGCTCCACCTTTTCCAGGAACCCCCGCACAAGCGGATTTTCCATTGCCTCATGCACGAAATGGATACCCATCAGCCCGGCCGGATAGGCGATCACCGCATGGCCCCCGTTAAGGATGCGGATCTTCATGTGCTCGTAAGGCGCGACATCGGGTACGAACTGGACGCCGACCTTTTCGAGCGCCGGGCGCCCGGTGGGAAAATTGTCCTCCAGCACCCATTGCTTGAAGCCTTCGCAGAAGACCGGGCAGGTATCCTCAATGCCGAAATCACGGGCGAGGATTTCGCGCTCCCGGTCGCCGGTCGCGGGCGTGATGCGGTCCACCATGCCGTTCGGAAAGGCGACATTTTCCTCGATCCAGGCGGCAAGCCCCTTGTCCGACAGGGCGGCAAGCCCGACGGCGACGCTCTTCGCAATCGCCCCGTTATGCGGGAGATTGTCGCAAGACATGACGGTGAAGGCCGGGACGCCGGCCTCGCGCCTCAGTTTCAACCCTGCGACGATCAGGCCGAACACCGTTTTCGGCCTGTCCGGTGCGGCCGCATCGGCGGCGATTGCGGGATACGTCGGGTCGAAGGTGCCGGAAGCCGGATTGATGCAATAGCCCCCTTCGGTGATCGTCATGGAAACGATCCGGATTGCGGGATCGGCAAGCTGCGCGATGATGGCTTGGGTGTCGCCGGGCACGATATAGTCGATCATCGCCGCGGTCACGCGCGCTTCGCTCCTGTCGGCGTCCTGCGCGATGACCGTGGTCAGATAGTCCTGCGCCTTCAGCCGCTCCCTGATATCCTTGTCGCCGTCCATGACGCCGGCGCCCACGATCGCCCAGTCTTGCCCTTCTCCCATGTTGAAAAGGGCATCGAGGTAGACCGCCTGATGCGAGCGGTGGAAGTTGCCAACGCCGAAATGCAAGATACCGGGGGAAAGGTCCGACGGCGCGTAAGCGGGTATGACCGCACTCGGCGCAATTGCGCCGAGCGAGGCGGCCGAGAGCTTCGTGGTCATGAGGTCTGCCTCGTGCTCAGTGTGTGACGATTTTCGAACGAGCATCAGCTCATCCAGTTTCCGCCATCGACGTTGTAGGTCTGGGCGACGATGTATTTCGCCTCGTCGGTGGCGAGGAAAACGGCCATTCCGGTCAGGTCCTGCGCCGTTCCCATCCGCCCGAAGGGCACCGCTTCGCCGACAAGGCGCTTCTTTTCGCCGAGCGGGCGGTTTTCATATTTCGCAAACAGCGCATCGACGCCGTCCCAATGCTCGCCATCGACCACGCCGGGCGCGATCGCATTGACGTTGATGCCGTGCTTGATGAGATCCAGACCAGCGGACTGGGTCAGGCTGATGACCGCGGCCTTGCTCGCGCAATAGACCGCGACCAACGGCTCGCCCCGCCGCCCCGCCTGGCTCGCCATATTGATGATCCTGCCGCCGCGCCCGCGTTCGATCATGCGCTTTGCCACCGCCTGCATGGTGAAAAGCGTGCCGGCGACGTTGATCTGAAACAGTCGCTCGTAACTTTTGCGCGTGATTTCCACGATTGGCGCAAGGTCGAACAGCGCGGCGTTGTTGATAAGGATGTCGATCCCTTCGAAGGCATCGTCCGCGGTCTTCACTGCGGCGTCGATAGAAGCCTGGTCGGTGACATCCATCTCCACGGCAAGCGCGCTGTCGCCGATTTCGGCGGCCGAACGCGCCGCCCGCGCCATATCGATATCGGCGATAGCCACCCTCGCGCCCTCGCGCACGTAAGCTTCGGCGAACGCTCGCCCGATACCGCGCGCCGCCCCCGTGATCAACGCCGACTTTCCCTCAAGCCGTCTCACGATAGCCGCAGCCCTTCCTGATTGAACCTGTGGACCTTGTCCTCTTGCGGGCTCAAGAACACCGTGTCGCCATGATAAATGTCGATCTCGCCGTCGGAGCGCACGGTTATCGGCTCCTGGGTCAGTTCCCTTGCGTGCACGTGCAAGAAGGTGTCCGATCCCAGGTGTTCCGAAACGCCCACGGTTCCCTTCCAGATTCCCTCGGTCTTGGATATCGCGAGATGTTCCGGCCGGATTCCGATCGTCGCGGCTTCATGCTTCGCGGCCTCGGCGCCCGAGATGAAATTCATCCTCGGAGAACCGATAAAGCCGGCAACGAACAGGTTTCTCGGATTACGGTAAAGCTCCAGCGGCGATCCCACCTGCTCGATATGGCCGGCGCGCAGAACCACGATCTTGTCGGCCATCGTCATCGCCTCGACCTGATCGTGCGTCACATAGATCATCGTGGTCTCGAGCGAATTGTGCAGTTCGCTGATCTCAAGGCGCATATTGACGCGAAGCGCGGCATCGAGATTCGACAACGGCTCGTCGAAGAGGAAGGCGGCGGGCTCGCGCACGATCGCGCGGCCGATGGCGACGCGCTGGCGCTGGCCGCCGGAAAGCTGCCCGGGCCGCCGGTCGAGGTAGTCGGTGAGGTTCAGGACCTTCGCCGCGGCTTCGACCCGCTTGTTGCGCTCCGCCGGATCCAGCCCCGCCATCTTGAGCGGAAACGAGATGTTCTTGCGAACGCTCATGTGCGGATAAAGAGCGTAGGACTGGAACACCATCGCAAGCCCGCGCTTTGCCGGCGGCAGCTCCGTGGCGTCGCGCCCGTCGATGGTGATCCGGCCGGAGGTGACATCTTCCAGCCCCGCGATGAGGCGCAGCAAAGTCGATTTCCCGCAGCCCGACGGCCCGACGAACACCACGAACTCGCCGTCTTCTATCGCGAGGTCCAACGGCGGGATCACGTTGACGTCGCCGAAGCTCTTCGTGACCTTTTCGAGTACGATGCGTCCCATGACTTTTTCCTATTTCACTGCGCCGAACGTCAGGCCGCGGACAAGCTGCTTCTGGCTGAACCAACCCATGACGAGGATCGGCGCGATAGCCATGGTCGAGGCTGCGCTGAGCTTCGCGTAGAACAGCCCTTCGGGTGAGGAATAGCTGGCGATGAACGCGGTCAGCGGCGCGGCCTTCGCCGCCGTCAGGTTGAGCGTCCAGAATGCCTCGTTCCAGGCGAGAATGATGTTGAGAAGCAATGTCGAGGCGATTCCGGGAACCGCCATCGGCGTGAGCACATAGATGATCTCCGCGCGCAGGCTTGCCCCGTCCATACGTGCCGCTTCAAGGATGTCGACCGGGATCTCCTTGAAGTAGGTGTAGAGCATCCACACGATGATCGGCAGATTGATCAGCGTCAGCACGATCACGAGACCCGTACGCGTATCCAGTAGGCCGGTATCGCGAAAGATCAGGTAGATCGGGATCAGCACGCCCACGGGCGGGAGCATCTTGGTGGATAGCATCCACATCAAAACGTCCTTGGTCCGTTTGCCCGGCACAAAGGCCATCGACCAGGCGGCGGGGATCGCGATCAAAAGCCCGATCAGGGTCGAGCCGACCGAAATCACCACCGAGTTCAGGAAGTGCAGGAAGTAGTTCGAGCGCTCCATCACGGTGGAATAGTTCTCGAGCGTCCAGTCGAAGCCTACGAACGAAGGTGGCGAGGCGATCGCCTCGGCCTCCGTCTTGAAGCTTGTCAGGATCGTCCAGAGGATCGGGAAGAAGATCAGGAGCCCGATCGCCCAGGCGAAGAAGGTAACGGTTGCCTTGTGTGCGGGTGTTACAGCGCGGGCCATGGTTCATGCATCCAGGTTCTTGCCGATCATCCTCATCAGGAAGATCGCGACAATGTTGGCAAGGATGATGGCGACGACACCACCGGCGGAACCTGCGCCCACGTCGAACTGCAAGAGCGACTGGGCATAAACCAGGAATGTCAGGTTGGTGGTCGCCGTTCCGGGGCCACCGTTGGTCGTGACGAGAATCTCGGCGAAAACCGACAGAAGGAAGATCGTCTGGATCAGGATCACGACGGTGATCGCGCGCGCAAGATGCGGGAGCATTATGTAGAAGAAGCGGCTCATCCAGCTCGCGCCATCCATCTCGGCGGCTTCCAGTTGCTCGCTGTCGAGCGATTGGAGCGCCGTAAGAAGGATCAGCGTTGCGAAGGGAAGCCAGCCCCAGGCCACGATCAGGATGATCGAACTGAGTGGCGCATGCGCCAGAAAGTCGAACGGCTCAAGCCCCACGGCCTTGGCAAGGAAGGCGAAGAGGCCGTTCACAGGATTCATGAACATGTTCTTCCACACCAGCGCGGAGACCGTGGGCATGACGAAGAACGGCGCGATCACGAGAATGCGGACAATGCCCTGGCCCCAGAACGGCTGATCGAGAAGCAGCGCCAGCAGGACGCCGCCGACGACCGTGATGACCAGCACTCCGCCCACCAGAAGCAGCGTATTCCAGATCGCGTCGAAGAACGCGGGATCGGTCAGGAAGAAGCGGTAGTTGAGCAATCCCGCCCATTCCTCCGTGCCCGGCATCAGGAGGTTGTAGCGAAGGAAGGAAAAATAAAGGGTCAGGCTGAGCGGGATCAGCATCCAGCCGAGCAACAGGAGAACCGCCGGCGAGATCATGAAACGTGCCGCGGATTTGGAATGCTGCGTCGCCATGTCGGGCGCTCCCATTCCTGATGAAGGAAAACGAACGGATACCAATTAAAAAGAGGCAGGGCCCGCTATACGCGGACCCTGCTCCCGGGAGGGACGCGGCTACTTGATGTAACCCGCCTTCGTCATCTCGCGCGTGGCGATCTGCTGCGCGCTCTGCAGAGCCTGTTCGGCCGTGATCGTGCCCGCAAGAGCTGCCGAGAATTGCTGGCCGATAACCGTAGCAAGGCCCTGGAACTCGGGGATGGCGACAAACTGAACGCCGACGTAGGGAACCGGGTCGACTGTCGGGTTCTGCGGGTCGGCCGAATTGATCGACTGCAGCGTCATCTCCGCGAACGGCACCTTCTTGTATTCCGGGTTCTCATAGAGCGAGGTACGCGTACCCGGGGGCACGTTGGCCCAGCCTTCCTTGCTCGCGACCAGTTCCAGGTATTCCTTGGACGTCGCCCATTCGATGAACTTTTTCGCGGCTGCCTCGTTGTCGGTGCCGGCCGGAATGGCGAGCGACCATGCCCACAGCCAGTTGCTGCGCTTGCCGAGGCCCTTGTCGGGCGCAAGGGCGAAGCCCACCTTGTCGGCCACTTCGCTGTCATCCGGGTTCGTTACGAAGGATGCGGCAACCGTCGCATCGATCCACATGCCGCATTTGCCGGTCTGGAAAAGGGCCAGGTTTTCGTTGAAGCCGTTCGACGATGCGCCCGGAGGGCCGGCGTCTTCCATCAGGTCGAGATAGAACGTCAGCGTGTCCTTCCAGGCCGGTTGGTCGAACTGCGGCTTCCAGTCCATGTCGAACCAGCGGGCGCCGAAGGAGTTCGACATGGCGGTAATGAACGCCACATTCTCGCCCCAGCCCGCCTTGCCGCGCATGCAGATGCCGTAGACCTCGTTTTCCTTGTCGGTCATGGCGCGGGCGGCTTCGGCGATGAAGTCCCACGTGGGAGCTTCCGGCATTTCGAGCCCGGCCTTTTCCATCAGGTCGGTGCGGTACATCACCATGGAGCTTTCGCCGTAGAACGGCGCGGCATAAAGCTCGCCGTCGACCGTCAACCCGCCGCGGATGGCAGGCAGAAGATCGTCGATATCATAGCTTTCCGGCAGATCGTTCAGGGATACCAACCAGCCCTGCTTGCCCCAGATCGGAACCTCGTAGGTGCCGATGGTCATCACGTCGTACTGACCGCCCTTCGTGGCGATGTCGGTCGTCACGCGTTGCCGCAGGACGTTTTCTTCCAGCGTCACCCATTCGACATCGATATCCGGATTCTTCGCCGTGAAATCATCCGTCAGCTTCTGCATCCGGATCATGTCGCCATTGTTGACGGTGGCGATCGTGATCGTCTCGGCATGGACGAGGCCCGTCATCACGCCAAGCGATACCGCTCCAAGGAGCATGGATTTGAACTTCATGGATTCCTCCCGATCAAGCCGCTTCGACCGGCCTTCCTCCAGGTTAGCCGTCTGACGGCACAAGAGCCGATCGTTTTCGAAGCGCCAGACCATCCCTTCCACGCTTCTCTCAGCGCGGGATGATCTAATGAGCAATTGCCTTTCGGCTGAGCAAATACTCACAAATCGACACGCAAAGTCAACAGGGATTCGTTGCCGCAACGCAGCATCAGTCCTCGCAAAAACCAAATTATTCAGGCGTGTCAGTCAGTTGAGAAGCTTCTCGGCCGTCCGCTCATCCGTAATCAAACCGTTAATCAAGCCGCCCTTGATGGCCGCGCGAAGACCCGGCAGCTTCTTGTCGCCCATGGCGATCGCGATCACGCTGGATTTCTTTGGGTCCGGGAGGGGCGCGCTCGCCACCCGGTCGTTGGTGATGCCTTCGATGAGCCTGCCTTCGGCGTCGAAGCTCCAGCCGACGATCTCGCCGACGGCACCAGCCGCCTGCAGTTCGCCAAGCTCTTCCAGCGATATGAACCCGTCGACGAGCAGCGGCGCTTCCGGCCCGAAATCGCCAATGCCGACAAAAGTCACATCCGCCTGTCTTGCCAGCTCCAGCGTCGGACGGATCATCGCCTGGCTGTGAAGCATGGTTCGCTCGGCCTGGGAGGAGGCGAAGACCGGCAACGGCATGGGAAAGGAGCGCGATTTCACCGTATCGGCCATGGTGTAGACGACGTTGTAATAGGCGGCCGACCCGTCGGGCGAGATATTGCCGGTCAGGGACACGACCTTGTGCTGCGGGCATTCGAACGGCGGAAGCTGCTCGATTGCGGCCTTCAACGTGCGTCCCGTGCCAAGCGCCATGATGATGGGCTCTTCCTTCCTCAACCAGCGCTCTATCTCAACCGCCGCCGCCTGGGAGGCGCCGAGCGTGGTGGAATCACTCACCGGATCGCTCGGCACGACCTCGCAGAAGATCAGGAAGTAGCGCTCCTTGAGCTTGCGAGCGAGGTCGAGGCAGCTTGCGATCGGGTGGTCGATGCGAACGTTGACGAGGCCTTCCGATACCGCGAGCGATACCAGCCGCTGCGCCGACTGGCGCGAAACGCCGAGCTTCGCCGCGATCTGGTCCTGCGTGTTGCCGGCCACGTAGTAAAGCCACGCAGCGCGCGCGGCTTCATCCAGCCGGTTGCCGTTTGACGCCATGTTTTAAACTGCAACCCCGCCTCGATTGACGAGCGTCCACGGGACGCTCCCTCGCACCATATATGAACTGCGGCGAGTGGATTGCCAAAGCCTTCTTGCGCGAAACGAAGCCTGCTTGCCGGAAAGGCGGACAAGGTTTGCCTGTCATTGCGCCAGATGGCAGGCGGCGCAGTGGCCCGGCCCAAGCGGTCGCAGCGCGGGGTCCTCGCTCCGGCACAGGTCGATGGCGATGGGGCAGCGCGGGTTGAAATGGCAGCCGGCGGGCGGCGCAAGCGGTGAAGGTATCTCGCCCATGATCGGCTTGAAATGGACAAGCGCGTCATCCTCCACCAGGAGTTTGGGAACACTCTCCAGAAGACCCTTGGTGTAGGGGTGCCTGGGGTCGGTGTAGATCGTCTCGGTCGGGCCCGATTCCACGATCCGGCCGAGGTACATGATTGCCACATGGTCGGAAACGTGCCGTACCACGGAAAGATCGTGCGAGATGAAGATCAGCGTGATCGACATCTCGCGCCGAAGCTTCAGAAAGAGGTTCACGATCTGCGCCTGGATCGAGACGTCGAGCGAGGCGACCGGCTCGTCGCAGACCAGCACGTCCGGCTGCATGGCAAGCGCACGGGCGATCGCGATGCGCTGTCGCTGGCCGCCGGAAAACTGATGCGGGAACCTGTCGGCGAAGGACGGATCGAGGCCCGCCCGCTCCAGATACCCGGCGACATAGGACCGTTCGCCCGATTTGTCGACGAGACGATGGGCAAACGGGCCTTCGGCGATGATGTCGCCGATACGCATGCGCGGGTCGAGCGAGGCGAATGGGTCCTGGAAGATCGTCTGGATGCGGGTGTCGGCCTTGCGCCCGCCTTCCATCACCGGCTTGCCGTCGATCCTGACGGATCCCGACGTCGGCTCGATAATGCCGGCGATCATCCGCCCGAGCGTCGATTTTCCGCATCCCGACTCCCCGACGAGGCCAAGCGTCTGCCCGCGCTCGACATTGAGCGTAACCCCGTCGACGGCGCGCACGGGCCGCGTTTCCACCCTTGCGCCCAGCTTCGAGACGATCCGGTCAGCCATGGAAAGGCGCGGCGAAAAGCGCTTGTAGACGTCGTCGATCGAAATGAAGGCTTCGCTCATGCGCTCACCGCTTCCTCAAGCGCGTGGTGGCAGCGGTAGCCGCGCTCGCCCGCCCGCGTCATCGGCGGGTTCTTTGCGCACAATTCGCTTGCGCGTTCGCAGCGCGGGCGGAACGGGCAGCCCTCGGGAAGGTTAAGCAGGGAGGGCGTCGTGCCCGGTATCTGCGCAAGATCCGTTCCCGGTTCCGCCATGGCGGGTAAAGAACGCAACAAGCCCGCCGTATAGGGGTGGCGCGGCGCGCGCAGCACCTGCGCCGTCGGCCCTTCCTCCACAATGCGCCCTGCATACATGACGAGGATGCGGCTTGCGAGCGTGGAGACGGTGGAAAGATCGTGGCTGATCCACACGAGCGCGGTCCCCATCTCGCGTGCAAGCTCGCGCATTTCGCTCAGGATCTGCGCCTGGATCGAGACGTCGAGCGCGGTCGTCGGTTCATCGGCGATGATCACCCTCGTGCCGTGCAACAGAGCGATGGCGATGGCAACGCGCTGGCGCATGCCGCCCGAAAACTGGTGCGGATAGGCGTCGAGCCTGCTTGCCGCGTCGGGAATGCCGACGCGCGTCAGCGCCTCCGCCGAACGCACGCGCGCGGCACCCTTGGAAACCCTTTCATGCGCGGCGAGCGCAAGATGCATCTGTTGTCCGATGGTAAGCACCGGGTTCAGCGTCATCATCGGGTCCTGGAACACCATGGCGATCCGCGCGCCGCGCACCTTGCGCAGGCCCGCATCGTCGAGACCGACAAGTTCCTGGCCTTCCAGCTTCACCGAGCCGCCGACGATACGTCCCGGCGGATCGACGAGCCCGATGAGCGAAAAGCCCGTCACCGTCTTGCCCGATCCCGATTCCCCGACAAGGCCGATGATCTCGCCTCGATTCAGCGAGAACGACACCCCGTCCACCGCCTTCACCACGCCCGCACGGGTGAAGAAATGGGTGGCAAGATCCTTGACCTCCAGGATCGGCGCCTCGCCCTCGGGCATTGTCAGGGCGGTCATCGGTTCAGCCTCGGGTTCAGGATGTCACGCACATGGTCGCCGACGAGGTTGATCGCCACGATCAGGATGATCAGCGCGATGCCCGGATAGACGGAGATCCAGTAGCGTCCGCTCATCATGTATTTCACGCCGTTCGATATCAGCATGCCGAGCGAGGGTTCGGTCACAGGCAGGCCGAGACCGAGGAAGGAGAGCGTCGATTCAAGCGCGATCGCATAGGCCACCTGCACGGTCGCCACAACGATCAGCGCCGGCATGGCGTTCGGCAGGATGTGGCGGAAGACGATGCGCATGTTGGAAAGGGGCGTCGCCATCGCCGCTTCGATGTAGTCCTTGGAACGCTCGGCGGATGACGCACCGAAGGCGGTTCGCGCGAAATAGGCATATTGCGCGGCGACGAGTGCGGCGATCAGCTGCGCCTTGCCTTGCCCCAGCACCGCGACAAGAACCAGCGCCAGCAGGATCGGCGGGAAGGAAAGCTGCAGATCGATGATGCGCATGAGGACCGTTTCGGCCATTCCGCGATGATAGGCAGCGAGAATGCCGATGGTCGTGCCGATCACGAGGCCGACGGCGCCCGCGAAAATTCCGATCTGGATGGAGACGCGAAGTCCGTAGAGGATCGCAGACAAAAGGTCGCGCCCCTGCGCGTCCGTGCCGAGCCAATGTACATAGCCTCCCGAGCCGACGAAGCCGGGCGGGCGGCGTGCGTCACGCAGGGAAAGGCCGGAAAGGTCATACGGGTCCTGCGGCGCGATCAGTGGCGCGAACAGCGCCAGTACCAGGATGATAGCCACCACGATCAGCGCGCCGAGCGCGATCCTGTCCTCGCAGAAGCGGGTCCAGAGGTTGCGCCAGGGGGAAACGGCCTTCGTCGTCATTCGGCCCTCCCCCGTCTCAGCCTCGGATCGAGCACGGCGTAGCCGATGTCGACGCAAAGATTGATCGTCACGAAAAGCCCCGCCGTCAGAATGAGATAGGCGACCATGACCGGCCGGTCGAGGTTCTTGATGGAATCGATGATGAGCTTGCCGACCCCCGGCCAGGAGAAGATCGTCTCCGTCACGACGGCGAAAGCGAGCGTCGAGGCAAGCTCCAGCCCGAAGACGGTGACGATCGGGATCGAAATCAGCTTGAGCACGTGCCGCGACAGGATCGTCGCTTCGGACAAACCCGCCGCACGGGCGAATTTCACCGCGTCCGAAAGCATCACCTCGCGCGTTCCGGCCCTTGCCAGGCGGATCATGATCGCCAGCTTGAAGAGCGCAAGGTTCGTCGCCGGCAGGATCAGGTGCGACCATCCGTCGAGCGTGAAGATGCTCCAGTCGATACCGAAGACCTCCACCGTATCTCCGCGCCCGCCGGACGGCAGCCAGCCGAGAGAGACGGCGAAGGTCAGGATCAGGATCAGGCCGACCCAGAATGTCGGCACAGAAAAACCGAGGATCGACACGGCCATGATGATGCGCGCGGTGGCGCTTTCAGGCTTGTAGCCGGCATAGATGCCAAGCGGCACGCCGATGAACGTCGCGCCGAGAACGGCTGTCAGCACCAGTTCGAGGGTTGCCGGCAGCCGGTTGCCGATCAGCCGCAGCACCGGTTCGTTATAGATGTAAGATTGCCCGAGATCGCCCTGGAAGAGATTGGAAATAAAGAGGAAATATTGCTCCACCAGCGACTTGTCGAGGCCGAAGCGGGCTATCGTGCGCAAGCGCACGTCCTGGGTCGCTTCCGGCGGGATCAGCACTTCCATCGGGTTGCCGATCGCATAGACCCCGGCGAATACGATCACCGACATGACCGCCATTATGACGATGCCCTGAAGAATGCGCTGCAGCAGGAAGCTCGACATGGGCCGTCAGGTCTCGTTCGGGGAATTGATATCGTAACAATAGCAGGCGGCCGCGGTGTCTGCCGCGGCCGCCGGATTTCGATAAGGCGTTACTTCGCCGGCTTGATGAAATAAGCCAGCGTCTCCTCGTCCGCGCGCGGCGTGACGACGACCTTGTCCTTGTCGCCGGCCCACACGCTCTGCAGCACGACGATGGAGATATAGGCGCGGTCGGCCATGGTCTTTTCCATCGCTTCCTCGAAGAGCGCGCGGCGCATGTCGGCGTCGAGTTCCTGGGCGCCTTCCTCAAGCAGCCGGTCGACTTCCTCGTTGTGGTACTCGATCCGGTTGAAGGCGCCCATCTTCACCTCGTCGTCCGGCGAATGGGCGAGCGAGCCGAGCGTGTAGGAAGCTTCGCCGGTCAGCGTACCCCAGCCGTTCATGAAGACGGAGTACTCCTTGCGCGCCTGGGTCGGGAAGTAGACGGTCTTGGAGATCGCATTGACGTTGGTTGCGATGCCCACCTGCGAGAACATCTGGCCGAGTGCTTCGCAGATCGCGCCGTCGCCCGGAAGCCGGTCGTTCGTGCAGTAAAGGTCGATCTCGAAGCCGTCCGGATAGCCCGCTTCCGCCAGCAGCGCCTTCGCCTTTTCAGGATCGTAGACCGGCGCGGGGATATCCTCCGAAGAGCCGAAGAAGCCTTCGGGCATCATCTGGTTGGCGGGCGTGCCGAGGCCTTCCAGAACGATTTCCACCATCGTCTCGCGGTCGATGGCAAGGTCGATCGCCTCACGCACCCGGGCATCGCGCAGCGGATTTTCGGCAAGTTTGCTGCCGTCCTTGGCACGCACCTTCGGCGTGTCCTCGCGCTGGTCGAGCTGGAGGTTCATCACATAGACGGAATCGCCGATGAATGTTTCGATATCCGGGTCGTTGTCGAGCGCCAGATAGTCGGCGGAGGAGACGTAGTTGATCACGTCGACGTCACCGGCCTTGAGGGCGGCGAGACGCGACGCGTCGTCGGAAATCTCCTTGCGCACCACCCGCGCCCAGGGTGCGGGGCCGCGCCAGTAGTCGTCGAAGCGCTCGAGCACCAGGTCGCCCTTCGGCTCCCAGGAGACGTATTTGAACGGTCCCGTGCCGATCGCCGCCTTGCCGGAGTTGAAGCCTTCGGCGGAAGTCTCGGCGGTGGAATAATCCTTCGCCGCGTCGGCTGAGACGATGAAGAGCCGCACGAAGTCGTAGGGAAGCGTGGCCGCCGGGCCATTGGTGTGGATGTTGAGCGTGTAGTCGTCGACGATTTCGACATCGGCGACGCGGCGCACGTAAATCTCGGTCGTGGTCGGGCCGGTCACCTGCGGAATGCGCTCGATGGAGAATTTCACGTCTTCGGCGGTGAAATCGGAACCGTCGTGGAATTTCACGCCCTCGCGCAGCTTGAATTCCCAGGTGTCGTCGTCGACCGGCTTCCAGGAAACGGCAAGCCCGGGCTCAAGCTGCAGGTCGTCGCCGGTCCACACCAGCGGGTCGAAGATGTGTTTCACCGCGTCGGCCTGGGGCCCAAGCGCCGAGTAATGCGGGTCCATGGATTCCGGGCCGCCGCGAACGCCGACCGTGAGTTCCTGCGCGCCAGCCGCCGTTGCAGCGGCGCTTAGCACGGCGGCGAAAGCGAAAGCTTTGGCATGTCTGTTCATGGCGTGATTGCTCCTCTCCCCTCTCGCGGCTCCGTGGGATCGCTTCAAGCCGCCGGACAACAAGTTCCAATTGGATTAATTCCGGATTGTATATTTCCAAATGGAACTTGTTTATCTCACAATGATAGGCCATTCTGATGCCGTCAAGTCGATTTTGAAGTCGGGGTTCTTGGAAATGCGGTCTCGGCAGGGCAGGCGGGTTCGTGACGGTTTCGCATCCGGCGAAACGCCGGATCGGCCGAATGTTGCGGCGAGCAGCCTCGCCTGTGTCGGTGAAGCCGGCGGCCCTTCCTCCGCCTCCGGTCTCGACGCGATGACGGCCGCCAAACTTTGGGAAAATCCCTGCTGGCTGACCTATCGGCTGAATTATCTCGCCCTTCGTTACAATGTGCCGCTCTACAACTGGGTGGAGCGAACCTACGGCCTGTCCCGGCCCGAATATGTCGTGATTTATTCGCTCGGACTGAAGGATGGTGCGCTTGCCCGCGACATCGCCAGTTCGTCCGGTTTTCCGCAGAACACACTGAGCCGTGCGATCCAGAAACTCGTCGGCCTCGGCATGATCGAACGGACCGCGGACGATGCCGACCGGCGTTGCAACGTGCTGCGCCTGACGAAGGAAGGCCGCGCCCTTTTCGAACAATCCCTGCCCCGCTTCGTCGACTTCGAGCAGATGATGCTTGAAGCCCTTGACGAGGACGAGCGCAAGACGCTGTCGGCCCTTATGGCCAAGCTCGTGGTCGCCTCCACCGGCTGGCCCGGCCGCATCGACCCGGAAGAAAACTCTCAAGAAAAATCAGAACGCTAGGGGAGCACGAGAAGCGATGCGCATCAGCGACATGAACTGGATGGATGTCGAAAAAAGGGTCGCCGAGGACGACCGCTGCATCCTGCCCATCGGCTCGACGGAGCAGCATGCGCAGCTTTCGCTTTCCGTCGATTCCATCCTCGCCGAGCGTGTATCGCTTGAGGCGGCCGAGCCGCTGGACATTCCCGTCTTCCCGGTGATGCCCTATGGCCTTGCGCCCTATTTCGCCGCCTATCCGGGCACGGTCACGCTGCGCGTCGAAACGCTCGTTTCGGTCATTCGCGACGTCGTCGCCTCGCTGGAGCGTTCCGGCTTCCGCCGCATCCTCGTCGTCAACGGCCACGGCGGCAACCAGCCGGCGGGCGCCGTCGCGAACGAGATGATGCTGGATTACCCGCATGTCAGTATAAAGTTCCACAACTGGTGGAACGCCCCGAAGGTCTGGGCGAAAGTGCAGGCGGTCGACCCTTCCGGCAGCCACGCCAACTGGATGGAAAACTACCCCTGGACGCGGCTTGCCCATGCGCCGGCTCCTCGCCCCGAGGCGCCGAAGCCCGCGCCCGACATGGTCGCCTTGAAGGCCGCAGCGCCCGAAATCGCACGCGATATCCTCGGCGACGGGGCATTCGGCGGCGACTATCAGAAAGCCGACGAGATCATGCTCGAAATCTGGAAGACGGGCGTTGAGGAAGTGCGCAACGCACTTGAGGGACCATGGCCGATCCGATCCTGATCTGGGGCGCCGGCGCCATCGGCGGCACGCTCGGCGCGTATTGGGCACGCGCGGGCGAGGATGTGCTTCTCGTCGATATCGTCCCCGATCACGTCGAAAAATGCCGCACCCAAGGTCTCTCGATCACCGGCCCGGTGGAAGAATTCACGCAGGTCATTCCCGCCGTCACGCCACAGGAGCTGACCGGCACCTTCCGCCGCATCGTCCTTGCCGTGAAGGCGCAGGCGACCGCCGCCGCAGCACAGGCCCTCAAGCCGCATCTGGCGGGCGACGGCTTCATTCTTTCGGCGCAAAACGGCCTGAACGAGCTTGAGATCGCGGAAACCGTCGGGGCGAAGCGCACCATGGGCTGTTTCGTCAATTTCGCCGCCGACTGGCATGGCCCCGGAGAGATCCTCTTCGGCAATCGCGGAGCGGTCGTCGTCGGCGAGATCGACGGCACGATCCGCGAGCGCACGCAGGAGATGCACCGCCTATTGCGGGTCTTCGAGCCCGACGCGGTGCTCACCGACGATATCTGGGCCTGGCTCTGGGGCAAGCTCGGCTATGGCGCGATGCTTTTCGGCACGGCGCTGACGAATGACTCGATGGCCGAAAATTTTGCCGATCCCGCCCGCCGCCCGGCGTGGCGCGCGCTCGGGCGCGAGGTCATGGCGGTTGCCGCCGCGCGCGGCGTGTCGCCCAACGGCTTCAACGGCTTCGACCCGGCGGCCTTCGCACCGGGTGCGACCGATGCCGCTGCCGACGCCTCCATCGCAGCCCTTGTCGAATTCACCGGCAAGACCGCCAAGACGCACACCGGCATCTGGCGCGATCTCGCCGTCAGGAAACGCAAGACGGAGGTCGATCAGCAGATCGGAAAGATCGTCGAGCTTGCGCGCGAAGCCGGCATCGAAACCCCTGCCCTTTCAGCCGTGGTCGATCTCATCCACGACATCGAGGAGGGCAGGCGCGTGCAGTCGCTTGAAACCCTAAGGGAGTTGATTGCGCGATGCGGCTGAGTTTCGAAGGAAAGCGCGCGCTCGTCACGGGCGCGGCACAGGGCATAGGGCGGGCCATCGCGACCAGTCTCAAGGAAGCTGGAGCGTCCCTCGTCCTGGCCGATATCGACAAGGCGGGCCTTGCCGCCACGGCCGCAAATCTCAAGGCCGATCATCAGGTACTCGACCTTGGCGAGCGTTCCGCCGTCCACGGCCTGATTGACAGGCTCGCCTCGGCCGGCAGAGCGCCCGACATCGTCATCCACGCCGCCGGCGGCACGCGCGGCCAGGCGGGCCGGCCGCTCGAAGAGATCGACGAGGCCTCCTGGCGCACGATATTCGAGGCCAATGTGGATGCCGCTTTCTGGCTTGCCCAGGCCGCAAGTCCGCATATGCGGGAAAAAGGCTATGGCCGCTTCGTGGCGATTGCCTCTGGCGCAGGCTTGCGTCCCTCGCTCACCGGCATTCAGGCTTATACGGCGGCGAAACACGCGCTTGTCGGCCTCGTCAAGCAGCTCTCGCTGGAACTGGGGTCGCACGGCATCACGGTCAACGCCGTCGCTCCCGGCTTCGTGCGCTCCAACCCGACGACGGAGCGCCAGTGGCAGGCCATGGGCGAAGACGGCCAGAAGCGTCTCGTGGACTCGATCCATACGAAACGCCTCGGCACGGCGGAGGATATCGCCGCCGCCACGCTCTTTCTCGCTTCCGATGAAGCATCCTGGATCTCGGGGCAGATCCTCTCCGTCGACGGGGGTCGCTCATGAGCGATCCCGTGCTTGCCCGCCTCCAGGCCGACCGGGAAGGCATCGTCGCGCGCCTCGTCGAATACGCTTCGGCGCCCTCGGTCAGCACCGATCCGGCCTATCTCGACGGCATGAAGGCTGCCCGCGATATCCTCAAGTCGCGCCTGAAATCTGCAGGTTTCAGCGCCGTTCAGGAGCTGCAGGCGGGCGGGCACCCGGCCGTTTACGCCGAATGGCTCGGCGCGCCGGGCAAGCCCACTTTCATCGTCTACGGCCATTACGACGTTCAGCCGCCCGACCCGCTCGAGCTTTGGAAATCGCCGCCGTTCGCGCCGGAAATCCACGATCACCGTCTCTACGGGCGCGGGGTTTCGGACGACAAGGGCCCGGTTTCCATCGCCATCGAGACGCTTTCCGCCTTTCTCGCCGTTGAAGGCCGTCTGCCCGTCAACATCCGCCTTCTGATAGAGGGCGAGGAGGAGGTCGGCAGCGCCACGCTCGGTGCGATCTTGGAAAAGCATCGCGATCTTCTCTCCGCCGATGCGGTCATTTCCGCCGATGGCGCGCGCTGGCGGGCCGATCTTGCCAGCATCAACGTCGGTTCGCGCGGCAGCATGCGGCTGGAAATCGCCATGAGAACCGCAGCGAAGGATCTTCACTCGGGCCGCTTCGGCGGGGCGGTGCGCAACGCGCTCCACGAGATGGCGGCCCTACTCTCTTCCTTGCATCATCCGGATGGTTCCATCGCCGTCGAAGGCTACGTAGATGACGTAGCCCCTCTCGACGATGGCGAGCGTAAACGCATCGCCGCCATCCCCTTCGATGAAGCCGGTTTTTTCGAAGCGATCGGCGCGAGCGCACATGGCGAGCCGGGCTATTCCGCGCTGGAGCGGCTCTGGCACCGCCCGACCATTGAAATCAACGGCATGTGGGGCGGATATCAGGGCGCCGGCTCCAAGACCGTCACTCCGGCAGAAAGCTTCGCCAAATTGACGACCCGCCTTGCGCCCGGTCAGGATCCGGCACGCGCAGGCGCACTGATCGAGCAGCATCTGCGCCGCCATTGCCCCGAGGGCGTAGCGTTGACAGTCGACCGGAACGATCCCGGCACGGCGGCCTATACGGTGCCTGCAGATCATCCCCTGCTCGAAGCGGCTGAAGACGCTCTGGAAACCGCCCTGGGAAAGCCTCCGGTCAGGGTGCGCATCGGCGGCACGCTCCCCCTTTCCGATATCGTGCGGCACGCGCTCAGGCTCGATACGGTGATGATGTCGTTTTCAACGGCGGATGAGGATTTCCACGCCCCGAACGAGTTCTTCCGTCTTTCCGCTATCGACGACGGGGTGAAAGCCTGGGTCGCTTTCCTGCGCCTGCTCGGGCGACAAACACCCGAAACCTACCCGCCGTTCAGGCAAAGCCGTTGAGCGCGCCCGCCACGGCGGCACCTGCGAGCGGCAACCTCAAGGGCGCGCTCCTGCTCATGCTGGCCGCCGCCGTTTTCACCGGCGAAGTCATGCTGGTGCGGCTTGCCGGCGAGACGGCTGCCACCGCGCAGATCGTCTTTTTCCGCGCGCTCGCACAGCTTCTGCTCGGCACCGCGATGGTCGTCGCCTCGCGCGGCACCTTCGCCACCCGGCGCCCTTTCCTGCAGGTCACGCGCGGGCTGACGAGCCTCGGCGTCTGGTATCTCTACTATGTCAGCTTCCTGCTGCTCGATCTCGCGCTTGCCTCCACGCTCACCTTCTCCACCTCGCTTTTCGTCACGCTTCTCGCAGCCCCCGTTCTGGGCGAGCGGATAGGTACGGCGCGATGGGCGGCGACGCTGATCGGCTTTGCCGGTGTCGTCGTCGCCTCGGGCGCATCGCCTTCGTCCGTCGAGCCCGGCGTTATCGTCGGCATCGCCAGTGCCGCGCTCGCCGCCGTGCTCGTGCTGTTGAACCGCATCCTGGTGCGCACGGAAAAGACGCCGACGATCATGTTCTACATCGGCGTCGTAACCGCGCTCGGTACCTTGCCGGTCGCCTGGTTCAACTGGCAGCCTCTGTCGTCTGGCGTCCTCATGCTGCTCGCTTGTGCCGGACTTGTGGGAGCCGCCGGCATGTGGCTCACGATCGAGGCCTATCGCGCGGGCGAGGTTTCGGCCCTTGCGCCCTTCCCGTATCTGCGCCTCGTTTTCGCGGTCGCCGCCGGTTACGCCGTATTCGCCGAAGTGCCCTCCGCGAACACGCTCGCCGGCATGGCGGTCATCGTCGCCACCACGATTTACGTCGCCCGGTCGGAGCGCCGCCGCGGCCTCGCCGCTCCCCACCGCTGACGGAGGAACCCGCCGGCCCTTGCGGGCGGCGAATTCCCGGCGAACGCGCGAGCGATTATTTCTGGCACCGGCCAAGGTGATCGGGCGCACAGGATGTTCTACAATGGGACAGACATCCGAAACGGGGAGATCTGGTCATGCGTTTCATCCCGGAAAATGTCTCAATCGCCGCCCCCCGGGCCTTGCTTGCGTTCACGTTATTGACGGCCGGCCTTGCGTGGCAGGGGCCGCCGGCTTTCGCAATCGATATTTTCGACATTTTCCGCGCGCCGCCCGTTTATGTGGAGCCCGCGCCGCAACGCCAGGCAAACCCGGAGCCGAACCCGCCCGCGCGGTCGCGCCCGGCATATGATGCCGCGCAGGTAACCCGCGTCCAGAGCATGCTCAACGATCTCGGCTACGATGCCGGCCCGGTGGATGGCTTTTACGGTCCTCAGACACGCTCGGCCCTGGCTCAATTCCAGAGCGATTACGGCATCGCCGGAAACGGCAGCATCAATCGCCAGAGCATTTCCACGCTGACCGCAATCTGGCAGCGCTCGGAACCTCAGGAACCGCAAGCTCCGGAGCAAGCGGCGACTCCGGATCGCTCGCCCCCAAAAGCCCCGGAAGGCGAAACCGCGCGCGAGGCGCCGGAGGACCGCACGCAAGGCGGGCAGACGGCGCAGCCGCCCCGGGGACCGTCGGCAGAACCGGCAAGCGTGAAAAATCTATCCGCGGAAGAAGTACGCCAGCTCCTGATCAACGCCAGATACCGCCATGTGCGCGACGATGGAACGGGCGGCTCTTTTTTCCTGAGCCCCGACGGCACGATTTCCTCACACACGGACGGGGCCCCGGTTGGGCGGATGGGCAAATTCGCGATCAGGCCGGACGGGCGGATCTGCTGGGATGTGTCCGGCGTCAAGGGGTGCTTCCGTTACTACAGCGAAAACGGCCAACTGCGCGTGCGCCGGGAAGATGAGGAAAGCACGGTAGAGCTTGGCCGCGTCGTGATTACGGGAAGCACGCTGAGCCCCGGCACAGCCGCGCAAAGCTCATCGGAACCGGAAACCGCACAGGCGCCTGCCCGGCTGACCCGAAATCACATCAGCCAGATCCAGGCCGCCTTGTCGGAAAAAGGCTATGACGCGGGCTCGGCGGATGGGCTGATAGGCCCGAAGACACGTTCGGCCATAGCCGCATATGAGGCCGCGAACGGGCTTCGCGTCACGGCTGAGCCAAGCCCGAAGCTCTATGAGGCCCTGATCCTCGACAACACCGGACAGGCCGGCTTGCGGGCGGATACTGCCGGGGAAGACGGGCAGGCCGGCGAAAAAGGGGCTGCCGTAGCCCTCACGATTCTCGGCAAGCCGTTCAGACTATCGCTCGCCTTCGCGGAAGACGAGCCGGTCTTGCGAGATCCTGCGGAAATCGCGAAACATTTTCCAAAGGACCTTGAGGCTGCCCGCGACGGCGTTTCAGGCGATGACGAGATCCTCGCAATCGTGGAAGAAAGGGCGTGGGCAGGGCAGATACTTTATTGGGAAGCCTTCGAGGCACTTCTTGACGAGCGCATGAGGGGCGTCGCGCGGGAGGACATCAACAGGAGCGAGGAAGACCTTTTCATCGCCTTCCAGAAAGGCCAGGGAGCCGAAATCTCGCCAAAGGTTCAAATGCTCCACGACGAACAGCTTGCGCTTTACCTGGTCGCAAGGGGCTTGCGCGGAAAATCGGGTTATGAGGAACCTTCCGGCGGGACGGATTTCACCATGATGGGTCTGAGCGCCGATGTGCGGGAAAAATTCACGCGCCAGGGTTTCGATCCGCAAGAGTCCTACCTCAACTTTCGCCGTCTGAGGGCCGCTTTCCGGGTTGGCGATGTCGGACTGCTCAACTGGGCGGTCGCCTACCCCGTGAACCTTATCGACGGGGGTAGCCGCAGGGCGCTCAAGAACCGGGCCGATCTTGAAGCCGCCGGCACGGATGTTTTGAACATGGCCCTTCGCGAGATCGTGCTGAAACAGACCTTCGCCGAAATGTTCGTGCGCGATCAGGGCGCGATGTTCGGAAACGGCGAATTGTGGATGACGCCGGCCTGCGAAGAAGGCGCCTGCCAGCGCCTGGGGCTTGGCACCGTAAATGTGACCGGCATCGATGAGCGCGAGCCTATCCCCTATCCCGGTGCGACAGCCGCCGACAGCATATCGGCGGCAGCGGGACCCGGGACCGACGAGCCGGAGGAGCACGCTGCGAAAGCCGCTACCGGGCCGAAGGAGAAGATGAAGCCGGAGCCGCTTTCATTCACGCCGGCCGCGCTATCGGACTATCGATACGCGCTTGCGCCGGCGCTTGACGGACCGGAAGGCATGGAGCATGTGGCCATCGCGCCATTCGACCTCGATGGCGACGGCAAGGTGGAACTCGTCGCAAAGCTCACAGGCTCCCTCTGGTGCGGGACGCGGAACTGCAATTATCAGATCTACGACGAAAACGACGGCAAATGGGAACTGGTGAAACCCTATCTTTCGCCCGACTGCGAACAGACGGTGACGACGACGGTGAGGAACGGCAGGCGTCAGATACGCTCATGCACAGGCAGTTTGTTCTGAGAACGACCCGCGATCGGTCGTTTCGGCCGGACGCGACGGGAGCACCATATGCGATAGAATAGCGGACAGAATCGGCATTACCTCAGGGATTGAAGAATGACATCCAGACACGGAGCGATCGCCCGCGCCGAAGCCTATTTCGACGAAGGAAGTTTCCAGGCGGATCTCGCCCGCCTCGTCGCCTTTCAAACGGAAAGCCAGAACCCGGCGCAGGCCGACGAACTGCGGCGATACCTGAACGAAGCGATCCACCCCTGGCTGACAAGCCTCGGCTTTCATTGCGAAATATCCGAAAACCCCGACCCTCGCGGCGGGCCGTTCCTCATCGGCGAGCGGACGGAGGATCCCGAGCTTGAGACCGTCTTCATCTACGGTCATGGCGACGTCATCCGCGCCCAGACCGAGCAATGGCGCGAAGGGCTGCACCCTTTCCGTCTGGTGGAGGAAGGCGAAAAACTCTACGGGCGCGGCACGGCGGACAACAAGGCCCAACACCTGATCAATCTTTCCGCCCTTGCCTGCGTTCTGGAGGAGCGCGGGCGGCTTGGCTTCAACGTCAAGGTGCTGATCGAAATGTCGGAGGAGACCGGCTCGCCTGGCCTTGCCGACTTCTGCAGCGCGAACCGGGAGCGGCTTTCCGCCGACGTTCTGATCGCATCCGACGGGCCGAGGCTGCAGCCCGAAACGCCGACCATGTTCATGGGCTCGCGCGGCGGCGTGAATTTCGACCTTTCGGTGAACCTGCGTGACGGCGCGCATCACTCCGGCAATTGGGGCGGGCTTCTCGCCGATCCCGCGACGATCCTTGCCCATGCCATCGCCTCCATTGTCGACAGGCGTGGGCAGATAAGGATCCCCGAATGGCGGCCGACGAGCCTCACGCCGGAAATCCGCGAGGTTTTGAAAGACCTGCCGGTCGAAGGCAACAATGGCCCGGCGATCGATCCGGACTGGGGCGAGGAAGGGCTTTCGCCCGCCGAGCGCGTCTTCGGCTGGAATTCCTTCGCCGTGCTTGCCATGAAGAGCGGCGTTCCCGAAGCCCCGGTAAACGCGATCTCGGGCTCGGCAAAAGCGCATTGCCAGCTTCGCTACGTCGTCGGCACGGATGCGGACGATATCCTGCCCGCGCTTCGCCGCCATCTCGATGCCAATGGCTTCGGTATGGTGGAGGTCACGCCCGCCGACCGCCTGTTCTTCCGCGCAACGAGGCTCGACCCGGACAACCCGTGGGTGACCTTCGTCGCGGGCTCGCTGAAGCGCACCTCCGGCAAGGCGCCGCACATCCTGCCGAACCTGGCAGGCTCCCTGCCGAACGACACGTTCTCCGAAATTCTCGGACTGCCGACCGTCTGGGTGCCGCATTCCTATCGCGGCTGCTCGCAACATGCGCCCGGCGAACACGTGGTGAAGGAGACCTGCCGCGAGGCGCTGGGGCTCATGGCCGGCCTCTTCTGGGATATCGGCGAGCGTTAAAGCAGCGTCTCAATCAAGCGTCTGGCGGTAGCGGCTCAGCGCAATCACGATGACGACGGCCGTGATCGCGACGATTGCCGCCATGTCGGAAGTGATGTCGGCAAGGCCGGCTCCTTTTAGCATCACCTTTCGCGTGATCCGCAGGAAGTGCGTGGCCGGTATCGCGTTGCCGATCGCCTGCGCCCATCCCGGCATTCCGGCGAAGGGAAACATGAAGCCCGACAGCAGGATCGTCGGAAGCAGGGTGAAGAAGGAGATCTGCATCGCCTGCATCTGCGAGCGCGCAAGCGTCGAGATCAGGAATCCGACCATCAGGTTGACGGCGATAAAGAGGTTGAAGCCGACGAAGAAGGCAAGTGGACTGCCGAGGAACGGCACATCGAACAGGAGCCGCGCGGCCGCCAGAAACACGGCTGTCTGGATATATCCAACGAGGATGTAGGGGATGATCTTGCCGAACATCACCTCAAGCGGGCGCACGGGCGTGGCAAGCAGGGCCTCCATCGTGCCGCGTTCGCTTTCGCGCACGATCGCCACCGCCGTAATCATGACCATGGTCATGGAAAGGATAATGCCCAAAAGCCCCGGCACGATATTGATCGGCGTTTCGCTTTCGGGGTTGAACTGTCGGTGAACCGTCACCGAAAAGGGTTCGGCGGGACGCGGCTCCGGCTGGCGCGCCCCGGTCAGCGATTGCGCGACAGCCGCATCCACAATCCCGGTCAGCGCCGCCACCGCGCCGCTCGTCGCGGTCGGATCGGATGCGTCCGCGGCAAGCAGGATGTCTGGGCTCAGCCCCCGCAGCACGTCGCGCTCAAAATTCCGCGGGATAACGACGACGAAATTCGCCGTTCCGTCGCGCAGCGCCCGGTCGCCTTCCTCCCGGCCTGTCACGGCGCCAATGAAATCAAAATAGTCCGATGTCCGCATGCTCGCCAGCACAGCGCGGCTGATCGGGCCGCTGTCGTCCATCTGCACGAGTGTGGGCAGGTGCTTCGGGTCGGAGTTGATCGCAAACCCGAACAGCAGAAGCTGCATGATCGGGATGCCGATCATCATGGCGAAGGTGACGCGGTCGCGCCGCATCTGCACGAATTCCTTGATAAGAACGGCGCTGAAACGGCCAAGCGAGAACGAGATCATCGCGCAGCCCCTGCGCCCGCGAAATTGTCCCGCGCCCCGGCCATCAGGTAAATGAAGGCCTCCTCAAGCCCCGCCTCGCGCGCCGTCCATTCGTGCGTGCCGCGTTTCATCTGTTCCTGCGCGACAGCATCGAGGGCCATCTTGTCGGTGCCCGAGACATGCAGCACCGGTCCGAACCGCGCCACCTGGCCCACCCTCTCGTCCTTGCGCAACTCCTCTTCAAGCGCGGAAATATCGCCGCCTTCCACCCGCCAGGTGTGAAGGCCGATGATCTTCGGAATTTCGCGTGCGGGGCCGGAAATCAGCCGTCTGCCATAGGCGATATAGGCGATGAAATCGCACTGCACGGCCTCGTCCATGTAATGGGTGGAGACGAGAACGGTAACTCCCTTAGCCGAAAGCCTGCGGATCTCGTCCCAGAAGTCGCGCCGCGCCTTCGGGTCGACGCCCGCCGTCGGTTCATCAAGCAGGAGAAGACTCGGTTCATGCAGCATGCAGGCGGCAAGCGACATCCGCTGTTTCCAGCCGCCGGAAAGTGTGCCGGCAAGCTGGTCGGCGCGGTCCTTCAGGTCGAGGTCTTCAAGTGCGGCGTCGACGCGGGAAGCGCGGTCTTTCAGGCGGAACATGCGGGCGATGAAGTCCAGGTTCTCGCGGATCGTCAGGTCCTCGTAGAGCGAGAAGCGCTGGGTCATATAGCCCACGTGCTCCTTGATGCGGCGGGACTGGGTCAGGATGTCGTAGCCCAGGCATTCGCCCTCGCCGTCGTCAGGCACCAGCAGGCCGCACATCATGCGGATGGTAGTGGTCTTGCCGCTGCCGTTCGGGCCCAGAAAGCCGTAGATCGAGCCGCGCGGAACATCCATGTCGAAATGGTCGACGACCGTCCTGTCGCCGAAGCGCTTGGTCAGGCCCCTGACCGAAATGGCGAACTCGGCGTTTCCGTTCATTGCTTTCGCACCAGCGATACCGGCTGGCCCGGCATGAGATCGCTTTCGCCGTCGATATGCGCCTCGGCGCGGAAGACGAGCCTTGCCCGCTCCTCCCGGCTGTAGATGATCGGCGGGGTATACTGCGGATCGGTGGCGATGAAGGTGACGGCGGCCTCCAGCTCCGGCGGGCAACCGTCGCAGGCAACTTCGAGCCGGTCACCGAGCTTGAAGGAGATACGCTCGCGCTCCGGCACGAAGAAGACGACCTTGCGCAGGTCCAGCGGCAGGATGGAGAGAACCGGCGCGCCTGCCGTCGCGAATTCGCCGACATCGAAGAAAACATCCTCGACGCGGCCTGAAACGGGCGATGCCATCACCCGGTCGTCAAGGTCGGAGCGGGCCTTGTCGGCCTCGGCGACGGCCGCATCCACGGCGGCGCGGGCGGCGGCAAGCTGGGCATCGCGGCCCGGCAGTTCCGCGACCTGGAGGCGGGCCTTGAGTTCGGCGATTTCAGCCTCGATCTTGTCGAGATCGGCGCGGTGCGTATCGACTGTCGCCTGGGCGACAAGCTCGCGTTCAAGAAGCGAGGTGGACCGGTCGAGCGTCTTTTTCGCAAGCACCCGCTCGGCACGCGCGCGGGCAAGCGAGGAGCGAATAACCTCAAGCTCCGGTTCCCGGCTGCCCGTCTGGAGATTGTCGAGATTGGCGCGGGCTTCGGCGACGCGCGCCTTTGCCGCCTCGAATGCCGCTCGCTGCGCCCGGTCGTCCAGGACGACCAGCACCTGGCCTTCTGCCAGGGCGTCGCCCTCTTCTGCCTTGATGTCGGTGATCCTGCCCGGCATCGAAGGGGCGATATAGACGAAATCCGCCTCCACATAGCCGTTATAGACGGGCTCCGGCACGCCGAAGACGCTTGCGTATAGCGCGGCAAAACCGGCCAGAATCGAATTCAGGATATCGCTCATCGCGCGCCCCCGGTCTCCGGCGCAAGCCCCGCCATGAGGATCGTCAGGTGGTTGTCGACCAGCCGGTCGATGGCAAGGCCTTCGTCCGGCCTGATGCCGAAAACCTCGTCGAGCAGAACATGCATGAAAAGCGGGCCGACTACGGTTCGCACGGTGAGTTCCGGGTCGACGTTTCGAATGTAACCGCCCTCCACGCCCTGCGCGATCAGCCCCGCAATGGCGGGCAGGGCCTTATCGATCACTTCCTCGCGGTACATGCGCGCAATCTCGGGCACAGCGGCCGCCTCGCGGATGACCAGCTTCGGCACCGCGAAGCCGTCCGGCCCCTTTACCGCGCTTGCCACCATCGTCAGGAATTTGCGGATGACGGGAAGCGGATCGCCGCGATGGGCCGCGATCATCTCCAGCGCGCTGTCGGCCACGGGCACCACCGCCCGGCGTATCAGCCCCTCCAGAAGCGCCTTCTTGGAGGGGAAATAAAGGTAGATCGCGCCCTTGGAGATACCGGCCTCCTTCGCGACATCCTCCATGCGCGTGGGCATGAAGCCTTGAAGCGAAAACAGCTTCAGCGCGGCGTCGAGGATATCGTCCGGCCGGGCCTCCGCGCGCCTGCGGAATTTCGGCTTGCGCCCTATGTCCCGGCGATTGGGGTTTTGCTGGCTCATATTTTATTAATAACTGACTGGTCAGTTATTTGCAAAGAAAAATAACGTTGCGTCACAAGAAGCCTCGGAACGATAGACTTTTACCGGGTTCGATAGGAAGATGAGCCTACCGGCGCGCTGCCATGAACGTGCCTGGCGAGGTGAATGTGAAACGCAAACTCGCCGCAATCGTCGCCGCCGATGTGGTGGGCTATTCGGCCATGATGGCCGAAGACGAACCTGGAACGCTTGCAGCCTTGCGGCGTCACCGGAAGGAGACATTTGAGCCCATCGTCGCCTCGCATGACGGGCGCATCGTCAAATTGATGGGTGACGGCGCCCTCGTCGAATTTCCGTCCGTGGTGGAGGCCGTCGAGGCAGCGCTCGCGATCCAAGAGGCGATGGCGGCGGGCGACAGGGTTATCCGGCTCAGGATCGGGGTAAACCTCGGCGATGTGATCGTGGAAGACGAGGACATCTACGGCGATGGCGTGAACGTCGCCGCGCGTCTCGAAAAACTCGCCGATCCGGGCGGAATTTGCATTTCATCGATCGTGCACGAAAGCCTTGGAAACCGGGCGGACGCCACGTTTGCCTACACCGGTTCGCACGAGGTCAAGGGCATTCCGCAGCCGATCCGGGTGTGGCGCTGGCCGGCGGCGGATACCGGGCAGCGTCCCTCCACGCCGCTTTCCCTGCCCGACAAACCGTCAATCGCGGTCCTTCCCTTCGACAACCTGTCAGGCGATCCGGAGCAGGAGTATTTCGCCGACGGAATGGTGGAGGAGATCATTACAGCACTTTCGCGGATAAACTGGCTGTTCGTGATCGCGCGAAATTCCACCTTCACCTACAAGGGCAGAGCGGTGAACGTGCGAGAGGTCGGGCGCGAGCTCGGCGTACGCTATGTGCTTGAGGGAAGCGTTCGCAAGGCGGGAGACAGGGTGCGCATATGCGGGCAGCTGATCGATGCGGCGAGCGGAGTGCATCTTTGGGCCGACCGCTTCGACGGTTCGCTGGAAAACGTCTTCGATCTGCAGGACAACGTGACCTCCAATGTGGTTGGCGCGCTCTCGCCGAGGCTCGAGCGAGCCGAAATCGAGCGTGCCAAGCGCAAGCCAACCGAAAGCCTCGATGCATACGATTACTACCTGCGAGGCCTTTCCGCGGTTCATCAGTGGACGAAAGAGGCCAACGAGGAGGCGCTGGCCTGCTTTTCGAAAGCGGTCGACATCGACCCCGACTTCGCTTCGGCCTATGGCATGGCTGCGCGATGCTATTCCATGCGCAAGGCAAGCGGATGGATGAAGGACCGCGAGCGGGAAACCGCCGAGGCGGTCAGGCTTGCCCGCCGTGCCGCGGCCCTTGGCAGGGACGACGCGGTCGCGCTGTGCACGGCCGGCATAGCGCTTGCTTTCGTCGCCGGCGAACTGGAAGACGGCGCGGCGCTTATCGACCAGTCGCTGGCGCTCGATCCCAATCTGGCATGGGCATGGCTGTTCAGGGGCTGGGCATACGTTTGGGGCGGCAATCCGGAGCCGGCGCTTGAATGTTTCGAAAACGCGACACGGCTTTCCCCGCATGACCCGCACGGCTTCGCCATGTATTCTGCGACATCGATGGCTCATTTTTTCACCGGCAGATATGCCGATGCGCTGGCGTGGGCACAGAAGGCTATCCGCGTGAATGCCCATCTTCTGCTTGCGTGCTGCACGGCCGCGGCAAGCGCGGCGCTACTCGGAGAAGACGATACGGCGGCCGAGGCCATGGAGAACCTGCGCAAATGCGATCCGGACCTGCGACTGTCCAATCTGAGGGACCTGCTGCCAATCCGGGACATTGAGAATTTTTCGAGGTGGAAAGACGGAATGAGACGCGCCGGGCTTCCCGAATAAGCAATCTCGATTCGTAAAATATGAATTACTTCAAATAGATATCAATCAATAACATAAGATTTGACTTTAAATCATAAGAATAGGAACTTCTTATCTCAAAATTTAGCCAATAGTCGAAATCTTCCTTTAAGTAATCTGTGAAACTCTACGACAGAAAGTTTCAATCTTCGAAGAGGCGGGACGCGGCAGAAGGCTGCGTCCGTCGCAAGGGGTATGCGGTGGAGTTTCCAACTCTCCTTTATCACGGCACCAGCGGCGAGTTCGCGCGCAAGGCGTTGCGGGAAGGCCTCAGGCCGCGCTCCCATCTTGCCGACGCTCAGGACAGCGACAAGCTGTCCAATCCCGATTGCGTCTACCTGACCGACGCCTATCCGATCCATCATGCCGCCCTGACCTGCGCACGCCATCGCGACCCTTACGCGGGCGTGCTGGAAATCGACGTCTTGAGGCTCGATTCCTCTCTTTTTCGCGGTGACGAAAGCGTCATCGAGCAGTTGAACCGCGATAGCGATGGCATTGAAGGTTCGCGCGAGGATCGCCTGCGCCATTACCGCGACACCCTGAAGAACGACTTCCACGACGCCGTGCTGACGCTGGACCGTATGGGCACTGTCGCCTATCACGGCCCTATCCCGGTGGAAGCGATCAGCAGGGTCGCGATCCTTCAGGCCGACCCGCCGATCCTGCCGGTGTCCTGGGCAAGGGACATCTCGGTTACCGTCGCAAATTATCATTTCGTCTGGATGCAACAGTTTGCCGTTACCGAATGGGTGATGAACGACCGCTGGCCGCGTTTCGACCAGATGAACGACATCTACCGGTTCTGGCTCGGCGAGTTGACGGACTACAGCAGCCGCCAGGGCATCAAGGTTTCCGAAGCTCCGCGCTACCTCGCACCGGCCGAAGCGGCAAGCGCCTGAGACCGGGAGAGGACTGCCGCTACGCGTCGGTTTCCTCGGCGACGAGGTCGAAACCGCCGATCCGGAAGCGGTCGGAAAGCCACAGCGCCAGCCGCTCGTAGGCCGTCAGCCCGTTGCGCGTTTCCATGACCTGCCTTGCAAGCGCGGGCCTGTTGGTGATCAGCCCGTCCACCCCCATGGAGATCATGCGCGACATCGTCAACGGATCGTCGACCGTCCAGGCGTAAACCTGCTTGCCCTCGTCATGCGCCCGCCTGATGAGGCCAAGCGAAATCTGCCCCGTGTTCAAGGCCAGGAAATCCGCCTCAAGGGCTGCAGGATTCCCGATTGCCGTTGCCGCAAGAACGCCGTAGCGCCAGTCGGGCCGCAGCATCCGCATTTTCCTGATGCCGTCGTACTTCAGCGACATGACGGCGATGTCGTCCGCCATCGCGGTTTCCTCCACGATGCGAACGACACGCCCTTCAAGATCCACGTCATGGCCGTAGTATTTGAGCTCGATGATGACCTTGCCGCGCCCCTTCGCGGCCAGAAGCACCTGCCGCAGGCTTGGCGTTCGTTCCCCGGAATAGGCCGGATCGAACCAGCTTCCGATGTCGATTTCGCCCAGGTCCGCCGTCGTGGCGTTCCACACGTTCAGGCCCACGCCGGCAAGCTTCATGAAGTCGCTGTCGTGGGCGACGACCACCTCGTCGTCGGCGGTTTCCTGGACGTCGATTTCAACCCAGTCGGCGCGGTCTTCCAGCGCCTTTTCCACCGCCGCCATCGTGTTTTCCGGGCGGGTGGCGGCGGCGCCGCGATGGGCGATGACCTCGACGGTGCGCTCCGCGCCGATTTCCTCAAGCAGGTCGCCGGAAAGGTAAATCCCGCCCGCGACGACGGCGGCGAGACCCGCCAGAATGGCGATGCCCGGAACAGGGGCAACAGATGCGCACCCGTTCGCGAAAGCATCGGCATCGACGGCCCGTTCCGTTTCGCCTGCCGTCACGCGAACGTAGACGCGGTTCAGGAGATCGGCGAGCGCGCCGTTCGAGGCGGCCGACAATCCGGCGTTGGCGATCGCCAGTCCCGTCAGGATCGCGATTGTGGCGCTAGCAGCCATGCGAAGGTTGCCGCCAAGAGCACCGGGAATGAGATTGATCAGAACGCCGGCAACGGCCGCGATGGAAAGGCCCAGCGCCGCGCGCATCAGGCCCCAGCAAACAAGCGCCGCGATCAGCCGCCCCTTGTGTCCCGCAAGCCGCTGCGCACTTCGCCGGAAGGCATTGCCCGGCGGCACGTTTTTGAGGAACAGGAGGTGAAGCGATATCGCCCAGCCGGAAAGCTGCCAGACGAGCGTGAGCGCCAGCGCCAGCAGGATTGTGGCGATAACGCTCGCACCCAGCACGAAATCGGCCGGCCAATAGGTGAGATAATAGTTGATGTCGTATTGGCCGAGCGTGACAAGGGCTGTCATGCCGGCCGCAGCAAGGAACGGAAACGAGATCGCGAGAACGCGCAGGATCAGCCGGGCCACGAAGCCGAATAGCGCGGCCGAACGCCGGAATATCAAGCCGAGGCCGAGCGCGATCACCCCTCTCGTGCTGTGTTCGCCCCTCCGGATGATGCCGGTCATGATCGCGATATCGAGGATGGCGGCTGCGATCGTCAGGCAGGCGACGATCAGCGCGGCGGCAGCGCCTGCGGGCGTGAACAGGAACCAGGCGATGTCCTGATCGGTCAGCGCGGCCTGCCCCTGCATGGCGATCGCAGCCGAAAGTGCCAGGCCCGCGAGCGGAACGACAATCGCAAGCACGGCCAGGCGGATCAGGAGATGCGCGACCAGAAACGGCCGGATGAGGCCAAATGCCCGGCGGTAGCAGTTGAATATCTCGCGCACGGGCAACATGGGTTTCATCGCGTTCCGGCCTTTTTGGCGGATAATTGCCCTCGACGCATATCCGTCGCGGGCTGAAAAGGCGCGCTTTCCGGCCAGGGTAGAAAGCGCGGGTTGAATTTTACCTTACCGACGCTGCGTCACTCGTCCATAGTAATATGGCTGGATGCATCCTTGGGCGAGGAGACGACCATTCCCGGGAAACCGAAAAACCGAGCCGAGCCGACAGACCTCGAACAAAGGCTGCGCGACGCCGAAGCAGCGGAAAAGGCGTTGGGCCGCATCATCGAAATTATCGCCGACTCGGCAGGCGATGTGGATGCGTCGATGCAAGCCATCCTCGATGGCGCTCTCGATCTTTGCGGCGCCCAGCTTGGCATCCTTTATCTCTATTCTCCCGACGAGGGTTTCCACGCCGGCCACATGAAGGGGGTCCCGGACGCTTTCGCGGCCTTCCTGCATGAGGCGGGGTGGTTTCGGGTCGATCCCGGTACGGGCCTCGGCCGCATCGAGCGCTCGAGAATTCCCGTCAATATCGAGGATGTCGCGGGAGAGGACATTTACGAAAGCCGCGAACCCTTGAGGGCGGCAACGGTGGAGTTGGGCGGAGCGAGAAGTTTCCTGGCCGTGCCTATGGTTGCCTCGGGGAAGCTTCTCGGCGCCTTCACGATCTACCGGCGGGAGGTGAAGCCGTTTGCCGAATACGACGTCGCCCTGTTGAAGCGTTTCGCCGATCACAGCGTGGTCGCGCTGGAAAACACGCGGCTGATCGAAAAGACCAGGTCGCTTTCCGACGAACTTGCCGAGATGAACCGTTCGCTGCAAAGCCGGGTGGACGCGCAGGTGCGCGAACTTGAGCGGTATTCGATGCTGCGCCGTTTTCTCCCCGGTCAGGTCGCAGACCTTGTGCTGGATGAGGCGAACGAGAAACTGCTTTCCAGCCACCGGCGGAAGATCGCCTCGCTCTTTTGCGACCTGAGGGGCTTCACCGGCTTTTCCGAAACCGCCGAACCCGAGGAGGTGATGGAGGTACTCGAGACCTTCCACAGCCTCGCCGGCAGGATCGTCAGCGAATACAACGGAACGATCACCAATCGCGCCGGCGACAGCCTTATGGTGGTGCTGAACGACCCCCTGCCGGTCGAAAACCCGGCGGATGAGGCGGTGAGGCTCGCGCTAGCGCTTCGCCGCGAGTTGATGCGGGCATGCGGGACGTGGAATGAACTCGGCTTTTCCCTTGGCGTCGGCATCGGCCTTGCGTCGGGTTACGCGACGCTTGGCCTTGTCGGCAGCGAAGGGCAGTTCGACTATACGGCGGTCGGCAGCGTGGTGAACCTTTCGGCACGCCTGTGCGGCGATGCGGAGCACGGCCAGATCCTGGCAGCCGGCAGGCTGGTCGCCGAATGCACCCTGGCGGTCGATTTCGACGATCTTGGAGAACGCGAAGTCAAAGGCGTTACCCGGCCCGTGAAGGTCCTTTCGGTCGACCCTGGCCGCGTAACTGGCGATATTACCTGAGATCAAACCCATTAAAACCACACTCGCCTGCCTGCTTTTCCGTGTATTTCTGAAAAAAACCCTGCGTCAAACGTGTCTTACCTGAATCCGGATGCGCCGGAACTATTAATGCCCTATCCTCGACAAGCGCCAATCCGCGCTTCACGAGCATCATTTTTACCGACGGAAACCATTGAATCGGGAAAGGTTGTCTGATGTCCTTTGGCGATGAGATTGCGAAACTCAGCACTGAATTCACCACGGCCCTGAATTCGAAAAACGCGGGCGGGGTCGCTGCTCTTTATACGAGCGACTGCGCGGTGATGGCCCCCGGCGCACCACGCGTCGACGGCCGGTCGGGCGTTCAGGAGGTTTGGCAGGCCGCGATAGACGCGGGCCTTGCCAATGTCGCCCTCAATACGGTGGAAGTGCAGGACTTCGGCGACACCGCGACGGAGGTCGGAACGCTCAGCGGCTCCTTGGGAGATACCGAGCTTCAGGGCAAATACGTCGTGATCTGGCGCAAGACGGACGAGGGCTGGAAACTCCACCGCGACATCTGGAACTTCGACGCCTGACACCTGCCCTCAGAGGACGGTCCTCATAAACGGGTTAGCAAACCGGCGCGAGCCGGCGCCGGGGTTCGCCGTTTCCCGCTCAAAGAGCGCCCGAGAACCCCGCCTTGCGCAGTCCCTCGTAGAGCTGTTCGCGGTGGCGCGGGTCGGCGTAGGGGTGGCTGACTTCCCGGTAGAGCGCTGCGTCCGCCGGCTCGTTCGCAACCGCTTCGGAAAGGGTGGCGCGCGCCTCTTCGATCCTGCCGAGCTGCCCGAGGCTGGCCGTAAGCAGGATGAGGATAAAGGGAAGCCGGCGCAGCGATAGCGCGCGCTCGGCGTGATACACCGCTTCCTCGTAGTTGCCGAGGTGGTAGTGCGCCTGCGCGATGCGGCTGAGGAACATATAGGCCATCGGGTCGTGCGGGCTCAGCCGCAACGCGGTATGAAGCGGCTCCAGCGCCTCGCTGAAATGGCCTAGGAAGACGCGCACCCACCCGAGCGCCATGAACCCCACGGCGAAGTTCGGGTTAAGGTCGATCGCCCGCTGCGCCTCCGCAAGCGCCTGCTCCAGGCGGCCGTGGATCATATGGCAGCCGAACACCACGTAGCGTGCGTAAGGGTCGCGGTTGTCGAGCGCCAGCGCCCGCTCGGCGGCGGCACACATGGCGGCCCGGTCGCGCTCGATATCGTCGCTCCAGCCGAAGACGCAGCGCGCCCAGAGCGATCGCGCCAGCCCCATGTGGGCGCGGCCGAGGTCGGGGGCAAGCTTGAGCGCGCGCTCGTACCAGCCGATCGCCTCGGTGACGTCTTCGGCGGTTGCGAGAAGATGGTGCCACATGCCGCGCATGCAGCATTCGTAGGCGTCGAGGTTGCCGGTCGGCTTTGCCAGCGCCCGGCGCCCCTCGCCCATCAGGATTTCGGGCTCGATTGCCGCGACCACATTCTGGGTCAATTCGTCCTGGATGGCGAAAATATCGGCGAGATCGCGGTCATATCGCTCCGCCCACAGATGGGCGCCGGTTTCGGCATCGATCAGCTGTCCCGCAACGCGCACGCGCCCGCCCGCCTTGCGCACGCTTCCCTCCAGCACATAACGCACGCCAAGCTCGCGGGCGATCTGCTTCACGTCCAACGACTGTCCCTTGTAGGCGAAGCTCGAGTTCCGCGCGATGACGAAGAACCAGCGGTAATGCGAAAGCGCGGTGATAATGTCCTCCACGACGCCGTCGGCGAAAAACTCCTGCTCCGGGTCGCCGGAGAGGTTTAGGAAGGGAAGAACGGCGATCGAGGGTTTGTCCGGCATCGAAAGCGGCCCGCCCAGCGCTCCGCTCGCGGCCGGGTCGGGCAGTTGCCATCCCACCCCGTGCACGGAAACCGGCCGGGGCAGGTTCTTCAGGCTTCGCTCGCCCAGGTTCGTGAGCGGAAAGTCGAGCTTTCCCTCGATCTGCTCGCGCAGCGCCCCGGAAATACAGATGCCGCCGGGCTGCGCCACCTCCTGCAGGCGGGCTGCGACGTTCACGCCGTCGCCGAGAAGATCGCTGCCCTCCACCACCACGTCTCCGAGGTGAAGGCCGATGCGGAATTCCAGCCGCCGGTCGGGGGGAAAATCCGCGTTGCGGCGGCGCAGCGCGCGCTGGATCATGACGGCGGCGCGCACGCCCTGTACCGCGCTTGGGAATTCGGCGACCAGCCCGTCGCCGGCGGTGCCGAAAATGCGCCCGCCGTGTTCGCTCACGAGGTCGCCGATCACCGGGCGGTAGGCATTGAGCGTCGTAAGCGTGCCTTCCTCGTCGGCGGCGACGAGGCGGCTGTACCCGGCGATGTCGGCGGCAAGAATGACGGCGAGCTTTCGTTCCATTGAAGCCCTCCCTACCGGGAAAGCTTACTCTTAGTGAGAAACGAAAGCTATTTATGCTGCCAAAACGATGGCCTTTCGCGGGAAGCTGCGCATGGGCGAGCGGCCCGTCACCGCTGCCGCATCACGCCTGTCCCTCTGGACAGGATACGGTTTGCGATGCCCGCAATTTTGAATCGAAACCCCAAGGTATCGGAAGTTGGCATTGCGTCTGCCCCATCCCAGACGCGGCGCAGCATGCAATGCTGCTCCGCAGAGCCGGGCCCTAATCCACCTCGCCAAATGCGTCGGTATATCAATTGGTTCTCGGCAGCGATCCTTTGAAATCACTATCGCCCTTGCATGTTGAACCGTGATTGGGCCCCCGCTCGGAGGCGGGAGGGTGACGGTGGAGGGTGGGGCGGGTCTCGTGCTAAGAGCTGCCGGAGATATCGCAACCGGGCAGCAGTGACCTTGACCCGGCACCCCATTCGAGGTCCACCAAAACTCCAAAGCCGCGTATCCGCTAAACCAACCCCGCCTTGCGCAAGCCATCGCGGATGAAATCGATTTCCGTCTGGCGGCGGAAGGGTGCGCGGCTCATATGCGCCTCGAAGGAATAATTCGGGTTGATCTCTTCCATTTCGCGCCAGGCTTCGCGGGCCTCGTCCAGTTCGCCCTGGTAAGCCAGCGCGGAGGCGAGATAGACGCGCGAGAAGTCCGTGTCGGGCACAAGCCTGATCCGTTCGCGGAACTCCGCCGCCGATGTTTCGAAGTTTCCGCTCAAGAGGTGCGCCAGCCCGATAAAATGCAGATATTGCTCCGCCCCTTGCGGGTCGAGGCGCATCGCGCGATAGAGAATGGGCAGCGCTTCTTCCGGCTTGCCGCTGAACGTCAGCGCAGCCCCTTTGGAGGCAAGGGCCGCAGCATAGTTCGGGCTCACTTCGAGCGCCGTTTCGATTTCCCTCCAGTTGCGCTCGTAGTCCCTGTGAAATGCCGCGACGATCGCTGCGATATGGTGGCCGTAGGGGTCGTTCGGCGCCTTCTCGATCGCCTTGTCGACGTAGTTGAGCGCCATGTCGAGCGAACGGTCCGGATCGTCCGTCCATCGGTTCTGGAAGTCGAAAACATAGGCCAGCGCAAGGCCCGCGTAGGGTTCGCCGTAGTCGGGGTCGAGTTCGATTGCCTGTTTGAGTAGCGGTATCGCTTCTTCGAATGTCGCACGGGTCTTGGACCCCGAAAGCAGTCCTCTCGCATGCAGGAAGAGATCGTGCGCCTCGACGTTCGTCGCCGTGTTGTCGGCGATCAGCGCTTCTTCCGCCGGCGTCAGCGTCACCTTCAGCGCATCGACGATCCGGCGCGTCACCTCGTCCTGCACCTCGAAGATGTCGGTCAGTTCCCTGTCGAAGCGATCCGCCCAAAGGTGCCCGCCCGAACGCGCATCGATAAGCTGGGCGTTTATCCTGACCCGGTTTCCCGCGCGGCGGATCGATCCTTCCAGGACGGAACTCACGCCAAGTTCCCGGCCCACTTCGCGAATGTCGACGGATCTGCCCTTGTAGGCGAAGCTTGAGTTGCGGGCGATCACCAGAAGACTGCCGACCTTGGAAAGATCGGTGATGATGTCTTCCGAAATACCGTCGGTGAAATATTCCTGCTCGGGATCGCCGGACATATTGTCGAAGGGAAGAACGGCGACCGAGGGCATATCCGCCTTCGCGCCCGCCGTTTCTGGCTGCGGGGCCGGCGCTTCATAATCGCCCGCATCCATGTCCGGGTGCCATTTCCACACCCTCACCGGCCTGCCGATATTCTTCACATGCACTTCGCCGGCGTCGTGAAAGACGGCGTCGACACGCGCGCCGATGCTCTCGTTGACGATGGAGGTGATGCAAATGCCGCCCGGATCGGCGAGCGGTTCCAGGCGCGCGGCCAGATTTACGCCGTCGCCATAGATCTCCCCGCCGTCGATGACGATGTCGCCGAGGTTCACGCCGATCCGCAGGGTTATGCCGCCGCCCGCCGCGCTTGTCTGCGCCTTGATCGCCCGCTGGATGGAAAGCGCGCAATTCACGGCGTCGACGACGCTTGAAAATTCGACCAGCGTCCCGTCGCCCATGAGCTTCACCACGCGACCGTTGTTCGCGGTCACTGCCGGATCGAAAATCGCTTCGCGGTGGTGCTTGAGGGCGGCAAGCGTGCCGTTTTCATCGGCGCTCATCATCCTTGAATAGCCGACCACATCCGCAAGGAGGATGGCCGCGAGGCGCCGGTTCATACGCTCTGCTGACATGGGCGGATTGTATGGGATAACCCAACGGCAAGCTAGCACTGCTATTTGCCTTGCCGCACATATTTGCATGCCGGTTGGGTTTAGGGTCTGGTCCCCGCGTTATTCAGCGCCGCCTCTTCCGCCCGGATGCGTATGAAAAGAACGCCCGCGTTGAGGACGGAAAAGACAAGCGCATAGGCCGCAAGGCCGAAGGTGAGCGGCAGCACGGCGATTTCCAGCGCAACCACAACATAATTCGGGTGTTTCAGGAAACGGTAGGGGCCGGCGGCGATCAGGGGCGCTCCCGGCATTATCACGATCCGCGTCGTCCAGCGCTCGCCGAGCGTCGCGATGATCCAGATGCGCAAAAGCTGAAGGAGCACGAAAACCGCCAGCCAGAATACCCTGACCTCCGCCTGCCACGCCAGGATCCACAATCCGGCAAGCCATGCGGCGTGCAGCGCGACGATCAGCGGATAATGTCCGGGCGACACCTCCACACCGCCCCTTTCGATCAGGCGTTTCGTGTTTCTGCGCGCAAGCAGAAGCTCGCCCAGACGCTGCAGCGTAACGAAGGCGAGTAATGCCGCCGCAGCCGTCATCACCGGCTCAAAACCGGCACGCAGGAGGCCGTGAACCCGGGACCGAGCGCGGTGAGCAGCGAAAGCCCGTCCTCGCCGGAGCGGAGCGCACGCTCCAGCACGAACAGCGCCGTCGGGGCAGACATATTGCCGAAGTCGCGCAGGATCTCCCGCTCGTGGTCGAGGCTTGCTGCCTCAAGCTCCATCGCCGCCTCGATCGCCTGGATCACCTTTTCTCCGCCGGGGTGGAACAGATATCTCGCCACCTCCCCCGGCTCGATCGACAGGCGGTCGTGAAATCCCTCCACCGCCTTTCGCATGTTCCGCCGCGCGAACGGTGGAATGGCGCGATCGAAGACGACCTCGAACCCGCCCGGATCGACGTTCCAGCCCATGATGGCAAGCGTGTCCGGCCACATATGCTGGGTGCCGGGCCCGACGAGGGTGGGCGAGCGCGCGGATTGCGGCCGGATCACCGCCGCTGCGGCTCCGTCGCCGAAAAGCGCGGTCGCCACGATGTTGGCCTTGGTCGGCTTGTCGCTTCGAAAGGCGATGGAGCAAAGCTCGACGATGACGACCAGCACGGTCAGGCCCTGTTCGCCGCTCGCAAGCCGGCTCGCGAGCCCCAGTCCGCTGACACCGCCCGCGCAGCCGAGCCCGAAGACCGGAACGCGCAGGATATCGCCCCGCAAGCCGAGGTCGGCGGCCGCCCGCGCCTCCAGAGAAGGGGTCGCGATGCCGGTCGAACTTACCGTCACGACGGCATCGACCTCTCCGGCCGTTACCCGCGCCTTGTCAAGCGCCTCGCGGCTTGCGCGAACGAACAGCTCCGTTGCGGCCGTCAGATAGGCATCCGTGCGCTCAGACCAGTCGCGCGGTTCAAGATACCATTCCAGAGGCATCGCCAGGTGTCGTTTTTCGATACCGGCATTGGAGAAAACGGGGCGTATCGCTTCGAAATCGGCAAAAGTCGGCGCGAAAATCTCTTCCGCACGCAGGATTGCTTCGGCCTGCCGCAGCATATGAGGTGGTGTGGTGCACGCCAATCCGTCCATGGCGGCCCAGACATCTGTCCGCATGAATTCCTCCGCCATCCGTTCCTCACTATAAGGCCGTTGCGGAGGGCGGGCATATCCGGCCGCATCAAAGATCGGTGATGGCCGGCCCGTGGCGCGCGGCCATCGAAGTGCGGCTCAGTCGCGCGCAAGCCTTTGAAGCGCGGGGCGCAGGACGAGAAACGCGCGGTATGCGCCCTCAAGCAGAACGGGGAATGGCCATAGGCTCAACAGGCGTCCCAGTTGGCGAAAACCGGGCAGCGCCTTCCAAAGCTCTACGAACGCCATGCCGCCCGAGACGATCTTTCCGTCCGCCCCGCGCACGTGAAATCGCCGCATGGCCTCGTCTCGCGAAAGGCCTGGCGCGGCCTCGCCGCCCGCTCCTTTCGAGATGTCGACGAATTCGACCGCCTCCGATCCCTCGCATCTCCTGTAAAAGCCGATTTCGCGGCGGCAGAGCGGGCAGGCGCCGTCATAGAATACGGAAACCCTGGCGGCATCCGGCCCATTCCCGCCGCGAATGCGGATCGCGTTTTCACTCACCACGGTATCTCCTCGCCCCTGTGGTCGAAGAAGCCGCCTGTTTGCCCCGCCGTCAGCCCGTCGATCACGCGGAGCAGGTCCCGGGCGGCCTCTTGCGGCGGTCTCACGTCGAGGCCTGATTTGGAAAACGGTTCGGAAAGCCTCGTGTCCACCGTTCCCGGATGCAGCGCGACGCAGACCGCGCCCTTGCGCCGCCGTGCCAGTTCGATCGCCGCCGTCCTGACGAACTGGTTGAGCGCCGCTTTCGAGGCGCGGTAGCTGTACCAGCCGCCGTAGCCGTTGTCGCCGATGCTGCCGACCCTGGCCGAAAGCGTCGCGAAGACCGATTTTCCCTCGCCCGGCAGAAGCGGCAGAAAATGCTTCATCAGGAGTGCGGGGCCGAAGGCGTTGACGGCGAAAACCTCTGCCATCCGTGTCATGCCGAGGTCGCGCCAACTCTTCTCCGGGCTGACCGTTTCGGAATGCAGGATCCCGGTGGCATCGAACACAAGCCGCACATCTCCCGCCAGGCTCGAGATATCCCCGGCGGCAGCGGCTATCGTATCCTCACGGGTTACGTCGATGGCCGGCGAAGTTGACCGGCCGAGCGAGACCACCTGCGCAAAGCGAAGGTCGTTGCGCAAAATTTTCGCGACCGCGGAACCGATCCCGCCGCCCGCGCCGATGACGACGGCGATGCCGCCGGGCGGGAAATCGACATCGCGGCTTTCGGCCTCGCCGGATTTCTCGGACACCTTTTTTGGCCTTCCCGGAATTCTGTTGACCCACCTTTTCACCTTACGCGGCAATTACGGATACGGTTCAGGATTTCGCGGCGGGACCCTTCGTTCATTGGGCGGTCACGATCTTGAGAGCGCTTCGAAATCTCGTGGTTGAAGGCCGTTAAATACAATATTCTTTGCACATCGTCCGATCCGGAAGGATTAGAAAGCATATAACGGGAGGCGAGAATGGACGTTCTGAATGATATTTTAGACACCCTCAACCTGAAAGGTGCGCTTTATTTCCGCACCGATTTTTCCAATCCCTGGTCCGTCACCGTGCCGGATCTGAACCAGGCCGCGCGCTTTCATCTCGTCGTTCAGGGCCATTGCCACGTCCAGTTTCCGGACAGAAGCGCGGTCGACCTCGGCCCCGGAGATCTGGTGCTGATCCCGCGCGGGCGCCAGCATGTGCTGGCCGATTCAGCCTGCGACACGGCACCCGAACTCGAGACCGTCCTGAAGGATGTGGGATATCGGGGCGACGGCGTTCTGGTCGTGGGCGAGGGCGATCCTAACGCCACGACGCAAATGGTTTGCGGCCATTACACCTTCCGCAATGGCGCCGACCACCCGATCCTGCGCGCCCTTCCGGACCATCTTGTCACATCGGCCTCGGTGCGCGCACGCGAACCCTGGCTCGACGAAATGCTGCGCCTGGTCGTCCAGCGCGTCTTTTCCGAAGAGATGGGGTCGACCGCGGCCGTCACCCGCCTGTCGGAAATCGTCTTCATCGAACTTTTGCGCGTCGGAATCGGCCAGAGCGAGGAATTGCAGATGGTGCTTTCCGCCTTCCGCGACCGCCACATCGGCAGAGCGCTGCAGCTTATCCATTCAAGGCCGGCCGAACCGTGGACTGTCGAAAGCCTTGCGAGCGAGGTCGGCATGTCGCGCAGCCGTTTCGCCGAGCGTTTCAGCGAGCTCATGGGCACCGGCCCGATGGCCTATCTGTCCGATTGGCGGCTTCAGAAAGCCCTCTCGTTGCTGGACGACTGCCGCTGCTCCGTCCAGCAGGTGGCGATTCAGACGGGCTATCAGTCTCCTGCCGCGTTCAGCCGCGCATTTTCGGGAAAATTCGGCCTTCCGCCCACCGAATACCGCCGCAACATTGCATAAAATCCGGATGGACTTTGCGTACCGTCCCAATGGCTTTGCGTAAACTCTCAGACTAAGCGGCGGTAATTGATAGATCGTCCCGACTTGAGCATTCTCCCCTCCATCGGACGCCGGCAAGACGAACAGCCGGTCTGAAGGTGAGAGGACAGTCAAGATACCTCGAACATCAGCCCGGCGAGCGTAGCGACAAGAACAAAAGCCCTCAGCTGGCGGGCGTCCGGGAAGAAACTCAGGACACAGAGAGAGAACCATAGCAATGAAGCTCATCAAAATCGCCGCCGCCGCCGCGGTCGTCGCCGCCTCCTTCACCGCTCCGGCTTTCGCCGAAGAGAAGATGAACGACCTCGAAATCGCTCACACCGCCTACACCGCCGGCGGTCTCGACATTCGTTACGCCCACCTCGCGCTGGCGCTCAGCGAGAACGATTCCGTCCGCGAATTCGCCAACGTCATGATCCGCGACCACTCCGCGGTGAACCAGGAAGCCGGCGCGCTGATCCAGAAGCTCAACGTCACGCCGCAGGACAACGGCCTGAGCCAGGCTCTCGTCAAGGGTGCCGCCGAGAAGCGCGCCGAATTCGTGAAGCTTTCGGGCAAGGCTTTCGATTGCGCCTATGCGCAGAACGAGCTGGGCTACCACCAGATCGTCAACCAGACCGTCGAAGGCAAGTTCATCCCGTGGGCGACGGTCGAGCCGCTGAAGGCCCTGCTGGAAGATGCTCTCGTCACCTTCAAGGCGCACGAGAAGCACGCCGAGAACATGGTGAACGGCCTGCACTGCGGTTCGTAATATGCCTCGCTCCGGCAAAATCGGCGGCGCCCTCTCGGGCGCCGCTTTCTCCTTGATGCTGACATGTTCCGCTGCGTTCGCCGGCGAAACCCATCAGGTCTTCATCGAGAAGTTCGAATTCGCACCCGCCAACCTCACGATAAAGCGAGGTGACATGGTGGAATTCGTCAACAAGGATATCGCGCCTCACACGGCGACAGAGGAAAGCGACTACCTCTGGGATACCGGTGAGCTTGCCAAGAACCAGTCGGCCCGGATCGAATTCAGCGAGATCGGGACGTCGAACTACTTTTGCGCTTTCCACCCGCACATGAAGGCGGAAATCACGGTTACCCCGAATTGACGGGGTAATAGCCGAGAACCAAAGGAGCCAACTGCCAATGTCCATCGTCGATCACCTCAGCGTCGGCGTGCCGAGCATCGAAGCCGGCCGCAAGTTCTACGACGCCGTCATGGAAGCCATCGGAGCGAACTGCCTCGCCGCCGGCGACGGCTTCGCCGCTTACGGCACCACGCGCGTCGAATTCCTTCTGCTTCTGCCTTTCGACGGTGGCGCTCCCACGGGCGGCAACGGCACGCACATCGGCCTTGTGGCTCCCTCGCAGGCGGCGGTGGATGCCGCATATAACGCAGCACTCGCCAATGGCGGCTCGGACGAAGGCGCTCCTGGACCGCGCGAGGCCTACCCGATCCCCAATGTCTACACCGGCTACGTGCGCGACCCCTTCGGCAACAAGATCGAAGTGATTCATAACGGCTTCGCCGCTCAGTAACGAAAGCCGTTTGCCTGGCTAAATTAGAATTTCCGCCGGAATCCCGGCGGAAATTTCTTTTTGAATGCGCCTTGTGCTTGCGTCTTGATGTTTAGGAGTATCGATGCCTGCCGATCCTTCGAAATGCTCCGGTCTGGACAATCTGCTTGCGAGCGTGCGAGCCTGCACGATTTGCGAAGGACTGCCGCTTGGCGCGAAGCCGATCCTGCAGGCTGGCACCGAAGCGCGCATCCTGATCGCCGGGCAAGCCCCGGGAAGAAAGGCGCATGAGCGCGGGATTCCCTTTGACGACGCGTCGGGCGACCGACTGCGCGATTGGCTTGGCGTCGACCGGGATACGTTTTACGATGCGAGCAAGATAGCCGTGTTGCCGATGGGCTTTTGCTTTCCCGGCACGTCGAAGAACGGCGACCTGCCACCGCGTGGCGAATGTGCGCCCGCCTGGCGGGAGAAACTTCTCGAAAACCTCGAAAAAGTCGAGTTGACCATCGTCATCGGCCAGTATGCCCAGGATTGGCACTTCGGCAGCCGCCGCTCGAAGTCGCTGACCGAAACCGTGGCGAACTGGCGCGCGTTCTGGCCCGATATCCTGCCGCTGCCGCACCCGAGCCCGCGCAACCAGCGCTGGTTCAAGCAGAACCCTTTCTTCGAGGAAGAGATCCTGCCCGAGCTGCGGGCACGCGTGCGTGAATTGATCGGTTGAGCCGGCTTTCTTCTTCAACGCCTCAATCGAGAAACCAGCGCTTCGCGTTCGTGTAGCAGACATCGCGGACAAGGCCGCCGGCAAGTTCGAAATCCGGCGGAATATGCCCTTCCTCCATCCAGTTGCCGACCATCCGGCACAGGAGCCTGCGGAAATACTCGTGCCGCGGGAAAGACAGGAACGAGCGGCTGTCGGTCAACATGCCGACGAAACGCGACAAAAGCCCCATCTGCGCAAGCTGCACCATCTGCCGTTCCATCCCGTCAAGCTGGTCGTTGAACCACCAGCCTGCACCCGCCTGCACCTTGCCGGGCACCGAACCGTCCTGGAAGTTACCGGCGGCCGTCGCGACGATTTCATTCTTCGACGGATCAAGGCAATAGAGAATCGTGCGCGGAAGCTCGCCGGTCCGGTCGAGATGATCGAGGAGCCGGTTCAGTGGCTCGGCGATTGGCCTGTCGGCGATTGAATCGCCGCCGGAATCCGGGCCGACGGCCGCCAATATCCGGGAACTGTTGTTGCGGATCGCGCCGATGTGCAACTGCATGACAAGATCGCGCGCCGCATAGGCCCGCCCGAGCGCGACAAGCACGGCGGTCTGGAATACGGCTATGTCTTCCTCGTCGAGCGTGGCACCGGACAGCCGCTTTTGCAGGACCGCATTCGGATCACCCTTCGCCAGATCATCGGTGATGTGCAAAATGTCGAGGCCATGGTCGGAGGCTCGGCACCCAAGCGCGACGAACGCATCGAGACGCTTCGTCAATGCTTCCAGGAGATCGTCGAAAGTTGCAATGCGCACGCCGCTTGCCGCGGACAAGCGCTCCAGATATTCCGCAAACCCTTCCTGATCGATTTTGAAGGCCTTGTCCGGCCGGAAGCTCGGCACGACTCGGAAGCCGAGGTCCTCGACCTTTGCCAATGCCTGATGGTGCTCCAGCGTGTCGCAAGGGTCATCCGTCGTACCGACAAATTCGACCTTCATTCGCCGAAGCAGCCCGCGCGCGCCGTTCTCCGGCTCCGCCAGCTTGGCGTTGGCCGTGTGCCAGGCTTCATCCGCCGTCTTCGGCGAAAAGATCAGGCCATCGAGGCCGAAATACCGGTAAAGCTCCAGATGCGACCAGTGGTAAAGCGGATTTCCCAGACACTGCGGCATGGTCTCGGCGAAGGCGTCGAATTTTTCGCGGAAATCCGCATCACCCGTGATGCGCCGCTCGTCGATGCCCGCCCAACGCATGGCCCGCCATTTGTAGTGGTCGCCTTCGAGCCAGATGCGCCCGAGCGTATCCCACCTGGTATCGGTGGCGATCTGCGCCGGATTAAGGTGGTTGTGAAAGTCGACGATTGGCAGCTTAGCCGCAACATCATGATAAAGGCGGCGCGAGGCTTCGCTCCTCAGCAGAAAATCAGAGCCAAGAAAGGGCTGCATGGCAATCGGTCCTTCAAGATGTCAGTCGGACGACAGCGCGCCAACAGCGCCGCGCGCGCCGTTTTCGCGGAGCGAACGGTAAGCCGCGGCAATGCGGGTGCGAAAGCCCGTATCCTCCGAAAGCATCGGCGTAAAGACACCGCTACGCTCCAGGACTTCACGCACGTATTCGACACCGTCCTCCGTCGTCATTGCAATATCGGCGAGCTTTTCGGCCATCGGATCGTTCAGCGGGAGCGGATTGCCGTGATCATCCTTCCCCCGGCAATAGGCCATCCAGCCGGCGATGCCGAGCGCAAGGCGCGGCCAGTCACCACCCGTTCGCATATGATAACGCACGGACTCAAGCATCCTTTGCGGTAACTTCTGGCTGCCGTCCGACGCAATCTGCGTCGTACGGTGTTTCAGGCGGCTGTTGGAAAAGCGCGCGATCAGCGCTCTTGCATAGGCATCGAGATCGACACCCTCCGGCATGGATAGCGTCGGCGCCTGCTCCTTCATCATCAAACCGAAGGTGGCCGCGCGGAAAGACGCGTCGTTCATGCAGGCCGAAACGGTTTCGTGTCCGGCCAATGCGCCCAGATAGGCGATGAACGAATGGCTGCCGTTCAGCATTCTGAGTTTCATTTCCTCAAACGGGCGAACATCGTCGGTAAGTTGCGCACCCGCGAGATCGAAATCCGGCCGACCGGCGGCGAATTCATCCTCAATCACCCATTGGCGAAACGGCTCGCAAACGATTCCGTTCGGATCGTCCTTGCCCTCAAGGACGCTGCGCAAGACGGCGCGGCCTTCATCGTCAAGCGCCGGCACGATGCGGTCCACCATCGCCGAGGGGAAGCTGACGTTTTCGGAAATCCAGCGCACGAGACCGGGGTCGCGCCTTTGCGCGAACGCCAGAACCACGTTTCGGCAAACGGCACCGTTGTTCGGCAGATTATCGCAGGAAAGGAGCGTGACCCCGCCCAATCCTTTCTCCTTGCGCCGGCGTAGGCCTTCGACAAGGTAGCCTATCGCGGTGCCCGGCCCCTCCGGCGTGGCGAGATCGGCCTGAATACCCTTGTGATCAAGGTCGAGTTCACCGTCTTTTTGGCAATATCCCTTTTCGGTGATCGTAAGCGAGATGATCGAAAGGTCCGGATCCTCGAACCGCGCAAAAAGCGCATCGGCACCGTCCCGCTTCGGGTGGCAGGTCGCCACAACCGCCCCGACAGAGCGCGCCGTGATACCGCCGTCGTCCACTTCCGCGACCGTATAGAGATGATCGGCAGAATCGAGCGCGGTGAGTTCTTCGGCGCCCGAATTGAGCCGCACGGCACATACGCCCCAATCCCCGTCCGTCTTGCGCAAAACTTCGTCGACGTAAACCAGAAGATGCGCGCGCGCAAAGGCGCCGAAACCGATATGCAGGATGCGAGGTTTGAGCCTTTCGCGATCATAGTTCGGGCGAAGAACTGCCGGTTCGGCTGATCGGATCATGGGCATCTCACTACGTTTCGAACGGGATGGAATGGCCGGAGCGCACGTTTGTCGCACAAAAGCGCGACACATGTCAGGCAATGAATGCGGTTAAACGCGCCGGCCGCTCAACTGCCGACTGCATCAAGCGGGTCGATATGCTAAGCCTTCCGTAAGACGGTCCGGAGGCGCATTTTCCCTATGAAATCGAAACAGGCCGCGCGCCCACCGCTTGACTGAAACCGAGCCCCATACACGAACGACACCCGGATATATCCCATGCTGCAGACCTGGCGCTGGTTCGGCCCCGACGATCCTGTTTCCCTGGCCGATATCCGACAGGCCGGAGCGAGCGGCGTCGTCACAGCCTTGCACGACATCCCGAACGGCGAAGTCTGGCCTTTCGAGGCGATCGTCGAGCGCAAGGCGCTGATCCAGGATGCGGGCCTCGAATGGTCGGTCGTGGAAAGCATTCCCGTCCATGAGGATATCAAGACGGCGGCCCCGGCCTGGAAATCGCGCGCGGACGCCTGGGCGCAAAGCGTGAAAAACGTCGCGCGGGCCGGCATTGCCTGCGTCTGCTACAACTTCATGCCAGTCATCGACTGGACGCGGACGGAACTCGATCACGAACTTCCCGACGGCGCGCGCTGCCTGCGCTTCGATCATGAGCGTTATGCAGCCTTCGACCTTCACATCCTGAAACGTCCGGGCGCGGAGGCCGATTATTCCGATCGCGAGCGCGAGCGGGTCCAGGCGGTTTTCGAAGCCATGCCCGAAGAAGAGATTGCCAGACTTACGGCGAACATCATCGCAGGTTTGCCCGGATCGGAGGAAAGCTACCGGCTTGACACCTTCCGCGACCGGCTGGCCGCTTACCGCGATATCGACGCGAACGCCCTGCGGCGAAACCTTGCCGCCTTCCTTGAGATCGTTCTTCCGGCCGCGGAGGAAGCGGGTGTGGTCCTCGCCATTCACCCTGACGATCCGCCGCGCGCCCTCTTCGGCCTGCCGCGCATTGTCTCGACGGTCGAGGACATGCAGGCGATCGCTGCGATGTCCGACAGTCCGTCGAACGGGTTCACCATGTGCACAGGCTCTTACGGCGTGCGCGCCGACAACGATCTCGTGGAGATGATCCGCCGCTTCGCCCCGCGCATTCATTTCTTGCACCTGCGCGCGACGAAGCGCGAAGGGAACGGCAAGAGCTTTCATGAAGCAGCCCACCTTGACGGCGACGTCGACATGGTATCGGTCGTTCGGGAAATCGTGCTGGAAGAACGCCGACGCGGGGCCCTCATCCCCTTCCGGCCCGACCACGGGCACCAGATTCTCGATGATCTCAGGAAGGTTTCCACGCCGGGCTATCCGGCAACCGGCCGGCTGAGAGGGCTTGCCGAGATCAGGGGTGTGGAACGCGCCGTCTGCGTTCTCGTTTGAGAACTTCGGCTTGCAATGCGCTGCAAGCGACAGCAAGACTGCGCGCGATTTGCACCTTCAAGGCCATAACCAACAAGCCCGGAGTGCCGGATGCAACCTGCTCCCGTTCCCGTTTTCGACGGGCATAACGACACGCTGTTGAAGCTCGAACTCCAGCAGGGCACGGCGAAGAACCGCTCCTTCTTCGAGGAGGCGGCCTTCGACCACATCGATCTGCCGCGCGCGAAAAAGGGCGGGTTTGCGGGCGGGCTCTTCGCCATGTTCGTTCCCTCGCGAATCGCCAGAAACGGAGAAGCGGCGTTCAATCCCGCCGATCCCGCCAATTTCGCCGAAATCTCCCAGGAATTCGCGCACAAGTTCACCAGCCGCCTGTTCGGGCAGGCCGAACGCATCGCCGAAAAGGCACCGGACCTCGTCTCCATCTGCCGGTCGAGCGCGGAGATTCGCGAAGCAATGGGGACAGGCCGGCTTGCAATGATACTCCACATCGAAGGAGCGGAAGCCATCGGCAAGGACCTTGCCGAACTGGAGACGTTCCACGGCCGGGGTCTGAGGTCGCTCGGGCCCGTGTGGAGCCGGAAGAACATTTTCGGCGACGGGGTACCGATGGCCTTTCCGGCATCACCCGACACCGGGCCGGGGCTTACGGACGCCGGCAAGGAGCTCGTGAAGGAATGCAACAGGCTGAAGATTCAGATCGACCTATCGCACATTACCGAAAAAGGCTTTTGGGATGTGGCGAAGCTGAGCGACGCTCCTTTGGTCGCATCGCACTCCAATGCCCATGCGGTCAGCCCTTCGCCTCGTAATCTGACCGACAGGCAGCTTGATGCGATCGCGGAAACGGGCGGTCTCGTCGGACTGAACTTCCATGTCGGCTTCACGCGAGAAGACGGGGCAATGCGTGCCGATACGCCGTTGGAAACGCTCGTGCGTCATATGGATCATCTGATCGGCAGGCTCGGCGAGGATGGCGTCGCACTCGGCTCGGACTTCGACGGATGTCTCGTACCCGCCGCCATCAAGGATGTTGCCGGCCTGCCGAAACTCGTCGAGGCATTCCGCAAGGCAGGTTACGGTGAGGAGTTGATCGAGAAACTCTGCTGGAAAAACTGGATTTCCGTGCTGCAGCGCGCCGGCATCTGACGCGTCGAGCCAGTGCCCCGATTCATTCGGCCGCGATCGGGACTGCGCTTTCCGCCTCGATACGTTCCTGCAGGTAATCGGCGACCCGCAAGGCGACGGCCTGGAGACGCTTCAACTCCGCCTCGCGGCGCGTATTCGCCGTAACCTCGGTGACGCCGCTGCTTCTGGCGCCGTTTCCAAACCGCCCGGCCGCGCGAACGATGAAGCGGTAATTTTCTCCGTCTCCAGCCCCCGGCGTGTGCAGGACTTCGCCCACATGCTGCTCTGCAAAGCGAACGGAATCATCAAGGATCGGATATGACGCCTGAGCTTTCTGTCCGGTATTTCCGCTCATGATACCGCCTGATATCCAGTTGGTCTCTCGAAGTCTTGCGAGCGTAACTTTGTTCCGATTCGTGCCGGATTCCAAAAAATATTAATGAGAGCTTAATTCGCGTAATTTTCAGTTATTCGTGAAGTCGAATTACTCGGAATTTTTTACCTAACGTCAGAATCAATTGACGAAACGGAGCGCCTCGGCTTTGGTTCCGGCATGAGCAAGGAACGTTCGACGCACAATGACACCAAAGGCGTGAGCACATTGCAACGGCTCCGAAAATCGCTGCGCGGCCTCTACTATGGCCACTCCGTCGCGGCACGCCGCTGGCGCTTCGCCCTGCTCGGTTTCGACCTCGTCACGATCGGCTATTTCATCGTTTCGTCGATGTTCGATCCTCAAGAAATCAACCATATGCTGGATTACACGATCGCCGTGGTGCTGGCCTTCGACTACGCGGCAAGGCTTTTCATCGCCAACCGCCCGTGGAAAGCCGCCCTCGAATTCACGGCCTTGACGGATCTCGTGGTGATCCTCTCATTGTTTGCATCCGCCTTCATCGACAATCTCGGCTTTCTGCGGGTCGCTCGGATGCTCCGCCTCATGCGCTCCTACCACCTGCTCAAGGAGCTAAGGGGCATGTCCGGCTATTTCCGGCGCAACGAGGATATCATCCAGTCGAGCGTCAATCTCCTCGTCTTCATTTTCGTGGTAACCGCCGTCGTCTTCGTCACCGAGGGCCGCCAGAACCCGGCGATCAATACCTATCTCGACGCGCTTTATTTCACTGTCACCACGCTGACGACTACGGGCTTCGGCGACATCACGCTTACCGACAGCTTCGGAAGGTTGCTTGCCGTGGTAATCATGATTTTCGGCGTCGCGCTTTTCCTGCGCCTCGTTCAGACGATCTTCCGCCCGCAGAAGATCCGCTACTCCTGCCCCGACTGCGGATTGAGCCGGCACGATCCGGACGCCGTTCACTGCAAGCATTGCGGCCGCACGATCCACATCGAAACCGAAGGCGATTGGATTTAGCCCGCAGGCACACAGACATGCAGGCTTTGCCGGGCGGCTTGCCCGTGCAGGCTGCCGATGTTTTCATAGTCTTGTCATGACGGTGCGGCTTCAATCAGTTACCGGCTCGTTTCGCCGCGACTGCCAGGGATGTGTGAAAGGTAAGGTGATCCGATGGACGAATTGGCTCTTGACCTCGCACGGGCGCAATTCGCCTTCACCGTCTCCTTTCACATTATCTTTCCCGCTTTCTCCATCGGGCTGGCCAGCTATCTCGCCGTGCTCGAGGGCCTGTGGCTTTTGACCGGCAGGCCCGTTTACCTGAAGCTTTTCCGGTATTGGCTGAAAATCTTCGCCGTCGCCTTCGGCATGGGCGTCGTATCGGGCATTGTCATGACCTATCAGTTCGGGACGAACTGGTCGGTCTTCTCCGACAAGACGGGTCCTGTGCTCGGCCCGGTGATCGGCTATGAGGTTCTGACCGCATTTTTCCTCGAAGCCGGTTTTCTCGGCATCATGCTCTTCGGCATGAACAAGGTCGGCCCACGCCTGCATTTTTCCGCCACAGCACTGGTCGCCTTCGGAACCGCGCTCTCCGGCTTCTGGATCCTTTCTGCCAACAGCTGGATGCACACACCCGCCGGCTACAGCATCAACGAAGCCGGGCAATTCGTGCCCGAAGACTGGTTCAAGATCGTCTTCAACCCGTCCTTCCCCTACCGTTTCGTGCACATGATGCTCGCCGCCTATCTGACGACTGCCTTCGTGGTTGGCGCGGTCGGCGCCTGGCATCTTTTGCGCGACCGGACGAGTGAAGCCGCACGCGTCATGTTCTCCATGGCGATGTGGATGGCCGCTATCGTCGCCCCGATACAGGCGTTTGCCGGAGACATGCACGGCCTCAACACGCTTGCGCACCAGCCGGCGAAGATTGCCGCGATGGAAGGCCATTTCGAAAGCCGGACGCGCGCACCCCTGATCCTCTTCGGCGTTCCGGATATGGAAAAAGCCGAAACGCTCTACAAGATCGAGATTCCCGATCTCGGCAGCCTCATCCTGACTCATTCGCTGGACGGGAAAGTGCCGGGCCTGAAGGACTTCCCGCGCGAAGACTGGCCCAACGCCACAGTGGTTTTCTTCACCTTCCGCATCATGGTCGGCATCGGCTTCCTCATGATCGCCCTTGGCTTCTTGAGTTTGTGGAAGCGGTGGACGGGCGCGCTCTACGAAAGTCGGTTCCTGCACCGGTTCGCGCTTGTCATGGGCCCTTCCGGCTTCGTCGCCGTTCTTGCCGGCTGGTTCACAACGGAGATAGGCCGCCAACCCTTCACCGTTTATGGCCTTTTGCGAACGGCCGACAGCGTTTCGCCGGTCGCCGCACCCGCCGTCGGCACGTCTCTGGCCGTCTTCATCCTCGTCTATTGCATCATCTTCGGCATCGGCATTCTCTACATCCTCCGCTCAATGCGGAATTCGCCCGAGGAAGGCATCGGACCTGAGGCAGGACATCCGATCCGTACAGCCGGCATCACGCCGGTGGCAGCCCTTTCGCAAGACAAGCCGGAAACCTCCGGCGCGCCAGCGGAGTGAATGCGATGGCAATTGACCTTCCTCTCATCTGGGCCGTCCTGATTGCGGTTGCGATCTTCGCCTATGTGGTTCTCGACGGGTTCGACCTCGGCGTCGGCATTCTTTTTCCGGCCGGGCGCACCGAAAGCGAACGCACGTTGATGATGAACAGCATCGCCCCCGTCTGGGATGGCAACGAAACCTGGCTGATCCTTGGCGGCGGCGGGCTGTTCGCGGTTTTTCCGCTGGCCTATTCGATCCTGATGCCCGCACTTTACGCGCCCATCATCGCCATGCTGATGGGTCTCGTTTTCCGTGGCGTCGTATTCGAGTTCCGCTTCAAGTCTTCCGCCCGGTCACGGCCACGCTGGGACGCAGCCTTTTTCATGGGTTCGTTCGTCGCCGCCTTCGCGCAGGGCATCGCGCTTGGCGCCGTCGTCCAGGGCGTTCCCGTGGAAGGCCGCGCCTATACCGGCGGCTGGTTCGACTGGCTTTCGCCGTTTTCCGTCATGACCGGGCTGGCGCTTGTTTCCGGCTATGCACTTCTCGGCGCGACGTGGCTTATCTGGAAGACGGAAGGACCGTCGCAGCAGCATTTCAGGACGATTGCGCGGAATGTCGGCCTCGCGCTTCTCTGCTTCATCGGCATCGTCAGCATCTGGACGCCGTTACTCGACCCGGAGATCTTCACGCGCTGGTTCTCCTATCCCTCCTCGCTTTATACGCTGCCCGTCCCGGTTATGGTCGTGGCCGCCGCAGCCCTTATGTTCACAAGCCTGAGGGGAACGCGAGACGGCGTACCGTTCCTTGCGGCACTCGTCCTGTTTCTGCTGTCCTATATTGGCCTTGCAATCGGCCTTTATCCCTACATCGTCCCGCGCAGCGTCACGATCTGGCAGGCGGCCGCGCCCGAGAGCAGCCAGAAGTTCCTGCTCGTCGGCGCCGCCGTGCTCTTGCCGGTCATCCTCGCCTACACCGCCTATGCCTATTGGGTTTTCAGGGGGAAAGTGCGCCCGGGAGAAGGATACCATTGAACGACGATCACGATCCGCGCAGGATCGAGGCTGGGCCGGCCTGGAAGCGCTGGCTCTGGTTTTTCGGGCTCTGGCTGGCAGGTGTTGCCGCGATAGCGGCCCTGTCCTATTCGATCAGGTTCCTGCTTCTTCAGTGACTGGAGATCCGTACTCCATGCAAGTCATCGCCATGCGCCCGAACACGTCTCGGGACAATGCATTCGTGGATCTGTTCAGTCATTCGCTTGCGAACTGCGGTTTCAAGTTGAAGGACTTCAATTGGGAGCTTTCTCCCTTTGCCGGAGCGGATTACGTCATACTGCACTGGCCCGAATATTTTTTTGCCCAGCCAACGCTCGAATCCCGTTTTCGCATGGCGATGGTGCGCTTCATGAAATTCGTTTTCGGAACGAAATTCGTCTGGGTCGCACATAATATCCGGCCCCATGATGGCGGCGATGTCGACATCAAGGCGGCGCGCAACTTCTTGAGTAGGCTCGACGGTATCGTATTTCTCTCCAACGCATCGCGCGAAGAGTTCGAAAAAGCCTATCCTGACGCAAAGGCGAAACTGCACACGATACGGCACGGGCACTATCTGGACAGCATGGAAACCAGGCCTGCGGCAACGCCGGATAGCGACCACATCCGCCTTTTGAATTTCGGCCAGTTGCGCCCTTACAAGAATGTCGACCGGTTGATCCATTGTCTGGTCGATCTAGGTGACGATGGCGCTACACTCACAATCGCCGGTTTGCGCCGGGACGCGGCTTATGTCTCGAAAATCGAAACGCTATGCGCCAGCAGGCCCGACATAACGCTCGACATACGCGACGACCTGCTGCCGCAACACGACCTTGAAGCGCATCTCGACGCCAGCAACGGCGTCGTTCTTCCCTATTCCGCGATCACCAACAGTGGTGCCGCGATCTTTGCGCTTTCGAGAAACCGACCGGTCCTTGCCCCGGGGACCGGCGTCTTTCCGGAGCTGCAAGGCGACGTCGGCAGTGATTGGGTCACACTTTATGAAGGCGAATTGGACACCGCGGACCTGAAAAGCTTCGTCCGAAAAATCCGTGATTTCACCGGGCAATCCAAGCCCGACCTGTCTGCATACGATTGGGCGGATAATAGCGCGTCTTTGGCGAATTTCCTGCGGTCTCTTTAGTTTCGTTCTCGACAAAAAGATGCAAACACTATTTCAAAACCGTTTTTATTGACGACTAAAACCGGTTTTGTAATAATATTCCTGATTACGCGGAATGAATTGGCATCCAGGGGAGGAGCCGCGTTCAAGCGGTCGGCGCGCTTCATGGCCCGAACGAAAAACACCGTGACGATAGACGACGTAGCCCGCCTTGCCGGCGTCGCAAAGGGTACGGTGTCGCGCGTTCTCAACAACTATGGCGACACCTCGGCCAAGACGCGCGATCGCATTCTCCAAGCCGTCGAACGTCTCGGATACCAGCCATCCTCTGCCGCAAGGAAGCTGAAGCGCGGGCGCGTCGACACGCTTGGCATCGTGCTGCCAGCGGGAGACGGAGAACACGCCGACCCGTTTCTTTCCGAATTCCTGGACGGTATTGCACAGGCACTCGACCTTTCCGACCGCGACCTTCTGGTCACCACCGCCCATTCCGACGAACATGCCGTGGCCGTACACGACCGGCTGATCCGTTCGCGCAAGGTCGACGGTTTCATCGTCACGCGCACGCAAGGTGACGACCCGCGCATCGAGCTTCTTCTTCAGCGCGGCTTTCCCTTCGTTGCCCACGGGCGGACCAGGAATACAGGCTTTGCCTGGTATGACGTCGACAATGAGCGTGCCTTTCTCGAAGCCGTCCGTCATGTCGCGGCACTCGGGCACAGGCGCATCGGCTTCCTGGGCGGCCCGACGCGAATGAACTTCGCCATACAGCGCAGGGCCGGATACCGAAAGGGACTCGAGGAAGCCGGCATCGCACACGACCCGGCGCTGGAAAGCACCTGTGAACTCAGCGAAAGCAGTGGAGCTGAAGCGGCACGAACCCTTCTTCGCCTCGACGAACCGCCAACGGCGCTCGTCTGCGTGACGGACACGGTGGCGATCGGAGCGATGGGCGCGATACGCGCGCTGGGTCTGGCGATCGGGCGGGATGTCACCGTCATCGGTTACGACGGGCTTCCCGTCGGCGCCTATATCGACCCGCCCCTCACGACGTTTTCACAATCCGCCCATGCCGCCGGCGCGCGAGCGGCCCGGATGCTGATCGACGTCATCGAAGGCGTCGATCCGCTGGAACGGCAGGAACTCGTCCCGGCCGACCTCGTGAAACGGTCGTCCGACGGGCCGCCTCAAAAAACGCCGCAGGAGCTTAAGGAAAGCCTGGCGAAATGAACGGACACCCGCAACATCAAGGAGGAGACGAACGATGCCGGGGAAGAAATTACTGACAACCACAGCGGCCGCCAGCCTTTTGGCTATCGGCTTCATGAATCCGGCTTTTGCAGAAACGCTGCGCTTCTGGACCACCGAAGAACAGCCCGAGCGCCTTGCCAAGCAGGAGGAGCTTGCAGCCGCCTTCAAGGAAAAGACCGGCATCGAGGTGAACGTGATCCCGGTTACCGAATCCGAACTCGGAACGCGAGCGACCGCGGCCTTTGCGGCCGGCGACCTTCCGGACGTCATCTACCATACGCTGCAATATGTCCTGCCGTGGGCGGAAGCCGGTATTCTCGACACGGAAGCTTCGAATGAAGTGCTCGATGCGCTCGATACGGCGACCTTTGCCCCCGGCGCGCTTGCCATGGCGTCCTATGAGGGCGGCCATGCCGCCGTTCCCGTGGACGGCTGGACGCAGATGATCGTCTATCGCAAGGATCTGTTCGACGAAAAGGGTTTAGAGGCCCCCACCAGCTACGGGGCGATCCTGAAGGCTGTCGAGGCGCTGCATAATCCGCCGGAAATGTATGCATTCGTAGCTGCGACGAAGATCGACGAGAACTTCATGAGCCAGGTTCTCGAGCATGTCTTCCTGGCGAACGGCGTTTCCCCTGTCGATGAAAACGGCTTCAAGCCGCTAGACGAGAAGAAGACGATCGAGGCGCTGGAATTCTACAAGGCCATCGCCAAGGCCTCGCCTCCGGGCGAGCTTTTCTGGAAGCAGTCGCGCGAGCTTTACTTCGCCGGCAAGGCAGCCATGATCATCTGGTCGCCCTTCATCCTGGATGAACTGGCTGGCCTGCGCGACAGCGCGCCGCCGACCATCAACGACGACCCGACCTCGAAGGAACTGGCTTCGAAGACCGATGTGGTGACGCAGTTCTCCGGCCCGTCCAACCCGCAAGGCGCCGCCTGGGCCGACATCCGCTATTTCGGCATCACCAACGATGCCGATACGGATGCCGCGATCGACTTCGTCAAGTTCTCGATGGACGAAGGTTATCTCTCCACGCTGTCTATCGCACCTGAGGGCAAGTTCCCGGTGCGGCGCGGCGACGGGAGCGACCCGCAGAAATTCGTCAAGGGCTGGGCGGAGCTTCCCGTCGGCGTCGACCGCAAGGCGCCTCTCACCGAGCTTTACGGAGAAGAAACCATCGCCAAAATCGTCGGCGGGCTTGAAAAAGCCAACCGCTGGGGCGTGAACGAAGGCCAGCTTTCGCTTGCCTCCAAGATCGTCAACTCGCAGGTGATCAACCGCCTCGTCCGCGAATATATCGACGATCAGCGCGACGCGGCGGAAACGGTCGCTCGCCTCAACGAGGAACTGGCGAAAATCCAGTAATCGCAAAAGCCCCCGCCCGACATCTTTCGGGCGGGGCCGCCTTTCGCCAATTGCCCAAACCCGGCAACGACTTTGCGAAGAACCATGTCAACCGCAGACGGAATGACAGAACCGCGCCCGCCGAAAGGCAGCGGCCCCATGCAACGGCGCGAAGCACGCCTTGCCTGGGCCATGCTCGCGCCGACATTCCTGATCGTCTTCGCGATCGTCCTTTTCCCGCTGGTCGCCAATTTCTGGATCAGCGTGAAGCCGGTGGGGCTTGCCGACCTGCGCCCGCCCGCGATCCTCGTCAACGAACGCCTGCGCGGACGGCCCGAAGCCCCGGGCGACCCGGTGACGATCGAATATCGGCTGCGCAACTCATCGCAAGATGAGGAAATCCGCAATGCACGGCTCTCCGCTCCTCTTCCCGCAGGGTTCACCCCTGCTGCGGCACCTGAACACTGCAGCCTTGAGAATGGCGGAATTGTTTGCGATTTCGGCACGATCGCGCCGCGCTGGCGTGAAAGCGTCCGGCTGGAAGGCGCGGTCGATGCGGAATTTCTCAAGCTCGACGATCCGCTCAACGCCTACCCGGCCGTCACCTCGGGCGACGCCGACAACATCCTCACCAATTTCGAGTTCACGCTCGAGAACTTTCGCCGCGTCTTCAGCGGCGCGGAATTCTGGTCCGTCCTCAAGGTCACCATCTATTATACCGTCTTCGGCACGGGCGGCGCGCTCGTGCTTGGCCTGTTCGCAGCCCAGCTAATGAATGAAAGCTTCAAGGGCCGCGGCTTCCTTCGCGGCTTGTTTCTCTTCCCCTATGTGGCGCCGGTCATCGCCGTCGCCTTCACCTGGGTCGTGCTGTTCGACCCGTTTTCGGGCATGCTCAACGCGCTCCTGACCCGCATGGGCGTCGTCGCGGAGCCGGTGAACTTCTTCGGCGCCCGTTCTATTCCCATCACGCTTTTCGGCCTGACGTTCGACTTTCCTCTGGCGCTTTCCACGGTGATCGCGTTCGAGGCCTGGCGGTATTTCCCCCTGTCGTTCCTCTTCATCCTGGCGCGGATGCAATCGCTTTCTAGCGACCTTTACGAAGCGGCCGAAATGGACGGGGCAACGCCGCTGCAGCAGTTCTGGTACATCTCCCTGCCGCAACTCGTCGGAATTCTATCCATCCTGTTCCTGCTGCGCTTCATCTGGACCTTCAACAAGTTCGACGACATCTTCCTGCTCACGGGAGGTGCCGCCGGCACGCGTACGCTCACCGTCGATGTCTACGAACAGGGCTTCGCCCTTTCGAACCTCGGTGCGGGTGCCGCGGTCGCCGTCGTCGTCTTCGTCCTTCTCGTCACATTCGCAACGCTCTTCATCCGCTTTTCGCCGAAGGAGGAAGGGCTATGAGCCTCCGCACCGGATATCTCGCCGCCGTGCTCGTCGGCGCGCTTTGGGGCGCGCTTTTCATCGTCGTCACGGGCGTGCTCTTTACCCTCGTCACCGGCACGGTTTCCGCACCGCCGGCGGGTGCCGCAGCATTGGCCGGCACCGTCTCCGCGCTGTTGCTTGTCTCGGCTCAGGAAGACGCCCGCACGCGAGCCCGCCGGGCGGTCGCGGCGATATCCGTTCCGCTCGTGCTTGGTTTGCTTACCTTCATGACGCCCTTCGGGCTGCCGCTCGACAGGGAGCCGCTCTGGCAGTTGCTCGCGCTGGTTCTCTTCGTGGCAAGCGTCGCCTTCGCGAATGAGCGTTGCCTCGCCGGCATCCCGCGCGGGGCCATCAACAGGTATCAGTGCGAGCTTGTCTTCACCCGCGCGATGAAGGGCATCGGCTTCGCCGTCTTCACCATTATCGTCGCCCTGCCCTTCTACGTCATGGTGATGACGAGCTTTAAAAGCCAGCAGTCGCTGCTTGCCAACCCGCTCGACCTTTCCATTGATCTCTCGCAAGGCGTTGACAGCCTTTTCCGCTCCTACGTGGAGCTTTTCACCCAGTTCAATTTCGGAAGATACCTGCTCGTTTCGGCGATCGTTTCGATCGGCACCGTTCTGATAACGCTGTCGTTTTCCGTGCCGGGTGCCTATGCGGTCTCGCGCCTGCGCTTCAAGGGGCGGGATTTCCTCGCCCGCTCGGTGCTGCTTATCTACATGGTGCCGGCGATCGTGCTCGTCATTCCGCTTTACGCGGTCTTCTCGCAACTGGGCCTGAGAAACAGCCTGACGGGCCTTTTGATCGTCTACCCGGCAACGACGATCCCCGTCGCGCTTTACATGCTGCAGGGTTATTTCAGGGGGCTTCCCTCCGAACTTGAGGAAGCCGGCCTCATGGACGGGCTGACGCGCCTCGGCGTCATCTGGAAGATCACGCTTCCGCTTTCGCTGCCCGCGCTTGCCTCCGTTTCGCTCTACGTCTTCATGATCGCGTGGAACGAGTTTCTCTTCGCCTACATGTTTCTCGACGATCCGGCGATCTTCACGCTCTCGCGCGGCGTCGTTTCCCTCAACTCCTCCGAAGTACCGCGCCAGCACCTGATGGCGGGCGCGGTGGTCGCCACCGTGCCGGTGCTGGTGATTTTCCTGTGGTTCGAGCGCTTCCTAGTGCAAGGCCTCACCGCCGGAAGCGTCAAAGGTTAAGCGGCTAATTCATGACGATGGAACAACAAAAAATGCCCGAAAATCTCGATACGCAAGCGCGTTCGATCCTGAAGGAGAACGACCTTGGCGGATATACCATCCCGACCAAGGGTCTTTATCCTTATCAATGGAACTGGGATTCGGCTTTCGTCGCCAGAGGCTTCGCCAGCTTTGACCTCGACCGCGCGTGGAAGGAGATCGAGACCCTTTTCGAAGGGCAATGGGACGATGGCATGGTCCCGCATATCGTCTTCCGAAAGGACGATCCGAGCTATTTCCCGGGCCCCGCCGTCTGGGGCACGAACCAGGCGCTGCCGACATCCGGCCATTCGCAGCCGCCGGTGGTCGCCACTGTCGTTCGCGACATCTACGAAGCCGATCGTGAAGCGGGGGAAGCGCGTGCCCGCGCGCTCTTTCCGAAGATCCTCGCCTGGCACCGCTGGTTTCATCGTTTCCGCGATCCAGGCGGCCTCGGTGTCATAGCCGTCATTCACCCCTGGGAGAGCGGGCGCGACAACACGCCCGACTGGGACGGCCCGATGCGGGCGGTGGATACATCGAACGTAAAACCGTACGTGCGCAAGGACACATCCCACGTCGACCCTTCGATGCGCCCGCTGAAAGCGGATTACGACCGGTATCTCGCCATTGTCGATTTCGGACGTTCCTGCGGCTGGGATGCGGAGCAGGTCGCGCGCGACTGTCCGTTTTTCGTGGCAGACCCCGGAACGACTTTCATTCTGCTCAGGGCCGATCGGGATTTGCTGGCACTTGCGCAGGCCTTCGGGGAAGACGAAGCGGCGCAAGAGATCCAGGAATGGATAGAGCGGGCGGAAACCGGCGCGATCAAGCACCTTTGGAGCGATGAGGCGGAAGGCTTCGTAAGCCGCGATTTGCGCAAGAACAAGCTCATGGACGGCATTTCGAGCGCGTCCTTTCTTTCCGTCTATGCCGGGATCTCGGACGAACAAACGAACGCCGCCTTCGCCCGCCAGTTCGACAGGATTGCCGAAAAGGTTTCCTACCTCATGCCCTCATGGGATCCGGAGGACAGCCGCTTCGAGCATCTGCGCTATTGGCGAGGACCCGTCTGGGCGGTCGTCAATTCCATGATCGGGCGTGGCCTGCTGGAGGCCGGCGATCTCAAGCGTGCCGAACGCATTCGCGCCGACACCGCACGTCTTATCGAGACGAGCGGCTTTGCCGAATATTTTTCGCCCGTGACCGGGGCGGGTGCGGGCGGCGGCACCTTCTCATGGACAGCCGCCGTCTGGCTTTTCTTCGCGCGGCACGAAATCCCTCAAGACTGACGGAACGGAGCTGTTTCATGGGTGCGATCCGGCTGGAAGCGGTCGAGAAATGGTTCGGCGACCTGCAGGTGATCAAGGGCGTCGATCTTGATATCGCCGACGGCGAATTCGTCATTTTCGTCGGCCCCTCCGGCTGCGGAAAATCGACGTTGCTTCGCATGATCTCCGGTTTGGAGGAAGCAAGCCGCGGCAAGATCCTGATCGACGGGGAGGACGTCACGGCCCGTCCGCCGTCGGGTCGCGGGCTTTCCATGGTATTCCAGTCCTATGCACTTTATCCGCATATGTCGGTACGCGAAAACGTCGGTTTTCCGCTGAAAACCGCAGGCATGGCGAAGGCGGACATCGAGAAGAAGGTGGCCGAAGCCGCCGATATCCTGAAGCTCAGCGACTATCTCGACCGCCGCCCCAAGGCGCTTTCAGGCGGCCAGCGCCAGCGCGTCGCCATAGGTCGCGCAATCGTGCGCGAACCGAAAGGGTTCCTCTTCGACGAACCGCTTTCCAACCTCGATGCGGCCCTTCGCGTGGAAATGCGGCTCGAGATCGCCCGCCTTCACAACCGCCTCGGCACGACGATGATCTATGTGACTCACGATCAGGTGGAGGCGATGACGCTCGCCGACAAGATCGTCGTGCTTCAGACCGGCCGGATCGAGCAGGAGGGCAGCCCGCGCGAACTTTACGAGCGCCCGGACAACCTCTTCGTAGCCCAATTCATCGGCTCGCCTAAGATGAATACCTTGCCGATATCGGTATCCGGCGCTGAATTTGTTCTGGTTTCCGATAGCAACATCAAGGGCAGAGGCAAATATCCGCATGCAGAGAGCATCAGAAAAGCCAGAACACTCGGCATCAGGCCGGAACATATTGAAGTTTCATCTACGGACAATGAACAAGCGAACTGCGAAGGTACCGTTGAGGTCGTGGAATATCTGGGCGCCGATACTTTCCTTTATGTCGTGGTCGAAGGGCTTGAGACCGTGATGGTGAGGACGCCGGGCACAATGGTTCACCGGCCTGGAGACCGTGTCGGGCTGAAATTCCTGACGGATCACCTTCATTTCTTCGACACTGACGGCAAGGCGATCCGCGAATATCCCTGACCGGGAAATTCAGGTTACGGAAGAGGCTGAAAAGATTACCCTTTTCCATATACCGGTTTCGCACTACACTTGAACATATCTGCAACAACCGAAAGGAGGTGATCCAATGTCGAGTGAGTTTTCAGGATCGGACCTGTTGTCTGGGCGGGACTCCTTAGTGTTGGAGCAGCCTTTGACGCGAAAGGTTTCCGCCTAAAGCGCTTTCCACGAAAGCGGGATCGCTTTCGTGACAAGAAATCGCTTCAGGATCAATACCTTGAGCATATTCTTGTCGCCAAATCCGATTCAGATTTGGCGGGATATGCTCTGGATCTGATCCGGGCACCAGGTTTCGACCTGTCTCACGGAGGGCCGCATTCTGCGGCCCTCTTGTGCTTTAAGCCGTTGTTTTGTCAGATTTTTCCATCATAAGCGCGACGGCCGATGCGGCAGGCGAGCAGGGTAAAGGTATCGCGCGACAAGGCGTCCTCGGCTTCCCGCTTCAAAGCATCGGCATCGTCGATCCACACACCATGGCCGCCGTAAACCCTTGCCAATGCAGGGAAATCCGTCCCGCCGAAGTCGACACCGAGGTTCGGTCTCTGGGTGTTTCGCTGCTTAAGTTCAATGAGGGCAAGGCTTTCGTCGACAAGGACGCAGACGATCACCGGCAGGCCCAAATCACGTAGCGTCGCCAACTCCCCTAGCCCCATTTCGAGGCCGGCGTCGCCGACGAAAACGATCACCGGGCGATCCTTCTCCGCCAGTTTATGCCCCATGCCGAGCGGCAGCGCGCAGGCCATGGTGCAAAGGGCCGAGGACTGGAGCATGCCGCGCGAAAGCGGCGTTTCCCAGATTTGCGAAACGAGGATACGATGCGCGCCGCTGTCGGCGGTTGCCACCGTTTCCGCCGGTAAAACCTCGCGCAGCGCGTGGAAAACCGCAGCCGGCCCCCAACCTTCCGCCTCCGCCGTAAAATCGGACTTCAGCTTCTCGCGCGCCGCCTGAGGTTCGCCTTCCGGCCATGTCGGGCGAGGTTCTATCCCCTCAGAAAGGGCGGAGAGCGCCGGCGCGAGGCGGCTTGTCAGCGTATGGCGGACGGAATGCATGCCGTGGGTGCGCACGACCGGGGATATCTCGATGACAGGCGCACCCTCTGGCCAGGGGTTGCGCCAGTTTATCCGCATCTCGATCGGGTCGTAGCCGAGAAGCAGGATACAGTCGCTTGTCTCAAGAAGCGGCAGCAAATGCTTGTCGGCCTTGGGGCTTAACCCCGCACCGCCAAGGGCAAGCGGATCGGCCTCATCGAGCAGCCCCTTGGCCTTGTAGCTCGTTATTAGCGGCACGTTGAAGCGGCGGCAGAACGCGGATATCTCCTCGCCCGCGCCCTCGTTCACCGCGTCCACACCGGCGATGGCGACGGGTTTTTGGGCGGTTTGGAACAACGCCCTCGCGGCGTCGAGATTAATTCCAGAAGGGGTGAAAAAGGTTCCGGAACCGGGTAGTGAGAATTCCTTTGATGGCTCTTCGGTCATTCCTTCGGCCACACCGATCGGCACGTCGATATGGACCGGACCGGGCTGGCCTTCGAGGGCGATGGTGATCGCCTTTTCCATCATCCGGTCGATGGCGCCGAGGTTCGCCCGGAAACTTGCCTTAACGACAGGACGCAGAAGCTGCTGATGGTCGAAAACCTGGTGGGTGTAGGTTTCAGCTTCCGCAGCGTCCACACAGCCGGTGAGGAAAATCAGCGGCACCCGGTCCTGCCAGGCGTTGGCGACGACGTTGATCGCATTGGCGACCCCCGGCCCGAGCGTTGCAAGAAGCACGCCCGGCGCGTTCTTTCCGGCCCTGGCTTCTGCATGCCAGACACCTTCGGCCATGAAGCCGCCGGAGTTCTCATGCTTGACGAGATGGAAGGCGAGGCCGGCCCGCTCCAGCGCATCCATGACCGCGAGAACCTCGCCACCCGGAATGCCGAAGGCGTGGCGGCAGCCTGCCGAATAAAGCTTGGCCGCGATAAGATCGGCACCCGTGGTCATGCGTCGTCTCCGGTATCGATGATGTTCTTTGCTTTCAGGCCCGCGATCTCTTCGTCGCTCATTTCCAGAAATCGCGAGAGCACATGCGCCGTGTCCTGCCCGAGCCGCGGCGGGGCGGCCCGGTAGGTGACCGGCGTTTCGCTCATCTTGATCGGGTTTCCGATGAGATCCACCGAACCGCTGCCGCTTGCTTCATGCGGCAGGGTGATGCGCATGCCGCGATGCAGGATCTGCTCGTCGGAAAAGACCTGTTCCAGATCGTTGATCGGCCCGCAGGGAACGCCAGCCTTTTCAAGTTCGGCAATCCACCAGTCGGCCGGATGTCTTGCCGTCAGACCTTCGATGATCGGCTCCAGTTCCTTGCGGTTGCGCACCCTGTCGGCGTTTTTCGCAAAGCGCGGGTCTTCGGCAAGCGCAGGTTCGCCCGCGACCTCGCAAAACCGGGAAAACTGCGCATCGTTGCCGACCGCTATGATGAAGGCGCGATCACTCGCGCGATAGGCGTTATAGGGAACGATGGTCGGATGGGCATTGCCGCGCCGGGGTGGCACCTCGCCATCCGTGAGATACGCGACGCCCTGGTTGATGAGCCAGGCGACTTGCGTGTCGAGAAGGGCGACGTCGATATACTGCCCCTTGCCGCTGACATGCCGATGATGAAGGGCGGCAAGGATCGCATTCGATGCATACATGCCGCACATGACGTCGGCGATGCCGACACCCGCCTTGGTCGGCTCTCCACCTTCCTCGTCCGGCTTGCCGGTGAGTGACATGATGCCGCCCATGCCCTGAATGAGGAAATCGTAACCGGCACGCGCCGCATAAGGCCCTGTCTGGCCAAAGCCCGAGATCGAGCAATAGATCAGGCGCGGGTTGAGCGCCTTCAGGCTTTCATAATCAAGCCCGCGCCGATTCAGGTCGCCCACCTTGAAATTCTCGATCAGGATGTCGGCCTTTTCGGCGAGTTTGCGGATCAGCGCCTGACCATCCTCGGAAGCGATATCGACGGCAAGCGAGCGCTTGTTGCGGTTCGCGCTCATGTAATAGGCGCTTTCGCGCGTCTCGCGGCCTTGCGCATCCTTCAGGAAGGGCGGGCCCCAGCCGCGCGTATCGTCACCCTTTCCCGGCCTTTCGATCTTGATGATCGTCGCGCCAAGGTCACCCAGTAGCTGGGTTGCCGTCGGCCCGGCGAGAATGCGCGACAGGTCCAGCACCAAAACGCCGGAAAGCGGGCCCTTCTGCCCGCTTCCAACTCCATCCCGACTTTGATCCGCCGTCACTTTACCGTTCCAGCCTCTGTTTAAAGCGGCCTCACCCCATCCTGAGCCTGACGACAAGACCGGTGACAAAGCCGAACGCCATATGCCCGATCAGCGACGCCCAGGCCAACGGCACGAAGCCCAGGAACGGCGGCAGACCGGCGAAGACATGCGCCATGATGTAAAGCGCGAAGACCCAAAGACCAACACCGTATCCGAGCGCGACCACATACCACGGCAGAAACGGCAGGAAACGGTCCGCAATGGGCTTGGCGACGAAAAGATAACCCAGCGGGTAAAACACAACGCCGACGACAAGGTGGATCAATTCCGCGAGAGGCAAGTTCTGAAAGCCGAACACCGACTGGACAAGGGCGGCGGGCTGAAGCGGGCCGCCGACCCATAGCGGCGTTATGACCCGCGCCCAAAACTCCCAGGTTCCATCGGCCAAAATGCCTGCGCCAATAGCCGTGAGCAGTGTGGCGAGCGTCAAGGGCGGGAAGGCGAGGCTCAATGTCCTCTGATTGATTTCCAGTGCGTTCATGATCGGGCACTCCTGTCTTTTTTCACGTGCGCTGCGTTTGCGCCGACGAAAGTGCGCCCGCTTACTGCTCCGCTCAACACAAAGTGCCGTTACGTAAATTTAGTTATTCTTCGCGCGTTCGTGATGATTGCGCGCGATTTCTTGAAAGCCAAATCTACCAACCCTTTCGCCTAGAAAGCTCGTTCCATGCACGCCTGATCCATTCTCCGCGCACGCTGTGGCCGCCGTCATGAAGGCAGACCTCAAGCAACGCGCTATCGGTTTCCTGACGCTGGCAGGCGATACCTTCCGCCGGAGCCACTGTCGGGAAGACGGTGGGCAGATGCTCCTCCTTCTGCCAGACCGCAAGGCTTTGCGCGACGTCGGACTGGCTCCAGATGCTGCCGATCGGCCGTCCGTGGATGGGCACCGTGCGGTCCGACGTGCCATGAACGTGAAAGAGGATCGGCGTCGGAGACGGGCAGCGATCCGGTATCGGATCCCAGAACGCGCCCGCGACCGGCGCGAAACCGGCAAACAGGTGGCTGCGGTAGCAGGCAAGGTTCCAAACCATCGACCCGCCCATGGAAAAGCCGGAGGCCAGAAGGCGGTCAGCCCGCACGGCAAAGCGTGTCGTCAGATCCTTTACCACATTTTCGAAATAGGCGAATTCGTCTCGCGTTTGCGTCGGCGAACCGGGGTAGCCCCAGGTACCGTTCCCCTCCGGCGCGACGAAGGCGACGTTGAGTTCATCCGCCATGCGCGCCCAGCCTTTGCTGCGCATTTCCGCCCGCGCCGACCCGCGCCAGCCATGAACGAAAAAAATCGCCCCTATCGGCGTCTCGCCGTCCCAGTCGGAAGGAAAGCGCACGCGGTATTCCCCGCCCTCGACCTTGCAGGGCGTATCGGCCCCGCAGACATTTTCGGCAAGGGCTTCGGCAAGCGACGCCGTGACCATGCCCGAAACGACGGAGAGACAAAGCAACACGCGCGCAATCCACGACATTCGACACCCGTTTTCAATGTTCGAAACCGAACGAAGAATGCCGCGCCCGTTCCGGACTGCAACCACTGCGCGATCACGCCTCGGTGAGCCCGGCCTGCGGCCCCCTCACGAGCCCCCCAAGCAGGATCAAAACGAGGTGATAGACACCCGTTTCAAATCTCTTTCGCGCAAAATTCATTTGCCTTGCATCTTTGAAAGCCTCAGCGAGGGTGCATGGATCGTCTGCGCCACATGACGCTCCGCATGATCGTCGTCGCGGCCTATACGACGGTGATGATGGCGATGGGCTTTTTGCACCAGCCGGTTTTCGCCGGTGCTGGCGGCGCTCATCCGTCCGCAAGCCAGATGGAAAAACATCGCCTGCCGGACGGCGCCTTGCCGATTATTTGCCTAACGATCGCCAATGATTGCGAAGACGCCCCGCACAGCGGGGGCGAGAAGCACCGGCACCTAAAGATCGTCTGCGAGGCCTGTCTGGTCAATTCCGGCCAGATTGCCGCCCCCGTCCCGCCGGTTCTGCCACTGCCCGACGTCACCCGATCGGCCAGGATCACGGTTTCAAACACACACGTCGCGGCGGCCCGCCTTCCAGGCGGCGTCCGGGCGCGCGCACCGCCGCCCGCCTCCTGATTCCCGTTCCGATCCAGATGGCGGCACGACCAGGTTCTGCCGTTTCCGCCGGCTGGATCACGCGAATTCCTCCCAAAGTCCGCGAGCCGAATCCTCCATCGCATGAGATGGCGGGGCTGGGCCTTGTCCCGCGCGGGCAGCCGGCGGCGATCCCCCTTGGGAGGGATGAAGGACGGCCGAATTCCGCCTTTCCGCGACCGAAAAATCAAAAAACCATGATGCAGAAAGACAAAACGATGACACTCATCAAGACGATCATGTCCGCCGCGCTTGGCGCGAGCATGCTTGCCGCCCCGACCGCAGCTTTCGCCCATGCCACGCTGGAAGTGCAGGAAGCGGCAATCGGCTCTACCTACAAGGCGATCATTCGCGTGGGCCACGGCTGCGAAGGCGAGGCGACCCATACGCTGCGCGTTCAGGTGCCGGAAGGCTATGTCAACGTGAAGCCGCAGCCAAAGGCCGGCTGGAAACTGGAGACCGTGCGCGGCGCTTACGAAAAAACCTACACGCTTTACGGACACGAGCATAAGGAAGGCGTGAAGCAGGTGATCTGGTCAGGCAACGAGCTGCCCGACGACTACTACGACGAATTCGTGCTTCGCGGCACGCTTGCTTCCGACCTTGAAGCCGGCACGACCTTCCACATTCCCGTCGTCCAGGAATGCGCGAATGGAGCGGAACGCTGGATTCAGATTCCGGCGGAAGGCCAGGACCCGCATGAGCTGGATTATCCGGCACCGGGCGTAAAGCTTATCGAAAAGAAAAAGGCGCATTGATCGGGCGGCGCCCCGGACCTTTGCCCGGGGCGCCCCGTTATCCGATTGCAAATTCGAGGGTAATTCAATGATATCGCCGCGCGGGGTTTCTTCGTTGTACGGTCTGATCGCCGGTCTTCTGCTTTGCGCGTTTCTTTTTTCGGGCGAAGCCTTCGCGCATGCCCAGCTCTTGTCCTCCACCCCGTCGGCGAGCGAAATCGTCGACGAGCGCCCGGAGGAACTGCGGCTGACGTTCAACGAACCGGTCTCCCCGGCCAGCATCAAATGGTTTGCGCCCGACGGCGGCGAACACACCGTTTCCAGCGCCCGCTCCGAGAAAAACGACGTTGTCGTCCCGGTTCCGGAAACGCTCGCACGCGGCACGCACCTTGTCAGCTACCGGGTCACCTCCATCGACGGGCATGTGGTGGCAGGCTCCTTCGCCTTTTCGCTTGGCGAGGCGACGACCGTTCCGCAAGCCGGCGCCTCTTCGGACAATTCCTCCGCGCGGCTTGCGGCAATCGGGCGGTTTGTCCTGACGCTTGCTCTGACGCTTGGCGCCGGCGGCGCGGCGTTCTTCGCCTTCGTCGTGCGCGGGCTGGCGGCGCCCGCCTGGCCAAGGACGCTTGCCGCGACCGGCGCCGTGCTGGGGGGGCTTGCCGTTCCGCTCAATCTAGGCCTTCAGGGCCTGGACCTGACCGGCGGGACGGCCGCCGACCTCCTGTCCAGCGCACCCTATATCGCTGGGCTCGGCTCTCCATTCGCGCTGACGGCGGGCCTTGCCTTCGCGGCGTCGCTCCTGGCGATTGCCGCGCTCCGCAGCGGGGCCAACGGCTTCGGCTTGCTTGCCGGGTTGCTTGCCTGGCTCCTTGCGGCGGCTTCCTTCGCCGCCTCGGGCCATGCGGCCACGGCCGAACCGCAGGCGCTGATGCGCCCGGCGATCGCCATCCACGCCGCGGCCTTTCTCTACTGGCTCGGCGCGCTTCCCGGGCTGCTCGCCGTTGCGAAGACAAGGCCTGAACACATCGACAGGCTGCTTGGCCGGTTTTCGCTTCTCGCCATTCCCGCCGTCGCGCTGCTGTTCGGCACAGGCATCGCAATTTCCGCCGTACAGGTGGGAGCGCCCGAATATCTCGACACCACCGATTACGGCCTCATCCTGACGCTGAAGATCGCAGCTTTTCTCGGCCTCGTCGGGCTTGCGGGCATCAACCGGCTGGTGCTCACCCCCGATATCGCCCGTGGCGAGGGCAGCGGCACGCGGCGGCTGGCGATGTCGATCCGTGTGGAGCTGGTGCTGGCGCTTCTTATCCTGATCGCCGCCTCCTCCTTCCGGCTGACGCCGCCGCCGCGCGCCATCGCCGCGGCAGACAGCGCGGGCGTCAGCATCCACATCCACCAGGATGACGGCTTCGGCAACGTAACCGCCCTGCCGGGACGGCGCGGGCAAAACCGGGCGATCCTCGACCTGTTCGCCGGCGACGGCGAAGCCGTTACCGCAAAGCAGGTTACCGTCCAGTTCTCGCAAGTCGCGCGCGGCGTGGAGCCGATCAAGGTGGAGGCAACGCGAGGCGAAGAGGGGTTATGGATCGCCGAACCGCTGCCGCTCACCGTTTCGGGGCCTTGGGATGTCCGGGTCGAAATCCTGGTCGACGACTTCAAGGAAGTGCGGCTGGCAGGGGTTCTGGAAATCAGGCCCTGACGAGATGCCGGCAACGAAATTGGCCGGGCATCTCTCTCGCCCGTCTTGACGGCCCGGGCAAGCCATGAAAACCCGGTCCGGGTTTCCTTCGTCGATCGCCTATTCCGTCGCGTTCTTCGCGATCGTTTCGAAAACGCCGTCGAGTTCCTCCGCGAGCGCCACGAGCGCCTCGCCCCCTTCGTCGAAATAGGGTGAGAAGACGAAACTCGGCGTCTTGTAGGAAAGCGTGGCCGTGCCGTCCTCGTTCTCCGTGACGTAAAAGCGGATCGGCGCCTCGATGCCGGCGGCTATGCTCGCCTCAAGCATGCGGCGGGCAAAATCGTTCCGGTACACGCCGATCACGCGATTGCCGAGAATGGTGATGCCTTGCGCCTTCGCACCGCCCGACGCGCTCGCCTGGGTGACAAGGAGCATGCCCTCACCCTTGACCGCGGCCTGCACCCGCTCGACAAGGTCGCCATAGCTGTGGCCGGTTTCGACGATCCGCCAGCCTTCGCGGGGGCCAGGACCTTCCGCCGATGCGGCGTTGGCGAGAGCGAAAAAAACGGCGAGCGCGACGGTCGTAAAGCGCATGATGATATCTCCCGAAACGTATATTCGAAGCGTTCGTCAAACCGACGGGACGGGCACCCGCCTGTCCATGCCGACGATGAAGCGCAGACGCGTGCCGACGACGCTGCCAGCGAAGCCGAAGACGAGCCACAGCCAGCCGTGCAGCGAGCCCGAAACAACGCCGCCGAGATAGGCGCCGATGTTGCAGCCATAGGCAAGCCGTGCGCCGTAGCCCATCAGGAGACCGCCGATAACCGCCGTAACGACATCGCGGCGCGACAGCGACCATACGGGCGCGAACTTGCCTGCGAGCGAGGCCGCCACCATCGCGCCGATGATGATGCCGAAATTCATCACCGATGTCGCATCGCGAAATACCGTGCCCTCGATCGCCGCGGCCTGGCCGCGCCAATAGGGCCAGTCCGCGACGGGCACGCCAAGCGCATGGCCGATCTTCGCACCCCACAGGGCAAAGCCGGAGGTGATACCCCAGGGCCTTCCGAGAACGATGAGCGTCGCGATACTGACGAAGGCGATCGCCACCGCTCCGGCCGCAAGGGACCACGGCCCCGACAGCCAGGAGCCGGTGGGCCGCCGTTGCACAAGGCTCCCGTGCGCGCGCTTTTCCATGGCGACGGTGCCGGCGGCAAGGAGAGCCAGCGCGAACAGCGTGAGCGCGACGGCCATGACCGGCCCGACGGATGTCACCAGCGAATAGGCAGGCAGGCTCGGCAGCGCGTTCCACAAGTGCATGTGGGCCGTCGCCAGCACCGAACCGGCAACGAAGAATGCCAGGGTGATCATCATCCGCGTCGACCCGCCGCCGGCGGTAAAAAGCGTGCCGGACGCACAACCGCCGCCAAGCTGCATGCCGACGCCGAAGGTAAACGCGCCTATCGCTGCCGCAACGCCGAAGGGAAAGACGAAACCGCCGGCCGGAATGCCGAAGTCCCGGCCCCAGCCGATCAGCGGATAGGAAATGACGATCGTCAGCGCGATCAACAGGAACTGGGCGCGCAGGCCCGCGCCGCGCCTTTCAGTGACAAGGCGCCGCCATGCGGAGGTGAAGCCGAAGCTTGCGTGATAAAGCGAAATGCCGGCCACCGCGCCAATGGCGGCCGCGAGGGCGAGGCGCATGCCGCCCGCTTGCCCGGCGAAAATGGCGACGACAAGGAACGCCGTCACGCCCGCGAAAAGCGCCGCGTAATTGCGGGGAGCGCTTGCCTGTCCTTCGGTGACTGTCATTCCGCTATCCGCATATGTGAATACTTGGCTTCGAGCCTGCCCGCCATTGCCGGCCGAAACAACTCAAATCCGCGTGGACCGACGTAAGGGCGTGCCGGATCAATTGCCATTTGCACTTAAAGGTAGAATAGTCTCGCGATCGGTCGAGTCATTCAACCAAACCGTTTGCGGGGCACCGACGTAACATCGATCAAGATAATCCACAGGAAAGCGGCTTGTCTCTAAGGCAGTTTGGAGCGGAGCGAACACACGCAAAACACAAGTTTTTGTGTGTTGCACGTCATCGCGCCCCTTCGGAAAAGTGCCTGAACAGAGTGTGAAATCGGCGGTCGAAGGAAATTCCAAACGGCACTTTAAAACCGCACCGGAAAATTTACGGCGGCTGTAATGCCTTGAAAACAAAAGGACAACCGGACCGGAGCCCGGCCATGCGAGGAAGATGCGCAAGGATTGCCGCAATTTCTCGCGCCTGAAATGGCCAACTCCTTCGCACCGGAGGTTTTCACGCGCGTTGCGAAAGCCCGCTTCCGCCGCGGTTTCACTGTCTGGTCATTGGCGATTTTCGCCACAGATTCGTCACAAGAATGCACCGCTGGCATGCCAAGCAGGCACCAAGCGCCCGATATGCGAGGTTAAATGACCGTTACCGATCAATACGGATACGAGATTACCCTATCCGATCCGGATGCTCTCGGCTCCTGGCACGCGACCAACCGCGCCTTCCTCGCCCACGGAGCGGACACGCCCGCACATATCGGCAAAACGCTGGAACTTGCACCTGACTTCGCAATGGGCCACGCGGCGCACGGGCTGTTCTGCCTGCTGCTCGGCAGGCGCGAACTCGTGACCTCGGCCGAAAAGGACTGGCGCCTTGCCGACCAGGGCCGGCGCGCCAAGGGCGTGACGGAACGCGAGGCGGCGATCGTCGACGCGCTGCGCGACTGGCTGGACGGTTATCCCACACGCGCTGCATCCCGGCTCGACGCCGCGCTGGCAGCCCACCCGGCCGATGCCCTGCTTCTGAAGCTTATCCACGCGATCCGCTTCGTGCTCGGCGACGCAGCCGGCATGCGCTCATCGATCGAGCGGGTCATCGGCAGCTACGGCCCGGACCATATTGCCGCCGGATACGTCCACGGCTGCCACGCCTTCGCGCTGGAGGAGACGGGCGACTACGCGGCGGCCGAGAGGATTGGCCGCATGGCGGTGGAGATGGCGCCCGACGATGCCTGGGGCCTGCATGCGGTTGCGCATGTGCTGGACATGACGGGCCGGTTCGACGACGGACGCATCTGGCTTGAGACCAACAGCAACGGCTGGGCCCATTGCAATAACTTCCGCTATCACTGCTGGTGGCACCTGGCGCTGATGCATCTGGACCGGCGCGACTTCGACAAGGTGCTGGCGCTCTACGACCAGGAAATCCGCCGCGACCAGACGGACGACTACCGCGACATCTCCAACGGCGCCTCCCTGCTCGTACGCCTGGAGATCGAGGGCGTGAACGTCGGCGGCCGCTGGGAGGAGCTTGCGCGCATTTCCGAACGCAGGGTCGACGACAGCTGCAACGTCTTCGCCGATCTGCACTACCTAATGTCGCTGAACGGCGGCAACCGGCGCGTGGCGGCCGAACGGCTGGTGGAAAACATTGAGACGATGGGCGAAGGCGCATCGGACATGGCCGAGGTGGCGCGCGTCGCTGGCGTTCCGGCCGCGCTCGGCCTCGATGCCTATCGGCGCGGGAATTATTTCTCCGCCTTTCATCACCTCGACCGCGCGCGCCCGACGCTGAAGACGATCGGCGGCAGCCACGCCCAGCGTGACGTTTTCGAGCGACTGACGGTGGACGCGGCCCTGAAGGCGGGCCTTGCCGGCGACGCCGAACGCGTGTTGAAGGAAAGGCTGGCGCTGAGGACGGCGATGGACCGTTTCGCGGAGGACAGGCTCAAGCTCGTGGAGCGGATGCACGAGGCTTCGCGCATCATGCAGGACGAACGCCTGCGCGCCGCGCACGCGTGATCCCGCAACGCGGGCGGATTTGCCGCCGGCACGAAGACGCGCGAAAATCGAAAGAAAACGAACGAACTGCCCCGGCGCATCCGCCCGGGCAAAAATTAGAATATCAGGAGTGACCCTCAAGTGAGTGGCCCGCAGCCCGTACGCCAACGGGACCCGCGACTGGATTTCTTCCGCGGTCTCGGAATGTTCATTATCTACATCGCCCACCTTCCCAACAATTCGTGGACGTTGTGGATACCCGCGCGTTTCGGTTTTTCAGACGCGACCGAAATCTTCGTCTTCTGTTCCGGCATGGCATCGGCAATCGCCTTCGGGGCGGTGTTCGAGATGCGCGGCTGGATGATGGGCACCGCGCGCATCCTGTACCGGATGTGGCAGGTCTACTGGGCGCATGTACTGCAGTTCCTCGTAATCGCCGCCGGCCTCGTCGCGATACAGCAAAGCGGCTACCTGGAGGAATGCTGCGGGCTGACGGAAAACTACGTCACGAAGCTCAATCTCTGGCATTTCTTCAACAAGACGCCCGACACGCTGCCGGGCCTCCTCACGCTCACCTATGTGCCGAACTACTTCGACATCCTGCCGATGTATATCGTCATACTGGCGCTTATCCCGGTGATGATGGCGGCGCATCGTTTCGCGGGACGCGGCGCGGTCTTTGCGCTGATGACCGTTTTCTGGCTTGCGGCCACCTTCGACATCATCAGCTTCCCCGCCGAGCCCTGGTCGCAGCGCGAATGGTTCTTCAATCCGCTTGGCTGGCAGCTCGTTTTCTTTACCGGCTTCGCCTTCATGCGCGGCTGGATTCCGGCGCCGCCGGTAAACCGCGGCCTGATGCTGGCGGCTGTCGTACTTGTCCTAATCACCATCCCGCTGGCCTGGTTCCGGGTTTACCGGGAATTCGAGATGCTGTCCGAAATACGCCTGGCGCTGCGCCCGTTCTGGACGAAAACGGACTTCGGCATCTTCCGCTACATCCACTTCCTGGCGCTTGCCTATCTGGCATGGATCGCGGTGGGCGCAAAGGGCAGATACCTTGTGACGGACAATGCCTGGGGCAGCGTCGTGCGCGTGATCCAGAAGGTCGGGCAGCAGTCGCTCGCCGTCTTCCTGGCTAGCCTCGTGATAGCGCAGGCAGCCGGCATATTGCGCGACATGGTCTGGGGGCGCGGCAACCCTCTCATCGTCTTCCTCGCCAATGCAGGCGGTTTTGCAGCGCTTATCGCGGTTGCCTATGCCGTCGGCTGGTTCAAGGGGCAGCCCTGGAAACGAAAGCCCGTAGGTGAAGCCTCCCTAAAGGAGGCGCGCTACCTCGGCAAGCAGCCCGCCGAATAGAACCGGGCGCCGATCATCCCGACACCCTGATCATTCTGCGGCCCGGAATATCTGTTCCGGGCCGTGTGTTTTCCGCACTATTCCCGCCCAGCTCTTTTGGCTTAGGTGATGAATTCTAATCCATGGGCCAACAGGTTTCGCAAAAATATTGGGGGATTGATGATAAAGACGCCCGCCTTGTCAGAAGACCAGATTGCCGCGTTCGAGCGCGACGGCTTCGTCCATGTTCCGGCCGCTTTCGACGCGACTGACGTCGAAACCATTCTTGCCTGGACGAGCGAAGTGATGGCCATGCCCGAGGTGCCGGGCCGGCAGTGGGTCTACCACGAGAAAAGCCGCGTTGACGGCGCGGACCTTGTCAACCGCATCGAGAAAATCGCCCCCTTTCACGATGGTTACCGCCGCCTGACGGAAGCCCTGGGCGATGTGGCGTCAAGCGCTCTGCGCGAACCCGCCGTCCTCTTCAAGGAAAAGATCAACTTCAAGATGCCGGGTGGCGGCGGATTCGAGCCGCATCAGGACGCGCAGGCCGGCTGGAACGACTATGCGCAGGACTTCGTCAACGTGATGCTGTGCCTTGACGAAGCGACGATCGAGAACGGCTGCCTGGAAGTGACCGCCGGCCACCACAAGCGCGGCCTTCTGCGCGGCATGGAGCCATTGACGGAAGAAGACATGGAAGGCATGGACTTCGTCCATTGCCCGACGAAGCCCGGCGACCTGGTGCTGTTCGACGCCTATTGTCCGCACCGCTCCGCCCCCAACCCGACGAACGCCTCTCGGCGGATGTATTTCGCGACCTACAACAAGGCCTCGCAAGGCGACCACTACGATCGCTACCACGCCGACAAGCACCGGAATTTTCCGCCGGACATCGAGCGCGAGCCCGACCGGGAATACGTCTACAAGGTTTGAATTCAACATTCGGGACAAGAAAAAGGCCGGACTTTCGCCGGCCTTTTTTGCGTTTGCAGGACGAGAAGGCTTTGCCGGGAGCCCTCAGGCGTCGGCCTTCACAAGGTCCGGCTTGTAATCCGGCACCGTGCCGGCTCCGAGCGCCGTCAAGGCCCCGAGGCGCAGAGGAAGCAGGCAATTGGGAGCTTCCTGCTCCTCCGGGATCCGCCACAGCGAAGAGGCGAGCGCAAGCCGCCCGGCCTCGCGGCGCGCCGTCAGAAGCGCGAAGGGAACAGCCAGCAAAGGCCCAAGGACCACCGGCAGAAGCGGCAGGACGAGCGCCCAGGACTGGTTCGCCGTCCAGAGAATACCGGCGGCGCCGAACAGGGCTTGCGGCCAGAGCTTCGATACCGTCAACCGCAGGGGAAGCCCGTGCGGGCTGCGCGCCTGCGCGCCCCATCCCATCGCCCGGCCGAAAGGGAGACCGGCGATGAAGACGGAAACGGCCACGGCCATGATCGGCGCGAGCAGCGCGGAAAAGGCGATTTCGCCCGCCGTGCCCGCAACGACACGCAATCCGCCGCCAAAGCGCTTGCGCAACTTCCTGTCGGCCAGAATATCCAGCACCGTCGCGATCTTCGGGGCAAAGACCATCGTCATGATGATGCAAAAGAGCGCAAAGCCCGTCGTCGCGTCGAACTGCAGCATCTGGTCGCCGCCGACGACCGCAAGCGTGGCCGCGAGCGCCATGAAGATGAGCCAGGCGGGAGAACTGACGAACATCAGGATCGCCAGCACGAGCTGTATGCGGCTGGTAGCCTTGATGCCGGACAGGCCCAGAAGCTTCAGATACTGAAGATTGCCCTGGCACCAGCGCAATTCGCGGCGGATGAACTCCAGAAGATCCGGCGGGTTTTCCTCGAAGCTCTCCGTTTCGAGGGGAAGCACGCGAACCTCGTATCCGGCGCGGCGCATCAGGACCGCCTCGACCTGGTCGTGGCTCAGGATCGGGCCCGAAAGCGGGCCTTTACCCGGCAAAACCGGCAGGTGACACGCCTCGATGAAGGGTTTCAGCCGAAGCACAGCGTTGTGCCCCCAGTAGGGGCCGCAATCGCCCTGCCACCAGGCGCTGCCGGTGGTGTAGGAGCGCATGCCGAGACGCATTCCGAACTGGAATACGCGCGCGAACGCGCTTGTCGTCGGCATGCCGACGACAAGGCTCTGCAGGATGCCAAGGCGCGGGTTCGCCTCCATCCGCCGAACCATGTCGAGAATAGTCGAGGCGGACATGAAACTGTCGGCATCGAGCACCAGGGCATAGTCGTGACTGTGGCCCCAGCGTTCGCAGAAATCGCGGATATTGCCCGACTTGAAGGCGAAATTATCCTTGCGGCGGCGGTAGATCACCCCCATGTCGCCGCGCCAGCGTTCCGCGAGGTCGGCAAATACACGCTCCTCGCGCGCGGCGACGATCTCATTCGACGTGTCGCTGAGGACGTAAAACCGGAAAGCGCCCGCCTCGCCGCTGCGAACCAGATCGGTGATCATCGCCTCGAGGTTGGCGGCCACCGCATCGACATCCTCGTTGCGGATGCAGGACAAAACGGCGGTGGAAGAGGAAAGCGGCAAGCTCTTGTCCCCTACCGCGACCGGGCAGACCCTGGCGACCGGATCTTTGGAAAGGCGCATGACAAGGAGGCCGACGACGGCGTTCCAGAAGCCGATCACCGTCCAGGGAAGCGTGGCGGCGAAGCAGACCAGCATCGCCCCTTCCCCCCAGCTTATGCCGTTCGTGGAAAGGGTAACGCTCATGAGCGCGATCAGGCCGGCCATGGAAGAAAGCACGAAAGCCGCGAAGACCAACCGCCTGAAGGCCATGGGATTGCGCCGCGATGCAGCTTCGCCTTCCGGGTTGCCGGAGGCGTTCTCTCCCACGAGCTCGCGGGCGGGGATTTTAGCTGAAAGCATGTTACGCGCCATTAAAACCAACTCTTTTTGTATTCAGCCCGACACTGTGGCTGTTTCGAGGCCTGATTGATGCGATATACGGGGCAAAACCCGCACAGGATTTACGATGCAGCGCAATCAGCCCGAACGCCCGTCCGAAAACGCTCCAGATAGCGCGCAAGCGCTCTGGTACGTCGCGCCCGGCAAGCTGGAGCTGCGGCGCGAGGACCTGCCCGCGCCCGCGCAAGGCGAATTGCGCGTGCGCACGCTCTTCAGCGGGGTAAGCCGGGGCACCGAAAGCCTCGTCTTTCGCGGCCGGGTTCCGCAAAGCGAATGGCAGCGCATGCGCGCGCCCTTCCAGGCGGGCGATTTTCCCTATCCTGTCAAATACGGCTACGCCTGCGTCGGCATGGCCGAAGCGCAGGAAACTGCCGGCAGCGCCCGGCCCGTCTTCGTGTTGCATCCCCATCAGGATCTGTTCAACGCCCCCGTTGGCTCGCTTGTTCCCGTTCCGGAGGGCATACCCTTTGCCCGTGCGGTACTTGCAGCAAATTTAGAGACTGCACTCAATGGGTTATGGGACGGATCGCCATCACCGGGGGATCAAATTACCGTGGTCGGAGGCGGCGTGGTCGGGCTTTTGGCCGGCTGGCTCGCCGCTTCCATTCCCGCTACGTCAGTTACACTGATCGACGTGAATCCGCAAAAGGAATCGATCGCGCGCACGCTCGGCATGCGCTTCGCAACGCCCGGTAATGCCGACGGAAACCAGGATCTCGTGATCCACGCGAGCGGACGCGCTGAGGGCCTCAACACCGCGCTCGAACTTGCCGGAATGGAGGCGACCGTCCTGGAAATGAGCTGGTATGGGGATGCGCCTGTAAGCGCCTGCCTGGGCGGCGCGTTCCACAGCCGCCGCCTGACCCTGAAGTCGAGCCAGGTCGGACGCATTCCCGCCGACCGCCAGGCACGCTGGACCTTCCGCCGCAGAATGGAGACCGCGCTATCACTTCTTCGTGACGATAGGTTAGATGCCCTTCTCGAACCGGCTATTCCCTTCCACAAGCTGGCTGAGGAACTGCCTGACGTCCTGTCGGGAACGCGCGACGCCCTTGCCCAGGTCGTCTCCTATCCCCGACGTTCCGCCAAACGCCCCTGAAAATCACCCGAGGAGTTACGCCCCATGCACGCCGTCGAGGTCCGCGACCACATCATGATCGCCCATTCCTTCAAGGGAGACCTGTTCGGCCCGGCGCAGGCGCTGCATGGCGCGACCTTCGTGGTGGACGCGGCCTTCTTCTCCCGCGAGCTCGACGAGAACGGCGTGGTAATCGATATCGGCCGCGCCCATGAAGTGCTGAAGGAAATCCTCGCGCCGCTGAACTACAAGAACCTCGACGAGGTGCCGGAGTTTTCAGGGAAAAACACGACAACGGAATTCCTGACCCGCCATATCTTCAACCGTTTGAGCGACGCCGCGAAGGCGGAACAGCTGGGGCGAAAGGCCGGCGAGATCGCCACGATCAGGGTCACACTGCATGAATCGCACGTCGCGCGCGCCTGGTACGAGGGCGCGGTCGGCTGATGCCGGATAACCTTCGATGAGCGAAACGATCCACTTTCTCTATCCGGGCGACATCGACACGCCGACCGGCGGATACGCCTATGACCGCCGGCTGATTTCGGCGATGCGGGAGGAAGGTGTGCTTGTGCAGGCGGCCTCGCTTGGCGAGGGCTATCCCGCGCCTTCCAACGCGGCCCTGGAACGCGCGGCGGCGGCATTCGCGAAAATGGCGGACGGGAGCACGGTGATCGTCGACGGCCTCGCCTTCGGCGTTCTGGACGAAATCGCCCATGCTCACCGAAACCGGCTGAGGCTGATCGCACTCGTCCACCATCCGCTCGCGCTAGAGACCGGGCTCGACGCAAGGCGAAGCGAGGTTCTGAGGCGAAGCGAGACACGGGCCCTTTCCCTGGCACATGCCGTGATCGCAACCAGCCGGGCGACCGCCGATATGCTGGTCGCGGAATTTGGCGTTCAGAAAGAAAAAATAACCGTGGCCGAACCCGGGTTCGATCGGGCCGAACCGTCGCGCGGCCGCAACGACGGGAAGGTGGGGTTGATTGCCGTCGGTTCAGTGGTGCCACGCAAGGATTACGCAACCCTCGTCGCAGCGCTTGCCCGCCTGACCGACCTGCCGTGGCATCTCGATATCGCCGGAGATGACACGCGCGATACGGAATACGCGGCTTCAATCCGGCAGATGGTCGAAGCAAATGGCCTGCCGTCCCGCATCACGCTGCATGGCGCGCTTTCCGCCGAAGCGCTCGATGAGCTCTATGCGTCCGCCGATATTTTCGCGCTTACAACCCGTTACGAAGGTTACGGGATGGCGTTCGCCGAGGCGATGATGCGCGGGCTTCCGGTGGTCGCGACCGGCGAAGGTGCTGTGCGCGACACCGTGCCGGAAAGCGTGGGGTTCGTGCTTGCCGGAGGCGACGCCGAGGGCGTCTCCAGGGCGTTGTCGAAGCTGATCGCAGACGCTGGCCTGCGCGCGACCCTGCGAATGGCCGCGATGAAACACGCGAAAAGCCTGCCGGCGTGGCGCGATACGGCGCAATCGGTCATCACCGGAATCAAGGAAACGCAATGAGCGGATTTTCAAGCGAGTGGCTTTCATTGCGCGCACCGGCGGATGCGCGCGCGCGCAACGAGGACGTGATATCCGCCTTTCTCGAGAGGCTGCCGCAAAACCGGCCGCTTCACCTTGTCGATCTCGGCTCGGGAACCGGGGCGACAGTGACGGCGTTTGCTCCGCGGATCGCGGGAAAACAGCGCTGGACGCTTCTCGACAATGACAAAGAGCTTCTCGAAATCGCCAGCCGCCGGGCACATGAATATACCAACCTGGAAATCGAAGCCTCGGTTGCGGACCTTTCGCGCGGAATTGACGCGGGCGCGCTTGAGCAAGTCGACGCGGTGACGACCTCCGCGTTTCTCGACCTCGTCCCGGCGAAATGGATCGATGATCTTGTAGACACGCTTTCCGAACGGCGGCTTCCGTTCCTGGCTTTCCTGACCTACGACGGGCGAGCAAGGCTCGATCCGCCCCATCCCTTCGACGAGACGATCCGCCTTGCCATGAACCGGCACCAGAAGACCGACAAGGGGCTGGGCGCAGCGCTTGGCCCGGATGCCGCGCAATATGCGCTGCAGCGGTTCATCGCGGCGGGATTTACGGCTATCGCAGGCGCTTCGGACTGGCATTCATTGAAGCAGGAAACACCCTTCCAGACCGCGCTGCTCGATGGCTGGGCGAATGCCGCGCGCGAAATCGGCGAAGAAGAGGACGAAGTGAATGCGTGGCGCGAAGAACGACAGCGGCTGCTTGATGCGGGCAGCCTGACATCGACGGTCGGCCACATCGATTTCGCGGCGTTTCCAGCGAAATCAGGCTGACGTCAAGCCGTTCCGCCGGTCGGCCTGCCCCCGGAAAAATCGCAGTCGATCAGAATTTCCTCGCCCAGACGATGCATTGTCGTGCGCGGGCGGATCGCCTCGTCGATGCGCTCGATGGGCGGAAGCTGAAGCCCCGTGGGCCCAGCGCCAATGATCATTGGCGAGACCAGCAGATGCAGCCGGTCAAGCGAACAGCTCGTCAAAAAGCGGGAAATCGTAGCCCCGCCGCCCTCGATCAGAACCCGGCGAAAGCCCTGTTCGGCGAGCAGCGCGCGGATGGCTTCCGGATCGAAGCCCTCATCGGAAATGGAAAGCCGCAACACCTCCACATTGTCCGGCGTCTCTGGCGCGGCGTCAGGTCCCGTGATCAGGATGCACCTTGCATCGCCGGTGCAAAGGCTCGACCAGTCGTGCAGGCGGCCGCGCGGATCGATGACGACACGCGCCGGATTCCTGCCCTGTACGCGCCGCACGGTCAGGCGCGGCCTGTCGAAAAGGGCCGTCCCGACACCCACAACGACGGCGTCGCAGACCGCGCGCAGGCGATGGAGATGAGCAAGACAGGCTGCGCCGTTGATATATTTCGAATGGCCGGTGACCGTCGCGATGCGCCCGTCCAGCGACTGACCAAGCTGGCCGATCATCAGCGGCTTTGAGGAAATGTCGAGGAGCGGCTGAAACAGCGCCTGCCAACTCTCCGGCAGTTTTCCCGCGCCGTTGTCGAAAGCGGTCAGAACCTCAGCCCAACCATCGTCCGATATCTCGGGTAAAGGAGATGACGCAGGAAAACCACTTTCCATGACCGTCGACGGTCCCAAAGCCATCGCCTGTTTCTCACGCAACTTACTACTCCGGATATCTGACTGAAGGTTTCTTCCGCGCCCTCTGCCGCGAAAGCCAATAAAGCAAATATCAAATCGCCGTGATCCGTGGTTTCTACGCGAGGGGAAGGAAAAACGATCACCGGTCGCGAAGGCTTGATTGAAACAAGCCGGGCGCGAATGCTTCAGGTGTGTCGAATAACCGCAAAACGCCCTAGACTCAGGAACAGGGTGAAAAAGGCGAATGCTCGGGAGGGTTCGAATGACAGTGACGGCAGAGGCAAAAGGTTTCGTCTACACGCCAACAGCGCGCATATTTCATTGGGTCACGGCCATTCTGGTTCTGGCGATGGTGCCGGCGGGCATCACCATGGTGAACATCGGGCCGGGCAAACTTCAAAACACGCTGTTCGACTTTCACCGTTCGACGGGCGTGGTCCTGTTCGTTATCACCGCCGCGCGCCTCGCCTGGCGGCTGACGCACCCGCCCGCCCCGCTAAGCACCGATATCCCGAGGTGGCAACGCAGGGCCGCGCGCGCGACGCATGTCCTTTTATATGTCGTGCTGCTGGGAACGCCGCTTCTAGGCTGGGTGGCAACCTCGGCCTATCCGGCCGCCATTCCGGTCTACGGGCTTTTCACGCTGCCGCCGATCATCGGCCCGAACCGGGAGCTTTCGAATGCTCTTTTCAATATCCATCAGGTGATCGGCATCATCTTCAGCATTGCCGTGGTCATTCACATCGCAGCGGCGCTCCATCACCGGCTCGTGCTGAAGGACGACGTCATGACCCGGATGACCGGATAGAAAAGCAGAAAAGCTGGGCGGGTTTCATCCCGCACAGCTTTCCTGAATCTGTCTTTCCATGGCGAAAGAAGGCTCAGACCGCCTCGATGAGGCTGGCGATCCCCTGCCCGACGCCGATGCACATGGTGGCCAGCGCTCGTTTACCCCCGCGCGTCCTGAGTTCAAGTGCCGCCGTGCCGACAAGGCGCGCACCCGACATGCCGAGCGGATGCCCGATCGCGATCGCACCGCCATTCGGGTTCACATGCTCGGCGTCATCGGCAATGCCGAGGTCGCGAAGCGTGGCAAGCGCCTGTGCGGCGAAAGCCTCGTTCAGTTCCACCACATCGAGATCGCCAACATCGAGGCCCTGCCGCGCCAGAAGCTTTTTCGAAGCCGGCGCAGGACCTATGCCCATGATGCGCGGCGGCACGCCCGCGACCGCTCCTGCGACGATCCGCGCGATTGGCGTGAGGCCGAAGCGCTTCACCGTGTCTTCCGAGGCGATGAGAAGTGCCGCCGCGCCATCGTTCACGCCGGACGCGTTGCCTGCGGTCACCGAGCCCCCCTCGCGGAAGGGTGTGGGAAGCGTGCTGAGCTTTTCGGCCGTCGTGCCCGGACGCGGATGTTCGTCCTTCGACACAATGACGGGATCGCCCTTGTGCTGGGGAATGGTGACGGGGACGATCTCCTGCGCAAGGCGCCCGTTTTCCTGCGCGGCGACCGCGCGCGCCTGGGACCGCGCGGCGAAAGCATCCTGATCGGCACGCGAGATATTGAAATCCTCGGCGACGTTTTCCGCCGTCTCCGGCATGGAATCGATGCCGTATTGCTTTTTCATCAGCGGATTGACGAAACGCCAGCCGATCGTGGTGTCGAATAGTTCCGCGTTTCTGGAAAAGGCGGTCGTCGCCTTCGGCATGACGAAGGGCGAGCGGGACATGCTTTCCACCCCGCCGGCAATGATGAGGTCCGCCTCGCCGGTGCGGATCGCGCGCGCGGCCATCAACGCCGCATCCATGCCCGACCCGCAAAGCCGGTTGATGGTGGTGCCCGGAACATCGACGGGTAAGCCCGCAAGAAGGACGGCCATGCGCGCCACGTTACGGTTATCCTCACCCGCCTGGTTGGCGCAGCCGAATATGACGTCATCGACTTGCGACCATTCGACACCGGCGTTGCGCTCAGACAGCGCGCGGATCGGGATCGCCGCCAGATCGTCGGCGCGAACGGAGGAGAGCACTCCGCCGTAACGCCCGATCGGCGTGCGCGCGTAATCGACGATATATGCCTCTCGCATGGCTATCCTCCCGAAATCTTCCTGTCGTGCAGCCGTGGTCTAGCCGAAGCGGGTCGGCCTGAACAGACGCAATCTAATAATTGACTGACCGAACGGTCAATTAATTTCCGCTTCTGAATTCCAATATCGCCGATTTCGCCGGATCATGCTTCTTCGATCGGCCTGCGCCTCGTCGGGCAAAGCTGAACATTCAGGTAGTAACTAACGATAAACGTTAACTGTTTTTAACCTGTTTTTTCCTTGGTCACTTTAACGTTTCTAAATCCCAACTCTCGATACTCACGCAAGGTTCACAATGAACCGCCGCCGAATTTTCAGCTCGAGGTCAAGAAGAGAGAGTTGCGTCATGAGCACTGCGGAAACGGTTCGCAAGATCGTCGCCACGCACGGAAAGCTGCCCGTCGATGTCGGTACGATTGCCGACGACGGCGACCTTTACAGCGCCGGACTGTCTTCCTTCGCATCGGTGCAGCTTATGCTCGCGATCGAAGAGGAATTCGACATTGAATTCCCCGAGACGATGCTCAACCGTGGCACTTTCGCCTCTATCGCGTCGATCGCCAAGGCTGTCGACACGATTTCGGCCGAGCAGCAGGCCGCGTGATGAATATCGTCACCAAAGCCGTAGCGGCAGAGCTTTCCGACCGTGCCCGGCGCGCCGCCAAGGTGGCGGGCGAATTCGCCGACGCTGTCGACCGCGAGGGCCGTTTCCCGCGCGAAGGCATGGATGCGCTGAAAAACGAGCGCCTGATGAGCATTCAGGTCCCGGGCGAACTCGGCGGCGAAGGCGCGAGCATGCAGGAAATCGCCGAGGTCTGCGCGATCCTGGGTCAGGCTTGCGCATCCACCGCGATGACCTACGCCATGCACCAGATCCAGGTGGCAAGCATCGTCGGCTATTCCGGCAACAGCGCCTGGCATGCGGATTTCCTGAAGCGGCTTTGCGACGAGCAGGTGCTGATCGCTTCCGCAACCAGCGAGGCCGGCATCGGCGGAAACCTGCGCAACTCCGTCTGCGCGATCGAGGTGGACGGCGATACGGTGCGCCTTGAGAAGGATGCCACCGTCATTTCCTACGGCGAGATGGCGGATGCGATCCTCATCACTTCGCGCGCTCACAAGGATGCGCCGCCGAGCGACCAGGTCAGCACGCTTTTCCTGAAAGGCCAGTACACGCTGGAGCATACCCGCGACTGGGACACCCTCGGCATGCGCGGCACGTGTTCCGACGGTTACATCTTCCGCGGCGAAGCGCCGAAGGAACAGATCCTGCCCCGACCATTCGCGGAAATCGCGGCGGAATCCATGCTCGCCGTCTCGCATCTTCTGTGGGGCGCGCTGTGGTACGGGATCGCGGCGGATGCCGTAAACCGCGCGCAAAGCTTCGTGCGCGCCGCCGCCCGCCGCCAGCCGGGATCAACCCCTCCGGGCGCGTTGCGCCTTGCCGAAGCCTCCAGCCTGTTGCAGCAGGTCAAGGGCAACGTGGTCGCAGGCCTTCGCCAGTTCGAGGAGGCGAAGACCGACGCGAACAAGCTTTCGGCCATGAGCTTCGCCGTTGCCATGAACAACGTGAAGGTCGGCACGTCCCAGACGATCCTGACGATCATCAACCACTGCATGCTGATCAACGGGATCATGGGCTACAAGAACGGCACGCCATACAGCCTCGGCCGGCACCTTCGCGACGCCCATTCCGCGCAGCTGATGATTTCCAACGACCGGATCCTCGGCAACACCTCGACCATGCTCCTGGTTCACAAGCAGGACACAAGCCTGATCGGATAAGACCCATGGACGCGCAAACTTCCTTTCTCGACAAGCTCTTCGACCGGGGCCTCCTTCATTCCTCCGGTGTCGACGGGCTTTACGCCAGAAGCGGCGCGTTCGAGGACGTCATCCGCCGTTTCGAGGACTATGTGCTGAAGATCGGCGAGGACGAGACATCGGAAGCAATGGTCTTTCCGCCCGGCATGACGATGGCCGACTTCGAGACGAGCGGCTACATGAAGAACTTCCCGCAGCTTGCGGGCACCGTGCACGCCTTCTGCGGCGACCACCACGGCCACATGGGCCTTCTGGAATGCATGGCGACCGGCAAGGACTGGACGGAAGGCCAGAAGCGCACCGACCTCGCGCTGACCCCCGCCGCCTGCTATCCGCTTTACCCGATTTTGGCCCGTCGCGGAGCGCTGCCGGAGGGCGGCGTGACGGTGGCGCTGCAGTCCTACTGCTTTCGTCATGAGCCGTCGAAGGATCCGGCACGCATGCAGATGTTCCGCCAGCGCGAATACGTGCGCGTGGGCAATGCCGACGAGGCGATTGCGTTCCGCGAAACCTGGAAGCGGCGCGGCAAGGAAATCATGGACGCGCTGCAACTGCCCGCCCATGTAGATGTCGCCAACGACCCCTTCTTCGGCCGGGCCGGCAAGATGCTGGGCGCAAGCCAGCGCGAACAGGAGTTGAAGTTCGAAATGCTGGTGCCGATCACCTCCTCGGAAAACCCGACAGCCTGCATGAGCTTCAACTACCACATGGACAATTTCGGCAAGGCCTGGGGCATCACCCGCGCCGACGGCGAACCGGCCCATACAGCCTGTGTCGGCTTCGGGCTGGAGCGGCTTACGCTCGCGCTCTTCCGCCATCACGGCCTTGAGATCGAGGACTGGCCGGACGCCGTCCGCGCCACGCTTTGGGGCTGAGCCGCAACAACCGAGCAGGGACGAAGACCATATGCCGAAGCTCTTTCCGGCGCTCGATCCGGCAGATTATCCGCGCCACGCGCTGCATGCGTCGAACCGCGACTGGCCGGAAACGAACTGCTATCTGGACGTCTGGATCGAGCTTCTGAACGCTCTCGACCTGCCGCCGGAAGCAGCGCTCGGCTACTCGATCACGCAGGATTTCGAGGGCGACCAGTTCACCTTCTTCAAGGTGCCGCTCGAGGACCTGGAAACGCTGTACGGTATCCGCGTTACCGAGCTTGCGATTTACGACCGGGTTGAAAATCACGTTCTGGAACAACTAAGACGCGGACGCGCGACGCTGGTGGAGGTCGACAGCTTCTTCCTGCCGGACACCCATGGCACGTCCTATCGCACCGAGCACGGCAAGACGACGATCGCCGCGAACCGCCTCGATATAGAAACCCGTTCGATGGATTATTTCCACGGGCTCGGCCTGTTCCGGCTTGAAGGCGAGGATTTCGACGGCATCTTTCAGCGCGGCGAATTCGCCCGCGACACCGCCTTCCTGCCCTATACGGAGTTTGTCAAATTCCCAGATGAACCGACGGACCGTGCGAAACTGCCGGAGGCCGCGCTCGACCTTCTTTCGCATCATCTCGGCCGGCGCCCGGCCGAAAATCCGATCGCGAAATTCACGGATGTCTTTCCCGGCCAGGTCGAGGAAGTGGCCGAGCGCGAGTTCGGCTTCTTCCACCTTTATGCCTTCAACACGCTGCGTCAGCTCGGTGCCAATTTCGAATTGTTCTCAAGCCATCTGGCCTGGTTGACGGCCCAGGGCGCGGGCGATTTTTCCGAAGGCGAAGAATCTGCCAACGCCATATCGCAAACCTGCAAGATCGTGCAATTCCAGCTTGCCCGGGCGCTCGCGCGCAGGAAATTCGACAGGCTCGCGCCCGCTCTCCTGCCCGCCGTGGAGGCGTGGGACAGTCTCGCAAAAAGCCTGGAAACCCGCGTTTCCCCCAAAGCATCAAGCCGGGCGGCGTAACGGGTTCGAGCCATGCCATCTGAGGGAAGCAGGAAGAAGACGGTCCGCAGGATCCCGCTTGACGGATCGCGGATCGAGCCCCTGACCGGGGGCTGGTCGATAACCGTCGCCGCTTCCGGCGAATGGCAGATGCCGGCGGAAATTCCCGCCGATACCGAATGGCACGCCGCCCGTGTGCCCGGCACGGCGGCGCAAGCGCTGAGCGACGCCGGGCTTTACGATACGGATAATCCGGCCCCGCTCCACGACAAGGACATCTGGTATCGCGCCCGCATAAGCTCGCGCGCGACCGGCCGTCATATCCTTGTCTTCGAGGGGCTTGCGACGATCGCAGAAGGCTGGCTCGATGGCGAGCCGATCCTGATTTCCGACAGCATGTTTGAAGCTCAGGAGGTGGAAGTCGAGCTTTCGGGAGATGCCGAGCTTGCCCTCTGTTTTCGCGCGCTGGAGCCGCATCTTTCCCGCAAAGGCCCGCGGGCGAAATGGCGCACGCAGCTTGCGAAATCCCAAGGCCTCAGGCTGATCCGCACCACGCTTCTGGGCCATATGCCGGGCTGGTGTCCCGGAATTCACGCCGTCGGCCCCTGGCGGCCGATCAGCCTGATTTCCGCACAAGACACCTTCGCCGAAATCACGGAAATCCGCTCAGGCCTGCTTGAGGACGGGGCCGGCCGGCTGGAAGTCTCGCTGACGCTTCCAGGCGAATATCAGGATGCCCGCCTCGCCTGCGCCGGCCAGATGGCCGAATTCGCCCGCGATCAGGCTGGCGTTCTGACCGCTGTCATCGATATCCCCGACGTCGAGCCATGGTGGCCGCACACCCACGGAAACCCGAGGCTTTACGACGTCGCGCTCGTCCTTGGCGACGAGTTGATCCACATCGCCCGCACGGGCTTTCGCCGTATCGAGGCCGAGCGGGGTGCGGACGGCAAGGAATTCGCGATCAGGATCAACGGCGAGCGCGTCTTCTGTCGGGGTGCGGTCTGGACGAACGCCGATCTGCTTTCGCTGCCGGGCGACAGGGAAAACTATCGGCCTTGGCTTGAGCTTGCGCGCGAAGCGAATATGAACATGCTGCGCGTCGGCGGCACAATGGTCTATGAAGCACGCGCCTTTTTCGAGCTATGCGACGAACTTGGCATCCTCGTCTGGCACGACTTCCAGTTCGCCAATTTCGACTATCCGGTGAAGGATGCGCAATTCGCCGGGAAGGTTTATCGCGAGGCCGAAGCCTTTCTGCTGGCAACGCAAGGCTCTCCATCCTTCGCGGTTGCCTGCGGCGGCAGCGAAATCCTGCAGCAGGCTGCGATGATGGGTCTGCCGGCCGAGCGCTGGAGCGGGCCGCTGACAAACGAAATCCTGCCCGAAGCGGCAGCACGGCACCGCCCGGACGTCGTCTATGTCGAAAACTCGCCGTCGGGCGGTGCCATGCCGTTTTCGCCCAACGAAGGCGTGACCCATTATTTCGGCGTCAGTGCCTACCGTGCGCCGATAGAGGACGCGCGCCGGGCGGAGGTAAAATTCGCCGCCGAATGCCTGGCGTTTTCCAATGTGCCGGAGCCCGCGACTGTCGAAGCGCATTTGCCTGCCGGCATCGGCCACAGCCCGGAATGGAAGGCGCGCGTGCCGCGCGACCGGGGTGTGGGCTGGGATTTCGAGGACATCCGCGAGCATTACGTCGAATATCTCTACGACGAAAAGCCGCTCGATCTGCGCTACGGCGACCCTGAACGCTATCTCGACCTCGGCCGCGCGGCGGTGGCCGAAGTCATGGAAGCGGTTTTCGCCGAATGGCGGCGGAAAGGCTCGCCCACGTCAGGCGGGCTTATCTGGAACTACCAGGATCTTTCACCCGGGCTCGGCTGGGGTGTGGTCGATGCGACCGGCGAGCCGAAATCCGCATGGTATGCGCTGAAGCGCGCCTTCCGTCCGCTCCAGATCTCCTTGACGGACGAGGGAACCAACGGTCTGGCGGTTCATTTGATAAACGACACGGCGGACTTGCGCCCGGTTACGGTCGAACTCGCCTGCCTCAGGGAAGGACGGATTCCCGTGGTGTCCGGATCGCTGGACATCGACCTTGCGTCCCGCTCGGCACACTCCGTCGCCGCTACGGAAATCATCGGCGCCTTCTTCGACGTGACTTACGCCTTCCGCTTTGGCCCGCCCTCGCATGACGTTACAATTGCGCGCCTTGTCGACAGGCAAACGGGGCAAGAGATCGCGCAAGGCTTCCACTTCCCGCTCGGGCGTCGACAGGCTCTGAACCGCCCGGAAATCTCGGCAACGCTGGAGGCGTCCTGCGACGGCGCTACCGTGCTGCGGCTTTCCTCGGATTGCCTTGCCCAATCCGTCCATATTCGCGATGACGGCTTTCGTCCGTCCGACAACTGGTTCCACCTTGCGCCGGGCCGCGAAAAATGTATCCAGCTGACGAGGCGAGACGGGATTTCCGCCGGGCGCCAGCCCGCAGGCGAAATCGCTTCGCTCGGCTCAAGCCGTCGTTTCACCTATTCCGCAGGCTGACGAACGCCGCTCGACCTCACCAGAAATGCCCATGTCGCGCCGACGAGCCCGACCTGAAGCAGGAGCCTTGCAACGCCCGCGCCGAAGAGCCCGCCAAGCTCCGCTCCGATCCAGATCGCCGGGATCATCAACACGCTGGTGATGACGAGAAGCGTGATACGCAGCGCCTGGCGGCCGACCGCGCGCAGGATATCCGCGCCGATACCCGAAAGCCCCATGAGAAGCGGATAAAGCGCCAGAAGCTTGATGATTTCGGGCGTTCCGTCGAAATCATGACCGATCAGCAGCGGCACGAAGTCGGCTCCGATAAAAAGCGCGATGGCGACGGAGATCGAAATCGCCAGCGAAAACGGCAGCAGCTTGATGCCGAAGCCTACGCTGTCGGCATCGCTTGACGCTGCGTTCCTGAAATGACGGGTGTAGGTGGCGTAGAGCAGCGCCCTGACCGGAGCGGAGGCGGCATCGACGATCTTGAAACCAGCGGCATACTGGCCGGCGGCTTCCGGGCCAAGCGCCTGTGCGACCGTCGGCTTGTCGAGGTCGCCGACACTGCCGATCGCCAGAAACTCAAGGCAATACTGGAGCCCGAGCTTCAGGTCTCCCCAAACGACGTTCAAGCGCGGCAGCCCGCATATCGCAAGGACGAGCGTCAGGGCAATGCCCGCGCTCAACGCGGAGGCAGCCAGATACCACCATGCCCAGGCTTCCAGTGTCAGCTTGTCGAGAACGACAATCGCCAGCCCGAGAAAGGCGGCGCGCGCGGCTGCGATGAACACATTGCAGAAAAGTTGCAGTTTCGCCCTGTCGAAAGCCATGAAGGCATTGGCGCAGACACCGTTTATGCGCCCGAAAACAAGATGCGAAACGACGATTGCGATGAGCGGCGCCCAGGCCAGTTCGTCGCCGACGAGGTAATGGCCGACGACAACGACCGCCAGCCCGACGACCGGCAAGGTCGACGCGATCATGACGACGGCATGGCCGAAATAACGCGAAAACGCTTTCGGATCGACGGCGACGCGCTGGATCATCAGGTGATCGGACCCAAGCCCGATGATCAGCACGCCGATTATGCCGACGCTCGACAGCGTGACGAAAAGGCCGTAGCCGCCCGCACCCAGATAGCGCGAAATCATAAGGAAATAACCGAACTGGATAACCAGTTGCAGGCCGAAATTGAACGTATAGGTGATGGTGTTGCGGGCGAGCGGAGAAGAGCGCAATTGCCCGATTTGGCTTGCAAGCCTTCTCATATGCCCTTTCCGCCGCCTCGTGAAATTGTTGCGGCCGCCGTTCGCTCCCCGCTCCGAGCAGGTCGTCACGCGCCGCGGACTGTTTGATTCCGTTAGGTCCGTTCGCCGCCATGAACGCATAACAACATTAAGATTTCCTCGCCATGATGTGCGGCAGGTATAGTCCCTGGAGCCGCGAATGCTGGCGAGCGAGCTTTACATAACCTTTCACGGCATCGGCGAGCCGCGCGTGCCTCTGGCGCCCGGAGAGGAGCGTTATTTCGTCTCGCGCGAGCAATTCGAGATGGCGGTGGAAACGCTTCACGGACTGGAAGAACGCTACGCAATTCGCGCAAATATCACCTTCGACGACGGAAATCTGTCAGATTTCGAGGTTGGCCTGCCGGTCCTTCAAAAACACGGGCGAAAGGGCCGTTTCTTCGTGCTCGCCGGACGTATCGGCAAGGAAGGCTATCTCTCGGCCGGTCAAATCCGCGAACTTGCAGCGTCTGGAATGGAAATCGGCAGCCACGGATACGATCATGTCGACTGGCGCGGGCTCGACCAAAAAGGCAGACAAAGGGAATTCACCGATGCCAGGCGGAAGATCGAGGACGTCCTTGGAAAGCCCGTCATGACGGCCGCCCTTCCCTTCGGCGGCTTCGACCAGCATGTGCTGGCCCATCTGAAAACGGCCGGTTTTCAGCGAGTTTTCACAAGCTCCCAAGGACTTGCGATGAGGGGAAGCTGGTTTTGCCCGCGCCGGTCGCTGACCCGCGATTTCGATCCGGCGAGCGGCCTTGCCGAAATCGTGAAGCCGCCGGCGAAATTCAAGGGCGTGGCCTATGCGCTCGCGCGGCGACTCCGTTACCGCTTCTAACCAAATTATACGTTGCGGCATAAACCTTCTATCAGCCCTTTCCCCTTAGTCTTCGCACACATGCAACGACTATGCGGCGCCTTTGATGAACGCATTTTTCGGGGAAACTGACGCAACGCCTGCAACATCTTGCTCTCAGCGGGGGCTTGCGCAGCCGGTCTATCTTGGCGGGCTGGCGGCGATGCTGCACGCCGGCGAGGGCGATACCGGCGCCCTTTTCCTGAGCCCGTGGGGCTATGAGGAACTTTGCGCGCGAAAAACCTTTCGCCTGATGGGAGAGCGGCTTGCCGCGGCAGGGTTTCCTTCGCTTCGTTTCGACTATCCGACCACGGGCGATTCCGGCGGCGAGGAGAATTCCGAAACGGGCTGGATCGTTCCTTCCAGGGGGATTCTGGACGACTTTCGTTCCTTCCATGGCCTGAAGCGCGTGATCGTGCTCGGTCAGGGCATCGGCTGCCTCTATGCCGCTCACCTTGCGGCAACGGATCCCACGGTCGCCGGGCTCGTGCTTCTGGCACCTCCTGCGTCCGGGCGGGGATATCTTCGCGAGGTCGCGGCCTGGACGTCCTTCACCCGGCCGACCTTTCTCGTCGGCCCCGACGACGGCCCGGAAGGGAGCCTGACGGCGGCGGGCTTCGTGCTGTCGAAGGAGGTGGCGCTGGAAGCGAAGATGCTTTCGGTCAAGAAAGAGGACTTGCCGGCAAAGCTCCCCACACTATTCGTAGCCCGTCCGGACCATCCGGGCGATGCGGCCCTGACCGACCACCTGAGCGCCGCCGGATGCGACCTCACCGTGACGCCATTCGAAGGTTACGCCGAATACGTTTCGGATCCGACACTTTCGCAAGTACCGGAAGGTGTTATCGAGGCGGTCGCGGGCTGGGCGGAAGAGCGTTTCGAGCATTCGGGCCCGCCGATCCCCGGACGGACCATTTGCGACGAGGAAACGTCCATCGAACCCGCCTCGGGCGTTCGCGAGGAGATGCTGCGCTTCGGGAAGGGAAAGCGGCTCTTCGGCGTTTTCGCGGAACCATGCGGCGCGAACGCAAAGACGGCGGTGCTTTTCCTCAATTCCGGTTACGACCACCACTGCGGCTGGGCGAATGTTCATGTGAGTTTTGCCCGCGCCTTGGCGAGCAACGGGATCGCGAGCCTCAGGATCGATCTTTCGAACATCGGCGAAAGCCCCCCCTGGCCGGACCAGAAAGCCCAGGTGCTTTATTCCGACCGCCAGATCGACGACGTCAAGGCGGCGATCGACGAGTTGAAGGCGCGCGGCATCGAAACGGTGATCGTCTACGGGCGATGCAGCGGCGCCTATCTGGCGCTGCTTTCGGCCGTCGCGGACGAGCGCATCGACGCCATGGTGATGGTAAACTCGCGCCGTTTCGCATGGAACCCGAAACAGGATGTGGACACGGAACTGAAAAAACCCGTCCAGCCGCTTTCCAACTACACCGCCAAGATGCGCGACCCGGCGGTGCTGAAACGCGCGCTCTCAAGCCCGGAAGAATTCCGCAAGGCCGCCGGCAAGCTGGCGAGCGGGCTGTCGCGGCCGTTCATGAAGGCAATCGCGCCCGCCCTCGGCCCCCTTTCGATGCACAACCGGCTGGATAAGCTGGTGCACGCGCGCATGGCGGCCCTGAAGCGACGCGGCGTTGCGGCCCTCATCATCTACAGCGAAAAGGATCCGGGCCTTGAAGAACTGCAAAGCTACTTCGGGCCGGACCAGAAGCGCATCAAGGCTTATGGCAACGTGCAACTGACCTTCCTGCCCGATGCGGACCACAACCTGACGCCCGCACCTGCGCGCGCCGCCGTTCTGGGGCGGCTGACGGCGCTTGCCAGGGCGCTCGACAGGCGGGAAAGGCTTGCGGCATGAGCGAGCCGAAATCGAAGCCCCGACCTCCTGTCAAGGCCCGAAGCCGCCTGATACGTCCGATGCGCCGCGTCTACCGCATGCTGAGCGAAGAGCTTCCGGTTTACTTCAGGGCCGGCGACCGCAAGCCCGTCCTGAGGCAGGCCGCAGACATGCTCCATCTTTGGCGGCTTTACCGCTATATCCCCTATCAATACGTGAAACACGGCCTGTTCCGCCGAACCTTCGGGGCGGAAATCGCCCGCTATCTGCCGCCGGAACTTCTGCACCGCACGCGCGAGGCGGCGAACGCCGGCGGCGAGAGGACGCTGATCCAGGACAAGCTCGCCTTCGAGGAACGGCTTGCACGCGCCGGCATTCCATCGACCAGAACGCTTTACAGGCTGAAGGACCGGCTGATTTTCAACCGCGCGGGCAATCCGGCCACATTCGGCGAATTCCTGACTGGTATCGAAACCCTTCAGCTGCCGTGCGGGATCATCATCAAGCCGCGCGGCGGAGGGTCGGGCAGCGCCGTCTTCCGGATGCGCGTCGAGGGCGGCGGCCTCCTGCATGAAGGTGCCGCACTTGGCGAAAAGGACCTGTTTCACCTCGTTTTCACGACGAACAACGGCTTTTACTGGGATGATTTCCTGGTTCAGGAAACCATCCACCAGCATGCCGCGATGGCGCGCTTCAACCCGACATCCGTCAACACGGTGAGGATCGACACGCTTATCGGCGACGACGGACAAGTGCGTTTCAATGCGGCGGCGATCAGGATCGGCGCGCGCGGCGCCATCACCGACAATGTTTCGAGCGGCGGCGTGATGGCCGGCATCGACCTTGAAACCGGGAGGATCAGTGGCCGGGCAAGAAGGGACGCGAAATACGGCGGCGATTATTACGACCTTTGCGAATTGTGTTCGGCATCCCCCGACATGCTTCAAATACCGTTCTGGGACGAGGTGCTGAATGTCGTGACGAAGGCAGCCGAAGCCCTGCTGCCCTTCCGCTCGCTCGGCTGGGACGTCGCGCTATCGGTGGACGGCCCCGTCGTCATCGAGACGAATTACGACTATGGCCTGGATATACTGCAGGAACACGCAGGCGGATACCTCGACCGGCCGCTGGGACGCGCCTATATCGAAAAATTCGCGCCGAACAAGCAAGCGCTCAACAATGTGCTGGGCGAGGTCGGGCGCCAACAGCCATGACCCCGCCTGGTCCGAAGACCGGACAAGAAGTCAGGAGATGCGGGTCTGCACCACCGAGACGGGGTTCGCGCCCGCGATCTCGCGCAATACCGGATCGAGCGTCGACAGCCTGGAATAAACGTCCTGCGGCCCGCCAAGGGTGACAAGAACGCGATCGCAAAGCGCGCTGACGGGCTCAAGCGAGCGGGCGTCATCCAATGTGCCGGCATCCACGAACATGAGGTCGTACCCCCCCGCGATGTCGCGCAATTCCTCAAGCTGTTCCTCGGTCAACTCCGGCGGGCGGTGCTTGGGCGCGCCCGAGACGAGCGACAGGAAGCTCAGGTCGAACAGGCGATTGCTGACGATACGCTCCGAATAGGTGAGCGTGCGCAAGGATGCGTTGTCGTCGAGAAGCCTCGTCAGCCCCTTGTCGCGCGCATTCGCATCGACAAGCAGAACCTTGAGCCCTTCAGCCGCGGCACCGAGGGCAAGCGAAAAGGCGGTGAGGCTCAAGCCTTCGCCCAGATGCGGCTCGACGCCCAGGATCGCCATGCTCTCGCCCTCCCGCCGGCCGGCAAGCAGGCGGGTGTTGAGGGCCGCGACCGCGGTCTCGAAATTGGCCGCCGGGGCGGGCAGGCCACGAATGTCGTCGGTGGCGAGAATGCGATAGGCAAGGCGAGCCGATGATTTCAGGTCGAGTTGATCGAGATGGCGGGGCTTCAGCCCGTCGATGGCCGGCAAGGCGCCGATGACCGGAAGACCGGCGACTTCCCGGGACGTTTGCGCCTGCGGCCGCGGGGCGGGAGCGGCAGGCGCGGCAGCCTGGAGCTTCGGCCCGAATTCGGCACGCAGTTGCCGCCAGACTTCCAATGAAGCCACAAGCCCCGTGCCCAGCATCAACCCCAGGACGCCGGCAAGGGCGAGCAGGATCTTCTTTTTCGGCCAGGACGGACCTTCCGGCAGCTCCGCCGGCGAAATGATGCGCGCAAGCGGCGCGGTGACCTGCTCCAGATCGCCAAGCTCCTTCGCACGGCTTAGCACGTTTTCATAAACGGCACGGGTGGCGGCGGCTTCCGTTTCAAGCTCCCTCAAGGTGATGAGCTGCTCTTCGCCGGCATCCGAATTGCTGCGCAGGCGATCGATCTGGCGTGTCAGATTGGCGACCCGCTCCTCGGCCACGTCACGCTCCACCTTCTTCGCCTCGCCGACGGCGCGAAGCTCGTCCCGGATGAGGTCGGTGATGCGCCGAACCTGCGCCCTCGCCCGCTGGAGGGTGGGGTGCGAGGGCAGAAGGTCGGTCGACAGGGACGCTTCCGCCCGCACCGCATTGGCATATTGCTCCAGAAGCTGGGTAATGCGCGGGTTCGACACCACATCGCCAAGCGCCGTGGGATCCACCTGACGCTGGAGATAGCGCTGGATTTCCCGGTAACTGGCGTCGGCCGTGGCAAGGGCGCTGCGCGCCTCGACAAGCTGGGCGTTCAGCCCGTCAAGCTCCTGGCCGACGAGAAGCGTGCCTTCCGCCGTGCTCTGAAGCTGGTTTTCCGCCTTGAACCGCTGGACGCGCTGCTCCGTTTCGCGCAGGCGCTCGCGCAGGCTGATCAGCCGCTCGTCGACCTGCTCCGACAGGCGGTCGGCACGTTGGCGCGAGCTGCGCTGCTGCTCGCTCAGGTATCCTTGAGCGATGGCATTGGCAAGCCGCACCGCCTTGGACGGACTTTCCGACCGCACGGCGATATTGATGACATAGGTCGCGCCCTGCCGGCTGACGTTGACCGCCTTTCCGAGCGCGCGAACCGCATTGATGATCCGCGCTTCCCCGTCTGCCGGGTCCGCCTCCTTCGAACCGAAGAGGCCGCCGAGAAGCGTTTTCAAAAGGCCTGTGCCGCCACCGTCGCCGAACTCCGGATCGTCGACGAGGTTTTGCGCCTCCACGACGGGGCGAAGGACGGAAGCCGAGGAGATGACAGCGATCTGACTGTCGACGGCGAAAGGATCGTTGGAAAGCCGCGTCGCCGAATTCGCGTCCTCGAACGGCTGCCGGCTCGACGCGTCCAGGATGATCTTCGCCGCAGCGGTGTAGACCGGTGTCGCTGTGAAGGCGTAGACGGCGGTGGCCAGCACCACGGCAGCGGCAACCGCCGCGATCACCTTCCAGCGATCGCGCAGGGCGCGGATGACCGCGAAGGGATCGGGAAACCCTCCGCCCTCCGGCTCGCCTGCCTGTTGAAATTCCTTCATCCGATCCACGCCGACCGTCTGTCCAAAGGATTTGTTATGCTTAGCAGAAAGTAATCAGACAAGGTTAGCAAACGCTGAATGCCGCTGGGAAAAGCAATATGCGGGCGAAAAGCCGGCTTCAGTCGGCCGCCTCCTTCTGCGCGGCGGAATAGGCGGTCGCGATCAGGAACATGAGCCAGGCCAGCGTGTAGCCCCGGAACCAGCTGCTTTCCAGCATGTTGTGCAGGATGGCGAAAAGTGAGACGCAAAGCACGAGCCAGGCTTCGGCACGCGAGGAGCCGCGAAACCCGCCGACATCGAAAAGCGTGAAAAAGACCAGAAGCAGGAGGAGGCCGAAGCCGATCGCCCCGGTTTCAAGCAGCACGTCCACATAACCGTTGTGCGATTGCAGAAGCTGGCCGATGAAGCCAGGCGCTTCCAGCGCGACGATGGACCCCGCGCCCGCGCCCCAGAAAGAACCGTAGCCCTGACCGAACACCGGCTGACGGCCTATAATGCCGAAAACGAAATCCCAGATTTCGGTGCGGCCGGTAAAGGTGGTGTCGTCGAAGAGAAGCATCGACAGATCGGCAAAGCTGTAATCGAAAAGGTAATTGAAAAAGAGATATCCGCAAACGCCGAACAAGGCCCCGAATATGACGAGATAAACCGCACGAATGCCCGAGATGGCGCCAAGGCCGATAACGCCGGCGGACAGGGCCGGGATCAAAAGGCTGAGGCCCAGCGACGTCTTCGACCGGCTCACCACAAGCTCGAGGATCGCCACAGCGGCGATGGCAACCGCGAGCCAGCGCGAGTACCCCCGGAAGCGAGCCACGGCGAAAAGGCTGAAAACGAAGGCATAGGCTGCGACAAGGCCGAATTGGTTCTTGTGCGCGTAAATGCCTTCATGGCCGATCGGGCCAGCAGGTTCCGTCACCACCGGCACGACGTTGACGGCGACCGTCAACAGGAAGACGGCGACGATACGGTTCAGGAGAGCCGCACGGTCCGTGACCATGAACATCGGCGCGACAACGGCAAATACCACGATGACCTGCAGCATCACACGGCGGAACGCGATGCCGGGAACCGGCGACCACAGGACGCTGGCGCAGGAAAAGGCGAGAAAGGCAAGGATGATCAGGACCGTGGGCTGCTTCAGCACGGGCAAGAGACGCGGCAGGCGCCGCCAGCCGACGAGCACGACGGCGGCGAAAAGGCCGATCCAGAAGAGCTGGTTGACCGCGTTCGACTGGGATGCGGTGACGGCGGCATCCGAGTTTTCGGAAAATTCGCGGACGACGAAAAGCGGCGAAAGCAACGTGATATAGGCGACGATGAGGGCGGGAACCCAGCCGAGCAAGCCATCACCCGCCGCCCGGTCGCTCAGCGCGCCGTCGCCCAGTCGTTCACCCATGGCAGAATGCGTCACGCCTGTCTCGTCCCGCTACCGATCACCTTCAGCAAAGGTGAGCCCAGCCTCAGCGGCTTATTGCCGTTTCGTCAAGACCGAGCGCCTTTACCATGTCCGGGTCGATTGTGCGTGATTCATTGTCGAATACCAATCCGAAGCCCGGATAACCGCTGCCTGCGTTATAGTCCCAATAGGCCCAGGCGAAACCGGAGGCTTCGGCTTCCTCGCGAACGTCGCGGATCCAGGCATTGCGGCCCGGGATCGCGGGCAGGCCGGCGGGCGGGCGGGCCGCGCCGAACTCACCGATGACGATGCGCGCGGGATCGACGTTCTGAGCACCCGCCCAGCGCCGGATAATGTCGAAATGGCCCGAGATATAAGCCCTGTCGACGGGCGGCGGGTCGTCGTAATAACGCGAGATTGCGGCCTTCGCCTGCGAAAGCGCATCGTCCGCGACGCGCTCCGGCCGGGTCCGGCGCATGTGCGCTATATGCTCTTCGGTAAGGCGCAGCGTCTCATCGATGTTTCCATCCGCGCCGGGGTAGGCGAGGCCCGCCAGATAGCGCGTCGGCTCGCTGGCGAAGGGAAGCGCTTGATGCGTGAAATAATGCGGCGAATAATAATGGACATCGACGATGGTGTTTTCGTCGTAAGGCGCCATGTCGAGATACCCAAGGGCCCGGTGAGACGACCAGCAGCCGCCGGTGAGCACCACCGCAAGATCGGGTGCCACATCGCGCACCGCCCGGTAGAGCAGCGGCTGAATGTCCGTCCAGTCCGTGGAGACGAGGTGATGACAATCGGCCTGCGGCTCGTTCATCAGGCCGAGGGCCGATTTCCTCCCCGGCAGACGGCGCATGTGGCGCGCAAGCCCCTCAAGCCATTGCAGATAGGCTTCGAATTCCTCGTTCGACGGGCTGCTCAGAATGCGCGGCGCGCTGAACCTCGCGCCCCCGTGGCCCGGATGCGGATCGAGCAGGACGGCGAAGCCGTGATCCTGAAGCCGCTTCACCGTGTCGAAAAGCTTGTCCGTCAGGATGCGGCTTTCGGCCTCCGTCACCGTCAGGAAGGGAGCGGGCGCGACGGGAAGGCGGATGAAATCGAAGCCGAGGTCCTTGAGCTGCTTCAATTCCGCATCGCTCACCTTCGCAAGATCGCCGCGAAATGGCGGCCACAGGAACTTGCCCGGTCTTTCCGGGTCGCGATGCGCAAGGTTGTGCAGGCGGGCGAGATTGATGCCCTTTGAGAATTGCGGAAGATCCGCACCCCGGGCGAGCAGCGGCAGGGACACCGAAAAGACGAGTGCGAGAATGACGCGGACGATCTTCGGCACAAGGCTCATAGCAGGCGGAGCCGCGTGACGAGACGCCGGCCGGGTGCCGCACGGGTGTTCAGCACAAGCTGCCACGCGGGCAGGAGAACGCCGAAGCGTGGCGAGATAAACCCGAGCCTTTCATCCTCCGCACCGATCACCACGCGGGGTTCTGCCCCTTCGGGAGGCTCCAGGCACATGCGCGGCGCGCCATTGGCGATGAAAGCGAAAAAGCCGTTCGTCGGCACGATTTCCACCCCTTCGCCGGCAAGAAAGCCCAGTTGGACATCGCGCGGATCATCGCCCTCGCCTTCCAGCCGGTCGACGATCTCGAAAGTGGCCTCGCCCGTGCGCCGAACCTCGCGAATGTGATCGACGCCAAAGGATTTCCGGTAACCGTCATGTGAGGCGGAGACGAGGAAATCCGAAGGCGCGTCGACAATTTCCAGACGCTTCGCCTCGGCCTTCGACGACCAGTTGAACGCACCCGCAATGCGGCTCTGGTCCTCACCGCCAATCGTCAAGGTGTTGTGAAGCGCGGTGCCGCGAAACGCGTCCCGCCACGCCCCGCCGGAATGATACAGATAGGTGCCGGCATCGGCGAGAAGCGGCACGCCGTCATGAGTGAGCCAGACGCTGAGCGCATCGGCATGGCCGTGGGCGGCGATGGAAAGATAACCGAGCGGGCCGTGATCCACGGCGAGGATGGCGGGCTTGTCCGCAACCTGGTCGCGAAGGATGGTATAGCCCCCGTCGCCGAAGGACCTGACGCCCTCAAGCTTTTCCTGCGCGAGAACGGGCCCGCCGAGCACGAGATTGCGGAAATGAACGGGAGCCGCGAGAGGAGCGATATCCGCACGCTCGCAAACGGCGGCAAGGCAGGAAAGGACCGAGGCGACATAGCGCGCGTCACGCGCGGGATCGTCGAAAAGGACCCTGCCCTCGTCATCGTCGCCGATGCGCAAAGAGCAGCCGTTTTCATCGAGGAACCAGGAAAGCGCTTCGCCGGCAAGCGTAAGCCGCTCGTAAAAGGAAGCCGGAAACGGCTCGCCCAGCGCTTCGCCCGCGCGAAGGGCAAGCAGATAGAACTCCAGCGTAAAAGCCGTATAGGTCGGCGATTGCTCGGCCCCGATCCCGTCGGAAAGGATCTGCTTTTCCACCTCGCGCTCCAGGATGGCGCGGCCCTTCTTCGCCCAGCGCGTGCTCTCGGGATGATCGGTCAACGTCGCGCCAACGAGATAAAGCCCGGCGGCTTCAGCCACCAGATGGTTGTTGGCGGAGGAGAATTCGGATGGGTAACGGTCGAGCCATGTCGCGGTGGCGGAAAATAACGCGCGCAATTTGCCGCGCAACTCTTCGGAAAAGGCATCCGCGCCGATGAGCCGGACGACGATCAGCACCGTGATCGCGCGCAATGAAAGCTCGATCCCCGACGGCCAGTTGACACCGAAAAACGGCGGGTTGTCGTCGATCCAGCTTTCGATCTCGCCTGCGATAAACTCCTTGAGGCCGGCGTTGCCCGTTTTCGCGGCAAGGGCGGCAAGCGGCTGCAGATACTGCAGACGGTTGACCTCCCATACGTATTTGACATCGCCGTAAGCCTCGTTGTGGCGATAGTCGATATCGAAGCAGTAACGGTCCTTCGGCCATTCGCGTTCCGTTGCCGGATCAAGATGCCAGAGCGATGCGCCACCCGCTTCCGGCCAATCCTGCCCCAGAAAGGAAAACCGACGAAACCGGGTGCTTGCGGCAAGCTTGCGCCAGCCCGCGAGAAGATTTTCATCTGCCTGATGCAGTGCGACCTTGCCCGGATAGGCGGGCAGCGGGCCCGTCGGCATCTCGAACGCCGCCCAACGCTGCGTCCAGCCGCGCGCCTGCCGCTTCTTCGCAAACTCGGCGAAACGGTGGGTGATCTCGCCGGCGCTCATCGACCGCAGGCGATTTGCGTACCAGATCAGGCGGGACTGCTTGCTCTCAGCGCGCATCAGGGTCTGTTCTCGAATCTTTCGAAAAGCCGGTCGTAGGCGGCGAGAAGCACCGGCACCGAGTGATCCCAGGAATAGGTGTCGAGAATGCGCTTGCGGCCGATCTCGCCCATTCGCCTGCGCCGCTCGGGATCGTCGAGCAGTTCGACAATCTTTTCGGCAAGATCCCGGGCGTCGTTCTTGTTCGCGTAAAGCGAGGCTTCTCCCGCCGAAACGCGGCCCTCGCGCATGTCGAACTGCACGATCGGCTTCTTCAGCGTCATGTATTCCAGGATCTTGTTCATGGTCGAAAGGTCGTTCATCGGCGTCACCCGGTCCGGGTTCACGCAGACATCGGCCGTGTTCAGCATGTCGAGCAGGAGATCGTCCGGCGCGCGACCCGTGAAGGTGAAATACTCTGCGAGCCCCCGCTTTTCCACATCCGCCTGGACGATGGGAAGTTCCGGCCCGCCGCCGACGATGCCGAAGTGGATATCGTCACGTTTCATGTCGCCGACGATATGGCCGGCGGCTTCCACCAGAAGGTCCATACCCTCCTGCTGGCCGATCACGCCGACGTAGCCGACCAGATGTTTGAAACCCTTCTTGAGTTCCGGCTTGGGATCGCGCAACTCGAGCTTTTCGATCTTCGGGCCAGAACGCACCACGAAGACATCGTCCGGGTCCATGCCGCCGCGCGAAATCGCGATGCCGCGATAGGATTCATTGGTGGCGATGGAAACGCTCGCGGTCCTGAAGGTCAGCCATTCGAAAAACTTCATGGCCTTGTGCAGAAGCCCGCGCTTTTCGAACTTCGCCTCGAAAAGCTCCGGGCAGATGTCGTGATGGTCGAACAGGTAACGCACGCCGAAAGGGCGGAAGAGCCAACTCACGAGAAAGATCAGGTCCGGCGGATTGCAACCGTGAATGACATGGAACCCGCGCTCGCGCCTCACCTTCCAGGCAAGCCGGGCCTCGTGATAAAGGGCCGCGGAATATTCGCGCAGGTAACCGATCGGCCCATGAGCGTCGATCGGCAGCCTGTGGCGGTAGACGTAGATACCGTCGATCACCTCGTATTCGGCCTCAAAGCCCTTGCCGGTCGGCGAAATGACGGAAACGGTATAGCCGGCGGCACGCAGGGTCGTTGCTTCCGACCAGACGCGCCGGTCGAAGGGGACGGGCAGGTTCTCGACGATGATGAGAACGCGCCGGTCGAAGATGCGCTCGGCGGAAGCCTCGATCTCGTTACCAGTTGACGCCTTCATAGCCTTCCCGTGCGATTTCGATGCCTTTAAGACGAACGAGGTCGTAGATGCGCTGATGCGGGCCGACCCGGCCCGGCAGCTTTTCGAACTCGGGCGCGTTGTTGCCGATGATGACGACGTCGCCATGCGCAAGTACGGCGTCGAAATCGTCGATCAGGAGGGAGGAGATATGCGGGATGCGGTTCAGGATATAATCGCGGTTCGCGCCGTAAAGCCGCGCGAAGTTGACGAAGCGGTCGTAGATCCGGATGTCCATGCCCTTGCCGAGCAGCTTTTCGACAAGCTCCACCTGCGGGCTTTCGCGAAGGTCGTCCGTGCCCGCCTTGAAGCTGATGCCGAAGACGGAAATCTTCCGCTTGCCGTAGGACATGATGGTTTCGAACGCGCGGGCGATCTGCTCCTCGTTGGAGCGGATGACGCTGTTCAAAAGCGGCAGTTCGAGGTCGAGATCGCGCCCCTTGTAGGTGAGCGCGCGAACGTCCTTCGGCAGGCAGGAACCGCCGAACGCAAACCCCGGCATGAGGTAGCGCGGCGAGATGTTGAGCTTCTCGTCGCTGCAGAAGATCGACATCACCTCGTGACTGTCGACGCCGACGGCCTTGGCGATATTGCCGATCTCGTTGCCGAAGGCGACCTTGACCGCGTGCCAGGCGTTGTCGGCGTATTTCACGAGTTCGGCGGTATCGACGGAGGTCAGGAAGGACGGCGCCTCGATGTGCCTGTAGATCTCGGCGATTTCCCGTGCGGCTTCCGGCGTTTCCGCGCCAATGACGATCTTCGGCGGATTGTCGTAGTCATGCACCGCGCTCGCCTCTCGCAGGAACTCGGGATTGTTGCCGATCCTGAGTCCTTCGACATGGCCCGCCTTCTCGCGAAGGGCGGGAATGACCACGCCGCGCATGGTGCCGGGCAGGACGGTTGAACGGATGACGACCTTGTGCGGCGCGTTCTTTTCCGCGATCGCGGCGCCGATCTCCTCGCACACGCGAACGACCGCGTCGGTATCGAGCGATCCGTTCTTCCGGCTCGGCGTGCCGACGCAGACGAGCGACATCTCGCTCTCGCGCACGGCTTCCAGCGCATTTGTGGTGGCTTTCAGCTTTCCCGACGCGACGGCGGCGGAAATAAGCTCGCCGACATGATCCTCGACGACCGGCGTCTTGCCGTCGTTGACGATATCGACCTTGACCTGCTGATTGTCGACGCCGATGACCGTATGGCCATCGCGCGAAAGGCACGCCGCCGTGACCACGCCGACGTAACCGAGCCCGAAAACGGAAATACGCATAACACCCCCCGTCCGGTTTAGGTCCGGATGCGGCTCTCAAGTTCCGTATCGTTATGAAGGAATTTCCTTCCCGTCCTGTTAACCGGAAGGGCGAATCACCGGGAATCTGCGGAAATAGCGAGTGTTTTTGCGGCATTCTGCTCAAATTCGCGAACGACGAACGGGAGTTTGCCGCGCGAGGTACGCGCAAGCGCCTCGCAAAATTCGACCTCGACGCGCATGGAGGCGGGCAGGCGCGACGAAAGCCGCGCCTCGATTTCGGCGCGCAAGTCTTCACCCGGAGTTCCCTGCGCAACCGCCATAACCTTCACGAAATCAGTAGTTTGCTGGCGAAGCTGCAATTGCAGAAGGCCGGGAATGGCGCGCGGAACATGGTTCATGCCGATGAGCCGGCTGCCGTCGGGCGCGATGAGATAATCGCTCTCGCGCCCCTCTATGCGCGTGAAGGAACGCACGCCCAGCGCGATTTCCTCCATCGCGCGGGGATCATCCGCATCGTCCGCCACGATCACGTCGCCGGTCTCGTAACGGATGAGCGGCTGGGCGGAATTCCTCAGGTTCGTCGCGATCTGGCTGAATCGGCATTGCCCGAGCGGCTGAAGCTCGACATGGCCGTAAGCCGGCATGAAGCGATATTCGTCTTTCTTGAGGGCATAGGCGAAGGAAACGCGCTCCGCCTGGCCGTAGTAATCGGCAACCGTGGCGCCAAACGCCTTTTCCGCGCACTCGCGCAGATCGTCGGTCAGGACTTCAGAAGACGTCAGCACGACAGGAATCGAAAGCCTCAACCCCTCCGCTTCAAGGCACGCGATGAGCATTTCCAAGGCCGAGGGATAGGCCCAGAGGATGCGCGGGGCGAAGTCTTGCAAGGCTGTGTGGAAGGCACGCGCCGTCTTCAGGTTGAGATGCGCGGCGGAAAAATTCATCACCCGTCCGCCGCTCTGCATCCGCCAGAAGGGGGGCGAAAAATCGGATGGATCTTTCAGCCTTTCGCCACGCAGGACCGCGACGCGGTCTTTCGCGAAATCCGCCCCGGCAAGCGCGACCACGTGATCGATCGCCGCCTGTTCGAAAACGACCGAGGCGAAGCTGCGCCGGACCGACAGGGGAACGCCGGAGGAACCGCTGGTTTCGCCCTTCGCCACCGGCAGGGTGGACTTAGCGATATAGGATTGCGGGCGGGATTTAAGCTCTGATTTCGCAAGCGGTGGACAGTCGACAAGCGGCTTGCCCTTGAGCTTCTCATAAGCCGGCAAACGAGTGGCAGAATCGAGCGTTTGCTCGATCAGCGCATCCTGCCGCGCTTTGCGTTCCGCAAAATCCGCCAATTCGAATTCGGCAAGCTCGCGCCGGTAGGCGGCATAAAGCGGTGGGAAGCGACGGATAAGCGTATCGCCGAGATCGGCGATCTTCAGCCCGTCGACGATCCGCTGCTTCAATCCGGCCATGCCTCAGCCCTTGTCGTTTCCGGAAAAAAGGCGGGTGAGAAAACCGTCATAGGCTTGCACCATATGGTCGAGCCGCAAGCTTTCGCGCGCTGCCTTCGCGCCTTCGGCAAGCCGCGACTGTTCTTCGCGAGAGGACAGGAAGCCGGCGAGACCTTCGGCAAAACCCTCCTCGCCGCCCGGGATCATCAGCCCGTTCTCACCGTTCGACAGATATTCGACCTCGGGGCTGTGAAAATCATGCTCGAGCGTGATAACGGGCCGCCCATGGGCAAAGGCATGGTTGACCGCAAGGCCGAGATATCCCGGCACGACGACGGCGGCGGAAAGCTTCATCGCCTTGGCGATGCGGATATCGGAAGGGTCTATCGCGCCGAGGAAATGAACGTTTTCAGCGCCTTCTGCCAGAGCTTCGAGCCGGATCCGCTCCTCGCCATCACCGACGACAAGCACCTCGACCGGCTTGCCGGCGATCTCAGGGTGCGATTTCGCGAAGGAAATCAGGAGATCGACGCGTTTGCGCGGCACCAGCCTGCCGACATAGAGCAGTACGTGGCTGTCCGGCATCAGGGCGAATTCCTCGCGCATCTCCGTATCACCGAGATTTTTCACCTGATCCGCCAGACGGATCTGCTCATCGACGTCCATCGTGTTGCGGACGACGGCGACATGCGCATCCGGCACGCCGATTTCATGCAAGTATTCCGCACCCTTCGCCGTATAGGCGAGATAGCCGCTGCCGAGCTTCGCCAGGAAATCGGCGCCCCGGCGCGCCAGCCCGTCCTTCAGCCCCGAAAGTCCCGATTTCTGCCAGGACCCATAGGCCTTGCGGTATCCAAAGCCCCACCAGACGACCTTCCGACCCATGAGCTTCGAAAGGAAAAGGATCGCGAGGCTTGAGAGGAACTTGAACTCATGACCGATGACGGCCCCGTCGAAGCCGCCGGACAGATAACGCCAGACGACCGGCTGATAGACCGCGACGGAATTTCCAAGGCGAAGCTCGCGGTTTTTCACCTCGACATTCTCGAAGGAAAACGGCGGCGAAGCCGCCTGCAGTGAGGTGTTGGACGGCGGCAGCCCATGAAAGACGACGTATTCGTTTGCCGACACTTCCGATAACCGCTCGAAGAAGCCGCGCCTGTAGACCGGCACGCAGCCTTGATGAAGCACGGCGATCCTGTAACGGGAACCGGCGCTCATTCCGCCGCCTCCGGTTCGGCAGCCTCTGGCGCATCGCCGTAGTAGCGCGCGCGCATCCAGAAGGTGAGCTTGCCGATGGCCGACATCACATGCAGGCCGGCGGCGGCGAAACGCTGTCGGCTTATGGGATAAAGAACGAGCGAGAGCGGCAGGAAGATCGCCAGCTGAAGAAGCGCCTTGGCGACCGTGCGAAGCGCTGCCCTTGCCGGGCTTGCCGCGTGGCTGACCCTAACGAACGTCGTATTTCTGGCCGTAATCCGCTTGCGGCGCAGGAAGGCGGGCAGGCTCGCCTTCTCCCGCGGCCAGTATTCGTGAACGACCGCATCCGCGACCCAGATGATCTTCCGGCCCTTGAGATGAAGCCGGTAGGTGAGGTCCGTATCCTCACCGCCGGAGCGGCCTAGCTTCGGGTCGAACGGCTCCGGCTCCCACAGACAACTGGCCACCCGAAAAAGAACGTTGCCGGTGCGTGCCGCCTCAAGTGTTGCGCCGGTTTCCATCGCCTCGCGCTCCCCGTAAAAGAAGGGCGTTGGATCGAAGCCGAGCCGATCCATTCCTTCGAATATCGGCACGACGGGCCCGGTCGCGATGTCGGCGGAATGGGTTTCAAGCGCACGATGGAGGTTTTGCAGCCAATCGGGCTCGGCGACCTCGTCATCATCGATGAAGGCGAGGAATTCGCCCTTCGCGGCTGCGACACCGGCGTTACGAGCGTGGGAAATGCCGGGGCGCGGCTCGTGAACGTAACGGACGGGATCGCCCGCAGCAGCCGCCGCCTCCACCCATTGCCGCGCAACGCCGGAAACCGAGTTGTCGACGATGACGATTTCAAGCGTCATGCCGTGCCTGAGCTTCTGGGCAAGCACGCTGGCCACGCAGTCGGCAGCGCTTCGGGCCTTTCCGACCGTGCACATCACCACCGAAATACCGGCCAAGACGAACTCTCCCTCCCGAAACCCGCGTGACCTTAAAAGAGGCACGCAAGGCCCGTCATACAGGAGAGGGGTAAATTATCTGCGACCGCTGCGTCAGCCGGTTTCAGGAACGGTAAAGATATCGTCAAGCCAGGCCAGTACTCCGTCCACGCTCTCCACTTCCGCAATTGCGGGAAGCGACGGACGGCGGATCATGACGACCGGAAGATGAAGCACGCAGGCGGCCTGTATCTTGGCGTATCCGGCGGGGCCGCCGCTGTTCTTGGCAACGAGATGCGTAATGCGGTGACGCTCCATCAGTGCCTTTTCGTCATCGACAAAGTGCGAAGGGCGGGCGAGCAGGAGTTCGCCGGGCGGAAGGCGTGTCTGTTCGTCCGGCGCCTCGATCATCCGCATCAGGCACCAGATGCGATGGCGGTTTGCAAAGCGCGAGACTTCCTTGCGGCCTATCGCCAGGAACACGCGCGCGCCATCGGGCACGAGTTCCACCGCATGCTCGACGTCGCGCGCGGGCGTCCAGTTATCGCCCGGTTCCGGTTGCCAGGCGGGCCGGACAAGGCGGACGATCGGAATTTTCCTCTCGCCCGCCGCTGCGACCGCGTTCGTGCTGATTGACCGCGCGAAGGGGTGCGTGGCGTCGATAACCGCCGAAATGCGGTGTTTCTTCAGATAATCCGCAAGTCCATCCGCCCCGCCGAAACCGCCGATGCGCGTCTCCACCGGATAGGTTTCGGGATTTGAAGTGACACCGGCAAGCGAGACGATGACGTGCAAACGGGCATCACCCGCAAGCCGCGCGGCGAGTTCGCGCGCTTCGCCCGTGCCGCCGAGAAGGAGTATCCTGAACTCAGGCATTCGCGTCGAAACCAGCCTTGCCAATCATGACGCCCTGACGATCGACGATCAAAACTTCGCAATCAACCGGGCTGCCGCGCAAAATCGTCTTCGCCGCCTGCTTGGCTTCGGCAGCCACGATATCCGCAACCTCTATGCCTTCGGCGCGGGCGAGATCGAGCACCTCCTTCGCCGTATTCGCATGACGCGCCTTTTCCGCGAGGTCTTGGGGGGCTCCCGCCTTGAGAAGCACCTGCGAGAGTGCTGTGAAATCCACCCGGCTGCGGGCGGAATGAAGGTCGAGCGCGCCTTGCGCAAGCTTCACGAATTTCGCGAAACCGCCGGCGAGCGTAAGCCTTTCCACCGGATGCTGGCGCAGGTATTTCAAAAGCCCGCCCGCGAAATCGCCCATGTCGAGAAAGGCGTAGTCCGGCAGGTCGTAAAGGCGCCTGACGGCATCTTCCGACGTCGAGCCCGTCGCCCCCACCACATGCTTTTGCCCTGCCGCATTGGCGACATCGATACCGCGATGGATCGACGCGATCCAGGACGCGCAGGAGAAGGGGCGCACGATGCCCGTCGTGCCGAGCACCGACAGACCGCCGATAATGCCAAGACGCGGGTTCATGGTCTTCTGCGCCAAAGCCTCGCCGCCCGGAATGGAAATCTCCACCTCCACCTCGCCATCGCCGCCGTGATCTCTGGCAACTTCCGCCACCGCCTGCTCGATCATGCGGCGCGGGACCGGGTTGATCGCCGGTTCGCCCGGCGGAACGGGAAGGCCTGCGCGCGTCACCGTGCCGACACCTCGACCTGCGCGGAACGTGACGCCATTGCCGGCGGTCCTCAGCCTGACGGTCGAAATCACCGTTGCGCCATGGGTGACGTCCGGGTCGTCGCCCGCGTCCTTGACAATCCCTGCGCGGGCGAAGCCCTCTCCCCTCTCCTCAAGGGCAAGCGCGAAGGAAGGCGTCTCCCCCTTCGGCAGGGTTATTTCGACAGGGTCCGGGAACTCGCCCGTCAAAAGCGCCGTATAGGCCGCTTTGGTGGCGGCCGTGGCGCAGGCGCCCGTGGTCCAGCCACGGCGAAGTTTTGAGGGATCGTGTTCGCTCATTGCGTGCGAATATAGAAGGGCTTTCAGGAACTGGCGAGGGGCTCATGCGTCGTATTCGCGCTTGATTTCCGCCGCTTCGAGACTTGGCGCGAGCCGGGCGAGCGTCTACAAGTCGAAACCATGACACACGCATCCGACGAAGCCCTGAAAGCGCTGAACCTGCCGGTATTCGAGCCGGGCTGGGTGTGGCTTGCAGGTGCGGGCCCCGGCGACGCGGGGCTCTTGACGCTGCACGCGCTGAACGGACTGCGCCAGGCGGATGTGATCGTCTACGACGCGCTGGTCGACACCTCCATCCTCGCCTTCGCCAAGGAAGGCGCGACGGTGGATTACGCCGGGAAACGCGGCGGCAAACCAAGCCCTAAGCAGCGCGACATCTCGCTGAAGCTGATCGACTACGCGAGGGCGGGCAAGCGCGTGCTGCGGCTGAAAGGCGGCGACCCCTTCGTCTTCGGGCGCGGCGGCGAGGAAGCGCTGACGCTGGCGGGCGCGCATGTGCCCTTCCGCATCATTCCGGGCATTACCGCCGGCATCGGCGGGCTGGCCTACGCCGGCATTCCCGCGACCCACCGCGACACCAACCAGACGGTGACGTTTCTGACCGGCCACGACCAGACGGGGCTCACCCCCTCGGCCGTTAACTGGGACGCGGTCGCCAAAGGCTCTCCCGTGATCGTCATGTATATGGCGATGAAGCATCTGGAGACGATCGCGGCCAAGTTGACAAGCGGTGGACGGTCTGTGGACGAACCTGTGGGTATCGTGTGCAATGCCTCGCTTGAAAACCAGGCCGTGCTTGAAACAACGCTCGGCCGTGCGGCGGAAGACGCGAAAGCCGCCGGGCTGGAGCCGCCGGCGGTCGTGTGCGTCGGCGACGTGGTGCGCCTTCGCGCCGGACTGGACTGGCTGGGTGCGCTGTCGGGCAAGGTTCTCGACCCCGATCCGCTGAAACTCGGCAAGAGCTCCGAGACGGGATGAGCGCGAAGGGGCTCATCCTTGCCGCCCCAACCTCGGGCGCGGGCAAGACAACGCTGACGCTTGCGCTGCTTAACGCCATGAAATCTTGCGGCATCGGCGTTTCCTCGGCGAAGGTCGGGCCGGACTATATCGACCCCGCCTTTCATGCGGCGGCGAGCGGACGCGTTTGCGTCAATCTCGACGGTTTCGCCATGCGCCCCGACCTATTGCGCGAGCTTGCCGCAAGACAGGCCGATCGGGCGGAACTTCTCGTCATAGAAGGCGTGATGGGCCTCTTCGACGGGGCTGCGGACGGCACCGGCTCCACCGCCGATCTTGCCGCCCTCTTGAAGCTGCCCGTGGTGCTCGCCGTCGATGCGGCGAAACAATCGCAATCGGTGGCAGCACTTGTGCGCGGTTTTCGCGATCACCGCAGCGACGTGACGGTCGCTGGCGTCATCCTCAATCGCATCGGCAGCCCCCGGCACCGCGAAATGATCGAGCGCGCGCTTGGCGATATCGGCATGCCGGTTCTGGGCGCCGTGCCGCGATCCGACGCCTTGACCCTGCCCGAGCGCCATCTGGGCCTTGTCCAGGCAGGCGAACATGGCGACCTGGCTGCGTTTCTGGACGGCGCGGCAGAACATGTCGCAGGCCATGTCGATCTGGATGCGCTGACGAAAATCGCAAGGCCTGTCGTGCACGCCGATGCGGCAAGCAAGCTGCCGCCGCTCGGACAACGCATCGCCATTGCCCGCGATACCGCCTTCGCCTTTTCCTATCCGCATATGCTGGACGGCTGGCGCGAGCAAGGGGCCGAATTTTCCTTCTTCTCCCCGCTAAGCGACGAGGCGCCGGACGGAACCGCCGATGCCATCTTCCTGCCCGGCGGCTACCCGGAACTTCACGCCGGGAAGCTTGCGGCCGTATCGAACTTCAAGGCCGGCATGAAGCTGGCTGCGGAACGCGGCGCGCTGATCTACGGCGAATGCGGCGGGTATATGACACTCGGGCAAACGCTGATCGACGCGGAAGGTATAGCCCACGAGATGCTGGATTTATTGCCGCTTGTGACCAGTTTTCGGAAACGAAAGCTGCACCTCGGCTACCGCAAGCTGACACCTTTTGCGGATCTGCCATTCGGCATGGAACTGACGGCGCATGAATTCCACTACGCCAGCATCGTGAGCGAAGGCGGGGCCGAACGGCTGTTTTCGGCCCGCGATGCGCTGGGTGAGGACCTGCCCGCCATGGGGCTGCGCGAGGACCGTGTCATGGGCTCCTTCGCCCATGTGATCGACAGGGTTTGAGCGGTTTTTTTACCTTCCGCCACCCTCACCCCGGCCCTCTTCCCCCAACAAATTACGCCTTCGCTTTCCGCTTCGGCCTCAGCACATGCACATGGTCGGCGTGATAAAGCGCGGAATCGCGGAAATCTTCGTCCGGTTCCAGAGCGTGGCCGACGAAAATGAGCGCGGTGCGCGTGATCTTGGAAAGGCGCACCTTTTCCCGGATGTCGGACAAGGTGCCGCGAATGAAAGCCTGATCCGGCCAGCCGACCCTGTAAGCGACCACGACCGGGCAATCCGCCCCGTAAAGCGGGATGAGCTGGCGCTCGATTTCGCGCAGGTTCCTGACCGAAAGATGGATCGCGAGCGTGGCGCCCGATTTGCCAAGCGTCGTCAGATCCTCGCCCTCGGGCATCACGGAGGATTTCATCGCCGTTCTGGTCAGGATTACCGTCTGGGCGATTTCAGGCACCGTCAATTCCTGCCCCAGCACTGCGGCGGCGGCCGCGAAGGCCGGAACTCCGGGCGTGACGTCAAACGGAATTTCGAGCGCCTTCAGCCGCCTGATCTGCTCGGCAATCGCCCCGTAAAGTGAAGGATCGCCCGAATGAACGCGGGCCACATCCTGCCCACGCGCGTGAGCGGCCTCGATCTCGGTCATGATCTCGTCAAGCGTCATGGGGGCTGTGTCGATTACCCGCGCCCCTTCCGGGGCTGCCTCGACAATCGCCTCCGGCACCAGCGAACCGGCATAAAGACAGACGGGGCAACGCTCGATCAGCTTCAGCCCGCGCACGGTTATGAGGTCCGGATCGCCCGGCCCCGCGCCGATGAAATGAACGGTCATAGCTTCTCCTCGATGCGCTTTGCATAGCCGCGCGGCGTGTAGACGAATATCTCGCCGGAGCCGCGCTTCACGGCCTTCGAATTCGACGAGCCGACGAGAACCGTCGTCAGCATGTTGACTTCATCCACCGTGAGATCGCCCAGCGTCGTCACGCGCACGCTCTGCCCCTCGCGCCCGAGATTGACGCCAAGGACGACGGGCGTTTCCGCCGGGCGGTGCTGCAACAAGATGTCTTTAGCGGCGGCAAGCTGTGTGCGGCGACGTTTGGAGACCGGATTATAAAAGGCGATGACGAAATCGCCTTCCGCTGCGGCTTTCAGACGTTTTTCAATCGCCTCCCACGGCGTAAGCAGATCGGAAAGCGAAATCGCGCAGAAATCATGCCCTAAAGGCGCACCGATAAGGGCCGACGCCGCCTGAAGAGCGGAAATACCCGGCGCATTGACGACTTCGATGCGCTTTGCGGCATCGCTGACGCCGCCCTCGCCCGACGGTCGGTCCAGAAGCTCGAATACGAGCGCACCCATGGCATAGATGCCGGCGTCACCCGAGGAAACGAGCGCGACGGAGCGGCCTTCGCCGGCGCGTTCCAGCGCGAAACGCACGCGCTCCTCTTCCGCCCCCAAGGGAAAGGCGTGGCGCGGCTTGCCCTGGATAAGGGGCGTGACGATGTCGAGGTAGAGCGAATAGCCGACGATCTCATCCGCTTCCGACAGGAGCCTGGAGGCTTCCGGCGTGCGCCAGGCATCCTGCCCCGGCCCGATGCCGATGACTGCAAGCTTGCCGCGTGCCCGGCCAACCGTGGCGGCGTCTATCGGATCATCCGCAATGGCGACGGCGACCGTCGCATTTGCGGATTTTCGCTTTTCCACCAGTAGTTTGGAATGCTGGCCTGCTGCGGCAAGGGCCGCTCCTTCCGACACGCCATGACAGCCGACTTCGGCGAAAACGACTTCGGACGGATTGGCGAGACGGTCCGCCTCATGCTCCAGCTCTTCCGCCGAAAAAACGCGAAACGGCGCCTTCAGGGCTCGCGCCACAGCGGCCATCGCCGGCTCGTCCGCCTTGAGATCGAGGCTTGCGACACACCCGACCGCGCCTTCGGCAAGACCGGCATCCGCCAGCGTTTCGCGCACGAGAGCCGTCATTTCGGCGGGATCGCAGCCGCGCGCGCAGCCCACGCCAACCGCCAGCCGGCGCGGGTGGTAGACGAGCGTATCCTCATTGCCCTCAACGGCTTTTTCGGTGAGGACGAGCCGCAGCTTCGCGTCGTTCCTGACCGGCAGGCGCGTGGTCGACAGCCAGCCGGCGTGACCTTCGACCCTGACGGGTTCGCCCGCCAGAAGACGGGCCATGACGCCCTTGGCATCGCGAATATTGGCAAGCCACCAACCCTTCGGCGGCGTGTCGAGGGCAACGCCGAGCGCGGTTTCGCCGGCAGTGGTGATCGCCGCATGACCATCGAGAAGGGCCGCAACATCGCGGGCAAGCGCATTCGCCCCGCGATGCCCGCCCAGAAGCGGCACGACGCTGGCGCCATCTTCCGACACCGCGATCACCGGGGGCTCCGACAGCTTGTCGGTGATGACGGCGGCGAGCGCGCGAATGAGAATGCCGCTCGCGCAAACGCCGATGATCGGGCTGCCCGCCTGATAAAGCGCGCGGATCTGGTCAAGCGTATCGGAGAACGGCACATCCGTGCCGGTAACGCGATGGGCAAGCCCATGTAACGTTGCCTGCGGAATGCCTTCGGCAAGCTTGCGCGCGGTCGAAAGGGCCGCCGGCGTCAGGACGAGAATTGCGGGGGAAGCATCCACGCTTCGTCTCCCTTGTAGATGAGGATCATCGAGAAATAGGGGGCGTTGTCCGCCTCGAGTCGGGCGAGCGGAACGACGTTTTCCGAAGGGAGTGTCGCCCGTTCGACGTAGCCCGCATGGCTCAGCAGGCCCATGTCGGCAAGAAGCGTCTTGAGGCGGGAAAGATGCCGCCCCACCTTCATGATGGCGATCGCCTGCGCATCCTCGATGCGCTTGCGGATTTCACCATCCGGCAAAGGCCCAGGAATGACGGTCAGCACATCGTTTCGCGATGTCAGAGGGCGCTGGAGCCTGGAGGCGCAAGCCGTGAGCGAGGTCACGCCCGGCACGATCTCGCACGGAAAACGCCCAGCCAGACGCTCGAAAAGATACATGAACGAGCCGTAGAAGAAGGGATCGCCCTCGCAAAGCGTGACGACATTCTCGCCCTCGCGAAGAACATGGGCGATGTCTCCGGCCGCCTTGTCGTATACGGATTTCGCGGGAAACCGCTCCAGGCGCATCGGCACGACGATCGGGATCTCCCGCGCGTTTTCAGGGATGAATTCCGCCGCGATTGCGCGCGCGAAGCTTTCGCCGTCATCGGGTGCGGGATAGGCGATCACGGCGGCGTTCGAGATCAGCCGATGGGCCTTCAAAGTCAAAAGTTCCGGATCGCCGGGGCCGAGCCCGACGCCGTAAAGCGTGCCGGGCGTCGTCATGGTTTCACCAAGCTCCATTGGGTGACCGGCATCAACGGACGCCAGCCGGTGAGCCCGCCAACGGGCGAAGCACGCTGGATGGAGAGCCGGCAAAGTTCGCCGCCATGTTTTTCGAAAGCTTTCAGGAGCACCGCCTCGCTTTCAAGCGTCACCGCGTTGGCAACAAGCCGTCCGCCGGATTTCAGCACGTCGAGCGCCACCTCGACCACGCCAGGCGCCGTAAGACCGCCGCCGAAAAAGACGGCATCCGGTTGGGCCAGGCCTTCCAGGCCTTCGGGCGCCGATGCATCGCGCAGATCAAGGCCTGGCGTGCCAAGTGCTGCCGCATTGGCAAGCGCGAATCCGCGACGTTCGGCATTCGGCTCCAGCGCGATTGCCCTGGCGCGCGGAGATGAACGCATCCACTCGATGGAAACGGAACCCGAACCCGCCCCGATATCCCAAAGAAGCGCGCCCGCATGGGGCTCAAGCTTGGCAAGCGTCGCGGCCCGGATTTCCCGCTTGGTGATCTTGCCGTCGTGGCGGAAAGCGTCATCCGGCAGGCCGGGAACGCGGGCGCGCACCGGCGTATCACGCACGGGCACGGCCTCTATCGCCATCAGGTTGAGATCGGCACCCCGTTCATGCCAGCTTTCAGCGATTCCAGAAACGATACGCTCGCGCGGACCGCCAAGGTGTTCGAGCACCGTCATGCGGCTTGCGCCATAGCCCTCATCCGCCAGAATATCGGCGGCAAGCCTTGGCGTTTCGCCATTCGCCGTCAGACACAAAAGCCGTGCGCCGGGGTAAAGATGCGCCCGTATCCCATCAAGCGGGCGGCCATGAAACGACAGGGTTTCGACATCCTGCAATGGCCAGCAAAGCCTTGATGCGGCGAGGGAAAAGGACGAAGGAGCCGGTATGACCGTCATTTCGCGCGCAGAAAAGCGGCGCGACAAGGTGGCGCCGAGGCCGAAGCACATGGGATCGCCGGTGGCGAGTGCGACAGTCGGTTTTCCGCGCCGTTCCTCAATCAGTTTCAGGCCGTCGGAAAAGGGGGCAGGCCACTCCATGCTTTCGCCGGTCAGCGGGCCGGCGAGAGCCAGATGCCTTTTGCCGCCGATGACGAATTCGGCTGATTTCAGCGCCGATCTGGCGATTTCCGACAGCCCAGCGGGGCCATCCTCGCCGATGCCGATCACCGTCAGCCAGGGTCCGGTCATTGGCGCACCTCTTCCGGCAGGCCGGCAGCAAGCGCGTTGACGGCGGCGGAGGCAAGGGCAGAGCCGCCTCGCCTTCCCCTAAGTGTCAGAAAGGGAATTCCGAACGGGTTATCGGCCAGGGCATCCTTTGATTCCGCGGCACCGACGAAACCGACCGGAAACCCGAGGATCGCAGCCGGTTTCGGATAACCTTCCGCAATGCGTTCAAGCAGATGGAAAAGTGCGGTCGGCGCATTGCCGATGGCAACCACAGCGCCTTCCAGCCGCTCCGCCCACAGATCGACGGCAGCGGCCGAGCGTGTCGTGCCGAGCTTTTCGGCAAGAGCGGGCACGCGGGCATCATCCAGCGTGCAGACGATCTCGTTATTCGCCTTCAGGTATTTGCCGATAATCCCGTGTTCGACCATCTTCACATCGGTGAAAACCGGCGCGCCCGCGCCAATCGCGGATCTGGCGCGCGAAACGATATCCCCGCTCCATGAAAGCTCGCCTATGATGTCCGGCATGCCGCAAGCGTGGACGAGGCGGATCGCGGCTTCCCGAAGTTCCTCGGGGAGAGGGTCGAGATTTGCCTCTTCGCGCACGATGGCGAAGGACTGGCGATAAATCGCGGCCGGGTCGCGCTCGTAATCGTAAAGACGGGCGGGCGCGCCGGTTTTGCTCACGTTCGCCTCATGGATTTCGGCCCGAGAGGGTGATCCGCATGCGGGTAGGGATGGTGGTGATGCCCATGATCGTGGGAATGATCGTTATCGTGACCATGGTCGTGATGATGGTGATGGTCGTGCCCGTGGTGATGATGATGATGACCGCCTTCGCGCACCTGTTTTTCGCACGCGCCGGTACAGATATCGTCGCAAAGGTGACATTCGGCGGACGACCCGAGCCCTTCCACATGATGGTGGTGGCTTTCCTGAGGAAGGCCGATTTCCGCCTCGAAACCAAGTACCTGCTCGCGGTACTTGCAGAGCTGGCAGTTCATCACGTTCGAGCCCTGCAGGATCTCTTCCACGCGCTCCACGAAGGTATCGATCACCTGCGGGTGGTCGTTGAGGTAGCCCGCCTTGACGAACTCGATATCCGGGTGACGCTCCGCCACCTCATCGGTAAAGGAATAGATGCGGCTGACGAGAACGCCCGTGAAAAGGAAATACGGGAAAACGACGATGCGCCGGTAACCGAGCTTCGCCGCATGTTCAAGTGCGGGTTCCACCAGCGGGAATGTGACGCCAGAATAGGCAGTTTCCGCCCAGCCGAAGCCCATGCCTTCCCACAAAAGGCGGGTGATCTTGGCGACATTGGAATTGGCATCCGGGTCTGACGATCCACGGCCGACGACGACGAGTAGCGTCTCATGCATCGGCACGTCGCCGCCCGCGGCATCGAGCGCCTCGCGCACCCTGTCGCCAGCCGCGCGGACCATGCGCGTGTCGATGGCAAGTTCGCGGCCATAATCGATGCGAACACCAGAATTCTCCGCCTGGTAGGTGTTGAGGACTGAAGGGATGTCGTTCTTGGCGTGACCGGCGGCAAAGAGCATGCCCGGAACGGCGAGAATGCGCGTGCACCCCGAATCGCGCAGCTTGTCGAGCCCGTCCCGAATGACGGGTTCTGCAAATTCCAGATAGCCGTATTCGACCGGCCAGTCGGGAAACCGCTCCTTCAAACGCTCCGACAGGGTGGCGAACTGGCGCACGGCGGCGCGGTTGCGGCTGCCGTGGCCGCAAATCATGAGACCGAGTTTCTCGCTCATCGGGCGGCCTCCGGCGCATCCGAATCAGCTTCGACCGCCTCTCCATCCTCCGTTCCGGCTTCAGCTTGCCTTTTACGCTTCGCCTTTAGAGCGACAATGCCGGCGAGAACGGCCGCTCCCGCGACCGCGGCAATGCCCGCCCAGTGCGAATGGCCGGCAAGATCGCCGACGTGGCCGACATGGGCATTGGCGGCAGCGGGAACGAGCACCGGAAAAAAAGCGGCTGCGGCTGCGGGCAAGAATCGGAACATGCGGAGGGACTCCCTCGTTCGGTCGAAAATCGATCCGGCGACCATTGCGAGGGGTTGAAAACGAAAGAGGCCAAAGGCCATTGCGCAAGCGAAAGACTGCTTGCGCGGGATCCCGCAGCATCAGACAGCTCCGGACTGGGCCCCCGGATTGGGTCGACCGCCACCGAACTCGTTTTCAGCCCCTTACGGGACGCCGTCTTGAGTTGCCGCACGCTAGTGGAGCGGGGAGCGCCCCGCAAGAAGAAATGCGACAGATGCCGTCTGCCAAACGTCGTACCGTGGCGTGATTTTCAGTCGGCGGCGTCCAGGAGGCCGCAAAAGGGGCAAATTCATTTCCCTCGCGGTCATTAAAAGTGTCCGAAAAATCCAAACGCGATTTTCAGCATCTCTCCGCCACTCTTCCTCGGTTGGGGAAATATGATTTCGGGAGGGGGACAGGATGTCGGATGATTTCGCCGCCGGACTTGCGGACATCGGCAGCAAATCCGGGGTCTCGGAATTCGATTTCGCAGCCGCATCGGTCGGCACCCTTCCCATGCGCCCCGCACCCATCCGCCCGCAATGGATCATCGAAGGCGAACCGGTGGCGCGGGTGGCGCCACTCGCGCGTTCCGTCGACGGCTTCGCCAACACCGCCGTATGGGACTGCACGGCCGGCAAGTTCCATTGGTACTACGGCGGCGACGAGGCGGTATATATCCTCCAAGGCTCCGTGGAGGTGACCGCGCCCGACGGATCGCGGCGTCTCCTCAGGGCAGGCGATACGGCCTATTTTCCGGCAGGGTCATGGTTCCGATGGCACGTGCGCGACAATGTGCGAAAAGTGGCGTTCAATCACAGCGTGCTGCCGCCCTTCGTGCGTTTCCAGATGAAGATGGCCAGAAAACTGCGCCAGATCGGCCACAAGCTTTTCGGCGACGCCCAGGTTCCGGGTCGCAAATAGGCGGATAGAAGGCGCAAGGACTGTGTTCAAAGGGGCAGTACGGGAATACGCTACGTCAAAACGACGCCGCGCTTACCGAGGAATCGCCCCCATGTCCACCGATCTCGTGCTGACCGTTATCGCCAACGACCGCCCCGGCCTCGTCGAAAAGCTTTCCGATGTGATCGCCGCCGAAGACGGCAACTGGGTGGAAAGCTCCATGGCGAGGCTTGCCGGCGAATTCGCGGGCATCGTGCGCGTAAAGGTGGATGACGACCGCGTGCCGATGCTGGAGGAAGCGCTGGACGGGCTCGGGCGCGAAGGCATCGCCGTGACAGTGCGCCGGGGCGCGCCGACCCCGCCGCCCGAAGGGCGTCACGCCTCGCTTTCGCTCGTCTGCCAGGACCACCCCGGTATCATCCATTCGGTGGCCGCCGCCCTTGCCGACCATGGCGTATCGATCGACGAGCTGACGAGCGAGGCCTATTCCGGCTCGATGAGCGGCGAGCGCATGTTCTCCGTTCAGGCCGACATCGTCCTGCCGCCCGACGCCGACGAAAGCGATCTCCGCGCCGCCCTTGAGGAACTTGCCGGCGACCTGATGGCGGAAATCGACTTCAAGAAGCAGGAATAAGCCAGAACGGGGCCACGCTTCACCGGTTTCGCCCTATGGGGCAGGACCAGGTTGAGAAGCTATACATGCTTATCAACCTGGATCACGGCCCAAGCGTCGCGCCGAGAGGCACGATCCGTTCTCTCGCGTTGAGCGCGTCAACCGCGAAGCCCGCCGTCTGCTTGTAGGCATTCGCCGTTTCCTCAAGCTCCTCGCGGCTCATGACGTCATGAATATCGGCGAAACCGTCGGGCGCCTTTTCCTCCACGATATCAAGCACCTTGTCCGGACCGTCGGCGCGGTTCAACATCACGATATTCGCGGTCGCCGGACGCCGCTCCGCCTCATAAGCGCGAAGGGCGGCGGGCGACAGACCGTGGATGAGAAGCTCACGCGTGAGAACGCGGGCATCCAGAATGGCCTGGCTCGCGCCATTGGAGCCGATGGGGTACATGGCATGCGCCGCATCGCCCATCAGCGTCATGCGCCCGAAGGTCCATTGCGGCAGCGGATCACGGTCGACCATCGGATATTCGTAGATGCTTTCGGCACCACGGATGATCGAGGGAACGTCCAGCCAACTGAAATGCCAGTTCTCGAAGCTCGGCAAAAAGTCCTCAAGCCTGCCCGGTCGGTTCCAGTCCTCCCGCCGCCAGAGATAATCGTCCGGGAACCTGAGGTCCGCGATCCAGTTGATGAGGGAGCCATCCTCGCCATCGTCGGCAATCGGATAGCAGACGAACTTGCGCGCCTTGCAGCCGGCCATCGCCATCGAGCGTCCGGTCAGGAAGCGCGGCCCCCGCGTGACACCGCGCCACATGACGGTGCCGCCCCAGGCGGGCGGGCCCTCGTCCGGATAAAGTGCGGCGCGCGTGGCGGAATGGATGCCATCGGCGGCAACGAAGAGCGAACCCGACACCGCGCCGAGCGAAGCGCCATTCGAGCGATTGGCGAGATCGATCTCCACCCCGTCGCCAAACTCCCGCCAGCCCTCCACGGCAGCGCCGGTGACTATGGCTTCCTCCCCGATGCGCCGGCGCACCTCATCGAAGAGAAGCATCTGCAGCTTGCCGCGATGGATGGAGAACTGCGGCCAGTTATAGCCGGCCTCAAGGCCGCGCGGCTCCGACCAGATGAGCTTGCCGTGCGTGGAGAAGTAAGCGACCTCGCGCGTGCGAAGCGCGATCCTGTCAAGCTCCGCAAGAAGGCCAAGCTCGTCAAGCTCCCGCACCGCGTGGGGCTGAAGGTTTATGCCGACGCCAAGCGGCTTCAGCGCCTCCACCGCCTCGAAAACCTTCACCGGAACGCCGCCTTCGTGAAGGCTGAGCGCAAGCGTCAGGCCGGCGATGCCACCACCCGAAATAAGCACCGTCATGGGCGCGCCTCCCGAAAACAGATGCGGAGCCCGGCATCCCTCCGGGCTCCGTATTTTCGTCTTCTCAATCAATTGCCTCCGGCGTATTTGGCGATCAGCGCCCTGGCGTCCTCGACCATGGCGGCACCATCATAGCCATTGGCTGAGACATCCTCGATCCAGGCGTCGACGACCGGAGCGGCGGCCTCCTTCCAGCGGGCAACCTCTTCGGGCGGAAGCTTGAAGATCTTGTTGCCGGATTTTTCGGCGATCGCGATGCCCGGCGCATCGCCTTCGTCCATGACGCGGCCGACCCAGCGCGACGTCTCACGCCCGCTGTTTGCGTCGATCACCGCCTTCAGGTCCTCCGGCAGGCTTTCGTAACGGTCCTTGTTCATCGTGAAGACGAAGAACGCCGTATAGAGGCCCCTGTCGCTGTCGAAATCCGTATGGGTGTCGACAAGCTCGGAAACCTTGAGCGGCGCCGTCACCTCCCACGGGATGACCGTACCGTCGATAACGCCTTTCGAAAGCGCCTCGGGCATGGCGGGCACGGGCATGCCGATGGCGGTGGCACCCAGCTTTTCAAGAAGGGCGGTCGTCTGGCGCGTGGGGCCGCGAAGCTTCAACCCCTGCATGTCCTCAAGCTTTTGAACGCCGTCGCCCTTCACGTGAAGCAGGCCGGGCCCATGCACGTGGGCGGCGATCATATGCGTGTCCTTGAACTCGTCCTGCAGGTATTTCTCATAAAAATCCCAGGCGGCCTGGCTGGTCGCCTCCGCTTTCGCCGGCATGAAGGGAAGCTCGAACGCCTCCGTGCCGGGGAACCGGCCAGGCGTGTAGCCCGGCAGCGTCCAGACGATATCGACCACGCCGTCTTTCGCCTGGTCGTAAAGGGCGGGCGGCTTTCCGCCGAGCTGCATGGCCGGATAGACCTCGACCTTGATGCGGCCGCCGGACTCCTTTTCCACCTTTTCCGCCCAGGGCGTGATAAAGTTCTTGGGCACCGGCGCCTGAGGCGGCAGGAAGTGATGCACGCGCAGCGTGACCTCCTGCGCGTGGACACTTGCCGCAGCCATGAGGACTGCCGCGCCCGCAAAGGCGGCTTTCAGGAAACGCTTCATTCAGTTCCTCCCGGATTGTCCTTGTCATTTGGCGCAAGCCCGCCCTTGCCGGATCGGTGCGCCGGATCGTTGATCGGGTGAACGACTTTGGCCGACGCCGTTGCATGCGTCAAACCGGTTTGCGAACGCCCACGTCTTCGCCACCGGCGCCGCATGATTCCGCGCCTGCCGGACCTTTGGGCAAACAACGAATGGATAATGGGCTTGGGTTTACCCGAAATCTTTGCAATGCTTGCGTAATTAACAAATCCGGGGGTCGCATGGAGGAACTGCGGTTTTTCGACGAGATGCTGGACGAGAGCGGCGGCGCACGCGCGCCCTATCGCGACCTGGCGAAATGGCTTGAAGGCAAGAACCCCGCCGAACTGAGAAAGAAATCCCGCGAGGCGGAAGTCATTTTCCGCCGCCTTGGCATCACCTTCGCCGTTTACGGAACATCCGAGGCGACCGAGAGGCTGATCCCCTTCGACATCATGCCCCGGATCATATCGGCTTCCGAATGGCGCAGGCTTTCCGCCGGCATCGACCAAAGGGTGAAGGCTCTCAATGCCTTCCTCCATGACATCTACCACCGGCAGGAAATCATCCGCGCGGGGCGGATCCCGGCGGATCTCATCATCCAGAACGAGGCGTTCCTGCCCGAGATGATCGGCTTCACGCCGCCGGCCAGGGTCTATGCCCATATAATAGGCACCGATATCGTGCGCGTCGGCCAGAACGAGTTCTACGTGCTGGAAGACAACACGCGCACACCTTCCGGCGTTTCCTACATGCTGGAGAACCGGGAGACGATGATGCGCCTCTTCCCGGACCTCTTCCGCAAGTACCGGGTGGCGCCGGTCGAACATTATCCCGACCTCTTGAAGGAAACGCTGAAAAGCGTCGCGCCCGACGGTGTCGAAGATCCCACGATCTGCGTGCTCACTCCCGGCATCTTCAATTCCGCCTATTTCGAGCATGCCTTCCTTGCCGACACGATGGGGGCCGAACTCGTGGAAGGGCGCGACCTTTACGTGGAAGGCGGCAAGGTGTGGATGCGCACGACCCGCACCCCCCAGCAGGTTCACGTGATCTACCGGCGCATCGACGACGCCTTCCTGGACCCGCTCACCTTCCGGCCCGAATCCATGCTGGGCGTTCCGGGCCTGTTCGATGCCTACCGGGCTGGCAACGTGACGATCTGCAACGCGCCGGGAACCGGCATCGCCGACGACAAGGCGATCTACGCCTATGTGCCCGACATCATCGAATTCTACACCGGACAAAAGCCGATCCTGAACAACGTGCCGACATGGAACTGCGCCAAGGAGGACGACCTGAAATACGTTCTCGACCACCTTTCCGAAGTGGTGGTGAAGGAGGTCCATGGCTCCGGCGGCTACGGCATGCTGATCGGGCCGACCTCCTCCAAGCGGGAACTCGCCGAATTCAGAAAGCGGCTGGAGGCAAACCCGCGCAACTACATCGCCCAGCCGACGCTCTCGCTTTCGACCTGCCCGACGCATTCTTCATCCGGAGTCGCGCCCCGGCATGTGGACCTCAGGCCCTACGTGCTGGTGGGGGACAAGGTCCGCATCACGCCGGGCGGGCTAACACGCGTTGCACTCAAGAAGGGATCGCTCGTCGTCAACTCCAGCCAGGGTGGCGGCACGAAAGACACATGGGTCCTAGAAGACTAAAGAAAAAAGCCATGCTCGGCAGAACAGCCTCTTCGCTCTTCTGGATGTCGCGCTACAACGAAAGAGCGGAGAACATGACCCGTCTGCTCGAGGTGGCCTACCGCATTGCCATGACGCCGCGTTTTGCCTCCGACGCGGAAGAAGACTGGCGCTCGACCCTCGTCAGTGCCGGATGCTGTACGGGTTTCGAGGAGAAATACGAGGAATTCACGCAGAAAAACGCGGTCAACTACCTCCTCTTCGACCGCGACAACCCGTCGTCCGTGCGTTCCTCCATCGAACAGGCGCGCAACAACGCCCGCTCGGTGCGCACCGCCATAACCTCCGAAATGTGGGAAAGCCTGAACGAAACCTACATCGGCTTTTCCGAGGTGCGCCCGCAGCACATGACGGACGACAAGCTGCCCGATTTCCTCAATTGGGTGAAGCAGCGGGCGATGCTTTTCCGCGGCGCGCTGCTCGGCACCCTGATGCGCAACGACGGCTACTATTTCTCCCAGCTCGGCGCCTTCATCGAGCGCGCCGACAACACTGCGCGCATCCTCGACGTGAAATACTGGATCCTGCTGCCCGACAACGAGGTGATCGGCGGCAGCCTCGACACCTACCAGTGGTCGACCATCCTTCGCTCGGTTTCGGCCAACCGCAGCTACCGCCACGCCTACCGGGATTCCAGCCTGAAGGCCTTCAACGTCGCGGAATTCCTGATCCTGAGGAAAGAGATGCCGCGCTCGCTTGCCTATTGCTACGACTGGATCGAAGACTGCATGTCCGATCTGACGGAAAGTTATGGCGAGAAACTTCTCAGTCACGATATGGCAACCGACACGCACGGTCTTTTAACCCAGCAAACGATGGAAGAAATCTTCCAGAACGGCTTGCATGAATTTCTGACCGACTTCATCGCCCGCAACAACGGGCTCAGCCATCAATTGTCCGCCGATTACAACTTCGCCTGAAGGCCGGACCGGACGGAGACGACAAGAAAATGCGCCTCGCCGTCAATCACACGACACGATATCACTACGATGAACCGCTGGCGCACACCATCCAGCAGCTGCGCCTGACGCCGGCGAGCGGGCCGGGACAGAAAGTGCTCGAATGGACGATCGACGTGCCCGGTATCGAGCAGGCGGCGACCTATCGTGATGCCTACGGCAACCTCGTCCATATCGTCAGCCACCGCGAGCCGATGAGCGAAATCGCGATCACCGCGCGCGGCATCGTGGAAACGCAGGATCTTTCGGGCGTGATCGGCAAGCCCCCTTGCCCGGCGCCCGACGTCGTCTTCACCCGCGAGACGCCGCTGACACGACCCAACCAGGCGATCCGCCGCCTGGGCGCGCTTGCCGACAAGGAAGACATGCTCTCCGGCTTCCACGACCTTATGGCGGCAATTCGCGAAAAGGTGGCCTACCGGGTGGGCGTAACGGAAGTGCATTCCGCCGGTGCCGACGCGCTGGCCGCGGGCGAAGGCGTGTGCCAGGACCATGCGCATATCTTCATTTCCGCCGCGCGCTCCATCGGCGTACCGGCGCGCTACGTCTCGGGCTATCTGCTGCTTACCGAAGAACAGGAATCCGAGGCCCATCACGCCTGGGCGGAAGTGTTGCTTCCAGGCCTCGGCTGGGTAGGATTCGACATCTCCAACGGTCTTTGCCCGACGGATCATCATATCCGCCTGTCGATAGGGCTCGATTCCCGTTCCGCAGCGCCAATTCGCGGAGTACAATTCGGGGGAATCGACGAACGGCTGCAGGTCGAGGTTTCCGTGTCGCAACACCAGCAGCAATTCCAGCAGCAGTAAACCGTATCGCGTCCGGCATTCCATTTGCCGCGCTGACACGTCAGGACAACATATGACCTATTGCGTGGGTCTCAAACTCGACCGTGGGCTTGTCTTCGCCTCCGACACCCGCACCAACGCCGGCCTCGACAACGTCGCCACCTTCAAGAAACTGACGGTTTTCGAAAAAAAGGGCGAGCGGGTGCTCGTCCTTCTTTCGTCGGGAAACCTTGCCGTTACGCAAGCTGTCGTCAGCCTGCTAAGCGAGCAGATGAACGACCCGGAGGCGAAAGGCCCGACGCTGATGACGGCTGAAACCATGTTCCAGGCCGCGCGCGTGGTGGGAAGCGCCGCGCGCATGGTGAAGAAGATTGACGGCGAGCAACTTGAGGCCAGCGCGGAAAGCTTCCTCGTCAGCTTCATCCTCGGCGGGCAGATCAAGGGCGAGGCACCGCGCCTGTTCCAGATCTATGACGCGGGAAACTTCATCGAGGCAACCGCGGACACGCCCTTCCTGCAGATCGGCGAGCACAAATACGGCAAACCGATCCTCGACCGGGTGACGCAGCAGGACATGCGCCTTGGCCAGGCGGCGAAGCTGGTGCTTCTTTCCTTCGATTCCACGCTGCGCTCCAACCTTTCGGTCGGCATGCCCATCGACCTCCTGCTCTACAACACCGACAGCTTCACAGCCGAACGCCAGATGCGCATCGAAAAGGACAACGCCTATTTCTCGCAGCTTTCGGAGCTCTGGTCGGAAAAACTGCGCGCGGCCGTGGCCGAGATTCCCGATTTCGAAATCTGACGGGGCGCGCCACGCCGGGCGGCATCACCCGCTTTCACGCGCAAGCGCGTTCAGCGCAACATCGCCACGGGCAGCACCGGCAAGAAAGTCCAGCAGCGCGCGAACCCTCGCGTTCCGGCGCAGATCCTGGTGGGTAACGATCCACAGTTCGGCGGCAAGACCCGGCAGCGGATGATAAACCGGCTGCAGGCCCGGCCACATGTTGGCGAGCATGAACGGCAGGGCCGCGCAAGCCCGGCCATGCGCAACGAGAGCCGCAACCGTCATCATGCTGCTGGAACGGCATGTGACCTTCGGATTTTCGAAGGCCGCCTCGATCCAGCCCTGCACCTCCCGCGCCGCCGCGCCCCCATCCCAGCAAACGAGTTCCGGTTCGACAAGGTCCGCAAGCGTCCGGACTTGACCGATGCGGCGGGCCGTCTCGGGTGACGCGAAAATTCCCCAGCCAAGGGTTCCGACCTTGCGCGCGACAAGACTTTCCTCCTGCGGGCGCCGGGGCCTGATCGCGATATCCGCCTCCCGATCGACAAGGCTGAGGCGGCGGTTGTCGGATACCAACTCGATGGACAAACCGGGATGCGCGGCGCAAAAGTGCGGGAGATGGCGGGCGAGAAAGCAGGTCGCCAGAACTTCCGTTGCCGTGACCACGAGCCGGCCCACAAGCTGCTGGTCGCGCCCCGTCACGGCGCGGTCCCCGGCGAGTGCCTCCTGTTCCATCCGCTCCGCGGCCCGCACGATCTCTCCGCCCGTATCGGTCGGCACATAACCCGAGCGAAGCCTCTCGAACAGCTTGGCGCCAAGCTCTTCCTCGACCCGCTCGAGCCGACGGAAAACGGTCGAAAAGGTTACGCCAAGCTTCTCGGCCGCGCCGGCAAGCCCTTGCGCCCGCGCCACTTCGAGAACGAGGTGGTAATCCCCCCAGGCAAGCATTTGTTTGCACCTTTGCAAATTCGGTTCGCTGAATAGCAAGTTTATTAAATAATTCGCAAATTGCACACTTGCCCGGAATTCTTCGCAAACGATGGAGACCGGAATGAGCGATATCATCATTCTCGGCGGCGGTTTCGCCGGCGTCTGGGCGGCGATGAGCGCGGCCGCGGAACGCAAGGCAGCCACCGGGCGAGACATTTCGATCACGCTTGTCAGCAAGGACCCTTGCCTCACGATCCGGCCCAGGCTCTACGAAGGAGCAGCGGGGGAAATGCGGGTGCCGCTCGCGCCCCTGCTGAAGACGATCGGCGTCGACCTGACGATCGCGACGGCGCGCGATATAGACCCGGCGGCGCGAAGCGTGATCCTCTCCGACGGTCGGACGCTGTCCTACCGGCGGCTGGTGCTTGCGACCGGGAGCCGACTGAAGCGGATACCCGTGCGGGGTGCCGATGAATACTGCCATTCTGTCGATACGTTCGAAGAAGCGGCAAGGTTCGACGAAAGGCTTGCCGGCCTGCCCGACACCGCGACGGCGGTCGTGATCGGAGCAAGTTTCACCGGCCTGGAGCTTGCCACGGAATTGCGCGCACGCATGGGGGCAATGGCACGGATCGTCCTGATCGACCATGCCGAAAGGGCCGGCATCGAACTCGGCCCCAATCTGCGCGCGGCCATCGAGGAAGCGCTCGGCGAATGCCGGATCGAGACCCGCTTCGGGCGCGCGGTTGAGCGAATTTCCGCCAGCGAAGTCATGCTCGACGACGGCGAGCGCATCGAGACGGACGTAACGGTGTTGGCAACGGGCATGGAGGCAAGCCCGCTCACGAAATCCATCCCCGGCGAAAGAGACAGGCACGGCAGGCTCACGGTCGATCGAGACCTGAAGGCGACCGGCACGAACGACGTCTTCGCCGCCGGAGACACGGCAAACGTGCTTGCCGACGACACACATGAAGTCTTCATGTCCTGCCAGCACGCCATGCCGCTTGGCCAATTCGCCGGACACAACGCCCTGCGAGACCTTCTGGGCCTGCCGACGCGAGTCTTCAGGAAGGAATTTTACGCAACCTGCCTTGATCTTGGGCCATGGGGGGCAGCGTTCACGACCGGCTGGGACCGCGAAGTGCAGAAGACGCGGGAGGAAGGCAAGGAGATGAAGCAGCAGATCAACAGGCAGTGGATTTACCCGCCGTCTCCCGATCTCGGAGCGGATGCCATTTTCGAAGCCTTCGGCCTGGCAAGCGAGGCCTGAGGTCCGAAAGAAATCGAAATCAGGCCAGCGTGAACGGCACGATGCCGCGGGCGTCCGGATCAAGCTCGATCTTGCGGTCGACCGCGGGGAAAGCGCGTTCCAGGCAATCGTCCCGCGGGCAAATGCGGCAGTTGATACCGATTTTCGCGACCTCGCTCTTTTCGCCGATCGCAAGGCCGTCCGCATAGACGATCTCACTGGCGTAGGAGATTTCGCAGCCGAGCCCCAGCGCATAGCGGCGCTCGCGCGTCTGGTGGCTCGTCGGCGGCTTGACCGTGCTGCGGGCAAGACAGAGATAACGCGAGCCGTCCGGCATCTCGCCGATCTGCACGAGGGTGCGCGCCGGCAAACGCTCGAAAGCTTCATGCACGTTCCACATCGGGCAGGCGCCGCCGTAACGCGCGAACTGGAAGCGCGTCGCGCTGTGACGCTTGATGACGTTGCCGGCTCGATCAACCTTCAGGAAGTAAAACGGAATTCCCTTGTTGCCCGGCCGCTGGAGCGTGGACAGGCGATGGCCGACCTGCTCCAGCGAAGCGCCCGTAACGATCTGCATGCGGTCGAGATCATGACGGGTGGAGCGGGCCAGATCCAGAAACGCCTGATAGGGCAGGAGCAGCGCGCCCGCATAATGATTCCGCATGGCGAGCCGGCATACTTCCTCCGCCCCTTGCGCGCGAAACCCGGCCTTCGCCACATGATCGTCGATGATCTCCGCCGCCTCGAACCTGGCAAGCAGGCCGGCGAGCAGAAAGTCGCGCGTCGACTGCGGCAGGGAGAGCGCGACGCTCGCCATCCTACGCGCTGGATCGAACCGCAGGATCGGCCCGTGCGGATCGGCGGCGTCCATCACCGAAACGGAAACCCCGTGCAAGGCTTCCAGACGCTCGCCAATAAGGCGGGCCTTTTCCTGCGACCATGCAAGGCCAAGCTCGCCCGCCGTCCTTTCCGCCGCGCGGTCGAGGGCATCGACGTAATTGTCGATATAGTGGAAATGGTCCCTCACCTCCTCGTAAGGCAGGGCGGCGCGCGCTTCGGCGCGCGGCGAGGTGCCATGGGCGTTTATGACGTCATCAACGGAGGCCTGATGCTCCAGCACACGGCGCATTGCGCCGTGAAGATCGAGAAACGCCTTGGCGAAATCCGGCGCATGAGTGGCGACAGACTTCAGATCCTGCAGGCCCGGCTTTGCGCCGCGAAACATGGGATCGGCCAAGGCCTCGCCGAGATCGGCCACGATCCGGTCGAGATCGTCAGCTTCGAAACTTGCCATGTCTACGGAAAAGATCCGGCCGACGGAAAGCAGGACGGCAGCCGACAGGGGGCGCTGGTTCGCCTCGAGCTGATTGACGTAGGACGCGGAAAGGCCGAGCCTCTTCGCGAATTCCATCTGCGTGAGGCGCTGGCCCTCTCGCACCTTCCTGAGTACGTGACCTGCGAAGATTTTCTTGGCCATAAGGCTAAGTCCTGCAAATTGTAAAATTTTTACAAGATTTCTCCTGCCACTTTTACATCTAGCAATTTTGCGGCGCAAACTTTATCCGTCTTCCTATCGCGGTGCAGCAATCCGGCGCGAATCGCCAGCACGATTGCCAGCCGCATACCGAGGGAGGACATGGCAATGGACGGGATTGGCGCGCTTCAGTTTTTCGAAAAGGACATTCCGGCTCACGACGTCGAGGACGATTACCGCCCTGCGGCGCGCGAGCGCAAATCCACGCTCGACGCCCTTTCGTCCCGCCAGCGCGAGATCGTGCGCCTTGCCTCCGAAGGGCTATTGAACAAGCAGATCGCGCATGAACTGGGCATCACCGTCGCGACCGTGAAGGCTCATATGTCGCTCGCGATCGAGCGGCTTTCCGCCAAGAACCGCACCCATGCGGTCGCCATCTACGTGCGCTCGATCCTGACGCACTAATTCTCTATCGGGTCCGGCCCGTCGTAGGTCCACCGGTATTTCGGCGGGGTCGGGCCCTTGTTGCGCCCGCCCTGGTTCATCTGCTCCCAGGCGTGGGCAAGAATGCCGACGGAACGTGACAGGCAGAAGAGCCCGCGCGCAAGCGGTGGCGCGAAGCCAAGCTCGGCGTAGATCACCGCCGTTGCGCCGTCGATGTTCATCGGCACCGGCTTGCCCTTGCGGGCGTCGAGCTCCGTCTGGATCGCCCGACCGATTGCGGCAAAGCGGCCCGAAACCACCCCCTTTGCCTGCGCTTCGTCAACAAGTGCCAGCAGGCGCGGCGCACGCGGGTCCACCGGTTTATGAAAGCGGTGACCGAAACCGGGCACATAAGGCGTGCGCTCCGCCTGCCAGCGGTCGATCATTTCACCGGCACGGGCCGGCCCGCCGACCTCATCGATCATGTGGTAAAGCTCCACCGCCTGCTCGCCCGCCCCGCCGTGAACGTCGCCCAGCATGTTGACGGCTGACGCCATGGCATTGTTCAGCGGCAAGCCACAGGTGACCGCCATGCGGGACGCCGCGATGGAAGGCGCCTGCGGGCCGTGGTCGACGGCGGCGACCAGCGCGCATTCGAAGAGCGCCGCCTCCTCCGCGCCCGGCAGAGCGCCGCGCACCATCAGCCAGATCATCTGCGGGAAGCTGACGTTGCCGATCAGATCCTCGATCGGATGCCCGCGAAAGCGGATGACGCCCGGCGCCATGTCGATGATTTCAGTGCGCCACCAGTCGGAAACGTCGTTGCGCTCAATGCTCATATCGCACCCTCGGATTTCAGGCGGCCGACCTCTTCGCCCGAAAGACCGAGCGCGGTGTAAATCTCATCATTGTGCTGCCCGAGAACGGGCGGCGGACTTTCGACCGACGGCGCCTCGCCATCAAGCTTGACGCCCGTGCGCACGACGGTGATATCACGCCCGACACCGGGAACATCGGCGAAATCCGCCAGCATCCCGCGTGAAGCGACGACCTCATGCGCGAGAATCTCCGGCACGTCGAAGACAGCGCCGGAAGGCACGCCCTTCGCGTTCAATTCACGCGCCCATTCGCGCGCCGGTTTCGACTGAAGCGCCTCCTCGATCTCCGCCTTCAGCGCGAAGCGATTTTCCTTACGCTTTTCGCGCGTAGCGTAATCAGGATGGGATAAAAGGTCCTCCCGCCCGATGTGCCGGGCAAGTATCCGCCACTGCTCGTCCTTGTTGGCGGCAATGTTCAAAAGGCCGTCCGCGGCCTGAAACGCGCCGGAGGGCGCCGAGGTCATGTTCTCATTGCCATGAGCGGCGGGCATGACACCGGCGATCAGCCAGTTGGAAACCACCCAGCCCATGGTCGCGACAACGGATTCCAGCATGGAAACATCGATGAAGGCGCCTTTCTCCCGGTCATTGAGGGCAGCGGAAACCGCAAAAGCTGCCGTCATGCCGCCGATGGTATCGGCGATCGGATAACCGACGCGCAACGGCGACGAAGCCTCCTCGCCCGTGATCGACATGACACCGGCCGCACCCTGGATGATCTGGTCATAGGCCGGCCGATGCGCCCACGGCCCGTCCTGCCCGAAACCGGAAATGGCGCAATAAACGAGCTTCGGATTGATCTCTTTCAGCACCTTGTAGCCGACGCCGAGCCGGTCCATGACGCCGGGGCGGAAATTTTCCACCAGCACGTCGGCCGTGGCGACCAGCTTCTTCAGAAGAGCCTTGCCGTCCTCGTGCTTGAGATTGACGGTCACGGACTTCTTGCCGGCGTTCTGGGCAAGAAACGAGACGCCCATGAGCTTTTCGTTCAGGCCCGCATCCGCGCCGAGCTGACGCGCAAGATCGCCCCGCCCGGCCGCTTCGACCTTGATGACTTCGGCCCCGAAATGAGCGAGCTGGTGGCAGCAAAAGGGGCCGGCAAGCACGTTCGTCAGATCGAGAACGCGAATTCCCGCAAGAGGTTTGCTCAACTGAAGTCTCCCGGCGGCATGAATGAGCGCGGACGGCGGTACGCGCACCTGCGAGCCGTCGCTTGCCGTTTGAAACTCTTTGTTCTATTCTACAGAACGATATTCAATATAACAGAACGAACTCCGAATTGAAAGCGGCAGGCGAAATGACATCGGCAAACCCGAAAGATGATGGAACAGGGGAACGCGGAGTGGAGGCCGTGGAGCGAGCGCTCAGGATTCTCGACTGCTTCGACGGGGCTGACAAAAGCCTCTCTCTCGCCGAGCTTTCACGGCGTTCCGGCCTTTACAAAAGCACCATCCTGCGGCTGGCCACATCCCTTTCGCGTTTCGGCTATCTTCGCCGCGAGCGAACGGGCCACTTCCGCCTCGGCCCGGCGCTGTGGAGGCTCGGCGCGCTTTACCGAAGCCAGTTCGACATGGAAGAGGTGGTGCGGCCGAAACTGGACCGGCTGGTGGAGGCGACGGGCGAATCCGCTTCCTTCTACATTCGCGAAGACAATTTCCGCGTGTGCCTCTACCGCCGCAACTCCCCCCGGGCCATCCGCCACCACCTGGATGAAGGGGCCCGCTTTCCCCTTGACGAAAGCGCGACCTCAAAAGTGCTGAGAAGCTTTGCCGGCGCCTCTCAAGCGCCCGGCGACAGCACCGTGACAGACGGTTTCGCCACATCGGTCGGCGCCCGCGATCCGGATGTGGCTTCCGTTTCGGCACCGGTTTTCGATCGCTTGGACCGCCTGGTGGCCGCGCTGACGGTATCGGGACTGGCTGGCCGCTTTACCTCACGCAAGCGTGAAGATACCGTCAACCTCCTGAAATCATGCGCAAGAGAAATTGCGCGAGAATTACCTGATTAACCTAGCTGCATGCTCCGCATGACGCTGAGATATTCCTGATTGTTGTTTCCGACAATAGTCTGTACGTTTAACGAATTGGGTTGAGGCACGGGCGAAAGCGTTTGAGCCAAGTCATGGCTGAACGCATTTACGCAGCTAGATTTGGCACCAAACGGCTTGTGCGAAGGCTCAACATGCACACATTTGTCACCCTGAGACGTAAGCTTTGCGCCTTCTCAACGATTCCTGATCGCGAATTCGACGTTCTTGCCGAAAGAATCGGCAAACCGCGGGTTGTGGAAGCCCGGGAGGAATTGAACCTCGACCAATCCTGGCCGCACAAGGCCTTTCTCATAAACGACGGCTGGGCCTGCACATACAAGCAACTGCCGAGCGGGGCGCGCCAGATCGTGGATTTGGCCATTCCCGGCGACATTCTGGGGATGCGCTCGCTGATGCTGCGCAATCTCGATTTCGCCGCGGCCATGATCACGACCTCGGTCGTCTACGAGATTTCATCGCGGACGATACTCGAACTTCTCGATCCCGCCCCGCGGCTTGCCGCGGGCCTTCTATGGTCTTCATCACGCGAGGAAGCCCTGCTTGTTGAGCGCCTCGTCGGCGTGGGCAGGAAAACGGCGCTGCAGCGGGTCGTCCATTTCTTCCTGGAGCTTCAGGACCGCCTCGCGCTGGTCGGCAAATGCAACGGCGAAAGTTTTTCCTGCCCGCTCAATCAGGGACAGATTGCCGATGCGCTCGGTCTGACTTCGGTGCATCTGAACCGCATCATGCGGGAACTGCGCCAGGAAGGCGTCGTCAACCTGAAGGACGGCTACGTGGAATTCCTCGATTTCGACAAGGCGGTCGAGGTCGCCCAGTACAATCCCGCCTACCTCGACCACGTCGCGACCGACAGACGCAAACGAACGAAACTGGCCCGCTAAAATGGTGCATGCCAAAGGGCCACGCGAGAAGAGCACCGCCGGAGGCCGGGCTGGCCTCACCGACTTTCGCCCGACGGGGAATTTTGCGGCGCTGAGGGAACCGGCTGCAGCCGCGAATGGCATGCCTTGTGAAGCCGGGGCAGGAAAGCCCATATATCCCGGTTGAGGGCGCGCAGATCCTCGATCGACTTCTTCATCTGCCTCAAACGATGTTCGTCGACCGGCTTGATATCGCCCCATTTGAGCTGGCCGCGGACCTCCATCAGCTTGAGGGTCTGCGTGTGGGTGATGTCACCCTCGGGCCCGAGCATGTAAAGGCAATGATTGAACTCATTGCGCATGCGGCTGGCCTTGTTGAAGCGCTTGACCAGCTTCTGAAGCTCCGCCGCCACCTCCTCGTCATGGATCTTGACCTTGGCCAGCCTGTCTATCAGGTCAAGCCGCGCGCGTGTGGTGTTCAAGGTGGTGAAAACGATCGCCGCCGAAATCTCGTCGCTGTCGAGCAGAATGTTCAGGACATAGATGAACAGGCTTTCGTTGTTGGACCAGCTGAACACGAGACTGCCGATGAGCGAAAGGATCGCCGTCCTTTGCTCCGCCGTCCGGGGCGCGTTCGCTTCCATGGTCTCGAAATCGGGACTTGGCGGCAGTTGAGCCATTTCACCCTCGGTCGCACATTCCGGTATTTACATCCGGATATGCGGTCTCGTCACGGTAGATCAAATTATAGTACAATGATTATCGAGATTTCAGAAGTTATTCCTGGCTTGTAAATTCATGAATTAAAATGTAATTCGCCGGTTTAACATAAGGATTTATGCCAAGCTTATACCTTGTTTTTCGGGCCGAAACGGCCGGAGTACTGCGATGCTGGAACTTTGGAAGGCACGAAAAGCACGGAAGGCGGCGGTAGCAACCATTGCGCCGATGGTTCGCAGGTCAAAGTTCCAGGGCAGCCGCATCACCGAGCGCCACTGGCTCGACGCCTATATGATCGGTTTCGTCATGATGCTTATCAGCCTTGTCGCGAGGCGGCGCGTCCACTCGATCGACGACGACACGCTGGGCATCGTCCAGGCCGAGGCGTGGGAGGAAATCACCGGACTGCCGGGCAACATCGGCGGTGAGGAAGCCTGCTTGCTCAGCGTCAACGGGCACCGCGACTTTCAGCGCGGATGCCTGAACGCGATCGCCTTCATGGACGCGATGACGGCAGGCGGCGACGGGTTGGACCACGATCCGCGTTTGCCGGGCATTCCGGGTGCCGGCGGCGCGCCTGGCGGATACGCCAGCGAACGGGACCGCCAACTCCTGGACCTGTGGCATGAATTCTTCGAGCAGCCGATGACACTGGAGCCGTTCCAGGAAGCACAGGTCGACCCGGCCGATCGCGGCTGACCGGCGCTTTTCACGTGCGCGAGCCATGGCGGCCGCGCCGTCGTGCGAGACGCGGCGGAAGCACCTGCTTCACCGCATCGAGGAAGGCGCGGTCATTGTCGGGCCCGCCAAGCTCCAGCCGCCGTACGGTATCGATGAAAGCTTTGAATTGCGCCGGATTGTCCGGCGATGGCTCCGCCCGTTTCGCGCGCCCGCGCCTTGAATTGCCCAGCGCGCCAGAAGCTGGTCCTTCCGCTTTCCCAGACATGAAAACCTCCGGCGTCAGACGGGATGAAAGGCGGAGAAAATATCCTCAAGAGCGGTTGCGCGGCGCCGTTCCAGCGCTTCGCTGCGAGGCTCGGTCCGCGGCGTCATGCCCGGCCGCAGCGCCAGGCCGGAGCCGGACCGAACGGAAGGACGAACCCGCGCGACTGGCGAATAGATTGCCTTATGCAACCGATAGGTCAGGACCTTGGCGGTCTTCGGCGAAACGCCGAGCGCACGCTCCAGCTCACGCGCAGGCACGACATGATCCGCCTGGGCGATCAGATAAATCGACTGGAGCCATACATGCAGCGGCAGGCGGCTTGCTTCGAAAACGGTGCCGATCTTGACCGTGAAGGGCTTCAGGCAGGCATAGCACTTGTAAGTGCCGATGCGGGTACTCGCTCCGTTCAGTTTCCTGATGTTGCGGTGTTCCCGGCAATGCGGACAAACCGGCCCGCGCGGCCAAACCCTAGATTCCACAAATTCATAAGCGGCTTCTTCATTACGAAAAAACGCATGCGACAAGAGTGACATTCGCGACTCCCCAGCATACTCCGTACTCGACGCCAGCCCCATTTCCACGAAATGCTTATTTTTATTCCGCATTTTTACAGGAAAATTATACGAAGTTCACACCTTACAGTAAAGAACGGGCAACGTAACGCCTTTAATCCAGTTCCCGATGCAACCACAATGCCATCATATCAAAAGTTGTTCGATAAATTTCCGCACTCTCAAATAACGAAGCCGCGCCTTCCACGATCTGTAAATCGACTTTGCAACGCATTTGCTCGCATGCCCTTCGGCTGATCTGAAGAGATCGGATGTCTTTACCTCCAACAACAAACAACGTAGGCGTGCGCACTTGCGCCAGAACATCCTCAACCAGATCAGGACGCCCGCGGCGGGCGACTACGGCTTTGACCCGCCCGGCGAGAGACACCGACGCGCGAAGGGCCGCGGCCGCGCCCGTCCTTGCCGAAAGCAGTGCGAGCGGAAGATGCGACACCCGCGCATCGCCTTCGGCCCAGCGCACCGCCTCGACCAGGCGCGAGCTCAGTTTCGCGATATCGAAGACATTGCCGCGCTCAAGCGCCTCCTCGTCGTCGAGCAGGTCGAAAAGAAGAGTGGCGAAATTGCTCGAGCAGAAATCTTCGGCCAGCCGGATATTGCGCGGGCTCCGGCAGCTGGAGCCCGCCCCCAGCGCAAAGACGAGGAGGCCGGAAGGCCTGGGAGGCAACCTCAGCACACCGGGAAGGTGATGGCGCGCGATGAGAACGCGGTCGACTTCTGAGGGTTTACCGCCGCCGGCCGATGACGCGGGCAGGCCCGCCGCCGATGCGGCGGGCCCGGGCGTTGAGCAGGAAGACGCCCAGCCCGCGCCCACGTGTCAGGACTCCCGGAACGCCCGGTTCATGGAGTCCTTCAGTGGTCTGATCAGATAGTTGAAGAACGTGCGTTCATGCGTCTTGATGTAAACTTCCGCCGGCATGCCGGGCGTGGGACGGAAATTCTCCACCTTTGCCGCGGAGTCCTTGTCCAGACTGATGCGCACGACATAGGCATCCGCGGAGCCCATGTTCTGATAGGTGCTCTCGTCGCTCGGCAGGGCATCCGCCGAAACGTAGATCACCTTGCCCTCTATCATCGGCGTCACGCGCTGGCTCAGCGCCGTCAGGCGTATCGTCGCCGTCTGGCCCTCGCGCACGTTGTCGATGTCTTGAGGACGCACAGGCGCCTCGATGATGAGCTCCTCCTGAACCGGCACGATCTCGAGAATGGATTTTCCAGGTTCGATAACGCCTCCCGACGTGTGATAGCGCATCTTGACGACGATGCCCTCGTCCGGGGCGGTGATATTTATGCGGCCGAGCACGGAACGTGCCGATCTGATGCGCTCGCGCACGTCGTCGATTTCCGCATTCACCTCATGCAATTGCTCCACCACGTTCTTGATGGCGGTGTTGCGCGCGACCTGCACCTGCTCCGTTATCCGCGCGATACGCTCCCGCGAATCGCCGATTTCGCCGGTCAGCCGGCCGATATTGCCCTGAAGGTTGGCGCGCGCGCGTTGCAGCGCCAGGATCTCCGGCTTGCGGATCAGCCCGCTCTTCAACAGCCCGGTCTTGCCCTCAAGTTCCTCTTCGATCAGCGTGAGCTGGTCGCGTACGGACGACATTTCCGCCTTGCTGCCCGATATCCTCTGTTCCAGGGCGTTGATGCCGTCGATCAGCGTTGCGATCTCGCTTTCCAGGGTGTCGCGGCGGGCCTTGAAGGTCAGGATCTGCGCGTCGATGATGGCGGCGACATCCGGGTCTTTTTCGGCTTGCGCCTGCAGGGGCGACGGAATGTCGACTTCCGGATCCCAGTTCATCTCCGCCTCGAAGCGGGCCTGCACCGCCTGAAGGCGCGCCAGCTTGAGTTCAAGACGCCTGAGTTCGGCACGTGGCGTCGTATCGTCAAGGACGATCAGCGACTCGCCCCTTTCCACGTGGTCGCCCTCGCGAACGAGGATGTCCCTGATCACGCCTCCTTCCAGATGCTGAACGATCTTGTTCTCGCCAGTCGCGACGAAAACGCCGGAGGAGATGACCGCGGCCGCGATCGGCGCGGCGTTGGCCCAAACGCCGAATCCGAGCAGGCAGACCACGAGCAACCCGTATCCGAAGATGGTGGCCCTGCGCGCCGTACGGGCGATTTGCCGGTCCCATTGCTGGTCAATCGCCAGGTAAGACATTTACCGCCGCTCCCTTTCTCTTTTTTCGTCATGCCTCATGCCAATCGAGTTGCCCTCATTTGCGAGTGAGGCTTTTGGCCGAATTGCCCTTGGCGTCCGGCAGGTTGTTGCGCAGCAGCTCCAGCATGTCGTTGCGCTTGCCCAACGCCTGCACCGTGCCGCCCTTCAGGAGCATGATCTTGTCGACGCTCTTCAAAAGCGTCGGACGCTGGGTGATCGCGATCACCGTGATCTCCTTGGCCTTCGCCCGCTTCAATGCACGCGCCAGAGCCAGTTCGCCCGGCGAATCGAGGTTTGAATTCGGCTCGTCGAGCACCACCATGCGCGGATCGCCAAAGAAGGCGCGCGCAAGGCCGATGCGCTGCTTCTGGCCGCCAGACAAAGGCGAGCCGTCAAGGCCGATCATGGTTTCGTAGCCGGCCGAAAACTGCGAAATCATCTCGTGCACGTCCGCGGTTTCGGCGGCATCGAAGATCGCGTCATCGCTCGCGTCCTCACGCATGCGGGCGATGTTGGCCTTGATCGTTGCCGGGAAGAGCTGAACGTCCTGCGGCAGATAGCCCACGCTTTCGCCGAATTGGCGCGGGTCCCAATTGCGCAGGTCCATGTGGTCGAGACGGATGTTGCCGGCCGTCGGCACGATGGAACCGACCAGCATGCGCGCAAGCGTCGATTTCCCCGCCCCGGACGAGCCGACGATCGCCATCGATTCTCCAGGCTCAAGCTCGAAGGAAATGCCGTTGAGGATCACCTTCTTGCTGGGCGGCGGAACGTAGAGCACACGCTCCACCGAAACCTTGCCGCGCGGGCGCGGAAGGCGCAGACGCTCCAGATTGAGCGGCGAGTTGACGAGAAGCGTATGGATGCGGGCGTAGCTGGAGCGCGCCTGAACGAACCCGCGCCAGCCTTCGATCGCCCCTTCGATCGGTGCGAGCGCGCGGCTGCCGATGATCGAGGCCGCGATCAGCATGCCGCCGGTAATTTCCGAATGCAGCGCGAGATAGGCCCCCCAACCGAGGATCGCGATCTGGGTGGTCAGGCGCGAGAACTTGGAAATGCCGGCAAGCATGACGTTGTAGTCCTGCGCCTGGACCTGAGCCTTGAGCGATTCAAGCGTCTCGCGCCCCCAAAGCTGCACCCCTTCCGGGATCATGCCCATTGCGTTGATAACCTGGGCGTTGCGCGACATGGCATCCGCCTGGAGGTTCGCGCGCGTCGCATAGGCATTCGCCCGGCCGAAGGGAACGGCGGTGAATTTCTGGTTGATGAGCGCGATGACCATCAGGATTGCCCCGGCACCGGCCACGATGTAGCCAAGGTCGGGGTGAATCAGGAAGACCACCAGCAGATAAAGCGGCATGACCGGCAGGTCGAAGAACGTGAGAAGCACCGGTCCGGTAATGAAGTTCCTGAGCTGCTGCAGGTCGTGCAACACCTGGTATTCACGGTTCGAGCCGTTCTGGGAGGCTTTCGCCGCCGCGCTCAGCACCGAAGGGCCGAGGCGCGTTTCCGTGTCCACGGCGACGCGCATCAGGATCATGCGCCGGACCATGTCGAGCAGAACATGGACCATGAGAGCGCCGACCACGATGATCGTCAGCATGACCAGCGTATCGGTGCTGCGACTCGTCAGCACGCGGTCCGAAATCTGAAACAGATAGATCGGCACGCAAAGGACGATAAGGTTCACGAAAAAGGAGAATATGCCGATCGTGACGAGGTTCTTGCGGACATTCGCCAAACCGTCCGTCAGGACGTTGCGGAAATTGTCGTCATAAAAACGCTTCTGCATCTTGGGCGCGCGACCGCCGCCCTGCCCGCCACCGCCAGAACCGCCAGAACCGCCGTCGCCCCCGCCGCCGGTGGTTTTGGCCGGCGCCGGGTTGCGCATCTCCACCCTGGCCGTGGCGCCCTTGGCCAATTCCGGCGTCCGTGTCGCCGCGTCGGCGCGCGCCTTCGCGGCGGCTGGCCTATCGGTTTTCAAATCCGGCTTTGTGGCGGCGCCGCCCTTATCCCCGTTTGCGAGAGCGCCTGCCTGGCCCGCCAGCCCGGCCTTCTTCCGTGCACTCTCGGCAGGGTCCGGCGCTTGCGGCGGAGACGGACGCGGCGAAGTCCCGGCCGTCGGCTCCCTCGGCGGCCCTGCCTGGCATCCTTTCCCGGCTTCGACCCTGGAAGGTGCAGATGACGCTTGGGCAGCGGGCGCGCGGCGCAACGGATAAACTTCCGCCGGGGTCCCGACCGCGGATGCGCGATCGGCCAACGCCACGCGGGCGGAAAGCCCCGTCCTCCGCCTTTCGCGAAGCCGTTTTGCCAGGGTATAGACCATGGCGTGCCCTTCCGAAGGAAACGCTTCGGTCTTTCCGCCGGATCCCTGCCTGAACCCGCCCCGGCCAAGACCGTCTTCATGCCCCTTCTTGTTGCTGAGCTCCACCGTTGTTCCCCTGTATTCCGCCGCCTTCGCAAGTCCACCTGCTTGCTTCAAGTCCGGGCGGCGCATTCACCGGATTCCATCGACGATCCGCGCACAGCCGGATCGCAGCCATCGCGACGGTCAGGTCATGACACCTCCAAGCACATCCCCTCCGCTTGCGATGTCCGCGCCGCTCACGAAGCCGCCGCCATCGTCGTCATGGGATACGCCGCCGGACGTATCGACGAAGGCGACAAGCTCGCTCGCCAGTTCGTCGGCATCGCCATATTGGATTTCGTCATCGTCGCCGGCGACAATGCTGGTCTGTACGAGCATGGACTCCTCGTACATCTCTCCGCCCAGGAACTGATCGCTGTAGGAGCCGAAATCGTAGATCGACGCGTAGTTCACGGCCGTATTCGCACCCGTGGACAGATACTGCCCGCCGCCTTCCCCGTCAGGCGAGAAGATCTGCAACGCGGTATCGACGTCGGCGATGACGTTCTTCTGGCAGATGTAGTTGATGTCGTAATAGTCGCCGGTAACGTAAAGGACGTTCATCGTGGTCGACCCGGCGCCGGAAATCTCCCACCAGGTTTCAGGCTGGATGTAATTCGCGTTCTCGACTTCATCGAGAAAGTTTTCCAGTTCGTCCGTAACGTCCTGGTATTCGCCATTCCGGTAGGAATGGATACTGGCCGTGTTGAGCAGGTAGTTCTGCCCCGTATAAACCGACTGCCCGCCGCCGTCCGCCGCCATGGAAGCCGACATTACGTAGTCGGAATCCTCAACGATATTTATTTGCTTGATGTAATTGGCGCTGTGATAGTCGCCCATAACGACGATGAGATCGTAACTCGACCCGAGATCGCTCAGCGAAATCAGGTTGTACTGCCCCGTGTGGTCCACCATCAGGCTGTAGTTGGCCGTGCTCATGGACTGGACTGTTATGTCCGTCGAGGAAACGTGGTTTTCCTGAAAGAGCGTCTTCACATCGTAGAAATCGCCGTGGACCGTTTCGATCTCCCAGTTAAATCCGGTCATGCCGCGATTATTGATTTCGTCGTCGAAGAGAGCCCGGTCGGCAAGTTCCGCGCGGTTCATGGCGACGTTGCCGCCGGTTTTCACCAGCTGGCCGATCCCGTTGCCGGCACCGGCCACGGATACATGGTCATTGTCCATGTAGATGTTGAACTGGAAGATCGCGTTCGTGACGTGCCAGTCGCCCATGACGACCATGGCGCCGCAGGCTTCATTCGCATCGACGATGACAGCCGAGTTCTCGGCGATCTTGCCGCCCACCGCCGCCGCCTGATAGGGACCTTCGTATTCCATCTCCACCGGTTCGAGCGCGCCGGCGTCCGCATTCGTCAGGGATGCGTCTTCGCCGTCTTCCTCCTCCTCATCCGCGAGCGGCCGCGGCATGGCGGGAGGTGCGCCTTCGCGATGGCCGTCCTCGTCGAAAAGGTCGAGTTTGACCTCTACGCCTTCCTCCTGAAGCACGCCGTCGACATAAACACCCTGCACGACTTGCGCAGGCGCTTCACCGGAGGCTGCGATCTCTTCCTGATGGCCAATGAAGAAATCCAGGATTTCGGAGCCGGTTTGCCCCTCCGGCTGATAACTTTCGGGGAAGGCTTCTTCCGCCTGCCGCATCATGGAGGCAAGGCTTGCCTCGACATCGATGGCATGCAGGTCGGCGATCCCGCTCTCCCAGACCACGTTCACGTAATTGCTGGAAAACAAGTGGTTTGACTGGTGGATCTCGATCCACTTCTGATCGCCGCCTTCGAAACGGATAAGATAATAATCCGGCTCGACCATGCCGGGGCCGAAGTTCAGGCTCGCCAGAAATTCCTGCACCTGATCGACTTGTGCCGGTTGAGGGATATCCGCAGCCGGCACATCCGCATCGTGCTTGATCTTGATCTTTACATCGTATGAAGCGTCGGGCTTGTAAGGCAGGTCGTCATGAGGCGCATTGGCGCCCATGCCTTCGAATGTGATCGGCTCGATGCTGGTGAGTTCCGGATCTACACCGAATTTCTCCGCTGTAATGTTCTGCTCCCGGAGGAAGTCCTCATAGGCAATCCTTGCGCGCGCCAGTTCGTCTGCGAGATGCAGGTAACCCGCGAAGTGCCAAATGGCTTCCGTAACGCCGGGTTGATACATGACAGCCTCCTGAATTCTTCATTTAACGAGGCCGGATCTCATTACGACTTGCCTGCAATTCCGGTGAAGCCAGGCAATTTCAGAGACGATTCCGCGCGGGAAGAAACCCGCGCGGAACGCTTTTGCAAAATTTAGGATCAGCTGTCGTCGCTCAGCATGTCGCCAGCGCCATCGCCGCCGGCGATGTTCATGTTGACGCTGTTGTACTGAAGTTGCGCACCGACCACGATGTCGAAGTTGATCGACGAGTCGACATCGATGCGGGAATCGCCGGTCCAATCCTGGTCGACGTTACCGCCGGCTCCGCCAGTGGCCGTTCCGCCGCCGCCGCCGCCGCCGCCGTAACCTTCAGCGGCCAGACCGTCGAACGACATGTCGCCAACCGTGCCGGCTGCACCGCTTGCCGTCGCGGCGATATCGCCGATCTGGGAATCGCCCACCATCGAGTCGCCAGACGTGGCGGCGGTGTCGAGACGTGTGACCTGATCCGTGGTGGCGTCGCCGCTGTCGGCAGACGCATCGACCCTGGAGTCCAGATCGCCGGTGTTGGCATTGCCGCCGTCCGCATCAGCATCCGCATCGGCATCGATGTCGGAATCGGCGTTACCGCCGTCGGCATCGTTGTCGAGCTCGGCGAACTGAATGCCAGCCAGAGCATCGCCCGTGTCGGCATCGGCATCCGCATCTGCATCAGCATCCGCATCGGCGTCGCCGTCATTGTCGATTTCGCCGATCCGGGCAGGACCGCCGGTTGCATCGGCATCCTGATCGAGCGAGGTGTTGTCGACCGCACCGCCATCGCCGCCGTCGGCATCCACGTCGAACTCGTTATCGTCGTTCACGCCGATGCCGAGAAGGCCGAGACCAACCCCGACATTGAGAGCTGTAGGATCGTCGACGTCGGCGTCGCCGCCGTCGGAATCGATGTCGGAACGGGCCACCTGACGCTCGACTTCGCCTTCACCGCCTTCGACATCGATCTCTTCGATCTCGCTTTCGTTGTCGGCATCGGAATCCGCGTCGGAATCGGCATCCGAATCGGCATCGCCGCTGTCGGCCTGCGAATCCAGCCTCTGCGCAACGTCGGTCACGTCGGCGTTGCCGCCGTCAAGGTCAACGTCTTCCACCTCGGCTTCGACATCTTCGATGTCGGCATCGCCACCGTCGGAATCGGCGTCCTGATCGACGTCGATATCCTCGACCTCGGCTTCGCCGGATTCGGTTTCGGCGAGGTTTCCGCCCAGACCGAGCGCGAATGCGCCACCGGTTTCCGCTTCGGCTTCGAGTTCGGTTTCGATGTCATCGACTTCGCCGTCACCGCCTTCGGCATCGGCTTCGATGTCCTCGATCTTGATCTCGCCCTCGCCTTCGCCGCCGTCGCCGCCTTCGGTATCGGCATCGCCACCGTCGCCGCCGTCGTTGTCACTGAACGGATCGACGTCGATTTCCCAATCGTTTTGAATATCCTGGAAAGCCTCGTCGCCGTCGAAGTCGTTGTCGCCGACGTAGTTGTTGACCTGGTTGATGTTGATGTTGTTGCCGTTACCTTCCAGGCCCTGCGTGACGTTCATCGCCTGGGCAACGGACTCGTTGACCTCGTCCTCGATCTCGGCTTCGATCTCGGCATCTTCCATATCGACGACATCCCCACCGAGTTCTTCGGGGAAGACGATGTTCACATCGTTGGAATTGTCGAGGTTGTTGTCCTTGATATTGCCGATCTTCGCATTTTCGAAGTCGGCTTCGGCTTCAACCGCGCCGTCTTCAAGGACGACGCCACCGATGTCATTGTCCCTGAACTCTACGTCGCCGCCGTCGCCGCCATCGCCGCCGTCGCCACCATCGCCGCCTTCGGACTCAGCTTCCTGATCCTCGACTTCGGCTTCGGCAAGGAGTGCGGCCTGAACATCATCGACTTCGGCCTTGTTGTTGCCGTTTACGTCACCGCCACGGGCACCATCACCACCGTCCCCGCCGTCGCCGGCTACCATGACGATGGAATCCTCGATATCGGCATTGGCGATATTGTTGTTACGATCGTCAGCCATTACGGGTACTCCACATACAAAAGGACGCACCCTGCCCGTCGCCATACCGCCTATCTTCTGCGTAGCGGAACTAGCGTTAGACCCAGGTGCAAGTTTTCAGTTGGAAATCGGGATGTCTTGTTTACCGAAGACGGCGTGAGCCGTTGCAACGGTCAGCCCCCCGATCGGGTTGAGGTTCAATACGCACGACCGGATTTGACACCTCCCTTATTGACCAAGTACGGCTGCGCCGCCCCTGGCATAACCACAAGCGATAACCTCGGCACGAAAGTACTCATCCGTGCCATATTACTTAATCGCTGTAGTCCTCAAGACATTCGAAAATATAACCGACCGATACTCTGGTCGATTTCATTTCGTTCCCGAGCTTTTTCAGGGGTATATCCGCGGAGACGCTTACTCAAACACCGGGATACGATTTCCCCACGTAATGATAGTGGGAAGTTTTCTAATTCCGGTCAATTTCGATAAATATTTTCCTCAACATGGATCAATCGCGAGGAACTTGGCGTACCACGAAACCAGTCGGAAATTGGTGAAAACAAGTTCGCCAACAAAGCGATTCCATGCATGCGGATTTTTATGATAAAACTTGAATTGCAATAACCTAGCAAATATCGGGAGAGATGGTCTTGTTAAGAAATCAGGCCCAAAAGCTAAGTCATTAAAGAAACGTCAACGAAACACCCGAATGCGCGCCGAAACCATTTGCCAGCGCCTGTGCGCATCCGGATGTCATGAAATTTAGACATTGTTCAACGTTCAATCGCCTAATGCCGGGCGAGATGGCGGTATTGTTCCTTGATCTCCCGCGCATTCAACCAATGCCCGTCGGCGGCGTGAATAACCGTGTAATCGGCTAGTTCATGCGGAAGCTCGGCGACAGCGAAGCGCACTGCCTCGCGGAATTCACCGGAAAAGCGATGCATGCGCCCTCCGTACCGCTCGATCACGGCGCGCGGCGCACCCAATATCAACACATCCGATGACATCGCCATATCGATCTCGTGCATGGCCTTCTCCATGCCCCCACGAAGTTGAAAAGCAACAACCCAAGACGGCTTAAGCCAACATTTCATCTCCGCGCAGCCCAAAAGAAAGGGGCACGGCACGGCAATTCGGATTATTTGGAAATCACGTCCGGCTGCGCGGCCTCAGTGACCGCCTCCACGGACTTCGCCCCGTTGAAAGCAGCCTCCCGAAAGAGCGTCGAGAGCTTTTCCGATTCCCGAACGTAGTCCTTGAGCGTGGTTTCGACCCATTCCTGGTGAAGCTTGGCCAGTTCGCCCGCGCTCTTGCACTGCGCGGCCGAACGCTGCAGATCGAGGTCCTTGTGCAGCCGCTCGTTGGTGAAGTCTGCGAGCTCCTTTTGCCATTCCAGGCAGGCATTGAAGTAAGCGCGGCCGCTCTCCGCCAGCTTCTCGGCGGCGCCGGAAGACATCGGAAACTCGAACGGCACAGCCGCGGAGGACTGTTTGCCCTTTTGAACACGCATGGAAACACCTCCCGTCGGAATGCGGCCGCGCCTGAAACCGCTGCCGACCGCGTTAATCAACCCGTACTTTTTTGTTTTTATTTGACTGTGGCACGCTTACATCGATCCGATGGCGAGAATGTGTTCAATCTACCGTTTTTCACTAAATTTGAACGTAAATTCACCTCTTGACTTGCAGGAAAAGTAAAAATGAAACCCTCATCAGATGTTTAGAGCCGGGAGGCGAATTTTACTTGGCGACAACCTTTACTCGAATACTACGCGGGGAAAATAGAAGGCAACGACCCAGTTCGGTGCATCGACAACCTCGCTTATGCGCAAATCCCCGCAAACTGAACAAAGCATATAGGCTTCCTCCGGCGCGAGACGGTGTTGAGCGCAGAGCAGGTCGATCATTCCGCTGACCGCATCGCGCGACGCCGCCATCAGATCCGGGCCTATCCCGGTCGTCACCTCGTAACCCTTCGCATCGAGATGCCGCGTCACGGGCCCGGGCGTCGAGAAGCGCGGGAAGCGGGAAGCCGCCCCCTTGACGACATCCACGGTGAGCACGACGTTCATCGCGCTTTCGATGGCCGTGCCGCAAACCTCGCCGTCTCCTTGAGCGGCATGCGTGTCGCCAATGGAAAACAGAGCGCCTTCAATCTCGACAGGAAGATAAAGCTCGGCCCCTGCGGCGATATCGCGGATATCCATGTTGCCGCCCACACGGCGCGGCGGGATAACCGAGTGCCGGCCGGACTCCGCCAGCGCAACGCCGGCAGTACCCGCGAAGGGCTTCAGCGGCACCCGCGCATACTCTCCGAAAAGGGCGGGAGAAGCCGTTGTCCTGTCATACGTCCACAGGTTCAGCTTCGCCTGCGTGAATTGATCGGCGAGCAAGCCGAAGCCAGGAATAATCGCCGTCCATCCAAAGCCGGAAGGCTGAAACTCGTGAATGGTAACCTTGAGCGCATCGCCCGGCTCCGCCCCGTCCACGAAAACGGGCCCGGTGACCGGATTGACCTTGTCCGGATCCATTCGGGCGATGTCGTCGGCCGTGCTTTCACCGGTAAAGTGACCGCCTGCGGCGTCCAGACATTCGAACAGAAGCGTTTCGCCCGGCTTCGCATGGGCTGTCGGCGCAATGGAATTGTCCCAGCCGCAGTGATGGTCGTGGCGATGGATCGTATGCGCCAGCCGATGTTTTCCCATTTCGCCCTCAGCCCTATCCAGCCCTTGCCTTGCCACGCACCCGCATGGCCGCCATTTCCAGCATGTATTTCTCGGCTTCCGCCATGTGGTCATGCATGATCTTGCGCGCCCGTGCGCCGTCGCCGGCCTTCAAGGCGCGCATGAGCCTGACTTGATAGTTCAAGCCCGTCTCGCGCAAGGACGGGTTCGGCTTGCGATAAATTTCCCGGCACTCGGTCATGTCGCGCAAGAGGCTCAGGAGGAAGATGCAGACAAAGCCCAGAAGCTCGTTGCCGGAGCGTCGCGCAAGCTCGGCGTGAAAATCAAGCTCCGCCAGACGCTGCTCGTATTCTTCTTCCGCAGTCTGCGGTTCGTCCTCGTAAAGGCGGATCGTGGCCTGAAGCGCCGCGAACCCCTCGTCGGTGAGTTTTCCGGCGGCGCTGGCAGCCAGCTCCGGCTCAAGAAGCTTGCGAAGCTGGTAGATGTTGGCGATCGAGGGCTGCTTGAACAAGAAGAGATTGTCGAGAAGCTGGATGGCTTCTGCCGACGTCAAAGAGGAAATGAAGATACCGCCGCCCGGCCCGGTCTTGCTGGTGACGAGCCCCTGGATCTCGAGGATTTTCATCGCCTCGCGCAAGGTTCCGCGCGAAGCCTTCATCGTCTCCGGCGACAGCCATTCCTGCGGCAGGCGCTCGCCGGGCATGAGGCCACGCTCCACGACAAGTTCGCGAATCCGGTCGGCGATTATATCCGGGCGCTTACGCCGCCTGCCGGAAAGCGGCGGCAGCGTATCGCCGCCCTCCGGTTCGTTTTGATCCGTCATTCTTCCTTCCCGCCATGGGGATGATAGCAAGCCGCAAGATGCGTGGCTTCCCCGGATTTCGCTTCCAGGGCGGGACGGCTTTCCCCGCATCTTCCGGTCGCATTCGGGCAACGCGCGAAAAAGGCGCAACCCGGCGGCGGATTATAGGGATCCGGCAGTTCCGTATTCGCATCCTCCGGCACCAGGGACCTGCGGCCAGGAGCCGGCGCGGACTGTAGCAGGAGATGCGTATAGGGATGGTTGGGATTCCTGAAAACCTCCCGCGCGGGTCCGATCTCGGCAATCCGCCCGAAATACATGACCGCCACACGGTCACTCACGCTTTCGACCACGGACAGGTCATGGCTGATGAAAACGTAAGTGAGGCCGAAGCGGGTTTTCAGGTCATCGAGAATATTGAGCACCTGCGCCTGAACGGAAACGTCCAGCGCGGACACCGGCTCGTCCAGCACGATCACCTCCGGATCGGCGGCAAGTGCGCGGGCGATGCCGATGCGTTGTGCCTGACCGCCCGATATTTCATGCGGATAGCGGTCGAGGAATTCCGGCGTGAGATTGACCGCTTCCATCAGTTCCTCAAGCCGCCTTTCCTGGCCCTGCCTGTTTAGCCCTATCAGATGGATGAGCGGCGCGGTGAGGATGGTGCGGACCGTCTTGCGCGGATTGAGCGAGGAAACCGGATCCTGAAAGACGTATTGCACCTTCCTGGCCAGCTTTCGCGGATTTTTATCCGCATCTTGGACGATGTCGCGCCCGTCAAGCGTGATCGAACCGCCCGTCGGGCGGTCGAGGCCGACGATGAGACGGGCGAGCGTTGACTTGCCGCAGCCGGATTCGCCGACGACGCCGAGCGTTTCGCCCTTTCGAACCTCCAGGGAAACATCCTGCACAGCATGAACGGCAGGCTTCGGCATGCCGAATATCGTGCGCCCTCCGCCGAAGACGCGCTCGGCACGATCGATGGTCAAAAGCGCGGGCTCAGACATGTTCGCCCTCCTTCACCGGATGTAGGCAACGCACGGAGCGCCCCTCCGCGAACTCCGTCACCGGGATCGGAGCCGCCCGGCAATCGGCCTGCGCTTTCGGGCAGCGGTCGGCGAAGGCGCAGCCTTGCGGAAGGTTGTTGACCATGGGAGGGCGCCCCTCGATCGCGTCGAGCCGGCGCTCAGGCTCGCCCAACACGGGCACGCAATCGATCAGCTTGGCGGTGTAGGGATGTGCGGGGCTGTTCAGGATTTCCTGCGTCGCGCCCGTTTCCACGACCTTGCCGGCATACATGACCGCCACCCTGTCGCAGATGGCGGACACCACGCCAAAGTCATGCGTGATGAAAAGGATGGCGGCATCGCGCTCGTGCCTCAACGTGTTCATCAGCGACAGGATCTGCGCCTGAACGGTGACATCGAGCGCAGTCGTCGGTTCATCGGCGATCATCACCCTGGCATCATTGGCAAGTGCCATGGCGATACAGATGCGCTGGCGCATGCCGCCCGAAAGCTCATGCGGATAGACCTTGAGACGTTCCGACGGATTGGGAATGCGCACGAGGTTGAGGAGATCCTCGGCAATCTTCATCGCCTCCGACCCAGAGACCTGCCGGTGGGCGAGGATCGCCTCCGTCAGCTGGTCGCCGATCGTGAAGAGCGGATGCAGAGTGGAAAGCGGATCCTGAAAAACGTGGGAGACATCGGCCCCGCGAAGCTGGCGGATGCGCTCGTCGCTTGCGGAGAAGAGATCCTCATTGCCCAGGAACGCAGCACCGCCGACGATGCGCCCCGGTGGGGAAGGCACGAGCCCCATGATCGACATGGCGGAAACCGACTTGCCGGACCCGGATTCCCCCACCACGCCAAGGCATTCCCCTTGCGCCAGATGAAGGTCGACCCCGCCGGCCGCCTTATAAACCGTGCCGCCGAGGTGAAATTCCGTACGCAGGTCCTGAACATCGAGGATGGCATCCGCGCGAGGTTTCAAGCCCGATGATGCATCCTTGCGGTCTACCGTCGTGCGCGCCACGGGCCGCGTCAGCACGCCGGACTTCAAGCGTGGGTCCAGCACATCGCGTACGCCGTCGCCGAAGAGATTGATGCTCATGACGAGCACCAGGATCATCAGGCCCGGAACGACGGAGACATGCGGCGCGGTGAAGAGGATCTTGCGCCCCTCGCCCAGCATGGAGCCGAGATCGGCCTGCGGCGGCTGCGCGCCGAGGCCAAGGAAGGAAAGGCCCGCCGTTTCGAGGATCATCCAGCCGATGGTCGTCGACATGGTGATGATGATGACGGGAAGGACGTTCGGCAGAACCTCGATAAAGAGGATCTGCGCGTTCGATTTGCCCGACAACCGCGCGGCATCGACGAACTCGCGCCGGGAAAGGCCAAGCGTGATGCCGCGAATGCTGCGGGCGAAGAAGGGGATATTGACGACAGCGATCGCGTAGAGCGCGTTGAGAAGTCCCGGACCCAGCACGGCGACGATGGCAAGCGCAAGCAGGATGTAGGGAAAGGCCATGATCATGTCGATGCCGCGCATCAGCACGCTGTCGACGCGGCCTGCGGCATACCCGGCGACAAGGCCGATAAGCGAGCCGAAGAAAGCGGCAATCACGGTTGCCGACAAGCCGACGGCGAGGCTGACCCGCGTGCCCCAGACGATGCGCGAGAGAATATCGCGGCCAAGCGCATCCGTACCGAGGAAATGATCGGGTGAGAACGGCGGCATCAGGCGGTTTGCGGGCGCCGTCACATCCGGATCTGCAAGCGGCAGGAAGGGCGCTGCCAAAGCGACCAGCGCCATCGTCACGAGAATGAAGAAACCGCCCGTCGCCAGCGAGTTGTTGAGCAGAAGCCGGATGCTGTCCGGGCGGCGGGCTGTCGCGCGCGCCTTCGGCGCGGGGGAAACGGCGGCCTCAGTCATCAGCGTAGCCTCGGATCAAGCATGGTCTGGACGATATCGGCCGCGAGGTTGAACAGCACATAGGCCGCTGCCACGAAGAGAACGCCACCTTGAACCAGTAGCAGGTCGCGCGTGGAAATGGCCGTCACGAGCATCGACCCGATGCCCGGCCACTGGAAGACGGTCTCGATATAAACCGCGCCCCCCATGACGAAGCCTGCCTGAATCCCGATTACCGGAATGACGCTGACAAGTGCGGCCTTGAAGGCGTGTTTTGCGATCACCTTGCGCTCGGCAAGCCCCTTGGCACGGGCGGTCCTTATATAATCCTGCCGGAGCACCTCCAGCATGGAGGTGCGCGTGAGGCGCGCGATCACGCCCGTTGCAACCACGGAAAGCGTCAACGCGGGCAACACCAGATGATGGATCAGGTCCGGCAGGTCGCCGCCGCCGTAGATCGCGAACATGCCGCTTGCGGGGAAAAGCCGGAGTTTCACGGCGAAGGCCAGAATGAGAAGAAGCCCGAGCCAGAAGGACGGCGTTGATATGCCAATGAGGACGAAGAAGGTGACGATCTTGTCCGTCCAGCCGAACTGGCGAACGGCGGACATCACGCCGGCAAGCAGACCGAAGATCGAGCAGAGCACGAGCGACGTTCCGGCGAGGATCATGGTTGCCGAAAAGCGCTCCACCACCTCGTCAAGGACCGGGCGGTTGAGCGAATAGGAACGGCCCAGATCGCCCTGCAGGAGATTGCCGAGCCAGATGAGATATTGCTGCGGCAGGCTCTTGTCGAGGCCAAGGTCCCGGTTGAGCTTTTCGACGTTTTCAGGCGTCGCGTAGGAGCCGAGAATGGCGGTTGCCGTATCGCCGGGGATCATCGCCATGATGAGGAAGACGATGATCGTCAGCCCGAAAAGCACGGGGATCGCGGCGACGAGCCGCTTGAGGATATAGGCCGCCAAGGCTCAGGCTCCCGTGAAGGTCATAAAGAGGTCAGCCTCCGGCGGAACGGTTTCCGCCGGAGGCGCGTTTTGTAGTCACCGATCCCGCCTCAAGGCTTGGCGACGTCCTGAAGCATCAGGAAGAACGACGGCTGAAGCTTGAAATTCTCCACCCGCGAGGACGTTACCGCATTCTGCTTCCAGTTGGCGACGAACACCCAGGGCGCGTCTTCGTAGACGATTTCCTGCATCTGTTTGTAGAGCTTCGCGCGCTCTGACTGATCGGTCACCTGACGGGCCTTGTTCAAAAGCTCGTCGACCTTCTCGTTGGCGTAATAGCCTGAGTTGAAGCCGCCCTTGTCGGGGAAGGCCTCGGACCTGAGCGCAAGGAAGGGAAGCGTGTCCGGATCATTCGTCATCCACGCCATTTCTGCCATATCGGCCTTGCCTTCCAGTCCTGGATTGACCTTTCCGAGGAAGGTGTTCCACTCGTAGGTCTCGATCTTGACCTTCATGCCGACGGCCTGAAGATCGGCCTGGATGGCGGTGCCCATGGCAACCGGGTCCAGCATGCCCGAACCGCCTTCAGTCACGTAGAACGTCAGTTCCTCGCCGTTGTAGCCAGCTTCCTCCAACAGAGCCTTCGCCTTTTCCGGATCGTACGGATAGGGCTCCAGCGTTTCGTTGTAGGCCCAGGCGAATGCGGGCGGCGTCGGGCTGGAGGCGACTTCCGCCGTACCCTGCAGGATGTTTTCGACGAGCGCGGTCTTGTTGATCGCATAGTTGGCGGCCTGGCGTACGGCCTTGTTGGCGAATGGGCCTTCCTTCGTGTTCAGGATCAGGAACCAGACGTGCGGGCCGGCCTGCTCGTGCACGGTGAACTGATCGTCGCCGCGAAACTGCTGCAGGCTGTCGGGCGGTACTTCCACCATGATGTCGAGGCCGCCGGAGAGCATTTCGGCGATACGCGTGTTCGCATCCGTTATCGGACGGAAGATCACCGCCTCAAGCGGAGCGGCATCATCCCAATAGGCTTCATTGCGGGATACCACGACCTTGGCGTTCGGATCCCACCCCTCGAACTTGTAGGCGCCGGTGCCGACCGGATTGCGGCCGAAATCCTTGCCATGCTGCTTGACCGCCTCGGGCGAGACGATGAGGCCCGTGGGGTAGGCCAGGTTCGACAGGAAGGGAGCGTAGGGTTCCGACAGCTTGAACTCGACGGTGCTTTCGTCAACCGCCGTCACCTCGTCGACAGCGGAGAAGAAGAACGAAAGCGGGAACGGCCCCGTGTCATGGAAGGGGTGGCTTTCGTCCAGCATACGGTCGAAATTGAACTTGACCGCCTCGGCGTTGAAGGGCGTCCCGTCATGGAAGGTCACGCCGGCGCGCAACTTGAAGGTGTAGGTCTTGCCGTCTTCGGAGATATCCCAGCTTTCGGCAAGGGATGGCTCCACCTCCAGCGTGCCGTCCTTGTACCGCACCAGCCCGTCATAGATGTTCACGAGAATGCGGAAATCGTTGACGGCGGTCACGGCATGCGGGTCGAGCGACTTCGGTTCCGCGATCTGGCCGACGACCAGAACATTGGGCGGCGTCTGGGCGGCCGCTTGAAATGAGATTGTCATCCACACGGAGGCGATGACAGCAGCCAGCAGGCGTATCATTGGTGTTCTCCCTTGTCTCCCCTGGTGGGGTAATTAATGAAAATAATTTGCGCAATAGCAAGTTTTTATCATAATAAATTTTAGGTGGGCGCAGCTCGAAAATCGGGTCGCATCCGCTTAAGGTGTTGAAATTCAGGTGGAATAATGCCCTCACATCGCCCAGTCATCGATGGCGCGCGCTTGCGCAAGACCCTTGATGGCATCAATGCCTTCGGCCACAACCCGCAAACGGGCGGCTACAACCGGCAAGGGTTTTCGGATGCGGACATGGCCGTCAGACGCTGGTTCGAAGATGAGGCGCGCGCGGACGGATTTAAAGTGCGCCGCGATGCGGCGGCGAATGTCTTCGTGCGCTACGGGCCGGAAAACAGCCCCTGCATCATGAGCGGATCTCACCTCGATACGGTGCCTGAAGGCGGCGCCTTCGACGGCGCGCTGGGTGTCGCCGTGGCATGGGAGGCCTTGCGCGCGATGCGAGATGCCGGAATGACACCGAAAATCGCCGTGGAAGCCGTGGCAACGGCGGAAGAGGAAGGACGCTTCGGGGGCATGCTCGGCTCGCAGGCGATTACCGGTCAAGTCACCCGCGACTGGATCGAACAGGCGGCGGACGCTTCCGGCGAAACCCTTGTCGCGGCTATGCGCGGACAGGGGCTTGATCCATATGCCGTGCTCGACGCCGCGAGGCCGGCCGGCTCCATCAAGGCTTTCGTGGAGCTTCACATCGAACAGGGGCCCGTGCTGGAGGCGAACGGCAATCCGATCGGCATTGCGCATTCGGTATCGGGCGTAAGCTATATCGCCGTGCGCATGGAAGGGCGGGCCAACCACTCCGGCACGACGCCGATGCACCTGCGCGCGGATGCCTTCAGGGGACTTACCGATGTCGCGGTAGAAATTCCGAATTTGATTGAAAAGACCGGAACCGACCAATCCCGTATCACCATAGGGAAGGTCGATCTGGAACCGAATTTCCCGCACACGATCCCCGGTTTCGCGGAATTCACCGTCATCATTCGCGACACGGATGAGACCGTGATGCGCGCGTTGACGGACGCCGTAAAGGCGAGCATAGAGGCCGCCGCAAGACGGCATGGCCTGAGCCATGTGACAGAGACGAAAAGCTGGCTCGTACCCGTCGCGCTAGACAACCGGCTTGCCGAACTGCTTAGCGAAGAGGCCGGGGCGATGGGGCTTGCCGCTCTGCCCATGCCGTCAGGCGCCGGACACGACGCACAGACCATGCAGTCGCTCTGCCCGTCGGCGCTCATCTTCGTACCAAGCAGAAACGGCATCAGTCACGCACCGGAAGAATGGACCGACTGGTCGGACATCGAAAAAGGCGCGCAACTGGTGCTGAATGCGCTCGTCCGGTTGAGTTGCGAGACGGGTTGACTCACGGACTTCGCTTTACGCGATGAGGTATGGTCAGTCTTCGGTCGTTTCCAATTCCCTCGTCCGACGAGCATCAACACGCCAGCGCGCGATATCGTCTGCCCCCCGCCCCGCGCGCGCAACGATGCGCTGACGCGGCACGATTTCGCCGGTTTCGGGATCAACCATGGCAAGAACCGGCTGACGCCCGGTCTGGATATCATGGAGCTCCACGGGCGGCGCGCCCTTCCCGCTTGCGTCCCACCTGTCGCCCCATTGCAGAAGCGCGACGGTGACGAGCCAGAGGTCCCTGCCCTTCTCGCTGAGAATATACTCGAAACGGGGCGGGCGTTCGTTGTAAAGCCTGCGTTCGACCAGACCGCTTGCCTGAAGCGACTTGAGCCGGTCGGCGAGCGTATTCGGCGGAATGCCCGTGGATGTCTGGAACTCGTCGTATCGGGTAAGTCCGAGCGACAGGTCGCGCAGGATGAGGAATGCCCAGCGGTCGCCGATGGCTTCCAGCGCGCCGGCGATCGAACAAGCCATTCCCTTGTAGCTTTTTGATCGCATGGTTTACCTCGGAAAGCACCTGCCGAAGGCGCGGAACAGGTCCATCGACCCCTTCACGCGAACCTTGCGCAGGATGATAGCCGGAACCATCTTATACTCTCGGTTGAGAATTTTCACCCAAGTATCCGAATCCGCGAATATACGCACATCAGCCTCCCCCAGGTGTCCCGGTTTCACATCAATCGTACCGTCCTTGATCCCGATCGTAGCCTCAACCTCTTCCTTGCCCGTAAACGTCCAGTGATAAACTGCCGAAAGCCCTTTTGAACGGCCCCGCTGGAAAGTGATCGGCAAATAGGCGAGGAACGTTCGCACGTTGCCGATCCTCGTCGACCGACGCACCCGCTTTGCCGTTTTGCCGGGAAAGCGCCGCGCGACATGTTTTTCCGCATCCGAACCGGGAAGCACATAGACCGTTTCGGATTTCTCCGTCAGCGGCTTGACGACTTCCTCGACATAACCCGGACGGTCCTGAAGGAAAGGATTGGCAACCTCCTCTCCGGCTGGGCAAACAGCGATGCAATAGGCCGCCTTGTAGCCGGGCTTGAAGGAGAGCGACTGCCAGATCGAGGCGGTTTCGCCATCCGTGAACCGCTCCCGATACTGCTTCATGGAACTGGAATCGACGACCGCGTCGACCCAATCCGTGAAATTGCCGAGAAAATCCCGGTAGTTATGGGTATAGCAGTTCAGGAAATCGAACTTGCCGTCCGGGCTTATCGCGCCGACAGGGCAAGCGGCAACGCAAAGCCGGCATTCAAGACAGGGGTTGTAATCGATCGGCCGATCGTAGGCATCGGCCTGCGCGTCGATCAGGATCGTACCCAGAAGCACAAAACTGCCGAATTTCGGGTGAATGACGCTGCGGTGAAGGCCGACATGCCCAAGTCCGGCTTCCACCGCGACAGGCTTGTGCGCGACGAGCCAGCCACGTCCGGGAAGCTGAACCTCCATCGGGAAGGCAGCGACCGCATTGCAGGCCGAGACCCCTGCCTCATCCAGCGCACGGACGATCGCCCGTGCCGTATCATTCACATCGTCGTAAACGGCGTGAAATTCCTGGTTTGCGACGGAGCGCGCCGGCGCACGCACAGGCTCACGGTTCATACGCACCATGAAGGAAAGCAGAGTTTTCGCCTTGGGAAACACCTGATCGATGTAGGGCTGCTGATCGGCGATCGCCTCGCGCCCTACCTCGACAAGACCAACGTCATCCGCCCCGTGCTCAAGCGCAAGCGCCTTCAGCCACCCCGCCGTGACTTTGCGGACTGGCGGTTTGGCGGGCGTCTCCTTGAGCTTCAGGATCGTCGGATGCTGCTCTTCGGCCATGGCGGAACTCCAGTGACTATTATATTAATAGTTACTTGAATTCGAGCCTGCGCACAAGCGCCCGCATACATGTGAACCGCCGAAGCGCCGGCTAAATCGACCTTCGGGCTCGCGGCAGCAGGCAGTGCGATGACAAGGAAAGAGAATAGCAGATGGGAACTTGAAGGCAGCGGGACCGGAACGGCAAGCCTGAATGGATCGGCAACAGGAAGAGCTGCTCCGACGACGGACCTGCCAGGTAAAATCGCTTGGCAACGCGCGGGTATCAGAATGTCTTGGGTGCGGGATCGATCAATTCAAAGCCCGTTTGCGCGGCGCGATATATCGAACAATTGCGCTCCACCGAGCCGGAAGCGGAAAAGCGGAAAGCCCCCATCAATCCCTGGAAGCCGGAAGGTGACTTCAAACCTTCTGCGGACAGCGCACTGGCCCCGTTTGTTCGCACAAGGCCTATGGACAGCGCCGCCGCGTCGAAGCCATAGGCCACCGCATCGCTCATCGCCACCCCGTATTCAGCCTGGTATTCACGCGCCAAGCCTCCAATCTCCAGCCGATCAAAGCGGCAGAAATAGCTGCCGGAGGCTCCTGCGCCGGAGCCGATTTCCGGCGTAGCGAGAAGCCACGCATCCGCGGAGAGCATGCGGCTCGCCTTCAAGCTGGCTGCGATGGCACCGGGATCGGCGAAACCCGGCGCAAGCAAGACAGTGCGTGCGCCGGTTATTTCCTTTTGCGCATCCGCAAACGGATCGTCCCGGTTCGCCTCTATCCGGATTTCCCCCGATACTCGCCCGCCTTTGGAAACGATCGCATTCCCGAGCCGCGCCAATGCATCTTCCGGCGCGCCCGCCGGATGAACGAGCAGAATGTCCTTTCGCCCCGCCCCGATCGCGTATGCGGCAACCTCTATCGCACTGTCCACCTCATTCGAAACAAAGGCATAGACACCCTTTCCGCGGGTGGCGTCGTTCGAAACGAGAGCAATGACAGGAGGCAAATCGCCATTGCCGTGTTGGGCTATGGCGCCGAGCTGAGCTTCGTCCGACGGCCCTATGATCAACTTCGCCCCCGCATCGCGAAGTGCTGAAAGTGCCTCGTCGATTCCGGATTTAGTGGGTTGCGCGTTGTATATGGATAGCCGAACGAGATCAGTTCCGAGTTGGCTCGCGGCGAAACGGGCGCCGCTCAGATAACGCAGCTCAAGGTCGTTGCGCGGGCCGGCGAGGCCTGTGACCATTCCTATTGTCACAGCACCTTCGCCAACGGTCTCCATGCCGGGAGAAACTTTGGCCACAATGCCCCTCTCCTCGTCGAACGCCTCGTCGATCGACGAGGACTGACAAGCGGCCATGATGAGAGCGAGAAGCGGCACGCCGCAAGCCATGATGCCCCGTCGGAGGCGTCGCTCGAAGAACGACGACGACCATTCCGGCGCCGAAACTCCGCGTATCGGGAAGCGCACATGGCGGACCAGATCCGGCAGGCGTTTTTGTCGAACGGTGGTTCGTCGCATCGGCGGCCGGATCGCAATTCAGTTCATGTATTGAAGCATTCTCGAGTGAAAGCACTCGCATTTGTTCAGATTGTCTTCGTCGCGGTAATTCGCCCGAAGATATCCGAAAGCCTTTCCGCACGCGACTTTCGCTTCCGAAGCCCAAACAAAGGCCGGGCGGCCGGAATAAATCCACTGAGGACTGTCGGATACCGCCACCGCTTCATCCATGAGACGCACGACTTCACTGGTCAATTCGACGTCGCTCTGGATTGCAAGCAGCTTCGCGTTTTCAGCCACGGGGCAATAATCGCTGCTTAGCAAGTCGGCCGCTTGCGCGCCACTGGCGCAAAACGCCCCCAAAACAAGGCTGACCCCGAGCGCAACTTTCTTCATAAAGCCCTCCAGCTCTATCGCTTTCCGCAATTCCCTATATCAGGAATACACGAATGTCTTCCCGCATTCAAAGAAACGGGCGAACATTTTCGCCCGCTCCACACCTATCTCATCCAGTCTATACGGTTCCCTGCTTGTCGCTACCGTCTTCGTCATAGAGTATGTTCACGCTCGCAGGCGTTACGTCGAATGTTGCAACGGTAACCCAGTTCTCGCCATTGGCGGCGCCATCGGCATCCACCTGCAGTTCCTGGTCGTTGCCGGGGTTGAGACGGACGTAATCGTTCACATCGTCTCCGGCGCTTGCCGACACGAGTTCCGTGAGATCGACGACATCTTCCGCTCCATAGCCGACGATATCGTCGGGATCGATCCCGGCCAGGGCGGACTTGTCGATCACCACCGTATCGACGGCGTCGTCGGTATCCGAAAGGTTGTAGGTGTTGGCACCCGAACCGCCGATCAGAAGGTCGGCACCGTCACCACCGACGAGCAGGTCGCTGCCGGCGCCGCCGGCGAGTACGTTGTCGCCGCCATCCCCTGTCAGAGTATCATCGTAGGAAGAACCTATGATGTGCGGATCCGTACTCGTTGACGTGGCTATCACAAACGTCGGGGAACCCGAATAATCCTGGATCCCTTCTCCTTGCGAAGTAAGCGTCACCGAAAGGCTGCTTCCAGCCGCATCCCCGTCACTGTCGACGATTTCTATCGGAACGTTGAAGTTTACCGGTTCATCTGTTTGAACGGATGCGCCGAAATCGCCGATCTTGTAGGTATTCCCCGAAACCCATCCGTATTCGAGGCTGTTGTATCCATCATTGGTATAAACGGCGATTTCCGTTCCGATGGCCTGAGCACCGCTGGTGCCGACCACACCGGCAATATCCACCGCACCGTTGCTGTCACTATCAAAGGTCACGGTGTAGGAATTGCCATTCACAAGATACGTACCATTAGCCGTAATTAGGGCCGACGAAACGCCGTTGTAGGCGATCACGATACCCGTGATCTGGTCCCTTGTGCCGTCACCTACGATCGTGTTGCCGTCAGGATCGTCATAGGCTGCTACCCTGACCGTCGAACCACCCGTCGCCGTGAACACCGCGGATGCGCCATTCGTCGTATAGTGTCCGTCAAAGACATGATCCCTGTTGGCCGCAGTGTCATAGTCTCCCGGGCCGTCAGCCGGATTACCCCTGAGATCGACCACAAAATCGACACGGAAAACTTCGCTCCCGCCCACCGATGCGCCGCCGCCAATGCCGCCGGCCACCGAGCTGGAGTTGATCGTGCCGTCGTTTACGCCTCCTATCGACGGCGTCAGGAGCAGATCCCTGCTGTCGTTGTCGATCGGTGCGCCAACGGTTTCGGTGTCGGGAATGAAGCCCGACCACGAATTGTTTCCGCCGACAAAGTTGTATCCGCCATCGCTGAAACTGACATCCACCAGCGAATCCACCGCGCCCGACATGTTCACGGTATAGGTCGATGCCGCGGGGTCGAGCACGATCGTGAATATGGTCGTACCGTTCGCCGCACCGGTCAGCGTCAATCCGTCGACGGAAACCGTGTAAAGGATGGGCACGCCATTGGCAGTCAGACCGCTATCGATTCCATTGACGACATTGAACCGCACCGTCCCGAGCTCGTCGGCGCCCACGTTGTTCGCGATATCTCCATCAAGGTCCAGCGCGAAGGTCGCCGAAGAACCCGCACCGTTTTCCACGACTGCATGATCGGGGAAGATCACTGACGGAACATCATTCTCGACCGCAACCTGAAGGCCCGCATCCAGAACGACCGTATCGCCATCCCCGTCCGTTGCCACGAATGCGTTCGAGATATCGATCGTAACGGACTGATCGTCGTCTCCAAGTGCCGTCTCGTGATCGACCTGGTCGAGAAGTTCAAACGTGAACTCATCGTCTTGCGGGGCGGCCGTGCCGCCACCGGCGGTCTGGGTGATCCTGAAGACGGTTCGCCCGTCCGCGGCCACGCCCAGAAGCTCACTTCCGCTCACCTGCCAGGTGAGGGCATCACCCTTTGACGTGACGCCGGAAATGGCCGTGCCGTTGATGCTGCCGTCGTCATTGAGCGTGATCGCGCCGGCCCCATCGGCCCCGAAATTTACGAGGGCGGCGATCGTGGCATAGGTAAAGACGGCCGTCGTGGTCTTGCCGCCTTCGTTGTTTCCCCTGGATCCCTCAATGCCCGGAAGCACGACACCTGGGTTGTAATTGTCCAGCGCGTCTTCATGAACCGTGGCTGAGGCCGTGGTGTCGATGTTGATCGGAACATCGTCGACGATGTCGATGGTGATCGTGCCCGTCACCGTGTTGCCGTTGGCATCCGTTGCCGTGTAGCCGTAGCTCTCCGCGCCCGTCTCCGTCTGACCGCCGTTGTCCGCGTCAGG
>NZ_JABRXF010000001.1:388235-925735 GCF_013266695.1 Hongsoonwoonella zoysiae
GAACCGTCGCAGCCGGACCGTCCGCCCCAAACACGTCATCCGTCCCGTCCGTCAGCACGTTGCCAGACACCGACGCCCCCTCAGACACACTGTTCGTGTCCGCATAGGCCGTCGGAACATCGTCGACGATGTCGATGGTGATCGTGCCCGTCACCGTGTTGCCGTTGGCATCCGTTGCCGTGTAGCCGTAGCTCTCCGCGCCCGTCTCCGTCTGACCGCCGTTGTCCGCGTCAGGCGACGTGTCGAACGGGCGCGTCAGCGTGTAGGTGTAGGTACCGTCCGCGTTCAGCTGCAGCGTGCCGTAGCTGTCCGTGCCGCTGTCGAGCGTGTAGCTCACCGCCCCCGCGACGTTCAGCGACCCCGTCACCGTCTCCCCCGTCCCCGACGGGTTCGACCCCTCGACCGTGCCCGGCGCAAGGTCAGACCCGTCCTGGACAAGATCAAGCGACGCCTCGTCAACCGTCTTCGTCTGGTTCACACCGGAAAGCGTCACATCCGTGACGTCGATCGATAGCGTCACCGTCGACGTGTCCCCGTCGCCGTCCGTGATCGTGTAGACGAAGGTGTCCGTCACATCGCCGCTGATCGCATCCGCCGTCGACTGATACGTGTAGGACCCGTCCGCGTTCAGCGTCAGCGTCCCGTAAGCCCCGGCAATCGCAACCCCAACGTTCCCGCTCACAGGGCTCGACGTGTCGCTGCCCGAAGCAACACCCGTCACGCCGCCCGAAGGAACCGTCGCAGCCGGACCGTCCGCCCCAAACACGTCATCCGTCCCGTCCGTCAGCACGTTGCCAGACACCGACGCCCCCTCAGACACACTGTTCGTGTCCGCATAGGCCGTCGGAACATCGTCGGTTATTGTTATTGTGATCGGACTTTGGACCGAATCTCCGTTGCCATCGGTCAGAATTACATTGAACTCGTCGGTGACGACATCGTCAGCGCCGACGAGACCGATGCCGTCATGGTCGATCGTGTTATCGCTGAGCACATACTCGAAGGAATACTGCCCGCCCGGGCCAACCGTTACGATGAGCGTGCCATATTCGCCCTCTATGGAACCGCCACCCGTTACGTTAACGGAATCCCCGTTCGAATTCGTCACAACCAGCGAGCCGAGGCCATCGTTTCCCGGGTTGACGATGATATCTCCCGTCGTGGAGGACGAGCCACCGCCTGACCCTTGGGCATCCTGCGTATCGAGCGCGCTTTCATCGACAATTCCCGGTAGCGGAGTGATGCCGAGCGTGGGCAGGTCGTTTTCCTGGATAGCCGCCGGAAAAAGTTCCGGTTCATCGAGTGTGCCGAACTGCAAACCCGTTGGCGGCAAGAGGTCGATGACAGGACCTGCATCGCCGATTCCTGGTGCCGCCACACCGAAGTTAGCGCCGCTGCTTTGTGGTTCGGACACGACCGAAAGCCCGCCGTCCGGGCCGGCCGCCACGTTTATGCCATTTGCTTCCAGCGCCGCGGTGAGCGCCACCTCCGGAATGACGACATCGTCAATAACGAATGTGGGGATTCTCAAGGCTGCATTCAGGATCGTGATCGTTGTGCCGTCCGGTTGGACAAGCACGAGATTGTCTCCGTCAACTCTGATCTCGTCGATGGAAACACCTTGAGGAAGGCGGACGAAACCGTCGGAGCCGGCGGACACTTGAGAGGGGATAATGATCTCCGCATCAGCCTCCGGCGCCGCCTCGACAACTTCGCCCGAAGCTGGGTCGACCGGAACCGGTTCCTCGCCCGTATCCGCTTGAGCAACCGCAAACGCCGCGTCGCCTTCATCCCTTACGGGAAGTGTCGCTTCATTCGCGGAAACTTCTAACTCAACACCAGATACGTTCGAATAATCCTGGTTGGCCATAACATCCCCCAAAGATAATGCCTTTCGGGAAGAGGCCATTAGATCAAAGATTTCTGCAATACGTAGTCTACCTATTCGATATATTATTATATGCTAACTCTGCGTATTTTTTGGTTTGGTTAACAAAAATGCATATTATATTATATATTTTGAGTTCCGAAATATAATAATCAATATCATCTAAGAAAACGCCCTTTAGGGCAGGACACTATATCTGATTAAAATTTTATCGTTTATGTAAATCAAAAATATTCTATATGTATTAATTGCCAATTTATTTATCTGATCTAACGTACCCCAAGTAATAAATATTGGGGGCGGCGGTGAATACAATCAAGATAAATTTTTATAGAATATTTATATCGGCCCTCATCGGTATGTCGATTGCTGTATTTCCTGGCAGTGCTCTGGCGCAAGAGGCAGACCATAAAGAATTTGCGTCGGTCGCTGCAATCAGCTCTACGCACGACGACTGGAGGGTTGCCGCGATTTCTCCCCGGCACGAAGCAAGGCGGTTCGGCGACCGCCGCCAGAATGAAAACTTTACGACAAAGAAAAGTTCCAACGCCGGACGGGGCGTGTTCGGTTCGGTAGCCGTTCCCTTCGGATCACTTCCGTCCAAGAAGGATTGGCAGGCTGTTTTTCCGCAGGTCAAACGGGCGACCTTCGTCGATTGCGCAAGCTCGGCGAATTGCAACGACAGGAGCCTCGATCTCGCCAAGACGGTTCACAGCGCGAAAATCATGCCTTTCTCGCAGAAGCTCGCCTTGATCAACGTCGCAGTCAATCATGCGGTGCATTATGTTCCGGACAACCTGAACTACCGCAAACTCGACCATTGGGCGAAGCCGGATGAGACCCTGAACGCCGGCCGAGGCGACTGCGAAGACTATGCAATTCTGAAGATGGCCGCATTGAGCGCCGCCGGCATACCGCTCAACAGCATGTCGATCGTCGTTCTGCAGGACACGCGCCGGTCTCTGTTTCATGCCGTGCTGGCCGTTTCGACCAACCAGGGTCACTATATTCTGGACAATCTGCACGACAGCGTCATGAAAGACAGCGAACTCGGTGACTACATGCCGCTTTACTCGATGAGTGCTGAACGGTCCTGGATCCACGGCATCAGGCAAAGCGGAAAGACGATCGCATCGCTTTCGAGCGCGCCTGCAGATTTTTCGCCTGGGGAAGGTATTGCGGCGAACAGCCGCTTCGAAGCCCCGGCCGCCGGCTTGTGAAAATCAGGTGGCCCGCCCGGGCCCATCAGCCATGGTGCCTCAACCTGGCAGGATGTAGCCGATGATAGCGTCGTGGTCGGTCAGCGGCGCCCTTGTCGCGTTGAGGCGCCCGCGCAGGACCTGCTGCTCAACCGCGATGATATAACCGACAGTAGCTGCTCCCCCACCAACAAGCTTGAGCTTTGCGATCAAGTCTTCGAAGTGAACATCAAGGGAAAGACGCACCCCTTGCACCGTCGTGTTTTCCGAAAGCCGCAGCATCCTCGATTGTACAAGAGACATGAACGCCGGATTGTAGGCGATCAGCTTCCTGTCTTGCGAAAGCGCAAAACAGGGCGAAGGGCACGCCTGGACCTGGTTTCGCACCGCTGAAAGTCCGGTCAGTTCCCTGCCCGCCAGCACGCCCTTGCGCAAATACATTGCCGCAGCCACCCTGAGGGCTGACGAAAGATTTGCATCGCTTCCGGCGGCCTTCTCGATAGTGCCTATGACTTCTCCAAGCGACCGGCCTTCGGATTTCGCCAAATCCTCCAGGCTTTCCCAGAAAATCCTCTCCAGCCGGATGCCCCGACGCGCGTCGTCGACCCGAACGACCCTAAAACGCGGCTCGAACTCCCATCCCTCCTGACGGGCGCCTCCATCCTTGAGCATCCCGCTTCAGCGCTCCCTCAACGCTTCGTTTCGCGCCTTGTTGATCGGCTTCATGAGGTAGGCAAGGATGGTCTTCTTGCCCGTCAATATGTCGGCCGTAGCGACCATTCCAGGGATGATCGCATAGCTCTTTCCGTCCTTGACGAGTTCTGCGTCATCGGTCTTGACGCGCACCTGGTAGAAGGTTTCGCCCGTGTTCTGATCGACCAGACTGTCGGCGGAGATGTTCTGCACCTCACCCTCGAGCCCGCCATAGATCGAGAAGTCATAGGCGGTTACCTTTATCAGCGCCGGCTGGCCGGGTCTGACGAAGGCCACGTCGCGCGGGGAGATCCGCGCTTCGACGAGAAGCGTCTCCGAAGTCGGCACCACTCCCGCAATGACGGCTCCCGGATCGACATAAGCGCCTATGGTATTGACCTCGAGCGTATTTATGATGCCGTCGACAGGCGAGCGGATATCCGTTCTGGCGACGCGGTCGCTGGCGCCGCGCATCGTCTCCTCCACCACCGAGAGCTCGGACAGCGCCTCGGTTTTTTCCGCCAGCGCTTCCTGTTGGACCTGCAGCCTCAATTCCTCGATCTGCAGCTTTGCCTCGTTGATGGATGCCGTTATCCGCCCCACCGCCTCCTGCGTCGATTGCAGTTGACCGCGCGTTTCGGCGAGTTCCTTTTCGACGCGCAAAAGCTCGGTTTGAGCGACGAGCTTGCGCTCGACCATCGGCCGCAGAAGGCTAGCCTCTTTCTGGGTAACCTCCAGATTGGCTTCCAGCCTTGTGATATTCGCACGAGCCTCGTCAAGTTCGTGCATCCGCTGCCGCCGCCGCTCGATCAAAACCGCCCGCTTGTTCACTATGTTGTCGGCACGCGCCTTCAGGAGGCGCGCCTCGTTCTCGCAGATCTCGGGCGCGACACCCGCGATTTCGGAAGGACAGGCGTACGGCTCGTCGAAACGGCCTGCCGCCTCGAGTTCCAATCTCGCGATCTGAGCGCGAAGAGCTCTTGCGCGCGCAGCGGACTCGCCAAGGGAGACCGTCGTCGCGGTATCGTCGAGCCGCAGGATCAAATCCCCCTTTCTCACGACCTGCCCGAGAGAGACGGCGATTTCCTGCACCACTCCGGCTTCGCTCGATTGAACGATCTGGGTCTTGGAGATGGGGATGATTTTTCCTTCACCCCGGGCGATTTCCTCCACCTCGGTTATCGATGCCCAGCCGATAAAGCCGATCAGAAGCGCACCTATGACGAGAAGGCCCAGCCTTGCAAATAAAGGAGGACGATCCATCGCCCCACTCCTCTCTTCCTAACCACCGCCGGCGCACGGGGCGGATCCCGCGTCCGGTGGCGCTTTACGTCACGCGCGCTTCCTTCGCCCTTGCGTTTTTCTGAAGTTCGGCGATCACCTGCTCCTTGGGCCCATCAGCTATCACGCGGCCCTGATCGATAACCACCAGCCGTTTCACGAGCTGCAGCATGCTGAAACGATGTGTGGAGATGATCAGCGTCACCGTTTCGTCGAATGCCCGATTGAGCTTACCGATCAACTGGCGTTCGCTTCCCAGATCCATCGCGCCGGACGGTTCGTCCATGAAAACGATCCGCGGCTTGCTGAGCAGGATCCGGGCGATCGCAACCGCCTGCCTCTGCCCGCCGGAAAGTTGACTGCCCCGCTCTCCGACGGGCATGTCGTAACCCTTCGGGTGTCTGGCCACGAATTCGTCGACGCCAGCCAGCCGGGCCGCCTCGACGATTTCCTCGTCGCTCGCCCCGGGCCTGGCCATGAGCAGGTTTTCTTTCACCGAGCCTGAAAAGAGATCTGCGCTCTGAGAGGAAAACCCCACTGCCGATCGCACGATTGCCGGGTGGTATTGGCGGATGTCCACGCCGTCGATCAGGAGATTGCCGTCAGTCGGTGGATAGAGCCCGGCAATCAGCCGCCCGACAGTCGTCTTTCCCGATCCTACACGGCCGATAATACCGAGCTTTTCGCCTGCTTCGATGGAAAGAGTGAAATCGTTGAGCGCAAGGCTGTCCGCCCCTGGATATGAAAAGGACACCGACCTGAATGCAACGCTGCCCGAACGGATTTCCCGATTGACGAAGCCGGCGCTTTGCGGCCGATCCTCGGGCTGGCTCATGATCGTATCGAGGATGCGCAGCGACAGCATCGCCTGACGCAGGCGTGAAAGCGTCAGGGCGATCTGCCCCAGCGGAGCGACGGCGCGGCCTGAAAGCATCACGGTGGCGATAATCGCGCCCGACGAAATGTTGCCTTCCGAAAATTCATAGGCGCCAGCAACGATCAGCGCCACTGTCACCAACTGCTGGAAGAACTGGGTCATGTTCGCCGCCCAGGCGGAAAGCTGCTTTATTCCTTCCGCGGTCCGCGACGCGTTCTTGGCCAGTTCGCTCCATTTGCGCAGCAACTGGCGCTCGGCCCGCAGAGATTTTACCGTCTCGATCGTCGAAATGGTCTCGACGAGGAGCGATTGCCGCTGTGCAGCCTCGTTATTCGCCGCCGCCACGCGCCGGCCAATCCTCGATTGGGCGACAAACCCCGTGAGGAGCGCAAGCACGAAAGCAATCGCCGGGATGATCGCCAGCCAACCCGATACGCTGTAGATCACGCCAATGAATATGAATACGAACACGCTATCGATGATCGTGCTCAGCGTATTCGATGTGAAGAACTCCCGAACGAATTCGTATTGCGTCACGCGGCTCGCATATTCGCCTGTCGACATCGGCCGGGAGGAAAGCGTGGCGTGCAGCACTTTCTCAAACAGATTGTAGGAGAGTTTGAGGTCCGCCTTGCGGCCCGCATAATCGATCAACGCCGCGCGTACGCTCTTGAGGAGAAAATCGAACAGGATAGCGCCCGCCACCCCGAGCGCCAGGACCCATAGCGTCGCCGTTGCCTGGTTCGGCAACACCCGGTCATAGACGTTCATGACGAACAGCGGGGTAGCGAGCGCCAGCATGTTCACGAACAAGGCCGTCACCGCAACCTGTAAATAAGATCGCCAGAAAGGCGCAAGCGTCGACGCCAGCCAATGATGGCGCTCGATTCTGCTCCCCTCACCGACCTGAGCCGTCTCTGACCGGTTCAGGTAAACGACACTGAAGGAGACTATCAGGCGAATCTTCTTCGAAAGCACATCGATGAGAGGAACGCCCTCATCCTCACCCGAGCCGGGCAATAACGACGTACGGATCGAATTGTCGGGCAAAGCCTCCAGGAGGGCGAGCGCCGTACCGTCCTCGTAAACCACAAGCAACGGCAAATCGGCCGAGCCGCTCAGAAGATCGCGGCGGCTGTGCTCTTCCACATCGAGGCCGATACGCGCGGCCAGGCGCTCGACATCTTCAAACGATGGATGCGCCTCATCGAAAGGCGTATCCGAAAACAGGACGGTTTCGGAACTCGGACGCGCGAGAAACTGCGCAATCTCCCGGAACGCAAACCTGAATGTATCCGGGTTTGAGCGGCTTTCTACCGGGAATGTCCGAACCTGTTCCAATAGCGCCTTTCAGACTATCTCCGCGAGGGCTCCCTACTGGCTTCGAATCGGAGCCAGCAGATCTAGCGGCAACGTATTTTCCTGATGAGACGGCACCCGCTTGTAGGTTTCCGTCGGCGGGGTCGGAGGCACGTCGAATTCCTCGCGAGCGTAGGCATCGGACTGCTTTGCTGCGGCGACTTGCATGGTGTCCAGAAGCGTTCCGGTCGCCGCCAGCAGGCGATATTCGGCAAAAAGCGACGCGAATTGTGCGGTCTTCGCCAGGATATTGACATTCACACGCGTATTCTGCGCATCAAGAACGTCAAGCAGAGAGCGCCTGCCGACCACAAGCTGTTCGCGGTAGGCTTCCACGATCCGCGCATTCGTCGCGGCCTGAGCGCTGAGCGATCGTGCCAGCTCGATCTGGCGCTGGCGCCTGTCCCAGGAGATGCGCACGGCCTCTTCGACTTCGCGATGCACCTGGTGTAACACCAGGCGCTGTTCGCTCGCCCTGCGGACCTGCTCTTGCTCGTTCGCCTTGTCGATACCTCCCCGGTAAAGATTCCAGCGCGCCACGACACGCGCCTGCAAGTCGCTCGTACGCCCGTCATCGCCGTTCACGTCGTAACCAGTGGACCCGCCGGCCTCCAGGCTGATCTGCGGAAAGTAGTCCGAGCGGGCTGCGTTGACGAGAGCTTCCGCGGCATCGATATCTGCGACGGCCACTTTCACCCGGGGATTACTCTGGCGCGCAGTACCGATCGCGGCGTTGAGCGACTGAGGCAACGCGCCCGCGACCGAGGCGGGCATGGACGGGTTCTTTATCGGCTTGCCGACCAAACGGTAGAACCGGATTTTCGCAGCCTCCAGTTCTTCCTCGGTCTCTATGAGACGCGCCTGGGCCGACTGCAGTCGCTCGATCCCCTGCTGGCGATCGGCCTCGGTCAGCACCCCCCCTTCGATCAACGTTCTGATCTCGCCGTTTATCGATTGATGGAACGCGACGTTTCCGCGGTTCTCGTTCACGATCTGGACCTGGAGAATATATTCCAGATATTCGCGAACGACCTGCAAACCTATCGTTTCGGAGCGCTCAAGAACGCGAAAGGAGGCGGAATCCACGCGCGCCGCCTGGCGGTCAAGTTCCGCCCGCCGGTTACCGCCGTCGAACAGCGTTTGCGTCAGCGTAAGGCCTACGTCCGCCGGGTAAAGCGGATCATCGTCCAATCGCGAGGCACGGCGCGATGGGTTATCGAGACGACGGACGCCAACGGAAGTTTCAAGGTCAAGGCTCGGCAGGTAGAGCCCGCGGGCCTGCCGCAATTCGAACTCGATCGCCTCGCGGTTCTCGATCGCCTGACCGATCTCCGGGTTGGATTCCAGTGCAACGGACAGTGCTTCCTTGAGAGACAACGCATTGGCATCATTGCTGAATGACGCAACCGTACCAAGCAGAGCTGCAGCCAAGACACGAGAAATACGCGGCATCTACTCCATCCCCCCGGGAGCCAGCATTTACGTTCAAGGCTGCCGGCAATTCGTCGATTGAAATTCCCCCGCGCCGATGCGGCGTCGAGACTGCGTCACGCTATGGCAAGCTTAACGATGTAACAAGAGAGATGAGTAAACGGACCTCGGAGAATACAGGGTTTTCCGTTGCTGCGATGCCGCATTTAGAAACTAAGTTGCAGTTCTGCAACACCTCACACCGACGGCAGGCGGAGCCGGTGGAAGCGAAATTTCGAAAATTTCAAAACTGGGAGATCACCTCATCTCACGATGACCATTGTCCCGAGCGTCACTTGATCGAACAGCGCGGAAATGTCTTCATTCGTCATCCTTATGCAACCGGAGGAAACAGCCCTTCCGATCGTCCATGGCTGGTTGGTTCCATGGATTCGGTAAAGCGTTTGCCCCAGATAGAGCGCTCTCGCGCCAAGGGGGTTTTCCGGCCCGCCGTGAATAACGGACGGCAACTGTCGTCCCTCCCTTGCCTCCCGGCGGATCATTTCCGCCGGAGGGCGCCAATCGGGCCATTTTGCCTTGCGAGAGACACGCTCGCGCCCGCGCCAGGAAAACCCCTCGCGGCCTACGCCAATCCCGTATCGGACGGCCGTACCGTCTCCCCGCACGTGGAACAGTCGACGCTTCCCCGTATCCACGACGATCGTGCCCGCCTCAAGCTTCTCCTCGAAGGGAACGACCTTCGGCTTCAGATCGGGATCTTCCCACGGAGCCTTGAACGACAGGCTGCGCTCCTTGAGCACCCACCTTCCGGAAGCCGGATCGAACTGGCGAACAGTCGCCCGATCGCCCGCGGCCAGCGAATGCTCCTGCCCTGCAACGGCCAACAGCAAACAGAGAACTATTGGAAAAATGTTTCGAGGCAGCAACACGTAAGACACTCCCGTTCACCGGGACCAGAAATACCCAAGTATCACGCTGCTGGGCAAACTGTTTTCAGATTTCCCCTTCGGAAATCAAATGCGTATTGTAAGATCAGGCACTACACCCAAGGGATGCCGGCTTTCTTTCGGCGGAATAACAGTCGAAGCGTATCTCTTCTCCGCCGCGGCGCGCCAGCTCCACCTGCTCGGAAACGATCCGCATCATGTTCTTCAATTCGATCTGATCTTCGAAGATGACACCGCCGATATCGAGCTTCAGATGAATGGCCTGCCCTTCCGCAAGGAATGGGGCATTCGCAACCGCCTCGCGGATCCGTTCGCCCACGTCGCGCGCCTGTTCTTCGCCAGCGCCTGGAAGGAATATTCCGAACGAATGATCGCTAAGCCGTCCGATTATATCGCTCCGGCGAACGCTGGTCCGAATGACCGAGGCGACCCGCCGCATGGATTCCTCACCCCATTCGTAACCGTGGTCGCGATTGATCGTCCGTGCGCATTCGGCCTCGATAATGACGAACGCGCCGAACGTCCTCCCCGCTTCTGAAACGGAAACCGACCTCCGCCGCTCCACGAGCGTGGCAAAGGCGTTTCCATTGAGCACTTCCGTCGACGGATCGTGCGCCGCCGCGAAGTTCCGCTCGTGCCTAAATCGCCTGAGGCGCTCCCGCAGGACTCCGATATAGACCAGCATGGGAACCGCGACGGCGGCCGGCACTGTAACGGCGGCGGCAAGTGCCCTCTGGTAAGGATTGATTTCCTCACCCAAGAACATGAGATAGTGAACTATGAGCGAAAGCCCGACCGCCACGGCAAGGCCGATTATCACGAAGCCCGCATGGCGAGCTACGCTTGAACTGCATTGCATCGCAGTCTTTCGACCTTTCACAATTTGCCTCCGCAACATTATTTGGCGCTTTCGGGCAGCGTTATTCGCAACGACAGACTAAAGGAGGCCGTTTAACAATCGGTTTCCCCGGAAGAAAGTGAGCGATTTTAGGTACTTCCGCTTCCCACAAGCGCGTGGAACCGCCCAATGTCGCCGCATCGAAATACTTGCGAATATCGAAAGCCGGCAACTTGCACCGACGATCGGCGAATTGCAGGCGATACAGGCAGACGGATCTCTGCGCGGCATCAGACCAAACCCGCCAGCTTGGGGGCATGAAATCTGCATGTCGACAGCGGGCCGCGTCCCGATGCAAGGGATAGAGACGCCCTACCCTCGCGAACACACGACGCTAATTGAAATATAAAAGTGGGAACTGGCGGAGAGAGAGGGATTCGAACCCTCGGAACGCTTGCGCGCTCAACGGTTTTCGAGACCGCCCCGTTCGACCACTCCGGCACCTCTCCGCATTGGGCTGTATTTGGCCTCAGGTGGCGCGGAACATAGCCAAGCGAATTGCACTTAACAAGGGGGGTGATAACGGTTTTCCGCAAGGGTGGAAAAGCCTGGAAAAATGCACGCTCATTTACCGACGAACGGCAATGCGCCTTCGTGGGCAACCTGGTAACCGCGGCTTCCCCTGCCCCGCCCGAACAGACAATTTACCGGAAGCTCGCAGCCGGGCAATCTGCAAGCCAGGCCACGACCATGAAGACGTATCGCGGCCGGGTCCTGTGATCATGGCAGAAACTCTATCGAAATTGGCGCGATATGCGGCGCGTATCGATTGACTTTGCCTCGTCAATCCGTATAGTCCAGGCGCTTCGTCGAAGGAACGGTTCCTTCCACGTCGTAATCCGAGGCTCTCCAACCCTTCGTCAGCGCAGACGTTCCCGCTTTGGCGGGTCGATGTGTTTGAAGGGACTTCCCGGCCGACAGCTGAGGCATTGGGAAAGTTTCCGGGCAGAAAAGCAAGCCCGGCACCGACAAGTCCCGATCTGCGCGAATTCGCGGCGCAGTGACGGCGCCGAAGGATACGAACGAAGCAAGCCCGGCAAACCGCCGGGCGAATGTAAAAACGAAAAGAAGGACGTGCGCGACATGTTCGCAGTGATCAAAACCGGCGGCAAGCAGTACACGGTTGCCGCAGACGACCTCCTGAAGGTCGAGAAAATGCCGGCGGAAGCCGGCGAATCCGTCGTTTTCGACGAAGTTCTCATGGTTGGCAACGGCGCCGACACCACGATCGGTTCCCCGACCGTCGAAGGCGCGACCGTCGTTGCCGAAGTCGTGGAACAGGGACGTAACCGCAAGATCATCGTCTTCAAGAAGCGTCGCCGTCAGAATTCGCGCCGCCGCAACGGCCATCGCCAGGCTTTCACGCTCGTCAAGATCACAGACATCCTGACGAATGGCGCCAAGGCGAAGAAGGCCGAGGCCAAGAAGGACGAAAAGCCGGCTGCGGCCAAGGAAGAAACGGCCGAAGCCGAACTTCCGGTCCTCTTCACCGCGCCCGAAGGCGAAAAGGACGATCTGAAGAAGATCGGCGGCGTCGGTCCGGTCCTCGAAGGCAAGCTGAACGCGCTCGGCATCACCACCTATGCGCAGATCGCCGCCTTCACGGCTGAAGACATCGCCCGCGTCGACGAGGCCCTGAGCTTCAAGGGCCGCATCGAGCGCGAAAACTGGGTCGAGCAGGCCAAGGAGCTGGCAGGCAAGTAATTGCCTGCGCCCTTGAGATCCTGAACTGAAGAAATCGGACGAGGAGTTTCGTCATGGCACATAAAAAAGCAGGTGGTTCGTCCCGTAACGGCCGCGATTCCGCAGGCCGCCGCCTCGGCGTCAAGAAGTACGGCGGCGAGCACGTGATTCCGGGCAACATTATCGCCCGTCAGCGTGGCACGAAGTGGCATCCGGGCACGGGCGTCGGCATGGGCAAGGATCATACGATCTTCGCCACGGTTGAGGGCAAGGTGGCCTTCCAGCAGAAAACCAACGGCCGAACCTTTATCAACGTACTCCCGGTAATGGCAGCCGCGGAGTAACGCCGACGTGTCCTTTGAAACCGCCGGCGTCTCATCGACCCGGACGGTTTTGAAAACCGGCGCGATCCAAAGAGATCAAGGGGAGATGGGACGCCATCTCCCCTTTTTCTTTTATCCGTCCGCCGGGAGGACAATATGGTTGCCGATCTGAGGGAAGACAGTGAAGAGAGAAGTCCGGATGCGGCCTTGACGCCGCAGGAAACCGCGCGGCTGCGCCTCGACGCGCCGCGTAACGACGATCTCGCGGACATCGTCTATCTGGCAAACAACCGAAAGATCGCCTCGATGCTGGCGACGATGCCGCATCCCTTCAGCCTTCAAGATGCGCGCGAAATGGTGGCGCGCTGCGAGGACAACGGTCCGCGATGGGCGAAATTTGCGGTCAGGCTGAAGTCGACCGGCCGCTTCATCGGCGCTGCGGGTTTCGGCGCGTTCGGGGATTCGGGCGAGGTTCATCTCGGCTACTGGATCGGCGAGCCGTTCCAGGGCAAGGGATATGCGACGGAAGCCTCTCAGACCCTGATCGATCACGTCTTCACGAACACGCCGATTTCACGGCTCGAAGGCGCAATCCGCATCATCAATCCGGCCTCGAGGCGGGTCCTGGTGAAATGCGGCTTTCAGTATCGCGACCAGAGCATGATCCAGTCACGGGCCGCGGGCGGCGCCGTTTCGGTCGAGCGTTTCTACCTGGAACGCAGCACATGGCAGGCCCTGAAGAAGTGGGCGCGCGCGTCATGAAACCGCCGGAGCTCAGAACGCGGCGACTTGTTCTGCGCCCGCTCCTGCCGGCGGATGCCGATGCGATAGAGAAGCTCGGCGGGCGCGATTTCGAGGTTGCGCGCTGGACGACCGGTTTCGCCTGGCCCTATGAAGAAGGCTCGGCCGAAACTTTCGTGGAAGAGGCGCTTTCCTGTAACCCTGCCGTCAGGGAGGCCGTTTTCGCGGTCACTCTCGGCGGGGTCTTCATCGGCGTGGTGGCCATGGAAGCGCCCGGCGACCTGGAGGAATACGCAAAACTGCCGACGCTCGGATACTGGATCGGCAGGCCGTTTCAAGGTTTCGGATATGCCTTCGAGGCTGCCCAGGCGGTTCTCGACTGGGCTTTCGAGGCGCATGGCGCGCCTGGATTCGCCGCACGCGTATTCAAGGACAACGGGCGCTCGCGCAAGCTGCTTGAGAAGATTGGCTTTGTCTCCACAGGCCAGTGTAAAAGGTATTCAAGAGCCAGGGGCGAAGTGGTCGAGAACTTTACGATGTGCCTTGAACGAAAAGAATTCGAAAAGAGATATTCATCATGACGGATAATCTGAAGACAGCTCGCCTGACGCTGCGCACTCCGTGCGATCACGACATCGACCGGGTGGTCGAATTTGCCGGCGATTTCGAAGTCTCAAAAATGCTGGCGGTCGTCCCGCACCCTTACGAGCGGCGAAACGCAATCGAATGGCTGGAGCACATCCGCGCAACGGATGGAAAGGACGAGCAGACTTTCGCGATCGACGACGGGAGCGGGCTCATCGGAGCCATTTCGTTTCGGAAGTTGCGGGAAACACCCCGGATCGGCTATTGGCTTGGCCGGCCTTTCTGGGGCCGGGGCTATATGAGCGAAGCGGCGCATGCCGCACTCACATGGCTTTTCTCAACCTTCGACGCGCATGGCGTGGAGGCGGAGGCCATGGCGGAAAATCCGACCTCGATCGCCGTTTTGCGCAAACTGGGCTTTGAGGAAACGGCAAGCGGGAACTGCGCGTCGCAAGCTAGGGGCGAGGCCATGCCATCGCTTGTTCTGCGCCTTGAACGAAACACCTTCCTGACGACGACGCAGCATGCGGCGGAGCAGGAAGCGGAAAAAGAGCTGGTGGAATGAAGTTTCTCGATCAGGCGAAGATTTACGTACGCTCCGGCGACGGCGGTGCCGGATGCGTCTCCTTTCGCCGTGAGAAATATATCGAGTTCGGCGGCCCGGACGGCGGCGACGGCGGGCGCGGCGGCGATGTATGGATCGAATGCGTCGAAGGGCTGAATACCCTGATCGATTACCGCTATCACCAACACTTCAAGGCGAAGACCGGCACCCATGGAATGGGCCGCAACCGCACGGGCGGCAAAGGCGAGGATGTGATCCTGCGCGTTCCCGTCGGCACCGAAATCCTGGAAGAGGACAACGATACGCCGATCACGGACATGACGCAGCCCGGCCAGCGGTTTCTGCTCTTGAAAGGCGGCAACGGCGGCTTCGGCAATTCGCACTTCAAATCCTCGACGAACCAGGCGCCGCGCCATGCCAATCCGGGTTTGGCCGGTGAGGAAAAGTGGATCTGGCTGAGGCTCAAGCTGATTGCGGATGCAGGTCTTGTCGGGCTTCCCAATGCCGGCAAATCGACCTTTCTTGCAGCCGTATCCGCCGCCAAGCCGAAGATCGCCGACTATCCCTTCACGACGCTGCACCCGAACCTCGGCGTCGTGGAAATCGACGGGCGGGGATTCGTGCTGGCGGATATTCCGGGGCTCATCGAAGGCGCGCATGACGGCGTGGGGCTGGGTGACCGTTTTCTCGGCCACGTCGAGCGCACGCGCGTTCTGCTTCACCTCGTCGACGGGACGGATGAAGACCCGGGGAACGCCTACAAGGTCGTGCGCGGCGAACTGGAGGCCTACGGCCACGGCCTGACCGACAAGCCCGAGATAGTCGCCCTTTCCAAGGCGGACGCGCTGACGCCGGAAGTGCGCGAGGAAAAGGAGAAGGCGCTGGAAGCAGCCTGCGGCCAGAAGCCAATCGTTATTTCCTCGGCAAGCCGCGAGAACATCGACCGGACCTTGCGCATGATGGTTCGCGCGATCGACCGCGACAAGGAGGTTGAGGCGAATCAGGTTCCCTCCAAGCTCGAAGAGCCCTGGCGGCCTTGAGGCATAATGACATGACCACGACCGCCACCCCCATGCATCTGGCCGATTTCAGGCGTATTGTCGTGAAGATCGGCTCATCCCTTCTCGTCGATAACGGCCGTCTCAAGCGCGAATGGCTGGACTCCCTTGCCGATGATCTTCAGAAACTCGCAAGGGGCGGGGCGGAAATCATTGTCGTATCCTCAGGGTCCATCGCGCTCGGGCGCGGTGTCCTCGGCCTGCCGAAGGGGCCGCTGAAACTGGAACAGGCCCAGGCAGCGGCGTCCGTCGGGCAAATCTCTCTGTCCCGCGCCTATTCCGAGAGCCTGGGCGCGCGCGGCCTCACGGCCGGTCAGATCCTGCTTACCCTTGGCGACACGGAAGAACGCCGGCGCTACCTCAACGCTCGCGAAACCGTATCGACGCTCTTGAAATTCGGCGCGATCCCGATCGTCAACGAGAACGATACCGTGGCGACCTCCGAAATCCGCTACGGCGACAACGACCGGCTCGCCGCGCGCGTCGCGACGATGGTGAGTGCCGAGTGCCTGGTTCTGCTTTCCGATGTCGACGGCCTTTACACCGCCCCGCCCGCGAGCGATCCGGATGCGCTGTTCATTCCCGTCGTTCCGGTTGTCACGGAAGAAATCGAAGCCATGGCGGGCTCCGCCGGGTCGGAACTTTCGCGCGGCGGGATGAAGACCAAGATCGAGGCCGCCAAGATCGCGACTTCGGCCGGTACGGTGATGGCGATTGCGAGCGGCAAGCGTCTCAACCCGCTCACCGCGATCGATGGCGACGCCCGCGCGACGTGGTTTCTCGCCTCATCCACCCCCGGCTCGGCGCGCAAGGCCTGGATCGGAGGGCATCTGGAAACGCGTGGCACGCTGCACCTCGATACCGGGGCCGTACGCGCCCTGCTAAGCGGCAAGAGCCTTTTGCCCGCCGGCGTGAGGGCCATCGACGGCGACTTTTCACGTGGCGACGCCGTGCGCCTCCTGGACGATGCGGGGCGTCTCATAGGACGCGGCCTTGTGGCTTACGATTTCCCGGAGGCGAGCCTCATTCTCGGGCGCAACAGCCGCGAAATCGAGGCGATTTTGGGTTACGCCGGTCGTGCGGAGATGATCCACCGGGACGACCTGGTCCTTGACGGGGCGGCCGTTGAAAGAAACATGTAGACCACAAAAAGAACGACACTCGGAATTTACAGGACAAGAGCGATGTTGCAGGAAGCGGTGGCCGGTCAGGCCAATATCGAAGAGCTGATGCTCGAAATGGGCGCGAACGCACGCGCGGCCGCACGCAAGCTTGCAACGGCACCGACCGCCACAAAGAACGCGGCCCTTAATGCCATGGCGGAAAGTCTGCGCGCCCACACGGCGGAAATCCTTTCGGAGAACGCTCAGGACATCGCCGCGATGAAGGCGAACGACCAGACGCCCGCCTATCTCGACCGCGGCACGCTCAGTGAAGAGCGGATCGAGGCGATTGCCGCAAGCCTTGAAGCGATTGCCGGGCTCGACGATCCCGTCGGCAAGGTCGTCGATTCCTGGGACCGCCCGAACGGGCTTAAGATCGAGCGGGTGAGAACGCCGCTCGGCGTGATCGGCATCATCTACGAAAGCCGCCCGAATGTGACGGCGGATGCTGGCGCGCTTTGCCTGAAAGCGGGTAACGCTGCCATTTTGCGTGGCGGGTCGGACACCATCCGCTCCAACATTGCCATTCACGCAAGCCTTGTCGAAGGCTTGAAGGCCGCAGGTCTGCCGGAGGCGGCTATCCAGTTCGTGCCCGTCACCGACAGGGGGGCTGTGGGAGAATTGCTGAAGGGCCTGAACGGCCAGGTAGATGTGATCGTGCCGCGCGGTGGACGGAGCCTGGTCGAGCGCGTGCAAACGGAAGCGCGAGTACCCGTTTTCGCGCATCTTGAGGGAATCTGCCACCTTTTCATCGACCGTTCAGCGGACTTGGGAATGGCGGTGGATGTGGTGACGAATGCGAAAATGCGGCGCACAGGCATCTGCGGCGCGCTGGAAACGCTTCTTGTCGACCGCACGGTTGCCGATACCCACCTCGCGCCGATCCTCCGCGCGCTTGAAGAGCGCGGCTGTGAAATTCGCGGCGAGGAAAAAGTCAAAACGTACTTCGCGGGCGCAAAACCGGCCGATGAAAAAGACTGGCGCAGCGAATATCTCGACGCGATCCTGTCCGTGAAGATCGTCGACGGCATCGACGAGGCCATCGACCATATCGAGACCTATGGGTCGCATCACACGGACGGCATCATCGCCGAGGATGCGGCAGCGGTGGAGAAGTTTTTCAACGAAGTGGATTCGGCGATCCTCGTGCACAACGCCTCGACGCAATTCGCAGACGGCGGAGAATTCGGCATGGGCGCGGAGATCGGCATCGCGACGGGACGCATGCATGCGCGCGGACCCGTTGGTCTGGAGCAACTGACAAGCTTCAAGTACCGGGTGCGCGGCTCCGGCCAGACCCGGCCATGACGGGCCGGCAATGACAGCCGGCCTCATTGCAGTGCCGCCTGCGGAGTGGATGCGGCTGCCCCATGCCGAACCCGGCAACCGGATCGGCCTGTTCGGCGGGTCGTTCAACCCGCCACACTCCGGCCACAGGATGGTTGCCGAAACGGCGCTGAAACGCTGCGGCCTCGACCAGATATGGTGGCTGGTCACACCCGGCAACCCGCTGAAGGAACGCGGCGGGCTCGCGCCCCTCGAGGAGCGGGTGGAAGCGGTAAAAAAACTGACCCGCCACCCGCGCATGAAGGTAACCGCCTTCGAGGCGCTGGCCGGCACGACCTATTCCGCCAGCCTGCTCGCAAAACTGCGGGATATCCGCCCGAATCTGCAATTCGCCTGGGTTATCGGCGCCGATAACCTGATGACCTTCCATCGCTGGCGGGCCTGGCGTTCCATCCTGGAAAGCGTACCGGTGATCGTCGTGGACCGGCCCGGGGCGTCCTTCGCGGCACTGAAATCGGTTGCGGCAACCGCTTATGCGCCGTATCGGCGCGACGAACGCCTGGCCGCGCGCCTTGCCGACACCCCCGCGCCGGCCTGGACTTTCCTGCACACCCGCCTCGACGATACGTCCTCGACAATGTTGCGGGCACAGCGTTGCGGGCGTGTGACAGTTGCGGGTCAATGAGGCTCTAAAACGCATTCCGGCTCTGTTCGCACCTTTCGCCGGCCCGCCACATCTTGAAAATGTCGATCCGGATCGCTTATCTTTACAGTCGTTCGATCTGGTTTCGATCATGCGCGAAGCATGTTCGAGCGACCAGAATCGAGCTTCCGGATACGCGGGTTGGTCCGCGTTATCCCTGACCTGGAGCGCTTTCCACGAAAGCGGCATCGCTTTCGTGACAAGGAAACGCCCCTGAATCAATGGCTTGAGCATATCAGTGTCGCGAAATCCGGTTCTGATTTCGCGGGATATGCTCCAGACGAAGGGCTACACGTCTGAGCATGACCTTTGAATCCGAGGGGACCGTGGCGTCCTCTCATCAGGATGAAGCGATTTCCGTTGCCAAGCGCGGCAATCTGCTCGATATCGTCCTCGCCAGTCTGGAAGACTCCAAGTCCGAGGACACCGTTTCAATCGACATCACCGGAAAATCCGCGATCGCCGATCACATGGTGGTCACCTCGGGCCGTTCTCACCGGCACGTGGGCGCCATCGCCGATCATCTATTGCGCGATCTCAAGGACTCCGGGCACGGAGCGGCGCGGGTCGAAGGACTTTCGGCTTGCGACTGGGTGCTGATCGACGCCGGAGATGTGGTGATCCACATTTTCCGTCCGGAAGTGCGCGGCTTTTACAACATCGAGAAGATGTGGTCCGCCGACATTCCGGCGACACCCAGACTATCGGGCTGAAGCACGCCTGACGGGCAGTATCTTATTCAGGGACCGGATTTTTCCGGCAGCGGCTTGTGCGTGTGTTGTTCGCCTCTATCGGACGCCTGAAAGCCGGCGCCGAACGGCAGCTTTTCGACAGATACGCAGAGCGGATCGGCAAGGCCGGTCGCCCGCTTGGAATATCCTCCGCGCAAGAAATCGAAATACCGGAAGACCGTTCGCCGCGCGCGGAAGAGCGCAAGGCAAACGAAGCGCGCGCACTCATGAAGGCGCTGCCGGCAGGGTGTATCGTCATCGCACTCGACGAAAACGGCAAGACGTTCACGAGCGAGGCCTTTGCCGCACGGTTCGAAAGCTGGAAAGACAGCGGCGCACCGGCCATCGCCCTCCTCGTCGGCGGGCCGGACGGGCACGGTGACGAAGTGTTGAACGCAGCGGAGCTGAAACTCGCCTTCGGGCCGATGACATGGCCGCACCAGATCGTGCGCAGTCTTGCCGCCGAACAGGTTTATCGCGCGATCACGATTTTGAGTGGTCACCCCTATCACCGCGCATGATATCGCCTGCCGATTGGGCATAACCATTCCAACGCCCGTATTCTGCCTCATTTGTAAACTAGCGAACGAATGATCGATGGGGCCTCCGCGCGAACGGTCGTTATGGTTGACGATTCATTAACGTGACGGAGCCATCCTGAGGGAAACGGACAGGCGAGATGACGGTGCAGAAAAAGCACCCGGCCATGGTTGCGACCTGTTCGAACGTTTCTCAAGGGGTGGGTATGCGCATTGGGTCAGCCCGGGCTCGGGACGCCGTGACGGCTTTCTTGTTGAGTCTGTGCCTCCTATTCGGCGCAACTGCCGCGTCAGGGCAGGATACGCCGGGCGAAGGCGCCGACGAGAGCGCCTTGAGCGGACGGATCGCCGAGCGGGAAAAGGAACTGGGCGCCCTTACGCAGGACATCGAGCTGTCGGCCGAAAGGCAGGCGGCGATCGCCCGCGAGATCCGCGCGATCGACCGGGACCGGGAGGCGCTCAACGTAGACCTTTTGCGCACCGCACAGCGGGTCAAGGCGCTTGAGGACCAGTTGGCGGCAACCGAGGCGCGGCTTGGCCGCCTGGTGAGGAACGAGGAAACCGTGCTGGCTTCTTTGAGAGAACGGGAAGGCGTATTGACGGAAGTGCTATCCGCGCTGCAGCGGATCGGCCAGCGTCCGCCGCCCGCGCTCGCGGTAAGGCCGGAAGACGCGATCGGCGCCGTTCGCGGCGCGCTACTTCTCAACGCGGTCATGCCGGAAGTTCACATCGAAACTCAGGCGCTGTCGAGCGACCTGAAGGAATTGCGTCGGCTGAAAGTCTCCATCGCGGCGGAGCGGGACCGGCTGACGACCGATGCCGGGCGCCTTGCCGAAGAGCGCAAGCGCGTGGAACTGATACTGGCCTCCAAAAGGGAACAGCGCGCGAGAAACCAGGCCGAACTGGAATCCGAGCGCGAACGCGCAGCGCAACTGGCGGAGCAGGCGACGTCCCTGAAGACGCTGATAGCCTCCATCGAAGAAGAAATCGAAAGCGCGCGCAGGGCGGCGGAAGAGGCGCGCGCCGCCGAAGCCGCACGGGCGAAGGCCGGCGAAACGGAAACCGCCGCGGCACCCTTTGCCGATCCGGGCCGGCTGGCGCCCGCTGTCGCATTTGTGAACACGAAAGGAAACCTGCCGCTTCCGGTGGCCGGCTCCTCTCTCAGAAGCTTTGGCGAAGACGACGGATTCGGCGGTTTGACCGAGGGCCAGTCCATCGCCACCCGTTCCGGTGCCCAGGTTACGGCGCCGACCGATGGCTGGGTGGTCTATGCCGGACCGTTCCGTTCCTACGGCCAGCTCTTGATCCTGAACGCCGGCGACGGGTATCATATCCTTCTTGCCGGATTGGGACGCATAGACGTGGAGTTGGGGCAGTTCGTTCTCGCCGGGGAACCCGTGGCGGAGATGGGATCGACGCAATTGGCAAGTGCAGCGACCCTTGACCTTGCAGCGACTCAGCCCGTCCTCTACGTTGAATTCAGAAAAGACGGCATCGCGATCGATCCATCGCCATGGTGGGATCGAGCCGAAGACGAAAAGGTTCGCGGATGATTCGGAAAGCCTCACTACTCCTGGTTGGTGTCGTTATGGGCGCAACCGCCGTGACGACGCTGTCGCAAGTTCCGGTACGCGTCAGCGGTGTCGCAAACGCCGCCGCATCCGACACCTACAGGCAGCTCAACCTGTTCGGAGATGTGTTCGAACGTGTCCGGTCCGACTATGTCGAGACGCCGGATGACGCGAAGCTGATCGAATCGGCGATAAACGGCATGCTGTCGTCGCTCGATCCGCATTCCAGCTACCTGTCGCCGAAGAACTTCCGCGACATGCAGGTGCAGACCCGCGGCGAATTCGGCGGCCTCGGCATTGAGGTCACCATGGAAGACGGGCTCGTCAAGGTCGTCACACCTATCGACGACACACCGGCATTCAAGGCCGGCGTGCTGGCCGGCGACCTGATCACCCACCTCGACGGCGAACAGGTGCAGGGCCTGACCCTCAACGAAGCGGTCGAGCGCATGCGCGGCGCCGTGGGCACCGAAATCGAAATCACGGTTCGCCGCGAGGGCGCCGACGAAGCGCTGAAATTTTCCATCAAGCGGGACGTCATCCGCATCAAGTCCGTGCGCTTCCGAGAAGAGGACGATGTCGGCTACATCCGCGTCACCCAATTCAACGAACAGACGTTCGATGGCTTGCGCGACGGTATCGAATCACTGACGAAATCCATCGGCGAAACGAGGCTCAAGGGCTTCGTGATCGACCTGCGCAACAATCCGGGCGGCCTGCTGGATCAGGCGATCGCCGTTTCCGACGCCTTCCTCGACCGTGGCGAGATCGTCTCCACACGCGGGCGCAACAGCGAGGAAACGCAGCGCTACAACGCCCGTTCCGGCGACCTCGTCAAAGGCGTTCCGGTGATCGTGCTGCTGAACGGCGGTTCGGCTTCGGCCTCGGAGATCGTGGCGGGTGCGCTGCAGGACCATCGCCGCGCGACCATTCTCGGCACCCGCTCCTTCGGCAAGGGCTCCGTGCAGACGATCATCCCGCTTGGCGCGAATGGCGCCATCCGCCTGACCACGGCGCGTTACTACACGCCCTCCGGCACATCCATCCAGGCCAAGGGCATCGAGCCCGACATCGAAGTCCTTCAGGAACTGCCCGACGAACTGAAAGGCAAGGCCGAGACCAAGGGCGAAGCAGGCTTGCGCGGCCATCTGCAAGCGGAAGACGGCGAGGAGAACGAAGGCTCCGGCAGCCAGGCCTACGTTCCGACCGACCCGAAGGACGACGCGCAGCTCAAGCTTGCCCTCGACCTGTTGCGGGGCATCCAGGTACACAGCGCCTTCCCGCCAACCGGTGAGCAGAAGGCATCCGTTCCCAACTGATCGGCCAAGTCGCTAGTAGCCGGTTCGAATATCAACGCAGATCGACTCCAGGTCATTGAGGGAGTGGCCCGGCGATGCGGCAAAGGCGGTTTGACCGAATATGAGCTCGAATGATCTGTCCGCTCCCCTCGGACTGGGCAAGCGCAAAATCATGCGCTTGCCGTTCGGCCTCGTCGGGGCCGGCCTTCTCGTCATTCTGATCACTACCGCACTGGTCTGGATCGGCGTCGTGGACGACCCCCTTGGCGGCGAACCGACGGCTGTGGTTCGCCTCGAACGATCGTTGGAAGGCCTTTCCGCGCGAGACATCGGCGTCGTCGGCATCGATCCGGTACTCAACGACGAATCCTCCTCGCAAACCGCAAACGGCAAGAGAGAAGCCCAGAAGCCTCTCGGCCCCAGGTTCGAACCGAACCCCGATTTGTCGCAGACCGTTGCCGCCGGCGTAACTCCGCCGATCCCCTCAAGTCTTTCTATCCGGGCCGATTCCCGCGTGATGGAACCCGGCCCCTACGGCCCGCTTCCCGCCGTTTCAGCCGACGGGCTGCGACCGCTCGATCTCTACGCGCGGCCGGCCGACAATTCCTTCCCCAACGTGCCGAAGATCGCCATCGTGGTCGGCGGCTTGGGGTTGTCGCAAACGACGACGCAAATGGCGATCGAGAAATTGCCGCCGGAAACCACCTTCGCCTTCGCCCCCTACGGGTCGAGCCTCGACCGCTGGATGCAACGGGCAAGGCAGCAGGGTCACGAGATGCTGCTTCAGCTTCCTCTGGAGCCTTTCGATTATCCCGACAACGACCCCGGCCCCCACACGCTTCTCGTGAACCTCAAGTCCGACCAGATCCACGACCGCCTCGCCTGGCTGCTGTCGCGCCTGACTAACTATGTGGGTGTGACCAACTATACCGGCGCCCGTTTCACCTCGGACGAAGCGGCGCTGCAAGGCCTCTTTTCCCAGGTCACCGATCGCGGACTGATGTATCTCGACGACGGTTCGTCGTCGCGCAGCGTCGCGGCGACCGTGGCAAGCGGGGAACACACGCCGTTCTCCAAGGTCGACATCGTGCTTGATGAAGTGCCGAAGCCCGATGAAATCACCTCGCGCCTGCTTCAGCTTGAAGGCGTCGCGCGGGCGCAAGGCATGGCGGTTGGCGGCGCCTCCGCATTACCGGTGACGATCGAACAACTTGCCGAATGGTCCAGGACGCTGGAGGAGCGCGGCTTGCAACTCATCCCGGTCAGCGCCTCTATCGATCGCTCGGTCGGGAACTAGTTCGCGGTGACGATCGACGTGGAGACGCTTCCCTATCGTCCTTGCGTGGGCGTCATGCTCGTGAACGCGAAAGGCCTCGTATGGGTGGGAAAGCGCGTTCCGGAACACGACGCGGAGCCGGAGCACGCCTGGCAGATGCCACAAGGCGGTATTGACCCGGGTGAGGATCCCCTGCTTGCGGCCAAACGCGAGCTCTACGAGGAAACGTCGATCCGCTCCATCGAGTTGATCGCCGAAGCCCCCGAATGGTTCACCTATGATTTTCCCCCTCAGGTGCTGGAACGCACCCGCAAGGGGAAATACCGTGGCCAGGCGCAGAAGTGGTATGCCTTCCGCTTCATGGGCGAAGAGGCGGAGATAAATATCCAGTCCCCGCCTGATGGCCATGAGCGGGAATTCTGTGACTGGCGCTGGGAAAAGGCGGACAGGCTTTGCGACCTGGTAATTCCCTTCAAGCGGGACGTCTATAAACGCGTCGTTTCGGCTTTCGCGGATTTGACCGCCTGACGGCATAGCCCTCCCGGACATCGAATACCCGTAAAACTGCATCCGCTTCCTCCCGGAGCAAGTTGGGATCGGGGTAATTTCTGATTTCGAAAGCGGTTCCGCATTCGTGGAAAGCACACTAAATTGCGGGTAGACAAGCAAAAAACATCTGCGCAAACGGGAGGGCGCTCATGGATTTCGGCTCGGCGCTTAGGGGCAGGCGCATCTTGATCACCGGCGCATCGAGCGGGCTTGGCATGCATTTCGCCCGCCTCTCCGCCCGGCAGGGAGCGAAGGTCGCCATTGCCGCAAGACGGCGCGAACGCCTTGAAGATCTGTGCAAAGAACTTCTTGCCCTCGGCGCGGAGCGTGCTCTCGCCAGCACGCTGGACGTTAGCGACGAAACGTCGATCGACGCTTGCATCGCCGACGTCGTCGAGGCGTTCGATGGGCTGGATGTTCTCGTCAACAATGCGGGCACGGCGAGCGGCGGAACCGCGCTGGACCAGACTGCGGAGGATTTCGACCAGGTCGTGAACGTCAACCTGCGCGGCGTCTGGCTGCTTTCCACCGCCGCAGGACGCCACTGGCGCGATACAGCTACGCCCGGCGCGATCGTCAACATCGCCTCGATCCTCGGCGAGCGCGTCGCCAAGGGCGTGGCGCCCTATGCGATCTCCAAGGCCGGTGTCGTCCAGATGACCAAGGTTCTGGCGCTCGAACTTTCACGCCACGATATCCGCGTGAACGCGATCGCGCCCGGCTATTTCGAGACGGAGATCAACGCAGGCTTTTTCGACACCCCGCAGGGCGCGGCGATGATCAAGCGCATTCCCATGCGGCGGACCGGCAAGCCCGAAGAGCTCGACGGTCCGTTCATCCTGCTTGCGAGCGATGCCTCGCGCTACATGACCGGCGCCGTCATCCCCGTCGACGGCGGCCACCTGGTATCTTCTCTCTGACGAAAGCGGAGCTGTTTGCATGGATTTTACGCTCGACCCGCGCCACGACGAGCTTCGCCTGAAGGTTCGCGAATTCGTCGATGAGCACATTATCCCTCTGGAAAGCGATCCGGCGAACTACAACGAATTCGAAAACATCCGCATGAGCCTGCGCGACGAGCTCAGGCAAAAGGCGAAGGCGGTCGGGCTCTGGGCTCCGCAGATTTCAAAGGCGCGCGGCGGGTTGGGCCTGCCGATGGTGGGACAGGCGGTGTTCTACGAAGAGGCGAACCGCTCGATCTTCGGGCCGTCCGCCTTCAATTGCGCGGCACCCGACGACGGCAACATGCGCACCCTTGAGATGGTGGGGACCGAAGCTCAGAAGGATGCCTGGCTACAGCCGATCGTGGACGGAAAGGTGAACTCCAGCTTCGTGATGACCGAGCCCCATCCGGGCGGCGGATCGGACCCCGGCATGATTGCGACACGGGCCGACCGCGACGGCGACAGCTGGCGCATCCGCGGCCACAAGTGGTTCATCTCCGGCGCGGCAGTCGCCAGGCACTTCATCCTCATGGCGCGCACCGACCCCAACCCGGAGGAAAAGCGCAGACACCTGACAGCCTTTCTCTTTCACGCTGACCAGCCGGGATGGCGCATCGTCCGGCGTATCGAGAACATGGGCCCCGACGAACACGGCGGCGTGTGCGAGCTTGAATTCGACGGCTTGACGATCCCGGATGAAAACCGGCTGATGGAAGTGGGCGACGGCCTGAAGCTGACGCAAATCAGGCTTGGCCCCGCCCGCCTCACGCACTGTATGCGCTGGCTCGGCCTTGCCAAGCGCTGCATGGAAATCGCCCAGGAATATGTGTCCAGGCGCGAAGGCTTCGGCATTCGCCTTGCCGACCGGGAATCCGTGCAGCTCAAGCTTGGCGAAGTGGCGCATGACATCCAGATCGGCCGTCTTCTCGTCATGAACGCCGCCTGGAAGCTCGACCAGGGCGACAGGGCGCGCACCGAAGTGTCCTCCGCCAAGATTCACGTGGCCGACACGCTGCAAAAGGCAGTCGACACGGCGCTGCAACTCAACGGCGCGCGCGGATACTCCAAGGATACGATCCTGGAATGGGTCTACCGCTACGCCCGCTGCGCAAGGCTCGTCGACGGGGCGTCGGAAGTGCACAAGATGGTGCTGGCGCGCTCTTACGCAATAGAGGGCAGCGACTACTGGAAATGGGGCTGACAGCGCGGCGAGGCGCGATCAGCCGCTCGCAGCCGCCCATTCCGCCAGAACTTCAGGATCTTCCTCATGCGGTCTTGTAGCTGCCTGAAGTTCCGCGAAGCGAGCGGCCTCCGCCAGTTGCGACAGCGCCCAAACGGCCGCCCCCCGCACGACCGGCGCCGGATCGTCCAGCAAACGCTCGATATCCGGCAGCAGAGAGGTATCCTGCGAATTGCCGGCCGCGATCAGCACGTTACGGATGAACCTGTCGCGCCCGATCCGCTTGATCGGCGAGCCTGAAAACAGCGTCCGGAAGGCCGCATCATCAAGCTTAAGGAGATCGGCGAGCTTCGGTGCCAGAAGATCATCGCGCGCCTTCAGCTTCGCTTCCCGCGCCTCGACGGCGAATTTGTTCCACGGGCACGCCGCAAGACAATCGTCGCAGCCGTAGATGCGATTTCCCATCGCCTTCCGGAATTCGCGAAGGATAGGCCCCTTGTGCTCGATCGTGAGGTAGGAGATGCAACGGCGCGCATCAAGCTGATAGGGCGCGGGGAATGCCTTCGTCGGGCAAGCGTCGAGGCAGGCGCGGCAGGAACCGCAATGGTCGATTTCGGCCTCGTCCGTCGGGAGATCCAGCGTCGTGAAAATCTCGGCCAGGAAGAACCACGAACCCAACTCCCGCGAGACGAGATTGGTGTGTTTGCCCTGCCAGCCGACACCGGCCTGCTCTGCGAGCGGTTTTTCCATGACGGGTGCCGTATCGACGAAGACCTTCACCTCGCCATCCGGAACGCCGGCGGCGCGCGCACGCGCTAGAAGAAACTGCGCCAGTTCCTTGAGCCGGCCCTTGACGATGTCATGATAATCGCGGTGGCGCGCATAGACGGAAATCGTTGCCCGGTCCCTGGCCAAGAGATGGGCGTTCGGCGCGATATCAGGCGTGTAGGACATCGCCAGCACGATCACCGAACGCGCTTCATGCCAGATCGCCTGCGGGTGCTGCCGGCGGGAGAGCGTTTCCTCCATCCAGGCCATCGTGCCGTGATAGCCGTTCGTCACATAGGCGCGAAGGTTTTCTCCATGCCGGGGCGCAAGATCGGCGGGCGCCACCCGGCAAAGATCGAATCGCAGTTCCCGGGCCTTCTTCTGAAGCGCCTTCTTGAGGCGCGCGGCGGCACGCGGGGTCAGAAGTCCAGGTCCTCGTAGGTCGCCGCCGGGGGCATGCCGCGCACCCTCTCGCCCAGAAGCGGACGGAAGCTTGGCCGCGACTTTATCCTGGCGTACCAGGTCTTCACGTTTTGCTCGTCCTCCCATGGCACCTCGCCCAGATAATCGGCGCAGGAAAGCTCCGCCGCAACCGCGAAATCCGCAAATCCAAGCCGGCTGCCGGCAATCCAGTTCCGCGAGGCGGCAAGATAACCGAAATAGCGAATATGATGGCGGATGTTGGCCCTGGCCGCGCGCAGCGCCGTCGAATCGGGCGCACCGCCACCGCTCGATGCCGGCATTTCCTGCTTGTAGACCCGCTCGCGAACGAACGGGCCGACCACCTCCTGGTCCAGCTTGTTCACCGCCCAGTCGACGAGGCGGCGGGTTTCTGCGCGCGCATCCGGATGATCCGGCATAAGGCGGCGGTTACCGACGGCATAACCGCGCGTTTCGTCCAGATACTCCATGATGGCGAAAACGCCGCAGACGGGCGGACCGTCATTTTCCTGCAGCACAGGTACGCTACCGGCCGGATTGAGCAGGAGAAACTCCCGCCGCCGCTCCCAGGGGCGCTCGATGACGAGTTCCGGCTTCGCTCCATATTCGGTCAGGATCAACCGGACGAAACGCGATGCAGGTGAAAACGGATGGTGGAACAACGTCAGCATGAGGGGAATGGTAACCCGTTCGCGCTTATCAAGCGATGTTGGCGACTATTGGCGAAAACACTTTCGCAACGGTTCATGCCGTATCGGCAAGAGGTTGCGCCCCCGTGCGCTCCCGTATAGTCCGTGACGCAACGTTGCACAATACGCCGCGAAAAGAGCAGAAACGATTCGGCGCGAGCGGAGATCGCCCTGTATGGAAACTGATACACTCGCAAGCGCCCTTCTTCTCGGCCTCGTGGAGGGCCTGACGGAATTCATACCGGTTTCATCGACAGGCCACATCCTGCTTCTCGGACATTTCATCGGATTCCACAGCACTGGCAAAACTTTCGAGGTGCTAATCCAGCTCGGCGCCATATTGGCGATCCTGACTGTCTATTCCTCGCGCCTCCTGAAACTCGCGAAAGCCCTGCCGAGCGACCCGATGGCCCAGCGCTTCACCACCGGCATCGTGCTCGCCTTCCTGCCGGCAGCCGTGGTCGGCGTTTTTGCCCACGGCTTCATCAAGAAGGTCCTGTTCGAATCCCCCGCTCTCATCTGCTCAACACTCGTCCTTGGTGGCGTGATCCTTCTTTTCATCGACCGCCTGTCGACCAAGCCAAAGTACACCGACGCGATGAGCTATCCCGTGTGGCTATGCGTTGCGATCGGCTGTTGCCAGACGCTGGCGATGATACCGGGCGTTTCCCGATCGGGCGCCACGATAGCAGGTGCGCTGCTGCTCGGAACGGACAAGCGCTCGGCGGCGGAGTTTTCATTCTTCCTGGCCATGCCGACGATGGCCGGCGCCTTCGCCTTCGACCTCTACAAGAACCGCAATGTTCTTTCCCTCGACGATGCCGCCCTCATATCGGTCGGCTTCATTGCCGCTCTCATTGCCGGCATTTTCGTGGTGCGCGGTCTTCTGGACTTCGTATCCAGGCACGGCTTCGCGCCCTTCGCCTGGTGGCGCATCGTCGTCGGGCTGGCAGGCTTCGCGGGGCTTTATTTCCACGGGTGATCTTCACATCGCGCGCCATACGGACGACCCTGGAAACAGCCGGCACGAAGACCTTATGTTCAAATAATGCCTAGAACGAAAATGCGCCGGACTGGATACGGTCCGGCGCTTTCATCTTTAACTATAACGATACACGCATCAAACGGTGCGGTGCTCGTCGTACTGGCCATGCAGGCGGAAGCGGCCGAGATAGGTCGGCAGGATGGCGGCAAGCGTGTGAGCTTCCACGCCGAGGCCCTTCAACGTCCGCCCTTCCTTGATCGCGCCTTCGGACACGACATTGTCGACCTTGAGCTGTTTTACCTGATCGATCGTCAGGGGCGGTTTCGGCAGAACTTGCAGGATGCGGGCCTGGATCGACGCGACCCCGAAAGGAATGGAAACCAGAAGACGCTTGCGCCTGACGACGGCCAGCAGACCTTCCATGCACTCGCGGAAGCTCTTGATGTCCGGCCCGCCAAGCTCATAGACCGTGCCTTCCTTCGCATCGCCGTCGACGGCGCGCGCCACCGCTTCCGCGACATCCGCCACATAAACCGGCTGAAACTTCGTCTCCCCGCCACCAATCAGCGGCAAAACGGGAGAGATGCGCGCCATATCCGCAAAGCGGTTGAAGAATTCATCCTCGGGGCCAAACACGACCGAGGGCCGGAACACGATCGCTTCCGGAACAGTTTCGAACATTCCCTTTTCGCCCGCGGCCTTCGAGCGCGCATAGCCGGATTCGGCCTCGGGATCCGCGCCGATCGCGGAAATGTGCACAACCCTTTTGATGCCTGCCGCGCGGGCGGCTTCGGCAATCGCACGCGGACCGAAGCTCTGCACCGCATCGAAGGTCTGCGCGCCCGCCTGGTGCAGGATGCCGACGCAGTTGACCACGGCATCCGCCCCTTCAACCGCCCTGTCAACAGACCATCTGTACCGAAGGTTGGCCTGCACGGGCATGATCTGGCCCGGCACGCCGAGCGGCTGGACATGCTCGGCAAGATCGGGCCGGCGCACGGCGACGCGCACGCGATACCCCCGCCGCGCAAGCGAGCGCACGACATATCTGCCGATGAAGCCGGATCCGCCGAAGACCGTTACGAGCTTGCCATTCAAGGCGGTTGCCATGCCTATGCTCCTGCCGCTTTGGGACCGTCCGTATTTCCCCGGCCACACCGGGGATGAACCGGCCGATCACCCTGCCTCTTCCAGCGCGCCGAGGCGCCCGTTCAATCGGGCCATTCGCGACATGGCCCTTCCTTGCAAGGAGCGCCTTGCGCCTGGCCACCTGCTGCGATGCCAGACCAAGGGCACGCAAGCATGGATCGCAGGCCCGCGGGCGCAAGCCGCTTTCTGCTCTCATATCCGCTGGCCGGCCCCATGTGAAGGCACGTTGTGCATGAAATTCATTTTGTCCGAACGCGGTCGTTGACAAGCCCCCGCGTCGTGCTTAGAAGCTCCCCTCACGTGCCCAGGTGGCGGAATTGGTAGACGCGCTAGCTTCAGGTGCTAGTGCTCGCAAGGGCGTGGAGGTTCGAGTCCTCTCCTGGGCACCAATTGCTCTCGTTATCGTTTTTCGCTCGAAAACCGATATTGACGAGAGACCGGTCGACGAGACATCAAAAAAAGCGGCCGAGGCTTGCCCGGCCGCTTTTTTGTTTCCCGCGAATCATGCAGGCAAGCTAAATAAATCGACCTTCACCCGCGCACCGGACTTTTGCTCGCGCATCAGTCGAGATGATGCGAGGTTGATCGACAGAGGCCGCCATGACCATCCGCCTGCATAAAAACGACCTTCCCGATCTCGACGCCTATGCGAATGCCGAGGCCGTCGCCATCGACACGGAAACGCTCGGCCTCAACCCGCATCGCGACCGGCTTTGCGTGGTGCAACTGTCGCCCGGCGACGGGACCGCGGATGTCGTGCAGATCGACCGGGGACAGCGGGAAGCGCCGAACCTTGCGCGCCTTATCCGCGACCCCGGCAAGACCAAGATCTTCCACTTTGCCCGGTTCGACCTTGCGGTGATCCATAAATACCTGGGCGTCATGGCCGAGCCCGTCTTCTGCACCAAGATCGCCTCCAAGCTCGTGCGCACCTATACCGACCGTCACGGCCTCAAGGACCTATGCCGCGAACTGATCGGCGTGGAGATTTCCAAGCAGCAGCAGTCGTCCGATTGGGCAAGCGAGGATCTGAGCGATGCGCAGCTCGCCTATGCCGCTTCGGACGTTTTATACCTTCACGACCTGCGCGAGCGCCTGACGGCCCTTCTCGAGCGCGAAGAAAGAACGGCCTTCGCGCAAGCCGCCTTCACCTTCCTGCCGACCCGCGCGAAACTCGACCTCGCGGGCTTCGAGGAAACCGATATTTTCGCCCATTCCTGAAAAACCCGGGTCGGTGCAATCACGCGGTACTTGGCACCAAGACATTCTCGCCCGCCTCGCCTATATATGTGATGGGAACGGGTGATGGTGCCCCGTTCGACCGATGTCACGAGCAGAAAGTTCTGGAGCGTTTCCGGAGAGGTTGGTGATAGCCGCCTCGTCCGCGAGCGTTTCCGGCGGGAATCGCAGACGCTTCTACGATGGACAAACGCCTCCACGACGCCCACCTGACGGCCGGCCGCTTCGAAGCGGACTGGAGCGGCGTGGAGAGTTCGCGGCGGATAAGCGCGCGGCGTGCCGCGACGCGCCACAGCCGCCTCGTCAGGATCCTGAAAGTGGCGATCCCGGGGGCGGGTGCCCTTCTCTTCGTCGGTGTCGTCGTCACGATCGGAATCACCAACTATCTGTCAGGTCTCGGCTTCGGCAAGATCAGCCTGACCGCGGACGGGCTCGTAATGGACCAGCCGGAGCTTTCCGGCCATGACGGCAAGCGCTCCTATCGCGTGGCCGCGACCAGGGCCATCCAGCGAATTTCCGACCCCCGCATTTTCGACCTCGAAACGATCGTCGCGGAACTGAAGGTCGACCCGGACCAGAGGGTTGCGATCGAGGCCGCGAGCGGCACCTACGACAGCCAGGCGGAGACGCTTCGGCTTTCAGGAGGAATTTCCGTTTCCACCAGCGACGGGCATTCGGCGGAGCTTGAACGGCTTTTCGTGGATCTCGACGAAGGATCGCTGAAGACCGACGATCCCATTTCAATCGCCACCAGCCACGGCACGCTCAAGGCCACGCGAATGCGTTTTGATCAACACGACAGTTCCCTTGTATTCTCCGACGGGATATCGATGACCCTGCAGCCGCCGGCAAAGGAGACCGAACAATGACGCGCACATTCGGCAAACTTGCGCTTGCCCTGGCGGTGACATCCGTCCTGACACTTACGGCAGGGTCCATGGCAAGTGCCCAAACCTTCTCGGACGCCTTTGCCGGCTTCGGCTCCAACGATCGCGAGCCGATCCAGATCGAGGCGAAGGAACTGAAGGTCCAGGACAAGGACCAGAGCGCCGTATTCTCCGGCGACGTGCACGTGACGCAAGGCGACTCGGTGCTGAAAACCCAGCGGCTTGTCGTCTATTACGCCGGCTCGGCAACCGACGGTGTCCAGCAGCGCATTTCGAAGCTTGAAGCCAGCGGAAGGGTCTATATCGCTTCCAGGGACCAGACCGCGACCGGCGAGGAAGCGACATTCGACATGAACCGCCAGGTCATGGTCATGACGGGTGACGAAGTGGTGCTTTCGCAAGGCCCTAATGTGGTTGTCGGCAGCAAGCTGACGGTCAACCTGAAGACCGGGCAGGCGGACCTGGAGGCGCCCAAGAGCGGTCGCGTGAAGGTGCTCATCCAGCCGAACGGCTTCAAGGCGCAGCAAAGCGGCAACTGACACGGCTCGACAGCGCCGCGTTATGCGCCTAAACAACGCATTCGGCAAAGTTTCCTGAACGGCACTGGATATCCGTGAAGCTCTTCTCCCCCCTGTTTCGCAAATCGTCTGACGGCCATGGCAACGCCTATGCCCCGGAGGTCCATGCGGGAACGCATTCCGGGCATGACGCCGTCGGCACGGTGCATGCGGAGGATGGCTTTCTGGTTGTCGACGGCATCGGAAAATCCTATCGGCGCCGTCAGGTCGTGCGCCATGTGAGCCTTTCCGTCGAACGTGGCGAGGCGGTAGGCCTCCTCGGGCCGAACGGCGCGGGCAAGACGACGTGCTTTTACATGATAACCGGCCTGATACAGCCCGACCATGGCACGATCCGGCTTGACGGTTTCGACATTACCCGGCTGCCGATGTATCGCCGGGCGCGTCTCGGTATCGGCTACCTGCCTCAGGAAGCCTCCATCTTCCGCGGCCTGACGGTCGAGGAAAACATTCGCGCCGTGCTTGAGGTCGTCGAGCCCGACAGGAACCAGCGCGAAGCGGACCTCGATGCCCTGCTTGACGAATTCGGCGTCACGCATCTGCGCAAATCGCCGGCGATAGCGCTTTCGGGCGGCGAACGCCGGCGCGTGGAAATCGCCAGGGCACTGGCGAGCAGGCCCTCCTTCATGCTGCTCGACGAGCCTTTCGCCGGTATCGACCCGATCGCCGTCGGCGATATCCAGCAACTCGTCCGCCACCTGACCCAACGCGGGATCGGCGTTCTCATCACCGACCATAACGTGCGCGAAACGCTCGGCCTGATCGACCGCGCCTATATCATCGCCGCCGGAGAAGTGCTGACCGAAGGCAGCCCCTATGAGATCGTCGCCAATCCCGATGTGCGCCGCCTCTACCTCGGAGAGCAATTTACGCTTTGAGCGAATCGTAGATTAAACTACAAAGCAAGAATCGGACCATCGCGGGGGAGGATGTCGGAAAACCGGTCCGGCATCCGGCGAGCGGACCGCAGGAATGCACATGGCACTATCGCCGAAGCTCGAATTCAGGCAATCCCAGTCGCTGGTGATGACGCCGCAGCTGATGCAGGCCATCAAGCTGCTGCAAATGTCCAATATCGATCTCGTCTCCTATGTGGAGAACGAACTGGAGCGCAATCCGCTGCTGGAACGCCCCGATCCGCAGCAGGGCGCGGACGATCCGGCGCCCCAGCCGGATCCGGCCGAGAACGGCGACACTGCGGCCCCGGACGAAGACTGGATGCAGCGGGACCTCGACCCCCGCTCTTCCGAAATCGCCTCGCGGATGGATACAGACCTCGGTAACGTCTTCCAGGACGACAGCGGCGTTCAGCAGGCGCCGGACACGGCTGCGATGAAAGGCGATCCCTGGCAGGCGCCGGGCCCCTCCTCGTCCCACGTTTCCAGCGACGATTACAATCTCGAGTCGTTCGTCGCCTCCGAGGTTTCCCTTTCCCAACATCTGGGCGAGCAGGTCCCGCTTGCCATAACGGAGCCCGCGGATCGCATTATCGCCGGCCACCTGGTCGACAGCCTCGACAGCGACGGGTACTTGCGCATCGATCTGGACGAGGCGGCGCAGCGCCTCGGCGTGGAGCGAAGCCGCATCGATGCGGTGCTGGAGGTACTCCAGACCTTCGAGCCGACGGGCGTGTTCGCAACGTCTCTGCAGGAGTGCCTTGCCCTCCAGCTGAAGGAGAAGAACCGGTTCGACCCGGCAATGGAGGCGCTGATCGACAATCTCGAGCTCCTGGCACGTCACGACTATGCCGCACTCAAGCGCCTGTGCGGCGTGGACGATGAGGATCTCGCCGATATGATCGGCGAACTGAAGCTTCTTGATCCCAAGCCCGGAAGCGGCTTTTCCTCCGCCCCCTTGCAGCCGGTCGTTCCTGACGTTCTTGTCACCCCCGCCTCCGACGGCGGATGGTCCATAGAGCTGAACTCGGAAACCCTGCCCAGACTGCTTGTGAACCAGAACTATTACGCCACGGTTTCGAAGACGGCGAAGTCCGATACCGACAAGGCGTTCCTGACAGATTGCCTGCAAACGGCGAACTGGCTCGTGAAGAGCCTGGACCAGCGCGCACGCACGATCCTCAAGGTGTCGAGCGAAATCGTCCGTCAGCAGGACGCCTTCCTGACGCATGGGGTACGTCACCTGCGTCCGCTGAACCTTCGCGCCATCGCCGAGGCGATCGAAATGCATGAATCGACCGTCAGCCGTGTGACATCGAACAAATATATGTCCACCCCACGCGGGATCTTCGAGCTGAAGTACTTCTTTACCTCCGCCATCGCGGCGACGGCAGGCGGCGACGACCACTCTGCGGAATCAGTACGTTACAGAATAAAACAGATGATCGACGCCGAAAGTGCCGACGCGGTGCTGTCCGATGATGCGATTGTCAAAAATCTGCAACAAGAAGGCATCGACATTGCCCGCCGAACAGTTGCAAAATACAGGGAATCGATGCGCATCGGCTCATCGGTTCAAAGGAGACGGGAAAAGCGCGCTCGCGCCAGGAGCGCATGATGGCTTCCGATCCGATTCTGTAGGTACGGACCATGTCAGTTGCCGCGACTTGTCGAACACTCAACAAACGTGCCGGTGGTGAGCGTGAACGGTTGCTTGCGATTTCGATGACGCCATCAATTGACTTCGCAGGCAAGGCCGCTTATAGCGACCGCCGCAGCCGGACCGCGCCGGAAGTGGGTGTGGCAACCGGCTTTTGCCGTTTGGGCGGCGGCCCCGGTATGCCGAAGGGCGCACGGCATGAAGCGGAACAGCCTGTAAAGGCGATCACACAGGTTCGTTTCAATAACGATAAGAGGTTCCCATGACACTGCGGGTTTCGGGGAAAAACGTCGATGTCGGCGACGCGCTACGCACCCACATCGAAGATCGGGTCCAGGAAGCCATGTCGAAGTATTTCGACGGGGGATACACGGGCCATATCACGATCGGCCGCGAAGGCTCCGGCTTCCGCACGGAGTGCGCGTTGCACCTCGACACCGGCATCGTTCTCCAGGTTTCCGCCGACAGCCAGGACCCGCGCCCCAGTTTCGACGCCGCGGCTGACCGCATCGAAAAGCGCCTGCGCCGCTACAAGCGCAAGCTGAAAGACCACAAGAACGCGGGCAATGGCCGTGATGCGCTTGAGGCGGCGGCATATGTACTCGCTTCCACCGAGGAAGACGAGGAACTGCCAGCGGATTTCACGCCCGTTGTCGTCGCCGAAACGTCGGCCAAAATCAAAACCATGACTGTCGGCATGGCGGTCATGGAACTCGACCTGAGCGAAGCCCCGGTTGTCGTTTTCCGCAATGCGGGAAGCGGCTCGGTCAACGTGGTTTACCGTCGCCCGGACGGAAACTTCGGCTGGATCGATCCTGATCTGGCCAAGAACGGCCGGGCCGAATGAGCCGCGCAGATCCAATTCCAGGCTGCGTGACCGGCCGGGTTTGAACCGAAAGCAGAGATTATCTGATGGATCTTAGCGATCTGATCTCACCGCAAGCCGTGGTCCCTGTTCTCAAGGCAACGAGCAAGAAGCAGGCGATCCAGGAACTGGCGGCGAAAGCCGCTGCGGTGACCGGGCTGCCCCAGCGCGATATATTCGACACGCTCCTTCAGCGTGAAAGGCTGGGCTCCACGGGGGTGGGCAACGGCATCGCCATTCCGCATGGCAAGCTCGTTGCGCTGGACAAGCTCGTCGGCCTGTTTGCCCGGCTCGAAAAGCCGATCGATTTCGATGCTCTCGACGACCAGCCGGTGGATCTTATCTTCCTGCTTCTCGCTCCCGAAGGGGCGGGCGCCGATCACCTCAAGGCGCTTGCGCGGATCGCGCGCCTCCTGCGCGATTCCGGAACCGCACAGAAACTGCGGGCGACATCCGACGCGGAAGCGCTTTATACGATCCTGATGCAACCCGCGGCCTCTTCAAACGCGGCCTGACAGGGTCAACGCTAGTCAACTCAAACAATGAAAAAGGGGAAGGCCCGGGCCTTCCCCTTTTTTCCGATCATAAACGACATGTTCGCCTGGCGGTTCAGTGCAGGCTTACCGTTTCCAGCTCCTGCTCCACCGCATTCGCAACCGCCGCCTCGCGGCTGTCGGCGAGCAGGATCGGCGTGCCGTCGGCATGAAGCAGAACCCAAAGTTTCAGCCCGGCTTCGAGCTTCGGTGTCTCGGGAAAAAGCGAATTCACGTCTTCCGACGTCATCGGTTTCACATAGGCGATATGTCCTGCGCCAAGGCTCTGCAGAGCCTCGCTCGGAATTCTCGCGGTTTTGAACTCTTCACGGGTCATTGGCTGCTCCAATACATGCGACCGGTATGCCTTGACAGGAAACCGCTTCTCAGTCGCGCGCCGTAATTTCGATCCGCCGCACGATCCGCTCCGGTTCGGGCCGGAAGAGATCTATCGACAGCAGTCCATCCTTCAGTTCCGCTCCCAGTATCTCGATGCCTTCGGCAAGAACAAAGGTACGCTGGAACTGACGCGCCGCGATACCCCGATGGAGGAATTGCCGCGACTTGTCCTCTTCTTCCTGCCGGCCACGGATGACGAGCTGGTTTTCCTCAACCGAGACGTCAAGCTGTTCTCGTGTGAAGCCGGCGACGGCAAGCGTGATGCGAATGACATCGCCATGGCCGTCGGTACGAGGCATTCTTTCGATATTATAAGGAGGATAACCGTCGTTGGTCGCCTTGCTGACCCTGTCCAGAACCCGCTCGATATCGTCAAAACCGAGCAGAAGGGGACTGGAAAACGCCGATACACGCGTCATTTCTTTTGCCCTTTTCAAGCGGCCGCCGCCCAAACGGCTATTGTCCGCCCCGCGATAGGCAACGGACCCAACTGAATTGCGGACCCTTTTCAGGCATCCGGCATGGGGGGAACCGACCCCCGGTTGACAATAGATATGGCGGCTTGTGCCAATGGTTTCAAGATGAAGGCAAGCCATGTTGAAAATGCGGGGGAGGCGTTATCGGCTCTGCGAAATTCGCGCTTTATGGCAAGGGCGGGAACCCCGATAATGCGCGAACCTTGCGTAAAACGCCCGCCGGGCGGATATGTGCGGGGTATTTCACTTGATCGGAAAATCGGCCATGCGCCAATATTTCGTGGCAGCAACCGCTGCACTGCTAGCCGTTTCGGCAACAACCGCATATGCGGACGTTCTGTCTTCCCGTATCCTTTCCTATAATCAGGCGAAGCATCAGTTACACCTGACAGACCGCACGATCGTGGAAGTCGACTTGAAGAATTTCAACTTGACCGTTCCCGCGAAGCCGGGCGACCGCGTCGAGATTTCCTACGACGGAAGCGAGAACGGCATCGACCGTATCCGCGACGTCAAAATCGTGCAGTGAACGTAAAACGCCGCGAAGCCATTATGCTCCGCGGCGTTCGAACATCCCGGTTACGCCGCTGGGGCCGGGCGCGTCCGATGTTATCCGTTCAGGCGCTGGCCATTCGCCGCATCGAAGATATGAAGCCGGTCGCGCGGCGCTTTGAGGGACAGCGATACACCCGCTGCGTATTCCGCCTTCGCCGGCACCCGAACGACGACATCGTCCGCAACACCGCTCATGCGCCCATGGACATAGCTTTCCGCGCCCACCGGCTCGACGGCGATGACCTTCATGGAGAGCGAGAGCGCATCGTCGCTGGACCCTCCCTCGAAATCCACCTTCAGATCCTCGGGTCTCACGCCCAAAAGCGCCTTTTCCGCTCCGAAACCATCCGGCGCGTCGAGCCCTTCGCCGCTTTCCAGGTGCAGACGCCCTTCCTTTGACTTGACCGGAATAATGTTCATGGCCGGAGAACCGATGAAGCCGGCAACGAAGGTGGAAGCCGGCTTTTCGTAGACCTCCAGCGGCGTTCCGATCTGCTCGATACGGCCGTGGTTCAAGACGACAAGCCGGTGGGCGAGCGTCATCGCCTCAAGCTGGTCGTGCGTGACGTATACGCTCGTCGTCCCCAGCGCCTCCTGCAGGCGCTTGATCTCGATACGCATCTGGACGCGTAGCTTCGCGTCAAGGTTGGACAGCGGTTCGTCGAAGAGGAAGGCCGCTGGCTTTCGCACGATCGCACGCCCCATTGCGACACGCTGCCGCTGGCCGCCGGAAAGCTGGCGCGGCTTGCGGTCGAGGAAATCACCGATCTCGAGGATGCGCGCCGCCTCCTTGACCCGCGCATCGATTTCGCTTTTCGCCGTTCCACGATTTCTGAGGCCATAGGCAAGATTGTCGTAGACCGACATATGCGGGTAGAGCGCATAGTTTTGAAAAACCATCGCTATATCGCGGTCCGCCGGTTCCACCCGGTTGACCACGCGCTCGCCGATGCGGATTTCGCCGTCGGATATCTCCTCAAGTCCTGCGACCATTCTGAGCAACGTGGACTTGCCACAGCCGGACGGGCCAACGAGAACGATGAACTCTCCGTCCGCGATATCGATCGAAACGCCCTTCACGGCTTCTACGCCGCCGGCATAGACCTTTCGGACTTTGTCGAGGGTAATGATCGCCATTCACTTCCTCACTTGTCGCTCTCAACGAGCCCTTTGATGAACCAGCTTTGAAAGATGACAACAACGATCACCGGCGGCAGCATTGCGAGCACCGCAAGCGCCATCGCTTCGTTGTAGTCGGGTATCTGCGCCCCGATCCAGACCTGGAGAATCTGCTTTATGCCGCGAACGAGCGTAAAGAAGGTCTCATCCGACGTGATCAACGTCGGCCAGAGGTACTGGTTCCAGCCATAGACGAACATGATGATGAAGATCGCAGCGATCATCGTCTTGGAAAGCGGGACAAGGATGTCGATGAAGAATTTCCACGCCCCCGCGCCGTCGATGCGGGCGGCTTCGAGCAGTTCCTCGGGCACCGACTTGAAGAACTGGCGGAAAAAGAAAGTTCCGGTCGCCGAGGCGATGAGCGGAACGATCAGGCCAGTATATGTATTCACGAGGCCGAGGGATTGCACGATCTCATAGGACGGAAGGATCCGGACCTCCAGCGGAAGAAGGAGCGTCGAAAAGATCACCCAGAAGCAGAAAGAAGCCGCGGGAAACCGGAAATACACGATCGCATAGGCCGCCAGCATCGAGATCACGATCTTGCCGATCGAAAATCCGAGACCCAGTATGAGCGAATTTTTCAGCATCACGAAGCCATCGACCTGCTTCGTGAAGCCTCCCGCTTCCGTCAGAACGGTGCGGTAGGTCGACAGGAAGTTATCGCCCAGGGTGAACTGCAGTCCCGACCGATAGATCGTCACCGCGTCATGCGTCGATGTGATGAATGCCAGAACCACGGGCGTTACCATGAACAGCACGCCAACGAGAAGGATGATGTGGTCCAGAAGCCGCAAACGAGTCATGACCGCTCCTCAGGTATAATGCACGCGCCGCTCGATGAGGCGGAACTGGACGATGGTGAGAACGAACACGACGAGCATCAGGATAACCGATTGCGCGGAAGATCCCCCCAGATCGTTGCCACGGAAGCCGTCCTGATAAACCTTGTAGACAAGCGTTATCGGGTCGTTGCCGGGCTGGGTCTTGAGCATGACATCGATGATGCCGAACGTGTCAAAAAACGCGTAGGTGATGTTGATTATCAGCAGGAAGAAGCCGGTCGGCGCAAGCAGCGGGAATGTGACGGTCCAGAAACGCCTGATTCCGGAGCGGCAATCGATGGCGGCGGCTTCCTGGACGGACTTGGATATTCCCTGCAGCCCGGACAGGAAGAATATGAAGTTCACCGGGATCTGCTTCCAGACGGCGACCATGGTCATGGCCATGCCGGTGTCGAAATAGTTCACACCGATCTGCATCTTCCATCCGACCAGCGCGGCCATATCGACAATCGGGCCGACATGCTGGTCGAAAAGCAGAATTCCGATCAGCCCCGCCACCGGCGGGGCAACCGCGTAAACCCACATGAGCAATGTCTTGTAGGCGGATGACCCATGCAGCACCTTGTCGGCCTTGACCGCCAGGAGCAACGCTAGTCCGAGTGAGAAAAACGTCACGAAAAACGTGAACACCACGGTGAAACGGGTGACACGCAGATAGTCGCTCGAAGACACGGTGTCGATGAAATTGTCGAAACCGACGAATGTCGATCCGAAACCGAATGGGTCTTCGAGAAAGAACGACGCACGCACCGCTTCTGCGGCTGGCCATAGGAAGAACACCGCGACGATCGATAGTTGCGGCAGAAGAAGCAGATACGGAATCCACCGGTTCTGGAATTGTACTTTCTTCATTGGTGCCCCGCAGTCTCCCGGGCCAGCGCTTCGCCCGAAGACTTGAAAGAACCGGGGGCGCCACCGCGCCCCCGGCAGACTGATTCAGACTACTTACTGCTGAGCGGTCTTTGCAAAACGCTCGAGCAGCTTGTTGCCTTCTCCCTCGATGGTGGCGAAAGCCTCGTCCACACTCGCCTCACCGGCAAAGATCTTGCCGTATTCGCGGTTCATGACGTCGCGGATCTGGACGTAGAAGCCCATCCGATAGCCCTTCGTCCAATCGCCGCCGGGAAGGGACAGCTGCTTGATGCCGACTTCGGCGGCAGGCGTGCGCTCGTAATGGCCGTCCTTCTTTGCCAGCTCATAAGCGGCATTCGTGATCGGAACATAGCCCGTTTCACGGTGCCAGAAGTACTGGACCTCCGGAGACGTCAGGTACTCGAAGAAGGACGCGACGCACTTGTTTTCCTCGGCAGGCTTGCCGGACATCGCGAACAGGGCCGCACCGCCGATGAACGTGCCCGTACCCGCACCCTCGACCGCGTCCCAATAAGGCAGGAACGTTGCGGAGAAGGGGAACTGGACCGTCTGGGAAATACCGCCGAACGACCCCGACGAGCCGAGCCAGAATGCGACCTTGCCGTCGTTGAAGGGCGTCTGGTTGTCGCCCCAGCCAGCGCCGTAATAGGCGTAATAGCCATTGTCGAGCCAGTCCTTCACGGCCTTGAAGTGGTTCTTGATCGGATCGCCGAAAACCAGCTTGGTGCCCTCGACGCCATCATAACCGTTGTTGTTGGTGGCGAACTGGAGGTTGTGGCGCGACTTGAAGTTCTCGGTGAAAATCCACGGCGTGTGCGACTGCGTCAGAGGGATGTAACCGGCCTCTTTCAGCTTCGGCGCAATCTCCTCGAACTCCTCCCAGGTTTTCGGAGCCTGAACGCCGGCCTTCTCCAGAGCCTCCTCATTGACGTACATGATCGGCGAAGAGGAGTTGAACGGCATGCCGATCATCTTGCCATTGCTGTCGGCATAGAAATAGCGAACGCCGGAAATGTAGTCCTCGATATTGAAATCGACGCCTGCTTCCTTGAGCAGATCCTCGACCGGAACGGTCGCGCCCTTCGCGCCAATGATCGTCGCCGCACCCGCGTCGAAGACCTGGATGATGTTCGGTTGCTCGCCGGCACGGAACGAAGCGATGCCGGCCGTCAGCGTGTCTTCGTAGCCGCCCTTGTAGACCGGGGTCAGCTGGCAAGCGTCCTGCGCCTTGTTGTAGTTGGTGGAAATTTCGTTCACGACCTCGCCGAGGCGGCCACCCATCGCGTGCCACCAGGAAATATCCGTCGCCGAGAACGCGCTTGTCGATGTCGAAGCCAATGCCGCCGCCGCGACAAGGCTCGCAATGCTGGTGCGATAATTCATGCTGTCCTCCACACTTGTTTGCTTTTCATAGCCCACTCGATCAATCGGCCTTTGCCGCATCCTCCATCGACCGGCTTAGCCTGACGACTGATCCTGAATAGCACCAAATCGTTTTCGGATGAAAGATTAATGGCGTTCAAATGAACATTAGGTGACAGCTGCAGGTTTGAAGGCGGGCGCGGCCAGCAGCGCGTGGAGGCTACACCAGGCGAATTGCCGGGCAAGCGCACGTAAGACGGGCCGGCGCGGCGCTCCGTGCTCCTGCGAGGCGCCCGAAATTTTTCCACGCTTGCATATATATATCGAAATTTAAGTATTGAATACTATTATTGCGACTGTAAATAATTGAAAGGAAATATGATGTCGTTATATGATGAAATAGGTGGGAAGATTGCAGTTGACGCAGCGGTAAATATTTTATATACGCGCCTTCTGAATGATAAAAAGACGTCACATTTCTTTGCTGGGATGGAAGTTGCCAAGCAAAGAATGAAGATGCGCCTATTTCTTACTTACGCCCTTGGAGGCGCAGCAGAATATAACGGCAAGGATTTGCGCAGCTCCCACGCACACCTGAACCTCACCGACAAGGATTTCGACAATGTCGGCGGGCACATCAAGGCGACGCTGGAAGAGCTCTCAGTTCCAGGACATCTCGTCGACAAGATTCTCACGGTCGTCGAAACGACACGTGATGATGTCCTGAATAGGGCCGCGTCGGCAGCCTGACGCGCGGCTCTTTGCGGCCAGCAGCAACCCGATTCCACGGCGATGTCCGATCGCGAGAGCGGATGCAGGCGAGCCTTCCGAACGCCATTGGGGAATGCGAATGAACTCCGCGACCTTGCACACCCCGGAATCGACGGACCATTCCGCCCTCAGCGGCCCGGTCTACGTCGCCTTGATCAATCTGACAGGGCGCCAGCGCATGCTGTCGCAGCGTGTCGGACTTTATCTGCTGAACTTTCATATCCACAGGCAGGGCGAGCGGACCATCGGCGACGAAGAAATCAAGGCGTTCAGAAGCGCGGTAGCGGATTTTCGCTCAGCGCACGCAACCCTCGTCAAAGGAGATCGTGAGCGCGGCATCCCCCCTCTCTTTTGCGAAGGGGTTAAGGAGATCCTTTTCGGCAAGGCGCAAGGTGGGCAGGATATCGAACGCTTCATCGCGATATGCGAGCGATATGAAGCCGATCTTACCGGAGGGCGGGACTACGATGTCCCAGGCTTCCTCGATTCCATCGCCTTCATCAAAGACGACCTGCTGCTTTTGCTGCAGGCGATCGTCAAGGCGCTGGAAGACGACTACATAGCGTTCAACAAGGAAATCGACCTGCTGCGCGAAAAGGAGACCCGCTCCGTCCTGGAGGCACTCGAGAAAATCCGGAAATCGGCACATATGTCGCGCCTCGTCGCGTTCAACGCCAAGATTTCCTCGATCCGCGCCGGCGAATACGGCCGGGAGTTCGGCGCCCTGACCGATGAGTTGAAACGGATATCGGACGAAATCGGCGAATCATCGAAGCTGATCGTCCGCAATCTCTCCAACCGGGCATCGTGACGATGCGCTTCGACACGGATGTCCTTTTCAAGGGTATCAAGGGCCTCGTGGCCACAGCGCTTTTTTTTGGTATTGCCCATGTTCTGTCGCCGCTCGTGCCGCAAGATTTCGTTCTCGGCTCATATGGCGCCCTGGCCGTGATTCTGATTGCCCTGCAGGACGAACCGGTCGCGAGCTTCGGCACGGTCCTTTCAGCGCATCTGCTGGCGGCAACCACGGGCTCGCCGGTCGAAACGCTCGGCGTTTCGTTCATCGCGCTTTGCGGATTGGCGGGACCGCTTGCCTTCATCGCGATCTGTCACACCTGCGAACAGACTTCACACCAACTAAGGAATTATTATTTTCGGAAAACTACTATAAATTGTATTTCCTTCAATAAAATTTTCAAGGTTTTCTTCCGCATATAGTTATAAGCTTAATTTCGAAAAAATTCCGTAACGTCATTTATTGCCTCGTGTTTCTACGTATAATTTCATTTATTTCTATAGCTTAAATATTTTTTTCCAAGAACATTAGATTTTTATACACACTTTCGTGATATCCGTAACTGTACAAATGCCCTTGATCCTTCAAGAAGATATCCGCCAAGAGGTTCGCATGCGCGCATTCAAATGGTTTGCAGCACTGTCGGTCATGACGCTCGGTCTTTATTCCACGCCTGTTTCGGCACAAGACCTGACCCCGACAGACGCCTTTCAGCGCGCCGCCCAGATCAAATCGATGGTTCTCATGATGCTCGAGGCGGATCTTTACGACGTGAAGGATCTGCCGGATCCCGCGATCGTCCCAAGTCGTCCGCGGCATGTCCTTCGTGTCGCGGTGGATGTTTTCGAACGCATCCAGACATTGCGGCTGCTGAATGGCCTCGCGGAAAATCCGGCCCCCACGACCGAGGCGAAACCGACCCGGGCTGCGGATGTAGTCGCCGTTCTGGAGCAAGCCGCAAGCGAACTTCAGGAACTGGGGCCCATCTATGGTGTAAATCTCAAGATCGACCTTCCGGGGCGCGACGGCGACAGGACGCCCGGAGAAGTGCTGGCGCATCTGCGTGCGATCAACGACGGTCTGGTACTTTTGGGCGTGCCCGTAACGCTTCCCAACGACGTCCAGCGCACAGCGCTGGAAATTCGCCAGGAAATGACAAAAGTCGCTTCCCTGAAGGGCGCTCCGACGAACGTCAAGGCCGAGGCCGTCAAGTCGGCGATGCCGAGCGATGCGCTTTCGGAGGTCATGGGTCTGATCGACGACCTGCGAAACGCGACCGAAAACGATGCGAGCCTTGCCCTGCCCTCCGGCGTTGCCGTCCCGCCTGTTCCCGAGGGTGGAAAGACGATCAGGCCCGCCGATGTCCTGCTCGCCGCGCAATTCGCCTTGGCCGACGTCTATGCGCTCAACGTTGCGCTTGGCGACAAAAACCCGCTCGAGCGCATCCCAACCCAGGCGGGCAAGAACCCGGCCGACGTAAAGAACGCAATAGCCGGCTCGCGCGCCCAATTGGCCGCAATCGTCGCCGCAGAATAACCCGGAGTTGGACGTCTCATGCTCGCAACAAAGTCGATGCTCGCAAAGCTCAAGTCCCTGCCCATCGCATCCATGTTCGGCATCAACACGCGAGTTTTCGCACTCGCCCTCGTTCCGATCGTTCTTCTTGCGGGTGCCGTCGTCTACGAAGCCAAGACGATGTACGACACCTTCAGTTCAAGCCTTGACGACATTGCCTGGCAGACGAAGGATCATGCGAAATCGCAATTGCTGGCGCAAAACGCGCTTGCCGCGACAAATACGCTGGTCCTGGCGGTCTCCGCGCTTGCCAACAACCAGCAAACCGGCCTCTTGAACCGCGATCCGGGTTATCTCGACAGGTCCCAAGCCCTTGTAGGCGAGCTGGACGAAGCGGCGGCGAAATATCTGGCCGCGATAGAGGCTCTGTCGGAATTCGACATCCTTATCGCCGAAATCGGCGATAACCGGCTTTTCCGCCAGTACATGTACCTGCGCCGCAATGCAACCATTGTGACCAAGCTGATTGAATTCGCGAAGGCATCCACCGATCGAACGAACGGCCTCGCCCTGCTTTATCAGATGGACAGCGCCATCACGAACTTTATCTTCGAGGAAAGGTTTCGCTTTGACGCCGTCACCAAGCGGCTGACGCGCTCCGCCAACATGATGACGGCCCTTGCGAACACCTTGCAGACGGAAATCGCCAAGCGCTTCGAAGAGATCGACATCGAGGCCAAGGCCAAGGCGAATTCGCAGATCAAGGCGATCCTCACATTCGTCGGCATAACGGTAGTGGGCTTGCTTGTGGGCTCCGCGCTCGTGTCCGTCATGACGATCACCCGCCCCTTGAAAAAAATGGTGGCCGCCCTGAGCGAGCTTGCCGGCGGAAATATCGAAACTCCCATTCCCGCCGCCGGAAAGGACGAGATCGGCCAGCTTGCCGAGGCGATGACCGCTTTTCGCGACAATATGGTGGAAACGCGCAGGCTTTCGGAGGAACAGGAGCGCCTGAAACGCGACACCGACGAGCAGCAGCGCCGGATGATGGAGGAGCTTGCCGCGAACTTCGAAACATCTGTCGGCGCCATCATCTCCCAGGTGCAGAACGCGGCGAACGAGCAGCGCACGGCCGCTCAATCCCTCAGCGAGGCGGTACGTCTTGCGAAGGATGAAGCCCAATCCGTGGCAACGACATCGCATGAGGCCAGCTCGAACGTGCAGATGGTGGCCTCCGCCACGGAGGAGCTTGCGGCGTCCGTGCGCGAGATCGGCCGTCAGGCGAGCGAATCGGCGGATGCTGCGAACGCCGCGGCAAACGACGCCGACCAGACCGTATCGATGGTCAAGGTGCTTTCCGAGACGGCGGCCCGTGTCGGCTCGGTCGTCGGCCTCATCAGCGATATCGCCGAGCAGACGAACCTGCTTGCGCTCAACGCCACGATCGAGGCAGCTCGCGCCGGCGACGCGGGCAAGGGTTTCGCGGTGGTCGCCTCGGAAGTGAAAAAACTTGCCGACGAGACCAGCCGCGCCACATCCGAAATCTCGGAGCAGGTCGCCGCTATTCAGCAGGCGACGACCACATCGGCTGACGCGATCACCAAGGTTTCGGCGACAATCCGAGGCCTGGACGGCATTGCGACGACGATTGCCAGCGCGGTGGAAGAACAAACCTCTGCAACACAGGAAATCGCCCAAAGCGTTCAACAGGTTTCTGTCGGAACCCAGGATGTCTCCTCAAGCACCCAGCGCGTCACGCAGGTGACGGAGGACGCGACCAATACCGCGGCTCGCAGTCTGCAATCGGCAGAACAGCTTGCCTCACATGCAAACGAACTGGCTTCGGAAATCTCCGAGTTCCTGAAAGGACTCCGCGCAGCATAACGGCTTTCGACCGGAAGTTCCGGTTCGCTTTTGATCCTTCAAACTTCCGCGCGGCACCGGGACGACACCGGTATCGCGGGGGAGTTTTTACTGCCATCGGCTTCACGAGATCCAGTGCCGCCCGCCTTGCATGCATCCGGGCGGCACAGCGCAAGCAAGGCCCGACAGGAAAAGGAACACACGGCCGACCGGAAGGTTTTGCAGAGGGCTTGTCACCAAGGACGGATCTGTCCGGTCGGGTGGAATTCGCACCCGGATCAATTTCCTGGAACATATCCTCGACCCCAAATCAGCTTTCAAGCGCCGTCGGAATATAGCTCTGCCACAAGACGTTTAATTACGGATAATCCGCATCCGGAACGAACGATTTTCAATTGCTTGGAAAATTGGTGGAGCCGAGGGGAATCGAACCCCTGACCTCTTGAATGCCATTCAAGCGCTCTCCCAACTGAGCTACGGCCCCGGTATGAACCCGTTATCTATCGAACCGGCAACCGACCTCGCTTTGCAGCCGAGCGCCGGTTTACCCGCCGTCGAATGCCACGACACTGACGGAATTGGTGGAGCCGAGGGGAATCGAACCCCTGACCTCTTGAATGCCATTCAAGCGCTCTCCCAACTGAGCTACGGCCCCGTTCACCGTCCGTCGCGCCCGCGATGCGCGGCCGGGCGAACTAACCAGCCGGCTTGGGAAACCGGCCTTCGAGCACCCCGGATCATGCATTTGCACACGGGATGCCCGGCTGTTCTATCCGGAGCGATTTGTTTCCCGCAAGGCACCTTGACCTCGCCGAGAACCACTCCAGTGCGGGCGGAACATAGATTGTCCGCCCTAGGTGTCAAGCACAATGTCGCCTTCCGCCGTTCGCGCATCTCAAAGCCGGACCGGCTGTGGATTGCGAAGCGGGTTTTCCCGCCTCGCGACCCGCGATCAACCCCGCACTTCAGCGGTCGGTATCGTCGTCCTCGCGCTCGACCGGGATGCCCACGTCACCGTCGTCATCATCCTCTTCCTCAATGAAGACATCATCGTCTCCACCGATATCTTCATCGACCTCGACATCGTCGGTGTCGTCGCCGTCGACGGTGTCCCCTTCATCGGCATCGGCCTCTTCGAGACTGACGAGTTCGGCGCCCTCAAGCTCCTCTTCCTCGTCATCGTCTTCGACCACGGCCTTCTTGGAAGCCTTGGCCGGCCGCACGCTTGCCGCTTCAAGCGCGAAGATCGTCCCGCACTTCGGGCAAGTGATCGGGTCGCGATTGAGATCGTAGTATTTTGCGCCGCATCCGCTGCAGAGGCGCTTGGTGCCGAGTTCCGGTTTCGCCACGGTTCTAGACCCTTATCCTCAATTAAGCGGGGTTCGCATAAACGCTGCCTGCCCGCGTGTCAAAGCCAAATCTCGCCGGCGGGTATCAAGCTTGCCCCGCAAGGCAAAACCGCTACACACGATAGCGTACGAGCCCGCCGCCCGAGGCCATGAAACCAACGCTTATCTGCGACGGTGACGGCTCGCTTCCTTCGTGCTAGATCAGCCTGCGCTCAGGTGGAATGATCCGAACAAGGAATGCCGATCAGTTTCACAATCCCGGAGCATTCGGCAAGCATTCTTAAATATGCGGACCGAATGTTCTAGGTGGAGCCGTTTTATGGTGCCGATGCAACCCCGGAATTTGAAATGTCCCACGCTTCTTCGCCCCTGCCTTTGACCGCCAACCCCGGCAAGCCGCTTAAAGGGCGCATTAGCGTGCCGGGTGACAAGTCGATCTCGCATCGTTCGATCATGCTTTCCGCGCTCGCGGTGGGACGCAGCACGGTTCGCGGAATTCTTGAATCCGAGGACGTGCTGAACACGATCGCTGCAATGCGCGCGCTTGGCGCGCGCGTCGAGCGCAACGACGACGGCATATGGACGGTTGACGGCATTGGCCTCGGCAGCCTGCTGGAGCCTGAAAGCGTGATCGATTTCGGCAATGCCGGTACCGGCGTTCGGCTTGCGCTCGGCATCGTCGGCTCGCATCCGATCGCGACCACTTTCGTTGGCGACGCCTCGCTTTCGCGCCGCCCGATGGGCCGCGTGCTCGATCCGCTGCGCATGATGGGCACTCAGGTCGTCGCCCGCTCGGGAGACCGGCTGCCGCTTTCCGTTCGCGGCCCTGAAACGCCAAGCCCGCTGACCTATCGGGTGCCTGTGGCATCCGCCCAGGTCAAATCGGCGGTCTTGCTGGCGGGCCTGAACGCGCCGGGCGTAACCACGGTCATCGAGCCGGTTCCAACGCGCGACCACACGGAGAAGATGCTGAAAGGCTTCGGCGCCGATATCACGGTGGAGCTCAACGATGCGGGAGAGCGCGTCATCCGCCTTGTCGGCCAGCCGACGCTAAAACCCCAGGACATCACCGTTCCGGGCGATCCCTCATCGGCGGCCTTCCCCATCGTTGCCGCGCTGATAACTCCCGGTTCGGACCTTGTCGTGGAAGACGTTCTTCTGAACGAGCATCGTACGGGGCTTTTCACGACTCTGAAGGAAATGGGCGCCAACCTCGAGATCGAAAACATCCGCGAGACCGGCGGCGAAGAGATCGGCGACATTCACGTGCGCCACAGCGCGCTCCAAGGCATAACCGTGCCGGCGGAACGCGCGCCTTCGATGATCGACGAATATCCGGTGCTTGCGGTTGCGGCATCTTTCGCGCGCGGCGAGACCCATATGCCGGGGCTCGCTGAATTGCGCGTGAAGGAATCCGATCGCCTTGCCGCGGTCGCCAGGGGGCTGGAGGCCAATGGCGTTTCCTGCCGGGAAGGCGAGACGGATCTGACCGTCACGGGCGGTGGCAACCGGATCGGCGGCGGCAGCGTAACGACCCATCTCGATCACCGCATCGCCATGAGCTTCCTTGTGATGGGCCTTGCCGGGCACGAACCGGTCCTGGTCGACGACGGCGCGGTCATCGCGACGAGTTTTCCCGGTTTCCGGGAACTGATGCGCTCGATCGGCGGAGAGATCGACGGCCTGCGGGAGGGCGCATGATCATCGCGATAGACGGTCCGGCCGCGTCCGGCAAGGGGACGCTGGCGCGCCGGCTCGCCCGGCACTTCGGCCTGCATCACCTCGACACCGGCCTGACCTACAGGGCCGTTGCGGCAGCGCTTCTTGCGCGCGGTCTGCCGCTCGGGGATGAGGAAATCGCGATCTCCGCCGCCTGCAATCTCGATCTCTCGCGTCTCGATCGCGACGTTCTGTCCGCGCATGAAATCGGCGAAGCGGCGTCGCGCATCGCCGTCCTGCAAGGCCTGCGCGACGAGCTGGTGCGCCTGCAGCGCGAATTCGCCGGGCGCGAACCCGGAGCGGTTCTTGACGGGCGCGACATCGGCACGGTCGTCTGTCCGGATGCGCCTGTGAAGCTATATGTGACCGCCTCTCCGGAGGTGCGCGCGCGCCGGCGCACGGATGAGCTATTGTCCAAGGAAAAGCCGGCCGACTATGCCTCGATCCTGGCGGATTTGAAAAAGCGCGACGAGCGCGACTCCTCACGCAGCGTTGCCCCGCTGAAACCGGCGGAAGATGCCCACTTGCTCGACACGAGCGAAATGGATATAGAAGCCGCATTCAAGGCGGCTGTGGATATCGTCGAGCAGGCCCGGTAAAATCGGCGCTTGCGCTTGGACTTCCAGGACGCTTTCCGCCCGGCCTGCGCTTTCGCTGGCGGGACGGTATCGCGACGCCCGGCATTGCAGGGCGCCGCAGAAAATTGAACGAACCCGGATCAGCACCGTCTGCTTCGCCGGCCCGCGTAAAACGCGGTCGCCCGCTCCATCGAGCGGGCCGGACGAGCGCTTGATCCCGAAGCAACACGAACCCGCCGGCGACAAGCCGTAAAGGCTTTCAGGAGAATTTATGGACACTCTCAACCCCACCCGCGACGATTTTGCCGCACTTCTCGAAGAATCTTTCACCACCCAGGAGCTTTATGAAGGCGCGGTGGTGAAGGGCACGGTGATCGCCATCGAGAAGGATCTCGCGGTGATCGACGTCGGCCTCAAGGTGGAAGGCCGCGTTCCGATGAAGGAATTCGGCGGCAAGGGCCGCGAGGACGAAGGCGGCGTGAAGGTCGGCGACGAAGTCGAGGTCTATCTGGAGCGCGTCGAGAATGCGCTTGGCGAAGCCGTTCTGTCGCGCGACAAGGCCCGTCGCGAGGAAAGCTGGGTGCGTCTCGAGGTCGCTTTCGAAGCGGGCGAGAAGGTCACCGGCCAGATCTTCAACCAGGTCAAGGGCGGCTTCACCGTCGATCTCGACGGCGCCGTTGCCTTCCTGCCGCGTTCGCAGGTGGATATCCGCCCGGTTCGCGACGTCACCCCGCTGATGCACACGCCTCAGCCCTTCCAGATCCTCAAGATGGACAAGCGCCGCGGCAACATCGTCGTTTCGCGCCGTGTCGTGCTTGAGGAAACCCGCGCCGAGCAGCGCTCGGAACTCGTCCAGAGCCTGGAAGAGGGTCAGGTCGTGGAAGGCGTGGTCAAGAACATCACCGATTACGGTGCGTTCGTCGACCTTGGCGGCATCGACGGCCTGCTGCACGTCACCGACATCGCGTGGCGGCGCATCAACCACCCGAGCGAGGTTCTCTCCATCGGGCAGACCGTCAAGGTGCAGATCATCCGCGTCAACCAGGAAACGCACCGCATCTCGCTTGGCATGAAGCAGCTTGAAGCCGATCCGTGGGACGGCATCGAGGCAAAGTACCCGGTCGGCGCCAAGTTCACCGGCCGTGTCACGAATATCACCGACTACGGTGCGTTCGTCGAGCTGGAAGCCGGCATCGAAGGCCTGATCCATGTTTCCGAGATGTCCTGGACGAAGAAGAACGTCCATCCGGGCAAGATCGTCTCCACCTCCCAGGAGGTCGAGGTGATGATTCTCGAAGTCGATCCCGTCAAGCGCCGCATCTCGCTCGGTCTCAAGCAGACCCTGCAGAACCCGTGGGAAGCCTTCGCGGAGAAGTTCCCGGTCGGCACCGAGGTCGAAGGCGAGGTCAAGAACAAGACCGAATTCGGCCTGTTCATCGGTCTGGAAGGCGATGTCGACGGCATGGTCCACCTTTCCGATCTCGACTGGAATCGCCCTGGCGAGCAGGTCATCGAGGAATACAAGAAGGGCGACATGGTTCGCGCCCAGGTCCTCGATGTGGACGTCGAGAAGGAGCGCATCTCGCTCGGCATCAAGCAGCTCGGCGGTGATCCGTTCGACACCGCGGCCGCCGGCGAAATCCGCAAGGGTGCCGTCGTGACGTGCGAAGTGCTTGAGGTGAAGGACAACGGCCTGGAGGCAAAAATCGTCGACACGGACCTTTCGACCTTCGTGCGCCGCGCCGATCTTTCCCGCGACCGCGCGGAGCAGCGTCCGGAACGCTTCTCCGTCGGCGAGAAGTTCGACGCCCGCATCACCCAGTTCGACAAGAAGACGCGCCGCGTCTCCGTCTCCATCAAGGCGCTGGAAATCGCCGAGGAGAAGGAAGCCGTCGCGCAGTACGGTTCGTCGGACTCCGGCGCGTCGCTCGGCGACATCCTGGGTGCCGCCCTCAAGGCGCGCGAGGAAGGCGACGAGGAATAAGCCTCAAGGCTTTCTCCTGCACAAACGAAGGCCCGGTCTCGCGACCGGGCCTTTTTTGTTTGTCAGGGTCTTCAACCGCCTGGAAACTCACCCGTAGCAGTGTTCCGGCGCCGGATAGGCACCCGTTTCCACCTCTTCCACAAAGGCGCGAAACGCGGCCGGCACGTCTCCCCGCCCCTCAAGGTAGTTCTTGACGAAGCGCGCCTTGCGCCCGCGCGTGAGGTTCAGCATGTCCTGCAGCACGAGCACCTGCGCATCCACCGAAGGTCCGGCTCCGATACCGATGACCGGTACCCTTGCGGCTTCGGCCACCGCCCGGCCCACGGCGTTCGGCACGCATTCGAGCAGCAGCATCCGCGCTCCCGCGGCCTCCAGCGCCAGCGCGTCTTCCACGATCTTCCTGCCGGCCTCTTCGCCCTTGCCCTGGACGCGGTAGCCGCCAAGCATGTCGGTCGTCTGCGGCGTCAGGCCCAGATGCGCGCACACCGGAATACCGTGGCCGGTCAGGAACCTGACGGTTTCCTCCATGATCGCGCCGCCCTCGAGTTTCACGATATTGGCGCCCGCCTGCATGAGCCGAGCGGCATGACCGGCAGCGTCCAGAGGCGAAAACGTCGTCCCGAACGGCATATCCGCCATGACGACCGGCCTGTTTGCACTGTCGCGAACCCCGCGCGCCACGCACCCGGTGTGATAGATCATGTCGCCCATCGTGACGGGCGCGGTGGATTTCCGCCCCTGTACCACCATGCCGAGACTGTCTCCAACGAGAATGACCGCAATCCCCGTCTCGGCCATTATGGCCGCGAAAGTCGCGTCGTAGGCTGTCAGAACCGCGAAACGCCGTCCTTCGCGCTTTACCCCGTCAAGGCCGGACAGCGTTACCTCAGCCATTGTTTCAATCCCTTCCGTCACGCCTGCCATGCTGCATTGCAACGTAGCTGTTAGCGGATTGCGTGCTGCAAAATCAATCCCGCAAGAGGGCGAATAATTCATTCAGAATACGCCCCTTTTATCGGCGAACGGGGTGTGCATTGCCATTGTAGGTCTTTTCAAGAAGCGCTCGGGGCTGTAGCGATAGACGCGAAGGAATTATACTGGAGGCTCCAGCCGTCATGCCACTCGACGCCGATCAGATCGTCGACCGTCGCCGACTTCGCCGCAAGGTGAGCTTCTGGCGGGTCGTCGCCTTCCTTGTCATCGCCGTGGCGCTTATCGGCGCGGTCATCGGTTTCGCGGGCCTTGGCGGGCCTGGCAAGCGCTCGGCGCATATTGCGCGCATCGATGTGACCGGCATCATCGCAAGCGACCGCAAGCGCGACGAGATGATAGAAAAGATCGCCGAATCCGATGCGGTGAAGGGGGTGATCGTTTCCATCAATTCCCCGGGCGGCTCCACCACCGGCGGCGAAGCGCTTTACACCGCGCTGCGCAAACTGGCGGAGAAAAAGCCGATGGTCACGCAGATCGGCACGCTGGGCGCCTCCGCCGGCTACATGGCTGCCGTCGCTTCCGACCATATCATCGCGCGCCACTCGACGCTGGCCGGCTCCATCGGCGTCTATATCCAGTACGGCAATATCAAGGGTCTGCTCGACACCCTTGGCATCGAGGTCGACGTCGTCAAAAGCGGACCCCTGAAGGCGCAGCCGAATTTCTTTTCGCGAACGCCGGAAGACGCGGTTGCCAACCTTCAGGCCGTAATCGACGACAGCTACGACTGGTTCGTTGAGATCGTCGCGGAACGGCGGAAAATGGACGCGGCGGAGGTTCGCAAGGTTGCCACCGGAGGCATCTATTCCGGAATGCGTGCGCAGAAACTGGGCCTTGTCGACGCTCTCGGCGGCGAGGAGGAAGCCGTGAACTGGCTGGAAACGGAGCGCGGCGTGCCTGCGGATTTGCCGGTCCTGACATGGCGCAAACCCTCCGAACTCGATGAGCTTCCCTTCGCCTCACGTCTGGCGGCCGCTTTCGGCCAGGGGCTTTCGAGCGGCCTCCTGGCGAACCTGGAGACGGTCAAAGGCCTTGTTCCTCCGGGTGTTTCGCTTGACGGTCTCGTGTCGGTTTGGCACGCTCCAGAGGCGTCCGATAAAAATGAAACGACAGGGGCTGACCGATGATCAAATCGGAACTGGTGCAGAGGATCTCCGAACAGAACCCTCATCTCTACCAGCGCGATGTGGAAAACATTGTAAACGCCATCCTCGATGAGATCACAGATGCTCTCAAACGCGGCGACAGGGTTGAACTCCGGGGTTTCGGAGCATTCTCGGTGAAAAACCGCCCCGCCCGCGTCGGACGCAACCCCAGAACGGGACAGAAGGTCGAAGTCAGCGAAAAGAACGTGCCCTTCTTCAAGACGGGCAAGGAAATGCGCGAAAGACTCAATGGCGGCGTCGATCACGGCGACGACTGATCTTCGGCAAATTTTACCGCAAGCCGTACGGGCCGAATGAAAACTCTCGAGGAACGATACGTGGCGCGATTCCTGAAATCCCTGATCTATCTGCCGCTTGCCATTCTTCTTGTGGTGTTCGCGGTGGCGAACCGGCATGAGGTTGTCTTCTCGCTCGATCCGTTCTCGGCCGACGATCCCGCACTCACGCTCACCGCCCCGCTTTTCTGGTTCCTTTTCGCGGCTGTCGCGGTCGGCGTTGTCATCGGCGGCGTGGCGACATGGACGAAACAGGGCAAATACCGCAAGGAAGCTCGCGTAAAACGGCGCGAGGCTGACCGGTGGCATGAAGAGGCCGACAAACTCAAGGCCATAACGGAAGCGACGAACGCTCCCGCGCTTACCGGACCCGATCAGCGCAACGCCGCCTGATTTTCAGTTTTCGCCTTTGCCGGTTTTATCGCTCCCGCCCGCATAGGCCGGAAGCTGCCAGCCGAACTGTATCGCACCGCCACGCAGGACCACGGCCGTCGCGAAACCTGCGATCGCCGCAGGCCATTGCGGGATTCCGGCAGCATTCAGACATACGTAGACCGTCGCTCCCGCGAATGCCGCGGTCAGATAGATTTCCGACCTGGCGATCGCCGTCGGCTGGCCCGCGATCGTGTCGCGGATGATACCGCCGAAAGTGGCGGTCGTAATTCCCATCATGACGGCAACCACCGGGACGTCACCGGCAGACAGCGTTTTCGCCGCGCCCATGACGCAATAAGCGGAAATCCCAACGGCATCCGCCCAGCGCAAGGGCTTTCCCAGTTTTTCGATCCGGTCGGCCGAAAACCAGATCGCAATACCGACGGCAATGCAAACAATCAGATAGGTCTGATCCTCAACCCAGAAAATGGGAACCCCAAGTAGAAGATCGCGAAGCGTGCCGCCACCGATCCCGGTAAAGCTTGCGAAAAACACGAAGGCCAGAATATCGAGCTTCAAGCGTGAGGCGACGATAGCTCCCGTCACGGCGAACACGGCGACACCCAGAAAGTCGAAAACCTGCAGCATGCTGTAATGACCTTGCGAAATTGCGGCCGGGCACTCGCAGCCAGACATAACGCAATGACATGCGAGACTTCATACCGCAAAGTAAAAACGCCGCTCGATCCACGAGCGGCGTTTGAAGCATGTTGAACTTGTCGGCCCGCGGAACTCCTCCGGCAGTCCAGGCTCTGCCGAAATGTCCCGCAGGTTCCGTGCCTTGAATATCAGGCCGTTTTGTCGACGGTAGCGCCAGGTTCAGCGCGCTCTCCACCGCCGTTCGAAGGCTTGGCCTCCTTCGGCCCGCCTTTTGAAACGCCGACAAGAGCCGGACGCAGCACCCGGTCGCCAATGATGTAACCCGACTGGACGACCTGCACGACCGTATTGGCCGGCACGCTCGGATCCGGCACCTCGAACATGGCCTGATGGAAGTTCGGATCGAACTTCTGGCCCGACGGATCGAGCTTCTTCACGCCATGTTTTTCCAACTGGTTCAGCATTTCGCGCTCGGTCATCTCGACGCCCTGCACGAGGCTCTTGAGGCCCTCATCCGCCCCTTCGCGAGCTTCCGCTGGGATAACCTCGAGCGCGCGGCGAAGGTTGTCGCTGACCGACAGCATGTCACGGGCGAAAGCCGCGACCGAATACTGCTTGGCGTCCTTAAGCTCACGTTCGGTCCGGCGGCGAAGGTTCTCCATCTCCGCCAGCGTGCGGAGCGTACGCTCCTTCAACTCGGCGTTTTCGGCTTTCAGTGCTTCCACCGGGTTACCTTCGCCTTCGGGATTCGCGCCTTCTTCCTGAACGCCTTCAACCTGATCGGTTGCGTCAGCGCCCGCGTCATGCTGCGTCTCGACGGTTTCCGGGTTTTCTTCAGGTCTGTTTTTCTGCGTCATCGCCTATACGTTCGTTCGTCTCGATGGTGGAATTACCGGCACACTTCATGTACCGCGCACCTTTTAACGCTTATTGGCAACACGTAAAGCCCGGCAGGCAAAAAGCCGCCGGACTTTACGCTCGCATTCAGAGAAATGGCGCGTCAGGTCGCGCTCTTGATCCAGTCCGAAAGCTTGTTCTTCGGCGCCGCGCCCACCTGTGTCGCCACCGGTTCGCCGTCCTTGAACAGGATCAGCGTCGGGATCGAGCGTACGCCGTATTTGATCGCGATGTTCTGGTTCTCGTCGACATTGAGCTTCGCGACTTTCACCTGGCCGGCAAGCTCGTCCGAAATCTCTTCGAGCGCCGGAGCGATCATCTTGCACGGGCCGCACCATTCGGCCCAGAAATCCACCACCACCGGTCCGGACGCCTTCAGGACATCCGTTTCGAAGCTATCATCGGTAACGACATTTGTGGCCATTTTCGCCTCTCGTGATATCCGGGCGCGCCACCTGGCCCGCCCCTCAAGTTGCACCGAAGGTAGGAAGTGCGGCAAGCCTCGTCAAGCGAGCGCGAACGACGGCCGCCCCGATCTATCTCAGTTCCGCGTACGCTTTGTCCATGAGTTCGGCGGAAACCTCCATCAGGCGCGGCGCGGCAGTCCAAAGCAATGCCGCGCGGATCGTCCTGCCCGGATAAATCCCGCCAAGCAGCCGACGGTAGACGGCGAGCTGGGTCACATATTCGAGAGGTGCGTCTTCGGCAGCCTGCGGCGCGTGCCGGTTCGTCTTGTAATCGACGATCAGAACCTCATCCTCCGCCACCAGAAGCCGGTCGACCTGTCCGCTTACCAGTATTTCCTCGCCGTCGGGTGCCGCGATCCTGCCGACAATGGGAACTTCCGCCCGCGCCTGGGGCGAAAAGACGGTGGCGAACCGCGCATCGTTCAAAACGTTGAGAGCCTCTTCGGCAAGTTCCTTCTTTCTCGGGACCTCGTCGGGTGAAAGCGCATGATCGAGATAGCGCTCCGCCGCGCCGCGTCTCGCCGCCGCCTCCATTTCGGGCAGCGTTTCCAGCATCCGGTGCATCAGGTTGCCGCGCTTCAGCGCCCAGGACGCGGATGAACGCGCGGCTTCAAGTGCCGCAAGGCCGTCCGGCTGCTCGTAACCTTCCTTGGCCTCCATCTCGTCAAACGCCTTGGACGGCTGCAGGCGCCGCGGCCGCGCGGGCACGTTCGCCGGCCTGGTCAGCCAGTCGGGCGGGGCAATTTCGGAAGGTGCGGCGGCGGACGGCTCGCCGCCGAGTTTCGGCGCTTCCAGGTTCATCCCCCCTTTTCGCCAGAGAAGGCGCGAAAGCCCGCCTTCTCCGTCCTTTTCCTCCAATGCTTGCGGCTCGAGGGCGGTGCGCACGAGGCCGTACCATGTGCCCTCGGGCGGCGCCGACTTGCCCGCCCAACCGCAGACGACAAGCCTGTCGCGAGCACGGGTCATCGCGACATAGAGAAGCCTCCGGTACTCTTCTTCCGATTTCGCGCGAAGCTCCGCGACCGCCTCTTCATGCCAGCTCGTGCGGTCGCTCTTCGCCGACAGCCAGAGCAGGCCGGGGGCCGCGAAATCATTGTCGCCGCGAGGGAATTCGAGCATTGCGGGATCATGATGGGCCGATACCGGCGCAGCCCCCGGATCGACCAGAATGACGGCCGGCGCCTCCAGCCCCTTGGCACCGTGAACCGTCATGATGCGCACCACACCTGCCGCACTCGCCAGTTCGCGCTTGATCTCGGTGGGCGCCGCGGCCAGCCAGGCGAGAAACCCCTCAAGCCCCGGCGTTCCCGTCTGCTCGAAAACGATCGTCAGCGCCAGGAATTCGTCAATGATATCATCGATTTCCGTTCCGAAGCGGGCGCGGTACGCCTTCCGCCCTCCGTCCGCGCCGAGAAGCCTTGAGAAAAACTCGAAGGGCGGCACGAAATCGGCCCGGGACCGCCAGTCCTCCAGCTTCTTCCGCACTTCGGCGAAATATGGGTCCGCATCCGCCTTTTTGACCAGCGACTGCCATAGCGTGCCGGCGCGCGGGCGCCCCGGCTCATCACGGGCGATCCGGAAAAGATCATCGTCCGACAGGTTAAACAACGGACTTTTCAATATGTTAGCGAGCGACAGATCGTCTTCGGGCAACAGCAGGAAACGGCCAAGCGCGACCAGATCCTTCACCGCGATATGATCCGTGAGAATCAGTCTGTCGCTGCCGGCGACCGGCACGTCACGGCGCTTGAGCTCGCGCGTCAAAGCCTCCACGAAAGGGCCGCGCTTGCGGACCAGAACGAGCACGTCACCGGGATCCGCCTCACCATTTTTCCGCCAGTTATCAATGGTTTGCGCGATCCGCCGGGCGACGCGCATCATCGGGCTTCCGGTTGAGACGCGGTCGATCGGCTGCGTCCAGTCGTCGCTTTCCTCCACGTCTTCCGCCTGTTCGAGCGGCCAGATCTCGACTAGGCCCGGATCGTTGCGGCGCACGGCTTCATGCACCGGCGCCTCGCCGTCTTGGGAAAGGCCTTTGCGGGCTGAAACGTCAGCAAAAACAACGTCTACCGCGCCAAGAACGTCCGGTGTGGAGCGGAAGGAAAGGGTCAGGTCAATCGCATCGAAGGTGACATCCGCTTGTTCCGCGCGGCGGCCGAACCCCCGGCGCATCTTCGCGAAATAGGCGGGGACAGCGCCCTGGAAGGAATAGATCGACTGTTTTTCATCCCCGACCGCGAAGATGGTCCGCGTGACGTCGCGCGCACCCTTTCCGGCGAAGAATTCCCCGGCCAGGGCATCGATCACTTCCCACTGGCGCGGGCTCGTGTCCTGGGCCTCGTCGACAAGGATATGATCGAGACCCTGATCGAGCTTGTACTGCACCCAAAGGGCCGCATCCTCCCGCGAAAGCAGGTTCGCCGTCCTGACCACGAGATCCTCGAAGTCGAGAAATCCCCGCCGGGTCTTCTCCTTCTCATAAGCGCCGAGCATGGCGTCGGAAACCTTCAGGATCGCTTCCGTTCCCCGGATCGTGACGAGCTTGCGGCGCTCGTCCAGCAGGTCGAGCAGACGGAGCTGCTCCCGCTCCATCGCTTCCAGAACGTGGGGATAATCCTCGCCGATCGCCTTGGAGGCGAGCTTCTTTCGAGGCTCCATTTTCTGCGTCAGGAAGAGCGAAAGCCAGGCGGCCCGACGGCGGGGGCCGGGCTCGGCTTCAGCGCAAAACTTCAGAGTTTCCGCCATTTTTCTGTCGTTCGCGCCGCCGGCTTCGAAAATGCCAACTAAATTCCAAAGCGGGATTTTCGAAAGCAAATCGGGGTTTTCAAGGTTATTTTCGATGCTCTCGAGGCTGGCGGCCGGATCGACGCCGAGACGCCTCGCCAGATCATACACCGCCGCATCGAGGCCGGGGAAATCCGTCAGCCAGCGGCGGAGGTGATCGCGCTTTGAAACCATCTCGTCGAGCACATCGCCAACGCCTTTGTCCGAAAGCTCGTTGATGAGAAACGAAAGCGACTTTCCAAGGTCGCTGTCCGGATCGTTTTCGGCGCGGAAGAGAACGCGGGCGCGGGCCTCGGCCAGAAGTTCCGCGGCGACACGATCATCCAGAACCGTAAAGTGCCCGGCGATGTTGGCCTCAAGCGGAAACTGATGCAGCAACGCCTCGCAAAAGGCGTGGATCGTCTGGATCTTCAAACCGCCCGGCGTCTCGAGCGCCTTGGCGAAGAGGTGCCGCGCCCGGGCAAGACGGCGCGCATCAGGCCGCATTCCCTCGATATCCGTCAATTCTTCGGCAAGGCGGGCGTCGTCCATATTGGTCCAGCTGCCCAGCGTCTCGAAAACGCGGGTCGCCATTTCTGCCGCCGCCGCCTTGGTGAAGGTGAGGCAGAGAAGGCGCGAGGGATCGGTGCCGGACAAAAGCAGGCGAACGACGCGGCGCGCGAGCACGAAGGTCTTGCCGGAACCCGCATTGGCGCTGACCCAGGCGGAGCGGGCGGGATCGGCGGCGCGCGACTGTTTTTCAAGTGTCGAGGCTGGAATCTCGGGCCGGCTCATGCATCCTCCCCATCGCCGAGCGACCATTCCTGAACGCGGGCGAGGTGATCGTAAACGCCGCCCATGACGCGCTCTTCCAAAACACGCGCGCGCGAAAGATATCCCCGCTCCGGCACCTCGTAAGCGGCAAGAAGCTGGCGTAGGCGAGCCTCGGCATCGTCCGTCAGTTCGGCAATCGAACGGTCCTTCGGGTTGCGCGGCAAGGCTTCGAGCGGAACACGCCCGCCGGACAGGCGAACGTAAAGAAGCTCCGAAACGGGCAAGCCGGCGTCGACACCCTTGAAGCCGCCGCCGCGGATGAGCACGGCCTCCAGCGGCAACTGCGGCGAGAGAAGCACCGATACCTGCTTCAGCGAGGGCGCCTGGCCTGTCTTGTAGTCGATGATCGAAAGCGTACCGTCGGCAAGTTCGTCGATCCGGTCGGCGCGGCCCGTGAGCCTGATCCTGCGACCGGGCGTCAGGTCGATTTCCATGCCGCCGCCGATCTCTAGATGACGATGCGAAATGCGGCCCGCCCGTTCCGCCTCGAACTCGATGAAGGCCTGCGCCACGCGCCGGAAACGCGGCCACCAGAGCGCCTTGACCGCAGGGAATGCGTCGAGCGGGGCAAAACGTTGCGCCCCGATTTCAATCAGCCGGGCAAGGGCCGCCTCGTCGAAGGGGCCGTTCCATTCCATCAGGAAATCGGCAAGACAATCATGGATGATCTGCCCGCGCTCGGCGGCATCGGGCTCACCGCCGATGGGGTCGACCTCGTCGAGACGAAGCACGCGCCTGGCGTAAACTGCGTAAGGATCACGCACCAGCGCCTCGACCTCGGTAACCGAAAAGCGGTCGGGCCGGGCGGCGATGGGCGGCTTCGGTTCCGGGCGCGCGGCGAAGCGCACCGGACCTTCAGCCGCGTCGATCAGGCTCACGAACCGGCGATAACGCTCTCCGCGCCGGCGCATGGCGTCGGAAACTTCCTTGCCGAGCAGGGTGGTCAGCCGCTGCAGCCATCGGGAGGCGACCGTCGGCGCGCCATCGGCACGGGCGGCGCGCGAGAGCACGACCTCGCCCGCGCCCATCCCCTCGCAGAAGTCATGGGCTGCCGCCCCGATCCTGCGTTCCGGCGGATCGAGCCCTAGGTCGCGCTTCATCGGTCTGTTAAGCCAAGGGTCGTTGCGCGTGGACTTCGGCCATGTTCCTTCGTTGAGACCGGCGAGTATGACGAGATCGGGCCTGTGCAGGCGCGCTTCCAAAGGCCCGAGAATGGCGATGCGCGGGTCACCCGGCAGGCGGCGGCGAACGTTGATGCCGGAAAGGAACGCGGAAAAAACATCCGGCCAGTCGAAGGCGGGCAGGCAAAGCCCGCTTCCCTTCACCTCCAGCATATCGGAAAGCGTGCGGGCGAGCTGGTCTCCGGTTTCGCCCGCGTAAAGTTCATCGCAAGAGCCGTTTTCATCCACACTCAGCCGGGCGAGGCACTCGACATGAGCTTCAACCAGCGCTTCCACCGGCACTTCGCCTGAGACATCCGCGAAATCCTCAAGCGGCTTCAGGGCATGGGCAAGCCGGGAAACCAGATCCTCGATCGCGTTCCAGTCGTCCTCGACCAGCTTTTTCCAACGCGGGATCCGTTCGTCCCTGGCCACTTTCGACGAATGCTCGGCACGCGAGGCGGCAACGGCAGCGGCAAGGCCGCCCGTGCCGGGGGCTGCACGCGGGCCCCGCAACACGCCGCGCTCCAGCGAGCGTGCCGCCGAACGCACGTCCTTGACCGAAAGCCCAAGCCGGCAGAGCGGGTGCTTGAGGAGGGAAAGAAGATCGACAGGCTCAAGCCCGCGAAGCGCAAGGCGCGCGGCAAGGCTTGCCAGAACCGCCGGCGGCGTCTGGTCGAGCGGGCGGCCGGCGGAATCATCCACAACGATGCCCCAGCGCGCGAGGTCGACTGCAACGCGGCGGGCAAGCGTACGGTCCGGAGAGACGAGGGAAGCCGTCTTGCCCTCCTCCACCGCCTCGCGCAGCACGGTGGCGAGAAGCAGCGCCTCATCCGCTTCGTTGCGCGCTTCCACCAGCGAGACATTGGCGAAAGCGGCAAGCCGTGCCGCAACGGGGGTGGAGGCGAGAATGCGCGGCCAGGCATCCGTCGTTTCCGCCGGGCGCAGCGCCTCGGCGACCAGACGCTCTCGCGCGGCGCGCTCCGGCGATCCACTGGCTCCCAAAGGCGCGACATCTTCCCGGCTGACGCCAAGCCGGGACAAAAGCAGTTTCAGGCTATATTGCGGATGGGCGGGTATGGAAGCCGCCTCGCCGGGATACCCGAGCGCCGACCAGCTTTCCTCATCGAGCGCAAGATCGAGACCGGGAAGGACGATAGCGCCTTTTTCAAGCCCGGCGACGGCCTTCAGAAGATCCGCCGTGGCGGGAACCGAACCCGTGGTGCCCGCGACGATAACGGGCCCGCGCGGCGGGTGTTGCCGCAAGCCCTCCGCCTCGCGCCGGATGAGCGCCGAACGGCGCGCCTTGGGGTCCATCAACCCGCGCTCCGCCAAATGGGCAGGCCAGGCTTCCGTCGCGATCTTCAAAAAATCCAGTGTAATCTGCCAGTAGCGGGCGTGATCCTCCGGCACTAGGGAGGCGAGCGCTTCCCACCCGGCTTCCTCTGTCGCCACTTCATCCATAAGCGCGACAAGATCGCCGGCAAGCCAGGCAGCATCCGCTGCAGAAGCCGGCGCGCCGAAGGGGACATCCGCCGGAAGATCCAGAACGTCACGGCGAAGCGCGCCCTCCCAGGCGCGCACAAGCCGCGTCATCTCCATCAGCCGTTCCATCGCCGGGATCTCGGGCGGAAGATCGATTGCCTGGGCAACCGAGCGCAAGGCGTGCTCGTCCTCATCCACATCACCCAGTGGACGGATCGACGGCAACAGGCAGGCGTCCGTTCCCAGTTTCGCACGGAAAATCTCTGGCAGCGCGCGAGCCGCCCGCCGCGTCGGCAGGTAGAGCGTGATATCGGCAAGGGCTAGAGGGTCGGCACCCGCATCGAAGTCCGGCACCAGCCGGCCGGCGAGCAGCGCATCCACCAGCGTTTCAAGGAAATTCGCCGAAGGCGGGATCGTGAAAATGGATGTTTCGCGAATCGTCATGACGTCATTTTGACGGCTTCACGCCCGCCGTCCAGAGCGCCTTTATCGAAACCGAATTCGAGCAGAAATTCAGAGTGAGCATAAATATTATAAATAACCCAAGAATATATAACCTTTATTTTGCCCTAATCTTCCTGCAAGAAACTGTAAATACTTCGAATCAGGGAAGTTCGCTGCGAAAATAAGAAGCAGCGCTCTATGCTACCGGACAAAAGAAAATTTCCAGCATACTTCCTGCGCCTGACGAACGGGCGGGAGCCCGTTCGGGATTGGCTAAAAACCTTAAGTAAGGACGATCGCCTGATCGTCGATACGCAGATCGAGAAGCTCGAATTCGGAGAGGCGCTCGGCCTCAAATACGGCCGACATATCGGCGGCGGGCTTTTCGAACTTAGAAGCTATCTTGCCGGCGGGCGTTTCGCCCGGATTTTTTACAGCCTTTCGGGGCGGCGGCTCGTCCTGATCCACGGCGTGACTGGTACAAGCCGGATACCGGCGGAAGTCAGGCGATTTGCAAAAACCGGAGATCGAGGATGATACGTGAAAGCGAAATCGGCACGGCTTTCGACGACTTCCTGCGCGAAAATGGCCTGCTCGCCGGCGCCGAGGAACGGGCCATGCGCGAGATCATAAAGGATCAGGTGAAGGGATCCATAGCGGCGGCTGCAGGCGGAAGATCGCCGGAAAGGGCGCGAAGAATTCTCGCTTGAAGCGAGCGCAGGCCGTTGCGGGATTCTTTACCGCTTTTCGCCCAACCGGATCTGTCACCCTCACCTCAGCGACTTCGTTTTCTCTTGAACCGAGTCAAGACCATCGGAAATTGCCTGCGATAATGCGGACTTCCTCATGACCTCAAGGCCCGCTGCCATTGCGCCGGTCAGGGAGGCCATTTGCCAGAAGCTTTCCTTTGGGCTTGAGGCGAACCATCGCGTCGCTTCCCTTCGGATCAAGTTCAAAGAGTTCCCGCCGTTTCGCCAGATAGGCGCGCCAGGTTCGTTCTTCGAAAGTGCTGATCCGCGTTCCGTGAATGGAGTGCATTTTCGGCCCGAGCAGGGCAATTTGCATGCCGTGTTTGCTGTCACCATGCTCGGCAATCATGGCGACGATCTTCTTGTCGAGGTCCTTGCAGTTGGAAACCGGCTTCTTCTTTGCTGGAGTTTCAGAAGCTTCCTTGAAGGTCGCGAAGTCCGAGCAAGCCTTGCGGAAATTCTGCGGTGCCTTGGATTCGCCCATGCCAAGAACATACCGGCCATGTTCGCGCAACCGCACCGCCAGATGCGTGAAATCGCTGTCGGAAGAAGCGATCACGAAAGTTTCGATATTCAAGGCGAGATTCATCTCGATGGCATCGATGGCGAGAAGAAGGTCCGATGCGTTTTTGCCGGTTCCGGTGTGGATCAGGCGATACCCCAGTATTTTTAGCCAATCCTGGGTATGGCTGGCGTCAGTATAGACCCTGGCGATATCCACGCACCCCAATTTGTTTGCCTGTTCCAGGATCTGATGCGCGTAAGACGCGCTGACATTATCGCCATCGACAAGCACCGCTACCCGGCTGTTTGCCCGCCCTACGCAATCGGTTCCCATACGACCGTTCCCAGACCGCCCATACTTGCAAGACTTTGGCGCAGACCTCCTATGATTGCAATATTCGCTCTTAGATGCCCTAGGGATATTTTCCGAAATCGATCGTTATGACAAAATCACTTCTCGAAATCCGGCTGATTTCGATTCAAGTTCCCTTTTCAAAAAGCATTCTTGGCGAGCAGGAAAGCTGACAGTCGGCGAATGGTTCATGTGAGAAACCATGAAGAGCCGCGTGAGAGAAATTACTTCTGCCAGGGAAATTCTCTCACCCCAGCGATTTCGCTTTCTCGTAAGCGGCGTCAAGACCATCGGAAATCGCCTGCGACAGCGCGGACTTCCTCATGACCTCGAGACCCGCTGCCGTGGTTCCGGCATAGGCGATCATCTCCGCAACGCGCTGCGCCGGCATGGGCTCCGTCTCCGAAAGCGTCACGCCGCTTGCGTGAAAGAGCTGGCGGATGGCGCGGTCGGCCACCTTCGGATCGACGCCATGGCGGACCGCGTAATCCGCCATACACTCTGCAAACAGCGCGACGAAGCCTGGAACCGGCCCGGTGAGCGCGGTGAAACGGTCTATCTGGTCCTCGTCGAAAACCTCATCCGTCTTGCCGCAGGCCCTGAAGAGAAAACCCACCGTTTCGCGGTCCTGCTCCGTTACGCCCGGCGACGCGATCCAGGGCGAATAGGCAAGCCCGTATTCGGCGGCCGGGCTCGACATGGCGCGCACGATCCGGGTTGCCCTCGTCAGGTCGCCGATCTTCTCGATCGTCAATCCGGCGACGACGGAAATCACAAGCTTGTCTTCCGCCTTGAGCGCCATTTCCTTCGCAACATGAGGCGGCACGGAAAGCAGGATCGTTTCGCAAGCTTGCGCCAGTTCCTGATTGTCTGTCGTGGAGCGCACGAAGGGCCACTTGCGGAAGCCGTTCAGCTTGCCGGATGTGTTGGAGATCCAAAGGTGATCGGGCGCGAGCGTGCCCGTGAGCAGAAGCTGGCGCGCAATCGCCCCGCCGAGCTGGCCGCTGCCGCCGATGATGCCGAATGTGTGGTGAATGGCCATGACACCGCCCTTTGCGAAGCCGTTCATGAATGCGCCGGGCGATCACATTAACACATTGTCTGCGCGAGATTACGCCCGCTTCGCAAAGACAGTCAGGCGGCTCCTCCCTTCAGCCAGACCAGGAGCAGAAATAAATTTGCATTCGCAGGTGGCTTAAAACCGGAAGAACAGAAAAGAAGCGGCCCTACGAAGAATAACTACAAGTGGATCACACGATTCCATTGAAGCTACACGACTATATTTTCCTTCAAAAGATGATCCTGAAAGTCTCCGCACCGTAAACAGTCGCAACCGGATCTTCAAAGGCAAGAGCCGGACAGGGGCCGGGGCCAATCACCCAAGGAAGGAATACGAATTATGCGCAAGCTTCTACTTGCATCCGCATTCGCACTCGCAACCACAACCGCCGCACATTCGGCAAATATCGTTGAGACGGCCAAGGGCGCCGGCACGTTCAACACGCTGCTTGCCGCCGCACAGGCCGCCGGCCTTGCCGATGCGCTGGCGACGACCGATGGCCTGACGGTTTTCGCGCCGACGGACGAGGCTTTCGCAGCCCTTCCCGAGGGCACCGTCGAGAACCTCCTGAAGCCGGAGAACAAGGATCAGCTCGTCGCGATCCTGAGCTATCACGTGGTGCCGCAGAAGATCATGTCCGGTCAGATTTCCGACGGTTCGGCGGAAGTCGCCACGCTGAAGGGTAGCGGCGACATGACAATCACCGTCGAAAAGACCGCTTCGGGCGTGACCGTCGACGGGGCGAATGTGGTCACCGCCGACGTGGAGGCGGATAACGGCGTCATTCACGTTATCGACAAGGTGATCCTGCCGTCCGACTGACGGATTTCGCCTTGAATTTTTCGAAAGGGCGCCGGACAGGCGCCCTTTCCGCAGTTGCGGGCCGTCGATCCGATTCATATAACCAATTGAAGGTGATAGTTGTTTTGACGATGAGCGCTTGCGGATTTCCAGATGATATAAAGAAATCTTTATATCCTTATTGTTTTAAGCCTTGAGCCGGTATATAACCCGCCATCGTAGACCGGGGTGCGCCGTTCGCGCCGCCCGAAGGCGATGCGAACGCCCCCGATCGAAACGATTGCCGGTCCGCTCCGGCAGCCGCCCCTGCCGGGATCCCGGACATGAGGCGCGGCGCGAAGGCGGGGCCGGCTGAGTTCCCAACGGAAGGATCAACATGACCACCGCCAGCGACTATTACGTCAAGGACATTTCGCTTGCCGACTATGGGCGCAAGGAAATTGCCATCGCCGAGACCGAAATGCCGGGCCTGATGGCCTGCCGCGAGGAATTCGGCGCGTCAAAGCCGCTGAAGGGCGCGCGCATTGCCGGCTCGCTACACATGACGATCCAGACCGCCGTGCTCATTGAGACGCTGGTCGCGCTCGGCGCCGAGGTCCGCTGGGCATCGTGCAACATCTTCTCCACCCAGGACCACGCCGCCGCCGCGATCGCCGCGGGCGGAACGCCCGTCTTCGCGGAAAAGGGCGAGACGCTTGAAGAATACTGGGACTATTGCGACCGCATCTTCCACTTCCCGGAAGGCACGGCCAACATGATCCTCGACGACGGCGGCGACGCCACGCTCTATATCCTGCTCGGCGCGCGCGCCGAAGCCGGCGAGGACGTGCTGTCCGATCCGAAGTCAGAAGAAGAGACGATCATGTTTGCGCAGGTGAAGAAGCGCATGGAGCAGAGCCCCGGCTGGTTCACGAAACAGCGCGACGCGATCAGGGGCGTTTCGGAAGAGACGACGACGGGCGTCAACCGTCTCTACCAGCTCAAGAAGAAGGGCCAGCTCCCCTTCCCGGCGATCAACGTCAACGACAGCGTGACCAAGTCGAAATTCGACAACAAATACGGCTGCAAGGAAAGCCTCGTCGACGGTATCCGCCGCGGCACCGACGTGATGATGGCCGGCAAGGTCGCCGTCGTGTGCGGCTATGGCGACGTGGGCAAGGGCTCCGCGCTGTCGCTGCAGGGCGCCGGCGCGCGCGTGCAGGTGACCGAGGTCGACCCGATCTGCGCCCTGCAGGCAGCGATGGACGGCTTCGAGGTCGTCACGCTGGAAAAGGCCGCGCCCAACGCCGACATCGTGATCACCACGACCGGCAACAAGGACGTCGTAACGCTGGACCACATGCGCCGGTTCAAGGACATGGCGATCGTCGGCAACATCGGCCACTTCGACAATGAGATCCAGGTCGAGACGCTGCGCAACTTCAAGTGGACCAACATCAAGCCGCAGGTCGACATGATCGAGTTTCCCGACGGCAAGCGGATGATCCTCCTGTCCGAAGGCCGCCTGCTGAACCTCGGTAACGCCACCGGCCACCCGAGCTTCGTGATGTCGGCAAGCTTCACCAACCAGGTGTTGGCGCAGATCGAGCTCTTCACCAAGGGCGAACAGTACGACAAGGACGTCTATGTGCTGCCGAAGCACCTCGACGAGAAGGTCGCGCGCCTCCATCTTGGAAAACTTGGCGTGGAACTGACCGAACTCAGCGAGGAGCAGGCTGCCTATATTGGCGTGAGCCAGCAGGGCCCGTACAAGCCGGAGCACTACAGATACTGACAAGCGCTTGTAAGAGCTACAATATATAGTATTGACACTGTCAATACCGGCAAGCGATCGAGAATGAACAGGAGCTGTGGACGCCGCAGCTCCTGTTTACTTTTTGGCAAGAGACTCTTCTTCGCGATTCTCAAACGCGGTATGGTTTTGCGAATCGGACCATTTGTGGGGCAACAATGTCCGGTGAAGCCTGAACGGGGGCAAAGCCGATCAGGCGCGAAATGCGGCGATAGGGGATCAGGAATGCCGGCGGACGGCTTGCAACATGCGCGCCAGCGCGCGTCATGGCATGGACGGAGTCTGAAAAGGCTTGCGCGTGCCGGCGCGAATGTCCTTGCCCTCACGACCGCTATCAATCCCGCATTCGCCATGAGCGCCCTTCCCGGCCTCGCCTCGCCCGGTGTCGACGCGCTCAAGGTCGTATGGCTTTCAGCAACGGGCGGTGCCATCGCCTTCGCCGTCACGACCGCGACCGTGCTGGTCGTCAACCGCCGCAAGTCGGCAAACGACTTCGCAACCGTCCGCCGCCAGAACGCCTCCCTGAAAGCACGGCTCGACCGGCTGGAAAGCTTGATCGACAGCGAGGACCAGCGCCTCGTCATGTGGAGCGGGCGCGACGAGGAACCGATGATCGCCGGCGCGCTTTCCGAAGACAGCGGCGTGCCGCGCGGCGATGCCCAGCTTCTCGCCTTCGGCCAATGGCTGGAGCCGGCCTCGGCCCAGGAACTGGAACGCGCGCTCGACCGGCTGCGGGCGAACGGCGAAGGCTTCACGATGCGGCTTACCACCCGGACGGGCGGACTGCTGCAGGCAAGCGGACGCCCCTCGGCGGGTGCGGCCGTGCTCAAGCTTTGCGACCTGACCGGCGAGCGGCGGGCGCAGGCGCTGCTCAACGAGAAATACGCCGCCGTTTCCGCCGAGCTTGCCGCCACGCGAGAGCTTTTCGACGCCTTGAGCGGCCCGGCCTGGGCGCGCGACGTCGACGGAAAGCTGACCTGGGCCAACGCGGCCTATGCAAAGGCAGTGGACGCAGGCACCGTCAGGCAGGCGCTCGAAGCGGGAACGGACATCCTGGACGGCAACGCCCGCAAGGTGATTACGGCCGGACGCGGGGAAGACGGCATCTCGCGGGGCCGCCTGCCCGTTGTCGCCGGCGGCAAGCGCCGCATCTTCGAGGTAACGGAAGCCGCAACGCAAGCCGGAAGCTTCGGCATAGCCATCGACATCAGCGAGCTTGAAAACGCCCAGCGCGAACTCAAGCGCACGGTGGAGTTTCATGCGCGCACTCTCGACGAGCTTGCCACCGCCGTCGCGATCTTTTCCGCCGACCACAAGCTGCAGTTCTACAACTCCGCTTTCCGCACGCTCTTCGACCTCGATCCGGCGTTTCTGGAGGGGCAACCGGAGGAAGGCGCGATCCTCGACGCGCTTCGCGCCGCGCGCAAGCTGCCCGAACAGGCGGACTATCGCGGTTGGCGCGCCAAGCACCTGGACAGCTACCGCTCGCTGGAAGCCAAGGAATATTGGTGGCACCTGCCCGACGGGCGCACGCTGCGCGTGATCGCCAACCCGCATCCGAAGGGCGGCGTCACCTACATTTACGAGAATGTGACCGAGCGGCTGGACCTTGAAAGCCGCTATAACGCGCTGACGCGGGTGCAGGGCGAAACGCTCGACAACCTCTCGGAAGGTGTCGCCGTGTTCGGCTCCGACGGACGGCTGAAGCTTTTCAACCCCACGTTTTCCGGAATCTGGAAACTCGACGGAAGGGTGCTGGACGAAAGCCCGCATATCAAGGCGATCGCGGAAAGGATTTCCGGCGACGAGGACGTGGCGGACGCGTGGCATGCGCTCACCCTCGCCGTTACCGGCCTTGCGGACAACCGCGAACCGGTGACGGGGCGGCTGGAACGCGGGGATGGCGATGTCGTGGACTACGCGACGGTGCCGCTGCCAGACGGAGGCACGCTTGTCACCTTCGTCAATGTCACGGATTCGGTGAATGTGGAACGGGTGCTGCTGGAAAAAAACGAGGCGCTGGAAGCCGCCGACCAGCTCAAGAACGCTTTCATCCAGCATATTTCCTACGAGCTCAGATCTCCGCTCACCAACATCATTGGCTTCGCACAGCTTCTATCCGACACGAAGTTCGGCCCGCTGACCGAGAAACAGGCCGAATATACCGACTACATCCTCTCTTCCTCTTCCGCCCTTCTCGCCATCATCAACGACATCCTCGACCTTGCGACCATCGACGCAGGTATCATGGAACTCGACCTTTCCGACGTAGACGTGGCCAAGACCGTGACGGCGGCCATCGAGGGCCTCAAGGACAGGTTGCAGGACGCGGGCATCACGATCCGCGCCGATGTGCCGAAGGACATCGGCACATTGCAGGCCGACGAAAGGCGCCTGCGCCAGGTGCTCTTCAACCTGATTTCGAATGCCGTGCGCTATTCCGAGGACGGCGGGACGATCGACATTTCCTGCCGGAGGCTGCCCGATTCCATCGAGTTCGAGGTTCGCGACCACGGCTGCGGCATTCCCGACGACCTGCTGGACCAGGTGTTCGGGCGTTTCGTGGGCCGCGACACCGGCGCGCGGCGGCGCGGGGCGGGCCTTGGCCTTTCCATCGTGAAAAGCTTCGTGGAACTGCATGGCGGCACTGTCGACATCCAGTCGAAGGAAGGCGACGGAACCAGCGTGACCTGCCGGCTGCCGCTTTCCCCGCAGGCGGTACGGCACGCTGCCGAGTGACCTGCCGGAGGCAGCCTGCGTGAGCCTTGAAACCGTGATCATGAACTGCGCCGACGAGGCCGCGACCCGGCATCTGGCTGAAGATGCGGCTTCGATCCTCAAACCTGGCGACTGCGTGCTGCTGGTCGGCGATCTTGGAGCCGGAAAATCCACCTTCGCGCGCGCCGTCCTGCGCGCGCTTGCCGGCGATCCCGCCCTGGAAGTGCCGAGCCCGACATTCACCCTCGTCCAGACATACGAGCTCGACAGGCTTGCGGTCGCTCATCTCGACCTTTACCGGCTGGAGGAGGCCGAAGAGCTGGACGAACTGGGGCTCGACGAACTGCTGGAGCGCGGGGCGGCCCTTGTCGAGTGGCCCGAACGCGCCGAAGACCGGCTGCCCGGGGATGCGCTCGTCATACGCTTCGAGCAGGGCGAAGGGCCGGAAGCCCGCAAGATCACGCTTTCCTGGACCGGGGGAGACTGGAGCACACGCCTTGAGCGTGCGCGGGCCGTGCGCGCCTTTCTGGAGGCGTCCGGCTGGGAGCAGGCAACGCGCGTGCCCTTGCAGGGCGACGCTTCGACGAGGGCCTATGAAACCGTCACCTCGAACGGGCGCAGCGCGATCTTGATGAACGCGCCGGCACGGCCCGACGGGCCACCCGTGCGGGACGGCCTGCCCTATAGCCGGCTCGTGCATCTGGCGGAGGATGTGCGCCCGTTCGTGGCGATTGACGAGGGCCTGCGAAAGGCAGGGTTTCACGCACCGGAAATTCATGCGAGCGACCTCGACGCGGGCCTGCTTTTGCTTGAAGACCTCGGGCGCGAAGGCGTGGTCGAAAACGAAGCACCGATCCCCGAACGCTATTTCGCGGCCGTCGAGCTGCTGGCCGATCTTCACGCGCGCAAGTGGCCGGACGAAGCGCCGCTGCCCGACGGGACGCGCCACGTCCTTTCGCCCTACGACGCCCGCGCGCTCATGTTCGAGGCCGAACTTCTCACCGACTGGTATCTGCCATATGCGGGCCATCCGGCGGACGAGAGGCTGAGGCGCGAATTCGCGCAAGTCTGGAGCCCGCTCCTCAAAAGCCTCGAGACGGCCGAGACAACCTGGGTCCTGCGCGATTACCATTCGCCCAACCTGATCTGGCGTACCGGCAAGACGGGCAACGACCGCATAGGCCTGATCGATTTTCAGGACGCCGTCATCGGGCCTACCGCCTATGACGTCGCGTCATTGACGCTGGATGCCCGCGTTACAGTGCCCGAGGAGCTGGAACAAGCCCTTTACGCCCGCTACGTGGAGCGGCGGCAGGCGAATACGCCCGGCTTCGACGAAGAGCGGTTTTCGCAGGACTACGCGATCATGGCCGCGCAGCGGCTGACGAAGCTCTTCGGCATATTCGTGCGCCTCGCCCGCCGCGACGGCAAGCCGCGCTATCTGGGCCATCTGCCGCGCATCAACGACTATTTCAGCCGCGCCGCGAGGCACCCCGTTCTCGCCGATCTCAAGCTCTGGTATGAGACGCACGGCGTTTCTACATAAAGGACTTGGAGATACATGGCGCAGACCGACGCTTTCCGCCCGAAACGGGCCATGGTTCTTTCCGCTGGCATCGGCAAGCGCATGCGCCCGATCACCGCGACGACACCCAAGCCGCTGATCGAGGTGGCGGGGCGCGCGCTGATCGACCACGCGCTCGACCGCCTGGCGAAGGCGGGCGTGGAAACTTGCGTCGTCAACGTCCATTATCTCGCCGACCTCGTGGAGGTTCACGTCTCGCGGCGAACCTCCCCGAAAATCGTCATCTCCGACGAGCGCGACGAGCTGCTGGAGACGGGTGGCGGCATCGCCAAGGCGCTTCCCCACCTTGGGGACGAGCCTTTTTTTCTGCTCAATTCCGATAGCACCTGGATCGAGGGTGTTACACCCAACCTCGAACATCTGGTCCGCCATTGGGACGAGACCCGCATGGACGTGCTGCTGCTCTTGTCGGAAACGGTGACCTCCGTCGGCTACGACGGGCGCGGCGACTTCGACATGGACAAGGAGGGAATGCTTTCCCGCCGCAACGAACGCTCGGTCTCGCCCTTCGCCTATGCGGGAGCCGCGATCCTTCACCCGCGCCTGTTCGAGGGCGCGCCGGAAGGCGCATTCTCCCTCAACGTGCTGTTCGACAGGGCAATGGAGGACGGCAGGCTCTTCGGTGTGCTGATGGAAGGCATCTGGCTTCACGTCGGCACGCCGTCCGCGATTGCAGACGCCGAACGGGCAGTAAGCGAAAGCATCGATTGACGCAGCGGCTGCCTGTGAGCGCACTCTTCGCTACACTTCCCTCATGACGGACAGTGATTCGCTTCTCGTCTCGGCGAAACCCGATCTCAACCGCGCGATCTCCGACTGGCTCGACCATCTGGGTTCGGAACGCCGGCTCGCAGACAAGACGCTGATCGCCTACGAGCGCGATGTCCGGCAGTTTCTTTTCTTCCTGACCGAGCACCTGGGCGGTGCGCCGGGCCTTGGCGACATCAAGGAGCTGAAGCCCGCCGATTTCCGGGCCTTCCTGGCAAGGCGAAGGCGTGGCGGCGTGCAAAGCCGCTCCATTGCCCGCGCGCTTGCCGGCATCCGCTCGTTCCTGGGCTTTCTGGAGGAGCGCGGCATGGTCAACGCGGCCGCGGCCGCCGTTATCCGCCCGCCGCGCCAGCCGCGTTCCCTGCCCAAGCCGCTCGCCAGCGCCGACGCGAAACGCGTGGTGGACGCCGACATGGAAATTGACGCCGAACCCTGGATCGCCGCACGCAACGCCGCCGTGCTGACGCTTCTCTACGGCTGCGGATTGCGCCTTGCCGAAGCGCTGTCGCTGACCGGCGACACAGCACCGGGAAAAGGCGCGCGGACCCTGCGCATTCGCGGCAAGGGCGGCAAGGAGAGGATCGTGCCGGTCCTGCCTGTCGTGACGGAGGCGATCGAAAGCTATCTCGCCCTCTGCCCCTATACGCCGCAACCGGGAGGACCGCTGTTTTTCGGCGCGCGCGGCGGGCCGCTCAACCCGCGCATCGTGCAATACGCCATGCAGAAGCTGCGCGGTGCGCTCGGCCTGCCCGACACGGCGACCCCGCACGCATTGCGCCACTCCTTCGCCACCCATCTGCTTGCCGGCGGCGGCGACCTTCGCACGATCCAGGAACTGCTCGGCCACGCAAGCCTTTCCACCACGCAGGTCTATACGGAAATCGATACCGCCAGGCTTCTGGAGGCCTATGACAAGGCGCACCCGCACAACAGGTGATTTTTTCAGACACTGTGAGCAAAAAGACACAGTTAAACATGGATTAAGTTACTTGCCTTACGTTCATGCAGGAGACCAGAGAGCAAAAAAGGCCGCGATCATGCGCGTTTGGCTTGTCGCACTATTCCTGGCGATTGCCGTTGGCCAACCGGCGAAAGCTGAGGATAACGCGTGCATAACTCCCGAAACCGGGAGCTGGCGCGCGAAAGATCCCGAGCTCAAGCAACTCCACCGGATCGAGGTCGAGGCGCGCTGCCAAGGCGAGGCGAAGGCCTATCGCATTCGCGCCTTCACGCTGTGCTACCCGCGCGACTGCAAGTGGGGCTGGACCGAGGGCGTGCGCATCGGCAACTCATTAGTCGTTGATTTCATGGGTTTTTTCGGAAAACGATCGATCCGCCTGTCGGCCATGGGCGAGCGAATGTCGGCGGAAGTGCACGCCGACCCGTATGACCCCAAAGCATCTGACGAAATCTACAGTACAATTCTTTATAAAGAATAGTTCTTCGAAATCTTCCCGCGTGTTTATTTGTGTCTATTAGATGTCAAGCGCTGGATATCCCCAGACGATTTGATTTTTCATAACTTTCCGTTACACTCTGTTGCATCGAAAGCACGGGAGTGACTTTCGACATCGCCTTCAATGTCGTCCTGGAGCAGGGAGGACCGACATGAGAGTGCTTACCGGATTGGTTTTGACCACAGTCTTCGTCGCTTTCGTCCCAGGCACCGCAATTGCCTGCGAGTGGGTGAAGTCGGCCAAATCCCCGATGACCGAGATCACGCTTGACCAGACCTCCAGGCCGGTCGCGTCGCTGGCGACCAACGATCTCGATAAAAGCATCGTGGCCGAGGAAGAGACCAAGGAGATCAAGACTCCGGCCCAACCGGCGAAATGATCCGACCGTAGAGAATTCGAGAATGCCAGGCGGCGCCTTACCGGCGGGAGAAGGCGCAGCCAGCCAAAAGCTGTCCTGACCAATTGCGCCTGTGCGGGCCATGGCCCCACAGGCGTTTTTTTGATTGAAGCGGATGAGGGTCGCTGCCAACTGTCACGACGTCATGAAAACCGCCAGAGCATATCCCGCATGCCGAAACCTGTTATCGACTTTTCGCTTTACCTCGTCATCGGCCCACGCGACTGCGGCGGGCGCAACCCGGCGGATGTTGCGCAAGCTGCCGCTTCGGGCGGGGTTACGCTGGTGCAGCTTCGCGACAAGGAAGGCGCGACCCGCGATATCCTGACGCTTGCGCGCGAGATGAAGACAAGGCTCGATCCCCTGGGCGTGCCGCTGATCGTCAACGACCGCATCGACGTGGCGCTCGCAGCGGAGGCCGCCGGCGCCCACCTTGGTCAGGACGACATGCCCCTTGAAGAGGCAAGACGGCTCGCCGGACCGGAATTCGTGATCGGCGTCTCCATCGGATCGGAAGCAGAACGAGATGCGACACCGCTTGGGCTTGCCGATCACGCAGGCGTCGGGGCCTGCTTTCCCTCCTCCACCAAGGCCGATGCGGACTCGCTCGGGGTCGAAGGATTGCGAACCTTGCGTCCGAGCCTGCCGTTGCCCGTCGTCGGCATCGGCGGAATAACGGCTGAAAACGCCGCCGAAGTGATCGCGGCGGGTGCCGACGGTGTCGCGGTCGTCTCGGCGATCTGCGGGGCGCCGGACCCGGCGGCGGCGGCGCGAGCGCTTTCGAAAATCATTAACAAATCATAATTTTAACACCTGATTAACCATAACCGGGCCATCAATTGCATTCTGCGAAAGCGTTAAGCAATTGCGAGTATTTCCGAGGCCTTCATGACAAGTCCGATTTCCCTGAATTCGAGTTTCAACGCCTATTCCATCCTGACCGGAGGCACGGCGGGCGGTGCCGGCGGGCTGGGCAAGGCCCCGTCCGCGCTCCAGCTTCTGGGGGGCACCGGCGACGGTGCGTTTGGCCAAGGCGGCTTCGATACAGGCGCACCGGCCACCGACGCGCAGGCCTTCATCTTCAAGACCGTCCTGCGAAAGGGACAGGAACTGCCGCCCGCGCAAACCGACGATCCGCAAGCCGCGAACCACGCCGGAAATATCCACAGCGAACTGGAGGTCAACGGAAAGACGCTGGTGCGCGCGTTCAACGACGGCAGCATCGAAGTCGCGCCGACGCTGAACGTCGTGCTGCAGTACGAAGGTTTGACCGAAAACGGAGCGCAAGGCCCCGATGCGGCGGAAGCGCGGGTGAAGAAAATCGCCGAATACCTCTCGGAGATCGGCATTGCGGAAGAAAGCAGCGAACCCGCCGGCACGCCAGACAATCCGAAGATCGAGATCGTCATCGCCGAAACGGCCCTCACCCAGGAAGACTACATCCAGGCGAAGATCGACCGTGGCGAGGCGGGACCGGGCCTCTTGTTCTCCGGCACGATCTGAGTGAGGAAAAGAAAAGCGGCGGAGACGATCCGCCGCTTCCGTAATTCCGAATATGCCCGGCCGATCAGATGTGGATCGGCTTGGCAAAGGTGGCAAGCGCCGCCTCCTTGACGGCCTCGCTCAACGTCGGATGGGCATGGCAGGTGCGGCCGAGATCTTCCGACGCACCGCCGAATTCCATCAGCACGGCCGCCTCGTGGATCATCTCGCCCGCACCGAAGCCGACGATGTGAACCCCGAGCACGCGGTCGGTCTCGGCATCGGCCAGTACCTTCGCGAAACCGTCCGTCTGAAGCATCGCCTTGGCGCGTCCATTGGCCGTCAGCGGGAACTTGCCGGCCTTGTATTTCACGCCTGCCGCCTTCAGCTCCTCCTCCGTCTTTCCGACGGAGGCAACTTCCGGCGCCGTGTAGACAACGCTCGGGATCACCTCGTAATTCACGTGGCCGGCCTGCCCGGAAAGCATTTCGGCAAGGGCAACGCCCTCGTCCTCCGCCTTATGGGCGAGCATCGGACCCGCGATCACATCGCCGATGGCGTATATGCCCTCGACGTTTGTGCGGTAATGGCCGTCGGTCTTCACGCGCCCGCGCTCGTCCAGCGCGACACCGGCCTCCTTCAGACCGAGACCGTCCGTGTAGGGCTTGCGGCCGATGGCGACCAGCACGACGTCGGCGGCAAGCGTTTCTGCTCCCGCCTCGCCGCCCGCCGCAGGCTCGACCGTCACCTCCAGTTCCCTGCCCTTCTTGGAAACCGCCGTCACCTTGGAAGAGAGCTTGAAATTCATGCCCTGTTTTTTCAGCATGCGCTGGAACTGCTTGGAAACGTCGCCGTCCATCGGACCCAGGATCTTGTCCATGAATTCGACGAAGACGACCTCCGACCCGAGGCGTGCGTAAACGGAACCAAGCTCAAGCCCGATAACACCCGCACCGACCACGACGAGCCGGTCCGGCACCTTGTCGAGCTCAAGCGCGCCGGTGGAAGAAACGATCTGCTTCTCGTCGATTTCCACGCCCGGCAGCGGCATCACATCGGACCCGGTGGCGATGGCGATATTTTTCGTCTCCAATACGGTGGTTGAGCCGTCGTCCGCCTTCACCTCGACCTTGCCAGCTCCGAGAATTTTGCCGGTGCCGTGATGGGCTTCGATCTTGTTCTTCTTGAACAGGAACGAAATGCCGGAGACGTTGCCTTCGACCGTTTTTTCCTTATGGGCGAGCATCTGCTTCCAGTCGAGCTTCGGCTTGCCGACCTTGATGCCGAAGGTCTCGAAATTATGCGCTGCTTCCGCGAACATCTCGGACGCGTGCAACAACGCCTTGGAGGGGATGCAGCCGATATTAAGGCAGGTGCCGCCATGGGTGGCGCGTTTTTCGACGACGGCAACCTTCATCCCAAGCTGGGCCGCCTTGATGGCGCAGACATAGCCGCCGGGGCCGGTGCCGATGACCACAAGATCGTATTGGGGCATTTCGCTCGCCTCTTTCGTTCAAGCTATTCCGTATGGGGAGTTGATTGGAGATCAGGGCAGGACCGAGCGCCCTCCGGAGACGTCGAGAATCGCGCCGGTGGTATAGGACGCCTCATCGGACATGAGCCAGAGGATCGCCTTCGCGACCTCTTCCGCCGTGCCCTCGCGTTTCATCGGCAACTGGTCGCGGATCTGCGCGACACGATCCGGTTGCCCGCCCGAGGCGTGGATTTCGGTATCGATGATGCCTGGCCTGACGGCGTTCACCCGCACGCCCTCCGCCCCGACTTCGCGCGAGAGCCCGACGGTGAAAGTGTCGATCGCCCCCTTGGCAGCGGCATAGTCCACATATTGCGAGGGCGCGCCGAGCTTGGCCGCCGCCGAAGACAGATTGACGATCGCCCCGCCCTTGCCGCCATGCCTTGTGGACATGCGCTTGACCGCCTCGCGCGCGCAGAGGAACGAACCGGTGATGTTGATCGCGAACATGCGCGTCAGTCGGTCGAGGCTCATCTCGTCGACGCGCAGCGGTACGTCGACAACACCCGCGTTGTTGACGAGCGCTTTCAACGTTCCGAGGCGATCCGCCGCCTCGAAGATCTTCAGGATATCGGCTTCGGAAGCGACATTGCCCTTCACCGCTTCGGCCCGGCCGCCGGCGGCCACGATTTCCGTCACCAGCGCTTCCGCCGCTTTCGCGTTCGAAACGTAATTGACGAGGACGACATATCCGGCCCGCGCCGCAAGCCGGCAAACTGCAGCACCTATGCCCCGGCTTCCTCCGGTTACGATCGCGACTGGATCATTGCTCGACATGTGCTGACGATCCTTTTCGTCTTGCCGCGGTTTGCGGAGAACGGCATTCAGACGTCCGCCGGCACCCAGGCCGGCAGCGGAGTGCCGCCGCAATAGTGGTTTTCAGACGGCGTTTCGCGAAACAGAACATACAGATCGGCGGGTGGCGAGCCTATTTCCCGTTCCAGGAGTTCGGCGATAGCGTCAACCAGCGCCTTTTTCCTTTCCGGCTCGCGCCCGGGCCGCAGATCGACCTGCACCAGCGGTGCGCCATCGCCGATTTCGGCCACCACTTCGCGCACCGCAACGTAATCGTATTTCGTCTCTTTCGGAGCAAGGGTGCGCAGAACCGCATCCTTCACGCCGAGGCGAATGCGCTTTTGCGTCTCAAGCGGCGTCCCATTCGGTACATCAACCCGTATTACCGGCATAACCCTTCACTTCCCCCCGAGATTCAAATTTCGCAATGCTTCCGCGCGATTATGAGCGCCCTTGCCGCATCGCTGCGTGAATCCACTCCCGTTCAAGGCGTCAAATTCGCCGCGCGTTGGCTCCTCCGGAAAGAAAATGGCACCGGAAGGTGCCAATTCCCATTTTCTCAAAGATCCAGCACGAGACGCTGGATGTCCTCAAGGCTCTCCTTGACGCGCACCAGGAATGTGACCGCCTCCTTGCCGTCGACAATGCGGTGATCGTAGGAGAGCGCCAGATACATCATCGGGCGGGCGACGATCTGACCGTCGACGACCATCGGCCGTTCCTGGATCTTGTGCATGCCGAGAATACCGGACTGCGGGGCGTTCAGGATCGGCGAGGACATGAGCGAGCCGTAGACGCCGCCATTCGAGATGGTGAAGGTGCCGCCCTGCATCTCGTCGATGCCGAGCTTGCCGTCACGCGCCTTGCGGCCGAATTCGGAAATCTTCTTCTCGATCTCGGCGATCGACATTTCATCCGCATCGCGCACGACCGGAACGACCAGGCCTTTTTCCGTGCCCACCGCCACGCCGATGTGGCAGTAGTTCTTGTAGATGATGTCGGTGCCGTCGATCTCGGCGTTGACCGCCGGGATTTCCTTCAGCGCGTGGCAGACGGCCTTGGTGAAGAAGCCCATGAAGCCGAGCTTCACGCCGTGCTTCTTCTCGAAAAGGTCCTTGTACTGCTTGCGCAGCTCCATGACCGGGCCCATGTCCACCTCGTTGTAGGTGGTGAGCATGGCAGCCGTGTTCTGCGCATCCTTCAGCCGCCGCGCGATGGTCTGGCGCAGCTTCGTCATGCGAACGCGCTCCTCGCGCCCCTCGTCGCCGGCTGCGCTCGGCGCGCGCGGGGCCTTCGCCGCCGGCGCCTCGGCCTGCTTCGCGGCCGCGTCGCCGGCGAGTGCAGCAATGACATCGCCCTTCAGCACCTGGCCGCGCTTGCCCGAGCCCGAAACCTGATCGTCCGAAAGGCCGGCTTCGGCCATCATCTTGGACGCAGACGGCGCGGGCGGCATGGAGGAGGAGCTGGCCGTTTCCTCTTTCGCAGCAGGGGCCGGGGAAGCCGCAGGCTTTGCGGCGGCGGCACCCGCCCCGACCGCGATGCGGCAGAGAATATCGCCCGGCTGGACGGTATCTCCGGTTTTCTTCAAAACCTCGACGACGGTGCCTGCCTGGGGAGCCGGAATTTCCTGCGCGGCCTTGTCGGTTTCAAGCTCGACAAGCGTATCGTCGGCTTTCACCGTATCGCCTTCCTTGACCATCCATTCGCCGACTTCGGCTTCCGTCACGCTTTCGCCTGCGGAAGGAACGACGACGTCCACGGTTTCAGCCGAGGCCGCCTTCTTCGCCTCGGCGGGCTTTTCCGCCTTGGCCGCACCGCCGTCCGATTTCTTCGCCGCAGCCGGCTTGGCGGCACCCTCGCCTTCGCTGATCTGGCCGAGCAGCGCGCCGACCTCCACCGTATCGCCTTCCTTGACGAGGATTTCCTCAAGCGTGCCGGAAGCGGGCGCCGGCACTTCCACGGTCACCTTGTCGGTTTCCAGTTCCACGATGGGTTCGTCGGCGTTGATCGCCTCGCCCGGCTTCTTGAACCACTGGGCGATGGTCGCCTCGGTAACGGATTCGCCCAGGGTGGGCACTCGGATTTCGGTCGCCATGATCGTTTCTCTTTGTCCTGGCCGTAGCCCTGCCCCGCAATACGCTCACGCGGGACCAGGGCCCTTGAAAACCTTCACGCGGCTTGTCGCGCGATCGAAAGACGGCCCCCGCCTCAGGCGGCGAAGGCCTCGTCGAGAAATGCCTGCAATTGGGCGAGATGCTTGGACATCAGGCCGGTCGCGGTTGCGGCCGACGCCGCCCGGCCGACGTAGCGCGGGCGGTCATGCTTCGCGCCGATCTGGTTGAGCACCCATTCCACATAGGGCTGGATGAAGGCCCAGGACCCCATGTTCTTCGGCTCTTCCTGGCACCAGACGATATCCGCGTCCTTGAAGCGCGAAAGCTCGTGGCTGAGCGCCTTTGTGGGGAAGGGGAAAAGCTGCTCGACGCGCATGATGTAGACGTCGTCGATGCCGCGTTTCTCACGCTCCTCGAAAAGGTCGTAATAAACCTTGCCCGAGCACAGGATGACCCTACGGATCTTCTTGTCATCGGCGAGCTTGATGCCGTCTCCCGGATTATGTTCGGCATCGTCCCAAAGGAGACGGTGAAAGGAGGCCTCCTCCCCGAATTCCGAAAGCTTGGAAACCGCACGCTTGTGACGCAGAAGGGACTTCGGCGTCATCAGGATCAGCGGCTTGCGGAAGTCGCGCTTGAGCTGACGGCGCAGGATGTGGAAGTAGTTCGCGGGCGTCGAGCAGTTGGCGACCTGCATGTTGTCTTCCGCGCACATCTGCAGGAAACGCTCCAGCCGCGCGGAGGAATGCTCCGGCCCCTGGCCTTCGTAGCCGTGCGGCAGCAGGCAGACGAGGCCCGACATCCTGAGCCACTTGCGCTCGCCCGACGACAGGAACTGGTCGAACACAACCTGCGCGCCGTTGGCGAAATCGCCGAACTGGGCTTCCCAAAGCGTCAGCGCGTTCGGCTCGGCCAGCGAATAGCCGTATTCGAACCCGAGCACGGCTTCTTCCGAAAGCATCGAATTGATGACTTCGTAGCGCGCCTGACCATCCTGCAGGTTGTTGAGGGGGATGTACCGGCTTTCCGTCTCCTGATCGTAGAGAACGGAATGGCGCTGCGAGAACGTGCCGCGCTCGCAATCCTGGCCGGACAGGCGAACGGCATGCCCCTCCACCAGGAGCGAGCCGAACGCCAGCGCTTCCGCCGTCGCCCAGTCGATGCCCTCGCCCGATTCGAATGCCTTCTTGCGGTTGTCGAGGAAGCGGCGGATCGTGCGATGGACGTTGAAGCCATCGGGAACGGTGGTCAGCCGCTTGCCGATGGTTTCAAGCGTCTTGTCGTCAAGGCCGGTCATGCCGCGGCGCGGCTCGTCCACCTGGTTGGCCTGCTTCATGCCCGACCACTTGCCGTCCAGCCAGTCGGCCTTGTTGGGCCTGTAGGCGTTGCCGGCCTCGAACTCCTCGTCGAGGCGCGCGCGGAAGCCCGCCTTCATCTCCTCGACTTCTTCGGCCGTGACCACGCCGTCCTTCACCAGCCTTTCGCCATAGATCTGCAGCGTCGTCGCGTGCTTGCGGATCTTGCGGTACATGATCGGCTGCGTGAACGCCGGCTCGTCGGACTCGTTATGGCCGAAGCGGCGGTAGCAGATCATGTCGATCACCACCGGCTTGCCGAACTGCTGGCGGAACTCCGTCGCGATCTTGGCCGCATAGACCACGGCTTCCGGATCGTCGCCGTTGCAGTGGAAGATCGGCGCCTCGATCATCTTCGCCACGTCCGAGGGATAGGGCGAAGAACGCGAGAAGCGCGGGTTCGTCGTGAAGCCGATCTGGTTGTTGATGATGAAGTGGATGGAGCCGCCCGTACGGTGGCCGCGAAGGGCGGAAAGCCCGAAGCACTCCGCCACCACGCCCTGGCCGGCAAACGCCGCATCGCCGTGCAGAAGCAGCGGCAGGACCTTGGACCGGTCGACCTCGGTCGTTTCCACCCAATGCCCGTCGACCGCCGAAAGCTGGTCCTGCTTGGCGCGCGCCTTGCCGAGCACCACGGGATCGACGATCTCGAGATGCGAGGGGTTCGCGGTCAGCGACAGGTGCACCGTGTTTTCGTCGAACGAACGGTCGGACGAGGCGCCGAGGTGATACTTCACATCGCCCGAGCCTTCCACGTCGTCCGGCGTGAAGGAACCGCCCTTGAACTCGTGGAAGATGGCGCGGTGCGGCTTGCCCATCATTTGGGCCAGAACGTTGAGGCGCCCGCGGTGGGCCATGCCGAGCACGATTTCCTTCACACCAAGCGCGCCGCCGCGCTTGATGATCTGTTCGAGCGCGGGGATCAAAGCCTCGCCGCCATCGAGGCCGAAGCGCTTCGTGCCGGTGTATTTGACGTCCAGAAACTTCTCGAAGCCTTCCGCCTCGATCAACTTGTTGAGGATCGCCTTCTTGCCCTGCTCGGTGAAGGTGACCTGCTTGTCCGGGCCCTCGATGCGCTCCTGGATCCAGGCCTTTTCGGCCGGATCGGAAATATGCATGAACTCCACGCCGAGCGTGGAACAATAGGTGCGCTTCAGGATCGCCAGCATCTCGCGAATGGTGGCGAACTCGAGCCCCAGAACGTGATCGATGAAGATCTTCCGGTCCCAGTCGGCCTCCGTGAAGCCGTAGGTCGCGGGGTGAAGCTCCTCGTGATCGCCCGGCGCTTTGAGCCGCAGCGGATCGAGGTCGGCGTGCAGATGACCGCGCATGCGGTAGGCGCGGATCATCATCAATGCGCGAACGGAATCGCGCGTCGCCTGCTGCACCTCGGCATCGCTGATCTCGATGCCCCTGGCCTTGGCCTTGCCCTTCAGCTTGTCGCCAAGGTCCTTCTCGACCGGCGCCCAGTTGCCGTCGAGCGCGCTGACAAGCTCGCCGTTGGCGGCGATCGGCCAGTCGGCCCGCTTCCAGGGAGCGCCGCGCGCTTCCTTCAGAACATCGGACTTCTCGTCCTTCAGTTCGCCGAAGAAAGAGCGCCACTCCTCGTCGAGCGATGCCGGATTTTCCTGATATTTTGCGTAGAGGTCTTCGATGTAGCCCGCGTTCGTGCCATAGAGGAACGACGTCAGGGCGAAGAGGTTGTTCTCGTCTTGCCGAGCCATCTCACCTTTTTGGCGGTGTTTACCCGCCATGCTCCTTACGGGGTGCCCTTTCACGCAGCGCCCCTAAAGCTTCATTTTTTAAAGACCAGCGCGAGGCGTGTCCCGCGCCGGCCTGTTCCCCGGTAGGGCCGGCCTGCCGCAAGGACACGCTGGCCACCCCTACTATGGTGGTTGGAGCGCAGTTAAGAAAGAGGGAACCGCGCGCCGACCGATCACTCGCATTCAAGCGTATTCACCCGAACGCGCAAAGAGTTGATTGCCGAATTCAGCCCTTGAGGACCTCAAGCAGGGTCTCGCCGAGCTTGGCCGGCGACGGGGAGACGCGGATGCCCGCCTCTTCCATCGCCGCGATCTTGTCTTCGGCACCACCCTTGCCGCCGGAAATCACGGCGCCCGCGTGGCCCATGGTGCGGCCCGGAGGCGCGGTGCGGCCCGCGATGAAACCGGCCATCGGTTTCTTGCGGCCTTTCTTCGCCTCGTCCTTCAGGAACTGGGCGGCATCTTCTTCCGCAGATCCGCCGATTTCACCGATCATGATGATCGATTCCGTGGCGTCGTCGGCCAGGAACATCTCGAGCACGTCGATGAACTCCGTACCCTTGACCGGGTCGCCGCCGATGCCGACGGCGGTCGTCTGGCCAAGCCCTGCGTTCGTCGTCTGGAACACCGCCTCGTAGGTCAGCGTGCCGGAGCGCGACACGACGCCGACCGAGCCCTTCTTGAAGATGGAGCCCGGCATGATCCCGATCTTGCATTCGTCGGGCGTGAGGATGCCCGGGCAGTTCGGGCCGAGAAGCCGTGAGTTGGACTTTTCAAGCCGCGCCTTGACCTTGACCATATCCATCACCGGAATGCCTTCCGTGATGCAGACGATGAAGGGGATCTCGGCGTCGATCGCCTCGATGATCGCGGCCGCGGCACCCACCGGCGGAACGTAGACGACGGAAGCATCCGCGCCGGTTGCCTCTTTCGCCTCGCCGACGGTGGCGTAGATCGGCAGTTCGGCATAGCCCTCGATACCGCTCGTCCAGGTCTCGCCGCCCTTCTTGGGGTGTACGCCCGCGACCATCTTCGTGCCGTTGTAGGCAAGCGCCTGCTCGGTGTGGAAGGTGCCGGTCTTGCCGGTCAGGCCCTGGACGATGACCTTGGTGTCCTTGTTGACGAGGATCGACATCAGTTGCCCCCCTTCACTGCGGCGACGATCTTCTGCGCGGCGTCGTCGAGATCATCCGCGGCGATCACGTTGAGGCCGGAGTTGTTGATGATGTCCTTGCCGAGCTGGACATTGGTGCCTTCGAGACGAACCACGAGCGGCACCTGAAGACCCACCTCCTTGACCGCCGCGACCACGCCTTCCGCGATCACGTCGCAGCGCATGATGCCACCGAAGATGTTGACGAGAATGCCCTTCACGTTCGGGTCGGCGGTGATGATCTTGAACGCCGCCGTCACCTTCTCCTTGGAGGCGCCGCCGCCAACATCGAGGAAGTTGGCCGGCTCCGCGCCATAGAGCTTGATGATGTCCATCGTCGCCATGGCAAGGCCGGCGCCATTGACCATGCAGCCGATGTCGCCGTCGAGCGCCACATAGGCGAGATCGTGCTTGGAAGCCTCGATCTCCTTGTCGTCTTCCTCGGTCACGTCGCGAAGTTCGACGATTTCCGGATGACGGAACAGCGCGTTACCGTCGAAGGAGACCTTGGCGTCGAGCAGGCGCAGGCGCCCGTTCTTCATGACGATCAGCGGATTGACCTCGAGAAGGCTCATGTCCTTTTCGACGAAGGCCTTGTAGAGGACGGGGAAGATCTTCATGCCGTCGGCGCGCGCCTCGCCCTCGAGCTTCAGCGCGTCGCAAAGCTTCGAAGCCGCCTCTTCCGTTACGCCCGCATCCGGGTCGATCGGCAGGGTCAGGATCTTTTCAGGCGTTTCCTCTGCAACCGTCTCGATGTCCACACCGCCTTCGGTGGAGGCGACGAATGCCACCTGCCCGACCGTGCGGTCGACGAGGAGGGAGAGATAAAGCTCACGCTCGATATCCGCGCCATCCTCGATATATAGGCGGTTGACCACCTTGCCGGCTGCGCCCGTCTGCTTGGTGACGAGCGTGTTGCCCAGCATTTCCTTCGCGTTGGTGACGACCTCTTCAAGGGAAAAGGCAAGGCGAACGCCGCCCTTGGCGTCGGCCCCGAGTTCCTTGAACTTGCCCTTGCCGCGTCCGCCGGCGTGGATCTGGGACTTCACGACCCACAGCGGGCCGGGAAGCTTCTTCGCAGCCGCTTCCGCCTCGTCGGCGGAGAAAATGGCCACACCTTCGGCAACCGGCGCGCCATATTCCTTCAGCACGGCCTTTGCCTGATATTCGTGGATGTTCATGCGCTTTATCCCCCGGAAAGTGGAGACGGGCGGCTCGATGCGGGTGAGGGCCGCGAATACGGCCCCCACCGCAGCCTTTGATCAGGCGAGCGCCGGTTGGATCTTCTTGCAGGCGTCGACAAGCCCTTCGACGGAGGCGACGGACTTGTCGAACATCGCCTTTTCGTCGGAGTTGAGGTCGATCTCGATCACCCGCTCGATGCCGCCGGCACCGATCACCGTCGGCACGCCGACATAGGTGTTGGACAGGCCGTACTGGCCGTCGAGATGCGCGGCACACGGCAGCACACGCTTCTTGTCCTTCAGGTAGCTTTCCGCCATGGCGATCGCGGAAGCCGCAGGCGCATAGAAGGCGGAGCCGGTCTTGAGCAGGCCGACGATTTCCGCGCCGCCGTCACGCGTGCGCTGGACGATCTCTTCCAGCCGTTCCTTCGTGCACCAGCCCATCTTGATAAGATCGGGCAGCGGAATGCCGGCCACCGTGGAGTAGCGGGTGAGCGGCACCATGGTGTCGCCATGGCCGCCGAGCACGAAGGCCGTGACGTCTTCCACCGAAACGTTGAATTCTTCCGCCAGGAAGTAGCGGAAGCGGGCGCTGTCGAGAACGCCGGCCATGCCGACGACCTTGTTCGTCGGCAGGCCCGAGAACTTCTGCAGCGCCCAGACCATGGCGTCCAGCGGGTTGGTGATGCAGATGACGAAAGCGTCCGGCGCATGCGCCTTGATGCCCGCGCCCACCTGCTCCATCACCTTGAGGTTGATTTCCAGCAGATCGTCGCGGCTCATGCCGGGCTTGCGCGGCACGCCCGCGGTGACGATCACCACGTCGGCGCCCGCGATCGCCTCATAACCGTTGGTGCCGACGAGCTTCGCGTCGAAACCGTCGACGGGCGAGGACTCCGCGATGTCCAGCGCCTTGCCCTGCGGGATGCCCTCGGCGATGTCGAAGAGGACGATATCCCCGAGTTCCTTCAGCCCGGCCAGGTGGGCGAGCGTGCCGCCGATCTGTCCCGCGCCGATCAATGCGATCTTCTTTCGAGCCATGTCCAAAAGTTTCCCTTTACGTAAACTGGAGCATGCGCCATACTGTGATGACCGGGCATGGCACTACTCTCTTTGAGCCGCCCTTGCAATATCAACGAAGGAATATTGCGGCCAGGCCGCGCCATTTTCCGCTTCCGGAAAATTCTTTCCGCTTTCCCTTCCCAGGCCGGGCGGAAATTCTTTCGCCGCGTCCGCCGCTGTCCGGCGGGACTCAGCCGGCCGCCGCCGACGCTTCTGCACCAGCCAGCCAGCTTTCCGAACGCATTTCCGTGAGGCGCGAGATCGTGCGCGCGAACTCGAAGGATTCAGCGCCTGTCGTCGCCGTATAAAGCCCGTCCGGCTCCGTTTCCGCCGAAAGTATGAGCTTGATGGAATTGTCGTAAAGCGTATCGACCAGGTTTATGAAGCGCTTTGCCGCGTTGCGTTGCGCAAGGCCCATGACGGGCACACGGTCGACGACGACGGTGTGATAAGCGTGGGCGATCCGCAGATAGTCCGACGCTGCCAGAGGAGCCTCGCAAAGTTCCGCAAACGTAAATCTGGCGACCCCGGCGACGGTGCGCGGCACGTGAATCCTGCGCCCCTTCACCTCAAGATCCTCCGAATGCGCCGTCATGCCATGGGTAAGCTTGCGCCAGAGCCGGTCGACTTCGGCATCCGCACCATCGTCCAGTGGGGTGACGTAAACGGAAGCGCCCGCCAGCTTCTCCAGCCTGTAGTCGGTGCGCGCGTCGAGCTGCATGACGTGGACCTGCGTCTTCAGGAGCTCGACAAAATCCAGGAAATGCCTGCGGTTGAGGCCATCCTTGTAAAGATCGTCCGGATCGACGTTCGAGGTCGCCACCACCACCACACCACGCTCGAAAAGCTTGGTAAAGAGCCGGCCGAGGATCATGGCGTCCGCAATGTCGGTGACCGAAAATTCGTCGAAGCACAGAAGCCTCGTTTCTTGCGCCAGGGCATCGGCCACCGGCGGGATCGGGTCGTCGCCCTTGAGTTCGCCGTTCCTGAAAGCCTGGCGCACCGCATGAACGCGCTCGTGCACGTCGGCCATGAACTCGTGAAAATGGACCCTGCGCTTGCGGCGCGGCGCGGCAATGTCGAAAAAAAGGTCCATGAGCATGGTCTTGCCGCGCCCGACGGCCCCCCAGATATAGAGGCCCCTGACCGGCTCCCTTGCGCTTCCGCGCTTGCCGAACAGCCAGCCGAGCGAGCTTTTCTTGGACGCCAGGCGCCTTTCGGCCAGCGCCTCGTTCAGCCGGTCGAGCCGCTTGACGATCGCCTCCTGCGCCGGATCGCTTTCGATCTCCCCGGCCTCGATAAGCGACGCATAGCGCCCTGCGACGGTGCGCGTCAGCGGAAGCCGGCTGGAGGAAGATGCGATGTCGCTCATGAAGGGAATTCGCTCCAGACCTTATGACGGCAGGGGGCTTCGGGATCGGGTATTTTTCGAGGAAATAGCCAATCAGGCGGGTGCCATGCAAGGCCGATGGCCGCCAAACCTATTCACCCTTTGGAGAATTGGAAGCCTTCGGCGGTCGCCTGAACGCCTCGTCGACCGGCACCTGAAGCGCGCTCGCAAGGCGGTTCGTCTCGCTCGCCATGCCGACGACGGAAAGAAGCTCGCCCAATTGCGCCTCGCTCATGCCCTTTGCGCGGGCCGCAGCGGTGTGAGAACTGATGCAGTAGTCGCAAGAGTTCGATATCGAAACGGCGAGATAGATCATCTCCTTGGCGAGCGGGTCGAGCTCGCCGGGGCTCATGATCTCCTTCAGGCTTTCCCATGTCCGCTTCATCAGCGCGGGATCATTGGCAAGCACGCGCCAGAAATTGTTCAGGAAATCGGTCTTGCGCGTTTGCCTGATGTCGTCGGCGACAGCACGCGACGCCTCCGGCATCTCATCGTCTTCCAGCATGGGCCAGACGGACATTGCGTTCCTCCCGCATCAGGCCGCTCCGCAAAGGGGAGCCGCAATCGGCAAGCTAAACGCAGGAAAAGCGCCGGGCAATGCGCCGGCGCTTCATCTTTCGTCGGAGTTCAGCGGAAAACGGTGATCGGCTGTCCGGTCGACGTTTGCCCGTTGAACTGCGTTCCGCCTGAAGAATAAAGATTGGCGACGGTTTCGCCCGCATCGTTCTTCAGCACAACCTGCTTGCCCGTCAGGTCCCAGGCGGAAATTCCCTGCAGGTTCGGCGAGCCGCAGCCGCGCGTGTTGGCGCGGTAACCGCCGCTCCATGTGGTCAGCGTCATGAAGAGCTGGCACTGGTCGGCGGCAGACTGCATGGTCCAGCCGCCGAGAAGATCGCTGCGGCCGATCTCCCTCGCCTCCGCAGGCGCTTCGAACGGGGACGCGGAGGCGACCTGCTCGCCACCGCCCTCCACCGGATCGAGCGGCTGCTGCTCGATCAACGTATCGGACGACTGAACACCGTCGAGCGGCGTCAGCGGCTGGCTGTCGACCGGCGGCGCGGGCGTTGCCGGCAGGGGGGCCGGGCTGGAGCCGCCGAGCCCCAGCCGCTGACAGCCGGCGATTGCAACGGCAAGGCCGACGACGAGGACGATAGAGACTGGACGGTTCATTTCCCTTTTCCTTCCGGCTCCAGAGCGCGCATTCAATCATCAAGGCCACATGAATGCAGGCGAAATTTTGTCTTCCGGCGTTCATCGCGATGTGCTGCGACGGCAAGCCGGCATGGAATCAGCATTGCCGGTTATGGTGACTGAAACGTTGATAAACCTGAAACGGGCGAAATCATGACCTGCAAAACTTTGGGCAATTTCGAGGCTGCCATGGTAATTTCGCACTGCACAATTATATAGATCGTCATCTAGGGAACCAAGGAGTGGCTCGCACTATAGGGTCCCAACCTGTTTGGGCCCCTCGGTCGAGGCGAAAGCCTCTTTTCGATCGCGAGGGCGAGGCATGCCACATCGTATAGGTCCACATCGTACAGGAAACGGCCTGATCAGGAAGCTTGACGCGAGCGATCAGGCGCAGTTTCGCGACCATCTCCTGCGGCTTTCGCCGGATGCGCGGCGCAGCCGTTTCGCCATGACGGCAAACGATGCGTTTCTCAGAAGCTACGCCGAAACCAGCATGGCGCTCGGATCCGTTATCCACGGTTTCTTCGAAGACGGCATCTTGCGCGCGGTCGCGGAACTGAGAACCGTTGACGGCATCACCACGGCCGAAGCGGCGTTTTCCGTGGAAGACGCATGGCAGAATTCGGGCCTTGGCACCAAGCTGATGGAATTGACCCTGATTGCCGCCAGAAACCGGGGCTACCGGCACATCTACGTCAACTGCCTTTCCACGAACAGGGCCATGCAGCTTCTGGCGAGAAAATTCGAAGCCGAGCTGACCTTCGAGGCCGGCGATGTGGTCGGGCGGCTGGAGCCGGCCAGCTTCTCGTTTTTCTCCCTGTTCCGGGAAGCGATGAACGACGGTTTCGGCGTTGCAGGATCCCTGCTTGAAGCCGGCCGCAAACGGCTGGCATGAATCTTTGGGCCACGCAAAAGGCCGGGGCGAGTTTCCCCGGCCCTTATCGTGCACTCAGCTTGCGGCGCGAAAAACCTGTGGCAGCGCCGGCGCCAGGCAGAAATCTCCGTTCTTGAGGGCCGTGTCGACAGCAAGACGCACGTCCCGCAGGGCTTTGCGAAGGTGAAACTGCGCGTGTGAGCTCAAATCCGGCTTTGTCAGGGTCCAGTGCAGCTCGCGCGGTTCGTTCTGCCATCGGGGAGGGCTAAATCCGCGCGATGCTTCGGTCATGAACACGACCACATCCGGGGCCGGCGCATGAGGCAGCGCAAACAACTCCCAGGACTTCGGCTCAAGGCCGGCGGTATCGAAGCCGGCTTCGCAAAGTGCCGCCTTCAGGCCGCGGCGCATTTCGGGCGCGGGCCGCGGCCCGGCGGAAAACGCACGCAGGCCTTCCGGGGCGGTTGCGTTCAGGCAGGCCTCAGCCATGAGACTCAACCCTGCGTTATCCTCACAGACGAACAGAATAGTCGTCGCCTTCATCGAAATACTGCTCCTTCCCGACCTTCGGGAACACGTTTCCAAGCGATCGCTGCTTGATTCGCAAATGAAATACCGCCCTTTGGAGTCGTCCATGTGACAGGAATGGGACGGTTTGCGGGCACGGCTTAGGGTTGTGCAATGCAATATGGCTTGCCGGCTCATAGATCCTGGAAACTGTCGAAAGCGGCGAGAGCTTCCGCACCGTAAATCATCGACGGCCCGCCGCCCATGTAAACGGCAACGCCAATTGCCTCGGCCACCTCCTCGCGGCTCGCGCCGAACTTCGCCGCCGCACGGGCGTGATAGGCCAGGCAACCGTCACAGCGCACCGTGATGCCGATGGCGAGCGCGATAAGTTCCTTGGTTTTGGAATCGAGCGCACCCTTGGCAATCGCCGATTTGGCGATCTCGTGAAAGCCCTGGGCCACGCCCGGAATACCCTTGCGCAGATCGGCCATGCGCTCGTCGGTCTGTTCTATGAAATCCTGCCAGTCGCTGACGGCCATTTCCCTCACTCCTCCAGTTGATGCCGGGCCCCGGCATTTCAGGTGAGGTCATGGCCCATCCGCCGGAAATCGTCCTTGAGCCTTGTCAAATATCCAAAAAACAAGCGAAAACCGAAACCCCACAGAAGTCGTACCGAGTTCGTGGGCCACGTGACGTCCGAACAAGAAAGAAGCGACCATGCCTTTTGCCGTCTGGTGCATCCTGATCGCCGCGATCCTGCCGATTGCGGCGATCTATCCGGGAAAGCTCTCGCGCGACTTCGACAACTCGAAACCACGCGATCCGGATTACTGGAAGGATGGCTTCCGCGCTCGCGCACGGGCGGCGGAAAAAAACAGTTTCGAGGCGTTTCCCTTCTTCGCGATCGCCGTGATCGTCGGTCTCGGACAAGGCGGCGACCCGGACTGGATCGACAGGCTCGCCGGCCTCTTCATCGCTGTCCGGATCATCTATATTTTCTGCTATCTGAGCGACCGGGCGACCCCGCGATCGATTGCCTGGGTCGTTGGCTTTGCCTCGACCATCGCGATCTTCACAAGCCCGGTATGGAGTTGAAAACCGGCTGAGTTCCGCCACTTTCACTCAGGTTTATGGCAAACAGCCTCGATATTGTGGCCATCAGGATCGAGGACGAAGGCGCCATAGTAATTCGGATGGTAATGGGGCCTGAGACCCGGGGCGCCATTGTCTTTTCCGCCCGCAGCTAACACCGCGTCGTAAAAGGCATGGACATCTTCACGGGTAAAAACCGTGAAGGCGACATGCAGGCAGCCTTCGAGCGGCTTTCCGGTGCCGATCCAGAATTCGGGAAATTCCTTGCCGAAACCGCAATGGCTGCCCGCACCCGTCTGTTCCGGCCCGATCTCGAGCAGCACCTTGATGCCGAGCGGCGAAAGCGCCTTTTTGTAGAAGGCCTTGGAGGCTTCAAAGTCGCTGACGGGAAAGCCGATGTGATCCAGTATACCCATGTCGCCTCGCATAATTCCGTTCGTGCCGAATCCATTTCCTTTCGGGGCGAAAAAGGTAATCGAGAAATCCGTCATGGCCAATCCGGGGCCAATCCGGGGCCAATCCGGGGCCAACCCGGGCAGGCCGGATGCAGATCAGAGCGCATGGCGGCGTCGGGTCAAAGACATAAAAGAGACAGGATAACCCGTGCCACCCAAGCGGGAATAACCGGAGCCCCAAGAAAAAAGCCGCCCCGGATGAACCGGAGCGGCTTATCCCCGCAAGCGGAGAATGCGGGTAGACTTGGCGATCGGTTGCGGTCAGACCCGCCGCTCGACCATCATCTTCTTGATCTCGGCGATCGCCTGCGCCGGGTTCAACCCCTTCGGGCAGACCTGGGCGCAGTTCATGATCGTGTGGCAACGATAAAGACGGAAAGGATCTTCCAGATTGTCGAGACGCTCGCCCGTCGCCTCGTCGCGGCTGTCGATCAGCCAGCGGTAGGCCTGCAACAGGATGGCCGGGCCAAGGTAACGGTCGCCGTTCCACCAGTAGCTCGGGCAGGAGGTGGAACAGCAGGCACACAGGATGCACTCGTAAAGACCGTCGAGCTTGGCGCGGTCTTCATGGCTCTGGCGCCACTCCTTCTCCGGCTCCGGCGTCACGGTCTGCAGCCACGGCTCGATGGAGCGGTGCTGGGCGTAAAAGTTCGTCAGGTCCGGCACGAGGTCCTTGACCACCGGCATGTGCGGCAGCGGATAAACCTTTACGGTGGCGTCCTTGATCTCGTCCATGCCGCGGGTGCAGGCGAGCGTGTTGGTGCCATCGATGTTCATGGCGCAGGAGCCGCAAATGCCCTCGCGGCAGGAGCGGCGGAAGGTCAGCGTCGGATCGATCTCGTTCTTGATCTTGATGAGAGCGTCCAGAACCATCGGCCCGCAATCGTCCATGTCGACATAATAAGTGTCGACGCGCGGGTTGCGGCCGTCATCCGGGTTCCAGCGGTAGATCTTGAACTCCCGGACGTTTTTCGCACCCTCGGGCTTGTCCCAGACCTTGCCCTCGGTCACCTGCGAGTTCCTGGGAAGCGTCAGCTGAACCATCTTTCCTTCGCTCCGCTTTTCCGCCGGCCCGCGAACCACGAAGACCGGCAAGATTGCTCCGTCACGCGCGCCGCGCGACGATCAGATTGTCATTCGTCTCACAGACGGGCTCGTACCCCGCCTTTTCAAGCGCCGCCCGGCAATCACCCTGCCAAACAGCGCTGCAATTCGTCTCGAACATCACCACGTCGGGCAGATCGCCCGCCGGCGTCGCAGCAAGAAAGGGCAGGAGAACACGGTCCTCCAAACCTTCGACATCGACCTTCAACACGTCGACCCGCTTCACGCCCGCCTCGACGAGAAGCTTGCACAAGGGACAAACCTCGACCTCGATGGCACGCCATTCGCCAGCCGGTTCCCCGGTGGTCAATTCCCTCGCCCCTGTCGCGAAGCCGGAGTTCGTCGGCGTCGTCCAGAGCGTCAGGCTGCCTTCCCGGTCACTCACGGCCCGCGGAACCACCCTGACCGCTCCGCAGTCCGCACCATTGACGGCGATGTTGTAGTCAAGCCGCTCCTGCGTTGCCGGATTGGCCTCCACCGCGACGACATCCGCCCCCTTGGCGGCGGCGAAAAGCGCGTAGGAGCCGATATTCGCCCCGACATCCACGAATGTGACGCCGGGCTTCAGGTAAGGCGCAAGCGCCCGATGTTCCGCGCGTTCCGGCAGGCGACCCTTGGCCAGCATCTTGCGGTCGTCGTAATTCTCACCCGGGTAAAGGCGGAACTTCAGGCCGTCCACTGTTGTGTCGTAAGGTCCGGCGAAGCGGCTTTCCGCCACACGGCGTAAGCGCCGCCTTACCGGCTTTGCCAGCGAGCGACGGTCGGCAAGCGCCCAGACGAACCGGCCCACCCCATGACCCGCATAGGTGCCAAAGGGCGATTTCGTGTCCGTTAATGGGCGCGCCGCAGACTGCATGGCCGATCCGTCAGTACACGCGTTCCTTGGGCAGTATCTTCTGCGGGTCGATACCGCCGTCCTCCATCGGGATGAGCGGATCGGTGACGACCGGACGATAGTCGAGAGAAACCTTGCCCGCATCATCCACCCAGGAAAGCGTATGATGACGCCAGTTCTCGTCGTCGCGCTTGGAGAAATCCTCGCGCGCATGCGCGCCGCGGCTCTCCTTGCGCGCTTCCGCGCTGTAGACGGTGGTGATGGCATTCGCCATCAGGTTCTCAAGCTCAAGCGTTTCGACGAGATCGGAATTCCAGATCATCGAGCGGTCGGAGACCTTGAGGTCCGAAAGTTCGCCCCAAAGCTGCGAAATCCGCTTGCAGCCGCTTTCCAGCGTCTCCTGCGTACGGAATACGGCGGCATCTTCCTGCATGGCCTTTTGCATGTTGAGGCGAAGCTCGGCCGTGGGCGTACCGCCATCGGCGTTGCGCAGCTTGTCGAAACGCTCCATCACCTTGTCGCACCAGGCCTCGTTCGGCGTCGGCACGGCGGCCTTGCGGTCGACCACCTCGCCCGCCTTGATGGCCGCCGCGCGGCCGAAGACGACAAGATCGATCAGCGAATTGGAGCCCAGACGGTTTGCGCCATGCACGGAGGCGCAGCCCGCCTCGCCAACGGCCATAAGGCCAGGCTGGATGGCGTTGGGATCGTCTTTCGTCGGGTTCAGCACCTCGCCCCAGTAGTTGGTCGGGATGCCGCCCATGTTGTAATGGACGGTCGGCAGGACCGGGATCGGCTCCTTCGTCACGTCGACGCCGGCGAAAATCTTCGCCGATTCCGAAATGCCGGGCAGGCGCTCGGCCAGGATCGCCGGGTCGAGATGATCGAGATGCAGGAAGATATGGTCCTTGCCCTTGCCCACTCCGCGCCCTTCGCGGATTTCCATGGTCATGCAGCGCGAGACGACGTCGCGCGAGGCAAGATCCTTGGCCGACGGCGCGTAACGCTCCATGAAGCGCTCACCCTCGGAATTGACGAGATAGCCGCCCTCGCCGCGCGCACCTTCGGTGATGAGGCAGCCCGCGCCGTAAATGCCCGTCGGGTGAAACTGCACGAACTCCATATCCTGGAGCGGCAGGCCGGCGCGCGCCACCATGCCGCCGCCGTCACCCGTGCAGGTGTGGGCGGAAGTGGCCGAGAAATACGCCCGCCCGTAACCGCCGGTGGCGAGCACCACCATCTTGGCGGAGAAACGGTGGATCGTGCCGTCGTCGAGGTTCCAGGCGATGACGCCCTGGCAGACGCCGTCCTCCGACATGATGAGATCGAGCGCGAAATACTCGATAAAGAATTCGGCGTTGTTTTTCAGCGACTGGCCGTAGAGCGTGTGCAGGATGGCGTGGCCGGTACGGTCGGCAGCCGCGCAGGTGCGCTGCACGGGCGGGCCGTCGCCGAAGTTCTGCATGTGGCCGCCAAAGGGACGCTGGTAGATGCGCCCGTCCTCGGTGCGCGAGAAGGGCACGCCGTAGTGTTCAAGCTCGTAAACCGCCTTCGGCGCTTCATGGGCGAGATATTCCATCGCGTCGACATCGCCCAGCCAGTCCGACCCCTTCACCGTGTCGTAAAGGTGCCAGTGCCAGTGGTCCGGCGTCATGTTCTGAAGGCTTGCCGCAATACCGCCCTGCGCCGCCACCGTGTGGGAACGCGTCGGGAAGACCTTGGTCACGCAAGCGGTGCGAAGGCCCTGTTCGGCCATGCCGAGCGTTGCGCGCAAGCCCGCGCCGCCCGCACCGACCACGACGACGTCATACTTGTGGTCGACGAAGGAATAGGCTTTTCCACCCGACATCTATTCAGCCTCCGAAGCTGATCTTGAGAATGGCGAAAACCGAGCCGAAGCCGATCAACGCGCAAAAGAAGGTGTTGGCGATGAGGGTGGCGTATTTCAGCCCCTCGCCGTGAACGTAATCCTCGATGATCACCTGCATGCCGAGCTTCATGTGGTAGACGGCCGATGCGACCGTCAAAAGAAGGAGTACGGCGACGACCGGATTGGACAGCGCCGACACAAGCTCCGCATGGCTTGCCCCTTGCGTGGCGATGAGGAAGATAACGAAGAAGGTGATCAGGAAGACGTTGGCGACCGCCGAAAGGCGCTGGCGCCAGAAATGTTCCGTTCCGTCCTTCGCCGAACCGAGGCCGCGAACCTTGGCAAGCGGTGTGCGCATGTCAGTCATGAAAAGCCCCCTTAGCGAACGGCGTAGCCGATGATCCACAAAAGGATCGTGATCGCGACCGAGCCGGCAAGATTGGCGCGTACCAGCCATTCGCGCGCTTGAGGACCGAAGCCGTAGCCCATGTCCCAGATGAAATGGCGAATGCCGCCGAGCATGTGGTGCACGAGCGCCCAGGTGAAGCCGAAGAGAATGAGCCGGCCGAGGAACGAACCGTAGATTTCGTTCACGAAATCGAAATAGGCGGGGCCGGCGGCCGCCGCGATCAACCACCAGGCGACCAGCACCGTGCCGAAATAAAGTGCCGCACCCGTGATGCGATGCACGATCGACATCACCATCGTCAGGATCGGCTTGAAGATCTGGATGTGGGGCGACAGCGGCCGGTTTGACTTTATATCGGCGTTCGACATGGAACCTTTTCTCCCGTCCTCCCGTCATGCTTCCGCTTACGTAAACGGTAACACAAACAAGGATTTGTCTGACGGCTTTCTAGCGCCTGAACATGCTTCCGTCAAAGTGTCAGAAAGGCTTAGTGGGGCACAAAGGAGAATAACGGGTTACCGGCGGGTTCATGAGGGAAATCCGGCGTGAGAGGCTGGCTGGCGCGTCATGCCGCGATTGCACGAATTGGTGAGATGGGGCGGGCACGTGCTTGCATGGGGTGGAGGTGCAGGGCGGGGATGCCGGTTTTCATATCGAAACGCTCGATGGGTCGCCGGGTCAAGCCCGGCGATGACGAAGGCAAGGCCGGGCCCTCTGCGACCGCTTGCGGGTTTCGAAAAACTCAGCCGATCGAACAAGAAACACAAGCCGCGGCTTCTCGGATCGTCATTGCCGGGCTTGACCCGGCAACTCATCAAAACTGAGTTCTCTCCCTACCCCGCGACCTTGCCATCGCCGACGGTGAAGAGCTGTGCGGCATTCCCGAGCGATTCGAAGAGCAGCGGGTCCGTGCCCGTCATGAAGACCTGGAGGCCGAGCGCATCGAGACGGGCGAAGAGGGCCGCGCGCCGGTCCGGGTCGAGGTGGGCGGCGATTTCATCGAGAAGAAGCACCGGCGTCATGCCGGCGACCGAAGCAGTCAGATCGGCATGGGCAAGCACGAGGCCGATCAGAAGCGCCTTCTGCTCTCCGGTGGACGCCATGCCCGCCGGCATGTCCTTGGCGAGATGGGTGACGGCGAGGTCCGACCTGTGCGGCCCCTCGAGCGTGCGGCCCGCCGCCCGGTCGCGCGCCCGCCCCTCGCGCAGGATTTCGATGTAGCGATCCTCCATGTCGGATGCGGCGACCGCGTCAGCCTCCGCCTCGAATGAGCCTTCCAGACGGATGCCGGCCTGCGGAAAGGGCAGGCCCAGCGCGCCTTGCGCGGCGATGCGGCCCGACAGGAGATTGACCGTTTCGCGCCGGGCAAGCGCGACCGCGACGCCGATCTGCGCGATCTGGCTTTCGAGCGCGTCGAAATAAGCGGGCGTGCCGCCCTCGTCCAGAAGCCGGTTGCGCGAGCGCAACGCCTTTTCAAGATCCGCGACGCGCCGCCCGTGACCGGGGTCGATCGCCAGAACCAGCCTGTCGAGAAAGCGCCTGCGATCTCCCGCGGGCCCCGTGAAAAGCCCGTCCATGGAAGGCAGGAGCCAGAGAACGCGAAGATAATCGAGCAGGCTTTCGGAGGTGCGCGCATCCTCACCATCGATGCGAACGCGCCGGCCCGCCTCGCCTGGACCGTAGCCCGTGCCGAGCCGGGTTTCGCCGTAAGGCCCGTCGATAATGGCGGAGACCGCGAAACCGCCATCCGCCCCCTTGCGGACAAGTTCGGCAAGAGGCGCGCGGCGCAGGCCCCGGCCCGCCGTCAAGAGCGAGATCGCCTCAAGCAGGTTCGTCTTTCCCGCGCCATTGGCCCCGACGAAGGCGACGAGCCGCGCGCCGATATCAAGCGACAGCGAAGCGTAGTTCCGGAAATCGGCGAGCGTCAGGCGGCGAAGCGCGACCGGTGTCGGTCCAGCCATGCTGTCCCGCTCCTTGTTCAGGTTTCAGCCGGACAGGCCCGGCCGCCGGAATTACACGCGCATCGGCATCAGGACGTAAAGCGCATCCTCAGACCCGTCGTCCTGGATCAGCGTTGGCGCGCCGGGATCGGCAAAGCGGAAATGCGCGGTGTCCTTGTCGAGCTGGGCTGCGATGTCGAGCAGGTAGCGCGAGTTGAAGCCGATCTCCAGCGGGTCGGCCTCATAGTCGACCGCGAGCTCTTCCGTCGCGGTGCCGGAATCCGGGTTGATCACGGTGAGCACCATGCGCCCTTCGGAAAGCGCCATCTTCACCGCGCGCCCGCGCTCCGACGAGATGGTCGACACGCGGTCGACCGCCTCCTTGAACTCCTCCCGGTCGACCTGGAGAAGCTTGTCGTTGTTTTGCGGAATGACGCGGCCATAGTCCGGGAAAGTACCGTCGATCAGCTTGGACGTCAGCACCACGCTGGCCGTGGTCAGCCGCACCTTGGCTTCCGAAATCTCCACCTTCACCTCGGCTTCCGGATCTTCCAGGAGCTTCTGGATCTCGCCCACCGTCTTGCGCGGCACGATGACGCCCGGCATGCCGGACGAGCCGGACGGCGCCGGCATTTCGGCCTGGGCAAGGCGGTGACCGTCGGTCGCGACCGCGCGGAAACGCTCTCCGCCCGGCGTCTCGACCGTGTGGAAGTAGATGCCGTTCAGATAATAACGCGTCTCCTCGGTGGAGATCGCGAACTGGGTGGAATCGATCAGCCGCTTGAGGGCGCCCGCCGGAAGGGTAAACACATGGCTGAATTCGCCCGCCGTCAGGTCCGGAAAATCGGCCTCGGGCAGCATCTGCAGCGCGAAGCGCGAGCGCCCGGCGCGGATCTCCAGCGTGGCATTGTCGGACGACGTCTCGAGCTGGACCTGCGCCCCATCCGGCAACTTGCGCACGATGTCGTAGATCATATGCGCGGGCACCGTGGTCGCGCCCGGCTGCTCGACCATGGCCGGCACCGTCTCGGAAATCTCCAGATCGAGGTCGGTCGCCTTTAGCCGCAACTCGCCCCCGTCGCAGCGCAACAGGACGTTCGACAGGATGGGGATCGTGTTCCTGCGCTCAACGACACGATGAACATGGGTCAGGGACTTCAGGAGATCCGTCCGCTCGAGGGTCACTTTCATTGCGCTGTCCGTCGTTGAGAAGCGGCAGGGCCCCGCCGCGTGTGATGATGCGTTCGATTAGCCCAAGGCTAGAAAATGGGGAGACGACACTGCCCGCTGCCGCACAGAAATGCAAGAGGGGCAGCATGTCTTGCCGCCCCTCAACGCACTGTTTTAGCTCGCCTCATGCATCAGGCATCAGGCATCAGGCATCGAGCATGCGCTTCAGGAGCTCGATCTCCTGGGCAAGGCCGTTGTCCGCCCTGGCAAGCTCCTCGATCTTGCGCACCGCATGCAGCACCGTCGTGTGATCGCGGTTGCCGAAGCGCCGCCCGATCTCCGGCAGGGAACGCGGCGTCATCATCTTGGCGAGATACATGGCGATCTGGCGCGGACGCACGATGGTGCGCGTGCGGCGCGCCGAAAGCAGATCGGCCTTCGTCACGTTGTAATGCTTGGAGACGACGCGCTGGATATCCTCGATCTTCACCCGGCGCGGTTCGACGGAGCGGATCAGGTCGCGCAAGGTTGCTTCCGCCATCTCCTGGGTCACCGGCTGGCCGGTGAGCTGATTGTGGGCGATCAGGCGGTTGAGCGCGCCTTCGAGATCGCGCCCCGAGGCGGTGACGTTGCGCGCCACGTAATCGATCACGCCCTCGGGGATCGTGAAATTCGGATAGGACGCGCGCACCGTCTCGACCCGGTTGATGATGATCGCCCGGCGCAGCGAATAGTCCGGATCATCGATGCCGACGACGAGACCGCCGGCAAGGCGCGAGCGCACGCGGTCGTCCAGGCTGTCGAGCTCGGACGGCGCGCGGTCGGCGGCGACGATCACCTGACGCGCGCTGTCGATCAGCGCGTTCAGCGTGTGGCAGAACTCCTGCTGCACCTGTTTTCCATGCAGGAACTGCATGTCGTCGATCAAAAGCAGGTCGATCGTCCTCAGCGTGTCCTTGAAGGCGATTGCCGACTGCGCCTTGAGCGCGGAGACGAAGCGGTACATGAAATGCTCCGCCGTGAGATAAAGCACGCGCCGGCCCGACGCCTTGGCCTGGGCGGCGACGGCCTGCATCAGGTGCGTCTTGCCCAAGCCCACGGAGGCATGCACGTAAAGCGGATTGAAGTTGACCTTGCCGCCGGCGGCGACCTGACGGGCCGCGGCAAGCGCGAGCGCGTTGGAATCGCCTTCCACGAAGGTTTCGAACGTGTACTTCGGATCGAGCGAGGCGCCCTGAAGCACGTCGCTTTCCTGGGTGGCGGTGGCCTGCGGCCTGCGTTCCGGCTGGGCGACGGGCTGAAGGCCCGCCAGAGCCGCCTGGCGCGATGCGGGGTCGGCAAGGGCGATCGGGCGGGTGTCGCCCGCAGGACGGGTGGCCGCCACGGCCCGCTGCTGGCTTTCCGCCGGCTTTCGCGCCGCCGGGCGCATGGCGCCGCGCACCGTCAGCTCGATGCGGTGAACATCCTCGCACTCGCGCTGCCACAGACCCATCAGACGGTCGCGGTAATGCGACTGGATCCACTGCTTCAGGAAGCGCGTGGGAACCGAAAGGCGAACCGTTCCGTCGTCATGGCCCTCAAGGTCGACGCGCGCGAACCAGCTCGTATAGACGTCTTCTCCCAGTTCCGCGCGAAGCCGCTTCTTTACGCGAGCCCACTGTTCCGGCCCCGCCATATCCTGAAGGTCCATTGCTTACGCCTCCTAAGCTCTTTATCGGAACGCGCCGCCGCAACCGTTCCGCATTTTTTCGATCTCCGCGCAGCGGGCCCTGACCGGCCGCCGGCACAAAATCTCCCCGCGGGGCGACGTCGCCGCCCCGTCAAAATTCCAGGTTCATTCCGGTAGTCGCATATCGCTCATCGACCGGCGCAATGCCTATCGACAGCCGACCGCCGCCCGACGTTCCTCGAACGCTCCGGTGTCCGCCCCAGGCAGGTGCCGCACCGGCAGCGCGGTGCCTGCAGCGGAGCGGCACAGAAAAGCCATTGCGCCGCCGCGGTCAAGCCCCTTGTTCAATCCATTTTCGAAAGCTACCTGGGCAGATTCCGCCAAAGTCCGGCGCGCCGCGACGTAAGCCACGGTTGCCGACCCCGTAGCGGTGGCCCTTTCAATTGTTGCGATGATTAATCCGGCTCCTCGGCGTTGGCGCCTTCCGGAGCCGCTCGAAGCGCAATCTGAGGAAACGCCTTCGCCCAGACGACGGGGCAATGCTCCCGCGCATCCATTCCGGAGCGACTGATTTCCACGAAATCCAAGCGGCTTTCGCGGAAAGCGCTCTGCACGTGTCTTCCCCCGCAAAGGCACGCCGATGGCGCCTCCGGCACATCCGGTTTCCACTAAATCAGACACACTGCCCCCTTCTCGCCGAACGTATTCGGCAAGCAACCACGATAATCTTTTTGGTGATTACGCCCGCTACATGAGCAAGCTTGAAGTATCCGGCCCCGGACTTATGCCACTGCCGGGAGGCCTATGTGCGAACATTGATCGAAAAGATCGCTCGGAATTTCGGCAATATTTCCTCATTGCTCTTTCACAGGCTCGTTGGTCTTCGATTTACGATTAGACCGGGCGACCGCCCGATGAAGACGACAATACACAGCCCCTACCCCCCCTGCAACAGCACATGGTTACCGATTTCTTAACGCAGCGTCCGTCTGCGTGAAGCCTGCAACATCACCCAAAGGGGTGAGGGTTTGAGAACGCTTTTGGACTCAATGATTTTTTTCCTCCGCACGCGATGAAACCCACGATATGCAACCTCGAAAAAAATTTTTTTTGAGCCCGATCTTGACTCTCCCGAAAACGGCCGGACACCCGTCCCCACCTGGGGACATCTTTATAAACACTTGAAATAAATATATAATTTCTGACATGCCAAAAATCGTTATTTTTCCGTATCGGAAACCCAACTTTAGGCGGACGATCATAGGTAAGCCTTCACCGGCTAACAAAAAAGCCCGGTCAAAAACCGGGCTTTCAAGTACTGATTGCAGACCCTGCGGGCTGCATTCATTCATACGTCATGCAACCTTCAGGCGCCAAGCGCCTTGATACGGGCGTTCAGCCGCGAAACCTTCCGGGCGGCAGTGTTTTTGTGAACGACGCCGTTGGAGGCGGCGCGCATCAGCTCCGGCTGCGCGGCCTTGAGGGCTTCATTCGCCTTCGCCTGATCGCCCGAAGCGATCGCCTCCTCGACGGAGCGAAGGAAGGTCCGCACGCGGCTGCGGCGGGTCTTGTTGATGGCCGTGCGGCGAGCGATCTTGCGCGCTGCCTTCTTGGCCGAGGGTGTGTTGGCCATTTTCAGTCCTGATCCGTTCAGATGAGCCCGCAGCGCCTTTCACGAAAGCCGCTCCGGGATCAATACTTGAGAGCATATCCATAACCCGGAACGACCGTGTTTCGGCTGAACATGCTCAGGTTCAAGTCAAGATCGAGGCTGCGGCAAGCCGCCCCGGTCAGACATGTACGAGAAACGAAAACGGCGGCGGCACGAGCCGCCACCGATCAAGCGGTGCTTATAAGGCCGCGTAATTCGCCCGTCAACGCGTTTCCTGACGGAAATCGGGCGGCCGGCGCGCGCCCACGGCGCCCTATTTGTTCCGAAACTGGGGCGCACGCTTTTCGACGAAAGCGGCCATGCCTTCCTTCTGGTCTTCCGACGCGAACATCGCATGGAAGAGGCGGCGCTCGAAACGCACACCCTCGCCAAGGGTCGTTTCATATGCGCGATTGACGCTCTCCTTCGTCATCATGGCGATGGGCAGGGAGAAGTCGGCGATCTTTTCCGCCACCTTCAGCGCCTCGTCCAGAAGCTCGTCGACCGGCAGAACGCGGCTGACAAGGCCCGAACGCTCAGCCTCCTGCGCATCCATCATGCGGCCCGTCAGGCACATTTCCATGGCCTTCGACTTGCCCACGAAACGGGTCAGGCGCTGCGTGCCGCCCGCCCCCGGCATGACGCCAAGCGTGATTTCCGGCTGGCCGAAGCGAGCGTTTTCGCCCGCCAGGATGAAATCGCACATCATCGCAAGCTCGCAACCGCCACCCAGCGCATAACCGGCGACCGCGGCGACGATCGGCTTGCGGAAGCGCGAGACATTGTCCCAGCTCGTGATGAAATCGCCCTTGTAGGCGTCCATATAGGTGAGCGAACTCATCTCCTTGATATCGGCGCCGGCCGCGAAGGCCTTTTCGGAACCGGTCAGAACGACACAGCCGATCTTGTCGTCCTCCTCAAAGCCGGCAAGCGCGTCGTTGACCTCGCCGATAAGTTCGGAATTGAGCGCATTGAGCGCCTTCGGCCGGTTGAGCGTGATCAGCCCCACCTTGCCGCGTTTTTCGACCAGGATATTGTCGTAGGCCATGAAACCTCCCGAGAGTTGGCGGACCCGCCGCGCGGGGCCCCGCCCGATGCAACCTGCCGCCCTCGACATGCGGGCAGGAAAGACGCCTTCATCTGTCCGGATAAAAGGGGTAGCGGAAGCAAACGCCCCCCGCAACCGGACCTGTGGCCAGTGGCCCCAGGGCCAATCGACATTCAGGTTTCGGCCCTACTTCTGACATCGCCCGCAAAAGAAGGACGAGCGCCCGCCCTGCACCTCGCGCAAGACCGTGCCGCCGCATCCCTGCCGCGGACAGGGGGCGCCCTCACGGTCGTAAACCAGGAAAGCGTGCTGGAAATAGCCGAGCGTGCCATCCGCCTGCCTGTGGTCGCGCAAGGAGGATCCGCCGGCGGCGATCGCCTCGGCTATGACCTCGCGAATCGCCAGCGCCAGCCTTTCGGCACCCGCCGACGCCCTGCCGGCCTTCGTGACGATGGTGCCTGCGGCACGTTTCGGCGAAAGCCCCGCCCGGTGCAGCGCCTCGCAAACATATATATTGCCGAGCCCGGCAATCAGCCGCTGGTCGAGAAGGGCGGCCTTGAGCGGCGCTTTCCGGTTTGCGAAGAGGCGTGCCAGAAGATCGGCGTCAAGCTGGTTTCCCGTAGGCTCTATGCCGAGCTTTTCGAAAAGCGGGTGGCTTGCGAGAGCCGCACGCTCCACAAGCGTCATGAAACCGAAACGGCGCGGGTCGTTGTAGACGATCCTGACGGCATCCGGCCGGGCGGGGCCCTCCAGATGAAAGACGACATGGTCGTGGCGCGGATCCTTCGAGCGGGGGATATGAAACTCCCCCGGCATTTCGGGCTCTTCCGACTCCACGCGGCCCATCTCCACGCGAAAGGAGCCGGACATGCCGAGATGCATGACGAGCACACTGCCGTCGTCAAGATCGGCCATCAGGTACTTGGAGCGCCGGCCGAGGCCTGTCACGAGCCTGCCCGTCAGCCGCTCCGCAAACCGTTCTGGAAAAGGAAAGCGCAAGTCGGGCCGGCGCTGCTCCACCCGCACGATGCGCGCATCCTCGAAACTGGGAGCAAGGCCGCGGCGAACCGTTTCGACCTCCGGCAATTCTGGCATGAAATTCGGTATCCCTATCTATCTCCCGGCGTTACATACAGGATTCAGGTCACGGATCCAGCCTGCGCCGTGGCAATGCGATGCGGCTTATATTATGGTCCGCCGCGAAAAGGAGAACAGGCATGACGGCGAACAAGACTTCCGCCGGAGAAAAGGCCCGCGCGCACGGACCGGACATGGCGACGAGCTTCGGCTACCGCACGGTGGCCGATGGCGAGAAACAGCCCCTGGTGAACGAGGTATTTCACAAGGTCGCGCGCCGCTACGACGTGATGAACGACCTGATGTCGGGCGGTCTGCACCGGCTGTGGAAAGATGCGATGGTTTCGCGCCTCGCCCCGCCGCGCTCCGGCAGGAAGCCCTTTCGCATTCTCGATGTGGCGGGCGGCACGGGCGATGTCGCGACCCGGATCGTCACCCGCTCCGACGGCCCGGCGGAGGCTACCGTCCTCGACATCAACGGCTCCATGCTGGCGGTCGGCCGCGAACGGGCCGAAAAGGCCGGGCTTTCCGACAAGATCCGTTTCGTGGAAGCGAACGCCGAGGACCTGCCCTTTCCCGACAAACATTTCGACGCCTATACGATCGCCTTCGGCATCCGCAACGTGCCGCATATCGACAAGGCGCTGTCGGAAGCCTTTCGCGTGCTGAAACGCGGCGGGCGCCTGCTCGTGCTGGAATTTTCGCAGGTCGACGTGCCGATGCTCGACCGGGTCTACGACACCTATTCCTTCAACGCGATCCCGGCGATCGGACGCTTCGTCGCCGGCGACGGCGAACCCTACCGATATCTCGTGGAATCCATCCGCAAGTTCCCCCATCAGGAGCGTTTCGCGCAGATGATCCGCGAGGCCGGTTTCTCGCGCGTCGACTACCGGAATTTTTCCGGCGGCATAGCAGCGCTCCATAGCGGCTGGAAGATCTGAAAAACATGGCGATCGGCGCAATTCTCCGCCTTTCCCGGGCCGGCTACGTCATGGCGCGCGAGGGCGTGTTTTCCATCGTCGACCTGCCCGACCTTCCCGCGGGAGCGAAACTGGCGCTCAAGCTTGTGCGGCTTCTGGAACGCCGCTCCGCCAGACGCAAGACGATGGAAGGAAGGCTTTCCGCAGCCCTCAACCGGCTGGGGCCTTCCTACGTGAAGCTCGGCCAGTTTCTCGCAACCCGCGCCGACGTGGTTGGCGACGATGTCGCGCGCGAGCTTTCCGCCCTGCAGGACAAGCTGCCGGAGTTTCCCCAGGCCGAAGCCCGCCGCCAGGTGGAAGAGCAGCTAAGCCGCCCGGTGGAGGAAGTATTCGTCGACTTCGGCGAGCCGGTGGCCGCCGCCTCCATCGCCCAGGTTCACCCCGCCACGATCCGCACCCGCGACGGGGAGCTCAGGAAGGTCGCCGTCAAGGTGCTGCGCCCGAAGGTGGAAAGCCGCTTCAGGCGCGACCTGGACGGCTTTTACTTCGTCGCCCGGCTGATCGAGCGTATCCACCCCCGCTCGCGGCGGCTGAGGCCGGTGGCCACCGTCGACACGCTGGCGCGCTCCGTCGAGCTTGAGATGGATTTTCGCCTGGAAGCCGCCGCCCTTTCCGAAATGGCGGAAAACACCGGCGAGGACGAGGGCTTCCGCGTACCGACGGTGGACTGGACGCGCACGGCGAAACGCGTGCTGACCCTGGAATGGATCGAGGGAACGAAGCTCAACAACCTCGACAAGCTGAAGGACGACGGCCACGACCTTGTGAAACTGGGCGAGACCGTCATCCAGTCCTTCCTGCGCCATGCGGTGCGCGACGGCTTCTTCCACGCCGACATGCACCAGGGCAACCTGTTCGTCGATCCGGACGGAACGATCGTCGCCGTCGACTTCGGGATCATGGGCAGGCTTTCGCGCGCCGAACGGCGGTTTCTGGCCGAGATCCTCTACGGCTTCATCACCCGCGACTACCGCCGGGTGGCGGAAGTGCACTTCGAGGCGGGGTATGTGCCCGACGACCAGGACGTGGAAGTTTTTGCCCAGGCTTTACGCGCCATCGGCGAGCCGATACAGGGGCACGACGCCTCGGAGATTTCCATGGCGCGGCTTCTCACCCAGCTTCTGGAGGTGACCGAGCTTTTCAACATGCACACCCAGACGCAGCTCATCATGCTGCAGAAGACAATGGTGGTGGTGGAAGGGGTCGCGCGCACGCTCAACCCGCATCTCGACATGTGGAAGACGTCGGAACCCGTGGTGCGCACATGGATCGAGAAGAACCTCGGCCCCGCCGCGCGCCTCCAGGACGTGGCGAGCGGCTTGTCGTCCATGGGACGCATCGCCTCCGACCTGCCGATATTCGCCGACAGGCTGGGCAGGCTTTCCTCCGACCTGGAGCGCATGGCCGAGCGAGGCTTCAGGTTCGACCCCGAAACGGCGGAGGCGATCGGCAGGGCCGAAGCGCGCCACTCCCGGTCGGGGCGCATCGCGCTTTGGGTGATTGCGGCGCTCCTCGCGATTGCGGTTTTTTCGTAAGGCACACCTGCAAATCTTTGCCCAAAGGACGCCACTGTCTTTTCCTATTCTGACCGGACCATGCGGCACAGGAAGGAGGCCTGCATGACCCGGTCCTTGAAGGGGCTGATCTTCGCCCTCATGCTTAGCGTGTTCTTCGGGATCGACGCCCATGCCGCGAACGCCGCGGCGCAAGAAACGGCGCAAGCCCGGGATATGGAAAGCAAGGCGCCCTCTACGGCGGACGGACAACCCGTGCCCCGCGACGCCGAAACCGTGTGGATCGGCCTGCCGCTCGTCAACTCCGACGGAAAGACCATCGGCACTGTGGCCGGCATCCTGCGCGACAACGAAGGCATTGTGCGCGAAGTGACGGCGGAAACCGGTGGCGTGATGGGCTTTTTCACGCGCAGGAGGGCGATCCCCGTCGAGCGCATCGTGCCGGAGGAGAAACGTATCGTCGTGCCCATGACGGACCAGGAAATCGAGGAAATGCCCGAACCCGGCGATGCGGCGAGGCAGTGATTTCAGGTTCCCGATTCCAGGCTTGTCACCCGTCTCAGCGTCAGGTTGATGCGCCCAGCCCCGGATAGTAGCGTCGAGGAGCCGGGGATGAGCCTGTCCACCCCGTGATAGGCAAGGCGCGAGGCACCGCCCAGCACCAGAACATCGCCCGACGAGAGGCGGAAGGACCGCGTCGGCGCCTTGCGCGCCGTTCCGCCCAGCCGGAAGACGGCCGTATCGCCCAGCGAGACCGAAACGACCGGGGCGTCGAAAGTGTCCTCATCCCTGTCCTGATGCAGGCCCATGCGGGCCTTTCCCTCGTAATAGTTGATGAGGCAGGCCTCGGGTGGCGGCGCGTCGCGCGCGACATCGGCCCAAAGGGCCTTCAGGACGGCCGGCATTTCCGGCCAGGCCTCTCCGGTTTCAGGATGATGAGGCTGATACCGGTAACCCTTCACATCCGACACCCAGCCGAGCGGGCCGCAATTCGACATTCGAACCGAAAAGGGCTTTCCCGTTCGCGGCATCACCGGTGTAAAAAGGGGGGCGGCGCGCACCACGGAGCGGACCTCCCCAAGCAGCGCTTCCTGCGCCTGCTTGTCGAAATAACCGGGCAGCAGGCGGAAACCTTCGGGAAAGTCGTTCGTCATCGGCAGATTTCCAATTTCCTTCACTGTAACCAAGTCCCGGGCCCTTCGCATTTTCACGCCGAAGCGCGGATTTCCAAGCATGTTTCAGCCTCGATGGCCACCCGCAAGGAGATTCTGAAGCCGGCACAAACATGCAACTGGGCTGCCGCTCGCGTCTTGCGGGGCGGGACAGGCCCACTTATATAGCGGTCACGATTTCGTACCCGCCGCGGCACCGCCCGCGGCACATCAAATCTTAAGTGTGGAATGGGGACCGGCGTGACGCCTTATCGGGTCTGACCGGTCTGCTGGAAAGGAAGGACGCTATGGGCAAGGTCATTGGTATCGACCTCGGCACGACCAACTCGTGCGTCGCCGTCATGGACGGCAAGAACGCCAAGGTTATCGAGAATGCGGAAGGCGCGCGGACGACGCCCTCCATGGTGGCGTTTTCCGACGATGGCGAGCGCCTCGTCGGCCAGCCGGCGAAACGCCAGGCCGTCACCAACCCGAGCGGCACGCTGTTCGCCGTCAAGCGCCTGATCGGACGGCGCTTCGAAGATCCGACGGTCGCCAAGGACAAGAAGCTCGTCTCCTACGAGATCGTGAAGGCCGACAATGGCGACGCCTGGGTCAAGGCCGGCGACAAGACATACTCCCCCTCCCAGGTTTCCGCCTTCATCCTGCAGAAGATGAAGGAAACCGCCGAAAGCTACCTCGGCGAAACGGTCACGCAGGCCGTGATCACGGTTCCGGCATACTTCAACGACGCCCAGCGCCAGGCGACCAAGGACGCCGGCAAGATCGCGGGCCTCGAGGTGCTGCGCATCATCAATGAGCCGACGGCGGCCGCCCTCGCCTACGGGCTTGAGAAGAACGAGGGCAAGACGATCGCCGTCTACGACCTCGGCGGTGGCACCTTCGACGTATCGATTCTTGAAATCGGCGACGGCGTGTTCGAGGTGAAGTCGACCAACGGCGACACCTTCCTCGGCGGCGAGGACTTCGACATGCGCCTCGTCGACTACCTCGCCGAGGAGTTCAAGAAGGAAAACGGCATCGACCTGAAGAACGACAAGCTCGCGCTGCAGCGCCTGAAGGAAGGCGCGGAGAAGGCGAAGATCGAGCTGTCGTCGGCGACGCAGACGGAAATCAACCTGCCGTTCATCACCGCCGACCAGACCGGGCCGAAGCACCTGACGATGAAGCTGACGCGCGCCAAGTTCGAGCAGCTTGTCGACGATCTCGTCCAGCGCACGGTCGCGCCCTGCAAGGCGGCCTTGAAGGACGCCGGCCTTGCCGCCGGCCAGATCGACGAAGTGGTGCTCGTCGGCGGCATGACGCGCATGCCCAAGGTCCAGGAAGTCGTGAAAAACTTCTTCGGCAAGGAGCCGCACAAGGGCGTGAACCCGGATGAGGTCGTGGCCATGGGCGCGGCTATCCAGGCGGGCGTGCTGCAGGGTGACGTGAAGGATGTGCTCCTTCTCGACGTCACGCCGCTTTCGCTCGGCATCGAAACGCTGGGCGGCGTCTTCACCCGCCTGATCGACCGCAACACGACGATCCCGACGAAGAAGAGCCAGGTGTTCTCCACCGCGGAGGACAACCAGACCGCGGTGACGATCCGCGTCTTCCAGGGCGAGCGCGAGATGGCGGCCGACAACAAGATGCTCGGCCAGTTCGACCTCGTCGGCATTCCGCCGGCACCGCGCGGCGTGCCGCAGGTGGAGGTCACCTTCGACATCGACGCCAACGGCATCGTCAACGTTTCTGCCAAGGACAAGGGAACCGGCAAGGAGCAGCAGATCCGCATCCAGGCTTCCGGCGGCCTGTCCGACGCCGACATCGAGAAGATGGTCAAGGACGCCGAGGCGCATGCGGACGAAGACCGCAAGCGCAGGGAACTCGTCGAAGCGAAGAACCAGGGCGAGGCGCTGGTCCATTCGTCGGAGAAATCGGTCAAGGACTACGGCGACAAGGTTTCCGCCGACGACAAGGCCGCGATCGAAACGGCGATCGCCGACCTGAAGTCCGCCCTTGAAAACGACGACCTGGAGGACATCAAGGCCAAGACGCAAGGCCTTGCCGAAGCCTCCATGAAGCTGGGCGAAGCCATGTATAAGGACGCCCAGGCCGAGCAGGAAGCAGGCGAGGCCGGCTCCGAGGAGGGCGGCGAAACCTCCAAGGACGAGGATGTGGTCGACGCCGACTTCGAGGAAGTCAAGGACGAGGACGACAAGAAGTCGGCCTGACTGTAGTATGCCTTTCCGGCGCCGGACCTCCGGCGCCGGAATTTTATGTCAGGCCGCCCGTCCGATGATGCCGCACCGATTCGAGATACCAATTTCAAGCTCCGCCGCATGTGCCCCCGCAAGCCGAAGCGGGACGCGATACCGCCGGGCGTTGCCCGGCGGGTTGCGCGACGCCGGTACGGCGCGGCGCGCCAATGCGCAAAGGAAACGACGGAGCGGACATGACGCTGCAAACGTCAGGTGAAGCCATTCATGGATAAACGCGACTATTACGAAGTGCTGGGCGTTGGGCGCGATGCCGACGAAAAGGCGCTGAAGAGCGCCTACCGCAAGCTGGCGATGCAGTTCCACCCCGACCGCAACCCCGGCGACGAAAGCGCGGAAGTCCGCTTCAAGGAAGTCAATGAAGCCTATGACGCGCTGAAGGACCCGCAAAAGCGCGCGGCCTACGACCGCTTCGGCCATGCCGCATTCGAGAACGGCGGATTCGGCGGCGGAGGCGGCGGGCACCCCGGCGATTTCGCCTCCGCCTTCTCGGATATCTTCGACGAATTCTTCGGCATGGGCGCGAACCGCCGCTCCGGCGGGCGCGAGCGCGGCGCGGACCTGCGCTACAACCTCGAGGTTACGCTGCAGGAAGCCTACTCCGGCAAGACGGTGGAGGTGGAGGTGCCGACCTCCATTACCTGCGACGAATGCTCCGGTTCCGGCGCCAAGGCCGGCACCGAGCCACAGACCTGCCGCACCTGTGGGGGCGCGGGCCGGGTGCGCGCGGCGCAGGGCTTCTTCACGCTTGAGCGCACCTGCCCCTCTTGCCAGGGCCGCGGCCAGGTGATTTCCGACCCCTGCTCTGGCTGCGGCGGATCGGGACGCAAATCCCAGATGCGGACGCTTTCGGTCAATATCCCGGCCGGCATCGAGGACGGAACGCGCATCCGCCTTGCCGGCGAAGGCGAAGCGGGCTTGCGCGGCGGACCCTCCGGCGACCTCTATATCTTCCTGTCTTTGAAGCCGCACGAATTCTTCCAGCGCGACGGGGCCGACCTGTTCTGCCGCGTGCCGGTGTCCATGACGACGGCGGCTCTTGGCGGGCAGATCGAGGTTCCCACCCTCGAAGGCGTGACGACCCGGGTAAAGGTGCCGGAAGGAACGCAAACCGGAAAGCAGTTCCGCCTGCGCGGCAAGGGGATGCCGGTGCTTCGCTCCCCCCAGTTCGGCGACATGTACATTCAGGTGACCGTAGAGACACCCACGAACCTTACGAAGAAGCAGCGCGAATTGCTCTCGGAGTTCGAAAGCGAATCCTCCGGCGAAACCCACCCCGCCGCGCATGGTTTCTTCTCCAAGGTGAAGGATTTCCTCGACAATCTTGGCGGCTGATCGAAATACGCCTTGAATTCGCCATTCGAAGAATAAAAAATCCACCCTTGCGTTTTTACGACAGGTGTTGGCGATGATCGATGGTTCTGCCCGCAAGGTCCGCGGTTTGCGCGAGAAGATCGCCGACGAGGTTCGTTTTTTCAGAAGCTGGGCGGAGAACCCGCTGACAACAGGGGCCGTCAGCCCCTCAAGCGCCGATCTTGCAAAGCGGATGGCAAGCTTTGTCGAGGCCGATGGGAACGGCAAGGTGCTGGAGCTCGGCCCCGGCACCGGCGTCGTGACGAAGGAAATCCTCCGGCACGGCGTACCGGCTCGCGATATTGTGGCGCTTGAATACAACGGCGAATTCTGCCGTCTGCTCAAGCGCCGCCATCCCGACATGGCCGTGGTGGAAGGCGATGCCTATACGCTCCGGAAAACGCTGGGCGAGATGAAACCAGGTTCCCTGTCGAGCATCGTTTCCTCCTTGCCGCTTTTCACCAGGCCACGGCAGGTCCGGCGCGCGCTGATCGACGATGCGCTGACGCTGCTGAAACCGGGTGCGCCCTTCATACAGTTTTCCTACGCGCTGTTTCCCCCCGTAACTCCGGAAGCGGGCTGGTGCACGCTGCAGCGGACCGGATGGATCGTGATGAACCTGCCGCCCGCACGGGTCTGGATCTACCGCAGGCCGGAAATCCGGCACTGACTTTCGCATCCGGAACCTTCGCATTTTTCCCAAGTGGACATCGACGTGAGGCGCGGCAATCCTGAAGTTCTTGCAAAGCAGGAAGGCCATGGCGAAGAAACGCCGACAACTGCCCGGCAAAGCCGGGCCGCGAGCGCGTGAACCGGCCAGCTGCACGGCTTTCCGCCATCGCGAACCGACCGCACCCTGTCCATGAGCGCGGTTCTCCTCTCCTTATTCTATCTCGCCGTCGTTTTGCTTCCACTGGCGCTATCCGCCTTCAGCGGCCTCCCGCCCCGCCCCTTCCGGGACGAATTCGCGAGTGGGGCAGGCATGCTTGCATTCGCGATCATTCTGGTGGAATTCGTGCTTTCCGGGCGCTTCCGCTCGGTGTCGGCCAAGATCGGCATGGATGTGACGATGCGCTTTCACCAGTTGCTTGCCAGAACGGCGCTGGTGCTGGCGATGTTTCATCCCTTTCTCTACGGGTCGGAATTCAACTTGCCTTACCCGTTCGATCCCACGCGCCAACTGACGTTGACGCGGGACATCGCAAGCCTTTCCTCCGGCGTTCTTGCCTTCGTGCTGCTTCCCGCCTTCGTGATCCTTTCGATCGGCCGCGACAGCCTGCCCTACAAATACGAAACCTGGCGATTGATGCATGGGCTGGGCGCAGTGGCGATTTCCGGCGCGCTTCTTCACCACACGGTTTCCGCCGGGCGATACGGCCAGCTACCGGCACTGGAAACCCTGTGGACGGTGCTGGCCGGACTGGCGGGCGTTTCGCTGATCTACGTCTATCTTCTGAAACCCATGATGCTTGCCCGCGCGCCCTGGAGGGTCAGCCGGGTGCAAAAGGCCGGCGAACGAACCTGGGAGATCGACCTGGAACCGGACGGGCACCCGGGCCTTCGATACAAGGCCGGGCAATTCGCCTGGCTCAACATTGCGAACAGCGCCTTTTCGCTCCGCGAGAATCCGTTCTCCATCAGCTCCGCTCCGGGAGCGGGCAAGACATTGAGCTTCCTAATCAAGGAGCTTGGCGATTTTACGTCGACGATCGGCCAGGTGGCGCCGGAAACCCGCGCCTATGTCGACGGCCCGCACGGCAGCCTCGTCGTGACGGGGCGAAAGGAACCGGGCATCGCCTTCATCGCCGGAGGTGTTGGCCTGGCGCCGCTGCTCGGCATTCTCCGCCAGATGCGGCTGGAGCGGGACGGGAGGCCGACGCTGCTCATCTACGGCAACCGGAAGGCGGAGCAGATCGTCCATCCGCAGGAGCTGGAGGCCCTTGCAACCGAACTTGGAACCGAGATCGTCCTCGTTCTCTCCGAGCCGCCGGAAGGCTGGAGCGGACGCACCGGGATGATCGACGCAGCCCTTGTCGAAAGTATCTTTCGCGAGCCGGAAATGCGGGACTGGCTGTTCGTCATGTGCGGACCGGGGGAAATGATGGAAACCGTGGAGGATGCACTCATCGCCAAGGGTGTCCCGACCCGGCAAATCCTATCCGAAAGGTTCAGGTATGACTGAGTTCTTGAGGCGTCTTTCATCGAAGCGGAGGCTCGTCCTGGCTCACTGGTCGATGAACGCGGCCATCCTGACCGTCCTGATCGCCTTCGCTCTGCGCGGGTGAACGCAGCGACGACTTCAGGTCATGAATGGATAAAAGCGGATTCCGGCCGGTGGAAAGCCGCCGATACTGGTCCGGCAAACCACGCGGTATATATGCATGAGGCGATACTCCCATCGGCAAACCCGAAACCCGGAGAAGCACTTCATGCAGACACCGAAAATCCTCGTCTTCGCAGGCTCCATCCGCAGCGGATCCCACAACGCCCGGCTTGCCGGCTATATGGCCAAACAACTGGCGCTGGCGGATACCGAGGTTACGCATGTCTCGCTTGCCGACTATCCGATGCCGATCTACGACGGCGACCTGGAGGCGGAGGAAGGCGTGCCGGAAAACGCGAAACGGCTGAAGAAGCTGATGACGAAGCAGCACGGGGTCTTCATCGCAAGCCCGGAGTACAATTCCAGCATCACGCCGCTTTTGAAGAACACCATCGACTGGATATCGCGCCTGTCCGACGATGGGGAACCGCCCTCGGCTGCCTTCAAGAACCGCGTTTTCGCCGTCGGCGGAGCTTCGCCGGGGCGGTTCGGCGGCATGCGCTCGCTGATCACCCTGCGCACGATCCTGGAAATCGGGGTAGGTGCGCTGGTCATTCCCAATATGGTTTCCGTTCCCGAAGCGAAGAGCGCCTTCGACGAGCACGGCAACCTGAAAGAAGGCCCGGCCAGGAACGCGGCAGCCGCCGCCACGGCGCGGCTGATCGAGGAGGCAAGCCTCAGGGCAACTTGATCAAAGCGCTGTTTGCAAACGCCGCCCCAAGCCTTACATAGGGTCCGCACCCCAGGGGGTGCCCGGCGGATGTTTCGCCGGTACGGTAATTATCAAGTCGAGGCGGGAATGAGGGCACAAGGCGAACCGGCAAGCTGGCACGGCACAACGATCCTGACCGTGCGCAAGGGCGGCAAGGTGGTGATCGCCGGCGACGGACAGGTCTCGCTCGGCGAGACGGTGATCAAGAACACGGCCCGCAAGGTGCGCCCGCTCGCCAAAGGCGAGGTCATCGGCGGATTTGCGGGCGCGACGGCGGATGCCTTTACCCTGTTCGAGCGCCTGGAAGCGAAGCTCGAACAATATCCGGGCCAGCTCATGCGCGCCTGCGTGGAACTGGCCAAGGACTGGCGCACCGACCGCTACCTGCGCCGGCTGGAGGCCATGATGATCGTCGCCGACGCCACAACCTCTCTGGTGCTGACCGGCAACGGCGACGTGCTAGAGCCGGAAGGCGGCGTCATCGGTATCGGTTCGGGCGGGAATTTCGCGCTGGCCGCGGCGCGCGCGCTTGTCGACACCGACCTTGACGCGGAACAGATCGCCCGCAAGGCAATGGCCATCGCCGCCGATATCTGCGTTTTCACCAACGACCAGCTCACGGTGGAAACGCTGGAAAGCAAGGCCTGAAAGGCCATCTTGAGCGAATTCTGATCACGAAAGCGCTCCAACGGAAATACACGGCACGTCCCGACCCGAAGGTTCATTCGCATGACCAACTATTCGCCGCGCGAAATCGTCTCCGAACTCGACCGCTACATCATCGGCCAGAAAGAGGCCAAGCGGGCGGTTGCGATCGCGCTCCGGAACCGCTGGCGCCGCCAGCAGCTCGAAGGGCCGATGCGCGAGGAGGTTCTGCCCAAGAACATCCTGATGATCGGGCCGACGGGCGTGGGCAAGACGGAAATCTCGCGCAGGCTCGCGAAGCTCGCCAATGCGCCTTTCGTGAAGATCGAGGCGACGAAATTCACTGAAGTTGGCTACGTCGGCCGGGACGTAGAGCAGATCGTGCGCGATCTGGTGGAGGTCGGCATTTCGCTGGTGCGCACCGAAAAGCGCCAGGAAGTGCAGGCCAAGGCGCATCTACAGGCCGAGGAACGGGTGCTCGATGCGCTTGTGGGCACGAACGCGAGCCCGTCGACCCGGGATTCCTTCCGCAAGAAACTGCGCGAGGGCGACCTTGACGAGAAGGAAATCGAGGTCGAGGTGCGCTCCCACCCGCAGATGCCCTCCTTCGAGATGCCGGGCATGCCGGGGGCAAGCGTCGGCGTGATGAACCTTTCCGACATCTTCGGCAAGGCCTTCGGCGGGCAGACGAAGACGAAGCGCACGACCGTTAAGGACAGTTACCAGCTTCTGATCGACGAGGAATCCGACAAGCTTCTCGACGAGGAAAAGGTTGTCGAAGAAGCGATTTCGCGCGTGGAAAACGCAGGCATCGTGTTCCTGGACGAGATCGACAAGATCTGCGCGCGCGGCGAACGCGCGGGCGGCGACGTTTCCCGCGAAGGCGTGCAGCGCGACCTCCTGCCGCTGATCGAGGGAACCGTGGTCGCGACCAAACACGGCTCGGTCAAGACCGACCACATTCTCTTTATCGCCTCAGGCGCCTTCCATGTCTCAAAGCCGTCCGATCTTCTGCCCGAGCTGCAGGGCCGCCTGCCGATCCGCGTGGAGCTGCGCGCGCTGACGAAGGACGATTTCCGCGCGATCCTGACGGAGACGGAAGCAAGCCTCATCAAGCAGTATGTGGCGCTGATGGGCACCGAAGAGGTGGAGCTCGAGTTCACTCCCGAGGCGATCGACGAGATCGCGTCCATCGCCGTCGACCTCAATGCGACGATAGAGAATATCGGCGCAAGGCGGCTTCAGACCGTGATGGAGCGCGTTCTCGACGAAATCTCCTTTACCGCGCCCGACAAGGGGGGAGACAAGGTTGTCATCGACGCTGACTACGTGCGTGACAACATCGGCGAACTTGCCAAGAACATCGACCTGTCGCGCTTCATTCTCTGAGGCGAAGCAGAGGACTTTGTTCGCACCCGCGACGTCAAGACGCTTGTTCCGCGGCAATGTCGATGGCAGCATGCGCGCATGGTAGCGATCCGAAAGAGCTTCGAGGAAGGGCATCGCCGCAAGTTCCTGGTCGTCGTCGACGAAACGCCGGAATGCGAAAAGGCGATCCTTTACGCCGCAAAACGCGCCGAACGCACCGGAGGCGTGGCGATCCTGCTTTATGTCATAGCGCCCGGCGACTTCCAGCACTGGCTGGGCGTGGAGGACATCATGCGCGCCGAAGCGCGCGAGGAAGCCGAAACGGTGCTCGCCAAGGCCGCCGACCGGGTGCGCGCCGTTGCCCGCACCGAGCCCGAAACGGTGATTCGCGAAGGCAACCGTTCCGACGAGATCGTGGAACTGATCGAGCAGGATGCCGACATCGCGATCCTTGTTCTGGGCGCGGCCACGGGCTCCGAAGGGCCGGGACCGCTGGTGACATCCATCGCCGGCAAATCCGCCGCCACCTTTCCCATTCCCGTCACGATCGTGCCGGGCGACCTTGACGAGGCCTCGATCATCGCGCTTGCGTGATTTTTCGAAAACGGCGCACGAGCCACCCCTTGATCGGCCGCCATGATGCGTTACCTTATTCGATAGTCTGGAATAATTCTAAGCTGGCGGCTACGCGAAGACACGTATATAGTGACGACCAGGAAACGATTTCATCCGGGCGGTGCAGCCACCGTCCGATGAGGAAGGACCACAGGAATGTTCATTCAGACCGAAGCAACGCCGAACCCGGCGACCCTGAAGTTTCTGCCGGGGCGCATCGTTCTGCCCGAAGGAACGCGGGATTTCCGCGATTCCGGCGACGCCGCCGTTTCACCGCTGGCCGAGAAGCTTTTCGCGGTGCCCGGCGTCGTCGGCATCTTCTTCGGCCACGACTTCATTACCGTGACCAAGAACGACACCGACTGGCAGCATATGAAGCCGGCGATCCTCGGCGCGATCATGGAACACTTCATGTCCGGCGAACCCGTGATCCGCGACGGCGGGCCGGGCGAGTCTTCCGAAGAATTCTTCGACGAGGGCGATGAAGAAACCGTCGACATGATCAAGGACCTGATCGAGACGCGCGTGCGCCCGGCCGTCGCGCAGGACGGTGGCGACATCACCTTCAAGGGCTTCAAGGAAGGTGTCGTCTATCTTTCCATGCGCGGCGCCTGCGCCGGCTGCCCGTCCTCGACCGCGACGCTGCAACACGGCATCCAGAACCTGCTTCGCCACTTCGTGCCGGAAGTCGAGGAAGTGCGACCCATTTGACCTCTGTGGCACGACAATGCCAGAGGCCCGGAACGCCCTGCGCCGGGCCTTTTTCTTTGGACCGCCATAACATTGGCCTGGAGCGCACTCGACAATTTCGCCGAAAGTCGTCATCCGAAAGCAGTGCTCGACCGCCAACCAACCTCGCCCTTTAATCCTGAAATGATCCTGCTTGCCATAGATACCGCCCTTGCGGCCTGTTCAGCCGCCGTTCTTGTAGACGAAGGCGGCGAAAAACGCCTGTTCGCCCAAAGCGAGGATCTGGGCCGCGGCCACGCCGAACGGCTGATGGACATGATCGCCGAGGTGATGGCCGAAGCGGGCGTCGCCTTCACCGACCTCGACCGGATCGCCGTCACCATTGGCCCTGGCAGCTTCACGGGTCTGCGCGTGGGCCTTTCCGTGGCACGCGGGCTTGCGCTTGTACTCGAAATTCCGGTGATCGGCGTGACGACGCTTGGCGCGATCGCACAAGGCGCGCGGCGGAAGCTTGAGGAACAAGGCTTGCCACCCTCGCCCGTTCTCGTGATCCTCGACGCAAGGCGCGACGAGGTCTACACGCAAGCCTTCGATGCCGACGGAACACCGCTCGACGAACCGCGCGTCGCGCGCGTGGCCGATCTGATACAGAACGCGAAAACCGGCATGAAACTGGCCGGGTCCGGCGCCCGGATGCTTGCCGAGGCGGCCGAACTGGATGACAGTCCGGTGATCAGCGAAGCCGGATGGCCGGAGATAAGCGACGTGACGAGATTGGGAAGCCAGGCCAGCCCAAGCCGCGGCGCGCCTGCGCCACTTTACCTCAGGCCCCCCGACGCGAAGCCGCAGGTGCGGGACCGGCGGTTGCGCGTATGACCTTCTGGTGGTTCTGGAATCAACCGCCGGTGGTCGAGGAAGCGGCCGTGGAAGACCTGGACCGTCTGTCGGAAATCCACGACAAGAGCTTCCGCCAGACGTGGCACACGGAAGAGCTGGCCGCCCTTCGCGCGCAAGCCGGGGTCACGATCCTAATCGCCCGGCGCGCGAGCCCCTATGGCACGCGAAAGGCGCTTGGTTTCGTCATCCTGCGAACCGCGGCGGATGAGGCGGAAATCCTGACGATTGCCGTGGATCCTGCATGGCGGGGACGCGGCATCGCCCGCCAGCTCATGCAGGCCGTGCTTTCGCGCCTCTATGCGGATCGGGTAAAATCCCTGTTCCTGGAAGTCGACGCAGCGAACGAGGGCGCGATCGCGCTCTACAAGAGCTTCGGCATGCGCCAGGTCGGCACGCGGCGCGGATACTACTCGGCAAGCGATGGCGACGGCAGCGCGCTTGTCATGCGGGTTGATCTGGCTTAAGCGCATCCTCCAGAATATCGGCATGGCGCGAAGCGCACATTCGCCGGCCAGAAAGCACGCGATCCGGAGACGACGTGACGGAACCCGAGATTCCCCTTTCGCTTGAAGAGCAATGCGTGGCCAAGGGCATGCGCATGACGGACCAGCGCCGCGTGATCGCCCGTGTGATCGAATCATCCACCGACCATCCCGACGTGGAGGAGCTTTATCGCCGCGCCGTGGCGGAAGACCCGCGTATCTCCATTTCCACCGTTTACCGCACGGTGAAGCTGTTCGAGGATTCAGGCATCATCGAGCGGCACGACTTCCGCGACGGGCGGGCGCGCTACGAAACCGTGCCCGACGAGCACCACGACCACCTGATCGATCTGAAATCGGGACGGGTGATCGAATTCCGCAACGAGGAGATCGAGGCGCTGCAGGATGCGATCGCCCGCAAGCTGGGCTATCGCCTCGTCGACCACAGGCTGGAGCTTTACGGCTTCCCCCTCAAGGCGGAAGACACGCCGCCGGAAAACGAGGAGTGAGAGGATGACGCGGGTTCGGGCAGCCTTCGTGCTGGCCGTGCTGACCATCGTCACGCTGGTGGCGATCCCGCTGCAGTGGCTGGCGCTGAAGGCGAACTGGCCCCTGAAACGCCGATTGCCCCTCCTCTGGCACAAGCTTGCCTGCGCCCTTGTCGGCATCCGCGTGCGCGAGAACGGAGCGCCGGCGCGCGAACGCCCGCTGCTGATCGCCGCCAATCACGTGTCCTGGATCGACATTACGGTGCTGGGTTCGCGCATGCCGCTTTCCTTCATCGCGAAATCCGAAGTGGCGGGATGGCCGGTGTTCGGGCTTTTTGCGAAACTGCAGCGCTCCGTCTTCGTGGACCGGCAGCGGCGCAGCGCGACCGGAAAGGTGGCGGAAGAGATCGGCACCAGATTGTCCGACGGCGACGCGATGGTGCTTTTCGCCGAAGGAACCTCCAACGACGGCAATTGCGTGCTGCCCTTCCGCTCCGCCCTGATCGGTGCGGCCCGCCACGCGATGGGCGACGACGAGGCAAAGGTCTGGATCCAGCCGCTTTCAATCGCCTATACGAAGCTGCACGGCCTGCCGATGGGACGCCAATTCCGCCCGCATGTCGCGTGGTACGGCGACATGGAAATGACGCATCATTTCCTTTCCGTCGTCGGCGAAGGGGCGATCGATGTAGAGCTAACCTGGGGCGAGCCCGTGCAGGTGGCCAATGGCGACGACCGCAAGGCGCTTGCCCGCAAACTCGAGGGCGAGGTCCGCCGGATGGCGGCGGCGGCGCTGAACGGCAAGCCGGAACGGGGAGCGAGCCTGCGAACCGGCGACGGTGCGCTATTCTCAAAAGGCGAAAAAACCGCTAATGCTGACGCCGCCTGAAGGCAGGCGTGGAAACAACGGACAGAATTCGCGATGCGGGCGGAAGGACGCGGCCCGCGGCAGATCGAGGAAGACATGACGGACAACCGGCAGGCAACAGGCGCGACGGAACAGGGCGGGGGCGAAAACACCCGGCGCGTTTACGTCAAGACTTACGGCTGCCAGATGAACGTCTATGATTCCGACCGGATGAGCGACGCGCTGGCACCCGAGGGCTATGCGCTGACCGAAGCCCCGGAAGAGGCCGACCTCATTATTCTCAACACCTGCCACATCCGCGAAAAGGCGGCGGAAAAGGTCTATTCCGAACTTGGCCGCCTGCGGGTGATGAAACAGCAGCGCGAAAGCGAGGGCCGCTCGCTGATGGTGGGCGTCGCCGGCTGCGTGGCGCAGGCGGAGGGTGAGGAGATCGCCCGCCGCGCTCCCGTGGTCGATCTCGTATTCGGGCCTCAGAGCTACCACCGGCTGCCGGAACTCGTACAGCGCGCAAGCGCCGGCGCGAAGGTCGTCGAAACGGAATTCGACGTCGAAGAGAAATTCGAGCATCTGGCCACGCCCTCGCAAAAGGCGGTGCGCGCACGCGGCGTTACCGCATTCCTGACCGTCCAGGAAGGCTGCGACAAGTTCTGCACCTTCTGCGTCGTGCCCTATACGCGCGGCGCGGAAGTTTCGCGCCCCGTTTCGCAGATCGTCGCGGAAGCCGGGCGCCTGGCACAAGCCGGCGTGCGCGAGGTGACGCTGCTCGGCCAGAACGTGAACGCCTGGCACGGCACGGGCGAGAACGGGCGCGAATGGGGGCTCGGCGAACTCCTGTTCCGCCTCGCCAAAGTCGACGGTATCGAGCGCCTGCGCTACACGACGAGCCATCCGCGCGATATGGACGACGCGCTGATCGCCGCGCACCGCGATCTCGACATGCTGATGCCCTACCTGCACCTGCCGGTGCAGACCGGATCGGACCGCATCCTGAAAGCCATGAACCGGCGCCACACGCGCGACGACTACTTCCGGCTGATCGAAAGAATCCGCGCTGCACGGCCCGATATCGCGCTGTCCGGCGACTTCATCGTCGGCTTTCCGGGCGAAACGGACGAGGACTTCGCCGACACGATGGAACTTGTGGAGCGGGTGGGATATGCCTCGGCCTTCTCCTTCAAATACAGCCCGCGGCCGGGAACGCCGGGCGCCGCGATGGAAGCCCAAGTGGAAGAAGCGGTGAAATCGGCACGGCTTGCCGCCCTTCAGGAGCTTTTGCAGAAGCAGCAGCGCGCCTTCAACGCCTCCATGACCGGACGCACCTTCGATGTGCTTTTCGAAAAGCCCGGCCGTCACGCCGGACAGCTTGTCGGGCGCTCTCCCTGGCTCCAGCCGGTGCAGGTCGATGCGCCGGAAGAACTGATCGGCAAGCTCGCAACGGTGGAAATCGTCGATGTGGGCACAAACTCCCTGTTCGGGCGATTGATTAACGGGCAGGATAGGAAAGGGTCCAACGTTGGTGTTGCGATTCCCGCCTGAGCTAACGCTAGGAGGTGGTTCTTGACGGGCACTGCCCCTCCACCGACCCGTAACGGCAAAAACCGTGACGCGGTTCCGGCTTCCGACATGACGCATGTCGTGCTGGCCTTCGATGACAATCGCCTCGTCGGCGACTTGTTCGGACAATTCGACCAGAACCTCGCCATTATCGAGCAGCGTCTGGGTGTCGACGCGGTCGCGCGCGGCAACCAGGTGACGATCAAGGGCGCGCATTGGGCCTGCGAACAGGCGCGCCATGCGCTTGAATCGCTCTATGCGCGCTTGCAGCAAGGCCATGAGCTGCATCCCGCGGATGTGGAAGGCGCGCTCAGGATGGCGGCCGCCGCCGATGCGCAGCTCAACCTTCCGACGATCGAGCCGAAGTCGCGCATGGCTTTCGCCCAGGTCGCAACGCGCCGCAAGACGGTGATCGCCCGCACACCCGCGCAGGACGCCTATATCCGCGCAATGGACCGGGCCGACCTCGTGTTCGGCACAGGCCCCGCCGGCACGGGCAAGACCTTCCTTGCGGTCGCCTATGCCGCGACGCTGCTTGAACGCGGCGACGTGGCGCGGCTTATCCTCTCCCGTCCGGCCGTGGAAGCCGGCGAGCGCCTCGGCTTCCTGCCCGGCGACATGAAGGAGAAGGTCGACCCCTATCTGCGTCCGCTTTACGACGCGCTGTTCGAGATGATGCCGCCGGAAAAGGTCGACCGCGGCCTGCAGTCGGGCATGATCGAGGTGGCACCCCTTGCCTTCATGCGCGGACGCACGCTTTCCAACGCCATGGTGATCCTGGATGAAGCCCAGAACACCACGACGATGCAGATGAAGATGTTCCTGACGCGCCTTGGCGAAAACTCCAAGATGATCGTCACCGGCGACCCCAGCCAGATCGACCTGCCGCCGGGCCAGAAGTCGGGTCTGCGCGAAGCGCTGTCGCTGCTGACGGAGGTTGAGGGTGTCACGCATGTGGCCTTCACCGAGGCCGACGTCGTGAGGCACGAACTCGTCGCGCGCATCGTGCGCGCCTATGACGACGCCTCTCGCAAGGCGTCCGAGGAACGCGAGGCGCGCGCGGGCGCGATGGACGAGGCTGACGGCCCCCAGGCGCTTGCCTGGGACCGCAGCAGGCAGCGATGACGAAACCCTCACCCGTCGAAGTGCCCGGCGAGGTCGAAATCGACATAAGCATCGAGGCTCCGGCCTGGGGTGATCCCGCCCCGCTGCAGCGTCTTTTCGAAAGAGCATTGCGGGAAGCTTTCGCGGAGGCGGACCTTAGCGTCGTGCCCGGCACGGAACTTTCCGTCGTGCTGACCGACGATGCCGCGATCCGCGAGCTCAACCGCGAATGGCGGGGCAAGGACAAACCGACGAACGTTCTCTCGTTTCCCGGCGGCGACGAGGACGAACCGCCCTTCGGGCCGCTTCTCGGCGACATCGTGATCGCCCGTGAAACGCTGGAACACGAAGCAGAAGCGGAAAAAAAGAGCTTTCCCGCGCATTTGACGCATCTGTTTATTCACGGTCTACTTCATCTTTTCGGGTACGATCACCAGATAGAGGAGGAAGCGCAGGAGATGGAAGATGCGGAACGGCGCATTCTGGCACGTCTCGGCATCTCCGACCCCTACGCCGAAACACCCCTTGCCGGAGACGAGGCCTGATCCGGCGGCAAGAAGCTGTCGGGCGCCCAACCAGGCCCTGACGGCCTCCAGATGCTCCGCGGCGCGGACAAAATGAGACGATGAACGACGCAGAAACACGAAGTCCCGAAGCTTCTTCCGAAAATACGGCCGCTTCCCCGGATGCGGCCCCCGCCCGACAACCTGACGCGGCAGGCCCGCTGTTCGCCCCCGTTCGCAAGCTTTTGCGCCGGATCAGCATGATTGGCGGCGGCAAGGCTTCCTTGCGCGAGAACCTGCAGGACGAACTGGCCCGCGTCGACGGGCCGGACATGATCTTCACGCCGGAAGAGCGCATGCTGCTCGGCAATATCCTGCGGCTTCGCGAAGTGCGCGTGGACGACGTGATGGTGCCGCGCGCCGATATCGACGCCGTCGACGAGGGTATCCTGATCGGCCGCCTGATGGAGGTGTTCCAGGAATCGGGCCATTCCCGCATGCCGGTTTACCGTGACACGCTCGATGATCCGCGCGGCATGGTGCACATCAAGGACCTTATGTCCTATTTCGCCGAGCAGGCGCAAAAAGGCACGCAGGAACCGGCAAAAAAGGCCCCCGAGAAGCAGAACGGCAAGTCGAACGCCGCCAGCGACGAGGAAAGAAAGCCTGCCGACGGGTCCAACTTCGACCTTGGCCTCGACCTTTCCAACGTCGATCTCAATGCGCCCTTGTCCGAACTCAATATCATCCGCCCGGTGCTCTTCGTACCGCCGTCCATGCCCGCTACCGACCTCATGGCGAAAATGCAGACCGAACGCGTGCAGATGGCCCTCGTCATCGACGAATACGGCGGCACCGACGGTCTCGCTTCGCTGGAAGATCTGGTCGAGACCGTCGTAGGCGATATCGAGGACGAACACGACGAGGACGAAGAGGCGATGATCGCCAAGGTCGGCGAAAACGTCTGGATTACCGATCCGCGCGTGCTGATAGAGGACGTCGAGGAGCAACTCGGCGCCGATTTCCAGATCGGCGACCTCGCGGAAGAGGTCGATACGCTTGGTGGGCTGCTTTTTACGCTGATCGGCCGTGTACCGGTACGCGGCGAGCTGATTTCCCCCCGCGCACTGCCCGGCTTCGAATTCGAGGTGCTGGACGCCGATCCGCGACGCATCAAGCGCATGCGTATCCGCCGCCGCAGGGCGGGCGATCAGCGGCTGGCCGAAACCCGCCGGCGCGGGCGGCGGGATGACGGTACGGCTGAAGCAGGATAGATCTTCGATTCATCGTCGAATTGCAGCACTTTCCCGCGAAATCCAGCCGCTTTCACTTGACCGCTTATCTTGCGTAAGCCGATCTTTTGCGATGCAGGTGCGTGATTCGCGCACTCCCTTTCCAGCCTTTGCGGAAAGCGCCATCGGGGTCCGGACGCAAGTGCATCGCCTGTCACACATATTCCTGATCAGCTGGGGATGGCGACGCTTCGGCCTTGCGTTTGGCGCAGGCGCTGCCTCGGCACTTGCGTTCGCCCCATTCGGGTGGTTCCCGATCCTTGCGTTCACCATGCCGGCGCTGGTCTGGTTGCTCGACGGCGCAATCGAACAGGATACGGGCGGGAGGCGGGTTCGGCCCGCGATGTTTGTCGGCTGGTGGTTCTTTTTCGGCTTTCACCTCGCAGGGCTATGGTGGATCGGGCGCGCTTTCCTGGTGGACGCCGATCGCTTCTTGTGGCTGATGCCGCTGGCCGTCATAGCCATGCCCGCCGGGCTTTCCCTGTTCGGCGCATTGGGCGCGGGGATCGCAGCGCTTTTCTGGCGCGACGGCTGGCCGCGCATTTACGCGCTCGCCTTCGCATTCGTCACGATGGACTGGGTGCGCGGAAACATCCTGACGGGATTTCCATGGAACACCTGGGGGCAGGCATTCGCCGAAACCCCGGTTCTCGCGCAGACCGCATCGCTCGTCGGTGCCGACGGCCTCGGCTTCCTCGTCGTTCTGATCTTCGCAAGCCCGGCCCTTCTTGCAGAGCATACGCGCGGCAGCCGCGCCACGCCCGTCGCGACGGGCCTGCTTCTGCTTGCGATCGCCGGGTTCGGCGCCATTCGCCTCGGCGGGGCGATGCCGGGCGAACATGAGGATATCGGCCTGAGAATCGTTCAGCCGGCAATCCCGCAGGAGGAAAAATGGCGGCCGGAAAACAGGGAAGCAGTCTTCTCCACGCTGATCGAAATGTCCGAACGTCCGTTTTCCGACCCTTACGAAGAACGATCACGCCACATAATCGTCTGGCCGGAATCGGCGGTTCCCTTTCTTTTGACGGAGGAACCGGGCGCGCTATCGGATATCGCCTCGATGCTTTCGCAGGGCGAAATCCTGATAACCGGCGCCATCCGCTCCGAAACCGGGAATGGCGAGCGCGTTTTCTACAACAGCGTCTACGCCATCGGCGAGGACGGCACGATCCTCGACGCCTACGACAAGGTTCATCTCGTCCCGTTTGGCGAATATGTGCCGCTTCAGCCCTTGTTCGACCGCCTCGGCATTACGGGTCTCGTGCAGGGAGCCGGCGACTTCCTGCCCGGTTTCAGAAACCGCCTGCTGGACGCAGGTGGAATTCCGGCCTTTTCGCCGCTCGTATGCTACGAGATCATATTCCCGGGCGCGATGTGGACGCCCGACGGGCGGCCGGCATGGATATTGAACGTCACCAACGATGCCTGGTTCGGCGAGACCTCCGGACCCTACCAGCATTTCGCCCAGGCCAGGCTTCGCGCGGTGGAACAGGGCATCCCCGTGGTGCGGGCCGCCAACACCGGAATATCAGCGGTCATCGACCCCTATGGGCGCATCATCGCAAGTCTCGGCTTGCAAAATCGTGGTAATATCGACTCTGGGTTGCCGAACTATATTCCTGCAACTTTCTTTTCCCTCTACCAAAGATACCTGTTTTCTTGTTTCTTTTTCATTTCGCTGATCCTGCTGATCATATTACGCTACGTAATTCGTACTCGTAATGATTGACGAGGGTACGGCGGGGGCGGCATTATTGGATACGACCGTTACGTTTAGTTTCGGCTCATACAAACGAGGAATGGCATCCGGAATCAATCTTCCCTGATAGTTCTTCGCCCGAAACAAAGAAATCGAACATTCGGCCGGAGATCCGAAAAGAACATACAATCAAATAAAAAGAACTCGGGTTACGTCTACCACTGTGGCAACAAAGAGGGCCAGAAATGCCCAGCAAAAAGGCACCTAATCCCATCGACGTTCATGTGGGCAGCCGCGTACGGCTGCGGCGCATGATGCTTGGAATGAGCCAGGAAAAGCTTGGCGAAAGCCTAGGCATAACTTTCCAGCAAATCCAGAAATATGAAAAAGGCACGAACCGGATCGGCGCGAGCCGCCTGCAGCATATAGCGACCGTGCTGAAAGTGCCCGTATCCTTCTTCTTCGAAGACGCGCCGGGCAGTCCGGAGGATGTACCGGCCAGCGGAGATTCGCAGCAAACGTCCTATGTGGTCGACTTTCTCTCATCGTCCGAGGGATTATCGCTCAACAAGGCTTTCGTGCGTATCGAGGATGCCAAGGTGCGTCGGCGCATCGTCGACCTCGTGCGCTCCATCGCGGGCGAAGACGCCTGACCGCTCGCCGGCCGGTTTCCCTGCGTCCTGCGTCGATGCATGGGGCGCCCGGACTTGACGGCAATCGGCGAACCATTCATTAGAGCTTCTGAAATATATGGAGCGGCGGTTTTTCCGCCGCTCCTGCTTTATTTTCCCAGAAGGACGATTGCCATGGCGCGTCAGGACTATCTTTTCACTTCCGAGTCCGTTTCGGAAGGACATCCGGACAAGGTTTGCGATAGAATATCTGATACTATCGTGGACGCGTTTCTGGCCGAAATGCCGGAAGCGCGCGTTGCCTGCGAAACCCTGACGACGACGAACCGCGTCGTGATCGCTGGCGAAACGCGCGGCCCGAACACCCTGACGCACGACTACCTCGCCCATCTCACGCGCCTGGCGATCAAGGATATCGGCTACGAGCAGGACGGTTTCCACTGGGAGACCTGCGATATCGCCGTGCACCTGCACGGTCAGTCGGAGCATATCGCACAGGGTGTGGATGCCGCCGACAACAAGGACGAGGGCGCTGGCGATCAGGGCATCATGTTCGGCTATGCCTGCCGCGAAACGCCGGAGCTTATGCCCGCGCCGATCTTTTATTCCCACAAGATCCTTCACATGCTGGCGGAAGCACGCAAGTCCGGCCGCGAACCGGCGCTCGGACCGGACGCCAAGAGCCAGGTGACGGTGCGCTATGCCGAAGGCCGCCCGGTCGGCATAACCTCCATTGTGCTGTCCACCCAGCACATCGACGCGAACCTGACATCGGATGATGTGAGGGGCATCGTCGAGCCCTACATCCGCGCGGCGGTGCCCGACGGATGGATCCTGCCCGAAACCGTGTGGCACGTGAACCCGACCGGCAAATTCGTGATCGGCGGGCCCGACGGCGACTGCGGACTGACGGGCCGCAAAATCATCGTCGATACATATGGCGGCGCAGCACCGCACGGTGGCGGCGCATTCTCCGGCAAGGATCCGACCAAGGTCGACCGCTCCGCTGCCTATGCAGCGCGCTATCTCGCCAAGAACGTTGTGGCTGCGGACCTTGCCGACCGCTGCACGATCCAGCTTTCCTACGCAATCGGCGTTTCCGAGCCGCTGTCGGTCTACGTCGACCTTCACGGCACCGGACGGTGCGAAGAGGCAAGGCTTGAAAACGCTCTGCGGGAAGTGATGAGCCTGACGCCGCGCGGCATCCGCGAACACCTGAAGCTGAATCGCCCGATCTATGCCCGCACGGCGGCATATGGCCATTTCGGCCGCGAGCCGGAGGCCGATGGCGGGTTTTCCTGGGAGAAGATCGACCTGGTTCACGCCATCCGCGATGCGGTGGCCTGACGATCGCGAACCGGAAACGGCAAGCACGCGCGATACCGCATGATCGACCACAGGAAAGGTTCCTTTTTCGGCCGCCGGAAGGGCAAGCCGCTGCGCGAGCGGCAGGCTTCCCTCATGGAGACGGTGCTGCCAGCCTTGCGCCCGGACCTCGGCACCCCGCCGCCGGAGGATATTCGCCGTCTCTTCGCCGCACCGGTGAAGGACGTCTGGCTGGAAGTCGGCTTCGGCGGTGGCGAACACCTGCTTCATGAGGCGGAACGCTTGCCGGAAACCGGCTTCATAGGCGTCGAACCATTCGTCGGCGGCATGGCGAAAGCTGTCGCCGGATCAGCCGACGCAGCGCTTCAAAACCTTCGCCTTTTCGACGATGACGCCGGCAAGCTGCTCGACTGGCTGCCGGAAAGCTCGGTTGACGGCGTCTACCAGCTCTATCCCGACCCCTGGCCAAAGAAACGTCACTGGAAGCGGCGGTTCATAAACCCGGTCAATCTCGACCGTTACGCCCGCGTGATGAAGCCCGGCGCCCTTTTCCGCTTCGCGAGCGACATTGACACCTATGTGGACTGGACGCTGCGGCACATGCGCAACCATCCAGCCTTCGCATGGACATGCGAACGGGCGTCGGACTGGAAGGAACCCTGGCAGCCCTGGTCCGGGACGCGATACGAGAAAAAAGCTATCGCGGAGGGCCGGGTGCCGCGATATCTGGAGTTCCGGCGTATCTGACGGCGGCAAGTCCGGCTGGTGCGGGGCGATCACCTCTTGCGTCAGCGGGCATTTTGGCTATATATGAGCGCAAAGTTCTCAAGCGGCTCTTGTGAGTGGTTGGAGAGTGGGCCCACCCCGGGACCCGCTCTTTTTTGTTTCTCAACACCGATCACACGGCAGGAGCGCCGAAATCCATTACGCAAAGCTCTTCGCAGCGCGCGACGCGGCGGGAGCGTGACAGGGACGAAAGACGGGCGGCCAATTGCAGGAAGACCAGCGGCTTGTGAAGGAAAGCGGCCTTGAGGCGCGCGTTGCGGCGATCGTCGAACCGGTGATCGAGGATCTCGGCTACCGCCTGGTTCGGATTCGCATTTCAGGGTTGAACGGCTGCACCTTGCAGATCATGGCGGAACGTCCGGACGGCACGATGACCGTTGAGGATTGCGAGGAGATAAGCAGGGCGGTGTCGCCCGTTCTCGACGTGGATGACCCGATCAATCGGGCCTACCATCTCGAGATCTCATCCCCCGGCATCGACCGTCCGCTGGTGCGCCCAGGCGATTTCGACCGCTGGAGCGGACATCTGGCCCGCGTCGAGATGGCGATCGCCGTCGATGGAAGAAAACGCTTCAAGGGCACCGTGCTCGGCACGGACGACGGCAAGGCCGTGATCAGGCTGGACGACGCCCCGGACGAAGGGGAGCGCGATGTGCGGCTCACGATCGAGGATATCGCCGAAGCCCGGCTCATCCTGACCGACGAGCTGATTTCCGCCGCGTTGAAGGCGGAAAAGGCGGCGAAGGCCGCACGGGGTATTGACGACGGGGACTGAACTTTGACCGGGCCGCGACGACGCCCGCAAAAACGAGGAACGGCGCACCCGCGAAGCACGGGCGCGAGAGGAGTAATCTGAGATGGCAATCAGTGCGAACCGGCTGGAACTCCTGCAGATCGCGGATGCGGTGGCGCGGGAAAAGACGATCGACAGAGAGATCGTGATCGCCGCGATGGAGGATGCGATCCAGAAGGCGGCGCGTTCGCGCTACGGCACGGAAACCGAAGTGCGCGCCGAGATCAACGGCCGCACCGGCGACATCAAGCTGCAGCGTCTGCTGCTCGTCGTCGACGAGGTCGACAACGTCTCCACACAGATATCGCTGGAAGACGCCAAGGCGCGCAATCCCAACGTGGAACTTGGCGACTATATCGCCGAGCCGCTGCCCCCGCTCGATTTCGGCCGCATCGCAGCCCAGTCCGCCAAGCAGGTGATCGTGCAGAAAGTGCGCGAGGCCGAACGCGACCGCCAGTATGAGGAATTCAAGGACCGCATCGGCGACGTCGTCAACGGCGTGGTCAAGCGCGTGGAATACGGCAATGTCATTGTCGACCTCGGCCGCGGCGAGGGCATCGTTCGCCGTGACGAACTGATCCCGCGCGAAATCTTCCGCAACGGAGACCGCATACGCGCCTATATCTACGACGTGCGCCGCGAACAGCGCGGACCGCAGATTTTCCTGTCGCGCACGCATCCGCAGTTCATGGCGAAGCTTTTCGCCCAGGAAGTGCCGGAGATCTACGACGGCGTCATCGAGATCAGGCATGTGGCCCGGGACCCGGGCTCGCGCGCGAAGATCGCCGTGATTTCGAAGGATTCCTCCATCGATCCGGTTGGCGCCTGCGTGGGCATGCGCGGCAGCCGCGTGCAGGCGGTCGTCGGCGAGCTTCAGGGAGAGAAGATCGACATCATCCCCTTCAACGAGGATCCGGCGACCTTCATCGTCAACGCGCTGCAGCCGGCGGAAGTCGCCAAGGTGGTGCTCGACGAGGATGCGGAGCGCATCGAGGTTGTCGTCCCCGACGACCAGTTGTCCCTCGCCATCGGCCGGCGCGGCCAGAACGTGCGCCTTGCCTCGCAGCTTACGGGCTGGGCGATCGACATCATGACCGAGCAGGAAGAATCGGAGCGCCGGCAGAAGGAATTCGCCGACCGCTCCCAGCTCTTCATGGATTCGCTTAACGTTGACGAAGTCGTCGGCCAGCTTTTGGCCTCCGAGGGCTTTACCTCCGTGGAGGAAGTGGCCTATGTCGACCTTGACGAGATTTCATCGATCGAAGGCTTCGACGACGAAACGGCCGAAGAGATCCAGGCACGCGCCCGTGAGCACCTGGAAGAGCTGGAAGGCAAGCTCGATGCGGAACGCCGCGAATTGGGCGTTGCCGACGAATTGCGTTCCATCGACGGGCTGACGACGGCCATGCTCGTCGCGCTCGGCAAGGAAGGCATCCTGACGATGGAAGACCTTGCCGGCTGCGCAGCGGACGATCTTGTCGGCTGGACCGAGCGCAAGGAAGGCGAGGTCGTGAAGTATGAAGGCGCGCTGAGCGGTTTCGACGTAAGCCGGGCGGATGCGGAATCCATGGTCATCGCGGCGCGTCTTGCGGCCGGCTGGATCACCGAGGAGGACCTGGCCGAACCGGAAGCCGCCGAGGAAGGCGAGGATACGGAAGGCGGGGACGCCGAAGACGCTGCCCCCGCCCTGGAACCGACGGGCCGGGTGCACGAGGTCTGAAGCCACGGCGCCTCCATGAGGCGCCGTGGCGAGAGAACGAACGAGCGGGAAGGCCGTGCCCAGAAAGAACGAACCGCTCGAGAGAACATGCGCGCTCACGCGCGAAGTGAAGCCGGTTTCAGAGCTGCTTCGTTTCGTCGAAGCGCCGGACGGGACCGTGGTCCCGGACATCAAAGGTGTCTTGCCGGGGCGGGGCGTATGGATTACCGCGACGGCGGAAGCCGTCGAGGAAGCGCAGAAGAAGCGGGTCTTCGCCCGTAGCCTGAGGTCGGGTGCGCGTGCCGAGCCGGACCTTGCCGCGCAGGCGGACGCGCTTTTGGAGAAGGCGGCCCTTGGCGCGCTGTCGCTGACGCGAAAAGCGGGTGAAGTCGTTACCGGCTTTTCCAAGGTAGAGGCGGCTTTGAAGCGGGAACCCGTGGCCGGCCTCATCGAAGCGCGGGACGGCGCTGAGGACGGAAAAAGGAAACTGGCGGCGGTCGCCGCCGCGAGATTTGGATCAACAGACGGATGTCCGGTCGTCCGTTTGTTCACGTCGGCTCAATTGGATTTGGCATTGGGCCGGTCAAATGTGATACATGCTGCACTGCTCGAAGGCCGGACGAGCGAAAGCTTCCTGACGCGTGCACGGCGTCTTGAGAATTTTCGCGGCGGGCCGTTCGGGTCTGCCCGGCAGGAAATGAGCAGAGCGGCGACGCAGGACTGAAGGCGGATATGAGCGAAACGAAAAACCCAGGTGACAAGACGATAAGCGTTGAGCGCAAGACCCTCGGCCTCAAGCGGGGCGTGGAACAGGGCACCGTGCGCCAGAGCTTCTCCCATGGCAGGTCGAAGGCCGTGGTGGTGGAGAAGAAGAAGCGCCGCATCGTCATGCCGGGTCAGGAAGCCAAGCCGGAAGCCGCCGAGGCGCCTCAGCCGCAAGCTCCGGCGGAGACGAAGAAAACCGGCACCCAGGCAAGGCAGCCGGCATCCGAAAAGCCGGTTGGTGGCCAGCGCCGCGGCGGACAGGCCGCACGCCAGCAGCGCTCCGGCAACGGCGGCGGCAGTGCGGGAACGCTGACGAGCGCCGAAGCGGCGGCGCGCGCGGCAGCGTTGCGCGAAGCCCAGGTGCGCGAAGTCGAGGAACAAAAGCTCCGCGAGGAAGAAGAGCGCCGCCGCGCCGAGGAAGAGGCACTCCGCCGGGCGGAGGCCGAGGAGCAAGCGAAACGCGAGGCCGAAGAGGCCGCCAAGCGCGCCGAGGAAGACGAGGCGCGCAAGAAGGCCGAGGAAGAGACGACTGCGTCAGCGCCCGAGGCAACAGCGGCACCCGAGGCGGAAGCGGCCCCGCGGGAAACGGCTGCGCCCGCCGAGGCGCGCGCGAAACAGCCGCAAGACACCGCGGCCGAACGCCCGGCTGCGGCCGTCCGCAGGAAACCGGTCGCCGAGGAAGACGAAAGCCGCAAGGGCCCCAAGATGGCCAAACGCGGCGTCAGCAAGCCTCAGCCGACGCGCAGCCCCGGCCGTGGCGACGACCGGCGCCGCTCGAAACTGACAATTTCTTCCGCAACGGACGGCGAGGAAGGCCGCAGCCGCTCGCTCGCTTCCCTGCGGCGCCGCCGCGAGAAGGAAAAGCGCGCGGGGCAGCAGGTGCAGCGCGAGAAAATCTCGCGCGAGGTGGTGCTTCCCGAAGCGATCACGATCCAGGAGCTCGCCAACCGCATGGCGGAGCGCGCCGTGGACGTGATCAAGCTCCTCATGAAGCAGGGGCAGATGCTCAAGATCAACGACGTGATCGACGCCGATACGGCGGAGCTGATCGCCGAGGAAATGGGCCACACGGTCAAGCGCGTTTCCGAGGCCGACGTCGAAGAGGGCCTCTTCACCGAGGCCGAGGAAGAGGGCGATCTGAAGGCGCGCCCGCCGGTGGTGACCATCATGGGCCATGTCGACCACGGCAAGACGTCGCTTCTGGACGCGCTGCGCAACGCAAACGTCGTTGCCGGAGAAGCCGGCGGCATCACGCAGCACATCGGCGCCTATCAGGTGGACCGCGACGGCCAGAAGGTGACCTTCATCGATACGCCGGGCCACGCAGCCTTCACCCAGATGCGCGCGCGTGGCGCCAAGGCGACGGATATCGTCATCCTGGTGGTTGCCGCCGACGACGGCGTGAAGCCGCAGACGAAGGAAGCGATCGCCCACGCCAAGGCGGCGGGCGTCCCGATCATCGTCGCCATCAACAAAATCGACAAGCCGGCGGCGGACCCCAACCGCGTTCGCACAGAGTTATTGCAGGACGAAATCGTCGTGGAATCGATGGGCGGCGACGTCATCGAAGTCGAGGTTTCGGCGCTGAAGGGCACAAATCTCGACAAGCTTGTCGAGATGATCCTGCTGCAGGCCGAGGTTCTGGAACTCAAGGCGAACCCGGATCGCACGGCCGAAGGCATTGTCATCGAGGCGCAGCTCGACAAGGGCCGGGGCCCCGTTGCCACCGTCCTCGTCCAGAAGGGCACGCTTCGTGTCGGCGATATCCTGGTGGCCGGCGCCGAATGGGCGCGCGTGCGCGCCATGCTTGATGAGAACGGCAACCAGGTGAAGGAGGCCGAACCTTCCAAGCCTGTCGAGGTCCTGGGCTTCCAGGGCACGCCGGAAGCCGGCGACCGTGTTGCAGTCGTCGAAAACGAAGCCCGCGCCCGCGAGATCGTCGAGTATCGCCAACGCCAGAAGCGGGAGAAGGCATCCGTCCAGTTCTCCGGCGCACGCGGCTCTCTCGAGCAGATGATGAACCGTCTGCAGGAAGCAGGACGCAAAGAATTCCCGCTCGTCATCAAGGGCGACGTGCAGGGCTCCGTCGAGGCGATTGTCGGAGCGCTGGAGAAGCTCGGCACGGAAGAAGTGGCCGCGCGCGTGCTGCATGCAGGCGTCGGCGGCGTCACCGAATCCGACGTCACGCTTGCCTCAGCCTCCGGTGCGCCGATCATCGGCTTCAACGTGCGCGCCAACAAGCAGGCGCGCGAGGCAGCGGAGCGCGATGGCATCGAAATCCGCTACTACAACATCATCTACGATCTCGTGGATGACATTAAGGCGGCGATGTCCGGCCTTCTTTCGCCGGAACGTCGCGAGACCTTCCTCGGGAATGCGGAAATCCTGGAGGTCTTCAACATCTCGAAGGTCGGCAAGGTGGCCGGTTGCCGGGTTACCGAAGGTACCGTCGAGCGTGGTGCGGAAGTGCGCCTCATCCGCGACGACGTGGTGATTCACGAAGGCAAGCTCGGCACGCTGAAGCGCTTCAAGGACGAGGTCAAGGAAGTCAACGCCGGTCAGGAATGCGGCATGAACTTCGAGAACTATCAGGACATGCGTCCGGGCGACATCATCGAGTGCTTCCGGGTCGAACAGATCGCCCGGACGCTGTAACGGCGCGCCCCGGGCGGAACTTCCTGGCGCCGGCGGTTCCCCCGCCGGCGTTGACGTATTTCAGCAGGCCATTCGGCGAACACCGGAACGAAACAGACAAGAACCATGTCGCGGGCACACAGGGACAATCCGGGCCAGCCTTCGCAGCGCCAGCTTCGCGTCGGCGAACTCGTGCGTAAGGAACTGGCTGATATTCTTTCGCGCGGCCAATTGCGCGACCCCGCCCTCGACGGGCTGGTCATCACCGTACCAGAAGTCCGCATGACGCCGGATCTGAAGGTCGCTACCTGTCTGGTGATGCCACTTGGCGGCCAGAAGGCGGATCAGGCTGTCGCAGCACTCAACCGCAGCGCAAAATACCTGCGCGGACAGGTTTCGCGCCGGATGACGATGAAATACATGCCCGACTTGCGGTTCGTACTCGACACCCGCTTCGACGACGACGACCGCATCGGCCGGCTTCTGCATTCCGATACGGTGCGGCGCGACATAGAACACGACGACAGCGACGATTGACGGCATGGCGCAGGCAAAGAAGAAAAAACGCAACCGTGTCGACGGCTGGCTCGTGCTCGACAAGCCGGCCGGGCTGACCTCCAATGACGCGCTGAACCGCATCAAGCGGCTGATCCACCCGGAAAAGGTCGGCCACGCCGGTACGCTGGACCCGCTTGCCTCGGGACTTCTGCCGCTTGCCTTCGGCGAGGCGACGAAGACCGTTCCTTTCGTCATGGACGGGCGCAAGGTCTACAGTTTCGAGGTGACCTGGGGCGCGGAAACCGAGACCGACGATACCGAGGGTGACGTAACCGAGACATCGAACGTCCGCCCGACGGAAGACGATATCCTCGCGGTTCTTCCCGAATTCCAAGGCACGATCATGCAGGTGCCGCCGAAATATTCGGCGATCAAGATCGGCGGCGAACGCGCCTACAAGCTCGCCCGTGCCGGCGAAGACGTGGAAATCGAGGCCCGCCCGATCGACGTGCATCGCCTCGACCTTGTGGAGTGCCCCGATGAAAACACGGCCATATTCGAAGCAGAGTGCGGAAAGGGCACCTACGTGCGCGCGCTTGCGCGCGATATCGCCCGCAAGCTGGGTACGCGCGGCCATGTGACGGCCCTGCGGCGCCTTGTCGTCGGCCCGTTCGGCGAAGACGACATGATTATGCTGGAAAATCTTGAAGAACTGGGGCAATGTGCGCCCGGCTTGGGCCTCTCTGAGGACCATGCCTCCCTGTTTCTGCCCGTTGAGACCGCGCTGGACGACATCCCGGCGCTGGCTGTCAGCCGGGCGGATGCAGCTCTGCTTCGTAAAGGACAGAGCGTTTTGTTGCGCGGGCGGGACGCGCCGGCGGTCAAGGGCCTTGTCAGTGTAAGCGCGGGCGGCGAGCTCGTGGCACTTGGCGAGGTTGTCCGCGGCGCCATCCAGCCGAAGCGCGTTTTCAATCTGGCACCGGCGCCTGCCGGCGCCGTCGTAACCATGAAGGAATGACCGATGTCGATTACCGCAGAGCGCAAGGCCGCGCTCATCAAGGAATACGGCCTCAAGGAAGGCGATACCGGGTCTCCGGAAGTCCAGGTCGCGATCCTGACCGAGCGGATCACCAACCTGACCGAACACTTCAAGACCCACGGCAAGGATAACCACTCCCGCCGCGGCCTTCTGAAGCTGGTCAGCAACCGCCGCTCCCTCCTCGACTACGTCAGGAAGCACGACGAAGAGCGTTACCGCTCCCTGATCCAGCGTCTGGGAATTCGCCGCTAAGGCGGCTTAAAGCGCGGCGGGCGGCAAGCCCGCCGCGTTCTCGTTCCGCATGAAGTGGAACGAAATAACAGGATTGACGGCCGCAGCTTCCGGCCGGCGAACGAGCAAGTCAGCGTTCCGGGATACGGCGGAACAGGAGCAAGGACCCGTATCGAACCGTAACGACGGTCATGGGGCAGGATCGCAGGCGACTTCCAGCCCGATCCCCTGCCGAAAGGCTTGAGCCCCTTCGGCAGCGGAGCTTGAAGTTTCCCGCCGTCTTGCCCGTGCCCGTCCCGGCGGTGATGCGCCGCTCACGATGAGCGTGTCCGCATCGGCTTACCCGTCCGGCGCCGGAAATATCCGGCGCATGGAGCAACGAAGTTAGGATAACAAATGTTCGACGTACATCGCGTGGAAGTGGAATGGGGCGGACGCCCCCTCACGCTCGAAACCGGCAAGATCGCCCGTCAGGCCGACGGCGCCGTGCTGGCGACCTACGGCGAGACCAAGGTGCTGGCCACGATCGTCTCCGCCAAGGAGCCGAAGCCGGGACAGGACTTCTTCCCGCTCACCGTGAACTACCAGGAAAAGGCGTTTGCCGCAGGCAAGATCCCGGGCGGCTATTTCAAGCGTGAAGGACGCCCTTCCGAGCATGAAACGCTGACCTCGCGCCTGATCGACCGCCCGATCCGCCCGCTGTTCGCCGACGGCTTCAAGTGCGACACGCAGGTCATCCTCACGGTATTGACGCACGACCTTGAAAACGCGCCCGACATCGTCGCCATGGTCGCCGCCTCCGCAGCCCTTACGCTTTCCGGCGTACCGTTCATGGGCCCGATCGGCGGCGCGCGCGTCGGCTACATCAACGGCGAATACGTTCTCAACCCGCTGATCGACGACATGCCGGAATCCACGCTGGATCTCATCGTCGCCGGTACCGGCGAAGCCGTGCTGATGGTCGAATCGGAAGCCAGGGAGCTTCCCGAAGACGTGATGCTTGGCGCCGTGATGTTCGGTCACAAGAGCTTCCAGCCCGTCATCGACGCGATCATCAAGCTTGCCGAAACGGCCGCGAAAGAGCCGCGCGATCTGACGGTCGAGGATCATTCCGAGCTTTTCGCCAAGATCGAGGGCATCGCCGCCGAGGAACTCAAGGCGGCCTACAAGATCACCACTAAGACCGAACGCAAGAACGCAATCGATGCCGTGAAGGCGAAGGTCGTCGAGGCGGTAATCCCCGAAGGCGCCGAAGACGCCCCGGACAAGACTGTCGTCGGCGATCTCTTCAAGAAGCTCGAGGCCAGGATCGTGCGCGGCAACATCATCGCCGACGGCGTGCGCATCGACGGCCGCGACCTGAAGACGGTACGCCCGATCGTGGCGGAAGCCGGTATCCTGCCGCGCACGCACGGCTCGGCGCTCTTCACCCGCGGCGAGACGCAGGCGCTTGCCGTGGCAACGCTCGGCACCAACGAAGACGAGCAGTTCGTGGACGCGCTTGAAGGCACCTATAAGGCCACCTTTATGCTGCACTACAACTTCCCGCCCTATTCCGTGGGCGAGACGGGGCGCATGGGCTCTCCCGGACGCCGCGAGATCGGCCACGGCAAGCTTGCCTGGCGCGCCATCCACCCGATGCTGCCGCCCCATCACGAGTTCCCCTACACCATCCGCGTGGTGTCGGAAGTGACCGAATCGAACGGCTCATCCTCAATGGCGACCGTTTGCGGCACCTCTCTGGCGCTGATGGATGCCGGTGTTCCGCTGGCCTCCCCTGTGGCCGGTATCGCCATGGGTCTCATCAAGGAAGAGGACAAATTCGCCGTTCTCTCCGACATTCTTGGCGACGAGGACCACCTCGGCGACATGGACTTCAAGGTGGCAGGCACCGCGAACGGAATCACCTCGCTGCAGATGGACATCAAGATCGATGGCATCACCGAGGAGATCATGAGCGTCGCCCTCGGCCAGGCCAAGGACGGCCGCCTGCATATTCTCGAAGAGATGAGCAAGGCGCTCTCCGAGGCACGCTCGGAGCTCGGCGAATATGCGCCGCGCATCGAGGTCATCAAGATCCCGGTCGACAAGATCCGCGAAGTCATCGGCTCCGGCGGCAAGGTCATCCGCGAAATCGTGGAGAAAACCGGCGCCAAGGTGAACATCGAGGACGACGGCACGGTGAAGATCGCATCCTCCGATGGCAAGGCGATCAAGGCGGCGATCAACTGGATCAATTCCATTGCCGCGGAGCCGGAAGTCGGCGTGATCTATGAAGGCACGGTGGTCAAGACCGTGGACTTCGGCGCGTTCGTCAACTTCTTCGGCGCGCGTGACGGCCTAGTGCACATCTCCCAGCTCGCCCCGCACAAGGTCGCCAAGACGACCGACGTCGTCAAGGAAGGCGACAAGGTCTGGGTGAAGCTCATGGGCTTCGACGAGCGCGGCAAGGTGCGCTTGTCCATGAAGGTCGTCGACCAGGACACCGGCCAGGAAATCCAGGCGGCGGAGTAATCCTCCTCGCTTTACCGAAACTCAAATGGCCGGATGCTCGCATTCGGCCATTTTCGTCTCATCGATTATCGTATGATGCCGAGATGATATACCGCCGCACGAAGGTATTTGCGCCTGTTCCAATGCCGGGAGGAATGCTGAAATGAGCGATTTGCGCCTTGTCGTGGCCGGAGCCGGGGGCCGGATGGGGCAGGCCCTGATCCGTGCCGTCAGCGAAATCGAGGGCGTAACCCTCTCCGGCGCTTTCGACCGCAAGGACGCTGACGCGATCGGCCGGGACGCGGGCGAGCTTGCCGGCCTCGGGCCAAACGGGGTCACGGTGAGCGACGACCCCCTCCCGCTGCTCGCCCAGGCCGACGGCCTGCTCGACTTCACCGTTCCGGCCGCGACCGTCCAACTTGCCGAATACGCAGCCCAGGCCCGCATCGTCCACGTGATCGGCACGACGGGCCTTTCGCGCGAGGATGAGGAAAAGATCAAGGCCGCCTCGCGCCATGCGCGGGTCGTCAAGTCCGGCAACATGAGCTTCGGGGTGAACCTACTTGCAAGTCTCGTCAAGCAGGCGGCAAGGGTGCTCGACGTCGACTTTGACATCGAGATCGTGGAAATGCACCACCGTCACAAGGTCGATGCACCGTCGGGCACGGCACTTCTGCTTGGCCAAGCGGCGGCGGAAGGGCGCGGGATCGACCTCGACAGCCACTCGGTACGCTCGCGCGACGGGCACACCGGCGCGCGCAAGACCGGCGATATCGGCTTTGCAGCACTTCGCGGCGGCAGCGTCGTCGGCGATCATAGCGTGATCTTCGCCGGACCATCGGAGCGCATCACGCTCGCCCATCACGCGGAAGACCGCAAGATCTTCGCCAATGGCGCGGTCAAGGCGGCAATCCGCGCGCACCCGAAGAAGCCGGGTCTTTACTCGATGGCCGATATCCTCGGCCTGACCATATGAATTGAACCCACACAGGAGTTTGGACGCTCATGGAACGTCTGTTGGTGCTGGTCCGTCACGGCCAGAGCGAATGGAACCTCAAGAACCTCTTCACCGGTTGGAAAGACCCGGATCTGACGGAATTGGGCGTCAAGGAGGCGATTGCCGCCGGCAGAAAGCTGAGGGAACTGAAGCTTACCTTCGATATCGCCTTCACCTCTGTCCTGAAGCGCGCGCAGCACACGCTCGACCTGATATTGACGGAACTCAATCAGGAAGGGCTTGAGACGATCCGCGACCAGGCGCTCAACGAACGCGACTACGGCGACCTGACAGGCATGAACAAGGATGAGGCACGCGAGAAATTCGGCGAAGAGCAAGTGCACATCTGGCGTAGGTCCTTCGACGTGCCGCCGCCCGGCGGCGAGAGCCTGAAGATGACCGCCGAGCGCACCTTGCCCTATTACCGCAAGGAAATCCTGCCGCGCGTGCTCGCCGGAGAACGCGTTATCGTCGCCGCCCACGGCAATTCCCTGCGTTCCCTGGTGATGGACCTTGAAGGGCTTTCGCCGGAGCAGATCCTGAAGCGCGAACTGGCGACGGGCGTGCCCATCGTCTACCGCCTGTCGGAGGACGGCAGCGTGGAAAGCGTGCAGGATTTGGCGGACTGACGCACAATTTCCACAAGACCCGAATTCAAACGGCGGCCCATCGGTCGCCGTTTCTCATTTCGGAAGAAGAATGCGGTCAGCCGGCGAAACCGGCTTGCGTAACCAGGTCCGAGAGCGACTTTTCAGGCCGCGCTCCGACGTGACCGATAACTTCCGCAGCACAAAGACAGCCAATTTCCGCGCATGCGGTAAGGCCGAGATCACGCGACAGGCCGAACATGAAGCCTGCGGCGAAAAGATCGCCCGCGCCCGTCAGGTCCACCACATCATCGACCTTCGCGGCGGGAACATGCACCGTTTCCTCCCGTGAAATCGCCATGGCGCCCCTCTCGCCCACGGTCAGTGCGGTGAGCGTGCAATCCTCACGCACCGCGGCGATGGCGGTATCGAGATCGGCGGTTTCGTAAAGCGCCTTCAGCTCATGCTCGTTTGCGAACAAAAGATCGACGATCCCGTCGCGCATAAGCGAGATGAACTCCGAACGGTAACGGTCAACACAGAAGGAGTCCGACAAGGTCAGGCTCACCCTGCGTCCGGCCTTATGGGCGATTTCCGAGGCGTGGAGGAATGCCTTCTTCGCCGCCGGCGGGTCCCACAGGTAGCCTTCCATATAGGTGATCGCGGAAGCACGGACGTCTTCCGCGTCGATATCTTCCGGCGAAAGCTCGACACAGGCCCCCAGATAGGTGTTCATCGTCCGCTCGCCGTCCGGCGTGATCAGGATCATCGACCGCGCGGTCGGCGCGCCGTCCTTCAAGGCCGCCGTCTCGAAATGCACGCCCGTGCCGCGCATATCGTGCCTGTAGGCATGTCCGAGTTCGTCCTCGGCGACCTTGCCGACATAGGCGGGCTTGCCGCCGAGCGAGGCGATGCCGGCGGCGGTGTTGCCGGCGCTTCCTCCCGATATGCGCACCGTCTGCCCCATCTTGTCGTAGAGCTTGACCGCCGTGTCGGTATCGATGAGCTGCATGGAGCCCTTCACCATCTCCTCCCGGCGGAGGAAATCCTCCTCGACATGGGCGAAAACGTCGCAAATGGCATTGCCGATGCAAAGCGCGTCGAAACGGAGTTCCGTCATGAAACAGATATCCCTCTGTTCTGGTGGTTGCCCGGTCGTTCGGGATCAATCGCGCCCCGAGCGCTTAGCGGCTCGAAAGGTGGCCCTCAGCCGGCCGGATTGGGCCGCAGGGCGCGATTGGCTTCGGGCTCGCGGATCTTTTCGCGGAACGGACTAGCGCGATAAACCCCGAGAAGCTTGAACTCGGCGGAGAAGAATTCGAGCTCCTCCAGCGCCAAGGCCACCGACCGGTCTTCCGGGTGACCCTCCACATCGGCATAGAACATGGACGCGAAGAACTGGCCTTCGAGCTGGTAGGATTCCAGCTTGGTCATGTTCACACCGTTGGTCGCAAACCCGCCAAGCGCCTTGTAGAGCGCGGCCGGCACGTTGCGGACCCGGAATATGAACGTCGTGATGACGGGCTGGCCGTTGTTGGCCGCCGTCAGCTTTTCCCGCGACAGGATCAGGAAGCGGGTTGTGTTGTGGGCCTCGTCCTCCACATTACGGCGCAAGATGTCAAGGCCATAGACCTCGGCGGCCATTTCCGGGGCGAGCGCTGCGGCGCTGATATCGCCGCGTTCCGCGATCTGCCGGGCCGAACCAGCGGTGTCCGCGCCCACGACCGGGGCAAGGCCGAGTTCGCGGATGATCTTGCGACATTGGCCAAGCGCCATGACGTGGCTTTGCACCGTTTTCAGCCCGTCAAGCGTCGCCCCCTTGGGTGCAACGAGCTGAAAGCGGATAGGCAGGAAAAACTCTCCGATAATGTTGAGCGAGGACTGTGGCAGGAGATGATGAATATCCGCCACCCGGCCCGCGACGGAGTTTTCGACCGGGATCATGCCAAGATCCGCCTCGCCGCTTTCGAGCGCCTGGAAGCAATCCTCGAAGGTCGCGCAAGGGATTGCCTCATAATCGGGATAGACGTTGCGGCAGGCCATATGCGAATTGGCGCCCACTTCTCCCTGAAACACGATCTTCTTCTGGTCCGACATCGATTCCGCTTCTTCCGATTTGCGTTGAAAACTAGCTTGGCGCGCGCTCACATGACCCCGCGCATCGCCATTCGGGCCCGCTCAAGATCCTCAGGCGTGTTGACGTCCATGGGCGCGCTGCCGATCATGCTGACGTCGATCCTCATGCCAGCCTCAAGCGCGCGAAGCTGCTCCAGCGTCTCCCGCCGTTCAAGCGGCGAGGGCGGCAGCGCAACGAAACGCTCAAGCGCTGCCCGGCGATAGGCGTAAACGCCGATGTGCCAATGAAGCGGCCCCTCACCGGAAGGAGCCGTGGCGCGCGTAAAATAAAGCGCGCGATGCCGCCGGCCATCGACCGGGGTGACGACCGCTTTCACGAAACTGGGATCATTGCGCGCGTAGTCGGGCATCGCGGTCATGATCGTACCGATGTCCACGGCCGGATCGGAAAGCGGCTCGAAAGCCGCGCGTGCCGCATCCGGCTCGATCATCGGTACGTCGCCCTGAAGGTTCAACACGACGTCGTAGCGCCTTTCAGGGTCGACGAGTTGCAGGGCTTCGTGAAGACGGTCCGATCCGGACACGTGATCCGCCCGCGTCAAAACCGCGCACCCCCCGGCAGCTTCCACCGCCTGCTTGATGCGTTCGTCGTCGCAGGCCACCACGACCGGTCCGATTTTCGTCGCCTCCGCGCGGCGGACCACATGCACGATCATCGGCAGACCCGCGATATCCGCCAAGGGTTTTTCCGGCAACCGGGTCGATGCCATGCGGCTCGGGATCAGGACGATGGCATCACTCACGAAACGCTCCGGGTCGAAGTGGCGGCAAAACGGGATGATAGGGCGAAAAGTCTCATGGCTTGCCCTTTTATACCTATGGACACGGGCGTCAAAAAATTTGTAGGTTCCGGCGACTTTTCGTTGACGCGACGTTTACAGGCGAAGTAGCCCGTAAGCGCGCATGCGCTTATCACAAGCTGGAGCCAGGCAGGATGGATTCCTTCGAGTTGAACAAAATCGCCGGCGCGGTTTTGCTTTCCCTTCTGGTCGTCATGGGCCTCGGTGTCGTCTCGGACCTGATTTTCGAAACGAACCCGCCGGAAATCCCGGGCTATGAAATTGCCGTGGCGACGGACCATGGCGAAGGCGAGGAGCCGGCGGAAAGCGCCGAGCCGGAGGTAGTGCCGATCGGCACCCGCCTTGTCGAGGCGAGCGCTGAAAGCGGCGAAAAGGCCGCCAAGAAGTGCGCCGCCTGCCATTCCTTCGAACAGGGCGGGCCGAACAAGGTCGGTCCGGCGCTCTGGGGCGTCGTCGGCCGTACACCAGGAAGCCACGACGGGTTCGGCTATTCCGGCGCGATGACCGAATTCGCCAGCTCGCACGATGCCTGGACCTATGAGCAACTGGATCACTTTCTCACCAATCCTCGTGGCTACATTGACGGCACGACGATGTCTTTCGCCGGCATCAAGAAGCCGGAGGATCGCGCCGACGTGATCGCGTATCTCCGCTCGCTTTCGGACAATCCGGAACCGCTGCCAACCGAGTAAGGCCAGAACGCTTTCCGCGAAGTCCAAATCGGATTTCGCGGTATATTCCCAAGAGATGGAAGTTTCCGCCCAGTTGCCCCAACGCAACAGGACAAGGAATAGTCTCATTCGTTCAACGGTTTGTGCCGCGTTGGCACCAAAATACTGCGAAACATGCTAAAGCCGGGCCCCGCCCGGCTTTTTCGTTTTTATCAATGCGTAAGTTTCAGCCTGTATTTACGTTAGGATAGAACTTCATGACGGGGCCCGATTCACATGCATGGGACGATCATGTCGCTTGAGGGCGGGCTGCCGGTCGGCGGCGCGCGTCGCCGCGGCCTGCTGGCGGCCGGCGTCGCCGGGATCATCGTCCTTGCCGCCGGCGTCCTACTCACGGAACTTATCGCGAATCTGATGGCTGACGCCGCGCGCGAACGCCAGCAGGCCACGGCGCTTTCGCGCCTTGCCGAGGCTCGCGCGAAGCTTGAAGGCGAAATCAACGCAACGCTTTACATCGGCCAGGGGCTCGTCAGCTATGCCGCGACGCGGCCCGGCCTTTCCCAGGAGGAGTTTCAGCGGTTTGCAGAGCAGACCGTGTCCATCGGCCGCAACGTGCGAAGCGCGGCGATCGCGCCCGACAACGTCATCGCCTATGTCTACCCCTTGGCGAGCAATGAACGCGCACTCGGGTTCGACTACCGCGAAAGCGCCGATCAATGGCCGGCGATAAAACGCGTAATGGACGAACGCGCCACCATTATCGCAGGCCCCGTCGACCTTGTGCAGGGAGGCAGGGCGCTTATCGCCCGAACGCCGATATATCGCCCGGGACCGGATAGCGACCCCCAGGCCGAGCCCGGATATTGGGGCGTCGCTTCCGTCGTCATCAACATGGAGGGCCTGTTTGCCGATGCCGGCATCCTGCCCAGGACGGGCGGCTATGAATTCGCCATGCGAGGCGCGGATGGCAAGGGAGCCGACGGCGACCCTATAATGGGAGACCCGGCCCTGTTCGAAAATGACGCCGTCACCCTGCCCGTATCATTGCCGCACGGGAGTTGGGAACTGGCGGCACGCCCGGCTGGCGGCTGGTATGTCGACAAGACCGGGATCCACGCCGCACGGGGCATCGGCTACGGGATTTCGCTGCTGATCGCCGTCTTGAGCGGGCTCGTCGTGTCGGCCCATCAACGCGCACGCGCGATGGCGCTGCACGATCCCTTGACCGGCTTGCCGAACCGCCGCCTGCTGGAGGACCGGCTAAGCCAGCTCGCCGCGCTTTGCGAGCGGACCGACCTCGGCTTTCTCGTGCTCTATCTCGATCTCAATGGCTTCAAGCCGATCAATGATGCCTACGGCCACGCCGTGGGCGACGCGCTCTTGCAGGAAATCGGCCGGCGCATAACCGACGCAACCCGCAGATCCGACACGGTCGCTCGGATCGGGGGCGATGAGTTCGTCATCATCGTACCGGGAGCGGGCGGAGAACAGACGGCGCGGCATCTGGCTGGCCGCCTGCGCCAGCGCGTGAGCGAGCCGCTGATCATCGGCGAGCGTTCCATTACGATTGAGGTGAGCATTGGCTGGGCGGCCTTTCCCACCGATTCCTCATCTGTCGACGATCTTCTCGCACTCGCCGACAGGCGCATGTACCGCGCAAAGAAAAGCGCTTCCGCTTCGTCCTGATAAGCGCGGCGCCCTTGCCGGATTGCGATTAAACTTTTGTCATTAATCGTTTCTAAGGTGTCGAAGCGCGGTTCGAGTCCCTAATATATCGAAACTGACGATTTGCCCGTTCACGCCTCCCGCCCGGAGTGCGCCTGACGCCAGCGAACCGAGGGGACCGAAAATAATCATGCCGAGCTTTGCAAGGTTTCGACGCAGCGCCGTAACGACACTCGTCTGCGTGCTGCCGGCGCTATTCCTGATCGGCGCAAGCTCGACGCTGGACGATGCGCGCGCGGCGGAACCTGAATGGAAACATGCATCGGCCCTGACGGGCGACCCCAATTATCCGCCCGAGTTCGAACATTTCCGCTATGTAAATCCGGATGCGCCCAAAGGCGGCATCGTCAGGCTGTCCGACGTTGGCGGCTTCGATACGTTCAATCCCGTCCTGCCGCGCGGAAACCCGGCGATCGGCCTTGGCCTGATCTACGATTCGCTGACCGAATCCGCGCTCGACGAGCTGGATATCAGCGCGGCTTACGGGCTGATCGCCGAGGCGGTGCGCTATCCTGAGGACTTTTCCTGGGTGGAGTACAGGCTGAACCCAAACGCGCGCTGGCACGACGGCGAGCCCATCACCGTCGATGACGTGATCTGGAGTTTCGAAAAGATCACCGAGGTCAACCCCAGCCAGAAATTCTACTACCGTCATGTGACCGGCGCGGAGAAGGTGGGGGACAGAACGGTTCGCTTCACCTTCGATGGGCCTGGAAACCGCGAATTGCCCCACATCGTCGGCCAGCTTCTCGTGCTTCCCAAACACTGGTGGGAAGGCACGGATAAAAACGGCAATCAGCGCTCGATCGAGTCGGGAACATTGGAACCGCCGCTGGGTTCAGGCCCTTACCGAATCAAGAATTTCGAGCCGAATCGCTTCGTCGAATACGAGCGGGTGCCCGATTATTGGGCCGCGAACCACCCTGTTCGCGTCGGCACGTATAATTTCGACAGGATCCGCTACGACACGTTCCGCGATTCAACGGTACTACTGGAGGCTTTCAAGGGCGATCAGTACGATTTTCGGGCCGAGAACAGCGCCAAAAACTGGGCCACCGGGTATGACTTTCCAGCCGTTAAGGACGGTCGCGTGATCCTTGAGAAATTCCCCGACAAGGCGAGCGGCGTGATGCAGGCCTTCGTCCCGAACCTCAGGCGGGAGAAATTCTCCGACGAGCGGGTGCGCCGGGCGCTGAACCTCGCCTATGACTTCGAATCGGCCAACAAGACGACCTTTTTCGGCCAATACAAGCGCGTCGGTTCTTACTTCGCCGGCACCGAGCTCGCCTCCTCCGGCCTGCCCGAGGGCAAGGAACTGGAGATCCTGGAGAGCGTGCGCGACAAGATTCCACCGGAAGTTTTCACCGAGCCTTACGAAAACCCCGTCAACGGCGACCCGCAGAAGCTGCGCGAGAACCTGCGCATGGCGCTGGAGCTTCTGCAGGAGGCAGGCTGGAAGCTCGATGGGCGCCGGCTCGTCAACGACGCGGGCGAGCAATTCGAGATCGAATTTTTGTCGAACGATCCCAATTCCGAGCGTCTCGTGCTGCCCTACGCGCGCAATCTGCAGCGCCTCGGCATCAAGCTCAATCTCAGGGTCATCGACACGCCGCAATACATCAACCGCATCCGCGACCGCGACTTCGACATGATCACCTCGCTCTGGCCGCAGTCGCTGTCGCCGGGCAACGAACAGCTGGACTTCTGGGGATCCGAAGCCGCCGACCAGGCACAGTCGCGCAATTATGCCGGCATCAAGGACGAAGGCGTGGACGCGCTGATCCGGAAGGTGATCTTCGCCAAAGACCGCGACGAGCTCGTGGCCGCGACCAGGGCGCTTGACCGTGTGCTCCTGCACCACAATTTCGTCGTGCCGCAGTTTTATCTCGATGTCGACCGCACCGCCCGCTGGGATCGGTTCGGCCATCCGGACAACATTCCGGAATTCACCCACGGCTTCCCCACGATCTGGTGGTGGGACGAGGAAAAGGCCGCGCGTGTGGAGCAGAAGAAGTGATGACACAACGACTCCCCAGCCGTCGGACGGTCCTGAAACTGGGCGGAGCCGCCGCTGCAGCCGGCCTGCTACCGTTCCCCGCAAGCCTTGCCCAAACGGGGGGGAGGCACGGTATGTCGGTTTTCGGCGAGTTGAAATATCCGCCCGAATTCGCCGCATTCGACTATGTGAACCAGCGAGCGCCGAAAGGCGGGCGCATGGTCTACACTGCTCCCTCCTGGGCGTATAACCAGAACCCGCAGACCTTCAACACCTTCAACAGCTTTATCCTGAAGGGCGATGCCCCGCCGCGCATGGAGCTTTGCTTCGACACGCTGATGGTGCGCGCGCTCGACGAACCGGATGCGGTTTATGGTCTTGTCGCCGAAAGCGTCGAAAAATCGGACGATGAAAATCAATACACCTTCACGATCCGGCCCGAGGCGCGCTTCCACGACGAAAAGCCGCTGACGGCCGAAGACGTCGCATTTTCGCTGATGACGCTGAAGCGGGACGGCCATCCGCTGATCCGCCAGACCATCGAGGAAATGGTGGAGGCGATAGCACTCGACGAGCGCCGGGCACGGGTCACCTTTTCCGGCAAGCAGTCCCGGCAACTGCCGATGACCATTGCCGGCCTGCCGATCCTGTCGAAGGACTATTACACCCGCTACGACTTTACCCAGTCGACGCTGACGCCGCCTGTTTCGTCCGGCCCCTATCGGGTAGGCGATTACGAGGTCGGCCGCTATATCGAATACGAACGGGTCGACAATTGGTGGGCGAAGGATCTTCCCGTCTCACGCGGCCATTACAATTTCGATGTGCTGCGGCTGGAGTTCTTCCGCGACCGGCAAGTGGCCTTCGAGGCTTTCAAGAAAGGCTCGATGACCTTTCGCGAGGAATTCACCTCCAAGACATGGGCAACCGAGTATAATTTCCCGGCCGTGCAGGATGGCCGCGTCAAGCAACGCGAATTCCCCGACGGGCGACCGTCAGGCGCGCAAGGGTGGTTTTTCAACACGAGGCGCGAGAAGTTCTCCGACCCCAGAGTGCGCGCGGCGATCGGCTTCGCCTTCGATTTCGAATGGTCGAACAAGAACCTCTTTTACGATCTCTACACGCGTACCGAATCCTTTTTCGAAAACTCCACGATGAAGGCGGAAGGCGAACCGGGGCCGGAGGAACTTGCCCTGCTGGAGCCTTTCCGCGAAAGCCTGCCGGAAGCCGTCTTCGGATCGGCGATACAGGCGCCCATCTCGGACGGATCGGGGCAGGACCGCAACCTGCTGCGAAAAGCCGACAGCCTGTTCCGCGAAGCAGGCCTGACCCGCGAGGGCGGCCAGCTCGTCCTTCCCACCGGCGAGCCGCTCACCATCGAATTCCTGTCGAATTCGCCGTCCTTCGAACGGGTGGTACTGCCCTACATCAACAATCTCAAGCGCCTCGGCGTTGCCGCTACTTTCCGGCTGGTTGACCCATCGCAATATCAGGCACGCATCAACGAGTTCGACTTCGACGTGGTTTCGCGCCGGTATTCGCTGGCGCCGACACTTGGCGAATCGATCCGCCAGTTCTGGGGTTCGAAAGCCGCCGAAACGCCGGGAAGCAACAATCTGGCAGGCATCAGCTACCGGGCAATCGACGCGCTGATCGAAAAGGCAATTTTCGCGGAAACCCGCGACGAAATGGAGATTGCCGCGCGAGCCCTCGACCGATGCCTGCGCGCCGGTTACTACTGGGTGCCGCATTGGTACAAGCCGGTTCACACGGTCGCCATGTGGGATATCTTCGGCATGCCGCCCGAGCCACCGCGTTATGACTTTCCGGTCGAGACGACGTGGTGGTTCGACGAGGACAAGGCTGCCGTTGCGGGCAAGGCGGGCTGAGCGCACAACCCTGGGCGAATGCGGACAAGGTAAGAACGAACGATGGGCGCCTATATTCTCCGGCGGCTTCTGCTGATCATCCCGACGCTAGTCGGCATCATGGCGATAAATTTCGTCATCATCCAGTTCGCGCCGGGCGGCCCGGTGGAACGGATCATCGCCCAGCTTCAGGGAACGGACGTCTCGGCCACCGCGCGCATCAGCGGCGGCGGCGGGTCGGATATTACCGCCGGTGGGCAGGACAGCGGCGGCGGAAGCGGCGAAGCGGCAAGTTCCAAATACCGCGGGGCGCAAGGGCTCGACCCCGAATTCGTGAAAGAGCTGGAAGCCCAGTTCGGCTTCGACAAGCCGCCGCTGCAGCGCTTCGGCGAGATGCTCTGGAATTATGCCCGCTTCGATTTCGGGGAGAGCTATTTCCGCGATATCTCGGTCATAGAGCTCATAATCGAGAAAATGCCCGTCTCGATTTCGCTCGGGCTATGGATGACGCTGCTTTCCTATTCGATCTCCATTCCTCTCGGCATCCGCAAGGCCGTGAAGGACGGCTCGCCTTTCGATGTGTGGACCTCCGCCGTCATCATCGTCGGCTATGCCATCCCCGGCTTCCTTTTCGCCGTGCTCCTGATCATCCTTTTCGCGGGCGGCTCGTTCTTCGACTGGTTCCCCTTACGCGGGCTCACCTCCGACAATTGGGAGCAGCTTTCCTGGCCGGCGCGGATCGTCGACTATCTCTGGCACCTCGTTCTGCCGATCACGGCGATGGCGCTTTCGGCATTCGCGACGACGACGCTGCTTACGAAAAACTCCTTCCTGGACGAGATCCGCAAGCAATACGTCCAGACCGCGCGCGCCAAGGGCCTGACGGAGCGCCAGGTGCTTTATGGACACGTTTTCCGCAATGCCATGCTGATCGTGGTCGCCGGTTTTCCGGGTGCCTTCATCTCCGCCTTCTTCGCCGGATCCCTCTTGATCGAGACGATCTTTTCGCTCGATGGCTTGGGCCTTCTCGGCTTCGAGGCGGTGATAAACCGCGATTATGCCGTAGTCTTCGCCACGCTCTACATCTTCTCCCTGCTCGGCCTGATCGTGAACCTGATCTCGGACCTTACCTACACCTGGATCGATCCGCGGATCGATTTCGAAAGCCGGGAGGTCTGAGAGCATGGACACCCGCACTGAGAACAGGGCAACCGGCCAAAGCCGTTTCGTGAGCGCAAGCGAGGGCAAATTCCGCCCGAGGGGCCGTTTCGAGCTTTCGCCGATCAACAAGCGCCGGCTAGCAAACTTCAATGCGAACCGGCGAGGCTTCTGGTCGCTCTGGATTTTCCTCATCCTCTTCGTGCTGGCGCTTTTCGCGGAATTCATCGCCAACGACAGGCCGATCCTCGTCTCCTACAAGGGCGAACTGCTGACGCCGGTCTTCGTCGATTACCCAGAGGAAAAATTCGGCGGATTCCTGGCTGTAACCGACTATCGCGACCCCTTCATCCAGGACGAGATCAACGCCAACGGCTGGATCCTCTGGCCGCCGATCCGCTATTCCTACGATACGATCAACAACGAGATACCGGTCCCCGCTCCCGCCCCACCCTCCTGGATGCTCGACAAGGAAGAACGCTGCCAGCAGTATCCGAACGGCGCGGAGGACGCCAACTGCACGCTCGGCAACTGGAACTGGTTCGGCACCGACGATCAGGGACGAGACGTCGTCGCACGCCTGATCTACGGCTTCCGCATTTCCGTTCTATTCGGGCTGGCGCTTACCATCGCCTCGTCGATCATCGGCATCGCAGCCGGCGCCGTGCAGGGTTATTACGGCGGCTGGGTGGATCTTTTCTTCCAGCGGTTCATCGAAATCTGGACGGCGATCCCCACCCTTTACCTGATCCTCATCGTCTCTTCGGTGCTGATCCCGGGTTTCTGGACGCTGTTCACCATCCTGCTCGCATTCTCCTGGGTGGCGCTGGTTGGCGTCGTGCGTGCCGAGTTCCTGCGTGCCCGCAACTTCGAATACGTGACGGCCGCCAAGGCGCTTGGCGTGTCGAACGGCGTCATCATGTGGCGGCACATGCTGCCGAATGCCATGGTCGCCACCCTCACCTTCATGCCCTTCATTCTGAACGGATCGATCACGACGCTGACGGCGCTCGACTTCCTCGGCTTCGGCCTGCCACCAGGATCGCCATCGCTTGGCGAGCTTCTCGCGCAGGGCAAGAACAACCTTCAGGCACCCTGGCTCGGCATCACCGGCTTCTTCATGATCTCCATCATGCTGAGCCTGCTGATCTTCATCGGCGAGGCGGTGCGCGACGCCTTCGATCCGCGCAAGGCATTCGCATGAGGGAGCGACAGGCATGACAACATCGAAAAGCCCCCTCCTTTCCGTTCAGGACCTTTCCGTCGCCTTTTCTCAGGAAGGCAGGAAGACGCTTGCCGTCGACCACATTTCCTTCGACATCAATTCGGGAGAGACGGTCGCGCTTGTCGGCGAAAGCGGATCGGGTAAATCCGTCTCTGCGCTTTCGACCGTCCGGCTCCTGCCCTATCCGACAGCCTCGCATCCGAGCGGAGAGATCCTCTTCAAGGGCAGGGACATGCTCACCGCGAATGATGCAGCCCTGCGCAAGGTGCGCGGCAACGAGATCTCCATGATCTTCCAGGAACCGATGACGTCGCTCAATCCGCTGCATCAGGTGGAAAGGCAGATCGCCGAAGTCCTGAAGATCCACCGCGGCATGAGCGATACAGCAGCGCGCAAGCGCGTGCTTGAGCTTCTTGACCAGGTCGGCATCCCTCAGCCTGAAAAGCGGCTCCAGTCATACCCGCATCAGCTTTCCGGCGGGCAGCGCCAGCGCGTGATGATCGCCATGGCGCTCGCCAACGAACCCGATCTCCTGATCGCGGATGAACCGACGACGGCCCTCGACGTGACGGTGCAGGCGCAGATCCTCCAGCTTTTGAAGGATATCCAGCGCGACGTCGGCATGGCGATGCTCTTCATCACTCATGATCTCGGTATCGTGCGCAAGATTTCCGACCGTGTCTGCGTGATGACCGACGGCAAGATTGTGGAAAAGGGCGAGACGGAGGAAATTTTCTCCAACCCGCAACACGAGTACACGAAGCACCTTCTGGCGGCCGAGCCGAAGGGCAGCCCGCCCAAGACGGACACATCCAAGCCGATCGTGGTGAAGGCCGACGACCTGAAGGTCTGGTTTCCCGTCAAGCGCGGGTTCCTGCGCCGCACGGTCGATCACATCAAGGCCGTCGATGGGGTAAATATCTCCGTTCGCGAGGGGCAAACGCTCGGCATCGTCGGCGAAAGCGGATCGGGCAAGACGACGCTGGGTCTCGCCCTTCTCAGGATGATTTCTTCGACCGGCGAAATTTCCTTCCACGACAGGGATATCCAACAATTTTCGTGGAAGGAGATGCGCCCGCTCAGGCGCGACATGCAGATCGTCTTCCAGGACCCGTTCGGCTCACTCTCGCCGCGCATGTCGATCGCCGATATCGTGGGAGAAGGTCTCGCAGTGCATTTTCCCGGCATTTCACAGGAAGGGCGCGACGAACGCGTGGCCCATGCGCTTGAGGAGGTGGGCCTCGATGCCGCGACCCGCTTCCGTTACCCGCACGAGTTTTCGGGCGGCCAGCGCCAGCGCATCTCGATCGCCCGCGCCATGGTGCTGGAACCGAAATTCGTCATGCTCGACGAACCGACATCGGCGCTCGACATGAGCGTGCAGGCGCAGGTCGTCGATCTCCTGCGCGACCTGCAGAAGCGCCATGACCTTGCCTATCTCTTCATCTCGCATGATCTGAAGGTGGTGCGTGCCCTCGCCAACGACGTAATCGTCATGAAGGACGGCAAGGTGGTGGAATCAGGCCCGTCGGAGAAGGTTTTCGACCATCCGGAAACGGATTACACCAAGGCGCTGATGGCTGCCGCCTTCCGCCTTGAAACGGCGGGCGAAGGCATCGTCAGCCAGTAAAGCGGAAGATTTTTGGCGAAAGCGGCGTCAGAAAGCCGTGCGGGCCTTCAGCGCCTGCGTGAGCGTGCCCTCGTCGAGATAGTCGAGCTCTCCGCCGACGGGCACGCCGTGGGCAAGCTTGGTAACGCGCACGTCAAAGCCGGCAAGCCTGTCCGTCACGAAATGCGCCGTGGTCTGCCCTTCAACGGTCGCATTCACGGCCAGGATCACCTCGCTCACGCCGCCTGCCTCGACCCGGTCGACAAGCCCGCCGATGTTCAGATCGTCCGGCCCGATGCCGTCGAGCGGTGACAACGTGCCGCCAAGCACATGATAGCGGCAGTTGAGCGCCGCCGCCCGTTCGAGCGCCCAGAGATCGGCGACGTCCTCTACAACGAGAATGGTCGACGCATCGCGGCGCGGATCGGAGCAGATCGTGCAGGGGTCGCTCGTGTCCACCGTTCCGCAAGTCGAGCAGATGCCGACCTTTTCCACGGCGACATCCATCGCCTCGGCCAGAGGCGCAAGCAATTGCTCTTTCTTCTTGATCAGGTGAAGTGCCGCCCGGCGTGCCGAGCGCGGCCCCAGCCCCGGCAGTTTCGCCAGAAGCTGGATAAGGCGCTCGATCTCCGGGCCGGCGACGGAACGGCTCGACATTCGCCGGAATCCTGTGCTGTGCTCAGAACGGCAGCTTCATGCCGGCGGGCAGGCCAAGGCCGCCCATTAGTTCCTGCGTCTTTTCCTGCATGGCGGTTTCCGCCTTGGCCTTGGCGTCGTTAAAGGCGGCCATGATCAGGTCTTCCAGAATTTCGACCTCGTCCTCCTTGGCAAGCGACGGGTCGATCTTGAGGCCCTTCATCTCGCTCTTGCCGTTGAGGGTTACGGTGACAAGGCCAGCGCCCGCCGTGCCGGTCACCTCGATCTGGGCAACCTCTTCCTGAAGCGTGCCCATCTTTTCCTGAAGCTGCTTGGCCTGCTTCATCATCTTCATGAAGTCCATGGGATATCTCCGTCGATTGGAGCCAAATTGGTCTCGATCACTAGGTAGGTGACTTAAGCGTTCGGATCCTGATCGTCACCATCGAATTCGCCTTCATCCGGATTTTCCGGCACAGCCTCAGTGGGTGGCGCCTCGCCCTCCGGCGTTCTGACATGAACGTTTACGATCTCGGCACCTGGAAAGGCCGCAAGAAGTTCGGCGACCAAAGGTTCCGAGCGCGCATCGGTGAGAAGCTGGCGCTTGTTGGCCTCCCGCTCCTCGAAAAGCGTTGGTCTGCCCTGCGTGCGGCTGACGATGCAGATCCAGCGCGTGCCGGTCCATTCGGTAAGCTTGCGACCGAGGTTTCCGGCAAGGTCGGCATCGGCGTCCGGCGTCGGCTGAAACTCGATACGGCCCGGCTCGAAGCTGACGAGGCGCATGTTTCGCTCGATCGCCACCTTCAGCGGAATATCGCGCTTTTCGGCGGCAAGGGCAGCGCACTCGGCAAGCGACCTCGGCCCGTTCGCCACCGGCACGGGCGGGGCGGAGGCATCGGGCACCGGTGCTTCATCCACCTTCTGCTCCGGCGCACTTTCCACTGCCTTGAGTTGCGCCGACGGGCTGCCCGCCATGCGCGCGGAAGGTCCCTGACCTGGCGAAGCCGGGCCGGCCTGCGGTGTCGCCATTCGGGCCTGAACCGGCTGTCCGCCTGGCGCTTGCGGCGCCTGTCGGGCCGCCGCGCCTCCGCTGGTTGGCTGCGCACTCGCAGGTGGCAACGCGCCTTCCCTCAACGCCTTTAGCGCCTCTTCCGGGTCGGGAAGGTCGGCGGCGTAGGCAAGGCGCACCAGAACCATGTCGGCAGCCGCCAGCGGCTTGGGTGCTGCCTGCACTTCGGCAATCCCCTTCAGGAGAATCTGCCATGCCCGCGACAACAGCCTGAGCGAAAGTTTTTCGGCGAATTCCCGCCCGCGCGTGCGCTCGGCCTCGGTGACGGAGGCCTCGTCGCCGGCCTTCGGCACGATTTTTAGACGCGTGACGAGATGCGTGAAATCGGCGAGATCGGACAATACGACCACCGGGTCGGCGCCGCTGTCGTACTGCCCTTTCATTTCCTCAAGGGCAGACGCAGCGTCCCCCCTCATCACCTGCTCGAACAGGTCGATAACGCGTGCCCGGTCGGCAAGGCCCAGCATTTCGCGCACGTGTTCCGCGCCGATATGTCCTCCCCCATGGGCGATCGCCTGATCGAGCAGCGAAAGGCTGTCGCGGGCCGATCCTTCGCCCGCCCGCGCGATCAGCGCGAGCGCTTCGTCGGAAATGTCTATGTTTTCCTTGCCGGCGATATCGCGCAGGAGCGCGACAAGCTTTGCGGCGTCGATCCGGCGCAGGTCGAAGCGCTGACAGCGCGAAAGCACCGTCACCGGAACCTTGCGGATCTCAGTGGTGGCGAAAATGAACTTCACATGCTCCGGCGGCTCTTCCAGCGTCTTGAGCAGGCCGTTGAAGGCCGCGTTGGAGAGCATATGCACTTCGTCGATGATGTAGACCTTGTAGCGCGCGGAAGCCGGGCGGTAGCGCGCGGCGTCCGTGATCTCGCGAATGTCGCCGATACCGGTGTGCGAGGCCGCGTCCATCTCGATCACATCGACATGCCGGCCTTCCATAATCGCTTCGCAGTGGATGCCGGGTTTGTCGAGGCGGATGGTCGGCTGTTCGGCTTCGCCTGGGATCTCGTAGTTGAGGCCACGGGCAAGGATGCGCGCCGTCGTGGTCTTGCCGACACCTCGCACGCCCGTCAGCATCCAGGCTTGCGCGATGCGGCCCGTTTCGAAGGCATTCTGCAGCGTGCGCACCATCGGCTCCTGGCCGACGAGATCGTCGAAGGTCCTTGGGCGGTATTTGCGCGCGAGAACGCGATAGGCATCGTCTTTCTTGACGCCAAGGTCGAAGCCGGGTTCTGGGGGAGTCGTGCCGTCCATGGCCACCAGTTTACAGGCCTTGCGGCGCTCTGTCTCGCCAGGCGGCGTCTTGTCACCGCAATTCGGCGCGTCGAAGGCCGAACGCGCTGACGGCGAGGGTGGGAGGCCGGCACGATGACCCGTGCCGAAACTCGTTAGGGCTGCTTCCTTCCGGACCTGACCCGGTTGGCGAGTGGCTCGTCCACCACCAGCCTCCCGACCCCCTTATATCAGAAGGGGGGCACGGCTTGGCAAGGGGGCAGGGAGGGAATCTTTCGTCCTCTTCATTCTTCCTGTGTGGCCCTTTGCCTGAGTTCCCTGCGGATGATCTTGCCGGTCGTCGTCATCGGCAGTTCTTCGACGAATTCCACTTCGCGCGGGTATTCATGGGCGGCGAGGCGCGTCTTCACCCAATCCTGGATTTCCTTGGCAAGTTCACCGGATGGCTCGGCGTCCTCGTTCAGCACCACATAGGCCTTCACGATCTCGGTGCGAAGCTTGTCCGGTTTGCCGACGGCGGCCGCCATTTTCACTGCGGGATGGCCGATCAGGCAGTCCTCGATCTCGCCGGGGCCGATCCTGTATCCGGCGGAAGTGATCACGTCGTCGTCGCGCCCGACGAAGCGGATCCAGCCCGCTTCGTCCCTGATGCCGGTATCGCCGGTCAGCAACCAGTCGCCGGCGAATTTCGCCCGAGTCGCCTTCTCGTTTCGCCAGTAGCCGAGGAACATGACGGGGTCTGGCCTTTTGACCGCGATATTGCCAATCTCGCCGCTGGCGAGCGCCTGCCCGCCGTCGGTCACGATCGCAAGTTGGTGCCCCGGCACCGCGCGGCCCATGATGCCGGGCCGGGCGTTCATGATCGCCCCGCAGGAGGAGACGATCATGTTGCATTCCGTCTGGCCATAGAACTCGTTGATGGTCAGTCCGAAGACGCGCCTGCCCCAGTCGAGCAGTTCCGTGCCAAGCGTCTCCCCGCCGCTCGCCACGGATCGAAGGTTCAGCTCCCAGCGCTTTTCCGGACTTTCCACCTGCCGCATCATCTTCAATGCCGTCGGCGGCAGAAAGGCGTTGCGGATCTTCTGGTCCTGCAAAAGCTGGAACGCCGCCTCGCCTGTGAACTTGGAAAAGCGCCGTGCGACGACCGGAACGCCGTGATGAAGGGCCGGCATCAGGACGTCGAGAAGCCCGCCGATCCAGGCCCAGTCGGCAGGCGTCCAGATACGGTCGCCTTCCTGCGGAAAAAAGTCATGGCTCATTTCCACGCCCGGCAAATGGCCAAGGAGGACGCGATGGGCATGCAGCGCGCCCTTGGGCTGCCCCGTCGTGCCGGAGGTATAGATGATGACCGCCGGATCCTCCGCGCTCGTGTTGACGGGCGTGAAGTGATCGCTGTGACCCGCCATTTCCTCATGCAGATCGCGCGTGCCTATGTGCTTGCCGTCCACGGTGAAGACCTGGCGAAGCTCCGGCAATTGATCGCGAATCGGCAGGATCTTGTTGGCGCCGTCAGTGTTGGTGATGATCGCGCGCGCACCTGAATCCCTCAGCCGGAAAAGCAGAGCCTCCTCGCCGAAGAGCATGAAAAGCGGAATGGAGATCGCGCCCATCTTGTGGGCGGCGATATGCCCGAAGGCGGTCTCGGGCGCCTGCGGCAGCAGTATGCCGACCCTGTCGCCCTGGATGACGCCCGACGAGGTCAAGAGGTTTGCGAGCCTGTTTGAAAGCCGGCTCAGGTCGGAGAACGTGTAGTGCGACACGTTCTCTTCCTCGTCGATGAAGGTGAGTGCCAGACGGTCCGGATCGCGCGCCGCCCATTTGTCCGAAACGTCGACGCCCATGTTGAAGCGTTCCGGCACGTCCCAGCGGAACTTCTTCGTCAGGGCATCGTAGCTATCGGCTTTCGGCAGCATAAATTTCCTCCGCGCATCCCGTACGTTTTATCCAGTTTTGACCCGCAATCGCGAAAATGTCACGGGCGCGGCTTTCCGTCCTCTCCGGCAAGGGTATAGTCTCAGGCCGCGTTTCAGGAGCGTCCCCATGATCCCGTTCGATATCAACCCGAGGCTTGCCGGCGACACCTATCACGTGGCGGATCTGAAGCTTTGCGCCGTCAGGCTCATGAAGGATGCGAATTATCCCTGGCTGATCCTCGTTCCGAGAAAGCCGGACCTGATCGAACTGCTCGACCTTGAGGCGCCGGAACGCGCGGAACTGATGGAAGAGATCGCGCTCGCGAGCGAAGCGCTGCGCGAGACGACCGACTGCCAGAAGCTCAACGTCGCGGCCCTCGGCAATCAGGTCCCCCAGCTTCACATACATATCATCGCGCGTCATCAGGACGATCCCGCATGGCCCGGCCCCGTCTGGGGCGCTGCCAAACCCGTTGCCTATGATTCAGGCGAGCGCGACCGCCTGATTTCAGAACTTTCCGACCGTTTGAGCGCCTGATGTAAGCGCTTGTATCCAGCCACCCAGGGACGTTTTCCACTTCATGAGCCAGCATCGATTCGAACCCTTCGCCTATGCCGCAAATCCGCTCAACCGCCTTTCGGAGCATCGCGGCGATGCGGAATGGTTCGAGCGGCACCGAAATTCCGGTAATGCCCGCTTCGTGCTCTTTTCCGCCGACCGGCCCGTGGTCGACGTTTCCGGCAAGGAACTGAACATCTTCCACGAACGCACGCTCGCAAACGAGTTCGCGGCGGCATCGGATGAAACGGTGCTTCTCGGCTTCCGGCCGCAAACGGACGCTCCAGTCTTTTCAGTCCAGATTTCGGCGACCGAAGAAGAGATTGAAAAAAATAATGCGTTCAAGCTCATCGACATCCGCTCGCTCGCCATACAGGGCGCACTCCCGCCGGAAGATCTCGGCATTCTCGCCCAGGCCCGCGCGCTCGGCCACTGGCACATGACGCATGGCTTCTGCTCGCGCTGCGGCGAAAAGAGCGTCATGACGCAAGGCGGATACCGCCGCGACTGCTCGAACTGCGGCGGCCTGCATTTCCCGCGCACCGACCCGGTCGCGATCATGCTGATCACCGACGGTGACAATTGCCTGCTCGGCCGCCCGCCGCGCCTTGCCGAAGGCGTTTATTCAACACTCGCGGGCTTCATCGAGCCCGGAGAGACGGTGGAGGATGCCGTCCGCCGCGAGGTCTTCGAAGAGTCCGGCATCAAGGTCGGCAAGGTCGCCTATCGCGCAAGTCAGCCTTGGCCGTTTCCAGCCTCCCTCATGATCGGCTGCCGGGGCGAGGCGCTTTCACGCGACATCGCCATGGACGAAACGGAGCTGGAAGACTGCCGCTGGTTCTCCCGTGGCGAAGTACGGCAGATGATGGCGGGCGAACACGGGGAAGGCAAAATCATCCCGCCAGGCATTTCCATCGCCCATTGGCTGATCCGGGAATGGGTGGAGGGGCGATCCTGACCCCGCGACGCTTGTGGCCCGGCCGAGTGCTACTTATGTCAATGGCGAATGACCGTCGTTTCAAAGGACGCCAAGCAATATGATCGCCGCCGCCATCCGCGCCATGAGCCAGGTCTTCCAGCCCGCCTTCCGGGCGATTTTCTGGAAGTCGCTGGGGTTCACGCTTGCGGCGCTCTTTCTCATCTGGATAGCGCTGAACGGGCTTGTCGCCGGATTTGTCGACCTGCCTTACCCCTGGCTCGATACAGCGCTTTCAATCCTCACCGGCGTCGGCGCATTCATCGGCCTCGGCTTCCTCGTCGCCCCGGTCACGGCGATGTTCGCTGCAATTTTTCAGGACGATATCGCATTGATCGTCGAGCGCGAGGATTACCCTGCCGACGGTCCGGGTCGCGCCATGCCGCTGCCCGAAAGCATCTGGCTCACGGTGAAATTCACCGGCATCGTCATTCTCGCCAATATTTTCGCGCTGATGCTCCTGCTCGTGCCGGGCATCAATCTCGTCGCTTTCTTCCTGGTGAACGGTTACCTGCTGGGGCGGGAGTTCTTCGAATTCGCAGCAACGCGTTTCATGCCACAAGCAGATGCGAAGGCTTTGAGAAGGGCGCACGGCGCCACGGTATTTCTGGCGGGCCTCGTGATCGCAGGCGTTCTCGCCGTGCCGATCCTCAACCTCGTAACGCCGATCTTCGCCACCATTTTCATGGTGCATCTCTACAAGCGTCTGGCGAGAGGTAAGGCGGCCGCAGCCGACGCTCCGCCCTACCGTTCAACGTGATCGGATCTCATTTCAGGGAAGATCGAAGACCTTGCAAGGGTGGTCGCGAAAATCGCCGAATCCGCATCAGGACTTCAGCTTGCGCATGTTCCGCGTCCAGTAAAATGCGAGGCCGATGACAATCGCCACGGCAATGATCGGCCACACAAAGGCGAAAACGTCCAAACTTGTCATCGGCCCAAGCTCTTAAAGAATGCTCTGGCCCGTCTTCGCCCAGTCGGCAAGGAAGGCTTCAAGCCCCTTGTCGGTCAGCGGGTGCTTTGCAAGGCCCTTGAGAACCGCGGGCGGCACCGTCGCCACATCCGCGCCCACAAGCGCGCAATCCTTCACATGGTTGGCACTGCGGATCGAGGCCGCGAGGATTTCCGTCTCGAAGCCGTAATTGTCGTAGATCACGCGGATTTCGCGAATGATCTCCAGCCCGTCGAGGTGGATATCGTCAAGGCGGCCGATGAAGGGCGAAATGAAGCTTGCACCGGCCTTTGCGGCCAGCAACGCCTGGTTTGCGGAAAAGCAGAGCGTCACATTCACCATCTGACCGTTGTCGGAAAGGGCGCGGCAAGCCTTGAGGCCGTTCAACGTCAGCGGCACCTTGATGGCGATATTGTCAGCGATTTTGCCGAGCACTTCTGCTTCGGCCATCATGTCCTTGAATTCGGTGGCCGTGACTTCCGCCGAAACCGGGCCTTCGACGATCCCGCAAATCTCGGCGATAACCTCCTTCATCGGGCGGCCCGCTTTCATGATGAGCGAGGGGTTGGTGGTCACGCCGTCAAGCAGGCCGATATCGGCGAGTTCCTTGATTTCGGCGGTGTCGGCGGTATCGACGAAGAATTTCATGGGACACGGGCTCCATTTCTCGAGCGTCAATCGGGCCGGCGCGGCGGATTCAGGCAAATCCTACTTTGGGAAAGCGGCTGGAGTTTACCTCCAATCCTCGCTTGGTCCGAATTCGCCGTCTCTTTAACGTAGGATGAGGATAAGGAACACCCCCTGATTCGCCCGGCGTGCGCCCACTGCAGGCCAAACTCCGGAAAATTCTCAAGGTCTGTAGCATCCGTGCTCTTCGATGACGAAATCCTGGATGGTTCTCTGCCCGTAACGGTGAGCGTTCTCGTGCCCGTCGCCGTGGCGGATGCCTACAGCTACCGGGTTCCGGCAGGCCTCCACGTGCGCCCCGGCTCTATCGTGCGTGTGCCGCTCGGCCCCCGCGAGGTGATCGGCGTCGTGCGCGATATCGAGGAAGGTGCCGAAGTCTCACGAAGCAAGCTGAAAGACATCCTGCACGTCTATGGCGATGTGCCGCCGCTGAAGCCCGATCTCATGCAATTCCTCGACTGGGTAGCGAACTGGACTTTGTCTCCGCCTGGAATGGTCGCGCGCATGGTGCTCAGGTCCGAGGAAGCGCTCGAGCCCGAGGCGCCGCTGCCCGGCGTGCGCAAGGTGAAAGGTGTGGAGATCGAGCGTGTGACGAAGGCGCGCGCCCGCGTGCTCGAGCTTGTCGAAGACGGCTTCGCCTGGACGAAAAGCGGCCTTGCGGGAGCTGCCGGCGTCAGCCCGTCCGTTGTGGACGGGTTAATTTCCCACGGCGTGCTGGAGGTCGTCTCCATGCCGGCAAGCCCGCCGCCGCCGGCACCCGAGCCGGACCGTGAGGGACCATCGCTCACGCCTGCGCAAGGGGAAGCGGTCGCCAAGCTGCGCGCCGCGATCGGCAAGGGCTTTTCGGTTTTCCTCATCGACGGCGTGACAGGCTCGGGCAAGACGGAAGTCTATTTCGAAGCGGTCGCCGAGGCGATTCGCCAGGACAAACAGGTCCTTCTGCTCCTTCCCGAGATTTCGTTGACCAGCCAGTTTATCGACCGGTTCGAAGCCCGCTTCGGCGCGCGTCCCGCCGAATGGCATTCCGACGTTCCGCCGAAAAAACGCGCCCGCGTCTGGCGCGGCACGGCGAGCGGCGATGTGAAGGTGGTCGTCGGCGCCCGTTCCGCTCTCTTTCTCCCCTTCAAGGACCTTGGCCTGATCGTCGTCGATGAGGAGCACGACACCGCCTACAAGCAGGAGGACAGGGTTTCCTACAACGCCCGGGACATGGCGGTGGTCCGGGGCAAGATCAGCAGCTTTCCTGTTGCCCTCGCCTCCGCGACCCCATCCGTCGAAAGCCAGGTGAATGCGAGTGCCGGCCGTTACACGAGGCTGGAACTGCCCGAGCGGGCATCTGGCGCAGCCCTTCCCGAAATCATCCCCATCGACATGCGCACCGAAGGGCCTGAACGCGGGCGCTGGCTTGCGCCCAAGCTCGTCGAGGCTTTGGCCGAGACAGTTGCCGACGGTGCGCAGGCCCTCCTGTTCCTGAACCGGCGCGGATATGCTCCCCTCACGCTTTGCCGCACCTGCGGCCACCGCTTCCATTGCCCCAACTGCTCGACATGGCTGGTCGAACACCGCTTTCGCGGCAGGCTCCAGTGCCACCACTGCGGCTATAGCGAGCCGGTGCCGTCCGCTTGCCCGAGCTGCGGAAATGCGGAAACGCTGGTCGCCTGCGGACCGGGGGTGGAGCGGATCGCGGAGGAGATCGCCGATATCCTGCCCGACGCGCATACGCTCGTGCTTTCCTCCGATCTTCCAGGCGGGCCGGACAGGCTCAGGCGCGAAATGAAGGTGATCGCCGAAGGCGGGGCCGATATCGTCATCGGCACGCAGCTTGTCGCCAAGGGCCATAATTTCCCGCTCATGCGCCTTGTCGGCGTTGTGGATGCCGATCTTGGCCTGGCGCATGGCGATCCCCGCGCGGGCGAGCGCAGCTTCCAGATCATTTCGCAGGTGACGGGCCGCGCCGGGCGCATCGCCGGTCAGGGCCGCGGTTTCCTCCAGACCTATGCGCCGGAACACCCGGTCATCAAGGCGCTTCTGGCGAACGACCGCGATGCCTTTTACAAAAGCGAAATCGAGGCGCGCCGCGCCGCCGGACTGCCGCCTTTCGGACGCCTCGCCGCACTGATCTTTTCAGGCACCGATCGCAACCAGACGGCGGATTTCGCAAGAGCCGTGGTACGCTCCGCCCCGCACGATCAATCCGTCACGCTGCTCGGCCCCGCAGAAGCCGCCCTTGCCCTGGTTCGGGGCCGTCACCGGTTCCGCGCCCTCGTCATGGCCCCGCGCGCCTTCGACCTTCAGGCCTATCTCAGACAATGGTTGAAGGCGGCGCCGAAACCCAGGGCCTCGCTTCGCCTCCAGGTCGACGTCGATCCGCAAAGCTTCTTGTGACCGGCATCCACGCTTTTTGTTGAGATCGGCGGGCGTTTTGCCTGTCATCGGTCTTGCCGGGCGCGGGGAAAAGACATAAGGATCGTCCGCGGTGGCGGCGAAAGCCGGCATTTGCGGGCATTTCCGGGCCGTCAGGCGCTGTTGCGCAGGGAGAAAGCCTGTGCTATGCGGAGCGCGGCTTCGGGGGATCGGACTTGGCTTTCGGCCCTCAAAACCACCAATAATGACGAATTTTCAAAGCCTTGCTGACAGCTCAGCTGAAAGCTCCGGCACCAACCTGCGTCAGAGAGCACGGATCCTGTGACTGACAACGTATCTCTCATCTCAGGCGTGGCCTCACGATACGCAACGGCGCTCCTCGAGCTTGCCGAAGACCAGAAGGCCGTAGAAGCCGTCGAGAATGATCTCGACGGCTTCGAGAAGCTTCTGGGCGAAAGCGCCGATCTCCGCCGTCTCGTGCAGAGCCCCGTTTTCTCCGCCGACGAGCAGCTCAAGGCTCTCTCCGCAATCCTCGACAAGGCCGGCCTCAAGGGCCTTGCGGCGAACTTCCTGAAGCTTGCCGCCAAGAACCGCCGCCTTTTCGCCGTGCCCGGCATGATCGCGGCCTTCCGTGCCGCCCTTGCCGTCAAGCGCGGAGAATCCACCGCGGAAGTCACGTCCGCGGCCCCTCTTTCCGACGATCAGGTGGAGGCGCTGAAGAAGGCGCTTCATGAATCGACCGGAAAGACCGTAAAGATTTCCGCGAAGGTCGATCCTGAACTGATCGGCGGCCTGATCGTCAAGGTCGGCAGCCGGATGATCGACACTTCGCTGAAGACCAAACTCAATTCCCTCAAATTCGCGATGAAAGAGGTCGGCTGATGGATATTCGGGCCGCGGAAATCTCCGCCATCCTCAAGGAGCAGATCAAGAATTTCGGCCAGGAAGCCGAAGTTTCCGAGGTCGGCCAGGTTCTTTCCGTAGGTGACGGCATCGCCCGCGTCTACGGTCTGGACAAGGTCCAGGCCGGCGAAATGGTCGAGTTCCCAGGTGGCATCAAGGGCATGGCCCTCAACCTGGAAAGCGACAACGTCGGCGTCGTTATCTTCGGCTCCGACCGTGACATCAAGGAAGGCGACACGGTCAAGCGGACCGGCGCCATCGTGGAAGTCCCGGTCGGCAAGGGCCTCCTCGGCCGCGTCGTCGACCCGCTCGGCAACCCGCTCGACGGCAAGGGCCCGATCGAAGCGACGGAACGCCGCCGCGTGGACGTGAAGGCACCGGGCATCCTGCCGCGCAAGTCGGTACACGAGCCGATGTCGACGGGCCTGAAGGCCATTGACGCGCTCATCCCGATCGGCCGCGGCCAGCGCGAGCTCGTCATCGGCGACCGCCAGACCGGCAAGACCGCGATCCTGCTCGACAGCTTCTTGAACCAGAAGCCCCTCAACCAGAGTGACGACGAGCACCAGAAGCTTTACTGCGTCTATGTCGCCATTGGCCAGAAGCGCTCCACCGTTGCCCAGTTCGTGAAGGTTCTGGAAGACAACGGCGCGCTCGAATATTCCATCGTCATCGCCGCCACCGCGTCCGACCCGGCGCCGCTGCAGTTCCTGGCGCCGTTCTCCGGCACCGCCATGGGCGAATTCTTCCGCGACAACGGCATGCACGCGGTTATCGGCTACGACGATCTGTCCAAACAGGCCGTCGCCTACCGCCAGATGTCGCTGCTGCTTCGCCGCCCGCCGGGACGTGAAGCTTACCCGGGCGACGTTTTCTACCTCCACTCGCGCCTGCTTGAGCGCGCCGCCAAGCTGAACGAGGACCACGGCAGCGGCTCGCTGACCGCGCTTCCCGTCATCGAGACGCAGGGCAACGACGTGTCGGCGTTTATTCCGACGAACGTGATTTCGATCACCGACGGCCAGATCTTCCTCGAGACGGATCTGTTCTACCAGGGCGTTCGCCCGGCGGTGAACGTCGGCCTGTCGGTGTCGCGCGTGGGCTCTTCGGCCCAGATCAAGGCGATGAAGCAGGTCGCCGGCAAGATCAAGGGCGAGCTGGCGCAGTACCGCGAAATGGCGGCCTTCGCCCAGTTCGGCTCCGACCTCGATGCCACGACGCAGCGTCTTCTCAATCGTGGCGCCCGCCTGACCGAGCTTCTCAAGCAGCCCCAGTTCTCCCCGCTCAAGACGGAAGAACAGGTCGCGGTCATCTACGCCGGCGTGAACGGCTATCTCGACAAGCTTCCGGTCGACAAGGTTCGCGAGTTCGAGGAAGGCCTGCTCTTGAACCTGCGCGCCGAGCACAAGGATCTGCTCGACGCGATCTGGGAGAAAAAGGCCCTCGACGACGAGCTTGAAGGCAAGCTCAAGTCGGCGGTCGAGGCTTACGCCAAGAACTTCGCCTGAACGGCTGACCGGACGAAGGAGTAGGGGCGGCAATGGCCAGCCTTAAGGACCTCAGAAACCGCATCGCCTCGGTTAAGGCGACGCAGAAGATCACCAAGGCCATGCAGATGGTGGCCGCGGCGAAGCTGCGTCGCGCCCAGGAAGCAGCGGAAGCCGCGCGCCCCTATGCCGAGCGCATGGAAACCGTGCTGGCAAATCTCGCGGTCGCCTATGAGGGCCGCGAGGATGCTCCGGCCCTTTTGAAGGGCACCGGCGGCGATCAGGTGCATCTGCTTGTCGTCGCCACCGCCGAGCGCGGGCTTTGCGGCGCTTTCAACACGTCGATCGCCAAGCTCGCGCGCGACCATGCCCGCAGGCTCATCGCCGACGGCAAGACGGTGAAGATCCTCTGCGTCGGCAAGAAGGGCTATGACGTGCTCAAGCGCGAGCTGTCGCAGCACATCATCGACACGGTCGATCTCAGAAGCGTGAAGCAGATCGGCTTCAAGCATGCCGACGAGATCGGCGCGCGCGTGCTGAAGATGTTCGACGATGGCGAGTTCGACGTCTGTACGCTGTTCTATTCGCGCTTCAAGTCGGTGATCAGCCAGGTCCCGACCGAGCAGCAGCTCATTCCCGCCGTCTTCGAAAAGGACGAGAACGCCGAGGGCGTCGTCTACGAATACGAGCCGGGCGAGGAGGAGATTCTCTCCGATCTGTTGCCGCGCAACATCTCCGTCCAGCTCTTCCGCGCGTTGCTTGAAAACGTCGCGGGCGAGATGGGCGCAAAGATGACGGCGATGGACAATGCCACGCGCAACGCCGGCGAGATGATCGACAAGCTGACGATCACCTACAACCGCCAGCGCCAGGCGCAGATCACCAAGGAACTCATCGAAATCATTTCGGGCGCCGAGGCGCTCTGAACCGATCGACACGAGGATTGAAGAGATGGCTGACAAGACAGTCGGACGGATTACCCAGGTCATCGGCGCCGTTGTCGACGTTCAGTTCGACGACCATCTGCCGGCGATCCTGAACGCATTGGAAGTCGACAACCAGGGCACGCGCCTCGTTCTCGAGGTTGCCCAGCACCTCGGCGAGAACACGGTCCGCACCATTGCCATGGACGGCACGGAAGGTCTCGTCCGCGGCCAGGAGGCGGCGGACACCGGCGAACCGATCGCCGTGCCCGTGGGCGACGGTCTGCTCGGCCGCATCATGAACGTCATCGGCGAGCCGGTCGACGAAGCAGGCCCGATCAAGCATGACACCAAGCGCGCCATTCACCAGGATGCGCCGACGTTCATCGAACAGTCGACCGAGGCGGAAATCCTGGTCACCGGCATCAAGGTCGTGGACCTGCTGGCTCCATACGCCAAGGGCGGCAAGATCGGCCTGTTCGGCGGCGCCGGCGTCGGCAAGACCGTTCTGATCATGGAGCTTATCAACAACGTCGCCAAGGCGCACGGCGGTTACTCCGTCTTCGCCGGCGTCGGCGAACGTACCCGTGAAGGCAATGACCTTTACTGGGAAATGATCGAATCCGGCGTGAACAAGGAAGGCGGCGGAGAAGGTTCCAAGGCCGCTCTGGTTTACGGCCAGATGAACGAGCCTCCGGGAGCCCGCGCCCGCGTCGCGCTGACGGGCCTAACGGTCGCCGAGCATTTCCGCGACCAGGGCCAGGACGTGCTGTTCTTCGTGGACAACATCTTCCGCTTCACGCAGGCGGGTTCGGAAGTGTCGGCCCTTCTCGGCCGTATCCCCTCCGCCGTGGGCTATCAGCCGACCCTTGCCACCGACATGGGCAGCATGCAGGAGCGCATCACGACGACGACCAAGGGTTCGATCACGTCAGTGCAGGCTGTTTACGTGCCCGCCGACGATCTGACTGACCCGGCCCCGGCCTCCACCTTCGCTCACCTCGACGCGACGACGGTTCTGAGCCGCTCCATCGCCGAAAAGGGCATCTATCCGGCCGTGGATCCGCTCGATTCCACCTCGCGCATGCTCGACCCGCGCATCATCGGTGAAGAGCATTACGAGACCGCCCGCCGCGTGCAGGAAACGCTGCAGCGCTACAAGGCGCTTCAGGACATCATCGCGATCCTGGGCATGGATGAGCTTTCAGAAGAAGACAAGCTCACCGTCGCCCGCGCCCGCAAGGTCGAGCGCTTCCTGTCGCAGCCGTTCTTCGTGGCCGAGGTCTTCACCGGTTCGCCGGGCAAGCTCGTCGCGCTCGAGGACACCATCAAGGGCTTCAAAGGCCTTGTGAACGGCGAATACGACCACCTCCCGGAAGCTGCCTTTTATATGGTCGGTACGATGGAAGAGGCGGTCGAAAAGGCTCAGCGGCTCGCCGCTGAAGCCGCGTAACGCGAAACGGGACGAGACAGGCCGATGGCGGAAGCATTTCATTTCGAGCTCGTCGCGCCGGAGCGCCTTCTCGTGTCGGACGAGGCGATCGAGGTCGTCGTGCCCGGCACCGAGGGCCAGTTCGGCGTCATGAAGGGGCATGCCCCCCTTATGTCGACGATCCGGCCGGGCATCCTCAAGGTGCGTCGGCCGAACGGCAACGTGGACGAATATTTCGTGCGCGGCGGCTTCGCGGAAGCCGGCGCCGAGGCTCTGACGGTTCTGGCCGAGCAGGCGATTCCGGTTCAGGATCTGAACGCCGAGGAAATCCGTTCCCAGATCCAGGACGCCGAGGAAGACGTCAAGGACGCAAAGAACGATGAAGCGAAGCAGGCCGCGGAAACACTGCTTTCCCAGCTTCGCGAGGTCGAGGCGGCGCTCAAGGCTTCCTGACGCGCTAGTCAACATCACGAAACACAAAACGCCCGGTCATTTGGCCGGGCGTTTTCTATTAGGGGCATAAAAACGAAAACCCCGGCCAGATGACCGGGGTCTCATGAATTTTTCGCGTGTTGCCTAGCGATACAATTCCGCTTCAGGCGGCGATGCGGCGCTGCTGGCTCACCTGCGAATTCTCGCGCTGGCGGCGACGCTCTTCCGGCGAAATATAGACAAGCGCATGGTGTTCGGCGCAATAGGAAATACCGGCCTCGACGCGGTTCTGGCAGGGGAAGTAGTAGTCTCCGCCCGTGCCCTCGGCCCATTTGCACTGTCCGGCGCGCGGCAATCTCTGTACGGTCATGACGTCAAATCCTTCTTGTCCGGCGTCGCGGACCGGAAGCCCGATCGCGCCAGCGGGTGGTTTTTGGAATTTTCCATAAAAAGACCCGTCCGGCGGAATGACCGACCGCGGGTCTCATTTTCATCGAGACGTTATATACGCAATGTGGCGTCATTCCGCAACCGCAGTGCACAATTTCAGCCATGCGAATGCTGCAATGCAGAAATGATCGTAAACCGATGGATTAGCCCACAGCCGCTTTCGGCTCAGGCTTCCTTTTCCTCGCGCAGGTTCGTCACCGCGCGGCGGTTTTGCGCCTTGCATTCAATGTCGTCGCAATCGCGCACGAGCCGTTCCATACCATAACCCTTCGCCCAAAGGCGGTCCGGCGCAACACCCTTGGAGACAAGATAGGCCATAACGGCATCCGCCCGCTTCTGGGAAAGGGCCACATTCGCCGCCTCTTCGCCGGGGTCGTCGGCAAAACCCTGGATCTTGGCGTACCAGTTCGGGTTGGCCTTCAGGAATTCGGCCTGGCTGTCGAGGGTCATCTTCGCCGTATCGTCAAGCGCGGCGGACCCTTTTGCGAAATAGGTGCGCCTGCCGACGTTGACGATGAAATCCTGCTCGCTACCGGCTGAAATTTTCTCAAATCCCGCCGCCGTCGCGTTGGTAACATCCGGCGTTGTCGCCGCCTCGAGCGTGTTGCAACCGGATAGGGCAAGGGCCGCTAGCACGACCGCAAAAGGGGCGCCCATGGCAGCACGGCGAAGAGTAGATGTTGTCATGGGCAATCTCCTTGAGCGCGCTGAAACGGTCCGGCTCAGCCGTCGCTTTCGGCGCTGCCGCCCCCCAGATGCTGAAGAACCAATACGCGTGTGCCGACGGGGCAGCGCTGGTAAAGATCGATCACATCTTCCGGGAACATGCGGATGCAGCCGGAGGAAACATCGTTGCCGATGCTCCAGGGCTCCAGCGTGCCGTGGAGGCGGTAGCCGAGGTCCGAGCCGTCCCGGTAGAGATAAAGCGCGCGCGGCCCAAGCGGGTTGTTCGGCGCACCGCCCTTCACCAGCTTCGGCAGATCGGGCTGCCGCTCGAGCATTTCCGCGGGCGGGACCCAGCGTGGCCAGAGCGCTTTCCGGTCGATACGCGCGTGTCCGTACCACTTGAAACCCTCACGCCCGACGCCGACGCCATATCTGAGCGCGGTATTGTTTTCCCAGATCCAATAGAGAAAATGGTTGCGCGTATCGACGACGACGGTACCCGGTGGCTCTTCGGAGAAATATTTCACCATCTGGCGCCGCCAGTGCGGCTTTATCACCGAGAAATTCGTCGCACGGTAGGAAAAGCCGTTGTCCTCGACCGGGCCTGTGAACCATTTGGAAGAGACATCGCCGCTTGCCGGGATAATGGCCGGAAGCGAAAAGGCCGATGCCGTGGCGAGCGCCCCTGCGCCTTTCGTCAATGCTCTGCGGGTGAGATCCATGGCCCGAAGTCCCTCCCGAAAAAATAAAGCGGCCCCCCAGCCGCCTGTGAATATTACTAACCAAATTTGCCGTTGCGTCAATATAACTGCGGCTGAATGGTCACTCGTGTTGCCACAATGCTACAGGTTATCGTCGGGCAAGCCCGATTTTGCTGATGCCGCAAGGGCTTCCGGCGTATCGACGTCAAGGCGCGCCGCCTCGCCGATTTCCACTTCCGCCACCTGGCCGGCGTGGCGCGCAATCAGATGGCGTGCGCCGGTATCGCCCTCAAGCCGCAGCAGATCCGCGAAATAGCGCCGGTCCCACAGCACCGGGTTTCCGCGCTTTCCCGCCACCGTTGGTACGACGATCGTTTTGCCGCCGCCCGGATCATATGCGGCGATGATCAGGTCGATCATCTCGCCCGTCAGGCCCGGCATGTCGGACAGGAGAACGAGTGCGGCATCAGCATCTTCCGGCACGGCGCGAATACCGCGGCGGATCGTGCTGGCGATGCCTTCGCCATAGTCCGGATTATGCGCAAGCGAGATATCGAGCCCCGAAAGCGCCTTCTCGACATCCTCGCGCATATGGCCCGTGACCACGGTAAGCCCCGAGAGCCCGCTTGCAAGCGCGGTCTCCGCTGCCAGGCGAACCAGCGGCTTGCCGCCGATTTCCGCCAGCAGCTTGTTCACCGCCCCCATGCGCCGCGATTGTCCGCCGGCTAGCTGCACGCCCGCGACCTTGCGTTTGCGCGGGGTTTTCTCAGGCTTCTTCTCGCGCGGCTGCGGGCGCGTGCCGATTTCCATCAAGAGACCGCCGACCCCCAGTCCGGTAATGTCATGCGCGGTTACCGGCAGATCGGCGATCAGCCGGTTCAACACCCAGTCGAAGCCGTTTTCCTTTGGGCTTCTGGCGCAGCCGGGCGCACCGATCACCGGGATACCGTCAAGATCTGCCAAAAGCAGCAGATTCCCCGGATCGACCGGCATGCCGAGATGAATGACCGTCCCACCCGCGGAATCTATCGCGGAAGGGATCACGTCCTGCCGGTCGACGATGGCGGACGCCCCGAAGGCGATGATCATCTCCGCGCCCAAATCGCGAAGTTGAAGCATCGCCATGGCGACGGCCGCCGCCTCGTGCTCCACACGCAGTTCGGAGATGATTTCGGAGCCTGAAGCCGCAAGCCGCTCCTCGGTGATGCGCCGCGTCTTGTCCATGACGGACGGTTTCAGGTGTTCCAGTTCGGTGGCGACAAGGCCGACGCGCCGCGCCCTGTAAGGGGCGATCATGACAGCGTCGAGTACGGTCGTTTCCGCCAGTTCGATCAGGTTTTCAGCGACGGCGAAGGGGATGATCTTGGCCGTTGCCACCATCCGGCCCTTGTCGACGGAGGTGAAATTCTCAAGCGTCGCGAAGGTAATCGCCGGGTCGATCCGGTTGACCGCGTCGACGGCCGCTTTTTCGACGACAAGAACCCCCGCCTCTCGCGCAAAGAGGTTCACCCGCCCCGTGAACGCGGGATCGCGCCGGATATTCCCGCCGTCGGCGGCCCGCGCCAGCCGGTCCGCGGCAGCATCCTCATGCAGGTCGCCCTCATCCAGCCTCGCGGCAATGATCTCGCGAATGCCTGCGGCAGCAATCGCCTCGATGTCTTCCGCCGAAAGCCTTCGGCCCTTCTTGAGCGCCCGCCCGTCAAGCTTGAGCGAATGTGCAAGCAGCGCTCCTTCGGCGTCCTGAACGGGCAGCGAGCCGAACTTCATCAATTGGCCTCCAAGCCTTTGCGCAGCGCCTTGATGATCGAGCCGAGCACCGCGACAGCGATTTCCGCCGGCGTTGCCGCGCCGATATCGAGGCCGATCGGCGCGTCGATGGTCGAAAGCGCTTCATCGGAAACGCCCGCCTCCTTCAGCCGGTCGAGGCGCTTGCCGTGCGTCTTGCGGCTGCCCAACGCGCCGACATAGAAGCAACCTGCCTCAAGTGCGGCCTTCAGGGGGAGGTCGTCGATCTTCGGGTCATGCGTTACCGCGACAAGCGCCGTAAAGGCGTCGAGCGGCGCATCCTTCAACACGTCTTCCGGCCATTCCGCTCTCAGAAGCCGCTCCGGAAAGCGGTCGGGCGTGGCGAAAGCCGTGCGCGGATCGATCACCGTCACGTCGAAGCCGGCGATTTCCGCCATCGGCACCAGAGCCTGAGAGATATGCACCGCGCCTATGATCACAAGCCGGCGCGGGGGCACGGAAACGGTCAGGAAAAGCTCTCTTCCGTCCTCCGTTTCAACCATCCCGGACTTGCCGGAGCGGAATCGCTTCGCCAGTTCCCCGGCTAGCGGGTCGCCGGAGAGGCAGTCGGCGTGGCGCACCAGCCGCTGTTCGCCGCTCTTGGTATCGGTGACGAGGATCGCCGCCCTGCGGTATTCCCGTTCCTCGTTCAGCTCCTGAAGCAGTTTGAGGTCCATCTCTCACGCCACCGGTTCGACGAAGACGCGGATCCGCCCGCCACACGAAAGCCCGACCCGCCATGCGGTTTCGTCCGCCACCCCGAATTCCAGCATCGTCGGTTTGCCGGTCTCCAGAACGTCCAGCGCCTCGGCGACCACAGCGCCTTCCACGCAGCCCCCGGAAACGGAACCCTCGAAATCGCCCTCCCCGTCGATGACGAGATGCGACCCGACGGGGCGGGGTGCTGAGCCCCACGTCTCGACGACGGTGGCAAGCGCGACCTTGCGTCCCGCCTTCGTCCAGTCTTCGGCGATCTTGAGCGGGTCGAGCGTATCGCGGTTTGGGGTATCGGCCATCGGCTTTCTCCTTTGCGGACAGAATATATGGTCGAGGGCACCCGCGCGACAGCGAGAAAAGCGATTTTCGCTCAATTGGATGACAGCCGGTAGGACTTCGCGGGCGCGCCATCCGCCATGGTTTGCCCGACAAACCTGAGCCCGATCTTTTCCGCGACCGCGATCGAGGCTGCGTTTTGCGGGTGGATCTCGGCGACGACTGTGGAAACCTTTAGCGTTTCGAGAGCGTATCGGAGCACCGGCAGCGCCGCTTCCGGCGCGATTCCCCTGCCCCAGCACTGCCTTGCGAGCCGCCAGCCGATCTCCGCCGCGTTTTCTTCGCTCTCGACGGGAAGCAGGAGTATCCACCCCAGGAATGCTTCACCCTCTGCAGCTTTCCTGTCCAGGATCGTCCAGTACCCCATGCCGGGAGGATAGGGATGAGACATACGCTCCAGCACGAATGCACGGTGTGCGTCCGGTTCACCCCAGGGGCCGGCGACGAAACGGGTCACCAGCGGGTCGCGATCCATCGCAAGACAGTCTTCAAGATCGGAGTGGCATCTTGGGCGCAGGCGAAGCCTTGTCGTCAGGAATTCGGTCAAATCTGTCTTTCAGGATTTCGCCAGAAGGGAAAACTGTGAGCGAATACACTGAAAAATCGCGCAAAAAGCAATGGCCCCGGACGTCCCGTCCGGGGCCACCTTCACAAATCGAAGGCTTTGAACCTTATTCCGCCGCCGCCTTGAAGCCGGGGGCCGCGTTCAGCACGCTCGCATCCACATGCGCTTCGAAAATCTCGAAGTTCTTCACGAACATGTCGACGAGGCGCGCCGCTTGCCGGTCGTAGGCCGCCTTGTCGGCCCAGGTCGAGCGCGGATCGAGGATCGCGCTGTCGACGCCCGGCACCGAGATCGGTACGGCAAAGCCGAAATTCGCATCCGTGCGGAATTCCGCGTCGTTGAGCGAGCCGTCAAGGGCGGCCGTCAGCAGCGCCCGCGTCGCCTTGATCGGCATGCGGTGGCCGGTGCCAAAGGCGCCTCCCGTCCAGCCGGTGTTGACCAGCCAGCAGTCGACACCGTGCTCGGCGATGAGGTCGCGCAAGAGGTTGCCGTATTCGGACGGATGGCGCGGCATGAAGGGCGCGCCGAAGCAGGTGGAAAAGGTCGCCTGCGGTTCCGTCACGCCTTTTTCGGTGCCCGCCACTTTCGCGGTGTAACCGGACAGGAAATGATACATCGCCTGGGCCGGCGTCAGCTTGGCGATCGGCGGCATCACGCCGAAGGCATCCGCCGTCAGCATGATGATGTTCTTCGGCTGCGGCGCGCGGCCCGTTACGCTTGCGTTGGAGATGAAGTGGATCGGGTAGGCGCAGCGCGTGTTTTCAGTCTTCGATCCGTCGTCGAAGTCCGGGACGCGGGTTTCCTCGTCGACGACGACGTTTTCAAGCACCGTGCCGAAGCGCTGCGTCGTGGAATAGATTTCGGGCTCGGCTTCCTGCGAAAGGCGGATCGTCTTGGCGTAGCAGCCGCCTTCGAAGTTGAAGACGCCGTCCTTGCCCCAGCCGTGCTCGTCGTCACCGATGAGGGTGCGCGAAGCGTCGGCGGAAAGCGTCGTCTTGCCGGTGCCGCTCAGGCCGAAGAAAACCGCCGTCTCGCCGGCATCGTTCACATTCGCCGAGCAGTGCATCGGCATGACACCGCGCCCGGGCAGCGCGAAATTCAGGAAGGTGAAGACCGATTTCTTCATCTCGCCCGCGTAGGACGTGCCGCCGATCAGCACGATCTTTCGGGTGAAATCGCAGGCGATGACCGTCTCGCCGCGCGTTCCGTGGCGCGCGGGATTCGCCTTGAAGCTCGGCAGGTCGATGATCGTCATCTCCGGCACGAAGCTTTCGAGCGCGGCCCTGTCCGGGCGGATTAGAAGGTTGCGGATGAAAAGAGAATGCCAGGCGAATTCGGTGACGACGCGAACGGCGATCCGCTCGTTTTCGTCGGCTCCGCCGTAAAGGTCCTGCGCGAAAAGCTCCATGCCTTCGGCGTGCTTCAGCATGTCGGCATGAAGCGTGTCGAAGTGCTCAGCCTCCATCGCCGCGTTGTTGTCCCACCACACGGCCTTGTCGGTGGTGCTGTCGCGCACGACGAACTTGTCCTTGGGCGAACGGCCGGTGTGGATACCGGTATCTACCAGAAGCGCGCCGCCGGCGGCGATCGATGCTTCGCCACGCCGGATCGCATATTCGTAAAGAGCGGGTTCGCTGAGGTTGAAACAGATCCCGGCAAGCCCCTTGAGTCCCGTTTCCACGATGCCGATGGCAGGGTTTCGAACACCCTTTTCTTTCATGATCCCGCGAAGTCCCTGTTCTTGATTGAACGCCTGTTTCAACTTTCCACCCGTGCTTACCGGGTCGATCCGCTCCCGTGAGCCGACTGTTAAGTCGCGTCGTTCACTGCCACTAAACTTCTGTTTCGGCTGGCAAAGAACGAAACCGATCCGCTGGACGGGAATTTCAAGACGGTAGTTGAAGCGCGAAATAGCAACAAGTCGCCCGAAGGTTGAACCTTGGTAATTAAATCGATTTGATCTACGGAATCCTCGCCTGCAAGACTTTTCCTGACCACAATTCGCCTAGTTATCCGCCAATATTTGCGCTTGCTATACGTACCTCATCGTTTTTCGGCGGATTTCCCTAATCCCCGCCTCGGGTACGCGGCTGGCCGCAGGGTCGCGTCGCCGGAACGCCCTTCCCACGCGAATTCAATCGGGTAGGCCGGCTGCGCGCAGATCTGTAAGAAGCCGCTCGATAAACCGCTCGGATATGAAGGGACGCGGGCCGAAATACCATTCGCGCCGCGCCTCCGCGCATGTATAGCCCGGCCGCAATCTCTCGAGTTCGGCAAGAGCTTCCTTCGCCTCGTCTCGGCGCCCCTGCCGCCCCAGGATCGCCGCAAGCAGGCGGGCAGGAATGAAGGTGGTGTTAGGTTGGCGCAGTGCGGTGCGTTCATCTTCTTCCGCCGCCTCCAGGTTACCTGCCTGGTAGTGCGCAATCGCCCGCACGTTCAGGAATGTCCACATGTGCGGGTCGCGCGGGCTCAGCTGAATCGCCTCATTTACCTCTCGGATCGCTTCATCCGGCCTTTCAAGGAAACAAAGCGCCTGAGCGAGGGCGAAATGCGCTTGCGCGAAGCAAGGGTCAAGAGCGACCGCTGTACGCAGTTCCTCTTCACCCCTGTCCAATGCGCCGGACAGGGCAAGAGCGCGGCCAAGCGAAACACGTGCCGCCGGCTCCCGCTCATCGAGCGATATCGCTTGCCGGGCAATGGAGATAGCGTCCGCTATCCGGCGGGGGCGATCCTCCCAACGCCCGTACCAGCCAAGCTGGATATGAGTGTAGGCAAGCTTGGCATGGGCGAGCGCGAATGACGGATCGAGCGCGATTGCGCGGTCGAACAGGGCCTTCGCGCTTTCCAGATCGCCCTTCTTGAAATGGTATAGATGCCAGAGCCCGCGCTGATAGCAGTCCCAAGCGTTAAGGTCGCTGGTCGAACGCCCGCCCAACGCGGCACCTTCGATCGAGCTGAGCTCAGGTTCCAGCGTTCCCGCGATGATGCTGGCGATCTCATCCTGCAAATCGAATATATCGCTGATATCCCTGTCGTAACGCTCGCCCCACAGATGCGCGCCGTCACGCCCATCGACGAGTTCGGCCTTGATCCGGATCCGGCTGCCGGACCGCCGCACACTGCCTTCGAGCACATAGCGGACGCGAAGTTCCTCCGCGATGCGGCGTATATCGATCAGCTTACCCTTGTAGGCAAAGGTCGAGTTTCGGGCGACAACGAAAAGCCATCGGCATCGCCCGAGCATGGTGATGATCTCTTCCGTGACACCGTCTGAAAAATATTCCTGCCCGGGATCACCAGACATGTTGTCGAATGGAAGGACGGCGATGGACGGCTTGTCCGGAAAGGACAAGGCGCCGTTTATGCTGCCGCGAAAACCGCTTTTCGCCGCAGGCGGAATTTCGTCAAGCGCAGCCGCCAAAGCTGCCGCCTTTGCGTTCATGAGGAGATCGAAGACACGGACCGGACGCTCGATATTCTTGAACCCGATTTCGCCTCGATCCTCGAAGTCGAGGGCCAGCTTGCCGCGCACCTGGTTGCGGACATTGCGCCGCACGCAAACCCCACCGGCCTTGGCAAGGCGCTCCAGCCTGACCGCGACGTTGACGCCATCGCCATAGATATCGTCCCCCTCGGCGATCACGTCGCCGATGTTGATACCGATGCGATAGCGCAGGCGCTGATCCTCGGTCAGATCGGCATCCCTGCCTGCGACTGTCGTCTGCACTTGCACCGCGAAACCGACGGCATCCACGACGCTGGAAAATTCCATCAGCGCCCCGTCGCCCATCAGCTTGATGATACGTCCGCCATGCTGTGCCGCCTTGGGCTCGATCACGTCTCGGCGATGAGCCTTGAGGCGCTCCAGTGTCCCGTGTTCATCCGCACCCATGGCGCGGCTGTACCCTACGATATCATATGACAGGATAGCGGCGAGACGGCGTTCCATCGGAACCCTCCCCTGCGACGGATCATAATCCGGGTGGCCCTCGAAATCCATGCTGTTAGGCAGTATTTACAGGGTATCAGCCATCTGATTCGGATGATGGGAGACGTAAAAATGTCGATTTTTGCGCAGGTCTAAGGACTTGCACTTCGGTGGCCGGCAGCATGCTTCCTTCGATATTGAAAACAAATTGATGTGACAGCCGCGCCAGCTATGGCTAACCCTCGCGCTCCCCTTGGTCGCCCGGGCATTTCTCCAGCGAGGCTTCATGACATTGACAGCCGGCGATCGGCCGATCCCGATCGGCCATCATATCCGCCGTACGTTCGCGCTCGCCGCGCCGATCATCCTGGCCCGGGCCGGCATCATCGTGATCACGACGGTCGATACGATCATGACCGGCTGGGCCGGAGCGGATGAGCTTGCCTACCTCGCTCTTGCCCTCGCCACACAAGTAAGCTTGATGATGGTCGCGATCGGAGCCTTGCAGGCCGCTGCCGTCATGACGGCGCAGGCGATCGGCGCCGGTGATGATGCAATGGTCGGAAACGTCCTGCGCGTGGCCCTCGTCCACGCGTTCCTGTTTGCGTTCGCTATCCTGATCATCACACCTTTCTCGCAGGATTTCTTCCTGCTGACCGGCCAGAACGAAGATCTTGCAGCCGGCGCGGCGGCAGTCACTTTCGCCTTTGCCGTGGGCCTGCCCGGCTTTTTGGTCTTCATGGTCTGCAACATGTTCCTGGAGGCGATCGGACGGCCGAAAGCGGGTATGGTCGTCATGCTTGCCGTCAATCTCGCAAATGTACCGCTCAACGGCGTCATGGCGCTCGGTTGGGGCGGACTGCTGGAGCCGCTCGGCGCCGAAGGCGCGACATTTGCAAGCTCGATCCTCAGAACGTTCGCAGGGCTTGCGATCCTCGTCATCGTATTCCGGAGCACCGCTCGCGGCGGCCGTTTTCTGCTTTCAGCCGGCGCCCGTCAGTGGGCCGATGCGGTTCTTCGCCTCGGCGGGGCGACGGGCCGTCAGCTCCGCCACCTCGGCCTGCCGATGGGCATCGCCCAGGGTGTGGAAAGCGCTGCCTTCGCGACCGTCGTCATGTTCGCGGGCCTGATCGGCGCCAACGACCTTGCCGCCTATCAGATCGTGACGGGCTTCGTCACACTGACCTTCATGATGGCGGTGGGAACCAGCGGGGCGACCGCCATCCGCGTCGGGCGGGCCTTCGGCGCGGGCGAGCGTGCGGCAATGCGCCATGCCGGCTGGGCCGGCATCGGCCTTGGCGCGCTCTTGCCCGTTCCGGTGATGCTCGCTTTCCTTTTCGTTCCGGAAACCCTGGCGGGTCTCATCACGGGCGATGCGCAGGTCATCGCGATTGCCGTTCAGGCCTTTGCCGTTGCCGCCTTCATGCTGTCGGGCGATGCCGGCATGGGTGTAGCGCTCGGTGCGCTGCGCGGGCTCGGCGATGTCTGGGTTCCCACCTTGCTGCAGATCGCCGCTTTCTGGCTTTTCGCAATTCCGTCCGCCTGGGTAGGCGGTGTCGCGCTCGATCTCGGCGTATCGGGCCTTTTTGGCGGGCTGCTTGCGGGCGTCTGTATTTCCTTCCTGTGCCTTGCGGTCAGGTTTCAGGTCGTCTCGCGGCGAAGCTGACATCGCCACGCGGCGAACTTCGGAATAAGGTTAACAAATCAAAAATCCATCGCCTGGCGGGATTTCATCGCGGCGATTGAAGGATCGTGCTTAACGGAATAGTGTCGATTGAAGAAATCGCGCCATATTTTCCGCGCAATTGAAGGGCCAAAGGCAAGCATCGATCAGCACCATGAACACGCACAGACCGAAGGCCCGCACAATGCCGACCATTGCTCTCGTCGATGACGATCGCAATATCCTGACCTCCGTCTCCATCGCCCTGGAAAACGAAGGCTACCGCGTGCAGTCCTATACCGACGGCGCGTCAGCGCTCGACGGGTTGACGACGCATCCGCCGGATCTTGCCATCTTCGACATCAAGATGCCGCGCATGGACGGCATGGAGCTTCTGCGCAGGCTGCGCCAGCAATCCGACCTGCCGGTGATTTTCCTGACCTCCAAGGACGACGAGATCGACGAGCTCTTCGGCCTGAAGATGGGCGCGGACGATTTCATCCGGAAGCCCTTTTCCCAGCGCCTTCTGGTGGAGCGCGTGCGCGCGGTTTTGCGCCGCATCCAGCCGCGCGAGGCGGGAGCGGCCAAGCCCCAGGGCGACAAGATCCTCGAGCGTGGCCTCCTCGTCATGGATCAGGAACGCCATACATGCACCTGGAAGGGCGAGCCGGTCACGTTGACCGTCACCGAATTTCTGATCCTTTTCGCGCTCGCCCAGCGCCCCGGCGTGGTAAAGAGCCGCAATGCGCTGATGGACGCTGCCTATGAGGATCAGGTTTATGTTGACGACCGGACGATCGACAGCCACATCAAGCGTTTGCGCAAGAAGTTCAAGCAGGTCGACGACGATTTCGACATGATCGAAACCCTTTACGGCGTCGGCTACCGGTTCCGAGAGGTCTGAGCGGATCGATGATCCGCGATCGCGCCGCCCTTTCCCGGCGGCGCGGGAGTAACGAATGGCGGTTGACACCGAAACACGCGAGGAAGGCGGCCGGCTGGCGCCGTCCGACGCCGAGCGCGCGGCCACCTTGCGCCGCCTCGGCGACCGACGCGTGCGCCGCCGTTTCTTCCGCCGCATCGGCATATTTCTCGGTACTTACGTCTTTTCCTCGCTGACGCGGCGCATCGTCGTGCTCAACCTCGTCGGCCTTTGTGTGCTCGTCGCCGGCATTCTCTATCTCAACCAGTTTCGCGCAGGTCTCATCGATGCGCGCGTCCAGAGCCTGTTGACGCAAGGCGAGATCATCGCCGGCGCCATTGCCGCTTCCGCCTCCGTGGAAACCGACGGGCTGACGGTCGATCCGGAAAAGCTTCTCCAGCTCCAGGCCGGCGAAAGCGTCACGCCGATTGAAGATTCCCGCCTTCTCGACTTCCCGATCAATCCGGAACGTGTGGCGCCGGTGCTCCGCCGCCTCATTTCGCCGACGAAGACGCGCGCGCGCATCTACGATCCCGAAGGCATCCTGATCCTCGATTCGCGCCATCTTTACGCGCGCGGGCAGATCCTGCGCTTCGATCTTCCGCCGCCCGCGCCGGAGGAGCCTGGCCTGCTCGACCAGATCTGGGCGGACCTGAAGCTCTGGTTCCGGCGCGGCGACCTTCCGCTTTACGAGGAGATCGGGGCCGGCAACGGGCGCGCTTATCCGGAGGTCGAGGCGGCCCTTGCCGGTTCGCCGGCAAGCGTTGTCCGCGTTTCCCCGCGCGGAGAGCTTATCGTCTCCGTTGCCGTTCCCGTGCAGCGGTTCCGCGCGGTGCTTGGCTCGCTTCTTCTGTCCACGCAAGGCGGCGACATCGACGCGATCGTGCGGGCAGAAAGGCTTGCCATCATGCGCGTCTTCCTCGTCGCCGCCGTGGTCATGGTCGTCCTTTCGATCCTGCTTGCCGGCACCATCGCCGGGCCCGTCCGCCGGCTTGCGGCAAGTGCGGAGCGCGTGCGCCGATCCATCAAGTCGCGCGAGGAGATTCCGGATTTCTCCACCCGCCAGGACGAGATCGGCCATCTTGCCGGCGCGCTTCGCGAGATGACGAACGCGCTCTACAACCGCATGGATGCGATCGAAACCTTCGCCGCGGATGTGGCGCATGAGATCAAGAACCCGCTGACATCCCTGCGCAGCGCGGTCGAAACCCTGCCCCTTGCCAGAAACGAAAGCTCGCGCGAGCGCCTTTTGGAGATCATCCAGCACGACGTGCGCCGCCTCGACCGGCTGATCACCGACATTTCCGACGCTTCGCGCCTCGATGCGGAGCTTGCCCGCGCGGACGCGAGCCCCGTCGATGTGGCGACGCTCCTGCGCACGGTCGTCGACTTCGCCAATGAGCGCGCCGGGCCGGGTGCCGCCCCCGTCAAGCTCAAGGTGGAGGCGTCGCGCCAGCCCCATCCATACCGGATCATCGGCCACGACAGCAGGCTTGCCCAGGTCGTCAACAACCTCGTCGACAACGCACGCTCCTTCTCGCCGGAAGGCGGTGTTGTGCGCATAAACGCAAGGCGCGAGGAAGGTGCCGTGATCATCACCGTCGAGGATGACGGCCCCGGCATCCGGCCCGACGTTCTGGAGCGCATCTTCGAGCGCTTCTACACCGACCGGCCGGAGGATGACGGCTTCGGCAACAATTCGGGCCTTGGGCTGTCCATCACCCGCCAGATCGTCGAGGCGCATCGCGGCACGATTTCGGCCGAAAACCGCATGAAGGAAGACCCGCGAACGGGGGAAGAGAATGTCGCCGGCGCGCGCTTCACCGTCCGCCTGCCGGCGGACAACGCGAAATGAGCCCCCGGACGCCCCCTGAAACCATTCACGCCACCTGCGTGGTCATCGGGTCGGCCGGCGTGCTGATTCGCGGATCGTCGGGAAGCGGCAAATCGAACCTCGGCGAGGAACTCGTCGACCGCGCGACGGCGCGCGGGCGCTTCGCGGCCTTCGTTTCCGACGACTATTGCCTGGGCGAGGCGGTGAACGGCCGCCTCGTCGTGCGCCCGCCCGAACCTCTGGAAGGCCTTTGGGAAAGGCGCGGCGAAGGCATCGTGCGCGTTTCCCATGAACCTGCGGCGGTCGCCCGCCTCGTGGTTGACCTGGCACCGGTCGGCGAAATCGACCGTCTGCCGGAACAAGGCCACGGCCGCGAGGAAATACTGGGCGTGAAACTGCCCGTCATCCGCCTGCCCGAGGGGCGCGAAAGCCTGGATGCGCGCCGGGTCCTACGCTGGGTCTTCGAAGGTCCTCCACAGCTTGTGGAGGGATAAAGGATACGGCAGGTGCCGATTTTTCTTGCACTGCCGCGCCACCTTGCCGAAATTGGGCGCTCCGTTTTAGGGGCTTGATCCTGATCCGCATTCGGTTTTCAGTGTTGACCGGCGGCGGGGCGGAACCCGAAAGACAAACTTGAGCCCGAAAGACAACGTGAAAAGGACGCGACGGACATGCGCGGACAAGGCACGCATAGGGTATGATCGGTCTCGTACTCGTCACCCACGGCCAATTGGCGAAAGAATTCCAATCGGCGCTGGAGCATGTCGTCGGCCCTCAGGATCAGGTCGACACGATCTGCATCGGCCCCGATGACGATATGGAACAGCGCCGGCAGGATATCCTGAAAGCCGTCGAAAACGTCAACGACGGTTCAGGCGTCGTTCTCCTCACCGACATGTTCGGCGGCACGCCTTCCAATCTGGCGATCTCCGTCATGGACGGCACGACGATCGAGGTCGTGGCGGGCGTCAACTTGCCGATGCTGATCAAGCTTGCAAGCGTGCGCGGCGAAATGAAGCTCGCCGAGGCGGTGGACGAAGCGCGCAAGGCCGGGCAGAAGTACATTTCGGTTGCCAGCCAGGTCCTGTCGGGCCAGGGCTGAGCGCCAGGGCTTACGGGATATGGATGGACCGGTGAACGAAAAGACTGCCGAGTTGAAGCGCGAGTTGAAGATCGTGAATCGCCGCGGTCTGCATGCCCGGGCCTCCGCCAAATTCGTCAAGCTGGCCGAAACCTTCAATGCCGATGTGACGATCACCAAGGACGGACAAAGCGTCGGCGGCACGTCGATCATGGGGCTTATGATGCTCGCCGCCTCGCCCGGCTGCTCCATCCTCGTGGAAGCGACGGGGCCTGATGCCCGCGCCGCGCTGGAAGCGCTGTCCGATCTCGTGTGCGACGGTTTCGGCGAGACGGATTGAAAAAGCGGATCTCGAGCTGCGCTGCAAGTGGCGCGCTTTAACCAGTATGAATGTAGAGAAAGTTATCGCCGGGAAACTTCTCTCGCAATGTATATCCATGCCTTTTTAAAATCTTATTCGTTTCGTGAAATTTATTTGCAAACGTCTCAACGAATATGATTGGCTTATGCCTTTCGATCGTCTTATCGGCTCCTTTGAGTACTTCTACCTCAAATCCCTCGGTATCTATTTTAAGCATACCGATTTTATTTTCTTCCGAAATGAACCCGTCAATTGAAATCAGGCTAAGTTCTCCGGCCTCATCATGCCGCAGCCTGGTCGCCCCTATATTGCTTGCGCTGAAGCGGTCGATGCGCGCCTTCGAAGGCTTATCGGAAACGCCAAAATTGTGAGCCGAAATCTGGGCGTTTATATTATTTGCTTCGATATTTTTTTTAAGAATTTCAAAAGTGGAACTCACCGGCTCGAAACAAACGATCTTCCTGTTTGGGCTTTTCCGGGCCCAATAGAGCGCATGATTTCCGATATTGGCTCCAATATCGAGGATCGTCGCATCCTCAGGGACGTATTTCTCTATACTTTCTAGTATTTCTTGTTCATAAAACCTTCTAGAAGAGTATATAATTTTTTGTATTTCATCATCGAAAAGATTTGGAAGATGAAATATCGTATTATCTTCAGTTTTTATACTAAATTCGAAAGCTTTATTTTCAGATATAAATCTTTTAATTATTTCAATATCCCGATTCAACGCCTGAATCGACTTTGTTCTTTTGATGAAACTATTTATAAATTTGAATCTTTGAGACATGCAAAATCAATTCCTGAACTTTAGCTCCGGCAGATGCGGCATACTGCAGCCTCCCACTCGGGCGGCATTCGGCGAAGGACCGCGAACAGAGCTTGCCTGGCCCGCGAAACCGTGAGCCCTGCCGGTATGTTGAGTTGGTAGATCAAGCTCCGGTGGGATAAATGACGTTGCGTTGGTCAACCTAAAATCTGTCAAAAGGCATTTGATGGCCTTCAAGTTGCCGTGATTTATCAAATCATCCCAAACTACCGACGTTGGGCCGACAGCCCGGGCTTCCGGGCGGAGCTCGTGAATTCCTTTTGCCTTTATATTTTTCAGCCTGAACGGTGCCGCAGCACGACGCGCCTCACAACTTCGCCAGCAATCCCGCCGTCGGCCAGCCATCGGCCGGCAATCCAAGGCGTGCCTGCTCCGCGCGAACGGCCGCGCGCGTGCCGCTGCCCAGTATCCCGTCGATCCCGCCGACGTCGTAGCCCTTCGCCTGAAGCTTCTGCTGCAACGCCATCATCTGCGCGTCACTCAGGCCCGGGTCCGGGTTTCCGGCATCATAGGGCGGTGCTCCGGCCAGGCGCGTGGCGAAATAGGCGGCGGATGTCGTGTAGATGAAGGACTGGTTCCACTGCAGGTAGATATTGAAATTCGGATAGGCGAGGAATGCCGGACCGTTACGCCCTTGCGGAAGAAGCAGCGAGGCCCGCAGATTTCCCGAAGGCAAGGGGCCTGAACGCGGCTGAACGCCGAGCCGCGCCCAGTCCGCCACGGTTTTGGATGTGTGAAGACCAGCCTCCTGCCATGGCAGGCTGGATGGCGTCTTGACTTCCTGCAGCCAGGGTTCGCCGCGCCGCCAGCCGAGGCTCTGGATGAAATGCGCCGCCGTCATGATGGCGTCCGGGGCGCTCGTTTTCAGCGTTACATGCCCGTCCCCGTCGCCGTCGATGCCGTAGCGCACGATATCTTCGGGCAGCATCTGCACCTGCCCGATTTCGCCCGCCCACGCCCCTGTGGTGCGGCGCGGGTCGAGGTCGCCATGCTGCACCATTTCGATCGCCGCCAGAAGCTGCGGGCGGAAAAGTTCGGGCCTCCGGCAATCATGGGCAAGGGTTGCCAGCGCGTTCACGGTGTTGAAGTCGCCCTGCACCGCGCCGTAGTCGGTTTCAAGGCCCCAGAATGCGGTTATCACCGGTGCCGGCACGCCGTAGTCGCGCTCGGCACGGGCGAAGACACTCGCGTATTTCTGCATGTTCGCCGCGCCATGCTTCAGCCGGTATCCGTTGACCGAGCGTTTGGAGAACTCCAGGAAGGTCTGCTTGAAGACGCCCTGCCGGCGGTCGAGGGAAAGCACCTTGCGGTCGACGGAGGCGCCGGAAAGCGTGGCGTCGATCGCCCGTTCCGATAGCCCCTTGGAAAGCGCTTCCTGCTTCACCCCTTGCAGGAATGCTCGAAAATCGCCGCCACAGCCTTGCCCCGCGGCCTGCCCCGCGAAAAGTGCCGCGACCGCGCCAACGACGGTTCCTGCTGCCAGACGTCGCGCTCTTTTCATGAGCCTTCTCCCGTATCCCTGCCGTGACGCCAATTGGCCCAACCGCACACGGCGAAGTCAAGTCCGCTCATGAAACCGGACGTGACTGCGCTGCCCCCCGGCAACGAGGCGATTGCCTTTAAAAACCCATGTTTTTTAAGGAAAACCGATGCATTCACATGCCCGGGAATGCGGCTTCGGTTGAACGCTGCGCACAAGGCCGTATAACCGGGTGTGAACGTCTTCTCTGACCGGAAAAGTGATTCGGATGAGCGATACTGAAACCCCTGGCAACGGAACGCCCGAAACGCCCGCCAACGGCGGTGAATACGGGGCGGAATCCATCAAGGTCCTCAAGGGGCTCGACGCGGTGCGCAAGCGCCCGGGAATGTATATCGGCGACACTGACGACGGTTCCGGTTTGCATCACATGGTCTATGAGGTCGTCGACAACGCCATCGACGAGGCGCTCGCCGGCCATGCCGATTACGTCACCGTCACCCTCAATGCCGACGGCTCGGTGACCGTCACCGACAACGGGCGCGGCATCCCGACCGACATTCACCAGGAAGAGGGCGTTTCCGCCGCCCAGGTCATCATGACCCAGCTTCATGCGGGCGGTAAGTTCGACCAGAATTCCTACAAGGTTTCAGGCGGCCTGCATGGCGTCGGCGTATCGGTTGTGAACGCCCTGTCCTCGTGGCTGGAGCTGCGGATCTACCGTAACAATCAGGAACATTTCATGCGCTTCCGGCACGGCGACCCGGAAGAGGATCTCAAGGTCGTCGGTGTCGCCGAAGGCAAGACGGGGACGGAAGTTTGCTTCCTCCCCTCCACCGATACCTTCACCAGGGTGGAGTTCGATTACGAAACGCTGGAACACCGCTTGAGGGAGCTTGCCTTCCTCAACTCGGGCGTTCGCATCATCCTGACCGATGATCGCGGGGTCGAATCGCGCCGCGAGGAACTTTACTACGAAGGCGGGCTTGAGGCTTTCGTGCGCTATCTCGACCGGGTGAAGCACCCGCTGATCGAAAAGCCCATCACCATGCGCCAGGAGCGGGACGGCATCACTGTCGAAGTGGCCATGTGGTGGAACGACAGCTACCACGAGCAGGTGCTCTGCTTCACCAACAACATTCCCCAGCGCGATGGCGGAACGCATCTTGCCGGCTTCCGTGGCGCGCTGACGCGCCAGATCACGGGCTATGCCGACACCTCCGGCCTGTTGAAGAAGGAAAAGGTTTCCCTTTCCGGCGAGGATTGCCGGGAAGGCCTGACCTGCGTTCTCTCCGTCAAGGTGCCCGATCCGAAGTTCTCCTCCCAGACAAAGGACAAGCTTGTCTCCTCCGAGGTTCGCCCGGTGGTGGAAAACATCGTCAACGCCGCCCTTTCCGAATGGCTTGAGGAAAACCCCTCGCCGGCACGCTCCATCGTCTCCAAGGTGGTGGAAGCGGCAAGCGCGCGCGAGGCGGCGCGCAAGGCGCGCGAGCTGACGCGGCGCAAGGGCGCGCTCGACATCGCCTCCCTTCCCGGCAAGCTTGCCGACTGTCAGGAGCGCGATCCCGCCAAGGCCGAACTTTTCTTGGTGGAGGGCGATTCCGCCGGCGGCTCGGCCAAGCAGGGCCGGCACCGGGAATATCAGGCGGTCCTTCCGCTGCGCGGCAAGATCCTCAATGTGGAGCGTGCGCGCTTCGACAAGATGCTTTCCTCCAACGAGATCGGCACGCTGATCACCGCGCTCGGCACCGGGATCGGCAAGGAGGAGTTCAACATCGACAAGCTGCGCTACCACAAGATCATCATAATGACGGACGCCGATGTCGACGGCGCCCACATCCGCACGCTGCTTCTCACCTTCTTCTTCAGACAGATGTCGGACCTTGTCGAGAACGGTTACATCTACATAGCCCAGCCGCCGCTCTACAAGGTCAAGCGCGGTAGCTCGGAGCAATACCTCAAGAACGAGGAAGCGCTTGAAAACTACCTGATTTCCTCGGGCCTCGAAGAAGCGACGCTGACGCTTCATTCCGGCGAAACCCTTGCCGGCGAAGACCTGCGCGGCGTGATCGAGAAGGCCCGCAAGATCGCCGGCGTCCTCGACGGGCTTCATTCGCGCTACGACCGTGACACAGTCGAACAGGCGGCGATCGCCGGTGCGCTCAACCCCGACGTCCTGCATGACCGCTCCAAGGCGGACGAGGCGGCCGCCTATATCGCCCGCCGGCTGGATATCCTCGCCGACGAGTTCGAGCGCGGCTGGACGGGCGAGGCGCGCGACGACGGCTCGCTTCATTTCGAGCGCACGGTACGCGGCGTCAAGGAAGTCACCATGATCGACGCCGCCCTGCTTGGCTCCGCCGATGCCCGCAAGCTGAACAGCTACGCGGAGCATCTTCAGGCGATTTACCTGAAGGCGGCGATGCTGAACCGCAAGGACAAGGTCAACGAGATCAGGGGGCCGCGCGCCCTGCTCGATGCGGTTTTCGCGGTCGGGCGCAAGGGCATCTCGCTCCAGCGCTACAAGGGGCTGGGCGAAATGAACCCGGACCAGCTCTGGGAAACGACGCTCGATCCCAACGCCCGCTCCCTCCTCCAGGTGAAAGTGAAGGAGGCGGACGCCGCCGACGACATCTTCACCAAGCTGATGGGCGACGACGTCGACCCGCGCCGCGAGTTCATCCAGGAGAACGCGCTCGCGGTGGCCAATCTCGACGTCTGAGCAGTTTACGTGACGACATTTATAACGGCCGGAGCCTCACTCCGGCCGTTGTGCATTCTCCGCATGGTTGGATTTCTGAGGAATTTTCGTTTCCCGTAAATGCATCCGAATGTCCCCGAAATTCACCTTTTTCGCCGCCGCGGGGATAGCGCCGCTTTAAGCCAGCACCCATTTCAGGCCGGATTTCGGTGCGCGTCTCGCGAAAGGCGTGAAATTAATCGGCACATTGCAAATCCGTCAGGTATTTTTCAGCAAAAACATCAAGGTTATTGACACGAGACCGCGTCTATGGATTAATTAAATCAACTGGAATTAATTAGTTTCGGCATAATGGCGCGGCTAGGCAACCGCGTAATAATTATCATAATAATAAGCCGAAGCGAAGGGAGGACAAAGTGACGAAGCGGCCTCGGGTCGGTCGCGGCTCCAATTCGGTTCAGCTGCGCCGATACAACGAGCGGATCGTTCTCCAGGTGCTGCGCCGCGTCGGCGAAGCCTCGAAGGCGGAACTCGCCCGCCTCGCCAATCTTACCAATGCCGCGATCGGCGGAATCATCCAGGAACTGGAGGCCGGCGGCCTTATTCGAACCATCGGCAAACGCCACGACGGCGGCCGCGGCCAGCCGGCGACGATCTTGCGCCTTGACGCAGCAGGCGCCTTCGGTTTCGGAGTTCGGCTAGATCGGACGTCCATCGAGACCGTTCTGGTCGACTTTTCCGGCAGGGTCATCGGCCGCAGAGCGCACGACCGCATCCTGCCGACACCCGATAAAGCCTGCGAAATAATCTCCCGTGACATCGACAACCTCCTGGAATTGCTGGATGAATCCCAGCGCGAGCGGGTAACGGGCGTCGGCCTCGGCATACCCTTCAACCTGGGTGCATGGCTGCATGAGCTCGGTCTTCCGGGCGACACGTTTCGCCTTTGGGACGATGTCGACTTTCGCAGGCTGCTGGAAGGGGCGCTGCCTTTCCCGGTCTTCTGCGAAAACGACGCAACTGCTGCGACAATCGCCGAACTTTTCTATGGCGTCGGTCGCCAACACGATGATTTCCTTTACGTTTTCATCGGCCCGGCGATCGGCGGCGGCGTCGTGACCGGTGGCGATTGCCTGCGCGGCGTCTCCGGCAATGCCGGCCATTTCGCGGTCATGCCCGTCCCGCCGAGCAAGCTCCCATCCGCGCCGAAACCCTCCGGTCCCTGGGATCTTCTCATTACGCGCGCATCGCTCGCCGCCCTCACCCGGCATCTGGCCTTTCGCGGCATTGCGACCGCCAGCCGCACGGACCTCGAGCAGGCGGTGGAAACAGGTCAGCCAGCCGTGGTCGAATGGCTCGACGACTGCATCGACGCGCTTCTTCCCGCCGTCTGGTCGGCCCACGCCATCGTCGACGTATCGATACTGGTAATCGACGCGGATATTGATGGAGGCCTGATCGAACAGCTCATGTCGCGCCTTCGCCAGGCCATGGCCAATACCGCGCCGGAGGCACGCAAGCCGCCAATGATCGAGCGCGGATCGTTCGGCCCGGATGCGGGGGCGATCGGCGCCGCCAGCCTGCCGATGTTCTTCAACTTCTCGCCCAGGGCCTCGATCCTGACGGGCGACGACCCGGGGCAAGGCGAAGGGCCGGCGTCAGCCGGCACGGCCGAACTCCGCTCTCAGACACGCACGGAAGCCGGACTGGTCAGCTCCCGTGCGTCACCACCACGATAGACCAGGGAGGAAAACACATGATCCGCAAGCTCCTAATGACCGGCTCCGTCCTTGCAACCATGGGCGCAATGGCAGCCATTGCCCCGGCGCAGGCCGAGGACATCACCGCCTGCCTCATCACCAAGACGGACACCAATCCGTTCTTCGTGAAGATGAAGGAAGGCGCCACCGCCAAGGCCGATGAACTCGGCATCACGCTGAAATCCTACGCCGGCAAGATCGACGGCGACCATCAGAGCCAGGTGGCGGCGATCGAAACCTGCATTGCCGACGGTGCGAAGGGTATTCTGCTCACCGCCTCCGACACCAAGGCGATCGTCGACAGCGTCAAGCAGGCGCGCGATGCCGGCATCCTCGTGATCGCGCTCGACACGCCGCTTGAGCCGATCGATGCCGCCGACGCGACATTCGCGACCGACAATTTCAAGGCCGGCGAGCTGATCGGCCAATGGGCGGCGGCCTCGCTCGGAGATGCCGCGAGCGATGCGAAGATCGCCCTGCTCGACCTCGCCGTCAGCCAGCCGTCGGTCGGCGTGCTGCGCGACCAGGGCTTCCTCACCGGCTTCGGCATCGACGTGAAAGACCCGAACAAGTGGGGTGACGAGGACGACTCGCGCATCGTCGGCCACGACGTGACTGCGGGCAACGAGGAAGGCGGCCGCACGGCCATGGAAAACCTCCTCACCAAGGATCCCACCATCAACGTGGTCTACACGATCAACGAGCCGGCGGCCGCCGGCGCCTATGAGGCGCTCAAGGCCGTGGGCCGCGAAAACGACGTCCTGATCGTGTCGGTGGACGGTGGCTGCCCGGGCGTTCAGAATGTCCAGGACGGCATCATCGGCGCGACTTCGCAGCAATACCCTCTGCTCATGGCATCGCTCGGCATCGAGGCGATCAAGGCCTGGGCCGACAGCGGCGCCAAGCCGGAGCCGACGGAAGGCAAGAACTTCTTTGACACTGGCGTTTCCCTCGTGACCGACAAGCCCGCTCCCGGCGTCGAATCCATCGACACCAAGGAAGGCATGGACAAGTGCTGGGGCTGATCTGAACCGGAAAAAAGAGGGCGAGGCGGCATCAGGCCGCCTCGCCGCCCACGGAAGCGCCGACAAGACGAAGCCGTATCCGGAAAGGGGCGAAAGCAGCCAATTCGCAACGCCTGAGAGCCCCGCTTCCGACCATTAAGGGTGGAGACAACCATGGCCGATGCACAAACGGCAAAAGACCGCGACTTCGAAAAGGGGCTTGACGGAAGCTCGACCGGGGTCGCGAGTTTCGACACGCACTCCCGAAGCCTGCTCGACCAGATACAGCACACGCTGCACTCCCACCCCGCGGGCGTGCCGCTGATCGTGCTGCTCGCTTCCGTCGCGGGCTTCGGCATAATCCTGGGTTCGAAGTTCTTCTCTCCCTTCGCGCTTACTCTGATCCTGCAGCAGGTGGCGATCGTCGGCATCGTCGGCATGGCGCAATCGCTCGTCGTGCTGACCGCGGGCATCGATCTTTCGGTCGGCGCGATCATGGTGCTGTCATCGACCGTGATGGGGCACTTCACCTTCCGTTACGGCTTGCCCGCTGGATTCGCCGTCATGTGCGGTCTCGGCTGCGGCGCTTTTTGCGGCTTCATCAACGGCACGCTTGTGTCGCGCATGAAGCTGCCGCCCTTTATCGTGACGCTTGGCATGTGGCAGATCGTGCTGGCGACGAACTTCCTTTATTCGGCCAATGAAACGATCCGCAGCCAGGATATCTCCGAACAGGCCCCGCTTCTCCAGTTCTTCGGCGAAAAAATAAATATTGGCGGAGCCGTGTTCACCTATGGCGTGATCGGCATGATCCTTCTCGTCCTGCTGCTGCAATACGTTCTAAATCACACGTCCTGGGGTCGGCACGTTTACGCCATCGGCGACGATCCTGAAGCGGCGGAGCTTTCCGGCGTGCGGGTCAGGCGAACCCTTATTTCGGTCTATTCGCTCGGCGGCCTGATTTGCGCCTTCGCAGGCTGGGTTCTGATCGGCCGGCTGGGATCCGTTTCGCCAACGGCGGGACAATTCACCAACATCGAATCCATCACCGCTGTCGTGATCGGCGGCATTTCGCTCTTCGGCGGGCGCGGCTCGATCCTCGGCATGATGTTCGGCGCGCTCATCGTCGGCGTCTTCTCGCTCGGCTTGCGCCTGATCGGAACGGACCCGCAGTGGACCTATCTCCTGATCGGCCTGCTCATCATCTTCGCCGTGGCAATCGACCAGTGGATCAGAAAGGTGGCATCATGACCCGGGACACCTCCAAGCGCGAACCGATTCTCACCGCACGCGGCCTCGTCAAGCGTTACGGGCGCGTCGTCGCGCTCGACCATACGGATTTCGACCTTTATCCGGGCGAAATCCTGGCGGTGATCGGTGACAACGGCGCTGGCAAATCGACCCTCATCAAGACCATATCCGGTGCGGTCGTGCCGGATGAAGGAGAAATCCGGCTGGAGGGCAGCCCGATCCACTTCACCTCGCCGATGGATGCGCGAGAAGCAGGGATCGAGACGGTTTACCAGAACCTCGCCCTGTCGCCGGCGCTTTCCATCGCCGACAACATGTTCATGGGCCGGGAAATCCGGGTGCCAGGCTTCTTCGGCAAGTATTTCAGGAAGCTCGACCGCAAGGCTATGGAGCGAATCTCGCGCGAGAAGCTCAACGATCTCGGCCTCCTGACGATCCAGAACATCAACCAGGCGGTGGAAACGCTGTCGGGCGGCCAGCGCCAGGGTATCGCGGTCGCCCGCGCCGCCGCCTTCGGCTCCAAGGTCGTCATCATGGACGAGCCCACAGCCGCCCTTGGCGTGAAGGAAAGCCGGCGCGTTCTGGAGCTCATAAAGGACGTGAAGGCGCGCGGCCTGCCCATCGTGCTGATTTCGCACAACATGCCGCATGTCTTCGAAGTGGCAGACCGCATCCACATACATCGTCTTGGACGGCGGCATGCCGTCATCGACCCCAAGGATTTTTCCATGTCCGATGCGGTCGCCATCATGACCGGCGCCATGGAGCCGCCGGAAAACGCCCAGGCAGCCTGACTGAACCCGCCGGCTTCGGCCGGCGGGACCTTTTCCGATTTCATGCAAATGGACGAAAAGACCCCATGATCCTCGTGTGCGGCGAAGCGCTGTTCGACCTTTTCGCCGAAGAAACGGCGACCGGCTTCCAGATCGACGCCCGGATTGGCGGCTCGCCGTTCAATGTCGCCGTCGGCCTGTCGCGCCTTGAAACGCAGGCGGCATTTTTCAGCGGGCTTTCCACGGACCTGTTCGGCCGGCGCTTGCGCCAGGCCCTGAAAAGCGAAGGCGTCGACCTGCGCTTCGCCGTCCAGAAAAACGCGCCGACCACCCTTTCCGTGGTCAGCCTCGGCCCGGACGGCTCTCCCGAATATGCCTTCAACGGCGAGGGTGCGGCGGACCGCCTGATCGAAACCGGAGACCTGCCGAAGCTTGACGACAAGATCGAGGCGATCCACCTCGGCTCGTTTTCCGCACTTGTGGAACCGGTCGGCATGAGCGTGCTCGATCTCGTCAGGCGCGAAAGCGCAAGGCGCGTGATCTCCTACGACCCGAACATCCGGCCGACAGTCGTCCCGGACATGGAAAGCTGGCGAGCCCGGCTCGAAGAACTTCTCGATCACGTCCATATCCTGAAAATCAGCGCGGAAGATCTCGAGAACCTCTACTCCGGCGCGGACCGGGTGACCTTGGCCGCATCCTGGATCGAACGCGGCGTCCGCCTTGTCATCGTCACCGACGGCGGAAAGGGCGCTTACGGTTTCACCGCAGGGAGGGAACTTCACGTTCCGGGCAGGACGGTCGATGTTGCCGATACCGTCGGCGCGGGCGACAGTTTTCAAGCAGCCCTTCTTGCCGCACTGTCGCGCAAAGGGCTATTGAAGGCGGATCGACTGCGCAATATCGATGTGGACACATTGTCCGCCATTCTGTCGTTCGCCGTCGATGCGGCGGCTATAACCTGTTCGCGGCGAGGCGCCGACCTTCCCTCCCTGGGCGACCTCGCTTCCTTGCAAGCTCAACCTTGAGGATTCACGTCCCATGGCATCCCGCGTCATCGAAGTGGACCCCTTCGATCTGATCGTCTTCGGCGCAACCGGCGACCTTGCGCACCGCAAGCTGCTGCCGGCTCTCTATCACCGTGATTGCGACGGGCAACTGCCTGACGAGGCCCGCATCATCGCCTGCGCCCGCCGCGATCTCGAACCCGGCAAATACAGGGACTGGGCAGAAGCGTCCGTACGCGAACACGTTGGCGACATCGACGAGACCGTGTTCAAGCGCTTCCTTGAACGCATAGACTATCTTGCCGTGGACGCAGGCGCCGACAAGGGCTGGCCGGATCTGGCCAGGCTGCTCGGAGAACGCCCCGATGTGGTGCGCGCATTCTATCTCGCCGTTTCGCCGGATTTCTTCGCCCCGATTTGCGAGCGCATCGGCGCGCACGACCTGGTGAGCGACAAGTCGCGCGTCGTCATTGAAAAGCCGATCGGCAAGGATGGCGCTTCGGCGAAGAAACTCAACGACACGGTCGGTAGGGTTTTCCGCGAAGATCAGATATTCCGGATTGACCATTACCTGGGCAAGGAGACGGTCCAGAACCTGATGGCGCTCCGCTTCGCCAATGCCCTGTTCGAACCGCTGTGGAACTCCGCCCATATCGACCACGTGCAGATCACGGTTGCCGAAAGCCTCGGCGTGGAAGGCCGCGCCGGCTATTACGATACGGCAGGCGCGCTGCGCGACATGGTGCAGAACCACCTGCTCCAGTTGCTCTGCCTTGTCGCCATGGAGCCGCCGGAATCCATGGATGCGGATTCCGTGCGCGACGAAAAGCTCAAGGTTCTCAAGGCGCTTACGCCGCTTGACCCGGAAACCGCCGAAAAACGCACCGTACGCGGCCAATATCGTGCGGGAGCTTCCGCCGGCGGCGCCGTTTCGGGATATCTGGAAGAGCTGGGGCGTAGCGATTCGACGACCGAGACCTTCGTCGCAATCAAGTCGGAGATCGCCAACTGGCGCTGGTCGGGCGTGCCGTTTTACCTCAGGACCGGCAAGCGGCTCGCAGCCCGCGTTTCGGAGATCGTCGTCCAGTTCCGCCCGATCCCGCATTCGATTTTCGACAGCGAAGCAGGCTCCATCAACGCGAACCGCCTTGTCATCCGGCTTCAGCCAAATGAGGGCGTGCGCATGCAGATCATGATCAAGGACCCTGGCCCCGGCGGCATGCGCCTGCGCGAGGTTCCCCTCGACATGTCGTTCGCCGATGCCTTCAAGGTGCGCAATCCGGACGCCTACGAGCGCCTGATCATGGACGTGATCCGCGGCAACCAGACGCTCTTCATGCGCCGCGACGAGGTCGACGCCGCCTGGGCCTGGGTAGACCCTATCCTGGAATGCTGGTCGCAGGCCAAGGACGCGCCGAAGGGCTATACCTCCGGCACCTGGGGACCTTCGGCCTCCATCGCGCTGATAGAACGCGACGGGCGTACCTGGTTCGAAGACATGATCTGAACCGGCAGGCGGGCGATGCGAAACCGCCCGACCGCCCTAAATCGATTTAGAGCACCATTGAGGATGAAGCCCGCGTGCCACCGGCCGGGCTGCCCGAAAGCCAGGGGAATTGACCGATGACCGTTCACGAGAGGATTGGCGAAGTTACGGAGCGTATCGCGAAAAGAAGCCGCGACAGCCGTGAAACATATCTAGAGCGCATCCGCAAGGCGGGCGAGGACGGCCCGCGCCGGGGCACGCTTTCCTGTGGCAATCTCGCCCACGGGTTCGCGGCCTGCGGGCTTGTCGACAAGGAGCGGCTTTCCGGCGACGTTGTGCCGAACCTCGGCATCATCACCGCCTATAACGACATGCTTTCCGCGCACCAGCCCTATGAACGGTTTCCGGATCTCATCCGCGAAGCGGCCCGGGACATGGGCGCCGTGGCGCAGGTGGCCGGCGGCGTACCGGCGATGTGCGACGGCGTCACCCAGGGTCAGGCGGGCATGGAACTTTCTCTCTTCTCGCGCGACGTGATCGCCATGGCCGCGGCGGTCGGCCTGTCGCACCAGATGTTCGACGCCGCGGTCTTCCTTGGCATTTGCGACAAGATCGTGCCGGGGCTCGTCATCTCCGCGCTCTCCTTCGGGCACCTGCCGGCGGTGTTCGTGCCGGCCGGGCCCATGCCGTCGGGTCTGCCCAACGACGAGAAGGCGAAGGTGCGCCAGCTTTATTCCGAAGGAAAGGTGGACCGCGCCGCCCTTCTGGAAGCGGAATCGAAATCCTACCACTCACCCGGCACCTGCACGTTCTACGGCACGGCAAACTCCAACCAGATGCTCATGGAGATCATGGGCCTGCATCTGCCGGGCGCAAGCTTCGTAAACCCGAACACGCCCTTGCGCGATGCGCTAACCAAGGAGGCCGCGCAACGCGCACTTGCGATCACCGCACTTGGCAACGAATACACGCCCGCGGGCGAGGTGATCGACGAACGCGCCATCGTCAACGGTGTCGTCGGCCTGCACGCCACCGGCGGCTCCACGAACCACACCATGCACCTTGTCGCCATCGCCCACGCAGCCGGGATCAGGCTGACGTGGGACGATATTTCCGACCTTTCGGACGTCGTCCCCCTGCTTGCGCGCATCTATCCGAACGGCCTTGCCGACGTGAACCATTTCCAGGCCGCCGGCGGGCTCGGTTTCCTTATCCGCGAACTGCTTTCGGACAACCTCCTGCACGAGGACGTGCGCACGGTGAACGGCACCGGCCTTTCGGGTTACACCGTGGAAGCCAAGCTCAATGACGACGGCACGGTGCGCCGGGAAGCCGCTCCGCAGGTTTCCGGCAACGACAAGGTGCTCGCCACGGCCGCAAAACCGTTCCACCCGACGGGCGGACTTTCCGTCCTTTCGGGCAACCTCGGCAAGGCGGTCATCAAGGTTTCCGCCGTCAAGTCCGAACATCAGATCGTCCAGGCGCCTGCCCGCGTCTTCCATTCGCAAGAAGAGATGCAGGAAGCCTACAAGGCGGGGAAGCTGACTTCGGATTTCGTCGCCGTCATCCGTTTCCAGGGGCCGAAAGCGAACGGGATGCCCGAGCTTCACAAGCTCACGCCAGCCCTTGGCGTTCTGCAGGACCGGGGGCTGAAGGTCGCGCTTGTGACGGACGGGCGCATGTCCGGCGCATCCGGCAAGGTGCCGGCTGCGATCCATGTCACGCCGGAAGCCGCGCAAGGCGGGCCCATCGCGAAGGTGCGCGATGGCGATATAGTGCGTGTCGATGCAACGAAAGGAACGCTGGAAGTTCTGGTCGACAGGCAGGAATTCGATGCGCGCGAGCCTGTAACCGCCGATCTTTCGGCCAATCAGGCGGGCGTAGGGCGGGATCTCTTCGCCGCGTTCCGCACGATGGTCGGCACCGCCGACACCGGAGCCCACGTCTTCGGCGCTTGAATTTTTGAGGGACATTCCAGTGAATCATGAAATCCGCTGTCTGATCGACGTGCGCAACGAACTTGGCGAAGGGGCGACCTGGGACGAGCGCTCCGGCACACTACTGTGGTGCGACATCAAGGGCTGCGCCATCCACGCCTGCGACTGGGCGAGCGGCGAACGCAAGGCCTGGTCGTTCGCCGACACCATAGGTTCCTTCGGTTTGACGGACGACGGGCGCCTCATCGTCGCCCGTCGAAACTCCGTCGTTCTGTTCGACCCGCAAACGGGTGAAGAAATCCATATCGCGGACATCGAGAAAGATGACGCGCGCACCCGCACCAACGACGGCAAGGTCGGTCCCGACGGAGCGTTCTGGGTCGGTACGATGCACGAAAGCTCGCCGCGCGAACCGATCGGCGCGCTCTACCGGGTGACGATGGATGGCCAGGTGACGAAAGTCGTCGACGGGCTCTATGTCTCGAACGGCTTGTCCTGGTCGCCCGACGGAACGAGGATGTATCACTCCGACAGCACCCCCGGTTACGTCGACATCTGGGATTTCGACCCGCAAACCGGTTCGGCGACGAACCGCCGCCGCTTCGTTGAGCTGAAGAACGAGGACGGCCGCCCGGACGGTGCGGCGATCGACAGCGAAGGCAACTACTGGTCGGCGGGCGTATCCGCAGGCGTCGTCAACTGTTTTTCGCCTGCCGGGGAACTGATCGAAAAGGTCGAGATGCCTGTTCCCCGTCCGACGATCCCCTGCTTTTGCGGGCCGGATCTCGACACGCTTGTCGTGACGAGCCTGAGGCCCGGAAACGATCCAGATCTTCTCCTGGAATACCCGATGTCCGGAAGCCTTTTCGCCTTCAAGCCGGGCAGGCACGGCTTGCCGTCCTATCGGTTCCGCACATCTTGATTGCGCACACGATTATCCGGTGAAACTGAAATCGTCCGTTCACATACGGCGTTTAACCGGACACGGCCAAGACAGATTTTTTTATATGAGGACGATTTCATGTCGAATGCGAACGAAGCACTCCTGTCGGCACGCCGGCGCGTCGCCGAAGCCGCCGCGCGAGAGGCCGGCAAGCTTGCCCTCGACCGTTTCCGGAACCGCCGCTTCACCGTGGAGGCGAAGGGCACGCAGGATTTCGTCAGCGAAGTCGACAAGGAAACGGAAAAGCTGATCCGCACGCGTCTGGCCGCGGTGTTTCCCGAAGACGGTTTCATCGGCGAGGAAACCGGCGGCACCCCGGAGCGCATCGTCTGGGTCGTCGATCCGATCGACGGCACGCATAACTTCGTGCGCGGCATCGGCTTCTGGTGCGTTTCGATCGGCCTCGTCGTGGACGGCAGGCCTTCCGTCGGCGTGATTTACGACCCGATCCAGGACGAGCTTTATTCCGCGGCTGCCGGCCAGGGCGCGACCCTCAACGGAGAGCCTATCAGCGTATCCACCACGACCGAGCCGACGGAGGCGGTCGTGGCGATCGGCGCCAATTTCCGCAAGCCCGCGGAACTCCACGTCAACACCATCGCCACACTGTTCGAGGAGCGTTGCAGCCATCGCGGCCAGGGCGCCGGCGCGCTGTCTCTCGCCCTTGTTTCCGCCGGCCGCCTTGACGGGTACTTCGAAAACCACATCAACTCCTGGGACGTGATGGCCGGCATTGTCCTCATCGCCGAAGCGGGCGGCTTCGTGAACGACTTCATGGCCGATAACGGCCTGATGGAAGGCAATACAATTTTCGCCTGTACCCCTGGCCTGAAGGGTTTCCTGAGCAAAGCGACAGGTTTCGTCTGTTAACAGAATTACAAGCGGCGCCGGGCGGCTGAAATTCCCGGTTCATATCGCGCTTGCAGGCTGGATGAACGGGTTCGCTGCAAAACGCCGGTCGGATCGTTTCTTTGACCATGGACCGGCAGTCTGGCGATCGTCCGCAAAACGGGGCTGTTTAAAGCCCCGGATAATTCTGTTTGGAGGAAACGATGAAAAAGATCTCCGGAAAGCTCCGCCTTTTCGCCTCGACCGCCGCACTCGCCGTGACGATGTCCAGCGGCGCGGCGATGGCCGAAAGCCTGGTCCTTTACTGCAGCGTCGGCGAGGAGTGGTGCTCGGCGATGGCCAACGGCTTCTCTCGCGCAACCGGCGTTGACGTCGCCATGACGCGCAAAAGCTCCGGCGAGACCTATGCCCAGCTCAAGGCCGAAGCCAGCAATCCGAAAGGTGACGTCTGGTGGGGCGGCACCGGAGACCCGCACCTGCAGGCGGCCGAAGAAGGCCTGACTGAGGAATACATCTCGCCGATGCTCGAAAAGCTGCAGCCCTGGGCGGTCTCACAGGCGACCTCTTCGGGCAACCGCACGGTCGGCATTTACGCGGGCGCGCTCGGCTTCACCTACAACACCGAGGTTCTGGAAGACAAAGGCCTGCCGGTGCCGAAGTGCTGGGCCGACCTGATCAAGCCGGAATACAAGGGCGAGATCCAGATCGCGAACCCGAATTCCTCCGGCACGGCCTATACCGCTCTTGCCTCTCTCGTGCAGCTTCTGGGCGAAGACGCCGCCTTCGATTATCAAAAGCAGCTTCACAACAACATCAACCAGTACACCAAATCCGGCTCCGCACCCGCGAAAGCCGCCGCACGCGGTGAAACCGGCATCGGCATCAACTTCATGCATGACGGCGTGCAGCAGCGCGTTGGCGGATTCCCGGTCAAGGTGATCGCGCCTTGCGAAGGCACGGGCTACGAAATCGGCTCGATGAGCATCATCAAAGGCGGTCCGAACCCGGAAGCCGCGCGCAAGTGGTACGACTGGGCGCTGACCGCCGAAGCACAGGAAATCGGTGCGTCGGTGAAGAGCTTCCAGGTTCCCTCGAACGCCGGCGCGAAGGTTCCGCCGGAGGCACCGAGCCTCGATACGGTGAAGCTTATCGACTACGACTTCAAGGAATACGGAAGCTCCGCGACGCGTCAGCGCCTGCTGTCGCGCTGGGATGATGAGATCGGCAGCCTCAATTAAGGGCAAGCCGTCAGATTGACCCGCAATCGGATGGTAGAATCCGGAAGCGGAAGGTTGATCGAACTCAGAGCGTTAGAGCGTCATGCCCGCTTTCTTTGCGGCCATGACGCTCTCATCAGGCGGCCGGCTCCCTCCCGACGTGAGCCGAAACGCGTAGCAAAGAGCCGGCCGCTCTCTCGTTCATCGAATGCTTGTCCGCGGTTGGCGGACGAATCGTATATTCCAAGGACGTAACGACATGCGACGCAGCCAATGGTTCTGGCTCGCCGCGGGCTGGATCGGATTCGCTCTCCTGCCGTGGTACGACACGCCGTTGTCCGACGACCGGACATGGTCCCTGCCCGCTCTTTTTGCCGGCCTCTTCGGCTCCGCGCCTTGGCTCCTGCCGTTGCTGGTGCCCCTGCTCTTGCCGATCGTCTATCTGACGAAGGATGTGCACGCTCGCGCCACGTCACTGACGGCGGCCGGCATCATCGGCATCGCATATATGATCCTGCAGGGCTTCGCCTTCGGTTTGAACGGCTGGTCCTGGACATTCCTTGAAAGCCTGCTGGGTTCAACAGACGGTTTTCAAAACGGCTTCGGCTACGGCGCGAACGTAACGCTCTTCTCGTTCCTTTTCATGCTGACGGAAGGCCTTGCCGCGCGCGGCTGGATGAAAGGCGACCGGTTCGTCACGGGCGCGATCGGCCTCGTGATCGGCACGATACTCTTCTTCGTCTTCCTGCCCGTCAGCACGATCCTGACGAATGCCGCCATACCCGACGGCGAACAATCGGCACTCGTCTCTTTCTTTCACAGGATGACGGACCAGGATATCTGGAGTCTTTCCTGCATCAGCGAAAACCGGCGTTGCGGCGTCTTCTGGAACAGCCTGCGCCTTGGCGTCCTGACCGGTGCAATCACCACCCTTCTCGGGCTTGCCTTCGCGCTGGTCGCGACGCGCACGAATTTCCCCTTCAAGCGCGGCTTGCGGCTGCTCACTGTTCTGCCGATCATCACGCCGCCCTTCGTGATCAGCCTTGCGATCATCCTGCTCTTCGGACGCAACGGTACGGTGACGAACTTCTTCGCGGACGCCTTCGATGTCGCGCCGTCTCGTTGGATCTACGGGCTGCCCGGCATTCTCATCACTCAGGCGCTCGCTTTCACGCCCATCGCCTTCCTCGTTCTGATCGGCGTCGTGCAGGGCATCGCTCCTTCCATGGAAGAAGCCTCGCACACACTGCGCGCCAACCGGTGGCAGACATTCAAATACGTCACCTGGCCGCTCCTGCGCCCCGGCCTTGCCAACGCCTTCCTCATCGGCTTTATCGAAAGCCTCGCGGACTTCGGCAACCCGCTCGTTCTCGGCGGCAATTACGACGTTCTTTCGACCAAGATCTTCTTCGCCGTCGTGGGATCGCAAAACGACCCCGGCCGTGCGGGCGCGCTTGCCATCGTCCTTTTGATGCTGTGCGTCGGCGCGTTCTACGTACAGCGCCGCTGGCTCGGCAAGAAATCCTACCAGACGCTGACCGGAAAGGGAGATTCCGGCCGGCCTTCCGAGCTTCCTCGCGGGCTGAAATACGTTTGCTACGCAACCGCCATTCCCTGGGCGATCTTCACGCTGATCCTCTATACGATGATCATGTTCGGCGGCTTCGTGAAGAACTGGGGCCGGGACAACAGCTTCTCGCTCGACCATTTCGCCGCAAACTTCGGGCTGGAATGGACCGACTTCGGACTTCTCTGGTCGGGACGGGCGTGGGATTCGCTGTTTACCACGCTGGAGATTGCCGCCATCTCGGCACCGCTGACCGCCGGCATGGGCCTCCTCACGGCCTATCTGCTGGTGCGCCAGCGCTTCGCCGGCCAGGCGGGTTTCGAGTTCATCACCATGTTGAGCTTCGCCATTCCCGGTACGGTTATCGGCGTCAGCTACATTCTCGCCTTCAACACGCCTCCGCTGGAGATCACCGGCACGGGCATCATCCTCGTGCTCTGCTTCATTTACCGCAACATGCCGGTCAGCATCCGCGCCGGCGTGGCGGCGATGAGCCAGATCGACAAGAGCCTCGACGAATGCGCGATGACGCTCGGCGCGACCAGCGCCCAGACGGTGCGCCGCGTGGTGCTGCCGCTGCTTCGGCCCGCGATCGTGGCGGCTCTCGTCTATTCTTTCGTACGTGCGATCACATCGGTCAGCGCAGTGATCTTCCTTGTCAGTGCGCGCTACGACCTTGCGACATCCTATATCGTCGGCCGTGTGGAAAACGGCGAATACGGCCTCGCAATCGCCTACAGCGCAACGCTGATCGTCATCATGGCAGCGGCCATCACCCTCATCCAGTTCGCCGTCGGCGAGCGCAAGGTTTCAAGAAGAACATCCTCTGACGCAGTCAAACAGGAGGTCCCCGCATGAGCGTCGACACCAAATCGGGCGGCGTTGAATTCCGCGATGTCACCCGCCGTTTCGGAAACGTCGTCGCCGTCGACAACGTAAGTTTTACGGCCGCTCCCGGCACGCTTGTCACGCTGCTCGGCCCGTCGGGCTGCGGCAAAACCACGACCTTGCGCATGATCGCGGGGCTTGAATCCGTCAGCGAAGGCAAGGTCCTGATCGGCGGCAAGGACGTGACGCTGCTTCACGCAACGGACCGCAACGTGGCCATGGTCTTCCAGAGCTATGCGCTCTTTCCGCATATGACGGTGATCGAGAACGTTTCCTTCGGCCTCGAAATGTCCGGCATCTCGCGCAAGGACCGGGAGGAAAAGGCGGCCGAAGGCCTCAGGCTCGTCGGCCTGGCAGGCTACGAAAACCGCCTGCCGAGCGAGCTTTCCGGCGGCCAGCAGCAGCGCGTGGCCGTGGCGCGCGCACTCGTTCTCGAACCGGAAGTGCTTCTTTTCGACGAGCCGCTTTCCAACCTCGACGCCAAGCTGCGCCGGCGCATGCGCGACGACATCCGCGATCTGCAGCAAAGCCTGGGCCTGACCTCCATCTATGTCACCCACGACCAGGAGGAAGCGCTTGCCGTTTCCGACAAGATCATCGTGATGAACAGGGCCGTCATCGCCCAGGAAGGCACGCCCCGTGATCTGTACGAGCGCCCGGCCGACCGCTTTGTCGCCGACTTCATAGGCGGCGCCAACCTGATCGAAGGCCGGATCACGGGCCGGGCCGAACGCTCCGCCATGGTGGATGTCGGCGGTGTTCACATCAAGGTGCCGGACCGTCCGGAAGCCCCGGAGGATGTGCTCGTCGCGATCCGCCCGAACGCCATCCGCCTCGACACCACCCGCAAGGAGGAGGGTCTCCCGGTCGTCGTGCGAAAGTCCGTCTACCTCGGCTCGCACATGGAATACGCGCTTGAAAGCGACGTCGGCGAACTCTTCGCTATCGATCATAATGTCGCCGGCGCCGTTGCGCCCGGCACCGATGCGGTGGCATGTTTCAACGAAACGGGGATGGCGCTGGTGGCAAGGTAAGCACAAACGGGGCCTTGCCGTCCGAATAGCCCCTCATGCGGGGAAACATGTCAAGCACCCTGAGGCCGCGCGGTGTCCATGGACGGTTGATGGTGGCGCTCGGCGCGCTGGTCGGCCTGACGCTTCTTGCCGGCGTCACCGGCTGGCATGGGTTCACGCGCACCGAAACGGCGCTTGAGACCCTTCAGGCTGACAGTCTGAGCGATCTTTCTCTTGTCCTGACGGTGGCGGAGCGGAGCGCGAGCCTTGCCGCGCGCGCGCCATATATCGCCGAACTCAGAAGCGAACGGCAGATCGCGGCGGGGCGTGCCGAAATCGAGGCGCGCCTTGCCGAGTTTACCGAACTCGCCATCAGCCTGCCGCGCCTCAACGAAAAGAACATTCCCCGGCCAACGGATGTTCCTTCCGCCGTTCGCCTTGCCGCGCGCCTGGAAGGGATACTGAGGGCGCTTTTGGACGTCACCGGTGAGCGTCTCGCGGCGGACGCCGGCATGACGCACGCATTGACCGCCCTTGCCGACTTCCGGAACTCCGCCAAAAGGGTCGAAGATACATCCAGCGACCCGAACACCCTCTCGGCGAGCCTCGTGGCGCGCCTGGGAGATGTGAGCGAACTCGTGCTGGAGGCAAGTGCGGCGGAAACGGTCAATGCAGTCGAGGAAATCCGCGAGCGTTTCGCAAAGACCGCAAAATCGGTGGAAAGCGAACTCGCCTTCGGGCCGCACGCGTCCCTCAACGGCAAGATCGATGCACTGGAGCCGATCTTCGTCAGCCGGCTCAGGCAGCTCAGCACGCGTAACCGCTCGGAGGTGTTGCTGGCGGCGATCAACACGGCGTCGGCTCAACTGACGGCGACGGTTTCTTCCCTTGCCGACGTGGTGCGCTCATCCGCCCTCATGCGCAGCGAGGAAACGATCTCGGTTCTTCGTTTCGGCAAATCCGCGCTTCTCGCCGTCGCTGGCCTTTGCCTGCTTGCCGCCCTGGGCGCCGCCAGTTTCGTCATGCGCGACGTCGCCACGAACCTGCGCCGCGCAACCGGCGCCATGACGCGCCTCGCCGCCGGAGACCGCAGCGCGGAAGTTCCCGGCGTGGAACGGCAGGACGAACTGGGCGATCTTGCCCGCGCCTTCGACATATTCAAGCGCCAGGCTATCGAGCGCGAGGAACTTTCCGAAAAGCTCGCCGACAACGCGAAGACGCTGCAGGCGATTTTCGACAACCTTTCCGACGGAATATCGCTCTTCAACAGCCAGGGCCGCCTGATCGCCTGGAACCCGCGCTTTACGGAACTGAGCGGCCTGAACCCCGGGGAGATCCGCGAAGGCGTTTCGATGCCGGAATTGCTCGAAAGGCTTTCGGCGACCAACGTGAAGGCACGTACGGTCGACGGACGCTCAATCGACCTACCGCGTTTCGCGCGCGGACGCATCGCGCCCTTTGCGGTCCTCGAATTGCACACGCCGGATGGCCGGACGATCGAAATTCGCGCAGGCGCGATGCCCAAGGGCGGCGTGATCGCCAGCCTGACGGACCTGACCGACCGCAAGGCCCTGCAGCAGCAATTGCAGCAGGCGCAGAAGATGGAAGCCGTCGGCCAGCTTACAGGCGGAATCGCACATGATTTTAACAACCGTCTTGCGGCGATCGTTGGCAATCTTCAGCTCATCCATGACGACGATTCCGCCTCCCAAAAGCTGAAAAGCCGCTCTCTGCGCGCCCTCGAAGCAGCCGAAGGCGGCGCTGCCATGACGCAGCGTCTTCTCTCCTTCGCCCGCCGGCAGGCACTTCTGCCGCAGGTGACTGACCTTAACGATCTTGTGGAGAGCCTGAACGACCTGCTCGGCTACAGCCTCGATCCGGGCATCGAGCTTCTGCTCGACCTCGACCGCGCGATCCCTCCTGTCATGGTCGATCCGGCGCAAATGGAAAACGCGCTCTTCAACCTCGTCTTCAACAGCAGAGACGCCATCGACGGGCGCGGGCAGATCACCATCACGACGCGCTCGAAGCCGGATGCGCAGGGCGGAACCGGTGAAGTCGCGATCTTTGTAAGCGATACCGGCAGTGGTATGACCGCCGATGTCCGGGCAAGGGTTCTGGAGCCTTTCTTCACCACGAAACCCTTCGGACGCGGAAGCGGTCTCGGACTTTCGATGGTCTATGGCTTCGTGCGCCAGTCCGGAGGACGCATCGAGATCGAAAGCGCGCCGTCGAAGGGGACGTCAATCGAGCTTCGCTTCCCCGCCGCGAACACGGCAAGGCTGCCCGAGCCGGCCAAGGCTGCGGCCATTTCCCCGCCCCAGGCAAATGGGGAGAGGATTCTGGTTGTAGAAGATGAGGACCTCGTCCGTGAAACGGCGGTCGACATGCTTTCCAGCCTTGGTTACCTGGTAACCGCGGTCTCCAATGCGGATGACGCGCTGGAGAGTATCCGGGCGGAAAATTTCGACCTGCTCTTCACCGACGTTGTGCTGGCCGGCGGGGTAAACGGCCCCGAACTTGCGGAACATGCATTGAAGGTCCGGCCGCGGCTGCCGGTGCTTTTCTGCTCCGGCTTCATGCGCCAGACGCCGCCGGACCGGCCATCGCCTCCCATGCCCGAACGTATTCTGGAAAAGCCATACCGGCGGGAAACCCTGGCGCTTCGTGTGCGTGAAGTCCTCAATGACGCCAGGCTTCAGGAAACCGCCAGCGGTTCGACCGGCGCGTCGAACACATAACCTAGCCCGCGTTCGGTGCGGATGAAGCACGGATTTCGCGGGCTCGGCTCGATCTTCCGCCTTAGCCTCAGGATAAGCACATCGACCGTCCGGTCGAACACATCGTCATTGCGCCGGCGCATGAGATCGAGAAGCTGGTTGCGCGAAAGCACACGCCCGCGCGCCTCGACGAGGGCGGCTAGAAGATCGAATTCCGACACCGTGAGCGAAACCGGCTCGCCGGCCGGGTCGGTAAGCCTGCGGCCGTCAAGATCGAGGGAAAAGCCCAGGAAGCGATAGCCGCGCCGCTGCACTTCGGCCGACACCGCCGAAATCTGGCCCGGCGCCTTGCGGCGAAGCACGGCCTTCACCCGGGCGAGCAGCTCGCGCGGATTGAACGGCTTGACCATATAGTCGTCCGCGCCGATCTCCAGGCCGACGATGCGATCGACGTCGCTGCCGCGCCCGGTCAGCATGATGATCGGAATATCGCTCGACGAGCGGATGGAACCGGCCACGGCAAGTCCGTCCCGGTCCGGGAGTTGCAGATCCAGGATGATCAATTCCGGAGGGTTTACATCTCCCATGAGCTTCGCAAGCGCGCCCGCGCTATCGCACGCCAGCGCGCTGAAGCCGCCTTCCTGCAGAATGTCGACCACCGTGTCGCGGACAATCCGGTCGTCCTCGACGACCGCCACACGTCCACCCGTTGCCGACGATGTCATCGGCCTCCTCCCGCAATGCCGTCGCTCTTTTGTTCTTTAGCCGCGTAAATGTTTCACGACTCTTGCCGAACGGCAAGCGGAAGCACGCCTGTGGATGCCTGCAGGTAGGAAGACGCTACGTTACATAATACGGCCAAATGCAATTTCGTCCGATGCACGGAAGATATGGCAAAGCTCGTTGGGAACGCCAAGGCTGATGTCATCACCTTCGTTATAAGCTGCATCGCCCGGGATCTTCGCCGTCACGAGCGTTCCATCGGCAAGTCTCGTGTGCAGCAGATATGCCTCGCCCAGTTGTTCCAATACATCCACTTTGCCTTTCAAAACGGTGTCGGCGCCTTCGCTTTGCGTCGTCAGATGCTCGGGGCGAACCCCGAGGATAACGCTGTCTCCCGCCGATGCGCCGTCCCCCTTCACTCTCGCCACCGCTTCACCGCCGCCAGGCAACCCGACCTTCAACCCGTCGGGGCCTGCCGCATCGATCTTCGTCTTAATGAAGTTCATCTTCGGCGAGCCGATGAAGCCGGCGACGAAAATGTTGCGCGGATGATGGTAGAGCTCCAGCGGCGGGCCGACCTGCTCCACGTTGCCTGCATTCAGCACGACGATCTTGTCGGCAAGCGTCATCGCCTCCACCTGGTCATGGGTTACATAGATCATCGTCACGCCCATTTCCTTGTGGAGTTTGGCGATTTCGATCCGCATCTGCACCCTGAGCGCTGCGTCAAGGTTGGACAGCGGCTCGTCGAACAGGAAGACACGAGGGTTGCGAACGATCGCCCGCCCGATAGCGACACGCTGGCGCTGCCCGCCAGAAAGCTGCTTCGGCAGCCGGTCCAGCAAAGGCGTCAGTTCCAGGATTTCGGCGGCTCCACGAACGGCCTTGTCGATTTCTTGCCTGCCGGATTTGGCAAGCGTCAGGCCGAAGGCCATGTTCTCGTAGACCGTCATATGCGGATAAAGCGCGTAGGACTGGAAAACCATGGAAATGCCGCGCTCCTTCGGCGTTTTGGCATTCACGCGTTCGCCGCCGATCAGGAGGTCGCCGCTCGTGATATCCTCCAGCCCCGCGATCAGCCGCAGCAGCGTGGACTTGCCGCAACCGGACGGCCCGACGAAGACCGCGAATTCCCCATCGGCAATGTTGAGATCCACCCCCTTGATCACCTTTACGTTACCAAACTGCTTGGCCACGTTCCTGAGGACCACTTCCGCCATTGTTTTCCTCCCGCAAGATCAATCTGCAATCAGGCAGGACCGCGTGAATGCAAGAAAGTTGACCATCTTCATTTCGCCTGCGTGTCGTTGCGCCGCCGCGTCAAATCCGGAAGAATCCAGCGTCATGCCCGTCGAGCCGCAGCACCCCTTCCTGTATGAGCCCCGTAAAGCCGTGCCCCTCAAAAAGCGTCGGCTGCATGAGATCGCCCAACGGCACGCTCGAAGGTTCCGCCGCCAGATTGAAGGCGCAAAGAACCGCTTCGCCGCCCTCTTCGCGCACGAAAGCCAGAACCGGTTCCGGCAAATCGAGGAAACGGATCGAGCCTTTGCGCAACGCCGCACTCCGCGACCGCCAGGAGAGAAAACGACGCACGCGGGACAGAACGGACCCGGGATCGTTCTTCTGCGCAGAAACGGCGCGCATGGCATGGTCCGCCGGAACGGGCAACCATGGGTCCGCGCTTGAAAAACCGGCGTGCGCCGCGCTGTCGGACCAGGGCATCGGCGTACGGCAACCGTCCCGGCCCTTGTATTCTGGCCAGAACTGGCGCCCGTAAGGGTCCTGAAGCTTCTCGAAAGGAACGTCCGCCTCCACGAGGCCAAGCTCCTCGCCCTGATAAATGCATGGACTGCCCCGGAGCGAGGCGACGAGGGCGACCAGCATCGGAGCCGCACGGTTGATGTCGTGATCAAGGTTCCAGCGCGAGATCACACGCCGCACGTCGTGATTGGAAAATGCCCAGCTTGGCCAGCCGGATCCGATCGCCGCCTCGAAATCCTCCACCGTCTTGCGGATGAACCGGGCCGAGAAATTTTCGGACAGAAGGTCGAACGTATAGGCCATGTTGAGACGCTTTCCGGCCTGCGTGTAGGCCGCCATCGTGGCGAGCGGATCGTGATCCGCGCCGATTTCGCCAATGGTGGCAACGCCGGAGTAGCTGTCGCAAAGCTTCCGGAGACGTTCCAGAAACGCGAGGTTTTCCGGCTGCGTCTTGTCGTGGATGTGGTCCTGATAGGCGTAAGGGTTTGAAAGTGCTACGCCAGCTACCCTCGCCTTGTCCCCAACCGGCGGATTGTCCTTCAACTCCTTGTCGTGGAAGTAGAAGTTGACCGTGTCCAGTCGAAAACCGTCGACACCGCGATCCAGCCAGAAGCGGGCTGCATCAAGCACCGCATCCTGAACCTGCGGGTTGTGATAGTTGAGGTCCGGCTGCGATTTCAGGAAGTTATGCAGATAATACTGATGCCGGCGCGTGTCCCACTCCCAGGCCGGGCCGCCGAAAACCGATAGCCAATTGTTGGGCGGCGTGCCGTCCGGTTTCGCATCCGCCCAGACATACCAGTCCGCCTTGTCGTTTTCGCGGTTCGACCGGCTTTCGGCAAACCACGGATGCTGGTCGGAAGTGTGCGAAATAACGAGATCGATCAGCACCTTCAGTCCGCGCTCATGTGCGGCCTCCACCAGGCGGTCGAAATCGGCAAGCGTGCCGAACATCGGATCGACATCGCAGAAATCCGCGACGTCGTAGCCGAAATCGTCCATCGGCGAACGAAAGAACGGCGAAATCCAGATCGCATCCGCGCCGAGCTCCGCGATGTGGTCGATATGGTCGACGATGCCGGGCAGGTCGCCGATGCCGTCGCCGTTGGAATCGGCGAACGAGCGCGGATAGACCTGATAGATGACCGCCCCGCGCCACCAGTCCGCGTGAGCGGGCGAACGGGCTGCAACCGGCGTTTCTGCATGCAATGACGACATGGATTGTCCCTTGATTGCGTGTCGCGTCAGCCTTTCACCGCGCCGGCGGTAAGGCCCGAAACGATGCGCCGCTGGAAGATGAGAACGAGAACGACGACAGGAACGGTCACGATCACCGATGCCGCCATGATATTGCCCCAGGGAAGCTCGAACTGGCTCGCGCCCGAAAGCAGCGCGATCGCGACCGGGACCGTGCGCTGTTCCGCCGAAAGCGTGAAGGTGAGCGCGAAGAGGAATTCGTTCCACGCCGCGATGAAGGCAAGCAGGCCGGTGGTGACCATCGCCGGCCACATCAGCGGCATGAATATCCTGCTGACGACCGTCCAGGGCGATGCCCCGTCCACATAGGCCGCTTCCTCCAGTTCCTTCGGCAATTCGCGCATGAAGGTGGTAAGCACCCAGACGGTGAACGGCAGCGTCAGGATCAGGTTGGAAAGGATAAGACCCGGCAGGGAATTATAAATGCCGAGCGTGCGGATAAGCTCGAACATGCCGGAAAGCACGGCCACCTGCGGAAACATCGAAACGCTGAGGATCGTCAAAAGCAGCAAGCCGCGCCCGGCAAACTGCACCCGGCCCAGCGCATAGGCCGCCGTCAGCCCGAGGAAGAGCGATATCGCCACCACCGTGAAAGCCACGACGACGGAATTCAGAATATTCCGGCCGAACGGCTGTTCGGTAAAGACTGAGATATAATTCCTGAAGTCGATATGGCCGGGCAGGATCGAGGCGGTGAAAAGCTGGGAACCCGAGCGGAAAGACGACAGGATTGCGTAGTAGAAGGGAAAGACCGCGAAAACCGCGATCGCGATCAGGAGCGCCCAGAAGGCTATTCTGCCTATGAAGCGTTTCGCGCTCATTTCGCATCCTCCCCGAGACGCACCTTGCCGACGGTGAGCGTCAGCACCACCAGCACGGCAATGATCATGAAGAGCATGGTCGAGGCGGCCGATCCGTAGCCCACTTCCTGGAAGTCGACCAGTTGCTGGCGCGCATAGACCGACATGGTCATGGTTTCGCGCGAGTTGGAGGTGAGCACGTAGATCAGGTCGAAGATGCGCAGCGCGTCGAGGCCGCGGAAGATGAGCGCCACCACCAGCGCCGGGCGGATGAGCGGCAGCGTGACCTTGAAGAAGACCCTGACCGGGTGGATGCCGTCGACCTTCGCTGCCTCATAGCAGTCTGTCGGCAGGATCTGGAGGCCAGCCAGAATGAGGAGCGCCATGAAGGGCGTCGTCTTCCAGACATCCACCATGATGACCGCCCACATCGCGGTATCGGGCGAGGCGGTCCAGGCGATGGGCTGGGAAATAATGCCGATGCCCATCAGGATTTCATTGAGGATGCCGAACTGGTCATGCAGCATCCAGCCCCACATCTTGGCGGAAACGATCGTCGGGATCGCCCAGGGGATCAGGATCGCCGCGCGCAGGTATCCGCGCCCCTTGAAGGCGGTGTTGAGGGTGAGCGCCACGATCATGCCGAAGACGGTCTCAAGCGCGACCGAAACCACGGTGAACCAGATCGTGTTCCACACCGCGTTCCACCAGTCGGGGTCGACGAGCAGGCCGTACCATTCCCCCTCGTAATACTCCAGGAAGTTCGCGAGACCGATGAACCGGGTGTTGTCGAGCGCGGAAAGATTGGCGTCGGTGAAGGCGAAATAGATCGTGCGGATGAGCGGCCAGCCGGCAACCAGCGCCAGTACGATCATCATCGGCGTCAGGAAAATCCATGCGGACCTGACGCGCGCGCGGGTCAGTTCCGACGCGCTTGCTGCGGCAACGGACATGGCCACCCCCTTCGGTTTCGCGAAAGCCCGGTTCATCGGAGACCGGCGCCACCCGAAGACCGTGCGGCGCCGGTATTGGCGCCTACCAGCCGCGCCGGCTCATGCGCTTGAGAGAACGCTCAAGATCGGAAAGCGCGTCTTCGGGCGACTTCGTGCCGGAAAGCACTGCGTGGGTTTCGTTCCAGAACTCGTTGGAAACCTGGTTGTAGGTCGTTCCGGTGACCCGCGACGGGCGGGCGACCGCATTCACGAACGTGTCATAGAGCTCGCCGAAGAAGGGATTGGCCTCAAGCACTTCCTGGTCCTCGTAAAGGGCGGCAATCGTCGGATTATAGGCCCCCTTCACGGCGCGGCGCTTCTGCTCGTCGTAGCTCGTCAGGTACATGACGAGATCGGCGGCCACTTCAGGGTTTTTGGAGTATTTGGAAACCGCAAGCTGCCAGCCGCCGAGCGTTCCGGTGTGCTTACCGTCGCTGCCGCCCTTCGGCAGGGCCGTGACGCCGATCTTGCCCTTCACCGGGCTGTCCACGGAGTTGCCGAGCGCCCAGGCGTAGGGCCAGTTGCGCATAAAGACCGCGTTACCGGACTGGAAGACGCCGCGCGCTTCCTCTTCCGCGTAGTTGAGCACGCCCTCGGGCGCGATATTGCCGACCCAGCTTCCGGCAACCTTCAGCGCCGCCAGCGCGCTCTCGTTGTTGACGGTGACGTCGCCTTCGGCATTGACGATCGTTCCGCCGCCATAAGCGTCGATCCATTCAAGCGCATCGCAGGTCAGCCCTTCATAGGCCTTGCCCTGGAAAACGAAGCCCCACATGCCGTCGTTGCCCTCCGCCCGTTCGGCATCCTGGATTTTCTTCGCCGTCGCCGTCATCTCCTCCCAGGTTTGCGGCACGTCTTCGCCGTGCTTTTCCAGAAGGTCGGAGCGGTAGTAGAGGACGCCGGCATCCGTGAACCACGGCATGGCGACAAGCTTGCCCTCGACGGTGTTGTTTTCGATGATCGAGGAGAAGTGCTCCTTCTCCGCTCCAACGGAATAAGGCGCCAGGTCGATGAAATGCGAGCCAAGGATGCCCGGCCAGATCACGTCGATCTGGAACACGTCGATATCGTCCGCCCCGGCGGCCAGAAGCTGCTGGTAGAGCGCCAGCCGTTCGGTCGTCGAATTCGGCGTCGAGACGACGACGACCTCATTGCCGGTCTTATTCGCCCAGGCGTCGGCCGCCTCGCGACAAAGCTCGAGTTCCTGCCCCACCGCACCGCATGAGATGGAAACGCTTGCCGCCGTTACCGGACTTGCGGTCAAAACTGCTGCCAGTGCCAGCGCGGACGCGCCGAACAATGCTTGGAATTTCATGATGCTCTCCTCCCGACTGAGATGCGCTTCAAAGCTTCACGCCAATTCCCGGCCCCGGCACCCAGACTGCGCCTGTAATGTCTGAATTCAGGCGCCGAATGACACGTCGACGAGCGAACGGGCTGAATTTCGACTTCGCAAACCCTTCTCCCAAAGCGCTTTGGAGAAAGCATAAGAGCATCGCCGAAAGCGAGTCAACTAGCACTTTTACGAGGCCAATTTCGTAAACGGCAAGCTCCTGCTGTTTCCTGTTGCCGTTCAGTGGATTTCCGGCAATCATGGTGGCATCGAACCAAAGGGGTGCGAGGCGCAAATTTGTACTGTAGCCGCAAAATCCAAAGCGCTTTGAAGAAAAGATGAAACTCAAGGACCTCGCCGAACACCTGCAGCTTTCGCAAACGACAGTTTCGCGCGCGCTCAACGGCTACCCGGAAGTTGCCGAGGAAACACGGCGGCGGATTGTCGAGGCGGCGAGGCGGTTCGGCTACACGCCGAACGCCGCGGCCCGGCGTCTGGCGACGGGGCGGACGGGCAGCGTCGCGATCCTGTTTCCCGCCGAGCGGAACCTGCTCGTGGATCCGCATTTTTCCGATTTTCTCGCAGGTCTTGCCGAAAAATTCGGCGAAGCGGACATGGATCTTTCCCTGAAAGCGACCCGCAAGACCGAGGAGCTTGATACCTACCGCCATCTGGCGACCATGGGCCGCGTCGACGGCTTCATCGTCTCTTCCCCGCGAAGCCACGACGAACGTCTTTCCCTGCTTGCCGGGCTGAACATGCCCTTCGCCGTTCACGGCCGCTCGCAAGATGGCCTGGACTTTCCTTATTTCGATATCGACAACGAAGGCGCATTCCGCCAGGCGACGGAGCTATTGCTCGACCTCGGCCACGAACGGATTGCGCTATTGAACGGCATCCGCGAACTCAATTTCGCCCAGGCGCGCGAAGAAGGCTTTCGCTTGGCCCTTGCCGGGCGCGGCCTGTCCGCCGACCCGGAGCTGATCTTCAATGGCCCGATGGTGGAGGAAATGGGCTACCGCCAGACATGCCATTTGATCGATCGCCCGGCCCCACCGACCGCGGTCCTGGCGGCAAGTGTCCTGCTCGCCTTCGGCGCCTATCGCGCCGCGCGGGATCGGGGGCTCACGATCGGCCGGGATATTTCCATTATCGCCCATGACGACGGTCTGCCGTTCCTCAAGGCCGAAACGCTGGAGCCGCCGCTTGCCGCCACCGTTTCCTCCATCAGGAACGGCGGTTACCGTCTGGCCGAAATCCTGCTCGGCCGAATCGCCGGAAAGCCGGCAAGCGAGCTCCAGGAAGTCGCACCGGTCGACCTCGTCTTTCGACCCTCGGTCGGGTCGGCCAGGAAATAGCCGCTTATCTGAGTCGCAACCCGCCCTCGTCGAACACGCGGACATCGCTCAGGCTGAAAGCCGCCTCGACGGTTTCGCCCACCCTGTGCGTGTCGTATCCGCGCCGCTCCAGCACCACGATCTCGCCATCCGGCAAGCGCCCGTGAACATAGGACGTACCGCCCAGATGCTCGACCACTTCCACGGTGAGCGGCAGGCTGACATCCGCATCGCCGGACTTGTCCATATGCTCCGGGCGGATGCCGACGCGCACCGTCGTGCCGGATTTCAGCGCAGCACCTTCGATCGGCAGGTCGAGCGTCGGTCCGTCGCCGCCGAGCTTCACGCGGCCCGCGCCGCCATCGGTCGCGATCGCATTCAGGAAATTCATCTTCGGCGAGCCGATGAAGCCGGCGACGAAGGCATTCGCCGGGTTTTCGTAAAGCTCCAGCGGCGTTCCGAATTGCTCCACGCGGCCTGAGCGCAATACCACGATCTTGTCGGCCAGCGTCATGGCCTCCGTCTGATCGTGGGTGACATAGATCATCGTGTTTCCAAGTTCGCGGTGAAGCTTGGCAATTTCCACGCGCATCTGCACACGAAGCTCCGCATCGAGGTTGGAAAGCGGCTCGTCGAACAGGAACACGCGCGGGTTTCTTACGATTGCCCGGCCGATGGCAACCCGCTGGCGCTGGCCGCCGGAAAGCTGCGACGGTTTGCGGCGAAGCAGCGCGTCGAGCTGCAGGATTTCCGAAGCACGGCGCACGCGCCCGGCGATCTCCGCCTTCGGCGCTCCGGTCATCCTCAGGCCGAAGCTCATGTTCTCCTCCACCGTCATATGCGGATAGAGCGCATAGGACTGGAAAACCATGGCCACGCCGCGCTTGGCGGGATCGATCCCGGTCACCCGTTCGCCGCCGATCGTCACTTCGCCGGAGGTGACATCCTCCAGCCCCGCGATCATGCGCAGGAGCGTGGACTTGCCGCAGCCTGAAGGACCCACGAAAACGACGAAATCGCCATCCTCGATCTCAAGATCGACACCATGAATGACGTCCGTCGTGCCGAAAGTCTTGCGCACTCCCTCAAGTTCCACCCGGGCCATTGAATGTCCTCCCAAACAATCCTGTCACTAATGCTATTGTCAGCGGTCGAGAAACTGGACCTCCGCGGCGCGCGCAATGCGATGCGCGGTCTTCTGCAGTTGAGGCACCATCGCCTCCAGCTTTTCAATCGAGCCCGCAAGCGTCGTCGTCGTAACCGAAAGTCCGCCGATCAACGCGCCCCCGACTGACAAAATCGGCACGGCGACACAGATGATCGAAGGCTCGTGCTCCTCATTGTCGAAGGCGTAGCCACGTTCGCGGATTTCGGCCAATTCCGCCTCAAGTGCCGCGCGGTCGATCAACGTTTTTGGCGTGTGACGGTAGAAGGCCTGCCGGTCCAACGCCTCGCAAAGCCGCTCCGGTGGCAGGTTTGCCAGCATCGCTTTTCCAATGCCCGTGCAATAGGCCGGACCGATGCGCCCGGGGCGGGAAAACATCTCGATTCCGTGGGTACGGTTGCGTTTGTCGAGGTAGAGCACCTGGCCGCTCTCAAGGCAGCCGAGATGAACGGTCATGCCGAGTTCTGCCGAAAGCTCTTCGATATAGGGCCCGCCCACCTGCGCGAGCGAGGCATCCTGCCATGCGCCGTGAGCGAGCCTGATCAGGCGAAGGCCGAGGCGATAGCGCTGCGCGCGAGCATCGTGGGCGACCATCCCCTCCTGCTCAAGTTGCCGCAGAAGACGGTGCAGCGTCGCCTTTGGAAACCCGCTTGCGCGCTGCAACTCCGCGAACCGCGCCGGGCCGTCGCTTGCCGCAATAGCGTCGAGCAGAAAAAACGCCTTGGAAATGGGGCTTGAAAGGTCGCTGCCACGGGCTGCACCCGCATCCGAATGCATGTCCTTTCCGCCTGTTTTCAGCGCTTCCGCTTCTCGCATCGAACTGCTCCTGCCGTCTTGACAGTCCTAAGCACTCTTCTTAAGATTTTCAATAGTCGAAACTTAGTTCCATTGAATGAGACTTTAATATTCCCGTCAAGCGGAACCTTCCGGTGTCTCGGCACTTGTTTCGACGTTTGTTTCGAAATCGGGAGAACGAGCCCGGCACCGCCGGGAAACACGCCGCGCCAGCGGCATTGGGAGGAAACATGTTCTCAAGGAAATCCGCCGGTCAGCCGGCCATGCTCGCCGCCGTCCTGTCGCTCGGCCTGGCCGCTTCGGCGCACGCCGGCACGCTCGTGATCAACACCGACACTTCGGATCCGGCCCCCAAGGCCGCTTTCGAAGCCGCGATCGAAGGTTTCAAGGCCGAAAACCCAGACGTCGAGGTCAAGTGGAACATCTTCGATCACGAGGGTTACAAGACGTCGATCCGCAACTTCCTGACGGCCGAAGCGCCCGATATCGCCGCCTGGTATGCCGGAAACCGGATGGCGCCCTTCGTCAATGCCGGCCTTTTCGAGGATGTAAGCGACGTCTGGGAGGGAAACGGGCTGAACGAAAGCCTCGCCTCCGCCGCCTCCTCGATGACGATCGACGGAAAGAAATGGGGCGTTCCCTACACCTACTACCAGTGGGGTATCTATTATCGTCAGGATATCTTTGACGATCTCGGCATCGAGGTTCCGAAGACCTGGGACGAACTGAAGGCGGCAGCCGCAAAACTCAAGGAAAACGGCATCACGCCGTTCGCCATCGGCTCCAAGGCGCTGTGGCCGACGGGCGGCTGGTTCGACTACATGAACCTGCGCGTCAACGGCTACGAGTTCCACATGGACCTTACGGCCGGAAAGGTTCCCTATACCGACCCGAAGGTCGTCGAGGTGTTCGACAAGTGGTCGGAGCTGGTTGAACCTGGTTATTTCCTTGAAAACCACGCCGCCTACGACTGGCAGGAGGCCGTGCCTTTCTTCGTCAACGGCGAGGCGGCGATGTATCTGATGGGCAATTTCGCCGTCGACCTCTTCAAGTCCGGCGGACTTACCGAAGATCAGCTCGGCTTCATGCAATTCCCGGAAATCACGCCGGGGCTACCCAAGGCCGAGGACGCGCCGACCGACACGATCCACATTCCGGCGAACGCCAGCAACAAGGAAGACGCGAAGAAATTCCTGGCCTATGTCGCCCGCGCCGAAGTCCAGACGCAGATGAACGAGATCCTTGGTCAGTTGCCGACCAACAAGGGCTCGAAGCGTCCGGAGGACAAATACCTGAGCCAGGGCTTCGAGATGCTGTCGGAAGCTTATGCTCTCGCGCAGTTCTATGATCGTGATGCCCGTGCGGAAATGGCGAAAGCCGGTATGGAAGGCTTCCAGGAATTCATGGTGAAGCCCGGCAACCAGGACCGGATTCTCGAGCGTCTCGAGAAGATTCGTTCCCGCGTCTACAAGTAGCCGTAAGATGAATGATGCCGGGCGGCGCTTTCCGCCCGGCCTTTCCTTCTCTTGAGGTCCATCGAAAGGCGGCAGGGATGAACCGGCCAGCGGCCATATCCGGCACCACGACATTCTGGCAGCGTCACCAGCGCCAGGCCGCGCCATGGCTGTTTCTTGCTCCGGGCGCCTTCATGTTTCTCGTCTACGTGATCCTGCCGATCTTTCAATCCATGTGGATCAGCCTCTACGAGTGGGACGGCATCGGCGAAAAGACGTTCATCGGGATTGCCAATTACGTCGAGCTTTTCGACGACGACGCATTCTATACGTCGTTGAAAAACAACGTGATATGGCTCGTCCTCTATATGCTCGCCGTGCCGGCGGGGCTGTTCGTGGCGCTTTTTTTGAACCAGACCGTCTTCGGCATCCGCCTCATAAAGTCGCTGTTCTTCTTTCCCTTCGTCCTCAGCCAGGTGGTCGTCGGCCTCGTTTTCGCATGGTTCTACGACCCTTCCTTCGGCCTTCTGGCGCAGGTTTTCGAGGCTTTCGGGCTGAAGCCCATCGCGGTTCTGGCGGATGAGGACTACGTCACCTACGGCATCATCGTCGCAGGCCTCTGGCCGCAGATCGCCTACTGCATGATCCTCTATCTCACTGGTTTGAATAATATTTCTCCGGAGCAGATCGAGGCCGGCCGTCTCGACGGCGCGAAAGGCATCCGCATGCTCTGGCATGTCGTCCTGCCGCAACTCCGGCCCGCGACTTTCATCGCCGTCGTCGTCACGGTGATCGGCGCGCTGCGCTCCTTCGATCTCGTATCGATCATGACCGACGGCGGCCCATATGGGTCGAGCCGCGTACTGGCCTACTACATGTATGAACAGGCGCTCTCGGAATATGGCTTCCGCATGGGCTACGGGGCGGCGATCGCCGTCGTGCTCTTCGCCATCATGATGGTCTACATCACGGTCTTCCTTGTGCGGATGTTCTCCGAAGAGCGGGGGGCGCGCTGATGTTCCCGGCGCCAATCGAGAAGTCGGGCGCGCATTGGCGCGGAGTTTACAAGGTAGCCCTGCCGGTTTCTCTGTTCCTCTGGCTTATTCCGCTGCTTGCGGTGATGCTGACCTCGATCCGTTCGGCGGGAGATCTTGCCGCCGGCAATTATTGGGGCTGGCCGCGCGACTTTCATCTTCTTGAAAACTATACCGCGATTTTCGAAAACTCGCCGATCGGCGCCTATATCCTGAATTCCTTCAAGGTCACGATCCCGACCGTCATTGGCGCCGTCGGCCTTTCCTGCCTGACGGGCTTTGCCTTCGGCATCTATCGTTTCAAGGGTAACCTGGCGCTCTTCTTCATGTTCGTTGCCGGAAATTTCGTTCCTTTTCAGATACTTATGGTTCCGGTTCGCGACATGACGCTGAACCTCGGTCTTTACGACACGACCGCTGGACTGGTGCTGTTCCATGTCGCTTTCCAGACCGGGTTCTGTACGCTTTTCATGCGCAACTTCATCCGCGCGCTTCCCTTTGAACTCATTGAAGCCGCGAGGGTAGAAGGCGTTTCGGAATGGCAGATTTTCACCCGCGTCGTCATGCCGCTGATGCGGCCTGCGATTGCCGCCCTTTCCGTTCTCGTCTTCACATTCATCTGGAACGATTACTTCTGGGCGACGGTGCTGGTGCAGGGAAAGCACGCCTTGCCCGTGACCGCAGGGCTATATTCCCTAAACGGTCAATGGCTTGCGGCGTGGCACCTGGTCTCCGCCGGTTCTATCGTCGCCGCCCTTCCGCCGGTGATCATGTTTTTCCTGATGCAGAAACACTTCATCGCCGGGCTGACCCTCGGCGCGACCAAGGGCTGATGCGGGGTTCGCCATGACCGGCAGCCAGGGTACTGACATAAAAGGAAAAATCCGGACGTGGCGGATCGACGGCGGTGGTGTGACGCTGGCGCTTGCTGCCGAAGACGATCGCCTTCCGCACGTCATCCACTTCGGGAAAGCGCTACCCGGGGATGAAGATCTGGCCGCACTGGCGCTTGCCACTGCCCGTCCGGTTGTTCACGCGGGCCTGGACGAGGCCTTCCCCCTTTCGCTTTTTCCCGAAACGGGTCAAGGGCTTGCGGGTCATCCCGCCCTTCTTTCGCACCGCGCGGACGGCACCGGATTCGAAACGCAATTTCGGCTCGATGGCATCAACGCGGAAGGGGACAAGCTGGAGATATCGGCAAGCGATAACACCGCCGGATTGCGGCTTGGAATTTGCGTCGAGCTCGACGAAAAAACGGGAATTCTCGTGGCAAAAGCGGCAATAGAGAATTCCCTAGAAATCCCACGTGGCGTCGACCGTCTATCGTGCCCCGCCATCCCCATATCGAGAGATCACGACCGTGTGAGCACCTGGCACGGACGCTGGTGCGCGGAGTTCCAGCGGGAGTTATCCCCGTGGCCGCGCGGGCAGAGGGGACACGAGAACCGGACCGGGAGAACATCGCATGAAGCCTTCCCCGGCATCCTGTCGCTTTCCTCTGCGGCAGGTCTAAATCACGGCGAAGCGATCGCAGCCCACCTCGGCTGGAGCGGCAACTGGCGAATGATCGCCGAGGAAACAGCGGACGGCGACCGGCAGATACAGGCCGGCATTCTCTACCTTCCGGGCGAATGCGTATTGGAACCGGGCGAAAGGCTGGAGACGCCGGAACTTTTCGTCGCCTGGTCGGACGAAGGCGAAAACGGGATCGCTCGGAAATTCCAGCGCTTCGCGCGAGAGAGGATCGTCCGCCACCCGAAGCCCGACCAACCAAGGCCCGTTCATTTCAACAGCTGGGAAGCTGTCTATTTCCGCCACAACGTGGACGAACTGAAGGAACTGGCGGAAAAGGCCGCGAGCCTTGGCGTGGAACGTTTCGTCCTGGACGACGGATGGTTCCCGAACCGAAACGATGACACTGCCGGCCTTGGCGACTGGACGGTCGACCCCGACAAGTACCCCGACGGTCTGACGCCGCTGATCGACCATGTACGCGACCTCGGCATGGGCTTCGGCCTCTGGGTGGAACCGGAGATGGTGAACGCGGACAGCGATCTTTACCGCGCCCATCCCGACTGGGTGCTTGAGATTGAGGGCCACACCCGCCACGAAGGCCGGCAACAGCTGGCACTGGATATCGCCCGGCCGGAGGTTTCGGATCATCTGTTTAGCCGGCTAAACAATTTTCTCAAGCAGCATCCGATCGAATACCTGAAATGGGACATGAACCGCGTGCTGACCGCACCTGCCCGGCACGGCAAGCCTGTGGCAGCCAAACAGGTTCATGCGCTTTACGAACTCCTGAGCCGGGTAAGGAAAGCACATCCCACTGTCGAGATCGAAAGCTGCGCTTCCGGTGGAGGGCGGATCGATTTCGGCATCCTGCGCCACACAGAGCGGTTCTGGCTTTCCGACAACAACGATGCGCATGACCGCTGGCCGATGCACCGCGAGGCCTCGCTGTTCTTTCCGCCCGAGCTTTTCGGATTTCACATCGGCCCTTCGCCCTCGCACACCAGCGGGCGCAAGCTCGACATGGTGTTCCGCGCATGGTCGGCGGCCGTGGGCGGGCATATGGGGCTCGAACTCGATGTCAGGGCGCTGACCGGGGATGAGGCTGAAACGCTGAAAAACGCGATCCGTTTTCACAAGGACTGGCGCGATGTCTTGCACAAGGGTACGACACTGAACCTTGCCCCGGCGGATGATGAGATCAGCGGGCGCATTGCAATCTCAGAAGACGGCGCAGGCTTTGTCGCCTCCTTAGTGCAGGACGCCACGATTTCGCGAAAGGCGACCGCACCCGTGCGCCTGACGGGACTTGACCCCAAGGCGCGCTACGAGATCGCTTTTCCAGACGGTTTCCCGATCAACGACCGGGCCCGGCGCTCCTCGGGCTCGCCGCTTGCCCATGGCGAAAGCCTGACGCTTTCGGGCGCGGCATTGATGACGTCGGGCATCCGTCTGCCGCTCGCCTGGCCAGACAGCATCCATGTGATTACCGGAAGGCGCGTCCCATGAGCGGGCAAACCCAATACATCTGCGTCGACTGGGGAACGTCGAACCTGCGCATCTGGCTGATGCAGGCGGACGGCAGCGTGGTTGCCGAACGGCGCGCGGCAGAGGGCATGCAGACACTCTCACGCGAAGACTATGAACCCGCATTGCGGCGGCACCTCGCATCCCTTTGCGGGAGCGAACATGCGCGAGCAGAACGCCCGAAGATCATGATCTGCGGCATGGCCGGATCGCGCCAGGGATGGCGGGAAGCGCCCTATGCGGATCTTCCGGCGTCGCTTTCAGGCTTGAACGAAAAAGCGGTGAGCGTCGATAACCGGCTTGGCGCGGATATCCGCATCATGCCTGGCATCGCAAGGCGCGATTCGGCCCGCCCCGACGTCATGCGTGGCGAGGAAACGCAGCTTCTGGGGCTCGCAACGGCAAGCGGCGATGAGGCGTTTTCGGGAACGGTTCTCATGCCGGGAACGCATTCGAAATGGGTCGAGATCGTCAACGGCAGGGTCACCGATTTTTCGACCGCGATGACGGGCGAGCTTTTCGCGCTTCTTTCCCAACACTCCATCCTTCGCCATTCAATCGGCGGTGCGAAGCCCGGAGTGGACCCACAGTCGGAAGGCTTTCAATGCGGCCTTGAACGCGCCATCGACCGGGACATAGGCCTGTCGCGCGGGCTCTTCGCGCTGCGCGCCGACGGGCTCTTGTTCGATATCGCGGGCGATGAAACAGCCGATGCGCTTTCCGGCTTTCTGATCGGACGCGAGATCATGGACACGCTTGGAAGGCAAAGGCCGGATTCGGTGACGCTGGTGGCCGATGAAGCGGTGGGCGGGCTTTATTCAGCCGCGCTTGGCAAGCTTTCGATCAAGGCCGAATTGATCGAAGCGAGCGCCCTGACGCGGGCGGGGTTGCTCAGGGCGGCGAAGATGATCTGGCCCTGCGACAAGGAAAGAAACTGATGCCGGAAACGACTTCCACCCCCTGGCCCGACTTCCGGCGCGATCTCGTCGCGATCGTGCGCGGCGTGAGGCCGGACGAAGCGGTCGCGATCGGCGAGGCGCTGGCGCAAGCCGGATTCGAGGCGATCGAAGTGCCGCTCAATTCGCCGGAACCGCTGAAATCCATCGAGGCGCTGCGGCGCGCGCTTCCTGAAAGCGTACTGGTGGGGGCCGGCACCGTGCTGGAGGCGGAACAGGTCGACGCGGTAAAGGACGTCGGCGGCGGGCTGATCGTCTCGCCCAATTGCGACGTGCAAGTGATCTCGCGCTCAGCCCACCTCGGGCTTGTATCGCTTCCGGGCGTTTTCACGGCGACGGAAGCCTTCGCGGCGCTGAAGCATGGCGCATCGGCGCTGAAGTTCTTTCCCGCCTTCAACCTCGGCCCCGACGGAATCAAGGCGTTGACCGCCGTCTTGCCGAAGGAAACGGTGATCGCCGCCGTGGGCGGTGTGGCGGATGGCGATTTCGCGGCCTATCGCAAGGCGGGAACGCGGGCCTTCGGCCTCGGCTCTTCGCTCTACAAGCCTGGATATTCGGCGGAAGAAGTGGCGAAGCGCGCGCATGCCGCCGTTGCCGCCTATGACGCCCTTTCCTAAACCTGGCTCTACGGATCTTTCGCATGACCAAGCAAAGCCTGGGTGTTTGCTACTACCCCGAACACTGGCCCGAGGAGCGCTGGGAAACGGACGCCGGGATGATGCGCGAGGCGGGGATAACCTTCGTGCGAATCGGCGAATTCGCCTGGAGCAGGCTGGAGCCGAACCCCGGCGAATATGATTTCGGCTGGCTCGAACGCGCCATCGACACGCTGCATGAAAAGGGGCTGAAGGTCGTGCTCGGCACGCCGACGGCAACCCCGCCGAAATGGCTGGTAGACCGAATGCCGGACATGGTGGCGCTGGATGCCGATGGCCGCCCGCGCGGCTTCGGCTCGCGCCGCCACTATTGCTTCTCCCACGTGGCTTACGCGCTGGAATGCGACCGGATCGTCACCGAGCTTGCGACCCGCTTCGGGAAACATCCGGGCATTACCGCCTGGCAGACCGACAACGAATACGGCTGCCACGACACGGTGGTGAGCTATTCGACAGCCGCGCGCGACGCCTTCCGAATATGGCTGAAGGAAAAATACCAGACCATTAGCCGGCTTAACGATGCCTGGGGCAACGTCTTCTGGTCGATGGAATACCGCGATTTCAGCGAGATCGAGCTGCCGAACCTGACCGTGACGGAGGCGAACCCTGCGCACCGACTCGACTTCCGCCGCTTTTCCTCAGATCAGGTGATCCGCTTCAACCGGCGGCAGGTGGAAATTATTCGTGAATTTTCTCCGGGACGCGACATCCTGCACAACTTCATGGGCTCGGTGACGGATTTCGACCACTACCGGCTTTCGCAGGATCTCGACGCCGCATCCTGGGATTCTTATCCGCTCGGCTTTCTGGAGCGTGACGGGGACGACGAGGCGCACAAGCTGAAATACATGCGCGTGGGCGATCCGGACATGCAGGCCTTCCACCACGACCTTTACCGTGCCTGCGGGCGCGGGCGCTGGTGGGTGATGGAACAACAGCCCGGCCCCGTGAACTGGGCGCCCTGGAACCCCGCGCCGCTTGCTGGCGCGCAGCGCCTGTGGGCGTATGAGGCGTTTGCGGCGGGGGCGGAGGTCGTCTCGTATTTCCGCTGGCGGCAGGCGCCTTTCGCACAGGAGCAATACCACGAGGCGCTGCTTCTGCCGGACGGATCCCCGAACGCGGCTTATGAGACCTGCCGGACGGTCTCGGCGGAACTGGCCAAGTTCGATGCGAGCGTCGGGAACGCACGTGCGGATGTCGCGCTCGTCTTCGACTATGAAAGCGACTGGGCCTGGCAAATCCAGCCGCAGGGCGCCGACTTTTCCTACCTGAAGCTCGTGCTCGCCTTCTACCGGGCACTTCGCAAGGCGGGGCTGACCATCGATGTCGTGCCGCCCACGGCCGATGCCGTGAGGGACCGCAAGCTGATCATCTTGCCCGGCCTGATGTGCCCGAACCGAAAGTTCATCGACGAGCTTGCAAACACGCAGGCCATGGTGCTCGCCGGGCCGCGCACAGGCGCGAAGACGCAAGATTTCCGGATACCCGCCGACCTTCCGCCCGGCGGCTTCCGGGAGGTGATCGATTTCGACGTGTGGCGCGTGGAATCGCTTCGCCCCGGCGCGCAAGTGCGCCTGAAGTACCGTGAGGCCGGCCTTTTCCTGGAGCGCTGGCGCGAATTTCTGCGGCCCGGCGAGGACGCGACCGCAATCATCGAGAGCGAGGACGGCCACCCGGCCCTTCTTGCCAGCGACAAACGCGCCTATCTGGCCGGTTGGCCGAACGAGGACTTGCTTGACGAGACGGTGGCCTATTGTCTCGCGCAGGCCGGCATCGAGCGCCTTGTACTGCCGGACGGCATACGGATCCGCGACCATGGTCCGCATCGGTTCATCTTCAACCACCTGGAGGACGAGCAGGGCATTTCGGCGTTCATTGGCGACGGCGAAATCCTCCTGGGTGGGGAGACGATTCCCGGAGCGGGTGTCGCGGTGGTCGAAAGGCGCGGGCGATAGCAGGCAAGGCGCGAGCGGGAACTACTACGCTTGTGACGCCGCCGCCTGCCGGCCGGACCATACCCTCAAACGCCGAACACGCAGCGAGGCCAAACACTTCATGTAATATCATGTAAAGATTGCCATCATATTACTAATTGCACAATTTTTGATCATTATTTACTTTTATATTCTTATTTTGCTGCAATGCACAAATTACTAAAACATAATATTTCTATTTTTCCTCGCAAATAAACCATTCGTTTCCGCCGCCGAGTGTCGTTATGTCGGTATTATACTAAAATAGCGTTGCGTAAGATTTTGATTTCCTCAACGTTAGTTTTCCGAGCACTTCGCGCCCCGCGCGTCTTCGCTCGCGAAAAATAAGCCTTTTCGAACGAGGCATCGGGAAACGTTGGAGGAGAATCCATGATCAAGCGTAATATCAGCCGCCGCGGGCTCATGAAGGGTGCGGCGGTCGCCGGCGTCGGCCTGGCCGCGCCGCAGTTTTTCATCCGCGGCGCTTACGCCTATACGAACGAGCCCAAGGGCGGCAGCGTCATCCTTGGCTTTAACGTTCCACAGACCGGCGCCTATGCCGACGAGGGCGCGGACGAGCTGCGTGCCTATCAGCTCGCGGTGGAACACCTTAACGGCGAGGGTGACGGCGGCATGCTGAACACCTTCTCCTCCAAGGCGCTGAAGGGCAACGGCATCCTCGGCAAGAAGGTGGAATTCGTCACCGGCGACACGCAGACCAAATCGGACGCCGCGCGCGCATCCGCCAAGCGCATGATCGAAAAGGACGGCGCGGTGATGATCACCGGCGGCTCGTCCTCGGGCGTGGCGATTGCCGTGCAGGGCCTTTGCCAGGACGCCGGCGTCATATTCATGGCCGGTCTTACCCACTCCAACGACACCACGGGCAAGGACAAGCGGGCCAACGGCTTTCGCCACTTCTTCAACACCGAAATGTCGGGCGCTGCCCTCGGCCCCGTGCTGAAGAACGCCTATGGCACCGACCGCAAGGCCTATCACCTGACCGCCGACTACACCTGGGGCTGGTCGCAGGAAGGTTCCATCAAGAAATACACCGAGCAGATGGGCTGGGAGACGGTCGCCGCCGTCCGCACGCCGCTGGGTGCCGGCGACTTCTCGCAGTATATCACCCCGGTGCTGAACTCCGGCGCCGACGTGCTGGTGCTGAACCACTACGGCAAGGACATGGTGAACTCGCTCACCCAGGCCGTGCAGTTCGGCCTGCGCGACAAACAGGTGAACGGCAAGGACTTCGCCATCATCGTTCCGCTCTACTCCCGCCTGATGGCGCAGGGTGCCGGCGAAAACGTGAAGGGCATCCTGGGTTCCACCAACTGGCACTGGTCGCTGCAGGACGAAGGCTCCGTCGCCTTCGTGAAGTCCTTCGGCCAGAAGTACGGTTTCCCGCCGAGCCAGGCCGCGCACACCTGCTACTGCCAGGCTCTGCTTTATGCCGACGCCGCGGAGCGTGCCGGCACCTTTATGCCAAGCGAAGTGGGCAAGGCGCTCGAAGGCTTCACCTTCGACGGCCTCGGCAACGGGCCGACCGAATACCGCGCCGCCGACCACCAGTGCTTCAAGGACGTGCTGGTCGTGAGGGGTAAGGAAAACCCGACGTCGAACTACGACCTTCTGGAAGTGGTCGAGGTCACGCCGCGCGCACAGGTCGAGTATCCGGCCGAAATGCTGGGTGGCGAACTGGGCCCGTACAACAACGGCGCCTGATACGCCCGATGGCAAAACTGAAGCCGGCCGCATGACGCGGCCGGCAATTCAGCCTGGATATTCAAGACGATGGACGCAATTTTACTTCAGGTCCTGAACGGACTGGACAAGGGCGGCGCCTACGCGCTGATCGCGCTGGGGCTGACGCTGATTTTCGGCACATTGGGCGTGGTGAATTTCGCCCATGGCGCGCTCTTCATGCTGGGGGCCTTCTGCGCCGTGACGCTGAAGGAAATCCTGAGCTGGGAGATGGTTACCGTCGACCCGACGCAGCAGACAGCCTGGGGCACGCCGCTCGAGATCCGCACGCCCTACATCGAGGCCTGGTTCGGCGACGCCGGCCGCTTCATCCTCGATTATTCGGTGCCCTTCTCGATCCTTTTCGCCATTCCGATCATGCTCGCCATCGGCATCGTTATGGAACGGGGCCTGATCAAGCATTTCTACAAGCGTCCGCACGTCGAGCAGATCCTCGTCACCTTCGGCCTGGCAATCGTGCTGCAGGAACTCGTCAAGTCCATGTTCGGCGCAAACCCGATCCCCCAGCCCGCGCCCGACGCACTTTCAGGCTCCGCCGACATCGGCGCGCTTCTGGGCTTTGCGCCCAACACCGTGGTCTACCCCTACTGGCGCATGGTGTATCTGGCCTTCTCGGGCGTGGTGATCGCCGGTGTCTTTGCCTTCCTGCAATTCACCACATTCGGCATGGTGGTGCGCGCCGGCATGGCCGACCGGGAAACGGTGGGCCTGCTCGGCATCGACATCGACCGCCGCTTCACCATCGTCTTCGGCCTTGCCGCCGTGGTGGCGGGACTTGCCGGCGTCATGTACACGCCGATCCTTTCGCCCGACTACCACATGGGCATGGACTTTTTGGTGCTTTCCTTCGTCGTCGTCGTCGTGGGCGGCATGGGCAGCCTGGGCGGCGCGGTCTCCGCCGGCTTCATGCTCGGCATCCTGCAAAGCTTCGCCTCCATGAACGAAGTGAAGAGCATCTTTCCCGGCATCGACCAGATCATCATCTACCTGATCGCCGTGATCATCCTGCTTGTGAGGCCGCGCGGCCTGATGGGCCGTAAGGGCGTGATGGAGGGCTGAGCGATGGTTGAGACTTTCAAGAAATACAGCGACGCCATCCTCATGCTGGTGTTCATCGCAGCCGTTTTGGCAGGCCCCGTGATCCTGGAGCCGGTTGGCGCGGGATATCCCGACCTTCTGCAGAAGTTCGCGATCTACGGCATCTTCGCGCTCGGCTTCAACATTCTGCTGGGGCTGACGGGATATCTCTCCTTCGGCCACGCCGCCTTCCTGGGCGTCGGCTCATATACCACCGTGTGGGCCTTCAAGCTTCTCAGCATGAACCCGCTGCCGGCACTCGTCTTCTCCGTTCTGACGGCGGGCCTCTTCTCGCTCCTGATCGGCTGGATCTCGCTCAGGCGCACGGGCATCTATTTCTCCATCCTCACGCTTGCGTTTGCACAGATGTGCTACAACCTCGCCTATTCGGTGCTGACGCCAATCACCAACGGCGAGACCGGCCTGCAGCTCTCCCAATCCGACCCGCGCATTCTCGATACCGCCTTCGGGCGCGACTATGGCGCCGTACTTCCCTCATCCGATCTTTTCGGCATCGAGATGACGGGCTATCCCGGCTTCTACTTCTGCGGCGTGCTGCTGATAATTTGCTTCTACATTGCGCTGCGCATCTTCCGCTCGCCCTTCGGGCTGATGCTGCAGGGCGTGAAGTCGAACCAGAACCGGATGAACTACACCGGCCTCAACACGCGCCCCTACGCGCTGGCCGCCTTTGTCATCTCCGGCATGTACGCAGGCCTTGCCGGCGGCCTTCTGGCCGTGACGGACCCGCTGGCGGGTGCCGAACGCATGCAGTGGACGGCGTCGGGCGAAGTGGTGCTGATGACGATCCTGGGCGGGGCGGGAACGCTGCTTGGCCCCGTGATCGGCGCGGGCGTGATCAAATACGCGGAGAACATCTTTTCCGCCTTCAACGAGGGGACGCTCCTGTCCGCCTTCAGCTTCCTGCCCGAAACGCTGCAGCATATCGCCGTTTCGGTGACGGGCCTCTTCGTCGGCGAGGGCTGGCACCTCACTCTGGGGGTCCTTTTCATGGTGATCGTCATCTTCCTGCCCGGCGGCCTGATGGAAGGCGTGAACCGGATCATCAACCTGTTCCGGCGCTCCACCGGCGGCGGAGGCGAAGGCTCGGCGCAAGCCGCGCCCCAGCCGGCCGAGTGAGGGGGCAAGAAATGGGCATTCTTTCCGTTCAAGACGTCAACAAGAGCTTTGGCGGCCTCAAGGCGCTCAGCCATGTCAACCTCGACGTGGAAGAGGGCACGGTGCATGCCATCATCGGCCCGAACGGGGCTGGAAAGTCGACGCTGCTCAACTGCTTCGTCGGCAGGCTGGAGCCGGACAGCGGCTCGGTGACCTTCGCCGACCGCTCGCTGCTCGGCATCCGGCCGTATGAGATCAACCAGATCGGCATCGCCCGCGTCTTCCAGACGCCGGAAATCTTCGCCGACCTGACGCTGATCGACAATGTCATGATCCCCGCCTTCGCCAAGCGCGACGGCGACTTCAAGGTCAACATGTGGCGCAGCGTCGCCAACGAAAAAGGCGTGCGCGGCAAGGCGATGGCGATGCTGGAGGATGTCGGCCTCGACAAGAAGGCGGAGCAGATCGCCGGCCAGCTTTCGCGCGGCGACAAGCGCCGGCTGGAACTTGCCATGTGCCTTGTCCAGGAGCCGAAGCTGCTTCTTCTCGACGAGCCGACCGCCGGCATGGCGCGGGCCGACACCAACAACACGATCGACCTTTTGAAGCTGATCTCCAAACGCGGGATCACCATGGTGGTGATCGAACACGACATGCACGTCGTCTTCTCGCTTGCCGACAGGATTTCCGTCCTGGCGCAAGGAACCGTTATCGTGGAGGACGTGCCGGAGAAGATCAAAGGCAATCCGAAGGTCCAGGAAGCCTATCTGGGGGGCGCACATCTATGAACGAAGTCGCGACGATCGTTCCCAAGGCCCAGTCGCAAGAGGCGAAGCCGGCCGCAAGCGACGGCAAGCTCATCTCCGACGATCCTTACAAGGGCGCGGCACCCGGCGTGCCGCCGCAGAAGAACCGGGGTGGTGACTGGTCCTATTTCTCCGTCTGGAACCTGCACGCCTACTACGGCGAAAGCTATGTCGTCCAAGGCGTGAACTTCAACGTGCGCGAGGGCGAGATCCTGGCCCTGCTAGGGCGAAACGGCGCGGGCAAGACCTCCACCCTGCGGGCCATCGCAAGGGTCGACAGCCCCGCCGTGCGCCATGGCGAGATCTGGCTCGACCACAAGCCGCTGCATGAAATGCGCGCGCATGAGGCCGCGCGCAACGGCATCGGCCTGGTGCCGGAAGACCGCAGGATCATCCAGGGGCTGACCGTGGAGGAAAACCTGAAGCTCGCCCAGATCGCCCCGCCCAAGGGATGGTCTCTGGAGCGCATATACGAGCTTTTCCCCCGCCTTGCCGAACGGCGCGAGCAGGAAGCCACCACCATGTCGGGCGGGGAACAGCAGATGCTGGCGCTCGCCCGCGTTCTCGCGCGCGACGTGAAGCTGCTGCTTCTGGATGAGCCCTACGAGGGGCTAGCCCCCGTCATCGTGCAGGAGATCGAGAGGACGCTCGAGGAGATCAAATCGCTCGGCATGACGACGATCATCGTCGAGCAGAACGCCATTGCAGCGCTTCACCTCGCCGACCGGGCGATCATCCTCGACACCGGCGAGATCGTCTTCGACGGAACCGCGCAGGAAGTTCTCGACAACGAGGAACTGAGGCACGACTACCTGGCGCTATGAAGCGCGGAGGCGTGGTCCCGGTTCAAGGAAGGGCGGCTTCGTCCGCCCTATCTCTCCCTGAGCGCGCGCTGCCTGGCGCGGTTGACGGGCTTGAGGAGATAGTCGAGTACGGAGCGTTTTCCGGTGACGAGGTCGACCTGGGCGACCATACCGGGCAGGATCGGCAGTTCCTCTTCGGCGTGGGGAAGTTTCGTGTCGTCCGTGCGAATGCGGCCGATGTAAAAACGCCGGCCCTCGTCATCGGAAACGGTGTCGGCGCTGAGATACTCAAGCTCGCCCGACAGCGAACCGTAGATGGCAAAATCATAGGCCGTGAGGCGCAGGTTCGCCGGTTGGCCGATCCAAAGGAAGGCGATATCCTCCGGCTTGATCTGCGCTTCGACAACGAGCGTGTCTTCCTCCGGCACGATCTCGACCAGCGTTTCGCCCGGCTGGATCACGCCGCCGACCGTATTGACTAGCACCTGCTTGACGATGCCCGAAACGGGCGCGCGCATCGCGGTACGGCTGACCCGGTCCGTCGAGGCGACGAGCGCCTCGCTCAAACCCTCGGCCTCGGTATTCAGCTCGTTGCGCCGCTCGATCGCCTCCGTGCGGAACTGGTTGATGATCTCGCCGCGCTGCTGCTTGCCCTGCGCCAGAAGCGCGCCAGTGGTAGCGATCGCCGTCTCGTTCTTCTTGCGCTCCGCGTCGAGCTGGTTCAGCTCGCGCTTCAGTCGCAGCACCTCCACCTCGCTGACCGCGCCTTGAGAGACCAGCAGCTCGACAAGCGCGACCTCCTTTTCCAGAAGCTCCCGGTCTTCGACCATGAGACGGCTGCGGGCATGAAGCGTTTCCAGCTCCTCGTCGCGTCGGGCCAGTTGCTCGTCCACCGCAGCGAGATTGTCGGCAAGCTGCTTTTGCCGGCTTTCGTAAAGCGTCATGGCACGCTCCACTGCATCCGGGCGCTCTTCAATGAGTTCTTGCGGAAAAACCGGCGACACGTCCTCGATCTCCGCCGTCAGGCGGGCGATTTCCGCGCGCAATTCGTAAAGCTTCTGCCGGGTGCCGTTAAGCTCCGCCGTCAGCGACGTGCCGGCGATCTGCAGAAGGACGTCCCCCGTCTTCACGCGGTCGCCCGCGCGCACCAGGATCTCCTCCACGATGCCGCCTTCCAGATTCTGGACCGTCTGAACCTCTCCGGAAGGAATGACCCGCCCCTCTGCGAAGACGATCTGGTCAAGCTCCGCCGACCAGGCCCAGGCCAGAAAGCCCGACAGAACGACACAGACGGCGATGAGCATGGCGCGCGCAGCAAAGCGCGGCGGCGCCATGAGGGCAGCACTCGTGGAAGTAATCACACGCCGCTCGCTCATGCCGCCTGCCCCAGTTTGCGCAGGACCTCCTGCTTCGGCCCGTCGGCGGCGATCGCTCCACGGTCCATTACCACCAGCCGGTCGACCAGCGACAGAAGTGCCGGGCGGTGGGTGACGACCAGCAGCGTCTTCCCCGCGACGATGCTGCCCAGATGCGAGATGAAGGCGGCTTCCGTGCGCCTGTCGAGCTGGCTTGTCGGCTCGTCGAGCAACAGGACCGGCGGCTTCCTGATCAGCGCGCGCGCAAGCACCAGAGACTGCCGCTGGCCGCCGGACAGGGCGCCCCCATGCTCGCCGATCGGCTGGTCGAGGCCGAGGGGACATTGCTCCAGCCAGTTGCGCGCACCCGCACCTTCCATCGCCGCGAGGATTTCCTCCTCGCTCGCCTGCGGGTAATGCAGCGTTATGTTCTCGCGGATCGTGCCCTGGAAGAACTGCGGCACCTGCGGCACTTAGCCGATCGCTCGGCGAAGGCCCGCCGGCTCGACGCGCGTGACATCCAGATCGTCTACGAAGACGCGGCCGGACGACGCCCGGTAAAGGCCGAGCACGAGCTTGACCAGCGTCGTCTTGCCGGAGCCTATCGCGCCAACGACCGCGGCCCTTTCGCCCGCCGGAAACGACAGCGACAGCCCGTCAAGCACCTTTGCGGGCGTATAGCCTTCGGGGTCCTGGCCCGCCTGCAGGGAGTATGCGAAGTCGACCCTATCGAAGCGGATCGCGCCGTTTACCCGCTCCGGCTGGACGAAAGCCTCCCCGGCGGGGCGCTCCGGCGGGGCTTCCAGAAGAGGCTTCAGCGCGCGAAAAGCCACCACCGCGCCGTTAAGCCTGCCGATCGCCTGCACCAGCTGCCCGAGCGGGGCCATCGCCCGTCCGCTCAGGAGTACAGCCGCGATCAGCCCGCCCTGGGACAGAGCTCCCCCGCGCCGATGGAATGCACCCCAAAGATCACCATCACCACCGTGACGGTCACTTGCCCGATCACGATCAGGTTCGCGTTGACGAGCGACAGGCCGCGAATGGGCACCATGGCCGTGAGGCTGGCGGCATGCGCGCGCTCCCAGCGCCGGGCAGCCCAGCTTTCGGCCCCAGCGCCTTCAGCGCCTCCATGCCACCTAGAATGTCGAACAGAACCGCGTTGCGGTTGGACGCGTTCTTGTAGGCCCGGCCCATGAAGGCAACGATGAAGGGCTGAAGCGCAAGGCTTGCAAACAGCACGGCCGGCAGGGCCACCAGCGGAACGAGCGCGATGTTGCGCGCAACGATCCACAGCACCACAAGGAAAAGGCCCAGGAACGGAAGGTCGCCAAGCGCAACCAGCGTGCCGGAATTGAAGAACTCGCGCAGGGCATCCAGCTCGCGCACCGCATGCGCCGTGCTGCCCGAGGCAGCCTGCGTGCGGGCGATGCGCGCCTGCAGCATGCGGTCAAGCACCTGGTTGCCGAGGACCACGTCCATCCGCCGTCCGGCGATGTCAGTCAAATAGCCGCGCAGCTGGCGCAGGCCCACATCGAAGAGGCCCGCCAGGATCACGCCCGCCGACAGCACCCAGAGCGATTCAAGCGCCCCCGTCGGCACCACCCGGTCGTAAACGTTCATGATGTAAAGCGGCATGGCGAGGCCAAGCAGGTTGACCATCAGCGTGCCGAGCAGGATCTGGCCGTAAAGCCCCCGGTTCGCCCACATGCTGCGGCGGATCAGGCGGCCGAGCGAAAGCGCCTCCACCGCCTGACCCAATGCGGCAGCCCCCTCGACCTCCAAGGAAAAGGCGTACACCGCTCCGGAAAACCCTTTGCGATACGCTTTGAAATCGACTTCACCGTCATTGCCCAGAACGAGGCCGGCAGGCTTGCGTCCTCGCCCCCCGGCACGATATCGGCGATCACCTCGATGCCGCCACCATCGCCAATGGCGATCGCCGGAACGTCAAGCGGCGTCAGGCGGGAAAGCTCGACCTCGAGAACCGTCAACCCGGCACGCGCGGCGGCATCGGCAAGACGCGAAACCGGCAGGTCGCCTTCTTCCGTCAGCGGAATGCCGCTCAAAAGCGTTTGCGCCGACCTGCGCACGCCCAGGCGCGAGGCGATCAGCGAAAGCCCCGCCGCAAGCGGTGTGCGGACCACCTCGCCGTCTGCCCCCGTCTCATTCATGCCGCCGGCAGATCCTTTCCATTTGGGCGCAGTGAAGCTTTTGCGATGAGAACATGCTCCGCCATATCGATTCTGGAGCGATTTCCGATCACGAACGCGATACCGCTTCCGGGGCCAATGCGCGATGCCGCCCGTTTTCAGGCAGACAACGTAGATCGCGCAGCGCGGCTCCACCTTGCGCGCGGACAGCGCGTCATCCAGCTCGAGGCCGTTCAGATGACAACGGTCTTCCGCGGCAAGCGGGCTGATGCGAGGCATCCTCGAGAAGGTGGAACCAGTTGTATAAACCCTTGAATATCAAGGGAAACAAGTGACGCACCGAATGGAGGTAAAACCAAGAACACATTTTCAATGACGCTGAGAGGTAATTTTACGCATTTGTATCTTAGCAGACAATTACCCGCTCTCACGAGCGCGAGTCCGAATACATTCCGAACAAGTGAAAGCGAGATTTTACAGTTCGACTTTCTTGCCCATCAAGCGCAGGACGGCGTCGTCTTTCAGGATCACCTGATGCTTGAAAGCTCCGAAAAGATGCAGGAGGAAGCCGAGCGTAAAGGCGATGACACCTAGCCAGAAGAGCCCTGTGAGGTAAAACGCGGAAGCCTCACCTTCCGACCAGATCCGGGGGAACGCCAGACCGAAAAGCCGAAACTCATGGCCACTCGCAGAAAGCGATGCCCAGAGGATGAGAGGCAATACGACGCCGGCAACCAGAAGTCCGAAGGCCACGCAACGGGCAATGATCACTTCAACAGGCTTCGCACCCCCCAAAGGCATCGGGTGGTAGTGCTTCAGCCTCCAGTAGATACGGAACGAAAACAGGACCGCGCACAGGAACGCAAGGCTGGTCAGCGTGTTCAGGCTCTCCGGATCCGGCGAAGCGGAGCCGGCAAGGGTATAAACCGCGAGCAGCAGAAACCCGGGCAATAAAAATGCGCCTGTCCAGTGACAGGCGATCGTTACAACACCGAAGGCCAGGCCGGTATCTCTGAGTTTCATCTTCCCAATCTCTTCAATTCCGGTATCGGCAAGATTTTAACAATTCGACAGGCCGGGCATAGACAGCAATATCCGATTGCAAGTATCTGGAAAAACGAATGAGACGCCCGTTCGCCCTGCCAAATCCACCGCCGGAATTGCGGGAGACATGGCACTCACGCCGGCAAAAGACGGCCGACTGAATCGCCGATACCCGGGGCGGCGTGGCGTGCCCCGCAAAGAAGGTCCAAGAACGCATCGACAGCGCCGTTTTCCGGTGCGGCCGCGCTTCGAACCGCGAGCGTGTCTATAAATCTGTCCTGATCGCCGAGCTGATGCAGATTTACGATGTTCCGATGCCCGCTGCTCTCGACAACCGAGCGTGGCAGCAAGGTGACGCCGACGCCCGAAGCCACGCAGCCGAGAATACCTTCCAGCGTACCAAGCTCGATTATGTCGTTCGGCGCGAAACCGGATCTGCGCATCCAGTTTTGAGCATAGGCGCGGTAGGAGCAGCCCGGCTTGAAGACGATGAGGGGCATCGCGCCGACCTGCTCGGGGCTTTGGATGCCGGTGTCCGTCGCCAGCACCATTTCCTCGGAAAAAACAATGCGGGACTTGAGGTCGGGGTGGCGGAACTGCCCGCCGATGAGGGCGATATCGATCCTGTTTTCAAGAAGCAGCCCCACCAGCTCGTCGGTCGGGCCCGACCTCAGGCCGAGCCGGACGTCGGGATTGGCGGCGCGGAATCGCGCAAGAAACGCCGGAAGCCGTATTGCCAGAGTCGATTCCATGCTGCCGATCCGAAGCAACCTGACCGCGCCCGCGAAATTGGCGAGCGACGCAATCGCGGCGGACTCGGCATCGACCACGGCTTTCGCGTGATCAAGAAAATACGTGCCGGCGGGCGTGAGCGTCATGCCGTTGCGCCCACGCGAGAAAAGCTCGATCCCAAGCTCCTCCTCCAGCGCCTTGATCCGCGACGTCACATTGGACTGAACGCAATTCAACCTCCTCGAGGCCTGGGACACCGTCCCGAGTTCGGCCACCGCAAGGAAGGTTTTAAGCGCCCGGATCTCCAAAATCGTTCTCCAATATCGATAGCAAAATTCTTATATCATCATTTTACGGGATTGGTGCCTTTCGTCTACAAATATATAGGAATGGAGGAGACGATGGCACCGAAACACAATGCCCGAACGCCGGAAAAGGCTCTTGAGGGTCTTTGGGTCGCGGACGGCGATCAATATTTGTCGACAAGGGCGTCCGAGCTGTGCGGCATAAAGGTTCCCGTGTTTCAGGCCGGTATGGCCGGCCTTTCAGGACCCGAACTGGTTGCCGCCGTCAGTGAAGCCGGTGGATTGGGGCACCTGGGCGGGCTGCGCGTTCCGCCAAGGATCCTGCGGCGCTGGATCCACGAGACGAGGGCGCTGACGGACCTTCCGTTCGGGGTGAACCTGGTTCCGCAATATGGTGGGCCGGAGGTTTTCGAGGCGTCGTTCAAGGTCGTCCTTGAGGAAAAGCCGAAGGTGCTTTCCCTCTTCTACGGCGACTTCGAAGAGACGATCCCCCGTGCGAAGGAAGCTGGTATCGTCACCGCCGTGCAGATCGGTTCCGTCAAGGAGGCACGCAAGGCCATTCGGGATGGCGCCGACATGCTCATTGCGCAAGGCATTGAATCGGGTGGGCATATTCGCGGGCGTGTCGGCCTGATGGCGCTGCTTCCGGCGGTGGTGGATGTCGCCGAAGGGCGGCCCGTGATTGCTGCCGGCGCGATCGGCGAGAGCCGGGCGGTGCGGGCCGCAAGATGTCTTGGTGCGGAGGGGATCTGGTGCGGCACGGCGTTCCTGACCTGCCATGAGTGCGATACGAACGACGCCTACAAGCAAAAGCTGATCGATGCCGATACCGACGCCCCCAAATTCATGACCGGATATTCCTACGGCTGGAAATACGGCACGCCCCACCGCGCCATTCGCGGGCGGGGAGGCTGGAACCTCTTTCGCTTCATGGGCGGAGGCTTGCGGAAGGTCGACAGCCCGAAGATGGCCGACAAGCTCAGCCTCTACGCCGGCCAGGGCGTGGGTTTCGTCAATGAAAGAACAAGCGCCAGGGAAGTCGTGGCAAAGCTTGCCGAAGGCTTCCGAAAGGGATCCAACATCGATCCGGAGCTGGGTTTGAATGCATGAAATGGCGCTGGTAAGCGTTTCATATTAAAGATTTTAATCACGATATTTATTTCTAAAATTGAATAATGCTTATTTGAACCGATGCCTCTGGCGACCGGCGCCAATGCCGAAGGATGAAAACCGGCCGGGTCCCTCAAACGGTCCCGGCCGATTTATGATGATCAGGCTGTTTCGGATCGGGCGGATAGAAACCCGACGCCCTTCGCTGAGGCCGCCCCGAACATGGTCCCGATTGCCATGGAGACCACCACCAGCGGCAGGACATTTTGAAAGCTCGCCGAAAGCAGCGCCTCATAGGCAAACGCGCCGGGCGTCTGGCTGAGGTAGGCAAATGTCGTGGCATAGCCGAAGACGATGCCGGGAACGAAGCCAAGCGCCGGGATCTGCGACGAAAGCACGAAGAAGACGATGCTTGCAGCCACGAGGAGCCCGATCCACGCCGGACCGGGCAGCCCGGTTATGGGATTGGAAAGGGCGAGGACGGCCACTGCCCAGGCCACGAGGGACCCGAAGGAATTGCAGGCGATATTGAGCATGATCGCCTTGTTGTCGCCACCCGCCGCGAAGTACGAAGCCCATGCGGTGAAGACGCCCCATAAAAGGATCGTTCCCACGGAAAGTACCGACCACGTGGCGATACCGCCAAAGAACCCGACGCTGATTGCCATTGCCATAATTCCGGACATTGCTTTTCCCTCCGGTTGGCGCCGGCCGCACCGGCGCTGGTCTTTCTTCCATGAGGCAGGGCATCCCCTCGCGCGCCCGTCTCCCTGCTCGCGGCGTGCGGTCGGCACGCCGCCTGATTTTCGGGCGCGAAGTTCGCTCAGGCATGCTTCCAGTCCACCGAAGCCTCGAAGGCGGCGGCTGCCTGGTAGATCTTGCTTTCCTGATAGTCTCCGGCGGCGATGGACAGGCCGATGGGCAAGCCCTCGCCCATGCCGCAGGGAATGGACATCGCCGGATGGCCCGTGACGTCATACTGGGCGGTCGCCCCAAGCATCTCCCATGACCGGGATACGATCTCGGCGATGGGCGCGTCGGGCCCGGGCAGTTTGGTCGCCTTCATCGCGACAGTCGGCGTCAGGATGACGTCATATTCCGCAAAGGCCCGGTCGTAGATTGCCTTCATGCGCCGGGCGATGTTCTGCGCCTTTCCGTAAAAGGCGCCGCGGTAGCGCGTCTGCATGTAACGGCCCACAAGCATGGCGATGGTGAGCGTCTTAGAAAGATCGTCCGCCTTCTGCCGCCAACCCGCGTGAGCCTCCATCAGCGCGACGTCGTAAAGACCTTTCCAGTTGTAGCCCATGCCGTTACCGAACATCATCTGAACGGCGAGGCCCTCCATGCCGATCGGCCCCCAAAGCGCGGCAAGCTGCGGGTGTTCGGGTATCGAGACCTCTTCCACGTCAGCGCCAAGCTCGCGGAACCGGTCGCCCGCGGCCCTTACCTTTTCGGCGACATCTTCTTCCAGAAGCGGTACCTCGAAACCTTCCTTCAGAATGCCGATCTTCATTCCCTTCACGCCACGGTCGAGCGCGGCGGTGTAAGTGTCGGTTTTCGGCGAATACTGACGCGGGTCCAGCCCGTCGGCACCGGCAAGCACCTCCAGCATCAGCGCGTTGTCGCGCACGTTGCCGGTGATCGGCCCCGTATGGTCCACCGTCATCTCGATGGGCATCACGCCGGTATAGGGGACGAGCCCGTAAGTCGCCTTCATGCCGTATACGCCGCAGAAAGCCGCAGGGATGCGGATCGAGCCGCCCTGGTCGCCCCCGATCGCCAGGTCGACCTCGCCGGTGGCCACAAGGGCCGCGCTGCCGGAGGAAGATCCACCCGCCGAATAGCCGTACTTGTACGGGTTGTGAACGGGCGCGGGGTCGGAAGAATGACTGCCGGCCGAGAGGCAAAACTGCTCGCACGTCGATTTGCCGAGAATGGTGGCGCCGGCATCCAGAAGCCGGGTCACGATCGTCGCATCCATTCCCGGAACGAAACCTTCGAGCGTCGATGACCCGTTCATCATGGGAACGCCGGCGACCGCCACATTGTCCTTGATGACAACGGTCTTTCCGGCGAGCTTACCGGTCGGCGCGCCCCTGATTTCGCTCCTGTAGTACCAGGCGTTGAGCTCGTTGTCCTTTCGCGAGGGCCGATAGCCCGGCGTCCTGGGGTATTTGACTTCCGGAATGTTGTCCGGCATCTCATCGACCATGTCGTAAGGGTCGAAATTGGCCTGCATGACCGCAAGATATTCCGCCGCCTTTTCCTCCGACATCGTCATGCCAAGTTCCGCAGCGATCTCCATGATCTGCTGAACGTTCGGCCTGTTGATCGCCATCGTTATTTCCTTTCCCCAAAAGGACACCCTGCATTTCGGGTGAGGTTCGTCCGTTGCGTCCGGTAAAAAAGAAAACGCAATATATGAAATTACTAGTATTAGGGCGCAGCTATACCGCGGCCGACACTTCAGCCCGGCATGTCAGGATATCGGGTTCGTTGCGTGAATCGCTCCCGGTTGCCATCCGGCCGGCAAGAACACCCTGGCCGGCCGGATGGCGCGACGTCTCAGGCGAAGCCGCCCCGCCGTTGCCACAAGTACCCCAGTCCCGAGCCGAGAACGGCCCAGAAAACAGCGGCGCACACCAGTGAAGCCGCGGCAAACTGGCCCGCAAGTTCCGCCGGCGCGGTGGATGTGTATTCATGCGGTTGCGGCGCGCCGGCAACATGCGGCGCCACGATCAATGCGACGCCGGCCAGCTTGACAAGCGAAGGCCCTCCCGCCGTGGCCAGACGGAGCCCGGCCGCCGTGGCGATGGCGGTGGCGATCCACCAGGCCTGCCGGCCTGAAAGATCGGCCGCCGCGGAGCCCGGCAACTCCGGCGCAAGGCCGAGAGAGGGAGCCAGAGCGACAGCAGCGAAGCCGCCAAGACCCCAGAGCAACCCCGATGAGGGGTCGATCTTTCGTCCGCTTAACAACATGGCCGACAGAAGCAGGAGAGCGAAGCCGAAGCCGATCAGAACGCTGGTCAGGCTTGTATGGAATGTACGCTCCGCGCCATCCGCCGGTGCCCAGTCTCCCGAAAGGGCGCCAAGGACACCGCCAGCATCGCCGGCACCTCCATGGGCCTCGCCATCATGCACGAGCCAGACGCCGACATCGTTTGCGGATGCGGCAGCCTGCTGGAACAGGCCCGAGGCTGCCGCGGTTTCGTAGATTTCGGCCTGCAGAATGATCGGCGCGGTAAACACCGCCTGCAGGAAGGCAAGGGTTAGCCCGGCGGCGCATCCAGCACCCAGGGCACAACCGAAAATCCGGCTGATCATCGATCCTTCACCACCGCGAAACGCGGCGGCCTCCCTTCAGGGCATATCCCACCGGATCTGAACCGGATCTGGCGACGAGGATATGCTCAAGACATTGAATCTGGAGCGATTTCTTATCCTTCAGGCGATCACGCCTGAAGGGAAAGCGCTCTGTCAGTGACAGGGAAAGCCTAGCGAATGACGGCTGTCATGCGCGGCGTTGTGCAGCACGTTCGGCGAGGCAAAGCCGACCGCGAAAACGATGCCCATTCCAAACACAAGCGCCAGCATCGCCGCTTTCGCGACGGTGACGCGATCGGCCGGTATGGCGTTGATGGATGGGATTGCCTTGATATCGTTCATAACGTCCTCCTGGCCGCTTTCCGGCCGGCCTGTCCCTCTGGAGATGGAAGCGGGATGCGTGCGCTCTTTTTCGCTGATGTCTTCTAAGAGTTTTTGCACACATACCTTGGACATGGCGGAATTTCCCACCAGATCCGCCATTGCCAAGTCAGGTTGCCGCCGCGCCTAACCGGCTGCGGCTAACCGCGCGGGGCTGACGGCAATCGGCTCCGGCCTCCGGCCATCATGATGATGATGATGGTGGTGGTCGTGCCCCTCATCGCCGTGCGAGCCGATGCTTTCTTCAAGGCCTCGCCGAAACTCCACCGGGTGGCCATGCGGCGTGGCAAGGTAAGACCTGCGCCAGTCTTCCGCTGCCTGGGAAATCTCGTCGGCGCCGAGTATCCCCTTTTTCAGGAGAATGGTCTCAAGCGCCGTTTCCCATTGCCTGTAGTAGGTCGAGTTGCTGTCCTCGCCGGGCCATGGCGGCACGTTGCGGATAATCGTGCTGAAGGTTTCGACCCATTCCGCCCAGGTGAACAGCCCGGCACGGCTCAAGGCCATCGATGTGCCGAATGCCTGCGCATGCCACGGCTGGGCGAATTTCGGGGCGTCCACATGGTCCGATTGTCCGCAGGCGATTTCGATCGAAAGGGGATCGAAATCGGGTAGCGATCCGGTTCCGGCCATCACGCTTCCTCCAGATAGCTCTCATAGAGATCGGCGTAGATCGCGTCTTTCGGGCCGGCATCCGGCCCCCAGACGTCGGAACCTTCGAAGCGGACGCAGTAGAGATGCTGCGGGTGATCGCCTTCGAGGACGGCCCTGGTATCCGCGAAAACGAAGCCGCCGTAATGTGTCACAACGGTGCCCACGCGGCCACGCAGGTAACGGGGAAGCCGGGTATGCGTCGGCTTCGCCATGACCACGGCGCGCACCTTGTCGCCGACCTTGAAGGCGGGCGCTTGGGGCACATCCGCCCTGGGCGAGAAATTCGTCGCGATGATCCCGGGGATCATGTCAGGGGTAACAGGCATCATTCGCCTCCCTGTTTGCGGAGGATGTCGATCCGAGCGTCGATTTCCTCTTGCGTGAGAATGTCCTTCTCGAGCAGGCTGCGGGTAACGCCGTCGACCCATTGCTCGTAATAGGACGACTGCAGCCAGCGCAGCGCGGGGATGCGCTCCATCGCCCAACGCGTCTCGTCGATGTTGTAGACGCCCTCGATCGCCAGCGCGACTTTCACACCGAACATTCGCCTTTCCCATTCTTCATGGAAGATCGGCTCGTTTTCCTCCAGCGGCAACGGCCCTACGCCGTCCATTCCGCCGATGTCGTGAATGCTGTTCATTGCTATGTCTCCGGTCCTTCGCGAACGGGACAGGGATTTTTCAGGCAGCCAGCCGGCATATGCCGGTGCCGATCATGGAATCCCGCGTAACAAGAGCCGCCAGCTCATCTTCGCTCCAGCCATCTGTCCCGGCGGGACGTTCGGGAAGCACGAGGTAGCGGACGTCCGAAGTGGAATCCCAGACGCGCACTTCGACGTCGTCGGGAATTTGAAGGTCGAATTCGGCAAGGACGGAGCGCGGGTTGAGCACCACCCGGCTGCGATAGGGAGCCGTCTTGTACCAGTTGGGCGGCAGCCCGAGCACCGGCCAGGGATAGCAGGAACACAAGGTGCAGACGACGACGTTATGGACTTCGGGAGTGTTCTCCACCACGACCATATATTCGCCCTGGAATCCCGAAAAACCGAGGGATTCTATCGCCGCCGTGCCGTCCTTGAGCAGCCAGGACCTGTACTCCGGGTCGGTCCACGCCTTGGCCACGACCTTTGCGCCGTTTTTGGGGCCGAGTTCATGTTCGAACACATCGACGATCGCATCGACAACACCTGCGCCAAGCACCCCTTTTTCGGTCAGAAGCGTTTCGATCGCCTTGACGCGCAGGGCGACTGGCACCGGCGGTTTGGTATGTGAATGGGACATGGTTCGCCTCTCTGGTGGCTTTTGCTTTTGGGCCGGCGGGTTTTCCCGGTGAACCAGCCTTTTGCAGGCGGCTGGTTAGCCTTGGCGTAATTATTTGAAACCGCGTTATCTGAAAATGCAACTATTTTTTGCTACAACGGCCAAAAGATTTTGTTGCGCCGCAACATAAAACAAACCGGCTCAGCGCTATTTTACTATATTGGTGAAAGTCTTCGCCGTCGGGTCAGGGCTGAAAATCGATAATTCGAAATTCTATTCCATCTACTGTTGCCAGGTGGACCGGACGAGTGCCACCGGCAACGGCGGTCATATCGAACCCGCGCGCGGTGCGTCCCTGTATCGTTCTCCCGACGCGCCGCTGAAGGTCGCGAGGGTCGAGATCGCCCGTTGCCGCGGCTAAAGCTGCCAGGCAGTGGACGCCTTCATAGCACGATTGCCCGAAACCGTTGGTCGGTGGCGGGCTCTCGCCGAAAGATTGGTGATACCGCTCCAGAAAGCGGTCGTTGTTATGGGAACGAAGGCTCGAAAAATAGGCTGAAGTCACGAAAATGTTCTCGGTGCAGTCGGGGCCCAGCGCATAAAGCACTGTTTCATCGAACGCGGACGAGAACCTGAGCACGTGCTTGTCGAGGCCTGCTTCGACGAACGCGCGATTAAATCCGAGCGCCTCATATCCGAGGAGATAGGGCATGATCACATCCGCCCGCGATCGCCGGATTTCATCGAGCACAGGCCCATAATCCGTGAATCCGAATGGCAGGATCCGTTCACCGACAACACTTGCGCCCATATCATGTATGATCCGCCGCGCAGTGGCGAGCGTGGAACGTGGCCAGATATAGTCGTTTCCAAGGAGATAGAAGCGCTCGGTAGATTTGTACTCGCACAACCACGCCAGACCGGGCCTAAGCAGTTCGTCCGAGGTTTCTCCCACCGTCACCACGGAGGTATCGCTCTCGAACCCTTCGAATTGCGGGGTGTAGATGAAAGGCACCCGAGTCCCGATCGCCCGGGAAACCGGCCCGCGCGCGAAACTCGGCAGCAGCGCGACAACCGCATCGGCTTCGTCCAGTTCAACCAGGTCTTCCGCGGCAAGCGTGGCTTCGCGGGCAGTATTTCCCCCGTCCTTGAGCACCAGCTCCAATTCGCGGTTCAGCAGGCCCCCGGCCTCATTGATCTCGGCAACGGCCAGCAAGGCGCTGGCCTGCGCAGAGGGCGACCAGATCCCGGCCGGACCTTCCCCGGGGGTCAACAATCCGATCCTGATTGCGTTTGTCTTCATACCTCGCGCCTGCCTCGCAAGAGCCGGACTATTTCCGAAGATAGGCGATTTACACTTAGAGAATAAACAAGCGGCCTGGATCGTGAATTTCGAAATCCGACTTCGCGTTCAATTTTACGAGCCGGGATTTTTATTTGTTCGTGGTTTTAAGGGGCCGCCCTTCCGGCAGTCAGTCGATAATTGATCCGGCTACTGTCAAATCTACTAATTCCTCACGCTGGCGACAAGCCGCGATGAAATACGGCAAGACGGCTTGAACGAACTTGAAACCCGCAGCCCGCATCCGCGTGCGGCCTTGTCCGCGCTTGCGCAGAAAGCCGACACGGGGTATTTCTATGAACTTGAGGATATTGAAATTAAGAATTTCGGAATTGCCGGGATCAGTTCGATGCAAAACCAACTGGCCTATCTTATCGCAACCGTGAACCGGCAGCTCGAGGACGAGTTGCAGGACAAGCTGCGCCCGGAAGGCATTCCAATAGAACAGTTCAGGATTCTGAGCGCGCTCAAGGATGGTAATGGGCTCGCAATGGGCGATCTTGCCACGCGTGTCCTCGTCGATTCGACGACCCTGACCAAAATCATCGACCGGATGGTAACGGCCATGCTCGTTTATCGCGCGCCTGATCCGAACGATCGCCGCAAGGTTCTGGTGTTTCTCACGGCCAAAGGCGGCGCGCTAATCAGCCGCCTCGAAGGCGTCGTCGGAGAGCAAGAAGAAAAGCTCGTCAATCGTCTGCAGCAAAACAAGGCTGACGAACTGACCAAAATTCTGCAGACGCTGGTGCGCAACTAGGTCGTAGCGACAATTTAACGTTTGCAGCACCGTAGTGAAAAGGCGCCAGATTTGGGACCGTCGCGAAAGGACAAACCGGCTGTATTCGACGGCGAGCAACAACAACGGCATTCCCTTCGCAATTCGCCGGCACTGTTCGAATGGAGCAAGCTTTCCGTAGGGTGACTGCACCTGGGCATCCGGATCGAGCGCATCAAGCCCGACCGCCCGCAGCAGAACGCACACCACGAGCGTATGCATCTGACGCTGAAGAGCAAAACAGCAGAGCGTGTAGCCTTCAATCTCCTTCGGCACCACGAAAGGTTCGACCGCTTTATGGCGGTTTACAACAATGAGCGGCCCCATCAGGGCCTCACAGGCGCCTATCCCGGCTAACTCTATACAACCTCGGCTCGTCAATATGAGCCGCCGCCAGAGCCGGAGCACCCTTTCCATGACCAAACCGTACGAATGAGGCGATGCGGGCGCATCTGCACCGGCAGGCGTAAAATCGGTCTCAGCCAAGTGTTCGCCGGCCAATTCTTGGCCTGCGGGAAGTCGACGACAAAATTTGGCTCGTCTCATTCCTCGACTATGATTTGGGTTCGTTCGACTAAAGAGGGCACGGCGTAGAGCCCGCGCGAAACCCGTTCGCTCAGGAGAAAGCGTAAACTTTCTCTCCGGGATCAAATGCAAACTATGTGAGGGGAATGGACCGAAGGATAATGGCGCACCCGACAGGATTCGAACCTGTGACCTCTGCCTTCGGAGGGCAGCGCTCTATCCAGCTGAGCTACGGGTGCAAGCGCTTCGCAATGAGATAGTCCGGCAGGGATAACCCATCTGACTTCACAGGGCAATTGCTTTGTCAGGTGGCAAAGCCGGCGGCGGCGAAGGAACCCCCACCACAACGCACCGGCAGGGGTGCGCAATGGCAACGCCGGCATGAAAAATCCCGGTTGAGGCGAGCCTGCCATTTCCCTCCACGCAGATTGGCTCTATTCAGTTGAAGTGATTGGCATTACCCGCCGGGAAGCCTGCATACAGCGGCGGGCATGGACGCATTATGAGTGTCATCGTGTTCGGCAGAGCCGGGCAGGACACTCACGAACTGCAAACTCGGTCAGCTTTTCCACATTCCGGCAGTTCGGCCGGTGTCGAAGCTGATGCGACAGGAGATTGGCATTGAGCAAAGCTTCGCCCACACGGGGCATGCTTATCCTGTTCCGTTTTCTTATAAACGAAGGGAACATCCTGCGTGATCCGGTTCTCGTCTTTGCTCTGTTGGCGAGCATTACGCGCGGCGGAATGATCTTTTCCGTCAACGCGCTTGCCGGTGGCGATCGCAATCTCGAGTATATAGCGCTGTTGTTGGCCTGCATCGTCGCCACTCTGGCGTTTTCGTTTCAAGCGCGGATGCGCAATTTCCGGCTCGTCGAAGCAACGAAAAACAAGCTGCGCGTACGCCTGAGCCAGCAGTTGCTGCACGCGAGCGCATCCTTCCTGAGCAAACACGACCACGGCAAGGTTTACTCCATCGTCACGCAGGAAGTGAACCGGGCAACGCGCGCGGCCGTGAACCTGATCCAGTCGCTGGAGGCGATATTCCTTATCGTCCTGTGCGTGCCCTATCTTCTCTATCTTTCCTGGGAAAGCGGCCTTGTAACCATCGGTGTCGTCTGCCTTGGCGCATCGGGCTATATCATCGCCCAGCGCCCCGCCCAATCCACCGCCGAGGAAGCCTCCAAGACCGAATGGCTGTTCTTCGACCGGGTGAACGACATCCTGCGCGGCTACAAGGAACTGCGCCTCAGATACGAGCGCAGGCGCGATCTGCAGGAAGACGTAGGGCGCATCGTCGAACGCAATTTCGACCTGACGGTCGCCGCCGAACGGCTCTACGGACTGGGCCAGGTTATGGCACAGGGCGCAATGATGCTGTTGTTGACGATGATCGTCGTGGGGCTGCCGCTCGTTGCCGGCACGGACACTGCGACCGTCCTGCAGATCCTGACCGTCGTCCTTCTGGCCTACGGCCCCATCGAGACCGTCCTCGGCAACCTTTCGACCTTCTCGCGGGCAACCGTTTCCATGCGGCTTATCGACGAGTTGCAACGGGACCTTGCGCAGGAAGGGGAGAGCAACGCCGGCAAACCGGCCGCGGTGAAACCTTCCTTCTGCTCAATCAGGCTGGAAGGCATGACAGCGACGCTCTCCAATTCCACAAGCGACAAAGAGAGCGGAGAAACCTTCGTCACCGGACCGATCGATCTTGAGCTGAAACCCGGCGAAGTCGTCTTCGTAAGCGGAGGCAACGGCGCGGGCAAATCCACCTTCCTTTCGCTGCTGACCGGCCTCAGAAAGCCCGACGGCGGGAGAATCCTCCTTGACGGTCACGCGATCGACGACGCGTCGATCAGTGCCTATCGCGAACTTTTCAGCGCGGTTTTCAGCGAGTTCCACCTGTTTTCCAAGCTTTACGGCCTGACGGAGCAGGAGCGTGAAGCGCTTGGCCTCAGGATGGGCGAGATGGACATTACCCACCGGGTGACGATCGACGGCGACAGCTTCTCCACCCTTGCCCTTTCCACAGGCCAGAAAAGGCGTCTGGCGCTTGCCATCGCCCTTGCCGAGAAGCGCCCGATCATCGTGCTTGACGAGTTCGCCGCCGATCAGGACCCGGAAAGGCGAAAGCTTTTCTACGACATCCTCGTCCCGCAAATGGCGGCTGAAGGCCATCTCGTGATCGCGGTTACGCATGATGAGCACTGTTTCGACAAATGCGACAGGCTGATCAGGATGGATGCCGGAAAAATCATTTCCGACACCCGCCCTGGACGCTCCGGCATCGACCTTTCGGCAAGCGAAAAAGATCTGAGACGACTTGAACCCGCCGCCGCTGATCGCTAGGCCGCATCCCGTTTACACGCAAAAAGCAGCAGGCGGAGCAGCCGCCGGCGCAACGCAGAGCACCCATGTCCTGGTACCACGCCCTTGCGGCATTCGCCGTTCTTGTTCTCGCGACCGGTTCGGCAATCGCCTATCTGCACTACCCGACGCGCAAGACGATCATGCGCGCCCTGGACCCGAACTGGGGCAGGAAAGCGCGCGTCTTCGCCTTCTCGCCGGAGGAAGAACAGCGCGAGGAACGGGATATGTTCGTTTCCTCCACAGTGATGCGCGACGGCTGCGACATCATCTGGGACGAATTCGACGACGAGCCGCCGGCGGAACTCTTCAAGCCGCTTTCGAAGGGAACCGTCGTCTTCGTCAACACTGTGCATGTGCCGCGTTTCATCGGCGAATTTATTGAGCGCATGCAGGGCGACTTCGTGCTCGTCACCGCACGGGAAAACAATTCGACGGCGGCTTTCGACGTCGAAAAGGTGCGCTCATCGGGCAAGGTCCTGCATTGGTTCATGGAGAATTTCGAGCTTGATCCCGCCTGGCTAGACACCGGCTGGATGACCCCGCTTCCCCTCGGGCTCAACTATCACAAGCTCGACCCGGCAAGCCCCAACCAGTCCCGCGACATGGGGCTTCCGTCGCGACCCGGGAACCAGCAGCTCACGATGAAGGCGATCCGCGAGGAGATTCCCTCATTTCGCGACAAACCGCTGAAGGTCTACTGCAATTTCCACCTCAACATGGACACCTTCCTTCGCCACCCGCATGCGAGGAAACGCCATGAGGCGCGGGCCGAAGCGCGCGACATCCTGAAGACGAAGGGGAACCTGATTCTCTGGGAACCCCGACAAGCCCCGCGCAACAGCGTCTGGCTTCGCCACAAGGAGTTGTCTTTCGAAGCTTCTCCACGCGGAAACAGCATCGACTGTCATCGCACCTGGGAAGCGCTGATCCTGAAGTCCGTGCCGATCGTGAAAACCACAAGCCTCGATCCCATGTATGAAGGCTTGCCGGTCGCAATTGTCAACGACTGGAACGAGGTTACGCCGGACGCGCTCCAGCGCTGGCACGAAGACTTCGCCGACTGGTTTGACAAGCCGCTTCCGCCGGAGCTCTATTCGAACCACTGGATCGAGAGGTTTCACGCATTCAAGCCATGACGCCCGTCGAAAGCACCAGAGAGAACCGAACGAGCAGATGGTGGCCCCGCCCCAGGCGAGCCGCCCTGTTTGCGATGCTGTTCTTCCCGATGACATTCGTCATCGTGACCGTGAACTACTGGATATACCGGGCCCGCTTCGAGTTCATGGAACGGCACCCGGAAGTCGCCTCGATAAAACCGCCGACGATCAGCCGGGCGATTTCCGATCCCGCCATCGGCGAGCCTTTCGCCTTCTGGATTTCGACGAGCGCGGCCTTTCTTGTTCTCGCCATGCTTCCCGTCGCCTGGCTCTATTGGCGCTCCGCCGGGTCGGTCGGCGCGGGTTCGCCGAACACGAGGCGCTTCTTGCGCATTTCCGCGCTGCTTCTGGTGGCGCTGCAGGCGGGAGCGGCGGTCGGGATGGTCATTCTCAGTCAATACACGTTCCCCTCGTTCGACGAGGAACACATGCTGGGAAGTTACACCTTCTTCGTCGGCCAATCGCTGGTGATACTCGTCATGGGGCTCTCCTGCGGCGCGATCGCCCTGCAAAGGCCGGTCGCCGATGCGCTTGCGATCGGGGGAGGCGTCAATCCGCGCGTCAGCAGGCTGCGGGCGCCGCTTGCGATCGGCTGCGTTGCCTCAGCGATCGCATATCTTGCGCTGTTCGTCCTGAAAAACGCCGAGCTCGGCGAAGCGAAGGCTTTTGTCTACCAGGCATATGTTCTGCTGGAACCCGCGCTGATTTCCGCCTATCTCGCCGTATTCGCGACCTTCTACTTCGACCTTGTCACGATCCTTCGCCGTGATCCTGCCCGGCGTCCGAGCGCCGCAACATAACCGTGGCCCGGGCAATGCGCTGCAGCGCAGAGACATTGGCCAGGACGGCGTAGAGCGTCAGGCCTGCGCCCAGTATCCAGGGCGTACCGAAACCTGCGGTCGATGCGGCGCCATCGACAACAAGCAGCACACACAAAAAGATGATCCGCTCCAGCCGCTCGAAGAGATCGGGCCAGGCGTCATTGTCGATGGGGATCTCCACCGCCGTCCTCGCCTTGGCGTAGCTCGTCAGCACACCGCCCGCAAACGCGAAGAATGCCGCCGGCCAGAGGTTGGCCACGAAGGCTATCGCCGCGAGCACGGCAAGTTCCTGATAGCGATCCACCATGGCGTCGAAATAACCGCCGACCTTCGAGCGCATGTCGCGCTGGCGGGCGACCGCACCATCCAGTGCATCGAAAGCGAAGGCGATGGCAAGCGTCAATCCGAAGACCAAGCTCGACTTGTGGGCAAGATAAGCCGCCGACGCAACCGCGATCAGCACGAGGCCCGCCGCCGTGACCTGATTGGGCGTCAGCCGCGCCTGCACCAGCGGCGCGGCCGCCTTTTCCCAGAGAGGGTCGATATGACGTTTGAACAGGCCGTCGATCATGCCGGCGTTCCCTCTTCCGCTTTCGGGATCACCGAACTCCGGTAAAGCTTGACGAGCGTTCCGCGCAGTTTGTCGAGCCGCGCATACCGCGCATCGAGAAGCTCCATAGCCTCGCAATCCGGCTCATATACCTTGTCGGCGCGATGGCCTATCGCCTTTGCCGCGGCCCATGTGTCCGCATACCATCCGATGGCGCCCGCCGCCATCGCGGCACTTCCGAGGACACCGGCATACCTCGGCTCGCCGACCACGACCGGCCGCTTCAGCGTATCGGCCAGAAGCTGCGCGAAGACCGGGTTCTGGCCGGCGCCGCCAACAAGCGGCAACGGCTCGTTTTCCGGCGCCTTCGTGGTCTTGATAACCTTGGAGTATGCCCAGCGCGTGTTGAAGGCGACACCTTCCAGGACGGAACGCACCATGGCCTGGCGATCGTGCTGCAAGGTTAGGCCAATGAAAGTGCCCCTCAGGCGATCATCGTCGACCGGCACGCGTTCGCCGGCAAGCCACGGCGTAAAAAGCGGATCATGTAGCGTGCGGTCTCCGACATTTTCAAGGAATTCGGCAAGCATATCGTCGGACACCTCGCCCCCGCCAAGCAGCGTTGCGAGCCAGGAAAACGCCGTACCCGCACTTTCCTGCGTCGCGATCAGGAGCGGCCTGTTGCCGACGCTGCTGGCGATCGTCGCAAAGGAATGCGGGATGCTGATGATCCGTCTGTCGAAGAACCCGCTGACCCAACCGCTGGTGCCGGCATAGACGTGAAGCGCTCCATCCGCCACCGCGCCCGAGCCGACGGCCGTCGCCGTGGCGTCCCCGCTGCCGCCGATTACCGGGAGGCCCTTTTTCAGGCCGAGATCGTGCGCCGCCCTTTCCGTCAGCTCGCCGACGATGCTGCTTCCTTCCACGATTTCGGGAAGTTTCTCGAGCGGCAGCCCGGTCATTCGCGAAAGGCTTTGCGACCATCCTTCGCGGCCCGGGCGCGTATCCATGAGCCAGGTGAGATTTGCGCTGTCGGCCGTCATGGTAAACCGCCCGGTCGCGCGGTGGATCAGCCAGTCCTTTACATCGAGCAGCCTGTGGCTGCGCTCGAACGTTTGCGGCTCATGGCGCTTCAGCCACAGCATCTTGCCGGTGGGGTCCATTCCGTTGAGCGACGGTGCGCCATTCGCCGTTCTGACCCAACGGACGAGCTTCGCGACATTGTAGCCGAGCACCGAGGGAAACCCGCCGACGAGATCACGCGATAGTTGCGCCGACCGTTTGTCGAGCCATATCAGGCAGGGTCGAAGGGGCACCCCCTCACGGTCAACGGGAAGGACGCCGCACATCTGCGCGCAAAAGACGATCGCGCATACGCGCTCCGAAAGACGGTCCACCTTGCCGGCAAGGTCAGTCACGGCACGCGAAAGCGCGTCCCACCAATCCTGCGGGTTTTGCTCCGCCCTGCCCGGACCGGGAAGGGACAGCGGGTATGCGGCGATCGATTTCGCCAGAATTTCGAGCGTCGGCCCGACGGCGGCGACCTTGACGCCGGACGTGCCGAAATCGGCGGCGATCACGAGGTCCCCGTCGGTAATTTCCCGTGCTGTCGGCAAAAAAGACCCCCACCGCTCGCGGTTAATTCGGAATATCTGACCGGCAAGCAGGAATAGGACTTCAAAGGTGCCGTTTGCAACAGGCTTGTGCACCAAGGTCCGTGAACAATCTTCGCGCCCTTACTTGTTTCCATGGCGCCGCGCTGCCAAAAGAAGCCGAAGCGGAAAGGAAACAAGCGAAGTCGCGATGAGCCAGCCGATCGACGTGGTCTATACCTGGGTGGATGACGAATTTCCCGGATACAAGGAAGAGCTTCGAAAATTCGCCGGCGACAAGCGCGATACCAACCCGAACCGCACGCGCGACAACCTCGATCTGATCAAATACAGCCTGCGATCCATTTCCCGGAACATGCCGTTCGTCAGGCGCATCTATCTTCTGACATGCAGGCCGCAGAAGCCGGCCTGGCTCGACGCGGATCACTCGAAAATCCGCATCGTCCACCACGACGAGGTCATGGCGGCCGACATCCTGCCGACATTCAATTCATTCGCGATCGTAAGCCATCTCCATATGCTGCCGGGCTTGTCGGATCGGTTCGTCTACATGGAAGACGACATGCTGATTCCGCACCCTGTCACGACTTCCGATTTCACGTCGCCGGATGGAAGGCCGCTTGTTTTCACGCGCCGCAAGCGCACCCCGGTTCATGCGGATCTCGATCCGGCGATATCGAGCCCCTGGAACCTGGCGCTCGCCACGGCCAATGCGGCACTCGACCGCGAATTCGGACCGAAGCGCCACGCCTATGTGATACACGGCCCGAGGCTGATCGATCGACAAAACTTTCAGGCCATGGTCGACCGCTTCCCCGAAGAGTTCAAATCGACCCGCACCTCGCGTTTCCGCGCCAACGGAAACGTGCCGGGCGAGTATCTCTATCCGCATTTCCTGCTTGAAACCGGCAAGGGCGCTCTTGCCACACGCGCCCAAAGCCGCAGGATGGAAGGCTATGCCTCGCTTGAGAATTTCACGCCCTGGACGGCACTGCAGATGAAGATGCTGGAGTGGAGAAAGCCGAAGACGATCACCTTGAACGACAGTTTCGAGCATTCGCCGAACCCGGCAGTCGTCAAGAACGTTCGAAACACGCTGGAAAGATGGTTCCCCGAACCCTCGCCATTCGAAAGGCCGGGCTGATCGCTTTCGATCAGCCCCGGGCAACTTCCTCGAACAATTCGAGATAGGCGGGGCCGACTTCGCGCACGTCGAATTGCGCCGCGTGCTCCCGGCCCCAGTTCCGCATTTCCCGAAGACGGGAAGAATCGCAGCCGAGTTCCACGATTTTCCGCGCGAAGGCGTCACTGTCGCCTGGCTGAACGAGCAGGTCCGCACCCGGCCCGTCGAGGACCGTCGCGTAGCCCGAATTGGCCGCCGCCACCGGCACGGCGCCCGCCGACATCGCCTCGACCAGAACGATGCCGAAGCTTTCGCCGTAGGGTGCGGGAGCGGCAAAGATATCCGCGCTTGCGACCAGCCGGCGCGCGTCATCGAAATCCGGCGCGGGGCGATAGGTTATCGCCTTTCCCCAGGGCTGCTTCATCGCCTCGTCGACAAGCGCGAACCGCTCGCCATTGCCCGCGATGGTGAGCCGCGCTGCGGGCAATCTTTCGACAACACGCGGCCATGCCTTGAGAAGCACATCCACGCCCTTGCGGTGCTCGAGGCGCCCGAGGAAGACCACATGCGGCGAGAGCGGATCGAATGGCCGCTCGGGTTTCGCGGCAGTCCGCCAGGGTTCGAGATCGACCGTCGGAGCCAGAATGCGCGGCGCCGGAACGCCGGGGCCGGTTTGCAGCACAGACAGCGGTGAAGGCGAGGGAACCACCGATGCGCCGGCGCGCCGCTGAAAATAGCGCGCGGCACTGCGGTAGAACCACCCGCTCAAACCCCTCAGCGAGCTTTCCGGCAACGTTGCGTGGAACGTCACGACGGTTGGCAGACGACAAGCCTTCCAGAGCTGCCATGGGATGAGCGGTGTCCATGGTGTGTGAAGGTGGACGATATCCGCACCCCACATTGTCAATTCCCGCGCCAAAGTACGGCGCTGCGCGCCGGACAGATAGGAGATTTCCGTCACCGTTCCCGAAACGGAGATCCGGCGGGACCGACCGACATGATCGATGCCCTGCGCGGCCTGGCCCGACATCGCCGGGGGGGCCACGATCCTCACCTCATGCCCCTGGCCCTCAAGCCACTTGCCAAGGTCGCGGATATGATTTTGCACGCCGCCGTGGCGTGTCATGTCATAGGGACAGACTTCCACTATCTTCATTGTGGCCGAGGCCCGCCATTAATCGCCCTGACCAACTCCTGCGCCAGCGAATCGCCGACGTCGAGAACCGAATAGACGATCAGGAACCAGACCGCATAGGAGGCAAGCGAAGGAACGGCGGCCACGAAAGCCAGAAACGGGACAAGGCCGGAAAGACCGGAAATGAACGCGATGGCGAGGGCGGACGGGGACAGCGAGAGCGTGGCCGGCTTTTCCGCGTCGGCGTCCGCCCGATCCGCGAACGCGTCGCGGACCGTGCGTCCATAGAGTCGCAGCCACGCGGCAACAGCGGCAAGCGCTGTCCAGAACCCTTCACCCCCCAACGTCCTGTCCGCCAGAATGCCGATACCCACATAGAGAAGGCCCCATTGCGCCATGTCGATCAGGAAGTCGATTCGCCCGCCAAGGTAGGTCACGCGTCCCGTGACCCGCGCCAGCGATCCGTCGGCGCAGTCGAGAACCTGGAACAGATATCCGGCGACAAAGACCCAGAAAACGGCAGCCTTCAGCGGCAAGGCGAGAGCGAGTATCGGCAAGGCAAGCGCAACGGGAAGGGAAAGCAGCGTCGCGGCGAGCGGTGAGACCCCGAACCGGGCAAGCAACCACGCCAACAGAAAGGCGGGCGCGCGATGAATGATAACATTCGCCCAGTTGCCCTTGAGCTCTTCGACCAGCTTGTTGGCCTTGTATTCACCCACGAACGCACCAAGGCCAGGCGTCTTCATGCTGCCTTTCCCCATTGCTTCGTCTTCCATTACGCTTGCCCCGCAGCTGCCGCTCTCATATAGGAGGTGGGCCTTAGCACAAATTGGCGATGGAATGCGCGATTATACTGCCGTGATCTTGGCCGCGGGGCGCGGCGTACGGATGGGATCGAGGGGCGAATTGTCCCCGAAGGGGCTGCTTCGCTTCGGCGAGCGCAGTTTTGTGGGCGAATCCATAGCGAATCTGAAACGTGCCGGGGTCGCGCGCATCCGCATCGTAACCGGACATCTCGCCGACCACTATGAGCGCGCCGCGCAGAACTGGCCGGAAGGCGTGGACCTGCGCCACAACCCCGATTTTGTGGAAAAAGGCAGCCTCCACAGCCTGATGGTGGGGCTTGAAGGGCTAGACGGCCCGGTGATCGTCCTGGAATCCGATCTCGTCTACGAACCGCGCGCCCTTGAACCGATCGACCCGGAAGGTTCGCGCTCAACGCTCGTGGTTTCCGGACCGACCGGGGCCGGAGATGAGGTCTATGTCTGGGCCGATGATGCTCCGGCCTTCGGCTGCAAACGCCTTCGCGACATGTCCAAGGAGCGCGATCTCCATCCCGATCCGCATTATGGAGAGCTTGTCGGCATCATCGGTCTTGCGCGCGATGCGGTAATGCGGGTGAAAGAGATCGCGCCAGAGATGATCGCGAACAAACCGCTTGCCGATTACGAAGACGGTCTGGTCGCCGCTGCGCATAAAACGGAAATCGGCTGTTTCCGGATCGACGATCTTGCCTGGGCGGAGGTTGATGACGAGGCGATGTTCGCCCGCGCTGCCGAACGCATCTACCCACAGATCGCCACCGCCAGGTCCATTATGGAAAACTGAGATCTACCGCAGCCGGGATTGCCACCAGGTCGCGGCAAGCGTGCCGGCAAGAGCCGCCGCCACCGCGAACCATGCGGAAACCGGTGCCGAAACCGCGCCAAGCTCGCCGAGCGCCCAGAAGACCTTGAGGGTGACGAGAGCCGCATAGCCGCACAACAGAAGTATTAGAATCTTTCGAACCGAACGGATGCGCCCAGATCCGGCAAGCGGCGCAAGGCTTGCGCCGAGCAGCGCGAACGAACCCGGAAGAACGGCAGACGCCGCCCGGCGCGCGCGCGCCGACGCTACCTCGCTTGCCGCGATCGCGTAGCGTGCATGCTCCAGCTCTCGCAAAGCGGCCTCGGGAAGATAGAAAGCCGCTACTCCGTGATATTCGAGTTGAACCGGCAGAAGATCGATTTCAAGATCGAGCGTGGCGTAACGCGAGACGAGATAAAACGCGTCCGACACCACCCGGCTTTCTCCAACGGCCGATTGCCCCGGCAACCGCGCCCAAAGATATGCATTCTGCAATTGCCAGATGTTGTCTTCGCCCGTGGGGACCGCCCTTTCGGCGATCAACACGTCTTGAAGCTTCCCGTCGCCGGCACCGCGATATAGCTCCAGTTCGCTGAGTTCCGGCTCGTTGTCCGATTTGACCCGGGCGCGCAGGATATCGTTTCCGACAACGAACCAGCGCTGCTCTTCGGATACGCCTCTTTTGAAACGTTTGGCGTAGGAGCCCACATCCAGATCCACCTGGGCGAAAATCGCCGCCGGGCGGAGATCGCGCTCAAGCGAGAACTGGAGGACGCCTGCGCCCGCGCCGAAGAGCGCGACAACCAGCAGCGTCTGCACGGGCGACCAGCCGGAGGCTGCCATGATTGTGCTTTCAAGCCGTATCATCCGCCACATCTCCGCCAGGAACAGTCCGATGAAACAGGCGACGGGGAAAAGGCGTGTGACGATATCGGCCATGCGGTATACGAGATAGCGTGCAAGCAGCCAGCCTGTGTTCAACCCGTCCCGCTTCGCGGTTTCGACGACATCGTCGAAATTTCCGGCAAGATCTATCGACCAGGCGATGACCAGAAACAATGCCATGACCATGGCGACCGAAAGCGCATAGAGCTTGAGTGCGCGCCGGCCCGAAATGCCGAAGATCGCGGCAACGCCATTCACCCTGGGCGGCGGCGAGCCGGGGCGCGGGTACTCGACGTCGCTTTTCACGCGCGTTGCCCCGCCGGAATAACGAGCCTGCTGCTGTTGACGGCGGCGAACGCCAGCAATGCCGCCGTCAGGCCGACAACCATCGCGGCACTCGCAACCGCGAGAGAAAGGAGGCTGTTTTGGGCGATCTGCTCAAGGCTTGCTCGCGATACCGTGTCGATGACGAGCAGCGTCGCGCAGCCGAGCGGCAAGGCAAGGTATCTCGACAATCCGTTCCGCGCGAAAGCCAGCGCCGCGACGGCCACGAGCGGCGCGAAGAAACAAAGCAGGGCGCGCGACGTCATCTGCCCGGCGCGCTTGAGAACCTTTTCGCGTGGCGCCGAAAGCTCCCTGCCGAGGCCCACAACATCGGCATAGGTCCATTCCTTCGAGATACGATCGCGCGGCGCGCGCTGCAGGATATTGTCGAGTGTGACGGGCAGCGAGAGTTCCCCGACCCTGACGGACGGCAGGACCGGCACTTTCGGAGAAAGTTCGCCGGTGAGGGCGCGAAGGTTCGGCCCCCGGCCATTGTCGAGAATGCTCCTGCCTCCCGCCGCTTCGCCTGCGTTGAAGTCATGGGCGACAACCTTGCCGAGATCCAGACTGTAGCGACCGTCGGAATCGGGTCCGTTCAAAGACCATCCTTGCGCCTGGGTGACGCGCCAGCCGTCCGGGCCGCCGGGTTGATGCACGAAGAGATGGCGGTTTACACCGTTATCCGTTTGTTCGTTGAGGGAGATGAACGTCTTTCCCTGTAGCGTCTGAATCGCGTCCTCGCGGCCGGGCTCCGTAATGCGGTTGAAGATGAATTGGGCCTTCAGGTCGAAGATCAACGCCCGTTTCTGAAACGCCATGACGGGGCTGACCCAGCCGGAGACGAGCAACGACAAAAGGCAGCCCGCAACGCCGATACCGACCGCAAGCTTCGGGATCCAGCTCCACGAAAGGCCCGCAGCCGAAAGTGCCACGATCTCCCGGTCTTCGCGCGTCGCGTTCAACGTCACGAAAATACCGATTACCAGTGCAAGCGGCAGTGCGAAATCGAAAATTTCCGGCGTCGTAAATGCAAGCACCAGGGCGACCTGAAGCAGCGTTCCGCCATTGCGCAGAACTGTCTCCAGCAGTCCTGTGAGCGATTCCGCGATGAACACAGCCTCGATCAAAAGCAGGACGAGGAGAACCTGCTTCAACGCGCCATGCGCGAACGACCATGTGACCGTGTTGAGAACCCTCATCGCTTCGCTTTGCTACCGCACGCCCGATGCCGCCCCGTTCGAAACGCGCCGATCATAGCGGCTGCAACCGGCACAAGATATTGAATCCTGCCCAAATTTCCATCAATCAGGCATCTCTCCCCGTGAAAGGAGGCCGTGCGTTACCGGATAGGCGCTTTGCCGATTGCCCGCACAATGATACTCCGAGGGCCACGCTTTCGGAGCCACGCCATGCACGGAACATCAAAATTTCCAAAGGCCAAGGGCCTGCCGAGGCTCGCCTATGCGATCGGCCTTTCGGGCGGTGCGGGGCTTGCGCCCTTCTGGCCAGGCACGTTCGGCGCCCTCGCGGGCCTGCCTCTGGCCTATGCATTGCAGTTCCTGCCCGTCACGCTTGGCGCGATCGCACTTGCCGGTGTATTCGCCATCGGCACCTGGGCCGCTTCGTGGATAGCTCGCGATCGCGACGAGGAAGACCCGCAAATCGTCGTCGTCGACGAAACTTTCGGAGCGGCGGCCACCGTCCTCGCCCTGCCCTTTCACCCCGCTTGGTGGGTCGCGGGCTTCGTCGCCTTTCGTTTTTTCGATATCGTGAAGCCTTGGCCCGTGAATGCTCTGCAAGACGGCGTCAAGGGCGGTTTTGGAATCATGCTGGACGATGCGGCAGCCGCGGCTCAGGCCATCGCGCTGCTTTGGGTGGCCAGGATCGCGATAGACGCTCTTTTCTGAACGCTGTCACGCAATGGAAAGCCAATAAACCGCGGCAACGACGGTGGGCCCGGTCATGATCCATGCATCGGCGATATCGAACACTCCGCCCTGTCGCGGCATGACGGCCGGATAATCCTTCACACCGGCAAGGCGCTTCAGCCGCGACGCCGCAAGGTCCCCCGCCACGGAAAAAAGCGCGATCAATGCCGCAAGGCCCAACATCGCCAGAGGATCGGCGCCAACAAGCAAGTAACCGCCGACGGTCGCCGTCGCGGCGAGCGCAAGCGCGCCGAACGCAAGCCCCTCCACGGTCTTGTTCGGCGACAGCTTCGGGAACGCCTTTCTTTTGCCCGCGAGCTTTCCGCCGAGAAGCGCGTAACTGTCATAGGTTTCGACAAGCAGAAATGCCAGCAGGAGTGCGCCACGCAAGGCAGGTTCGCCCGCAGCCGCGGCAAAGAGCACGAGAAACAGGCCCGGGAAGATGAGGCTTTCCGCGATGACATTTACCGGCGAGACATCGGTCCTTGAGCCGAACGCGATCGTTATCGCCATCGGAACCGCCAGCCCGGCGCACGAATAGAAGGCTGCCGGAAACCCGAGCCAACACCCCGCGCCCACGACCCCGGCCCCGACGAGGACCGATCCGGCCGCGGCCTTGCTCTTGAACCCCGGACTTTCGACGGCCCGGCCGCATCTCAGCAAGCCGACGATCGAAACCTCGTAGAAAACGCGCGCCGACAGGGCGACCAGAAACACGATGAGCACAGGCCCGCCAACAAGCATCGGCACCGTGCCGGTGGCGAGAATGACGATTTCCGTCAGAAGCGTTGGCCAAAGCGAGCGGGCGACGACAGCGGTTTTGGGAATGAGGCTCAGGACCGCGAGTAGCAGGATGCCGAGAAACAATGCGGAGCCGACCGCCACCGCGATAGGCCAGACGCCAAGCGACTCCGTCACGACGTGTGATGCTTTCTCACGATGCCCGCCTGCCACGACCTGAGTGCCGGCGCGAGTACGCTGTGAAACCGGGCAAGCAGGCCCATCTGCAGGCCCGGAGCCACGATGAACTTTCGCTTGTCCGCACCTGCGATGATCTTTTCGGCGACCTTATCGGCCGGCCACAAGCCGCCACCCGCCGTAATCGCCTTCGTGGCGGCAGGCTTCGTCTTGCTCTCCATCGCAAGCTGGGGAGTATCGGTATCCGGCGGATAGGCAAGCGTCACCGCGATATCATGCGGAGCAAGCTCCACCCTGAGGACTTCCGCCAGCCCGCGCATCGCGAATTTGGACGGCGCATAGGCCGAATAACCGTGGATGCCGAAGAATGCCGCGCCGGAGGACACGAAGATCAAGCGGCCGCCGCCAACTCCGGACATTGCCGGCGCTACCGCGCGGGCGAAATGAAGCGCGCCGATATAGTTCGTCTGCATCTGTTCGAGATGGTCCTCAAGCGGCTGCTCCATGAACAATCCCGGCCGAGCAATGCCGGCATTGGCGACCGCCCAGCCCGGGGCGCCCAATCGGTCGACGGCGGCGGAAACTGCCGAAGCCACTTCCTCGCCTTTGCTCACATCAACCGAAAATATCTCGATCCGCCGGTCGGGAAACTTTGAAGCAATCGTATCGCGCGCTTCTTCCAGGGCCACTTGCCGGCGGGCGAAAAGCGCCAGGTCATGCCCCCTACCGGCAAGACGTTCAGCCAGCGACAGGCCGATCCCGCTCGACCCGCCGGTGATGAATGCCGACCGCGGCTTTTCCCCCGACGCGCGAAGCCGATCGCCCGACACCGATCAGGCCTCTTGGCTTTGGCCGTCCGCGAACGCGATGAGCCGGTTATAGCCCGTCGCATCGTCCAGTTGCACGGGCGGATGCTTGAAAAGAAATGCGCAAGCGTCCTCGATCGGCCCGCTGAGCCCCTGCTCGCGTGCAATTCTCGCGCACCGGATCGCCGTCAGCGCCATGGCGGCCGCATTGGGCGAATCTTCCACCTCAAGGCGCATTTCCACCGAAGTGCGGGCACCGCCCAGCAACCTGCCCTCAAGGCGAACATAGGCGACCTTGCGGTCGTTCAGCCAGGGCACGTAATCCGACGGGCCGATGCGGATCTCGTTGTCGTCGAGACGCGTATCCATCGAGGTCTGGACAGCCTCCGTCTTGGATTCCCGCTTTGTGGCAAGCCTGTCCATGTCCATCATGTTGAGGAAGTCGGTATTGCCGCCGACGTTGAGCTGATACGTGCGGTCGACCTTGACGCCGCGCATATCGGCCAGCCGGGCGAGCGTGCGATGTGTGATCGTCGCACCGAACTGCGCCTTGAAATCGTCGCCAAGAACGGGAAGGCCCGCCTGGCGGAAACGCTCCGCCCAAACCGCGTCGGAGGCGATGAAGACCGGGATGCCGTTCACGAGCGCGCAACCCGCGTCGATTGCGCATTGAGCATAAAACGCCACCGCCTCATGCGAGCCTACCGGCAGGAAATTGATGACGACCTCCGCTTCCGCCGCCTTCAGTGCGGCAACCACATCCTCCCTTGAGAGGGCAGGTACGGAGGACACGACGAAGCTCTTGTCGGGTGCCTGATTGCGCATGAAGGCTGAAACGCCATCAAGATCGGGCCCCCGCAGAACCTCCGCGGTTTGTCCGGCAAGGTCGGTATGAAAACGCTCCGTACAGTTGGGTGCTGCGAACACCGCTTCGCCCACGGGCCGACCGACCTTGCGCTGATCGACATCGAAGGCTGCGACGATTTCGACATCCTGCGGGCGATAGCCGCCCAGCACTGGAAATGTCACGCCGATCGCATCGTCACCGAGAGCGCGGCAATAGGAGATGCCTTGAACGAGGGAACTGGCGCAGTTTCCCACGCCGACGATGGCCGTTCTGATCGGCTTGACGGGATTGGATATCATTTTCGGTTGGAGGCCTTCAGCTCAAGCGATGTATTTGGTTTTGATCACGCAGCCGACAATGAGACGCCGTGTAAAGCCCGCATGGATAGGCCGTAATAATGCACAGCGCACCTGTCAGGACCAGAGGTTTTTGTGCGTTTCGGCTCTTCCTATTTCACGGAGATGGTTTCGACAACCGCCTGGCCCGTGGAAACGTCCTTTCCGAACACCTTGACCCTGGCAACCTTGGGCAAGATGCCGTCTTCCGCAACCTCGACATAGGCATATACGGGCTCGATAAGGCGCCCGTCGCTCGTCGTCAGGGTCAGTGTCGCGGATCCGGGCCGGTCCTGAACGAGCTTCGCGGTCCGCTCAGGAAAGGCGACGATCCGCAGGTCGAATTCGTTTTCCTTGCCGTTGCGCCGGGCACTCACGCCGAAGGCCATTTTCTCTTCGAAAAAGCCGAGCTTCTTCTTCACCCCGTCCGTATTGTAGCGACGCCAATAAACCTCTACCGGCCTGTTCCGATCAAGCAGGCCGTTCGAATCGAATCTCGCCGCGTAGATGACCGTGTTCGGATTGGTGGACCGCTGCAGGTAGAGCAGCATGTTGGGTTCATCCGGCACCGGCCAATCCGGCTGCACGACGGGAAGTTCGCGGAAAATCGAAACTGCCGATCCGGCAGCCCTGCCGCCTTGCGCCCACGCATGGCCACCGCCGGGCAAACTTGCGGCCGTGAACAGCACCGCCAGCAACGCAACCTTCAGCATCGATGAACGATATTTCCCGATCGAAGCAAGAAGCATCATGGTCCATCAACTTTCGGGCTGCGCCATGTCATGTGCCCGCGCCGGCTTCGCTATTCAACTCCCCGCGGCAGCCGTGATGGCAGGCGACGCCACAGGCACGCCGTGGCTTGCCGCTGCGGCTATTTCGATCGCCCGATCGATCTCGTCGAAAGCGTGTTCCGCGGAGATGAAGAAACGGATCCTCGGCAGATCCTTCGGTACGCCGATCTGGACGATCGGCGGAGCGTAGATGCCCTCATCCATCAGGGCCTGCGAGACGAGCATCGTTTGTTGAGGCGTTTCGAAAAGCAGCGGAACGACGCCGTATCCCAGGGCGGCGCCCGTGTTGAGCCCGGCGGAACGGGCGCGGTCCCTGAAATAAGCCGACTTCCTGTGCAGCTTTTCCACCTGTTCCGGCTGGCGGCGGAGGAACCGCAATACGCCATGCGCCGCGCCCAGCGCCGCGGGTGCGAGCCCGACCGAATAGACAAAGCCCGGCAACGTGAACCGAAGCCAGTCGATGACGCCCGCTTCCGCGCAAACGAAACCGCCGGAGGACACGAAGGACTTCGACAGAGTGCCCACCGTCAGCTCCACCCGGCGCGGATCGATGTCGAAATGCTCGCAAAGGCCGCGGCCCGTCTTGCCGAGCACACCATAGGAATGCGCTTCATCGACCAGAAGCCACGCGTCGTGCGCTTCCTTGATTTCCATCAACCTCGGCAGGTCGGGAATATCGCCGTCCATCGAATAGAGGCCTTCGACGACGATCAACACGTGGCGATACTGGTTGCGCGCCGCCTCGAGCTTGGCTTCGAGATCGGAAAGATCGTTGTGCTCGAAGGTGACGCAATCGTAGCGGCCGCTTTTGGCGCCGACGAAGATCGAATTATGCGCAAGCTCGTCGATGAGCACGAGGTCGCGCGGCCCCATCAGGTGATTGATCAGCGAGACGTTGGCAAGATAGCCGGAGACCAACGTCATTGCGCCGCCGACACCAAGGTAATCCGCAAGGTCGTCTTCAAAGGCACGGTGGCTCGAACGCTCGCCGCCGACGAGGCGCGAGGCACCGACCCCGGTTCCCAGACTGTGGAGCGCTTCGCTGGCGGCCTCGACGATTTCCGGATTCTTCGTAAGGCCGAGATAATCGTAATGCGCGAAGCTGACGAAAGGCTTCGAGTTTTGCTCGCAAAGGTCTTGTTGACGGTCGACGGGAACGAAATACGGATTGTGACGTTCTATGATTGCCTTCCCGGCCAGGCGAAAACGCCGTTCGGATACCGCAGAAAAACTTGGCCGCTCAGGCTTCATCCTTACCCCCGCTCTGCGACGCCGACGCACACCTTTTGCAACCATAGGTACTGCGCGCAGTGCGAACGCCGCGAAATTACAATCACCCGCAATTGCCTGACCGGGCGATGACGCTTATCCGGCTTGCGGCGATCTCCGCTATAGCGATCAAGGCGGTATCACGCAATCTTCGACACGTCGGATAAACTTTTCCGATATATGACATCGTCGCCAATGTCGAGTTCTGTTGTTGCCCTCGTCTCAGTTTAGCGGCGACTGTTGTGATTGATGCAACAGTCCATTCTTCATTTCCACAATCACGAGAGGCACGACTTCCAGAAACCGCGAAATTATCGACGGATCGACTGCACCTATGATTCCGATACGGAAGGTTGAGGCGGATTTCATCTTCCCCGCATAAATCGCGAAGCCTTTCCGCTTGAGCGCGCCGTAGAAAAGATCAAATGAAAACCAGCCGTCTTCCGGTTCCCGAAACGAAGCGATGATCGGGGCTTGCAACTCTCCGTCCAGAGCCGTTTCAAAACCGAGTTCACGCATTCCGTCGATCAAGAGTTCGCAATTTTTCTTGTAGCGCGCGTATCGTGCGGGTGGTCCGCCTTCTTCGGTCAACTCGTCGAGAGCTTCTGCAAGCGCGGCGATAACATGGGTGGGCGGCGTGAAGCGATACTGCCCGTCCGCCTCCAGTTGCCGATACTGGCCGTGAAGATCGAGCACGAGCGACGAACAGCGTCCCGCCGACGCGTCAAGCGCATCGCGCCGGGCGATGACAAATGCCAGCCCCGGCACGCCTTGCAGGCATTTGTTGGAGGAAGCGGCAAGTGCCGTGATATGCAAAGCCTCAACATCGAGGGCAAGGGCGCCGAAGCTGCTCATGGCATCGACAAGCAATGCCCTGCCGCACCGCTTCACCACATTCGCGATCTCCACAAGCGGATTGAGAAGCCCGGACGTCGTCTCGCAGTGCACGACGACAACGGAGCGAATGCGCGGATCGGCCTCCAGGCGTCGCTCCAGTTCCCCAAGATCGTGCAGACTGTCGTCGGCAACTTCGTAGACGGAAACGCGCTTGCCCAGGCGCTCGGAAATATCGACGATGCGCCTCCCATACGCCCCGTTGACGAGAACGAGCACGCCTGTCTCGGCGGCAACGAAGCTGGCGATCATCGCCTCGACCGCATAGGTGCCGCTACCTTGCAGGGGCACCGTGGCATAAGCGTCACCCGCACCCGCGATCTTCAAAAGCTCCGCTCTGATCTTCCTGGAGATTTCCAGAAACTCTTCGTCCCTCGAGCCCCAGTCGCGCAGCATCGCGCGCTTCACGCGCGCCGATGTCGTCAACGGGCCCGGCGTCAGCAGAACGGGCTCGCGCGTCCCGCTCATGCCTTCTCCCCCGCGCACAGATAATCCCGGAAGCGCCTTGCGACCTCTACCGGGGCGACTTTCGGCCTCGGGAGATTTTCGATCCGGCTCGGAGAGACCCGCACATGGATGAAGCGGGGCCCTTTCGCGGCGAAAGCGCTCTTGAGAACCTCATCGAGGTTCGAAAGTGAACCCGCCCGCGCGACATGGGCATAGCCGGAGGCCCGCGCAATTTCCGCGAAATCGACGCCTTCGGAAACGGTCAATTGGCCACCGGTCGATTCATGCATGCCATTGTCGAGCACGATATGCGTAAGATTTTCGGGAGCTTCCGCGCCGATGGTCGCAAGGTTGCCAAGCTTCATCAGCGCCGCACCGTCACCGTCGAGAACGACGATCTCCCGCTCGCTGTTGAGCGCGGCGCCAAGGCCGATCGCGCTTGCGCCGCCCATGGAGCCCACGACGTAGAAGTTCCGCGCCGCATCGCCCAGCGAATAGAGCTCGCGCCCGCAATAACCCGTTGTCGCGATCAGGCCCGCGCCTTCCGGCGCATTGGCGTTGATCCTCTCCAGCACATCGATGCGCCGTGGTGCGCCCACGCCCGAAAACGCACCTGCGATTTCGGCGCACGCGCGTTCGGGCACGGGCGCCTGATCGAGCTTCGAATTCGCGACCGCGCCTTTCGCCTGCACAAACGCAAAGGGAAGCTGCTCCCGGTCCATATAGCCGCATGCTTCCTCAAGGCGGCTTTCCACTTCGCCCGCTTCCGCCGGAAAGGAGGAACGGGCAACTTTCATCGTATCGAGCAGGGCACCGGTAATCTCGCCCATCAGCTCGTGCTGAGGTTCGTCGCCGAGGCCCGGCTCGCCCCGCCATGTGACGATCATCAGCGTCGGAATCTTGAACGGCCAGTTGAGCGACGTCAGCGGATTGACCGCATTCCCAAGACCCGAGTTCTGACACATCACGGCGGTGTTTTTCCCGGCAAGCCACGCCCCGGCGGCAATCGCCACGGCTTCGCCCTCGCTCGTCGCGCCGACATAGCGCGCGTTCGGCGCGCCGATCACCGCATTCATCAGCGGCGTCAGGAAGCTGCAAGGCACGCCCGCGTAGAAATCGATCCCGCGGCGGCCGGCTTCCTCGATGAATTCCCTGGCTTCGATCATGGCCTGCAATCACATCGCGTTGCGCGCTTGCGCGAGGTCGAGCAGGTCGTTGACGTTCATCCAGTTTCCGGACACATAGATCGCCGCAACGCTTTCGCCGTTCCCGATCAGACGTTTCAGCACTGTGCCGATATCCGCCTTGTCGAGTTCGCCTTCTTCACGCATGCGTTCAAGCTCCGCCTTCAGCTTGCGCGAGCCGTTCGCGGAGGTGCGAAGGAGGCCCACCCATTCGCCATCGGCCTCGCCGATGTTCTCCCCGATATCGACCAGATGCGGGTCCTCGCCACCGTCGAACGCCTGATCGTAGGGAACGGAAAGCCTGACCATGTCGCGGCTGTCGAGATTGCGCTCCTCCCGGTGCTCCTTCCAGTCCGGATCGACCAGGATGACGAAATCCTCCTTGCGCTCCATCAGCAGGTTCAGGAAGAACGGGCGGTAGACGACGTCGCCGTAGGAAATAATGCAGTCGCGCGTGAGCGCGTCCCTGGCAAGCGCGAGAGAAGCCGCCTCGCCCGTCGACCCGTAGTCGGCGTTCACCACCTTGCGGATATCGGCAAGATCGATCGCCTCCTCGCGATATCCGGCGATCACCGTCGGCTCCAGGACGCCGACGCGCTTCAAAGCCTTGACCTGGCGGGCAAGAATCGTTTCGCCGCGCACGTTCAGCATGCACTTCGGCTTGTCTTCGGTCAGTTCGGCAAGTTCCGAACCGCGCGTCGCCGCAAGCACGACCGCTTCCGCCTGCGGCCCGCCGGCCAGATAGACCTTTTCCGCCTCCTCCAGTTCGCCGGCATCGGCAAGCGTGAAAACGTCGTTGAGCGGGGCGACGGATGCCTCGACATCCACAAGCGTCTCCTCGCGCTTCAAGGTCGCGCAGGTATCGCGCATCGCCTGAATGGAGGCGCGCAGATTGTGGTTCGCCCAGATGATGAGCGAGGCGCGCGCGTCCTTCAGTGTCTGGGTCGGCGTGCGATAGTATTTCGTCGGAATAAGAACCACCGGAATGCGGTGGTCCCACGACCGGCAGAAGGCCAGGATCTCGTCCGGGTCCGATTTCTTGGAGTGAATTACGATCGCATCCGCCCCGGCCTCGGCGTAAGCCTCCGCGCGGCGCAGCGCCTCGTCCATGCCGCGGCCTGCAATCAGCGCCTCGATGCGCGCGACGATGGAAAAATCGTCATGCGGCTGCGTGTCCTTGCCGGCCTTGATCTTGCCGCAGAACTCGTCGATTTCCGCAAGTTGCTGGTTGTCGGCGAGGAACGAATTCGTCTTCGGGAAGACCTTGTCCTCGATGCAAACCCCGGCGATCTGCCGCTGGCAGAGCTTTTTTACGAGGCGGCGGAAATTGTTGAAATTGCCGTAGCCGGTGTCGCCGTCGACGAGGATGGGCAGGGACGAGGCATCCGACATGAATTCGAGCACATCGAGAACCTGCGTCCAGGACAGCTCGTTGTTGTCGCGCACGCCAAGTGCGGCGGATATCGAAAGGCCCGACGCCCAGATCCCGTCGAAACCGGCTTCCTCGACGATTTTCGCGGAAAGACCGTTATGGGCTTCCATGATGAAATTCGTGCCTTCACCGGTCAAAAGCCTGCGCAGTTTGGTGAATTTCGACAATTGATCGGCAGAAGGCGAAAGATCGCTATGGAGGTTCACGGTTCGATCCCCGATATTTTCTCGTTACGGCTGGCTGGCACCTGTCGACAGGCGAGCGCCGGCGACTTGACATGAAAGCGTGAGCACCTACCACGGTTTTGCCCAATGGCATAGAGGCGGGCCTAGGTCACGGACCTAAATCGGCGAATGATCTTCGGGGAACTGTGACATGAGCGTTGAAACGGCGGATGTGGCGATCGTCGGCGGTGCCGTCACAGGATCTTCGATCGCCTGCCATCTGGGGATGAACCCCGGTTTCCCCGGCAGAATAGTGGTTATCGAAAAGGACCCTTCCTACCGCTATTGCGCGTCAACGCTTTCCGCGGCTTCCATCCGCCAGCAGTTTTCCGAACCCACCAACATCGAAATCTCGCTTTACGGGATTGGGTTCCTGCGCGAGATCGGAACGAGGCTCGCAATCGATGGCGACGTCCCGGAGATCGGCCTGCACGAAGGCGGCTACCTCTTTCTCGCCACACCCGACAAGCGGGAAATACTGGAAGAAAACCACGCGCTGCAGACGCGTCTCGGCGCAGATATCCTCTTCCTTGAGCCCGAAGACCTTCTGAAACGCTTCCCCTGGCTCAACGTCGAAGGGATCGCCGCCGGCTGCTGGGGAAGGTCCGGAGAAGGCTGGTTCGACGGCTACGGCCTCATGCAGGCGTTTCGCAAGAAGGCGCGCTCGCTCGGCGTGCACTATCGAAATGCCGCCGTTGAACGGGCCGAACGCTCCGGTTCAGGGTTCCTTCTCACCCTGTCGGACGGATCGCAAATCGCCTGCGGCAAGCTCGTGAATGCGGCGGGCGCAGCCGGTGCCGCGCGCCTTGCACAAGATCTCGGCATCGCACTTCCCATCCGCCGCCGCAAGCGAATGATCTTCAATTTCGATTGCCGGGAGCGGATCGACGGCTGCCCTTTGCTGATTGACCCGACCGGCACCTACGTTCGGCCCGAAGGGGCGGGTTTCATCTGCGGCTCCGCCCCGGAAAACGATCCCGATGTCGAGGCCGACGACTTCGGCGTGGACCACACCTTCTTCGACGAGTGGCTGTGGCCGACGCTGGCGAACAGGATACCGGCCTTTGAAGCCATCAAGCCGGGCGGGTCATGGGCCGGGCATTACGATATGAACATCTTCGATCACAATGCCATTCTTGGCGAAGTCGCCGCCGTTCCGGGCTTTTATCTCGCCTGCGGGTTCTCCGGGCACGGGCTGCAGCAGGCGCCTGCCGTCGGGCGCGGTATCGCGGAATTGATCGTTCATGGCGTCTACAAGAGCCTCGATCTTTCCGCGCTCGACTATTCTCGCATTGCCGAAATGCGTCCGGTGGTCGAAAGAAATGTCGTCTAACCGGCTCTTTTGAAAAAGGACCGCCCGCGCTATTTGATGCGCTTCATTTTTCACGAGGCGAACGACCGACCATGACGCTTGCCACAGGCCGCCCCTTCCTGATGATCCCCGGGCCGACGAATGTGCCCGAAGAGGTTCTTCGCGCCATGCACCGCCCGGCGGTCGACATTTACGTCGGCCCGCTGGTGGAGCTTACCGATAGCTGCCTGCGAGACCTGAAGGCGATCTTCAAAACGCAAGGCAAGACCTTCATCTACGCCTCCAACGGCCACGGCGGGTGGGAGTCGGCACTTACCAACACGCTTTCGCGGGGCGACAAGGTTCTGGTGCTTGACTCCGGCCGCTTCGCGCGCGGCTGGGGCGAAATGGCAGCGGTGCTCGGCCTCGATGTGGAGGTGCTGCCCGGCGACTGGCGCAAGGCCGTCGACGCTGAAGCGCTGCGAGCCCGGCTCGAAGCAGACCGTGAAGGCACGATCAAGGCCGTCCTCGTCGTGCAGGTCGATACGGCGTCCGGCGTCGTCAACGATATCGCGCGCCTGAGAAAGGCGATCGACGCAGCCGGCCACCAGGCCCTTTTCATGGTCGACACGATTGCCTCGCTTGGCTGCGTTCCCTTCGAAATGGACAAATGGGGCGTGGACTTGGCGCTGACGGGTGCGCAAAAGGGCCTGATGACGCCTCCGGGCCTTGCCTTCGTCGCTGCGAACGAAAAGGCGCTTGACGCGCATGAGCGCGCGGACCTGAAAACGCAATATTGGGACTGGACGTTCCGCCAGGGCGAAGAGCACTACCAGAAATACTGCGGCACGCCGCCGGAGCATCTTCTCTTCGGTTTCCGCGAAGCGCTCGACATCCTGATGAAGGAGGGGCTCGACGCCTCGCACCGCCGCCACAAGCTCCTGGGCGAAGCCGTTCGCAAGGCGGTGAACGTTTGGGCGAAGGAAGGCGCGCTGGAGCTGAATATTCTGGAGGAGGTCGAACGGTCGAATTCGGTGACCGTCGTTCTGACGCCGGGCTTCGACCCGGCGGCGCTCAAGCGCTTTTGCGAAGAAACCTGCAACGTCACCATCGGCGGCACCATTGGGGAAATCAACGGCAAGGGCTTTCGCATCGGCCACATGGGCTATGTGAACGCGCCCATGGTAATCGGCACGCTCGGCGCCATAGAAATGGGCCTTGCAGCCCTCAATGTTCCCCATGGCAGGGGCGGCGTGCAGGCTGCGGTCGATCACCTCACCGCTGCGCTCGCAGATTAGTCTTCCTCAAAGAGCGGAGGCGATTTCTTCCACAATCGCTTCCGCCGCCGCGCGCCGGTTTTCCGCCCGGATCACCGGCCGCGCCACCACAAGGTAATCGGCGCCCGCGCGGATCGCATCGCCCGGCGTCATGATGCGCTTCTGGTCGCCCGCATCCGCGCCCGCCGGGCGCACGCCCGGCGTCACCAGCGCCATGTCGGCGCCGATGACAGGCCGCAGGCTTGCCGCTTCATGCGGCGAACAGACGATCCCGCCCATTCCAGCCAGTTTCGCATCCGCGGCCCGCGAGCGGACGAGATCGCCGAGGTCTCCGGCATATCCCGCCACCTCGATGTCCTGTTGATCCATCGACGTCAGCACGGTCACGCCGAGCAGGCAAAGCTTAGCCCCCGCCTCCCCCAGCGCCTCCACGGCGGCGCGCATCGCCTTCGGATAAGCATGGATCGTCACGAAGCTCATGCCCATCTTCGCGATATTCCGCACCGCGCTCGCGACCGTGTTGTCGATATCCAGAAGCTTGACGTCGAGAAAGATCTTGTGGCCCTCCCGCGCAAGCTCCTCGGCGAAGGCAAGCCCGCCGGCGAACTGAAGCTGCATGCCGATCTTGTAGACGCCGACGGCGCCTCTCGTCTCCTTGACGATTTCTCGTGCTTCATCGACTGTCGGCACATCCAGGCCGACGATCAGGCGGTCGGTCGCGGTCTTCGGCTTGAAGGGCATACGCAATCCTCCGGGCGGCTTTCGTATCGGGAAATCGAATTGCTGATAACGCGGCAGGCGACAATTGGCCAGAAAGGAAATCGCCGTAAGCTATTTCAATGCATATCCTTGCCTGATAAAACGCAGCGCGCTTCGGGGAAATGCCCATCGAAGCGGATACTCGAGCCTGGGGGTTGGCAGATGCGCTCTGCGAAGATTACGCGCATGACCAAGGAAACCGATATTTCCGTCACGCTGAAGCTGGACGGGACCGGCAGTTTCGACATTGAAACCGGGGTCGGCTTCCTCGACCATATGCTCGAGCAGCTGTCGCGCCATTCGCTGATCGACATGGAAATCCGCGCCAAAGGCGACACCTACATCGATTTTCACCACACGGCGGAAGACGTCGGCATCGCCATCGGCCAGGCGCTCAGACAAGCGCTCGGCGACATGAAGGGCCTGACGCGCTATGCCGATTGCCATCTCGCCATGGACGAGGCGCTGACGCGTTGCGCCATTGACGTGTCGGGACGGCCATTCCTCGTCTGGCAGGTCGATTTTCCGCGCGAGAAGGTCGGCGATTTCGATACCGAGCTCTTCGAGGAGTTCTTCCACGCGCTAGCGATGAATGCCGGCATTACGCTTCATATCGCCAATCTCTACGGCTCCAACAGCCATCATATCGCCGAAACATGCTTCAAGGCGGTGGCGCGTTGCCTGCGCAAGGCGATAGAGCCCGACCCGCGCCAGGAGGGCCGCATACCCTCCACCAAAGGCCGGCTCGGAGGATGACGCGATGACGATCTATGCGGTGCTGACACCGCCGGACGCCAGTCCCGCCGCTTTCACCGAGAGCGATGCTGACCATACGCTTTTCATCAAGGACGGCTTCTGCTGGCCGGCGCTCTTCATTCCCATGATCTGGACCCTCTGGCACCGGCTCTGGCTTGTCTTTCTCGGTTATCTGGCGATTGCCGTCGCGATCGAGGGGTTGTCCTTCGCACTCGGCGGGCCTGCGGTCGGAATTTCGGCTGCGCTGTTCGCGCTGCTTTTCGCGTTCGAGGCCAACAACCTTCGCCGCTGGACGATGGAGCGGCGCGGCTGGAACTTCGCGGGTGCGATTGCTGCCGGCGACCGGGACGAGGCGGAAGTGCGCTTCTTTGCGGGCTATCTGGATCAACCGGGCACACCGGCACCTGGCACGATCGATCAAGCCGAACCCCGCCCCCGCCGCGCAACAGGCCTTTCACCACGCGTGGGCGGTGAAAGTGTCGTCGGACTGACGCTGGGACGAAACGGAAGTTAATGATGACGGTTGCGATTATCGACTACGGCTCGGGAAATCTCCGCTCCGCCGCCAAGGCCTTCGAGCGCGCGGCGGGCGAGACGGCGCATGTTCCCGACGTCCGTGTGACGAGCGACGCGGATGTCGTGGCGAAAGCTGAGCGGATCGTCCTGCCCGGCGTCGGTGCCTTTGCCGACTGCAAGCGTGGCCTTGCAGCCGTCGACGGCATGATCGAGGCGTTGGACGAAGCCGTGATCGACAGGGGCCGCCCCTTCCTCGGCATTTGCGTCGGCATGCAGCTCTTGGCGACGCGCGGCCTTGAATTCGAAACCGCGGAAGGACTTGGCTGGATTCCGGGCGACGTGGTCGAGATTGAGCCGGACGACCCCTCCCTCAAGATCCCGCACATGGGGTGGAACACGATCGATGAGGTTCGTCCGCACCCGCTGCTCGAAGGCATCGACACGGGTCCGCGTGGCCTGCACGCCTATTTCGTCCACTCCTACCAGCTGAAGCCGACGGACCCGGCGCATGTGATCGCCACCACCGACTACGGCGGTACGATCACCACCATTGTGGGCCGCGACAACATTGTCGGCACCCAGTTCCACCCGGAAAAAAGCCAGACGCTTGGTCTGGAGTTCATCGCCAATTTCCTGAACTGGGCGCCATAAGCCCGGATATCTTGCGAAACGAAAGCCCTACCCGATGTTTCTCTTTCCCGCGATCGACCTCAAGGACGGACAATGCGTGCGTCTGAAGCTCGGCGACATGGCGCAGGCGACCGTCTTCAACGATAACCCGGCCGCGCAGGCAAAGCTTTTCGAGGATCAAGGCTTCGAGAGGCTGCATGTGGTCGATCTTGACGGCGCGTTTGCCGGCGAAAGCCGCAATGGCGAAGCCGTCGAGGCGATCCTTGAGGCGACGAGGAACCCGGTGCAGCTCGGCGGCGGCATCCGCTCGCTCGCCCAGATCGAGGCCTGGCTCGACAAGGGCATCGCGCGCGTGATCCTGGGCACCGTCGCCGTGCGAGATCCCGATCTCGTCATCGCCGCCTGCAAGGCCCATCCCGGCAGTATCGCCGTCGGCATCGACGCGCGCGGCGGCAAGGTGGCGGTCGAAGGCTGGGCGGAGACCTCCGAGCTGACAGCCATCGACCTTGCCAGACGCTTCGAGGACGCGGGCGTTGCCGCGATCGTCTTTACCGACATCGACCGGGACGGCGTCCTGAAAGGCATCAACTGGCACTCCACGCTGGAGCTTGCCCGCGCGGTCTCCATTCCCGTTATCGCATCGGGCGGTCTTGCCTCCATCGAGGACGTGAAACGCATGCTCCAGCCGGACTGCGCGATCCTGGAAGGCGCGATCTCGGGCCGCGCGCTTTATGACGGACGTCTTGACCCGCAAGAGGCCATCGCGCTTATCAAGGGCGCTCACAGCTAGGGTCTGAAACCGCCGAGCACGACATCCGATCCGTTCGCTCTGGTCTTGGCCAATGTGCCGGGAAGCAAGAGCAGCGGATTGTCGCCTTTTCCAGGTTCCTCCCTGTCGGCGCGGATCGTGGAAAGCTCGTTCAGCGGATAGTCGACCCGCTCATGCATGAGCGAAGCGACATAGACCTGCCTTTGCAGGCCGCCATCCGCGATCCTGTAGATCGTCGGCCATAACCGCATCACCCAGCGGCCTTTTTCCTCCCCATCCTCGCGAATGAGAACAAGCGACGGCGCGCGGCCGTTGTGCGTACGCGGCAGGGCCGGCAAGGCGTCGGCCGGCGTCTGGCCGACAAGAAACCCCGTCAGCGTGGCAAGCGACCATTGCGGCGCGCTTTCATACCCGAGCGCGGAAAGCTCCTTTTGAAGCGGATCGGGATCTCCAACCCATTGCAGGACCAGCGGTTCCTCCGCCTCGCCGTTAAGTTCGATCCGCCGCGCCGGCAGATCCTTCCAGCCGCCGTCGAGCCAGTCTTTTTCGCTTATCATGACGATCGGCGCCTGCGGTGCGTAATCCCAGCGCGCTGTATGGAAGCTGCGGTCGATATGAAAACCGCCAACGGCGACAATCGTCACGGTGACAATGCCGGCAAGCCACCAGCGGCCGATCTTCTCGTTATGGATCGAGCCGAAGACGAAGGCGAAGGCGGACACCATCGCCGTTCCGAACGCCAATCCGCCGATGACGTCGGAAAACCAGTGCGCGCCGAGGTAGATCCGCGAAAAGGCGATGCCAAGAATATAAACGATGCCGACCGAGAAAACCCCGGCCTTGACCAGCGGCGAGCGGTCATGGGCAATCAGCACCATGGCGATGCCGATGAGTACGGTGTTGATCGTCGCATGCCCGCTCGGGAAGGAGAAGGCGTCCGCCCCGGAATAAAAGAGATCCAACGGGCGGGACCGGTGAAACAGGAGCTTGAAGAGAGGCACGAAAAGCGCCGTCGCGCCAATGGCGATCAGAAAACCCGTTCCCCGCCGCCATGCGCGACGGGAGAAGAGATAGACCGCGATGACGCCTGTCGTGACGGAGGTGACCACCCCGTCGCCGAGCATGGTGATGAACACCATGATGTCGTCGCCGATGGGGGTCCTGAGCGACAGGAAGAGATTGCGGATCGCCGTGTCCGCGCGCTCCATCGTGTTGCCGCTCGGCATGACCGCAAGCGAGATCGCCGCGAAGGCGGGAAGCGTGACGAGCAGAAGGAAGGCGGAGACGATCATGCCCGCCGAACGCGGATGCTCGGGATCGAACACCTTCGCCAGCCAGCCGGCGAACCTGCCGTCCTTCGCCGCAAGCCACGAATAGATCGCCGTTCTGCTGCCGGCAAAAAACGGCAGCACGATCAGGATCAACCAGCGCCCCAGGATGACGGCGACGAAAAGAATGCCGACGAGCACGCCGAGCACCGTCGCCAGCCGTCCGCTGACCTCGCCAACGGCGCTGAAGGCGGTGCCCGCGATGAAGCCGGGGCCGAGATGCGCGATGGTCCAGAAAAACGCCGAGAGGACATTTATCACCGTGAAACGGGTGGCGTTCATGCCGACCATGCCGGCGATGCCCGGCACGATCGCCTTTATACCCGGCACGAAACGGCCGATGAAAACGCTCTTGCCGCCGTGGTGGAGAAAGAACTCCTCGCCGCGCTCCACCAGCACCCGGTAGCGGTTGAACGGCCAGACGGTCTTGAGCTGGCCCTTGTAGATATGCCCGACCCAATAGGAGATCGCGTCGCCCGCGATGGCCCCCAGCATCGTCCAGACGAAGATCGGCCAAGGGTCGAGCTTGCCGAGGCCGACAAGCGTGCCTGCGCCCACCAGCACCACGGTGGAGGGCACGACGAGACCGATTAGGAACAGCGCCTCGCCCATCGCGATCATGAAGACCACGAAATTGGCAAGGAGCGGATGCTCGCCAATGAAATTGACGAGTTGCTGGAGAATGTCTGTCACGCGCGCCGGTCTTGCGTCTCGTTGAAACGATCAGGAGACATGTACGAACTGCGGAGCGTTCCGCCAATCCCGAATACGCATTTCCGGGAAATTTCGAATATCCTGACGCCGAGGAATATCAGAGAATCGCCTCAAGGCGTGAGGGAATCCGACCCGATGTTCAAATCCGCCGAACTGCCGCAAACCCTGTCAAAGCAGGAATTCAGGGAAATGGAGCCGGATCTGCGCATCGGCCTTCTCCAGGCGCAGCTTCAGCTTGTCGAGGAAAGGAAGTTTTCGGTGATCCTCGTCATCGCCGGCCTCGATGGCGCGGGCAAGAACGAGGCGATTTCACGGCTGCACGAATGGATGGACCCGCGCCATCTCGCCTGCAACGCATACGGCGAGCCGACGGAGGAAGAGCGCCTGCGCCCGCCCTTCTGGCGTTTCTGGCGCGATCTGCCGGAAAAGGGCGAAATCTCCATCGTCGTCGGTTCCTGGTATCAACTGCCGATGCGACGGCACGCAACCAGTAAATGCTCCAGACGCGAATTCGAACTGGATCTCATCACGATCAACGCATTCGAGGAGATGCTCTTCAATGAAAACGTCCTGATCCTCAAGTTCTGGTTCGACCTGCCGGTAGACGAGCAGAAGAAACGCATGAAAGAATTGGCGAAACGCCGCCGCCGCGTCCGCCATATCCTTGAGGAATGGACGCAATTCATGGATGACGGCACGGCGCGGGAGACGGTCGAGGAAATGGCGTTGCGGACTTCCACGGCGCAAGCGCCCTGGTACGTCATACCCGCGCTCGATGAGGAATATCGCGATATAGCGCTTGGCCAGATCGTCAGTTCCGCCCTGAGATATCGGCTCGAACGCCCGGAACCGGACTCGATCGCTGCACCGGCGATCGTCGCCGGAATGAAGCGCAGGAGCGCACTCGATGCGGTCGATCTTTCCGCAAAGCTCGACAAGGACGACTACGAAAAGGAACTGGAGCACTGGCAAGAAGAGCTTGCCACGCTCACCGACAAGAAGAAATTCCGCGATATCGCGCTCGTCGCCGCTTTCGAGGGCAACGACGCGGCCGGCAAGGGCGGCGCCATCCGCCGCGTGACCCGCCCGCTCGACCCGCGCATCTACAAGGTGCATCCGATCGCCGCGCCCAGCGACGAGGAAAAGGCGCGGCCCTACCTCTGGCGATTCTGGCGGCGGATTCCGCGAAAGGGTCGCATCGCGATCTTCGACCGTTCCTGGTACGGGCGCGTGCTGGTGGAACGGGTCGAGGGCTTTTGCACCGAGGCCGACTGGATGCGCGCCTACAATGAAATCAACGAATTCGAACAACAACTTGTGGAAGACGACATCGTCGTCGCGAAATTCTGGCTGGCGATCAGCGAGGAAGAGCAGCTCGCCCGCTTCAAGGCGCGCGAGGAAACCGCCTACAAGCAGTTCAAGATCACCGACGAGGACTGGCGCAACCGCCTGAAATGGGGCGCTTACGAGGTTGCGGCGGGAGAAATGATCGACCGCACATCCACTTCCGCCGCCCCCTGGACGCTGGTTGCCGCGGAAGACAAGCGCCACGCAAGGATCACCGTCCTGAAAACGCTCTGCAAGCAACTGAAAAAGGCGCTGTGAGCGCGTTTCAAGGCGCTCGGTCGGTAAAGCCCCGGCGAAAAGCGCGCGGCGAAAGGCCCATCTCGCCGGAAAAAAGCCGCGAGAAATAGCCCGGATCGGAAAAGCCCAGGCGTTCCGCCACTTCCGCGACCGTCATTTGCGTGTAGGCGAGAAGCCGCCGCGCCTCCAGCATCTGCCGGTCGCGCAATACTTGAGAGGCCGGCTTGCCGATCCCCTCCCGGCAGATGCGGGTCAGATGCGCCGTCGTCACGCCAAGTGCGTCGGCGTAGTCCGAGGGGCTGTGCTTTTCGGTGAAGCGATGTTCGACAAGTGCCTGAAACCGCCCGAGAAGCCGCGCCCCGGCATTGTCCCCGGTCTCAAGCGAAAGCGCTTGCGGCGCGATCTGGCGGGCCGCCCAGGCGGCGATCAGCCCGGCGTGCGCCTTGAGCGCGCCCGCGCGGAACGGGCGAACCGCGCCATGTTCGGCGAACATTTCGGCCAAGGCAGGCGGATTTTCTTCGATACCGCTTCGCAATGCGGGGCAGGAAAGCAAGCCTCCGGGGTCGAGTTCGGCGCGGATCGGCTCGAAAACCTCAAGCGGCACGGTGATGACCGCACCTTCGGTTTGCGGCGTGAACCGGAAGCCGTGCACGATACCCGCCGGAATGTTTATCACCGTACGCGAGGTAAGCGATTTCTCCATATCGGAGAAACTTATCACCCCACCGCCCGACTCGATCCAGAATATCTGGTGGAGTGCCGCGTGGCGATGCGTGGAAATCCGCCATCTTCGCGGGCCGCTGCGTGCGGAAATCGATTCCACATGCAAGACGTCCGGCAGGCCAAGCCCCGCAGGCTCGCCGTAGAGGCCATATTCGGGAATCTTCGAAAATGCACGATTCATCCCATTATTGGTTCGATACTTCCATTCCAAAGTAAAGCCCAAAGGCGCATTTTCGCGAACAACAAAACCATAAACGCCGGTTTCCGGCGGGAGGAGTACCATGCACGCGGATGTCGTGATCGTCGGGGGCGGCCCCTCGGGCCTGCTGCTTTCCCAGCTTTTGCACCTGAAGGGCATCGAGACGATCGTCCTTGAGCGGAAAAGTCGCGACTACGTTCTCGGCCGCATCCGCGCGGGCGTGCTAGAGCAGGGCATGGTGGACCTGCTGCGCGAGGCGCAGGTTTCCGCCAGAATGGACCGCGAAGGGCTGGTACACGCGGGCTTCGACATCGCCTATGGCGGCAAGCTTCATCATGTCGACCTTGAGGGGCTGACCGGCGGAAAGACCGTTATGGTCTACGGCCAGACGGAGGTGACCCACGATCTTTACGACGCGCGCGACGCCATGGGCGGCAAGGTCGTGCACGAGGCGGAGAATGTCGCGCTGCATGAGCTTACCGGCGACAAACCGTACGTTACCTATGAGAAGGACGGCGAAACGCACCGTATCGACTGCGATTTCGTGGCCGGTTGCGACGGCTTCCACGGTGTATCGCGCAAGTCCATCCCCGCGGATGTCCTGAAGGAATACGAACTCGTCTACCCCTTCGGCTGGATGGGTCTTCTGGCGGATGTTCCGCCGATTTCCGACGAGTTGATTTACGCCAATCATGAGCGCGGCTTCGCGCTCTGCTCCATGCGCTCGATGACGCGCAGCCGCTATTACGTGCAATGCACGCTCGCCGAACATGTGGAAGACTGGCCTGACGACCGCTTCTGGGAAGAGCTTTCAAAACGCCTGCCGGAAGAGGCCCTGCCGGACCTGACGACGGGCCCCTCCATCGAAAAAAGCATCGCACCCTTGCGCAGTTTCATCGCTGAACCCATGCGCTACGGCAGGCTGTTCCTGGCAGGTGACGCGGCGCATATCGTGCCGCCCACGGGCGCCAAGGGCCTCAACCTCGCGGCCTCAGATATCTACTATCTCTCGAATGCGCTGATCGATTTTTACAAGAAGAGCGACGAGGCAGGGTTGGAAGCCTATTCTGAGCGCGCGCTATCTCGCGTCTGGAAAGCGGAACGCTTCTCCTGGACGATGACGAAACTGCTTCACACCTTCCCGGAAGACGGCGAATTCGGTGCGAAAATGCAGCGCGCGGAGCTTGAATACCTGTTTTCCTCGAAGGCGGCGATGACGTCACTTGCCGAGAACTATGTTGGGTTGGAGTATTGAGGGTTCTCGGTACACTCAACCCATAATCCACCCTTTGTTGTCAGCGCGAATCCCTTCCCAAAACAGGGCTTTTTTCTGGACAATGCGTTTGCAGGGCATTATTTGTACACTTGTGCACAAATACACAAGAGGCGAAAATGCCTGCTCCCGATACCGCCTATCTATCGGCTCGAGTTCCGGCTTCGCTTCGGAACCGGTTCAAATCCATTGCGGCCCGGCGCGGCCAAAAGGTGCAGGATCTGCTCAACCAGATTGTCGAAGATTACGTGGAGCGCGAAGATAAGGGCGCTCCGGTCGCGACTGACATCATTCGGAAGCTGAGGATGCATCGCGATGAGCTTGGCCGCATAGGCGTGCGACACCTGTTCTTGTTCGGATCGGTAGCGCGCGGCCAAGCAAGACCGGACAGTGACATTGACCTTGCCTATGAGCTTGATCCCGCTCGGAAATTCTCACTTTTCGATATCGGGCGTCTGGAGCAGGAAATCGAAAGTATTCTCGGTTCTGCGAACAAGATCGATTTCGCCTCCCGCAAGGACCTATTCGGGCAGGTTCGAGAATCCACCCTCGCTGATGAAATCCGGGTTTTCTAAAAATAATTTTTGGGTTGCTTGCTCGTTTCAAGCCTTGCCGAAACAAACCTCAAGCGATCAACTCCGCCACTTCTTCCAGCAACCGGTCCGTCATGTCGGCGGCGGCGTCGGCGGACTCCACGCTTTTGCGCAGCGCGTCCCAATCGACCTTGGCATCCGTGAGGGAGCGGATTTCGTCCAGCAAGTGCTTTCCGCTGGAACGTACTGAATTTGCTGCCTTTTTGACGAGCGCCTGAGCCTCCGAGCGGGGCATGTGTTCCATCAGCGCGAAGCTTGCCGCTTCCGCCAGCATGAGCCCGTTGGAGGCATCTATTGCCGCTTTCATGCGCGCCGCCTCTGGCCTGAGCCCGGATATGAGCTCCTGCGCTCGCAAAAGACTTGCCCCCGTTGCCGCCGCGACCTGCGGCAAGGTGAGCCATTCCCCCATCCAGCTTGCGCCATCCCGCTCTTCCGCATGGATTCCGGTTGCCGCAAGTGCGCCGAGGTGGCTGGCGTTAAGGCGGGCGAGGGCCACCAGAACCTCGGCCTTCACCGGGTTCTTCTTTTGCGGCATGGTCGACGAACCGCCCGATTCCGCTAGGTCAAATTCACCGATTTCACTGCGCGTGCCGATCAATACGTCAGCACCGATCTTGCCCGTCGTGTTGGTGATGGCGGCAAATCGGGTGGCGATATCGAGAAGGGGGGCTCGGCCCGTCATCCAGGGAGCGGAAGATCGAAGCCCCAAATCCCCGGCGAGGTCCGCCTCGATCTTGCGCAAAAGATCGCGGTCCTTCGACATGGCGGCAAGGTCTCCCGAAGCCCCGCCAAGCTGCAGAAAAAGGCCATTTTCCGCAAGTTTCCGCAAAGCTCGAAGCTCGCGCGCAAGGTCCCGCACCCAAGTGGCGGCGCGAAGACCGAAGCTGACGGGCGTTGCCATTTGTCCCCGCGTACGCGCGGCCATGGGCGTTGCGCGATGTTCGCGGGCGAGAGCCGAGATATCCCCGACCAGCGAATTCAGCCTATGCTCGAATAATCCAATTATCCGCTTCAGGCGGAGCATCAGGCCGGTGTCGGCGATATCCTGCGAGGTTGCGCCGAAATGCAGGCTATCGGCAGCTGAACCGCCTGAAATCTCTCGTAATTTCGCGACAAGCCCGGGAACCGGCACGCCGGCGGATGTGGTGGCGAGGAGAAAGTCTTTTGGGTCCAATTCAATTCCGGAAAGGGTATTTTCGACGACTTTCGCCGCTTCCGTGGCAATCAGCCCGTGGCGCGCCTGGACACGGGCGAGCCCGATTTCCACCTCGACCATCGCCTTGAGTTCCGCCTCGTCGGACAAGTGCGATGCCGTTTCCGAATCACCGAAGAGGCCGGAATAGAGGGTGGAGTCGAGCGGGGATATCGCCATCGATCACACCTGCGGGAGCGAGAGCATCTCGCGCGCTTCGCGAACGGTCGCGGGGCGGCGGCCGTACTCCGGGCAAAGGGCGACGACACGCTCCACCAGAGCCGCGTTCGACGGCGCCAGCGTCTCCCGGTCGAGGCGGACGTTATCCTCAAGCCCGGTACGGCAGTGACCGCCAAGCTCGAGTGCCCAGCGGTTGACCTCCAACTGGCCGCGGCCAATGCCGGCGGCCGTCCACGTCGCTTCCGGCTGAAGGCGGTCGAGTTCCGAAACCATGAACTCCAGCGCCCTGCGCTCCAGCGGCATGGCGTTTTTCACACCGAAGACGAACTGGACGTGCAGCGGCTTCTTCAGCCGCCCGTCCTCGCTCATCGTAATGGCCTGATAGAGCATCGACAGGTCGAAAGCCTCGATCTCCGGCTTCACGTCATGTTCCAGCATCTTCGCCGCCAGTTCGTCGACGAGTTGCGGCGGGTTCTCGTAAACCCGCGTCGGGAAGTTGCAGGACCCTGTCGACAGAGAGGCCATGTCGGGCTTCAGGTAAAGCATGCCGCCGCGCTCGGAGCCAACGCCCGAGCGCCCGCCGGTCGAGAACTGGACGATCATGCCGGGGCAAGCCTCGCGCACGCCATCCAGGAACGCCTTGAACCGCGCGGGATCGGACGTCGGGCTCTCGTCCTCATTGCGCACATGCACATGAACGAGCGAGGCGCCCGCCTCATAGGCTTCACGCGTGGAGGCGATCTGCTCCTCCACGGTGATCGGCACCGCCGGGTTGTCCTTCTTCTTCGGCAGCGATCCGGTGATCGCGACGGTGATGATGCAAGGCTTGCTCATGAAGCTCCCTCAAACGTCGAAGAAGACGGTCTCGTTATCGCCCTGGAGATTGACATCGAAGCGGTAGGCCCCCTTCGCGCCGCCGTCAATCCTGTCGGCAATCAGGGTGGCGCGCGCCTTCGGGGCAACGCGCTTCAACTCGGGATCGTCATGAATGAGGTCGCGGTCCTCCGGAAAATAGATGCGCGTATGAAGATGAAGGTTGATGCCGCGCGCGAAGATCAGAAAATCGATGCGCGGGGCAAGCCCCTCCCTCATTTGACCCGGTTTCACCGTCCGGAAGCTGAATTCGCCGGTCTTGAAATCGGTGGTCGCGCGGCCGAAAAGCCCGTGCTCACCGACGCGGCCCTGAGCGTCCGCACCCCAGAACTCGACCATGGCGTCACGCACCGGCTCGCCCGCGCCATCGTAGATGACGCCTTCGATGGTGATCGCATCCGGCCCGTCATAGGCGACCGGGCCGGGCTGGTTCGCCAGCGGTTCCCGGCCGATCGACTGGGGTGCGGTACCGATGTGGACGTAAGGACCCGCCGTCTGCGAAGGCGTTTCCTTGAGGCGGCCGTCTTTCGAAGGTTCCCGCATCATCACGCTCCCTCCTCCCTGTTTTCGAAGTAGGTCTGCCGGCGTCCGCGCAGCACGATGTCGAACCGATAGGCCAGACTGTCGAACGGCATCTGATTCTTGAAGTCGAGCCGGGCGACCAGCCGCTGGACCACGTCAGGATCCGGAATCGTATTGACGATCGGGCAGAGCGGGATCAGCGGATCGCCTTCGAAATAAAGCTGGGTGATGAGCCGCTGGGAAAACGCCTCGCCGAAGATCGACATGTGAATATGCGCAGGACGCCAGTCCGACCCGTTATTGGGCCAGGGATAGGGGCCCGGGCGAATGGTGCGAAAGCGATAGTAGCCTTCCGCATCGCTGATCGTGCGCCCGCAGCCGGAGAAATTCGGGTCGAGCGGGGCGAGATACCCGTCGTTGGTATGCGCGTAGCGCCCGCCCGCATTCGCCTGCCAGACCTCGATCAGCGCATTGGGGATCGGCCTCGCGTTTTCATCCAGCACCCGGCCGTGGACGATGATGCGCTCGCCGAGCGCCTCGCCGCCCTGGGAGGCGTTGCGGATGAGATCGTTGTCGAGCGGGCCAAGCATGTCGTGGCCGAAGGTCGGCCCGCTCGTATCAAGCTCCGTTTGCTCCGGCGAGACAAGCGGGCGGAACGGCGCGCGCAAGACCGAGCTTTTGTAACCGGGCGAATAGGCCGGTGGATGCTGATTCCGCTCCCTGCGGTAGAACGGTAGGCCGGACATCGGCGTCACCTCCCTTTGAAATTTTTCTGGTACGTCATTCCGGCGCTTCGCCCGCTTCGGGTTCGAAGACGGATTTCGCGATCCTGAGCGCGCGGTTGGCCGCAGGCACGCCGGCGTAGACCGCGACATGCATGAGCGCCTCGCGCACATCCTCCGGCGTTGCGCCCGTGTTCGCCGTCGCCCGGCAGTGCATGGCGACCTCCTCATCATGACCGAGAGCGGCAAGCAACGCGATGGTGATCAGCGAACGCTCGCGCTTCGTCAGCGCCTCGCTCGCCCATACCGTGCCCCAGGCACCCTCGGTAATCAGCGTCTGGAACGGCTCGTCGAAGGGTGTCTTGCGTGCTTCTGCGCGGTCGACATGCGCATCGCCCAGCACGCTGCGGCGCGTGCGCATGCCCGTCTCGAACCTTGTCTCGCTCACGCGCCGAACTCCCTGAAAAACGGAACGATCACCCCGGCGACCTTTTCAGCCGCCTCGACACATGGAAGATGACCCACGCCCTCGATCTCGACATAGCGCCCGTTCGGAATCGTGGCCGCGCACGCCTGCACGAGGTCGGGCGGGGTGGAGCCATCCTCCGAGCCGCCGATGCAAAGGGCGGGCGCATGGATCGTGCGTGCCTTCGCCGTCAAGTCCGCATCGCGGATCGCAGCACATGCATCGGCATACCCGCGAGCCGGCGTGCGTGTGAGCATGTTGCGCCAGAGTTTTACTTCCTCGCTCCGCCTGGAGCGGAAATCGAGCGAAAACCAGCGCTCCATGACGCTATCGCCAATGCTTTCCAGCCCGTCGCCCAGGACCGCGTCGATCCGCGCCTGCCACATGTCCCGCGTGCCGATCTTCGGTGCGGTGTTGGAAAGGCAAAGGGCGGCCACACGGTCCGGATGATCGGCGGCGAGCGCCTGGGCGATCATGCCGCCGACGGAAAGCCCGACGACATAAGCCTTTTCGGCGCCCGCGTGATCGAGCACGGCAAGCAGGTCATGCGCATGATCCTCGATCGACATTTCGCGGCCCGTTTCGGACAACCCATGGCCGGCGGTGTCGTAACGCACGATCTTCCAGTTTCGGGGCAGCAACGCGACAAGCTCGTCCCAGATGCGGAAATCCGTGCCGAGCGAATTGGAAAAGGCCACCACGGTTTCACCGTCCGAACGCCCTTCGACCCGAACGTTAAGCACGCGCCCATTCACCCATAAGGACTGCACTCTGATTTCCTCCCGAACCTTAAGGTTCTTGCCTTTCACAAACTTTGACCTGTACGATAGGTAATGTAAAATGACATTTTTAGGCTATTTCATAACATACAGGAATGTAAATGCTCTTCGACCCCCGTATAAAGCTGCGCCATCTGCAAGCCTTTCTTGAAGTGGCCCGCCGCCAGAGCCTGACAGCGGCGGCAAGCACGCTCAACATCACCCAGCCGGCCGTTTCCAAGACGATCAAGGAGCTTGAGGACATCCTCGGTGCGACCCTTATGGAACGCAGCCGCGCCGGCGTGTTCCTGACGGCCGAAGGCGATATCTTCCACCATTATGCCAGCATGTCCGTCGCAGCGCTTCAACAGGGGCTCGACGGCATCGAGCAGGCGCGCTTCGGCTCGGACAGGCTCTTGAACGTCGGTGCGCTGCCGAGCGTGGCCGCAAGCATGATCCCGCAAGCGGTTTCGAACTATATGCAAAAAGGCATCGGGACGCCGCTTTCCATCGTCACCGGGCCGAACGGGCACCTGCTCGACCAGCTTCGCGTCGGCGCACTGGATGTCGTCGTCGGCAGGCTTGGCCAGCCCGAAGCGATGCAGGGGCTGAGCTTCCAGCAGCTTTACACCGAACACGTGAGCCTGGTGGTGCGCCCCGGCCACCCGCTGACGAGGGAACCGAATATCGCGCGGCTTCCCGAATTCACCGTGCTCTACCCCAACCGTTCCGCCGCGATCCGCCCGCTGGTGGAGCGGCTGATGGTGGCGAACGGCATCGGCAATCTGCCGCGCCGCGTAGAGACCGTGTCGAACGCCTTCGGACGCACCTTCACGCGGTCGAGCGACGCCGTCTGGATCATCTCGCAAGGGGTGGTGGCGACCGACCTGAAGGAGGGAACACTGGTGGAACTGCCGCTCGACACTGCAATCACGCTTGGCCCCGTGGGCGTGTCCTTGCGGACGGACGAGCCACAGACGCCGGACCTGATGCTTTTCACCGCAAGTCTGCGCGAGGCGGCGGAGGAACGTGGCGTAATCGCAGGAGAAATTCTCGACGCAACAAGATTTCGCAGATGACGGAGGACTGGGGGCGTAGACTTTCGTCACGTCATCGTCCGCGCCGGCGAAGCTGTGCAAGTGGTCACCCTCACCCCGTCCCTCTCCCGCCAAACTCGGGTGTTCCCGCGTTTGGAAGATAAACGGCGAAGTCGGAAACATCCGACTTCGCGGAGAGAGGGGACGCAGGCCGCGCTTTCTTGCCGAATAATCAAGCGGAACACAATGGCGATACGCCAAAAAAGGCAGGGCGAAGGCCTCTCATCCCCCATCATTCAAATGACAGGCCGAATGGCGGCCGGGCGCGATTTCCTTCAGGGCGGGCGCCTCGCGCTTGCAGCGCTCGAACGCAAACGGGCAGCGCGGGTGGAAGTGACAGCCCGGCGGCGGGTCAAGCGGAGAAGGGATCTCCCCCTTGATCGGCTGGAACTGGCGCTTGCGCGTATCGATGCGCGGAACTTCCGCCAGCAGGGCCTTGGTATAGGGATGGTTCGCTTCGCGGAATAGCTCATCCGTCGGCGCGGTTTCCACCACGCGGCCCAAGTACATGATCACCACGCGGTCCGACAGATGCTCGACCACGCCAAGGTCATGCGAAATGAAGAGATAGGTGAGGCCGAGATCGGCGCGAAGGTCCATGAAAAGATTCAGGACCTGCGCCTGGATTGAAACGTCAAGTGCTGCAACGCTTTCATCGCAGACCAGAAACTCCGGCTTTACGGCGAGCGCACGGGCGATGCCGACACGCTGACGCTGACCGCCCGAAAACTGATGCGGGTAACGGTCTCGAAAGCTCGGATCGAGGCCGACACGCAAGAGCATGTCGTCAACGTAATCCTTCACGCCCGCGCCTGAGACGAGGCCGTGCACACGCGGCGCTTCGCCGACGATATCTCGCACCCGCATGCGCGGGTTGAGCGAGGACATCGGGTCCTGAAAGATCATCTGCACCTTGAGGCGCGCATCGCGCTGCACTTGCGCCGAGGCCGTTTCGACATCCTCACCCCGCCAGAAGAGCTTTCCTTCGCTTGGCGCGTGAATGCCGGCGACGACGCGGCCGAGCGTCGACTTTCCGCAGCCCGATTCGCCGACGAGACCGACGACCTCGCCCTGCTTTACGGAAATCGAGACATCGTCGACCGCATGAACGACCTGCTCCCGACGATCCGCGCCGAAAAGGTTGACGAGCTTTTCCGCCGCATCGAGCCGCCGGACGAAGCGCTTTGAGACATTTTCGAGCGCGAGAATCGGAGTTTCACTCATTGAAGGTCAGATCGATTTCCTGGCCGTCGTTTTCGGCGATGAAGGGATGATGGCAGCGGGCGGCGCGCGAGGGAGCGAACCTTTCAAGCTGCGGCATGACGCGGCAGGCATCATCCGCGCGCGGACAGCGCGCGGCGAAGGAGCAGCCCTCCGGCAGGTGAAGGAGCGACGGCGTCATGCCCGGGATCTGCGACAGGCGCGCGCCGCGGCGATTGTGGCTCGGCACCGAGCCGATGAGCCCATGCGTGTAAGGGTGAAGGGGCGCGTCCAGCACCCGGTCGACCGGGCCTTCCTCCACCACGCGGCCCGCGTACATGACCGCCAGACGGTCCGCCAGCCCGCCGACGACGGCAAGGTCATGCGTGATCCAGATCATCGCCAGGCCGGTTTCCGCGCAAAGCTTCTGCACCTCGTAAAGGATCTGCGCCTGAATGGTGACGTCGAGCGCCGTCGTCGGCTCGTCGGCGACGATCAGGTCCGGCTCGTTCAAAAGCGCGATGGCGATCGCCACGCGCTGGCGCATGCCGCCCGAAAACTGATGCGGATAGGACTGCAGCCGCTCGTCCGGCGAGGGGATGCCGACGCGTACAAGCGCTTCGCGCGAACGCTGGCGCGCGGCATCTTCCGAGACATCCTCATGCGCACGGATCGCCTCGATCATCTGCGTATCGACGCGCAGGACCGGATTGAGCGTCATCATCGGGTCCTGGAAGATCATCGCGACCTTACGCCCGCGTATCCGGCGAAGCTCGGCTTCGGGCTTGCCGACAAGCTCCTCGCCATTCAGCCTGATCGAGCCTGAGACGATCCTGCCCGGGTGATCGACGAGGCCGAGAATGGAAAAGCCCGTCACCGTCTTGCCCGACCCGGATTCGCCAACGAGGCCCAGAACCTCGCCCCGGTCGACCGAAAGCGTGACGCCGTCAACCGCCTTGGCTACGCCCGCCCTGGTGAAGAAATGCGTCTTGAGGTCCGTGACCTGTAAGGTGGGAGCATTACTCATGATTTTCCGGCTCACTTCTGCAAGCGCGGATTGAGAACATCGCGCAGCTGGTCGCCCACCATGTTTATGGAAACGATGGTGAGAAGAAGCGCCAGGCCCGGAAAGACGGAAATCCAGTATTTGCCGGAGATCATGTATTCGAACCCGTTGGCGATCAGCAGGCCCAGCGAAGGCTCCGTCTGCGGCAGGCCGACGCCGAGGAAGGAAAGCGTGGCTTCAAGCGCGATGGCGTGCGCCGTCTGCACCGTGCCGACGACGATGAGGGGCGCAAGGCAGTTCGGCAGGATATGGCGGAACATGATGCGCGCATGCGACAGGCCGAGGCTTTGCGCGGCTTCCACATATTCGCACCGCCGCTCGACAAGAGCCGAGGCGCGCACCGTGCGCGCGTAATAGGCCCATTGGGCGACGACGAGCGCGATGATGATCTTGTCGATCCCCTTTCCCAGGATGGCAAGGAGGATGAGCGCGACGAGAACCGCCGGCAGCGACAATTGAAGGTCCACCACGCGCATGATGAGCGTTTCCGTGCGCCCGCCGACATAAGCCGCGACCAGGCCGATGGCCATGCCGACGAAAAGCGCAATCACCCCGGAAGCAAGGCCAACGGAGATAGAGATCCGAAGCCCGTAAAGAATCGCCGACAGGAGGTCCCGGCCCGCGCCATCCGTGCCGAGCCAATGGGTGTAGCCGGCGAAGTTTTCGCTCCCCGGCGGCAGGCGCGCGTCAAGCACGGAGACGGTGGCGAGATCGTAAGGATCCTGCGGCGAGATAACGGGCGAGAGGAAGGCGACGACTATGATCGCGGCGAGCAGCAGGGCCGCCCCCGTGGCAAGCCGGCTGGCGGCGAAGTCGGACAGGAAGCGCTTCAACGGCGCTTCCGCCGGCGGGGCGGGAAGCGGGGCGATTTCCCTTGCGGCGGGCTGTTTTCCGGCATCCGTCACGGCCATGGCTCAGGCTCCCCTGTCGCCGAGCCGCACGCGCGGATCGAGAATGGAATAAAGGATGTCGACGATCAGGTTTATGACCACGAAGAGGAAGACGATCATCATGAGATAAGCGACGATGATCGGCCGGTCGAGCTGCTGGATCGCCTCGATCAGGAGCTTGCCCATGCCGGGCCATGCGAAGACCGTTTCGGTAACCACCGAAAAGGCGATCAGCGAGCCGAACTCCAGCCCCAGCACGGTGACGACCGGAATGAGGATGTTCTTCAGGAGATGGACGCCGATGATGCGCCGGGTGGAAAGCCCCTTGGCGCGGGCGAACTTTATATAGTCCATATGGATCGCCTCGCGCGTGCCGGCGCGGGTGAGGCGAATGACGAGCGAGATCTTCAAAAGCGCGAGGTTGAAGGCTGGAAGCAACAAATGCTCCAGCCCGTCAAGCGTGAGAAACGACACCGGCACGCCGAAAAGATCGACCGTATCTCCCCGCCCCGTCGACGGCAGCCAGCCAAGAATGACGGCGAAGACCATGATCAGCATGATCCCGACCCAGAAGGTGGGCAGCGAAAAGCCCAGGATGGAGCCCGCCATGATCGATTTGGAAACGGCGCTGTCGGGATAAAGCCCGGCATAGAGCCCGAGCGGAATGCCGAAGACGACGGCCATCAAGAGCGCGGTGAAGGCAAGCTCGAGCGTCGCCGGCATACGCTCGATAATGAGGCCGAGCGCGGGCTCGCCGAAGACGAAGGACGTGCCCAGATCGCCCTGCAACGCGCTCAGGACGAAATAGCCGAACTGCTCCCAGATCGGCCGGTCGAGGCCGAGCGCACGCGTGACCTCCTCGATGTCGTGCTGGTCCATGTCCGGCGAGACGAACATCCACACCGGATCGCCGACAAGGTGGATGCCGAAGAAGACAATCACCGCCATGGCGACCATGACGAGCGCGCTCTGCATAAGGCGCCGCAATATGAAGACGCTCATTGTTCAGTCTCTTCGGTTAAAAACCACCCTCACCCCGGCCCTCTCCCACCAAACTCGGGTGTTCCCGAGTTTGGACCGGAAATGGCGAAGTCGGAAACATCCGACTTCGCCGGGAGAGGGGGCGCAAGAAGCGCCGCCTCGCCAGAGTCAGTTTACGGATTGAGGGTGCCTCGATAGCGGATTGCCTGCCTCACGCGCCTTCACCTCTCCCTTGAAGGGAGAGGTCGGTGCGCAGCACCGGGTGAGGGTGACGGTCCTCGCCCCTATTCCTTCACCACACCGTAGGCGACCGTGTATTCATCCGTGCGCGGGATGTACTTCAGCCCCTTGCGGCTTGCCCAGGTGTTGACCTGGTAGTGGATCGGGATGATCGCGTAATCGCCGATGGCCATCTCGGTCGCCTTGGCGAGAAGCTCCGCGCGCTTCTCGTCATCGACCTCGGCAAGGGCTTCCTCGATCACCTTGTCCACTTCCGGGTTGGAATAGCGGCCGCGGTTGGCCGTGCCCATGCCCTTGTCCTTGTCGTGGGTGGCGATGAGCGCGCGAAGCGGCGAAGACGCCTCGCCCGAGCCGGCACCCCAGCCGACGAGAATGAGCGAGAACTCCGGCAGACCGTCCGCCCCCGTCGAAGCACGCGAGAAATAGACCGAGCGCGGCAGCGTCTCGACCTCAGTCTTGATGCCGACGCGCGTCAGCATCTGCGCGATGGCCTCGACGATCTTGGCGTCGTTCACGTACCGGTCGTTCGGACCGTGGATCGTGAGCTCGAAGCCGTCCGGCACGCCCGCTTCCGCGAGCAGGGCCTTTGCGGCGTCCGCGTCATAGGCATCGGGCGTCAGATTTGGCGACACGCCGAAGAAACCCTCGGGCAGAAGCTGGCCGGCGGGGATCGACAGACCTTCCATCACCCGATCGCGAATAAGCTCGCGGCTGATCGCCTTGGAGATCGCCTCACGCACGCGAACGTCCATCAGCGGGTTCTTGATGTCACCGCCGCCATTCGCCTTCACGAAGGGAGAATTCTCGCGGAACTGGTCGATATGGAGATAGATCACGCGGTTCGACACGCCCTGCGAAAGCGTGACGTCGTCGCGCGCTTTCAGCGTTTCGATATCCGTCGTCGGAACGGAGGCGATCACGTCGACGTCACCCGCAAGAAGGGCGGCAACGCGCGAGGGGCCGGACTTGATCGGCTTGATCGTCACCTTTTCCCAGGTCGGCTTTTCGCCCCAGTAATCGTGATTGGCCGCAAGCACGATCCGGTCGCCCGGAACGTATTCCACGAACTTGAACGGCCCGGTGCCGGCGGCTGCCTTGCCGGAGTTGAAGTCTTCCGTTGAGGCGTCACAGCCGGTTTCATTCGAGACGATCGCCACGTTGCCAAGGTCGTTGACCATCAGCGGATAGGGCGCATCCGTCTTCACGTGGACGGTATAGTCGTCCACCTTCACGAAGGTCTTGCCCTTCGTATAGGTGCCGAAGCCCGCCGGCGAATTGGGCACGTTGGGCGCGCGCTCGAAGGTACAAAGCACGTCATCGGCGGTGAAATCCGACCCGTCGTGGAATTTCACTCCCTGGCGCAGCTTGAATTCCCAGGTGGTGTCGTCAATGGGCTGCCACGATACGGCAAGGCCGGGCTCGAAATTCTGCCGCTCGTCCGGATTGGCGAGACGGTCGAAAATCTGAAAACCCAATTGGTTGTTCGGCCCGAGATTGTGAAAATGCGGATCGATGGAGGTGGCTTCCGCCCCAACGGCAATGGTGAGATCCTCGGCGAGCGCGGGTGCTGCGAAACCGGTGGCGCCAACGACCGCCACCGCCGCGGCGGAGCGCAGCAGCAGGTTGAAATGCTTCATTTTTAACTCCCCTCTGATGGCAGTCCGCCCCGGGAGGAGCAGACTTCCAGCCGACAACACCCTCACATTCGCCGCCCGATTTCTTGTTTTGACGGGTTCTCGGCATGTCGGCGCATCAGCTTGTCGGAAAGGCTATTATGCTATTTTATTCAGGCCAAACGAAAATCGACTACGAATGTGTGAAACTTGACCGCCGGGTGAAATTCCCCACTTTTCTCAAGAAGATGAAAGCTGCGCGCAGCCCCCGCCCGAACAGCGAGCCCCCGAATTGACCGCCACCGAAAGAGCTTCCCCTTCCGCCAGGGATATCCTCAAGGCTCTCGTCTCATTCGACACGACGAGCCGCAATTCCAACCTTGCGCTGATCGACTGGGTGGAGAGTTTTCTCAAGGAACGCGGTATTTCCTCCACCCGCATCTACGACGAGACGGGCGAGAAGGCGAACCTTATCGCGACCATCGGCCCGGCGGAGGTGCCGGGCTACGTGCTATCCGGCCATACGGACGTTGTGCCGGTGGACGGGCAGGACTGGTCCCACGACCCGTTTGACCTGATCGAGCGTGACGGCAAGCTTTACGGGCGGGGCTCCTGCGACATGAAGGGGTTTCTGGCCTGCTGCCTCGCCCGCGTCGACGCGGTGCGTGCCGCCGACCTGAAGAAGCCGTTTCACCTTGCCTTTTCCTATGACGAGGAAGTGGGCTGCAAGGGCGTGCCGTCCCTCATTGAAAAAATGATGGAAACGCTGCCGAAACCCGAAGCTTGCTTCGTCGGCGAGCCGACGGAAATGCAGGTGGTGCTGGGGCACAAGTCGAAACGGTCGCTCAAGGCAATCGTCACGGGCAGGCCGTGCCATTCCTCGCTAGCACCCGAAGGGGTGAACGCAATCGATTATGCGGCGAGGCTGATCCTGAAAATCCGCGAGATTTCGGAACGGCTGGAAGGCGGGCCACGGGATCACCTCTATGACGTGCCTTTTTCGACCGGGCATACCGGCACGATTTCGGGCGGAACCGCGCTCAATATCGTGCCGGAGACTTGCGAATTCCAGTTCGAGTTCCGCGTGCTGCCGAGCGAGGATGCCGACGCGCTGGTGGACGAGGTGAAGCGCTTTGCGGCGGACGTACTGGAGCCGGAGATGAAGGCGAAAGCGCCGGAAACGGGCATTGCCTTCGAGTGGATCTCATCCTTTCCCGGCCTCGACACCAGCCCGGAAGCGCCGGTGACGGCACTGACCAAGCGCCTTGCCGGCAAGAACGACCACTCCAAGGTCGCCTATGGCACGGAGGGCGGACGCTTTCAGGAACTGGCGGCGATCCCGACCGTCGTCATCGGCCCCGGCTCCATCGCCCAGGCGCACCGGGCAGATGAGTTCGTAGCGGTCTCGGAGCTCGACAAATGCGAGGCGTTTATTGATCGATTGATTGAGGAGGCGGGGAGGTAAGAAGCGGCGCTTCGGAACCTGACCGGTTCACCGCTTTCCTGCGAAGGCCCGAAATCGGATCATGTCGCGGCTGCACCGCTCAGCCTGAATACCTCCAGCGGCTCCCTGATACCCTTCAGGCTTATCTCGCCCCTCGATTCAAGCCGATAGGCATCCTCCACCGCGACACCGGCCCGCGGACCGGGAAGAATATCGCCGTCCTCGGCCTCGTCGCTCGGGCGGGCGGCAAGGTTGATCGCCTTGCCAGATGCGGGTGTTGGCAGGGCTGCATCAGCACTGCCCGCCAGCGATCGACAGGGAACATTGATGACGGCAACTGGCGTCCTTTGACAATGACCATACGCGGATACGGCGCACTAGTTCGTCAGCATAGATTCCTCGCCGATATAGGATTAGCGTAATGAGCGAGGAGTTCGCTTGTGGAACGACGTCTTGCTGCAATTCTGGCGACTGACGTAGTTGGCTATTCGCGTCTCATGGGCGTGGACGAGAGCGGCACCCTGGCAGCGCTCAAAGCCCGGCGCGCCGAACTGATCGATCCGAAAGTTGCGCAGTATAACGGGCGTATCATCAAGCTTATGGGCGACGGCGCGCTGATGGAGTTTCCCAGCGTCGTAGATGCCGTGACCTTCGCCACGGAAATGCAGTTGGAAATGCGCCGGCGCAACGCTGACCTCACCGAGGATCAGCGGATACATTATCGCGTCGGCATAAACATCGGCGATGTTATTGTCGAGGACGATGATATTTTCGGTGATGGGGTCAACATTGCGGCAAGGCTTGAAGGTTTGGCTGAGCCTGGCGGTATCTGCATCGGACGTAATGTGCGTGACCAGATTCGCGACAAGGTTGATCTCAACCTCGAGGAACTTGGCGAGATCAAGGTCAAGAATATTGCCCGGCCAATCCGTGCCTTTCGCGTACTACTGGATGAGAAGGCATCGGCGCTATCGACGCCTGTCGTGGCAGTTCCTTCACTGCAGCCACGCAACCGGAAGCCCAAAATCTTCATGGCTCTTGGTTTGCTGGCGGCGCTGCTCGGCGGTGTAGCCTGGTGGCAACTTGCGCCCCGCTCCAGCTCAGATACCGCCAATGGACCGGTGCACGACTTGCGAACCGAAGCAACCTCAATCGCGGTGCTGGCGTTCAAGAACTTGTCCGGTGATGCCGATCAGACCTACCTGTCTGATGCAATTGCCGAAGACATCACCACCGAGCTATCCCGCTTTGGCAATCTGTTCGTGATCTCTCGTGAATCTGCCTTCTCATACAGGGAGCAGACGAAAACCGCCAAGGAAATCGGGCAGGAACTCGGCGTTCGCTATCTCCTTGAAGGCAGCGTGCAGCTTGGTGGCAGCCATATACGTGTGACGGTCCAGCTTGTCGATACGCGCGAACAAAACCACGTTTGGGCCGAAAAATACGATCGAGAGGTAACCGACATCCTGGTCGTGCAGGACGATATCGTTCGTTCGGTGGTGACGGCCCTTGGTGAAAAGATTTGGCTTGAGGCAGCGGAAAGCCTGCGGAGCAAACCACTCGAGAGTTTCGAAGCCTACGACTTCAGCCTTCGAGGTTCCAAAGCACTCCACAAACTTACGAAAGATTCAAACCAGGAAGCGCGCCGCCTTTACAAGAAAGCTCTGGAACTTGATCCCAAATTGCCGGACGCTCACCTGGGCCTCGCCTGGACCTACTATCTCGACTACGACGCGCAATGGACCGATACGGGAACCGAGGCCCTCGATCAGGCCTACCGCTTAGCGCAGATGGCCAATGAGGAAGGGGCCCCCGGTTACGAAGTTCATCGCCTCTTCGGACAAATCAGTGCGGCGCGCGGGGACCATGAGAAGGCCCTTCAACATATTGCTCGAGCCGTAGAACTGAACCCCAACGACGGGGACTTGCTGGCTACCCGGGCTATGCTTCTGAGGGACGATGGCCAGTTCGAGGAGGCACATAAGTGGATTGAGGATGCGATACGCCGCAATCCCCATCATCCGGACTGGTACGGCTCGGTATTGTCGGCGATTCATTACCTGGAAAAGGACTACGAAGAGGCCATATCGGTCCTGAACAGGGCAAAGTCGCTTGCCATCTGGGATCACCTGATCCTGGCTGCGAGCCACGCTCAGTTGAGCGAGATCGAGAAGGCCCGGCAGCATGCAAGCGAGGTCCTTGAGATCAATCCCGGTTTTTCCATTGCTCGGATCACGCCAAGAATCGAGTACCGCAGACAGGAAGACAGGCAGCATTATCTGGATGGCCTGCGCAAAGCGGGTCTGCCGGATTAGAACCAGTTTCCGCTTCGGTACAGACTTACACTTCGCGACCGGATGACCGCGCCTCCATTGCACATGTCCTGAAAGTCTAAAACGGATCCGATACCGCCTTTCGGCAAACGGCCGCATCGCCAGGTTATCGCCCGGTGGACAAGGCTGAACTGATTCAAATCACGCGCCAAAAGGGCGGCGGTGTCACCACCGCCGCCCTGTTCAATTCAACCGCTGAGCTCGCGATCAGAAAAACGCCTGAAGGCCCGTCTGGGCGCGGCCGAGGATCAGCGCGTGGATGTCATGCGTGCCCTCGTAAGTGTTGACGGTTTCCAGGTTCTGCGCGTGGCGCATGACGTGATATTCCTCCTGGATGCCGTTGCCGCCGTGCATGTCCCGCGCCATGCGGGCGATGTCCAGCGCCTTGCCGCAGTTGTTGCGCTTGACGATGGAGATCATCTCCGGTGCGGCGCGGCTTTCGTCCAGCAGGCGGCCGACGCGAAGCGAGCCTTGCAGGCCGAGGGTGATTTCCGTCTGCATGTCGGCAAGCTTCTTCTGGAAAAGCTGCGTCTGGGCGAGCGGCTTGTTGAACTGCTTGCGCTCCAGCCCGTAGTTGCGCGCGCGGTGCCAGCAGTCTTCCGCAGCGCCCAGCGCACCCCAGGAAATGCCGTAGCGCGCACGGTTGAGGCAGCCGAAGGGGCCTTTCAGGCCTGAAACGTTGGGCAGCAGCGCATCCTCACCCACCTCGACACCATCCATGACGATCTCACCCGTGATGGAGGCGCGAAGCGAGAGCTTTCCGCCGATCTTCGGCGCCGAAAGGCCGCGCATGTCCTTTTCCAACACGAAACCGCGGATCGCGCCGTCATGGGCATCCGACTTCGCCCAGACGACGAAGACATCGGCGATCGGCGAATTGGAGATCCACATCTTGGAGCCCTTGATGCGGTAACCGCCGTCGATCTTTTCAGCGCGCGTGCGCATGCCGGCGGGATCGGAACCTGCGTCAGGCTCCGTCAGGCCGAAGCAGCCGACGAATTCGCCGGAAGCCAGCTTCGGCAGGTATTTCTTGCGCTGCTCCTCCGACCCGTAGGCGAAGATCGGGTACATGACGAGCGAGGACTGCACGGAGTTCATCGACCTATAGCCTGAATCCACACGCTCGATCTCGCGCGCGACCAGACCGTAAGACACGTAGGACGCACCGGCGCAGCCGTATTCCTCCGGCAGGGTGATGCCGAGAAGGCCAAGCTCGCCCATCTCGTAGAAGATGTCGCGGTCGGCCTTTTCGTTCGCATAAGCTTCAAGCACGCGGGGCTGGAGCTTGTCCTGTGCGTAGGCACGCGCGGTTTCCATGATGAGGACCTCGTCCTCGTTCAACTGATCGCGCAGCAGGAACGGGTCGTCCCAGGCGAAGCTGCCGCCGCCTGTCGGGTCGGAATGATGTTTGCTCATGGTGGTTTCCTCGTCGCCTTCTTGCATGGCTCCGCCTGCCGAGCGGCGGCTTTTCCAAGATAAATATGGCAGATCGCCGTGCCGCGCCAAGCCGCAACGCCGCCAAACGGCAAGTGGCGGGCGAATTTACGGCGGATTTCGGGTGCCGGACTCTTGCCTCTCGCGCGCTTTGCGAAAAGTGATATGTTCTCCCGACTTCATGAAAAGATGGAATGAACATTGCGACGCGGTTTCCTGCCCCACGCCGACAGCCTGATCGCCTTCGAATGCGCCGCGCGCCACGGCAGCTTCACGAGGGCGGCGGAAGAACTGCACCTGACGCAAGGTGCCGTTTCCAAGCAGGTGCGCCAACTGGAAGACCGGCTGGGGGTGGAGCTTTTCAAGCGCGTGCGCCAGCGCATTCTGCTGACGGATGCCGGCAGGCTTTACCTGCACGACGTGCGCGAGGCGCTGGACCACCTGACGGGCGCGACCCGGCAGGTGATGTCGTTTGCGGGAAGTGCGGATGTGCTGAACCTCGCGACGCTACCAACCTTCGGCACCCGCTGGCTTGCCCCGCGCCTTGCGCGGTTCCACGAAATCTACCCTCAGGCGAGCTTCAATCTGGCGGTCCGCCTTCGCCCCTTCGACTTCGACAAGGAGCCTTTCGACGCCGCCATCCACCACGGCGAGGCGGTGTGGGCGGGCGGCGTCGTGGAGCCGCTTTTCGAGGAAGAAGTGGTGGCCGTCGCCTCGCCAGCCTTCAAGGAGCGGCATGCGATCCGGCAACCCGCCGACCTGACGCGTGTGACGCGGCTTCACCAGTCGACCCGCCCGCTTGCCTGGCGGCAATGGTTCGAGGCGGCGGGCATCGAGACCGACGCCGCCTTCCAGGGGCCGCGTTTCGAACAATTCGGAATGATCACGCAAGCCGCGGCACATGACCTGGGCGCGGCCCTTCTGCCGCGTTTCTTCATCGGAGAGGAACTGGCGTCCGGGCGGCTTACGCAGCTTTTCGGCTCTTCCCTGAAGCTCGATACGGCCTATCATTTCGTTTATCCGGAAAACCGGACGCTGCGCCCGGTCGTAACCGTCTTCAGGGACTGGCTCCTGGCGGAAGCGCGGGAACCCGCACCGGAAAGGACAGGCACGTCATGAAGTCCGCGATGATAACGGGGCTGTGCGCGACGCTTTTGCTGGCGGGACATGCAACGCAAGCAGGCGCGCAAAGCTCGACCCCGCCACTCCTGCACAGCACCCCTTCGACACCGCCGCTTAGCAACATCACCCCGCCGACACCGCCGAAAAGCGCGCTGACGCCAGCGCCGGCGCCACGCCGCCCGGACCCGCTTTCCCGCCCGCTGCCGCCGACACGCTACGGCCCGAACGCCGGCGAAAGACGGAGTTTCCCCGATCCACAGTTGCCGGACACGACCTTCAACCCGCGAAGGCCGGAGCGCGACCGCGTCAAGGAAAAGCTGGACGAGATGAAGCAGCACAGCAGCAGCAGCAGAAAACGGACTGAACGGCTCTACCCATAGGCAAACAGAAGACCGGCGAATGCGAATCCCGCAGCAGCCGAGACTGATTCCCGAAGGTGCCACGGGCGCATGCGGCCCGCATCCCCAATGCAAGTCATTGAAACCGAAGCGGCTTTTCAAAATGAAAACAGTTTACGCTTTGCTAAGCAAACGAATCCTGCTGTCTTGAGGCTGTCTCTTGTTCAGGAGATGCGGCGGTCCTGACCGGGCGGAACCCCCCTCCCTCCCCCTGGTCAGGACCGATTTTCTTTCTAGAGCGCTTTCCACGAAAGCGGGATCGCTTTCGTGACGAGAATTCGCTCCAGTAATACATGCTGGAGCATATCCTTTTCGAGAAATCCGATCCGGATTTCGCGGGATATGCACTAGGCTGCGGTCCGTCAACAGGCGTTGATGCTCTTGCCGCTTTCGGCGTCCATGACCTTCACACGCGCAACGCCCTTGCGAAGAAAGCCAAGCTCGCGCGCCGCGCGCCGGGATACATCTATGACACGGCCGCGCACGAAGGGGCCGCGATCGACGATCTTCAGGACGACCGACTTGCCGTTGGAGAGGTTTTCGACCTTCACTTGCGTTCCGAAGGGAAGCGAGCGGTGCGCCGCCGTCATCGCTTCCGGGTTAGCCATCACGCCGCTCGCGGTGCGGCTGGTGAGCTGATACCAGGACGCCTTGCCGCATTGGGCCTGGGCTTCGAAGGGAAAGGACATGGCGCCAAGCGCTATGATGCCGGCGACGGCCGTACGGTTCAACATGGAGCGCACCCTGCACAGTTGTCGATAAGGTTCGGCGGGGGTCGCTTGTAAACGCGAGCCTTTCTCCACCTGCAATGGGCCAACTGGCCGCCAACTTCGGCCAAATTGTGAACGCCGCGTAATATTTTTCGATACCGACCTGTCGGTGATGCGGATCGGCCACAAGCCGCAGCGCTACCTTTACGCGCGATAAAGGCGAATCCGCTTGCAAATCGCCGAGACTGGCCGCATATCGCTCTGCCGGTTGGAGACACCCGCCCCGAACGGCTTCGATGGCGCCGGATTCAGCGCTTTTTCGGAGGAAACGACCGATGATCCCCGTTTATGGCGCGCCGCTTGGCGAGATTGGCTACGGCAACCGCTTCGCACCCAATTACGTCGTGAGACCCGCCCTCTTTACCGCTGAAGAATGCGAGCGACTGATAGAGCGCTTCACGACCCGACACGCGGAAGATGCCGGCCTCGTCGGCGAGGTGAGCATGCCGGACATCCGCCGCACGGACGTGATCTGGCTGAAAGGCGAGGATACGGACGAATGGGTCATGCGGCGGATGATGGGCTTCGTTGCCGACATCAACCGTGAGGCTTTCGACTATGTGCTCGGCGGCTTCGACGAGGCGCTGCAGCTTACCCGCTACAGGGCGGAGGAGCGCGGCCACTACGACTGGCACTCCGACCGGGGCGGGCAGGGCTTCGGAAGGTTCCGCAAGCTGACAATCGTCGTGCAGCTTTCAGTGCCCGAAAGCTACGAGGGCGGCATGCTGGAGGTGAACGCCAGCGGCCGCGAAGAGGCGATGCCGCGCGAACGTGGCACGGCTATCGTCTTTCCAAGCTACGTGCTGCACAGGGTGACGCCGGTCACGAATGGCGTGCGCCACTCGCTCGTCACCTGGGTGCACGGGCCGAGCTTTCGTTAAGGCGTAATCGCGCCGGAAACGCCGGCCTCCCAGCCGAGGATCGCGCGCTTGCGGGTCAAGCCCCAGTGATAGCCGCACAGCGAGCCGCTGCGTCCGATCACCCGATGACACGGCACCACGAAGGAGATCGGGTTCTTGCCGACCGCCGTGCCGACGGCGCGCGCCGCCGTGGGTTTGCCCAGACGCTCGGCGATATCCGAATAGGTCGTCGCTCGCCCTAGCGGGATGCGCAGCAGCGTTTCCCACACCCGGATTTCGAAATCCGTTCCGATGAGCACTACTTTCAAGGGCTGATCCGGCGACCATTCCTCCCGGTTGAAGATGCGCCTCACGTAAGGCGCGGTCGCCGCGCGGTCTTCCACATATTCGGCTTTCGGCCAGCGCGATGTCATGTCTTCAAGCGCCGCCTCCTCTTCGCCGGGATCGGAGAAGGCGAGGCCGGCAAGGCCCATCTCCGTCGCCATGACGAGAACCTGCCCGAAGGGCGAAGGGTGAAAGCCGTAGGAGATGGTGAGGCCCGCGCCTTTTGCCCGGTAGACGCCCGGCGTCATCGCCTCGTGGGTGACGAAAAGGTCATGCAGGCGGGCGGGGCCGGAAAGGCCCACTTCCAGCGACGCGTCGAGCACGCTTGCCGAATCCTTGAGAAGCGCGCGCGCATGATCGAGCGTGATCGCCTGCAGGAACTGCTTCGGCGTGATGCCCGCCCAGCGCGAGAAAACCCTTTGCAGCTGGATTGGCTGGAGATCCAGATCATGCGCGAGCTCTTCCAGGCTCGGCTGCTCACGCCAGTTCTCGGTGATCGCCTGCAGCGTCCTGCGCACGACCTCATAGTCGCGCGAAGCGTCTTCCGTGCCTTCCGGAAGTGCCGTGCCGGCCATTGCCATGTCGATGGTTGCGGCTTGCGTCATGTCCCACCTTCAAATTCGTTTGCAGCGCGACAATACTCCGCCGGCAGGGCCAGTCTCCACCCGATTTGCGAGCGTGACGCGCCGAAGATGCCGCATTTTCATATTGAAGCCGGAATTCGGTCCGAAACGTTCAGCTTGGGTTCATCGGCAAGCGGGTATTTGCAAGATACCGAACATGCCACAAAGAAACGACGTCTTTTCGAGTAATCGGATGCCGACACAGATCCTCGCACTTCTCCGGCCTTACCGGCTCGCCGCTTGTGGCGCTATCCTTCTAATCCTTGGCGCCGGAGCGGCGATTGCCGAAACGCGCATCCTTTCCGTCGGCACGGATGACGCGGATGTGAATGTCGAGGCGGTCTATTTCGCCAATGAGCGGCTGAGGGAAGTCGGGCGCAGCGAAGACAACGTCTTCGTGGAAATCGGCAAGCCCGACGAAAGCTTCGTCTGCCGCAGATCGCTGCGTTTCCGCCTGTCGAACGGACACGAGCTGCGCAAGACGCTAGACCTTTGCGCGACCAACTACCAGGTCAGCGTCGCAACCGGCGAGGCGCTCAGAATCGAGCGCGAAGTCGTGATGATCGAGGTGGACGACGGCTCGGAAATCCGCGAGGTCAGGATTTCGGGAAGGCCTGCGAAAATCACCCGCAAGGCACCGGGCACGGCTTATGTCGAAGTGGAAGGCGACCCCGCGAACCAGGGGCGCATTACCTGCCGGCAGGACCTTCGCATCGTTTTGCAGGACGGGCGCATTCTCAACAAGGAAGACGACCTTTGCGGTGACAACAGGGTGTTCATCGCCGCGGATACGGCGGGCGAAGCCCGCCAAGGCGAACGCCAGCAGCGCACGGTGCGCCAGGCCGTGCCTTCGCGAACTTCACCTTCCGCACCGCCGCTCAGCGGGGGCAGCAGGCCGCAGCGGCCCGGACAGGACCGCTCAGGCGAAACCGATACGGCAAGAAGCACTCCGCGGGACACGCTCTCCGGCGAGGCCGATGCGAACGGCCTGCGCACCGATACGGGCGACGGTGAGGGCCTGCTCACCCGTTATGCAAACAAGCGGTGGATCGTCGAGGACCCATCCGGCACGGACCGGACGGCCGCTCTCATCTACGGCACGCCCGAGACCGACGACATCGCCTTTTACGCGACCTGCACCGCCGAAAGCGGCGAGGCGGAGATCACGCTGGCCGAATCCACCGATAGCTTGCGAGAAGGTTCTCCCGTCGATGTCGCGCTGCAGGCGCGCGAGGAGGCGCGCCGTTACCGCGCCGTCGGTGCGCCCCTTAACGAAGAGACCGACCAGTCGCACCCGACATTCACGATCGAGACCGGCGATCCGCTGTGGGAGGATCTCGCGCGCGGTTACGACCTGAAGGTCGGGATCGGGGGCGAATGGCGCTATTCCGTCTCGCTTGACGGGAGTGCCGCCAAGGTGCGCCGCTTCCACACGCTCTGCTCGCCGCCACAACGGATCGTAGAGGCAGACCCTGCCCGGCCAGCGCCCGGCTACGGACAAGGCGCGCCCGCCGTTCCCGCAGATGGGCCGACCTGCGCCAACGAAGGCGTGATCCGCGCGATAGCGAGCGACGAGCCGGCGTCGATCACCTTCCGCAACAACCGCCGTCAGCCCGTGTTCCTGAACTGGATCGACTATCGCGGCGACCGGGTGCTGGAGGCGAATATTCCGCCGGGTGGCGTTTTGCGCCAGCCAACGGTGATGGGCCACCCCTGGCTCGTCTCCTCACCGCGCGGCCGGTGCCTCGGTATCTATCTACCCTCCCGCAGCGCCCGCGTCGTCGACATTCGCCCCGGACGCCCGCAAGCGCCGGTGGCTCCCCCGCCTGTGGCCGCACCGTACGAACCGCCTTATCCGACGCGGCCACGGGTGAGCGATGCCGACTACGCCTGCGATTACGGCACGCAACTCAACGTCATTTTCGACAATAGCCGCAATGTCGCCGTGGTGCGCGAATTCGGCCTGTCACCCGTCACGCTCTACCAGCGACGCTCGGGCTCCGGCTTCTTCTACAAGCTCAGAGGCTATGAACTGAGAGGCAGCGGCAACCGGGCAACATGGCTCAGGCCCGGCGCGCCGCCGGTCGCCTGCCGTGTTTTCTAGAGCGCTTTCCACGAAAGCCGAATCGTTTTCGTGACAAAACATCGCTCCAGAATCAATGTCTTGAGCATATCGGGACAGGACGGCCGTTCCCCTTCCCGCCTTCGCCGGCAAATGCGGACCTTCGGCTGCGGCAGCAACATGAAGACACTGTGAAAGCCATGTCGAACAGGCCAATGCCATCTCCGTCAGTTCAACGGAAGTTCCTAGCCATCAGCGTTTTTTCAGGTCGGCACAAGGCCCGCAACTGAGGAAATCCTTGGCGTTTGCGGCCGGACATTGTGAAATATCACGACCCCCAGAGGTTACTCTAGGTCCCTGATATTGTAATATTTTTAACTCCCTCAAGCTACCGGTATTCGCCGACGAGTGATGTCGCGGGACGTCGTGGCCGTTTCGAATGCCTACGACAGTGGAGCCTTGGAAGCCTGGCGGCCCGGAGGTATTTGAGTTCATGGAGTCACCGGAATGTTTCTCGCCCGCCTGTCCATTTCCAAGAAAATCGCAATTCCGACCGTAATCGTCGCGCTGCTGGCCGTTGCCCTGGCCGTCGTAGGTCTCACCTCGCTGCGCACCGCAATGCTTGAAGAGCGGCTCCGCAGCATCGAGGCGCTGGCCGAAAGCGGGGTTGCCATCGCGCAACATTTTCACGAGCTGGAAAAGAGCGGGAAGCTGACGCGAGAGCAGGCCCAGGCGGCGGCGGCGGAATCGATCGGCGCCATGCGCTACGGCAACAACGACTATCTCTTCGGATTTACCGAGAACGATGGCACGAACGTTTTTCACGTAAATCCCGCCCTCGTGGGCAAGAAGATGATGGGCGCCGAAGACAAGAACGGCGTGCCATTCATCCGCAAACTGATCGCGCAGGGAAAAAGCGGCGGTGGTGAAGTGTTGTTTCACTGGCCGCGCGCCGGCAGCGACGTTCCGGCAGCGAAATACGGCTGGGGCGAATCCTTCGCACCCTGGGGTTGGATGATCGGCACCGGCGCCTATGTGGACGACATCGACGCCGCCTTCTGGAGCGAAGCCATGCGCGTCCTCCTCATAGGCCTTGGAGGCGCCGTTATCGCCGCGCTTATCGCCATGGCTTCGATTCGCAACATCACCCGTCCGCTTCTCAAGCTGACCGAAGGCATGCGTCAACTGGCCGACGGCAAGGAGGATGTGTCGATAGATGCTTTCGACCGGCACGACGAGATCGGGCGGATGGCCGACGCCATGAAGGTGTTCGTGGCCAACGAAGCCGCCCGCAAGGATCTGATGTCACGCGATCATGAGCGTCAGGAAGAAGCCGCCCGGCGGGCCGACGACATACAGGCGCTTTGCGCGGCCTTCGACCGGGAGGTGACCGGCCTGGTCGATACGGTCGGCAAATCCGTGACCGAGCTGCAGAATGCGGCCGCCAACCTGACCGCCGGCGCGGAACGAACCACGGAACAAAGCGTCGCGGGGTCCACCGCCGCCGAGCAGGCCTCAAACAACGTGAAAAGCGTGGCTGCCGCTGCCGAGGAACTGTCGGCATCTGTTGCCGAAATCAGCCGCCAGGTGCAGTCGTCCAGCGAAATCGCCGCTCGGGCGGCGTCCGAAGCGGGGCGCACGAACGACCGCATGAAGGGGCTGGCCGATACGGCCGGAAAGATCGGCGAGGTCGTGACGCTGATCCAGGCGATCGCCGAACAGACCAACCTTCTTGCGCTCAATGCCACCATCGAAGCCGCGCGTGCCGGAGAATCCGGCAAGGGCTTCGCGGTCGTCGCGGCGGAAGTGAAGGAACTGGCCAACCAGACCTCCAAGGCGACGGAGGAAATCGGCGCGCAGATCGCCGAAATCCAGAACCAGACGACGGATGCGGCAAGCGCGATCTCATCGGTAACCGACACGATCCTGAAGATGAACGATATCGCCTCGGCTATCGCCGCCGCTGTGGAAGAGCAAGGTGCGGCGACAAGCGAGATCGCGCGAAACGTCAGCGAAGCATCCAAAGGCACACAAGCCGTGACGGAGAATATCGCCATGGTTTCCACGGCAGCACAGGACACCCATGCCGCGTCCGAGACCGTCGATCTTTCCGCAGGCCGGCTGCAGGAAAATTCAGGCCGGCTTCGCGAACTGGTAAGCCAGTTCCTCGGCAGCGTGCGCGCACGCTCCAACGCAGCCTGAACCGGCCGCAGGAAAAAGAAAAACCCGGCGGAAGGGTGCTTCCGCCGGGTTTTTTCATGTTTTCACAAGATGTTATCGCCCGGCGCGTTCGCCTTCCGCCTGGCGCGGGCGGCGGTTGGGCCGTCCCACTTCAGAGGACTTGCGGGAACGCCCGCCGAAACCGCTTTCATTGTCTGCGGAAAACCGCTTGCCGCGCGCTTCGCCGCCGCGCGAACGATTGCCCTGCGGCTTGCCGTCACGGGCATTGCCGCCGTTCGGCCGGGACTGGCCACGCCCGCGCCCGCCATTACCACGGCGCGGTTCGACCTCCTCACCTGGTTGCGGCTCGAAGCCGCTCATCACGTCGAGCGCCTGTTTCGTCAGCCGCTCGATCGCGCGAAGCTGGCCGCGCTCATCCGCGCTGACCAGCGAAATCGCCTGGCCCGATGCGCCCGCACGCGCCGTGCGCCCGATGCGATGCACATAGGTTTCCGGCACATCAGGCATTTCGTAATTCACGACGTGGCTGACGCCGCCGATATCGATGCCGCGCGCGGCGATATCGGTCGCGACCAGCACCTTGAGCCTGCCCGATGAAAAGCCGGCAAGAGCCTTCTGCCGCTGGCCCTGGCTCTTGTTGCCGTGAATGGCGACGGCCGCGATGCCCTTTTCCTCCAGCGTACGCGACACGCGGTCCGCACCGCGCTTGGTGCGGGTGAAGACGATGGCGCGCGTCACCTCGTCGGTGGACAGAATATCGCCAAGCACCGCCGGCTTGCGCCCTGCCGGAACATGCGCGACCGCCTGGGAAACGCGCTCCACCGTGGTGGCAGCCGGCGTAACGGCGACCTGCGCCGGATCGGTGAGGAAGGAAGCGGCGAGGTCCGCGATTTCCTTCGGCATCGTCGCCGAGAAGAAAAGCGACTGGCGATCCTTCGGCAAGAGAGACGCGATCCGCTTCAGCGCATGAATGAAGCCGAGGTCCATCATCTGGTCGGCCTCGTCGAGGACGAAGAATTCCAGGTCGTCGAAGTGGAGCGCCCGCCGGTCGTAAAGATCGATCAGCCGCCCGGGGGTGGCGACGAGGATGTCGAGACCCCGGCTCATCATGCGGATCTGACGGCCTATCGGCACGCCGCCGATGACGACATTCACGTTCATGCGGGCCTTGGCGGCGTATTTACGGATATTCGTGGCAATCTGATCCGCCAGTTCGCGCGTCGGAGCGAGCACAAGGCCGCGAGTGCCGCGCGGGCTGGGGCGGATGTTCGTGGCGAGAAGCCGGTCGATCATCGGCAGCGAGAAGGCCGCCGTCTTGCCGGTGCCGGTCTGGGCGATGCCGAGAAGGTCTCGACCCTCAAGCACGAGAGGAATCGCCTGAGCCTGGATCGGCGTCGGCGTGGAGTATTCGGCGCTATCAAGCGCAAGAAGGATCGGGCGGGCAAGCCCGAGGGAATGAAAATCGGTCAAGTGAGTTCTTTCAGGTTTTGCGGGTCGGCAGCTTCTGTCCGCTCCGGCCGCAATGCGAACGATATCCGCGCGCCGGCCCGTTGTTGGGGCGTCGCGGTTGGAAACAGGCCTCGCGTGAAGGAAGCCCCGTACGAAATCAGGGGAGGAAGGCGTTCGTAAAGCCCGGCCGGCCGGGACATGCCCGAACGTTTGGCCGCTCACGCTGCAATGGATCGAACGCCGCGCAGGCCTTCATGTGACCGGTTTCGCGCGGCGTGTCAAAGGAATTCTTTTTGCAGCGCAAAAAGATATAGGTCCGCCTGCCAGAATTTTCGCCCCGCCAGTCAGCCCGCCGAGCGCTTCTCCAGAACCGGGCGAAGGCCCTCCAACTGATAGCCCGCATCGAGCGCGGTGGAGAGAATCTCGCTCGGCTCATCCTTGCGAAGCGACCTGGCCAGCGCCCAAAGCGCAGTGCAGCGCGTGCCCGTCCGGCAATAGGCAAGGACGGGCTTTTCCACCTCGTCCAGAAGAGCGGCGAAACTGTCGCCATCGCCTTCGGTCACGCCGCCCGAAATCACCGGCATGAAGCGGAAATCGAGGCCGAGCGCACGCGCCGCCTCCTCGACATCGGCCGAATCGGGCTGGCCCGCCTCCTCGCCGTCCGGCCGATTGTTGATGATCGTGCGAAAACCCGCGGCCTTGATGGCCTCAAGGTCTTCCACGCCGATTTGCGGCGAAACGGCAACTTCCGGAGTCAAACGTCTGATTTCCATATGGCGTCGTCCACGTGCTTTGCTTTGGCCGGCAAGGGCCGCATCCGATCTGAATTTCGACGCATACTGCCCCGGTTCGCCGGAAATTTCAGCCCCGTATTTCAAACCGCCGCCAACTTCCGCGTCAGGCCGGATGGGCGGAGCGCAAACGCCAGCTTTCCACGTAATTGGCAACGAGCATGCCGGCGATGACGGCGCCAATGAAAACCCAGGGCTCGACGCGCCCGATGCCAAGCGCCGGGACCACACCGCCCGGACAAAAGCCGGAAAGCCCCCAGCCGATGCCGAAAGTGGCGGCACCGCCAACGAGGCGCAGATCGATATCCCGTCTGGTCGGGATGGAAAAGCTGTTTGCGAAAGCCGGATGGGGCGCCTTGAGCACGATCCGGTAGCCGATGGCGGTGACGACAAGCGCGCCGCCCATGACGAAAGCCAGGCTCGGATCCCAGGTGCCGGCGAAATCGAAGAAATTCAGCACCTTTGCCGGGTCGATCATACCGGAGATGGCGATGCCGAGGCCGAAGATCAGGCCGAATGCGAAAGCCGATATCATTTTCATGGTCTCAAACCCTCGTATCAAAGGCCGAAGACGTGGCGAACGAGGAAGACCGTCACCGTGGTCGTCGCCATGAAGGTCACGGTCGCCGCGATCGAACGCGGGGAAACCCGCGCCATGCCGCATACGCCATGCCCCGACGTGCAGCCCGAGCCATAGGAGACGCCGATGCCGACGATGAACCCGCCTATCAAAAACATCGGGACGGAAACGGGAACGTCGATCTTCGGCATGCCGCCCGTAATCAACGCATAGGCGAGCGGGCCGCAGATCATGCCGGCCAGAAAGGCCGCCCGCCAGGCCCAGTCGTCGGCGATCTTCGGCGGCAGAAGGCCGCCCAGAATACCGGTGACCCCGGCGATCCGTCCATGAACCGCCATGAGAAGAACGGCGGAAAGCCCGATCAGGGCTCCGCCCAGCGCGGAAAGAAACGGTGTGAATTCGGTCATTGGTCGATCCGTTGTGAAAAGCCCGGCCTGCCGCCTCTCGCAAACGCGGGGAAAGGAATTTTGTTTTATATATTCGAATAATCGAATTTAACAAGACCGGCGGCGCCCGAATCCGCGGTAACGCGGCTTGGGAGGCAAAACCCCTGCACAAGCCCATGTTTTTTGCTATGAAACGGATTTGACAGACTGCGCATTTGCCGTAGAGGACCAGTTACGTGACCCTGAAAGCCCGCATCATCCCGTGTCTCGACGTCAAGGACGGGCGCGTCGTCAAGGGCGTGAACTTTGTCGACCTGGTCGACGCGGGCGACCCGGTGGAGGCTGCGAAGGCCTATGACGCGGCAGGCGCGGACGAGCTTTGCTTTCTCGACATCACCGCAAGCCACGAGGGGCGCGACACGATCTTCGACGTCGTCCGGCGCACGGCAGAGGCCTGCTTCATGCCGGTGACAGTCGGCGGCGGCGTGCGCACGGTGGAAGATATCCGCAAACTGCTGATCGCGGGCGCGGACAAGGTTTCCATTAACACGGCGGCGGTGACGAACCCGGATTTCGTGCGCGAGGCGGCGGAAAAGTTCGGCTCTCAGTGCATCGTCGTCTCGATTGACGCCAAACAGGTGAACAAGCCGGACGAGCGGGAACGCTTCGAAATCTTCACGCACGGCGGACGCAACGCCACCGGCATCGATGCCGTGGAATTCGCCAAGAAGGTGGTGGAACTGGGAGCCGGCGAGCTGCTCGTCACCTCCATGGACCGCGACGGAACGAAAGCGGGCTACAACATCGCGCTGACGCGGGCGATCGCCGATGCCGTAAACGTTCCCGTGATCGCTTCCGGAGGCGTGGGCAACCTGGAACACATGGTGGAAGGCATACGCGACGGCCATGCGACGGCCGTCCTCGCCGCCTCGATCTTTCACTTCGGTACGCATACGATCCGCGAGGCAAAGACGCATATGGCCACCGCCGGCATCGCCATGCGCCTCGACGGCTGAAGGGCACTGGACCTCAGACCAATGACGGAATTCACACTTACCGATCTTGACCGCATTATCGGCGCGCGCGCGGCGAGCGACGATGCCATGTCCTATACCCGCAAGCTGATGGACAAGGGCGTGCCCAAGATCGCGCAAAAGGTGGGCGAAGAAGCCGTTGAAGCCGCGATTGCCGCCGTCAAGGGCGACAGGAGCGAACTGACCGGGGAGGCGGCTGACCTGCTCTACCATCTTCTGGTCCTTCTGCGGGCGAGCGATATCGCCCTTGAAGATGTCATGGCGGAACTTTCCCGCCGCACCGCCCAGACCGGGCTTGAGGAAAAGGCTTCGCGCCCGGCCGGGTGACGGTGCCTGAAAAGGAGACGGTGCAGGATGCCTGACAGCACCGTGAACGCCATGCGGACGGATGAGGGCATTGCCGACATGACGCAGCCCGACCTTTCGCCCTATCGCGTCTTCACCGAAGCCGAGTGGAGCCACCTGCGCGCCGATACGCCGATGACGCTGACGGCGGCGGAAGTGCAGCGCATGGAAGGCCTGAACGACCCGGTCTCGCTCGACCAGGTGGAGACGATCTACCTGCCGCTGTCCCGGCTTCTGTCGTTCTACGTGGAGGCGACACAGGCGCTGCACCGGGCGACAAACCATTTTCTCGGCGTCAACGACGGCAAGAACCCCTTCATCATCGGTATCGCCGGATCTGTCGCGGTCGGAAAATCGACCACTTCCCGCGTGCTCCAGGCGCTGCTGGCGCGCTGGCCGTCGACGCCGAAGGTCGATCTCGTCACCACCGACGGTTTCCTTTATCCGAACGCCGTTCTGGAGGCCGAGGGCCTGATGCGCCGCAAGGGCTTTCCCGAAAGCTTCGACCGGGGAGCCCTCCTCCAGTTCCTTTCAGACATCAAGGCCGGCAAGCGCAACGTCAAGGCGCCGATCTATTCGCACTTCTATTATGACATCATGCCCGGCCAACATGTGATCGTCGACCGGCCGGACATTCTCATTCTGGAGGGGCTCAACGTCCTGCAAACTTCGAACCTGCCGAAGGACGGCAAGGCGATCCCCTTCGTTTCCGACTTCTTCGACTTCTCGATCTATATCGACGCGGAGATGGACATCCTGCGGCGCTGGTACATGGAGCGGTTCATGCGCCTGCGCGAAACCGCCTTCCGCGACCCGGGCTCCTACTTCCACCGCTATTCGCTGATCGAGGATGCCGAGGCGAAACGCATTGGCGAGGACCTGTGGGCGAAGATCAACCTCGTCAATCTTACCGAGAACATCCTGCCGACGCGCCCGCGCGCCGACCTGATCCTCACCAAGGGCGAAAGCCACGAGATCGAGCAGGTGGCGCTGCGGAAATTGTGACGTGTGAGTTGCTCATTTGGATTGGACGCGCTCGCGCGCGACCGATGCGCTGGATACCGGCTCATCGTTCAGCTTCGCTTCACTTGTCCGGTATGACGTCCTTCGTAAAGCCGGATATCTTTCTTATGGCAACCTATCCCGGATGACCTCTACTGAACCCGCAAGGCATCGTTCCAGCGGTCGAGCAGGCGCTGGCGCTTGACCTGGTCGAGATAGACGACGAGCGCAGGCCCCACCGGGACGGGGCGAAGGCGCGCACCATAAGTCCCATGCATATGCGAGGCGGTGTTTTCGCCCTCGACCGCCGGATGAAGCGCCGGCAGGCCGGTTTGCGCCGCGATCAGCCGCTGACCGCCGATCGACAGCAGGAAATCGAGAAAAGCCGCGCCGAGATCCGGCGAGGCCGCGTTCCGGGGCACGAGGCCGGTGCGCGTCATCACCACCGTATAATCCTCCGGCAGGACGATGCCGAGGTCCGGCGCATTGCGCGCCCAGCCAGCCGCGTAGGAGCCCAGAATGTTGTAGCCGAGCGCGAAGCGCCCGTCGGCGACACGTTCCACGATGGCCGAGGAGTTGGAGTAAAGCTTTACGCCAGCCGCGCCGAGGGCGTTGAATAGCGACCATATCTTGCGGTTATGTTCGCTGTCGCGAGCGAGGAAGAAGAGGCCGAGCCCGGCCCGCTCCACGTCATAGGTGCCGACCCGCCCGTAAAGCTCAGCCTCATTGGCCTTCAGATATTCTGCAAGATCGGCGCGGGTGCGCGGCGGTTGCCGCCCATCAAAGGCGGTCTTGTTGTAGATGATGACCGCAGGCTCGAAGGTGACGCCGAACACCGTGTCGCGCCACTTAGACCAAGAAGGCATCGCTCCGGCGGAGGCAAGTTCCAGGGGCTGGGCATAGCCGTCATTGGCAAGCTTCACCTGCAGGTCCATCGCCGAGGAAAAAGCGATATCCGCCGTCTCCTCACCCCTGTCCGTTTCTTCCAGAACCCTTGCGTAGATTTCCTGGGTCTGCAGCTCCCAATAGTCTATCGCGATACCCGGCCGCGCCTCGCGAAACGCCTGCAAAAGCGGCTCGGCGATGTCGGCATCGAGCGATGAATAGATTTTCAGCGTTCGCTTCGACCCGCTTTCATCGAGCGCGGGATAAACCCTCGTCACCTCGGCGGCGACAGCCGGGTGCAACACCGAAGGCACGGAAAGGGCAAGCGCGAAGGCGAATGCAAGGCGGCGTATGGTGAAATGCGTCATGAGCGGAGTATGATCGGCCACAGGCGCCAATCTCAAGGCAGAAAAAGAAAGTACCCTAGAGCGATTTCTTATCACGAAAGCGCTCTAGAAAAGACGGGAAGGAAACCCTTGCGCATCCTGATCGTGGAGGACAACGCAACCCTGGCCGAGGGCCTGACCTCGGTTTTGAGATCAAGCGGCTATGTTGTCGATGCCGTCGGTGACGGGGAAAGCGCTATGGCGGCCTTGGCCGCGCATTCGTTCGACCTCGTGCTGCTCGACCTTTCGCTGCCGGACATGGACGGGCTCGACATTCTGTCCGACATCCGGGCGCGGGGCGCGGATTGCGCCGTCCTGGTGCTGACGGCGCGCGGCGCGCTGGATGAGCGTATTCGCGGGCTCGACAAGGGTGCGGACGACTATATGACCAAGCCCTTCGAGGTGGGGGAGGTGGAAGCGCGCATCCGCGCGCTCCTGCGCCGGCTTGCCGGCGCGCGGGATGCGCGGCTCGAATGCGGGCCGCTGACTTTCGACCTGAACGCGCGTCAGGCTGCATTGAACGGCACGCCGCTCGATCTGCCGGCGCGCGAGCTGAACGTCCTTCAGATCCTGATAAGCCGGGCGGAAAAGGTCGTCTCCAAGACGCGGATCGCGGAGCGGCTTTCGGAGTTCGACGAGGACATCAGCGACAACGCCGTGGAGCAATATGTTTCCCGGCTGAGAAAGCGACTTGAACCGCATGGCGTGCGCATACGCACGGCGCGGGGGCTTGGCTATTGCCTGGAAGCGGGCTGATCGAAACGCGATGCTGCGCCGCCCGGGTTCCCTCACTTCGCGACTGCTGCTCTGGCTGCTTTTGCCCCTGAGCCTGCTGGCCGCGCTCGGCCTGATCGACACCTACCGGGAGGCGCGCGAGACGGCGAACGACGTGTTCGACCGGGTGCTCGCGGGATCGGCCCTTGCGATTGCCGAGCGCGTCGCCGTCGGTACGGACGGGCTTCTGGAGGTGGACGTGCCCTATGTCGCGCTCGAAATGCTGACGAGCGCGGCAGAGGACCGCGTTTTCTACCGGGTGGAAGGCCCGCCCGGCGTCTTCGTGACCGGATACCGTCAGCTTCCTGTGCCGGAGCCGCATGCGCAGAGGGAAATCGCCAGCGACGTGGAGTTTTCCGACCAGGAATTTCGCGGAGAGCCTATCCGTGTTGCCCTGTTAAACGGGGCTGCCTCATCCGGCGAGCGTTCGCTCGCCTTCCGCGTGGCGGTGGCGGAAACGACGACGGCGCGCCAGGCGCTTGCGCGCGACATCCTGCTGCGATCCGCGGCAAGGCAGGGCCTGTTGATCCTGATTGCGGGTGCTGCCGTCCTGTTCGGCGTACGTCGCGCACTCCGCCCCCTGACGAGGCTTGAAAAAGCCATCGACCGGCGCAGCGAGGACGACCTGAGCCCGATCCGCCAGAGCGTGCCGCAGGAGGTGGAGCGCCTTGTCGGTGCGATCAACGGCTTCATGCGACGGTTGAGGACAGCGCTCGATGCTTTGAAACACTTCACCGGCAACGCCTCGCACCAGCTCAGGACCCCGCTTGCCGTCATCCGCACGCAGATCGAGCTTGCCCGGCGCGCGGAAGACCGGGAGGGCGTGCGCAAAGCCCTGGACATGGCCGACAGGGCGGTGCTGCTGAGCGAACGCACGCTTTCCCAGCTCCTGCTGCTTGCCCGCGTGGACGAAGCCTCCGTCGACCGTGACGGGGGAGCGGCCATCGACCTGCAGGAAACCGCAAGATCCGTGACCGAGGACCTGGAGCCGGCGGCGGCGAAGGCCGGCCTCGACCTGGGCTTTGAGGCCGAAGGCGATGGCGGCCCCTATATTCACGGCAATCACATGCTTCTTGGCGAACTCGTCAGGAACCTGGTCGAAAACGCGATCCACCACGCGGGCAGCGGACGATCCGCGACCGTGCGCGTTCGAGACGACGGCAACCGGGCCATCCTGGAAGTGGAAGACGACGGGCCGGGCATTGCCCGCGAAAACCGGGAAAAGGCTCTGGCGCGTTTCGAGCAGCTTTCGGGCGATGCGGCAGGCGGCGCCGGGCTCGGCCTTGCGATCGTGACGGAAATCGCAGGCGTCATGTCAGGCGATGTGGCCCTTGGCGACGCGCCTGGCGGGGGCCTGAAGGTGGAGGTAACCTTCCCGCGCGCCGCTACATAAAGAAAGGGCTGCGCATGACGGCACAGCCCGCTAGTCACCCGAATCCGAAGTTCGTCTAAATTCCCGACGTACTCTGAACGAACTTCAGATTCAAAAGGGTGACAGCCAAATTTATGTTTCCATTGTGGTTTTCGAATTTGAAATACGCTGCGGCGATGGCTGCTGAACTGAGGCGTATTTCAAATTCACCACACTGGTTCGTCGGGAGGTTTTCGGTATTTCAGAGGCGGCCTTCGAGTGCGGCATCGAAGATCTGCTTAGCACCGTCCTTTATGAGCTCAATCGGGTTGCCGCCCGCCGTGGGGTCTACCACCGCCATCTCGGCGATGAGCTCTCGCTTTTCGCCGCCGACCTTGAGCCCTTCCAGCGTATGCGGCACATCAAGGTCGGCCCTGAGCTTCAAGATGGCCTGCATCAACCCGTCGAAGCCGCCGGAAATGCCGAGATAGCCCGCAAGCCGGTTGAACTTCTGCTCGATTACCGGCCGGTTGAAGGCAAGCACATAGGGCATGAAGACGGCGTTCGTCATGCCGTGGTGGGTGTCGTAAAGCGCGCCGACCGGATGCGAGAGCGCATGAATGGCGCCAAGCCCCTTCTGGAAGGCGACCGCGCCCATGGCGGCGGCCGACATCATGTTCCCACGCGCGATGAGATCGTCCGGCGTGTTCGCGGCCCTTTCCAGGCTTTCGAAAACAAGACGGATACCCTCGACCGCGATGCCGTCTCCCATCGGGTGATAGAAGGTGGAGGAATAAGCCTCAAGACAGTGGGCGAGCGCATCCATGCCCGTGCCGACGGTGAAATAACGCGGCATGCCGACGGTGAGTTCCGGATCGCAAATCACCGTCGCGGGAAGCATCTTCGGGTGGAAGATCACCTTCTTGGTGTGGGTTTCCTCATTGGTGACGACGCCTGCGCGGCCCACTTCCGAACCCGTGCCCGCCGTCGTCGGGACGGCGACGATCGGCGCGATGCCCGCCTCATCCGCCCGTTTCCACCAGTCGCCGATATCCTCGAAATCCCAGATGGGGCGCGTTTGCCCGGCCATGAAGGCGATCACCTTGCCCGCATCGAGGCCCGAACCGCCGCCAAACGCGATCACACCGTCATGATTGCCCGCCTGAAAGGCGGCCACGCCCGCCTCAATGTTCGATCCGACCGGATTGGGCTTCACATCGGAAAAGACGACGGGGTCCAGCCCTGCCTCGCGGCAGACGGAAAGCGCGTCTTCCACCATGGGAAGTTTGGCGAGGCCGGGATCTGTGACGAGAAGCGGCCGCTTCATGCCGGCTGCCTCGGCCACCTTGCCAAGCTCCTTGATACGGCCGGCGCCGAAGCGGATCGAAGTGGGGTAGGACCAGTTTGCTGACGGGGAGGTCGTCATGTGTTCAAGCTTTCTGACAGGATGGGCGTTGCGGGAAGCGCCCGGCCTCCCGCGTTGCGTGACGATGGTGCGGATGCTCAGGTTTCCAGACGAAGGTGATAGGACTTCGGCCGCGTCAGCGCATCATAGCCGAAGGTGGAAAGGCCGGAACCCTTGCCGGTGTCCTTCACGCCCGTCCACACAAGTGCCGGATCGACGTAGTCGCAGCGGTTCATGAAGACGGTACCCGTCTCCACCCGGTCGCCGATGGCGATCGCCGCTTCCTCGTCCTTCGTCCAGACGGAAGCCGTGAGCCCGTAGGGACTGTCGTTCATGAGCGGGATCGCATCCTCGTCGGAACGCACCTTCATGATGCCGACCACGGGGCCGAAGCTTTCCTCACGCATGACCGACATCTGGTGGTCGACATCGACCAGCACCTGCGGGGCAAGATAGGCGGTGCCCGGCTTGTCCATCGCGAATTTCGACGTATCGATCAGCGGTTTCGCGCCCTTGCGCAGGGCCTCCGCCGTCTGCTCGCGCACCCAGTCGGCAAAGCGCGGCTGCGCCATCGGCCCAAGCGTAGTCGCCTCATCGAGCGGGTTGCCCAGCACATATTGACGCGTCATGTCGGCGAAGCCTTCCACGAAATCGTCATAGCGGCTTTCGTGAACGTAGATCCGCTCTATCCCGCAGCAGCATTGGCCGGAATTATAAAATGCGCCGTCGACGAGACCGGCGATCGCGTAGTCGAGATCCGCATCCTCGCGCACATAGGCCGGGTCCTTGCCGCCAAGCTCGAGGCCAAGGCTTGCGAAGGTGCCTGCCGCCGCGCGCTCTATCGCGCGCCCGCCGGCGACCGAGCCCGTGAAATTGATGTGGTCGATCCTACCGGAACCGAGCAGCTTTTCCGTCTGCGAATGCGAGAGCACCACATTCTGGAAGACACCCTTCGGGATATCCGCCGCCTCGAAGGCCTTCGCCAGCCGCTCGCCGACGAGAAGCGTCTGGGCGGCATGCTTCAGAATGACGGAATTGCCCGCGATCAGTGCCGGCATGATCGTGTTGATCGCCGTCATGAAGGGGTAGTTCCACGGCGCGACGACAAGCACGACGCCGACGGGCTCGCGTTTCACGTAGCGGGTGAACCCCGGCTTGTCCGTATAGCGATCGGGCGCGAGCGCGGCTTCGGCGATCTGCACCATGTAACGGGTGCGCTCCTCGACACCACCCATTTCGCCGCCATAGCGAACGGGCCGGCCCATCTGCCAGGCAAGCTCCGGCACGATCTCATCATTCATCGCCATAAGCGCCTCAAGCGCGGCGATCACGTAACGGCTGCGCTCGGCAACGGATTTCCGCGCCCAGTCGCCCTGTGCAGTACGGGCGGCGGCGACCGCGCGGTCAAGCTCGACCTCGCTCGCGATGGGGCGTTCGGCGTAAACGGAGCCGTCGACCGGCGATATGATTTTGACTGTTTCGCTCATCTTGCGATCCTGCTGGGAAAAGATCCGGGAGGCTTTTCTCTCGCTCCCCCGGCTGGGTGTTTTGTCATGAAATCCACCTTCGGGAGAAGCGAAATCAGCTCCGCTCGAATCCGCGCTTCAACTCCCAGTCCGTGACGCGCCGGTCGTATTCCAACTGCTCCCATTTCGCGGCGTGGACGTAGTGATCCATCACCTCGTCCCCGAAGGCTGAGCGCAGCATCTCCGACTTGTCGGCGGCTTCCGTAGCGGCTCTCAGGGTGGAAGGAATCTCGCGAACGTCCGTTCCCTGATAGGCGTCGCCCACGAAAGCGGCCTCGAGCACGCGCTCCTTCTCCATCCCGTCTATACCGGCGGCAATGAGGGCGGCCATGGCCAGATAGGGGTTGAGATCCGCCCCGCCGACGCGGCATTCCACGCGAACCGACGTGGTATCCGCGCCGACAACCCGGTACCCGGCGGTGCGGTTGTCCATGCTCCAGATCGCCTTGGTTGGCGCGAAGGTACCTGCCTGGAAGCGCTTGTAGGAATTGATGTAGGGCGCGAGAAAAAGGGTGATCTCGCTGGCGTGATGCAGTAGCCCGGCGAGATAATGCCGCATGAGCTTCGACATGCCGTGCTCGCCGGCCTCGTCGTAGAAAAGCGGCTCGCCGTCGAGGCTCCAGAGAGACTGGTGGATGTGCGAGGAATTGCCGGCGCGCGCGAAGTCCCATTTCGCCATGAAGCTGACGGCGCGGCCCTTGGCCCAGGCGATCTCCTTGCAGGCGTTCTTTATGATCGAATGGCGGTCGGCCATCGTAAGGGCGTCCGCGTAGCGAACGTTGATTTCCTCCTGGCCGGCTTCCGCCTCGCCTTTCGAATTTTCCACCGGCACGTCTGCGCCCTGAAGGCCGTTGCGGATCGCACGCATCACGTCTTCCTCCTTGGTGGTCTGGAAGATGTGATAATCCTCGTTATAGGCGCTGATGGGGGTGAGGCCGAGATGACGCTTTGCCTGCGCCTCCTCGTAGCTTTCGCGGAAGAGGAAGAACTCAAGCTCGCTCGCCATGGTCGCCTTCATGCCCATGGCCTCAAGCCGCTTCACCTGACGCTTGAGAACGGCACGTGGCGAATGCGGCACGTCTTCATGCGTGTGATGGTCAAGCACATCGCAAAGCACGAGCGCCGTGCCCTCCAGCCACGGCACGCGCCGCAGCGTGGAAAGATCGGGCTTCATCACATAGTCGCCATAGCCCGACTGCCAGCTCGTCGCGCGGTATCCCTCGACCGTGTGCATCTCCATGTCGGTCGCCTGCAGATAATTGCAGCTATGGGTTTCCTTGTAGGCGCTGTCGACGAAGAATTCCGCCTGGAAGCGCTTGCCCATGAGCCGGCCCTGCATGTCCACCTGAGCGGCGACGACCGTGTCGATTTCGCCGTCCGCCACGCATTTCTTCAGCTCTTCGTACGTCAGTTTGCCAGCCATGTGAGATGCCGTTTCCTGGATGTGCCGGGCATTGCCGGCGCGTATGAATTTCGTTTCGTGTTCGACCGGCATTTAAAGCGAATTCCGATCACGAAAGCGATCCCGCTTTCAGGACAAGCGCTCCAGCCGGTCGGTCCCCGCCCCGGAACCGAAGCTCCGGGGCGGGCGCTGTCGTCAGGTATAGCGATAGGGGCGACCGGCCTTGTCCATCGCCGCGTTATACGCGCGGAGAATGCCGACGACCTTGGCCTTGACCTCGCTTTCCGCCGCGATCTCGTCCCAGAAGTTGCGGGCTTCCGCCTCGACCTGGGCCCATTCGGCGTCGGGGATGGTGGTCAGTTCCATCTTCGTGCCATCGACGCGCAGCTTCGCCTCGCCGCCCCAGTACCAGTGCTGGCGATAATAATGCGAGGAATCCATGCAGAGCTTGAAGAGCTCCTGCAGGTGCGGCGGAAGTTCGTTCCAGCGTTCCTCGTTGGCGAAATACGAGCCGCACCATGCGCCCGAAATGTTGTTTGTGAGGAAGTAGTTGGTCACATCCGCCCAGCCGACGGTGTAGTCCTCGGTGATGCCGGACCATGCGATGCCGTCAAGCTCGCCGGTCTGCACCGCGACCTCGATATCCTCCCACGGCAGGGTGACGGGCACCACGCCGAAGCGCGACAGGAAGCGACCGGCCGTCGGGAAGGTGAAGACGCGCTTGCCCTTGAGATCCTCAAGGCTGTTGATCGGCTCCTTCGTGGCGAAGTGGCACGGATCCCACGCACCGGCGGACAACCATTTGACGCCGCCGATCTTGGAGTATTCAGACTCCCAGATTTCGTTAAGGCCCCACTGGTTGAACAGCACCGGCACATCGAGGCTGTAGCGCGTGGCGAAGGGGAAATAGCCGCCGAAGACCGAAACCTCCGTCGGGGCGGCGATGGAATCGTCATCCGACTGCACGGCGTCGATCGTGCCGTTCTGCATGGCGCGGAACAGCTCGCTCGTCGGCACCAACTGGTCGGCGAAGTAAAGCTCGATCTCCATCTCGCCGTTGGCGACCTTGTTGAAGGCGTCAATCGACGGCTTGATGACGTGCTCGGCAAGGGCGGGCCCGGCATAGGTCTGCAGGCGCCACTTGATCGGCGACTGGCCGAGAACGGCTGGCGCGGCAAGCGAGGAGGCGCCGGCGGCGGCGGTCGCCACGCCGGCTTTCTTCAGAAAATCACGTCTGTTGGTCATCTGCTTATTCCCCTTGCTGGTTATTACCGACTTTCGCCCTCTGCCCTTTTTTCATTAATCATCACCGAGAGCGTTCGACTGTCTGCCTTGTTTCCTTCCTCCCGTTTTCCTTCTCCTCTTTGCTCGGAAATCGCCTGGTTCGGCATCACCGCCCGTAGACCTGTTGCGGCAGCCAAAGCGCGATCTGCGGAAATGCGGTGACGATCGCAAGTCCGAAGACCATCACCGCGACGAAAGGCACGATCGAGCGGTAGATATCGCCAAGCGTCACTTCCGGCGGGGCCATGGCGCGCATCAGGAAGAGATTGTAGCCGAAGGGCGGCGTCATATAGGCGATCTGGCAGGTGATCGTGTAAAGCACGCCGTACCAGACGAGATCGAAACCAAGTTCGCCGACGAGCGGTACATAGAGTGGAGCCACGATGACGAGCATCGCCGTATCGTCCAGGAACATGCCCATCAGGATGTAGGAAAGCTGCATCATGATGAGGATCTGCCAGGGGCCGAGGCCCAGACGGTCGACAAAGAAGCCTTCGATGGCGCGAACCGCACCCAGCCCGTCGAACACCGCACCGAAGCAAAGTGCGGCCAGGATGATCCACATGAACATGCAGCTGATACCGAGCGTCTTGTGCACGGTTTCATGCAGGACGCGGAACGTCAGCCTTCTCTTGACGAGGGCGGCCATCGTCGCCCCGACCGCGCCGACCGCGGAGCTTTCGACAAGGCTGGTGTAACCCATCACGAAGAGACCGGTCATCGTGAAGAAGATGAGGAACGGTATGACGCCGGCGCGAAGCAGCCTGATCTTGTCGGCAAAGGTGTATCTGTCGCGCTCTTCCTTATCGAGCGGCGGCCCGAGTTCCGGCTGCAGCTTGCAGCGGACGACGATGTAGAGAATGAAAAGTCCGGCCATCAAAAGGCCCGGGAAAGCGCCGGCAAGCCAGAGCTGGCCTACGGGCTGGCGCGCGATCATGCCGTAAAGCACGAGAACGACGCTCGGCGGAACCAGAATGCCGAGCGAACTTCCCGCCTGGATGACGCCCGTGACCATGATCTTGTCATAGCCGCGCCTGAGCAGCTCCGGCAGGGCAATGGAAGCGCCGATGGCCATGCCGGCAACCGAAAGCCCGTTCATGGCCGAGACGATGACCATCAAGCCGATGGTGCCGACCGCGAGCCCGCCGTTGAGTGACCCCGTCCACACGTGGAACATCTTGTAAAGATCGTCGGCGATGCCCGATTCCGAAAGCATGTAGCCCATGTAGATGAAAAGCGGAAGCGTGAGCAGCGGATACCACTTCATCAGCTTCATCGCCGCGCTGAAGCCTATTTCCGAACCGCCATCCCCCCACAGCCAAAGGGCGGCGACAACCGCCACGAAGCCGATGGCCGCGAAGACGCGCTGCCCCGTGAGGAGCATCATCATCATCGAGGAGAACATGACGAGAGCGATCATTTCGTAGCTCATGCGAGCGGCTCTCCCCGGGCTTCCGCGATGTTTCTGAAGAAGGTCGCAATCGCCTGAAGCAATGTCAGGAAGATGCCGACGCACATGACGATCTTGATCGGCGCCATATAGGGCCGCCAGGCCGAATAGCTGCGCTCGCCATATTCAAGCGCGTAGGACGTGGAGGAAAGGCCGCCGTAAAGCAGCAGCGCGAGATAGAAGATCATGAAGCAGACGGTGACGGCGTCGACCATCGCCCGGGTGCGCGGCTTCCAGGTGTCATAGAGCAGGTCCATGCGCACATGGGCGCGCATCTGGATGGAGTAGCCGCCGCCGAGCAGGAAATAGGCCACCATCATGAATTGGGCCATTTCGAGCGCCCAGAGCGGCGGAATGAAAAACGCCTTGGTGATCGCCGAATAGAAGAGCACGCCGACCATCGCGAAGATCATGTACATCGCCATAAGCCCGACGACGCGGTTGACCGCATCCACATAGCGCACGAAGAGCCTTATTGGCTTCGGCATGGGCGCCTCCCCGCCGCTTGCGCGGCCGTGCGGTGGTCGCAGAAGATCATATCCGCTATCCCCTCAATTCGTCTCGTTCGCCACGGCCCCGCTCGCGCAAACCGCCTTCCCCGCTTCGGCCAGAAGCGGCGCGAGACGCTGCGCCCAGATGTCTTCCGCCGCGGCGTTCGCCACCTCGTCGTTGCGTATCTCCAGCATGACGCAGGCCAGCCCCTGCGCCTGGCCATGCCGGTCGAGCGTATAGTAGACGCCATCGGACGGTGCGTAAGGCTCATTGTCGCCGACCGTCAGGCTTGAATCGGATTTCAATGCGGATATCAGGTGCCCGGCAAGCCTGCGGTCACGGTCGTAAAGCACCCCGATCTCCCACGGGCGCGAACGGCCCTTGTAAACGGGCGTGAACGTATGGACCGAGACGAGCAGCGTCGGCCATCCACGCGCGGCACGCTCGTCCAGAAGCTCATCGATAGCGTTATGAAAAGGCGCGTGTACAAGCGCGATCCGCGCCGCGCGGTCTTTGTCCGACAGATCCCAGTTGCCGGGAATTTCGGTCGTTTCGCTCAACGCGGGTGCAAGGTCCGGCGCATCCGGCGCGCGGTTGCAATCGACCAGCAGGCGGGACAGCGTCGGGTGGATCAGCGGCGCATCGAGAAGCTGCGAAAGGCGGCTCGACACGCCCAGCGCCCCCGGATCCCACGCGATATGCGCCTGAAGGTCCGCCTGCGAAAGGCCGAGCGTGCCAAAACCCGCCGGAAGCGCGTTCGACGCGTGGTCGCACAGGATAACGAAGCATCCCGCACCGTCACGATTGACGATCGCAACCGGCTCGGCTCCGCCATCCGCTTCGGCCTTTGCTTCGTTCATTCCCCTCCCCCGATGTTGCGCGGGTTCGAATCGGCACTCCGCTTTTTGTTTTATTTATTACAGAATTGCGGAAACCGCCAAAGCCTGTATGATTTGATACAATGGCGAAAGCCAAGTCAAATGACAATTCAACCGCGCCCGAAAGAACCTCACGGGAGGCCGCGAGCGCCGATGCAGCAATCACTGGCGGAAGATATCCGCGATCGGCTCGATACCTTTACCGTGACGGAGCGGCGGGCGGCGCTGGCGCTTCTGGGCAATTATCCGATGCTTGGGCTAGGAACGGTGGCGGAATTCGCCCGGGTTGCGGGGGTGAGTTCGCCGTCGATCCTCAGGTTCGCGGCCCGCCTCGGCTATTCCACCTATGCCGAGTTTCAACGCCGGCTGCGCGACGAGCTGGAAGACCAATTGAAATCTCCCCTCGCCCGCGCACAGGATCCCGGCGCTTCGCCTGAAGCTTCGGGCGAGGTCTGGTCGGCGACGATCGACAATATCCGCGAAACCTTCCAGCACCTGCCCGCCGCCGAAATCAAGGCGGCGATCGAGCTGATCGCGGATGAACGACGCTCCGTCTATCTGCTTGGCGGCCGTTTCTCCGACGCGCTTGCCCGGCACATGGCCGCCCACTTGAGGATCCTGAGAGGCAAGGTGGTGCATCTGGCCGGGCAGGAAGGGAACTGGCGCGATTTCCTGATCGACATGCGCAAGCGGGACGTGCTCGTCATCTTCGATATCCGCCGCTACCAGGGCGATGTCATCCGCCTTGCGCAGGCCGCGGCCGCGCGCGGGGTGCAGATCGTCCTGATCACCGACACCTGGCTGTCGCCGGTCGCAAGCGTTGCCGCCCACGTTCTGCCGGCACGGGTATCAGTGCCTTCGCCGTGGGATTCGCTGACCGCACTCATGACCATCGCCGAGACGCTGATCGCAGGCGTTACGCGGGCCGAAAGCGAGCGCAGCCAGACCCGTATGAGCGAGCTGGAGCGCCTTCGCGACGAGGAAGACCCGCAGCGAAAGGGCGCGCCGTGACGACAGGCTTTCCGCAAGGCATCCCGGACCTTTTCGACGTCCGCCTGCCGGATCGAATTTCGGCGCCGCTCGTTTTCGACAGCCCGCATTCCGGCACGCTTTATCCGCCGGATTTCACGCCCTGCCAGCCGGAACGCCGCTTCCGCCGGGCAGAGGACATGTATGTCGACGATCTGTTCGCCGACGCGCCCTGCCTTGGCTTTCCGCTGCTTGCATGCCTCTTTCCGCGCATCTACTGCGATGCGAACCGGGCGTTAGACGATATCGCGCCCGAAACCGTGGAAGGTGGCGATGAACTGGCCCTGTCGCCGACCGACAAGGCGGCTCTCGGCAAGGGCACGATCTGGATGAAGACGCCGCCGGACGGCGCGCCGCTCTACGACAGGCGCCTGGCGGCGCACGAAGTGCGTCGCAGGATCGAAAACTATTGGCACCCGTATCACGCCGCTCTGGCAAGGCTGCTTGACGCGGTGAGGCTGCAGGCGGGGCGCGTTTATCACGTAAACCTGCATTCCATGCAAACAGTCGCGAACCCGATGCATCAGGACAAGCTCGGTTCAAGACGGCCCGACATGGTCGTCTCCGACCGCGACGGAACCACCTGCCGGCGGGAATTCACCCGGGCCGCGCAGGAAGTCCTGGAAGACCTCGGCTTCATGGTGAAGCTCAACGCCCCGTTCAAGGGAGCGGAGATCGTACGCGTCTCGGGCAGGCCGGAAGCGGGGTGCCATTCGCTGCAGCTTGAGATCAACCGGGGCCTCTACATGAACGAAGAGACCTACGAGCGGCTGCCGCAATATGAGGATACCAAGGCCAAGCTGACCGAGTTTGCCCGGCGGCTCGGAAATTGGGTCTCCCGCCAGCCATGATCGCCCGAAAGCCCGGACAAAGCGTGAAGCCCGTGCCCATCGCCGCCCATCCGGATGCTGCGCCGAATTTCCGCTAGACAGCTTCCCGGTGGAGCGCCTTTTGCAGGAAAGCCGCGATCCAGCGCGCGACAAGCTCCGAATCCTGCCCGGAATTGACGCGAGACAACGCCTCGTCGGCGAAATCCTCAGGCAGCGCGGTTCCACGCCGCATCCTGATCAGGTCCGCGCTGAAATCCGGCCCGAATTCCGGATGGCCCTGGAAGGTGATGGCCCAGTCGTCATAGGCGATCAGCGCGTTGGGGCAGAAGTCGGAGCTGGCCAGCACCTTGCCGCCCTCGGGCACTTTCGTCACCTGGTCCTGATGGGATACCTGAAGCGCGAAACTTTTCCTCTCGCCCTCCATCCAGTCCGCTCGTTCGCCAACGTCATATTCGTGCAGACCGACGCCCCAGCCGCGATCGGATTTCTCCGCCCTGCCACCGAGTGCTTCGGCGATAAGCTGATGGCCGAAGCAGATGCCCACGACAGGGCTTTTCGCCTCGTAAGCGCGCCTGACGAAGCTTTTCAGCTTCTCGATCCAGTCGTACCCGTCGTAGACGCCGAAGCGGGACCCGGTGATCAGCCATGCGTCGCATTCCCGGGGGGCCTTCGGGAACTCGTCGTCAAGGATAGCGTAGGTCCTGAACTTCGCGCCGCTGCCGGAAAGAAGCTCCTCGAACATATTCGGATAGTCCGGATACCTGTCCGCCAATTGTTCCGGGAGATGTCCGGTCTCCAGAATTCCGATGGTGATCGGCCGGCTCGAAGATGCGGTCATTTAGGAAATCCGTTGCGATGTTCACAGGCCACGGTTGTGGCGCGCCAACCCTGTCCGGTCAAGCCCAACGTGATTTCTACCTTTGCCGATACGAAAGGTTTGTGAGGTGAGATTGGACTAAAAAATGCGAATCTTATATATCCGAGTTCATGTAATGGAGGCCATATAAATGGTAAATGTTCAACTTTTTGGCGACCACTCACAATATCACTGCGGCAGCTGGGCAGTGATTGAAGTAATAAAAAATATGATTACAGAGAATAATAAAATTGTCTCAGATAACAATTATGATATCCTTATTGTAAATGGCGAAGGAAGTATGCATCACGATACACCTCACCATAAAGCAAAAATGAATAAAATAAAAGAAGCAATAGAACTTGATCGTAAAGTATTTCTTGTTAATACTGTATGGCAAGATAACAATTCAGAATACGATGAAATACTTAAAAACATTGATGGCATAACTACCAGGGAAATTTTAAGCCAACAAAATCTATATCTACGTCATGGAATAGAATCTACTGTGTTTCCAGACCTGTCTCTGCAATTAGAAATCGATGATTCAGCTGAGCATGCAGATGTCAAAGGCCATCCAACTACAAATGATTTCTTGGCTCAAGGGTTTGGGTTTGTACGTATTACGGAAGGGATATTTAGTGATTTTCCATTTTTAGATATGAAGCTGCTTCCATGGTCCACTCTAGTCAAAACACTTAGAACATCATCTTTACTAATTACAGGGCGGCATCATGGCGTAATGGCGGCATGTAAAGCAAAAACTCCCTTTGCAGCTCTCGCTGGCAACACACACAAAATAGAGGGGTTTATTAAGACTTCCGGAATTAATATTCGTGTCGCTCACAATCCTCGAGAATTGCTCACTGTCGCCAATTGGGCAAAAAAAAATAAATCCGCATATGATGAATTCTTTGAATGGGTCGACGAACTCCCGAAATGGAAACTGCCATTTTAGGCAATATAAAATAATAAAAAATCAATAAAGCCAGCGGATCAAAAACAGCGTGATCGAAGGAAACATCACGAGGATCGCCACGCGCACGATGTCGCTGGCGATGAAGGGAGCGACGCCGCGAAAGGTCTGCCCGAGCGGTACTTGGCGCGCCATCGAGTTGATCACGAAAAGGTTCATGCCGACCGGCGGCGTTATCAGCCCCACCTCCACGACGATCAGCACGATAATGCCGAACCAGATCGCGAATTCTTCCAGCGGCAGGCCATAGTCGAGCGCGGAAACGATCGGGAAGAAGATCGGGATCGTCAGAAGGATCATGGAAAGCGAATCCATGATGCAGCCGAAGATCAGGTAGCAGACGAGAATGAGGACGAGGACAAGCCACGGGCTCCACCCGAGCCCGGCGACATATTGCGCCGACTGCTGGGGAAGCTGGGAAAACGCGAGAAAGGAATTGAACACGCTGGCGCCCAGCACGATGAAGAAGATCATGCCCGTGGAGGAAGCGGTCGACAGGATCGATTCGCGAAAGCCCTTCCAGTCGAGCCCGCCGTTGAAGAGCGCCACGAGCCCGGTGCCGGCCGCACCCACGGCCGCGCCTTCCGTTGGCGTGAAGATGCCGGCGTATATGCCGCCGATCACGAGCAGGAAGATGACGAGGACGGGCCAGACGGCGACAAGCGCCTCGCGCCTTTCCGCCCAGCTCGCCTTTTCCTGCGCGCCCGCCGACTTAGGGTCGAAACGAACGTAGAGCGAGACGGTGAGCATATAGCCAAGTGCGGCGAGAAAGCCCGGAACGAAGGCGGCGAGGAAGAGCTTGGCGATATTCTGTTCCGTCAGGATCGCGTAGATGACCAGCACGACGGATGGGGGAATGAGGATGCCAAGCGTGCCGCCGGCGGCAAGGCACGCGGTGGAAAGTGAACCGGAATAGCCGCAGCGTTTCAACTCCGGCAGGGCGACCTGGCCCATGGTGGCGGCCGTCGCCAGGGACGACCCGCAGATTGCGCCGAACCCGCCGCAGGCGGCGACCGCCGCCATCGCCACCCCGCCGCGCCGGTGACCCACCATCGTTTCCGCCGCCCGAAAGAGGGCGCGTGACATGCCGCCGCGCGTTGCGAACTGGCCCATGAGCAGGAAGAGAGGCACGATCGACAGGGAATAGCTGGAGAAAGTGTCGTAGATCACCGACTTGAGCTGCGCCATGATCGGGATCCACGTGCCCGTGACGAGCCGCGTTCCGACAATCCCGGTCAGGAACATCGCAAGGCCGATCGGCATGCGCACGAAGATGAGCAGGAGTAGGACGGGGATCGACCAGAGGCCGATTTCAAGCGAACTCACGCGTTAGCCCTCATGTGCGTTGACTGAGCCGCCGGCCCGCGCCAGCTCGCGAAAGCTGCGCCAGACCGTGAAGGCGGAAACGAGCAGAAAGCCGACCGCACCGACCATCGACGCCGCATATCCCCACCAGATCGGGAACTGCAGGATGAAGGAGGTTTCGTGATAGGAGTGCTTGTCGAGCATGCCGAGCGTCAACCGCCAGAGCATGATGGCCGCCGCCAGCGTCATCAGGAGGTTCGCGACGACATCGATGGCAAAATTCACCTTCTCCCCGAAGCGCGCCATGAAAATGTCCACCGTCACGTGGCCGCGACGGTACTGGCACCAGGGCAGGAAGGCGAATATGGCGAAGGCCGCGCCCATTTCGATGATTTCGAAATCGCCGGGCACGGGGCCCAGGCCGAAACGGTTGAACGTTCGCCCGGTGATGCTCGCCACCGTCATGACGGTAAGCCCGACGAGCACCGCACCGCCGACCAGGGCGAGCCATGCGCTCAAACCGTTCATGAATCGATCGACCCGCTGATACACGGCGACCCCTTGTGACTGGATTCCTCCCGAAGCGAATTTTCATTCGCCACCCGGCTGAACGTTACAGGCCGGAACCGGTCGCCACAATGATCAATCGTTTTGGTAATGTAAAATGAGAAAAAAGGGCATTTTCATAACTTTTGAGAATGCCCCTTCGTTAAGCACGCGCGAGAGCCGCTCAGCCTCCCGGCCGGATGAAGTCCCGCCTTGCCCGCGAAACATCCTCCCTGATCGAACAACCCTCGACATGGTCGTTGATCAATCCCATGGCCTGCATGAATGCATAGACCGTCGTCGGCCCGACGAATTTCCACCCACGCTTCTTCAGATCCTTCGACAATGCGACGGATGCAGGCGAAGTCGACGCCGTTTGCGGTTCGCCGAGCGCGCTTTCATCAGGCTCGAAACGCCAGATATAGGCCGCCAGCGAACCCTCGCGCTTAACGAGTTCCTGCGCCCGCCTCGCATTGTTGACGACCGCCTCGATCTTGCCGCGGTGACGCACGATCCCCTCATCGCCCAGCAGGCGCTCCACATCGCTTTGCGTGAAGAGGGCGATCCGGTCGAAATCGAACCCGTGAAAGGCCTTCCGGAAACCTTCACGCTTGGCGAGGATCGTTCTCCAGCTCAGGCCGGACTGAAAACTTTCAAGGCACAGCTTTTCGAAGAGCCGCCGATCGTCGGCAACCGGGAAGCCCCATTCCTTGTCGTGATAATCCAGAAACTCCGGCGCCGCTCCGCACCAGCGGCAACGCGGCTTTCCGTCCGGGCCTTCGATTATCCTCGTCATACGCGATCACTCCTGCCCGTTTGTCCGCCCCCGGGCATGCCGGGAGCGGGGTCAATGTCATTGAACCGGACGTCCCGATCAACCGCCGTTCTTCACCGGGATCGCCACGGGACGGATCGGCGAGCCGGTCGCGCCGCTGAGCTTCAGCGGCGAGGTGATGAAGGCGAACTCGTAAACCTCATCCTTCGAAAGCTCTTCCAGCCAGAGAAGCTCGATGAAGGAAACGCCCTTTTCCGCCAGAAGATAGGAATGCACCGGCGCGAAGTTTTGCGGGTTGGTGGAGGGGAAGCTTTCAAGACCCAGATTGTCGGCGCCGAGCACCATCGACTTCTTTTCCTCCGCCAGCCACTTCGCCGCTTCCAGGCTCAGGCCCGACTGGGTAAAGAGCGAGAGTTTGGATTTGTCCGGCCAAAGGCCCATCTGCCCGGTGCGCACCAGCACCACGTCGCCTTCGGCAAGCGCCGTACCCTGTTTGGCGAGCGCATCCTTCAGGTCGTCGACCGTGATGGCGTAGGAGGCCGGCAACACGTCCACGCCCTTGGCCTTGGCCACGTCGATCATGACGCCGCGCGCGACGATCGGCGGGTACTTTTCGGCACCCGATTTTGCCCAGCCACGCACGCCGAGCGCCTCATCGGCGCTGGCGCCGTTGAAGAGCTTGCCGTGCAGGCCGAAGTGGCTGAGCGTGTCGATATGCGTGCCCGTATGGGTGTTCATCGAGATCGCCTCGCTGGAATGCGAGAGCAACTCCCCGCTGCCGTCGCCGCGCGCCGGTGTGTGGATCATATACATCTGATAGGTCGGGTCGCCGAAAGCGGCGCTGCAGCAATCCGGCATGCCGACGAAAAGATCGACACCGAGGTCATAGACCTTGCCCGTATCGATCCGCTGCAGGATTTCCTGCCTTGAGGCGTCGGTCATCATGTTGAGGGTGCCGATCTCGTCCTTCGGCCCCCAGGGGCTCTTGCCGGCCTTGCCCTCCTCCGCCGAGGCCGGGGCGGCTGCGACAAGCGCGGCAAGGGCTGCGGCCGCGCCGAACCTAGCCGTCTGCATCAACAAATCTTTCATGCGTGATTTTCCTTTACTGGGTGGAAGCACACCCCGGCGCCGTGCTCCGGACAAGCGGCGCCCTTCGCTGAAGGCGGTGCCTTCGGCGTTGCGGCGGCCGGGAATGTTCTGGGAAGTTTGTGGTTAGCCGATCAGGAAGCTCAGCCGCTCATCGGCTCTCGACGCGGTGATCTCAAGGATTTCCGGCGTCACGATTTTCTCGACGACGAAAGGGTCTTCGCCGACGAAGCTTTCAAGGTCTGAAAGCGTCGTGTCGTGAGCGAGAAGCGCACCGCCAAGGTTGGGCTGGAGGCTGCCCATCAACACGAAGGTTCCGTTCTCGAAACCGCGCTGGATCCACGCCTTGTGGTCGTCCATGAACTCGCCCGCTCGGGCCTTGTTCTCCGAAAATTTCAGCAACACGATGAACATCCGTCTTTTCCTTATCTCCAGGCTGTTTGCAGGCATGCCGCCACCTTTCGCGCCGCCGCAGGGGCGGCACGTCGAAAGCGGCTGATGCCGATTTGGTGTTTCCGACGAAGTCGGGGCGGAGGGTTACATTTCCGCCCTCTGCCGCTTGTTTACGCCCGCCGCACAGTCCCTCAGCCAGGCGTACATGCTCTCAAGCTCACGGGCGATGAAGGCGTCATCCTGATAGGCATTGGCAAGCGTTGCCGCCCCCTGGCTGCGGGCCAGCAGATGCATCGCCAGTTCGTCCGCGTCGTCCTTGCGGCCCAACACTTCAAACTGCCGCTTCAACCAGGTGCGGAACACGGTGAAAAGCTTGTTCGCCTCGCCTTGCGCCGCATGGTTCAGCTTCGCAAGTTCGCTTGTTAGCGTGCCGATCGGGCAGCCGTAGCGTTTTATCTTCTCACCGTTGACGATCAGGATGTCGATGAAGCTGCGGATACGATCTTCCGGCGTTTGTCCGTCGATCTCCCACTTGTCGAGCATGGCCTGTCGGTCGGCGAGCCGTTTTTCGATCACCGCGTCCAGGATCTCGTCCTTGGTCTTGAAGTGGTGATAGAAATTGCCGCGCGAAATTTTCACGACGCCCGCAATATCGGCGAAGGACGTCTTTTCGAAGCCCCGCCGATAGAACAGATCGTCCGCCGCCGCGATTATCTCGTCACGCGTCGCCTTCTTGCTCATGGCCTTCCTCTTTTACGCCGGCACGGTTCCACAAATTAGGTCGCATGTCCTAATTTGTTTTTAGGACAAGCGTCCCAATTCGTCAACAGGGAATTTTCAGCCGGCTGTTCAATCGCTCTCGGGCTCGAGCAGGAACCGCTGCTTCGCTGGCCCGCTATATTTCGCACTCCAGCGCGGTTCGATTTCGTTTTCGTCATAGACGCCGATGAGGATGCCGGTCGCATAGGGGTTGTTGCGCCTTGCGATGGCTTCGGCGTCGGAAACAGTCGTGCGCTGCGAAAGCCGACGGGCCCAGCGCGACAGACGCCCGTACATCAGCTCGATGACGTCCGCATGCGCCCCGCTTCGCCCGAGATCGGCAAACTCCTGCGGGTCGTTTTCAAGGTCGAAAAGCATGGGCGGAAAACCGCCTTCGGCATGGACGAACTTCCACCGCCTGTCGACGATCATGAAAAGCCTTGCGTCCTTCGGTTCGACGCCGAGTTCGCTTGCCATTGGCGTTGGCGAATAATCGTATTCACTGACGGCGAAGTTCCGCCAGTCTTCCGGCTTTCGCCCGCGCAGGAACGGCAGAAGCGAGCGCCCCTCGACGATATGCCGGGGCACTTCTCCCCCCGCCGCCTCGATGAAGGTGGCGGCAAGGTCGATCGTCTCGACAAGCTCATCGCAGATCGTACCGCGTGCCGCATCCGCTTCCCGAGAGGGGTCATAGACGATAAGCGGCACCTTGACGGACGGGTCGTGGAAGAGATCCTTCTCGCCAAGCCAGTGATCGCCGAGATAATCGCCGTGGTCGGAGGTTACGACGATCATCGTATCGTCCATTCGTCCGCTTTCCTCCAGATAGGCGTAGAGACGGCCCATCTGGTCATCGCACTGCTTGATGAGGCCCATATAGGCCGGGATCACCGTTTCGCGGACCTCGTCCCGCGAAAATGCCTGCCCGATGGGGTTGTTCATGAAAGCCGCATAAACCGGATGCGGATCGGCCCTTTCATCCAGGTGGCGCACGGCCGGCAGGATATGGTTCGCACCATACATCGCGTGGTAAGGCGCCGGCACGATGTAGGGCCAATGCGGCTTGATGTAGGAAAGGTGGCACAGCCAGGGCGCATCGCTTTTCCGCCGCTCCTCCAGGAAATCGATCGCACGGGAGGTGAGCCAAGGCGTCTCGCTGTCCTCCTCGCGGATGTTTGCAGGCATGCGTGCGTTCTTCATGAACCAGCCGGAAGCAACCTCGCCGTCATCCGCAACACCTGCATTGGCGTTTTCCGCCCAGGGGTTCTCCGCCTCGTAGCCTTTCGCTTTCAGGTATTCGTTATAGGGCGATCGCCGCTTGTCGTAGAAACCTGAAGGGCCTTCGCCCCATAACCCGTCATCGCGCAGATAAACGTCGAAACCGCATTCCGAAACGCGCGCGCCGATGACGGAATCCCGCGAGACACCGAGGCGGTCCATCCCCTTTTCATCCGCCTTCATATGCGTCTTTCCGACGAGAAAGGCGTCCATGCCGGCTTCGCGCAGATGATCGCCGAGCGTCATCTCGCCGACCTTGAGCGGATAGTTGTTCCAGGCCGCACCATGGGAGTGGACGTATCGCCCGGTGTAGAAACTCATCCGCGAAGCACCGCAGACCGGCGACTGCACATAAGCGCGGGTAAACCGCACGCCTTTTTGTGCCAGCCTGTCGATGTAAGGCGTCTCCAGCGTCGGGTGGCCGGCGCAGGAGAGATAGTCGAACCGCAGTTGATCGAACATGATGAAGAGGATGTTCTTGATTTTTCCGGCCACCACGCGCCCGCCTTTCCGAAAATCGTTTCCCGTTTCCTTAACCCGCCGATGTCAGGCTACCCATATCCTTGAATGAATTTGCGGTGACGATCGCAAAATCCGGATTTCAGCCAATGCATGAATTTATTTCCATCGCCTACGAAATAATCGGTTACTGGACGGCCCGGATGATCGTGCCGATCATCAGCTTCGGCCGCGTTACGGTGCAGACGATGTCTTCGAACGAAAAAGGCTTCAACTCCTTCGGGCTGAAGCGCAAACCCCACGGAAGATATCTGCTTGAGGATACGATGGCCGGGTGGGTCGGTTGCGGTGTCTGGCTTCTGGCCCTTGGTATCTATCTGGCCGTTTGAGCCGGCATTCCGCATGCAACGCCTTGCCGGGTCCAAAGCCCGGGAAGCCGCCGAACGCCCATGTTCGCTTATTGATTCAAGAACATAAGACGCCACACGCCGCTTGATTTTTCCATTCGTGGAAATGACGGTTGATCCTTTGTACATAAAAAGTTACAAACGCAACTAATAAACGCCAGGCTGCGGAGCGCTTTGCGGACGGATGCCGAACCGGCCGAGAGAATTTAGCTCCCGCCCAAATTATTGCGCATATTCTTGGTTGCCGGATCGGACGGATCCGAATGGAATATGCCGGAGGAGGGATCAGACATGACGCTCAGCTACATGCCGGGCTTTGGGAACGATTTCGAGACGGAATCGCTGCCCGGCGCGTTGCCTCAAGGGCAGAATTCTCCGCAGCGCTGCGCCTACGGACTTTATGCCGAGCAGCTTTCAGGCTCGCCGTTCACGGCGCCGCGCGGTACGAACGAGCGCTCCTGGCTTTACCGCATACGCCCGTCCGTACGCCACACCGCCCGCTTCCACCCGGTCTCCTACAAGCTTTGGAACACGGCGCCGAACATCGACGATCACGAGCTTGCGCTTGGCCAGTTGCGCTGGGATCCGATCCCCACGCCGAGCGAGCCGACGAACTTCATCGCCGGCATGCGCACGATGACGACCGCCGGCGACGTCCACACGCAGGTCGGCATGGCGACCCACGTCTATGTGCTGAACGAAGCAATGCGGGACGATTATTTCTTCAACGCCGATGCCGAAATGCTGCTGGTGCCGCAGGACGGCGAAATTCGCGTCTACACCGAAATGGGCATCATGGACGTCGCGCCGAAGGAAATCTGCGTCCTGCCGCGCGGCATGGTCTTCAAGATCGAGCCGAAAGATGGCCCTTCGCGCGGTTACGTCTGCGAAAACTACGGCGCGAAATTCACCCTGCCGGATCGCGGGCCGATCGGCGCGAACTGCCTGGCGAATCCGCGCGATTTCAAGACGCCAACCGCATGGTACGAGGACAAGGAAACCGATTGCCGCATCACGGTGAAATGGTGCGGGCGCTTCTATGTCACCGAAATCGGCCATTCCCCGCTCGACGTCGTCGCATGGCACGGCAACTACGCGCCCTACAAATACGACCTCACCACCTATTCGCCGGTCGGCGCGATCCTGTTCGACCATCCCGATCCGTCGATCTTCACGGTGCTGACGGCGCCGTCCGGCGAGGCGGGCACGGCCAACATCGACTTCGTGATCTTTCCCGAGCGCTGGATGGTGGCCGAGCATACTTTCCGCCCGCCCTGGTACCACCGCAACATCATGTCGGAATTCATGGGCCTGATCTGCGGCCAGTATGACGCCAAGGAGGAAGGCTTCGTGCCGGGCGGCATGAGCCTGCACAACATGATGCTGCCGCACGGGCCGGACGCCATGGGCTTCGACAAGGCAAGCAACGCGGAGCTTCGCCCGCAGAAGCTTTCCGGCACCATGGCCTTCATGTTCGAGACGCGCTTTCCCCAGCACCTGACGCGCTACGCCGCGAACCTGGACACCCTGCAGGACAACTACCTGGACTGCTGGAGCGGGCTGAAGAAGCGCTTCAATGGTACGCCGGAAGGGATTTTGGACTGATATGAAACTCGCGACGCTTAACAACGGCACGCGCGACGGGCTTCTCGTCGTCGTCTCGAAGGACCTGACCCGCTGCACGGAGGCGACGCGGATCGCCCCGACGCTCCAGGCAGCGCTCGACGACTGGGCGACCGCCGGACCGAAGCTCGCCGTGCTGGCCGAAAGCCTCGAGCATGACGCCGTTCCGACCATGCGCTTTCACGAGCACCTGACGCTTTCGCCCCTGCCGCGCGCCTACCAGTGGGCGGACGGCTCTGCCTATGTGAACCACGTGGAACTGGTTCGAAAAGCACGCGGCGCCGAGATGCCGGCAAGTTTCTGGACCAATCCGCTGATGTACCAGGGCGGCTCCGACGCTTTCCTCGCCCCCCGTGCGCCGATCCTGATGGCGGATGAAGCCTGGGGCATAGACATGGAAGGCGAGGTTGCCGTCGTCGTCGACGACGTGCCGATGGGCGCTTCGCTCGATGAAGCGCGCGAGGCGATCCGGCTTGTCATGCTGGTCAATGACGTCAGCCTGCGTGGGCTAATCCCCGGCGAACTCGGCAAGGGCTTCGGCTTTTTCCAGTCGAAGCCGTCTTCAGCATTTTCGCCGGTTGCCGTCACGCCCGACGAGTTGGGCAAGGCTTGGGACGGCGGCAAGCTGCATCTGCCCCTTTGCGTCGATCTCAACGGAAAACCGTTCGGCCGGGCGAACGCAGGCGTCGACATGACATTCGATTTCCCGACGTTAATAGCCCATGCGGCGAAGACGCGGCCGCTTTCGGCGGGCGCGATTATCGGGTCCGGCACGGTTTCCAACAAGCTCGACGGTGGCCCGGGCAAGCCGGTCGACCAGGGTGGCGTCGGATACTCGTGCATTGCCGAAATCCGCATGATCGAGACAATCGAAACCGGCGAGGCGAAGACGCCCTTCATGCGCTTTGGCGATACGGTCAGGATCGAGATGAAGGACGAAGCCGGCCATTCCATCTTCGGCGCGATCGACCAGACGGTCGAGAAATACGAACACTGAAAGACTTGGGAGAATTCCGATGGCAAAAGCCTTCGCATCGCAGGGCGACATGGCCGAAAAGAAGATATCCTTCAGCGAAATCGGCCGTGACCTCTGGGCGTTTACCGCCGAAGGCGACCCGAACTCCGGCGTCATCATCGGCGACGACAGTGTCATGATCGTCGAGGCACAGGCAACGCCCCGGCTCGCCAACAAGGTGATCGAGAAGGTGCGCTCGGTCACCGACAAGCCGATCACCCATCTGGTATTGACCCACTATCACGCCGTTCGCGTACTGGGCGCTTCCGCCTACAACGCGCAGCAGGTGATCATGAGCGAGAAGGCCCGCGCCATGGTCGCCGAGCGTGGGCAAGAGGACTGGGACAGCGAATTCGCCCGCTTTCCCCGACTTTTCCAGGGGCATGAGAGCATTCCGGGCCTGACATGGCCGACGACGACCTTCAACAACCGCATGACAGTCTACCTCGGTAAACGGCGGGTCGACCTGATGTTCCTCGGCCGCGCCCATACGGCGGGCGACATCGTGGTCTATGTGCCGGACGCCAACGTCATGTTCACCGGCGACATCGTCGAATACCACTCCGCCTGCTACTGCGGCGACGGCCATTTCCACGACTGGCCGGGCACGCTGGAAAAAATCCGGGTATGGGATGTCGACGCCATCGCGCCGGGGCGCGGCGACGCGCTGGTGGGCAAGAAGATGGTCAACGATGCCCTTGATCTTACAGGCGATTTCGTAAAGTCGACCTACCGTCCGGTGGCGCAGGTGGCGCTGCGCGGCGGCTCGCTGAAGGAAGCCTGGGACGCGTGCCGGGCCGAATGCGACCCGAAGTTTTCCGATTACGCGATCTACGAACACTGCCTGCCGTTCAACGTCGCGCGCGCCTATGACGAGGCGCTGGACATCGACACGCCACGTATCTGGACAGCGGAGCGCGACAAGGAAATGTGGGAAGCCCTGCAAGGTCAAGTGATTACATGAACTCGTATTTTTACCTCATGGCGCTCAACAACGCCTATGCGAACGAAAAGCTGCTCGGCGCGGTTTGCGAACTCTCGGACGAAGAATTTTCAGCTCCGCGCTCAGGCTTCTTCCCCTCGCTGAAGGCGACGTTGAACCACGTGCTTTTCGTCGACCGCTATTACCTCGACGCGCTTTATGAGGAAGGCGTCGGGAAGAAAGTCTACGACGCCGAGGAAATTTCCAATCCGGGCGAACTGAAATCCAAACAGGCGAAAGAGGATGCCCGTCTCGTCGCTTTCTGCCGCGACCTGACGGACAAAGCTACGTTGCGGCAGGTTGCGACCGATCGCGGGGATAAAGGCGCGATCGAGGAGCGGGTGGACGCGCTGCTCCTGCATCTCTTCCAGCATCAGGTGCACCACCGGGGGCAGGCGCACGCGATGCTCTCCTCGACAAGGGTGAAGCCGCCGCAGCTTGACGAATTCTTTCTGGAGTTCGAGCGCGACCCGGTTGCTGAGAAACATTTGAAAACGGCCGGAATGACTGGCTGGCAGCCAAAGTAACCAGCGCAAGCAGGTGCGTTCGGGAGGAAACATGACGAAGATCTTCGAAACGCCGCTTTACCCCTACGAGCGAACCAAGGATCAGGACGCGGCGGAGCCTGTTCGCCATCCTGTCGTCGTGATCGGGGCCGGCCCGATCGGGCTGGCTGCCGCGATCGACCTTGCCCGGCATGACGTGCCGGTCGTGATCCTCGATGAAAACGACAAGGTGAGCTGGGGCTCGCGCGCGATCTGTTTCGCGAAACGCCCGCTTGAAATCCTCGACAGGCTCGGCTGCGGGCAGGAGATGGTCGACATGGGCGTGCAGTGGAACCTCGGCAAGGTCTTCTTCGGCGACCGCAAGGTCTATGATTTCAACCTCCTGCCGGAGGAGGGCCACCACCGGCCCGCCTTCATCAACCTGCAGCAATATTACTTCGAAGAGTATCTGGTGAACCGCGCCCGCGTACTGGAGGCCGAAGGCAAGCCCATCAACCTGCGCGGCGGCAGCAAGGTGACGGCGGTCGACGCCAAGGACGATGGCGTGCTCATGACCGTCGAGACGCCGGACGGGCCGTACCGGATTATCGCCGACTGGGTGATCGCCTGCGACGGGGCGGGCTCGCCCGTGCGCTCCATGATGGGGCTCGACTTCGTGGGCCGCGTCTTTGAAGACAATTTCCTGATCGCCGACGTGGTGATGGAAGCGGGCTTCCCCACCGAACGCTGGTTCTGGTTCGACCCGCCTTTCAACAAGGGCCAATCGGCCCTTTTGCACAAGCAGCCCGACAATGTCTGGCGCATCGACCTGCAGCTTGGCTGGGACATCGACAAGGAAAAGGAAAAGAAGCCGGAGAACGTCATCCCGCGCCTCAAGGCGATGCTGGGCGAGGATGCGAAATTCGAGTTGGAGTGGGTCTCGATCTACACGTTCCAGTGCCGGCGGATGGAGAAGTTCCGCCACGGGCGGGTGATCTTTGCCGGCGACGCAGCCCACCAGGTCTCCCCCTTCGGCGCGCGCGGAGCGAACTCCGGCCTGCAGGACACCGACAACCTGATCTGGAAGCTGAAGCTCGTGATGGAGGGCAAGGTGCCCGAAACCCTGCTCGACAGCTACGACGCGGAGCGGGTCCATGCGGCTGATGAAAACATCCTGAATTCATCGCGCTCCACCGACTTCATAACGCCGAAATCGGACCAGAGCCGCATCTTCCGCGACGCCGTACTCGATCTTGCCGAACATTTCGAGTTCGCCCGCCCAATCGTCAATTCCGGGCGGCTGTCGGTACCCGCGACCTATGACGGATCGCCGCTGAACGGCCCCGATGTTGACGAAATGCCGAGGCGCACCCGCCCCGGCGCGCCGGCGGTGGACGCGCCCGTCGGCAATGGCTGGCTGCTTTCGCGTCTTGGCGACCGTTTCCAGCTCATGACGATCGACGCGGAGGCGCCCGACAGGATCGACGTTTCGGGCATTGAGGTGGAACGCCTCGAACTTTCCGCAAAAGACGACCCGAGCGGCGCTTTGGCCGAGCGTTACCTGGGCGATGCCCAGGCCGGTATCTACCTGATGCGCCCGGACCAGCATGTCGCCGCGCGCTGGACGAAATTCAACGAGGCGGAGCTTCGCTCAGCCGTCAACACCGCCACGGGCCGGATCTAGGGTCTGGACCCATAAAATTAATGAGATCGGCACCTGAAACGGCAAAGAGATGCAAGGAGATGCACGCATAGCGGGTCGGCCACCCGGTCAAGCGCTTCGACGAAGCAGGACGAAGCCGTTTCGGTGTCTGGAAAATATGGCCGATTTGGCTGGCTACTTTGTCGCAAGAACTTGAATACCGGCCTGGTTTCCTGCGTTCTTGCTCCTCGTATCCAATCAAATCGGCTCATACCGATCCCGTCAATTTTAAGGGTCCAGACCCTAAGGAGGTGAGAATGAGCGAACTGACCCTCAAGGCCAATATCGACCGGCCGGACGATTTCTACGCCGACCTGCTTGCCGCACACGAAGGCCTTTCGAAGGCGGAAAGCGATGCGCTCAACGCGCGTCTCATTTTCGTGCTCGCCAACCAGATCGGCGACCGGGAAGTGCTCAGGCAAGCGCTTGCCGCAGCCAAACAGGCAATGCACCGGGATCCTGCCCGATCCTGAACGTCCACGGAGGACATACCCCATGAAAATCGAGAAGATCCACCACGTCGCCTATCGCTGCAAGGACGCGAAGGAGACGGTCGACTGGTACACGAAGAACCTGAACATGGATTTCATCCTCGCGATTGCCGAGGACCATGTGCCGTCGACCCATGAGCCCGATCCCTACATGCACATCTTCCTGGATGCGGGCGACGGCAATGTGCTCGCCTTTTTCGAGCTGCCGACGAAGCCCGAGATGGGCCGCGATCCGAACACGCCCGTCTGGGTGCAGCATATCGCCTTCAAGGTGAAGGATCGCGATACGCTGCTTGAGTTCAAGGAAAACCTCGAGAAGAACGGGATCGAGGTGCTTGGCGTCACCGACCATTCGATCTTCCATTCGATCTATTTCTTCGATCCGAACGGCCACCGCATCGAACTGGCCTGCCCGGACCCGAAGGAAGAGGAGATGCTGAAGAAGCTCGACGCGGTGAAATGGGACATGCTCGAGGAATGGTCGAAGACAAAGCGCGCGCCCAAGCACGCCGCCTGGATGCACGAGAAGGAACTTTCCGACGTTTGATCGGACAGTGGACGCGCGGACGCCCGCACCGGCGTCCGCCGGCGATCCCTATGGCCGAAGTAAGGTGGGAACATGAGCCGGACCGTTCTCTATGACTACTGGCGATCCTCCGCCAGCTACCGGCTGCGGATCGCGCTGAACCTGCTCGGCATCGATTACGAGGCGGTGCAGGTGAACCTTCTCAAGAAGGCGCACAGGGAGCCGGAAAACCTTGCCCGAAATCCGCAGGGCCTCGTGCCCACGATTGAGATCGACGGGCGCACTCTTACCCAGTCCGTCTCCATTCTGGAATATCTGGACGAGACGCGAGACGGCGCAGGCTTTCTGCCACGTGACCCCGTGGGGCGGCAGCGCGTGCGCGCCCTGTCTTACGTGATCGCCATGGAAATCCACCCGGTCTGCAACATGTCCGTTGCCGCATATGCGATGCAGCTTGGCGGCGGGGACGAGCAAATCCGCATCGACTGGATGAGGAAGTTCATCGGCGACGGTCTGGCCGCCTTCGAGAAGATGCTGGACGACCCGGCGACCGGCGCGTTCTGCCATGGCGACCGGCCGACGATGGCCGATATCTGCCTCGTGCCGCAGCTATACAATGCGGAGCGCTGGGGAGCCGATATCTCCGCCTGCCCGAAGCTGATGGAGATCGGCGAGCGATGCAGGGAAAGGCAAGCTTTCGCCGCCGCTCACCCCGAACGCGTCGGTCCGCCGGCCGATTAAGTCCAGCCTGTCCCGCTCCAGAACAGCCGTTACGGACCGCCTATCCGACGAGGGCGCACGTTTGCGTTTCCCGCCGGAAATCCGGTTGACATTTTAGGCGCGTAAAAATACTTGAGTATAAAGCTCATATTTTAATCGCCAAACAGAAAGGCAATCGATGACCAAGGAAGCGACCCCCTCCCCCCGCCGAATCGAGCCGCGACGCACACTGTTGCTTGGCACCGCAGCCGCCGTTGGGTTCGCCACGGCCGCAGCCGCACCCGCTTTCGCTGCGAACGGCAAGGCAGAAGCCGGATATGCGGTAAAATCCGTGCCCTCTATCGTGCTTGCCGAAGCCTCGCAAGGCGGCGAAGGAGGAGAAGGGGGCGAAGGCGGCGAGGGAGGCGAAGGCGGCGCGGCGCGCGCCGGCGCCGAAGACAGCCATTTCCTGGCAGAGCTTGCCATCGTCGAAGGGCATCTGCGCGCCGGGTTCGCCCTCTATGATTCCGGGGCGCCCGATATGGCAAAGCCCCACATGAAGCATCCTCAGGATGAAATCTACGCCGAACTGAAACCGCAGTTGCAGTCGCGCGGCGCGGAGGATTTCTCGGAAGAACTCTCGACGCTGGCGGCGGCAATCGAAGGCGGCAAGCCGGTGCCGGAAGCCAAGGCCGCGTTCGACAAGGTCCTGCATGAGTTGGAGGAAGCGCGCGAAAAGGCCGGCGGCGGCGAAGCCTCCCGGCTCAAGGCTGTGGTGCTGATCGTACGCGAAGCGGCCGAGGAGTACGAAGAGGGCGTCAGGAACGGCAAGCTCGTCGAAGCGCATGAATATCAGGACGCTTGGGGATTTGTGCAGGCCGCACGGGCCATGACCGAAGAGCTGTCGCACTCCACGCGGCCTGAGGTCCGCGATGCCGTCGCCGCCATCAACGAACAATTCGATGTCATAGCGGATGCCTTTCCTGCCCTTCAGCCTGGAGAAGATTCGACCCTTCTCGAAGCATCCGTTCTCCTTGGCGCCGCGGCGCGCATGGAAATCGCCTCGCTTTCCGTCAAATAGGAGCATTCGCTTGTTTATCGCCATCGAGGATCTGCTCGACGGCCATGAAGTTGCAGCGGTCCGAGAGACCGCTGCCAACCTGGCCTTCGAAGACGGGCGCAAGACCGCCGGCCGCTTCGCCCGCGAAGTCAAGGCCAATGCGCAGGCGGCGGCCTCGCCGCAGCGCGACGCCATTCTCAAGAAGGTGGAAGAGGCGCTGGCGGCGAACCCGCTTTTCAGCGCGGCGGCACGACCGAAGCGCATCGTGCGCCTTCTTCTATCTCGCTACTGCGAAGGCCAGACTTACGGGAGCCACGTCGACGACGCCTTGATGGGCGGAGCGCGCACCGACCTTTCCTTCACGCTTTTCCTTTCGAATCCGGAATCCTATGAGGGCGGGGCGCTTGTCGTGGAGGACGCACTGGAGGAGCGGGCGATCAAGCTGCCGGAGGGCCACCTGTTCCTTTATCCCTCGAACACGCTGCACCGTGTCGAACCTGTTACCGGCGGTGAACGTCTTGCCGTGGTCGGCTGGGTTGAAAGCTGGATTCGCGAAGCGGAGCGGCGCGAAATCCTTTTCGACCTGGAGCAGAGCCTGAATGCCGTTCATGCGGCTGAAGGCAAGACGGCCCTGTTCGACCGGCTTGCCAAGACGCGCTCCAATCTCCTGCGCATGTGGGCAGGCTGATCGCAACATTTGCGCGTAGTTGGACACGCCGCCGCATCCTCATCTGCCGTTGGCCGGGGTGATGCAGGGGCAAGGTGCGCTCTAACGCGCCTCCAGCCGCTTCAGGAACCAGCGGACCAGCCGGTCCCAGACCATGTCCTTTTCCGCCGAATCCTCAACGCCGTGATCGAGGTTCGGATTGTCGTTGACCTCGATAACGACGACATTGTCACCGACCTGCTTCAGGTCGACCCCGTAAAGACCGTTGCCGATGAGGCGCGCGGCGCGCACCGCCGTTTCCACCACGAGCGGCGGCGCCTCAAGCAGCGAACAAGTGCGGAAGCTGCCTTCGACGGCGGCCTTTCCCTCCTCGTGGCGCACGATCTGCCAGTGTTTCTTTGCCATGAGATACTGGCAGGCGAAAAGCGGCTCGCCGTCCAGCACGCCGATACGCCAGTCGAAGGAGGTGAGGCAGAACTCCTGGGCAAGCAGCACGTCCGACTCGTCGAAAAGTTCTTTCATCTTGGCCGTTAGCGCCGCCGCATCCTCGACCTTGAAAACGCCGCGCGAAAAGGAACCGTCGGGAATTTTCAAAACGATCGGCCAGCCGAGCGCCTCGCCAAGGCCCTCCGCATCCTTCATCGTCGACAGGATGACGGTCTTCGGCGTCGGCACGCCGTTCTGCTCCAGCAATTCGGCCAGATAGACCTTGTTGGTGCAGCGGATCATCGAAACCGGATCGTCGATGACGGGCATGCCCTCGAACGTCGCGCGGCGGGCGAAGCGGTAGGTGTGATTGTCGATTGTGGTGGTTTCGCGGATGAAGAGCGCATCGAACTGGGCAAGCCGCTCCAGGTCGCCCTTGCCGATAGGAACGACCTCGATGCCATGGCGCGCGGCAACCTTCGCAAGATACTTGAGGGAGGCTTGCGAGGACGGCGGCAGCGCGTCTTTCGGGTCGCAAAGGACGGCGAGCGAATATTTCATCGGCACACGCTGTTTCGGCGCGCGCCAGGAGCGGCGCGTGTAGGCCTCCAGCGAACGGTTGAAATGATCGCGCCCTTGCGCATCAAGCTCCGTCAGGGGGAGTGGGCGGATGCGATCTATCGTCCGCCATTCGCCAGGCTTTACCGTCACTTCGAGAAGCGGGACGCGAAACCAGTCGAACACCAGGCGGGCGAAAGGCTCATAAGTCTCATCCGCGGCATGGCCGAAACAGACCGTGAGCTTGAAGGAGCCGCCCGGAACATTCGCGATCCTGGCAAGTGTCCTGTTGAGACGGTCCTCGAGCTCGGGAAGGGCATGACGGTAAAGCCCTTTCCTGGAAAGTTCCGTCATGGTTTCCACGCCCGGCACCACGCGGTGCCCGCGCGCTTCGGCGAGCAGCGAGGCATAATAACCGCCGCCCTGATAGGCATAGGAGCGCGACAGGTTGAGGATCGTCGGATGCGTGCCGGCAAAAAGCTTCGGGCGCGTGATGTATTCGCGCACCGTCATGACCTTGTGCGGGGTTTCCGCGTTCGAAAGGTCCTTGGGATTGTCGACGAGAATGACCCATGTGGCCATGAGCGCTACGCCTTTCTGAGCAAAATCTGTGCACGCACGCCCTGCTTGCCCCAGCGGGCCATGCGCTCGAACGCCGCAAGGGGAATGGGCAGATGCGCGGCATCGGCGAAGGTTTCGGGAATGGCGTCGGGATCGGTCCCCTTGTCGTGGCCGGCGGCGACTTCAGGCTCCGTCCAGGGATCGTGCACGATGACATGGCGCTCGTCACCGCCGTGAACGAGGATCCAGTGCGGCTCCTTCTTGCGGTACATGCCGTAACCGGAAATCAGCACGATGGACAGCGTGCCGCGTTGCGCCTCGCCTGCCAGCTCTTCCGCCGAAAGCGGCCTGTCGAACACCGGGATCGACAAAGCTTTCGCCTCGCTGCGAAAATCGTCCTGAACGAGGCGCATCACGCGCCGCTTTTCCGCGTCGCGCACCGAGGAGAGGAAGAAATGCTCTTCCGTGTTGACGCGGATTTCGGCGTAGAGGCCGCGCTTTTTCGCCGCGACCGCCAGGCCGAAAGGCTCGCACCCGCCAAGGCCCGAGGCGAGATAGATCGTCGTCGCCTCCCGCCAGAGCCGCAGCTCTGCCGTCTCGTCCACGCCGCTTTCGACGTCGAAGGCGGCAAACGCCATGCGCAGGCAGCACGGCCCGCAGGTGAAGTCGGTCGCCTGGCGGAAGTAGGGAACCGACGTTCTGAGCGCATGCCCGCCGTGCAGGCGCTTTTCGAGGCGAAGCGCGTCCTCGCCATCCTGATAATAGGCTTTCACCCGCGCAAACCGGCGGTAACCCGACTTTTCGTAAAGGCCAATGGCAGCCGGGTTATCGGCGCGAACCTCCAGACGCAGGAACAGCCGGTCAGCGTCATAAGCCGCGTCTTCCGCGGCCCGCAAGAGCTCGCGGCCGATGCCCGCACCCTGAAACCCGGCATCGACGGCAATGGAATAAAGCCGGGCCAGCGCCGTTTGCGCGCGAAAGAGGACGAGCGCATAGCCTGCGAGCCGGTCTCCCGCGATCGCCACAATGAGCCGTGCCGTCGGGCTTTTCAGGAAATAACGGAAATTGCGCCGCGAGATACGGTCGCTGGCGAAGGCCGCAACTTCAAGCGCGACAAGCGACGCAAGATCCTCCGCCTTCGCCGCGCGCATGCCGACGGGGTGAGGACCTTGCGGCCCTTCGGAAGGACGCGCCGCATTACCGACGCGGGACGGAGTGTCCACGATATTCGATTGTCCGAAAAGAAATCAGGATCGCATGACGCTTGCAATTTTCGCCACGACCCAACGGCCGGCTATATACGCCGCATAGCGGTTTTTCGCAAAGGCTTTCGACGAACGGGACAATGGTTTCAGCCACATTCAGGCTGCGCCCGGTTTCGGCTTGCATTTATCGAACGAAACAAGAACAATTCTTCCAACTGGAGGTGGCCGATGCAATCGAACAGGGTGAGGCTGGACGATCCCCTGGCGGACGGACGGCAGTCGGACACGGCAGCGATGGTCTGGCGCGGCGTCGCCCGTCTGTTCCGGCAGATGGGATATGCGAGCGTGGGCGAGGTGGTGCTTGCGTCCGGCAGGCGCGCGGACCTGATGGCCGTGGGGCCGAAGGGCGAGGTCTGGATCGTGGAAGTGAAATCCTCCATCGCGGATTTTCGCGCCGACCGCAAATGGCCGGGCTACAGGGACTTCTGCGACCGTTTCTTCTTCGCAAGCCACGCCGGCGTGCCGCGCGACATCTTCCCCGAGGAAGCCGGCTTCATCCTCTCCGACGGGTTTTTCGCCGATATCCTGCGCGAAGCGCCTGAGCACCGGCTTGTGGGCGCAAGGCGCAAGGCCGTTACGCTGCGTTTCGCGCAGGCCGCCGCCAACCGCCTGCATGACGCGCTCGACCCCGATGCAAGACCGGGTGCCGGTCTTTAGCGTGGCGCGCGCTTGGCAAGGATGCGCTGCAGGGTGCGGCGATGCATGTTGAGACGGCGCGCAGTTTCCGAAACATTGCGGTCGCAAAGCTCATAGACGCGCTGGATATGCTCCCAGCGCACACGGTCCGCCGACATCGGGTTTTCCGGCGGCGCGGCCTTTTCGTCGCCGTCACGCGTCAAGGCCGCATAAATGTCGTCGGCATCCGCCGGTTTGGCAAGATAATCGACCGCGCCGAGCTTCACCGCCGTCACGGCGGTCGCGATATTGCCGTAGCCTGTGAGAATGAGCGCGCGGGCGTCCGGGCGGCGGGCGCGGATCGCCTCGATCACATCGAGGCCGTTGCCGTCTTCAAGGCGCATGTCGACCACCGCATAGGCCGGCGGGGCGGCTTCAACCTTGCCGATCGCCTCGCGCACGCTGTCGGCGGTTTCCGTCTGAAACCCGCGCTTTTCCATCGCGCGCGCCAGCCGCTGGTTGAAGGCGTGATCGTCATCGACAATGAGCAGGCGACGGTCTTCCGCCGCGTTTTGCTGGCCCTGCAGATCGGTCATGGGGCATTCCGGCCTTGTTTAGAGAAATTCAAAACTCAGCAATTGTTATAGATTGGCTTTCCTTCACGTCAAAGCCCCCGTATCAGCGGAAGCCGCCAGGGCAACGTCTTTCTCCACCGCCGTTTCGCCCTCCTGGTCCATCACGGGACGCGGCCAGGCGACTGTGATCACCGCGCCATGGGCGGGCACGCGCCGATTGTCGAAGTAAAGCCGGGCGCCCGTGCGCTCCAGCAAGGTCTTGGCAATGAAAAAGCCGAGACCGAGACCGCCGGCGCGCTCACCATGATCGCCGCGCGCATCCCTGCCACGGCCACGGGCGGTAACGTAAGGCTCACCCAATCGCGCCAGAACATCCGGCGCGAAGCCCGGCCCGTCGTCGCTGATGACGATGCGGACGTCCTTGCCGCTCCAGCGCCCTTCGACCTTTACCGTGGCTTCAGCGAAATCGACCGCGTTTTCCACCAGATTGCCGAGGCCGTAGATGATGCCCGGGTTGCGCGCGCCGACCGGCTCTCCGCCATCGCCACGCATATCGACCTCGATCCGCGTGCCGAAGTCGCGATAGGGCGAGACGACCTCCTCGATCAACTGCGACAGCGGCATGCGGCGGATGTGCAGGTCGCCCTCGTCTGAAAGGGAGGTGAGTTTGGCGAGAATATCCCGGCATCTTTCCGCCTGGGAGGCGATCAGGGCGACATCCTCGCCGCGCGGATCGTCGGTCTCGAATTCGGGCTTCAGTTCCTTTGCCGTTAGGAAGATGGTGGCCAGCGGCGTGCCGAGCTCATGGGCCGCGGCCGCCGCCAGGCCGTCGAGCGCGTTGATGTGCTGCTCGCGCGCAAGCACCAGTTCGCTGGCGGCAAGGGCATCGGCGAGCTGACGCGCTTCTTCCGCTACGCGGAACGCATAGACGCCCATGAAGGCGAGCGCGCAGACAAGCGCGGTCCAAACGCCGAAGGCATAGATCGGCGGAAGGAAGAAATCGCCCGTATCATGCCAGGGAAGCGGCATGTGGAAGACGGCGAGAATACTGGCGATGCCGGCCGCAAGCAGGCCCAGCAGGATCGTCTTGTGCGCCGATAGCCCGGTCGCGGAGATCATGACCGGCGCGAGCAGCAGGAAGGCGAACGGATTGCCCAAACCGCCCGTGAGGTAAAGAAGCCCGCCCATCTGGATGAGGTCGTATCCGAGCTGGATCGCCGCCATGCGCTCCGAAAGGCGACGGGTTTCCGGCCACAGGATCTTGAGGAAAATGTTGAGCCACGCCGAAAAGGCGACGAGGCCGAAACAGAAGACGAGTGGAAACGGGTAGCCCAAGCCAAAATGGACGACAAGAAGCGCCGCCGTCTGCCCGGCGATGGCAAGCCAGCGCAGCCGCACGAGGGTATCGAGCTTCAACGTCCTGTGCGGCAGACGCAGGTCGTCGTCGCGCGCTTCAAGCATCCGGGAAACCTTCCTTGCCGATCAATGCCTTGCACTTTAATTGTCCGCCAGCCTCCACGCCAGTGGCGCGAGGCGGAATCCCGCAAACCGGCGGTTTTGCCGCAATGTGATCCCTAAATACCTTGTGCCGCGGGCACCCTACATGTTAGCCAGCGCTCGACAGTTTGGCCCACCGGGCCGAAGCCGCCGTCTTGCGATGCATAAATGCCTCGCCGGCGCGCGGCCCCAGGCACTTGGAACCAGGACGATACGACATGACGGATACCAACGACGCCGCCGCACCGGCCGGTGGCGCTCCGCAGGGCGGAGAAGGGCAGACGACCGGTGAGGCTCAGCCGGGCCTTTCGATCATCGCGCAGTACATCAAGGATCTTTCCTTCGAAAATCCGAATTCGCCGCGCTCGCTGCAGCCGCAGGGCCAGCCCAAGCTCGACATCAACGTGAACGTCAATGCGACGCCCTTCAACGACAACCAGTTCGAAGTGGTGCTGACGCTGAACGCGAAGGCCAACAACGACGCCATGGCGCTGTTCGTTGTGGAACTCGTCTACGCCGGCCTTATCAAGGTTTCCGGCGTGCCGCAGGAGCACCTTCATCCCTTCGTGATGATCGAGGCGCCGCGCATCATCTTCCCGTTCGCTCGCAACATACTGGCCGAGGCGACGCGAAACGGCGGCTTCCCGCCGCTGATGCTGGATCCGATCGATTTTGCCGCCCTCTACCGCCAGAACCTGCAACAGCAGCAAGCGGCCGGCGCCGGCGAAGGCGGAGCCCCGCAGCAGCCGATGCCGAACTGACAGGCAGCAAGTTTGCGACAATGAAAAAAGCCGCGGAAACGACCCGCGGCTTTTTTCATGTTGGAAGCTTGATCCTGACGCGATTTCCTACCCTCCAGGCGTGATCGCCTGAAGGGAAAGCGCGGGCTTCAGCTTGTTCAGGCTTCCGCTTCCGGCCGGGGGCCACGACCGCGATTTGCCATGAAGCGGTCGAATTCCTCCTGATCGCGCGCGCGGCGCAATTCACGCAGGAATTCGTCGAACTCCGCACGCATGCGGTCCAGCCGGGCGCGCTCTTCCTCAAGCCGCTTCAGCTCACGCTCGCGATATTCGTCGAACGCCGCATTTCCCGTGCGGCCGAAGCCGTGGCCGCCGCCCGATGGCCCGTGCCACGCACCCGAGCGCCACTGATCACGAGCATCGCGCGCCATTTCTCCGAAACGGTCGCCCCAGACGATATAGGCAAGCATTGCCAGGCCAAGCGGCCAAAAGACGATGAAGCCGAGCACCATCAGGCCGATTGTCATCGGATTCCAGCCCGGTCTGATCGCGGAACAACTTGTCATGACGACTCCCTCTTCACCCGTTGCTCTTAAAAGGTGGGCGCATGAGGGGCGATATTCAAGATGAACGCGACCGGAACCTTATTTTCCCAACGTCACCGGAAACGAAAAACGGCGAAGCCGAGACGCTCCGCCGCTTTGACCGGACGTTCCGCAGATAGCTTACGATGTCACGGAATTGCCGAGTTTTTTCGCCTGGTCTATCCAGTTGTCGCGGGCGATGCGCCCACGAAACTCCAGCTTGTCGTCAAGAACCGCGATCTGCGCGTCGGTAAGCTGGGCAATCTGCCAGTAATGAAAAATACCCGCCTCATTGAGCATTTTTTCAAGCTTCGGCCCGACGCCTGAAATCCGCTTCAGATCATCAACCGCGCCTTCGGGCCTGGCGAGCAGAATCTTGTCCAGCGGGTCCGGCATGGCGGTCACTGGCGCCTCTGCCTGCGCCGCCGGGGCGGGCACGGCAACCGCCGGCTTGACGGCGGCCGTTCCGCCACTTGCCGCACCCGTCGTCACCGTCACGTTGCGCGTCCTGTTGGAGGCGATGAAATCGAGAATGCGCGGGGCGATTTCCGCCCGGAAGCGCGAGCCGTTGAACACGCCGTAGTGTCCGACCGACGGCTGCTCGTAGTGAGCCTTCTTGTCATCGGGAAGATTGACGCAAAGCTTGTGCGCCGCCTTCGTCTGGCCCCGACCGGTGATGTCGTCCTTTTCGCCCTCGATGGTCAGGAGCGCGGTTTTGCGGATCGCGCCGCATTCCACCGGCTCGTCGCGATGCATCATCTCGTCCTTCGGCAGGGAGTGACGAATGAAAACCGTTTCCACGGTCTGAAGGTAGAACTCTCCCGAAAGGTCCATGACGGCGAGATATTCGTCATAGAATTCGCGGTGCTTTTCCGCGCTGTCGCCGTCGTTTTCCACGAGGTGCTGGAAGAAGTCCCTATGGGCGATCATGTGTCGGTCGAGGTTCATGCTCATGAAGCCGGAAAGCTGCAGGAAGCCCGGGTAGACATCGCGCATGAAACCGGGATGCGGGAAGGGCACCTGCATGATGACATTGCGCTCGAACCAGTCGATCCCCTTGTCCTCGGCCAGATCGTTGACCGCCGTCGGATTGATCCTCGTGTCGATTGGCCCGCCCATCAGCGTCATGGTCGACGGTGCGTAGGGATCGTCTTTCGCCTCCATGAGCGCCACAGCCGAAAGAACGGGCACCGACGGCTGGCACACACCAATGACATGCGTGTCCTCACCCAGGAAATGCAGGATGGAGATGATGTAGTCGATATAGTCGTCGAGATCGAAACCGCCCTCGGAAAGAGGCACCATGCGCGCGTCGATCCAGTCGGTGATATAGACATCCGCGCGCGGCAGCATGGCCTCCACCGTGCCGCGAAGAAGCGTGGCATAGTGGCCGGACATGGGCGCGACAATGAGAATGCGCGGATCGCTGCCGCGCCGCGCGCGGGCTCTCGCATCCCCGGGGCCGCGTTCGAAATGGATCAGATTGCAGAAGGGCCGCTGCCAGACCACCTTTTCGCGAACCGGCACGCGCATGCCGCCGACCGTCGTTTCGTGCAGCCCGAACTCCGGCTTGCCATACCGCCGGGTCGTGCGCTCGAAAACTTCGCAGGCCGCCGCGACGGAACGCCCGTAGGTGGTGTGGGAAAGCGGGTTGAGCGGGTTCTGGAAGTAGAGCCGCGTCATGTCCGCCGCCGCCCGCATCGGGCTCATGGCCGCGTGATTGAGTTCGTAAAGCTGATAGTAAGGCACCTGATCCGACCTTTCATCCAGCAACCGGAAAAACCGGCGGGACTTTTGCATCGCAAAAGATTAAGCGGATCGAAGCACTATCCTCAATACCGACTGTCGTAGCATTGTCCACAGCCCGGCGATTCCAGTGATGCATCAAGCGGTTCGACGGCGCTTCACTTTTGCGGCACTGCGGTGGAGGATAGATCGCACCTGCGAACAAAGCAAATTATCGGACAAATCGAATCACAAAAGCGGCTCGAATACTTGTATCCGGCACAGCCATTGCGAGTAATTCCGTCACGGCATCTGTGGATATCCGCCATCACGCGGCCAGATCGGCAACAACAGCGTCCAACACGGGAAAACCGGCGGGCGTGACCCTCAGCCGTTGTCCGCCCAATTCCTCCACCATGCCGTGCTCAAGAAGCTGGTCGAGCCTCCACGGGTCGATCCTTCGGCCCGCAAGCCTTTCGAAGCGCGCGAGATCCACACCTTCGACGAGACGAAGGCCCATCAGCAGGAATTCATCCCCCTGCTCCTCCTGATCGAGGGGCAGGTCCTCGACCCGCCCGTGTCCGCGCGATTCCACGTGTTCAAGCCACGTTTCGGGATGCTTCTCCGTCGCCGTCGCCCGTTTCGTGGCGCCGACCGAGATGCGCCCGTGGGCGCCGGGCCCGACCCCGACATAGTCGCCGTAGCGCCAGTAAACGAGATTGTGCCGGCATTCCGCCCCCGGTGCCGCGTGGTTCGAAACCTCATAGGCGGGAAGCGCGTGCGCGGCGCAAACCTCCTGCGTTGCCTCATAGAGGTCGGCGGCAAGATCGTTGTCCGGCAGGGTGAGCTTGCCCGCCATGTAGAGCCGGTAGAACGGCGTGCCCTGCTCGATCGTAAGCTGATAAAGCGACAGATGATCGGCGGCGAGGCTGATCGCCTTTTTAAGCTCGCGCCTCCACGCAGCCACCGTCTGGCCGGGGCGGGCGTAAATGAGATCGAAGGAGAGACGAGGGAAGGTGTTTCTCGCGATCTCGATCGCCTCGCGCGCCTGGGCAACATCGTGAAGCCGCCCGAGGAATTTGAGTTCCCTGTCGTCCAGAGCCTGCACGCCGAGCGACACCCGGTTGACGCCGGCCGTACGATAGCCGCGAAAGCGCCCCGCCTCGACGCTGGAGGGATTGGCTTCGAGCGAGACCTCCACATCCGGGTCGACCGGCCAGAGCGCGGAAATCTTGTCGAGCACGCGGGCGACCGTTGCCGGCTCCATCAGCGACGGAGTGCCGCCGCCGAGAAAGATCGACTGGACGGTGCGCCCCGGGACGAGTTCGGCATAATGCTCCAGCTCCCGCTCGAAAGCGGCGGCGAAGCGCGCCTGATCCACCGGCGCATGGCGGACATGGCTGTTGAAGTCGCAATAGGGACACTTGGCCGCGCAAAACGGCCAGTGAACATAGATCCCGAAGCCGCCTTCAGGCTGAATATTCATGGGTCTATCCGATCGCGGACGCCCGGAAACGGGCAAAGGCGCGGGCGCGGTGAGACAAGGCCTTTTTCTCGGCCTGGGTCATTTCGCCGAAGGTGCGCGTTTCGCCCTCCGGCCGGAACATCGGATCATAACCGAAACCATGGCTGCCGCGCGGCGGCCAGACGCAGGTTCCCGAAACCTCTCCGCGATAAAGCGCGACATCGCCGTCAGGCCAGGCAAGACACAGCACCGCGACGAAGCTTGCCGCCCGCTGCGCCTCGCTGGCCGCCCCCACCGCCTGGAGCTTTTCCTCCACATTGCGCATGGCAAGGGCAAAGTCCTTCTCAGGCCCCGCCCAGCGCGCCGAATAGACGCCCGGAGCGCCATCGAGCGCGGCAACGCAAAACCCGCTGTCGTCCGCAAGTGCCGGAAGGCCGCTGGCTTCAGCCGCCGCGCGCGCCTTCAGCTCGGCGTTTTCCTCGAAAGTCGTGCCGGTTTCCTCAGGCTCCGGCAGGCCGAGATCGCCGGCGGAGAGCACCTCGAAGCCGTGAGGCGCCAGCATGTCCCGGATTTCGGCCAGCTTGCCGGGGTTGTGGCTTGCAAGGACCAGCCGTCCGGGCTCCAGTTTCCGCTCAGCCGTCACGCGACACCGCCTTCAAAGGATCGACATTTTCTGCAAATCGACAAGCCGCGCCACACCCTTGCGCGCGAGCCCGAGCAGGGCCTGAAACTCATCCTCCGAAAAGGGCTTGCCTTCCGCCGTCGCCTGCACCTCGACGATGCCGCCCGAACCCGTCATGACGAAATTGGCATCCGTCTCGGCTTCCGAATCCTCCGCGTAATCGAGGTCGAGCACCGGCGCATCCTCGTAAATGCCGCAGGATATAGCCGCCACATGATCCACGAGAACGGGGGCCGAGATCATGTCTCGCGCCTTCATCCAGGCGATGCAATCGTTCAGCGCGACCCACGCCCCGGTTATCGCCGCTGTGCGCGTGCCGCCATCGGCCTGGATAACATCGCAATCGACGCTGATCTGGCGCTCGCCAAGCGCCTTAAGGTCGACCACGGCACGCAGGGAGCGCCCGATCAGCCGCTGGATTTCAAGCGTGCGGCCGGACTGCTTGCCGGCGGAAGCCTCGCGGCGCATGCGATCCCCCGTCGCGCGCGGCAGCATGCCATATTCCGCCGTCACCCAGCCCCGGTTCTGGCCGCGCAGCCAGGGCGGCACACGCTCTTCCAGGCTTGCGGTACACAGCACATGCGTATCCCCGAACTTCACGAGGCAGGAGCCTTCGGCATGCTTGGACACCCCGCGCTCGAGGGTAACGGCCCGCATTTCATCGGCTGCGCGCTTGGACGGTCGCATGAAATTCCTTTCCGGCTGCAAAGTGCTAAGGTCCACACTTGATCAGGAGATCGTGCCTTTTAGCGCTGTCCACGGATTGAGGTCAAAGGGTCGCTTGCCAAATTATCAGCTTTCGGCCCTATATCTATAAGGGACCGCGTGAAATCCGGCCCAGAAACGAAAAACCGAGGTCAGACAATCAGGACGAGTTCACCCGTGAGCATTGGCGTTCCTTCCGTCAGCCTCAGCGATCTCGACCAGAGGTCGCGGGAAATATTCCGCTCGATCGTGGAAACCTATCTCACCACCGGGGAGCCGGTCGGCTCGAGAAACCTGTCGCGCATGCTATCGCTTCAGCTTTCTCCGGCATCGATCCGCAATGTCATGTCGGATCTGGAGCATCTGGGCCTGCTTTACGCCCCCCACACCTCCGCCGGGCGCCTGCCGACCGAAGGGGGTTTGCGTTTCTTCGTCGATGCTCTTCTGGAAGTCGGCGATCTTACAAAGGAGGAGCGCCAGGCGATCGACGTGCAGGTGAAAGGCGCGAAAGTGCCGCGCACGACCGAGCAGATCCTGACCGAAGCGAGCCAGATGCTGTCCGGCCTGTCGAGCGGCGCGGGCGTGGTTCTCGCCCACAAGCAGGACGCGCGCCTGCGGCATGTGGAGTTTGTGCGCATCGAGCCGCTGAAGGCGCTTGTCGTGCTGGTCGCCGAGGACGGGTCGGTGGAAAACCGGATCATCGACCTGCCGCCGGGCCTGCCGAATTCTGCCCTCGTGGAAGCTTCGAACTTCCTGACCAACCTTATCCGTGGGCGGACGCTTGCCGAAGCGCGCGTCGAGCTGGAGCGACAGCAGAAAGAGCGTCAGGCCGAGCTTGACCGCCTGACCGCAAAGCTGGTGGAAGCGGGTGTGGCCACCTGGACGAACAATGCCGCCGACGCCGGCACGCTCATCGTCCGGGGCAGGTCCAACCTGCTGGCCGACCTCGAGGCCGCGGACGATCTGGAGCGTATCCGCCTGCTCTTCGACGATCTGGAATCCAAGCGCGACCTGATCCAGCTCCTGGGCCTTGCCGAACAGGGCGAGGGGGTGAGGATCTTCATCGGCTCGGAGAACAACCTCTTCTCGCTTTCCGGTTCGTCGCTTATCGTCTCGCCCTATCGCGACGCGGAGCAGCGCATCGTCGGCGTGCTCGGCGTCATCGGCCCGACGCGTCTCAATTACGCCCGCATCATCCCCATGGTCGATTACACGGCGAAGCTCGTCAGCCGCATGATCGGCAACCCGAAATCCTGAAGCAGCTGCACTTATGACCCTTTCCCCCGCCGAACTGGAACGCTACGCCCGCCATATCGTGCTTCGCGACGTGGGCGGGCCCGGCCAGCAGAAGCTGAAGGCCGCGCGCGTGCTTGTCATCGGCGCGGGCGGGCTCGGCGCTCCCGTCCTGCAATATCTGGCCGCGGCGGGCGTCGGCACGCTCGGCATCGTCGACGACGACACGGTGTCGCTTTCCAACCTGCAGCGGCAGGTGATCCACGATACCGACCAGCTTGGCGAGCCCAAGGTGGCAAGCGCAGCGGAGGCGATCTCGCGCATCAACCCGCATGTGAAGGTGGAGCCACACCCGGTCAGGCTCAGGCCCGAGAACGCCTTGGCGCTGATCGGCCGATACGACCTCGTGGTCGATGGCTCGGACAATTTCGCCACGCGTTATCTTGCCTCCGACGCCTCGTTCTTCGCGAAAAAACCGCTGGTGACGGGTGCTGTCGGCCAGTTCGACGGCTCGCTCACCCTTCTCAAGCCTTACGAAACCGGCGCCGACGGCAAGCCGAACCCGACCTACCGCTGCATTTTCCCCGATCAGCCGCCGGAAGGCATGCTGCCGACATGCGCGGAAGCCGGCATCCTCGGCGCGCTGACCGGCACCATAGGCTCGCTGCAGGCGCTGGAAGCGATCAAGGAGATCGTCGGCATCGGCGAGGGGCTGGTGGGCAGGCTCCTTCTGTTCGACGCACGCTCCATGCGCATGGAGACGATCAGATACGCCTGGTCGGCGAAAAACCCGCTCACAGGGGCCATGCCTAAATCCTTCGCCGAACTGGCGGACGCCTGAGCGTGCGAAAGTTCTTCGCACGAAATCCAGCCCCCCTGCCAGATACGCTCACGCTCGATATCGGCGGCGAGGCAATTCTCGTCCGCGTGACGCGCAACGCCCGCGCGAAGCGCTATCTCCTGCGTATTCCGGCGGACAGCCGGGGGCCGGTGCTGACCGTTCCGCAAAACGGCTCGTTCGAAACCGCGCTGGAATTCGCCGAACGCCATCGCGGCTGGCTTGCCGAAAAGCTCAGCGCACGCCCCGAGACGGCGGGCCTGCGCGAAGGCGTGATGATCCCGCTGCGCGGGGTCGAGCACACGATCGTCCGCACCGGCAAGCTGCGCGGCCTCGTCGAATTGGTGAACGATGGCGAAGACCCCGAAATCCGGGTGCCGGGAGCGGAAGAACACCTTGCCCGCAAGCTGACCGACTGGCTGAAGCGCGAAGCGCGCGCCGACCTTGAAGCCGCCGTTGACCGGCATGCGGCCAAAATTCCCAAGAAACCCGCCGGCATCACCGTACGCGACACGACGAGCCGCTGGGGCTCCTGCGCGTCGAACGGCAGGCTTTCCTTTTCCTGGCGGCTCGTGCTTGCTCCCGCCGAAATACTCGATTACGTAGCGGCGCACGAGGTGGCGCATCTCATCGAGATGAACCACGGCCCGCGCTTCTGGGCGCTTTGCCGCAAGCTTGCGCCGCATACCGACGAGGCGCGGCTCTGGCTCAGGAAGAACGGCAGCCGGCTCCACCACATCGGCTGATACAAACGAGCAGGAACGAGACGTGCTGAAGGCGAACACATGGGCGCTGACCGCCACACTTGCGGGACTCACCGCGCTGGGGCCGCTGTCGACGGACATGTATCTGCCGGCGCTGCCCGAGATCCTGAGCGACCTTGCCACCACCAATCCGGTCCTGCAACTGACGCTATCCGCCTTCCTGGTCGGATTTGCCGCCGGCCAGATCGTTTACGGGCCACTGGCCGACCGCCACGGCCGCAAACCGGTGCTGATCGGCGGGCTTGCGCTTTATTCGATCGCGAGCCTCGCCTGCACCATCGCCAACTCCGTGGAGCTTCTGATCGTCGCAAGAACGGTACAGGCGCTCGGAGCATCCGCGCCCATCGTGCTGGCACGCGCGGTCGTGCGTGACCTTTACGAAGGCCCGCGCGCGGGCAACGAACTTGCCCGCATGGGTTCCATCATGGGCCTCGTGCCGGCGGTGGCACCTTTCTTCGGAGGATTGATCGCCGCGATATCGGGCTGGCGGCCGATCTTCTTCGTCATGCTCGCCTTCGGCCTCTGCCTTTCGCTCATTGTCGGGCGCAGCCTGCCGGAAACGCTGAAGCACCGCACGAAGGAACCTCTTTCGCTGATCGCGATTTTCCGGGCCTTCGCAAGCCTCCTGACGCATGGCGGCTTCCGCGTCCATCTCGCCGTCGTCACGCTCACCTATAGCGGACTTTTCGCCTTCATCTCCGGCTCGTCCTTCGTGCTGCAGGATCTCTACGGCCTGTCGCCGACGGTCTATGGCATCGCCTTCGGCGCCTGCGCGGGCGCCTATGTCCTCGGCACCATCGGCGGACAGCGCATCGCTACGCGCGGCTCGAGCGCGGTGATAACCGCCGGTACGCTGCTTCTGGCGGCAGGCGGCGTGGTCATGCTGGCCTGCGTGCTCGCCGGTCTTGAAAGCGCGCTTTCGGTCGTCTTGCCAATGATGGTCTACATGGTGGGCGTGGGTTTCGCCCTGCCGCAAACGCAGGCCGCCGCGCTGATGCCCTTTCCCGACCGGGCGGGAACGGCCTCGTCATTGGTCGGGGTAACGCAAATGAGCATCGCCGCCATCGTCGGTATTGGCGTGGGCGCTAGCATCGGCTCATCGGCCGTGCCGCTTGCCGCCGTGATCGCCGCGAACGGGCTCGCCGCCTTCCTGATCTACAAGTTCGGGAAGCACCTGCGCGAGGCATCCATCTAAAGGCGGCAGCGAGCTTTATCCGCCGAAAATCCGCTTGATTAGATTGAGTGGCCCTCTGCCGGGTTCTGGCCTCACGATCTGGCCCGGCTCCGCACCGATGCTGCCAGGCGGGACGGGGCCGCCGTTACCCGGCTCCGCCACGCGCACAGGCTCTTCCAAAACGCCCGGAAGCGCCGCCACCGGCACGTTGCGGTGTTCGGCAAGCATCGTCTCCTTCCAGATTTCCGCCGGAAGCGACCCGCCGGTTGCGCGCCGCGTCGGCGAATTATCGTCGTTACCGAGCCAGACCGCCGTTGTGAGCTGGTTGGTGTATCCGATGAACCAGCCGTCGCGGAAATCCTGACTGGTGCCCGTCTTGCCGCCAGCGGGCCGCCCGTCTAGGCTCGCTTTCTTGCCGGTGCCCGTTTGCAGCGTTTCCGCCATCATCCGGTTCATGCGGCCGACGATCAACGGATTGACCACGCGCCCCGGCCCACTGCCGTTACGGGCGTATAGCACCTTGCCGTCGACCGTCCTGATCTGGCGGATGACATGCGGCACAACGCCGTATCCCCCGTTGGAGAGGGGAACATAGGCCGCCGCGATTTCAATCGGCGTAACCTCCGACGTGCCGAGCGCGATCGCCGGGTTCGCCTGCAAGGGAGAGGAGATACCAAGCCTGCGGGCGGTTTCTACGACACGCTTCGGGCCGACTTCATGGGCAAGCTTGGCCGCAACCGTGTTGAGCGAATAGCTGAGTGCCTGGGTGAGCGTTACCGCGCCATAATGCTTGCGCGAGTAGTTCTTGGGCGACCAATTGCCGATCGTCACCGGCTCATCCACGCGTATCGTTTCGGGCGTCAGGCCGCGCTCGAGCGCAGCCAGATAGACGAAAGGCTTGAAGGCCGATCCCGGCTGGCGGTGCGCATTGACCGCACGGTTGAACTGGCTCTTCGAATAGTCCCGCCCGCCGACCAGCGCCTTCACCGCGCCGTTACGGTCGAGCGTGACGACCGCGCCTTGCGAGACGCCAAGCTTGTCGCCCTGCTCGGCAAGCTTGCGCTTCAGCGTCTCTTCCGCCGCGCGCTGCATGTCCATATCGATCGTTGTGTCGACAATCACGTCCTTGTCGATCTGGCCGATAAAACTCGGCAGTTCTTCCATCACCCAGTCGGCGACATAATTGTTGCTCGCGCCGACGGACTTCGCCACGACCGTCGCCGATGCGGCGATTGCATCCTTGGCGTCCCGGTCGGAAATGACACCGGCATCCTTCATCGCAAGGATGACCGTTCGCGCCCTGTCTTCGGCAAGGTCCGGGCTGTTTGTCGGCGCGTAGCGTGACGGCGCCTTGAGAAGGCCGGCAAGCGTCGCCGCCTCCTTCAGCGTGACATACCGCGCCGGCTTGTCGAAATAACGCCGTGCGGCGGCATCCACACCATAGGCGCCCGCCCCCAGATAGACCCGGTTGAGATACATCTCCAGGATCTGATCCTTGGAAAAATTCTGTTCGAGCCACAGCGCCATGACCACTTCCTGCATCTTCCGGCTGATCGTCCGGTCGGGCTCGAGGAAGAGGTTCTTTGCAAGCTGCTGGGTGAGCGTCGACCCGCCCTGGACAAGGCGACCCTCGACAAGGTTGACGACAACCGCACGGACAAGACCGATTGGATCGATACCGAAATGAGACCGGAAGCGCCGATCCTCGATCGCAATGACGGCTTGCGGCAGATAAGCCGGAAGCTGCTCGAGCCGGACAGCTTCGCCGCCTGTATCGCCGCGGTTCGCGACAAGCTGCCCGGACTGGGAAACGATCTTCACGTTCGGCGGACGCTTCGGCACCTCCCATTCGGAGGGCGGCGGCAGATGCGCCGCGTAATATCCCATCACGCCAACAAAGCCGATGAAGGCCCAAAGCCCGGCGACAAGCCCCCAGTAGACGGTTCTTTTGAACAAGCGCCCGATTCGCGAGCTGCCGTTTCCGCCGCGCCGCTTCCGCACGCTGCCGCGCTTGCGCCGCGCGTTCGGCCTTGCTTTCGCGGGCGGGGCCTTGCCTGACGACGGGGTTTTCTTGCGACGCGGCTTCGGCTTCGAGGGCTTTGCCGGCCGATCGTCCGCGCTCAGGCGCACGTCGAGGGATCCCGGCTCGTCAGGTTCGAACCGCGGTTCTATGCGCTGCCTCGATTTGGGGCGCCGTGCCATTGACCCTCGAACGAAATTACCTGCCCGCCGAACATCCTGCTCAAGCCATGCGGGTTGGTTCCGTTTTTATGTTAATTGTGGCGGATTAAAGGGCGCTTAAAACGGAAAGGAAGCCCATGTCAAAAGGATATTGGATCGCCCGCGTCGATGTGACGGACCCGGACGCCTACAAGAAATACGTCGCGGCGAATGCGAAAGCTTTCGGAAAATACGGGGCGCGTTTCCTCGTGCGCGGCGGGGAATTCGAATGTGTCGAGGGTGCTGCGCGCCAACGCAATGTCGTGATCGAGTTCCCGAGTTACCAGGCGGCGCTGGAGTGCTATCGCTCGCCGGAGTATGCGGAAGCCCTGGAGATCAGGCGCAACGCCGGCGTGAACGACCTGGTGGTGATCGAAGGGTATGACGGCCCGCAGCCGTAACGCGGCGAACGTAAGCGCTCAGGAGGCATGACGGCTCGCATCCGCGCCGTAATAGTTCACGTAACGCTCGTTCAGTGCGGAGACCGGCAGGATGATCAAAACGTCCGTCGTGCCGAACTGGCGGTCGACGACCGCTCCATCGCCGATATAGGCACCAAGCCGCAGATACCCCTTGATGAGCGGCGGCAGGTCGCGCAGCGCCTGCCGCTGGTCAACCGCTTCCTTGCGTATGCGGTTCATTTCGACGTAACGCCCCTCAACCGCTCTCACCCGCCAGTCTTCCGGAGCGCGGGCGAAGTGATGCAGGAACGAAAGCTGCGAGGCGAGGCGATCCGGGTCCGTGCCCTCCATCGACGCGCAACCGATCATCACGTCAATCCGGTTGAGGAGTACATACGACCAGATACCGTGCCACAGCAGCTCGACCGTGCGCTTGTTCCGGTAGGGCTTGAGGACGCAGGACCGCCCGAGCTCCAGGAAGCGCAGGCCGGAGTGCGCGTCGACCAAAGGCTGAAGATCGTATTCGCCCGTCGTGTAGAAACCGCCATAAAGGTTCGCGACCTCCTGGCGCAGCAGGCGATAGGTGCCGACGACCTGCGGTTTTTTCCGCGCAAACGGCTTGGCGCGCTCGGTATGATCGTGATCGACGACCAGAAGATGGTCACAGATGGCATCGAAAGGGTCGAAATCGCGCCTGAGCGCCTGCGTTTCGGCATCGGCGATTGCCGACATTTCCTCGTAGAAGACGTGATAGCGCAGTTCCTGCGCCTTGCTGATTTCGCGGGCGCTGCGGGCAAGCCGCACTTCCAGAGGCCCTATCCGCCCAAGCGGTACGGCCTGCCTCCCGAACGACCGGAAACGCTGCGCGGCGGAACGACCGGGTTCTATCGGCGCCGGCCCCGCGGCCGGCATGAACCTGCGAACCAGAGTGCGCGGCGACAGAAGTCCCGATCGCGGCATGGCCTTCACGTTTCGTCCCCCGAAGACGCGCCGATACCTTCGGCGTCTCGCATTGGATCGACCGGCAGGGGCAAGCGCGCGAATCACCGCACCCACGACCGGACAGGTCATGCTCTACATCATAGTTTTTCAAAGATACCATGACAATTCGGCGCCCGATAAAGCCCCCGCATTGCCGTGACGTGCCGCACAGCCGTCAGGACGCCCGCGAGAGTGCCTGCTTCAAAATGTCCGGGTCGAGCGGCTTGGTAAGCACGTCATCGGCCCCCGCCTCCCTCGCCCTGGCATGGGCGTCGGGCATAACGTCGGCCGTCACGGCGATCAGCGGTGCGGGGTCCCAGCAACGCGAATTTTCGTATTCACGATAGCGTGCGATGAACTCCACCCCGTCCATCTCCGGCATATGAAGATCGACCAGAAGAACGTCGAAAGACCCGTCCTGAACCTCCTCGAGCGCCGCCTTGCCATTCGTGGCGACGACCGGCTCATGCCCGAACTTTCGCAAAAGCGCTTCGGTCAAAAGGCGGTTGATGTCGTTGTCCTCGGCAATCAGGACCCGGAGCGGGCGCGATGATTCCGCGCTCTGCTCGTTCTCTTCCTCGATGAGCGCATTGGCGCCGGTCCAGAAGGATGAGCGCCGGTCAGGGTCCAGAAGGCCCGTCACCACGCCGAAAAGCGATGACGTACGGACAGGCTCTACAAGATAGGCGTCGAAACCCGCGAGGTTGAGGCGCGGCAGCCGATCCCGCTCCGTCGGCTTGACGATCACCGCGGCCGGCATTTCTAGACCCGCAGCCCGTGCCCCGGCAAGCCAGGCGCCCGCGTCTGCAAATCCCGCATGATCCACCATCAGGAGGTCCGCATCGCCGATCTCCTCCTCGAAATCCGCGCTACCCGGCGCCACCACGCTCGCCTCGGCTCCGGCCTCTTGCAGGCGGGCGACGATGAGCGGCGCGCTGATCCTGCTTTTCGAGACGACGGCGATCTTCTGCCGTGGAAGATCGATTGCCGCGTCGTCTTCCAGAACGTCCCGCTCCACACGCACCGGCAGGCGCACGCGGAAGGTCGCGCCCGCGCCCGGCGAAGCTTCGGCCTCTATCGTTCCGCCCATGAGCGTTACGAGACGGCGCGATATCGCAAGGCCAAGGCCTGTCCCGCCGTAGCGTCGGGCAAGGCCATGGTCGATCTGCTCGAATTCCTTGAAAAGACGCTTGGCCTGTTCCTCGGTGAAGCCGACGCCCGTATCGCGGACCAGGATTTCAAGTTCGATGCCCCTATCGCCGTCCGCCGCGTCCTGCCCCGCCCGGCAGACTTCGATCGCGACACCGCCGGTTTCGGTGAATTTCAAGCCGTTTCCGGCAAGGTTGAACAGAACCTGGCGAAGGCGCTTCCCATCCGAGACGATCTCTCGCGGCACGTTCGCGCCGATGCGCGCGGCAATTTCCAGACCCTTCGCCTGAGCCTTGGGCGCAAGCAGCTCGACAACCCCTTCAACAAGGCCCGAGACGGAAACAGGTTCCTGCGCCAGCTCGACGCGGCCGGCTTCGACCTTCGAGAACTCCAGCACTTCGTCGATCAGGTGAAGCAACGATTCGCCGGAACCGACCAGGGCATCTGTGTAGCTTTTCTGCTCGAGCGTCTGCCGGGTGTCGCGAAGCAGGCCCGCCATGCCGAGAATGCCGTTGAGCGGCGTTCGTATTTCATGGCTGACTGTGGCAAGGAACCGGCTTTTCGCAACGCTCGCCGCCTCCGCCATGTCGCGCGCCTCGACAAGTTCTTCCTCCATCGCCCGCCGGCCGGTGATGTCGCGCAGGATCGTCTGCTTGAGGGGTCGCGCGTCCATCGGGTCGCGCACCGCAAGGTCGATACGCGAAAACCAGCGCGGACCGTCCACCGTTTCAAGGCGGATATCGCCGAACGCGCCATCCTCGGCATCCGGTTCGCCATCGATATCGAGGGCAAGCGGCCTGCCCGCCACCGGCGCGACATCCTTTGGAAAAAGCCTCGCCGCGGCGTCGTTGACATAGGTGACATCTCCGCCCTCGCCACGGCGGATAATCACGTCGCCCAAAGAATCCAGCACGCTGCGATGGCGTTCGTCCGATTCCTTGAGTTCCCAGAGGCGATCCTCCAGCACTTCACGCTCCCGGCGCAGCGTATGAACCTCGCTGTCGAGCGCACGCTGCCGGCCGGAAAGGCGGGCAAGATCGCCCCCGGTCAGCACCCAGGCCGCAAGCGTGCCGGACAGAAAGCTCATGGAGATCGCAAGCAGCCTGCCCGTCGGATCCCCCAGGACAAGCCAGAACGAGAAGGCGATGCCGACTGCCATCCCCAAGGCGGCCAACGTCTGGCGAATATGCAAGGGCGCGAGGCCGAACCGCGTCCAGCCGACTTTCGCCGAACCCCGTCCGTCCGTCCGCTGTTCCCGCCCCTTCCGACGCTCCGTCGTCCCTTCCAAGGGTGGCTCCCTCAATTGTCCCTCGAACATCCTCGCGAAAATGTAAGGAGATTATGCCGGTCAGACATTGAGAAAGGCTTTCCGCCACCGGGCAAATTCACGGCGTGCGCGGTCATGTTTCCTTAGTGGCGCAAGGCTTGTTTCAGGCCGCTTCGCGCAGGAGGTGCGCCCCGCGATAGCTCAGCGCTTCCGCCAGATGCAGCCGTCCCACACGCTCCATCCCGTCAAGATCGGCAAGCGTGCGCGCCACCTTCAGCACGCGGTGATAACCCCGCGCCGAAAGCCGAAGGCTGTCGGCGGCGTCCTGAAGCAGCGAAAGGCCTTCCGCGTCCGGCTCGGCGATCTGCTCGATCAGCTTCGAGCCGGCATCGGCATTGGTGCGCGCGGGGACGCCGAGTTCCTGGAACCGGTCGCGCTGCCTTGCACGCGCCGCCGCGACCCTTACTGCCACATCGGCGGAAGATTCGGAGTGGGACGGGCGGATCAGATCCGCGGCTGTCACGTTCGGCACGTCGATGCGGATATCGATCCGATCGATCAGCGGGCCGGAAATGCGCGCCTGATAGTCGGCGGCGCAACGCTCGCCACGCTTGCAGGTATGGCCCGGCTCACCCGCATATCCGCAGCGGCAAGGGTTCATCGCCGCCACAAGCTGGATGCGCGAGGGATAACTGACCCGGTGATTGGCACGCACGATCACCGTCTCGCCCGTCTCGAGCGGCTGGCGGAGGCTGTCGAGTACCTGCGGCTGGAATTCGGGCAGTTCGTCGAGAAACAGAACCCCGTTGTGGGCAAGCGACACCTCGCCGGGCCGCGCCCGAATGCCGCCGCCGACAAGCGCGGCCATGGACGCGGAATGATGCGGCGCGCGGTAAGGACGCCGGTCGCTAAGCCGTCCTTCGGCAAGCTCGCCCGCGACGGAGGCGACCATCGAGACTTCAAGAAGTTCCTTGGGCGAAAGCGGCGGCAGGATGGAGGGAAGGCGCGACGCCAGCATCGACTTTCCCGCGCCCGGAGGGCCGATCATCAGAAGGTTGTGGCCGCCCGCCGCCGCGATTTCCAACGCTCGCTTGGCCGTTTCCTGGCCGCGCACATCAGCCAGTTCCGGAAGGTCCAGCGCCGCCCCGCCAAGCTTCGGCAGCGGGCGGGTGAGCACCTGCGTGCCCTTGAAATGATTGGCGATCTGGATGAGTGAGCGAGGGGCGAGAACCTCCATCTCCGGGTCGGCCCAGGCAGCCTCCGGCCCACAATCAGCCGGGCAGATCAAACCCTTTTCGATGCCGTTCGCCCCGATCGCGGCAGGCAGAACGCCGGCGACCGGCGATAATGTGCCGTCAAGCGCAAGCTCGCCAAGCACGACGAAACGCTCCAGCTCTTCCGCCGGAACAGCGCCCATCGCCGCCATCAGCGCGAGCGCGATCGGCAGGTCGTAATGGGAACCTTCCTTCGGCAGGTCGGCGGGCGCGAGATTGACGGTCACGCGTTTTGCGGGCAGGGCAAGCCCCGAGGCATGCAGCGCGGAGCGCACCCGCTCCCGGCTTTCGCCAACCGCCTTGTCCGGCAGGCCGACAATCATGAAATTGACCTGGCCGGGACCAATCTGAACCTGAACGTCGACCGGGACCGCCTCGATCCCCTGAAACGCGACCGTCGTGACCCGCGATACCATGCCTGCGTCCCGCCCCGGAAAAGTTGGGCAGGACGCTAATGCAACCTTCGCACGAAATCAAGAACGAAGAGAGAACAAATATTATCCGACTGGCGTCGCTACGTCAGGTTGAACATTTTTTCTCCACCACATCCCAGACCTTCGCCGCGATGTTCGGGCCACCGAGCTTTGCGACGGCGCGAATTCCGGTCGGCGCGGTGACGTTGATTTCGGTCAGATATCCGTCGATCACATCGATACCGACGAGGATGAGTCCGCGCTCACGCAAGGAAGGGCCGAGACGGGCGCAGATTTCCCTCTCGCGATCCGTCAGTTCTGCCTCGGTGGCGGCACCGCCGCGCACCATGTTGGAGCGAAGGTCGCCCTCCGCCGGAACGCGATTGACGGCGCCCGCGAATTCACCGTCGACCAGAAGGATACGCTTGTCGCCCTTCGACACGTTCGGCAAAAACGCCTGGACGACCCACGGCTCGCGGAAGGTGACGGCGAAAAAGTCATAGAGCGAGCCGTAGTTGAGATCGTCCTCGGTCACGCGAAAAACCGCTGCCCCGCCGTGGCCGAACAGCGGCTTCATGACGATATCGCCGTGCTCCTTTCGAAACGCGTCAATCTCGTCGCGGTCGCGCGTGATCAGCGTCGGCGGCATGAGATCGGAAAATTCGGTCACGAAAAGCTTTTCCGGCGCGTTGCGCACGTGATCCGGATCGTTCACCACCAATGTGCCCGGATGGATCTTCTCAAGCATGTGGGTCGCCGCGACATAGGCCATGTCGAAGGGCGGGTCCTGGCGCATGAGGATGACATCCATATCCGCAAGGTCGGCGCGCCGGCGTTCTCCAAGCGTGAAATGATCGCCCTGGATGTCGCGGACCTCGACAGGTTCCACACTCGCCGTGACCGTGTTCCCGCGCATCGCCAGCCTGTCCGGCGTGTAGTGGTAGAGCTCGTGCCCGCGCGCCTGCGCTTCGAGCATGAGCGCGAAAGCGCTGTCGCCCGCGATTTTGATCGAGGAGATATGGTCCATCTGGACCGCAACCTTGAGGGCCATTTGCTACTCCGGAAAAGCCTGACGGGCCGCAGGCGCAAGAGATCCATGCCTTCAGCACCCTGTTGTCGGCAATGATATGAAAGGCGGGAGCGGCTTTGTCCAGCCGCGAGGCTTCGCTTCCCGTTCAGGGCTTGCGGCCAGCCGTACCATCACAAAGCACGCTGCGCGGGTTTCCGGAAAGCGTTGCACGCCGTCCCAATAAGGTTGCACGAACGCCGCAAATGCCTTGCCAAGGATTGTCTAGGCGGACGATTGGCGCCTAGATCGGTTCCAGGGCCAGCGCGGCAACAAGGTGACACGGACGGCCAGCCTGGATTTTCGCTATCCGCTTGAAAGATGGCGGATTCCTCCCCCATGGGATCCTTTGGGGTGCCGCTTTCGCGTCGTTCATGGGCGAAAGCGGCATGTGCGGATCCCTACCCGAACGCGTCTTGCAAAAGACGACGCCTTGACGGGTGCTGCAGGCTGCCTGTGGCACCCTTTTTTCCATTATCGACCTTCGAACACGTTTTGCACGTGGGAGAGGCGGAAGCCCCTGCCTGCGAGAACGGCGTCGAAGCGCAGCGTATAGGCGCTCGACCACGGGTTTTCGGCTTGCCAGATGCGCGCGGCGGACGCGATGCGCCGTTGCGCCGCCGGCGTTATGGCGAGAAGTGCCGCTTCCCGGCTGGCGCGCGCCTTCACCTCGACGAATGCGACCGTATCTCCCTTGAGCGCGACGATATCGATCTCACCGGTCGCCGCCTTGTAGCGCCTTGCAAGAATGCGCCATCCCTTCAGCCGCAGGAAAAAGGCCGCGCGACCTTCCGCCGACAGGCCGAGACGATAGGCTTTCCGCCTGTCCGACCGGTTTCTGCCCTGATTGCGCCCGCGCACGGTTCTTTCAGGCCATTCAGCCGGCCGACGGCTGGATGAGCGCCGTCAGCGTGATGAGCAGCACCATGGCGACAAGGCCGAAAACCGCCAGCTTCCAGGCGTCGCGGCGATAACGCAGGCCCGGCCAGCCAAGCGGCTTGATGACCTGGATCACCACGAGAATGGCGATGAACACCATCAGAAGTTTCGTCAAGACGTCTCCTCCCCGCCCTTGAGCGCAAGGGTTTTCGCATAAAGCGATTTTCTGTCGAGCCCGGTCATTTCCGCCACATGCTTGGCGGCGGCTGCTGGCTTCATGGTTCTCAAAGCCTCCGCAAGCAATTGATCGGCGTTGCTTGCGTCCGGCTTTTCTTCCCCCGGCGGACCGACCACAATCACGATCTCGCCCTTGACCGACCGGCCGGCGAAACGTTCCGCCAGGTCCTCAAGGCTTCCCCGCTCGAATGTCTCGAACCGCTTGGTAAGTTCGCGCGCGACGGCCGCCTCGCGCTCATGCCCCAGCGCTTCCACCATGGCGGCGAGCGCATCGGACAGCCGATGCGGACTTTCGAAGAAAACGAGTGTAGCAGGCATATTGCGCAATTCGCCAAGGCGCTTCTTTCGCTGGCCGGCCTTTTGCGGAAGAAACCCGGCGAAACAAACGGTATCGGACGGCAGACCCGCGCCGACGAGCGCCGCAAGCAGGCTGCTTGCGCCCGGAATGGGCACCACGCGATGGCCCGCCTCGAGGACATCGCGCACGAGCCGGTAGCCCGGATCTGAGACGAGCGGCGTACCTGCATCGCTAACCAGGGCCACGGCCTTGCCGTCCTCAAGCGCCTTCAGGATTTTCGGGCGCTGCTTCTGCGCGTTGTGCTCGTGATAGGCAAGCATCGGCGTTTTCAGCGCGAAACGCTGTAGAAGCGTCGCCGTCACGCGCGTGTCCTCGCAGGCGATGAGGCCCGCCCCGGCAAGCGTTTCCAGCCCGCGCAACGTCATGTCGCCCAGATTGCCTATCGGCGTCGCGACGATGTAGAGCGCCGGCTCCAGCCGGGGCGCATCGAATGCATGGGCGCCGATTAAGAAGCGGCGCACGCCTGCCGTCTGGCCTTCCATCGGGCCGGGTTCGCCGGTCATCGATCTCTCCCTGCAACGCGATATGGTTTCGCAATCCTCCGCGATGCTGTAAACCGTCTGCGAAACCACCGTCAAATCCTGCGCTTTTGACAGGACTCAACGGAGCCGCCAAGATTTGATCGAGAAATGTGATGCGCCGAACGCGACCCGGCGCATGGGGTTCAGGAGGTCGGCCTTGCACCGTCTTGTAAGCCTTGCCAGGCGCGGTTCACGCACCGCGCTTACCATTGCAGCACTATCCGTTGCCGCCCTTGCAGCCGGCTGCTCCGGCTCATCTCTCGGCAATTTCCCCGGTTATCCGAGCGATCCGAACGCGGATACCCCACCGGCTGCGGGTGATGTGATCGGCGCGGGAACCGTCCGCGTCGGCCTGCTGCTTCCGCTTTCGGGCGGCGGCAACCAGACCTCGATCGGCCAGGTGTTCCGAAATTCAGCCGAACTGGCGCTTTCGGATTTCCAAGGCGCGGATATCCAGCTTATCGTCAAGGACACCGGCGGCACAGCCGAAGGTGGACGCGCCGCCGCGCAGGAGGCGATAGCGCAGGGCGCCGAACTTCTTCTGGGGCCGGTTTTCGCTCCCGCCGTCGGCGGCGCCGGCTCCGTGGCGCGCTCGTCGGGTGTGCCGGTCGTCGCATTCTCAACCGACACCGCCGTCGCCTCGCGCGGGGTCTACCTCCTGAGCTTCCTGCCAGAAAGCGACGTTCGCCGCGTCGTCTCCTTCGCCGGCTCGCAGGGAAAACGCTCCTTTGCCGCACTCCTGCCGGACGATGCCTATGGCTCCATCGCCGAGGCCGTTTTCCGCCAGGAAGTGGGCCGCATCGGCGGGCGCATCGTTTCCATCCAGCGCTACAGCCTGAGCGGCGGCAACACCGACGATCTTCGAGCGAAGGCGGAGGCGATCGCGGCAAGTTCCGGCTCCATCGACACACTGTTCGTTCCCGCCGGCGGCGGCGTTCCCGGGTTCGTCGCGCAAGTGCTTCAGGCAGGCGGCAACTTCGGCACGATCAAGATGATCGGCAGCGGGCAATGGGATTCGGCGGAAGTACAAAATACGGGCCTTCTGATCGGCGCCTGGTATCCGGGGCCGGACAATTCCGGCTTCCAGTCGTTCGCCCAGCGCTACCAGGCCCAGTTCGGCAACCGTCCGCCCCGCAATGCGACGCTTGCCTATGACGCGACGATCCTTGCCGCCGGCCTCGTGAGATCCGCGGGCGCCGAGCGCTTCAGCAGCAGGGTGATGGCCAACGGCGACGGCTTCCTCGGCATCGACGGGGTCTTCCGCTTCCGCTCCACGGGGTTGAACGAGCGTGGGCTTGCCGTCTACGAGGTGACGGGCTCCGGCGCAAGGGTAATAGACCCCGCGCCGCGCTCCTTCGGGCCGGGCACCTGATGCTTGACGGCAAACGGATCCTCCTCGTCATCGGCGGCGGGATCGCCGCCTACAAGACGCTGGACCTGATCCGCCGCCTGCGCGAGCGCGGCGCATCCGTGCGCGCGCTGATGACCTCGGCCGCGCAGGAATTCATCACACCGCTTTCCGTCGGCGCGCTGACCGCTGACAGGGTCTTCACCGACCTTTTCGACCGCGAGGACGAGCACGACGTCGGCCATATAAGGCTTTCGCGCGAGGCGGACCTGATCGTAGTGGCGCCGGCGACCGCCGACCTGCTTGCCAAAATGGCGCATGGGCTGGCGAACGACCTCGCTTCCACCGCGCTGATGGCGACAGACAAGCCCGTGCTCGTGGCACCCGCCATGAACCCGGCCATGTGGTCGCATCCGGCCACTTCACGCAATGTCGCGCAGTTGAAAGCCGACGGAACATCCTTCATCGGCCCGAACTCGGGGGAAATGGCCGAAAGCGGTGAGGCCGGCGTGGGCCGTATGGCGGAGCCGCTGGAGATCGTGGCGGCGATCGAGGCGCATTTCGCGGCGCAATCGGGCCCGCTTTCGGGACGCTCGATCGTCATCACCTCCGGGCCAACCCATGAGCCTATCGATCCGGTGCGCTACATCGCCAACCGCTCGTCCGGCAAGCAGGGCCATGCAATAGCCGAGGCGGCGGCGAGAGCCGGGGCCGATGTCACCCTCGTTTCCGGCCCGGTTACGATTCCCGATCCGAAAGACGTGAAGGTCGTCCGCGTGGAAACCGCACGCGAAATGCTGGAAGCGGTGAACGCAGCCCTTCCCGCCGATGTCGCGATCATGGCCGCCGCCGTCGCCGACTGGCGCGCGGAGGGCGCCTCCGGCCAGAAGATCAAGAAAGACGGTAGCGGAAAGCCGCCGGCGCTGAAGCTTACCGAAAACCCGGACATTCTGGCGACGATAGGCAATGGCGCGTCCGGCCGGCCCAGGCTCGTCATCGGCTTTGCGGCGGAAACGGGGAACCTGATCGAAAACGCCCGCGCGAAGCTTGAGCGAAAGGGCGCCGACATGATCGTTGCCAATGACGTCTCGCCGGAGACGGGCGTCATGGGCGGCGACGCCAACACCGTACGGCTGGTTACGAAGGACGGCGTCGAGGAATGGCCGACGCTGTCGAAGCGAGAGGTGGCCGAGAGGCTTGTCACCCTGATCGCGGATTGTCTGAAGGAAGCCTGAGGCCGCGACCACTGCCGCGGCCTCTTTTTCAAGAAAACCCGGTCAGAACCCAACGTTGATCAACTGGACGCGCCGGTTGATTTCGCTATCCGGGTTTTGCGGATCGCGAAGGTCCTCTTCGCCAAGACCGACCGCCTCAAGCTGGCCCTCCGGCACGCGAAAGGTTGTCACAAGCGCTTCGCGAATGGCGTTCGCGCGGCGTTGCGAAAGCTCGAGGTTATATTCGCGCTTTCCCTTCGCGTCCGTATGTCCGACGACGAAGAACGTCTGGCCCCAGAGATACGGCGTATGGAGAGCATCGGCGATCAGGCCGATCGTCTCGTAGGATTCGGGCCGAATCCGATCGGAATCGAAGTCGAAAGTGATCTCGACGTTGAATTGGCGCAGTTTCGCAAGCTGCTCCGACAACGGCAGCGCCGTGGTGGCGTTGTCGCCGGGATGCTGCTTGATGTTCTGCAGGGCCTGCGCGCGAAGGTCGTCGGCATTTACCTTTACCTGTACTTCGGCATCGCGCAGGCTGTTGATGATTTCATTGCGGGAAAGCTTCGTCTGACCGTGCGCGACGGTTTGCAGGACGAGCGGAAGCGCAAGGGCGCCAACGGCCAGAAAGGCGATTTTCTTCATCGGTGCATGCTCCGTGAAAACGGTCTGGATTGGAGATTTTCTCAGCGGTATCCGGCGTCCGTGATCGCTTGATTGCATTTATCGCCGACCGAAGGTTCGGCTTTCAGCAGGCAGTTGAGCACATGCCCCTTGCCCGGCTTCACGAGCTTGCAGAGTTGCTGGATATCCCGATCGCATACCTTGGTGACGGCTTCCTGGGCGGCAAAGCGCTTCTGCAACATGATGTAAACACCCGCATAATCCGCCTTGCACTGGTCCGAGACTTTCGCCTCGTTCTTTTGCAGGCATTGCTGGATGCGGTTGTTGCCGAGATTGACGTTCTTGCAATATTTCTCGATGTCGGCGCCGCAACTGGCATGCAGGATCTTGATCGCATCGGCAAATCCGATGGTTTGCGCGAATGCGGCGTTCCCGCCTCCCCATACACCGAACATCGACGCCATGGCCAGAAACACAAAAATCTTGCTCATCCAAAAGATCCTTCATCACCGATTTCGCGCGCCAAAAACATTTATTAAACATCAATTGTATTATGGAAAGTCATTATTTTCCTCTACGTCATTTTAAATACCGCTTCGGAAAACCTCACCCCGGCAACGGCATCTCCTCCTCTCCGGCGATACCCCCTTGCAAAGGGGGGCCCGGAATGCGACCTCATTGGCTCATTCGTTCTCCGGATACGGTGCCGCAATCGCATGACAACCCCTGTAAAAATCCGCCGCCTGCCACACGGGGCCAGCCTGCCGCTTCCTTCCTACCAGAGCGCCGACGCGGCCGGCCTGGACCTTTATGCCGCCGTCGATGCGGCGCTGATGCTGCAGCCGGGCGAGCGGGCGCTGGTGCCGACCGGTATCGCCATCGCCCTGCCACCGCGCACGGAGGCGCAGGTGCGCCCGCGGTCCGGCCTTGCGGCGAGAAACGGCGTCACGGTGCTGAACACGCCGGGCACGGTGGATGCCGACTATCGCGGCGAGATCAAGGTGATCCTCATCAACCTGGGGCAGGAGCCCTTCGAGATCGAAAGGGGCGCGCGCATCGCGCAAATGGTGATCGCGCCCGTGGTCCGTGCCGATCTTCACGAAGTGGACGATCTGGAGGCTACGGAACGTGGCGCCGGCGGCTTTGGCTCGACCGGGACCAGATAGAACATTCCTTCAAGTTTTCGGCCAATAACCATCCCGACGATAATTTTGGAGAAGCGATCCATGCGTCCCGGCCTTGTTATCTTCGATTGCGACGGCGTGCTCGTCGATACGGAAACCGTAGCCAATAAATTGCTTGCCGAATTGGTGACGGCACTCGGTGTGCCGATGGACTATCGCGAAGCACAGCGCCGCTTCATGGGCCGGACGATGGAAACGATCCATCCCATAGTCGAGGAGCTTACAGGACGAAGATTGCCCGTCGGGTGGGCAGACGAGGTTCGGGAAAAAACCTTGCTGGAATTCGAAAAAGGCGTCGAAGCGATCAAAGGCATCGAAGAGGTGGTCGCGACGCTGAAGGAGGCCGGCGTGCCCTACTGCGTCGGCTCGAGCGGAAAATATTCGAAGATGCACGTAACGCTCGGCAAATCGGGATTGCTGCCGCTTTTTGAGGATGTCCTCTTTTCAGCCGAGGACTGCAGGGAAGGCAAACCCGCGCCCGATATCTTTCTCTATGCCGCATCCGGCATGGGCCGGAAACCGGAAGACTGCGTCGTGATTGAAGATAGCGTGGCTGGCGTTCAGGCGGCTAAGGCCGCCGGAATGCGCGTCCTTGGCTTCACGGGCGATCCCGAAGCGGATGACGAGGCGATGCAGGCCGCGGGCGCTGAGCTCTTTGCGGATATGGCCGATCTACCAAGGCTTCTCCGTCTCGACAGGCTCGAACTCGGCGTTTGCTGATCGACGAGAAGCAGCAAGGGCCCTTTACTGCACTTGCTTCAAGCCCGCTGCTCTTACAGGATTGCCCTTACCAGCCGGGGGCGCTATCCGCGGGCAAGATGCGGGGCGAGAAAAGCTCGCGCCCCGCGGTCGCTTGGAGAAGGAAACCCGAGCCGCTTCATTCCGGTTGCCACGAACCGGACTGGCGGCCAAACCCGAGGGAAACGGAAACGCATGAGTGAGCGCAAACCCGGCAGAGGCCGAATCTACTCCTCCATCATCGAAACGATCGGCGATACGCCACTCGTACGAATGGACAAGCTTGCTGCCGAACACAACGTGAAGGCCGAACTTCTCGGCAAGCTCGAGTTCTTCAATCCGATCGCCAGCGTCAAGGACCGCATCGGCGTCTCGATGATCGAGGCAATGGAGAAGGCCGGAAAGATCACACCCGGCGAAACCACGCTTATCGAGCCCACCTCTGGCAACACCGGCATCGCACTTGCCTTCGTCGCCGCCTCCAAGGGCTACAGGCTGATCCTGGTCATGCCCGAGACCATGTCTATAGAACGGCGCAAGATGCTGCGCCTTCTCGGCGCGGAACTGGAGCTGACCGAAGGCCCGAAGGGCATGAAGGGCGCGATTGCCCGTGCCGAGGAGCTTCTGTCGACGATCCCCAATTCCGTGATGCCGCAGCAGTTCGAAAATCCGGCCAATCCCGAAATCCACCGCAAGACGACGGCCGAGGAAATCTGGAACGATACGGGCGGCGAAATCGATGTCTTCGTCTCCGGCATCGGCACCGGCGGTACGATCACCGGCGTTTCTCAGGTACTGAAAGAGCGCAAGCCCGACCTTCATGTCGTCGCCGTGGAGCCGACCGACAGCCCCATTCTGTCGGGCGGCGATCCGGGCCCGCACAAGATACAAGGGATTGGCGCCGGCTTCGTGCCGGGCGTTCTGGAAACCTCCATTTACGACGAGGTGCAAACGGTCACGAACGAGGAAGCCTTCGTCATGGCGCGCGAGGCCGCACGGCTTGAAGGCCTTCCGGTCGGCATTTCATCGGGTGCGGCACTAACGGCGGCGATCCGCGTCGGCCAGCGTCCGGACATGGCGGGCAAAAGGATCGTCGTGATTATACCGTCCTTCGCGGAACGCTACCTTTCGACCGCCCTCTTCGAAGGGTTGGAATAGACAGATCTTCGCGAAGCGCCAGAGAGGGCATTCTCGAACAAGAAACAAAAAGCCGCGGACAAACCGCGGCTTTTTCAATCCTGCGATGGCCGACGCATTCAGCCGCGCCTGCACTCCAGAAATCCTGCAATCCGCTTCACATCGTGCAGGACCGGCTCGGCTATTGCCGCCGCGCGCTCCGCACCGTCCTTCAGGACGGCGTCGATATGCGCCGGATCGTCGATAAGGCGGCGCATTTCGGCTGCGATCGGAGAAAGCTTCTCCACCGCCAGTTCGCTGAGCGCGGGCTTGAAGGCGGAAAACTGCTGCCCGCCGAAATCATTGAGCACATCGGACTTCGTGGAGCCGGAAAGGGCTGCGTAGATGCCGACCAGATTGTCAGCTTCCGGGCGTGCTTCAAGGCCTTGCGTATCGCCCGGCAGCGGCTCGGGATCGGTCTTCGCCTTCTTGAACTTGCGGGCGATGGCCTCCGCGTCATCCGTCAGGTTGATGCGCGAAAGGTCCGAAGGGTCCGACTTCGACATCTTCTTCGTCCCGTCGCGAAGCGACATGATGCGCGTGGCGGGGCCCGCGATCATCGGTTCCGTGACGGGGAAGAAAAGCTCATCCGGCGTTTCGGGCGAAGGTTCCGGGTTCGGCACGCCAAGTCCCAGTTCCTTGATGCGGTCCTGGAAATCGTTGTTGAACTTCTGCGCGATATCGCGCGTCAGCTCCAGATGCTGCTTCTGGTCGTCGCCCACCGGCACATGCGTCGCGCGATAGGCGAGGATGTCGGCGGCCATCAGCGCGGGATAGGCAAACAGGCCGACAGAGGCGTTCTCGCGGTTCTTGCCGGCCTTTTCCTTGAACTGGGTCATGCGGTTGAGCCAGCCCATGCGCGCGACGCAGTTGAAGATCCATGCAAGTTCGGCATGTTCCTTGACTTGGCTCTGGTTGAAGATGATCGCCTTCTTCGGGTCGATGCCGGCGGCTAGATAGGCGGCCGTCACCTCGCGCGTGGCGCGGGTAAGCTCCGCAGGATCCTGCCAGACGGTGATGGCATGCATATCGACCACGCAATAGATCGATGGCATTTCATCCTGCAGGGGCACGAAGCGCGAGATCGCGCCGAGATAATTGCCGAGGTGGAGATTGCCGGTCGGCTGAACGCCGGAAAAAACCCGCTTGGGGAAGGCTGTCATTTCATTTCCCTTAGTGTGGACCCATGGGAGTGCCGAAGTCGAATGCGCGCCTGTATGCGCAAGGGTGAGGACGGATGCAACCCTGATCCGATAGGCAAATGCCGATTGTGATCAAGCGTGTCACTCTCCGGCAACGGACGGGGGCTTGCGCTTGAACGCGCCGCCCAGATAGCGCTTCAGGTCGACCGCGCCGGTAAGCTGGACGAAAAGCGCAAAGGCGGCCATGCCGATCACGACGAGAAGGCCGAGCGACGAAAAGCGCACGACAAGCAATGGCGAGGACAGCCAGCCGGAAAGAAGTGCTGCACCGCCATAGAGGACGGCGCCCATAAGCAGGCTTGCAACGGCGAGCAGCGGCAGGCGCTTTCTGGCGCCCGCATCGATACCGAAATGACCGCGCCGCCAGAGCGTGACGCCGAGAAGGCCCGTATTGACCCAGCCGGCAAGCGAAGTGGCAAGCGCAATGCCGACATGGCCGAGAAAGGGCGCAAGCGCCAGCGCGCCGGCGACATTGACGACCATGCCGATGCCGGCGAACCACATTGGCGTTTTCGTATCTTCCCGCGCGAAGAAGCCCGGCGAATAAACCTTGTTCAGCACGAAGGCGGGCAGGCCCAGCGCGAAAGCGACAAGGGCCGCCGTCGTTGCCTGCGTGTCCGCTGCGTCAAAGGCGCCGCGCTGGAACAGAACGGAGATAATCTCGGACGGCACCACGATAAGCGCGACCGCAGCCGGCAGGGTCAGCGCCAGAGCGAATTCCATCGCCCGGTTCTGGGTGTGAAGGGCGACGTCTACGCGCCCCGACCGAAGCTGGCGGGCAAGGTCGGGCAGAAGCACGACGCCGATGGCAATGCCGACGACGCCAAGCGGAAGCTGGTAGATCCGGTCGGCATAGTAAAGGAAGGAAACGGCGCCCGCCTGGGTGGAGGCGATGATCGTGCCGACCGCGATATTGATCTGCGTGACACCGCCCGCGATGACGCCGGGTATCCCTAATCTCCAAAGCCGCTTCACCCCCTTTGTGAGCCGCGGCATGCGAAGCGGAACGGAAAAGCCCATCCGATGCACCGCCACGAGCAGCAGGACAAGCTGGGCAAGGCCGGCCACCGCCACGCCGCACGCCATGATGAGCCCCATCTCGGTTCCGGGCACCAGATCCGAAGCACCGATCCCCGCAAGCACGGATATCATCACGACGTTGAGGACGACGGGCGCCATGGCAGCAGCCACGAACCGCTGAAACGTATTCAGAATTCCAGACAGAAATGCCACGAGCGACATGTAGAGAAGGTAGGGAAACGCGATCCGTGAGAGCAGAACCGCCAGATCAAACTTCTCCGGATCATCAAGGAACCCCGGCGCAAGCAGGATCACCAGCCCCGGCATGAAGACTTCCGCCAGGATCGTCAGCACGACCAGCGTCCAGAAGAGCGCCGCCAGGATTTCACCGGCGAACCGCCGCGCCCCGTCTTCGCCTTCCTCCTCGAGCGCACGGGCGAAAAGCGGCACGAATGCGGAGTTGAAGGCCCCTTCCGCAAACAGCCTGCGAAACAGGTTGGGCAGGCGGAAGGCCACGAAGAAGGCATCCGCGACAAGCCCCGTTCCCACGAATGCGGCGATCATCACATCGCGGATGAAGCCGAGCACGCGGCTTGTCATGGTGGCGCCGCCGACGGTGGCGAAGTTCTTTACAAGGCTCATCGACGGCGGTTCCGGCTTTCTCAGGAAGCGGCAGTTCTGCGCGGGCGTCTGGTTTGTGCGGGTTGGGGCTCTTCGCCGTCGACCGCCTGGGTAAGCCGCTTGCGGATAGCGTCCTGCCGGCCGATGTTGGCGATTTTTTGGCCCGTAAGATCAGTCACGTAGAAGACGTCGACGACCCGCTCGCCGAAGGTGACCACATGGGCCGACGCGATATTGAGATTGAGATCCGAAATCGCCCGCGTCAGGTCGAAAAGCAGGCCCGGCCTGTCGAGTCCGGTCACTTCGAGCACGGTATAGCGGTCGGACCAGGCGTTGTTGACGAGCGCCTCCGCCTCGATGCGGAAGGCCTTCATGCGGCTCTTGGATGCCGCCTTCCTCGCGACGGTGACGGGCAGGGATTCCTCACCGCGCATGGCCTTGCCGATCAGGTCGACAATCCTGCGCCCGCGCCTCAACTCATCCTCGTCGTCGGGCAGCTCGCGGGAAATGAAGATTGTGTCGAGGGCGAAGCCGTCGGTCGTCGTATCGATCTGCGCATCGACGATATTCGCCCCGGCGACGAAACAGGCACCGGCGATGGTGGAAAGAAGGCGCGGATGGTCGGGCGCAAGCACCGTCACTTCCGTCACCCCTTCGAAGACATGGGTGGCGACGCGCACCGCAAGGCGTTCCTCCTTGCGATCCGCCTCTCGGATCATTTCGGCATCCGCGATCTTGCGCTCCAGCGGCACGCGCAACCAGTAAGCGGGGTAGTGCCGCTTCAAATAGGACTTACGCTCCCTGGCGTTCCAGTGGCCGAGCGCATCGGACAATTCTTCCTTTGCGCCCTGGACGCGCTCATCGCGCGAAAGCTGGCTGTGGCCACCGGTCAAGAGCGGTTCGGTTTCGTAAAAAAGCGTTCTGAGAAGCTGGCCTTTCCAGCCGTTGAAGACACCCGGACCGACCGCGCGAATGTCGGCGACCGTCAGGATCAACAGGAGTTTCAGCCGCTCCATGCTTTGCACGATGCGCGCGAAATCCTCGATCGTCTTGCGGTCGGAAAGATCGCGCGACTGGGCGATGGTGCTCATGTCGAGGTGGTGCTCGATCAGCCAGGCGACAGTGTCCGTCTCCGCCGCCGTCAGGCCGAGGCGGGGGCAGAGTTTGCGCGCGATGCGCGCGCCGGCGATCGAATGGTCCTCCGGGCGTCCCTTGGCGATATCATGCAGGAATATCGCCACATAAAGCAGCTTGCGGTTCTGGACGGACTTGATCAGATCCGTCGACAGCGGATGGTCCTCTCCGGCCTCTCCGCGATCGATCGCGGCCATCACGCCGACGGCGTGTATCAGATGCTCGTCCACCGTGTAGTGGTGATACATGTTGAACTGCATCATCGCCACGACCTTGCCGAAATCCGGCACGAAACGGCCGAGAACGCCCGCCTCGTTCATCTTCCGAAGCACGGTTTCGGGATCATTGCGCGAGGTCAGGATCTGGATGAACAGGCGGTTCGCTTCCGGGTCGTCGCGCACATCCGGCGTGATCAGCTTGAGCGAGCGGCGGATCAGCTTCATGGCCTCCGGGTGGAAGGCGACGTTGTTGCGGTCCGCGAGCGCGAAAATCCGGATCAGGTTGACCGGGTCCTTCTCGAATACCGTGTCGCTCGCCACGGTAATGCGCTCATTTTCGATCAGGAAATCGGGGAAGCCCCTTATGTGCCGCCGGCGCACCTTTCCCCGGCCCAGGCGGCCGAGGATACGTGAAAGCTTCGGCGCGCTTTTCACGTGCTGGTTTTCAAGCGCGGCGCAGATGATGCGCGTCAGGTCCCCCACATCCTTGGCGACGAGGAAGTAGTGCTTCATGAAGCGTTCCACATCCTTCATGCCGGGGTGCTGGGTATAGCCGAGCCGAACCGCGATCTCCCGCTGGATATCGAAGGAAAGGCGCTCCTCCGGGCGTTTGGTCAGGAAATGCATGTGGCACCTGACCGCCCAGAGAAAATCGTCGCACTTCCTGAAGCGCTTGTATTCGCCGCGCGAAAACACGCCTTCCTTCACGAGTTCGGAGCCTGCCCGCACGCGGTAGAAGTATTTGGCGATCCAGAAGAGCGAGTGGAGGTCCCGCAAGCCGCCCTTGCCGTCCTTCACGTTGGGCTCGACAAGATAGCGCGAGGCGCCCTGCCGGCGGTGGCGCTCGTCGCGCTCGGCAAGCTTGGCGGCGATGAACTCCGGCCCCGTTCCGGCGATGACCTCCTCGTCGAACCGCTTGACGAGATCCTTGAAAAGCGGCGCGTCGCCGTGAATGTAACGCGCCTCCAGAAGTGCTGTGCGGATCGTCATGTCGCCGCGCGCCTGCCTCAGGCATTCGTCCACATTGCGCGTCGAATGGCCGACCTTGAGGCCGAGGTCCCAAAGCATGTAGAGGATGTATTCGACCACCTGCTCGCCCCAGGGCGTCTGCTTGTAGGGAAGCAGGAAAAGGAGATCGACGTCGGAGAAGGGGGCGAGCGTGCCCCGCCCGTACCCGCCGACCGCGGCGACGGAAAGCTTTTCTCCGGAAGAAGGATTTTCCACCTTGTAGACGTGTTCCACGGCGAAATCGTAGATCGCCCGGATCAGCGCATCCTGGATATGGCAGAGCCGCTTGGCGCATTTCGTCCCGCTGCCATCGGCGAAAAGCAGTTCCTCGGCTTTTTCGCGGGCCTCGCGCATGACGGACTTCAGGTGCTTGAGAACCTTGGTCCTGACCGCGAAATCACCACCCTTGCCCCCGGCTTCCACGGCAAAGGCAGCAAGCTGCGCCTTCAACGCCTTGAAGTCGACCAGTTCCGCTTCCGCTCTTGATGGCTTCGTCGTGGGAACGTCCAACGGACCCGTTCGCCTCCCTTTAAGGGTTCGTTTGCCGGGGGATTTCATCCACCCGCCCCTTTACGTCTCTCACACCCCGTCGCGCGCGGCAACGACCCTGAGCTGGTGTAAAAGATGATTCAAGCTGTCGCGCGACAACCCGCCGATCTTGCCGGCAAGCTGGTTGGCAAGTTCCGTCGCTTCGGGAACCATGCCCGAAGTATCGATGGAAACCTTCGGATCCGAAATCTCGGCAAGCCGCTGCAGTTCCTCCGCCTCGTCCCAGATGACGTTGAAGAAGGTGATGATGCGCTGGACCATGAACCACGTGGGACGGCCGCGTTTGCCGTGTTCGAGCGCGGATAGATAGGCGCTCGAAACCGAAAGTGCCGCTGCCATTTCCTTGAGCGTGATGCCGCGCCTGCGCCTGTGCTCACGGATTTTCGCCCCGAAAGGTGTCATCGCGCGCTCGCCCCCTTTTTCCTGCGGATACGAACGTATAGCGCGCCGCCGCCGCCATGAGCGCGCTGCGCCTCCTCGAAGCCAACGACGATGGACCTGAACTCCGCCATTGCAAGCCACTGCGGCACAACCCGGCGCAGAATACCGCGCTCTTCGGCGAAAGCGCCGCCTCCCGGAGACCCCTTGCCGGTGATGACCAGAACGAGCGTATGGCCCTTCGCCTGGGCGAAGCGCAAAAAACCGGCGAGCCGCGTATGCGCCTCCGCCTGTGTCAGGCCGTGCAGGTCGATCCGCGCATCGACCCCGGCTTTCCCGCGGGCAAGCTTCTGCCGGTGACGGCGGTCGAGCGGGGCAAGCGCGGGCGGATTGATTGCGGACGGTTTCGCCACGGGAGAACGGATGGCCGTCGACGTAGACGGCGCCGCCTTGTCATTTCCCTTCGGCAAGGAGGCCTCCTCACCGCCGGCGGGCGCATGCGCCTTGCGTCTGGCCGGATGCAGCGGCTTCGCGCTCGCCGCCACCTGCTCCCACAGCGCCCGCTCTTCGGGTGAAAGCTGGCGTCCCCGCCGCGTCTTGCCGCTCAACGCTTCACCTCGCCGGCAAGCGTCACACCCTTCGGCACGAGCAGCGTGAAACGCGCTTCGTGCTGGATGCGTCCGGCGATATCGCCCGCCTTCCCGCCGGAACCGATGAAGATGTCGCCACGGGCCGGGCCAACGATTGCCGAGCCCGTATCTTCCGCGATCATCAGCCTGCGAAAGGGCTCGATCGTCCCGTCCCGTCCGGTGGGCAGCTCCGCCTCGACGAATACCGGCGTGCCGAACGTGTGCAGCGCCTTGTCGACGGCAAGGCTGCGCCCCGCGATCAGCGGAATATCCGCCGCCCCCACGGGTCCGGCATCCGGGCCGCCGGCCTTCACTTCGCGAAAGAAGATGTAGGAACGGTTTCGCCGCAAGACGCCGTCCACCTCATCCGGGTTTTCCGCAAGCCAGCCGCGCAGCACATCCATCGTTACGGTGCCAGGGTCCGCAAGGCCGCGTTCGATCATCACGCGGCCGATCGGGAAATAGGGGTGCCCGGTCTTCGCCGCATAGCCGACGCGCATGACGCCGCCGTCCGTCAGGCGAATCCGCGCGGAACCTTGAATGTGGACATAAAAGGCATCGACGGGATCGGCGAGCCAGACCAGCTCAAGTCCCCGCCCATCGAGTGCGCCATTCATGATCTCGCCACGGTCTGGATGTTCCACTAGCCGGCCGTTATCGAGCTTGCGGGCGAAGGCGAAAACCGGGTCGAAACCGCGAGGCCGGTTTTCGTCCGTAACCTTCACAAGATCGTCAGGTTTCGACAGTAGCGGGACGGTGAATTTCCCTATTCTGGACCGCGAGCCTTCCAGCTCCGGCTCGAAATAGCCGGTGACGAAACCGGGCATCTCGATCCGCACAGGACGGAAATTCTCTTCAAGGAAAGCCCGTGCCCGGGAAGGCTCCACCCCGCGGGCCGTGCGGCAAACCTGCGCGAGTGCGGCGGCATCGACGCCGAGCGCGCCGGATTTCGCCGGATTTCGACGCCCGTCATCGCAATGGCGGACAAAGGCGGACAATGCGGCCGCATGGTCCTCTTCGACCCAGCCGGCAAGATCGTTGAAATCCACCGGGGTAAGCTCAGGCCCGTTCACGGTCTTCGCTCCCGAAGCGGGGGCCGTGATCGCGAGCCAGACGGCGCAAAGCGAAGCGCATGCCGCAAACGCCCTTGTGCCGCCGCCCATGCCGTGGCCGTCATTCGATCGATTCGGTTGCCACCAGCTTCCAGTTCGGATCCCGCGACGTCGTGTCGCGGGCGAACGTCCAGATATCCGTGACGTCGCTCACCTTGCTCGCGTCACCGTCGACGACGTTGCCGTCCCGGTCGCGGGTCACGGAGATGAGTTCGCTCTGGAAACGCACGGTCACCTGGGCGTTGGAATCCTTCAGGGCGGCTTCGATGATTTCCGCCTTGTCGATGCCGACGAACGTGAAATCTACCGTCTCCTTGCGCGATTCACGGTCCTGGATAGCGGCCACGAAGCCTTCGTAGACCTCCTTCGACAGGAGGTTCTTCAGCATCTTGCGGTCGCCATTGGCATAGGCCGTGACGATCATCTCATAGGCGTATTTCGCGCCTTCAAGGAACTGGGAGGGATCGAACGAGCGATCGGCGGAAAGGATCTGCCGCAGCGCCTCGTTGAGCGCGCTACCCTTCGGCGCCACCTTGTCGAGGGTTGCCGCGGAGGTGGCGGGCTCACCCTCCGGTTCAAGGTCCATCGGCTCCGTCTGGCCGGGAAGGGGAATCACGTTGTCGCTGCCGTTTTCGCCGGCGCCATTGCGCGAACGGTTTTCCTTGGGCGCGGAATAGGGATCGAACGGGGGCCGTTCGTTGCCGGTCCGTTTTCCAAGTACGCTGCGCAGCCTCAGGAAAATGAAAATCGCAAGCGCCAGGAAGATGATGTTGTAGACGTCGAATATTTCGCTCATGTCGCGTCCGGCCGTGTAATCGCGTGATGCGACCGGGGATGCTCGGCACATCGCCCCGGAGAATGATCGGGCTGAGGAACCAGGCCATGACGAAATCCGCTTCCGGATTGCCCACGGCACACAGGGTCTCACCTCTAATGTAAGGTTCCTTGAAGCAGCATCCAGACCTTTTCACAAGCCCGATGACGCACCGGCCTTAACATTTGCGGAGAATTTCCCTCGCACTCCGCGGTTTCGCATCCTATTTGAGATCGTGAGCCGACTGTGCAGGTCATGGCTTCACAAGTCCCAACCGACCGGATCGCAAATGCCCATCGGACTTCTCATTCTACTCGTGCTTATCGGCGTACCTCTGCTCGAGATCTTCGTTCTCATCGAGGTCGGCTCCGAGATCGGCGCGATACCGACAATCGGCTTGACGGTCCTTACCGCGCTCGCCGGCACGCTCATGCTGCGGGTTCAGGGGCTGAGCCTGCTGACACGCATGCGTAGCGAGATCGACGCGGGACGCGTGCCGGGAGACGATATCATCCATGGCGCCTTTATTGTCATCGCGGCGATATTGCTTCTCATTCCGGGGTTCGTCACGGATACGCTCGGCTTGCTCCTGTTCATTCCGCCGGTGCGCACGGCAATCGGGCGCTATATAATCAGGCATGCGGATGTCACGGTGGTTCAGGGCGCAAGGCGCTATCGGCGGGATCCGGATATCGTCGATCTGGACGAAGAGGATTGGACCGCAAAAAATGGCGATACCCGCGCAAACCAGGGCGCAGGTGGCGATCCGCGCCGCATCAGCCCCTGGAAGAACCGGCCCGACACCTGACGGCGAAGGCGGACGCCGCGCCAGATGACGGAATTTCTTCTCGATCACGAACCTGCAGTGCGCTTTTCCGCATTCTTCGCGATCCTGCTTGCGATGGCTGTATTCGAGGTCGCCGCGCCCCGCCGCCGGCTGGAAATACCGCGCCTTTTGCGCTGGTCCAACAATCTGGCTGTCGTGGTGGTCGATACGCTGCTCGTACGCCTGAGTTTCCCCGTACTTGCCGTCGGGCTGGCCCTTATTGCCGAAAAAGGAGGATGGGGCCTTTTCAATATTGCCGGCTGGCCGCTCTGGCTGGAATTCGTCGTGACGCTGCTCGTGCTCGACCTTGTGATCTACCTTCAGCACGTGATGTTTCATGCCGTGCCCGCCCTCTGGAGGCTGCACCGCATGCACCATGCCGACCTTGAGTTCGACGTCACGACGGGCCTGCGCTTCCACCCAATCGAAATCCTGCTGTCGATGGCGCTGAAGCTGGCCGCCGTCGCGGCCCTTGGCCCGCCTGCCGCCGCCGTTCTCGTTTTCGAAGTGCTGCTCAACGGTACTTCGATGTTCAATCACAGCAACATCCACCTGCCCGCGGGTATCGACCGGATCCTGCGGCTCTTTGTCGTGACGCCGGACATGCACCGGGTGCATCACTCCGTCCACCCGGACGAGGCCAACAGCAATTTCGGCTTCAACCTTCCCTGGTGGGACCGGCTGCTCGGCACCTACCGCCCGCAGCCCCGCGACGGCCACGAGAAGATGGCAATCGGCGTCGACCAGTTTCGTACGCCGCGCGATCTCTGGCTCGACCGGATGCTGATCCAGCCGTTTCGCGGCAACGTCGGCCGTTTCCCGATCGGGCGGCGCTTCGGCCCGGAAGACTGACCTGCTTTCGCAAGGCCGCCCCTCACACACGCATTTTTGAGCCAATGACCGACGCAACGTTAACGCGGCCTACACCCTGACACCTTACGATTTGTCGTCCCGGCAACGGGTCGCCACGCTTCGATCAGGCGCAGGCAGACTCGCGCCAAGGAGGAGGACCGGAATGGGCGAAGGGAGCAAAACACGCGTCGACTGGGTCGATACGGCCAAGGGCTTCTGCATCGTTTTCGTCGTCATGATGCATTCAACCCTGGGCGTGGAGGCCGCCGCCGGGCAAACCGGCTGGATGGGATACCTCGTCGAATTCGCGCGCCCCTTCAGAATGCCGGATTTCTTCCTGATTTCCGGGCTCTTCCTCGCCAATGTGATCGACCGGGACTGGCGGCTTTATGCCGACCGCAAGGTGGTGCACTTCGCGTACTTCTACGCGCTTTGGGTGACGCTGCAATTCATCGTCAAGGCCCCGCATTTCGCAGCCGAAATCGGCTGGGCGGGCGTGCTTCGCGCGTATCTCCTGAGCTTCGTGCAGCCCTTCGGCACCCTTTGGTTCATCTACCTGCTGCCGGTCATGTTCGTCGTTACCAAGGCCGCACGGCAGATCGGCGTTCCCTGGCCCGTCATGCTGGCGGGCGCCGCCATCCTGCAGATCGCGCCGATCCATACCGGCTGGGTCACGCTCGACGAGTTTTGCTCGCGCTACGTCTATTTCTATTCGGGCTACATCTTCGCGACAAACGCCTTCGAAATCGCCGCGTGGGCCCGGCGTCACATGGCGGTTGCCGTCGGCGGGTTGTTCGTCTGGGCGCTCGCCAACGGAATGCTGGTGTTCCAGGGCCATGCCGACCTTCCGCTCGTCAGCCTTTTTCTCGGCGCGATCGGCGCATTCGCCGTCATTACGGTTTCCGCGCTGCTGACCCAGATCGGCGTCGCTGCGCCCTTGCGTCACTGCGGCGAGAATTCCATCGTCATCTATCTTGCCTTCTTCTTCCCGATGGCGGTGTCGCGAACGGTGCTCCTGAAACTCGGGATCATTTCCGACATCGGCACGATTTCGGTGATCGTCACGGCTGCCGGCGTCACCGCACCGCTTGTTCTGTGGTGGCTCATTCAAAAGACCGGGTACGGGCGGTTCCTCTTCGTGCGGCCGGCCTGGGCGCGGATCGACAATCCCCGCAGACCAGCGCCTTCGCCGCAAGCCGCGGAATAGGCGACAACCCCCAATAGCGGCTTGCCCTTTGGCGAATTCGCGGGCATCGTCCGGCCCATGCCGAACGAATCCAACGCCTCATCGCTCACGCCCGACGATCATCTTATCCTCGTCGACGGTTCCACCTTTATATTCCGTGCCTACCACGCGCTGCCGCCGCTGACCCGCAAGTCGGACGGGCTGCCCGTCGGCGCGGTCTCGGGCTTCTGCAACATGCTGTGGAAGCTGCTGCAGGAGGGGCTGACGCCGGAGCCGGGCGACGAGCCGACGCATATGGCCGTGATCTTCGACTATTCGGCGAAGACCTTCCGCAACGAGATTTATCCGGAATACAAGGCCCAGCGCCCGGAACCGCCGGAGGACCTGATCCCGCAGTTCGGCCTGATCCGCGAGGCGACGCGGGCGTTTTCGGTCCACTGCATCGAGCAGGAGGGCTTCGAGGCGGACGACCTGATCGCCACCTACGCACGCCAGGCGGAAAAGGCGGGCGCGCGGGTGACGATCGCTTCCGGCGACAAGGACCTGATGCAGCTTTTGGGCCCCAACGTCGGCATGATCGACACGATGAAAGGCAAGATTTTCGGCGTTGAGGATGTTGCCGAGAAATTTGGTGTGACGCCCGATAAAGTCATTGAAGTTCAGGCGCTTGCGGGCGACTCGGTCGACAATGTGCCGGGCGTACCGGGCATCGGGCTGAAGACGGCGGCGCAGCTCATCCAGGAGTATGGCGACCTTGAGACGCTGCTGTCCAGGGCAGAGGAGATCAAGCAGCCGAAACGGCGGCAGAACCTGATCGAATTCGCCGAACAGGCGCGGATTTCCAGGCAATTGGTGACGCTGAAGGAGGATGTGCCGCTGGACGTGCCGCTGGGCGCGCTGGCGGTCGAAACCCTGGACGGGCCGAGGGCCGTCGCCTTCCTGAAGGCCATGGAATTCAACACGCTGACGCGGCGCGTGGCGGAAAAAACCGGCGCCGACATTGCGGAAGTCGAGCCCGCAGAATTCGAAATCAGGGGCTGGGACACGCCGGACGGCAAGGGCCGCGTGATGAATTCCGCGCCGGGCGATCAGAATTCCAAAGCGGCCGAAAAAGGTTCATCAGAAATCCCTCACGGCTTTGCGCCCGACACCGGCCCCTGGACGCCGGATGCGCTGGCGGATTCCCGGGCGGAAGAAGCCCGCGCGCAAAAGATCGACACCAGCGGTTACGAAACCGTGATGGACCTCGACCGGCTGAAGGAATGGGTCGCGGAGGCTTTCGAGCGGGGGTTGGTCGCCGTCGACACGGAGACGACGTCGCTCAATGCCATGCAGGCGCAGCTTGTCGGCGTGTCGCTGGCAACGGAACCCGGCAAGGCCTGCTACATCCCGCTTGCCCATGTGGAGGGAGAGGGCGACCTTCTGGGCGGCGGCGGACTTATCCCCGGCCAGATCAGACTGGAAGACGCGCTAGACGTTCTCAAGCCGATGCTGGAAGCGCCGTCGGTGCTGAAGATCGCGCAGAACCTGAAATACGACTGGCTGGTGCTGAAGCGCTATGGCATCGAGGTCGCGCCCTTCGACGATACGATGCTGCTCTCCTACACCGTCGACGCCGGCAAGGGCGGCAACGGCATGGACGAGCTGTCGCAGCGCTGGCTCGGCCATGCGCCGATCCCCTTCAAGGAGGTGGCGGGCTCCGGCAAGTCGATGGTGACCTTCGACAAGGTGCCGATCGAGCGCGCGTCGGCCTATGCAGCGGAAGACGCGGATGTGACGCTGCGTCTGTGGCGGGTGCTGAAACCGCGCCTTGCGGGCGACCATATGGCGACCGTCTACGAAACGCTGGAGCGTCCGCTGGTGCCGGTGCTGGCACGGATGGAGGAGCGGGGCGTCTCCGTCGACCGGCAGATGCTGTCGCGCCTTTCCGGCGAATTCGCGCAAGGCATGGCGCGCCTTGAATCCGAAATCCACGAGCTTGCGGGCGAAAGTTTCAACATCGGCAGCCCGAAGCAGCTTGGCGATATCCTGTTCGGCAAGATGAGCCTGCCCGGCGGCAAGAAGACGAAGACGGGCGCATGGTCCACCTCCGTCTCGGTGCTGGACGACCTGGCGGCGGAAGGCCACGAGCTGCCCTCGCGCATCGTCGAATGGCGCCAGCTTTCCAAGCTGAAATCCACCTATTCCGACGCGCTGCCGGGTTACATCCACCCGGAAACGAAGCGGGTGCACACGTCCTATTCGCTGGCCGCGACCACAACGGGGCGGCTTTCCTCTTCCGAGCCGAACCTGCAAAACATCCCTGTGCGGACGGAAGAAGGGCGCAAGATCCGCAAGGCTTTCGTCGCGGACAAGGGCCACAAGCTGCTTTCGGCGGACTACAGCCAGATCGAGCTTCGCGTGCTTGCTCATATGGCGGATATTCCGCAGCTCAAACAGGCGTTCGAGGATGGGCTCGACATCCACGCCATGACGGCGAGCGAGATGTTCGGCGTACCCGTGAAGGACATGGACCCGATGGTCCGCCGCCGGGCGAAGGCGATCAACTTCGGCATCATCTACGGCATTTCCGCCTTCGGGCTTGCCGCCCAGCTCGGCATATCGCGGGGCGAGGCGGCAGACTACATCAAGACTTACTTTCAGCGCTTCCCCGGCATCCGCGACTATATGGAGGCGACGAAGAAATTCGTGCATGAAAACGGATACGTGCGCACGATCTTCGGCCGCAAGGCGCACTACCCGGAAGTGAACACGAAGAACCCGAACATGCGTTCCTTCCTGGAGCGCGCGGCGATCAACGCGCCGATCCAGGGCTCTGCGGCGGATATCATCCGCCGGGCGATGATCCGCATGGAAGACCGCCTCGCGAGCTCGAAGCTTTCAGCCAGAATGCTGCTTCAGGTGCACGACGAACTGATCTTCGAAGTGCCGGACGACGAGGTGGAAAAGACGATCCCGCTGGTGAAGGACGTGATGGAAAAGGCCGCGGAACCGGCTGTGCAACTGGCCGTGCCCCTGCAGGTGGACGCGAGAGCGGCAGACAATTGGGACGAGGCGCATTAGTGATTCCAACTATAGTATTTATCTTGCCCACCTTGAAACCTGTATGATCTCCGTCCTGGCTGAGAGATGAAAGGTTGCAGCACGGCGAACTAACATGCCAACCTGCAAGAATGATTACTCGTAAGGAGCTAACCTGATGGCCACCCAAGCCGCTTCGGGCGGTAGTATTCCAGATAAAGATGTTGCAGTGTTCGAAAAAATTGAACTTGAAAATGTAAAACTTAAGGAAATAAATGGGAAGCGTATTCAACACGCTTTCCTGACTGATGTTAGCGGAAAAAGTGTCGACTATGTAGATGTTGATTTTTCCTACAGTTTAATAACCAGAGGTTATTTTCACAATGCTTGTTTTAAAAATTGTAAGTTTGTAGGATGCCATTTTATCAATTGTAATTTCAGAAATGCCTCATTTGTGGGCTGCGATTTTCGATATTCTGACTTTACAGGCACGCGTATCTCAACCAATGAACTCTTAAATAATTTACCAGACGAACCGAACGTCCGACGGGAATTTCTCCAGATACTAAGAAAAAACTCCATGTCTTTAGGAGACGTTTCATCAGCTAGAAAATTTATACTAAAAGAGATAGACGCAAGAAAAGAGCATTTACGACGGGCTTGGAGGCAGGATGAATCTTATTATAAAAAGAAATACAGTGGCTTTGGAAATCAAATGAAAATTGGTTTGCAACGCGTTGCCTTATGGTTTGATTCTTTTCTATGGGGACACGGTGAACGCTTGTGGAGATTGGCTTTTTCCACTATTGTCCTACTGGGATTGGCAGCTCTAATTTCAACAATAAATTTGGTATACAACCATTCTGACGCAACAATCTCTTTTGTTTCTAAAACATACTTAGAATACCTATATTATTATTTAAGTCTATTTTTAGATGTAGATTTCATTTTACCTGCAAGTAGAATTATATTATTGGAATGGATTGTCGTTGTCACACGTTATGTTGCGTTTGGCGTATTGGTGACTGGTTTATTTCGATGGCTTTCGCACAGGTAAACAATGCTCCATTTACTACCGAAAAATATTATCAATATCTCCGTATTTGGATCGCATGGAAGAGGCGATACTGATAATTTTAGTGATTTAGATGTGATTGTGGTAGTGAAAGATGGATTTGGCACTGTAAAAGAGGAAATAATTGAAAATTATATAGTTTCTATATTTAACAAGCGCCCCTCTATTTCATTTTATGGCGAAGCCAAATTACGAAGGATGTACATGAACGGTCATTTATTTGCTTGGCACCTACACAAAGAATCTTACAGTTTAAATAATTTCACTCACCTTAGTAGTATTTTTGGTCCTCCTAAAGCTTATAAAACGGCAACAGAAGATGTTACAGGCCTTACTGACATACTTCTCGAGACCCAAGCAAACATTGAAAGGCATCCAGAAAACGCTATTTTTGAGATGGGCATAGTTTATGTTTGCGCGCGAAATATAGCGATGTCTGCAAGTTGGCACTTACTTGAAAATCCTTTTTTTGGAAGATACGCTCCATATGCACTTAATAGTTTCGCTCTCACACTACCTAAGCACTTATATGATAAGATAATGCTGTGCCGAATGGCTAGCACTAGAGGCATAACACCTCTGAGAGTAACACCTGAATTGGCCTTTGAGGCTGCATCTACTGTAAAACCATGGGCAATAGCCGTTAGCGAACATATTAGGGCTATAAAATGACAGAGCGAACCTCGAGATTTAACGCTCGCATTAATATCGAACGTTCCATATTAAGCACTATAAATTCCTCGCATTGTTGCATTAACTGCCCTTTAGCAGGCCTTAGTTCCGGTGCTATTGAGGATTGGCGGGTGCGTGCTTTTCAATTTCTACCAAAAGCAGCAGTCGAAGATATTGTCTACATACTGATCGAAATTGGTAGGCGGGCGGGATTTTTAGCAGATAATAGTCGAGGCGTATTCGAAGGTAACGACAATCTCGATAAGATTTATGTTGCGGATATTCAAAATAAAATCAAGAATATATTTAAAAAATACGGATATACTTGAAATCGTTAATACGTCATACTGTAACATTATTATCCAATTTATAACTTTAAAAATAGCGCTAAATCGCTGAGCGCTGCTATAATATATTGCGACGGCGAATAATCTATCGCTTTTGATATAAATACTTCTACAAAAGCCCTACCGTATCGCTGACATCGGCCGATCAGATGGAAAGGCGCAGTCAAGCCGAAAGCTACATTCTGCGAAGAGGGGCCAATGGCCCCCGTGTCAAGCACGGGGTGACGGTGGAGGGAGTGGTGATGCCTCTCGGGTCGTCATCGCCGGGCGCAGACCCGGCGACCCATAGAGAGGTTGCGGCAAACGGCGATTTTGAATGGTTGCCCGGGTCAAGCCCGGGCATGACGAAGGAGAGGACGCGGCGTTTGGAGGGAGGTTCCCGCCTTCGCGGGAATGACAGGCGTGATGCGGGGGCGGTGGAGCAATTGGACGCAGGAGAGATGAGCGTTTGCCGCGCTCTCAGGCGTCATCCCGGGCGAGTGAAGCGTAAGCTGAACGATGACCCGGGAGCCAGATATCTGCTGCGGGCGAAGCCCGCTCTATTTCTCGGCGGAAGCGCGCTAACGCGCGACTGATGCGCTGGGTCCCGGATCGGCACTCGGCTCGCACGCTCGCCTCGCTGGTCCGGGATGACGAAGGAGAGGACACGGCGCGGGAGCGCGACGAGAGGACACAGCGTGGGGAGGGAGGTTCCCCGATCAAGCCGAGGACAAGCCCCGCCTGCGCGGGGATGACAGGAGTGGTACGGCGATGACAGCGTAAAACGCTGTCAATCCACCCGGATCACGAGCTTGCCGGTGTTTTCGCCCCGATAGAGCATGGCTATCGCGCCGGGAGCGGCGGCGAGACCGTCCAGCACATGCTCGTTATAGGCAAGCTTGCCCTCACGCACCCATTCCGCCAGTTGGGAAAGCGCTTCGGGGAAACGGGCCTGATAATCGAACGCGATGAAACCCTGCATGCGCGCACGCGCCACCAGCAACTGCCGGTGAACGCGGGGGCCCTGAGGGATCGGCTCCCAGTCCTGTATCGCCGCCGTGCCGCAAATGGCGATCCGCGCGCCTCTGGCAAGGTTTTCCATCACCGCATCGCTGATCGGGCCGGATGTATTGTCGAAATAACAGTCCACCCCGTTGGGGCAGGCGGCCTTTACGGCCTTCGCGACATTTTCCGTCTTGTAGTTGATCGCCACGTCATAGCCGAAACGTTTGCGGCAAAGCTCGGCCTTTTCATCGCTGCCCGTAATGCCGACGGTGCGGCAGCCCTTTATCTTCGCGATCTGCCCGACGGCCGAGCCGACCGCGCCCGCGGCGGTGGAAACGACGACGGTTTCACCCGCCTTCGGCGCGCAAACCTCCAGCAGGCAGAAATAGGCGGTGATGCCGTTGAGGCCGAGAACGCCGAGGGCAAGCGAGAGCGGAAGATCCGTCTCCGTCACTTTTCTATCGACATTCGACCCGTTGCTTACCGCATGGGTCTGCCAGCCGAACATGCCGGTAACCGCCTCGCCCACCGCGTAATCCGGGTGGCGGGACTCGATCACCTTGCCCACGGCGAAACCGCGCATGGGATCGCCCAGCGCGACGGGGGGCAGATAGTTGGGCGCATCGTTCGCCCAGCCGCGCTGCGCGGGATCGGCCGACCAATATTCGTTGCGGATCAGGATTTCGCCCTCGGCGAGAGCCGGCATCGGCGCCTCGTCTATCGCGAAATGCTTCGCCTGCGGCACGCCCTTCGGGCGCGAGGCGAGGATGACGCGGCGATTCACGCGGGCTTTGCTCACGAAGGTTCTCCCGATTTCTGATTTTGGAAGGAGTTTGACGCCAGGCACGCGAGCTTAGCAAGAGGACGGTGTGGCGCGCGGGCTACAGGTTGGGGCGCAAAGTCTTCAAATTACCTCGCGGAAGTTGAAAGTGCCGCGACGATAGATTCTTCTCCGGTAGACCGGACTCATATGGAGAAGACCGTGCGATTCGCTCCCCTCAAATTCGTGGCGGCAGCCGGGTTTGCCGCCGTTCCTTCAGCGGGTTACGCGGCGGATTTGGCCGTCGCGCCCGAGCCTGTCGACTATGTTCGGGTGTGCGACGCATTCGGCGACGGCTTCTTCTACCTGCCGGGCACGGAAACGTGCCTCAAGGTCGGCGGGCGGATACGCGCGGAAATCTCCGCCCAGCAGTTCGGCGACAGCCCCAACTTCTGGGACGAGGACAGCGATATCTCCACCCGCTTTCGCGCGCGCGGCTACGCCCGGTTCGACGCAAGAACGCACACGGAATACGGCCTCCTGCGGACTTATCTGAGCGCCGTCTTCCAGAACCAGACGGGCACGGCCGGCGATACGGCGACGATCGAATTCGGCTTCATCCAGTTCGGCGGGCTGACGGCGGGGCGCGCGCAATCCGTCTGGGATTACTGGACGGGCTATGCCTTCGGCGTGTTCTTCACCGACTATACGGACATCAAGCAGAACCTCTTTTCCTACACGCAAGGCTTCGGCAACGGGTTTTCGGCGACCGTATCTCTGGAAGATGGCACGCGCCGGCGCACGAACATCGCCCGGCTGAACGCCGCCGGCACGTCGCTGATCGCCGCGAACGCCTATGGCGGGCACCGGGTTCCGGATTTCGTGGCGGCCCTTCGCGTCGACCAGGGCTGGGGCTCGGCGCAGGTGATGGGCGCGCTGCACCACGTCACTTACGACCGGTCGACCTTCCAGGGCACGGCGGATTCCGAACTCGGCTTCGCCATCGGCGCCGGTGTGACCGTGAACGCGCCTTTCGTGACGCCCGGCGCGGCTTTCCTCGCCGAAGCCATCTATACCGACGGCGCGAGCCGATACGGCATCGACAGCTGGAACGGGCAGATCACCGATGCCGTGGTGAGCGGAAATTCGCTGGAGACGACAACGACCTGGAACTTCGCCGCCGGATACCGCCAGCCGATCTTCGGCGATTGGGAGATCGCGCTGGAAGGCGGCTATCACCAAGCCGATGCTGCCTTGCGCGCCTATGACTTCGCGCAATGGGGCGGCAACGCCACGCTGACCTGGCAGCCGGTTTCCGGTTTCGTGATGGGCGCGGAAGTGGGCTATCAGACGCGCGACTTCACGCGCGCCTCAGGCCTTTCCGATGGCGATTTCTGGGTAAGCACCTTCCGCGTGCAGCGGACATTCTAAGCCGGCTCAGTTTTGCGCCTTGCAGGTAGTCTCGTCCCCCTGGACACAATCGAACACGGGATATTCCGCATCCGCAGGCGCTGTCGCCGCGATCAAGAGAAGCGCGATGGCAATGATGCCGGCAAGAATATCGACCCGCATGGTTCTCTCCGTCGATGGGGCCCGGCGGAGGTTTTCCGCGCGTGGGCGTTCTTGCGGTCAAGAGAATGTGACATTGCGGCAATTTTCGAGCGAACCGGCCGCGTTCGAACAGTTTCTCTGCCGCAGCGATATTTCGGCAACGCTGAGCGACAACGGCCCGGACGATGGCCCGGGCCGGTTTATTTCAGAACGACCGGTGACAAATATTGACAGGGAACCCCGGGCGCTGATACGCGCGCTGCGAAAACCGGCGGCGACTTATCCGCCGATGCCGACACGCCGCGATCGTTCTGGATTCGCTTTTCGGGCCACACCGCGATGGCTGAACCGCTGAAGAATATTTTTTCCCCCGAGCTTGTCCGGTCGATGGCCAGCGTATTTTCGAACCGCTGGAATTCGTTCGATGCGGAAGGTTTCGCCACTGAGACGCTGGACGGATTCGAGGAACTTGAACTCAAGCAGCGCTCGCAGCGGATCACGCGGACGCTTGCTTGCCACCTTCCGGAGGATTTCCCGCACGCTGCCGAAATCGTGCTCGACTGCCTCGGCCCCGTGTTGAGCGAAGTCGATTTCGATGCGCGCAGCGACGGAAGGGGGTTGACCGGCTGGGCAACACTTCCCCTGGCGGATTATGTCGCCGAGAAAGGCACGGCGCATTTCGAAACGACGATGCTGCTTCTCAAGGAATTGACCATGCGCTGCAGCGCGGAATTCGCCATCCGCCCGGTTCTGCTGCGCGCGCCGGAGAAAACGCTGGAAGTGTTGCACGACTGGACGGACCACCCGAACCAGCACGTGCGCCGCCTCGTGTCCGAAGGGACGCGTCCGAGGCTGCCCTGGGCGCCGAAGCTTCCGCAATTCATAGCCGATCCGGCCCCGGTCATGGAACTTTTGGAGAAGCTGAAGGATGACAAGGAGGAATATGTCCGCCGTTCTGTCGCCAACAATCTGAACGATATCAGCAAGGACCATCCGGACAAGATCGCGCAAACCGCAAAACGATGGCTTGAGGGCGCGGGAAAGAACCGCGCGCGGCTGGTGCGCCACGCCTGCCGCACATTGATCAAGAAAGGCCATCCCGAAACGCTTGCCGCGCTGGGTTTTGGTCCGGCGCGGGTCAGGGCGGATTTTCTTTCCGTTTCGCAAAGCGTCGAATTCGGTTCGGATCTGGAATTCGAAGCGGAGATCGTCTCGACCTCGCCCGAGCCGCAGAAACTGGTGATCGACTACGTGATCCATCACCGCAAGGCGAATGGCGGCACCAGCCCGAAAGTCTTCAAATGGCGTAACGTCATGCTTGAAGGCGGAGGGTCGATCAGGCTCTTCAAGCGCCACGGCATGCGCGAGATCACCACGCGAAAATACTATGCTGGCGGCCATGCGATAGACATTCAGGTGAATGGCGAAATCATTGCGACGAGGCCATTCACGCTCAAGATGCCTCTGGTCGCCGACCCTTCGGGAAAAGGACGGCAGGCCCCGGACCGCCAATAATCAGGCGTGCGAATAAAAAATTTGACTATTTGGTCAAAATTCGGCCCAATAGGCGAAGCGGACCGAAATGCCCACCTGAACGAGGCGCCGGCCGCGACAATCGCCAGACAGCGGCCCGCCTGAACAAGCCGAGGCCGCGGAGAGGAACAACCGACCGGAACAGAGACGCCCGCCCCGCAGCGGCGGCATCTTGCGTTCGGTCCGATCCGGAGGTCCTTAAATGGCCGACGTACTTTCGGCGCCCGATATCCGTGCGGGCCGCCTGTCGCCCGAAGACTATCTGAAGAATTTCGACGACATCCATCCGCCGCTCGACAGGCATGAAGCCTCCGTCGAGGCGGACCGCTGCTACTTCTGCTATGACGCGCCCTGCACGATCGCCTGCCCGACGTCGATCGACATTCCGCAGTTCATCCGCCAGATCCAGACCGGCAACCCGGTGGGCGCGGCGAAGACGATCTTCGCCGAAAACATTCTTGGCGGAATGTGCGCGCGCGTTTGCCCAACGGAAACGCTGTGCGAGGAAGCTTGCGTGCGCAACGAGGCGGAAGACAAGCCGGTGAAGATCGGCCTTTTGCAGCGCTATGCGACCGACACCTACATGGACAAGGTTTCCGGTTCGCATTTCACCCGCGAAGCACCGACGAACAAGAAGATCGCCGTGGTCGGCGGCGGACCGGCGAGCCTGGCTTGCGCCCACGCCCTTGCGCTGAAGGGCCATGACGTCACGATCTTCGAGGCGCGCGAAAAGCTCGGCGGTCTCAACGAATACGGCATCGCCGCCTACAAGACGGTGAACGACTTCGCCCAGCGCGAGGTGGAGTTCCTGCTGTCCGTTGGCGGCATCAAAGTGGAAACCGGCAAGGCGCTCGGCCGCGACATCACGCTGGCGGGGCTGCGCGGCGAATATGATGCCGTCTTCCTCGGCATGGGCCTGCCCGGCGTGAATGCGCTTAACGCCGAGGGCGAGGAGCTTTCCGGCGTGATCGACGCGGTCGCCTATATCGCGGAGCTGCGCCAGGAGACGGACCGCGCCAAGCTTCCCGTCGGGCGCAAGGTCGTCGTCATCGGCGGCGGCATGACGGCGATCGACATTGCCGTGCAGACCAAGCGCCTCGGTGCTGACGAGGTGACGATCCTCTACCGGCGCGGCCAGGACGCCATGAAGGCAAGCCGCTACGAGCAGGAGCTTGCCCAGACGAACGGAGTTCTGATCCGCGAGTGGTTCCAGCCCAAGCGCCTGATCGGCGAGGGCGGGCATGTCATCGCCATCGAGGCGGAGCGTACCGCGCTGGATGCGAACGGCAGGCTTTCGGGCACCGGCGAGACAGAGCGGTTCGAGGCCGACCAGGTGTTCAAGGCGATCGGCCAGACATTTATCGCCGATCCTGTTGCCGGCGGATCCGACGCGCTGGAGCTCTACGCGGGCCGGATCCGTGTCGACGGCGAGCGCAAGACCTCTCTCGACAAGGTCTGGGCCGGTGGCGACTGTGTGGCCGGCGGAGAGGACCTGACGGTGGCCGCGGTGGAAGACGGCAAGCTTGCCGCGCGCTCCATCCACGCAGCCATCACGGGCTGAACCTCAATTTTCCGGAATTTCATTCCGCCCCAGGGAAAGAAGGGGACCGACATGACCGATCTGACAAGCAATTTCCTCGGCATCAAATCGCCGAACCCGTTCTGGCTGGCCTCAGCGCCGCCGACCGACAAGGCCTATAACGTCATCCGCGCCTATGAGGCCGGGTGGGGCGGCGTCGTCTGGAAGACGCTGGGCGAGGACCCGCATGTGGTCAATGTGAACGGGCCGCGCTACGGCGCGATCCACGGGCGCGACCGCAACCTTCTGGGCCTCAACAACATCGAGCTCATCACCGACCGCCCGCTTGAGGTGAACCTCAGGGAAATCAAACAGGTGAAGCGCGACTGGCCCGACCGGGCGCTCGTCGTCTCGCTGATGGTGCCGTGCGAGGAAAAGAACTGGATCGACATTCTGAGGAAGGTCGAGGATACGGGCGCCGACGGCGTGGAGCTGAACTTCGGCTGCCCGCACGGCATGTCCGAACGCGGCATGGGCTCGGCCGTCGGGCAGGTGCCGGAATACATCGAAATGGTCACCCGCTGGTGCAAGGAAAACACCAAAATGCCGGTGATCGTGAAGCTGACGCCGAACATAACCGACATCCGCAAGCCCGCCCAGGCGGCGAAAAACGGCGGCGCGGACGCCGTCTCGCTGATCAACACGATCAACTCCATCGTGGGCGTCGACCTCGACATCATGGCGCCGACGCCGACCATCGACGGCAAGGGCGCGCACGGCGGCTACTGCGGACCGGCGGTGAAACCGATCGCGCTTAACATGGTGGCGGAAATCGCCCGCGACCCGGCAACCGCCGGCCTGCCGATCTCCGGCATCGGCGGCGTGACCACATGGCGCGACGCGGCCGAGTTCATGGCGCTTGGCGCAGGCAACGTGCAGGTGTGCACCGCCGCCATGACCTATGGCTTCAAGGTCGTGCAGGACATGATCGACGGGCTGAAGGAGTGGATGGGCGAAAAGGGCTACACGTCGATCGACGAATTCGTCGGCATGGCCGTGCCGAACTGCTCCGACTGGCAGAACCTCAACCTCAACTACATCACCAAGGCGAAGATCGACCAGGACCTCTGCATCAAGTGCGGACGCTGCCACATCGCCTGCGAGGATACCTCGCACCAGGCGATCACGGCGATGGTGGACGGGGCGCGTCACTTCGAGGTGATCGACGAGGAATGCGTGGGCTGCAACCTGTGCGTCAGCGTCTGCCCCGTTGAAAACTGCATCACCATGGAGCCGATGACGAGTGGCGTGGATCCGCGCACGAAGCAGCCGATCGACACCAGGTTCGCCGACTGGACGACGCATCCGAACAACCCCAACCGGGTGATGGAGGCGGCCGAGTAACCGGCGCGTTTTCGAACTGCGAAGCGGCAATTCGGGACTGTGGGAAAAGCCGGCGCAGCTATAGTGCGCCGGCTTTTTGCCGTCTTATCATGTCCGGATAGCGCTATCTTCGGCGCTTAGAGCATATCCCGCGAAATCTGAGTCGGATTTCGTGGAAAGCGCTCTAGAAAGATTGGAGCAGGATGAACCAGCCGATCACAGGAGCCGTGGGCAAAAACTCCGGCGCAGACAAGGCGGCGGGGAATTTGCGTGCGCATCTGGCAATGCTGCTCTTCATTCTCGTGATCTCGACGACATTTCCTGTCGGCGAGGCGATTTCGCCGGCACTCGACCCGCGCGCGCTCACCTTCCTGCGCTTCCTGCTGGCGACATTCGTCTTCGCCGGCATCGTCGCCGCGCGCGGCGAGTGGCGAATGCCTTCTCCAGCGCAAGCCGCGAAAGCCACATGGGTGGGCAGCCTGCTTGCCTTCTACTTCGTCGCCATGTTCGAGGGCCTTCGCTATACGACCGCGATCAACACCGGCGCGCTGTTCGCGCTCGTGCCCGCGATGACGGCGGCGATCGCATGGATCCTCCTGCGCCAGACGATGACGCGCCTGCAGCTCGTCTGTCTCGCGATCGCCGGCTGCGGCGCGCTGGTCGTACTTTACGGCGACAATATCGCGGCCCTCCTGAACCTGTCGCTCGGCTACGGCGAGCGGATGTTCCTGATCGGCTGCGTGGCGTTCGCCGCCTATTCGCCCTTCGTGCGCAAACTGCACGGAGCGGAACCCTTGATGCTTTTCACCCTGTGGGTGCTTATGGGCGGTTCAGCCGCGCTGTTCGTCTTCGGCCTGCCGGCGATCCTTGCAGCCGATTGGACGGCCGTGCCCTGGAAGATCTACGGCGGCATCGCCTATCTCGCCGTCTTTCCAACCGCACTCACCTTCTATCTCGCGAAATTCGCAACCGTGCGCCTGCCCTCCGGCCAGGTGATGGCCTATACCTACCTTTTGCCCGCCTTCGTGGTCCTGGAAAAGATGGCTGTCGGCGACGGCACACCGGGCCTCACGGTTTTCGCGGGCGTTGCGATAACCGCGCTTGCGACCTTCATCCTGCAATGGTCGACAAGGCAAGTACGGGATCAGCGCCTGAGTTCGGTCGCGAAATAGGCGATCGTCTGGCGATAAACCTCCGCCCGGTTCCACTCCTTCAAGACAGCGTAGTTGCGCGTGCCCGGCGACCAGTCTCCGCCCGGCCGCCAACCCTTTTGCCTCAGGTAATTGGCCGTCGAGGCCAGAACGTCCGCTCGCGAGCGGATGAGATCGCGGCGCCCGTCGCGGTCGTAGTCTACCGCGTAGCGCACGTAGTTGGAGGCGAGAAACTGGGTCTGCCCAAGCTCGCCCGCCCAGGCGCCGACCATCGCCGACGGGCTCATGTAACCCCGGTCGGCAATGACGAGCGCCGCATAGAGCTCTTCCGTGAAGAACTCGGAACGGCGGCAGTCGTAGGCAAGCGTGGCGAGCGAGCGGAAGACCGACATATTGCCGGAAAACCGCCCGAAGCCGCTTTCAAGGCCCCAGATGGCGACAAGAATTTCCGGCGCGACGCCATAGGAATTCTCGATACTAGAGAGCAGTCGCTGATTGTTGCGCAGCTGCCTGCGCCCCAGAGCGATGGTGCCGGCCGGCGCGCGACGCTGGCGGAACTGGTCGAAGCTCAGCTTGAAGGACTTCTGCGACCGGTCGAGCCGGATGACCTTGCGGTCGTAAGAGACGCCATTCAGCGCCCCCTGCACTGTGCGTGGCGAAACGCCGGATGCGACCGCGCGGCGCTTGAAATCCTCAAGCCACGCGCCGAAACCGCCGCTGTCGTTTCCGCAAGACGCGGCGAAAGCAGGCAGGGATGCGAACGCAAGAATTGCGAGGGCAGCGACAAATCTCGACATGACCGGCTCCCGATACGCGAAACAAAGCGAAGTCCGGTCAGGCGAGCGTGCCCCGGCGCATTACCTTTCCGAACGGAAACAATATATTAGGCAGGAAACTCTGGAAATTGGAAGTCGGCGCGGTGGCGGAAGCGGCGAGACGGGAGGTCAACCCTGCCTCGCAACCACCCCGTCGAGGACGATCGACGCCACGGTTTCTTCCGCCGATTTGCGGAATTCCGCCTCTTCAATGCCGGTGCCGGTGAGCGCGCGGATCTGCGTCGCGAAATCGGCGTAATGCTGCGTCGTCGCCCAGATCATGAAGATGAGATGATGCGGATCGACCGGGCGTATTTTCCCATTGGCCGCCCAGGTGCGGATAACCTGCGCCTTCTCGTCGACCAGCGCCTTCAGCGAGCCTTCCAGCACGTCGCCGATCATCGGCGCACCCTGCATGACCTCGTTTGCAAAAAGCTTAGAAGCTTCGGGATAACGCGCCGAAAGCTCGATCTTCTGGTTGATGTAGGCGGACAGTTCCTCGCGCGGGTCGCCTTCCGGATCGAGCGTGCGCAGCGGCGCCAGCCAGATGTCCAGAAGGTCGGCCAGAACCGCCTTGTAGATGTCCTTCTTGGAGCCGAAATAATAAAGCAGGTTCGATTTCGACATACCGGCGGCCGCGGCGATATGCTCGATACGCGCGCCGCGATAGCCGAATTGAGCGAATTCCGAAAAGGCGGCCTCCAGAATGCGCCCCCGGTTTTTCTCCTGGATCTTGGTGGCCGATCCGTTGCCCCTGCCGTTGCCGGTCTCGCTTTCGGAAAACGCGCTCATTCGGCCGCCTCCGTCTCACCGGCAGCTTGAGCCGAAGCATCACGCGCAAGGGCCACGGGCGCGGCACCTATACCGGCGAGCACGATCTGTATCACCGTTTTCTTGGCCTCGGCGAACTGCTCCTCGCTGAGGGGCCTGCCGCCGTTCAGCGTGTCGATCTGGTGGTTGAAGTCCGCGTAATGCTGGGTCGTCGCCCAGATCATGTACAAAAGTGCGTTCGGATCGATGGGAGCGATACGCCCTTGCGCGATCCAGCGCTCGATGACGGAGGCGCGGCTTGCCGTCCAGTCGCGCAGCGTCGTTTCCAGATAGTCCTGGATGACGGGCGCGCGGTGCAGGATCTCGTTCGCCCAGACCTTGGAGCCCATCGGGTGCTCGCGCGAGATATCCATCTTCTTGGAGATATAGGCCGTCAGCGCCTCGACCGGATCGTCGCTCTCATCGAAGGAATTAGCCGCATCGAGCCAGATGTTGAAGATATGCTCCACGACGCGGCGGTAGAGCGCCTCCTTGGTTGGGAAATAATAATGCAGGTTCGCCTTGGGGATGCCCGCGCGCTCGGCGATCATGCCGGTCGTCGCGCCGCGAAAGCCGTGATCGGCGAAAACGGCCTCTGCCGCCTTCAGGATCGTCCGCTCGTTTTCCGCGCGCACCGCGCTTTTCTGGGTTGTTTTCTGCGACATCCGACCATGAACGTGATTTGAGTAGAGATATCGAAAAATGATCTTGACCGTTTGGTCAAGTGTTCATACGCTCGATTTGACCGTTTGGTCAGGTTTTACACCCTGGCCGCGACGGTCGCAACGACAGGCGGGCCGACCAGAAAAAAGATAACGGCCCGTTCAACCTTCCAGATAGCCCGGGTCATGCGAATAACGTATGTCCGGACGGCCAGGGGATGACAGCGGCTGATCGCCCAACCGGCGGCAGCCATATCATCGACCGGCGAAAGAGAAGCGGACCGCGGACGCCTTTGAAGGCCGACCGCGCGCTTCTTCACAACGAGCGGCCCATGTTCGCGGCCTCCTGCGTGGAACGCGAGCGCCGCTCATGGGAACGACCGGAGACGGCCCCGGCCCGATGCGGACCGACGCAGGCAATTGAGCCGGCCCGGCCGCAGCAAAGGGTGCCGGGCGCTCCTTCGGTCGATTGTTGGATCGATGTTTCGCCCGTTTGGGAAAACAAGGGCGATTGGAGGAACCATGTCGAAGACGGCGCTTGCTACCAATAATCTTGAAGCCTTCTGGATGCCGTTCACGTCGAACCGGCAGTTCAAGAAGAACCCGCGCCTTTTCGTCGGCGCCAAGGACATGCATTACACCACCGCCGACGGGCGGCAGGTGCTGGACGGCACCGCGGGCCTCTGGTGCTGCAACGCCGGCCACGGGCGGCCGAAGATCACCGAGGCCGTGCAGCGCCAGGTGGCCGAAATGGACTATGCGCCGGCCTTCCAGATGGGCCACCCGGCGGCTTTCGAGCTGGCCGCCCGGCTCACCGCACTGATGCCTTCCCCGCTCGACCATGTGTTCTTCACCAACTCCGGCTCGGAATCGGTGGAAACCGCGCTGAAGATGGCGATCGCCTATCACCGGGTGCGCGGCGAGGGCGCCCGCACGCGCCTGATCGGCCGGGAACGCGGCTACCACGGCGTCAACTTCGGCGGCATTTCCGTGGGTGGCATCGTCGCCAACCGGAAGCATTTCGGCACGCTGCTTGGCGGTGTCGACCACATCCGCCACACGCATGACCTGGAGCGTAACGCCTACTCCCGCGGACAGCCGGAAAACGGGGCGGAATACGCCGAGGAGCTGATCCGCGTCATCCAGTTGCACGACCCCTCCACAATCGCCGCCGTGATCGTGGAACCGGTTGCCGGCTCCACCGGCGTGCTGATCCCGCCGAAGGGCTATCTGGAGCGGCTTCGCCAGATCTGCGACCAACACGGCATCCTGCTCATCTTCGACGAGGTGATCACCGGTTTCGGCCGTCTCGGCTCACCCTTCGCCGTCGATCATTTCGGCGTCACGCCCGATCTCGTCACGACGGCGAAGGGCATCACCAACGGCGTGATCCCGATGGGCGCGGTGTTCTGCACGAGCGACATTCACGAAGCCTTCATGACCGGGCCGGAACATCTGATCGAGTTCTTCCACGGCTACACCTATTCCGGGCACCCGGTGGCCTGCGCGGCGGGCCTTGGCACGCTCGACACCTACGAGGAGGAAGGCCTGCTGACCCGTGGCGCGGAACTGGAGGATTACTGGGCGGACGCGCTTCATTCGCTGAAGGGCACGCGCCATGTCATCGACATCCGCAACATCGGCCTGATCGGCGCCATCGAGCTGGAACCCATCGCCGGCGAGCCGACGAAGCGCGCCTTCTCCGCCTTCCTGAAGGCCTATGACGCGGGCGTCCTGATCCGCACGACAGGCGACATCATCGCCATGTCACCGCCGCTCATCATCGAAAAAAGCCAGATCGACCAGATCGTGGGTACGCTTCGCGAAGTGCTCCAGAGCCTGGATTGATCCGGGGAGGGAATGAAATGCAGACGATAACGAACGCCATCGGCGGCGCCCGCGTGGAAAGCCGCTCGGGCCGCACCGCGCCCGTTTTCAACCCCGCGACCGGCGAACAGTCCGGCGTTGTGGGCCTGTCCTCGGTTTCCGAAGTCGAAGAGGCCATCGCCACCGCAAAGGCCGCCTTCCCGGCATGGCGCGACACGCCGCCGCTCAAGCGCGCGCGCATGATGTTCCGCTTCAAGGAGCTTCTGTCCGAAAACGCCGACAAGATCGCCCGCGCGATCTCGGCCGAACACGGCAAGACCCACGACGACGCGCTGGGCGAAGTGGCGCGCGGCATCGAGGTGGTGGAATTCGCCTGCGGTATCCCGCACCTGCTGAAGGGCGAATTCGCGCGCAACGTGGGCCCGGCCATCGACAGCTATTCCGACCGTCAGCCGCTCGGCGTCGTCGCCGGCATCACGCCGTTCAACTTTCCGGCCATGGTGCCGCTTTGGATGTACCCGGTCTCGGTCGCCTGCGGGAACACCTTCATCCTGAAGCCCTCCGAACGCGACCCCTCCGCCGCCATGGTCGTCTACGACATCTTCATGGAAGCGGGCTTTCCCGAAGGCGTGCTGAACATCGTCCACGGCGACAAGGAAGCCGTCGACACGCTGCTGACGCACCCGGACGTGAAAGCGATCTCCTTCGTCGGCTCGACGCCCATCGCCGAATACGTCTACTCGACCGGCACGGCCCACGGAAAGCGCGTGCAGGCGCTGGGCGGGGCGAAGAACCATATGATCATCATGCCCGACGCCGACATGAACCAGGCGGCCGACGCGCTGATGGGCGCGGGCTACGGTTCCGCCGGCGAACGCTGCATGGCCGTTTCCGTCGCGGTTCCCATCGGTGAGGAGACCGCCGACAAGCTGATCGAAAAGCTCGCCCCCCGCGTTCAGTCCCTCAAGATCGGCCCGTCCACCGATACGGACGCCGAAATGGGCCCGGTGATCACCAAGGCGCACCAGCAGAAGGTGCTCGGCTACATCGACCAGGGCGAAAAGGAAGGGGCGGAGCTTGTCGTCGACGGGCGCGGCTTCAACCTGCAAGGCTACGAGGGCGGATATTTCGTCGGCGGCACGCTGTTCGACCGGGTGACGAAGGACATGACGATCTACAAGGAAGAGATCTTCGGCCCTGTGCTCTCCGTCGTGCGCGCGAAGGACTACGACGAGGCCGTCGACCTCATCAACACCCACGAGTATGGCAACGGCACCGCGATCTTCACCCGTGACGGCGACGCCGCGCGCGCCTTCGCCGACCGCATCGAAGTGGGAATGGTGGGCGTCAACGTGCCGATTCCTGTGCCGGTCGCTTACTTTTCCTTCGGCGGCTGGAAGCGCTCGCTCTTCGGCGATCACTCGATCTACGGACCCGAGGGCATCCGCTTCAACACGCGGCTGAAGACCATCACCTCGCGCTGGCCGGCCGGCATCAAGGACGGCGCGGTCTACACCTTCCCGACCATGTAAGAACAAGAGGCGCAAGGAGAACTTCCGATGACAGCCCCTTCCGACAACCTGCGGATCGACGGCGACCGCCTTTGGGACAGCCTGATGGAGATGGCGGAAATCGGCCCCGGCGTGCGCGGCGGCAACAACCGCCAGACGCTGACGGACGACGACGCCAAGGGCCGCGCGCTCTTCCAGAAATGGTGCGAGGAAGCAGGCCTCACCCTGGGCGTCGACAAGATGGGCAACATGTTCGCCCGCCGCGAGGGCACCGACCCGGATGCGCTGCCCGTCTACATGGGCTCCCACCTTGACACCCAGCCGACGGGCGGGCGCTATGACGGCGTACTCGGCGTGCTCGGCGGGCTCGAGGTCATCCGCACGCTGAACGACCGCGACATCAAGACGAAGCATCCGATCGTCGTCGTCAACTGGACGAACGAGGAAGGCACGCGCTTCGCGCCCGCCATGCTGGCCTCCGGCGTCTTCGCCGGCGTCCACACCCTCGACTGGGCCTACGCCCGCGAGGACGCGGAAGGCAAGACGGTGGGCGACGAGCTGAAGCGCATCGGCTGGATCGGCGACGAGGAGGTCGGCGCGCGCAAGATGCACGCCATGTTCGAGCTTCACATCGAGCAGGGCCCGATCCTGGAGGACGAGGGCGTAGACATCGGTGTCGTCACCCACGGGCAGGGCCTGAAATGGCTGCAGGTGACGCTGACGGGCAAGGAAAGCCACACCGGCTCCACCCCCATGCCCAAGCGCCGTAACGCCGGGCTCGGCATGGCGCGGGTGACGGAGCTGGTGCACGAGGTGGCGATGGACTATCAGCCCGACGCGGTCGGCGCCATCGGCCATGTCGAGGTCTATCCGAATTCGCGCAACATCATTCCGGGCAAGACCGTCTTCACCATCGACATCCGCTCTCCGGACAAGGCCACTCTTGACGAGATGGACGACCGCATCCGCGACGGCATCGACACCATCTGCGACGCGCTGCAGATTTCCGGCGAGGTGGAGCAGGTCGGCCATTTCGATCCGGTCACCTTCGACGAGGGCTGCGTTTCCAAGGTGCGCGACGCCGCAAAACGGCTCGGCTATTCCCACCGCAACATCGTTTCGGGCGCGGGCCACGACGCCTGCTGGGTCAACCGTGTGGCGCCGACGGCCATGATCATGTGCCCCTGCGTTGACGGCCTGTCGCACAACGAGGATGAGAAGATCTTCCCCGAATGGGCGACGGCGGGCACGGACGTGCTGCTGCATGCGGTGCTGGAAACGGCGGAAGTCGTAGGCTGAGGGGAAACCGAGGGGAAAGTGAGAGCGCTCGTCGACGCATTTCTGGAGATCAGGCAGCATCACGCGATGCTGCTTGCGTTTCTCAAGGAACTGACGCCGGGCAACAGGCGGATGGGCCGCGAGTTCGTATTCGTCTCGGTACGCGACAACCCGTTCGTGCGCGAAAGCCTGGACGCTTCGAGCGAGACGATCAAACAGCGGCGCTTTCGCCTCGCCGAGCCGATGTCCGAATTCGCCGGGTGGGCGGAGGAGGATTCGAACCGCTCGCCGCAGGTGCACATTCTGGGCGAAGGGCGGTACGCGGGCTTCAGCCTGACCTGGCCGGGCGTCGAGGGGCGGCTCGTCGTTGCGGCGACGGGCGTTTTGAAGGGAAATGCGACGCTGCGCGCGGTCTGGCTGAAACTGCGGTTCGTCGCAGGCGGGGCGCTGGATTCGTCACGAGTTATCAGTGGGAGATTCTGACATGTCGAAAGTCATCAAGGGCGGCACCATCGTCACCGCCGACCGCACCTGGAAAGCCGACGTGAAGATCGACGGCGGCAAGATCGTCCAGATCGGCGACAATCTCTCCGCCGACGAAGTGCTGGACGCGACCGGCTGCTACGTGATGCCCGGCGGCATCGACCCGCACGTGCACCTGGAAATGCCCTTCATGGGCACCCATTCGGCCGATAATTTCGAAAGCGGCACGCGCGCCGGCCTTTCCGGCGGCACGACCATGGTGGTCGACTTCTGCCTGCCCTCGCCGAACCAGTCGCTTCTCGAAGCGCTTGCCGTCTGGCAGCAGAAATCGTCGCTTGCCTGTGCGGACTATTCCTACCACATGGCGATCACATGGTGGTCGGAGCAGGTCTTCGACGAAATGGCCGAGGTGGTGGACCGGGGCATCAACACCTTCAAGCATTTCATGGCTTACAAGGGTGCGCTGATGGTGGAAGACGACGAAATGTTCGCCTCCTTCCAGCGCTGTTCGGCCCTTGGCGCGATGCCGCTGGTGCATGCCGAAAACGGCGATGTCGTCGCCACTCTCCAACAAAAGCTGCTGGCGGAAGGCAACAACGGGCCGGAAGCGCACTCCTACTCCCGCCCGCCGGAAGTGGAAGGCGAGGCGGCGAACCGCGCCATCATGATCGCCGACATGGCGAACGTTCCGCTCTATGTCGTGCACACGTCCTGCGAGCAGGCGCATGAAGCGATCCGCCGCGCGCGGCAAAAGGGCATGCGCGTTTACGGCGAGCCGCTGATCCAGCATCTCGTGCTCGACGACAGCGAATATCAAAGCGCCGACTGGGACCACGCCGCCCAGCGCGTAATGTCGCCGCCCTTCCGCAACAAGGTCCATCAGGATTCGCTCTGGGCGGGCCTGCAGGCAGGCTCCCTGCAGGTGGTCGCGACAGACCACTGCGCCTTCACGGTTGATCAGAAACGCATGGGTGTGGGCGATTTCACGAAGATCCCGAACGGCACCGGCGGGCTGGAAGACCGCATGCCGGTGCTCTGGACGCGCGGCGTCAACACCGGGCGGCTGACGATGAACGAATTCGTTGCCGTCACCTCCACCAATATCGCCAAGATCCTCAACATGTACCCGAGGAAGGGCGCGATCGTGGAAGGGGCCGACGCCGACATCGTCGTCTGGGATCCGGAGCGCGAGAAGACGATCACCGCGAAGACCCAGCAGTCGGTGATCGAATACAACGTCTTTGAGGGCATAAAGGTGAAGGGCCTGCCGCGCTATACGCTGACGCGCGGCAAGGTGGCCATCGAGGAATCGACCGTGAAGGCGGAGCCGGGCCACGGCGAATTCGTGGCTCGCGAGCCTTACCCGGCGGTCAACAAGGCGCTTTCGAAGTGGAAGGAACTGACCGCGCCGCGCAAGGTGGAGCGCACGGGAATTCCGGCGACGGGCGTCTGAGCGGCCTTCCACACCAGTTTTCAGGGGAAACGGCGCGAGACGGACCGCCCGCCTTGCGCCGATAAAAGAGATGGGACAATGCTGACAACGGCAAGTGAGGCCAGAGCGGAGGACGGGATGGCAAGGGAAGACGGTGCTAACGCGCGTTCCGTCATCGACATCCGCGACCTTTCGCTGACGTTCGAGACGAACGACGGACCTGTGCACGCGCTCTCCAATATCGACCTCAAGGTCGAGGAAGGCGATTTCGTCTCATTCATCGGGCCGTCGGGCTGCGGCAAGACCACGCTGTTGCGCGTGATCGCCGACCTCGAAAAGCCGACCGGAGGGCACATCTCCGTCAACGGCGTTTCGCCGGAGGACGCGCGCCTTGCCCGCGCCTATGGCTACGTCTTCCAGTCGGCGGCGCTCTATCCGTGGCGCACGATCGCCAACAACGTCGCGCTTCCGCTCGAGATCATGGGGCTTTCGAAGGCCGAACGGGCGGAGCGGGTGAAGCGCAACCTCGACCTCGTGAACCTTTCCGGATTCGAGCGCAAATACCCATGGCAGCTTTCCGGCGGCATGCAGCAGCGCGCCTCCATCGCCCGCGCGCTTGCCGTCGAGCCCGATCTTCTCCTGATGGACGAACCGTTCGGCGCGCTTGACGAGATCGTACGCGACCACCTGAACGAGCAGCTTCTGCAGCTCTGGGCGAAGACCAACAAGACGGTCATCTTCGTCACCCACTCGATCCCCGAAGCGGTGTTCCTTTCAACGAAAATCGTCGTGCTCTTCCCGAGGCCTGGCCGCATCTACGACGTGATCGAAAGCGACCTGCCGCGCGAGCGCACGCTCGACATCCGCGAAACGCCCGAGTTCCTGAAGATCGCGCATCGCGTGCGCGACGGTCTGCGCGCGGGGCACAGCTATGACGACTGAGGCGATGAGCCACGGCGGGGCGCCTGCCTCGCTCAGCCCCTTCAGCCGGCTGATGAGCGGCACGGCGGGGCCGGTGATCGTCGTCGTCGCGGTGATCTTCGCCATCTGGTATCTGGGCGCGGTTTTGCTGAACGGCCAGTTGCAGCGCGATGCCTACGAGCGCGCAGGCCGCGAGGATGTGCCGCTTACCGAATTCATCGCCGACACGCTGGCGCAGGAGCGCCCGCTGCTGCCCGCACCCCATCAGGTGGCGGTGGAAATCTGGAAGACGACGGCTGAAAAGAGCGTCACCTCCAAGCGCTCGCTGGTCTATCATTCCGGCATCACGCTATCTTCCACCCTACTCGGCTTTCTGATCGGTACCGCGCTCGGCATCGGGCTTGCCGTTCTAATCGTGCACAGCCGCGTGTTGGACAAGAGCCTGATGCCCTGGATCATCTCCTCGCAGACGATCCCTATCCTGGCGATCGCGCCGATGATCATCGTGGTGCTGAACGCCATCGGCATCACGGGAACGCTGCCAAAGGCAATGATCTCCACCTATCTCTCCTTCTTTCCGGTGGCGGTGGGCATGGTGAAGGGCCTGCGTTCGCCCGAGTTTATCCAGCTCGACCTGATGAAGACCTATTCGGCAAGCCAGGGCCAGACGCTGATGAAGCTGCGCCTTCCTTCGGCAGCCCCCTTCCTCTTCGCCTCCATGAAGGTGGCGGTGGCCGCAAGCCTCGTCGGCGCAATCGTCGGCGAACTTCCGACCGGCGCGGTGGCAGGGTTGGGCGCGCGCCTCCTTGCCGGGTCCTACTACGGACAGACGATCCAGATCTGGTCGGCGCTTATCGTCGCCGCCGTGATAGCGGCAAGCCTCGTCACCATCGTCGGCGTGTTCGAGCGCATCGTCCTGAAGCGCATGGGGATGGCGCAATGAGCGGTGCAAGCCTCACGTTTACCGGGCAGGGAGCTGTGGGCGTCGGCCGTTATCTCGCCTGGACCATCGTCGCCCTCGCTTTATTCTCCTTGCCGCAGACGGCCTTCACGAACGGGCCTTCGGTCATCGGATCGGCCGACCTGATGCTGGCTCCGATCCTGCTCGGCGGAGCCGCGATCATGCTGGCGCTGGGCGTAGGCCCCCGCCGGCTGGTCGATCTCGCGCTCCTGGCGGTTTCGGTTGTCGCGGCCATCCAGCTCCTGCGGGCCGTGGGCGCCAATTACGACAAGGCGGAAGGCGGCTTCTGGACCCTCGTGGCTGCGCTGTGGCTCGCCTCCTGGCTGTTCGTCGAGCGCCTGTCGGGCTGGGACGCGAAATCGCCGACGGCGAAACGTGCGATCGGGCTTCTGATCCCTGCGCTCTTCGGCGTCTGGGTGCTGGTGCTCTGGCAGCTTTTCGTCGTCGGATTCGGCGTATCGCCCGTGCTGCTGCCCCCGCCGTCGGCAATCGGCGCGCGCTTCGCAAGCTCGCTGCCGACGCTCTGGGCCGATTTCCGGCAAACGTTCCTGAAGGCCGTACTCATCGGCTATGCGATCGGCTGCGGCAGCGCCTTCATCGTCGCGATCCTCGTCGACAAGGTCGATTTCCTCCGTCGCGGCCTGCTGCCGATCGGCAACCTCGTCTCGGCGCTTCCAATCGTCGGCGTCGCGCCGATCATGGTGATGTGGTTCGGCTTCGACTGGCCGTCCAAAGCCGCCGTCGTCATCATCATGACCTTCTTCCCCATGCTGGTGAACACGGTAACGGGCCTTGCGAGTGCTGATCGCATGCAGCGCGACCTGATGACCACTTACGCAGCGGATTACTGGCAAACGCTCTTGAAATTACGTCTTCCGATGGCTTTGCCCTTTATTTTCAACGCGTTGAAGATAAACTCCACTTTAGCGCTCATCGGGGCGATCGTAGCGGAGTTTTTCGGCACGCCGATCGTGGGAATGGGCTTCAGAATATCCACCGAAGTCGGCCGTATGAACGTCGACATGGTCTGGGCGGAGATCGCCGTCGCCGCACTGGCGGGCTCCGTCTTCTACGGATTGGTGACGCTCCTGGAACGGGTGTTCACCTTCTGGCATCCGTCAGTTCGGGGATAATGGACACGGATGCCAAAACCAGAGGGAGCTTGAGAATGAAGAAATTGATGCTCGCCGCCGCCGCCCTTGCCATGGGGCTCGGAACCGCCCAGGCGGCCGACGAAGTCACGCTGCAGCTTAAGTGGGTCACCCAGGGCCAGTTCGCAGGCTACTACGTGGCCAAGGACAAGGGCTTCTACGAGGAAGAGGGCCTTGACGTCACGATCAAGCCGGGCGGGCCGGACATCGCTCCGCCGCAGGTGATCGCCGGCGGTGGCGCCGATGTCATCGTCGACTGGATGCCGTCCGCGCTTGCCTCGCGCGAGAAGGGCGTGCCGCTCGTCAATATCGCCCAGCCGTTCAAGAAGTCCGGAATGATGCTGACCTGCCTGAAGGAAACCGGCATCGAAAAGCCGGAAGACCTGCGCGGCAACACGCTCGGTGTCTGGTTCTTTGGCAACGAATATCCGTTCCTGTCGTGGATGGCTCACCTCGGCATTCCGACCGACGGCAGCGAGGAAGGCGTGACCGTGCTGAAGCAGGGCTTCAACGTCGACCCGCTCCTGCAAAAGCAGGCTGCCTGCATCTCCACGATGACCTACAACGAATACTGGCAGGTGATCGACGCCGGAATCCCGGAAGAAGACCTGATTGTCTTCAAGTATGAGGATCAGGGCGTGGCCACGCTCGAGGACGGCCTCTACGTTCTGGAGGGAAATCTCGACTATCCCGAGTTCGTCGACAAGATGGCCCGTTTCGTGAAGGCGTCCATGAAGGGCTGGGAGTACACCCGCGAGCACCCGGAAGAAGCGGCGGAAATCGTGCTTGAGAACGACGCCACCGGCGCGCAGACCGAAAAGCACCAGATCCGCATGGTCGGCGAGATCAACAAGCTGACGGAAGGCTCCGACGGCACGCTTGACCCGGCCGACTACCAGCGCACGGTCGACACGCTGCTGGCCGGCGGCTCGGACCCGGTCATTACCGCTGAGCCGGAAGGCGCGTGGACCCACGCGGTTACGGACAGGATCAAGTAAGAGGAAATCAGGCTCCAATCGCCGAAGGGGCGCCGCAATCGCGGCGCCCTTTTTTTATTCACTGCCATGTCCGTGCTGCACACACTGTACAATATGGACATTCTGGACATTATCGCCTATATTACGGGCATGAAGGAGACGACCATGCCCACGATGAAAACCGCCGGCAATGACACCGAAAACCGTCTTCATGTTTCCTTGCCAAGACTTCAGGCGGAACTGCGGTTCGAAAATCCGGACGTACCGACGCCGCTACTCGACACTATGGGTGAGGCCATGGCCAAATTCGTCAACGCCGCGGGAAGCATGGACATGAAAGCTCTCGCTGCGTTGAGTGGAAGTACGAACGAGCTTCTTGTAGCCGTGTGCCGGGTTATTGCCGACAAGCCCCCCATCCAGGAGCCGGGTAACGCTCCTCCCGTCGAAGTTTCGACGGGCGAAGGCCTCGGGACACCCTTGAGTAAAGCAAAGGCGGCCGAACGCCTGCTCCGACTGGCAGAGCCCACCGCCCTGGAAAGTTGGGCGGGCAATGTCTGGCGCCCGTCGGACATCAAGGATCGGCTCGGGATTTCACGGTCCACACTGGACAACTGGCGACAAAAGAACATGGTGATTGCGCTGAATAAAGGGCTGAGAGCGCATGTCTATCCTGCCGACCAGTTTGCCGAAGGGCGTCCGGTCAAGGGGCTGAAAGGGATAGTCGCGGCAGCGGCTGGTAATCATCACGTCGCATGGCGGTGGCTCGTCACGCCACATATCGATTTTGACAAGACGCCTCCTTTGACGGCTCTGAAAGAGGGGCAGGTCGAAGCCGTATTGGACGCGGTTCATCGGTCCTTTTCATAAGGTCACGATCCCGGATCGAGCCTGACCGGGGATCTTTTATTGCCTATTCCGACATTCGGTGCTGCGGCACGGCCCGGAATTGCATTCGAATATGCTTTGGATGAAGATTCGGGGCGAATGCCGGTTTTTCAAAATTCTCCGCTGAAGTTTCATTCCGAGCGGTGATATCAATTATGCCTTTGGATTCGAAAGAAATTTCTCGCTTGTTACAGCCCTTCAAGCCGATACGGTGGCTCAGGGTTATGCGCAGCGAATTCGAAGAAACCCCCTTGGGCGTTGGTGCGGGGTCTTCACGCTTTTCTCCACCCGACAATCATTTCCATATTCTCTACGCGGCCTGCGATCTGGTTTCCGCGATCGCCGAAACGGTCATTCGCGACAGGTTCGAAGCCGTCGATAATCGCAAGCTTCTTGCCTCCGAACTAGACGAATGGTCCGTTGCGGAAATCTCGGCGACGGAAAGTCTGAACCTGCTCGACCTGCGAACGATCGGCGCGTTGCGGCTGGGGTTGGATACCGACGCTGTCGGGGCGAAAGCACACGAGAAATCCCGGCAATTCAGCAGCGAACTGCACGACGATTTCCCTAATATCGATGGCATTCTCTACCGTTCGAGGCTGACCGGAAGAGATTGCATCGCCATCTACAAGCGCGCCATCAAGCATAAACTGACATCCGGCGAGGCGGTGCACCTGCCCCGCGCACCAAGGCTGGAAGATGCATTTTCCGACCTTGCCGTCACGCTCGAATACGATCTTTGAAGCGGATTTCCGGTGCCGGTGTCAAACCGGCGGCGTGCCGTTCAGCGCCAGAACTTCGCCGACAAGATAAAGCGAACCGCAGATGAGAATGCGCGGCGGTTCGCCGTCCTTTTCCGCGCATGCCGCGATATCCACCAACGCGGCTTCCAGGCTGTCGAACGGGGTCGCCTCCAGTCCGGCTTCCCGCGCGCTGTCCGCGAGCTCGAAGGGTTCGCGCCCGTTTTCCGTGGCGCTAAGAGGGATCGTCGCGACATGGCGGGCAAGGCCCTCGAATGCGCGGAAAAACCCCACCGGATCCTTCGTGTTCAACATGCCGCAGACGACGTAAAGCGGGCGGGAGCAACGCTCTTCCTGCTCGCCCATGAAAGCGGCGACGGCCACCCCGGCACCCGGATTATGCCCGCCATCCAGCCACACTTCGGCCCCTTGCGGGCATTGATCGACGATGCGGCCATGCATGAGCGGCTGCAGCCGGCCTGGCCAATCGACCTTCTGGAGACCTTTTTCAACCGCCGGCACCTCCGGAAAGAGGCCCGCGACACGAAGGGTGGCAATGGAAAGGCCTGCGTTTTCAACCTGATGATGGCCCCTGAGGCCGGGCAGGGGGAAATCGAACAACCCGCCCTCATCCTGGTAGATCAGCCGGCCGTTTTCTTCATACGTTGCGAAATCCTGCCCGAACACGCGGATGGGCGAACGATTGCTAAGCGCCACCCGCTCTATGACCTGTAATGCGACATCTTCCTGCGCGGCGGTGACGACGGGTACGCCCTGCTTGACGATGCCGGCCTTTTCAGCTGCGATCCCTTCGAGCGAAGCGCCGAGATATCGCTCGTGATCCATCGATATGGACGTGATCACGCTGGCGGCCGGCCTGTCGATCACATTCGTCGCGTCCAGCCGGCCGCCAAGGCCGACTTCCAGCAGCAGCGCATCCGCCGGTTCCTCGGAAAACAGAAGAAAGGCGGCGGCGGTCGTGATTTCGAAGAAGGTGATCTCGGCACCGCCGTTCGCCTGCTCGCAACGGTCGAGCGCCGCCGTAAGCCGCACATCGTCCACGAGCGACCCGGCAAGACGGATGCGTTCATTAAAGGCAACGAGATGAGGTGACGTATAGACGTGAACGCGCTTGCCGGCGGCTTCCATGATGGCGCGCATTGTCGCCGTCGTGGAGCCCTTGCCATTGGTTCCCGCCACATGGATGACCGGCGGCAGCTTTCGCTCCGGATGATCGAGCGCGGCCAGAAGCCGTTCCATCCGGCCGAGCGAAAGATCTATCTCGCGCGGGTGAAGCGCGAGAAGCCGTTCAAGAATCGCGGCGACCTGATCCATTGGTATTCGTTCCAACCGGCTTCGACATGCTGACGCCAGCGTGGCGGGACAGCGGCCCGCATTCGATTACGGTCCCGCAAGGTTGCCCGCAAGAGGGCTTTTTCAACATGTCGAAAAAAGAACAGTCAACGACGCGATACCGTCCGAAGCGCTCTTACTCGGCAGCCTTTGGCTGCTCCTGACCGCCTTTTTCGGTTTTCGCCGGTACCTCGCCCGCGCCTTCGGCGCGTTTTGCCGGCTCTTCGAGTTCCAGCGCGGCCTGGACGCCGACTTCATCGAGCGTCGGCACCTCGACCTCACGCTTCATCAGGATGGAGCAGAGACGGGCGATTGTTTCCCCCAATTCATGGCGATGGACGACCATGTCCACCATACCGTGCTCCAGCAGATATTCCGCCGTCTGGAAGCGCTCAGGCAGCTTCTCGCGGATCGTCTGCTCGATGACGCGCGGGCCGGCGAAACCAATGAGCGCGCCCGGCTCGGAGATATGGATGTCGCCAAGCATGGCGTAGGACGCCGTCACACCGCCGGTGGTGGGGTTGGTGAAGACGACGATGTAGGGAAGGCCCGCTTCACGCAACATCTGCACGCCGACCGTGGTGCGCGGCATCTGCATGAGGGAGAGAATGCCTTCCTGCATGCGCGCGCCGCCCGAAGCGGCGAAAAGCACGAATGGCGTCTCGTTTTCGACCGCCGTTTCCATGCCTTTCAGGATCGCCTCGCCCGCGGCCATACCCAGAGAACCGCCCATGAAGGAGAAATCCTGAACGGCGACGGTGATCGGCTGGGCCTTCAGCTTGCCGCTGGCGACCATGACCGCATCGTCCATTTCCGTCTTGGCGCGAGCGTCCTTCAACCGGTCGACGTAGCGCTTTTCATCACGGAACTTGAGTGGATCGGCAGCGACCTGCGGAGTTTCGACGACTTCGTACTCACCGCCGTCGAAGAGGAATTCGAGGCGCTTTTTCGCCGGGATGCGCATGTGGTGGCCGGAATTCGGCACTACCCACTGGTTTGCCTCAAGGTCCCGGTGAAAGACCATTTCCCCCGTTTCGGGGCATTTGATCCAGAGATTTTCCGGCGTGTCGCGCTTCACGAGGAAGCTGCGGATTTTCGGCCGGACGACGCTGTTGATCCAGTTCAAGGCTCGATCCGTTTCCTGACCGGTTTGCTCCCGATGCCGGAAGGCCGATCAATTCCTTTCAGTCCCGGCACACGGAACCGCTCCTGCGCGCCGCTCGAATTCGAATTACTTCGTCTTTTAGCAGAAGCGGGGGCGTGCCGTCAGCCCGTCTTGGCCATGCGGGCACCCTCCGCAATTTCGCGAACGCATTCCGTGACAGCCGAAACCGTCTTTTCCGTGGCAAGGCCCGCTTCGTCCAGGCTTTCCCGCACGGCTTCCACCAATACCGACCCGATCACGACCCCATCGGCGTTCCTGCCGATTTCCCGCGCCTGATCGCCGGTCTTGACACCGAAGCCTACGGCAACGGGAAGGGCCGTGTGGCCCTTGATGCGGTTAACCGCCACGGCGACCTTTTCCGCGTCAGGCGCGGCCGTGCCCGTGATGCCGGTGATCGACACGTAGTAGACGAAGCCGGAGGTATTGGCGAGAACGGCCGGCAGACGCTTGTCATCCGTGGTCGGCGTGGCGAGGCGGATGAAGTTCAGGCCCGCTTCGAGCGCCGGGATACAAAGTTCATCATCGGCCTCCGGCGGAATATCGACAATGATGAGCCCGTCGACGCCAGCTTGTTTCGCTTCCACCACGAACTTCTTCGGATCGCGCACGTAGACCGGATTGTAGTAGCCCATCAGGACGATCGGCGTCTCATCGTCCTTTTCGCGGAACCGGCGCACCATGGAAAGCGTCTTGTCCATGGTCTGGCCGGCGGCAAGTGCGCGCTGCGACGACCGCTGGATGGGAACGCCCTCCGCCATCGGGTCCGAAAACGGCATGCCAAGCTCGATGACATCCGCCCCCGCCCCGGGAAGGGCGGTCAGGATCGCCTCGGACGTTTCAAGGTCCGGATCGCCCGCCGTGATAAAGGTGACGAACGCCGGGCGCCCGGCCTCCCTGCAGGCCGCGAAGCGGCGGTCGATGCGAGATTCTGCCATTTGTTCTTCTACTTAATCCAGGGCACGATTGAACTGACAACTCCGAATACTCCCATGACCCAGAACACAATATTGAATGTCTGGCGATATGAGAGCACAGCTTCCTTTTTTTCCGACTTTTCTATCAGTCTTATAGTATCTGTTTTTAGTTTTTCCGAGAGCAGAACCTCAGCATATTCTAAATGTTTTTCAGCATTCTTCATAAGCTGAGAACACCTTGAATCCAATAATTTAAAACAAATAGAAAATACGACTAATAAAATTGACAAAATAAACGCGACGAAACTCTGATTATCTCGAAGAGCCGTAAAGTATGCTGCAAATATAAATGCCGATGAAAGAAGGAAAAATCTGAACAAACTCATCCTTTGTTGAGCGTGGATTTCAAACCATTTCAACGCAATGCTATTTGCAGCTTCAAAAGCTGAGCTATTATCAGTCTCGCTAAACACAGAACAGCCTCAAAGATCGAAACCCAGCATGTTGCCGACGGCGAAGACATCCTTGTCGCCGCGCCCGCAAAGGTTCATGACGATGATCTGATCCTTGTCCATCTGCGGGGCGAGCTTCACCACATGCGCAAGCGCATGCGCGGGCTCGAGCGCGGGGATGATGCCTTCCACGCGGGTGAGCAGCTGGAAAGCCTCCAGCGCCTCGTCGTCGGTTGCCGGAACATAATTGACCCGGCCCGTTTCCTTCAGCCAGGAATGCTCCGGCCCGATGCCGGGATAATCGAGACCGGCGGAAATCGAGTGCCCTTCCAGGATCTGCCCGTCATCATCTTGCAGCAAATATGTACGGTTGCCATGCAGGACGCCCGGCTTGCCGGCGTTGAGCGAAGCGCAGTGCTCATCCCCCTCAAGGCCCTTGCCGCCGGCTTCCACGCCGTAGATCTTCACCGAAGGATCGTCGAGGAACGGGTGGAACAAGCCGATGGCGTTCGACCCGCCGCCAACGGCGGCAACCAGCGCATCCGGCAGGCGGCCTTCGGCCTCCATGAGCTGCGCCCTGGTTTCATTGCCGATCACGGACTGAAGGTTGCGCACCATCTCCGGATAGGGGTGCGGGCCCGCCGCCGTACCGATGAGGTAATAGGTCCAGTCCACATTGGTGACCCAGTCGCGCAGCGCCTCGTTCATGGCGTCCTTCAGCGTGCCGGCGCCGGCGGTAACCGGAACGATTTCGGCGCCCAGAAGCTTCATGCGGAAGACGTTCGGCTTTTGGCGCTCGACATCCGTCTTGCCCATGTAGACGACGCAAGGCAGGCCGAAGCGCGCGCAGACCGTCGCCGTCGCAACACCATGCTGGCCCGCGCCCGTTTCCGCGATGATGCGGGTCTTGCCCATGCGCTTGGCCAGCAGGATCTGGCCAAGGCAATTGTTGATCTTGTGGCTGCCGGTGTGGTTCAGCTCGTCGCGCTTGAAATAGACCTTCGCGCCGCCAAGCTCCTCCGTCAGCCGCTCGGCGAAATAAAGCGGCGAGGGGCGGCCCGTGTAATGCTTGTTGAGGCTGTCGATCTCGGCCTGGAAGGATGGGTCGGCCTTCGCGTCCTCATAGGCCTTTTCCAGATCGAGGATCAGCGGCATGAGCGTTTCGGCGACATAGCGCCCGCCGAAAATCCCGAAATGACCGCGCTCGTCGGGGCCTGAGCGATAGGTGTTCGGCTGCTGCACGGTCATTTCTTACTCTCCCACGCCGGCGCGCTTCGCGTTTGCGATGAACGCCCGGATCAGATTTTCGTCCTTCACGCCCCGCTCGCGCTCCACGCCGGAGGAAACGTCGACAGCCGATACGCCCGATATGGCAAGCGCCTCGGCAATCGTGTCAGGGGCAAGCCCTCCCGAAAGCATGACGGGAACCCCCAGGTCAAGCTCCTTTAGAAGAGACCAGTCGTAAGCGATGCCATTTCCGCCTGGAACCTCCCCGCCCTTGGGCGGCTTCGCGTCGAACAGGAAGCGGTCGACAATGCCGATATAGGGCATTGCTGCATCGATGTCGGAGCCTTCAGAAACGCCCAGCGCCTTCATAAGCTTCAGCCCCGTGCGCATCTTGATGCGCGCGCAGCGCTCCGGCGTTTCCTTCCCGTGGAGCTGCAGCCAATCGGGCTTCACCCGTTCGACGACCTCGTCGATCAGGCCGTCATCGGGATCGACCATCAACGCGACGATTTCCGCCCTGCCACGCGCGCGTTCGGCAAGGCGCGAGGCGTTCTCGATGGATATGTTGCGCGGGCTTTTGGGAAAGAAAACAAGCCCGACCATCGCCGCACCCGCGTCCAGGGCAGCATCCAGCGTTTCCGGCGTCGAAAGCCCGCAGATTTTGACGAGAGGATCCGTCATTCAGGTCTCACTCAACTCATGCAACCGACTTCGAAGAAAATGCATTCAGCGTCATGCCCGGGCATGGCCCGGACATCAACCACATTTCAATCGCAGCACTTATCCATATGGTTTGCCGGGCCATGCCCGGCAATGGCGAACGAAAATGCACGATCGTCGATATACGGTCTTCGATATCACGTCACATTATAGGCCGCGATGGCCGCCATGTTGACGATATCGCTATCCTTCGCGCCGATCGTGAGGATCTGAACCGGCTTGTCGAGGCCGACGAGGAGGGGGCCGATGACCGTCGAGCCGCCGAGCTCCTGCAGCATCTTCGTGGAGATGGAGGCGGAGTGGAATGCCGGCATCACGAGCACATTGGCAGGCCCCGTCAGGCGGCAGAAGGGGTAGGCGGCCATCTTGTCCGGGTTTAGCGCGACATCGGCTCCCATCTCGCCGTCGTATTCGAAATCGACCCGGCGGCGGTCGAGGATCTTCACCGCTTCCTGCACCCGCTCCGACCGCTCGCCCGGCGGATGGCCGAAGGTGGAATAGGCGAGCATCGCCACGCGCGGCTCATATCCCAGGCGCCGGGCGACATGGGCCGCTTCCTCGGCGATATCGGCAAGTTCCTCCGACGTCGGCATGTCGATCACCGCCGTATCGGCGACGAGAACTGTGCGGCCGCGGCTCAATGCCAGCGAGATACCGATCATCCGGTGGCCGGGCTTCGCGTCGATGCAGCTCCTCACCGTGTCGAGCACGACGGAGTAATTTCGCGTGATGCCGGTAACCAGCGCATCGGCGTCGCCGCGCGCGACCATGATCGCGCCCCAGTAGTTGCGGTCGTTGTTCACGAGGCGCTGACAGTCGCGATAGAGATAGCCGCTGCGCTGCAGGCGGGCGTAGAGAAACTCCGCATAATCCCTGTTTCGGTTTGAAAGCCGCGCGTTCATGATCTCGATGCCCGGCCGGTTGAGATCGACACCGGCTTCCTTCGCCGCCTCGCGCACCTCGTCGTCGCGGCCGATCAGGATCGCCTTGCCGAGGCCTTGGCTGACGAAGCTCGCAGCCGCGCGGATCATCGGCTCCTCCTCTCCCTCAGCGAAGACGACGCGCTTCGGCGACTGCCGCACCTTGGAGAATATGCGCTGCAAGGTGCCGGCAACCGGATCGCGCCGCGCCGAAAGCTGGTTCCGGTAGGCATCCATGTCGACAATCGGCCGGCGCGCGACACCTGAATCCATCGCCGCCTGGGCAACCGCAGGCGGCACGGTGGAGATAAGACGCGGATCGAACGGCACGGGAATGATGTATTCCGGCCCGAATTTGGGCCGGTTGCCGCGATAGGCGGCGGCCACCTCATCCGGCACTTCCTCACGCGCGAGCTTGGCCAGCGCCTCCGCGCAGGCGACCTTCATCTCGTCGTTGATGGTCGTCGCCAGAACGTCGAGCGCGCCACGGAAGATATAGGGAAAGCCCAGAACATTGTTGACCTGGTTGGGGTAATCCGACCGCCCCGTCGCCATGATGGCGTCGTCCCGGATTTCAGCCACTTCCTCCGGCGTGATTTCAGGGTCGGGATTGGCCATGGCGAAAATGATCGGATTGGGCGCCATGACGCGCACCATGTCCTCCGTCAACGCTCCCTTCACCGAAACGCCGAGGAAGACGTCGGCACCTTTCAGCGCGTCGTAGAGCGAACGGGCGTCCGTTTCCACCGCATGGGCGGACTTCCACTGGTTCATGCCCTCTTCGCGGCCCTGGTAGATAACGCCCTTGGTGTCGCACAAAAGCACGTTTTCATGCGGCACGCCCATCGCCTTCACAAGCTCGATGCAGGCGATGCCGGCCGCCCCCGCGCCGTTGCAGACGATCCTGACGTCCTTGATGTCGCGCCCGGTCAGGTGAAATGCGTTGATGAGGCCGGCGGCCGCGATGATCGCGGTGCCGTGCTGGTCGTCATGAAAGACGGGAATATCCATCATCTCGCGCAGGCGCTGCTCGATGATGAAGCAGTCCGGCGCCTTGATGTCCTCAAGGTTGATGCCGCCGAAGGACGGCCCGAGATAGCGTACAGAATTCACGAACTCGTCGACATTCTGGGTATCAACTTCCAGATCGATGGAATCGACATCAGCGAAGCGCTTGAAAAGCACCGCCTTGCCTTCCATCACCGGCTTGGAGGCGAGCGCACCGAGGTTGCCGAGGCCGAGGATGGCCGAGCCGTTGGAAATCACCGCCACGAGGTTGCCGCGCGTGGTGTAGTCGAAGGCCCGGGTCGGATCTTCTGCAATCGCCTTCACCGGAACGGCGACGCCCGGCGAATAGGCCAGCGACAGATCGCGCTGCGTCGCCATCGGCTTCGTTGGCGTAATTTCGAGCTTTCCGGGCCGGCCTTGCTGATGGAACTGCAGCGCCTCCTGCTCGGTAAAACTGACACCGCTTTTGCTCGACTTGTCCGTCGCCACCATCCCGGCCTCCCTGGAAAAAATTATTATGGAATCGGGATGAGCCCGAACCCTTTGGGGAGAGGCACATTATCCCCGGAAAATGGTGCGCTCAACCCGACCGGAGGGCGATCCGGCAATGAAAGACTTTCAACGGTTTGCTAACTTGCGCCCATGCCCGACACCCTGACCAGGCCCGACACGCCCCCAGCCAAACGAAATACGGCCAATAGCCCCGCAAGTTCCGCAGCGGACCAGCGCGTTACGCCGATGATGGCGCAATTCCTGGAAATCAAGGCAGCCAATCCCGACAGCCTCCTTTTTTACCGGATGGGCGATTTCTACGAACTTTTTTTCGAGGACGCGGAAATCGCGGCACAAGCACTCGCCATAACGCTGACCAAGCGCGGCAAGCATCTGGGCGAAGATATCCCCATGTGCGGTGTTCCGGTGCATTCCGCCGACGATTACCTGCAAAAGCTCATATCGCTCGGCCACCGCGTCGCCGTCTGCGAGCAGACGGAGGATCCGGCGGAAGCAAAGAAGCGCGGCTCGAAATCCGTCGTCCGGCGCGACGTGATCCGTCTCGTCACGCCCGGCACGCTGACCGAGGAGCGGTTGCTCGACGCAAGCCGCAGCAACTACCTTCTGGCGCTGACGCGCGCGCGGGCAGGCTCGCTCGACGAGACGCAAAACTTCGGCCTTGCCTGGATCGATATCTCAACCGGCGCGTTCCGCGTGGCCGAAAGCGATGACGAAACACTTTCCGCCGACATCGCCCGTGTCGACCCGCGCGAGATCGTCGTTTCCGACAATCTGCTCGACGATGGCGAATTGCGCCGCCTTTTGAACGATCTGCCGGCCTCGCTTTCGCCGGTGCCGCGTGCGCTCTTCGACGGGGCGACCGCCGCCGACCGCCTGTCGCATTATTTCGGTGTGCGTACGCTTGACGGGTTCGGCAGCTTTTCCCGCATCGAACTTTCAGCCGCCGCCGGCGCGCTCTCCTATGTGGAAAAAACGCAGATCGGCAACCGGCCGCCGCTTGATCCGCCGGCGCGCGAAGCCGGCGACGGGCGAATGCTTATCGATCCGGCGACACGAGCGAACCTTGAGCTCATGCGCACGTTGTCCGGAGAGCGGGGCGGCTCGCTGCTTGCAGCGATAGACCGAACGGTAACCGGGGCAGGATCCCGCCTTCTGGCCGCGCGCCTTGCTGGGCCGCTGCTGGACATCGAAGCGATCCATAGAAGGCAGGATGCCGTCGAGCTTTTCCATTCGGAAACCATGCTCCGCGAGCGGCTTCGCGAATATCTGAAGGCTGCGCCCGACATGGCGCGCGCCCTTTCGCGGCTCGCGCTCGACCGGGGCGGCCCGCGCGACCTTCTGGCCCTTGCCGAAGGCCTTTCCTCCGCGCATGCCATTGCCAACCTTTTGGCCAAACATGGCGTACTGCCGGCGGAAGTCGATGCCGCGCGCGAAAGCCTCGCCGAGACGCCTTACGACCTCGGCCAGGAACTCAACCATGCGCTTTCCGACGAACCGCCGCTGCTGAAACGCGACGGCGGGTTCGTGGCCGAAGGTTATTTACCCGACCTTGACGACCTCCGCCGGCTTCGCGACGACAGCCGCAAGGTGATCGCGCGCATGCAGGCCGAGCTTTCACAGGAGCTTGCCCTTCGCTCGCTCAAGATCAAGCACAACAACGTGCTTGGCTGGTTCATCGAAGTACCGACCATGCAGGCGGAGAAGCTTACCGCCGACCCGGCACGCTTCATCCACCGGCAGACCATGGCCGGTGCCATGCGTTTTACCACCACGGAGCTTGCCGAGCTTGAATCGAAGATAGCAAGTGCGGGTGAGCGGGCGCTGGCGCTTGAGCTTGAAGTCTTTTCAAAGCTGCAGGGCCAGGTGATCGCCGCCGGCAATCTCATCAAAAAAGGCGCAGATGCGCTCGCGATCCTCGATGTCGCGATAGCACTCGCCGTCCTCGCCGAGGCCGAGAATTACGTCCGGCCAAAAGTCGACGGGAGCCTGGCCTTCGATATCAAGGGCGGGCGGCACCCGGTGGTCGAGCAGGCGCTCCGCCGTCAGGGCGGCGATCCGTTCGTGGCGAACGACGTCGACCTTGGCGGCGAAGGCGGGGACGGGAACGGCCGCATCTGGCTCATCACCGGCCCGAACATGGCCGGCAAATCGACCTATCTCAGGCAAAACGCGTTGATCGCCATCCTGGCGCAGATGGGCGCCTTCGTCCCTGCCCTGGAGGCGCATATCGGAGTAGTGGACCGGCTGTTTTCCCGCGTGGGTGCTGCCGACGATCTGGCGCGCGGGCGCTCCACCTTCATGGTGGAAATGGTGGAAACGGCGGCGATCCTCAATCAGGCGGGGCCACGCTCGCTCGTGATCCTGGACGAGATCGGCAGGGGTACCGCGACTTTCGACGGGCTGTCGATCGCCTGGGCGGCGATAGAGCATCTGCATGAGGTCAACCGCTCGCGCGCCCTATTCGCCACGCATTATCACGAGTTGACGGCTCTTTCCGCCCGTCTCGAACGCCTGTCGAATGCCACCGTTCGGGTGAAGGAGTGGGAAGGCGACGTCATCTTCCTCCATGAAATCGCCCCGGGTGCCGCCGACCGATCCTACGGCATTCAGGTCGCGCGTCTCGCCGGGCTGCCGGCTTCCGTGGTTGAGCGTGCGCGTGCGGTTCTCGTCCAGCTTGAAGAGCAGGACCGTCAGAAACCCGTCGAAACGCTGATCGACGACCTGCCGCTTTTCGCGGCCATGCCGCAAAAGCCGGCGCCTGCCACGAAATCGGCGGAAATATCCGACGAGCTGGGCGAAGCGCTCGATTCCGTCGACCCCGACGACATGACGCCCCGCGAAGCGCTGGAAGCGCTCTACGAGTTGAAGCGGAAGCGGCTGGAATTGAAAAAAGGCGGGTGAGCGGCACTCAGGTTGCCGGATGCGGAATGCGGCCGGACTTCGCGGCTGAAAGTGCGGCCTGCAACGCGCCCGCGAAGCTCGTACGATCGTCCGGATTCAGAAAGCCGCCAACGGGAACACGCTCGCCCTTCGCATAAAGGGCGATGCGGGTGACGCCTTCATCCTCCTCTCGTGAAACCGAAAGCCGCACCCAGAACGGGTTGAAACGATATTCCTCGACTTTGCCGTAGTGGCTGACCTTGCGAATGACGATTTCGGTCAGCGAAACGCTCACCTCCTCGAAAGCCCGCGCCGTCCGGTAGTTCCAGCGGAAGGCGGCCCAGACCAACAGAACATCCAACCCGAGGAAGCCGACGACGGGCCAGGCGCCTATCGCCATGAAAACAAGGCCCGCAGCGAAGCAGACCCCGCCGGTGACAACCATCAGGACCGTAAAACCCTTCGGACCGAGGGACCTATGCGGCGTGAGCACGGCGGAAAAAAACGGGCGGTCGGAATTTTCCGCAACCGCATCAATTTCGCTCGCTCCGCTGGATCGGCCATTGCTCTTTGTCATAGGCGATAAGTATAGATTGGAAATGTCCGAGGAAAACCAGAATTCCGTAAAAACCCGTAAGCGCGCGCAAACGAGCGAAAAAAAGCCGGCTCGTGCCGCCTCAAAGCGAAGCGCTGCGAAAGCCGCCGCCGGCAAGGCGAAATCACCCCCGCGAAAGCGCGCCGCGCCCCGCTACACCAAGGCGGAAATCCGCGCGATATTCGACCGTTTTCACGCCGCCGACCCGGAACCGAAGGGCGAACTCGACCATACCAACGCCTTCACGCTGCTCGTCGCCGTCGTCCTTTCCGCGCAAGCGACGGACGCCGGCGTCAACAAGGCGACGAAACACCTCTTCCAGATTGCCGATACGCCTGAGAAGATGCTGGCCTTGGGCGAAGACAAGGTACGCGACGAGATCCGCACCATCGGGCTTTACAAGAACAAGGCGAAGAACGTGGTCGCACTTTCGCAAAAGCTGATCTCCGAGCATGGCAGCGAAGTGCCGCAGGACCGTGAAGCGCTGGAAGCGCTGCCTGGTGTGGGGCGCAAGACGGCGAACGTCGTGCTCAACATCGCTTTCGGGGAGCCGACGATCGCGGTCGACACCCATCTTTTCCGGCTTGGAAACCGCATCGGCATCGCGCCCGGCAAGACGCCGCTGGAGGTCGAAAAGGCGATGGAAAAAATCGTTCCGCCGGACCGCGGCCTGCACGCTCATCACTGGCTGATCCTGCATGGACGCTACATATGCAAGGCGCGCAAGCCCGAATGCAGGCGCTGCATCATCTACGATTTGTGCAAGAGCCCGGAAAAGGAAAAACTGGACGCGGTGCCGGAAATAGCCCGCCAGATGGCGGAGAAAGCTGCGGCGGAAGAAACCGGCGCCTGACGTCAGCGCCTGGGGCGCACCCTGACGACGACATCGACGCGCACCACTTCCATCCCCTCCGGCGCGCGCGGCATCGATGTCAGATGCACGCCCTCGCCCGGAATGTCTACAAGGCGATTCTCGCTCTCGATGAAGAAATGGTGATGATCGTCGGTGTTGGTATCGAAATAAGTCTTCGTGCCTTCCACCGCGACTTCGCGAAGCAGGCCCGCCTCGGTGAACTGATGAAGAGTGTTATAAACCGTGGCGAGCGATACGGGCACGTTCACAGCCTCGGCTTCCTCATGCAAAAGCTCGGCGGAAACATGGCGATTTCCCTTGGAAAACAGGATTTCGGCGAGCGCCACGCGCTGACGCGTCGGCCGCAAACCCGCATTGCGCAGCGTGTCGGCCACGTCGAGTTCGCTTAGCTCAAGGTGATGATGTTCCGTCATTACCGTCCGGTCGGTTCCTGCAGGTTCAGGGCGAAGAAACCTACTCTCTGCGAAGTCGTTCCCTAGCGTTGTGCCATGACGGCCACCAGAATGGCAAGCCACACGTCGTCGCACCCGCGTTTTCAGCGATCTTATCGGGAGATAGGGAAGTATCGCCCGGCAATCAATATTTTATACCGGACTCAAGGGCAACAGCGCGCGACGCAGCGACGTCCTGCGTTCCGGCAATGCCGCACGGTCTTTCGAAGACTGTGGCACTGTGTTAGGAAAGCGCGGTTTTCGACCGAAGAAGCACAAAACGGATCGGCCGAAACGGTGCAGGCGCGCTGCGCCAAGGTGCCGGCGGACGATAAAAACAGAACTGCGGGACAGGAATGCAAGAGCGGCAATCGAGCTACGATTACGAGGAATTGCTCGCCTGCGGGCGAGGCGAGCTTTTTGGACAGGGCAACGCGCAATTGCCGCTCCCGCCCATGCTGATGTTCGACCGGATCACGGAAATCTCCGAAGACGGCGGTGAGCATGGCAAGGGCTGCGTGCGCGCCGAACTCGATATCAAGGACGACCTCTGGTTCTTCCCATGCCACTTTCAGGGCGACCCCGTCATGCCGGGCTGTCTCGGGCTTGACGCCATGTGGCAGATGACCGGCTTTTTCCTGGGCTGGCTCGGCGAGGAAGGCCGGGGCCGGGCGATTTCTACTGGCGAAATCAAGTTTTCCAAGATGGTCACACCCTCCACTAAGCTGGTGGAATATGGCATCGACATCAAGCGCGTGCGTACAGGGCGTCTTGTGCTCGGCATCGCCGACGGCTGGCTGAAAGCCGACGGAGAGACTATCTATCAGGCAAAGGATCTGCGCGTCGGCCTTTTTCGGGCAAGCGCAGAATAGGAACTGCGCAGGAACTGTTCAACGATAACGAAATGCGAAGCCGCCAATCCATGCGGCGCATGCAGGATAACGACGGGAGACCTCAATGAGGCGGGTTGTAGTAACCGGGATGGGAATCGTTTCGTCGATTGGCGGCACGACCCAGGAGGTGATGGCGAGCCTGCGCGAGGGCAAGTCCGGTATCGTCCGGGCCGATGATTATGTGGACCTGGGCTTCAGGTGCCAGGTGCACGGCGCACCGACGGTGGACGCCTTTGAGGTTCTCGACCGGCGCACGACCCGTTTCATGGGCGCCGGCGCGGCCTGGAACTATATCGCCATGCAGCAAGCGATCGCCGATTCCGGCCTTGAAGAAAACGAGATCAGCCATGAGCGCACGGGGCTCATCATGGGCTCCGGCGGTCCGTCCACCCATGCGATCGTACAGGCCGCGGACATCACCCGCGAGAAGGGCCCGAAGCGCATTGGCCCCACCGCCGTACCGAAGGCGATGAGTTCGACCAACTCCGCGACGCTCGCCACGCCGTTCAAGATCCATGGCGTGAACTATTCGATTTCGGCGGCCTGCGCGACGACGAACATCTGCATCGGCAATGCAGCCGAGCTCATCCAGTGGGGCAAGCAGGACATCGTCTTCGCCGGCGGCGGAGAGGAACTCGACTGGACGCTTTCCAACCTCTTCGACGCCATGGGCGCCATGTCGTCCAAATACAACGACACGCCTTCGGTTGCGTCACGCGCCTATGACAAGAACCGGGACGGATTCGTGATTGCCGGTGGCGGCGGCGTTCTCGTGCTCGAGGAACTTGAACACGCCAAGGCAAGGGGCGCGAAGATCTACGCCGAGATCATCGGCTACGGCGCGACGTCGGACGGCTATGACATGGTACAGCCATCCGGCGAAGGCGCGGAGCGCTGCATGCGCATCGCCCTTGCCGACGTCAAGGAGCCGATCGACTACATCAACCCGCATGCCACCTCTACGCCGATCGGCGATCAACGCGAGATCGAGGCGATCCGTGCCGTCTTCGGCAAGGAGGTTCCGAAGATTTCGGCAACCAAGTCGCTCTCCGGCCATTCGCTGGGTGCGGCCGGCGTCCACGAGGCGATTTATTCGATCCTCATGATGCAGGGCGATTTCGTTGCGCCTTCCGCGCATATCGACGAGATGGATCCGGAATTCGCCGATCTGCCGATCGTTCGCGAGCGGATGGACAACGCAAACCTCAATTGCGTGCTTTCGAACGGCTTCGGCTTCGGCGGAACGAACGCCTCGCTTGTCTTCCGGCGTTACGTCGCCTGATGCCAGGCCGACAAGGTAACCGGCCTCGCATCCTCATCAAATTGAGCAGGAGTACCCTATGACAGGGCTTATGGAAGGCAAGCGCGGTCTTGTCATGGGCGTGGCCAACAACCACTCGATCGCATGGGGCATCGCCAAGGCCGTCGCGGCGCAGGGCGCGGAAATCGCCTTCACCTATCAGGGTGACGCTTTCGCGAAGCGGGTGATGCCGCTGGCGGAAAGCCTCGGCAGCGATGTGGTGTTGCCTTGCGACGTGGAGGATATCGCATCCGTGGATGCCGTATTCGCTGCGCTCAAGGAAAAATGGGGAAAGCTCGATTTTCTCGTCCACGCCATTGGCTACTCCGACAAGTCGGAGCTGAAAGGCAAATATGCCGACACCACGCGGGAAAATTTCTCCCGCACAATGGTGATCTCCTGCTTTTCTTTCACCGAGGTGACAAAGCGGGCGGCGGAACTGATGAGCGACGGCGGCTCCATCATCACGCTGACCTACGGCGGATCGACGCGGGTCATGCCGAACTACAACGTCATGGGCGTCGCGAAGGCCGCCCTGGAATCGTCGGTTCGATATCTGGCGATGGACTATGGCCTTCAGGGAATACGCGTGAACGCGATTTCCGCCGGCCCGGTCCGCACACTGGCGGGATCGGGCGTTACGGATGCCAGGTTGATGTTCAAATATCAAAAGCAGCATTCGCCGCTCGGCAACACCGTTTCGATCGAGGATGTCGGCGGGGCGGGGCTCTACCTTCTTTCCGACCTTTCAGCCGGCGTCACGGGAGAAATCCACTTCGTCGACAGCGGCTACAACATCGTGTCGATGCCCAGGCTCGACGCGTTGAAGGTGCAGGAAGACCAGGAGCAGATCTGACGGTTAGAATCGTGGCGGCGATCGGCGACTATTCGAAGGTTTCGTCCGGATAGACGCCGAAAAGCCGCGTCTGATCGACCCAGCCGTCATGACCGTTCGCCGAAACCTCGCACCAACCCTCGCTGCATCCTGCGACATTCACCAGAACCAGCGGCTCCAGTTCCGCAACGATTGACCCGTCCGACGAGGCATCGGCGCGCATGGGTGTCGTGGAGGAGGATTCCCACGGGGTTACCAGCCCCGTGCGGCGGCCCGACAGGAGCGAGTGAAACACCCAACCTTCCTCGCCTTCCCAGTCGCGCACCCGGCGCCAATTATCGAATTCCTGAACGATTTCCACAGGCAGGCCGGCACGTACGAACGTCCAGGCAATATCATGTTCCCGGCTCGGGCCTTTCCGCACGTTCACCCGGTCGGATTTGAGGCTGACGAAGCGCGGCACCGGCAGTCCGCTTGGCCCCGTTTTAGTGGCCTGCGCCTGCGCCTGAGCGACACCGGCAAGATATGCGGCGAGAATCAGAAGCGGAAAAAGCCCCCGCCCGAGCGACCTCAATGCGCCCGTCATCCTTGCGTGCATAATTTTATTCCGCGTCGCCATAACGTTCCCTGCTGCGTCCGTCCGCTGCATGTGGCACAAAACACCGTGTTATACCAAGGCCGAAGTTCACTTCGAACTTGTGCGATATCATGTTAGGTCGTGAAGACTGCCGATATTGACTGGTTGCTGTCTCTTGTTTCGAGCCGGTCTTGTGAGTAGGAGAACGGTAACGTACCGCTCGGGCAACTTTGCCCGCCGGTGCATGTTGATACCTTAGGGTTAACGGGCCCTCAACGAAGTGCGGAAGGCGGAGGAGCATGCCGAAAAAGAAGCCCCTGGTCGTCGTCACCCGGAAATTGCCGGACGTGGTCGAGACGCGGATGCGCGAACTGTTCGACACGCGACTAAACGACTCCGACCGCCCGATGAGCCAGGCAGAGCTCGTTGACGCGGTCAAGACGGCGGATGTCCTGGTTCCAACGGTAACCGACCGGATCGATTCTGCGGTGCTTTCCCAGGCCGGAGAAAGGCTCAAACTGATCGCCAACTTCGGCACGGGCGTCGACAATATCGACGTCGTTACGGCAAACAATCGCTCGATCACCGTAACGAATACGCCGGGCGTCCTGACCGAGGATACGGCGGATATGACGATGGGCCTTATCGTCGGGGTGGCCCGCCGCATTTCCGAGGGCATAAAGGTGATGGAACATGGCGACTGGGCCGGATGGTCGCCGACCTGGATGCTCGGCCACCGTATATGGGGCAAGCGCCTGGGCATCATCGGAATGGGCCGGATCGGCCAGGCGGTCGCCCGCCGCGCCAAGGCATTCGGCATGTCCATCCACTACCACAACCGACGCCGGCTGGCGGCACAAGTCGAAGAGGACCTGGAGGCGACATATTGGGACAGCCTGGACCAGATGCTGGCGCGCATGGACGTCGTTTCGGTGCACTGTCCGCATACGCCAGCCACATATCATCTGTTATCCGCCCGGCGCCTGAAGCTCCTGAAACCCGAGGCCTATATCATCAACACCGCGCGCGGCGAGGTGATCGACGAGAACGCGCTGATCCGCCAACTCGAAAACGACGAGCTTGGAGGCGCGGGCCTGGATGTGTTCGAGCACGAGCCGGCAGTCAATCCGAAGCTTGTGAAATCCGACCGTGTCGTGCTCCTGCCGCATATGGGATCGGCAACGATAGAGGGCCGGATCGACATGGGTGAAAAGGTCATCATCAACATCAAGACCTTCATGGACGGGCACCGCCCGCCGGATCGCGTGCTGCCGTCGATGCTGTAATGCGTCGAAACGCAAGTCAGAAGGTTCCCGTCGGTCGAGCCGGGTGGCTACCATGGCGTATACTATCGGAATATTGATATTCGACGGCGCCGAGGAAATGGATTTCGTCGGCCCATGGGAGGTCTTGGCCGCCGCCGTCGAGGGCAAGACGGGCGAGCGCGTGCTCACAGTAGCGCCGGATGCTCGCCCCATCGTCTGCGAAAAAGGCATGCGAGTCATTCCCGATACGCAGTTTGACGAAGCACCCGCGCTTGATGTTCTGATCGTCCCGGGTGGCAGCGGAGCGCGCCGGGAGATCGGAAATCCCGCCACCGTCGAATGGCTGAGGAAAACGAGCGGCGGATGCAAATGGGTCACCAGCGTTTGCACCGGCGCATTTCTGATCGCAGGCTCCGGCATTGCCGATGGCAGGCGCATGACGACACACCACCTGTTCATCCAGGCATTCCGGGAAATGAAGCGCGCGGATGTGGTAGAAGGCGTACGGTTCGTGCGCGATGGCAACCTGGTCTCCGCCGGCGGTGTAATGTCCGGCATCGAGATGTCTCTCTGGCTGGTGAACGAACTCTACGGCCCCGAAACCGTGGAACGCACGAAAAGCTATATCGCATACGATTTCCCGCCGCGAACTTCCATTGAAGGACTGCCCGCCGAAGCAGATTAAGACGATAGCGCTTTCTCAGATGAGCCCATCAGGCTGTTGCGCCGAGCTTCCTTCTGGATTGGATTTGACGCCAGTCCCGGCGGGTCGTCTTGCGCCCGGACCACCGCTCCCGCGACGGGGGAGGCCGCGAGCCGATATCGGCAAGCGATCTCGCATGCCGCCTCGCAAGATTGAGGAGGCGACGATAAGCCTCGATGTTTAAGGCCTCTTCACTCGCCGGTGGCGGCACGGAAAAGCGCTCGCAGTCGATGATAGGACCCGTGTCCACAGCTACAGCCATTTCGTGCAGCGTGATTCCGAAACTCGCCCCACCTTCATGCGCGGCAAACGCCGCGGGCCGGTAGCCCGGTCGTTCCGGAGGACCAGGGTGGAAGTTGAACGATCCGGCCGCCATTCGGTCCAGCACCGCAGCGGGAACAATGACATCGGTACAAAAGGCGATCAGCCGGGCAGTGCCAGGAAGATTGTCAGCCTGAAACATCAAGGATGCCTTGTCCCCCGCATGCGCGAAGTAGGCGTTGGGCGCGTGTTTTGCCAGAAGCCGTGCAAAAAAATCCGCTTCGCCTTCGCTCATCAAAAGGAGAAAGGAGCAATCCTCGCAAATCGCCGCGCGAGAATTCATGTCAAGGTCCCGGATAGCAGATGAAATTCAGGCTCATTGTCGAACGAGAAAAACGATTCGTCTTCAAAATGGTTTCAGTCATCTGAATATTTCGACCACACGGCCTCTTTACCCATCTTTTCGACAAAGCTCGTGTGCGCGGCAAGTTCTTCCGCCGATATGCGGACGGGCAACGATGTCGGGCGTTGCCTTGCTGGCGCGGAAGATCTGGCGGCCCGCCCGTTCGTTTCGAAAGTATGGGCCGCTTCATCGTCGGAAAGAAGGGCAAGACCGGCCTGCTTGCCTCCGATCAACTCGATATAGACTTCCGCCAACAACTCGGCATCGAGCAGGGCGCCATGTTTGGTTCGTCTGGAATTATCGATGCCATAACGCGAACAAAGCGCATCGAGCGACGCCGATCCGCCCGGGTGCTTTTTTCGCGCCATGGCAAGCGTATCAAGCACCTGCTCGTTTCCGATGATTGGCTTGCCGATACGTTCAAGCTCCATGTTGATGAAGCCCATATCGAACGTGGCATTATGGATCACGAGTCTTCCATCACCTACGAACGCCAGGAATTCCTCTGCCACTTCATGGAATTTTGGCTTGTCGGCAAGGAATTCGGTCGAAAGCCCATGGACGTTGTAAGCCTCCAAGGGGACCTCGCGTTCCGGGTTTATGTAGACATGATAGGTACGCCCCGTTGGGACGTGGTTGACGAGTTCAACGCCACCGATTTCCACGAGGCGATCACCGTCTCTGGGGTTGAGCCCCGTCGTTTCCGTATCGAATGCTATTTCCCGCAGCATTGGTTCATTCGGCCAATTTCGTTCCACAGGAAGGGAGTCTAGGCGAGGCATTGACCGCACGCCTATTGGCGTTCAGCAAATCCCCACGTCATCCTCATCCTTATCCCCAGCTTCTACGCGTTCACGCCATACAGGCGACGGCTTTCAATATTGCCTCGACAGCACGTTTCGCGGGATCGAAGCCCAATCCTGTATCAATCAGGAAATGCGCTCGACGGCGCTTTTCGTCATCCGGCATTTGCTTGGCCAGAATCTGCTCGAACCGCTCTGCGGTCATTTCAGGCCGCTCAAACACTCGCTTGCGTTGAATTTCCGCGTCGGCCGTCACCACGACGCATGCCCGCACCCGGTCATCGCCGCCCGTCTCGAATAAAAGTGGGATATCGAGAACGGCAATCCGCCGCCCCTCCGACCACGCATTCGCCAGAAAGCTTTCCTCTTCCTCGCGCACGATCGGATGAACGATTGCCTCAAGCTTTTTCATCGCCTCCGGCTTGCCGATGACACGTTGAGCGAGAAGGCTCCGGTCGACCACGCCATTAATTACGACGCCTGGAAAAGCGGCTTCGATAAGCGGGGCTGCACGCCTCCGGTAGAGTTTGTGAACGGCGGCGTCCGCGTCATAGGTCGCGGCGCCGGATTCGGCGAACATTTTCGCAGTAGTGGATTTGCCCATGCCGATCGAACCCGTCAGACCGAGGACGATCATTCCTCCACCCCAAGATCGCGAAGAACGAGGGAGCGCAACTCCGGCGTCACTTCCGGCCGCACGCCGAACCATTTCTCAAAACCCGGAACCGCCTGATGAAGCAACATGCCTAATCCGTCGACTGTCAGATTACCTCTTGCGCTTGCCTGCCGAAGAAGGCCCGTTTGAATCGGTACGTAAACGATATCGGTAACCAAGGCACTTTTCGGCAGCGGATTAAGATCGATATCGAGATCGCCATGGCCCTGCATACCAAGGGAAGTCGTATTCACCAGCAGGCTTGCTTTCCCCACAAGATCACCAAGGTTTTCCCAGGGTCGCGCAATCGAGTCGGACCCGAAATCCTTGGCAAGTTGCCTTGCTTTTTCATGAGTACGATTCACGATGTAGACAGGTGTAAAGCCACGTTTCAAAAGGGCCCATATGACTGCCCGGGCGGCGCCTCCCGCCCCCAGAACAACCGCCGCACCGGGTATTGAATCCCAACCCGGCGCCATCTGGTCGAGATTACCCAGAAACCCGAGACCGTCAGTGTTTGCGCCGCAAAGCTTGCCGGCCTCATCGAACCAGAGTGTATTGGCGGCGCCCATCGCTTTCGCTGTATCGTCCAACCAATCACAAGCTGTCGCGGCAGTTTCCTTGTGGGGAACCGTTACATTGCATCCGGTAAGGCCGCTTTTGGCCAAATCGCGATAAAAAGCCTCTGCGCTTTCCGGTGGAACCGCGACACGCCCGTATTCCCCGTCGATCCCGTATTTTTCCAGCCAGAACCCGTGCACCAGCGGCGAACGGGAGTGTTCCACCGGCCAACCTGTAATCGCCGCGCGTACCGTCATCCGTCGATCGCCCCGAAATCGCGAAGGAAGGCAAGCAACGGTAAAAGCGGCAACCCGAGAATGGTAAAATAATCTCCGTCGATTTTGTCGAATAACTGGATGCCGCGCCCTTCAAGCTGATAACCCCCAACGCTTGAGAGGGCTTCATCGCCGACATCGGCAAGGTAACGCCCGATAAACCCGGGCGACAATTCGCGCATGCTCAGGCTTGCACTCGAAACGTTCCGCCACATCGTTTCACCATTGCGCACCACGGCCACGGCCGAGTGCAGTTGATGCGTCTTGCCTGAAAGCACAAGAAGTTGCCTGCGCGCAGCATCCATATCAGCGGGTTTGGTCAAACGCTTCCCCTCGAATTCAAGCATCTGATCCGCGCCGATAATGAGCGAGTCGCTTTCCCGACCACTCACGTCTAACGCCTTCGCTTCTGCAAGCACCGCGGCAATATCCTCTACAGGAGCACAACTTTCGAGAAGAGGCGCTTCCACAGCGCGCTCGTCCAGGTCCGAGGGAACGATTCGGATTTCAATGCCTGCGTTCTCAAGCAGACTTGCGCGGATGCGGCTCCCGCTGGCCAGAATAATTTCAGGCATGATTTTTCTTTCGATTTTAACGCTACTTATCATCCGGGTTTCACTTTTCATCCACCCGATGGTCGCGCAGAAGCGCCATTATTTCGGCCGCCGTCTCCTCGATGGATCGGCGCGTAACGTCGATCAGCGGCCACCCGCGCTCCGCGCATAGCCGCCTGGTGCTTGATACCTCATGCGCGATCTGACGGCGGTCTGTATAGCTTTCGTTCTGATACGACACCGCATTCAGCGCCAGCACCCTGTTCTGCCGGACCTGCTGGATCCTTTCCGCCGATGCGACGAGGCCGACGACCAGCGGGTGGGTGATTTCATCAAGCTGAGGCGGAAGCGGAATCTCGGGCACCATCGGTATATTCGCGGCCTTGATCCCGCGGTTCGCGAGATAGATACAGGTCGGCGTCTTGGAGGTCCTGCTGATGCCGACAAGAACGACGTCGGCCTCATTCAGGTCACCCGGAACCTGGCCGTCATCATGCAGCATAGTGTAATTGAGAGCTTCGATACGGCCGAAATAATCCGCATCCAGGGCATGTTGACCCCCGATACGCCCCGTCCAGGCAACATTCAGATACGACTGGAAAATATTGAAAACAGGCTGCAGCACATTCACGCAGGGAACCGAGAGATCGAGGCAGACGCGCTCAAGCCGCGCGGCAACGTCTTTATCGACGAGAGTGTAAAGCACAATTCCCGGCGCGGTCTCGATTTCGCCGACAACCCGGTCGAGCTGCTTTTGGGAGCGGACGAGAGGGTAGACGTGCTCGATCGCCTGCACATCCTCATATTGAACCGTCGCCGCTCGGGCAACCGTCATCAGCGTTTCACCGGTTGAATCCGAAACCATGTGCAAATGGAAGAAGTTACCGGACTTTCCCAAGCTCTTGTCCCCAATTGTCGCCGACACCATTTGATCGACGTGCATAAACGAGCTCAAAGGCGGCGATTTCGAAAAATCATGCCCGTATTGGAAATTCGATCAACACCCGATGTCATCATGCGTGACTCATGCGTAACGTTTAGCGCCCGTGGGGAAAAGTGATTTGTTCTTCGGATATCCTCACATTGTCCGCAGGCGCCTAAAAGGTTAATAAAGCGTTAACAAAGGAATATCTTATTGAGAACGAAGCGTTAAATCGATTTCATAAAATTTGGGCTGCGTCATAAAGACTTGGTTATCCATCCTTTCGCGCAAACTCAAGATCATGTAGACGAGTGAGGAAAACCGGATAATCCATGCAATCCAACGCCAATCAAAAACAATAGACTCTTTCAAAAAGATTCTTTGTTTTTTAGAGGGAGCAAACTGTGCCCGATACCGCGTCATCGTCTCGAGCAATCGTCCGGGCCTTGAGTGGCGAAAGGTTATGGCCACCCCCCGTCTGGATGATGCGTCAAGCAGGACGCTATCTCCCTGAATATCGAGAAGCGCGGAAGGCCAAACCAAATTTTCTCGATTTTTGTTACGATACGGATCTCGCGACCGAAGTGACGCTTCAGCCGATACGTCGTTACGGCTTCGATGCAGCAATACTGTTTTCCGATATTTTCGTGGTCCCGGATGCGCTGGGATATCCAGTCCGCTTCGAAGAGGGACGCGGGCCGGTGCTGGAGCCCTTGTCGGAAACGCTTGTACGTGGACTTGATCGGGAACGGGCGAAATCGCACCTTGATCCTGTGATCGCCACCGTGAAGCGGTTGCGGGAAGAACTACCGCGCGAAACAGGGCTCCTGGGTTTCTGCGGGGCGCCCTGGACGGTTGCATGCTATTCGGTAGCGGGACATACCACCCAAGACCAGACAGCAGCCAGGATCGGCTCCTATCGCGATCCGGACCTGCTGCAGGCTTTCATCGATGAATTGGTACCCGCGTCGATCGATTATCTGGTGCGCCAGCTTGAAGCGGGGGCGGATGCCGTGCAGATCTTCGATACATGGGCTGGCGTGCTTGACGACGAAGGCTTCAAACGTTGGTCGGTCGCGCCGACGAGGGAAATCGTCTCCGGTGTGAAGGCTCGTGCGCGCGATGCCAGGATTATCGGATTCCCGAAAGCATCTGCCGCGCGTTTGTTCGATTATATCGAGGAAACGGGTGTGGATGCGATGGGGCTTGACTGGACGGTACCGGCTTCACTTGCTCGGGAAATCCAGAAAAAGGTGCCAATCCAGGGAAATATGGATCCCATGCGCCTTGTGGCTGGTGGTCGCGCGCTCGATGAGGGGGTGGATAGGGTTCTGGAGGAGCTTGGCCGAGGACCGCTTGTCTTCAACCTTGGGCACGGCGTTACACCGGATGCGGACCCTGACAACGTGAAGCGGATGGTAGATCGTGTCCGCCAAGCTGGCTGAAGAGGCGGCTGATGGACCTTTATTCCTGGATCAAGGCACTCCATGTGATGTCGATCATCGCCTGGATGGCGGGTCTGTTTTATCTCCCGAGGCTCTTCGTCTATCACGCTGCAGCCGCCGCCGGATCGGAGAAGGCGGAAACCTTCAAGATCATGGAACGCAGGTTGATGGTGGCGATCATGCGACCGGCCATGGGCGCAAGTTGGATTTTCGGCCTTTGGGTGGCCTATCTCGGCGATGCTTTCACGCAAGGATGGTTTCACGCCAAGCTGTTGCTTGTCGTTCTTATGACGGCATTTCACGAATATCTGGGGAGTTGCCTCAAGAAGTTTGCGGCCGACCGGAACGACAAGTCGGAGCGATTTTACCGAATAATAAACGAAGTTCCGACAGTCTTGATGATCGGGATCGTTATCCTGGTGATCGTGCGGCCGTTCTGAGCCACCTGTTTTCGTTTGCTGGTTCTGTGAATCGATTGAATATTAAAAGAAAGTTATAGAGAGGTTTGAACTCGTAATTACACTTGCCGTAGGCTTACGAAGCATATATTTTCAGGTTAATCGAAATCGTGCGGACATGGTGGCCTTGGAACTGGAAGGCGCCAGGCTTCGGTTCTCCCCTAAGTCAAAGATCCGCAAATCTCTCCCACCTTTTTGCGTTTCCTCTGGCGCGGCATTCCCGCTGAAGCTGAAACATACCTCCCAACTGAGAAAAAGAAGATACTGCCTTGTCAATCAAAGAGCTGAAACTCTCAGATCTTAAAGAGAAAACTCCGACAGAGCTGCTGGCGTTTGCGGAAGAGAATGAGGTCGAAAACGCCAGCACGATGCGCAAGCAGGAACTGATGTTTGCGATCCTGAAGCAGCTCGCCGCCAAGGATGTCGATATTATCGGCGAAGGCGTGGTGGAGGTGCTGCAGGATGGTTTTGGTTTCCTGCGCTCGCCGGATGCGAATTATCTGCCAGGGCCGGACGATATTTATGTGTCCCCCTCGCAAATACGGCGGTTCTCGCTTCGCACTGGCGATACCGTGGAAGGCGAGATCCGCAGCCCCAAGGAAGGCGAACGATATTTCGCCCTCCTGAAAGTCAACTCGATCAACTTCGAGGATCCTGATAAGGCGCGCCACAAGGTTCATTTCGACAACCTGACACCGCTTTATCCGGACTCGCGGTTCGTGATGGAGGTCGAAAATCCCGGCTCGAAGGATTTTTCGGCTCGGGTCATCGATATTGTTGCGCCGCTCGGCAAAGGCCAACGCGGGTTGATCACCGCTCCGCCGCGTACGGGCAAGACTGTGTTCCTCCAGAACATTGCCAAATCGATCACGACGAACCATCCGGAATGCTATCTGATCGTTCTTCTGATCGACGAGCGCCCGGAAGAAGTGACAGACATGCAGCGCACGGTGAATGGCGAGGTGATTTCCTCTACCTTCGATGAGCCTGCAGCACGCCATGTACAGGTTGCCGAAATGGTGATCGAAAAGGCCAAGCGCCTCGTTGAACATGGCCGTGATGTCGTGATCCTGCTGGATTCCATTACCCGCCTCGGCCGCGCCTACAACACTGTCGTGCCATCTTCCGGCAAGGTGCTGACAGGCGGTGTGGATGCGAATGCCCTTCAGCGTCCGAAGCGCTTTTTCGGTGCCGCCCGTAATATCGAGGAGGGCGGCTCGCTCACAATTATCGCGACCGCGCTGATCGATACCGGCAGCCGTATGGATGAGGTTATCTTCGAAGAGTTCAAGGGAACCGGTAACTCCGAAATCATCCTGGACCGCAAGATTTCCGACAAGCGCGTTTTCCCGGCGATCGATATTCAGCGTTCGGGCACGCGTAAGGAAGAGCTTTTGGTTGCACCGGACAGGCTCAAGAAGACCTTCGTTCTTCGCCGCATCCTCAATCCGATGGGAACGGTCGATGCGATCGAGTTTCTTATGGACAAACTCAGGCAGACGAAATCGAACGAGGATTTCTTCGATTCCATGAACACCTGACCGGACGGAGCAATCCATTCGGAATTTCGAAGGGCGTCCTGATCTGGTGGCGCCCTTTTTGATTGCCGGGTGTTGAACCCTGGAACAAGTCCCGCGAAATCAGGATCCGATTTCGCGAAGGAAATATCCGAGTTTACTCCGGCTCCGTAAGCCGCCCGGAGAATATTGCTACTAGAGCGAGTTCTTTTTACGAAAGCGGTCCGCTTTCGTGGACAGCGCTTTGGTGCATTGGCAAGCTATGTTGTGGACGGGTGTTTCACGTGAATCATGTCGCGGCGATTTTCTATATAACCTTGATTGGGAGCTGACCCATGCTCTTGGAATCAGAGCGATTGATTATTCGTGATTGGAATGACAGCGATTTGCGGCCATCACGAAACATGAACGCCGATCCGCACGTGATGCGATATTTTCCATCTGTTCTGTCATCCGCGGAATCTGATGCCTTCGTAGAACGTTGTAAATCGAAGATTGGACGGGATGGATTCTCCCTTTTTCCCTTGGAATTGAAAGAATCCGGGAAATTTAAAGGAACTGCCGGACTGAGTCCGCCCGATTACGAAAAGCCGCTTCCGTTTGAACCATGTGTCGAAATTGGATGGCGCTCGCCGGTTTCATCTTGGCGAAAGGGTTACGGTAGCGAAGCGGCGCGGGCACTACTGGGATTCGGATTCGAAACATTGGGTCTGGATGAGATTGTCTCTTTCACAGCTACACTCAACAAGCGTTCCGCACGGGTGATGGAGAGGATTGGGCTGGCCCGCTATCATGATAGCGATTTCATGCATCCAATGATTGCTGAGGGAGATTCGTTGAGGCCCCATATTCCTTATCGAATGCAGCGGGCGACCTGGTGTCAGTCAGCACCGTGCCGGATTCACGTGAAACAGGCTTACACATCCGCGATACAAGAGCGTTCACCGGTGCGTATACCGAGCGAAAGCTTTTCTTTCGGTACATCGACGATCGAATCGGATGCAGAATAATCTTCAACCGCGATCAAGCACTATACGAGACGAAGAAGGATATGACAGAGCGTGACACGATTTATGCGCTTTCGAGCGGAGCATTGCCGGCAGGTGTAGCTGTTATCCGCATTTCCGGCCAGCTCGCGGGCGATATAGGAGCGCAGATGCTGGATGGATCTTTTAGCCCTAGAAAAGCGCACCTTCGGAAAATTCTTCATCCCGGTACAGGGGAGATGATCGATGAAGCGCTCGTAATCTGGTTTCCGGCGCCGAACAGTTTTACCGGTGAAGATGTCCTGGAAATTCAATGCCATGGCGGGCGTGCAGTCGTGACGTCTATTTTGTCGGCTCTTGAATGTTTTCCTGACGTTCGTCCCGCTGAGGCAGGAGAATTCACCCGACGGGCGTTTGATGCAGGGCGACTGGATCTTACCGAGGTGGAGGGCCTTTCTGATCTGATAGCCGCAGAGACGGAGGTACAGAGGCGACAGGCCCTTCGGCAATTGGGGGGAGGGCTGTCCGAACTTTACGAGGGGTGGCGACGGGAATTGCTAAGGGCCCGTTCCCTTATCGAGGCTGAGTTGGATTTCGCCGATGAAGATGACGTGCCCGCTTCTGTATCCCAAAGCGTGTGGGCGAACGTTCGGTCTCTCGCAGACCTCATTGAAGATCACCTGTCCCGGTCCAAAATTGCCGAAAGACTGCGCAGGGGCATCCAGATTGTGCTGGCTGGTCCGCCCAATGCAGGCAAGTCGAGCCTCATGAATGCGTTGTCAAAGCGGGACGTCGCGATCGTCACCGAGGAAGCGGGAACGACGCGCGATGTCTTGGAAGTCCATCTCGATCTGGACGGACTGCCGGTCACTCTGGTAGATACCGCCGGCATTCGCGAAGCTGAAGGGCTGGTTGAAAGGGAGGGCATTCGACGCGCGCGGGAGCGGATGCGACAGGCTGATGTTGTATTGTGGCTTATGCCGGCCAATGAAGGAGCCCCTGCACAGCCGGATGAACTTTTAAGTGGGATGGAAATGCCTCCGGTATGGATGATCTTGTCGAAGGCGGATCTTGGCCTGGGCGAAATGGCTAAGGCGGCGGTGGGATCAATCGCTGTTTCCACAAAAACGCCTCGCGGACTGGATCAATTGATCTGGGACCTGGGGAAATTCGCATCAGCGCGTCTCGCGCTATCGGAAGAACCGCTTGCGACAAGAGAGCGCCATCGCTTGCACCTTCAGGATTGCCTGACGGCCCTTGAACGTTCGTTGGATTCGGATTCGAAACCACTTGAACTTCGGGCCGAAGACCTTAGAGCTGCGGCTGAAGCGCTGGGGCGGATATCTGGTCGGATCGATGTTGAGGATTTGTTGGACGTGATATTTGGCGAATTTTGTATCGGTAAGTAAATAAAATGTTTCACGTGAAACGCTAGATCCAGCGATCGATTCAGAATCGAAACATATGTCGGACCATTAAAACCTAACACCTCGTATTTATCTCTTGCGCGGAGAAATCGGCTTCTATTCCCGTTGGGCATGCTTTGGCGGAATTCCTCGCATCGCTTGGCTATTCCGAGGCAAATGGTGTATCACCGGCCCGCTAGAAGGCTTTGGCATTTATAATCCATCTTCCCGTTGCAAGTACCCACGTAGAGCAAGTTTACCATCAGGAGCCAGGATGTCGGACCTGAAATTCGATGTTGTCGTCGTTGGTGGGGGCCATGCCGGCTGTGAAGCGGCTGCGGCCTCTGCCCGACTTGGCGCGCGGACTGCCCTCGTTACGCATCGCTTCGATACAATTGGCACCATGTCCTGCAATCCGGCGGTCGGTGGGCTTGGCAAGGGTCATCTGGTTCGCGAAATTGACGCGCTTGATGGTCTGATGGGACGGGTTGCGGACAAGGCTGGTATCCAGTTTCGCCTCCTGAACCGGCGTAAGGGGCCGGCTGTCAGAGGTCCGAGAGCCCAAGCGGACCGAAAGCTTTACCGGGAAGCGATGCAGGCGGCGATCCTCTCGACGGAAGGCCTGTCGGTTATCGAAGGTGAAGCGGCAGAGTTCGTCATAGAGAATAATCGAATCGGAGGCGTTATCCTCTCGGATGGGCGCCGTATTGACTGCGGCGCACTGGTCCTGACGACCGGTACCTTCTTGCGAGGAATGATTCATATTGGCGACCGGCAAATTCCCGCGGGTCGGGCGGACGAAGATCCTTCGTTGAAACTTTCGGAATCCCTTCTTTCGGTTGGCTTTCAGCTCGGCCGTTTGAAAACGGGTACACCAGCCCGGCTAGATGGACGGTCGATTGACTGGAGCAAGCTCCAGGAGCAGCCGGGCGACGATGAGCCCGAGGTTTTCTCCACGCTTACACGATCAATCACGGCCCGTCAGGTGCCTTGCCATATCACCCGAACGACTGAAAAAACCCATTTCATCATCCGGGAGAATATCGATCGCTCGGCGATGTATTCCGGCAATATATCGGGGCAGGGCCCGCGCTATTGCCCCTCGATCGAGGACAAGGTCGTCCGCTTTGCGGATCGTGACAGTCACCAGATATTCCTGGAGCCGGAAGGGCTGGACGATCACACGGTATATCCAAATGGAATATCGACCTCATTGCCCGAGGACGTTCAGATCGCCTTCCTCAAGACCATTCCCGGCCTCGAGCGGGTGAAGGTCTTAAAACCGGGATACGCAATTGAATACGATCATATTGATCCTCGCGAACTTAAGGCTACGCTGGAAACCAAGCGTGTCGCCGGTCTTTATCTGGCTGGCCAGGTGAACGGAACCACCGGATACGAGGAGGCTGGCGGTCAGGGTATTGTCGCAGGGATTAATGCCGCGCTGAAGGTGGGACAGAGCGAGGAAATCGTTTTTTCCCGGTCCGATGGCTATATAGGCGTAATGGTGGACGATCTTGTCACGCGTGGCATTTCCGAACCCTATCGGATGTTCACTTCGCGCGCTGAGTATCGCTTGTCCCTTCGCGCGGATAACGCAGACCAACGCCTGACCCCAATAGGAATGAAGCTTGGGTGTATTTCCGAAGAGCGTCGATTCGCTTTCGAATCGAAAATGCATGCGGTGTCAGAGGCTATTGAAACGCTTAAGTCGCTATCGGTTACGCCGACGGATGCGGCCCGCCAGGGCCTGGCTCTCAACCAGGATGGTATGCGGCGCACGGCATTCGAGCTCCTGTCTTATCCCGACGTTTGTCTGGATGATTTGAAGTGCATCTGGCCGAAGGAGATTGATGCGCTGTCGCCTCAGGCTGCAAAGCAGGCGGAAATCGAAGCGCTATATGCGGTTTATATGAAGCGGCAAGCCGCCGATATAGCGGCTCTCCAGCGCGATGAGGCGCTCGAATTGCCGGATACGATCAATTATGATCGGATCAAGGGGTTGTCTAACGAAGTCCGGCAAAAGCTCGAGAGGGTCAGACCCAGGACCCTTGGTCAGGCAGCGCGGATCGACGGCGTGACGCCTGCGGCTTTGACGCTTCTTCTCGCTCATGTGCGCAAGAGGGAACCACGGGCGGAATCCGGGCGGAATGTCGCGTGACCGGAGAGCGTTATATAAAGCGCCCTTTGGGTAATGCGGACACAAAGACGCCTGTTGTCAAGCGCGGTACGGCGCACGATTCTCCCGCTGTGTTGGAGGATATCGCAGCCGTTTCACGTGAAACAATTGAGCGCCTGAATATCTATGTCGACCTCCTGAAACGCTGGCAGCCGGCACAAAACCTTGTGGCTCCCTCGACACTTGACGACATCTGGACCCGCCATGTCGCGGATTCCTTTCAACCTCATCTCCTACTTCCGCAGGCGCGCCGCTGGGTGGATTTCGGAAGCGGGGCTGGATTTCCGGGCCTTGTAACAGCCATTCTCATGATGGAAGCGAAACCCGCAGAAGGCGTGAAGCCAATCGTCCATCTGCTGGAAAGCAATCAGCGCAAGGCCGCTTTCCTGAGAACAGTCATGCGAGAGACAGGCTGTCCCGCGAAGGTTCATGCGAAACGCATTGAAGATGTGCTGGCAGGATGGAACGAATCCGTCGATGCTGTCTCAGCTCGGGCCCTGGCGTCGCTGACTGTGCTTTGCGGTTTCGCGCATCCCCTTGTGAACAAGGGTGCAATCGCAATTTTCCACAAAGGAAAAAATTTCCGCGATGAGATTAACGAAGCTTCTCACGCTTGGGTGCTCGATCTGGTAGAAAAGAAGAGTCTCGTAGATCCGGACAGCCGGTTACTGGTGATTTCTCGGATATCGGCGCGTTCTGCGACAGGGAAAGGCTGATCTCGCATGAGCATGCTTCCTCGTTCCCCGCGCGTTCTGGCGCTGGCCAATCAGAAAGGCGGGGTCGGCAAAACGACCACTGCGATCAATCTCGGTACGGCGCTGGCTGCAATAGGCGAGCGTGTCCTGGTGGTCGATCTTGATCCGCAGGGCAATGCGTCAACCGGCCTCGGTATCGAGCGGAACCGCAGGAATCTTTCCACCTACGACGTATTGTCGGGTGATTGCACTCTGGGAGAAGCTATCCAGGATACTGCGGTGCCCCGGCTTTGGGTCGCCCCGTCGACGATGGACCTTCTGGGGGTCGAGCTTGAGATCGCTTCCAAACAGGACCGGGCCTTCCGCCTCAGAAGCGCGATTTCCGGCCTCGCTCGGGATATCGGGCGCGGTCTTCCGGATTTTACTTATGTGCTCGTTGACTGTCCGCCATCGCTCAACCTGTTGACGATAAACGCCTTGTCGGCATCCCACTCCATCCTTGTGCCGCTGCAGTGCGAGTTTTTCGCGCTGGAAGGTCTGAGCCAGCTTCTGAGCACTGTCGAGCAGGTCAAGGCGTCCCTGAATCCCGAACTCAATATCCACGGCATCGTGCTGACGATGTACGACAGCCGAAACAACCTGTCTGCGCAGGTTGTCGAAGATGTTCGCGAAACAATGGGAGACACGGTCTATGAGACGGTTATCCCGCGAAACGTCAGGGTTTCGGAAGCGCCATCCTACGGCAAGCCGGCGCTTCTCTACGATCTGAAATGCGCCGGAAGCCAGGCTTATCTCCGGCTGGCGTCGGAGATAATTCAGCGTGAGCGGAATTTGCGGACCGTCGCTGCCTGATGGGCGGATGCCGGCATCCGATTCGGAAGCAAAACCAATTCAGGCCGCAATTGCGGGCTCTTCGGCAACCGGTCGCCAGGGCAATGTGATTTGGTTGCGGACTACTCATAGCAGGTCCGTCTTGAATACGGCGGATAATCCGGTGGGCGTAAATTATGAAAGAGAATGACACAGCCGGCGGGCGCAAGCGTCTGGGTCGTGGATTGGCGGCTCTGATCGGCGAGGCCAGCAACGAACCGCCGGTGGAACCCAATCGTCCGCGCGATACGAGGAAAGTGCCGATCGAGCATCTGACGGCGAACCCTCGTAATCCGCGCAAGAATTTTTCCGAGCGAGATCTTTCCGAGCTGACCGAATCCGTACGCGAGAAGGGTGTGGTGCAGCCGCTACTCGTTCGTCCTGTCCCGGGGCGGGAGGATGCATTCGAAATCATCGCGGGTGAGCGGCGCTGGCGGGCGGCGCAGAAGGCCGGCCTGCACGAGCTTCCCGTTGTCGTTCGTGATGTGACGGATCAGGAAGCGCTTGAACTTGCTATCATCGAAAACGTTCAGCGGGCGGATCTTAATCCGATCGAGGAAGCGCTCGGTTACGACCAGTTGGTTGATGAATTCTCCTACAGCCAGAGCGAACTGGCCAAGGTGATTGGCAAGAGCCGCAGTCATGTAGCCAATACGCTTCGTCTCCTGAAACTGCCAAATTCGGTGAAGGACTACCTGGCGGAGGGCCTGCTTACAGCAGGTCACGCGCGCGCGTTGATCACGGCTGAGGATCCGGCCGCCCTTGCCGAACTCATCGTCGAGCGCGGGTTGAACGTTCGCGAAGCGGAGAAGCTGGCGCAGGATCCGGACGCTCTCACCAGGGTGAAGGATGTGCGTGCGCCGAAACCCGAAAAGGATGCCGACACCAGGGCCCTGGAAAAGCGATTGACTGATGGTCTCGGTTTGAAGGTTGCGATTGCCCACAAGACGGACAAGGGAACTGGCGAGTTGAAGATCAAATACAAATCCGTCGAACAACTTGACGAACTTTGTCGTCTACTCGGTATCCAGAATTAATTATATAACCAAATCAATAGTTTATCATCTTTTGCCGCGCCGCGCGCGCGATACGCGGCCAAGGGTCAGGAACACGTCCGAAAGAAGGGCTGGGCCGAGATTCTGGTTCAGCCTTGCATCCCGTACGGTCCGGCCAAGGCGCTCTATGGCTTTTTCCAGGTCTTCGCGGCTCCAGAGGCCGATTTCCCGCGCCACGGTATCGCGCCTGCGGAAAAAGATCGGCGGGCTGCATTGGCCAACGATCTGGGCGGCGGGTGCGCCTTTGTCGTAAAGGCCGCGCAGGCGATGCAGCAGTTGGAAATGGCGGAGCGCCGTATTGGCGATGATATCCGGCTTCTGTCCGGTTTCCTCCAGCCGCTCGATGCCGTGGTCGATCGTTTCCAGGTCTCCTGTCGCTACAGCATCCACCAGTTCGTCGACGACGAAGGCTGAGGCATCGCCGATTACCGCGTCCACATCGGCCGTTTCGATCCTCTCCTTGCCGTGCGCATATAGGCAGAGTTTGCGAATCTCGCCCCGGCTGGCCAGGCGGTCCGCGCCAAGATGTTCCTGAAGGGCCTGTTTCGCCTCGCGCGATATCGCCAGGCCGAAATGGCGAACCTCTTCCTCTATCAATCGCTCGACATCTCGTGCGCTGTCCGCATAGCAGGGCAGTGCCACGGCCTTCTTGTCGCTTTCGAAGCGCCTACGCAGTCCGGTGCCTTTTTTGAGATCGCCGGCCTCGATGATGACGAGCGCCATTTCACCGGGTTGCTTCAGGAGCGTGTCTACGGCCGGCGTGAGATTTTTCGATCCGCCGTCCTTTACCCAGATTACCCTTCGCCCTCCGAAAAGCGGGATGGTCAGTGCCTCGTCGATCAGCCGCGTCGGGTCAGCGGCGACATCGGCCGCGTCCAGTTTTACGAGGGAAAACGGGTCTTCATTATCGGCGGTTGCTTGCGTGACGAGCTTTTGCGCGCGTTCCGAAACAAGTCCGGTATCCGGCCCGTATATAAGGATGAGGTTGGCACTTTCCGGAGGGTGGGCTAGAAAGCGCTCGATCTCCTGGGCTTTCAGCGCAACCATTGCCCGCTTATCCCTCTGTTTTCACGTATGTTTCAGCCTTGTCCCTGCGCGGTGAAATAGCCGGCGAGGCGGGTCTGTATATCGCCTGCGATAACTTTGGCGGCCCGGTTGTCCGCATCCCGTTCGGCGCGAAGGTTCGCGAAGCGCTGGCTGGAAAAGTCGTAACTGGCGGTGGCGAAAGCGCGTCCGGTCATCAGTGTCTTGTCGGTTTCGAACTCCGACAGCACGAAGGACGCGTTGAGCGTCACCGAATAGGAGGCGGGAACGTCCGCCAGCCGCTCCACGCCGACTTCGTTTCGCTGCCGGTCCAGAATCACCCTGAGTCGATATCGGGGTGGCTCGCCGCGTCCGCCCCGTCGGAAGCCGAACAGCATCTCGTTCCGCAGCACCTGCCCGATGCGCTTCAGATCGTCGGCGCTGGTGCTGTCGACCTGCTCGATCTCGATTGCGGCAAGTTCCCCCGCAACCGGCGAATCCGGGCCGAGGGACCACGTTCCATAGAGCGGTTTCACCTGGCAGCCTGCCAGCACAAGGCCGGCTGCACCGAGAATGAGGCTTACGGACCGCCTGCGCGACGGGTCGAAGAGGCGGTCTCGCTTAGATGACGACATTGACGATCCTCGCTGGGACGACGATGACCTTGCGCGGCGGCTTGCCGTCAAGAAGACGGGAGACCGCATCGAGCGACAGAGTAGCCGCTTCGATCTCCTCTTTGGAAGCCTCTCTTGAGACGGTTACATCGGCCCGCTTTTTGCCGTTCACCTGCACCGGCAGGGTGATTGTGTCTTCGACGAGCAGGCTTTCATCGACTTCGGGCCAGCCGGAGGTCGAAAGCAGGCCTTCGCCGCCAAGCGCTTCCCAGCAGCTTTCGGCAAGATGGGGCGTCATCGGGGCCATCATGCGCACGAGGTATTCCGCGCCCTCGCGAATGGCATAGGCCATGTCCACCGGCACGTCCTGCCGCTGCTGGGCCTTGGTGAGTGTGTTGACGAGTTCGTAAAGCCGGGCGACCGCGCGGTTGAATGCAAGCTTTTCGATGTCGTCGGAAACCGCCTTCAGCGTCTTGTGGGTCGCACGGCGGATCTCCATCGCGGTGTCGCCGAAGTCAGCCAGCTTGGTAATTGCCACCGGCATTTTTTCCGCAATTTCTCCTGTCATCCGCCAGACGCGTTGCACGAAGCGCCATGCGCCCTGCACGCCGTCTTCCGTCCATTCCACGTCGCGCTCCGGCGGGCTGTCGGAAAGCATGAACCAGCGTGCGGTATCTGCGCCATAGGTCTCGATGATATCCGTCGGATCGACTGTGTTCTTTTTCGACTTGGACATCTTCTCGATCGGGCCGATGGTGACCGCGCTGCCGTCTATTTCGAGCACCGCATGGCGCTTGCCGTCACGCTCCTCCAACCGGACTTCGGCGGGCGAAATCCAGGCGCCGTCTGCGCCCTTGTAGGTTTCATGCGTCACCATGCCTTGTGTGAACAGGCCCTTGAATGGCTCGGTCACGCCAAGGTGTCCCGTTTTCTTCATCGCCCTTGCGAAGAAGCGGGAATAGAGCAGGTGCAGGATCGCGTGTTCGATGCCGCCGATATACTGGTCGACCGGCAGCCACGCGTCGGCGGCTTCCTTGTCCGTCGGCTCAGAATTCCGCGGATCGGTGAAGCGCGCGAAATACCAGGACGAATCCACGAAAGTGTCCATCGTATCGGTTTCGCGCGTCGCGTCCTTGCCGCATTTGGGGCAGGCGACATGCTTCCACGTCGGGTGCCGGTCAAGCGGATTTCCCGGCTTGTCGAAGTTGATGTCGTCGGGAAGCTTAACCGGCAAACTATCCTTGGGCACCGGCAGGGTGCCACAGGTCTCGCAGTGGATGACCGGGATAGGGCAGCCCCAGTAGCGCTGGCGCGAAATGCCCCAGTCGCGCAGGCGGAAGTTGATCTCGCGCACCCCTTGCGGGTTGTTGCCCACGGTTTGCGATTCAAGCCGCTTGGCGATCGCCTCCTTCGCGTCCGGCACGCTCATGCCGTCCATGAAGTCGGAATTGAAAATCGTGCCGTCGCCGGTATAGGCCTCGTCACCGATCTCGAACGTTGCGGGGTCGGCATCCTTCGGCAGCACCACTGGCTTGACGGGCAGGCCGTATTTGCGGGCGAAATCGAGGTCGCGCTGGTCGTGCGCCGGGCAGGCGAAGATCGCGCCCGTGCCGTAGCCCATCAGGATGAAATTCGCGACGTAGACCGGCAGCTCGACCGTCTCGTCGAGCGGATGTTTCACCTTCAGGCCCGTGTCGAAGCCGCGCTTTTCCGCCTTCTCGATTGCCTCTTCGGAAGTGCCGAGGTGGTGGCATTCCTCGATGAAGGCGGCTAGCTCCGGGTCCTTTTCGGCAAGCGCCTGCGAAATCGGGTGATCCGGAGAAAGCCCCATGAATGACGCACCGTAAAGCGTGTCGGGCCTTGTGGTGAAGATCTCCAGCGTCGTTTCGCCGGACGGGGCGGGCGTCACGAACTCGAAGGTTACGCGCAGGCCTTCCGAACGGCCGATCCAGTTGCGCTGCATGAGGCGCACCTTGTCCGGCCAGCGGTCGAGCGTGTCGATGGCCTCAAGCAGCTCCTCGGCGTAGTCGGTGATGCGCAGGAACCATTGCGTGAGTTCGCGCTGCTCGACGACGGCGCCGGAGCGCCAGCCGCGCCCGTCGATCACCTGCTCGTTGGCAAGCACGGTCATGTCGACCGGGTCCCAGTTCACCTTGGACTTGCGCCGGTCGACAAGGCCCGCTTCCAGAAAGTCCAGGAACAGGCGCTGCTGCTGGGCGTAATATTCCGGGTCGCAGGTGGCGAATTCGCGGCTCCAGTCCAGCGAAAGCCCCATGATCTTGAGCTGGCCGCGCATGGTGGCGATGTTTTCGTAGGTCCAGTCCTTGGGGTGGACCTTGTTTTGCATCGCCGCGTTTTCGGCCGGCATGCCGAAGGCGTCCCAGCCCATCGGATGCAGGACGTTGAAGCCGCGCGCGCGCTTGTAGCGCGCCACCACGTCGCCCATCGTGTAGTTGCGCACGTGCCCCATGTGGATGCGCCCTGACGGATAGGGGAACATCTCGAGCACGTAGTATTTCGGCTGCGGATCGTCGTTCCGCGTGACAAAGACCTGATTTTCGTCCCAGACTTTCTGCCAGCGCGCCTCGGCCTCGCGGGCATTGTAACGTTCCGTCGCCATCGATTTCGCCGTTCCAGATTTTCTTGTTCGTTCGAACAGGATAGCTTTGCGCGGACTGTCACCAGAAATAGCCGCGCCGGTCAACCGCGAACACGCGGATTTCAGCCGCATGTGGCGATTGGCTTCCGGCGGACGCCCGAATTTGGCTGAACCGGTTGCTGTCGTCCGCGCAAGCGTCTACCAATCCGGGAAAGACAGGACCGGGAAATCCATGAGCGAAACCGCAGCCGACCGCCTTTCCGAAATCTGGGCCAGGATTGCCGCCGCCGAGAAAGAAGCGCACAGGACGCCCGGCTCGGTGGAACTCGTCGCGGTCTCCAAGACCTTCGGTACGGAAGATATCCGCCCGGTGATCGAGGCGGGCCAGAACGTCTTCGGCGAAAATCGGGTCCAGGAAGCTCAAAAGAAATGGCCGGCCCTGAAGGCCGATTATCCGGATGTGGAACTGCATCTGATCGGCCCCTTGCAGTCCAACAAGGCGAAGGACGCGGTGGAACTTTTCGATGCGATCCATTCGATCGACCGGGAGAAGATCGCCCGCGCGGTCAAGGATGAGATGGACAAGCAGGGAAAGCGCTTGCGCCTCTTCGTTCAGGTCAACACGGGCGAGGAGCCGCAGAAAGCCGGCGTCGCACCCGGCGAGGTCGATGATTTCGTGAAGTTCTGCCGCAACGATCTCGGCCTCGCGATAGAGGGCCTCATGGCTATTCCGCCGTTTGACGAGGCGCCGGGCCCGCATTTCGCGCTCCTGCAGAAGATCGCCGACCGCAATGGCCTTCTTGGCCTTTCGATGGGCATGTCGGGAGATTTCGAAACCGCGATTTCCTTCGGTGCGACGCATGTCCGCGTTGGCTCGGCGATTTTCGGCGCGCGGGATTACTCCGCCTGATGCGATAAGCTGGCCTTTGGCCCGGATTTCCTTGACTCGCGGCCCGTTCCCGCTTATCACGCGCGCACTCCTTGACAGGATGTGACATTGCGATCCGGCCGACCGGGCCCCGAAAAGGTATAAAGAGAGCCCGGAGGTTACCACCCGACAGCGCGTTGCGCCCTCGGGTGTAGTTCTGCTTTGCGCGGTCGCTGGCGTTTCTCGTCGTCACGCCTATCTGGAGGGGGTGAAGGCGCGTTGAGTGCCGGAATCTCGATGCCGAAATCCTGAAAGGGCCATCATGTTCGAAAGTCTGTCCGATCGCCTGAGCGGAGTGCTCGACAAGCTCACCAAGCGCGGTGCCTTGTCGGAATCCGACGTGTCGGAAGCCATGCGCGAGGTTCGCCGCGCGCTGATCGAGGCGGATGTCGCGCTGCCGGTGGTCCGCTCCTTCACGGACAAGGTGAAGAACCGCGCCGTTGGCCAGGAAGTGCTCAAGTCGGTGACGCCGGGCCAGCAGGTCGTGAAAATCGTGCACGACCAGCTTGTCGAAATGCTCGGCTCCGACGCCAGGCCGATCGATCTCGACGCCCCGGCGCCGGTCTGCATCATGATGGTGGGTCTCCAGGGTTCGGGTAAAACCACGACCACGGGCAAGATCGCGCGCCGGCTGACGGAGCGGGAGCGTCGCAAGGTGCTGATGGCCTCGCTCGACACCCGCCGACCGGCAGCACAAGAGCAGCTCAAGGTCCTCGGCGAACAGAACGGCGTCGATACCCTGCCGATCATCGCCGGCCAGACGCCGGTCCAGATCGCGAACCGCGCGATGACGGCGGCGAAGCTTGGCGGCTACGACGTGGTGATGCTGGATACCGCTGGCCGTATCCACATCGACGAGCCGCTGATGGTGGAGATGGCGGAGGTCAAAAAGGCCTCTAATCCGCATGAAATCCTGCTCGTCGCCGATGCGCTGACGGGTCAGGATGCGGTCAATCTCGCAACGTCATTCGATGAGCGCGTCGGCATCACCGGCATCGTGCTGACCCGCATGGACGGTGACGGGCGCGGCGGTGCAGCCCTTTCCATGCGTGCGGTCACCGGCAAGCCGGTCAAGCTCATCGGTACTGGCGAAAAGGCTGACGCGCTGGAGGAGTTCCATCCCTCGCGCATCGCCGACCGTATCCTCGGCATGGGCGATATCGTCTCGCTCGTCGAAAAGGCCGCGCAGGAATTCGATGCCGATCAGGCGGCCAAAATGGCCGCCAAGATGAAGAAAGGGTCCTTCGATCTGGAGGATCTGGCCGAGCAGCTCAAGCAAATGGAAAAACTCGGCGGAATGTCCGGCATCATGGGCATGATGCCGGGGGTGGGAAAGATCAAGAAGCAGCTCGGCGCGGCAAATCTCGATGACAAGGTCGTCAAGCGCCAGGTTGCCATCATCCAGTCGATGACGCCCGCCGAGCGCCGCCGGCCTGAGCTTATGAAGGCTAGCCGCAAGAAGCGCATCGCCCGCGGTTCGGGCGTGGATGTCGCGGACGTCAACAAGCTTCTCAAGATGCACCGCCAGATGGCGGACATGATGAAGCAGATGGGCAAGGGCAAGGGTCTCTTCGGCAAGCTTATGGGCGGCATGGGCGGCGGCGGCATGCCGCAGGTCGACCCGAAGGAGATCGAAAAGCTCGCCAAGTCGGGCCAGCTTCCGGGTGGAATGTCCGGCGGCGGTCTGCCAGGCGGCTTTCCGGGCGCGGGCCTGCCGCCTGGCGGTATGCCGGGGCTTCCGGGCATGGGCGGGATGAAACTTCCCGGCCTTCCCGGACTGGGGAAAGGAAAGAAGAAATGAGCACCAATGCCGAGACCCAACTCGGCCCGGACCATCCGGCGCTCGCTGAACTCAAGGAATTGCGCGGCTCAATAGACAATATCGACGCGGCTCTGGTGCACATGCTGGCCGAAAGGTTCCGTTGCACGCAGCGCGTCGGTGTCCTGAAAGCCACGCACAATCTTCCGCCGGCCGACCCGGCACGGGAGGAACGGCAGATCGAACGCCTTCGCGATCTCGCGCACAAGGCGAATCTCGATCCCGATTTCGCCGAAAAATTCCTCAACTTCATCGTCAGGGAAGTCATTCGGCATCACGAAGCCATTCGCCGCTGATCGGCGAACCGCTATTTAACAGGAGTAGACAAAATGGCCCTCAAGATCCGTCTCGCACGCGGCGGCGCGAAGAAGCGCCCGTATTACCGCATCGTCGTTGCCGATGAGCGCGCGCCGCGCGATGGCCGCTTCATCGAGCGTCTCGGCACCTACAATCCGATGCTGCCGAAGGACGATGAAAACCGCATCGAGCTCAACCTGGAGCGTATTCAGCACTGGATCGGCAACGGCGCGCAGCCGACCGACCGTGTCCTGCGTTTCCTGGATGCCGCCGGCGTCCTGAAGCGCGCGCCGCGCAACAATCCGCAGAAGGCCGAGCCCGGCCAGAAGGCCAAGGAGCGCCTTGAAGAAAAGCGCCAGAAGGCAGAAGACGCGGCTGCCGCCGCTGCGGAAGCCCAGGCCGAGCCCGCCGCTTCCGAGGAAGCCGCTGCGGAATAATCCGCAATGCGGCGCGGGTTTCTTGTAGAGGGAACATCCGGGCATGAGTGAGAAAAGTGCCCGGATCGCGATCGCACGCATCGGCGCCGCCCATGGCATACGTGGCGAAGTGCGGATCAAACCCTATGGGGATGATCCGCTCGCCCTTGCCGACTACGGGCCGCTTTCCACGAAAGACGGTTCGAAAAGCTTCGAGATCATCAGCCTTCGCCCGCAAAAATCCGTTGTCATAGCCCGGTTGAAGGGCGTGAACGACCGAAATGCGGCCGAAGCGTTGAATGGCGTGGAACTCTTCGTCGCGCGGGATGCGCTGCCCGAGCCGGAAGAGGAAGACGAGTTCTACCATAGCGATCTGATCGGCCTGGCAGCGGTGGATACCGATGGCGTTGACCTCGGCACCATAGTCACCGTGCCGAATTTCGGCGCGGGCGATCTTCTGGAGATCGCGCCGAAGGGTGGCCGCTCGTTCTACGTTCCCTTCACGCGGGAATTCGTTCCCGAGGTCGATATCGCCGAGGGGCGGGTGGTCGTGGCCCTGCCGGAGGGTTACCTGTCTGAAAGCGATGAAGACAAGGCCTGACTTTCGGGCATGTCCGCGATGGTGCTGCCGGTTGCGGCGGCTTTCACTTCGGAGCGGACGAGCGCGATGGTGACGGCCACGACAGCTATTCCGATGGTGTTGGCGCCTGCATCCAGCAGGGATGCGTGGTGATTTGGCAAAACACCCTGTATCGCCTCTCCGGTCAGCCCGAGGATGAGAACTGTAATCGCCGAAACGCGCAGCCTGCAGGAAAACAGCGCGTGGATTGCGAGCGTCAGAAGCCCGAAAAACAGGATGTGCTGCACCTTGTCGTAGGGGTGGTCGAAACCGGCGTTGAAGACAAGGCCCATGCAAATCCCATAGACCGCGAGCAGCACCGCCGGGGCCAGGCGCCATGGCGTCGGCCTGAAGCCGAGCTGCTGCAGCTTGAAGACGGTTGCTTGCGGAATTTCTGGAAGGGATAACCGCACGAACGGACCTTTCACGTTTCAGCCGAACGTTTAAATTGCCGCCGAATTACTTAAGGTCCCGTTTCAAGCCCGATTTCGCGCCACTCTGACAGGATTGCCGAGATGCCCTTTGCCGCCACCGTGCTCACGCTTTATCCGGACATGTTTCCAGGCCCGCTCGGCCAAAGTTTGTCAGGCAGGGCGCTGGAGAAGGATATCTGGAACCTGGAAACGGTACAGATCAGGGATTTCGCGTCCGACAAACATCGCAGTGTTGACGATACGCCCGCGGGCGGGGGAGCGGGCATGGTCCTGCGGCCCGATATCCTGGCAAAGGCTATCGACCATGCAAGCCCGGCATCCGACCAGCGCCCGCGCCTGCTCATGTCGCCGCGTGGGCGCCCGCTCGATCAGGCTTATGTACGGCAGTTGAGCGAGGGTCCGGGCGCGGTCATCGTCTGCGGCCGGTTCGAAGGGGTGGACGAACGGGTGATCGAGGCGCGGGGTCTCGTGGAGGTTTCGATTGGCGACTATGTCCTTTCAGGGGGCGAGCTTGGCGCCATGGTGCTGCTGGATGCCGTTGTCCGCCTTCTGCCGGGTGTCATGGGCAATCGGGAAAGCGGCGAGAGCGAAAGCTTCGAAATGGGCCTGCTGGAGCATCCGCAGTATACGCGGCCTCAGGAATTCGAGGGCAGGACGATCCCGGAAATCCTGACGTCCGGCGATCATGGAAAGATCGCGGCATGGCGTAAGGCGCGTGCGGAGGAAATTACGCAAGCCCGGCGGCCCGATCTTTACGACGCTTGGCGCGATGGCGACGAAAAAAGCTGACCTTTCTGCCATTTTGGGCATGACATTTGGTGGAAGTTGGGTTATCACCCACCGCGAAACGGGTTCGGATGTGGGCCGCGTGGCGTTGAATGCGTCTCGGCGGTTGTTTGGTCGGACCGATAGATTCAGGCATTCAGCCATAAAATCCGGTGAATTCGCCCCTGCGGCCTGACCGTATGCGGACGCTCTGACCGGTCGAAGAACCGAGAAGGTAAGAGCCATGAACATCATCGATCAGCTCAACGCCGAGGAAATGGCGAAGATCGAATCCATCCGCAAGCTGCCGGAATTCTCCCCGGGCGACACGCTGCGGGTGAACGTGAAGGTTACGGAAGGCAACCGCACCCGTACCCAGGCTTTCGAAGGTGTGTGCATCGCGCGTTCGGGTGCCGGTTTCGACGAGAATTTTACCGTCCGCAAGATTTCCTACGGCGAAGGCGTGGAGCGTGTGTTCCCGGTCTTCTCGCCGCTCGTCGAAGGTGTCGAGGTTGTCCGTCGCGGTAAGGTTCGCCGCGCAAAGCTCTATTACCTCCGCAATCGTCGCGGCAAGTCCGCGCGTATCGTGGAAGCGACCAACGTGCGCGCCCGCCGTCTCAACGACGCAACGAAGGCCGAAATCGCCGCCGCCAAGGCTGCTTTCGAGGCCGAAAAGGCCGCCGCGAAGGAAGCCGCAGCCGCAGCTGCGGAGTCGAACGCCGAATAAGATCGGCGCGTCTTTGGCGCTTTTTCACTTTGCAAGCCCTGATGAGGCGGCCCCACGGGTCGCCTTATTCGTATCTGCGGACGGCTGAAATTGGCTCCCGCGCTTGACCGGCGGGCCGTTTCTGCGTCATTGAATGCGGCATATCAGAAATTTGCAGGATGGAACGGCAGGTCAATGTGCTGGACGGCTGAAATCGCGGCAAATCGGGATGCGGGCACCATGACCGTTCCTCTTTGCCGCGTGGTGCTCCAGGATCGCCGCCGCCTGCCTTGGCGCTTTCACGCCCGCCTCAGCGCCGCCCACGGCCTGCTATCCGCCATCCGATAGCCGCCCATCCCGGCCTGCTGCTCCTTGATGGCAAGTGAGCGCGGCCCATCCCGACAGAATTCAGGAGACATCCGATGACCCAGGCAAAAACGCTTTACGACAAGATCTTCGACGCCCATGTCGTCGACACCCAGGAAGACGGCACAAGCCTTCTTTATATCGACCGTCATCTCGTCCACGAGGTGACGAGCCCGCAGGCTTTCGAGGGCTTGCGCATGGCGGGCCGCAAGGTGCGCCAGCCCGGCCGTACGCTTGCCGTCGTCGATCACAACGTGCCGACGACCGACCGTTCGCACGGCATCGACGATCCGGAAAGCGCCTTGCAGGTGCAGACGCTTGCCAACAATGCCGGCGAGTTCGAGATCGAATATTACAACGAGACCGACAAGCGTCAGGGCATTGTTCACATCGTTGGCCCGGAGCAGGGCTTCACCCTCCCGGGTATGACGATCGTCTGCGGCGACAGCCACACTTCCACGCATGGCGCTTTCGGCGCGCTTGCGCACGGCATCGGCACCTCGGAGGTGGAGCATGTGCTCGCCACCCAAACTCTGATCCAGCGCAAGGCGAAGAACATGCGCGTTACCGTCGATGGCAAGCTGCCGGAAGGCGTTACCGCAAAAGACATCATTCTCGCCATCATCGGCGAGATCGGCACCGCCGGCGGCACGGGTCATGTCATCGAATATGCCGGCGAGGCGATCCGCTCGCTGTCGATGGAAGGTCGCATGACGGTCTGCAACATGTCGATCGAGGGTGGCGCGCGCGCCGGCCTGATCGCGCCGGACGAAAAGACCTACGCTTATCTGGAAGGCCGTCCCAAGGCGCCGAAGGGTGAAGCCTGGGAGATGGCGAAGGCATACTGGCAGACGCTTTACTCCGACGAGGGTGCGGTATTCGACAAGGAAATCCGGCTCGATGCGGCCAATCTTCCGCCGATCGTCACCTGGGGTTCGTCGCCGGAGGATGTCGTCTCCGTCACCGGTGCCGTGCCGGACCCGGATGGGATCGAGGACGAGAACCGCCGTGCGTCGAAGCATCGGGCGCTGCAGTACATGGGCCTGACGCCGGGTACGAAGATCACCGATATCAAGCTCGACAAGGTCTTCATCGGCTCTTGCACCAACGGCCGGATCGAGGATCTGCGCGAAGCTGCGAAGGTGATCGAGGGCCGCCGGGTTGCCGAGACGGTGGACGCCATGGTCGTGCCGGGCTCCGGCCTCGTGAAGGAGCAGGCCGAGGCCGAGGGTCTCGACAAGGTGTTCAAGGATGCCGGTTTCGACTGGCGCGAGCCGGGTTGCTCCATGTGCCTTGCCATGAACGCCGACAAGCTGAAGCCGGGCGAGCGTTGCGCCTCCACCTCGAACCGCAATTTCGAGGGTCGCCAGGGCTTCAAGGGCCGCACCCATCTGGTCTCCCCGGCCATGGCTGCCGCTGCGGCGATCGCCGGGCACTTCGTCGATATCCGCGAGTGGGATCGCGGCTGACGGTAAGTGGCGTAGCTGGGTGATTCGATTTCGCGGCCGGCTTCGGCCCGTAAATCGTGAAACAAATCGTGAAGGGCGTCCGTAAGGGCGCCCTTTTCCTTTGTCGAATGATCATCCGCTTAGCCTGAAGCGCCCGTTTCAATCGTTAAAACAAGGACTTTTCCGCAACCGGCAATCCGGTTTCCATTACACTGCGTATGTCTTGCTGCGAGTAATGGCTTCACAAGAGTGTCACCATCGCTCTACAATATGCGCGCAACTCATTAAGGTGGATCCTGAGACCGGCGTTCTCTCTGAAGGGCCGGTGAAGATCGGGCCTTCGAACCGGCATGAGGAGCTATGGAGTGAACGTCGCGCTTTCTCCAGGCGCCCACCCGGCGCTGGTGCTTAACGCGGACTACAGACCGCTAAGCTACTATCCGCTGTCGCTCTGGTCGTGGCAGGATGCCGTCAAGGCTGTGTTTCTCGACCGGGTCAACATCGTCTCCGAATACGACGTGGTGGCCCGAAGTCCGAGTTCCGAATTCCGGCTGCCCAGCGTCGTTTCCCTGCGAAGTTTCATCAAGCCTTCCCGACATCCTGCCTTTACGCGGTTCAACGTTTTTCTCCGTGACAGATTTCAATGCCAGTATTGCGGATCGAAAAACGATCTGACTTTCGATCACCTTGTTCCCCGCTCCCGTGGTGGTCAGACCACCTGGCAAAATGTGATTACCGCCTGCAGCCCGTGCAACCTTCGCAAGGCCAACAAGTCGTGCTCGGATATAAACATGTGGCCGCGGCACATGCCTTTTGCGCCCACCGTGCACGACCTTCACAACAACGGCCGGCTTTTCCCGCCGAACCATCTTCATGAAAGCTGGATCGACTTCCTGTATTGGGATACGGAACTCGAACCTTGACCTTCAGATTCTTCAATTCGGTTAATTGTCCTTAAACCTTTTCGAAAGAATTGGCTTCCTTTACGCCAGCTCTTAACGTTTTCGCACCGCCAGAATGACATTCTACCGGCGATGGCAATGTATTGTTGCCCGGTCGACAGGCGTCCTGATCTTTTGGACCGCTCGCCATCAAGTCGATCTTCTTTCGCGTACTGGCGTCTATCGCATTCAACCGGGTGTGGCAGGCGCCGAGGCTGGAGATGAATGTCATGTCTTGGCGGAAAAAAGCTGAGGACTGGGAAAGTGCCGGAGGCGTGTTCCTCAGGTTCGGGCGGGACAGGCGCGGGGGGGTTCTTCCGCTTTTCGGCCTTGTCGCGATCATCACGATCGTCATCGTTGGTGCGGCCATCGACATCGGCAGGGCGGTGAACCAGAAGCGGTCCCTGGCGCGCGGCCTTGACGCGGCCATGCTGGCGGTTGCGCGCGAGCTTTCGGTCCGCAACATGACCCCTGCGGAAGTTCAGCAATATGTCGATGAATTCTATCAGGATTTCTTCGATGCGAACTCCGAGAACTCGACCGCGCCCGATGCGAAGATCATTCTCGACCCGCCGGTGATCGATACGGACAAGCGTCGGATAGACGTTTCCGCGAGAACGACAATCCCTACCTATTTCATAAGCATCGGCGGCATCGGTCCCGAAACGCTGACCATGGGCGTTACCGCCCAGGCCGTCTATCCCAAGAGCGTCGAGATCGCCATGGTCGTCGATGTGACCGGCTCGATGGCGGGAAGCGGCAAGATCGGTGCGTTGCGCGATGCGGCGGCGGATTTCGTGAACATCCTCATTCCGCCGGAAGCTGCGGCGACCAACGAGAAGGTGCGCATATCGATGGTGCCTTACAGCACGGGCGTGAACATTGGCACCTCGCGCGCGACTCTTGCCACCGGCGGCTGGAACGCGTCGCGCAATTCGTTCGAATATTGCGTTTCGGAACGTGGCGGCGCGCAGGCGGCCACGGACGTGAGCTACGCAACGGCACCGGTCGGCCCGGGTACGGTTCGCGCCGGCAGGAAGAAAGGTTACCGAAAGAGCGGTTCCAACCTCTACGCGAGTTCGGACTATATCTGCCCTGAATCCGCCTTAATCCCGCTGACCCTCGACCCCGGCGGGGCGGGTGTCTCCGGCTCGCTCCTGCATTCCATCGATAATCTTCAGGCGAAGGGCTACACGGCCGGCGCGACCGGCATCACCTGGGGCTGGTATACGCTTTCGGCGAATTGGTCCGGGCTCTGGCCCGCCGAGAGCCGGCCGGCCCCCTATTCCGACGAGCGCGTGCTGAAATATCTGATCGTGATGACGGATGGCGATTTCAACACCATTTTCGGCCCGACCACCCATTACGGTACGGATTATGACTGGATGGCGCAGAACAACTCGTATGAGGCCCGCCAGCGTGCCATTGCCCTGTGTGACTCGATCAAGCAGAACACGGAAATCCGCATCATCACGATCGGCTTCCAGATCGGCAGCACCCAGAAGGCGATGATGCAGGATTGCGCGTCATCCTCGGGTGATTATCACAACGCATCCAACAACCAGGAACTTCGCGAGCAGTTTCAGAAGATCGCGCTGCAGATCAAGAAGACCTATCTGTCCCGCTAACTGGGGGAGAGTGTCACGAGACGGACAAAGGGGGCCGATGGCCCCCTTTCTTGTATTCGCCGTCTGGAAGTTCCCGCTCAGTGTTTGTTCTGGCGGTTCTCGATCAGGTCGTCGACCACCGCCGGATCGGCAAGGGTCGAGGTATCTCCCAGGTTCTCGAAGCTGTCTTCGGCGATCTTGCGCAGGATGCGGCGCATGATCTTGCCGGAGCGCGTCTTCGGCAGGCCGGGGGCGAACTGGATGAGGTCGGGCGAAGCGATCGGGCCGATGTCCTTGCGCACCCAGTCGCGCAGTTCCTTCTTCAATTCGTCCGTCGGCTCTTCGCCCGCCATCAGCGTGACATAGACATAGATGCCCTGCCCCTTCAGGTCGTGCGGATAGCCGACGACGGCGGCTTCCGACACCTTCGGGTGGGCAACGAGGGAGGATTCCACCTCCGCCGTGCCCATGCGGTGGCCGGAAACGTTGATCACGTCATCCACGCGGCCGGTGATCCAGTAGTATCCATCCTCGTCGCGCCTGCAGCCGTCGCCTGAGAAATACATTCCCTTGTAGGCGGAGAAATACGTCTGCACGAAGCGTTCGTGATCGCCGTAGACGGTGCGCATCTGCCCCGGCCAGCTGTCGAGCAGCACCAGATTGCCCTCCGTCGCGCCTTCCAGGATCTTACCTTCCGCGTCGACCAGCGCCGGCTGGACGCCGAAGAAGGGCCGCGTCGCGGAGCCGGGCTTCAGTGCTGTCGCGCCCGGCAGCGGCGTGATCAGGATGCCGCCGGTCTCCGTCTGCCACCATGTGTCGACGATCGGGCAGCGCCCCTTGCCGATGTGATCGTGATACCAGTTCCAGGCTTCGGGGTTGATCGGTTCGCCCACCGTGCCGAGAACGCGCAGCGTGTCGAGGGAGGCTTTCTCGACATGCTCGAGCCCCGCCCCCATCAGCGCGCGGATGGCGGTCGGTGCGGTGTAGAAGATGTTGACCTTGTGTTTGTCGCACACGTCCCAGAAGCGCGAGGGAGTGGGATAGGTCGGCACCCCTTCGAACATCAGCGTCGTCGCGCCGTTGGCCAGCGGGCCGTAGACGATGTAGGAATGCCCGGTCACCCAGCCCACGTCCGCCGTGCACCAGTAAATCTCGCCGTCGTGATAGTCGAAGACGTATTCATGCGTCATGGAGGCATAGACGAGATAGCCGCCGGAGGTATGTAGCACGCCCTTCGGCTGTCCGGTGGAGCCTGATGTGTATAGGATGAACAGCGGGTCCTCCGCGTTCATCTCCACCGGCTTGCAATGGTCCGAAACGCGGTCGGCCTCCTCGTGGTACCAGATGTCGCGCCCGTCCTTCATGGCGACATCGCCGCCGGTGCGCTTCACCACGACCACCTTGTCGACGGCCGCGCCCTCAACCGCCTTGTCCACATTGGCTTTGAGCGGAACTTTGCGCCCGCCGCGCAGGCCCTCGTCGGCGGTGATGATGACCTTGGAATCGCAGTCGATGATGCGCTGGGCAAGGCTGTCGGGCGAAAAGCCGCCGAAGACGACGGAATGCACCGCGCCGATGCGCGCGCAGGCCAGCATCGAATAGGCGGCCTCCGGGATCATCGGCAGGTAGATCGTCACCCGGTCGCCCTTTTTCACGCCGCAGGCGTGCAGCACATTGGCGAATTTGTTCACCTCGTGGTGCAGTTCCTTGTAGGTGATGACCTTGTGTTCGTTCGGGTCGTCCCCTTCCCAGATGATCGCCGGCTGGTCGCCGCGCGTCGCCAGATGCCGGTCCACGCAGTTGGTGGAAACGTTCAGCGTTCCATCCTCGAACCATTTGATCGAGACGTTATGCGGGTCGTAGGAGGTGTTCTTGACCTTGGTGAAAGGCTTGATCCAGTCGATGCGCTTGCCGTGCTCGCCCCAAAAGCCTTCCGGATCGCTCACCGAGCGCTGGTACATCTCCAGGTATTTATCGTTGTCGATAAGCGCGTTTGCGGCGGTTTCGGCCGGCACCGGATAGACAGTCTCGGACATGGCGTTCCTCCCGATTGGGTATTGATCGGTTTGAAGCGTCTCTCCTTGCCCGGTTCGAACCTTTCCGGACGGAATACGCTTTGGACCTCATCAAATCACGGCGGCCGGCAAACCTCCACACCGGCCTTGCGAAATCGCGCGCATTATGCTGATCGGCTTCCCCTCCGTCCATAAGGCATTGATCGAACTTTCGTAGTCTTAGACAAAGCACTTACGACGAAGGTTTCGGGTGGGGCATGCGGTCTGGAGCGCGGTCGTTTCCACGGCATTCACCCACTCTCCGCCGTCACCCCGGGCTTGACCCGGGGTCCAATCACGGTTCGAACTCCGGAAGCCGTAACGATTGGTGCAGGCTGCCGCCGCGAAACGCCTGATATTCAGAAGGTTTTGGAGAGGTGGATTAGGCCCCGGGTCAAGCCCGGGGTGACGCCTGAGTGGTTGCGGCGTCAGTGTGCCAAATCCCATCAAGCTACAAATTCAGCGTCTCGTACAGATCATCCCAATTCGGGTTGAACGACTCGATAATCTGGATTTTCCACGACCTCGCCCATCGCTTGAGACGTTTTTCCTGAGCGATTGCTTCGTCGATCCGTTCATAGCGTTCGTAATAGACAAGCTTCGTCGCGCCGTGCTTCCTGGTAAATTCCGAACCTGTTCCAGACCTATGCTCAAATACCCTGCGCCCAAGATCATTGGTCACGCCAATGTAAAGCGTCCCGCGCATTCGGCTTGCGAGGATGTAAATGTAAAAGGGCATGAGACAACGGTACGGCGAAACACTCGTTTCGACTCGATTACAGGCTGGTGAGCTTCAGCAGCAGCCCAATCCACCACCGTCACCCCGGGCTTGACCCGGGGCCTATTCCACGTCGCCGAATACTTCGAAATTTCAGGTTGCACTCGGCACCGGCCCGCTGAATTCAATTTCGCGACCATGTGCTGAAATGTGGACCGGACCTCGCTCAAGGCGGGAGCGGCGGTGGAGCGTGTGGAAGTACAGACCTCGCTCTCAGGGATTTCCTAACCGGACAGCGGTGTGGCTTCCCTCGCTGGCCCGCAAACCCCGCTCCGCCGCCCCCTCACCGCATTCCTTTGCATGTGACCCCCGCTATCGGTTACAGATAGGGGCGAGACGTCGGGACCATCCGCAGTTTTGCAAAGGTCGGCGAGGAAATCGTGCTGGGCGTATCCATGTTCCAAAGTTTTTTCGGGCGCCGGTTTTGCCGCCGGGCGCCTTTCTTTATGTCGCTTGCCCTGAGCGCGGCCCTGCTTCTCGGCCCGGCTCGTCCGGCGCTGGCGGATGTCGCCTCCTGGGTCGTTTTCGATGTCGAAAGCGGGCGCGTGCTTGATGAAAAGGACGCGACAAGGCAGTGGTATCCGGCCTCCATCACCAAGCTGATGACGGCCTATGTCACCTTCAAGGCGATCGGCGAAGGCCGGGCCAGCATGCAGTCGGTCGTGACGGTTTCGCAGAACGCCGCCGCCGAACCGCCGAGCAAGATGGGCTTTCGTCCCGGCACGAAGCTGACGGTGGAAAACGCGCTGAAGATGGTGCTCGTCAAATCGGCGAACGATATCGCCGTCGCGCTGGGCGAGGCGATCGGCGGCACGGAATCCGGCTTCATTGTGCTGATGAACCAGGAAGCCCAACGCATGGGCCTGTCGGCGACGCATTTCGTCAATCCGCACGGTCTTCCAGACAACAGGCAGGTTTCTTCTGCGCGCGACCTCGGCGTGCTGGCGCGCCGGCTCTGGCTCGATTTTCCGGAACATCGCGGGCTTTATGGCCATGCCGGCCTGAAATTCGGCAAGAAGACGCTTCGTTCCGCCAACCGGGAGTTTCTGCTCCGCGTTCGCGGCGCGAACGGCCTGAAAACCGGTTATATCTGTAATTCGGGGTATAATGTCGCCGTTTCTGCCACCCGGCGCGGGCGCACCGTCATGGCCGTCATTCTGGGTGCCGGGTCGGGGCTGGAACGTCTCGCCCACTCGCGCGAACTCATCGAAAAGGGCTTCGACGAGCGCGGGCGCGGGTCGATCGAGGATCTGAAAGGCGTTTCCGCGCGCCCGCCACAGGATGGTTACTGCAAGTCCAATCCGCGCCTTTCGGCTGAGGAACTGGTCGCCCGTTACGGAAAGAATGCCAAACGCTCCTCCGCCGTCCTGTCCTACAACGGGCGGCTTGAAGGGGCTTCCGGGCGCATCATCCCGGGTGTCGGCGTATCGAAGAATTCCGAAAAGGCGGCGGTGCCGAAGAAGGGTAACAAGATCGACTGGGCCGAGCTCATGGACGATCTGATCGGCCCGCGCGTTGCCGCCTATCGGCCGATTTCGGTTTCGGTCGGCGTTCCGGAAAATGCCGTTGCGGTGGCCACACCGGCGATCACGGTGGTGCCGGTCGCCAAGCCCGGCCGCCTGACGGACGTTAAAGCGGGAGAAACGACAAGGGACCTGGCGAAATCCGCCAACCCCGGGGCGATCCTTTCCGACGAAGGCTCGGACGATGAAACCGACGGCGGCGAGGCGAAACCCGGCGCGATTTTCAAGGGGACGCTTGCGCCCAACGCCCCGCTTCCGATCCTGAAGCCGAAATCTCCGTGAGATTGCCCTGCCTTTTGAGGAATTAACCTTTCATGACTGCAAGCGATACGGGCCGTCGCGGCCCCAAGCCGCCTATTCCACTCACGGTGATCACGGGTTTTCTCGGTGCCGGCAAGACCACGCTCCTGAATCGGCTCCTGAAGGACCCGGCGATGGCGGATACCGCCGTGGTCATAAATGAGTTCGGCGAGATCGGGCTCGATCACCTGCTTGTCGAAGGCTCGAGCGAGGGGATCGTCGAGCTTTCGTCCGGCTGTCTGTGCTGCACCATTCGCGGGGATCTCGTTACCACCCTTGAGGATCTTTTGCGCGGGCTCGACAACGGGCGGATCGCGCGGCTTAAACGAGTCGTGATTGAAACGACGGGCCTTGCCGACCCGGCGCCCATTCTCCACACGATCATGCTACACCCCTATTTGAGCCTCAGATACCGGCTCGACGGGGTGGTGACGCTGGTCGACGCGGTCAACGGAAATGATACTCTGGACAGTCATGACGAAGCGGTGCGTCAGGCCGCCGTGGCGGACCGTATCGTGCTCACCAAGACGGACCTGATTGAATCGGATGCGCAACGATCCGGGTTCGACTGGCTTCTGGAGCGTCTTGGCTCGCTCAATCCGGGCGCAAGGCGTCTCGATGCGTCAGCCGGCGAAGCTGTTCCCGCCAATCTGATCGGCACCGGGCTTTATGATCCCGAAAGCAAGATCCCCGATGTCGCCCGCTGGCTGAACGAGGAAGCCTACCGCGATCATGGCCATCACCATCATCACGGGCACGACCATTCCCACGACGTGAACCGGCATGACAGCCGGATCAGGGCTTTCACGCTTTCGACGTCGAAACCCGTCCAGACCGCGGCGCTGGAAATGTTTCTCGATCTGTTACGCTCCGCCCACGGGCCGAAGCTCCTTCGCGTCAAGGGTGTCGTGAGGATCGCGGAGGATCCGGACCGCCCGGTCGTCATCCACGGGGTCCAGCATGTGTTCCATCCACCGGCGACACTTCCCGCATGGCCGGATGGCGACGACCGGCGAACGCGGCTCGTCTTCATCACGTGCGATCTGCCGGAAGGCTTCGTCCGCAGGATGTTCGATGCCTTCACGGGAGGTCTGGCGCCCGACACGCCGGACCGGGAAGCGATGACGGACAACCCGCTTTCCATCGGGGGTTTCTCAGGGAACTTTGACTGACCGTTTTGCCACGAGTTCGGCACGAAAGTCTTTTTCCTCGCCGCAACTATTTACGAACGCGGATCAGCCCTTCCTGCGCGCTTGAGGCGACCAGGACGCCCTCGCGGGTATACAGAGACCCCCTCGTAAACCCCCGCCCGCCGGAGGCCGAGGGGCTGTCTTCGGAGTAAAGCAGCCACTCGTCGGCGCGAAACGGACGGTGAAACCACATGGCGTGGTCGAGGCTCGCCACCTGCAGTTTATTGTCGAAAACGCTGGTTCCATGGGCGAAAAGCGCGGTATCCAGCAGCGTCATGTCGGACGCATAGGCCAGGACGCAGCTGTGGATTCGAGCGTCGTCCGGCAGTCTGGAGCTGGCCCGAACCCAGACTTTTTGCGAAGGCTCAAGTTTCTTGCGGGAGAAATAGTGAGCAAGATCAACGGGTCTGAGCTCAATCGGGCGCTCCCGCTCCCAGTAGCGGCGCACGCTTTCCGGCGCGACGGCAAGGAATTTTTCCTTCAGTTCCGCCTCGCTCGGCAAGTCTTCGGGGCCTGGAACCTCGCCCATGTCGATCTGGTGATCCAATCCCTCTTCACGCGCGTGAAACGAGGCGGACATTGAAAAAATCGCCTTGCCGTGCTGGATCGCGACGACGCGCCGCGTGGTAAAGCTGCCGCCGTCGCGGATACGGTCGACCTCGTAGATAATCGGCACGGAAGGGTCGCCGGGGCGCATGAAGTAGCCGTGGAGGGAGTGTACCGGCCGTTCTTCTTCCACCGTGCGGGACGCGGCGACAAGCGCCTGGCCGATCACCTGTCCGCCGAAGACGCGCTGCCAGCCGACCTGGGGGCTCATGCCGCGGAAGAGGTTCTGCTCAAGCGGCTCGAGATCGAGGATCGCAAGCAACCCCTCGACGGCGGAATTGCCGGTCGTGGCCTTTGATTCCGCACTGGAATCGTTCATGGGTAAACCCCTATGATCCGGTAGGGCCGGCGGATGGCGCCGACATTGGATTGAGCTAAGTGGTACGGGAGTTGTCCGGCACCTGACGTAAAAGTCAAGTGCGGCACGCCTCGTGAATGGAGAGCGGGAGATGGCAAAGACGCGAACGGCGAAAGATGGCGACCGTCTCGATGTGCTGATCGGCGGAGGCGGATACGTCGGCCTGTCGTTGGCGGTGGCATTGAAGCAGGCCGACCCTGCGATCCGGGTGGCCCTGGTCGATCTGCGCCAGCGTGCGGAAATGGAGAAGGACCCGCGCGCTTCCGCCATTATCGCGGCGGCGAGCCGCATGCTCGACCAGCTTGGTGTCTGGCGGGAAATCGAGCCTCATGCCGAGCCGATCATGGAAATGATTGTCACGGATTCCAGGCTTCGCGACGTCGTCCGCCCGGTTTTCCTGACATTCGAAGGCGAAGTCGCGCCGGGTGAACCTTTCGCGCATATGGTGCCGAACGGAAAGATGGTCGCAAGCCTTGCCGACCGGGCGGCAAGCCTTGGCGTTGAAATCATCGCGCCCGATGCGGTGACCGATTTTCACGAAGTTGACGCCGGAGTGGAGGTGATCTTGCGGTCCGGCAAGGTGCTGCAAGCAAGCCTTCTTGTTGCCGCGGATGGTGTGCGCTCGCGCCTGAGGGACCTTGCCGGTATCCAGACGGTGAAGTGGGAATACGGACAGGCCGGCATCGTGACCACCGTTGCCCATGAACGCCCGCACGATGGCCGCGCGGAAGAACATTTCCTTCCCTCCGGTCCCTTCGCGATCCTGCCGCTGAAGGACAACAAGTCCTCACTCGTGTGGACGGAGACACAGGAAGAGGCCGAAAAACTCGTCAAGGGAGACGATTTCACCTTCGAGCTGGAGCTTGAGCGCCGTTTCGGCCATCACCTTGGCGAAATCAAGCTCGCCGGTCCGCGCAATGCCTATCCGCTCGGTCTGACGCTCGCCCGCTCCTTCGTGAAGCCGCGTTTCGCGCTCGCCGGCGATGCCGCGCACGGAATCCACCCGATTTCCGGCCAGGGCCTCAACCTTGGCTTCAAGGATGTTGCGGCCCTTGCCGAGGTACTCATCGAGGCGCGGCGCCTCGGTCAGGATATCGGCGCGCTCGACGTGCTGGAAAAATACGAGCGCTGGCGCCGGTTCGATACGTTCCGCATGGGTGTGGTGACGGATGTCCTGAACCGGCTGTTTTCCAACGATAGCGATGCTTTGCGCGCGGTGCGCGATGTCGGCCTCGGGCTGGTCGACCGCATGCCGTTCGTGAAGCGCTTCTTCATCCGCCAGGCGGCGGGGCTTACCGGAGAAATGCCGCGGCTTCTGGCGGGCGAGCCGATCTGATGAAAAGGCGCGGCAAGTCTGGAAGCGCTGCGCGCAAGCCCTCGCCGGACCGTTCCCGCCGTGTTGTCCTCCTCACGGGGTGTTCCTCGGGAATAGGCGAAGCGGCCGCTCACGCCTTGCGCGGGCGCGACTGGTGGGTTTTTCCGACAGCGCGCAAACAAGGCGATGTGGAAAGGCTGCGCGGGAAGGGTTTTGAGGCGTTTCGCCTCGATTACGAGGACGAGGCGTCGATTGCCAGCGCGGTAGAATCCGTACTGGAGCGCACGGGCGGGCGGATCGACGGGCTCTTCAACAATGGCGCCTACGCTATTCCGGGGGCCATCGAGGATCTGCCGACATCCGCGCTCAGGGAGCTTTTCGAGGCGAATTTCATAGGCTGGCATGACCTCACGCGGCGCGTTTTGCCCGCCATGCGCAGGCAGCGCCACGGCAGGATCGTGCAATGCTCTTCGATCCTCGGCTTTATCGCCATGCCCTATCGCGGCGCCTACAACGCATCGAAATTCGCGCTCGAAGGCTATTCGGACACGCTGCGCCTCGAACTCGCGGGGACAGGCATCCATGTTTCGCTGATCGAACCGGGGCCGATCGCCACGAAATTCACAGAAAATGCGATGGCGAATTTCTATCGTGTGATCGGCAGGGCAGGAATGGAGGCCTCACCCTACCGGGCGGTTTATGAAAAACGCCTGAAGCGGATGGCAGGTGGCGAACCCTCACGTTTCAAGCTCGGGCCTCTGGCCGTCGTCAGGCCGCTCATACACGCGCTTGAGGCGCCTTATCCCAGGGCACGCTACCGCGTAACCGTACCGACGCGGGCAATGTCGATTGCCCGGCGGCTTTCCTCCACGCGCCTTCTCGACCGATTGCTGTTGCGGGCGGCGGGATCGAAGGAATAAGGCATCCGCGACGATATGGGGTAATTGTCGGCGCCGGGCTCATGCGCATATGAGATGGATCGGCTTGCAGCGCCGGGATGATTTCGGCCGTTGGCGGCACGGCGGTCTGCTCATTTTCCTTGCAACGGAGAGTTCTATTGGGAGAATTCCTTTATAATCTGGTTCCGGTTGCGGTCGGCGCGGTGGCGGTCGTCCTGCTCATGGGCCTTTGGAACATGATGCGTGGAGGATCGTCCTCACGCTCCCAGATGCTGATGCGTTGGCGTGTCGGCCTTCAGTTTCTGGCAATCATCATCATAATGGCGACGCTCTATTTCATGGGAACGCGGCCTTGAGCGACGCTTACCGGGCCGGGCAAGGTGAAACATGGTCGTTTTGAACAAGATCTACACCAAGACAGGCGATGCCGGGACAACGGCGCTTGGAAGCGGCGAGCGGCGAGCGAAGCACGACCTGAGGATCCAGGCTTATGGGACGGTCGACGAAACCAATGCCATTGTGGGCATCGTCCGCCTTGAAGCCGCGAAGATCGCTGCGGAGCTGGATAAGGTGCTGGCGCGCATCCAGAACGACCTTTTCGACCTGGGGGCCGATCTTGCAAGGCCGGAAACCGACGAAGACCTCGGCTACGAACCGCTGCGGATGACGGCAGCGCAGGTTTCCGCGGTCGAGGCGGAAATCGACCGGCTGAATGCCGATCTGGAACCGCTGCGATCCTTCGTGTTGCCCGGCGGGGCGCCGGCTTCCGCGCATCTCCACCACGCCCGTACCGTCTCGCGCCGGGCGGAGCGGCTTATGACGGAGCTTGCGGAGGCGGAAAATATAAACCGGCATGCGCTCGTCTACATGAACAGGCTGTCGGACTTCTTCTTCGTCGCCGCGCGCTGGGTCAACGCCAGGGGGACAGGCGACGTCCTCTGGGTGCCGGGCAAAAACCGCTGACCACCAGCTTGGGCGAGGGGCGATGTTCATTCCGCTGCACGATCATAACCCCCTCACCTACGTCAGGCGACAATATGTCACATGGGGGCTGATCGGATTGAACATCGCCGTTTTCCTGCTTTTTCAGGGCGGCGGATTGTCTGATGACGCCCTGGCGGCTTCCGCCCTCTCGCTCGGTCTTGTGCCGGCGGTCTTCTTCGATCTGCGCGAGCTCTCGCCGGAACTTGTGCTGGTGCCCGAAGCGGCTTCGATGCTGACTTACGCCTTCCTGCACGGCGGCTGGGTGCATCTGGCCGGCAACATGCTTTTCCTCTTGGTGTTCGGCGATAATGTCGAGGACGCCATGGGCCACGTGAAATTCCTGTTCTTCTACCTTGCCTGCGCTGCCGTGGCGGGTTTTGCGCAAGCAGCCCTCGACCCGGCGTCCACGGTGCCGATCGTCGGCGCATCGGGCGCGGTGGCCGGTGTCATCGGCGCTTATCTGGTCCTGCATCCGCGTGTCAGGCTCTGGGTGCTGGCGCTTGGGCGTATCCCCTTGCGGATCCCGGCAAGCTGGGCACTGGTCGCCTGGATCGGATATCAGATCGCAATGGCCGTCGGCTCTCCGGAAGAAGGGGTCGCCTGGTGGGCGCATGTGGCCGGCTTCTTCGTGGGGGCAGCGCTCGTCGTCGTCCTGAAAAGGCCCGGCGTGCCGTTGTTCGACCGCGCCGCTTGAGGCGGAGGGGCGTGATGCCCAAGCCATCATACCGCCGCCGATCGGGTCCAAGGTCGCAATTGCGACAGTGGTGGACTTCCGGCGGCGTTGACACCTGACGATAGCGTCAGTACGGTCGCCGCCCGATCGTCGGAATAAGCGGAAATCTGCCGTTTCCAGATACCGGAAATCTCCGGTGGCCACCATGTCATGCGCAGGTGAGGAACACTGCGCGAGCGGGAGGTGCAAGAGCCCCATGAAGATCCTCGTACCCGTGAAGCGGGTGATCGACTACAACGTCAAGGTGCGCGTCAAGGCCGACGGGTCGGGCGTGGATCTCGCCAACGTCAAGATGTCGATGAATCCCTTCGACGAAATCGCGGTCGAAGAAGCCATCAGGCTGAAGGAAGCCGGCAAGGCGACCGAAGTCGTGCTTGTCTCGGTCGGCCCACAGCAGGCGCAGGAAACCCTGCGCACTGGCCTCGCCATGGGCGCGGACCGTGGCATTCTGGTGAAGACCGACGCTTTGACCGAGCCGCTGGCTGTCGCCAAGATCCTGAAAGGCATCGTCGGCGAGGAAGAGCCGGGCCTCGTGATTCTCGGCAAGCAGGCGATCGACGACGACTGCAACCAGACCGGCCAGATGCTTGCCGCCCTGCTCGGCTGGGCGCAGGGCACCTTTGCAAACAAGCTCGATCTCGGCGAAGGCACGGTCGACGTCACCCGCGAGGTCGACGGCGGCCTTCAGACCGTGCAGCTCAAGATGCCGGCCGTCGTGACGACGGACCTGCGCCTCAACGAGCCGCGCTACGCCTCGCTGCCGAACATCATGAAGGCGAAGAAGAAGCCGATCGACGAAAAGTCGCCGGACGATTATGGCGTCGACATTTCGCCGCGTCTCGAAGTCGTCGCGACGAAGGAGCCGCCGGCGCGCGAAGCCGGCATCAAGGTCGCTTCCGTGGCCGAGCTCGTCGAAAAGCTCAAGAACGAAGCCGGCGTGCTTTGAGCGGCAAGAAGGAGGAATTCTGAAATGACCACGCTTCTTGTTGCCGAACACTCCGGCTCCGAACTGAACGACGCCACCGCGAAGGCGCTCTCGGCAGCCTCCGCTCTTGGCGGGGAAGTGCATGTCCTCGTTGCCGGCAAGGACTGCAAGGGTGTTGCAGAACAGGCCGCAAAGCTTTCCGGCGTTGCCAAGGTGCTTGTCGCCGATGGCGACGGGTTGGGCCATCAGCTTGCCGAAGCGACCGCCGATCTTATCGTTTCGATGGCGGACGTTTACGACGCTTTCGTGGCGCCGGCGACCGCGAACGGCAAGAACATCATGCCGCGCGTTGCCGCCCTTCTGGACGTCATGCAGGTGTCGGACATTACCGCTGTCGTGGACGCGGAGACCTTCGAGCGCCCGATCTATGCGGGCAACGCCATCCAGACCGTGAAATCGATCGATCCCAAGAAGGTCGTGACCGTGCGCACGGCCTCCTTCCCGGCCGCGGAAGCGGGCGGATCGGCCGCGATCGAGGAAGTCGCCGCCGTTTCCTCCGACCTTTCGAGTTTCGTCGGCGAGAAACTGCAGGAATCCGACCGTCCGGAGCTGACCTCGGCGAAGGTGATCATTTCCGGCGGTCGTGCGCTGGGCTCCAGGGAGCAGTTCCAGGAGGTCATTCTGCCGGTCGCCGATGCGCTGGGCGCGGCCGTCGGCGCGTCGCGCGCCGCCGTCGATGCGGGCTATGCGCCGAACGACTGGCAGGTCGGCCAGACCGGTAAGGTCGTGGCGCCGGACCTTTACATCGCCTGCGGCATTTCCGGCGCGATCCAGCATCTGGCCGGCATGAAGGATTCCAAGGTGATCGTTGCGATCAACAAGGACGAGGAGGCGCCGATCTTCCAGGTTGCCGATTACGGCCTCGTCGCCGATCTCTTCGACGTCTTGCCGGAATTCAAGGCGGAAGTGGAAAAAGCCAAGCGCTGAGCCCGATCACGGCTCAAAAACCGGTTTGTGAAGGCCCGCCCTCTTGGCGGGCCTTTCTTTTGCGATAAATTTGTACCGCAGTGCAAAAACTTCTCCGAAGTTCTTGCGGTCATGCAGCGAAGTTGCGATGAATAACGCCACGCTGAAACAGGCGCGCCCGGGATTTCGGCCCGGGAAGACGCCATAACAATAAGCCGGGTTGAAAAATGGTGTTGGAAATCAAGAAAGTCGGCGTGATCGGCGCCGGTCAGATGGGCAATGGAATTGCCCACGTCTGTGCACTCGCCGGCTATGAAGTGGCGCTGAACGACATTTCCACGGATCGTATCCAGTCGGGTCTTGCGACGATCAATGGCAATATGACACGCCAGGTCGGCAAGGGGATCATCAAGGAAGAAGACCGCGTTGCGGCACTGGAGCGCATCAAGGCCGCAGACAGCATGGACCAACTGGCGGATATCGACCTCGTGATCGAGTCCGCGGTGGAGAACGAGCAGGTCAAACGCAAGATTTTCGCTCAGCTTTGCCCGCTGCTGAAGCCCGAAGCTATCCTTGCGACTAACACGTCGTCGATTTCGATCACCCGGCTTGCGGCTTCCACGGACCGCCCGGAACGGTTCATCGGCATCCACTTCATGAACCCCGTGCCGCTGATGGAGCTGATCGAGCTGGTACGCGGCATCGCAACGGAAGATGAAACCTTCGAACTGGCGAAGGAATTCACCCGCAGGCTCGGAAAGACCATAGCGGTTTCGGAAGATTTCCCGGCCTTCATGGTCAACCGCATTCTGCTGCCGATGATCAACGAGGCAATCTACACGCTTTACGAGGGTGTGGGCTCCGTCGAGGCGATCGATACGGCGATGAAGCTTGGCGCGAACCACCCTATGGGCCCGCTGCAGCTTGCCGATTTCATCGGCCTCGACACATGCCTTTCCATCATGCAGGTGCTTTACGAGGGTTTGGCCGACTCCAAATACCGGCCCTGTCCGCTGCTCGTGAAATACGTCGAAGCGGGCTGGCTCGGCCGCAAGACGCAACGCGGTTTTTACGATTACCGTGGCGAGACGCCGGTTCCCACGCGCTGAACCCGGAACGATTTGGCTTTCCCGTAACCCTCCGCATGCAAGGCGGAGGGTTTTTTCTTTCCTCACGCGAAGGTATGTCATTCGTTGACGGAAACCGGACGCGCCTCCCATGAACCTCGCCCGCTATTGCCTGACCAACGCCGATCCTGACCCGAACGCGGAAGCACTCGTCGTGCTCGGGCCGGGAGGTGCTGTCAAGGAAAGCTGGTCCTATGGGGAAATCGGCGATGCGATCCTGCGCGTCGCCGGTGGCTTGAGCGGGTTTGATCTGCCACGAGGCGAGCGCGTGCTACTTCGCATGGGGCACACCAGCGATTTCCCGATCGTCTTCTTCGGGGCGATCGCCGCCGGGCTCGTGCCGATCCCCACATCCGGCATGCTGACTGCAGAGGAATGCGACAGGATCCTGCAGGACTCCGATGCCGCGCTGGTCGTGCATGATGGCACGGTAAGCCTTCCCTCGCACCTTGAGGGGAGGACGGTGGTCGATGCGGAGGGCCTCACCCGCTTGAAAAGCTCCGAGCCCGGCCCGTTCGCGGAAACCGCCGCCGATGATCCGGCTTTTCTCGTCTACACATCCGGCACGAGCGGCAGCCCGAAGGGCGTTTTGCACGCCCATCGCTCGGCATGGGGTCGGCGGCCGATGTATGCGGGCTGGTACGGCATTTCCGCAACGGACAGGCTGCTACACGCAGGCGCCTTCAACTGGACCTATACGCTCGGCGTCGGCCTGATGGACCCATGGGCTAACGGCGCGACCAGCATCGTCTACGACGGTCCGCGCGATCCGCATGTCTGGCCGCAGTTGATGGAAGCGGCGAAGGCCACGCTCTTTGCCGCCGTACCGAGCCTCTACCGCAGGATCCTGAAATATGCGGATGTCTCGAAAAGCTCGTTTCCCTCGCTGCGACACGGGTTGACCGCCGGCGAGGCGCTGTCGCCCGCTCTGCATGAAGATTGGGTGGAGCGTACTGGCCGTCAGCTTTATGAAGCACTCGGAATGAGTGAGATTTCCACCTACATCTCCTCCGGGCCGGATACGCCGACGAAGCCGGGAAGTCCGGGCAAGGCGCAGGCCGGGAGGCGAATTGCGGTCCTTTCGGCCGAGAGCGAAGACGAAAGCCCGCTTCCGCCCGGCGAAACAGGCTTGCTTGCGGTCCATAAGAGCGATCCCGGTCTGATGCTTGGCTATTGGCGGCGTCCGGATGAATCGGCTTCCGTGTTTCACGGAGAATGGTTCGTGACCGGCGATCTCGCACGTATCGACGCGGACGGCTACGTCTGGTACGGCGGGCGCTCCGACGACGTGATGAACGCCTTTGGTTACCGTGTCGCCCCGCAGGAGGTGGAGCTTGCGCTATCGGCTCATCCCGACGTCGCCGAGGTGGCGGTAACCGATATCCAGGCCGGGCATGGAATTGCCCTTGTCACGGCCTTTGTCGTATTGCGCGAGGGTGCGGCGCGCGACGAAAGCGCGCTTGGCGAATTCGCGGCCACCAGGCTTGCCGAATACAAGCGCCCCAAGGTTTATCGGTTCGTCGATACCCTGCCGCGCACGCCGAGCGGCAAGGTGTTGCGGCGTGCCCTGAAGGAGGGCTAACGCCGCTTTTACCGAAAGTTGCAAACTTCGCCTGCGAAAGCAGGAGTAACTTATGTCCAGTGTCGCCGCGAGCCTCGCCGTTTCATCAGCCGCTCAAACCCGCAATGCGCTTGCCACGGAATTCGTCAAGCAGGACCAGCAGCAGGCTGCGAATATCGCAACACTCGTAGAGCAGGCGAGCGAAGCCCTGCAGACGGTGGCGCAAAGCGCACCTGCACCGGGCCTCGGTGGCGTTGTCGACATTACGGCCTAGCCGAAACGTCATCTCTCACGATTCGAGGCGGCAGCCGTCCTCGTCGCAATTTGCGCCTTGCGTGTTCGTTTTTCCGGCGGCAAGAGCGGCTTCGAGGTCGCCTTCGCGCAGGAGGGACATGATCTGCGCGCCAAGCGCAAGGTCGTCCTCCGCACCGAAGTGCTGCTTGCGCAATTTTCCCTGCCGGTCGATCAGGATCTGCGTTGGCGTTCCCTGCATGCGGTAGGCGGTCATTGTCTTCGGTGCGCCGCCGTTTCCGGAAGGCTGGTCGATGCCAACCGGAAATTTCACGCGATATTCGTGCAGAAACGCTTCCAGTGCCGCACGTGTTCCCTGCGCTTCATGATGTTCGAAGACAGTGTGCAGGCCAAGGACGACGACATCCTCCGGGCTGAATGTTTCCGCAACGCGCATGGCCTGCGGCAGGCCGTGCGAGACGCACCCCGGACAAAGCATCTGGAAGGCTTCGATCATGACGACCTTGCCTCTGAGTTGCTCCAGCGTAATGTCGCTGCGGGAATTCAGCCAGCAGAGGGTTTCAAGCGGGGGAGCGTCGCGCAGTTTCACCGGAGCCTCGCATCTTGAGGGAAAGCTTTCGCCCTAATGAACGGGATTAGGCCGACTCCGCATATCAATCCCGATCACGTTTTCGCGTTCCCGGGCCGGATCAGGCAGGCTTGTCCTGTGCCGTTACCACCGCGTCGATAAGCACCTTGGCATCATCGGACGACCATTCGGCGGGCCCATACATCGAGCCGATCTCGCAGCCGTCGCCGTCTATCAGCATGGTCGTGGGAAGGCCGGCGGCACGCCCGCGCGAACGCAGCTCGTTGAAGATGCCCATCGTGTTGTCGGCATAAAGCGTGAGAGCATCGGTGCCCATGTCTTCAAGGAATTTTCTCGCCTTCTCGAGCGGACCGCGATCGACGCTGACGGCAACCACCGCGAAATCCTCACCGCCGCGTTCCGCCTGCAGCCGGTCGAGCGCGGGCATTTCCTTCCGGCAGGGTGCGCACCAGGTCGCCCAGAGATTGAGGAGCAGGGTCTTGTCCTTGAAATCGGCGATGGTAATCGTCTTGCCGTCCGCGTCCTGAAAGGAAAGATCGGCAACGCTTAACGGCTGTTTCGCCGGAAGGAACGCGGCAACCTCTCCCGTTGCGGCCGCTTTGCCCGCCTTGCCCGCCGAAAGTGCGGCCTGGCAGGCGCTCCCGCCCGGCAAAACATTGCCATTCACCCCGCCGATCACGTATACCGCGCTTGAGATCGCGACCAGTCCTGTCACGCCGAGCGCGGTGAATGCCATCAGTCGGCGGGAGCGGGTTTTCGTCACGTCCGTCATTGTCTTTCCGTTTTATCCTATCCCGAAGGATACGTTCATGAGCAACCGCATGTGGGGCGGCCGATTCGCCGAGGGGCCCGACGCCATCATGGAGGAGATAAATGCCTCCATCGACTACGATCGCAAGCTCTATCGGCAGGATATCGCCGGCTCGAAGGCCCATGTGCGCATGCTGGCTGAAGGCAATATCGTGTCGAAGGACGACGCGGACAAGATCGCCGAAGGCCTCGACGCGATCCTTTCCGAAATAGAAAGCGGTGAATTCGCCTTTTCCCGGGCGCTTGAAGACATTCACATGAACGTGGAAGCCCGGCTTGCGGACCTGATCGGCCCGGCCGCGGGGCGGCTTCATACCGCGCGCTCGCGCAACGATCAGGTTGCGACCGATTTTCGCATCTGGGTGCGCGATACGCTCGATACATTCGACGAGCAGTTGACCGACCTTATAAGGGCGCTTGCGACGCGCGCGGAAGAATACGCCGGCACTGTCATGCCGGGCTTCACGCACCTGCAGACGGCGCAGCCCGTGACCTTCGGCCATCACCTGATGGCCTATGTGGAGATGTTCGCCCGCGACCGTTCGCGCATGCGCGATGCAAGGAAACGGATGAACGAATGCCCGCTCGGTTCGGCAGCGCTTGCCGGGACGTCGTTCCCGATCGACAGGGAAATGACGGCTGCCGCGCTCGGCTTCGACCGGCCGACGGCGAATTCGCTCGATGCGGTTTCCGATCGCGATTTTGTGATCGAGGCGGTTTCGAATGCGTCGATCGCCGCGATGCATCTTTCGCGGCTGGCGGAGGAAATCGTGATCTGGTGCTCCGCCCAGTTCGGCTTCATTCGCCTGTCGGACAAATTCTCGACCGGCTCGTCCATCATGCCGCAAAAGAAGAACCCGGACGCAGCCGAGCTGGTGCGGGCGAAATCCGGCCGTATCTACGGCGGGCTCACGGGCCTTCTCGTTATGATGAAGGGCCTACCGCTCGCCTATTCCAAGGACATGCAGGAAGACAAGGAGCAGGCGTTCGACGCGCTCTCCAGCCTGTCGCTTGCTCTGGCCGCCATGACGGGCATGGTCCGCGACTTGGAAGCCAACGAAAAGGCGATGAAAAAGGCCGCCGGCTCCGGGTATTCCACGGCGACAGACCTCGCCGACTGGCTGGTGCGCGTTGTCGGAATGCCGTTCCGCGAAGCGCACCACATCACCGGACGCATCGTCGCCGTCGCGGCGGAAAAAGGCATCGATCTGCACCGCGTTTCGCTTGAAGACATGCAAACGGTCGACAACCGCATCACGGACGACGTCTATTCCGTGCTTTCCGTCGACAAATCCGTGAGAAGCCGCACGAGCTACGGCGGTACATCGCCGGTCAACGTGCGCAAGCAGGCGCGGCGCTGGCTGAAGGCGCTTGACCGCGAGACGGCGAAAGGCTGACGGGCATTGGCGGCGGATTCATTTGTCCGTGAGCAAGAGGGTTGCGATCCTGCCGCCGAACGTGCAAGGAAATCATTGCAGGCAGGATGCTCTGCCATTTCTTGACGCGGTCAGCCTGAAGCGGGTTTGTTCCGGGGGTGGAATTCGGTGACGAAAGCACTCAAGCTATTGGTTCTCGTGACGGCTCTCGCCTCGCTGACGCTTGCCGGCTGCGGACGGCGCGGCTCGCTCGATCGCCCAAGGTCGGCTCCGGCGGTCGTGTCCGATCCGGCGACCGCGGAGCAGGCTGAGCCGGATGCTCCGCGAAAACGGGACACGCCGTTCATTCTCGACGCCATTATCTGAATATTCCACACGATTTCCGGCAGTTTCCAGGGAAAGTTCCGCCAAACCCGCCGGCTGACGACAGATCAGGACGACGCGCGTGCATCACTTCGCCTACAAGAACGACGTCCTCCACGCGGAGGACGTGTCGATACCGGAAATGGCGGAAGCTGTCGGCACGCCCTTCTATTGCTATTCGACGGCGACATTGACACGTCACTTCACGGTGTTTTCAGAAGCCTTCAAGGGCATTCCCACCCTTGTCTGCTATGCGATGAAGGCGAATTCGAACCAGGCGGTGTTGACGACGCTCGCCCGCCTTGGTGCGGGCATGGACGTGGTGTCCGAAGGCGAGTTGCGCCGCGCGCGCGCCGCGGGTGTGCCGGGCGACAGGATCATGTTTTCAGGCGTTGGAAAGACGCCGCAAGAGCTCGCCCACGCGCTTGACGAGGATATTCTCTGCTTCAACGTCGAAAGCGAGCCCGAGCTTCTGATGCTCTCGGAAATCGCCAGCCAGAAGGGCAAGACCGCGCGGATTTCGCTCCGCATCAATCCGGATGTTGATGCGCGTACCCACGCCAAGATCTCCACCGGGAAGGCGGAAAACAAGTTCGGCATTCCCTGGCAACGGGCGCGCGAGGTCTATGCGGAAGCCGCCGGGCTGCCAGGCATCGAGGTGAACGGCATCGACATGCATATCGGCTCCCAGATCACGGATCTCGAGCCATTCGATGCTGCGTTTTCGCGCCTTGGCGGACTGATCGGGCAGCTTCGCGCCGACGGCCATGATATCGAGCATATCGACCTCGGCGGCGGTCTCGGCATTCCCTATCACGACAACAACGAGCCGCCTCCGCACCCGGATGCCTATGCCGACGTCGTGCGCAAGCATGTCGAAAAGCTCGGTTGCAGGATCATATTCGAGCCTGGCCGGCTGATCGCGGGAAATGCGGGCATCCTCGTCACGCGAGTAATCTACGTGAAAAAGGGCGCGGCAAAGACCTTCGTCATCGTCGATGCGGCGATGAACGACCTGGTTCGCCCGACGCTTTACGACGCCCATCACGAGGTTCGCCCCGTCGCCCTCGACAAGCTGGACCGGCCCAGAATCACCGCCGATGTGGTGGGCCCGGTCTGCGAAACGGGCGATTATCTGGCGCTCGGCCGCGAAATGCCGGATGTCCTGCCGGGCGATCTTCTGGCCGTGTTTTCCGCCGGTGCATATGGTGCGGTGCAGGCATCGACCTATAATTCCCGCCCGCTTGTTCCGGAAGTGCTCGTAAAGGAAGGGGAATTCGCCGTCGTGCGCCCGCGCCCGAGCCATCAGGACCTTATCGACCTCGACCGTATTCCCGGCTGGCTCTCCGAATCTTGATGCCGGGCGCTCGATGCGCCTTGCCGAAGCCATAGAGATGCCCCACCCTATTGTCTTTCGGCGGATGCGGCTGGCTTGGCCTGACCCGCGAATGACACGGAGAGCGGCGTGACCGATACGCATAAGGCCGAAGCCGACCCCTCGCGCGATGCGGAACCGGCCGGTCCCGACCTTGCCCGGGCGTACGAAAGCAAGCTTTCACGGCTGATCCTGCAAAGCAGACTTGCGCTCTTCTGGGAAGGGTTCTGGCCTCTTCTCGTGCCGGTTCTCGTCGTCGCCGGTCTTTATGTGGGACTGTCCTGGACGGGAGTTTGGCTTTTCCTTCCAGTGTGGCTAAGGGTTATAGCGCTTGCGCTTTTCGCCGCCACATTCGTCTGGACGGTTCTTCCGTTGCGCAAAGTGCGCTGGCCGAGCCGGGACAAGGCGTTGCATCGCGTCGAGACGGAATCCGGCGTTCGTCATCGCCCCGTCAAGGCGATCGAGGACGAACTGGCCGGCGGCCGCGGAGATGCACAGTCTCAGGCGCTTTGGGAGGCGCACCGGCGCCGCATGGCGGTAACATTGAAGTCGCTGAAAGCCGGCTGGCCGCGCCCGGGTGCGTTCCGCGCCGACCCTTATGGCCTCAGAACGCTCGCCGGCATGCTTTTGGTGGTCGGTTTCGTTTCAAGCGGAGAAGACCGCTGGTCGCGCCTGTTCGATCTGTTTCCCGCCGAAGCCGACACAGCAGGCGTTGCGACACGTATCGATGCCTGGATTACACCACCCGTCTACACGGAAAGACCGCCGATATTCCTGACCGGGGCCACTGCGGAACTTCGCGATCCGTCATCGGCCATACGCATTCCGGAAGGCAGCGAGCTCGTGATCCGTTCGCAAGGAAGCGACGCGGTTGCCGTCAGTTTCATCGGCACCGAAGGCGAAGCGCAGCCTATCGAACCGCTGGACGCCGCCGATATCACCGATCCCTCGCAACCTGTCGACCGGCGTTCGGTGATCGAGGAAAACGGGAGCGTCCTTATCAGCGATGGCGGAACGCCCGTCCTGCAATGGGCGTTTTCCGTCGAACCGGACAGGCAACCGGAAATCCGGCTTCTCGACGATCCCGAGGAGCAGTTCAGCGGCAGCCTGAAATTCACCTACCGCGTCAAGGACGACTATGGCGTCGTCTCCGCAGCCGCCCGGATACGCCCGGTCGCGCGGCCGGAACGCGAAAATTCGGCAAATCCGCGCCCTCTTGCGGAAGCTCCGGAGTTTCCCCTTTCGTTGCCGACGGGCGATCGCAGGTCGGGCACCGGCGAGACCTACCAGGACCTGACATCCCATCCCTGGGCGGGCTCCGAAGTGGAGCTGGTGATGAGCGCGCGCGATCAGGCCGGCCAGGAAGGCTACTCCGAGCCCCACCGCTTCACGCTGCCGCAGCGCCGCTTCGCGAAGCCACTTGCGCGGGCCATCGTCGAGCAGCGCCGTGAACTGGCGCTCGATGCCAATTCGCAGCTTCGGGCGATCGATGCTTTCGATGCACTCCTGATCGCACCCGACCGTTTCTTCGAGGAGCCGAAACACTACCTCGGCACCCGCTTTGCCTATCGCGAGCTTGTGAAGGCGGAAACGGATGAGGACCTGAAGCAGGTTCTGGATCTTCTCTGGGATGTCGCCGTGACGATCGAGGATGGTGACCTCTCTGTCGCGGAACGGCGATTGAGGGACGCGCAAGAGGCCTTGCGCCGCGCGCTGGAGGAAGGTGCGTCGGATGAGGAGATCGCACGCCTGACCGAGGAACTTCGCCAGGCGATGAATGACTATTTCCAGTCCCTTGCGCAGCAGCTCCGGCAGAATCCCAATGCCCTGCAGCAGTTCGACCAGGATCTTCAGTCGCTCAGACCTCAGGATCTTGACGAGATGCTGGACCGGATCGAGGAACTTGCGCGTTCAGGCTCGCGCGACGCGGCCCGCGAACTGCTGTCGCAGATGCAGCGGATGATGGAAAATCTTCAGGCTGGGCGCCAACAGAACATGCCGCAGGGCATGAACCAGGAGATGATGGAGGCGCTGAACGAGCTTGGCCGCATCATACAGCGTCAGCAGGAACTGATGGACCAGACCCACCGCTTCGACCAGAATCAGCAGGGTCAGCAGGGTCAGCAGGGTCAAAGGGGCCAACAAGGCCAGCAGGGCCAGAGAGGGCAGCAGGGTCGGCAGGGGCAAGGCAACCGACCGATGACGCCTGAAGAACTTGCGGAAGCACTCCAGCAGTTGCAGCAGGAGCAGGGCGATCTGGCCGAACAGCTCCAGCAGCTCATGGAAGCGCTCGAGCAGAACGGAATGCAGCCGAACGAGCAGCTTGGTCAGGCCGGTGAATCCATGGGCAACGCGGGCGAGGAACTTGGCCGGGGCGACACGGGTAACGCCGTTGGCGAGCAGGGCAATGCGCTGGAAGCATTGCGACAGGGCGCCCAGGGCATGATGGAACAGATGATGGGCGATCAGGGCCAGGGGCCGGGACGTGGCCTGGCGCGCGGACGCAGCCCGTTGGACGAGGATCCGCTCGGCCGCCCGCGCCGTACCGAAGGACCTGATTTCGGCGACCGCGTTCGCGTTCCCGACGAAATCGACGTCCAGCGAGCGCGCCGTATTCTCGAGGAGCTGCGGCGCCGCTTCTCCGATCCGTCCCGCCCGCCGTTCGAGCTGGATTATCTGGAGAGGCTGCTGGAGCGGCAGTGAGGAAGGCCGAAACGACTTGTCAAAGGCCGCCTCATAGCATTGGAGAGCCCTTTAGCATCTCGTGGCAGGTTTGCAGATCACGCCATCAAACGGCGTTCGTCTCGGTTGATGCCGACGATGGCATCGGTCACCGCCTGCCGGATTTCCGCAAGCGAGAACGGCTTCGTGACGACGTCATGCACGAGGCCGTCAAGACCGCTCGCCCTTTCGCGCTGATCGGCAAATCCGGTCATAAGCAGAATCGGCATTTGGGGCTTGTCGCGCGCAGCCACAAGCGCAAGGGCGATCCCGTCCATCACGGGCATCTTGATGTCGGACAGCATCAGGTCGAAGCCGTCATCATCATCCTGAAGAACCTCGGCGGCGGCCGCGCCGTCTTCGGCGGCGACCACGGTGTGCCTGTCGAGTTCCAGCGCCCGCTTCACGAAGCTGCGGACCGCCTCATCGTCTTCTGCCAGAAGAATGCGCGCCATTTTACGTCCCCGTTTTCGAATCACGCGGCCTTCTGCCGTCATCCTCTTCGACGATCACATGACCGATAAATGGCAATTGCCGCCATTTGTGCCCCATATCCATGCCATAGCCGACGACGAATCGGTCCGGGCAGGTGAACCCCACGTAGTCGGCATTGATGGCGGCGATGCGGCGATGCGGCTTGTCGAGAAGCGCTGCCACCTTCACCGATCTTGCGCCGCGATCAGTCAGAAGGTCCTTCGCGTAGGCCAGCGTGCGCCCGCTTTCGAGAATGTCATCCACGAGTATCACGTCGCGTCCCGAAACGTCGCTTTCGACATCCCGCAGGATCTTGACTTCGCCCGATGATTTCGTGCCCGCCCCATAGCTGGAAAGATGAATAAACTCCATTTCGGGCGCCAGGCCGACATCGTGCATGGCCCGGGCAAGATCGGCGGCGAAGATGAAGCTTCCCTTCAAGACGGCGACGACCAGCAGGCTAACCGGCTCGGAATCGGCGATTTCGCGGGCAATCGCCTCGACGCGCCGGGCGATCTCCGCCTCGTCGTAAAGAACTTCTATATGCGGAGCTCCAGTCATCAGAGCTTTGCCTGCCTGTTCTTCCGGTCGGTGAAGCGGACCTGAATGTCCGCGGCAAGATCCGGCGGCGTGGAAAGCCGGGTGCGGAAACGCGTGGTTTTGCCCGCTTCGAGCTGCCTGACCCGCGGTTCGACGATCCAGGCATAGATTTCCTGGGCATCTTCGCTGCGCAATGCAAGACGGACTGCTGGAACATATGTCGGCTTTCGGGTTGGATTTTCAATCGTCCCCTCGATCACCAGCACCACCGACCCGTCTTCCAGCTCGCGGAATGTCCTCAGGTCGCGGAATGCGAGCCCCCTGAGGTTAACTTCCAACCCCGCCAGCTGATAAAGGCTGGCAAGGTCCGGGACTCGTGCGACGATTTCCGCTCGGAATTGAACCGACAGCGCCGCGACCGCGAGCGCCAGCGCGAAAACGAACGTTCCGGCAACACGCTGCAGCTTCAGTTTCTTGGTTGCCGATCTGATATTCGAAAACGCCCGTCCCTCGCGCGGCCTTTTCTCCCGGCGACGCCTGACCTTCACCTTCGGCTTTTTCGCCTGGCTTTCTATATCCTTTGGTTTTTGTGGTGCTTCGCTGGCGTAAGCCTGGGCGATTGTTTCCTGGACATCGGTGCCCGTTGCGGGAAGGGCCGTGTCCTCCGGCGCGCCCGCTCCGGCTTTGAAATCGGCTTGCTCTTCGATGCTGCCGGAAGCGGCTTCCACCCATTCATCGGCCGCACCGCCGCCTGCCTCAAGGGGCAAATCCGCGACGCCTGGTTCGTTATTTTCAACAGGATCGTCGTCCGGCGACGCATGCCAGCGTTTGTCGCACCTTGTGCATTTTACCAAGCGGCCGGATGTGCCGAGCGATTCGGGCTCTATGTCATATGCAGTTGAGCAGTTTGGACAGATGATCTTCATTGCGGAAGACCCGATCCTCTTCGGCTGGATCGGTCGTTCCGGATCCGGGTGCGATCCGGATGTCGGAAAGCCGATCGCATATCAAGTTCCAGTGTATTCGCCCTGCGTTCGCTCGTAGGCCGGATGCACCAGTGTATCCCGTCGGTTATGCCCGCGCGGGCGTTAACAGGCGGCAAACCCGAGTGCCCGCAGCTCGTTCTGGTCAGGCTGCCGATTCGGTTCGGCAACGCGCATTTCCAATGCCATGACGCATTCATATCATTAATGAAGCGTTAACGCGCCGCCTCTAGGTTACGAAAATCTTAATGAGGACGCACAGTGATTCGCTTTGAAAACGTTGGTCTGCGGTATGGGATGGGATCCGAGGTCCTGCGCGACCTGACATTCAGCATCGAGCCGCAATCCTTTCAGTTTCTGACGGGCCCATCCGGCGCGGGCAAGACATCGCTTATGCGCCTGCTTTTTTTGTCGATGAAGCCGACCCGCGGCATCGTGAACGCGTTTGGCCGCGATACGTCGGCCGTTTCGAAATCCGAGCTTCCGGGGCTCAGGCGCCGGATCGGCATCGTGTTTCAGGATTTTCGCCTGCTCGACCATATGACAACTTACGAAAATGTGGCTTTGCCGTTGCGTGTTCTGGGACAGGAGGAAAGCGACTATCGCTCGGACGTGATAGAATTGCTGAAATGGGTGGGCCTTGGTGAGCGCATGCATGTGCTTCCACCCGTGCTGTCAGGTGGTGAGAAGCAGCGCGCGGCAATCGCGCGGGCGTTGATCACGCGTCCCGAACTTCTGCTCGCCGACGAGCCTACGGGCAACGTGGACCCGCCACTTGCTCGCAGGCTCCTTCGTCTGTTCATCGAGCTCAACCGGCTTGGAACGTCGGTCGTGATCGCCACGCATGATCTTGCGCTAATGGAACAGGTCGATGCACGGCGCATGATCCTGAACGAAGGGCGGCTTTCGATCCATGACTAAGACGGGAAAACCGCTATTTGCAACTCAAGCCGCGCAGGAAAGTCCCGCCAGGCAGAGCGGCGGGGTGCGTCAGCGCCCGCGCAAAAACACGAAAGCGGGAAAGCCTCCCCGTCCCCCTGTCGCAGCAGGGCAAGCCAGGGCCAAGCGGCGCAGCGGCGGATTGCGCCCTCCCGCGGCGATTGTACCGCCGCAGGCCGTTGCCGGGCGTGCGCTCACTCTCGTCGTCGCCATCATGAGCTTTCTGGCATGCGTTACGGTCGGTTCCGTAGCGATCGTGCGCGAAGCGGCTGACGACTGGGCGAATGAAATCACCCGGGAACTGACAATCCAGATCCGCCCGGCCGACGGCGTCGACATGCTGCGCGAGATCGACAAGGCGATCGCGCTGGCGCAGGAGTTCCAGGGCGTTGGCACGGTGCACGCCCTTTCCGATGCCGAAACCAGGGAGCTGCTCAGGCCATGGCTGGGCGACGGTCTGGATCTGGACGCCCTGCCTGTGCCGCGCCTGATCAAGGTTTCGGTCGACGACCCCCAAGCCCTGGATCTTGCCGCCCTGCGGCAAGCGGTGTCGCGGGAGATCGCCGGTGGAAGCCTCGACGATCATTCGGCGTGGACGGACAGGCTGGCATCGATGGCGAATGCGGTGGTGATCGCCGGATTTGCGATACTCGTGCTGGTGTTGTGGTCGATGGTACTCTCGGTCGTGTTCGCAACACGCGCGGCAATGTCCGGCAACCGGGAGGTCGTTGAGGTCTTGCACTTCGTCGGCGCCGAGGAAAGCTTTATCGCCCGCGAGTTCCAGCGCCATTTCCTGCTCTTGGGATTAAAGGGCGGAATAATCGGCGGCGCTATAGCCTGCGTTATTTTCATCGGTCTCGACGTTCTGGCCGATCGGCGTTCCGCCCTGCCGGGCGTGGAGCAGGCGACAGTGCTTTTCGGAGACCTCTCGGTAGGCCCTGCCGGCTACCTTGGTATCCTCGCGGTGATCTTCCTCGTGACCGTCCTGACCGCTATAACGTCCCGTTTTTCGGTTCACATGCATCTTGCGCAACTTGACTAGGGTCCAAACCCCAACGCTTTGATGCCGTTTTTAAGCCCGAATCACATAGCATGGTCCGTCAACACCAGAAGCCAATGAGAAGGAATCGCATAGAAGGCATGGTCGAACCGGGTGCAACTTCCGTCCCGACGGATCACCAGTTCGATGGGGATTCGGCGCATGACGCGCGCACGGCCTTGCCTGCGACGCGCAGGAAAACGCGCGCGTCCGGTCTTCTGAGGGTTGTAGTTGCGGTTATGGTGTTGGCCGTTTTCCTGGGGTTCGGTCTGTTCGTGGGAAGCTTTCTCCGCTTCGCTTCGATGGTTGCCGAAGTCGCGCCGCCGGCGGTCCTTTCGAGTGACGGGATCGTGGTGCTTACCGGGGGAAGCGATCGGGTTACACAGGCCCTGCATCTTTTCAAGGCAAGCGAGGCCAAGCGCCTTTTGATAAGCGGTGTCCATCCGCAGACGACACGCGAGCAGATCGTGCGGATGACGGACAGCGACATGACACTGTTCGAATGTTGCATCGATCTGGACCGCGAGGCGCTGAACACCACCGAGAATGCCCGCGAGACGGCGAAATGGGCGCATCGCGAAGGCTTTTCGGAACTGCTTGTGGTCACAAGTTCGTACCACATGCCGCGATCGCTTCTGGAACTTCAGGCGGCGATGCCGAACATCACGCTTGTGCCATATCCGGTGGTGCGTGATGATCTCGATGTCAACCATTGGTATCTCGACGGGGCGACGACCCGGCTTCTATTGCGGGAATATGTGAAGTATATCGTTGCAAGGCTTCGCACGGAGGCGCGGCTCGACCTTGGGACGACCGAGGCGGCATCCCTGACCTCCGACTGACCGTGCTCGATTCCGGACCACCTGATGCTTGCTCTGCGTTCGCTTCTTTTCAACGCCGCTTTCTATGTTTCCACATTGGTTCTGATGGTCGTCTGGCTGCCCGTGCTGCTGCTGCCGCGCCGGTGGAGCTGGCATGTCGTACCATTCTGGGCGCGGCTCAATATCAGCGCGCTTCGGTGGATCGCGGGGATCGAACTGGAGGTGCGCGGTCGAGAGAATATTCCCGAAGGCGGGTTCATTGTCGCGGCCAAGCACCAGTCCGCGCTGGAAACCTTCGCCCTCGTGCCCTTGTTCCGTGATCCGACGTTCATCCTTAAGCGCGAACTTCGCTATATCCCGATTTTCGGCTGGTACACCTCACGCTTGAAACAGATACCGGTGGACCGGGGCAAGAGGTCGCAGGCACTCACCTCCATGACGAAGCACGCGCGCGAAGCGATCGACGAAGGACGACAGATCCTCATTTTTCCAGAAGGAACGCGCAGACCGGCGGGTGCGGAGCCGAAGTTTAAATATGGTGTGGTGCATTTGTACAAGGAACTGGGCTGCAAGGTGCTTCCCGTAGCGCTCAATACCGGGCTTTTCTGGCCGAGGCGCGGTTTTCTGCGGTTCCCCGGAAAGGTCGTTTTCGAAATCCTCCCGCCCATAGAGCCAGGCCTGCCCCAGAGTGAGTTTTCAGAAACGCTGGTTCGGGAAATCGAGACCGTTTCGGACCGCCTGATCGAGGAGGCTGCCGTGGCCAACCCTGACCTACCGGTTCTCGATCGCGTTGCCGAAAGGTGGCAAGAACGGGGGAAAATACTCCCCGCCCGGCATGTCCGGGATCCCGCAGACTCTTGAATCGGCAGGAAAAGTCGCCACTTCTTGATATGTTGCAATGAGATCCATGATAGCGGTTGGTTGTTGTTCCGTTTTTGTTCTATAGTCCGGATCTTGAGTTGAATGCGGATTTATCCGGCGAGGAGCGAAAAGCTTCAGGGAACAGGATGAGCGAACAAGCCCTTGAATTGTCGACAAGCGAAGAGAGAGACGAAGCGCCGCAGGTGGCGCGCATGCTCGGTCTCGGCGATCGCTATCGCTATTTCTATGGTGCTTCGGGACGCCGCTATCTTTTCTCGTCAGTACCGGTGGAAACGATCGAGGATTATCCCAACGCCGTCGTTGTGCTTGAAGCCCTTGCCGATGCCGCCGCCAGAAGCGGCAACCCATGGATCGGTGAGATCGATCGCGACGGCAAGCGCCGGGGTGCTTTATCTCTCAGTTGCAAGCTTGCCGATGCGCGTGCCTATGTTCACCTTCTCGCAAGCGGCGCATCCGACAGGAAAGCGGCGTTGGACGATCTTCTGAAAGCCTACGGCTGAGCCCGAAGGCCGCTTTCTTTCGCTGCGGCATCCCCCGCCAATTTCCGTGAAAGCCACGATAGGACCGGATCGTGAATGCCAAGCTGGTCCAGGTGGTTGGCCGTATTGATGACATACTCGGGGTTCGCGCCCGACTGGCCTTGCGCGCCCCTCACCACATGCAGCAGGTTTTCGCGCGGCAGTACGCCGGCATATTGATCGTGCTCCCGGTCCACAAGGAACGTTAGCGCTTGCGTGCGTGTGGCAAACCCGTCCTCCAGCCTCAATGCACGGGTCGCTTCCTTGTAGATCATGGTCACCTGTTCGCGCTCGCGCAAGTAAGCGATCACCTCTTCCCGGTTTTTGGCGGCTACGCGAAACGCCATTCCCTTGCAGGCTCCGCCGCGGTCGAGTCCGAGAACCAGGCCGGGTCGTTCACGCGTGCCGCGGTGTACCCAGGAATAGACGCAGAGCGAACGATGCGCGCCATGCAATAACGCCGGAACGGCCTCTTCATAGGAAAAACCGGGCCGCCACATCAGCGACCCGTATCCGAAGACCCACAAATCCTGCATTCGCGTTTTCCGCTTTCTTGATACCGCGTTTCAGGTGCTTGGGAGGTAGCAAGGGCAAGCGGTCCGTGCAATGGGGAGGCTCGGTCGCGCCGATAAAATCATCGTATGCCACCTGCCGCTTGCATCCCGCCGCCCTGCATGCTTCTTCGCAGGAAATGAGACATTGAAAGCATCGATGCCACGAAAGGCCGCGAAGCGCCCATGCCCGAAAAAAGCCTTCCCCGAAAGCCATCCCGCAGGGGTTATATCGTTCTCGGTCTCCTTGTCGCCGTCGTCATTGGCGCCTGGACCACTTACTGGGCCGTCGCGCGCGGTGCAATTGTCGATGTGCTTGCAAATTCAAGGAAGACGGCAAGCGCAAGCGGCGGCGAATTCGCCTGCTCAAATCAGTCCGTAGGCGGCTTTCCCTTCCGGTTCGAGCTGACCTGCGCTCCCCTGCAGGCGGGAGATGCAGCCGGGGCGAGGCTGACGCTTGCCGGACTCAGGGCGGTCGTGCTTGCCTATAATCCCCGCCACCTGATTTTCGAGGCGGATGCCCCGCTCGAAGTATCGCCCGGACGCGCGGGCGGCAGTCTGTCCATGCCGGCATTGTCTGCCGGCTGGGAGACGGCAAGGGCGAGCGTGCGCCTCCAGGAAGATGCGCTCGGGCGGGCCGATGCCATCTTCGAAGCGCCGAAGCTGGTCCTGACGGCAGGCAGCGCCGCGCCGTTCAGTATGGTTTCGCAAAGCGGGGAAATTCATATCCGCCGCGCTTCAGACACCGCGTCGGGGGTCGATGTCGCGCTGAGCCTGTCGCAGATCCGGGCGGGAAGCGAAATCGCGCCCCTTGATGCCAAGTTGGTGCTGCACCTGCCGTATGCGGCGTCTCTTCTTGCCGGCCGGCCTTCGGAACCGCTGGCCGCCCTGCTCAGGGCGCCCGGCGGTATCGGAATCACGGATCTGAGGCTGAAAAGCGGCGAGACGACGCTTGCCGGGGGCGGATCGCTGGGCCTCGACGACGATGGGTTGCTGAACGGGACGCTGGAGCTCAAGGTCGCAGGTGTCGACAAGCTTTCCGAGGTACTTCGCCCCGTTTTCCCCCCAGGGTCGAACATTCCGCAAAGCCTGCAGGGAGCTTTGCAGGGCTTCGGCGCTAAATCGGAAATCGACGGTGAGGAAACCGCCGAAGTCACGGTTACGTTCGACCGTAGCACCGCCCGCGTCGGCCTTATCCCGCTCGGAAAGGTGCCGCCGGCGTTCTGACGCCCGCCTCTTACATTCCCGCTTGCTGCAGTGCCAGGCGGTCGATCGGGATGATGTAGCCTTTCCAGCCGGCGGGTTCCGCGATCTTGTCGTAGAGCGTGACCGCGGGTTCGTTCCTGCCGGGCACGATCCAGCGCAGTTCCAGCCAGCCGCGGCTTTGTCCTTCGTTTACGAGCGCCTCGATCATTTTCCGGGCGATGCCCTTGCGCCGTTCGTCGGGCGTCACGTAAATCTCGTCGAGCTGCCCGATCCTGAGGCCGGTGATGATTTCCGGCAGATCGAAATAGATCGCGAAGCCGATAGCCCGCTCGCCATCGAAAGCGCCGATCATCTTCGCCGTCGGATCGTTCAGGATACGTTCCGCATAATACTGGTCGGGCCGCCGCGGCGCGCCGCGCCTTTGCGCCTGGGCGTATTCGGCGATCAATGGCGCTAGCGCCAGCGCGTCGTCCAGACCGAGTGACTTGATTGCGACGTGTGTCATTGAAACTCCGAAGCCGAAAATTGAACCTTGCCGCAAGAGTGTCCGCGATGGCGCGGCCAATCAAGACGGCTTGCCGGAGCCCGCACCGTTTATCGGTGCGGTGTCTCTTTATTGCGCCCGTTTGTAGACCGCGGAATTCGAGATGCGGCCTTCGCCCGGCACTTCAACGGTCTGCTCTATCTCAAGCGAGCGGCCGTCTTCGGAAAGGGTTCTGCGCGCCCTCATAAGCGTGAGGCCTTTTCGTTTTCCTTCCGACGTCAGGGTCCGTTCGCCTTCGAAATAGAGCGACAGCCTGTCTATGAGGCCGCTTTCGCTCATCCGTGTTTCCGGGCCGTCGGGGACGCCGGAAATCTCCGCTTCCATCTTCTCGCCGTCCGCTTCCACGACCGTCATCAGAATGCGGACAAGCCCGAATTCCTCTTCGATGCGGCAGGAGGCGGATTGCGGCGGCGCGCTCTGGTCGAACTCGCTCTCGTCGTGGTCGAGCAGCCAGGTGCCGAGGAAGGGTGCGATCTTTTCAACTGTGTCGGACATGGATGCCTTACTCACATTACCCGTAACGCGATAAGCCCCGGCGTATGCCGGGGCTTCGTCAGCGCGTATATCTGGATCAGGCACTCATGTTTTCGAGCTCGGCGACGATGGCATCGCCCATCTCGGCAGTGCTGACCGTCGCTTCGCCCTGCGTGGCGAGATCCCGCGTGCGCAAGCCCTTGTCGAGGGCGGTGGCGATCGCCTTGTCCACGAGATCGGCTTCCTCGATCATGTCGAACGAATAGCGCAGCGCCATCCCGAAGGAAGCGATCATGGCAATCGGGTTGGCCGCGCCCGTTCCGGCGATGTCCGGAGCGGAACCGTGCACCGGCTCGTAAAGGGCCTTGCGCTTGCCGGTCTTCGCATCCGGCGCGCCCAGCGATGCGGAAGGCAGCATGCCAAGGGAGCCGGTCAGCATCGCCGCCACGTCCGACAGCATGTCGCCGAACAGGTTGTCGGTTACGATCACGTCGAACTGTTTCGGCCAGCGCACGAGTTGCATGCCACCGGCATCGGCCAGCATATGCTCCAGCTCAACGTCCTCGTAGCCGTGCTTGTGGACGTCGTCGACCACGTCATGCCAGAGCACACCGGTTTTCATGACGTTGCGCTTTTCCATGGAGGTGACCTTGTTGCGGCGGGTGCGCGCAAGCTCGAAGGCCATCTTGGCGATACGTTCGATCTCGTAGGTATCGTAGACCTGCGTGTCGACGCCGCGCTTCTGGCCATTGCCGAGATCGGTGATCTCCTTCGGTTCGCCGAAGTACACGCCGCCGGTCAGCTCCCGCAGAATGAGGATATCGAGACCCTCGATGACGTCGTGCTTCAGAGATGACGCATCGGCCAGTGCCGGATAGCAGATGGCCGGCCGCAGATTGGCGAAAAGCTCAAGATCCTTGCGCAGGCGCAGCAGGCCGGCTTCGGGCCTCACATCGTAGCCGACCTTGTCCCACTTGGGGCCGCCGACCGCGCCGAAAATGACGGCATCGGCGGCAAGCGCCTTTTGCATGGCGTCCTCGGAGATCGCCTTGCCGTGGGCGTCATAGGCCGCGCCGCCGACAAGGTCCTCCTCCGTCTCGAAGGTGTCGCCGCCGCGTGCGTTCAGCCACGCGATGACTTTCTTGACCTCGGCCATGATTTCCGGGCCGATACCGTCGCCGGGCAGGAGCAGGAGCTTGTGGGTTGCCATGGGTCGTCTTTCCGCCTTCGGGATGATTGTTCGACCCGTTCTGCTAAAGCCTCTCAGGCCTCTTGGCAAGATTGCAGCACATTTACGCCGCAGAACAGACGAAATGCAGGTTGTAGCTGTCGGGAGCGAGGTCGCCTGGTCTCAACTCCCTGCCGTCGATCGCGTGGGCGGAAACCACGTTGAAACCTGCTGACGCGAGCTGCCGCTCCTGAGCTTCGCGGTCGATGCAATAGACAAGGCCGCTGCGATGAATGGATCCCGTAATGATGGCGTATTCGTTTTCCGAGCGTTGGAACCGCGCAAGCCTATGGTGGTTCTTGAGCGCCCTCATCGCCTTGATGAAGCGCCAGCCGTAGCGCGGCCAACCGACCTGGGGTGTCTTGCGGGGCAATTTGGGCGGGCTCCCAGCCATCGTCCAGGCGCGGTTGTGGGTGGAAAAGACGAAAAGACCTTCGGGGGTTAGCCGGTCGCGGACGGCTCGCAGGAAAGATATCCGGTCATCGTGCGTCAGCACGTCGATGGTGTTGTAGGCGATCAGGATGAAATCGAACGCAGGTTCGCCCAGCTTTTCGAGTTCGCGCAGGTCGGAAACCGTGAAACGCGCGGCCGGATGGCGTTTCCTGGCATGGGCAAGCATTTGCGGCGATATATCCGTGCCGAGGTAGTCGGCGGCGTGTTTCAGCAGCGGACCGGTGGTGCGGCCCGAGCCGACGCCGAGGTCGAGCACGCGGCGGTTTTCGTAAACCTGCCTGTAGCGCTCGAAGATATGCGCTTCGGGGGGAGAAAGGCGTTCGCGCGCAAGCTTGCTCGCGACCCGTGCGCTCATGAACGCCCGGGCCGTAAGGTCGGTCATGGAGGGAACTCGCGCAATGGCCGGGGCCTGATCGGCGGCTGAACTATTGAGCGTCTTCATGGTCGGCTCTCTCAATTCCTGTGCCGAACCCATGGTAGCGTATAAAGCCGCAACGTAATTTTCGAATTTTCTAAAATTTAAGATATGGTTTACATGTCGATTCGATCAATCATTTCATGATGTTAGGTTGTATTGCCTTCGAATTTCCGGATATGGCGTAACCCTCAGGTTGCCAGCGTCGAAGGGTCGACATTGCCTCCACATACCAGCACGCCCACCCTTTCGCCGGGCTGCGGCCGGTAGGCGTTGGAGATGAGCGCGGCAAGGGCCGTCGCACCTCCGGGCTCGGCGGCGATTTGAGCTTCCAGCCACAGGCGCGACTGCGCCTCGGCGATGGCATCGTCGCCAACCAGGACCACGCGGTCGATCTTCTCCTTGCAGATCGCATGGGCAAGGTCGCCGCAGCGCTTTGCGCCAAGGCTGTCGGCGGCGATGCTGTCCACGTCGACATCGACGGGACCTCCCGCGTCGAGCGCGGCCTGCAGCGCACATGAGCCGACAGGCTCTACTCCCACGACCTTTACCTTGCCGTCGAACCACGCCGCGATGCCGGAAATCAACCCTCCGCCGCCCACCGCCACCAGAACCGTGTCGAGATCCGGCTCCTGTTCGCCCCATTCAAGGGCGACGGTGCCCTGGCCCGCGATCGTTTCCACCGCATCATAGGCGTGAATGTCGATCGCGCCCGTTTCCTCGCGGTGTCGCCTGCAGGCTTCGGCGGCATCGGCATATCGCTTGCCGCTCACGTGAAGGTTCGCTCCGAAACTCCGGATCTTGGCGATCTTCGGTGCAGAAGATGTCTCGGGGACGAAAATGTCGGCCCGCTTGTCGAGGGCCCGTGCGGCGAACGCGACGGCAGCTCCATGATTGCCGCCGGATGCGGCGGCGACGCCAGCGGCCGGTATTTCGCGCGACAAAAGGTTGTTGAAGGCGCCGCGCGCCTTGAAGGAGCCCGAATGCTGGAAAAGCTCAAGCTTCAGGGACAATGATCTGTCGAGGCCGAAAGAGCCCGCGCCTGACTCCATGACCGGCGTTCGGCGGACATGCTGGCGAACACGGTCATGGGCGGCTGCAATATCATCCGGGGAGACAAGCATATTCGAACCTCGCGATGTTTGCAGGATCAGCCGCCGGCCATCTCCAGAACGGCGCGCCACAGCAGATTGAGCGCAAGGACCGTCATAACGAGCTTGAAGCCCTTGCGAAACGTTTCATCCTTCATGGATGTCAGAAGTCTGCTTCCGAACAACGTCCCGAGGAAGCCGCTCGCGATCATCGCCGTGATAAGCCCGAGCCAGGGCGCGAAGGCGAAACCGAGCAAACCGAAGGTAATGATTTTGAGGACGTGCATGGTAAGCGCGGTGACCGCCTGCGTTGCTACGAAGCCGTGCCGGGAGAGACCGAGTTTCGACAGCACGGCCCCGCCGATCGGGCCGGCGGCGCCGAAAAACATGCTGAGCGCCGTCGCGATGAAACCCGTTGCCGCGATAACCCGTTTAGGCGCTTCGTGAAAGCGGGGCACCTTTCCCCAAAGCATCCAGAGGATGAAAAGCCCGATCCCCAGCCGCAGGACGGGCGCGGGCAGCTCTACCGCAATCGACCCGCCAATGGCGGCTCCCGCGATGGCGCCGGCTGAAAACCAGGCAAGGATCGCCCAGTCGACATGGCGTATCTGCACGATCGCGCGGCCCGCGTTGGAGCCGATCTGTACCGCACCGTGCACGGGAACTAGCGCGGCAATTGGCATCAGGTTGGCCATGATGGCGATAAGGGCCGCGCCTCCGCCAAGGCCGAGTGCCGCCGTGAGGGCTGAGGTGAAGAAACTTGCGAATATCAGGAAGGATCCGACGACAGGGGAAATGCTATCGGGAAGGAGAAGGCCCATCAATGCGTCCATGTAATGCGAAGCGTCTATCCGTTCCCGGAAGCCAGAGGTTTCGTCATCGTCATCGTGTCGTTGAAATACCCAAGCCGCTCGTAGAATGCGCGGCCTCGTTCGTTGTTCGCGAAGACGGCGAGATTTGCGAGGCGGTATCCCTGTTCGGCCGCCGATGCCTCGAACGCCCCGACAAGCGCACGCGCCGCGCCCTCGCCTTCCGCTTCTTGCGTTACCGCCAGCAGGCTCAGGTGCGCTGTGGGTTCGCCGGTCACCTCGTCCGGGCGTTCCTCCGCTCCCGCGAATCCGCGGCGCGTCCCGCCTGTGTCTTCTGCAATGAGAAGCAGACGGTCTTCCGGCTTCTTCGCCAGAAATGAAGCGATATAGCGGTTCTGGAATTCGATCAGCTCGTCGCCCGTGTACCAGGCAAGCCCGGCAACGCGCGCAAGACGCTCCGACAGGCTGAAGATGAAGCTGCGATCGTCATCGTCGATCTCGCCCACCTCGCGGATCGTGATTTTGCTCTCGTCGCTGTCGGACATGAAATTCTCATCGGTTGGCGGGCCCGGCGGGCTTTGCCCGCCGGGATATGCTTTCGCCTGCGACAAGGCTTACTTCGCGGCGAGCGCTGTCTCGACGAGCTTCACCCAATAGGAGCAACCGACGGGGATCAGCTCGTCGTTGAAGTCATAGGCCGGATGGTGAAGCATGGCGCTGTCGCCGTTGCCGGCGAAGATGAAGGCGCCGGGGCGCTCCTCCAGCATGAAGGCAAAGTCCTCGCCGCCCATCGTCGGCGGAACGTTGAGTTCCACGTTCTCCTCGCCGACGATCTGGGCGGCGATGGAGGCGGCGAATTCCATCTTCTCGGCGTTGTTCACGGTCACCGGATAATCACGGCGGTAGTTTACCGTCGCAGTCGCGCCGTAAGCTTCAGCCACAGAGGTCGCGATGCGCTTGACGCGCTCCTCCGCCATGTCGCGCATCTCGGGGGTGAGCGTGCGGACGGTGCCGCGCAGCGTGGCCGTCTGCGGGATCACATTGTCCGTGAAGCCTGCGTTGAACATGGTGATGGACACGACGACGGATTCAAGGGGATCGGCATTGCGGCTTGCGATGGATTGCAGCGAATTGATGATCTGGCTCGCAACCAAGATCGTGTCGATGCCTTCATGCGGCTTCGCGGCGTGGCAGCCCTTGCCCTCCACCTCGATCGTCAGCCGGTCTGCTGCCGCCATCAGCGGACCGGGACGGATCGCGAAGGTTCCCACCGGCGCGCCGGGCATGTTGTGCATGCCGTAGACTTCCTGGATGCCGAACCGCGTCATCAGGCCGTCGTCGATCATGGCCTTGGCGCCCGCGCCGCCCTCCTCGGCCGGCTGGAAGATGACGACCACGGTGCCGTCGAAGTTGCGCGTCTCGGACAGATATTTGGCAGCCCCCAGAAGCATCGCGGTGTGGCCGTCATGGCCGCAGGCGTGCATCTTGCCAGGCACCGTCGAAGCGTAAGGCTTGCCGGTGATTTCCTCGATCGGCAGGGCGTCCATATCGGCGCGCAGGCCGATCACCTTGCCGGATGCGTCCGACTTTCCCTTGATAACGCCGACGACACCGGTCTTGCCGATGCCGGGGACCACTTCGTCGAGGCCGAAAGCCTTGAGCTTTTCCTCCACCAGTGCCGCAGTGCGGTGAACATCGTAGAGAAGCTCCGGATTGGCGTGAATGTCCCGGCGCCATTCGGTGATTTCTTCGGAAAGATCGGCAAAACGATTTACGATCGGCATTGCGGTCCTCTGGTGTTTTTTGGGTTCCGCCCGCGAATATGGGTCGGGCGAGAGGGCAGGAAAGCACGTATCTCATGCGGAATGGCCCATAGGCGCAAGTCCCGTATCATCATATTTTTAGGAAGTACATCCGGCGGTGATGCGGGAGCGAACGGGCCACCTAGCTCACGAATTTGAAAACGCTCGTCTTTTTGATTTCGGCATCTTCCAGGGAACGGATTACCTCGATCTCGTAGGTCGCGAGCCCCACAAGCCGCTCCTTTGGAAGATAAGACCGGCCGGGATCGCCGATATAAACGGGCACGCCGCGCTTCAAAAGCCTGTCGAGGAAGGCGACGACACGCTCCGCCATCGGTTTTTCATAAAAGACATCGCCGCAGAACATCACATCCGCTTCCGGGATGTCGCCTTGCGTGACATCCGCAAAGGTCGTTTCCAGACGAATGCCGTTGAGTTCGCCGTTCAACTCGATCGCGGCAATGGCATAGTCGTCGATTTCGCTGGCCGTTACCTTTGCCGCCCCCGCCTTGGCCGCCGCGATCCCGACGAGGCCGGACCCGGCCGCGAAGTCGAAGACACGCTTGCCCGCGACGATATCCGGATTGTCCAGGATGTAGCGGGCAAGCGCTTGCCCGCCCGCCCAGGCGAACGCCCAAAACGGCGGCGGCAGGCCCAGGGCGCCCAGTTCCTCTTCGGTCTTTTCCCAAAGCGCCATCGCCTCGTCGGCAAGGTGAAGCCGGATCTCGGGCGCATTCGGAACGGGAAGGATGGCCGTTTCGGCCTTTATGAAGCTTTTTCGGTCAGTGTGGACCGGGGTCAAGGATCGACCCCGCCCATCTCGCAGACGATCTTCCATTCCTCTTCCGTCACGGGCTGGACGGAAAGCCGCATGCTGGTGACGAGCGCCATGTTCTCAAGGCGCGGCTCGGCTTTCACCGCTGCTAGGGAAACCGGCTTTGGCACGTCCTTCACCGCCTTGATGTCCACACACTCCCATCGCGGATCGTCGGTCGTGGGGTCGGGGTGGGCAAGCGCGCAAACCTCGACGATGCCGACGATCTCCTTGCCCTCGTTGGAATGGTAGAAGAAGCCACGGTCGCCAAGCTTCATGGCGCGCATGTTGTTGCGCGCCTGATAGTTCCTCACACCGTCCCAGGGCTCGCCTTCCTCGCCTTTGGCCTTCTGCATTTCCCAAGACCACTTGAAGGGCTCGGATTTGAACAGCCAGTATTGCACGGGCCTTACGCCTCCGGATTCTTGATGGCCCAGTTCCAGGGCCGGATCTCGACGCTTTCGAAAAGGCCCGCGCGTGCATAGGGGTCTTCCTGCGAAACGGCGAGCGCCTCGTCGCGGTTTTCCGCTTCTATGACCACGAGAGAGCCGGTCATGTTTCCTTCGTCGTCGAGGAAGGGGCCGGCGGCCTTCAGCCGATTGCCCATGGCCTTGAGGAATTCGAGGTGAGCCTCACGGTTGTCCTTGCGGATTTGAAGCGCATGCGGTTTGTCGGTGCAGATGAGTGCGTAAAGCATCTTCGGGTCTCCTTTTCGCGCGGGAGGTTAGGGCGGGCTCGCGCCAAAGACAATCGCGGAATGGAGGCCCACTTTCAAATCGGCCACATACCGCCTGGATGTCAGTCGGTTTCGCGTTTCAGCGGGCGCGTCATCAGGCTGGCCAGCGCCGCATCGAGGTCGATCTTTTCACGCAATACGGCATCGACAGCCGTTGAAAGCGGCAAGTCGACGCCTTGGCTCTTGCCGAGGTCTACGGCAACACCGGCAGTAAAGACGCCCTCGGCAAGCTTGCCGCCCGACATAAGGTTTTTGACGGGTTTTCCGCGCCCGAGTTCGAGCCCGAAGGCGAAATTGCGCGATTGCGCGGAAGAACAGGTGAGGACGAGATCGCCGAGACCGGAAAGGCCCGTCAGCGTATCGGGCCTTGCGCCAAGCGCGGTACCAAGACGCGTCATCTCCCGGAAGCCCCTTGCGGTAAGAGCGGCTTGCGCGCTTGCGCCCCAACCACGGCCGACGACGGCTCCGCAGGCGATCGCCAAAACATTCTTCAACGCCCCGCCGATCTGAACGCCGATGACGTCCGTCGAGGCGTAGGGGCGGAAGCTTTCCGAGGCGAGTGCGGCCGAAAGCGCATCGGCGATCTCCCCTTTCCCCGCGGCAACGGTTACGGCTGTCGGCAGCTTTTTCGCGACATCATCGGCGAAGCTCGGCCCGGACAAGACGGCAGGCATTGCTTCGGGCAGGCAGTCGGAAAGAACGTCGGCCAGAAGCGCGCCCGTCGAGCGTTCGATACCCTTGGCACAGAGAACGACGGGCGTGTCCGGATTGATCGATGAAGAAAGCGCCTTTGCCATTTCACGGGTTGTCTGCGCCGGAGTGGCGAGCAGGATCGTATCGCAGCCTGAGACAGCTATGGCGAGATCGCCCGTTGCCGAAAACGGCGCGTCGAATGTCACGCCCGGCAGGTAGGCCGGGTTGGACTGCGTCCCGTTAATCGCGGAGATCGTTTTTTCATCGCGCGCCCACAAGATGACGTCCCGGCCGGCACGCGCGGAAACGAGGGCGAGTGCCGTACCCCACGCCCCGCCGCCGAGCACGGCGATTTTCCGAAGTTCCCTCATGGTCATTCGCCAATCCGTTTGCGGATTATGTCGAGAGGCTCGGCGAAGCCCGCGAAGAAGAGCGAGGGATTACGCGCCGTGTCCGAATGAAGGTCGATCCAGAACAGGCGGAAGCGGATCGGGTCGCCACCGGCGGACGGGCTCATCTCGTAGTGCTCCCATTCTTCGCGTTCGATGCGGGCCGTGCTGCCATGATAGAGCCTGCGCCGGTGCAGGTCTCGGCCTGCCGCATTGTCGAAGAAGACATCCTGATCGATCAGCGGGTCGAGTGCCGAAGTCAGGACGAGCCCGGTTTCTTCCATAAACTCCCGGCGCGCGCCGTGCAGGTAGCTTTCGCCGGGATCGATCGTCCCGCCCGGAACCTGAAGTCCTATCTCCGGTTCGTCAGGTTGGGAGAAGACCAGCAGCCGGGTTCCGCAGGTCAGGTAGACATAAGCCTTGTGTTTCAGGCCGAAAGGCGGGGATGGCGGCGCGTTCAGGACCACGCCGTTCATGTATCGCTGGTCCATCAGGCCTTCGCCCCTTTCCGTCCAGAACCGAGTAGCGCGTCCGCTCTTGAATCCAGCGGCCAGCGTGGTCTCGGGCCGACGCGGCTGTCGTCCACCGGGCCGAGACGAAGGCGCTCTACACCGACCCAGCCGATCATCGCGGCATTATCCGTGCAAAGCGCGTGCGGCGGGGCGACGAGCCTTGCGCCCGTTTCCCTTGCCAGTTCCGTCAACCGTTCGCGGATCGCGCTGTTCGCCGCGACACCGCCGGCAACCACGAGCACGGGCGGCTTGCCCGGATGATCCTCGCAAAAGATGTCGAGCGCGCGGCGACTTTTTTCATGCACTACATCAGCGACCGCCTGCTGGAAGGCGGCGCAGAGATCCGAAACGGCCTGGTCCGAAAGCGGGGCGGAGTTATAGGCCGCGGTCCTCACCGCTGTCTTGAGGCCTGCGAACGACATGTCCACGCCCGCCCGGTCAAGCATCGGACGCGGGAGCGGAAAGCGCGAAGCGTCGCCGGACTTCGCGGCCGCCTCGACAGCGGGTCCGCCCGGATAGGAAAGCCCCAGAAGCTTCGCCGTCTTGTCGAATGCTTCGCCGATGGCATCGTCGATCGTGGTTCCGATACGCCGGTAATCCCCCACGCCGTTGACCATGAGAAACTGGGTATGGCCGCCTGAGACAAGCAGCAAGAGATAGGGGAAAGCGAGGCCGTCCGTCAGCCTAGCCGTCAGCGCGTGGCCTTCCAGATGGTTGACGGCGACAAGCGGCTTGTTCGCGGCTGCGGCAATTGCGCGCGCCGTCAACAGGCCGACGATGACGCCGCCGATCAGGCCCGGACCAGCCGTCGCCGCGACCGCATCGATATTCTCCCAGCGGACATCGGCATCCCGCATTGCGGATGCCACGATCCCGTCAAGAATATCGATATGGGCGCGAGCCGCGATTTCCGGCACCACGCCGCCGAATTCCGCATGTTCGGCGACTTGCGAGCGGATGACATTCGATAGAATTTCGCCCGGCCCGGAACCTGTTCCGCGCACGACCGCCGCCGCCGTCTCGTCGCAGCTCGTCTCGATGCCGAGCACTGTGAACGTCCGCGACGTGTCGCTGGATCCGTTTTCGGGCGCATTGGCCAAGGGCTTGAGAGTGTCTATCATCATCGTCCGCAATTTTTAATTTCGCCTATCATCAGGACCGCGATCCTTGCAAACGAAACATCCCGAAAAGACGATCCGCATAGGCACGCGCGGCAGCCAGCTTGCGCTTGCCCAGGCTCATGAAACCCGCTCGCGCTTGATGGAGGCGCATGGCCTTCCAGAAGACAGATTCGAGATCGTCGTCATCAAGACATCCGGCGACATGATACAGGACCGGCCGCTTTCCGAAGTCGGCGGCAAGGGGCTTTTTACCAAGGAAATCGAGGTCGCGCTGCTCGACGGTTCGATCGATCTCGCCGTTCACTCCTCGAAGGATATGCCGACCGTTCTGCCCGACGGGCTGGAAATTTCGACGTTCCTGCCGCGCGAGGACGTTCGCGATGCCTTCATTTCGCCTAAGGCGGCGACGCTTTCCGATCTCCCCGAAGGCGCGGTCGTCGGTTCGTCTTCCTTGCGCCGGCAGGCAATGATCCGCCGCCTGAGGCCCGATATTTCGGTCGTCACCTATCGCGGTAACGTACAGACGAGGCTGAGGAAACTCGAAGAAGGCGAGGTCGACGCCACCTTGCTTGCCGCCGCCGGTCTGAACCGGCTTGGGCTTGGCGATGTGGTGACCTCACTGCTTGAGACGGACGACTTCCTTCCCGCCGTCGGTCAGGGCGCGATCTGCATTGAAACGAGGCGGGACGACCGCGAAACGCTTGATCTGCTCAGCGCAATCCACGACCGGGAGACGGAAATCTGCCTGCTTGCCGAACGGGCGTTTCTCAAGGAACTCGACGGCTCCTGCCGCACGCCGATCGGCGGGCTCGCGCGGTTTGAAGGCGGCAAAGTCAGCTTCCGGGGCCTGATATTGAAACCGGATGGGCGCGAGGTTCACGAGACCTCGCGCGAGGGTGCCGCTGAGGATGCGGCTGCCCTTGGCGCCGATGCCGGGCAGGAACTGAAGGCGCGCGGCGGGCCGAATTTCTTTGCGCATTGAGGAGGTTGAGTGCGGCTTCTTGTCACCCGGCCCGAGCCTCAGGCTTCGAAAACAGCGGCAAGGCTGCGCGCGCTGGGCCATGATGCCGTCGTGGCGCCCTTGCTGGAAGTGGAAGCGATTGTAAACGCGGAAATACCGTGTTCCGGTATTGCTGCCGTGGCGGTAACGAGTGCCCGCGCGATTGATGCCGTATTGTGCCGCGATGAGTGGAAGTGTTTGAGGGATCTGCCGGTTTTTGCAGTCGGCGAGAAATCCGCAAGGGCCGCGAAGGACGCTGGTGCCGCCAATGTCGCCACAGGTCGGGGAACGGTCGGCGATCTTGCCGCCTTGATAGGCGGATCGGGCGTTGGCAGTACGGTGCTCTATTTGGCCGGACGGGAGAGGAGCGGCGATCTTGGCGGAAAACTAGCGGCCTTCGGGATCGACTGCCGCACGGTCGAGATTTACGCCGCAAACGTAGCGTCGGAGCTGCCGGATGATGTCTCGACCGGCCTTGAGACGGGCGGGATCGATGCGGTTCTGGTCTATTCCCGACGCTCGGCGGAGACTTTCGAGCGATTGACCAACATCTTGAAAATACGCCGCAATTTCAAGGCGTTCTCGATCTCGAAGCAGGCCGGTGAACCGCTTGCGGGGCGATTTGAGGTCATCACGGCGCGAGAGCCGAACGAAGAGGCGCTCTTCGCGCTTCTGCCGCCGCCGTGCTAAAGAACGAAGTGGAATCGAATTCGGGTTTCGCGATAAAGCGTTATCCGGCCGGTCGCGTTTCAGGAGGAAGAGTCTATGGCAGCCGACAAGGGCAAACCGGGCAAAACCCAGGGCTCCGGGCAGCAAGGTTCAGGATCGTATTCCGGCAGCGCGCGCAAACCGGTGACGATCGACCTGGAGGCCAGCGAGGTTAAAAAAGCGGCCAGCGAGGTAAAAGAGAATTCCAAAAAGGGAGATGAGAAATCCTCCCGTGGCACTTCTCCCTCGCCTGAAGCGAAGGCCGGGACCTCGCAATCCGGCCAATCGCAGACGGCCTCCGCCGGCAAATCCGGGACAGGGCCTTCCGCCAGCGGCAAGACGCAGGACACGAAGCCCGAGGGCGCGAGGGAAATGGCAAAGCCTTCCGAGGCAAAGGGCTCTGCCTCTCCCGCGTCCACGGCGAGCGCAGGTGCGGCAACGGCTTCCGCCGGCAAGGATACGCCAGGGCCAGCGGCCGGGGATAAGGCGGAGAAGCCCGCCGGCGCCAAAACCGCCACTTCCTCCACCAAACCGGACGAGAAATCCGCCGCCGCATCAGGCGCGAAACCCGGTGCGGACACCACGGCCAAGCCGGAGGACAAGACGATAGGCGCTCCTGCCGCTTCCGCACCTCCTCCGCCGAAGGCGGAACAGAAAGCGGAGCAAAAGGAAGGCGCCGGCTTCGGCAAGCTGATCGCCGCCGGCGTCATCGGCGCCGTCCTGGTTGCCGGTGGCGGCTACGCCATGAACCTCGCCGGAATACTGACCGTTTCCGGTCAGGGAGCCTCAGACGAATTGCGCGCAGCGCTTGAAGCCGCGCAAACGCGGGTGGAAACGCTTGAGAACCGCCTTGCTGAGCTCGCCCAATCGGCGGCATCGGGTGGCGCGGCGGGCGATGCCGTGAGCGCGCTTGAGGCCCGTCTCTCCGCCCTTGAGGACAGTGCCGCAGCCGCAGGATCGGAAGCAAGCCAGGCTGTTTCGGGCGAAATCGAAGACCTGAAAACCGGCCTTGCGGAGTTGCGCCGCTTCGTCTCCTCGGGAACTGCCGGGGAAAGCGCCGGCCTTGCGGCGCTGGAAAAGCGGCAGCAGGAAACAGAGGCCGCCCAGGCCGAAATATCCTCGCGGCTCGATACGGTCGCTTCCGAACTTGAGCCGCTTAAGGCGCTGCCGGCCCAGATCGAAGCTCTTGGCGCGAGCATCGACGAGCAGGCGAAGACCACCGCCTCCCTCTCTCAGACGCTGAATACGGCGACCGAAACGTCAAGGCAGGCGCTTGCGATCGTTCAGGAGAACGTGGCGGCCCTGCAAGCCGATATCGCGGAAGTGAATGCGCGGCTTGGACCGATCGAAAGCCGGCTCGGCGATGCAACGGCACGCGAGACGGCGGCGCGCGCCGTCGCGGTTTCGTCGCTCGCCGCCGCTGTCGATGAGGGGCGCCCCTATGAAACGCAGCTTGCCGCGGTCAAGGGTGTGCTCCCCGGCGATACCGATCTTGCCGCCCTCGAAGCGCATGCGGCAGACGGCCTGCCCACGCGCGCGCGCCTGGCAGCGCGGTTTCCGGCAGTCGCACGCGCGATGACGGCCGCGCTCGACCAGCCACAAGGCGATGATCTGGTCGATTCGTTCCTGGCGAATGCCCGCTCGCTTGTCAGCGTACGCACGCCGGGCGAAAGCGACGAGGCAACACCTTCCGCCGCGCTCGGGCGGATGGAGGCGCGCGTCCAGGCGGGCGACTTCAAGGGCGCGATCGAAGCCTACGGCGCGTTGCCCGAAGAGGTGCAGGCGGCGGGTGCGGACTGGGTGGCTGCGGCGAAAGCGCGGGTTGCGGCTGACGAGCTGGTCGCTAAGGTAACGGACAGTGTCCTCAAAGAGCTGGCCAAATCCGGCAGTTGAAGCGAAGTCTGACGGTATAAGAACAGCCATTCCGTAAAGTTGGCAGGGAAGTGCGCGATGGGCAGGAGAGCTCAGTCATGATCCGGGTATTGATCTTCATGGGCGTCGTATTCGCCCTTGCGCTGGGCGCTGCCTGGGTCGCGGAGCGGCCCGGCATCATCTCTCTCGACTGGCAGGGCTACAGGATCGAGATGGGCGTCATGACGGCGCTGGTCATCATCGCCGCCGCCTTCGCCGTCGTGCATCTGTTATGGGGCGCCTTGCGTACGGTGCTGCGTTCGCCGGACATCGCCGCGCGTTTCTGGCGCCGCCGCAAGAAGGACCGCGGCTACGACGCCCTTTCCAAGGGGCTTGTGGCGCTCGGCGTCGGCGATGCGCCGTCGGCCAAACGATATGGCGCGGAAGCCGCGAAACTTCTGAAGGGAGAGCCGGCGGCGAAGCTGTTGCTTGCCCAGACCGCGCAGCTTTCAGGCGACCGCGAGGAAGCGCGCAGGCGCTTTGAGGATATGCTGGAGGACCCGCGCCTCAAGGCCGTGGGCCTGCACGGGCTCTTCATCGAGGCGGAGCGCCTGGACGAGCCGGTCGCCGCGCGCCACTACGCCGAGGAAGCGGCCGAGCTGGTGCCGGGCCTGCCCTGGGCCGGGCGGGCCGTGCTCGGTTACCAGGCGATGGGCGAGGACTGGGAGAAGGCGCAGCGCACGCTGGAGCGCAACTACGCCGCCAGGCTCATCGACAAGAAGACCTTCCGCCGCCACAAGGCCGTCATCATGACCGCGCGCGCGATGGAGCTGGAGGACCGGGAGCCGGACCACGCGCGTCAGCTTGCTTATGAAGCGCATGGCCTCGCGCCCGATCTCGTTCCCGCGGCCGCCCTCGCTGCAAGGCTCTTCACGCGGCGCGGTGAAATCCGCAAGACGCTAAAGATCGTCGAGACCACGTGGAAGGCGAAGCCGCATCCCGATCTGGCGGAGGCCTACGCCCACGCACGAACCGGCGATTCCGCGCAAGACCGTCTTGCCCGCGTGAAGTCGCTCGCCGCGTTGAGGCCCAACAGCACGGATGGCGCGCTCGCCGTGGCCACGGCCGCGATCGAGGCGTCGGATTGGGGGCTCGCGCGCGAAAAGCTCGCCAGTGTTCTGCGTTCAAATCCGGCGCGGCGCGCCTGCCTGTTGATGGCGGAACTGGAGGAAAAGGAAAACGGCGACAGAGGCCGAGTGCGCGAATGGCTTTCGCGCGCGGTGCGCGCGCCGGCCGACCCGACCTGGGTGGCGGATGGTATCGTTTCCGACGAATGGGCGCCGGTCTCGCCGCTGAGCGGGCGTCTTGACGCCTTCGAGTGGACGGAGCCGCCTGCCGCCCACCCGGAGGACGAGTTGGAGACGATCGACGAAAGCCTGCTTGCAGCCTTGCCGAGCCTGCCGGAGAAGAAGCCGGAGCCGGTGGTGAAACCGCGCGTCGAAACGCCTGCGGAATCGGAAGCGGAAACAAAGCCCGCGCCCGAGCCTGCGAAGGACGCTCAACCCGGGCCAGCCGAAAGCGCGGCCGCCGAAAAGGAGCCGGCGGAAGCCGAAATCATCGCTCCTGAAAAACCGGCGGCACAGGGTGTTGAGGCGAGGCCCACAAACAAGGCCGAGGCTGGCGAAGCTTCGGGCGATGGCGCCAGGCGCGACAAGGCGGAGGCCGGGAAGGTGGAGACGATCGACTTTCCGCTGAAGCACATGCCGGACGATCCGGGCCCGGAGGAAAAGGAAGAAACGGCTGCGAAAGGCGGCTTCCGGTTCTTCAATTAGGGCAGGCGAATCCTTGCGGTTCGTTCGAATCCAGCCTTTCGGTCGTCTTCGCCCGGGTGAAGACCCCCGATCTTCACGGGCGCGGGCCACTTCTGTCCGGTAAAGATATTCCCATGGGATTTTGCACGGAGCTCGCTCCTTCTCCAGCGTCGCCCCGGCCTGCGAGCGGGGTCCAATTACGGTTCAACATGCGAGGGCGGCATCGATTTCAGCAGGAAATTTCCGCGAAAAATTCGATATTCCAAAGTATTTGGTGAAGTGGGTTGGATCCCGGATCAAGTCCGGGATGACGCCGAGTGTGAGGCATATGGCCTGTCATCTTCGAAAGCCCTGCAGCCCCGAATACAAAGATCGTGAGCTTGGCGAGCCGCGTCCCATTTCGGCATGAACCTCAGTTCCATCGCTCAGTGGAAGCGAATTCTCGATGGTCTCTGGCCCAGATCCGATGGGGCGCTTCGGCGAACCGGCCGAAAACGGAGAACTTTCGGCTTTGTGGATTGGACCTTCGATCAGGCCAGGGCGATGGCGCCGTTAGGCTGCTGGCGCCCCGTCATGGAAAGTTCTCCTGCCCGCGCATCCACAAGCGGAATTCGCGCATCAAACCCTCTTGCGTTGCCGGGCCGCCTCGGCTATCAAGCGGTCACTTCGGCATCGGCGGGGTTCTCCGCCGCTTGCCTCGCCGACATGCGATAGATCGGCCTGCTTGTCAGGTTGGAACAGAATGATCGCTTGGCGAAAATCGACACATAGCGGGGCAACCTTTGCCCTCGCATCTGGTAGGCCGCATTAGCTCAGTTGGTAGAGCACGTCATTCGTAATTAGCGGGTCTGATTGCGAAAGCCGTTCAAAGCCAATGGGTTGGCGGCCTGAGGGAAAACATAGTAGGGCGATAGTAGTTGCCCTGCGCTTGGTAAGCCGCTTTAGCTCAGTTGGTAGAGCACATCATTCGTAATGATGGGGTCGCGTGTTCGAGTCACGCAAGCGGCACCACTTCCCAGGTTAATTGACGATGTGTAGCGCCCCCGCTGCCTCCCCGTTTGCATTCTGGCTCAGTAGGTCCCATTGAGCGGGTTGGATAAACTGCCGTGGAGGCAGAATGACCCAGCCATCGATATGGTCACCAACCGCAACGAAATCACCCGCCGCAACACTCAGCGCCGTCAACGCACAGACGAAGGCCGCTCGGTCGTCATGGTTGAAGATGCCGCTTGGATCGGTGGCGAGATGCCTTCCTGGAAGACAGTGCTCAATCAGCGATTCTAGGCCGCCACTTACTGCAAGATGTTGGAAAAATGTGTCTGATCGGTCACCTCTACGCGCGGCGAGGGCCCTAGGATCGCTTATCATTAAGCCGAGGAAAGAACTCGGGAAAGCCTCGACCAGAGCCTTAGTGTCGATCGCAACACCGTGCTGTGCGTCCCGCACATCGCCATGTGCAACAACATGGCGAACGCACTCGTTGGCATGATGGTTCAGCAACTTGCCAATCGGCGCGCTGGATTGTCCCGGTTTGCCGATCAACGGACGCAAGCGTCGAGTCAGCATCCGCTCGGCAGTCCGATAGCGACCTATGATATCGAAGCCCTGGCGCAATGGACCGTCGAAGGCTGCAACTGTGATCTGGTGATCGCCGGCAATCTCAGCAATAGCCCGCTCGCGTTCTGGTTCACATGCTCGGAACCGAATGATCTCCCATGAAACGAGTGAGCTGGTCCAATTGAGTCTACAGATCGCGCTTGATCGGCGTGTCGGTGAACAACCGACGTCGATGCCGATAACTGAGCCATCCGTTTCGACCATGTCTTTTTTCTCGCCGTGGGCCATTTGACACGACACTAGCATAGATATGTCACAGGCGTCGTCTGATGGCCTTTCGCACCCGATACCAATAGGTCTGCTCCGCGCCGTCGCAGCGATACCACGCGCGCTCATGGCGGGCGAAAGCCTCAAGCTCCGGATCGGGATAGGTGGCGATGATATCGTCAGCAACGCGGGCGATATCATCGGCGGGGATCAGCCTCGGCCTGATGGCTTCGGTCCATACCAGCCGCAATGCGAGGGCGATGAAGACGAGCGCCTGAACGCTGAAAAAGGCCAGCATCGACCAAGAAAAGAACTGCAGGAATATGTCCCACATCGTACCGCCCCTATTGAAGTTCGGTGTAGCCTATAGTCAACATTTCTGAATCGAAAGCAAAATGAGACTCATTGTCCGTGGGCTTATCGTCTGCAACGCGTGCCAATGGCGCGCATGGAAGACGTGCGCGCGATACTTGCCAGGAACATCAAGGCAGCCCGAAAACGGTTGAACTTGTCGCAGGAAGACCTTGCCGCGCGGGCGGAGATCGACCGCACCTATGTCTCCGGGATCGAGAGGCAGGTCAGGAACCCCACGATCACCGTGGTTGCGAAATTCGCTGAGGCGCTCGAAACGACAACGTCGGACCTCTTAACCGGCTAGTCCCGATGACTTGCGCGGGCCGGAAAACGCCCAACTATGACCCTCACGTGCAGCAAAACCAAAGCCGCCGCACATAACCCCTTCGCGCGGGGCCTCAGAGCGCCCCACAGGCGCGCTACGGCGGGTTAGCCAGCAAGTTATACCAAACCGCGCTCCTCGGACGTCTGAGGCTGCTCTGCGCGTTGCCCGGCACCATCCGGTATGCCAACCCAAAACGCAGCGAGCGGCATCGCCTATCGCCCTTGTAACTTGTAACCGTAACTTAAGGTCCGAAAGGTCTGAGGATGACAGGGGGAGTAGCGCACTCCCCCGGCCCTATGGCGTGCCGCAAAAAGGTCGCCGGGCTTGTGTTGGCGTTACGGGTTACACCCCGGTCGGGGCAAGGCGGGTTCAAAACGGCGAATCCTCTTCCGAGGCGGAATCGCCTATGCGGAACAGAGTCACGACACCGTTCTCGACCCGCCTCGCCAGCCATTCGGTCTTGCGCTCCTCTTGGGTGCCTTTGGCGAAGCCTCGCCGTTGGGTCTTCTCCCGCTGCGATAGATCGTGGAGGCGGTTGGTTTTCTCCTCCCAGCCCAAGCGGTCCATCTCGGCCTTGATCCGCTGCACTTCAATGGGCGACATGCGACCGCCTTCGAAGCCGAGGAGGAGCTTGACGCTGTCCATCGAGACCCGGCCGGTTTTGCCTGCGAACCAGTCACTCAGCACGGTCGCGAACGCGTCTTCGATCAGCCGCAGATCGGTCAATTCGCTTGCCGCCTCCCAGAGGGGTTCGGACAAGACGATGGACTCGCCCGCCGCCTCGCGCGCGGCGGCTTCCGCCCAGAGCTGGTCGACGTTCTCGCGCAGCTTGTCCAGTTGCACTCTTCCAGCACTGACAGGCCAGAATCGCCGGTTTCCCGTCTGGTCGAAAAGGTACTTCTGGTCGTTGGTGCTGCCGATGATGACGCACTGGCGCGGGTAGGTTTTGGCATCCCGGCCATAGGCCCGGCGATACTTGTCGCGGCGGGTCGAGAGGAACCGCTTCAACTCGTGTGTGGAGGCCTTGCGAATGCCGTCCATCTCTTGCACCTCGACGACCCAGGACCCGGCCAACTGCTCCGCCTTGGTCTTGTCGTCGCTGCGGAGGCTCAAGCTCCCGCAGAACCACTCGTCGCGGATGGCAAGGATTTCCGCGAAACTCGACTTGCCCGTTCCTTGGTTGCCCTCGAAGACGAGCATGGTGTCGAACTTCACGCCCGGCTGCCTGACCCGCCGCACCCCTGCGATCAGGAACTTAGCGCCGAACTCCCGATTCAGTTCGGTGTCTTCGGCCCCTACATAGTCGCGGAGCATGTTATCGAGGCGCGGCGTGCCATCCCATACAAGACCGTCGAGATAGTCGATGATGGGGTGGTAGGCTTGCTCATGGGCGATGGCGACGATCTCGCTCTTTATCGCCGCTACCGATGCCTTGAATTGCAGGTCCAACTGAAACCGACTGCCGAGAACGTCGGCGATATCGTTCAAGTCGCGACCCTCTAATCCGAATCCTTCGACATCGTTCATGAACGAGAACGCGTTGCGCCGCACTTCGATGCCGAGACGGGCCAGCGCATAGCGAATGTTGGCAGGGTGATCCTTCACGGGCTGGAACTTGTCGTTCACCTCTGGCCAGTCCTCGCGCCGCGCCTCGATCATCATGAGCGCCCGTGCAATCTGGCGTTGGCCATAACGCAAGGCGTTCGGCTTTTCGCGCACATGCGCGCCGATGGCATAGGCAGGATCGAGCAGAATCGAGAGCGCGTGACCGGGTTGCACTCCGTTCGCAAGCATCCAGGAGAGGCTAGCAATCATGCGTTCTGACCGGGATGGATAGACCTTCCCTGGCGGATCGTCGCCAGTGACGATCACCTGCACCCATTTCAAGTCGGATGGGATGATCTCCCAAAGGTCGTCCGGCAGCGGAAGCGGCGTGATCTCGGTGGGTTCCACCGTCGTCGACCCGGCCTTGGCCGGTGGAGCCGCCTTCTCCTTCAGTACGGGAAGTTGAAAATCTTCTATGCGGTAAATCTTTGCCGTCGCAATGTAGGTCATGGCTTTGTCATCCAGAACGAGAGTGCGGGTTCGCGACCGGCTTCGCGCTTCTGTGCATTTAGCCAGTTAACGGTTCCAGGCAGGCGCAGAAGACGATCGGCGTTATGCGTGCCGGGGCCGCCTAGGAGAGCGATCAGAAGCCGCTTGTTGAGGTCTTCTGCGACAACGACTTCGACCGGCTGATCGAGTTTCCAGATAGCTTGGTAGCCACCACCGGTGAACCAGACGGCCGTCGGCTCGGGCACGCCCTTGGGACGCTCTTTGCGTTCAAGCAACAAGCCGATGATCCGGCTTTGCTGCTCGTCGAGCGTCCCGGGATAGTCCTTGCAATCCAGATCGGCATGCAGGAACTGCGCATGCGAGAGGTTGTCTTTCCGGCGCTTGCCGGAAAGAAACTTGGCATTGGGCAGGAAGTAGAGGTTTCGCCTCAACTCCTGCCCGTTGTTCGCCTCGACGAATTTCTTGAACGATGCGGGGTCACTCGCGGGATAGGTTTTGGCGACGGGGCTTGGCGGTCCCTCGCTGTTCATGCGCTCCAGATAGTATGGCCCATCCGGAGCGATGAACTGCGAGAATGCCCATGCCTCGTCCGTCTTGGGCTTAAGCACCTCACTCATTGCCTGCACCCTTCGGATTCTGCTCCTGCGAGGCCAGCCAGCGTTCGACATCTTCGAGCCGGTAGAGGATTTTCCCGGCCCGATTGCCGGACGCGATGCGGATGAATTGCGGGCCGTATCCGTAGATGCGGCCCTTCTCAAAGAAGCTCGCGCTCAGCCCGGTGACGTCCGGCAGTTGCTTGGTGGTGAGGTATTTCCGGGAGTTTGGTTGCATATCTGCCTCCTTGGGTTGATGCCCTTGGAGGGTGCCGATTCAGGCAGGTCAGCCGGCATCGCCGTTATTCGGTTCTGTTTCAGGCCGATAAGCTGGCACATTGCGCGCAACGCCCTTCAGCCGCGACAAGGGGACGTCGACGTTCAATCGCTTAGTGAGGCTGACATAGACGTCCTCCACCCAGGGAGTGATTCTGGTCTGCCGCTCCGCCTCGAAAATGATCCGCGTGCCGCCGCCCTTCTCGGAGTGCCAGAAACGCTGGCTGTGAACGCAGAACGCTTCCAGCCAGTCTGGGATAGGACGGTTGCCGACCCGACCTTCCAACTGCTCGATTTGCACCAGAATGTGCATCGCTTGCCCGAGCATTTTCATGAGCGCCGACGTTTCTCGCTTGGGGTCGAAGTGGGCCAGCAACGTGTCGGCGGTGGCGTCTGAGCGAATGTCGAAGATCGCTGCCGACAATTCATCGACCTTCTGTATGGCCTTCTGGAACTTCGCCGCCGCTTCCTTGTACGGCGTCAGGTCGGAAGGGACCGTCACAAACCGGCCGTCGATCCGAATGCCGGAGTAGCCCTGGATGATGAAGGCGGCTTCGGCCAGATACCGGAAATGCCGGTCGCGATCCTCGAAGCCGTAGTTTTCCACAATGCGGTCGTTGACGTCGCCCAGCGAAGGAAACCAGTTCTTATCGTGAAGGTGGGCGATTCCGTCTTCCTGATCGAAGTTTAGCATCTGGATTGGCGGATTTTCATCGGAGTGCGACATGGTCGGTTGCCTTCTGCGTCTTCACTGCAATCTGCACCCGGATGGCCGTTCGGCCAAGCCACCGATCCGCCCTAAAGCCACGTCGGGACACCCCATTCCGCGAGTTCGGCGCACAGGCGCTCGACCGCCTCGGTTTTAAGCGCCTCCTCGATTGGATCGCTCGCCATCGCATGGGCATTGCCACGCGTCCGGTAGAGGTCGCAAAGGCGGCGAGCGATGGCCTGAATTTCCTTGGGCGCGATACAGCCCATGACCTCTCGTGCCGCCGCTTCGGCCAGTTGGGGGATGGATCGCATCGGCTTCGCGGTCGTCGCGCAAGGCGACACCAAAGCGGCTATCTCGGCATAGCAGGCATCCTGCCGGCGCTCGCTCGCCATAAACTGGAGCGCCCTATCCAACTCCCGCTCCGTTGGCGTGACAGGGCCCAAGAGAGCAGCTAAGGCAGCCTCCATCCGCAGCCGTTGTTGCCCGTTGGTCTCCGGCGTGGTGTGCGCCTCGATGATCGCCAGAAGGAGGCGTTCGAACATCGTGTCGCCGCACGGGCGGAAACGGTCAGCCCTCGGCATCGACCAACTCCAGAATGCGCGCCGCAACCTGCTCCACCGGCCCGCGCAAGCGCTCCGCATTCACGACGATATAGCCGCCCGTGACGTCGCCGTTGGCGCGATGGTTCAGCAGGCGCTTGAGCGCGTAATAGGGAACGTCAAGGCTTTCAGCGATGGTGATGAACGTGCGCCGCAGATCGTGCAGCGTAAAGCTGACGCCCGAACCGGCGCTGACGCGGAGCAGGAATTTCTTGGTTTCCATCAGGTGCCCCTGCTTGCCGGGGCCCGGAAACACGAATGGCGACCCGCCCGCCTGCTTCTTTCGCTCTGTCAGCAGGTCGGTGAGGAAGCCCGACAGGGGCAGGTTCAGCGGATCGCCGTTCTTCGTCTTGGGCAGGTGCAGCGTCCGCGCGTTCAGGTCCACGTTGTCCCAGCGTAGCGCCATCAGTTCGCCCCGGCGCATGCCGGTGAACAGTGCCGTGAGCAGGAAATCGCGGGCATAGTCCGGCTCGACCATCACCGCCTTCCACCACATGGGAAGGTCTTGGGCGGTCACCACCGTCTGCCGCCGCTGTTCGCGGTGCCATGCCCGCGCCTGTGTCAAAATCTGCACCGGGTTCGGTGGGAACTCATCATGGGTCGCGGCGGCGAAATTGTAGACCGACCGCAGATGGCGCATGACATTGTTGGCGGTGGTCTTGCCAACTTCCGCCGAAAGCTCCTGATGGCGCTTGAGCACCATCTGCCGGGTGATGGAATTGATCGGCTTCTTGCGCCACGCCTTGAGGTACAGCTTCGCGGTGCGGGTGTAGTTGTTGACCGTATACGGCGACAGATGAGGACGCGCGGCAAAGAAGCTGTCGAACGCGTCGGCCAGCGTAACCTTGGCCTCGACCTGTTGCTTCTTTTCGGCATTGGGATTTCGTCCCTCGGCCATCTCGCCCAAGAGCGCGAGCGCCTTCTTGCGGGCGACTTCCGGCGCGAACACATCGGCCCGGCCGATGGTGACGCGGCACGTTTGCCGCTGCACCTGACCCTCCGCGAAATAGACCTTGGACCGGCTGCCGACCCGAAGGCCGAAGCCGGAAAGCAGCGTGTCGCGATAAAAGACCTGACCGCTGTCCGGGTGGGGAATGTCGTCGATAGTACGGCGTGTAAGACGTAAGCTAGGCATTGAGACCTCCTGTTGGCCTCAACTCCAAGTAGCGCAATTAATGTGAAATTACTAGTTATATCAGATACTTATGACATAAAAAGAGTTGCCAGTATAGACAAAGAAACCCTGTCCAACGCCATCCGACACGCGCGCACGCGCGATGGGACGCACATGAGCAACGGCAGTTTCAGTTTAGCCCCCTGCAAGACCATAGTTGATTTGCCATCTCATCTAGCCAGTTGACATCGAATCTAAAATGTAAGATATTCTTACCAGATGTAAGAAAGGAGCTTGTCGTGAGTCCTGCAGAAATCAAGGATGCACTCTCCGAAGTTATTACGGAAATACAAACCAACAGCGGTTTGAATTGCCCAATTTTGGAAAACTCGATTGTGCCTGCCAATGACATTCCTAGCTTTGATAGCAAGGTGTGGTTGGTCGCTACCACGATGTTGGCATCAAAAATAGAAACTGAGATTCCCGACGATGAAAACATCTTCATTGGAAAGGAATCGAACAAACCTATGAGCCTGGAAGAAATCTGCGAGTTTGTCGCAAAAATAATCGAATTAAAAAAGGCTAAGAGTGCTGCAGCATGAACGATTCAATACAGAAGCGAAGCAATTCAATTGGCGTACGACTGAAAGAGGCCCGCAAGCTGGCTGGCCTCTCCCAAGGTCAGGTCGCGAATATGCTTGGTCTGCACAGACCGTCCGTTTCTGAGATTGAGTCAGGAAACCGCAGAGTTTCCGCGGAAGAACTTCACCGCCTTTGCGACATCTACGATGTGAGTCTGGACTGGGTCGTGGGAAAGGCGTCAGGCTCCATTAGCCCCGACGATCCTCGTTTGGAGCTTGCTGCGCGCGAACTTTCGAAGCTTAACCCGGATGATTTGAATCGGCTTTTGCACGTAATCGCTGCCATGCGCTCCGACAAAGATAGCGGCGAAGGGAATACCTAATGGTGGTGCGTGCAATGAAATTGGAAGCCTTTGATCGGCAAAAGACCTCAAGTCGCGCCATCCAAATGGCGGCTTCGGTGAGACAGCGGGCGAATGCCACACAACATCTTCCGATCTGCATCTACGATGTATGTGAAAAGCTTAATGTAACCGTTCAATTTATCGACAACAACATGGAGGGCATGTACCAGAAAGGCGCTCGCCCTAGAATTTATCTGTCCCCAAAGCGCCCATTGGTACGGCGTGTATTTAATTGCGCTCATGAACTGGGGCACCATGAGTTTGGAGATGGCAGCTCCATCGACGAACTTCAAGAAAACGCTCGCACACCGGCTTGGGATGATCCCAAGGAATTCACGGCAGATTCTTTTGCAGCACATCTTTTGATGCCGATTATTGGGCTTCGCGGCGCATTTAACTCCCGAAATCTTAGTTGTGAGACAGCGACCCCTGAGCAGCTTTATGTCATCGCGTGTGACTTTGGGGTCGGATACACAACACTGGTCACTCACCTTTCCGTCGGCCTACGAATGATTACACATTCACGCGCTGCCGAACTTAAGCGCTGGTCCCCCAAAACGATTAGACATTCCCTTTTGGGGGAAGACACCAACGCATCTCTAATTGTGGCTGGGTCAAACCGGTTAAACCCAAGAATTGATGTCGAAGTGGGAAACTTGGTTCTGCTTCCGCGGGAGGCTGTCGTTGACGCCGATAAGCTTCGGCCAGTGAGGCAGCTTAAAAATGCCTCTTTGTTTGAAGCGACCAAGCCGGGAGTTGCACAAATTAGAACATCGCGATGGGCCGCATTTGTTCGCGTGGCGCGAGCTGAGTATGTAGGGCTAGCACGGTATCGGCATCTGGAGGACATATAAATGACTAAAGCGAATTCAGGTGCCGCAATTGCGCCCCTTGTGATCGACTCAAAAAATCTTTCCGAGGCATGGGCGCGAATATTCATCCACATCCTTGATCACCCAGGAACAGAGATCGCGCCACTGGTATTATCGATTGGTGACCTCGACCAACAGGAAATTATTGAAGAAGATGCGGAGTTAAGAGACGCGCTGGATACTCTTCTTAGGAAAAAGAATAAGACAAGTATCGAAAACGTCGCCTTCACTATTTTCCCTGAACGGTATTGGAAAATAGCTTCCGGCGACCGCACAAAGCTATTCAATCTATATAAGAATACCTTCGGTCGCATCCAGGCTCGCGATCGCAAATCGAATGGCAGAGGTCTCTATTTTCAACGCATGATGATGTACGGGCGAGGCCCGTGTAGCGGAAATCAGCTTGAGTGGATTCTTTCACAGTTTCAACGTCGCAAAGGCGTTAGGCGATCCATGTTTCAGGCTACCGTGTTTGATGCTGAATCTGATCATACGTCTACAGCGCTTATAGGCTTTCCTTGCTTGCAGCATGTCAGTTTTGAGCCGACGAAAGCCGGGTTGGTAATGAATGCATTTTATGCAACCCAGCAGATTTTCGATAAGGCCTACGGGAATTATTTGGGATTAGTTCAACTCGGCAAATTCATGGCGTCCGAGATGGGCATGCCGCTTGCACGCGTAAACGTAATGGTTGGAGTAGCAAAGTTCGAACGCATCACAAAATCCGACCCCGCTCTTGAAGCAGTTATCAAAAGCTCGCGTTCACTCATTGAAACGGGCCAGAACATCCGCAACCAAGCTGCCTAACGAGTTGAATGCAAGTGAACCAAGTTAACCCCACACCATATGTGTTCAGCAGGCTTTCGCCTGCTAGAGTGTCCGCTGTCTACGACACATATTGGAGATTCGCAGCAGAGAGACAAAAGATCTTCTTTAGTAGAATGACCAAGACAAACGCCCCTTGGTCTAATGATGAAATAATGCAAACTCACAAATTTACTAACGCCTACAGAGCGGCTGATCGCACAAGCCAATATTTGATCCGTAACGTAATCTACAGAGACGGTCTTCCAACATCATCTACGGAGACGTTTTTTCGCACTATATTATTTAAGATTTTCAACAAAATTGAAACATGGGAATTATTCGAGGAGAAGTTAGGAACAGTTACATATGAGGATTTCTCATTTGAACATTACGATAAGATACTCACAGAAGCAAAGGACAAAGGAGAGAGGATTTACTCTGCAGCTTACATAATGCCGCCGGGTGGCAAGTCTTTCGGACAGGTTGCCAAGCATCAAAACCACTTATTGCTTCTGAAAATGATGATTGATGACCATGTTCCTGACCGGCTGGCGCAGATGCCGTCTATGCAAGCTGGCTTTGAATGCTTGAGGTCCTATCCGACCATCGGGGATTTTCTGGCTTATCAGTTCATAACTGATCTGAATTATAGCAATCTAACTGAGTTTAACGAGATGGATTTCGTTATCCCGGGACCAGGAGCGCGAGATGGCATCCGCAAATGTTTTCTGGACTCCGGAGGTCTTTCCGAACCGGAAATTATCCGCCTAATGGTGGATCGACAGGAAGAGGAATTTGAGCGGTTGGGCTTGAAATTTCAATCATTGTGGGGGCGGCGTCTGCAACTAATTGATTGCCAGAATTTGTTCTGTGAGGTCGATAAGTATGCGCGCATTGCCCACCCCGATATCGTCGGGATTTCTGGCAGGACCCGCATAAAGCAAAAGTTCGTTCCAAAGAGCGAACACGTCAAATATTTCTTTCCGCCAAAGTGGGGGGTCAATGCCCACATTTACCAACCGACTTCGACTACGCAAAAAGACCACACCGGTCAGCCCTCAACCTCTTGTCGACCCTCAATGGGCAGCCGTTAGCGAAATGGACAAAATATAATGATAGACTCTCACACTAATAAATTGATTCGGACGTCTGGCCTGCTTTCGGCAGATCAATCTACGGAGCCAGTTCACATGGAAGAAGAAAAGACCGGCACTCTTTTGTCGTGGCAGCGCGATCAGTTTCGTCACGACCAGCGAAATCATTCTGATATCGCCTGTTTGCACAAAACGGATCGCCTTAAGCATTATGGCCTTCACTTCGCCAAGTATGTTGGACGATTGGCTCGCGGAGCGGTTGACCCCATTTCAGTTGAGCGAACGATTGTTGATACGGCGTTAGTTTGTTTAAGCGCAGCCAATACTCTTCATCAAAAATTGGATTTTCCGAATGACAATCAGATTCACAAAAATCTGAAAAACGACAATGTCAAACCATTAGCCGATGCTGCAGGTAGATTTGCAGACGCCTGTGAGAAAATCGATCATATGGAAGAATTCGTGGAGTTGGCGCGTCATTCAAATCAGGATATCTTGAATTGGGTAATCTCGGCCACAGCGTCCAATAGCCTTGACCTTTATCCGGCACTTAAGGCGCGACGTGCGGAGTTGGCGGAACGCCAATTCTATATCTCGGACTAAAAAAATGAGCTTTTGGTCCGGAGAGAAACTTCTTCAAAATCAGTCTGTAATAGTTGGCTTTGAGCCAAATCAGGTCGATGCGAACGCATACAATTTAAGAATGGGTCAATGCTATTTCATCACGGGAAATGGCGAGAAACAAACTAAGGTTTTCCTTCAGCAGGGCGAGCCATTCAGCATTCCGCCGGGCCAGTTTGCCTATCTCATGACGCGTGAGGAATTGGACATTCCGCCCAACGTGATGGCCTTCATCTCAATGCGCACGGGGGTAAAATTTCAAGGCCTCATCAACGTCTCGGGATTTCATGTTGATCCGGGCTACAAAGGCAAACTGATTTTCGCTTCCTTCAATGCAAGCCCGTCTCCAATTCAGATATGCGAGGGTGAGGCTATCTTCAAATTATGGTTCGCTGAACTCGACCAGAAATCAGGTCCCGAACACATATTTAAGGGCAGCGGCAAAGGGGACATCGATGGCAACCTGATCAGGGGGATGAGTAAAGAAATCTATTCCTTACAGGCACTTGCCGACAAAATGCGCCTGCTGGAAACCTCTGTAGAGCAAAAGTTCTCCGAACAGAAGCCGACTATAGACAACCTTACTTTCATTTGGCGCGCAGTTTCACTAGGCGTGGTCGGCACGATATTGGTGGCAATACTTACGTTGGCCTGGCCGTCTTTGTTATCGGGTGGCAGTTTCCTAAAAGCTTGGTTTGACAACAAGACAACCCTCGAGAACTCTGCTTCGAGTGGGGATGTCGAAGAAGAGGGCACCAATTGAAATTGATGGGCCACGGAATTGATATCGTGTCACTTCCTGATTTCCGGCGATTGATGGAAGGTCTCGAAACGGCTTTCATTTCCCGTACCTTTGCGCAATCCGAGATTGCTCAATTCCCTGAAGGTACTAGCCGAGTTCAGCACATTGCTGGACGATTTGCCGCAAAAGAAGCGACCTTGAAAGCACTTGGTGTCGGGTTTGGTAATGGCATCTCTTTCAAAGACATCCAAATCACTCGCGAAAATGGCAAGCCGCCAATCGTGACACTTTGCGGTGGCGCTGCGACTATGGCGCAGCAAATTGGTATTACAAATTGGCAACTGAGCATCAGCCATTCCGAGGACACAGCAATCGCAAGCGTAATTGCAACCGCTGAAAATAACATTCCTGATGCCTGAGCATCGTTCGAGAAACCACGACATCCCGACATCCACAGGCTCCGCTCCCCGCCCCAAACTGTTAGTGCCGTTGATAGGGGGAGGTCCGTTGGGCAGCGAAGCAGGTTGCCAATTAGTAGGGCAATTCAGGATTGGTAGGGTTCCAGTAGGGTCGCGGGGTGAAAGGGGTGGCAACGCGGTGACACGATGTGCTACCGTTTACTCTGGAAAAGCGGAGTCAGCCCAACGGCTTGTGCGAGCGCATCCAAATCGATGACATCACATCTAATCATCTGAAATCGTTACGAAAAACAATTCGTAATGATGGGGTCGCTGGTTCGAGTCCGGCATGCGGCACCACTTCTCAGAATCGTAGCGCTCCTGATCGCCCATCGGCTCCTGCGTTTCCAAACTGCCGCTGTTTTGGCTACCGAACCTTCCGGCATTTTCTTTTGGCTAGCGATCTCGTAGCCCAAATATCGCATAACCTCTGCAACGATCGAACCAGCGCTGGCGGTGCCCAAATCTTGCGCGTGATACCGAGCCCCCCAATTCCTTGACAATGATTGGCTCCACTCCAGACAAAGCAGGTAAACCCGCATCGGTTGCTTCAACCATCGTCTGCTTTCCATCGGCTGACCAGATGATCTCCTGCCCTCCTTTGTCCAAACGCTTTCTCGCATTTTTGTAGAGTTGGGCGCGTTGTTCGGGTGACATCCGCTTCAAGGTCTCGATCGTGATCATGATCCAATTCCTCGCGTCAGTCCAAAATCAGCCCGGCATGAGAAAAGCTGAATCGAACAGGTTCACCGAAGATTAGAGTCTTTCCGATCTCTCAACCATTATTACAGGTTGCAGCCGGTACTGGCAAAATGCCAGCTTCCAGGACGTGGAAGCCCTTTCACGAGATTCGGTGTCGACCGCAATAACGTCTTCCATGTTTTGGGGTGCTCGATTCAAGCACCCCTTGTTCCAGCAAACGGCAAGACCGAATTCCCGGTGCTCCCAAGAATCCGAGCCCGATGGATTGAACCGTGGATGGTACGCAGCGGGATCTTCGCCAACAAAGTACCTATTAGCCCTTACGTAAATTTGCTAAGGTAGCTTTAGATATCAATAAATCGCGGAGTTTGTAATGCGACGCAGCCTGTTTAGCAGCGGCATGCTGACTGCGATTACGTATGCTTCGCTTGCGATTCCCGTCATGGCAACCGACCACGAACTGGCGACAGGCGAACGGCTTGCCGCCGTCCTCAGAGCCGGCCGGAGCGTCATTTCAAATCACCAAACGCTGATAAACGACGAGTCCATTGGCGAAAAAGACCTTTCGGGCCAGCGTGTGGTGGAAGAAGCGCTGGATTTATACGCTGAGCGAAAGGGACAAACCATCGACACGGAAAACCTGAATGCGCTCGAGAGGCAACTCTTCGAAGCGCAAATCGAGGCCATGCGGGAAATCGTCGATGAACATCAGGAATTGATAGACGCCGAAGGGATTGGTTTCAAAGGCTTCATCCCGGCCGTTTTCGCCCGGCTCGTGAATGAACGTTTCGCGGAAAAAGTCGGCGATCTGGCGAATACCAAGGTGACGGCGCCCGTTGACATCGTCCGCAATCGCAAGGCCACCCCGGACGAATGGGAAAGAAACGTGCTCGAGAGCAAGTTTCTGGCAACGGATTGGGAACGGGGCAAACCGTTTTTCGAAGAGGTTGAGAAAAACGGCAAGCCGGCATTCCGGATGCTGATCCCCGAATATTACTCGGCGTCCTGCCTGTCATGTCACGGTCAGCCCAAAGGCGAAGTCGATGTTACCGGCTATCCCAAGGAGGGGGGAGCCGAAGGCGATCTCGCCGGCGCCATCAGCATCACTCTGTTCAGATGACGGCCGCTCATATTTTGAGAAAAAAGCTTGCGACCCTGTCGCATCGGAAAATCCCGCTTCGCCTCATTTCCCTGACGGTTGGCCTTTTGGGTGCGTTGCTCATCAGCATCGCTGTCATGACGCATGATCTCCTCCAGACCGAACAGCGGGTGGAAGAGGCAAATGCGAGGTTCCACCGCTTCGATGAAGCCGCGAGAGCTCATCGCCATTTCGGCGATCTTCGTTACTGGTTGACAGATCTCTCCGTCAGCCTTTTGACCTTGTCCGAAAGGCGGGCCGAGGAAGCTTACGACGCTCTCGGGGACGACCTTTCCCGCATTGACAGTTTCGCGCCGGAAGCCGCAGAAACGATCAGGCGCGGCGCCCAGGCATATCGCGACAAGGCGATGCAGGCGGTCGATGCCTATACGGCCGGCAATCGCGTCATAGGCAATGCCCTTCTTGCCGCGGCCAGGCGGCATAGCGACGAAGTCGTCGCTGTGCTTGCGGATATGGCTACGCGGTTCGAACGTGAAGCGGATGAGGCGCGCGACATGGCGGCGGTCGAAGCGCGCGCCGACTACATTCGCGCCCTTATCGCCGTTGGCGTCATTTGCGTTTCCGGAGTAGCGGCCACGCTTCTCGTCCTGCGTTCCATTCTGAAGCCGCTTGCCCGCATTGACGGGGCGATGGCGCAATTGACGGCAGGACATGAAAATGTGGAGTTGCCTCCGGCCGGGGAGGACGAATTCGGCCGCCTTGCAGGAACGCTGCGCCTTCTGCGCGACAGCCAGGCCAAGCGGCGTGAGCTGGAGGCCGCCGCCGAGCGTCAGCGCAACACGGTCGTCGCCGCAATCGAGACGATCCCCGACGGGTTCGCGCTTTATGACGAGGACGACCGGCTGGTGATGGTCAATCATCGCTACGTGGAAATATTTCCCGAGGTCGCCGACCTTCTTACGCCGGGCCGGAAGTTCGAGGAGATCGTGCAGGCGCAGGTCGAAAGGGGTGTTTCGGGCAAGGGTGCGGTTTCGGTTGAAAAATGGGTGGCCGAAGCGCTCCAGCGGCACCGTGCGCCTTATGGAATGGTGGAGCGGGAGTTCGCCAATGGCTTATGGCTGCGCATCGCCAAGAGGAAGACGGCCGATGGCGGGACCGTGGCCGTCTATACCGATATTACGGATCTCAAGTTGCGCCAGGCGGAGCTTGAGGAAGCGCGCCGTGGAGCGGAAGCCGCGAACGAGGAAAAAAGCCGCTTTCTGGCTTCCATGAGCCACGAGCTGCGCACGCCGCTGAATGCCATCATCGGCTATAGCGAGATGCTGATCGAGGATGCGAAGGATATCGAACGGGATGACTTCGTTATCGATCTTGAAAAGATTCTCGGGTCCGGCCGCCATTTGTTGGCGCTGATCAACGACATACTCGATCTGTCCAAAATCGAGGCCGGCAAGATGGAGCTCTTCATCGAGCGGTTCGACCTTGTGCCGCTTTTGAAAGACGTCGAAAGCACCGTCGCCCCTTTGGTGGCCAAGAAGGGAAATGTGCTCAACGTCCATGTTTCCGTGGAACCCGGCGAGATCGAAACGGACAAGACGAAACTGCGTCAAAACCTTTTCAACCTGCTTTCCAACGCGGCGAAATTTACCGAAAACGGCGATATCGAACTGTCGGTCGAACGTTATCGACGCGATGACGGCGACTGGCTGGAATTCGCGGTTGCCGACAGCGGTATAGGAATGAGCGAGGAGCAACAGGCGAAACTTTTCCAGGCATTTGTCCAGGCCGATGCGTCGACGACGCGAAATTACGGCGGGACCGGCCTTGGACTGGCGATCACGCGTCATTTCACGAATATGCTGGGAGGCTCGATCGAAGTGCAAAGCGCGCCCGGAAAGGGCGCGACTTTCCGCTTTGCGATACCTGCGGTTTGCAAGGCCGAAAGCGAGAGCGAGCCGGTGTCCGCGCTGGCGCCTGGCGCTCCGGCAGCGGGGTCCGATGGAATCGTGTTGGTCATAGACGATGAAGCGCGCGCGCGAAAGGTTGTATCGGACGCGGTGCGCGGCGCAGGCTTCGCGGTTGTCGAGGCCAAGGGCGGAGAGGAAGGAGTGGCCGAAGCCCGCCGCTGCCGGCCGGCGGCCATCATCCTCGATGTGATCATGCCCGGCATGGACGGATGGTCGGTCCTCAAGGCAATCAAGGCCGATAAAGAGCTTTGCAAGGTGCCGGTGATCCTCGCAACCGTTATGCCGGACCGGGAGATGGGCCTGGCGTTCGGTGCAGCCGACCATCTCATCAAGCCGATCGATCCGCGCCAGCTCGTCGACACGCTGAAAGCCGTCGCCGGAGACGAAAAAAGGGATGTCCTTGTCGTTGACGATGACCCTGCGACAAGAGAGCTTTTCAGGCGGGTTCTGCTACGCGACGGCTGGCGTGTGCGCGAGGCCGCGAATGGCAAGACCGGCCTGGAACAACTGGAGGCGAGCCGTCCGACGATCATGCTGCTCGATCTGATGATGCCGGAAATGAATGGTTTCGAACTGTTGCGCCAGATCCGCATGCGCCCGGATCTGGCGAATCTGCCGGTCGTGATCGTGACGTCAAAGGATTTGAGTCGTGAGGAACTCGAATGGCTCCGCTCGCATGCGAATGAAGTCGTCAGGAAGGGGGCTGAAGGCCGCGCAGATCTGGTCGCCGCGCTCAAACGGCACGTCCCCCTTTCGGAAGAGGCGTGAGGAGCTTGAAGGAAGATGGTCAGGATTCTCCTCGTCGAGGACAATGAGATGAACCGCGACATGCTTTCCCGGCGCCTCGAACGGCGGGGGTTCGAAGTGGTGATCGCGGTTGACGGCCAGGCTGGGGTCGATGCGGTGGCGGAATGCGCGCCGGATATCGTTTTGATGGATATGAGCCTGCCGGTTATCGACGGCTGGGAAGCGACGCGCAGAATCAGGGGCAATCCCGCGACGGCCGGCATTCCGATAATTGCATTGACCGCTCATGCGATGGCGGGGGATCGCGAAAAAGCGATCGAAGCCGGGTGCGACGACTATGATACCAAACCGATCGAACTGGCCGGATTACTGGACAAGATTGCCCGCCTTATCGAAGGGTGAACCATGTGGCGAATCCCCATGACATCGGACAGCGCGCGTATATCGCGATAGTCGCGCAGAAACTTGCCGCACCCGCGCAGGCGATACTCGGTTATCAGGAACTGGTAACGGAAGAGGTGCGAGAGCGTGGGCCCCGCGAAGCGCTGGCCGACCTTCAGAAGGTTCTTCAAGCGGCGCGCATGCTCAATGCCTTGATCGAGCGCCTGACCGATGCCGGCAATGACGGCATGGAAAACATGCCGCCGGTCGATGCGAATGTCAGGCATGACCTCAGAACGCCGGTAAACGCGATCATCGGCTATTCGGAGATGGTTCTGGAAGATTTCGCCGAAGAGCTCGGGACGAGGCTTCCGGACGATATATCGAGGATCATCACCGAAAGCCGTCTGCTGCTCGAGCAGGTCGATGCGACGCTGGAGCGGCCTTCTCATTTTTCGGATATTTCCGCGGAAGACAAAGCGGATGTGACAATTGCCGCCGATCTCGCGCGTACCATGACGTCGGGCCGAACGCCGGCAGCTTTGGAAACCGGGCGGGTCCTCGTGGTCGATGATACCGAATCCAATCGCGACCTTCTCTCCAGGCGCCTTGGCCGAGACGGTCATGCCGTCGAAGTCGCCGCCTCGGGAAAGGAGGCCCTGCAGAAACTGGGGGTTGAAGAATTCGATCTCGTCCTCGCTGATGTCCTTATGCCGGATATGAACGGTATCGATCTCCTGGCCAGGATAAAATCGGATGAGAACTGGCGCGAAATTCCCGTGGTGATGATCTCCGGCCTGAAGGACGAGGATGCGGTGATCCGATGCATCGAAGCCGGCGCGGAAGATTATCTACAAAAGCCTGTCGACCCGGTCCTGCTCAAGGCGCGAATAAGGGCGTGTCTGGAGCGCAGTCGTTGGCGGGGCCGGGAAAAGCGCTATCTTGCCGAAATCGAATACGAAAAAGAACGCGCCGACGCCCTCCTGCATGCGATCCTTCCGGGGCAGGTGGTAAAAAGACTGGCGAACGGCGAGGCGGTTATCGCGGATCGTATCGACATGGCATCGATCCTTTTTGCGGATATCGTCAATTTTACGGAGCTGTCGGCGCGAACGCCGGCAGTGGATCTCGTCCACCGGCTCGGCGCCCTGTTTTCCCGGTTCGACGATCTGGCGGATCAGCATGGCATTGAGAAGATCAAGACGATCGGCGACGCCTATATGGCGGCCGCCGGCTTGCCGGACCCTCGTTCCGATCATGCGAAAGCCGCAGTCTCCTTCGCCAAGGATATCCTCGCTGAAACGGAG
>NZ_JABRXF010000001.1:933235-1240735 GCF_013266695.1 Hongsoonwoonella zoysiae
TCGCAGCGCCGAAGACCATCCCTGCGAACTTCAGATCCTTGAGAATATCGATGAAATTCTCGTCGACGCTTGCAGGAGGTGCGGGCGGCAATGTCGCAACATTGCCGGAGATACCCGACGCCCAAAGGTAAGGTGCGAAGGTGAAGGTCCAACCGGTATCGACCTCTACTGCGGCAGGCGGCGGAGCCGGCTCCGCCGCGGGAAGATCGGCAGCTTGGGCAAAGCCTGTTAAAACCGTTAAGGTGAGGCTAACCACCGAGCAGGCGAAAACTCCATATCGAAAAAAATTTTTAAACGGAATAACTTTCATCGCCATACCTTCCGTTGCGTATATGATAGGATACGCTCGAAAAATAAGGATTGATGTAACGTAAAAGATACACTATCGCGAGGATGTGACATTGCTGTCATCACGGTAAATGAGTATCCCATCTCACTTGCGATTGCCCAAATCTTGCAAGCAAGACCGGAAGAGCGCACATTTCGCCCAACGTGCAATATTGGGTCTTCCTTTCCGAGGAATAGTTTCAGATCGTTCATTGGCCGCGCGGCATTAGCCTTAAAATAAAAATTCTCTCAATATCAAAGCCTTCCGTGTGGCTCGCAGTGCCCAGTATCAGTTCGGATAACCTTGCAGCCAAGCCCGGCCCGGACTACACGGGATGAGGTCTCGCGGGAACATAAACTGGCATGCCGAGCGCCGAGACCCAGAAACGCATCGGTCAGCATGGACTGCTGCTTTCCCAACCCCTATAGCTCGTCGCTGCCGACGAGTTCGAAGATCGTTTTTTCGCTGAAGCCCCTGATTTTTGCCGGGCCGATTTCCTTCACGACGAAGCTGCGGTCCAAAAGCATGCGGAATTCCTCGTGCAGGAGGATCTGCATGGGGTCGGCGAGCGCTTCCAGCCTTGCGGCCAAATTCATTCCGGGCCCGAACAGGTCGTAAACGTATTTCTGCACGCCGACAATCGACCCGACGACCGGGGCGGTCGCAAGGCCCATTCGGCATCGCCATGTCTGATGATGGGTCACGTTTCGCCGGTCGAGGAAGTGCAGGATCCGCAAGGCCACGGCGGCGATGTTGCTGGCGTGATCCGGCGAGGCTTCGGAAATTCCGGAAACCGCGATATAGGCATCGCCCACCGTCTTTAGCCGTTCGCAACCGAACTGTTCCACGATCCGGTCGAACGAGGTGAAGATGTCGTTGAGTTCCGATATCAGCGCCGGCGGATCCTCGGTTACGGCCATGTCCGTGAAACCGGCGAAATCCAGCATCAGAATTGAGACATTGTCGTAGCGCTGCGGCGCGGTGACGCCAAACTGTTTCCATTCGTCGTAGATCGTCTTCGGCATAATGTTGAGAAGAACCTTCTCCACGCGTTCCTTCTCGCGGCGAAGCTCACGGTTCTGCTTTTCGACCATGCTGGAGTACGACTGGATCATGTACTCCATTTCCTTGATCTTCGTGACGTTCTGGCATTCGACCATGAGGACGTCGAGATCGTTGCGGCTGTGTCGGCTTATCTTCGCGGTCAGGCTGATCTTGCGTTTGCCCGATGGCGCGGCGGCATCCAGCAGGTAAGGTTTTTCGGCAGCGAGGCGCTGCTGTAGCCGCTCCACATCAAATTCGGGAAAGACTTCCTTGAGGGTCGTCGTTTTCCCGGATTTGCCGAACCAGTCGTCCCAGCAGTCATTCGTGACAAGCACCTCGAAGGTTTCGGCATCGGCAACGGCCAGACCCACGCCGATGGACTTCAACAGAAGTTCGTTGAAACGTTCCAGGTTCATGTCCGGCTCCGCCAGAGATCGCCGCGGCCGGTCATGGGTGCACCACCATCCGCCGCCGGCGCCTGAATTCCTGCAGGACGGAAGCCACATCTTCCGGTGTGCAGTCGAAGTCTTCAAGCGCTTCCTGCAGGACGCTCGCCATCTCCTCGAATGCTTCCTCGGTGATCCTGAGCGGTTCGTGAATGCGCTGCAAGGTGGCGTCGTCGTAACTGGCTGGCCCGCCCATCAGGCTTGCCATGAACTTGGTTTGATGGTCGATCAGACGGCCCATCTCCACGTCTTCGAAATATTTCGCAAGGTTTTCCGATTCCTCTACCTTGTAATAGAAGTTCAGTACGATCCTGCTCACCGGAGCGAAGCCACCCAGGCGTTCGAAAAGCGATAACGCCATATTCCGCGCCTCCTTCACCCGCTGGTTCCGGCCTGCGGGCGTTCCTTTGTATTTTCATGCCGATAGCTGGAAAATAACGATACGTCAGTATTAAGGATTCTGCCATAGTCGCGTCGGAGAAATGCTAAAGCCCAGCCGAACAAAGCCGTATTGCGGCAGTGAACGGAGTGGAACCGGACAAGAACCGTCCCAGTTTCTTCTTCCGCGTCGGGAATTACCGAAAGTGGCGCGATCCTGTCTGCATAAGCCTCGAAAAATCTACGAATGGTCTTAGAATTCGCCGGTCGGCTTCGGGTGGATCAATCGGACATGCTGGATCGCTTGAAAGGCAGGGTTATCCTGATTTCGGGTGGTGCGTCGGGCATCGGCGCGGCATGCGCTTTGCGCTGCGCGGACGAAGGGGGCTTCGTGGTCCTTGCCGATGTCAACCTGGAGGCGGCTGAGGAAACGGCTTTCGAAATCGGCCCGCAGGCGATTGCGATGCCGCTGGATGTGCGCAACGAGGACAACTGGATCGCGGTCTTCGACGAGATCGAGGACAGCCACGGGAGACTGGACGGGCTCGTCAACGGCGCGGGCTGCCTGGAGGCTGGAACCGTCGAGGAGACGGATTTCGACATGTGGCGAAGGGTTATTGCCGTCAACCTCGACGGGACTTTCCTGGGCTGCAAGCATGCGATTCCACTGATGCAGGACACGGGCGGCGGCTCGATCGTCAACATGAGCTCGGTTTCCGGCCTGATCGGCGGGTATAATCTCGCCGCCTACAATGCTTCGAAGGGCGGCGTGCGCCTGCTTACGAAGTCCGTCGCGCTGTATTGCGCCAGATGCAAGAACGGCGTGCGCTGCAACTCCGTCCACCCGGCCTTCGTGGATACGCCGATGGTTGACGATCTGATCGACGGCGCGGAAGATCCTGTGCGCGCCCGCGCGTCTCTCGAGCGGCAGATCCCGCTTGGCCGTATTGCCAGGCCGGAGGAAATCGCGGCCATGGTCGCTTATCTCCTGTCGCCGGAATCCGCCTTCGTGACCGGTTCGGAAATGGTGATCGATGGAGGCGTTACCGCGCGATGAGCGGAAGGTCCGCGTCAAATACGCTGAAAGCCGGAAAGGCCGGTCGCACGATGCGCCTCCGCAACATCCCTCGCCATGGCGAATGTGTCCGGATCTGACGCCTGCCACCACAAATCGTAGGGCGTTTCCTCCGGCGCCTCGACAAGCTGGTTGATGCCTATGAACGGATAGATCCGGTCGACGGTTCGTGCCTCCGTCGGGCTGATGCGGTGGAAGAAGTGGTGCGGCTCCAGATCGTGAATGCGCTTCAGCCCCGCGGCGCCCGCGATATGGGTGGCGGCCGCCACCGTCTTGCGGTGGAAGCGCGCGACCTGCACTGCCTTTTCGGCAACGACAAGGCCGCGCTGTCGGCGCGGGTCCTGCGTCGCGACGCCCGTTGGGCATGTGCCTTCGTGACAGCGCATGGACTGAATGCAGCCGACGGAAAACATGAAGGCGCGCGCGGCATTCGCCCAGTCCGCACCCAGCGCGATCGTCTGCGCGATGCCGGTGCCGGAATAGACCTTGCCGGAGGCGCCGAGGCGAATCCTGTCCTTCAGGCCCGAACCGACGAGCGCGTTCCGCACGATCACAAGACCGTCGTAAAGCGGCTGGCCGACGTAGTTGGAAAGCTCGACCGGAGCGGCCCCCGTTCCTCCTTCCGCCCCGTCCACGACAATGAAATCCATATAGATACCCGCCGCCAACATCGCCTTCATGACGGCGAAGACCTCATGTGGATGACCGACACAAAGCTTGATGCCGACAGGCTTGCCGCCGGAAAGTTCACGCAGGCGGGCGGCGAATTCCACCATCTCGCGAGGTGTTGAAAAAGCGCTGTGCGCCGCCGGGGATATGCAATCTTCGCCCTCAACCACGCCGCGCGTTTCCGCAATTTCCCGCGTCACCTTTGTGCCCGGCAGGATACCGCCATGGCCGGGCTTCGCGCCCTGGCTAAGCTTTATCTCGATCATCTTCACTTGATCGTCGCACGCATCCCGGAACCTTTCCGGATCGAAGCTCCCGTCTTTCGCCCGGCAGCCGAAATAGCCCGAGCCGATTTCCCAGATCAGGTCGCCGCCGCCCTTGCGGTGGTACGGGCTTATCGACCCCTCGCCCGTGTCATGGGCGAAGCCGCCCATGCGCGCGCCCGTGTTCAAGGCCTCAATGGCGCGTGCCGACAATGAGCCGAAGCTCATCGCCGAGATGTTGAGAATCGAGGATGAATAAGGCTTTGCGCATTGCGGCCCGCCGATCTCGAAGCGCGGATCCTCGCTTTCCGGCTCGACCGGCGCCATGGAATGGGCGAGCCAGCGGTATTCCGACTGGTAGACGTCCAGCTCCGTCCCGAACGGGTGGTTGTCCTCCTCGTCGCGAGCGCGCTCGTAGACGAGACTGCGCTGATCCTGATTGAAGGGGCGTCCTTCAAGGTCACCTTCCACGATATAGGAGCGCAAGTAAGGTCTGAGCGCCTGAAACAGATAGCGGATCCAGCCCGTGACCGGATAATTGCGCAAGACCGCATAGCCGCTTTGCCGCACGTCGTGCAGCGCAACCGCAAGGACCGCGAGGCATACGAGAAACCCGATCCACCAGCCGCTATCGAAAAAGCCGGCGATCATAAACACGACGCCAGCCGTAATAGCGGCGAGCGGGGCGATGCCGCGCCACATGCCGTTCCGTCCGGAAAAGGCGGCAAGCACGCTTTCGGGGTCGTTCATCGGCGGTCCGTCCCTTGTGACTGCGTGGCGATTCAAACGCACGCGGCCATTAGACACAAGAAAACCTTGCGTAAGGGTTGCGTGGCGCGAGGGGAGATCAAACGCGGCGCGTCAGTCGAGCCTGCCGCTGAGCCGCCTTTTCAGGTCGGGGCGCTCGAAAACGTCATCGCGGAAGTCTACGCCATGGCCGGGCGCTTCCGGGATCGTGATGAAGCCCTTTTCGACCGTCGGAAGGCCGGTCGCCACTTCCGTGTACCAGCCGGTGTAAAGCGCGCGCACGGATTCCTGAATGAGCGCGTTCGCCGCATGGAGCGAAAGCTGGCAGGACGCGGCGTAGACCACCGGCCCGGTGCAATCGTGCGGGGCGATGGGCACCTTGTAGGCTTCCGCCATGCCGGCGATCTTGCGGGCTTGCGTAATCCCGCCGCACCACGAAAGGTCGAGCATGACCACGCCCGCCGCCCCGCTTTCCAGATATTCCCGGAAGGCGTGCGTATAGGCCAGCGTTTCCGATGCGCAGACGAAGGCTTCCGTTGAGGCGGCGTAGTCCTTGAGGTCCGCAATGTTGTCGAGGCGGAACGGATCCTCGTGCCAATAGGTCTTGAAGGGGGCAAGCTCACGGGCAAGCTTCTTCGCCATGGGCAGGGACCAGAGCGAGTGGAATTCGACCATGATGTCCATGGCCTCGCCCACCGCCTCGCGGATCTGCTCGAAGGGTTTTAGAGCCCCTCTTAGTTCATCGGGCGAAATATCCCAGCCGCCGCTTCGCTCCGCCGCGATGTCGAACGGCCAGATCTTCATGGCCGTGATGCCCTCGTCGAGAAGGGATTTCGCGAGGGTGCCCGCATCCGTCAGGAAAGCTTCAAGATCTTCGTAAGGGCCGTCCGTTTCGCCGGCGTGCCAGTTGGCGACGGTCTGTGCGCTTGCGTCACGCACGTATTTGTAGCCCGCGCAGGTGTTGTAGGTGCGGATCGCATCTCGCGATCTTCCGCCCAGCATGTCGGCGATGGGGCGCCCATGCGCCTTGCCGAAGATATCCCAAAGAGCGATGTCGACCGCCGAATAGGCGCGGGTCTCGACGCCCGCGCCGCGCCAGCCGAGATAATCCGTCATCTCGTTGGCGCGCGCCTGGATGGCGAGTGCATCGCGCCCGATCAGCTTGGGGGCGCACCAGTCGTGGATATAGGCCTCGACCGCGCTTGCGCCGAAGAAGGTTTCGCCAAGGCCAAAGATCCCGGCATCGGTTGCGATCCGCACCCAGACGAGGTTTGGAAACTCGTCGAGGCGGATCGTTTCGACGCCGGTGATCTTCATCGCTTACCGCCCTGTTATGCCCGGGAAGACGATGAGGATAGCCACGGCCAGTACCTGCAGGCAAATGAAAGGCCAAAGCGACTTGAAAATGTCGCCGAGCGAGATGTTCGCCGGGGCGACGCTCTTCAGGTAAAAGGCCGCCGGCCCGAAAGGCGGCGACAGGAACGAGACCTGCATGTTCATGCAGAAGAGTACCCCGAACCAGACCGGATCGAAACCGAGCTGCGTGATGATGGGCACGAAGATCGGCATGGTGAGAAGTGCGATGCCCACCCAGTCGAGGAACATGCCGAGCACGAAGAGCACGAGCATCATGAAGAGCAGGACGACCGTGGGATTGTCGGACAGCCCGGTGAAGAGGCCGGAGACGAACTGTATGCCGCCCATCAGGTTGAATACGCCGACGAGCGCGCTCGCGCCGATGCCGATCCACACGATCATGCCGCAGGTGGCAAGGGTCTGAAGGGCCGCGTCCTTCATCAGCTTCAAGGAGAACTCGCGCCTGAGGATGGTGGATATGGTCACGCCGAAGACGCCGATCGCCGAGGCCTCGGTTACCGATGCGATGCCGCCATAGATGGAGCCAAGCACGAAGGCGACGACCATGAGCGGAAGGACGAGGCCCTTCAGGAGCACGATCTTTTCGGCGAAGGGAACGTCATCCGGCTCGGGTATCGGGGCGATCGCGGGGTTCAGATAGGAGCGGATGAGAACATAGGCGACGTAAAATCCCGCCAGCATCAGCCCCGGCGCAAAGGCGGCGGTAAAGAGGTCGCCGATGGAAACATTCGCCGTCAGCCCGTAGATGATGAGCACGATCGACGGCGGCACCATGGTGCCGAGCGAGCCGCCGGCGCAAACGACGCCGATGGCGAGATTGCGGTCGTAACCGAGGCGCAACATCTGCGGCAGGGCGATGAGGCCGAGAAGCACGACCTCGCCGCCGATGATGCCGCTCATTGCCGCGAGGATGACGGCGACGAAGATCGTCTGGATCGCCACGCCGCCGCGAAGCCGGCCGCCGACGAGGCGCATTGCGTCGAAAAGGTCGCGCGCGATGCCCGACCTGTCGAGGATCGCCGCCATCAGCACGAACATTGGCACGGACACGAAAACGAAGGACGACACGAAGGAGAAGACGCGGCTGGTGATGAGCGGTACGGCGAGAGGGCCGAACCAGCCGAGCGTGAAAATGAGCGCGACGAGAAGCGTGACGAAGGCGAGCGGCATGCCTGTCAAAAGCAGCGTCAATAGCATGGCGAACATCGCCAGCGTGCCGTACTCGATGCCGAGGTCCTTCAGGCTGAAGCCGAGGTCGAGAAAATCCATGGGTCAGGCTTTTTCTTTTTTCGCGCCCATGCCGCGGGCGTAGTTCCAGGAAAGAACGAGAAACTGAACGGCCATCACGGCCATCACGACCAGCAGGAAGATTTTCAGCAGCGCCGGCGTCGGCGGGTTCCAGGCGCTTCCGCTCGTCTCGAGCCGGAAGCTGTCGTCCGGCAAGAGAACCGCCTTTTTGACCATCAGCACGCTCGCGTAGGCGAAGAAAAGCGCCGCCACCATGCAGGCAAGCGAAATGCACACGTCCAGAACACGGCGAACGGGTTTCGGCACGTAGTCGTAAACGAGGACGACGCGGATGTGGCTGTCGCGCGCGGCGCTATAGAGGCCGCCGTAGACGAAGGCGATGGCGCAAAGAAAGATCGTGGTCTCATGCGCCCAGATCGTCGGCGCGTTGAAGGCGTAACGCAGCACCACTTCCATGATCAGGATGGCCATGGCGGCGATGATGCCGAGGGCAAAGACGATACCCAGCCGGTCGATCACCCTGCCGATCAGGCCTGCCTCGGGCACGGCATGTTTGATCTCGCGCTCGGCGAGGCCTTCGTCCGCTGCCGGGGGTGTTTGCGGATGTGCGTCCGGATCGGTCATGGTCGCATCCTCTCTCCGGGAAAAAGCCGGCGGCGATGATGCCGCCGCCGGCCTGTCGTCGTCTTTCGGTCGGGGGTCCTGATTACAGGAGGCCCTGCTCCGTCAGGTACTTGGTCAGCACGTCATAGACCTTCTGCGCGTTGTCGGAGCGCGACGCGACCTTTTCCCATTGCGCCTTGGCGATCGCGCGGAACTTGGCGCGCTCCTCGGCCGACCAGTTGTGGATGGTGATGTCACCGCCCTTGCGCGCCTCGGCCACCGCCACGAGGTCCTTCATGGCGAGCTGCGAGGTCATGTCGCGGGCGAAATCGCGGACGGAAACCTCGAGGATGGCCTTGAGATCGTCAGGCAGCGCATCCCATTTGTCCTTGTTCATCGAAACCTCGACGAGCGGCATGGAGTGGAAGCCCGGATAGACCGGATGCTTGGCCACGTCGTGCATGCCCTGCGCCTGGTTGGTGGAGAAGACGGTGTAGTCCGCAGCATCGATGACGTTCTTGTCAAGCGAAGTGAAAACCTCCGAGCCCGGCAGGTTGACCGGCGCGGCACCGGCGGCCGCGAAAACCTCCTGCACCAGACCTTCCGGCGCGCGCATCTTCAGGCCCTTGAGGTCGGCAACGCCATTGAGCGGCTTCTTGGAGATGAAGGCCTCAAGACCTGGCGTCGTCGCGCCGATAAAATGTAGGCCGCGCGGCTCCAGCAGCTCGTTCATCAGCTCCTTGCCGCCGCCATATTCGACGAAGCGGAGCATTTCGGAGGGATCTGACCAGGCGCCGACCGGATTGGCGATCAGGCCGAAGGCCGGATCCTTGCCGGCGAAATAACTGGTGTCGGTGATGTGACCGTCCAGGATGCCGGCCGAAACGGCGTCCTGGGTCTCGTTGTGCTCGACGACGGAGCCGACCGGAAGCATCTCGATTTCCAGGCGGCCGCCGGACATGGCCTTGACGCGCTCGGCCCAGTCCTTCTTGAGTTCGAAGTTCGGGTTGCCGGCGGGGTCGCTCGACTGGAACTTGAAGCTGAATTCCTGAGCGATCGCCCCGGATGTGATGGACAGCGCCGCCGCGCCGACGAGCGCGATCCTGGCGAGGGATTTCAACATGGGCATTCCTCCTTTATTCATAAGTCACCGCGGTGCGGGCCTTGAAACCTTTAGTGGCGGCAGAGCGAACGTGGTCCGGCCGGAAACTGGACTGCCAGCCGCAAAAATCCGTTCCCTTCAAATACCGCCGTGTTCAAGGTATTGTCAGGATTGGATTTTTTTACCCAGCGTCAGGTTCGTGTTCCCCCGGATCGGACTGGCGTCCTGCAACTCAAACAAAATGATAGCGCTATCATTGTCAATCGCTTTTGAGGTAAAATGATCGGGCAGGATGGGTGGCTTCCATGAAGAAACGGCGCAAAAGCGGACGCGTAACCCTGTCGGATGTCGCCAGGGAGGCGGGGGTTAGCCCGATCACGGTTTCGCGCGCGCTGCGCAGTCCGGGCATGGTCTCAAAGGAAGTCGTCAAACGCATCGAGCAGGTGGTCGGCGACCTGGGCTACGTTCCCGATCCGGCGGCGAGGGCGCTGGCTTCCCAGCGCACGGACGTGATCGGCGTCATCATTCCCTCCGTCACGAACAACGTGTTTTCCGACGTCATGCGCGGCATCTACGCCCGCGTGGAGGAAACGAACTACCGCATCCAGCTCGGCAATTCGCGCTACTCGCAAAAGGAAGAGGAAAAGCTTCTCCAGACATTCGTCAGCCAGCGTCCGGCCGGCCTTATGGTTTCGGGCATCGACCAGTCCGACGAGGCGAGGCAGATTCTAGAGGACGTAGCCTGCCCGGTCGTTCAGATCATGGAAACAGGCCCCGATCCGGTCGACATGATGGTCGGCTTTTCGCACCGGGATGCGGCAAGGGCTGCGGCGGAGCACCTGATCGCGAAGGGCTATGAGCGGATCGGCTTCATCGGCGCGCGGATGGACCCGCGGACGGCACGCCGCCTTGAGGGGTATCGTGAAGCATTGCGCGCTGCGGGTCGGTATGACGAGGGGCTGGAGCGTACCACCGCACAGCGGTCGACCGTCACCCTCGGCAGCGGGATGCTTCTGGAGCTCAAGGCCGGTCGACCCGATCTGGATGCCGTGCTTTGCAACAACGACGACCTGGCGCTGGGCGCGCTTTTCGCATGCCAGCGCCAGGGAATTTCCGTGCCGGACGAGTTCGGCATCTGCGGCTTCAACGATCTGGAGATGATGGCTGCGTCATGCCCTTCGATCACGAGTGTGCGGACATATCGCGAGGAAATGGGCGTGCGCGGCACGGACATGCTGATCCAGGCGATAGAAGGGGGACGGTCGGCGGAGGCCAATGTCGATTTGGGCTTCGATGTGATCGCGCGGGAAAGCACGGCGAGGCGCGAGCAGGGCGGCGAAAAAGGTTGAGGTGCGTGAGGAATGAGCTTGCAAAAATTACGCAGTATAATCCATAGAACGGTCAATAATGTTGACCTGATTTTATGTAATATAATGCCGATATACAATTTGCGGTATATGTAAATGAGGCTTTAAGATTACTGTCAGACTGAAACAATAGGTTACGTTGCATTCTATTTTGAAGAAATGCCTCGTTTTTAAGGCCGTTTCGTATTAGAGTTTCGCCGTTGTCCACACACAGGTCAGGTCTTCAATGGATCTCCAAAAAAGGGGGAGGCCAAACCATGACTATTGCTACCAAGGCGCTGAATGGCGGCCGGAAATCGGTATCCGACGAAGCATTGGAAGGGTTGAGGGGCGCGCTCAGGGGAAGTGCTCTCCTGCCCGATGAGCCGGGCTACGACGAGGCGCGCACGATCTGGAACGCGATGGTCGACCGCAAGCCCTCGCTCGTGGTGCGTGCGCTCGGCGCGAGCGACATCCGGCAAGCAGTAAATTTCGCCCGCGACAATGAACTTTTGATGAGCGTGCGCTCCGGCGGACACCAGATCGCCGGGCATGCGGTTGTCGATGGGGCGATGATGCTCGATCTCTCGCTCATGAAATCTGTTCACGTCGATCCGAAGTCGAGAACCGTCCGAGCCGAGCCGGGGGCGACGCTCGGCGATCTCGACCGCGAAACGCAGGCGCATGCTCTGGCCGTTCCCGTCGGCATAAATTCCACGACGGGCATTGCCGGATTGACGCTCGGCGGCGGCTTCGGCTGGCTCTCGCGAAAATACGGCATGACGATCGACAACCTGAAATCCGCCGACATCGTTCTCGCCAACGGCGACATGGTGCGTGCAAGCAATAGCGAACATCCCGACCTCTTCTGGGCGATCCGGGGCGGCGGCGGCAACTTCGGCGTTGTCTCTTCCTTCGAATTCGATGCGAAGCCGGTCGGACCCGAGGTCCTGTCCGGGTTGATCGTGCATCCGTTCGAGGATGCGCCGGCATTGCTGCGCGAATACCGCAGGATCGCGCGGGCGGCTCCCGACGAACTGACGATCTGGACGGTCAGCCGCAAGGCGCCGCCCCTGCCGTTCCTGCCCGAGGAATGGCACGGGAAAGAGATTTTCGTCTTCGCTGCCTGCTATTGCGGCGACATGAAGGAAGGCGAAAAGGCGCTCAGTGAGCTGCGCTCGCTCGGCAATCCGATCGCCGATGTCATAGGCCCGCATCCCTTCGTAGGCTGGCAGACGGCGTTCGACCCGCTGCTGACGCCGGGCTCGCGCAACTACTGGAAGAGCCACGACTTCGTAGATATCCCCGATGGCTTCATCGACATCCTGACGAAGGCGATCCACGCCCTTCCCGATCCTGGATGCGAGATCTTCGTTGCTCATCTCGGAGGCGCCATGGCGCGCGTCGCGGAAGATGCCACCGCCTTCCCGCAGCGCAAGTCGCACTACACCATGAACGTGCACACGCGCTGGGAAGACCCGGCGAAGGACCAGGCCTGCATTCGCTGGGCGCGGGACTTCTTCAAGGCGGCGGAGCCTTATTCCGTCGGTAGCGTCTACGTGAATTTCATGCCGGACGACGAAGCCGACCGCGTGGGCGGCGCCTATGGCGGCAACATGATCCGTCTTGCCGACATCAAGGCGAAATACGACCCGAAGAACCTTTTCCGGGTGAACCACAACATTGCGCCACACGCCATGTCGCATGCGGCGGAGTAGGCGTTTGTCGCATTGCGCGCAGAATAGGCCGGCGGCAAGACCGCCGGCCCTTTTTGTCTACCGGGAAGAAGAAATGCGCCTCGCCGCGCGCACGGTGGTCTCCATCGCGTTCAGGAATTTCGATCTGTCGGCCTTCGAGAAGGAGGGCCCGCCCTCGCGGATCACGCCGGCTTCGCGCAGTTCCGTATTCAGGTTGCGCATGGCCAGCGCCATGCCGATACGGTCTTCGCTAAATGCCTTGCCCGTTGGCCCGATCACCAGCGCGCCTGCCTTCACGCAGCGCGCGGCGAGCAGCACGTCCGCCGTCACGACAACATCGCCCGGCATTGCTTCGTCCGCAATCCAGTCGTCGGCCTTGTCCGGACCTTCCGGCACGATAACCCGCTCGACCTCGCGCCCGTCGGGCAGGCGCATCCAGGCGTTGGAGACGAAGAAAACCGCAAGCCCGTGCCGGTCGGCCACGCGCACCGTCTCCTCCTTCACAGGGCAGGCGTCGGCATCGACGAACACTCGCGTCATTTTGTTCTTCTCCAATCGAATTTGCCTCTTGCAAAAGCTTTGGCATCGAATAATCCATCCGCAGCCCTCTGAAAATGAATTGCAATGCAGGCTCGTGCCTGGCCCCGCGGAACAATCTTTCGAACGAAACCATGCTCCAGCAGCCCGGTTGAGCCGTTGATCGCGGAGTTTGCACGAAAATGAGGCGCTAAAAAATTTGAATTGGCAACAAAACGACTGAGGTTCGCCGCATTTTTCTCAAATCCGCAGCTTATACCGCAACTTGAGAATGAGCGTCTGGACCGTGAGGCGCTGACATGTGCCTGGCGTGAATAAACCGACAACAGGGAAGCCGTAATGGATCGCCGTGCCTTTTTGGCGAATTGTTCTGCGATTATCGGACTGATTTCCGCAGGGAACGTGATTCGTGTTCCCGCAGTCCAGGCAATCGAAAATTCCTCCGTGGACGGCTTCGAATTTTCCTGGGAATGGCTGGTCGAACGTGCCCGTGAGCGCGCGAACGAGGCCTACGATCCGCCGTCCTCCGAAATTCCGGAGGCTATCGCGAACCTCTCCTATGACCAGCATCGTGCAATCCGCTTCCGCCCGCAAAACGCCCTTTGGGGCGATGGGGATGCGAATTTCGAATTGCACGCTTTCCATCCGGGCTGGCTTTTCAAGACGCCTGTGCGGATTTTCGAAGTGGACGGCGGCAACGCCCGGCGACTGATGTTTTCGGCGGCCGACTTCGAGTATCGCCATCCGCTGGACGAAAAGGCGTTCGACGGGCTGAGGCTGCCCGGCGTCGCCGGTTTCCGGCTTCACTATCCGTTGAACACCACGGACTATCGCGACGAACTTATCGCCTTTCTCGGCGCCAGTTATTTCCGGGCGCTTGGCCGCGGCAACGTCTACGGGCTTTCCGCGCGCGGCCTTGCGGTCGATACGGCAGCCGGAACCGATGAGGAGTTCCCGAAGTTCACGCGGTTCTTCATCGAGAAGCCGGAAACCGGCGCACGAGAGATCAGGATTTACGCCGAGCTGGACAGCCCCAGCGTCGCGGGCGCCTATTCCTTCGTCGTCTCGCCGGGCGCGGAAACGACCGTCGACGTCGATGCGCGTCTTTTCCTGCGGGATGATGTCTCGCGCCTCGGTATTGCGCCGCTCACGTCAATGTATCTTTTCGGCGAGAACGACGATACGGGCTTTGACGATTATCGCCCGGAGGTGCACGACAGCGACGGACTGGCGATCCTGCGCGATGATGGCAAGCGGATCTGGCGTCCGCTCTCCAACCCCCGCAAGCTGAGCCTTTCGTTCTTCGGCGAAAGGAACGTCCGCGGTTTCGGGCTGTTGCAGCGGGACCGGGCCTTCGACAGCTATCTCGACACCGAAGCGCGCTATGAAAGGCGCCCCTCCCTCTGGATAGAGCCAATCGGCGATTGGGGTGCGGGTGCGGTCATGCTAGCGGAAATCCCGTCCGGACGGGAGGTCAACGACAATATCGCCGCGTTCTGGATTCCGCAGGCGCGCGCCGAAGCCGGCGCCGAGTTCACCTTTCGCTACCGGATGACGTGGGCGGGCGATGTGGAAGGCGACGCGGCCAAGGCGCGTGTCGTCCGGACGCGGACCGGCCATGGCGGAACAGCGGCGTCGGAAATCGACCCGGATCATCGCAAGTTCGTCGTGGAGTTCGCGGGCGGCGGCATCGAAAAGCTCGGGGTCGACAGCCCGCTGACAGCAAAGACGGAAGTAAGCGGCGCCGAAATCCGCCATCAGGATTTGCAAAAACTCGAGCAAACGGGGAACTGGCGGTTGATCGTGGACGTTGAACGGGAGGATACGGACACACCCGTAGAACTCAGGAGCTGGCTATTGCTTGAGAACAGGCTCGTTTCGGAGATCTGGTCCTATCAGTGGAACGGAGAGGTATGACAGTGCTTGCAAAACAGGCATTGCCGGCGAAGGCAGGACTTTCGGAGGCGGAAGCGCTAAGCGTCGTTCGCTCCGATATCGCCCGTCCCGACCTGACGGATGAGGAAATCGGCGCCGCCGTTCACCGGGCGCTTCTCGACGCGGGATCTGCCTGTTCCATCGGCGAACTTGTCGATGACGGAACGGATCCGGCGGTTCGCGCGCGGGTTTATTCGGTCTTGTGTCTGCCGCGGCCCCACGCGCCGCTTGTCATGCCGGTGCGGAGCTTTTGCCGGCCTCGCCGCGTCGGCGTAGTTTCGCGGATATTGATGACGATCCGCAGGATCGTCACCGGCTGAGGAAACCCATGCACTTCGCCCCGCCGTCGCGTTTCATGTCCTGGACGGGCCGCCTGCGTATCGCGAGCAGGCGTATCGGCGCGATCGTGCTTGCCGCGGGCCTCACCTTCGGTGCGGCCGCCATGTTCGGCACGGTCGTCGTCGCGGACGGGTTCGACTGGCTGGACGTCGTGCGCGTGGCGCTCGTCGCGGTCACCGGCTTCTGGCTCGCCTGGGGTGGCTGCACGGCCTTGCTCGGCCTCCTATACGAGGCGGATACGGTCCGGCGGATCGAAGGACGGCCAAAGGGGCGCACGGCCATCCTTTTTCCTGTCTATAACGAGGATGCCGAAGCGGTGTTTCGCCGGCTTGAGGCCATGTATCGCTCGCTCGACAGGCTCGGCGTTCTGGATCTTTTTGACTTCCACGTCCTTTCCGATTCCACGAAACGGGAAAACGCAGAAGCCGAAAGAGAGTTCTACCGCCGTTTCGTTGTCCGTCTTGGCGCGGGCGGACGGCTTTATTATCGCCACCGTTCGCCGAATACAGGCCGCAAGGCGGGCAATCTTGCCGAGTTCGTCCGCCATTCCGGTGGCGCTTACGACTATATGCTGGTGCTTGACGCCGACAGCCTGATGAGGGGCGAAACGATCTTGGAAATGGTGCGCCGGATGGAGGGCGAGCCGAAGCTGGGCTTGCTTCAGACCGTGCCGCAGATCCTCGGCCGCCGCACGCTGTTCGGGCGGACGTTGCAGTTCTCCGCAAGCTTCTATTCGCCGGTTTTCTCGCGCGGGGTCGCGGCGCTTCAGGGCGGTGAAGGCCCGTTCTGGGGCCACAATGCGCTTGTTCGCACCCGCGCCTTCGCCGCGTCCTGCGGAATGCCCGCGCTTGAAGGCCGGCCACCGTTCGGCGGGGATATCCTGAGTCACGACACCATCGAAGCGGCGATGCTGGCGCGCGAAGGCTGGCTTGTGCGTCTCGACCCCGACCTTGAAGGCTCATACGAGGAAGCGCCTTCGAACGCCATCGAATACGCCAGGCGCGACCGCCGGTGGTGCCAGGGCAACCTGCAGCACGCGCGCGTGCTGGGGGCGGCCCGCTTCAGGATGTGGAGCCGGATTTCCATCCTTCAGGGGATCTTCGCCTATCTGTGCTCGCCGCTATGGCTCCTGTTCCTGCTGGCAAGCGTCGTTGCCCCTATGTTCGCCCCGCCCCCGGTTTATTTCGACGGCAGGTCGCCCTTTCCGGTATTCCCCCATCCAAAAACGGAAATGGCGCTCGCGCTCTTGTTTGGCGTTGTCGCGCTGCTGATCCTGCCGAAGGTGCTGCTCGTCATTCGCGCGTTCCTCTCCGGCACCGGCAGGGCGTATGGAAGTCCGCTGCAGGTTGTCGCGAGTGCCGTGTCAGAGCTTGTCCTGACCTCGCTGCTTGCGCCCATCCTGATGATGTTTCAGAGCCGGTCGGTCATGCAGGTGCTGCTCGGCGCGGATTCCGGCTGGCCGAGCACTGACCGCGACGACGGATCCCTATCGGTCAGGGAGAGTTTTCTCGGCACATGGTGGATGAGCGTTTTCGGCGGAGCGATGCTCTATTTCGCCTACACTCAGGTCCCGGAACTGGTCTACTGGCTTCTGCCGATCGTGCTGCCGCTTCTGCTTGCGCCCCTTCTCGTGTGGGCAACCGCGTCGACCGCAATCGGCGATGCGGCGCGCCGCATCCGCCTTCTCCAGGTGCCGCAGGAGCGTGAGCCGGAGCCGATCGTGCGTTTCATGGCGGACAAGACGAAGAGTCCGCGACAAGAAGCTGCCTGATATCCTCGCAGGCAATGCGACAATTTTTGTCGCCCCGGTCGCGTACGTCCGGTGATAGCCTTTCCTGATCCGAACGGATTTTCGCCTCGGCCTACGCAAGTTGGGATTGCCCGGGTTCATGGATCAGGAATTGAAGGCTCCCTTCGCGCTGGAAGCGGAGGAAGTGGCGGGAAACCTCGCTGCCGCGCCCGAAACCGGCCTCGCTTCGCGCGAGGTTGAAAGGCGGCTTGGCGTTTACGGGCCCAACCGGCTCCGCCGGGAGGAAGCGAAGAGCGCGCTCCGTATCCTTGCCAACCAGTTCAAAAGCATCATCGTCTGGCTGCTTGTCGCGGCCGCCGCGCTGTCTTTCGTCCTCGGCGACTTCGCCGAGGGCATCGCGATCGTCGTCGTTCTCCTGCTGAACGGCGCGATCGGATTTTTCACCGAATTGCGCGCGACGCGGTCGATGGAGGCCCTGATGCGCCTTACGGAGGTTCGCACGCGCGTGCGCCGGGACGGCAAGCTGCGCGAGGTCGATGCGCATGAACTCGTACCCGGCGATATCGTCGTCCTTGAAGCCGGAGACATCGTCACCGCCGATCTGCGTATTTTCAAAGCGTCGAACCTACGCTGCGACGAGTCGCTCCTGACCGGGGAATCCGTGCCCGTTACGAAGGATATTTCGACGCTCGCGCCCGATACGGTGATCGGCGACCGGCTGAACATGGCCTTCGGCGGCACGGCCGTCACGCAAGGCACGGGCGAGGGGATTGCGGTCGCGACCGGAATGGAAACCGAGCTCGGCCGCATCAGCGCGCTTGCGCAGACCGCGGATTCCGAAAGCTCGCCCCTTGAAAGGCGGCTCGACAGACTGGGTCAAAAGCTGGTCTGGCTCACCCTCGCGCTCGCGGCCCTCACCAGCATCGCGGGCATCCTGCGGGGGCATCAGATCGCCGACATGGTCCAGACGGGTGTGGCGCTTGCCGTTGCCGCCATTCCAGAGGGATTGCCTGTCGTCGCAACCCTTAGCCTTGCGCGCGGCATGTGGCGCATGGCAAAGCGAAACGCGATCATCACGCACCTTTCCTCCGTGGAAACTCTTGGCGCGACGACGTTGATCGTGACCGACAAGACCGGCACGCTCACCGAAAATCGAATGACCGTGACCGGTTATTTTTTGGCGGAGCGGGATGTTAAGGCCGAAAGCAGTAATGGTAAGATCGGATTTTCAGCCGGGACGGACACCCTCGATCCCGAAAAGGACGCAGCTCTTTCGAAGGCGCTCGCGATAGGCGTGCTTTGCAATACGGCGGAACTGGGGGACGGCTCCGACGGTTCTGTCACCGGCGACCCCATGGAGATCGCGCTTTTGAAGGCGGCAAGCGGGGCCGGGATGACGCGTGCCTCGCTGGCGGAGCGTTTCAGGGAGGTGAAGCGTTACGCTTTCGACCCGGACCGCAAGATGATGGCGACCGTGCATACCGGTGAAGGCGGTAACCTCTACGCCGTCAAGGGCGCGCCCGAAGCCGTGATCGAAGTCTGCGATCGGGTTTTGACCGATGAAGGCGACGAGGCCATCGACGATGGCGACCGCGAGCATTGGATCGAGCGCAACGGCCGCGCCGCGAAGGATGGATTGCGCCTGATCGCGCTCGCCATGAAATCCGCGAAGTCGGAGACGGACAATCCGTACGAAGGGCTGACGCTCGTTGCGCTCGTTTGCTTCCTCGATCCGCTGCGCAAGGACGTGCCGGCCGCGATCAAGGCCAGCCGGGAGGCAGGCGTGCGCGTCGTGATGCTGACGGGCGATCATGCGGAAACGGCGGCGAACATCGCCAAACAGGCGGGCCTTGCCTCGTCTGCCCTGTCCGTTTTCACGGGCCGCGAATTGGTGGATCTCGATCCGCGAAACACCGATCCGGAATTGCGCGAACGCCTGTCGAACGCCGATGTCTTCGCGCGCGTGGCGCCCGATACCAAGCTGAAGCTCGTATCCCTTTTCCAGGACAATGGCCATGTCGTGGCCATGACGGGCGATGGGGTGAACGACGCGCCGGCCCTGAGGAAAGCCGATATCGGCATCGCCATGGGCCAGCGCGGAACCCAGGTCGCGCGCGAGGCCGCCGATATGGTCCTCAAGGACGACGCGTTTTCGACAATCATCGCCGCGATGCGCCAGGGCCGGATCATTTTTGAAAATATCCGCAGGTTCGTCATCTACCTGATGTCGTGCAACGTCAGCGAGGTGCTTCTCGTCGGCATCGCCGTCGGCGCGGGCCTTCCCGTGCCGCTCCTGCCGCTGCAGATCCTTTTCCTCAACCTCGTGACGGACGTATTCCCGGCATTCGCCCTTGGCCTAGGACGTGGGGAGGAGGGCATCATGCGCCAGCCGCCGCGGGACCCGCGCGAACCCATCGTCGACGCAAGGCGGTGGGCGCTGATAGGGGCGCTTGGCGTCACGATCATGGGGGCAACGCTGGGCGCCTTCGCTCTGGCGCTCTTTCTGTTCGGCCTTGAGCCGGCGGAGGCCGTTACGGTTGCGTTCGTAACGCTCGCACTTGCGCAACTCTGGAACGTTTTCAACGTAAGGCGCGCGGCGCAAGGCGTTTTCCTGAACGACATCACACGCAATCCCTACGTGTGGGGTGCGCTCGGCCTGTGCCTGGGCCTGGTCGCGCTGGCAATCTGGCATCCCGGCCTTTCCGCCATCCTGGGGCTTCCCTCGCCGGGTGCGGAAGGGTTGCTGCTTGCCGGCGTCATGAGTTTGTTGCCCTTGGCGATCGGGCAGGCCGGTCTCGTAGTGTCTTCGCTTTTTGGAGGCGAGGTGACGCCAAAGCCCGTGCCTTCCGATGTATGAGAATTTCATTTCCTTATAATTTTGAAATAGTTGAATCTGTTATTACTGTTTACGACGTTAGGGAAGGTGATAGGATTTATTAAATAGTTTTCAGAGGGTGAGTTCATGCGCAAGTTTATCGCCATTGTCGTATCCAATGCTCTTGCCCTTCAAACGGCATTTGCCGCCCCCGCCGTGACGACAGCCAACGTCAATTTCCGCTCCGGGCCCGGAACAGGCTTCCAGTCCTTTGGAACCTTGCCGGAGGGCACGGAGGTTGACCTTGGCGACTGCGACGAGACGGGCGCATGGTGCTCCATCACTTATCAGGGCAACGCGGGGTTTGTCAGCGGCAGCTACCTGCAAATGACGGACGCCCAGGATGAGGATGCGCAGGGCTGGCCACGCACCTACACGACCGACAAGGGGGCGACGCTTATTCTCTATCAGCCGCAAGTCTCCGATTGGGAAAACTTCCGGACGCTCGACGCGCTCGTCGCAGCCGAATACGTGGCGAGCGAAGGAGCGACGCCGGTTTTCGGTGTCATCGGCCTCACCGGCAAAACCTATGCGGATCGCGAGGAAGGCGATGTGCTGATCGAGGACCTGACCGTTACGGAGTTGAATTTTTCCGCCCTCGACCGCGAGGCGATGGCGGACCTTTCGCTCCAGGTTGGCAAGCTGGTGCCCACGGGGCCCATAACGGTGAAGGAAGACCGGATTACGGCGAGCCTCGCCGAATACAAGCGCATGGACGATGTGTCCGACCTCGGCACCGACCCGCCGCCGATCTTCATCTCCACCAAGCCCGCGATCCTCGTCCAGACCGACGGGGAGGCGATCTTCGCCCCGGTAAAGGGGGCAAGCGGGCTTTCCTTCGTGGTCAATACGAACTGGGACGTTTTCAAGCTCGACGACGGTGGATCGCTTTATCTGCGCAACGACAAGTCGTGGCTGACGACAACCGATATTTCCACGGGCTGGCGGGAAACGGACAGCCTTGCCGATCCCCTCACCAAACTGCCGAATGACGAAAACTGGGCGGATGCGCGCGGCGCCATTCCGCCAAGCCCACCGGAGGACGGTGCGACGCCTGAGGTGTTTTATTCCGACAGGCCGGCGGAAATGATCGTCTTCGAAGGTGAGCCGAAGCTCGAAGCAGTGCCCGGAACGCGCCTCGAATGGGCGTCGAACACGGAAAGCGACGTCTTTTATCTCGCCGAGACTGAGACCTGGTACATCCTCGTCTCGGGCCGCTGGTTCAAGTCGGCCTCGCTTGACGGCCCGTGGGTCTTCACCACGCCGAACCTTCCGGAGGACTTCCTGAACATCCCGGAAGATGCCTCCTATTATTCGGTTCGCGCTTCGGTACCCGGAACGTCGGAGGCGGATCAGGCCCGGCTCAAGGCAAGCATTCCGCACACCGCGCGTGTGGAGACGGGAACGGTGAGTGCCGATGTGGCCTATGCGGGCGACCCGGATTTCCAGCCGATCGAAGGCACGCAGATGTCCTACGCCGTCAACACCAGCGATCAGGTAATCAAGGTTGGCGACAAATACTACGTGCTGCAGGACGGCGTCTGGTTTGTCGGGGACAATCCTGCCGGGCCGTTCCAGGTCGCGACGTCCGTGCCCAACGAGATCTATACCATTCCTCCATCGTCACCCGTCTACAACGCCACTTATGTGCGCGTTTATGAAACGGAGCCGGGCGCCGTCTGGTTCGGCTACACGATGGGTTATCTGGCGGGCTTCCTCGCCTGGGGCACGATCGTCTATGGAACCGGCTGGCGCTATCGGCCCTGGTACAACTGGCCCTGGTACAGGCCGGGGATCTATTTTCCAAGGCCGGTCACCTATGGCATCGGCGCCTATTACAACCCCGTTCGCGGGCTCTACGGGCGCTATGGATATGCCTACGGTCCCTATCGCGGCATCGCGGGCGGCGCGATCTACAATCCCAGAACCGGCGGTTATATTCGCGGCGGGCGTATCTATGGTCCGCGCGGCTCGGCAGGTTTCATCGCCGCCTATAACCCGGTCACGGGCCGTGGCGGGGTCTATGTCGGCGGCCACGGTATTTACGGGTCGTGGAAGGGTAGCGGCGTGACACGCGGTCCGCAATGGGCGCGTGCGCGGACCACCGGCCGCGATCTCGCGACGAACCGCTGGAACAGGGCGTCAGCCGGAAATCGTGCCGCCAACCTGGGCCGTCGGGGCGATGTATTCGCCGGGCGCGACGGCAGCGTCTATCGCCGTCAGGGCGACAATTGGCAAAAGTTCGATGGAGGGCGCTGGTCGAGCGTGGACCGGCCAAGCCGGGAGCAACTGCGCGACCGTGCCGGTGGTGCGGCGGCGGCCATCGGCGGCGCGGGCACAGGGGCGGCGATCGCCAGCCGTCCGTCGCGTGACAGGCCGGCAACCACCCGGCCCGCACAAAGGCCCTCGGCGGAACGCCCGACCCAGAGACCGGCCCAGAGGCCTGCTCAGAGACCAGCGCAGAGACCGTCAGCAGACCGTCCATCCCAGCGGCCTTCGGCCAACCGGCCCCAGCAGCGGCCAGCGGCACAGCGTCCCGCGCAACGGCCTGCCGCGAGACCGGCAAAAGCGCCCTCGCACCTGTCGCGCGATCATCGCGCAAGGCAGGCCGGCAATCGGCAGGTCAACCGCAACCGTGCCGCAACGCGCCGACCGCCGTCCGGCGGCGGGCGGGCGCGAGGGGGTGGGCGCCGCCGCTGAGCCTGTAATCGGCCGGCGCATTGGCTTCGGCGTTTTTTCCGGGTGCGCGACGGCCGGATCGTGCGCGGGCAAAAGCTTCGCGCGCCCTTTCCTGCGGATTTCCGTATTGAAGCCCTGTGCTGCTTACAAGACGGAATGGCAATACTTGTTGCAATTATAAAATCATTTCAATATATATTCCGCGAGATCGCAATCTTCAGTGTGCGCCGGCGCGCCCGGTCGCTGGGAAAAGCCGCCGGTTTCCGCCACAGCCGATCATGAGGTTTTAAAAATGAATCGTATCGATGGAAAGATCGCCGTCGTCACCGGCGGCACGCAGGGTCTGGGGGCGGCTATCGCGCGCCTGTTCGCCGAGGCAGGCGCCGCCGGGATCGCGATTGTCGGCCGTGGCGTTGAAAAGGGGGAAAGGGTCGCGGGCGAATTGGAAGCCGCGACCGGAGTACCCGTTATCATGATCGCCGCCGACCTTGCGGATATCGACGAAGTTCGCGGGATCATTCCGCAGGTCGACGCCCGTTTCGGGCGGGTCGACATTCTGGTCAATGCCGCGGGGCTGACCGACCGCGGCAATATGTTCAACACCACGCCGGAACTTTTCGACCGCATGATCGCGGTGAACACGCGCGCTCCGTTCTTTCTGATCCAGGACGCGGCGAAGGTGATGGACCGCGAGGGCGTTGAAGGGCGGATCGTCAACATCGGAACGACGTCGCGGCGCGCGGGCCAGCCGTTCCTCGCCCCCTATTCCATTTCGAAAGGCGGGCTCGCCACGCTCACCCGCCATGCCGGCTTTGCGCTCATGCGCAACCGCATTCACGTCAACCAGCTCGACATCGGCTGGATGAATTCGGATCACGAGCGCGCGCTGATTCTCAGTGAGACCGGCGATCCGGAGTTCATCGACCGCGCGGCGGCGGGAAAGCCTTTCGGCCGCATCCTCGAGCCCGAAGAAGTGGCGAAGGCCGTGCTCTGGATGGCTTCCGACGACAGCGGAATGATGACGGGTGCGGTTGTCCAGTTCGACCAGTCGGTTTGGGGCGGATACGACGATGCTCCAGTCCCGGCGGAGCGTTTGAAGCCGTGAGGCGCTGAAACGCTGCAGTGGGTTGGAGACTATCGGTCTCTTGGCCTTTTCCGTTTCGCGAAAGCGCCTCCGCTTTCGCGAAACGTCACGTCGGAGGGCAGGAATCGAAGCGGGCTTGGCGAGGGTGTTTCGCGCGGCCAACGGCACCTGGGCGCATCCGCGCTCGACCGGATATGCGCCCGCCGTTTGCGCCAAGCGCTGAGTACGCGAAAGCCATGGTGACCCCGGCAGGATTCGAACCTGCGACCCTCAGATTAGGAATCTGATGCTCTATCCTGCTGAGCTACGGGGCCCTGATCAGGGTTCCTAAATGCCCCATCGCATCCCGGCTGTCCAGTATCGTCTCGCGACTCAAGGCGCAAGACCATAACCTGGGGTTCTCGATAACGGGAAGGGCGGTCATCGCCGGCGCGATTGATTGGTCAGGGCGCGGTCGCGTATTTCGGTATCTTGGGCGGTCGATTTGCGAATGTTGCCTCGCTGCCGCCACCATCGGTGGCAATATGTGGCAAGGGAATCGCTCTACGCGGGGGCTATGGAATGCCGCCTTGGGCCGGTTGAGTGGCAGAAGGCGGTTATCGGCGTCCCCGCAGGGTTGTAACAATTCCCTGGCTGGACGTGGCGCAGGAGCGGGATGAAGGCGAAAAGGGCGTTTGCGGGCCGGGCAAGAGACCTGCCGTGCGGGCTGAAAATTCAAATCGGATTTGCTATCGCAGTGCTGTTTACCTCGACCGTCCAGTGCTTTGCGGCACAGGATCTGGCGTTGCCGGATGCTTGCAACGGGCCGCAGGCGAGCCGCCTTGAGATCGCCGGTGTGGACATTTCCCGCGATGGAGCGATTGTGACCGGTACGGGCGAGATCTATCTTCAAGCGGATATTCTGGCGGGCGGGCGGTTTTCCGGCGCTGAAATATCCGAAGGAGGCGAATTCGCACCCTATATGTTTCATTGGAAGGCCAAACGCACGGACCGGTGGGAGCGGAAGCTGGGGGATCTGGTGGAGCTTGAAAGCGGCGCCTGGCTGGCGGCGAAACTTGTCGCATCCGGCGCCGCCTTGGTCGATCCGCGAACGTCCACGGTGGATTGTCTGACGCCGCTTTTAGCGCTGGAAGGCAAGGCGCGCGCCGGGCGCAAGGGCCTTTGGCGGCGTTTTTCGGTCCTGCCCGCCAGCGACCCGGATGCCATTTCGCGTATGGTTGGCCATTTCGCGCTGGTGGAAGGGCGTGTGGTGTCGGTTGGGCGAACCCGACGGACACATTATCTGAATTTCGGCTATCGGTGGTCTCGCGATTTCACGGCGACCATTGATGTCGGACGTGAAACAGCGTTTGATGCCGCCGGCGTCGATATCGCCGCTCTGGAAGGTCAGCGGGTGCGTCTGCGCGGTTTCGTCACTTTGGACCGGGGACCTTTGCTCGTTCTCGACCATCCGGCCCAACTGGAGCAACTGACATCGGGATCCGACGTCGGCAAATGACAGGAAAGAGGTTATATTCGCGCCGCTCAGGCTGGCTCAGGGCGTTCGCGTCGCTGGGTCTTGCCTTTCTTGTCGGCGCTTGTCAGCTGACAGGCACCGGAGGCTCGCAGCTTGGCGTGGCGCGGCCGGGGTCCCTGCGTCCGGGCGTCGCGGCGGAGCTGGGTGCCCGCGAGCACCCGCGCGTCGTAGCCACCTATGGCGGCGTTTACGAGGACAGGGGCGCCGAACGCGCCGTGGCTCAGGTCGTCGGCCGGTTGGTCGAGGCTTCTGACGACCCTTCCCGCACTTATCGGGTGACGATTCTCAACTCACCGACCGTCAACGCATTTGCGCTGCCCGGGGGGTATCTTTATGTCACGCGCGGGCTTTTGGCGCTCGCCAACGACACGTCGGAAGTCGCTGCCGTCCTGGCTCACGAAATGGCGCATGTAACGGCGAACCACGCGATCGAGCGTCAGCAGCGCGCCGAAGCCACGGAGCTTGCCTCGCGCGTCCTGGTCAATGTGGTGCGCAATCCGGATCAGGCGCGGGCCGCCCTCGTCTCTTCGCAGCTGTCATTTGCGCGGTTCTCCCAGGTTCAGGAGTTGAAGGCGGATGCGATCGGCGTCAGGACGCTTTCGCGCGCGGGGTACGATCCTTTTGCCGCGGCCCGCTTTCTGAAGTCGATGGCGGCTTATTCGAATTTCCTGACCGCACAGGGCGACACATCGACCGCTCCCGATTTCCTGTCGTCCCATCCGTCCACGCCCGAGCGCGTGACGCTTGCCGTGCGCGAAGCACGCCAGATCGGCGCGCCGGGAATCGGCGAGCGAGACCGCGAGGCGTATCTGACGAAGATCGATGGAATGCTCTATGGCGACGATCCGCTGGAGGGCTTCATTCGCGGACGGTCGTTCCTTCACAAGGCGCTTGGCATAGGTTTCTCCGTCCCGCCGGGCTATATCCTTGAAAACTCGCCGGAAGCCGTGCTGGCAAGCCATGCGGACGGGACTGCCGTTCGCTTCGACGGCGCGGACCTGACGGAATTCGATTCGCTCGAAGCCTATATGCGCAGCGGCTGGATCAACGGCCTGATCGCCGATAGCGTGCGCGCGGATACGATCAACGGCCTGCCCGCGGTGACTGCCTCCGCGCTCACCGACGGCTGGTCCTTCAGGATTGCCGTCATTCGCATCGGCCGCACGGGTTACAGGTTCATATTCGCCACCCGCTCTCCGAAGGATGCATTCGTGCGGGCCTATGAGGAAACGGTCCAAAGCTTCCGCCAGCTCACGCCGACCGAGCGCGCCCGCCTCCAGCCGCTTCGGATCAGGGTCGTGCGGGCGAAAGCGGGCGACACTCCGGAGCGCTTGGCCGTCGCCATGAGCGGAATAGAGCCGAGCCGCCGCCTCGAACTTTTCACCGTGCTCAATCAGCTTGAGCCGGGCCGCCCCATCGAGGCGGGCACGCCGCTGAAAATCGTCATCGACTGATCCATCCAGACGCGCGGAGCGCTTTTCCTGAAAGCGGGGTCGCTTTCGTGGCAAGAAATCGTTCCAGAATCAATAACTTGAACATATCCTTGTCACAAATTCCGACTCAGATTTCGCGGGATATGCTCTAGTGTCAAAAAACCCCGGAAGCGGCGCTTCCGGGGTTTGGTTCTTACCGGTTATCTCGGAGTTTTTCAGCCGGAATAGGCTATCCTGTCCGGCTGCGCCTTGAGCAAGGCATCCTTCAGTTTTTCAAGTGCGCGGTTTTCTATCTGGCGCACCCGCTCCTTGGAGATGCCGAGCTTCTGGCCAAGCGCCTCCAGCGTGGCGCCTTCTTCGGAAAGGCGGCGTTCGCGCACAATCTTCAGTTCGCGCTCGCTCAACACGCCGAGTGCGCTCTGCAGCCATTTCGACCGCCGCTCCGTATCGATCACGTTGCCGACCGTTTCTTCCGGGAGCGGGTCTTCCGAGACAAGGAAATCCTGCCGGTCGGCGCTCTGGCCGTCGGATTCCACGACCGGCGCGTTGAGAGACGTGTCGGGTCCGGACAGACGCGCGCTCATCAGCGCCACGTCGCCCACTTTCACGCCCACCGCATCGGCGATCTGCGTGTGGATCTCGTCCTCCGAGAGCCGTGAGGTCCCGCGCGAGAGGCGCGCGCGAAGCCGGCGAAGGTTGAAAAACAGCGCTTTTTGCGTGGACGATGTGCCGCCGCGCACGATCGACCAGTTGCGAAGGATATAGTCCTGGATCGATGCGCGTATCCACCATGTCGCATAGGTGGAGAAGCGCACTTCCCGTTCGGGCTCGAAGCGCGACGCCGCCTCCAGCAGGCCGACATGGCCTTCCTGAATGAGATCTCCCATCGAAAGTCCGAAATTCCGGTACTTTGCGGCAACAGCGATTACGAGCCGCATGTGAGCGAGCGACAGGCGGTCGAGCGACGCCTGATCGCCTTCGTTACGCCATTTGAGCGCCAGCTCGTGTTCTTCCTCGCGGGAAAGGTAAGGCGCGTTCATCGCCGCCTTGACGAGCTGTCTCCGGCTTCCATGTATCCGTGCTGAACTCATTACCACCTCCTCGCCTCATGCGGGCGTTCGTTGTGGTCGGTGTATGATCGTCCTACGCGGTCTCCGGTTTCCTGGATCAGCTCCGGGCGGGAGGAAGCCACACATCCTGCATGCGACAGTCCCGGAAGCTTGATCCGCCAGCCGGCATTTGTCCGGTCGACCGCGCATTTCCGCGCTTGTTAAATGATGCGTCTCGTGAGGGATCAGCTCAAAGACAATTTTTTGTGCGATATCATCAGCGTTTCTTATTGAACGTATTTATCGCTTTTTTGAGCTGTAGCGCCTATTTTCAATTATTATTATCCTAAAATGGTAATATGAATAACGGTTCAAGTCCATAACTATTATAATATGGACATCGACGATAATTAATTATCTGGAAAATTCAAGTCCAATTGATACTTCAATTGCATTGAATAAAGTGAAAATCGGCACCAAAGCATGCTATTTGTCGCGAATAGCTCCGCTGAACCTTGAAATTCTTTCTCGCGCATGGCGGTCTCACCCTCTTTCGTGCGGCCGGCCGGCGGGCTTTAAGGTGTTCTGCGCCTTTTCGTGATCGCAGAAATCGCCAGGGCGCCGTTTTCCCCGCATGCTGCGCTCAGCAGGCAGACAGGCAGCGCCGGTAGTCTGTTTTCCAAATCAAAAAGCCCGGCGCATTGCCGGGCTTTCTGAAATGCGTTGGCGATTTCGCGCAACTTTGCCTCAGGCGGCTTCTTCCTGGGCGTCCTCGTCGTCCTCGCCATCGGTTTCCGCGGCCGCCGCTGCGGCAGCAGCCTTGCGGCTTTCGGATTTGGCCAGGTTCTGCTCGATCTGGCGCACCGCCTCCGTCTCTGAGGTTTTGTTGACAGCGGCGATTTCGCGCGACATCCGGTCGAGCGCAGCCTCATAGAGCTGGCGCTCGGAATAGGACTGCTCGGGCTGGCTGTCGGAACGGTAGAGATCGCGCACCACTTCGGCGATGGAGATAAGGTCGCCCGAGTTGATCTTCGCCTCGTATTCCTGGGCGCGGCGGCTCCACATGGTGCGCTTGACGCGCGGGCGTCCGCGCACCGTTTCCAGCGCTTTCTTCACGGTGGCGGCGTCGGAAAGCTTGCGCATGCCGACGGACGGAATCTTCGCCACAGGCACGCGCAGCGTCATCTTGTCCTGCTCGAAGCTGATCACCAGCAGTTCGAGGGAGAAGCCTGCCACATTCTGTTCTTCGATTGCTGTGATCTGTCCCACGCCATGGGCGGGATAAACGATATGCTCGCCTGTTTTGAAACCTTGTCGCTGCGCGGCCTTCTTAGCGGTCGTTGCCATATGGTTTTGTCACTCCTGCGCAGTTGCCGGCCATCATCGGCCGAAAGGAGAGCCGCCGTCCTTGCGATGGCGCTCCGAAGGATAAAGACACGCATTGATCCCGATCGGCAGGTGGGCTTGCCGCGAAGGATCCGCGTTTTACGATGGTCAGCCGATAAAAGCTCCGAGCCTCGACATACCTGGGGATTTTACGGTCCTAGCCGCCTTCGCAACCGGGGTTCGGATTGCGATCATAAAAAAACCTCCGTTGGGAGGGGGATTCGGTTATCATCGACTGTGATACTTATATAGCACAAAAAATTGTGGAATTCAAAGTCTTCGTCAAAATGAGGATGCCGAATCGCCTGCGACGATCCGGCATTTGAAGATTACGTAGGGTAATTCTAACGGGTCAGTCGCCCTGTCCCGGTTCCGGCGAAAAATACTGCTCGTACTTGTTTTCCTTGCCGTCGAATTCCTTGGCGTCGGCCGGCGGATCTTTCTTCACCGTGATGTTCGGCCACTCGGCGGCGTATTTGGTGTTGATCTCAAGCCAGCTTTCCAGGCCCGGCTCCGTGTCGGGCTTGATCGCCTCTGCGGGGCATTCCGGCTCGCACACGCCGCAGTCGATGCATTCGTCCGGATGGATGACCAGCATGTTCTCGCCCTCGTAGAAACAGTCCACGGGGCAGACCTCGACGCAGTCGGTGTATTTGCACTTGATGCAATTGTCGGTGACGATGTAGGTCATCGCGTTCCTCTCGTACACGCCACGCCTCGAAGGTGTCCGGCGTGCATTCTGGGCCGGCCCGCACCGCGGCACCCGGTGCGGGATTTCCCGCGCGGGGCGGCTCCTGATCTGTCATTTATCCCCGATCCCGCCTTCAGCAAGCCGATGAGACGGGCCGGTGTCAAAGTTTCCTGTCGGGCGACTGGGTAACGCCTTTGCGCCGCGCCCGCAAGGCTGCTTGAGGCGACATTTTCGGGCCTCGAAACGAAATCATTCTAACCAGCGGCATTTTAGCGAAATTTCAGTCTTCCGACCGGCGAAAAGCGTCTATCTGTCGCCGTTCCTTCTTTGTCGGCCGGCCCGCGCCCGCCTCGCGCCGCCCATCAGCGGGGGTGGTCCCGGCGGGGCGTGCGGGTTTCGGGGGCGAAAGATCCTCATATAGAAGCCGGGCCTCGGCTGCGGGGCCGCGCCGGCTTCCGATCGCGAGAATTTTCAACACGAGCACGCGCCGTTCCAGAGCGACGGTCAGGACATCGCCGACCTTCACTGTCTTGCTGGCCGCGTCCACCTTTTCACGGTTGAGCCGGACATGGCCTGAAACGGCGAGCTTTTGGGCCAGACTGCGCGATTTGGTCACACGCGCATGCCAAAGCCATTTGTCGATGCGCTGTGCTGATGCCGCTTCGCTCACCGCGCACTCCCGTCACGATTTGCCGGAGCCGCCCTTTTCAAGATCGGCCTTCAAGGCCGCCAGTGCCGCGAAAGGTGAATCCGGGTCGGCACGCTTTTCCCTGGGCGGTGCGGATTTGCGCTGGCCGGAGTGGGGCTTGCCGCCGCCCTTGCCCGCGCCCTTGCCCGCGCCCTTGCCTGGCCCGTGGCCGGGCCCGCTGCGTCCGGGTTTGCCTCGGCGCGGGCCCCTGGCGTTGCGGTTTTCGCGGCCTTCCTCTCCGTTGCCGTCTCTCGTGCCACCGTCCGCATGCCTGCCTGCCTGGCGCTGGCCTTCCTGGCGGTTCCTGGAGCGTCGGTCGCCGCGTCCGGGCCGCCACACTTCCACGGTCAAGGTTTCCATGACCGTGTCCTCGCCCTCAGCGCTCTCTGCAAGAGCGCCTTCGGAGGCGGCTGTTTCCGTGGCGGGCGCTTCGGCAGCCGGTGCTTCGGCCGGGGCGTCGGATGCCGCAGGCGTCTCTTCCTGCGCTGCCGCCGGGGCCTCTTCGGTCTGCGGGGCCTCGGCTTCCTGCGATGCCGCTTCGGCCGGATCGGTTACAGCTTCGGTGGTCTCTGGCGTTTCCTCGCCGCTTTGGGCTTCCGCCTTTACCGGTTGCGGTTCCTGCGCCGGTTTCTCTTCGGATGCGGGCGTTTCGGCGCTCGCGCCGTCTTCCGGCTTCGCCTTTGTCGGTCGCGTCACCTCACGCGGGCTCGACCGGTAGCCGAGCGATCTAAGCACGGCTGAAAAATCCTCTCCCGCGCAGCCGAGCAGCGATGTCATGGCCACGGTCACGGTGAATCCGCCGCCCTCTGCGATCGCGCCTTCCGGCGGTTCGACAGACTTGTCGATCGGCTTCCAGGCGATCAGCGGGCGGATCAGGTCGGCCAGCCGTTCCAGGATATCGATGCGCACGGCCCTCGGCCCGCACACGCGAAAGCCGACGACCTTGAAAAGATCGCGCGAGATTTCGGGATCGACCGGTATCGACGTGCGCCCGGAGGCCGAAAGCTGCGGCAGTTCGTTGAGGCCGGGCATATCCGGCTCGCCGTGCTTGAGCGCCCAAAGCTGGGCGATGAGCTGGCTTGGCGCCGGCTTCAGCAGGGCGGGCACGTAAATGTGGTAGGCGCCGAAGCGGACGCCCAGTTTGCGCATCGATGCCCGCGCGCCCTGGTCGAGCTGGCGCACGTCTTCCGCCACGTCCTGGCGCTCCAGGATGCCGAGTCCCTCGACGATGCGGAAGGCGACGCCGCGCGCAAGCCCTTCCATGCCTTCTGCCGCCTCCAGGTCGTGAAGCGGCTTCAATAGCGTACCGATATGCGCCTTGATCCAGAGCGAAATCCGCTCCTGCACCTTGTCGCGCAACGGCCCCGTCAGCGTTTCGTCGGCAAGGATAACGAAGCCTGGCGCAAGCACCGTTTCGCCGGCGATCAGCCGCGCCACGATTTCGCCCTGCCAGCGGATCGTCCCGTCGGTGGAAAGCGCGAATTCCTCGTTCGGCGCCTTGGAAAGCTTTTCCGCGCGCCTTTCTATCTCGCTCACCAGCGCCTTTTGCGCCGCCGCGCGCACGGTCTTGCCGTCCGGTCCCTCGGCTGCGGCGTCCGGCGCGAACCGGAAACCCTGCAACTGGCCGATGTGCTGACCCTCGACAAGGACGTCGCCGGTCTGGTTGATCTCCGTTTCGAGCATCGCGTTTTCTCTCAAACGTCGCATCAATACGCTGGTTCGCCGATCCACGAAACGCTGCGTTAGCTTTTCATGGAGGGCATCGGATAAACGGTCTTCTATGCTACGCGTGACGCCTTGCCAATAAGCCGGGTCGCCAAGCCAGTCCGCGCGGTTGGCGACGAACGTCCATGTGCGGATATGGGCGATCCGGTTCGCCAGCGTGTCGATGTCCCCGTCGATCCGGTCGGCGAAGGAAACCTGCGCGCCGAACCACTCGTCGGGAATGACACCATCCCGCGTTATATGACCGTAAAGCGAAGCGATCAGGTCCGCATGGTTTGCGGGCGCGATCTTACGGTAGTCCGGCACCTGGCAGACGTCCCACAGAAGTTCGATCCGCTCTCGCGAGGTGGCGATGCGGCGGATGTCGGGGTCGCGCGCGGCGTGTTCCAGCGCGCTCTGGTCCTCCGCGGGCGGGGCCTTGGCAAGGCCTTCTTCGCCCGGCGGCTGTTCCAGCGAGCGTATCAGCCGGTCAAGCGAGGTGAAATCGAGCTGCGGGTTGCGCCACTGCAGCACCTTCAGCGCATCGAAGCGGTGGCATTCCAGCGCGTCCACCAGTTCGTTGTCGAGCGGGTCGACCCGCCCCGTCACGCCGAATGTGCCGTCACGCGTGTGCCTTCCGGCCCGGCCGGCGATCTGACCCATCTCGGAGCGCGTGAGCTGGCGGTATTGATAGCCGTCGAACTTGCGGTTGCCGGCAAAGGCGATGTGGTCGACATCGAGGTTGAGGCCCATGCCGATGGCGTCGGTCGCCACGAGGTGTTCCACATCGCCGTTCTGGAAAAGCTCCACCTGCGCATTGCGCGTGCGCGGGCTCAGCGAGCCGAGAACGACGGCGGCTCCGCCGCGTTGGCGGCGGATCAGTTCCGCGATCGCATAGACCTCGCTCGCCGAAAAGGCGACGGCGGCGGAGCGCCTCGGAAGGCGTGTGATTTTCTTCGAACCCGCATAGGTCAGCACCGACATGCGCGGTCGCGTGACCACATTGATGCCGGGGATAAGTTTCTCAAGCAGCGGGCGCACCGTCGCCGCGCCCAGAAGCAGCGTTTCCGACCGGCCGCGCAGGTTGAGAAGGCGGTCTGTAAACACGTGACCGCGTTCAAGGTCGCCAGCAAGCTGGACCTCGTCGATCGCGACAAACTCCGTGTCGAGGTCGAGCGGCATCGCCTCCACGGTGGAAACCCAGAAGCGCGGGGTCGGCGGGACGATCTTTTCCTCGCCCGTGATCAGCGCGACGGCATCCGCGCCCACCCGCTGCACCAGCCGGCCGAACACTTCGCGCGCCAGGAGCCTCAGCGGCAGGCCGATAAGGCCGGACGGCTGTGCGATCATGCGTTCGATCGCCAGATGCGTCTTGCCCGTGTTCGTCGGCCCCAAAACGGCGGTAACGGTGCGGGCGCGCGCGGCCGGCGGTAGCGGCGAATATCCTGACTGAAACATTTTGGGCTGGTGACGTCTTGGCCTGTCGCTCGAACTTGCGTTCCGGCTGAATGCGCTTGGAGGAATTACCGTACAGGTTTCCTAGCATATTGGTTCGGGCCGTGTCGCGCCCCTTTTTAAGCAAAAGCGCTTCCCGTGGTTTCCGGATCGTTGATGCGCCTTGTCCGGACGCTGGCCGATTGTTGCGCGTTTTGTTGCGCGTTGCGGTGTGGCTCGAATCATGTCCGGCGAATGCCCGCATTGCGCGAATCGGCGGCACGAGACTCGTAAAAAGAACGAGTCTGGAACAAATGCCGACCGAATCGCAGACTCTTGGAGATTCCGCTTTCGTTCCCTACGAAATCTTGTATGCGGCGGCTGGCTTGGCGCGAAATCGTGAATCCGCTCAGAATCTTAGCGGAATTTTCAAGCTCAGGCGGATTCAGGTCGGAAACCGGTCAAGTGCAAAATTTTCGTTAAGTGAATCGATAAATCTGACAGGATCTTGTTAACGATTGGGCGGAATGCGGAACATCTGCCGTACGAATCGCTGTTGGTAAAATGTTCCGGTTTTGGTTCGCCGATAAATTGTAGGTTTCAGGATCGAAGCCACGAGATTTTGATTTCCGGGAAGCTGGTCGAACAATCCAATTCCGGATCGGCGAAGGAAATTGTCTCGTTTGCGGACAAAGTTTTTGCTCTGCACCAAAAATTGTGCGGCGCTTCCCTTGGGACCTATCCTTTAGTAGAAGGTCCGCGACGTTATTTTTGTTCGTATGGGAGGACGCCTTTGGCCATTCGCAAGATTCTCGTCGCCAACCGGTCTGAAATCGCCATTCGCGTGTTCCGCGCGGCAAACGAACTTGGCATGAAGACGGTTGCCGTCTTCGCGGAGCAGGACAAGCTGGCGCTGCACCGTTTCAAGGCGGATGAGGCCTATCAGATCGGTGCCGGGCTTGGCCCGATCGAGGCCTATCTGTCCATCGACGAGATCATGCGGGTGGCGAAGCTTTCGGGCGCGGACGCCATACACCCGGGTTACGGGCTGCTTTCCGAAAGTCCGGAGTTCGTCGAGGCTTGCGAGGAGAACGGCATCGTCTTCATCGGCCCCCGGCCGGAAACGATGCGTGCGCTGGGCAACAAGGTTTCGGCGCGCAACATCGCGCTCGATGCCGGCGTGCCGGTCATGCCGGCGACCGATCCGCTGCCCGACGATATGGAGACGGTGAAGAAGCTCGCCGCCTACATCGGCTATCCGGTCATGCTCAAGGCGTCCTGGGGCGGCGGCGGGCGCGGCATGCGCGTGATCCGGGACGAGAAGGAGCTTGCCCGCGACGTCACGGCGGCGAAACGCGAGGCCAAGGCCGCCTTTGGCAAGGACGAGGTCTATCTGGAAAAGCTCGTGGAGCGCGCGCGCCACGTCGAGGTGCAGATCCTGGGAGACCGCCACGGAAATCTGGTTCACCTCTTCGAGCGTGACTGCTCCATCCAGCGCCGCCATCAAAAGGTCGTTGAGCGCGCGCCCGCTCCCTATCTCGATGCCGAAAAGCGCGAGGAGCTTTGCGCCTACGGCCTGAAGATCGGCGAGGCGGTGGACTACGTCGGCGCCGGCACGGTCGAATTCCTGATGGATGCCGACACGGGCAAGGTCTATTTCATCGAGGTCAACCCCCGCATCCAGGTCGAGCATACGGTCACCGAAGAGGTGACGGGCATCGACATCGTCAAGGCGCAGATCCGCGTCGCCTCCGGCGCGATCATCGGCGATCCGGGTTCCGGCATTCCAGCTCAAGGCGACATCCGGCTGAACGGCCACGCGCTCCAGTGCCGCATCACGACGGAAGACCCGGAACAGAATTTCATTCCCGATTACGGCCGCATCACCGCTTATCGCGGCGCGACCGGCTTCGGCATCCGGCTTGACGGCGGCACGGCCTATTCGGGCGCGGTCATCACCCGGTTCTACGATCCGCTGCTTGAAAAGGTCACCGCCTGGGCGCCGACGGCGGAAGAGGCCGCACAGCGCATGGATCGCGCGCTGCGCGAATTCCGCATCCGCGGCGTCGCCACCAACCTGGTGTTCCTGGAAAACATCATCGGCCATCCGGATTTCCGGTCGAACAACTACACCACCCGCTTCATCGACGAGACGCCGGCACTTTTCGAGCAGGTCCGCCGCAAGGACCGGGCGACGAAGCTTCTCACCTATATCGCGGATGTGACGGTGAACGGCCATCCCGAAACGCGCGACCGCCTGCGCCCGTTGGCCGAAGCCGCCGCCCCGCAGGTGCCGCGATATGACGCGAAACCTGCGAGCGGCACGCGCCAGCTTCTCGACGAGCTGGGGCCGGAAGGTTTCGCGGACTGGATGAAGGGCGAGACGCGCGCGCTCATTACCGATACGACCATGCGCGACAGCCACCAGTCGCTGCTCGCCACCCGCATGCGCACCTTCGATATTTTGCGCATAACGGATGCCTACGCCTCCGCCCTGCCGCAGCTTTTCTCGCTTGAATGCTGGGGCGGCGCGACCTTCGATGTCGCCATGCGCTTCCTGACCGAAGACCCGTGGGAGCGTTTGCGCCTTATCCGCGAAAAGGTGCCGAACGTTCTCCTGCAGATGCTGCTGCGCGGGGCGAACGGCGTCGGCTACACCAATTATCCCGATAACGTCGTGAAATTCTTCGTCGCGCAGGCTGCCGAAAACGGCGTCGATCTTTTCCGCGTGTTCGACTGTCTGAACTGGGTCGAGAACATGCGCGTGTCGATGGATGCGGTGCGCGAGGCGGGAAAGCTTTGCGAGGGTACGCTCTGCTACACGGGCGATATCCTCGACAGCGCCCGCCCGAAATACGATCTGCGGTACTTTGTTTCGCTGGCAAAGGATCTGGAAAAGGCCGGTGCGCATATCCTTGGCGTGAAGGATATGGCGGGGCTCCTGAAGCCGCAGGCCGCCCGCGTGCTTTTCAAGACGCTGAAGGAGGAAGTCGGCATCCCGATCCACTTCCACACGCATGACACCTCGGGCATTTCAGCGGCGACGGTGCTTGCGGCGGTCGAATCCGGCGTCGACGCGGTGGATGCGGCGATGGATTCGCTCTCGGGCATGACTTCCCAGCCCTGCCTTGGCTCCATCGTCGAAGCGCTTCGCGGCACGGACCGCGACACCGGGCTCGACCCGAAGGCGATCCGCGAGATTTCCTTTTATTGGGAAGCGGTGCGCAACCAGTACCGCGCCTTCGAAAGCGACCTGAAATCCGGCGCTTCGGAGGTTTACCTGCACGAGATGCCGGGCGGCCAGTTCACCAACCTGAAGGAGCAGGCCCGCTCGCTCGGCCTCGACACCCGCTGGCACGATGTCGCGCAGGCCTATCACGACGCAAACCTCATGTTCGGCGACATCGTCAAGGTCACGCCGTCGTCCAAGGTCGTCGGCGACATGGCGCTGATGATGGTGAGCCAGGGTCTCACGCCTGACGATGTCCTCGATCCGAAGAAGGATGTCGCCTTCCCCGACAGCGTCGTTCAGCTCATGCGCGGCGATCTCGGTCAGTCACCCGGCGGCTGGCCGGAAGGTATTCAGAAGAAGGTGCTGAAGGGCGAAAAGCCGATCACGGTGCGTCCGGGTTCGCTGCTTGAGGATGACGATCTCGAGGCGCGGCGCAAGGAGGCGGCGGAGAAAACCGGCGTCGACATCGATGACGCCGCCCTTGCCTCCTACCTCATGTACCCCAAGGTCTTCACCGATTTCATGAAGGCGCAGGAGACCTACGGGCCGACGTCGGTCCTGCCCACGCCGGTCTATTTCTACGGGCTTGAGGCGGGCGAGGAAATTCTGGTCGACCTTGAACCGGGAAAAACGCTCGTCGTGCGTTGCCAGGCGATCGGCGAGACCGACGAGAAGGGCCAGGTGAAGGTCTTCTTCGAGTTGAACGGCCAGCCGCGCAACGTGAAGGTGCCGGATCGTGCGCATGGTGCGGATGCGGCGGCTGCGCGTCGCAAGGCGGAAGAGGGCAATCCCGCCCACATCGGCGCGCCGATGCCGGGCGTCATTTCCACGGTCGCGGTCAAGCCGGGGCAGGAGATCAAGGCGGGCGACGTTCTGGTCTCCATCGAGGCGATGAAGATGGAAACGGCCCTTCATGCGGAAAAGGACGGCAAGGTCGCGGAAGTTCTCGTTGAGCCGGGCGTGCAGATCGACGCCAAGGACCTTCTGGTCGTCATTGCGGGTTGAAACTGACGAAAGGTGCGGGTGTTCATCGCCCGCGTTTTCCTACTGGAGGATTGCATCCAGCGCTGCTCGATGATGCGCGGCGCTTTCTTCCGAAAAGCAGCAGAAGATCACTTTATCCGGGCTGGCCCCAGGCTCCGGCAGTGCATCCATGGTCGCCCTCACGGCGATCGCCGCCGCCTCATCCGCCGGATAGCCGTAAATGCCGGTCGAGATCGCCGGAAAACCCATGCTCGAAAGCCCATGGGCATTGGCAAGCAAGATGGAGTTTCGGTAGCAGGCGGCCAGAAGGTCGGCCTCGCCCTTGTTTCCGCCGTGCCAGACCGGGCCGACGGTGTGGATCACGTAGCGTGCGGGCAGGCGGTATCCCCTGGTGATCCGTGCTTCGCCGGTCGGGCATCCGCCGATCTTGCGGCATTCTTCCTGCAGTTCCGGCCCCGCCGCGCGGTGGATCGCGCCGTCCACGCCGCCGCCACGCAAGAGCTGCTCGTTGGCGGCGTTGACGATGGCGTCGACCTCAAGCTTGGTGATGTCGCCGACGACGACGGAAAGGCGGTCTCGCATCACTGCGCCCTCCCTTCAGCCAGTTTGAAAGTGGAGCGGCCTTACTCCGCCGCTTCGCGCATTTCGTTGGCCTGTGCCGGCTTTTCGGCCGTGCCGATCCACAGATCCAGGAAATTGTCGAGCCAGGTCTTCAGCGGCGGATCGAAGACGAAGCGGCCGGAGAAATGGTCGCGCCGCTGGCGCGCGCCGGGCAGGTCCATGCGCGGCGCACCGTGCGTCGTCCAGCGCACCATCATCTTGTAGGTAAGCTCGGGGTGGAACTGTATGCCAAAGGCATTCCTGCCGACGCGGATCGCCTGGTTGGGGTAGGTTTCGCTGCCGGCCAGAAGTTCGGCTCCCTTCGGCAGCTCGAAGCCCTCGCGGTGCCACTGGTAGACCTTCTTCGGCCATTTCATGAGCGCCTTGCCGGCATCCGTCGGGGTGATGTCGTAATAGCCGATCTCGACAAGCCCGTCGTCATGGCTTCCCACATGCCCGCCAAGATTCCTCACCAGCATCTGCGCGCCGAGGCAGATGCCGAAGAACGGCTTTTCCTCCCTCAGCGGCACGTCGATCCAGTCGATCTCGCGCTGAATGAAGGCGTCGGTGTCGTTGGCGCTCATCGGCCCGCCGAAGATGACGGCACCCGCATGGTCCTTCAGCGATTCAGGCAAAGTGTCGCCGAAACGGGGTTTGCGGATGTCGAGGGCGAACCCTCTTTTCAGAAGCTCCTGGCCGACGCGGCCTGGTGTCGAATGCTCCTGGTGAAGGATGGTGAGTATCTTGGGGCGGCCGGCAAGGTCTTTGGGATCAAGAAACATGGACCGGAGTATATCGCCGCAATTTTTCCGGTCCAGACCCATTCGGGAGATCGCCACAGGGTGGTGGAACGTGGGCCGGACAGCGCTATTCGTCGTCCTCGCTCCCGTTCAGGTTCAAGTCCTGTTCGCCGGCCACCTTGCGCCGCAGCGAAAGGCGGTCGCGCGAGGAAACGCCGAGAAGTTCGGCCACGCGCCAGATGGTGTTGTCCTCGAATTCATGCACCATTCCGTCGGCATAGACGAGTTCCCACATCATCTCCACGACCTTGAGGCGCTCCTCGCTGTCGAGTTTGCGTTTGAGAACCGAGGTGAAGCCATAAAGGTCGACCGCCTCGCTGTCGCGTTGATGCGCTTCGCGGATCAGCTCGCCCGCCATGTCGTCGGTCAGCTTGTAGGCCGATTTAAGGACCTTTTTCAGCGTTTCCCGCTCCGAATCGTCGACAATGCCGTCCACCGCGATGATATGCACGAGCAACGCCGCCGCCGCGAGCCTGTGGTCGTCCTCCTGAAAGACGAGGCTATCGCTTTCGCCGTAGGTAACCTGCTTGATGAAACGCTTGATCGATGTGAGCATGGCCCTTCCCTGTCCGAGCGCATATCTTGTCGCCATGGTGCCGTTGCGTCAAACGGCTGCACTAGGTCGCAGTGAGGATTTGATGTTCAGCAGCGTTGGAGGCCAAAATCGTTTCTGAACAGACGCAAAGCGCAAGACAGTGCCGTTCACTTTCGAGCATTTGCGCCATATTCAGAAGCGATTTTGACCCAACCCGTTCGGGCCGCAGGGAAAAAGTGCCATCTTGTCGTCGCTCGGCGTCGAATATGCCTGGCATGTTCTTCCTCCTTGCTCCTTAACATGGCGCATTTTTACGACGGCGCTGCAAATCGTTAAATGCTCACTGCGGCCTTGGATATAGGTTCCCTTGGCGCGAATGTATATGCATGGGCGCTTCAAGATGTCACCATAAGGCCACGCTTTGCCTTAGAATGTCGCTGATTCTGTATTCTGGAGGTCTTACGTGAAGCGCCTCTTCGCCGGGCTTGCCGGCATCCTTCTGGTCTTTGCACTCGTTGTTATCGTGGTGCCTTTCCTCCTTCCGAAGGATGCGATCCGGCGGGAAGTGGTGGCAAGGTTCGAGGAGACGACGGGCTGGCGCTTGCGCCTTGACGGCGATGTGAACCTTTCGCTCGTGCCCGGTTTCGGCCTGATCGCCGAAAACGTCGGCATATCGGGGGCGGCGGGCGCCGACGGTGTGGAATTCGCCAAGGTCGGGCGGATCGATTTCGGCCTGTCCTGGGGGGCGCTCTTCGGCGGGCGCGTTCAGATCACCCATATCGATCTGGAAAATCCTGAAATCCTTCTCGAAATCGGCCCGGACGGTGTCACGAGCTGGGCGCCGCGCCGCCGCTTTCCTTTCGACGATCGCTGGAATGTCGCGGTCAAGGCCAATGGAAACGGCGAAGAGGGCGCCCCCGGCGGCGAAGCGGCGGAGACCGTGCCGAAAAGCGAGGACGGAGCCTCCGCTCCGTTTCTTCAGCGCATCGGCGTTGACAGGCTGACCATCGAAAACGCCACGATCACCTATGCGGATGCGCGAAAGCGCAGCCGCTACAGGCTGGAAGATGCGAATTTGGAGCTTGCCCTGCCCGCGCTGGACGGCCCGGCCAGCCTTTCCGGCGCCTTCACGTATGACGGTATCAGGCTGCAGACGGAGGGCGAAATCGCCGCGCCGCTCGCGTTGTCGAAGGGCGGATCTTCGGCGGTCGAGCTTGCTCTGAAGGTGCTTGAAAGCGAATTCACCGTTGCCGGCACCGTCTCCGGCGCGCCTTCTGCGGACCTGGAAATAGAGGGCGATGGGGATTCCTCCCTGGCGCTTCTGCGGGCTGCCGGGTTATCTCCGCCGGCGGATCCCGGTGCATTCGCCTTTACCGCGAAAGTCGGGGCGTCCGCGGATCGTGTGACGGTCAGCGAAGTAATGGCCGGGATCGGCGAGGTCGCCGCAACCGGCTCCGGCCGTATCGAGCTTGGTCAGCCCGTGCCGAGCTTCGCCGCCCGGATTGAAGCCTCCGGCATCGATCTTGCCGACGCTCTGGTGCTCGCCGGGCGTTCGGAGGCGGCATCCGGCACCATTTCGGCCGATATCGCGGTGCGCGGTGCGGGCGCGGATCAGGCGAGCCTGCTCGGCTCGCTGGATGTGAACGGCCGCATCGATCTCGAACGTGGCTCGCTTTCGGGCCTTGGCCTTGGCCGTGCGCTGGGTGGCGATGAGGCGGCAGACCGGATCGAGGATATCGCGGTCGACATCGTTTTCGACGGGTTCGACAAGCCGGTCTCCGTTTCCGGCGGGCTCGGCTGGCGTGGGGAAGCCTTCACGTTGAAAGGTTCGGCAACGCCCGCGCCCATGCTTGCCGGGCTCGGCGCACCGGTAAAGCTTACGCTTTCCGGCGATCGTGCGTCGGTCGGCTTCGATGGGGCCGCGTCGCTTGACGGCGCGATCGACGGCGACGTTCTGTTTTCGACGCCGAACCTGCGCGGGCTTGCCGCCTGGCTCGGGCGTCCCGTCGGTCCTGGCGGCGGGTTGAAGAATTTTCGCTTTGCCGGAAAGCTCGCCGCTGGCGCTCGTGACATCCGCTTTTCTGATGCGAGTTTCGAGCTCGACGAGATCAGGGGCAGGGGCGATGGGGCACTTGCGTTCTCCTCTCCGCCGAAGGTTACGGCAAGACTTGCCGTCGATGCGCTTGTTCTCGACCCCTATCTCGAGCGGAAAGCCTCGCCCGATGCAGGCCGGTCGAAACGGGTGGCGGCCCGCGTTCCCGGCGGTGAAGAGACTTGGAGCCGCGATCCGGTCGATTTCTCGGGCCTTGGGGCCGTTGACGCGGATCTCGATCTGAGCGCGGCGGGAATACGCCTTGGCGATATCGAGGTCGGCAAAAGCAGGGTCGATCTCGACATTGTCAAGGGCGCCCTTCAGGCGAGCCTTCGGGAAATGGCGATTTACGGCGGAACGGGTGCGGGAGAAGTCCGTCTCGACGGCACGAGCGAGGTCGCCGCCGTGCAGGCAACATTCACCCTTTCGGGCCTCAAGGCCCGCCCCTTCCTCAAGGCGCTGGCAGGGTTCGACTGGCTGGAGGGTACGGTTTCCTCCTCGATCGATCTTTCCGCTCGCGGCAAGAACGAGGCGGAGCTTGTGTCCGCCCTTGGCGGCACGGCGCGCTTCGACTTCGCGAACGGCGCGATCCTCGGCATCAATATTCCGAAAATGGTGCGCGGGCTCACCGTCGAAACCCTGCTCGGCTGGGCCGGCAACGACGAACAGAAGACCGATTTCACCCAGCTTTCGGCCTCCTTCGAAGTGATGAACGGCATTGCCCGCTCAACCGACCTTGCGATGGCGGGGCCGCTCATTCGCCTCACCGGCGAAGGTTCGGTCGACATGCCGGAAAAGATGCTCGACTGGCGTTTCGAGCCGAAGGTCGTCCCCACGCTTCAGGGCCAGCCGCCGGTGCCGACGCAAAAGGGCGAGAGGCGCGAGCTTGACGGCCTCGGCGTTCCCGTCGTCGTACGGGGCCCCTGGGCGAAGCCGCGCATCTACCCCGATATCGAGGGGATCCTGGAGAATCCGCAGGCCGCCTACCAGCAGCTTCAAAAGCTTGGCGGCGGGCTGTTCGAGGCCTTGAAGGCGAAACCGGATGAAACCCTCGCCGATACCGCGAACCGCGTCATCCAGCGTGCCACGGGCGGCAGCACGCGCATCGACGTGCAGGACGTGATCGAGGGCAAGGTGGACGACAAGGAGGTGCTTGAGGCGGTCGAGCAGGGCTTCGGCCTGCCGCGCGGTTTCCTCGGGTCGTTCGGCATCGGCAAAGGCGCCGGGCAGGATGCCGGCGAGGAACCGCAGCCGCAGCCTGAGCCGGAGGGCGCTCCCGCTCAGTAACCGAGACGCTTGAGGATCAGCCTTACCCCGTCGCTAATGCTGCCGGTGTTCTCTATGGCGATCACGCCGTCACCTGCGGAATAGTCCAGGTCGGCGCGGTCGAGGCGGCGGGCGATCTCCTCTCGCGTTTCCCGTCCGCGCGCCAGAAGCCGTTCAGCCAGCACCTCGCGTGGCGCGGTAATCAGAAGCGTGACAACTGTCTCGTATTTTTCGCGGGCCTTGCCGATCATCTTGCGCGATCCGTTGGCGAACACGGTTTTCCCTGCCCGGATATCGGCGTCAAGCGCAACGGGAAGCACGTAGCCGTGCCCGTGCGCTTCCCAGTGGAGCGCTGCGCCGCCGTTTGACGCAAGCGCCTCGTAGTCCCGCCGGGAGATCGTGCCGTGATCTTCCGAACCCGGATCCGCGTCGCGCGTCACGAGGCGGCGGACGAAGTGGCAGGCCGGATCGCCGCCAAGGGCCTTCCTCACGCCCTCCATCAGCGTGTCCTTGCCGGCTCCGCTCGGGCCGACGACAAGCACGAGACGCCCCGGCCCGATGCGCCCGCTGCCGTCAGTCGCCGGGGTCTCTTCCGCAAGCTTGTTCATCGCCTCACGCCACCCTCCGGCCTTCGCGCCACACCCCGCGCACGATCGGAACGTTGCCGACAAGGCGCACCTGCACGAGGTCCGCCCTGCGCCCCTCCTCTATCGCGCCGCGATCGTCGAGGCCGGTCGCCTCGGCGGGTGTCTTCGTCACCATCCGCACGGCCCGGGGAAGCGTGATCGCCTCCACCTCCTCGGCAAGCTGGAAAGCCGCCTGCAGGAGCGACATCGGGATGTAGTCGGAGGACAGCACGTCGAGGAAACCCGCCTCAGCCAGTTCCCGTGCCGAGACATTGCCGGAGTGCGAGCCGCCGCGCACCACATTGGGCGCGCCCATCAGCACCTTCATACCTGCGTGATGGGAGGTTTTCGCGGCCTCCACCGTCGTCGGGAATTCGGCGATCGCGGTGCCGAGCGCAACCGCCTCCGCCACATGCGCTTCGCTCGCGTCGTCATGGCTTGCGACGATGATCCCGCGCTTGGCGGCTTTCGCGGCGATGTTTTTCCGGTTGTCCGGGGTGAGCTTGCTCGCCTGTGCCTGGCGCTTGGCGATATAGGCTTCCATCTGCTCGTCGTTGAACCCCCTCTTGCCCTGGTAGTAGACACGGTAGGCGTCGAGCGAGGTGAACTGGCGCTGGCCCGGCGTGTGGTCCATCAGCGAGATCAGGCGCACGCGCGGGTCTTCGTGGAATCTTGCGAAGGCATCCATGACGTCGGACGAGGAAACCTCGCAGCGCAGGTGGATGAAATGGTCGGCCCGCAGGCGGTGTTCGGCCAGCCCCGTCTCGATGGCGTCCGCCAGGTGCCGCATGTCGTCGATCTTGAGGTCGGCCTCCTGGTCCATGCCGATGCGCAGCGCATCGAACACTGTGGTGATGCCGGAACAGGCGATCTGGGCATCATGCGCCTGTACGGCCGAAACCGGGTTCCAGCGCACCTTGGGTCGCGGGGCATAGTGGGTTTCCAGGTGGTCGGTGTGGAGTTCCACAAGGCCCGGCAGCAGGTAGTCGCCCTCGCAGTCGTGGCCGGCGGCCGCCGAAGGTCCGGTGGCAAGGGCGGCGATCCTGCCGTCGCGGGTGGAAAGGCTTCCGTCGATGACATCGTCGGGGAGGACGAGCCGGGCGTTCAAAAAGACATGATCAGACATTTACGGTTCCCTGTTGGGCCTCGCGCGTCGACACTCCGGCCTTCAACGGCCTGAAGTCGATAATGGTGAAGGGGCCGCCCCGTTCCCGCTCGGCGAAAAGGCCAAGGCTGGCGAACGCCCGGGGCCGTTCGGTCACGGAGGCGAAATAGCGCGTCGCGTCGCGCTTGAGGCATTCGGCTTCCCGCTCGTCCTCCAGTCTGGACGAAAGCGTCATATGGAAGCGGAATTCGTCGAAAACATATGGGTAGCCCCAGCGCTGGAGATAAGCCGCCTGCCGGTCGGACAGGCCGGAGGCAAGCCTTCGCTCCCGATCCGCGTCGGAAAGCGGCGCGCGGAAGGCGTCGAAGGTTTCCACGCAGGTTGCCGCGAAAACGTCGAGCGTTTCAAGGGGTGCTGCCGGCGTCAGCGCGAGGAAGGAGCCGAGCCTCGTGACGGCAAGGCCCGGAAGGTCGAACGCCGGCATGCGCTCGCAGAATTCGGCGAAAGCGTCGCGCAACTCGTCCTCGCTGCGCCCGTCGGCCAGCGCAAACGGCGCCTTCATCGTGCCGTGGAAGCCATAGCGGCGCGGGTCGGGCGTGAGCGCGTGAAGCCGCTCTCGCGAAACTTCCTCTAGCGCGGGCTGGGTAAACTTTTCGCCTGAAAACGCATCGCGGCCGAGCCAATGGCTGCCGAGCCGCGTCAGCGGGTTGTCGTGAGGTGGTGTATAATAGATTGCGTAACGCATGGAAAATGCCTGTTGGTGTTCCTCGTATCGACGCGACTTGCCATTTGCTTGTGGCAGCGCCGTGTCGGCGCCATGATGAAATTCGGTTTTGCGCCCTTCGTCACGCCGCCGCCTTGAAGGCGCTTACGTCGATGATCCGGTCGGCGATCCTCTCGCGCACGTCCTCATCGTGCAGGATGGCGAGCATGGCGACCCCATCGGCCTTCTTTCCCTGCACGAGATCCACCACCACGGCCCGGTTTTCGGCGTCGAGCGAGGCGGTCGGCTCGTCGAGCAGCAGGACAGGATAATGGGCGATGAAGCCGCGCGCGATGTTGACGCGCTGTTGCTCGCCGCCGGAAAAGGTCGCCGGCGCGAGCCGCCACAGTCGCTCGGGCACATTCAGGCGGCGAAGCAGCGTCATCGCCTTTTCCCGCGCCTCGTCGCGCGCAGCCCCTTGCGAAACCAGCGGCTCGGCCACGATATCCACCGCCGCCACGCGGGGAATGACTTTCAGGAACTGACTCACGTAGCCGATGGTGCTACGCCTCAAGGCCAGCATGCGGCGCGGTTGCGCGGCCGCGATGTCGACGGTCTCCCCGCCGTCGGCGGTTATAAGGATCCGGCCTTTCTCGCAGGCGTAATTGCCGTAGATCATCTTGAGGATCGAGCTTTTCCCCGCCCCCGACGGTCCACCCAGCACCACGCATTCTCCGGCGGCGACGGAGAAACCGACGTCGGCGACGACGGGAAGCTCCGCTCCCTCCTGCAGGTGCATCTTGAAGCTTTTGCCGACATCGGCGAGGCGAAGTCTCGTGCGCATGGTCAAACCTGCAATATGGAGGAAACGAGTAGCTGGGTGTAGGGCGCCTGCGGGTCGTCGAGCACCCGGTCGGTCAGCCCTGTTTCGATAACCTTGCCGTGCCGCATCACCATCATGCGGTGGGAAAGCAGCCTTGCGACGGCAAGGTCGTGCGTGACGATGATAACCGAAAGCCCGAGATCGGAGACGAGCCCGCGAAGAAGATCGAGCAGCCGCGCCTGCACGGAAACGTCGAGCCCGCCGGTCGGCTCGTCCATGAAGACGAGGCGCGGGTTCGTGACGAGGTTTCGCGCGATTTGCAGGCGCTGTCGCATGCCGCCGGAAAAGGCGCGCGGGGTGTCGTCGATACGGCTTTCGTCGATCTCCACCCGCGAAAGCCAGTCGAGCGCGGTGCCGCGAATGTCGCCGTAGTGGCGTTCGCCCACCGCCATCAGCCGTTCGCCGACGTTCGCCCCGGCGGAAACGGACATGCGCAGCCCGTCGGCGGCATGTTGGTGCACGAAGCCCCAGTCGGTTCGCATCAAAAGCCTGCGTTCGGCCTCCGTGAGCCGGAAAAGATCGCGCATCGTGCCGTCGCGCATGCGGTATTCGACGATGCCCGCCGTCGGCGCCAGGCGCGTCGAAAGACAATCGAGCAGCGTCGTCTTGCCCGATCCGCTTTCGCCGACGATCGCCAGCACCTCGCCGGGGTAAAGCTCGAAGGTAACATCCCGGCAGCCGATCCTTTCGCCGTATAGGCGGGTCAGCGCGCTTGCGCGCAAAAGCGGCTCTTCGTCCGGTAAAGGCTTCGCGCTCATCGCGCCGTCTCCTCGCCTTTCAGCGGGATTCCGCCAGCCTCGCCCGTATGGCCCGCCGCGCGCCGTTCCTCGCAGTGGTCGGTATCGGAACAAACGAACATCCGCCCGCCGCGATCGTCCAGCACGACCTCGTCGAGATAGACGTTCTCCGCCCCGCAGATCGCGCAAGGCCGGTCGAATTTCTGGATTTCGAAGGGGTAATCCTCGAAGTCGAGGCTTTCCACCGCGGTATGCGGCGGGATCGCGTAAATGCGCTTTTCCCGGCCCGCGCCGAAAAGCTGCAGCGCGTCCATTTCGTGCATTTTCGGGTTGTCGAACTTCGGCGTCGGCGAAGGATCCATCACATAGCGCCCGTCCACCTTCACCGGGTAGGCGTAGGTGGTGGCGATGTGCCCGTGCCGGGCGATGTCCTCGTAAAGCTTCACATGCATCAGGCCATATTCGGCAAGCGCATGCATCTTGCGCGTTTCGGTTTCGCGCGGCTCCAGAAAGCGCAAGGGTTCGGGGATCGGCACCTGATAGACGATGATCTGGTCTTCCTTGAGCGCCTTTTCGGGAATGCGGTGGCGTGTCTGGATGATCGTCGCCTCGTCGGTTCGCGTCGTCGTCGCGACTTGCGCCGTCTTTTCGAAGAACGCGCGAATAGAGACCGCGTTCGTCGTGTCGTCGGATCCCTGGTCGATGACTTTCAGCACATCGTCCCGGCCCAGGATGGAGGCCGTCACCTGCACCCCGCCCGTACCCCAGCCGTAGGGCATGGGCATTTCTCTTGAGGCGAACGGCACCTGGTATCCCGGCACGGCGATAGCCTTCAGGATCGCCCGGCGGATCATGCGTTTCGTCTGCTCGTCCAGATAGGCGAAGTTGTATTCGCCCTCGCCCGCCTGGGTGGCGGTGTCCGCCTGAGCGTTCATTCCGCCGCCTCCTGTGCGTCGGCCTTGTCCTTCCGGTTTCGCTCTTCCCACTCGCGGCGCATTTGCCGGACAAGCGCAAGTTCTGCCTGAAAGTCCACGTAATGCGGCAGCTTCAGGTGTTCCACGAAGCCGGTCGCCTGCACGTTGTCGGAGTGGGACAGCACGAATTCCTCGTCCTGCGCGGGCGCGCCGCCTTCCTCGCCAAGCTCGCGGGAGCGCAGCGCCCGGTCGACCAGCGCCATGCTCATCGCCTTGCGTTCGCCTTGCCCGAAGACAAGGCCGTATCCGCGCGAAAACTGCGGCGGCGCTTTCGCCGAACCCTGGAACTGGTTGATCATCTGGCATTCGGTTACCGAAATCCGCCCCAGCGGCACGGCGAAGCCCAGTTCCTCGGCGAAGAATTCAACCTCCACCTCGCCAAGCCTTATTTCGCCGGCGAAGGGGTGCGTGCGTCCGAAACCGCGCTGCGTGGAATAGCCGAGCGCGAGCAGAAAGCCCTCGTCGCCGCGCGCAAGGTTCTGCAGGCGGATGTCGCGGCCTGCCGGAAACGACAGCGGCTCGCGCGTCAGGTCGCCCGTTTCGCTGTCTTCAATTTCGCCCTCTGGCACGTCCGGCTCGATCAGGCCTTCATGGCCCAGAAGGTCGGTCACGCGCGGCATGTCTTCTTCTGCCGCCTCCGCCAGTTCCGGCGTCCCGGGGGCCTCGCCGCCTTCGGCCGCCAGTTTGAAGTCGAGCAGGCGGTGCGTGTAATCGAAGGTCGGACCCAGAAGCTGGCCGCCCGGCAGATCCTTGTAGGTCGCCGAAATCCGCCTTCGCACGCGCATCTTCGCGGTATCCAGAGGCTCGGAGTAGCCGAAGCGCGGCAGCGTCGTGCGGTAGGCGCGTATCAGAAAGATCGCCTCGATCAGGTCGCCGCGCGCCTGTTTGATCGCAAGGGCCGCAAGCTCCATGTCGTAGAGCGAACCTTCGGCCATCACGCGGGCGACCGAAAGCGCCATCTGCTCCACGATCTGGGCAAGTGTCAGGTCCGGGACGGCTCGGTCGCCGCGCCGCTCGTGCGCGAGCAGGCGGTGTGCGTTGCGGATCGCCTTTTCTCCGCCCTTGACGGCAACATACATCGCTCAGCGGTCCTTTGTTTCGATGCGGGTTGAGCGCGGCAGTCCGGCAACCTGCTTTTTGGTGACGAAGAGCATGTCGACGCCGCGCGGAAACTGCGCGTGGATCGTGGCGAGCTCCGCCCAGAAGGAAAGCGGCAGGGGGTTTGCGCCAAAGCCGGCAGGTGTCTTCAGGCCGGGACCGGAAAGTGTCACGGCCTTCGGCCCCGTCAGCCTGTCGACCATGGCGATGATCGTCGTGGACCTGTCGGGATATTCGAGCGTGCCCTGGTTGAAGCTTGCAAGCGGCGGCATGCGCTCCGCGTCGCTGATGAGCGCGAAGCTCGCCTCACCCCGGTCGGCGGTGATCGGGCAGCCTGTGTGAAAGCGCAGGAACTGCCTGACTTCCGAAGACCCGGCAAGCGCGGAATCGAGCCAGACCGGCGTGTCGTAGTCGACTAGAGAAAGCGCGATAGCCGCCGCCGTGTTCGAAAGGGGTGCGGGGGCTTTAAAATCGCCCGTGTCGAGCTTTTGCGGCTGGCCGGGCCGGGCCAGCGCGTTCATCACCGTCCGGAAAGTCGCCTGGGAATCGTGCACCGGGTCGGGCAGGCCCGGAAGCGGCGCTGCGGCTTCAAGCAGTGCGCTCATCAGTCCTCTCCGCGAACCATGGTGAAGAAATCGACCTTGGTCGCCGCCGTTTCGGCGCGCGCTGTCGCGTCGGCGGCCTCAAGGTCTTCGGCAAGCGGGGCAATCAGGCCGCGTTCCACTTCGTCGCGGTGCTTTTCCGTCTGCCAGAGCGCGTCGAACAGGGCGGCATAGAGCGCTTTCTTGCGGTCGCGGCCGAGCGCGTAGGAATAGCCGGTCTCTCCGCTTTCGATCGTGACAACGGCGCGCGTCACCGTCGCCTCGCCGAGGTTGAAGGGCCGTCCACCGCCGCCCGCGCGCCCGCGCATCATCACAAGGCCGGTTTCGGGCGCGCGCAGCGTGCGGAAGGCCGGCTTGTTCGAAAGCGCTTCCCAGGCATTCGCCAGCCGCTCCGTGTCGCTACGCGCCAGCAGCGCCATCACGGCCTTGCGGCGCGGATCGCCCATTTTTTTCGGCGCGGCGTCGTCATCCCGTGCCTCGCTCATGCCGTTTCTCTTTCCTGCGTCAGGTCGCGCTCTATGCGAACGACTTTCGGTTTATTCGGATTGAGCCCAAGGGCTTGCCGAAAGGTATAGAAATTCGGCAGGCGCTCAGGCGGAAGATGCGAACTCTTCCCTATCCCTCGCCCTCGAAGGGTGAGGGTGCCGAAGCGCCGGATTTGAACAACGCCTCATCCTCCCCCTGAATTTCCATACCCCCTACCACCGTCGATCTGATTTGTCTATTTGTATAGACGAATTTGCATTTTGGTCCAGCCCCTCTATGACAGGCCAATGACGAGCGGAGCGGAAAAACCCGAAATCGAGCGCGGTAGCGGCGTGGCGATCTGGCGGCAGATCGCCGAGCAGCTTCGCGCCGAAATCCTGTCGGGCCGTCTCGGCGCCAACGGCGGAAAACTGCCGACGGAAACGGACCTTGCCGCGCGTTTCGGCGTGAACAGGCATACCGTGCGCCGTGCTATCGCCAGCCTGACGGCGGACGGCCTTCTGCGCGCCGATCAGGGGCGCGGCACTTTCGTCGCCGACAGGCTGATCGACTACCCCATCTCGCCACGTACCCGCTTTTCGGAAATAATCGCCGCCCAGTCGCGGGAGCCGCATGGCCGGCTTCTGTCTTCCACCGTCGAGCCCGCGAGCGCCTATATCGCGGAACGGCTTGGCGTTGCGGAAGGCACGCCGCTCCTGCGCATCGAGACCATCGGCGATGCCGATGGCATCCCGCTTACCCGCTCGAGCAGCTGGTTCGACCGCGCAAGATTCCCGAACCTGGCAGCCGATTTCGTCGAGACGGGCAGCGTCACCATTGCGCTTGAGCGCGCAGGCGCTGGCGATTACCGGCGCAAGGAAACACGGATTTCGGCGGAGATCGTGGACCCGGAGGAGGCGAAGCTTCTGGAGATCGCCGTGGGCCAGCCTGTCCTCGTGGTCGAGGCGCTCAACGCCGAGCCAGACGGCCGCCCGAGCCACCTGACGCAGTCCCGCCTCGTTGCCGCGCGCATGCAGCTTGTGGTCGAAAACTGACTGCAAACGACCCGATCAAACTGATTTGTTCGCCGCGTGAAGCCCGGTGCTGTTGCGTGCGTTGTTCAGGCATTTGGCGGACTTCCGGCAGTTTGCCTTAACTGTTCACTCAGGTTGAACACTGCATCCAGATATCGGCCCCTTCGTATCCAGATCCGAAACCGCATATTCGCTCTCGAATGAAGGCTCGCGGGTCTGTCCGTCCCGCGAAGCGCAGCGAAAGATTCTGGAGTTTGAAATGACGAAGGTTCTGGTTCTCTACTACTCGTCCTACGGCCACATCGAAGGCCTGGCGGGCGCGGTTGCGGACGGTGCGAAATCCGTCGACGGCGTCGAAGTTTCCGTGAAGCGCGTGCCCGAACTGATGCCGGATGACGTAGCGAAAGGCGCCGGCGTCAAGCTCGATCAGGCAGCGCCCGTCGCCGATCCGCAGGAACTTGCCGATTATGACGCCATCATCATCGGCACGCCCACCCGCTTCGGCAGCATGGCCGCCCAGATGCGCAACTTCCTCGACCAGACCGGCGGTCTGTGGGCAAAGGGCGCGCTCGTCGGCAAGGTCGGCTCCGTCTTCACCTCCACCGCTACCGGCGGCGGCAATGAATCCACGATCCTTTCTTCGTGGAACACGCTCGCCCATCACGGCATGGTGATCGTCGGCCTGCCCTACGCCGCCCAGGAGCTGCTCGATATCTCGGAAGTGCGTGGCGGATCGCCCTATGGTGCCGGAACGATTGCCGGCGGCGACGGCTCGCGCCAGCCGAGCGAGAAGGAGTTGTCTCTCGCCCGCTTCCAGGGCCGGCATGTGGCAACTGTCGCGGCCGAACTCGTCCACGGCCGCAAGGTGCGCGAGCCGGAGATGGCGTAAATCCGTCAGGGAATTCTAAAACACCCGGAATACCCCCGGCGGCGTCCGATGTGCCCGCCGGGGAATTCTCCTCGCCGCTTGAATCATTTGGTCCAGAACTTGTCGGCCTTGCGCGTCCGGTCCCAAAGTTCTTTGGCTCGTGTCCATGCGCCCGTCGCTCTGGCCTCATGCCAGCCGATGGCAAAACCCGTTGTAAGACAAATGCTTGCGCCTTTCTGGCCCTTGGCCTGCGGCAGTCCGGTCAGCTTTTCGGCCATGGCGACATCGTTCAGGTAGCCGAACATGTCCTGCAGTGTTTTCATTTTCTCAAGAAAAGGCTTTACGGTCTTTTCCTTGTAAAGCGGCCGGAAGAACTCGACGGTGTAGCGCAACTTCTTCAGCGCCTTGCGCATTTCGTGCCGCTCCTCGATCTTGAGTTCTTCGATCCTCCGGCCATATTCGGCGGCTATTTTCCATTGTTTATTCAAAGCCCTGGCGGCAAATTCGGGCGCGGGACCGGCAAGTGCGGCGGTCTGCTCGATCGCCTGCCGCGTCAGCCAGCCGCGACCTTCCGTATAGGCGGCGAGATCGAACAGGAAATCGTTGGTCTTGGGATCGCCAAGCATCCGCCTGACGTTTTCACGCACCTTTTCCCGTTCGTCCCCGATGTGTGAAATCAAGGGGTTCGCCTGAACCGATCCGGGCATTTCCGCCTCAAGCGGCGCGACGATTTCGTCGATCAGCACGTCGAGATCGCGCAGGTTGCCGACACCCGCCCCGATCGCCCTGGCGCGCCGGTCGAGTTCGTCGGAAGCCGCCGGATCGATGATTTTCTTGAACACATTGAATGCGCTGCGTAAGCGGCGCAGCCCGATGCGCAGTTGATGCGGACCTTCAGGGTCTTCGGTTTCAAGCACGACGATGCGGTTGTGGGCGATCTGGTCGAAGCAGGAACGCAGGATCGCGCGGAATGCGATTTCCGCCGTATCGCCGTGCGAAATATCGATTTCTCCGGCGGTTTTCGGTTTCGGTGGGCCGCTTTTCTCGCCGGCGGCAAAAGCATATCCGCGCGTCGCCTTGCTGGATTGCGAAAAACGAACGGGCGATCCGTTCACCAGGGCCTTGGCGACATCGTACAGGGCGTCGACGGACCCGGATTTGAGCTCAAGTTCCGCTTCTGTAATCGGGCACTGCCGCTCGCCGGATACGATCTGCCCGTCGTCGAGTGCCAGTTCGATTTCCGTGCCGCCGCCGCCCTCGATCATCCTGGTGGTGCGGCGGATGACGGTTTCGAATTGCGGTATCAGCTCGCCCGCGCCAATGAGGCTGGAAAGGACGGATTTCAGCGCTTCGTCCTCTATTTTGTCCGGCTCGGGCACGGGGCCGGAAACCTGAATCTCGTATTCGTGCGGGCGCGACAACCCGCCGCTGACGGCCGTTCCGCTCTTGACGGTCTGCACCCAGTCGCGGCCCACTTTGCGTACTCGAAGCGACCATTTCGCCCTGCGCAGGCGGCAGTCGGACGTGTCGAAGTAGATCGAACGAAGATTGCGCGTAACTGGCCGGCCGGCACTGTATCCGGATGGTAGTTCGGCCGAACTGGCATGCTTGAACGAGGCCCGGTCAAGCTCAAGTTTCAGTTCGGTTTCAAATGTTTCCATCGTCATTCCAAACCATCTATCCGTCACCGCTGTCACAATCCACTTCGAAAGCGCGCCCAGTGCGCCATTTTTGCCTGGTTTTTATATTTTCCGCGTCACTGCCGGGCGTTCATAAGTTTGAACCAGGGCATATCCCGCAAAACCTGAAGCGGGTTTCGCGACAAGGGCATGCTCAAGATATCGATTCCGGGCCGAATTCCCGTCGCGAACGCGATCCCGGTTTCGTGGAAAGCGCTCTGGAGAAAGAATATCCCGGTCTTTCCTATTTCGTTGCGATCTGCTAGATCGATTCCCGTGCCCCTTTGGCGGAATTGGTAGACGCGCTGGACTCAAAATCCAGTTCCCGCGAGGGAGTTCCGGTTCGACCCCGGAAGGGGGCACCAATCCGTTCCTTCCATGCTTGGTCTCCATCATACCCTCCCGCGCCCGCGCCGGGGATATCCGCTGCCGGATCGCGCATTCGTGCCGTTGACGCACGTCTTCGTGAGTAGCGCAAAGTGTTGTTGCCGTTCCGTCGGCTTCGTTGTTACGCATGGGACAAGCAAGATCACCGCGCCCTCTGGTGAAAACCTTCAAGTATATATCGGTTTTCGATCCTGGCATTCGGTGAATCTGCTTATTCTCTGCCAGATGAAGACCCTTTAAAGAGGTAAAACAGTGATCGGAATGTGCAGGAGTTTTTTTGCCGGCCTGATAATCGCGGCATTCGGTATGGCCGCCTCGCCGGCTTTCGCGGATGAAGTGCTTTACGGCGAAACCCTCGTCAACACGCTTTATTCGGACGGCAACATCGCGATCCGCGGTTACGATACGGTCGCCTACCACAAGCAGGGCAAGCCGGTTAAAGGCGATGAGCGCTACAGCCATGACTACCTTGGTGCCAAATGGCTTTTCTCCAGCGCTGAAAACCGGGACCTTTTTGCCGCGAATCCCGAGAAATTCGCACCGGCCTACGGCGGTTATTGCGCGTTCGGTGCGGGCAACGGCTATCTGGTGAAGACCGAGCCGGAAGCATTCTCGATCGTCGACGGGAAGCTCTATCTCAATTACAACGTCGACGTTTCGAAGAAATTCAAGGCGGATCTTCAAAACCGTATCGCGCTTGCGGAGAAGAAGTGGCCCGACCTGAAAGCCGGCCTGTCGGAGTAATTCCGAGCGAAAATCGCGAAACTGTCGCCGGGAAGGAGCATCTTCCCGGCTGGCACCCGACGTCGCGCGGACTCAAACCCACCGCGCGGAATCAAATCGCATTCAGTGCTGCTCAGGCGGGTTGCCGGCGTGTTTTATTTGGTGCCCGGCAGCTTCGTGACATGCATGTTGGCGATCTTCCATCCTTCGTCGGTTTTGATCCGGGTTATCGAATAGCGGATGTATGTCGCGACCGTACCGGCCTCGGGGCGGCTCATGTACATTTCCATGTAGCCCGTTTCGACCGAAGCATCGCCGTAAAACCTCACCGCAGGCTGGCGGAAAATCAGATTGCGCTGCGGCCAGGCGGCGAAATAGCGCTGCCAGAGATCGGCAATTGCGTCACGCCCCTCAAGCCAGAACGGCTGCAGGGTTCCCGCAAATGTGGCGTCGTCGTCATATGCCGCCACTATGCCGTCGACGTCGCCGGCCACATAGCTGGAAACGAAGGCTGTTCGGGTATCCACGATTGCGACGATTTCCTTGGCAAGCTCTTCACTGAGCGTCTGAGTTTGCGCAGATGCCGGTTGGGCATAAGCAAGACAAAAACACATAGCCAGTAAATTTACCATGCGAGGAAACGAGAACATTGACTTTCCTCCGACTATTTAAACTGCTGAATTTCATGCTAAGATTACAATAAATGGTATTATGAAACGTACATTCCCGTCAATGATCAGAAAATTCCGGGAACTGCCGCAGGTGAAACCATGCGTTGTAATGCGTGCAGGTCGGAAAATCCGGATACGGGGCGGTTCTGCAGCAATTGCGGAGCGCCGCTCTTGCGCATTTGTCCCGCGTGTGGCGCGCGCTGCGCAGCGGATGCGAAATTCTGTTCCGATTGCGGAGTCGAACTTGGTCATAAAGCCCAGCCCGGAGTTGTATCCTGGCGTAATCTCCGCAAGGGATCGCTCGCCGAGGAGCGCAAGATCGTCAGCATCCTGTTCGCCGATCTGAGCGGCTCCTTCCGGCTGCTCGAAAGAGACCCGGAAAAGGCGAAGGAACTGCTTGTTGGCGTGCTGGACCGGCTGACGAGCTCTGTCCGCAAATTCGAAGGCACGGTCGTTCAGGCGATGGGCGACGGCATAATGGCCATTTTCGGCGCGCCGCTCGCCTATGAGGACCATGCGCTTCGTGCGTGTCACGCCGCCCTCGCCATTCAGAAAGAGTTCGCTCGCAAGCCCGGGAAGGGGGCGCGCTCGCTTTCGGTTCGCGTCGGCATCAATTCCGGCGAGGTTGTGGTGAGCGAGCGGGGAGAGGGGCTTGATCTGCAATATGCCGCCTTCGGGCGCACGGCCCATCTCGCCGCGAGGATGGAGGAGATGGCGTCCCCCGGCACGGTCCTCGTTTCGGAAAATACATGGCGCCTCGTGCGCGACCGGGCGCAGGCGACCTCGAAAGGTAAAGTCGAGGTCCGCGGCCTCGAAGATCCGGTGGAGATCTACGAGCTATTGTCGGTCGACAGCTCGGCGGGGCGGACGTCCTTGCAGGGGCCCGCGGTTGCCTTCGTCGGCCGCGAAGCGGAACTGGGCATTCTGAATCACGCGGCGTCGCAGGCGGCTTCGGGGGAAGGCCGCGTGGTTTCGATCGTAGGCGAGCCGGGGGTCGGCAAGTCGCGTCTTATCGGCGAATTCCTGCGTATGCGGGCCCCTGGCGAATGGGTGACGATGAAGGTCTGTGGCATTTCCCACAACAAGCCGGCGCCCTATGCCGGGGTGAAGGAAATCCTGGACCGGATCTTCGGTTTCGAACACGAGAAATTTCGAGAGACGGACAACTACGAGCGGCACATCCGGGAGAAAGTGACCCAAAAGCTGCAGCAATATGATCTTGCGACTGACAAGTTCACGAATACACTTCTGGCGCTTTACAACGTCAAGCAAGGTGCGGGCTGGGAGGCGCTGACGGCCGATCAGAGACAGCGGCGTCTGGCGCATATCCTCTATTCGCTTCTCGGCAAGGTCAGCCGATCGGCTGCGGCGGTCATCGTGATCGACGACCTTCAATGGATCGACGCCGACAGCCAGGCGATCGTCGGAGAAACGATCAGGTTCATCTTCGACCTCCGCGTTCTGATTATCCTGGGCTATCGCCCGGAATATTCCCACGGCTGGCATGGCAATCTGCATTATTTTCAGATCCCGCTCGACTGCCTGAAAGGCGGATCGGCCGATGAATTCCTGGATGCGCTGCTGGGTCGGGAAGCGGCGCTGAAGGATCTGCGCAATTCCCTCATCGAACGGACGGGCGGCAATCCGTTCTTCCTGGAAGAAAGCGTAAGGTCGCTCGTTGAAGAGGGATATCTTTCTTCGGAAAACGGCAAATTCGAGCTCAGTCGGCAAATAGGCGAACAGACCATTCCGCCACGCGTTCAGGATGTGATCGCGATGCGCATCGACCGTCTGCCGGCCGTTGAAAAACGGCTTTTGCAGGATGCGGCGGCCTTCGGCTACGAATTCGAGAGCGACCTTCTCGCGAGGATCGCCGACCTGGACGACGAGTCCATCTGGCCGATCCTGGAACATCTGATCGAGATGCACTTTCTGATGATCGAAGCGCAGACCGAACGAACGCTTCTGAAGTTTAAGCATCCACTGACCCATGATGTCGCCTATCACACCATGGTGCAGGGAGACCGCAGGAAGATACATGCAAAGATCCTGGCGGCACTGGAAGAGCTTTATCGGGATAAAAGCGATACGGTCCTCAACAAGCTTGCCTTTCACGCGGAGCACGCGGCCGATCTGGTCAAGGCCAGGGACTATCTTCGGGCCGCCGGGCGGCGGGCCATGGCAAGTTCCGCCTGCCAACAGGCGTCCAGATGCTTCGAGGACTGCCTGTCGGTGATCAACCGGATGCCGGACAAGCAGGCCGTGATGGAGGATGCGATCGATGTCAGGCTGGATCTGCGCAACGCCCTGATGCCGCTGGGCCGACATGATGAGATCCTGCCGCACCTGAGCGAAGCCCTAGCGCTCGCCACCACGCTCGGCGACCGTTCGAGGATCGCCAGAACCCATTCCTATCTTTCGCATTATCACTGGCTCGTCGCCGAGTGGGAAGATGCCATCCGCGAGGGCCGGCAGGCATTGGATATCGCAGGAAACCTCAATGATTTCGGTCTGATGGTGACCACACGCTTCACGCTCGGCATCTCGAACTACTCGACCGGCAAATTCAAGACCGCCGCCGACTATCTGAGCGCGAACGTGAAGGACCTCGAAGGCCGGGAGGTCGGCAACAGGTTCGGGATGTTCGCACTGCCGTCGGTCGTCTCACGCTGCTATCTCGCCCTTTGCTTCGCCGAGCAGGGCCTATTCAAGGATGCCCAGGCGCCGGTGAACGAAGCGATCGCCATCGCGAGGCAGTACGGGCGGCCGTTCGACGTGATCCAGGGGTACCTGGCGCTCGGCCACGTCGACCATATTCGCGGAAAAGCGAAGCCGTCCTTGCCATTTCTGGAGGAGTCGCTTGCGCTTTGCGAGGAAGTCGACATCCAGATCCTCGTTCCGCGCGTGACCGCCTCTCTGGCTTATGCCTATAGCCTTGAAGGCAGGTTCGAGGAGGCCGAAAAGCTCGCCGAACGAGCGCTTCGGCAGGCCGAATCCATGCATTTGACCGCGATGCGTTCCTTTTGCCTGCGCTGGATCGGCGAAGTCGAGCTGAACGCGGGGCGGACTTCCAAGGCCTGCGATATCGCCGAGCGGCTATACCGCCATTGCAGCGCGACGGGCGAAGTTTCCCATGGAGCGTGGGCGAGATACCTGCTGGGTGCGTCCATGGCGGTGGAGGATTGCCGGGAAGATGCGATCTCGCATCTGCGCGCGGCAAAGGATGCGGCGGAAGCTCTGGGCATGCGGCCGCTCTATGCGCTTTGCCTCAAAAAACTGGGGAACCTGCTCAAGATGGAAGGAAAAGGGGCGGAAGCCGCAAGCGCCCTGCAAGAAGGCGAAACCCTTTTGCATGACATGGGCATGGAGCGCGGTTGATCCGGCCTGCCTGGGTCATGCACCCGGCTCATCCCCGCGCGTTCTGCGGCAGGCGTTCAATCCGCACTTGCTTCTATCGCCTCCATGTCCTCGTCCGACAGGCCGAAATGATGGCCGATTTCGTGGATCAGGACATGTGCGATCACCTCAGCGAGGGTGTCGTCATGCTCGGCCCAATAGTCCAGGATAGGGCGGCGGTAGAGCCAGACGCGGTTCGGCATCTGTCCGGTGAAGCTGTTTGCCCCGCCATGCGCCAGCCCCACGCCCTCGAACAGGCCAAGGAGGCCGAACGGGTCTTCGATGTCGAGGCTTTCCAAAACGTCGTCTTCCGCGAAATCGGAAACGGTGATCTGAATATCGCCGCAGAGCTCGCGGAATTCTTCCGGCAGGCCATTGAACGCCGCCTCGGCGATTTCAGCGAAATCGTCCACCGAAGGCGCGGTTTTCTCCGCCCAGGACCGTGCTGCGTCTTTCATCTTTCACAGATAGGTGACGGCGAGATAAATCACGAGGCCTATCGCGAATATCAGGCCCGCCAATCTGCCGATACGCGAGCCCCAAACCTCGATCGGGTCGTCCTCTTCCTTGTCCTGGGCGGCGAAATGATCCCGCACGCGGTTGGCGGTGCGCGCAAGCGCCGACTGGCCTATCGTGTCGCTGTCGCGGTGAACCGCCTCAAGCGCGCGCTTGGCCTCTTCCACCTTTTGCCGATGGCGTTCGTCGCGGCTGGTCATCGCAATAGCGCCCCTTTAACGGATTTCAGGCTTTCGCCCGACGGTGCGCCACAAGCGAGATAATGGCAAGCACTGCGACCGCGCCGGATGCGACCGCGTTCCACCCCGCGAAGGAAAGGCCCAGCATCCGCCAGCTCGCTTCGGTGCAGCTGACGACGCGGGTGTTCGAAAGCGCGGTCAGAAGGTCGCCGGCGGAGGTGGGCGCCGCCGTGCCGCCGCCACAGTCGCTGGGCCCGAGCCAGAAGCCCCATTCGGCCCCAGCCTGGTAGATGCCGAGGCCGCTGCCATAGGCGAAGACGCCGGCAACGACCAGAAGAAGCAGGCTGCTCAACGCCGCCGCATTGTTTCGCAAGATCAGGCCAAGTGCCAGAAGCGCCACCGGCAGGCCGACGTAATACGGCACCCGCTGTTCCAGACATAGCCTGCAGGGCACGTAACCGCCGATGAGCTCGAACCCCCAGGCGGCGGCGATGGTCGCGGAGCCGGCGAGGATCAGAAGGACAAGAGAGGACAATCTCAACGTTTGCGGCGAGGTCATGCAGTTCGATCCATTAAAGATATTTGATCGCCACGAAGCCGCCGACAAGGGCGATGACGAAGAGCGTGAACACCAGTGCGAGCCGCTTTTCGATGAAATCGCGGATCGGGGGTCCGAACAGATAGAGAAGCCCCGACACCGCAAAAAAACGGATGCCGCGCGAAAGAATGCTCGCCACGATAAAGACGGGCAGGTTCAGCGCTGTGGCCCCGCTGGCGATGGTAATCACCTTGTAGGGAAAGGGTGTCAGGCCGGCGATGAAGACGATCCACGAGCCGTAGGCGTTGAAGTCTTCGCGAAAGTGCTCGAACTTGTCGAGGTAGCCATAGAATTCCAGTATCGGCTGGGCCAACTGGATGAAGAGAAACGCGCCGATCAGATAGCCGAACATTCCGCCGACGACGGAGGTCACCGTGCAGATCGTGGCATAGGCGAAGGCCCGTTCGCGCCGGGCGATCACCATCGGAATCAGCAGGATATCCGGTGGGATGGGAAAGAAGGAGCTTTCCGCAAAGGACACCGTGCCAAGTGCCGCGGGTGCACGCGGGCCGGAGGCGAGTGACATGGTCCAGTCGTAGAGGCGGCGCAACATGGGCGTTGAATAGCCCGAGGCGTCCCCGTTGTCACGCGTGATTCGCGATGTCTCAGAGATAGCCGATCGCCCGCCCGCAGCCGATCACCGCGATCCAGATCGTGGCGGACATGAACCCGGCCCAGCGAAAGCGCGAGATCGTACCGCGCGAATCCACCTGAGCCAGCAGGCGCCACGCCGGCACGATCCTGAGCGCAAGCGCATTGAGGATGCCGATGGCGATCAACGCGAGTTTCGCCTGCATGACCGGCATGGCGAGATATTCCGACGCCTTCACCGAGATCATCAGGACGCCGGTCGAAACCGCGACAAGCAGCCCAAACGCGGACACTGGCACCAGAATTCGCTTCAACTCGGCAAGGGGGATCGACCGCCAAAGCCCCATGAGCCTCAGATCGAGCGGCAGGATCGCGCCGAAGAGAAGCGCGATCCCGAGGATATGCGCGAAATTTACGAACGGATAAAGCCACGGCTCGCTCTTCATGAGGAGGGCGGCCTGGGAGGTTTGCAGCGCGTCTGCGAGAGTGGAAAGGTCCAAGGGAATCAGCCGGATCGATTAGGGTCTATTGAGAATCAGGATTTGGAGCGTGGTATGAGCGAAAATCGTTCAGCTTCAGGATCGGGACCGCCGGAAGGGCCGCCCCTTTCAAGGTTCCGCGACGCCAAGATGAGCGATTTTCGCCATATCCCTTCGGGACGCGGTGGATTTTGGCTCTGAATGCGTTGAAGCGCCCTTGTGGTGGAATGCATCACGGCGTTCTCTTCGCCTTTTCAGATCCGAAATCCATCACGCGCCACGCCCGAAACCTGATTTTCAATAGACCCTAGGATACATGTCGTAGACTACACCGGCCACGGTGATTCTTTCCGCCTTCATTCTGTTTTCCGAAAGGTCTTTCGAGCGGTGACCGGATGCCAGCACCTCCTGGCCGGCGCTCAACGTTCCCTCCTCGAGCCCTGCGCCGCGCATTCTCGACGAGGGGCCGAGTTCCACACGCCACATTTCTCCATCGACGTCGACTTCGAGAATGCCATGTGGGGGGCCGATGTAGATTTCCCTGATCAATCCGGTCAGTTCGAACTGGCCATCCTCCGCCCAACGCCAGCCATGGTGGGCAAGTGCGGGCAGGCTCAGGAGGCTTGCGCCCGCGCCTAGCAGGAATGCGCGCCTGCCGATGGGCGGATATTCGGTGGTGGTGCGTTTCATCGGCCCGTCCTCCAGCATAATTCGCGTGCCATTGCCAGAAGATGGGTCGCTCCGGCGCGATTGCCAGACGGTCCGCTATGGCGGATTACGTATTCTTCAATTCACTATACTTATGTAAACTGCCACTTCGTATTGATTTCTATATGTGTTCTGGAGGCGACAAGATGTTTCAAAATGTATGGTGTAGACATCCTTTCGCTTACGTGAAGTTTTTAAGCCTGTCGTTATGTGTCTTGTCCTCCGCGCCCTCGCTCGCCGCGGAGCTTGCCACTGCATCCTCAAGCGTCAACCTCCGGGCGGGCCCCGGCACGAACTACCAGGTGCTTACCACGGTTCCCGCCGGCGCGAGCGTTACCGTCTATTCCTGCAATTCCGGCTATTCTTGGTGCGATATCGACTTTGCCGGACAGCGCGGCTATGTGGCAGGCAAATATCTGAACTACGCGGTTCAGGGCACTTACTATGGCCGTGCGCTTCCCGCGATAGGGCTGACCCTTGGGCTGCCGCTTTTCTGGGATTCCTATCCGGTCTACCGGCCGATCTATCGTCCCCGGCCACCCATTTACCGGCCTCCCCATCGGCCGCCCGGATGGAGGCCGCCCGGCAACCGTCCGCCGGGTTGGAGACCACCGGGCCAGCGTCCACCCGGCTGGCGGCCTCCGAGACCCGAACATCCGATAGCCCGCCCGCCGGGTCAGCGCCCGCCGGGAGCAAGGCCGCCCAACAGGCCGAGGCCACCTGGAGCGCGGCCGCCGGGGCAAAGACCGCCCGGTGCGCGCCCACCCGGACGCCCAAGGCCGCCTTCAGCTCGTCCACCCGGCCAAAGGCCTCCCAATTTCAGGCCGCCCGGCGGCAATCGGCCCGGTGCGCGCCCCGGTGGAGGCAGGCCGCGTCCCAGTAGTGGGCGGGGCCAAGGACGCCGCCGTTAAGGCTTGAGGATTTGATTTCGAAGGATCAACGAGATGAAACGATTTTTGAGTGCCGCAAGACATACGATCGCAGGGCTGGCCGGCGCGGCGTTGCTGGCCATGACCATGGCGGGGAGCGCCCATGCCGATGCAATGGAAGATGCGATCAAGCGCGGCAGCCTGCGCATCGGTATCGCCGAGGAAAACTTCCTGCCGTGGATTGGCCGGAACGCGGATGGTACCCTTCTGGGTTTCGAAGTGGATGTCGCGCGCGATCTTGCCGGGGTGCTGGGTGTCGATGCCGATTTCGTCGAGCTGCCGTTCGACGATCTTTCGAATCACCTTCTCATCGGAGATATCGACGTGATCGTCTCCGCCTATTCGGTAACCTCTGAACGCGCACGCTCCCTGCTTTACTCGATTCCTTATGGGGAAACCGATTACTGGCTCGTCGTCGACAAGAGCACGTTGCCGGAAGGTGCCGACGAGGGTGAATATGACGTGGAAGGATACAAGGTCGGCGTGATGGATGATTCCATTGCCGAGACGCTCGCCGGACGCCTTTTCAATCAGGCCGAGATCGTTGCGCTTGCCGACGAGGCGGCTGCGCGCGATGCCTTCGAGAAGGGCGAACTCAATGCGATTATCGTCCCAACGCCCTATCCGACTTATATCATGCTGAGGAATCCCGACCGTTTCCTGCTTGGCAGCGACAGTCTGTTCGGCACGTCGGAAGCGGTGGCGGTCAGGCCCGATTCCCAGCGTTTCGTGAATTTCATAAACGCTTGGATTATCGAGAACCAGGCGAGCGGCCGGCTTGCGGAAGCACGCGAATACTGGTTTGGCTCGTTCGACTGGATGGACCGTCTCGATGAAAGCGCGGGCGAGTCCGACGAGCAGCCGGCAGATTCGCCCGATAGTCCGCCCGTAGAGAATACGGAAGAGCCGGAATCGGAGGGCGAGGCTAATTGATGGGGGTCTTATCCCCCACCAGCACGCATTTGCTTGCGGCGGTCAGGCGGCCTGATCGAGACGCGCTTCGACGATCCTGACAACATCGGCCATGATGTCGGTAAGCTGGAAGTCCTTGGGCGTATAGACCGCCGCGACGCCCATTGCGCGCAGGGCCTGCGCATCCTCGTTGGGGATGATGCCGCCGACAACGACCGGTACGTCGTCAAGACCGTTTGAGCGCATGCGCTCCATCACCTCGCGCACGAGCGCCAGATGCGATCCGGAAAGGATCGACAAGCCGACGACATGCACCCCTTCCTCAAGCGCGGCGTTGACGATCTGCGCCGGTGTCAGGCGGATGCCTTCATAGACGACTTCCATGCCGCAATCTCGCGCGCGAACGGCAATCTGCTCCGCACCGTTCGAATGGCCGTCGAGACCCGGCTTGCCGACGAGAAACTTGAAACGCCGCCCGAGTTTCGAGGAAACCGCCTCGACGGCCTCTCGCACGTCGCTAAGCTGGGCCCCGTCGTCGCGGGCGGATTTGCCGACGCCGGTCGGTGCGCGGTATTCGCCGAAGACCTCGCGCAAGGTCGCGCCCCATTCCCCGGTCGTGGCCCCCGCCTTCGCCGCTGCTATGGAGGCGTCCATGATGTTGCGACCCTCCGCCGCGGCGGAACGAAGCTCGGCGAGCGCTGATTTCACGGCATTATTGTCCCGGGCTTCCCGCCAGGCCTTGATAGCGCCGACGGCTTCCTCCTCGACATGTTCGGGAACCGTCAGGATGCCGCCGTCCTCGCCGGTGGAAAGAGGCGAAGGCTCGCTTTCCGTCCAGCGGTTGACGCCGACGACCACCTGCTCGCCCGCCTCGATGCCGGCAAGGCGCAAAGCGTTCGATTCGACGAGCTTCTGCTTCATGTAGGACGATTCTATCGCCGCAACCGCGCCGCCCATCGCCTCGATACGCTCAAGCTCTTCGCGCGCTTCGGCCTTCAGTGCCTCAACCTTCGCTTCGACCTCGCGCGATCCGTCAAAGATATCGGCGTAATCCAGAAGGTCCGTCTCATAGGCGACGATCTGCTGCATGCGCAGCGACCATTGCTGGTCGAACGGGCGCGGTAGGCCGAGCGCCTCGTTCCAGGCCGGAAGCTGGACGGCGCGGGCGCGCGCGTTCTTCGACAGAACGACGGCCAGCATTTCGATCAGGATACGGTAGACATTGTTTTCCGGCTGCTGTTCGGTCAGCCCCAGCGAGTTTACCTGCACCCCGTAGCGGAACCGGCGATAGCGCTCGTCCTCGACGCCGTAGCGGGTGCGGCAGATCTCGTCCCAAAGCTCTGTGAAGGCGCGCATCTTGCACATCTCGGTGATGAAGCGCATGCCGGCGTTCACGAAGAAGGAGATGCGCCCGACCGCCTTCGGGAAATCCTTATCCGAGATTGCGCCGGAAGCCTTTACCTCGTCGAGAATGGCGATCGCATTGGCCAGCGCGAAGGAAAGCTCCTGCACCGGCGTCGCGCCCGCCTCCTGCAGATGGTAGGAACACACGTTCATCGGGTTCCATTTCGGCATCTCGGAGTAGGTCCAGGCGATCACGTCCGTCGTCAGCCGCATGGAGGGCGCGGGGGGAAACACGTAAGTGCCGCGCGAAAGATATTCCTTGATGATGTCGTTTTGCGTGGTGCCGGAAAGAAGCTTGCGGTCCGCGCCTTGCTCATCCGCCACGGCGACGTAGAGCGCGAGCAGCCAGGGTGCCGTAGCGTTAATTGTCATGGACGTGTTCATCCGCTCCAGCGGTATTTCGGCAAACAGCGCCCGCATGTCCCCCAGATGCGCTACCGGAACGCCGACCTTGCCCACTTCGCCGCGCGCCAGCGCGTGATCCGGGTCGTAGCCGGTCTGGGTCGGCAGGTCGAAGGCGACAGAAAGGCCGGTCTGGCCCCTGGCGAGATTGGAGCGATAGAGCCTGTTCGATTCGGCGGCCGTGGAATGCCCGGCATAGGTGCGGAAGATCCACGGCCTGTCGCGTTCGTGGCGGTTCTCGCGGCTTCCAATGGTCTTCTCGCTCATTTCCCAGCCTTTCTCCTCTCTTTCGGCGGCACCCGGCGAAGGTGTCCGTCAGACGCCTGAAACTTCTGCTGTTTTGCTGCAAGTGCGAAGGATTTCAGGCCTGCCCCACAGGCAGATTTATATGCAATGCAAAAAACAGTCTTGGGTAATTGGGCAATATAAGCAATAGTCTTATAGCGTGAGCGGGTGTTCTCGCACGATAATTTCGCGATCAGGCGAAATCGGTGCTGCGTAGATGATGCGTTGCAATATCGCCGGACGCCGCGCCTGCTCAACGCAAACCGGCTGAGACATGCGGCCGGAGCCATAAAACGGACGGGAAAGGTAATATGACGATGAGCCAAGCCGCCGAAGCCAACGACAATCGGCAGGCAGCAGTGGAGGCGCCGGTGAAAGACCTCTATGAAGTCGGCGAAATTCCACCTCTCGGGCATGTTCCGAAGAACATGTACGCCTGGTCGATCCGCCGTGAGCGGCACGGGCCCCCGGAAGAGGCCATGCAACTGGAAGTTCTGCCGACCTGGGAACTGGACAGCAACGAGGTGCTTGTCCTCGTGATGGCGGCGGGCGTGAACTACAACGGCATCTGGGCGGCTCTCGGCGAGCCGATTTCCGTGTTCGACGTTCACAAGCAGCCCTTCCATATCGCGGGTTCCGACGCGTCCGGCATCGTCTGGGCCGTGGGCTCCAAGGTGAAGCGCTGGAAGGTGGGCGACGAGGTCGTCATCCACTGCAACCAGGATGACGGCGACGACGAGGAATGCAATGGCGGCGATCCGATGTTCTCGCCGACCCAGCGCATCTGGGGTTACGAGACGCCGGACGGCTCGTTCGCACAGTTCGCCCGGGTGCAGTCGCAGCAGCTCATGCCGCGCCCGCAGCATCTGACGTGGGAGGAAAGCGCCTGTTACACGCTGACGCTCGCCACCGCCTATCGCATGCTTTTCGGTCATCAGCCGCATCAGCTGCGCCCCGGTCAGAACGTGCTCGTCTGGGGTGCGTCGGGCGGTCTGGGCGTTTTCGGCGTCCAGCTTGCGGCGGCCGCCGGCGCCAATGCCATCGGCATCATCTCCGATGAAGACAAGCGGGATTACGTGCTCTCGCTCGGCGCCAAGGGAGTGATCAACCGCAAGGACTTCAACTGCTGGGGCCAGCTGCCGAAGGTCAATTCGCCGGAATACGCCGAATGGCTTAAGGAAGCACGCCGCTTCGGCAAGGCTATCTGGGACATCACCGGCAAGGGCAACGACGTCGACATGGTGTTCGAACACCCTGGCGAGGTGACCTTCCCGGTCTCCACGCTCGTGGTGAAGCGCGGCGGCATGGTCGTCTTTTGCGCAGGGACGACCGGATTCAACCTGACGTTCGACGCGCGCTATGTCTGGATGCGGCAAAAGCGCATCCAGGGGTCGCATTTCGCGCATCTCAAGCAGGCGTCGGAAGCCAATAACGCCGTGATCGACCGGCGTATCGACCCGTGCATGTCGGAGGTGTTCCCCTGGGAGCAGATCCCCAAGGCGCACACCAAAATGTGGAAGAACCAGCATGCACCCGGCAACATGGCGGTGCTGGTAAGCGCACCGACGACGGGTCTGCGCACTTTCGAAGACGTCCTGGAGGCCTCCAAACACTCCTGACGAGAAGAAAAAGCACGTTCTGCAGCCTCGGCATCGGCCTTTTCACAAGGCCGGTGTTTTTTTTGCTGGAATGGTCGCTATCATCCGCACCCTGAGATTTGATGCGAAGCCTGGAAGCGGTGGTGAAGATTTGAAATTCTGCGTGGTTTCACAATGATGGGCGGACGCCGGAGCGCGATGCGAAAAATTCTGGTCCATCGCCTGATCGGCGCATGCGCCGCACTTTTTTTCATGGTGCTGGCAGAGCCAGGCGCGGTGGCGCAATCCTCGGAGGGGGCGGGCACGCTTCGGCCTGACGGCACGATCGAACGCCCGCAAACGGTTCTACCGTCCCTCGAGCAGCCGGGGGAAGTCTCCCCTCAGGACAGCCTGTCCCCGGCTTTGCAAAATCAGAGGTCGCCAACGCGAAGGAGCACCGGCCTCGATCTGAGCGGCCTTTTGAGCGGCTCTACGGTTATCGACCAGAGCGCGGCCGACATGGTCGGCCTCCGCATTTCGGGGTGGGAGACGCGCCTCAGCTCCATCGAGCTTGCCTTGCAGCGCGACGATGTTTCCTTTCGCGCTCTCGCCGACCTGCAGGAGCGCGTCTTTGCGATCGCCGATGAGGCGCGAACACTTGTCTCGCAACTGAGGCCGTTCTTGGAATCGGTAGAGCGCAGGCTCGCGGGGCTGGCCTTGCCGGAAGACGGCGTCGAAGATACGAAAACCCTTGCCCAACAGCGTCAGCAGCTTAACCAGGCCCGCTCCGTGCTGACCGCCTTCATCAAGCAGGCGCAGGTCCTGGAGATTCAGGCGAACGATCTCGTCACGCGTATCGCGGCCAAACGGCGCACGCTGCTGGAGCAGTTTCTGTTCATTCCGACCAAGAGCCTGGCCGATCCGGGCCTCTGGAAAACCGCGCTTGAGGAATCGCCTGAAGTTGCAACCGGGCTGTCGCAGCTCTTCCAGGACTGGATAAAGCTGATTTCGGCCCGCGCGGGGCCCTTCGCCGCCATACTCACGGTGTTGCTGCTGATTGCGGCGGTCGTTTTCGTCTGGCCTGTCCGGCGGCGGCTTCTTGGCCTCGGCAACCGCCCTGAAGCGATAACGGATCCACAGGATCATCGCCGCGCCGTCTCAGCCCTGGCAATCACCCTGCTTGCAACCGCCTTGCCGCTTGCCCTTGGGCTTGCGATCTACTTCGGTCTCAACGCCTTCGATCTTTCGCCCGACCGCGCGGACAAGGTGATGCGCTCGGTCTTCACGGCGATCGTCGTCTACGCCTATGTGCACGGACTGACGCGCGCGCTTTTCGCGCCCGGTCTGCCGGCCTGGCGGATCGTGCATGTGGACGATGCCGCGGCGCGCGACCTTTCCTGGCTGATCCTGGGCGCGGGCGCGGTTTCCGCCCTGTCGGTCCTCATATCCGGGGTGCTCGACGTCGTTTCCGCCGAAAGCGAAATAAAGCTCCTGATGAGCGGTATCCTGGCGGTTGCCGTGGCGCTATTCGTCATGCGCTCCCTGCGCGTCGTTGCCAGGGGGATGGGCGCCGCGGAGGATCTTCCGGAAACACAATCCAGCATATCTTATCTCTGGCGCTGGCTGGTTCCCGTTTTCTGGGCGGCATCCCTTGCCGCGCTCGCCGCTCCGCTTGTCGGCTATATCTGGCTCGGCTGGTACGTCGCGATCCAGATCGCCTGGACGCTGATCGTGCTCGGCACGATGCATCTTCTGCTGCTCGTGACCGACACGACGATATCGGCGGGCTTCAAGCCGTCGTCGCGGATCGGGAAAACGCTCGGCGAAACGCTGGCGCTTCGCGGCAATCGTATCGAGCAGATCGGCGTGGTCCTCAGCGGGCTCGGCCGCCTCGTCCTGATCGTGATCGCCGTCTTTGCGATCAGTATCCCCTGGGGCTTCAGTTCCGGCGATCTTGTCGGCATGATCCGCAGGATCGTCTACGGCCTGCAATTCGGCTCCGTCACGCTTTCGCTTTCCGCCGTTTTCAGCGCGATCCTGCTGCTTGTCATCATCGTCGCGGCAACGCGGGCGCTGCAAAGATGGCTCGAAAACAGCTTTCTGCCGCACACGCGCCTCGACGTGGGACTGAAGAGCTCGATATCAACGAGCTTCGGCTATGTCGGCTATATAATCGCGTTTTTGATGGCGCTGTCCGCCGCAGGCCTCAATCTGCAGAATATCGCGATCGTGGCAGGTGCATTGTCGGTGGGTGTCGGTCTCGGCCTGCAGGGGATCGTCAACAATTTCGTCTCCGGCCTTATCCTGCTGGCCGAGCGCCCGATTAAGGTTGGCGACTGGGTCGTCGTCGGCACGGACCAGGGCTATGTGCGAAAGATCAACGTGAGGGCGACGGAAATCGAGACGTTCGAGCGCTCCACGGTGATGATCCCGAATTCGAACCTGATTTCCGGCGTCGTGAAGAACTGGATGCATGGAAACGCAATGGGCCGCGTCTCGGTGCCGGTTGGCGTTTCCTACAACAGCGACCCGCAGCAGGTGGAGGAAATCCTGCTTGCTTGCGCGCGCGATCATAACCTCGTTCTCGCTTTCCCCGCGCCCGTGGTCTTTTTCATGAATTTCGGCGAAAGCTCGCTCGACTTCGAGCTGCGCTGCTACCTGGGAAATATCGACTATGCTTTGACTGTCGGCTCCGACCTTCGTTTCGCAATCTTCAAACGTTTGCGCGAAGAAGGTATCGAGATCCCGTTCCCGCAGCGGGATCTGCACCTTCGCGACATGGACCGGCTGGAATCCATGATGACCCCTCAACGGGCGCAAGAACCGCCCGCACCCGGAAAAGATCCCGCATGACAAACACTTTATCGCGAGCTTGCTTGCTCGCCCTTTCGCTGGCACTCGCCGCCTGCGCCGGCCCGACCGGGCCAACGCCGCCCTTCTATCAGGACCTGGCATCTCCCACGGCCACGATCGACGTGAACGCCGCCGCGCGGATGATTTCCAACTACCGCACGAACAACGGGCTATCGCCCGTCGCCATCGATCCCGCCCTGCAGCGCGTCGCCAGCGCGCAGGCCGAGGCCATGGCGAACGCGAATGACGTCAAGGCCTCGCTGCAGCCGGGCAACAGACTGTCCGAACGCCTCGTGAGGCAAGGCGTCGGCCAGGTTCATGCGGTTGAAAACGTGAGTGCGGGATACCGTACGCTCGCGGAGGCGTTTTCCGGCTGGCGGGAATCGCCCAAGCACAACGCCGTGATGCTGGACGAAAAGTCGACCCGCATGGGCATTGCCACCGCTTATGTGCCGGGCTCCAAGTACAAGGTCTTCTGGTCGCTGGTTCTGGCAGCGCCGTGACCACCGTAATTTCAGCCGGGACGTGAGACATGCTGCCGGACGCTGACACATATGACGGCCTGAGGAGCCGGTTCGCCTGGCGCCTCGGGCGGCACTACAACATCGCTGCGGACGTCTGCGACCGTTGGGCAAGGGCCGAGCCGGAGCGCGATGCCATCCTGCACCGGCACGAGGATGGCCGGATCGAGACCTATTCCTATGGCCGGCTGATGAGCTGTTCCAACCGGCTGGCAAATGCGCTGAAAGCGCATGGTGTGGCACGGGGCGACCGCGTCGCGCTGTTGCTGCCGCAGATGCCGGAAACCGCGATTTCCCATCTTGCCATCTACAAGCTTGCGGCCGTCGCGGTGCCGCTTGCCGCACTTTTCGGTGTGGAGGCTTTGCGCTATCGGCTTGCGAATTCCGGGGCGAAAGCGGTGCTTACGGATCGGGCGGGCCTTGCCAAGCTTGCAGAGATCCGCTCGGATCTGCCGGATCTCAGGCTTCTGGTTTCCACCGATGGGCCGGAGGACGGCGCCGTCGGCTTCAAGGGGCTGATCGATGGCGGGTCGGAAAGCCTGGAGGTGGAAGACACGCTCGCCGACGATCCGGCGATGATGATCTACACCTCCGGCACCACGGGCCCGCCGAAGGGCGCGCTTCACGGTCATCGCGTGCTTCCCGGTCATCTGCCGGGCATCGGGATGGTGCATGAGTTCATGCCGCTTGAAGGCGATCTCTTCTGGACGCCGGCGGATTGGGCCTGGGCGGGCGGGTTGTTGAACGCGCTCTTGCCGGCGCTGCACTTCGGCGTGCCGATCGTCTCCTATCGGTTCGACAAGTTCGACCCGGAAAGGGCATTCGCGCTCATGGCCGAGCTTGGCGTTCGCAATGCCTTCATTCCGCCGACCGCGTTGAAGATGCTGAGAACGGTCGAGGCGCCGCTTGAAAAGCATGATCTCAAGTTGCGCACGATCGGCTCCGCCGGAGAGGCGCTGGGCCGCGAAACCTTCGACTGGGCGGAATCCTGTCTGAAGCTTTCGGTCAACGAATTCTACGGCCAGACGGAATGCAACGCGGTGCTCGCCTCCTGCGCTGCACTGGGCGTGAGCCGGGCGGGTGCCATCGGCAAGCCGGTTCCAGGCCACGAGGTGTCGATCGTGGATAATTCGGGCAGGGAACTTGGCGACGGCGAGCTCGGCCAGATTGCGGTCCGCAGTCCGGACCCGGTCATGTTCCTGGAATATTGGGGCCGTCCGGATGCGACGCGCGAAAAATTCGCGGGCGGCTTTTTGCTCACCGGCGATCAGGGCTATCGCGACGAGGACGGTTATTTCCATTTCGTCGGCCGGGACGATGACGTCATCACGTCCGCCGGCTACCGTATCGGGCCGGCGGAAATCGAGGATTGCCTGATTTCGCACCCCGCCGTGGCATTGGCCGCCGCCGTCGGCAAGCCGGATCCGGTGCGTACGGAAATCGTGAAGGCCTATATCGTGCCGAAAGAAGGCGTTTCGCCTTCGCCGGAGCTTGAGGACGAGATTCGCGAGTTCGTGCGAAACAGGCTGTCGGCGCATGAATATCCACGCGAAATCGCCTTCGTCGACAGCATGCCGATGACGACGACAGGCAAGGTGATCCGCCGCGTTTTGCGCGACCGGGCGCGGATCGAGGCTGGAACCGACGAGGAGTAACGGGCTATCGCTTCAAGATGGCCTTGGCTTTGAGCTTCAACGCTTTCCTGGCGGCAATATCGCGGCGCAAAAGCTTTGCGCGCAGCGTTGCGACGGCACCTTTATGGATCACAGTCGTCGAATAGGGGACCGTGCCGCGCCAGAGCGGGGCGATCATGGAATGTCCGGGAATGGCGAGCGAATCGGCTTCCTCGATTTCGGAAGATTCGAGATTGGCGCGCATGGACATTCGCGCCAGCTGGGCGCCGGGCGAATAACGCGCGAAAGTTTCGTCATAGGCGATCTTCCAGGCGAAGATGCGCGATCCCGAACGTACAAGCACGAGCATGGCGATGGCTTCGCCGCCGTGAAAAAGCGCGTCGATACGGATGTTTCCGTTTCGTGCAGTCTTTTCCACAAATTCGCGGGCGAAACGTGCCCGTTCGGGCGTGGCGTTGAGTGCGGTGCCCTGCCGGCCCTTCCATCCGCTTGCTTCCAGAGTGAGGAACGTCTTGAAGGCCCGTATAACGGAATCCGGGCTTTCGATGCTTTCGAAATGCGTTTCGTCCATGTCCGACAGGCGGCGAAACTGACGGTCGAGTTCCTTTCGCCGGGTTTTGGCGATGCCCTTTGCCTGGGCTTCTCCCGCTTCGCCGGTGCCATGTCCGGCGCGTTCCTCCTTCTCGCATTCTTCTATGGTCCAGCCGCTCGCGCCGGCTGCCTCCTTGAGAAGCCGGGCTGCGGCGTCATCGGATCTCAGATAGGGAAAAACGAGAAGCTCGGTTTTCGCCGTGTTGGCGATGGCCTCAAGCCAGAGGCCGAATTCATCCTGCGGGCATTGCGGCGAGACGAGCGGAGTGCCAAGCGGGCCATAGTCTCCCGCTTCCGCGCTCAAGACCAGCGAAACGAGGCCGAAACGCCTGCGCGCGAAAGGCGCGGCGGCAAGGAACGCGCCATCCGAAGTCCGCTTGAGGACGTGAAGGCGGGCGGGGCGGTTCGCCATGCCATCGAGGTAAGGCAGCAGGAAATCGGGTCCGAAGAAGGGGTTTGGCGAAACCGCGCTATCAGCGAGCGCGGCCCATGCGGCGCGATGATGCGCGGCTTCGCCCGGATCGAGGGCGAGCGTCTCGAAAGCGCTCATCGGCCCGCCTCTCGCGACGGGGGACGGTGAAAAGCGAAAGTATGAAGGTCAAGGCGCGCGCGGGCCTGGTGGTAGAGGGCGGTGGCTTCGAAAACCATGGCGGCGGCCGTGGCGACACCTGCTCCCATGATGCCGAAGCGGGGGATCAGCAGGATGTTGAAGGCTACATTGAGGGCGAAAGTGGCGGCATAGACGGCGGCGCAGCGTTTGTGCTGGTCCGCCATCGTCAGCAGCGCGTCGACCGGGCCGACGGAAGCGCGCGCCATCACGCCGACCATGAGGATGGCGAGCACCGGATAGCCCGCCTCGAAGCCGGGGCCGAATAGCGCAAGCAGCAATGGACCGGCGATGAGCAGCGCGATGCCGAGCGCGAGCGTCGGCCAGAATGTCCAGCGCGCGGTATCGGCGACAAGCGCGGCAAGAGCCTGGCGATCGTTGGAATGATAAAGGCGCGAATACCGGTGCGCCGTTGCCGAGCGCACGGCGAAATAGACGAAATGGGCAAGCGCAAGCGTCTTGGAGGCCGCGAAATAGACCGCGGCTTCGTCAGGCGGCCGCCAGAAGCTGACCATGACCACATCGGCGCTGGTGATGAGCTGGAAGAAACCTTCCACGAGCAGAATGGGCAGGGAAATGGCGAGCCAGTTTCCGACCGGATAACTGGGTTTTTCAGGAGTGGTCACGCCTTTCAGGCGGCGCTGGAGCACGAGCATCTGGATGACGGCCACGCCCCATGTCGCGGCGATGGCGACAAGGCAGGCGGTTTCGGCCGTTGCGGGCGCGCCGAGGGCGACAGCGGCCAGCATGCCGGCAAGGATCGCCAGCGGGCGCCAGATGAAGGTCGGCAGGATTGCGGTCAGCATCCAGTCGTTGGCGCGCGCGATCCCGTCCTGGATGCTGCCGAAGGTGAAGAGCGGCAGGCAGATGGCGGCGAGATATAGCGGCAGCACGTAATAAGAGGTAACGAAATCGCCGAACAGCCAGATGCCGAGGCATCCGAGCCCGGCGATGAGGCTGGCGGAGGCGAGGCCGAACAGAGGGCTGCCCTTGAGGAGGCCGTTCAGCGCGGCGTGGTTGCCGCGTTCGCGGTATTCGGGAATGAGCCGCACCACCGAGGAGGAGAAGCCAAGCGGCGAGATGATTCCGAAGATTACGACAAGCGTCCACACGACGACGAATATGCCGTATTCGTGCCCGCCCATCAGACGAGCGAGGATCATCTGCGAGACATAGGCAAGTAATGCGCCCATCACCCGGATGGCGAAGACGACGAGCGCCTGGCGCTGGGCGCCGTCGCGGTCATCCGTGCCATTGAGGATCGTTTCCAGGCGCGCGAGATGGGGCCGCGCCCGTATGTGCACGGACGAGGGCAGAATGCGTTCAGCCCATGCGGCGGGAGAGACGCGCAACAAAATTCCCTCTCTCTGCCTCACCTTCCGCGGGTGAGGTTTCCGCAGGGTAGCCGGGAGGGATTAAATTTCCGTACTTTTGGCGATGATCTGCTTCTTCCGTCTGAGTTCACATCTGCTTGAAGATTTGCGGCCGGGCATTCCCGCTGGCAGCGGGCTGAATGCCGATGAGGAAAATGGCCGCTTGACTCTTGGGGCAAATGGCGGAATCAATAAGAACATAACAGGAACAAACAGCATAGCGATTGCCGTGGACATGCCCATCCCGGAACGGACGGATATTGCCGAACTGCGCCGCCGCATCGCGGCGATCGAGGGTCGCCCCGCCCTCAAGGCGCAGTTCGCGCCGGCCCCTGCCGACGCCGCAATGACGCAGGGGCCGGCACGTCTTCCCACAGGGGTGGATGGTTTCGACCGCCTGTTCGCGCAGCCGGGGCTCTGCCGCGGGACGCTGCATGAGATAACGGCTGCCGAGACCCGGACGGCGGGCGCGCTTTCCGGCTTTGCCGCGGGCCTCCTGAGCCTGTTGTCGCGGGAGCGGGAGGGCGATCTGCTTTGGGTCGCCGATCCGCAGGCGATGCGCGAGGCCGGCACGCCGTTTGCCGCCGGGCTTGCCGAATTCGGCCTCGATCCGGCGCGCATCCTGCTGGTGACGCCAAGGCGGGTCGAGGATGCGCTCTGGGCACTGGAGGAGGGGGCGAGGTCGCGGGCAATCCTCGCCGTTGCCGGAGAGGTGCATGGCGCGCCGAAAGCGCTCGACCTTACGGCGACGCGAAGGCTTGCGCTGAAGGCGCAGTCGAGCGGGACGACGGTGTTCCTGCTGCGTCATGCAAGCCCCGGAGACCCGACGGCGGCAACGACCCGCCTGTGTGTTTCGCCGCGCATTCGTCCCCGCGTGGCAGGTGCGGGCCGCGCGCGGCCGGTCGCACGGCCGGGCTGGCGTGTGCTGGTTGCCAAGAACCGGGACGGGCGGCCCGGCGAGGTGGAGTTGGAGTGGGATCATGCGCGCCGCAGCTTCGTCACGCCAGCGGATCTTGAGCCTCTGGTTTCCGACACTCCCGACCGACCGGTTGGAGCGCCGGCAGGCGGGCAGGTCGTGGCGTTCGCCAGATCGTTTCCATGACAGGAACTCGGTTGATGCCGAGGCGCGCCCACGCGCGATCTCCGGCCGTATCCGCAATGCCGAGCGCATTTACGCCCTGAACGCGGCTGCCGTGAAGCTTGGCCTGAGAAAGGGCGAGGCGCTGGCCGATGCGCGCGCGCGCATTCCTTCCCTTTTTGTCGAGGAGGCGGACGAGGCTGCGGATGCCGCTCTTCTCGCCGCCCTTGCCGACTGGTGCGACCGTTATACGCCGCTCGTTGCGCTTGACGGGGCGGACGGTCTTTTGCTCGACATCACCGGCTGTGCGCATCTTTTCGCAAAGGACGGCGAAGACGGCGAAGCGGCGCTTGCCGCCGACTGCACCTCGCGCCTCGGTACCCAGGGGTTCTCGGTGCGTATCGGCATCGCCGACACGGTCGGTGCGGCATGGGCCGTTGCCCGTTTCCCCGTGAATGGAGCGGGCGCTCCTGTCACGATTGTTCCGCCGGGTGGCGCGCGCGAGGCGATAGCCCCTCTGCCGCTCGCCGCCCTGCGCCTGGAAGAGGATGCGGGCGCCCGGCTGGAGCGGGTCGGGCTGAAGCGCGTGGAAGACGTTCTGGGCCGCCCCCGCGCGCCGCTCGCTGCGCGGTTCGGCACCGGCCTCATCCGCCGTCTCGACCAGGCGCTGGGGGGTGAGGATGAGCCGATCTCCCCGCGTCTGGCCGCACCTGCGCTTGCCGCCGAGCGGCGTTTCTTCGAACCTGTTTCGCGCACTGAAGATGTGAAGGGCGTCCTCCTTTCCCTTGCCCGGCAGTTGGCGGGTGCGCTGGAGCGGCGCGGTGAGGGCGGACGGGCCTTCGAGCTTGCGCTTTTCCGCGTCGACGGGGTGGTCAGCCGCGTCATGGTGGGGACCAGCCGGCCGTTGCGCACGCCTGAGCGCGTGCTTTCGCTTTTCAGCGAAAAGCTCGGCAATCTCGGCGACGAGCTTGACGCCGGCTTCGGTTTCGATCTCATCCGCCTCGGCGTGATCGAGGCGCAGCGCGAGGATCCGTCCCAGGCCGATATGGCCGGGGGAGATGCTCTTGAAGACGATCTCGCCGATCTTGTCGACAGGCTGGGGGCAAGGCTCGGCCTCGCGCGCGTCGCCCGCTTCCTGCCTTGCGACCGGCATCTGCCGGAAGCGCGTCAGGCGCTCGTGCCCGCCGCGACGGTGCGTGACGATGTGCTCGTCTGGTCGGGCGAGGCGCCCGACGGCGAGGATATGCCGCTTGTCCGCCCCTTGAGGCTCATCGATCCGCCGGAGCCGGTCGAGGCGATCGCCATGGTGCCGGAAGGCCCTCCTTTAAGGTTTCGCTGGCGCAAGGCGCTTTACGAGGTTGCGGCATCCGAGGGGCCGGAGCGCATCGCCCCGCCGTGGTGGCCGGGCGGGCACGGCGGGGACAGCCTCTTCACGCGGGATTATTTCCGCGTCGAGGATGAGGCCGGGCGGCACTTCTGGCTTTACCGCGAGGGGCTTTACGAGCGGGAAACGGAGGCGCCGCGCTGGTATCTGCAAGGGCTGTTCGGGTGAGCGCCATGGCTTACGCGGAACTTTGCGCTGCGACGAATTTCTCCTTCCTGCGCGGGGCCTCGCACCCGGAGGAGATGGTGTCGCGCGCCGCCGAACTGGGGCTTGCCGGGATCGGCATTTGCGACCGCAATTCGCTTGCCGGCGTGGTGCGCGCGCATATGGCGGCGAAGGAAGCGGGCCTTGCCTTCGTCGTCGGCTGCAGGCTGTCTTTCGTCGATGGAACGCCCGGTATTCTCGCCTGGCCGTGCGACCGCGAGGCCTACGGGCGCCTGACCCGGCTTCTCACCGTCGGCAACCGGCGCGCGCCCAAGGGCGAGTGCCATCTTGCGCTCGACGATCTTCTTGCCTGGGGCGAGGGGATGGTCCTTGCGCCCCTGCCAGTCCCGGAAGAAGACGCGGCCCTGCCGGCCCTGCTCGGAAGGCTGACGGAGCGCTTCGGCAAGGCCGTGCGGCTTGCCGTTCATCTGGGTTACGGCGCTTTCGACCAAAGGCGGCTTGCGCGTCTTGGGAAGATCGCCGGGGCGGGCGGGGTGCCGCTCATGGCGACCAACGATGTGCTCTACCATGTGCCCGGGCGTCGCCCCTTGCAGGATGTCATCACCTGCATCCGCCTGCATGAAACGCTGGAAACTGCGGGGCGAAAACTCCAGGCGAATGCCGAGCGCCATCTGAAGGGCGAGGCGGAAATGCTTCGCCTCTTCCGCGAGGCGCCGCGCGCTGTCGCCGAAACCATGCGGGTCATGCGGGAGGTCGATTTCTCCCTCGACGAGCTCAGGTACGAATACCCGGACGAATCCTGGGGCGGGCGGGTCGATCCGCAGGCCGAGCTTGAGCGTCTTGCGCGCGAAGGGGCGAGGCGCCGCTATCCCGGCGGCGTGCCGGAAAAGGTTTCGCGCGCCATCGACCACGAGCTCAAGCTCGTCGCGGAGCTTGAATACGCGCCCTATTTCCTGACCGTCCATGACATCGTCTGCTTCGCACGCTCGCGCGGCATCCTTTGCCAGGGGCGCGGCTCGGCGGCGAATTCGGTCGTCTGCTTCTGCCTCGGCATCACCGAGGTCGACCCGGAGCGCGCAGACCTTCTTTTCGAGCGTTTCATCTCGCCGGAGCGGCGCGAGCCGCCGGATATCGACGTCGATTTCGAGCATGAGCGGCGCGAGGAGGTGATCCAGTACATCTACGAAAAATACGGGCGCGAGCGCGCGGGTCTCGCCGCCACCGTGATCACCTATCGCTCGCGCTCCGCCGTGCGCGAGGTCGGCAAGGTGTTCGGCCTGAGCGAGGATGTGCTCTCGCGCATCTCCGGCACGATCTGGGGCTGGTCGTCGGGCGGCGTCGCGGAAAAGGAACTGAAGGAAGCCGGCCTCGATCCGGCCGATGCGCGCCTTGCCAGCGTGGCTAGGCTTTCGAAGGAAATCATCGGCTTTCCAAGGCATCTTTCGCAGCACGTCGGCGGCTTCGTCATCACACGCGGGCGGCTTGATGAGGTCGTGCCGGTGATGAATGCCGCGATGGAGGACCGCACCAACATCGAATGGGACAAGGACGACCTTGAATCGCTCGGCATGCTGAAGATCGACGTGCTGGCTCTCGGCATGCTGACGGCGGTGAGAAAAGCGCTCGATCTTTTACGGGATCACTACGGCGAGGATTATTCCGTCGCCACGATCCCGCCGGAGGAGGGGCAAGTCTACGACATGCTGTGCCGGGCGGATTCCGTCGGCGTTTTCCAGGTGGAAAGCCGGGCGCAGATGACCATGCTGCCGCGCTTGAAACCGCGCAATTTCTACGATCTCGTCATCGAGGTGGCGATCGTGCGTCCCGGCCCGATCCAGGGCGACATGGTGCACCCTTATCTGCGCCGCCGGCAGGGGCTGGAAAAGGTCACCTACCCGAAAAAGGAACTGGAGGAGGTTCTCGGCAAGACCAAGGGGGTGCCGCTTTTCCAGGAACAGGCCATGAAGATTGCCATCGTCGCGGCGGGCTTCACGCCGGGCGAGGCCGACCGCCTGCGCCGGGCCATGGCGACCTTCAAGCGGGTCGGCACCATCGGCACCTTCCAGACGAAGATGATCGAGGGCATGATCGCCAACGGATATGAGCGCGATTTCGCCGAGCGCTGCTTCCGCCAGATCGAGGGTTTCGGCGAATACGGCTTTCCCGAAAGCCACGCGGCAAGCTTCGCGCTGCTCGTCTATGCCTCGGCCTGGATAAAGGCGCGCTATCCGGATGTCTTCCTGGCCGGGCTTTTGAACGCGCAGCCGCTCGGCTTCTACGCTCCGGCGCAGCTTGTGCGCGATGCCCGCGAGCATGGCGTGGAGGTGCGCGAGGTCGACATCAACCTGTCGGACTGGGACGCGACGCTTGAGCCGGGCGTGCGCGCGGCCGGGCGCCTGCATCCCGTTCATGCCGAAATGCGTGCCACGGTGAAAAGCGACAAGGCGGTGCGCCTCGGCTTCCGGCAGGTGAAAGGCCTCAGACAGGAGGATATGCGCCGCCTCGTGGAAAATCGCGGGCGCGGTTACGATTCCGTGCGCGATCTCTGGCTGCGCTCGAACCTGTCGCGCTCCGTTATCGAGCGGCTGGCGGAGGCGGACGCCTTTCGCTCTCTCGGGCTGGACCGGCGGGCTGCACTTTGGGCGGCGCAGGGGCTTGAGGAAGGCAGCACCCTGCAGCGCCTGCCGCTGTTCGACAAGGCGGCTCTTGGCGATTTGCGCAAGGAGCCCGATGCCGATCTGCCGCCGATGCCGCCGGGCGAGCATGTCGTGGCCGACTACCGCACGCTGACGCTGTCGCTGAAGGCGCATCCGGCGTCCTTCGTGCGCCCGAAGCTGGATGCCATGCGGGTTCTGCGCTGCGAAGGCTTGCGGACCATGCGCAACAACCACTGGACGAGCGTTGCCGGCCTGGTGCTGGTGCGCCAGCGCCCGGGCACGGCAAGCGGCGTCATCTTCATGACCATCGAGGACGAGACGGGAATTGCCAATGTGGTCGTCTGGCCGAAGGTGTTCGAGCGGTTCCGCGCCGTCGTTCTCGGCGCGCGGTTCATCAGGGTTTCCGGCAAGGTGCAGTCGGATCAGGGCGTGATCCACGTGATCGCCAACCGGCTGGAGGATGCGACACCCCTGCTTTCGGCCCTCTCGGAAGATGCGCTTTGCGACGAAGGCCTTGCCCGGGCCGATGAGGTGAAGCACCCCGTTCCCGAGCAGCGCCACAAGGTGCGCCCCGCCGCAACGCTTGTGAAACTCATGCAGGACGTGCCGGAAATCGCAGCCGACGTGGAAGGATTGCGCGGTGCGCGCGCCGCCATGCCCAAGGGGCGCAACTTCCATTAGAGCATGTCCCCCAAAAGTGGGAACCGGTTTCGGGACAAGGACATGCGAACTATCAAATAGATGGAGCGCGTCCGGTGAGTCCGATTAAACAAGACGCGCTCTAAACGCCACGCACGGCGATTTCGCCGAACTGCACACTTGCGTTGCCGCCACGTCCCGCTAGATTGCGCCGAATTCCGCAAAACCGGCTCAAGAAACACAAACGCACGCGATCGGACGAAGGCAAATGGCGCAAGGTGACATCAAGAAGGTCGTGCTCGCCTACTCGGGCGGCCTCGATACCTCCATCATTCTCAAGTGGCTGCAGACGGAATACGGTTGCGAGGTCGTGACCTTCACCGCCGATCTCGGCCAGGGCGAGGAGCTGGAGCCCGCCCGCAAGAAGGCGGAGATGCTCGGCATCAAGGAAATCTACATCGACGACCTGCGCGAGGAATTCATCCGCGATTTCGTCTTCCCGATGTTCCGCGCCAATGCCGTCTATGAAGGCGTCTACCTGCTCGGCACGTCCATCGCCCGTCCGCTGATTTCCAAGCGGCTGATCGAGATCGCCCATGAAACCGGGGCCGATGCCATCGCCCATGGCGCGACCGGCAAGGGCAACGATCAGGTGCGCTTCGAACTGTCTGCCTATGCGCTCGATCCCGACATCAAGGTGATCGCGCCCTGGCGCGACTGGACCTTCAAGTCGCGGACCGACCTGATCGACTTCGCCGAAAAGCACCAGATCCCGGTGCCGAAGGACAAGCGCGGCGAAGCGCCGTTCTCCGTCGATGCCAACATGCTGCACTCCTCGTCCGAGGGCAAAGTGCTTGAAGACCCCTGGGAAGAGCCGCCCCATTACGTCTTCCAGCGCACGATCGATCCGATGGAGGCGCCCGACCAACCGACGGAAATCACCATCGGCTTTGAAAAGGGTGACGCGGTTTCGCTCAACGGCGAGAAGCTGTCTCCGGCAACGCTCTTCGCGAAGCTCAACGACTATGGCCGCGACAACGGCATCGGCCGGCTCGACCTCGTCGAAAACCGCTTCGTCGGCATGAAGTCGCGCGGCGTTTACGAAACGCCCGGCGGCACGATCCTGCTCGATGCGCATCGCGCCATGGAATCGATCACGCTCGACCGGGGTGCGGCCCACCTCAAGGACGAGCTGATGCCGCGTTACGCGGAGCTGATTTACAACGGCTTCTGGTTCTCGCCGGAGCGCGAGATGCTGCAGGCGGCGATCGACAAGAGCCAGGAAAAGGTGACCGGCGAGGTGCGCCTGAAGCTCTACAAGGGCAATGTCATCGTCGTCGGGCGCCAGTCGCCCTATTCGCTCTATTCGGAAGAGCTCGTCACTTTCGAGGACGACCACGGCGCCTACGACCAGAAGGACGCCGCTGGTTTCATCCGCCTGAACGCCCTGCGCTTGCGCACGCTCGCCAAGCGCGACAAGCGCGGCTGAAGCGTCATGGATATCGCGCGGGCGACGGCGCTTTCAAAAGCCCTTGCTCGCGCGGGTTTTCTCGGGCTCGGCGGGTTTCATCCGCAGCCTGAAGATGGCGTGCCGGATGCGGCAGGCGGAATGCCGACGCGAACCCTGCTCCTGATCGGCAGCGCCGGACCGGCGCTCTTCCAGCTTTTTGAAAAATCGCCCGAAGCATCTGACGGCGTGCCCGATCCTCTCGACCGGTATACCGCAAGGGTTCTGCGCAAGATCGCCGGGGACTTTGGCTTCGGCGTCGTCTTTCCTTTCGACGGCCCGCCGTGGCACCCGTTCCAGCAATGGGCGATGAAGGCCGGTGGCTTCTCCCCATCGCCGATGGGTGTTCTGGCGCATGAGACCTATGGCCCCTGGGCGGGGTTTCGCGCCGCATTCCTGTCGCCGGAGGTTTTCGGGACATTCGAGTTGAACGGAAAACCCGGCCCTTGCGAAACATGCCGGGACAAGCCCTGCCTTTCCGCCTGCCCAGCCGGGGCGCTGTCGGCTGAAGCGGGTTATGACGTGCCCCGTTGCCGGGATCATCTGGCAAGAAACCCGGAAGCCGATTGCTTTTCCGGTTGCCTCGCCCGGCGCGCCTGCCCGTTCGGTCGGGAATTCCTTCAATCGCCGGGTCAGGCGAAGTTCCACATGACCGCCTTTTTGAACGGTATCGGCTAATCCGCGATCATTCCGCAGCGTCCAGGCGCTGGACGATCGTCTGGTAGCGACGGCGGTATCGTGAAGGCGTGACGCCCGTCATGCGTTTGAAGAGCTTCCGGAAGAAGGCGGGGTCCTCGTAGCCGACCTCATAGGCGATCGCATCCGCCGGCAGGTCGCCCGTCTCCAGCATCTGCTTGGCTTCCTCGATCCTCAGTGTTTGAACGTAGTCGACGGGAGAATAACCGGTTACCTGCTTGAAGCGCCGCTTGAAGGTGCGTTCGGCAAGGCCCGAACGGCGAACCATCTCGGCGACCGGGTGAGGCTTTTGATAATTGTCGGCCAGCCAGCCCTGCGCCTCGGTGACGACGGCATCCCCGTCCGCGCGCGGGCGGATGAAAGCGGAATAAGGAAGCTGGCCTTCCGAATGATCGCCGAGAAGGAAGATTTTCGCCGTCCTGATCGCCTCTTCCCGCCCGCAATAGCGTGCGATGAGATAAAGCGCGAGGTCGATCCAGGACGATGCGCCGCCGCTCGTCACCACGCCATGCGCTTCGCCTGAGTGAACGAGTATGCGTTCGGGCCGCAGACAGACGTTCGGGTAGCAAGTCTCCATCATGCCCGCCGCCGCCCAATGCGTTGTCGCTTCGTGTCCGTCCAGCAGCCCTGCCTCGGCGAGCAGGAGCGAGCCGGTGCACACCGATGAGACGAGTGCGCCGCCTTCGTGCATGCGGCGGATGAAGGCGACGGCCTCCGGCCAGCGCCCCCGAGGGTCCATTCCCGAGACGATATCAAGGTCGGTGGCAATGAGGATATCGGAGCTTTCTATGTCGTCGAAAGCGGCATGCGGGGAAATGGGAATACCCATTCCGGATTTAACCACACCGCCCGTCTGCGCGACGATTCGGACGCCAAAGCCGGGGTGAGGTTCGCCTTCGCCGGTTACCGCCGGCCATGCAAGACCGACCGACGACAGCACCTCGAACAGCGAAAACAGGGCCGCCGGGGTCGTTTCCGGCAGGGCGATAAGGCAGACCGACACGGGCGTTCGAGCAATGCGCTGCACCGGATTCATCCTCCCGATTGGCACGATCGGCCCGATTATGTCCCGATCGGCACTCAACCGCCATGGCGTTTGCAAGCAAGGTCCGTCCGCATTCGACAACGACGAACGGAGACCCGCCATGTCACTTGCACTGGACCAATTCGAGCCGAAAGAAACCGTTGCCGCAGAAGCCTTTGCGGATCGTATCGGCGAGATTCTGAACCACGGCGCGCTGGCCGTCATGATCTCCATCGGCCACAAAACCCGCCTTTTCGACACGCTTGCCGGGCTGCCTGCCTCAACGAGCACCGAGATCGCCGATGCCGCCAGCCTCAATGAACGCTACGTCCGGGAATGGCTTGCCGCCATGGTGACGGGTGGTGTTGTTTCCTACGAGCCGGCATCGAAGACCTACCGCCTGCCCGCCAGCCGCGCGGCTTCGATCACCCGCTCCGGGGAGCTTGGCAACTTGGCCGTCTACGCCCAGACGATCGCGCTGCTCGGTCAAGTGGAGGAACGCATCATCGATTGCTTCGCAACTGGTGAAGGCACGTCCTACTCCGACTATCCGTGCTTTCATGACTTCATGGCCGAGGACAGCGGGCAGACGGTCGTCGCGCAGATCGATGGACTTCTCGATACGTTGGCGCCGGATCTGAAAAGCCGCCTCGCCAACGGTATCGACGTTCTCGACGCAGGCTGCGGACGCGGCCTCGCCCTGATCGAACTGGCAAGGCGCTATCCCGAAAGCCGGTTCGTCGGATACGATCTGTGCGGGGATGCGATCGCATTCGCCAAGACGGAAGCGCGTTCGAAAGGCCTTGAGAACATTCATTTCGAGAAACGGGATCTATCGAGCTATGACGAAAAGGAGCGCTACGATTTCATCGCCAGCTTCGATGCGGTGCATGATCAGAAAGACCCGGCCGCGCTTGTCCGTTCGCTCCATGATGCGCTCAAGCCCGGCGGTATCTATCTGATGCAGGACATCGCCGGTTCGGCGAGACTTGAGAACAATCTCGATTTCCCAATGGCCGCGTTTCTCTATACCGTCTCGTGCTGCCATTGCATGCCTGTCTCGCTTGGGCAGGGCGGTGAAGGGCTCGGGACGATGTGGGGCTGGGAAACGGCGAAACGAACGCTGGAAGAGGCCGGGTTCGCGTCGATCGAAAAGCACGTCTTCGATCACGACCCGCTCAATGTCTGGTTCGTCAGCCGGAAGAATTAGAGTGTGAAGGCGCTGCGTCTGAACCCGTCAGGCGCGGCGCTCCGCCACAAAATGCGCAACCGCCGAGAGCCTTGCGCCTTTCTCGCCGAGCGGAGACAGAAGGCTATCCGCCTCGCTGACAAGTTCCTTAAGCGCGTTGCGCGTCCAGTCGACGCCTTTGAGGGCGACGAGCGTTGCCTTTCCCGCCGCAATATCCTTGCCGGCGGTTTTGCCAAGCGTCACGGAATCGCCTTCAACGTCGAGAAGGTCGTCGGCAAGCTGAAATCCGAGACCGATCAATTCGCCGAAACGCGTCATGCGGGCGACATCATCCGGCCTGGCATCCGCGAGACTTGCGCCTGCGCGCGTTGCGTAGCGGATCAGGGCTCCTGTCTTCATTGACTGCAAGGTTCGGATCTCGTCCTCGCTTCTCGCGCGATTTTCCGATTCCAGATCGAGCATCTGCCCCCCCGCCATGCCCCCAAGCCCCGCCGCGCGGGCGAGATCCCGCGAAAGCGCAAGCCGCTTGCCGGCATCGGCGTGGACTTCTTCATCCGCTATCAGGTCGAAAGCGATGGTCAGCAGGGCATCGCCGGCCAGGATCGCGGTCGCCTCGTCGAAGGTCTTGTGCACGGTCGGGCGGCCGCGCCGCATGTCGTCATCGTCCATCGCCGGCAGGTCATCATGCACCAGAGAATAGCAATGGACGCATTCAAGGGCGGCAGCTGCCGTCAGCACGCCGTGGTCGGACCGTCCGAAGGCTCTTGCCGTCTCGATCATGAGGAGAGGGCGAAGCCGCTTGCCGCCGCCGAGTGCCGCGTGACGCATCGCCTCGACGAGCCTTGCGGGCCGTTCACGCTCGCCATCATGCGGCCGGGCGTCAAGTACCGCATCCAGCCGCCTGTTCATGGTGCTTGCGGTGGCTTCGAAGAGGGATTCGAGATCGATCGTCAATTTTCACCGTCCGGATCGCGGATCGTCATTGCTGTCTCAGTGATATGAAATTTCGCGGACGTCAACAGCGCCGCCCGGTTGTGGTTCGGGAATCGTACTGGAAGGCGAATTGCCTTTACGATAAGCGTCTTAAGGTTGCCATACGCATCATTTCGCCTCTATCTTAGCGGAAACTCGAATGGGGACTCCGCGACCATGTGGTTATTGGCGAACCTGTTGCGCAGCTTCGTGAAACGCGGCCGGCTCAGAGTATTCGATGCTGATGGCGAGTTGCATGAGTTCGGACCGGGAACAAACGGTCCGACGGCAACCGTCCGGCTGCACGACCGGAAGCTTGCCTATACCTTGTTCCTCAACCCCGAACTCTACGCTCCGGAAGCCTATATGGACGACCGGCTCACGCTGGAAGACGGGACCACCATTTACGACCTGCTTTACCTGCATTCCGTCAATCTGGATGGCCTGTACGGCCACCCGATCCAGACCGCGCTGCACAGGCTCTGGATGGTCTTTCGCCGCCATCAGCAGAAGAACGACGTCGACCGGGCAAAAAAGCAAGCGCGTCATCACTACGACCTGAACACGGATTTCTATCGTCTGTTCCTCGATGACGGCCTTAATTATTCCTGCGCCTATTTCAACGATCCGGAGGACAGCCTGGAGGATGCGCAGGCGTTGAAGCTGGCGCGCCTCGTCGACAAGATGGCGATCGAACCGGGGATGAAAGTGCTCGAAATCGGCGGCGGTTGGGGCTCGCTCGCGATAGAGATGGCCAGGGCCGGCGCGCATGTCACCTCGCTCAACGTTTCTCCGGAGCAGGTGGCGATTGCCGAAGAACGCGTGAGGGACGCTGGCGTCGACGGACGTGTGAACTTCGTTCTAAAGGATTACCGGGAGTTTGAGGGCCAGTTCGAAAGGGTGATATCCGTCGGAATGATGGAGCATGTCGGCATCGGCCACCTTGAGGAATACTTCAGGAAAGTGAAGGAGGTGCTCGCTCCCGGCGGGCATGCCGTCATTCATTCCATCGGGCGCAGTTCTCCCCCGGGAACGACCAGTCCCTTCATACGCAAATATATTTTCCCCGGAGGTTATGTCCCGGCGCTGTCGGAAACCTTCGCCGCGTTGGAGCGGCTCGGCATATGGGTGTCCGACGTCGAGATCCTGAGGCTGCACTACTACTATACGCTGCGGCACTGGCGCCGGCGCTTCGAGAAGAACCGGGAAAAGGCGCGACAGATCTACGATGAGCGCTTCTGCCGGATGTGGGAAACATACCTGATAGGCGCGGAACTGAGTTTTCTCAACGACACGCATATGGTCTTCCAACTGATTCTTTCGAATGAGCGCGATGCAATCCCGATCGTGCGGCGAACCTACGTCGGAGATGAGCCGGTCGTGGCCGGCGTGCCGAAGGAGCGGGGGGCTCGCCGCCTCAGGCCGCAGCCCCTTCCGGCACAATCTCCCCCCACGGACTAATCGCGATAAAACGCTTGATCCTTCGACCTGCGTGGATCGGAAACGGCGCGGGCGTCATTTCCATGGCGATTGTGCGCCAACTCGCCAGCCGCTATGCAAAAAGCGAATATGCGGTCGTAGGCATCGATGCGGATCTGACAGCGTTGGAAAAAGCGAAACTGAACGTCTTGAGAATGTCCGCGAGAAAAAGTGGCCGCCCGGTCCCTTGCCCGGAGTATGCGCCGTGAAAAAGGCCGCCAAAGCCACCTCGCGAACATCTTCCGCACGCATTCGCAAATGGCTTTTTCGCCTGGCAGTCACCATCCTGCTTCTGCCCGTTGCGCTCACCATTTTATATGCCGTCGTGCCACCGGTCAGCACGCTCATGCTTGCCCGTTACGCGAGCCTCTTGTGGGTCGAGCGTATCTATGTGCCGCTGGAAAGCATTTCGCCGCATCTGATCCGCTCCGTCGTTGCTTCCGAGGATGCGAAATTCTGCGCCCATAACGGCGCGGATTGGCAGGCTCTCGGTACGCAGTTCGAGGCTCTGGGCGAGGGCGAAAGCCCGCGTGGCGCATCGACGATCACGATGCAGCTTGCCAAAAACCTCTTCCTCTGGAGCGACCGAAGCTATGTCCGCAAGGGGCTCGAACTGCCGCTTGCCCTGATGATCGATGCGATACTGCCGAAACGGCGCATCCTGGAGCTTTATCTGAATGTCGCTGAATGGGGGGAGGGTATATTCGGAGCCGAAGCCGCCGCACAGGCCTGGTTCGGCAAGCCTGCATCGAAGCTCTCGGCCAATGAGGCCGCGCGCCTTGCCACCGCCCTTCCCAGTCCGCTGACCAGAAATCCGGCCAAGCCTTCGCCGGGACATGGGCGCCTTGCGCGAACAAATCAGGCGCGCGCGCGGGCCATCGGCCCGCATGTGGAATGTATCTTCTCCGGGGTGCGGGAATAGATGCGAAGAATTTTCCATGAAGGGGATGGCAAAGTGCGGCGAGGTTCGGTATAACGCCCGCCATTCCTGCACCCTGCACGTACTTGCGCCCCGGGTTGTCCCGGTCCGGGTCAGGGACACGTTGCACGACGGAGAGAATAACAATGGCTGTTCCGAAGAGAAAAACGTCGCGTATGAAGCGCGGCTTTCGTCGCTCCGCGGACGCCCTGAAGCAGCCGAGCTATGTTGAGGACAAGGATTCGGGCGAACTTCGCCGTCCGCATCACATCGACCTCAAGACCGGCATGTACCGGGGCCGTCAGATCCTTCAGCCGAAGGACGACGTCTGAGCGAAGAGGATTTCGAGCAAGGCGTTGCCGCGCTAGAGCATGTCCCGCCAAATCCGGATCGGATTTGGCGGCCAGGATTTGCTCCGGCGTGCTGGCAGTTGCCGGATCGAAATAACGAGAGGCTGGCCCCGCGCCGGCCTTTTCGTGTTTTCGATCCCGGAAGAAGCAAGCCTCGCATCATGGCAATTTCGCAAATTGACTATAAATCCAGAAATGGAACCGCTGTGCACCGCCGGAGAGCTTCATGCCGATGATCGTATCCGTTCCACTGACACTCGTGCCGCTGGCCGTTTACAATATCATTGCGTTCGGCGTTCTCGGGTCTTTTCCCGGAGATCCATGGACTGCGCCGATCTTCACCGCTGAGCTGGTCTCAGGTGCGCGCTTCACGCTGATCGTTGGCGACCTGATGATAATCGCCGCGCTCGTTCTGCTTTTCGTCGAGATCCTGAAAGCGACCCGGACCGGGGTAGTCGCGATGGTCGACCACATACTTTCCGTGCTGGTTTTCGTCGCCTATCTGGTTGAATTCCTGTCCGTGCGGGAAGCCGCGCATTCGGTCTTCTTCATTCTGACGGTTGTTGCGCTCATAGATGTGGTGGCGGGCTTCAGCATCACGATTGCCGGTGCTCGCCGGGATATCGCCTTCGGCCATGGTAATCCCCGCCTTTGACCCGTTCGTCCTGAAAATCTTAATCAAATCTTAAAATTCGGCACGGGAATCGCATTGTGAACGCCAAAGGAAGAAAATCCGTCCCGATTTGGGACGGTTCCGGAGGCGACAATGCGTATCGATCCCGTAATCCGCACCAACGCGAGACAGGAATTCCGACGTGACGATGCCGGCGGCGGTGAAGCTACGGGGGCGACCGAAAAAGGCACTGTCCGCAAGAATCTTCCGGCTTCGGCCTCTCCCGTCCAGCCGGTTGCGGGCGATGCACCGGTTTCCTTCCAACGATACCGGCCTAATTCCGCATTCCTGACCCAGCTTATCGCCGTTCGGGACGACTGGCCGGACGTTCGGCTTCGCAGAAAATCGGAGCCTGAAGCCGCTGTACGTCTTTACCGTGAAACGGAAGCGAGCCCGCGCCGGATGCGGGCAGGGCGCGTGCTCGCCCGTTCGGCCTAAAAAATGGCTGCGGCGCCCCAAGTGGATCGATTTTGACATTTGATGCCCGTTCGCAGTTGGGCTCTCAATCAAATGTCAAAATCAAAAAGATCCACTAGATACAGATGTTAAGCTAGCGGTTTTAAAGATTCCGACATTTGCGACCGAGCTTTCGGCAGGGAGATGCAAATGTTGGAATCAAACCACTAGGGTGCCGCCTCCATATCAATAGCCTGCGGCCATTCCGTCCTTGCGAGGGTCTGACCCGCCTTCGAGAATGCCTCGGGCACGGTCGATGCGGATTGCCTGCGCGCCGCCAATTGCACCCGACACACGCTCGACGGTATGACCGAGGGCGCTGAGCCCTTCCAATGTTGCTTCTGGGACATACCGTTCGGCGTGTAACGCATAGCTCTTTTCATCGAAGAACATGCGAGGCGCATCGATCGCCTCCTGAACGTCCATCCCGAAGTCGACGATGTTGTTCAGTACATGGGCATGGCCACAGGGCTGGTATCCGCCGCCCATGACACCAAAGGAAATATAGGGGCGGCCTTCCGCCATCACCATCGCCGGGATAATCGTATGCAGAGGACGCTTGCCCCCTTCGATGGTGTTCGGGTGGCCGGGCTCCAAACGGAAGCAAGCGCCGCGGTTTTGCAGAAGAACGCCGGACTTCGGCGCGGTTATCGCCGATCCGAAATCCTTGTAGACGGAGTTGATGAGCGAGACCGCCAGCCCGTTTTCATCGACGACCGTCAGATAAACGGTATCGGACCGCGGGCCGAGAACACTCGGTGGAAGATCGGCGATCCTGGAGTTGGGATCGATGAGCCCGGCAAGCCGGGCGATATGTTCGTCGCTCAGAAGTTCCGCCGGATCGTGGGGCATGAAATCAGGATCGGCAAGGAAGCGGTCGCGCAGCGAGTAGGCGATGCGGCCTGCTTCCAACTCGAGGTGAAAGCGTTGCGCGCCGTTGGGGTCGAGCTTTTGAAGGTCGAACCTCTCGAGAATTCCCAACATGACGAGCGCAATGAAGCCCTGGCCGTTGGGCGGCAGCTCCGCGATGGTCAGGCCGCGATAGTCACGGGTGACCGGCGTCATGTCGTCGACCTGCATCTGCGCCATGTCTTCCATGGTCATCAGGCCGCCCTTGGCGCGCAGAGCCGCTACGATATCCTCGGCGACGGCGCCTTCATAAAACGCTTTTGAGCCTTCCTCGGCGATGCGCTGCAGAGTATCGGCAAGCGCCGGATGGCGCATGACGTCGCCGGTGCGAGGGGGCTTTCTGTCAATGAGATAAGCCGCTCTCGAGCCTTCGTCGGCGGAGAGTTTTTCGACGTTTTTCGACCAGTCGAAAGCAACGCGAGGCGTGACGGCATATCCTTCACGAGCATATTGAATCGCGCGGACGAGAACGTCGCCGAGCGACTTCGTGCCATGGCGCTGAAGCATGGCTTCCCACGCGCGCACCGCGCCGGGCACGGTAACGGCATGCGGAGACGTTAATTCGATCGCGGTTTCGCCAAGCTCGATCAGTTTTTTCGAACTGGCGGCTTTCGGCGCGCGTCCCGAGCCGTTGAGGCCATGGAGTTTTCCGTCCGGTTCGGCGATTATGGCGAAGCAATCGCCTCCGATGCCGGTCATTTGCGGTTCGACCACGCATTGCACCGCTACGGCGGCAACGGCGGCATCGACGGCGTTGCCGCCGGCCTGAAGTGTCTCCAGTGCCGCTGTTGTGGACAAGGGATGCGATGTCGCCGCCATTGCATTCGCCGCGTAGACCGCCGAACGTCCGGGGGCATGGAAATCGCGCATATCCGACCTCTATCCTGTTGTTGTTCGTTCCGGCCGGGAACGACTGTTTTTCGAAATGCAGTCTGTCACCGACCCCTGCGAACTGATAGCCAGACCGCCGGGATCACAATGACATTAACGCCTGGACCCTAAGGAGATAATCGCCGATGAGCAAACTCACTCTTTCCATGGCGGAAAAGGTGATTGCAGCCGCTTTCGCCAAGGGCGCGGAATTGAAACTCAAGCCGCTGACCGTCGCCGTGCTCGATGCCGGTGGGCATCTGGTTGCCCTTTCCAGGCAGGACGGCTCGTCGATCATGCGTCCGCAGATCGCATCCGGCAAAGCCTATGGCGCTCTTGCCGTTGGAACCGGCACGCGCTGGCTGAACGCGAATGCCGAAACGAGGCCGCATTTCGTCCAGGCGCTCAATGGCGCATCCGGCGGCGCGATCGTGCCCGTTCCCGGCGGTGTGCTCATTCGCGACGGCAAAGGCGGAGAAGCCCTCGGCGCGGTCGGGATCAGCGGCGATACTTCCGATAACGACGAGGCGGCTGCCGTAGCCGGCATCGAGGCGATAGGAAAGACGCCTGACTGCGGCTGACAGACATCTTTCAATAGCCGCCAGGCGAACGGCCTGGTGGCATCGCTCAGCTCTTGTCGCCCGCAAGCGCGTCGATCTTCTTCTGCATGTCGGCAAGTTGCTTCTTCAGATCGTCAAGGTCGTCGGCGGATTCCCCGCCCGATTTCGTTGCCGCCTTGTCCGCATCGTCGCCGGCACCGCCGAAGGGCATGAACATGCGCATCGCGCGCTCGAATATCTCCGTATTGCGCTTGACCTGCTCTTCCATCGCGCCGAGTGCCGTCGTGCCGAAAGCCTGCGACATCTGCTCGCGAAGCTTGTCCTGTTCTTTCGTTAGTGCCGACATTGAAAATTCCAGGTAGCTTGGCACGACATTTTGCAGGCTGTCGCCGTAAAACCGTATCAATTGGCGCAGGAAAGCGATCGGCAGAAGGTTCTGCCCCTTGTTCTCCTGTTCAAAGATGATCTGAGTTAGGACAGAACGTGTAATATCCTCACCGGTCTTGGCGTCAAAGACGATGAAATCCTCCTCGTCCTTTACCATCACCGCCAGGTCTTCAAGCGTGACGTAAGTACTCGTTCCGGTATTGTAGAGTCGCCGGTTGGCGTATTTCTTGATGACTGTCGGCTCTTTCGTCTTGGCCATGTTTCTTCGGATCCGATCCTGCGCGTTCCAGGCGTTTCGATAGGCAGGTCCGGATCGCGCCGTTGCCGACCGTCCTGCTTCCTCCACGGCCACGATAAGCCAACCTTGGCCGTTCGCACCATAGTTTTTACATATCTTTTCAGCACCCGCTTTGCGAACGCGATCAATTGCGAATGGCGCGGCAAGGCGAGGAAAGGCAGGAAAGAGGATAAGGCGGGCGACGGAATATCAACGACGGACCTTGCGCACATCAGGTTGACTAACTCGGGCCGACGGTCTCTAGTCGAAGGGATGGGTGCGTTGCGAAAACAGAACAAGGGGGCGGCGTGCCCGCGTCCCGGGAGGACATCATTGCGGAGGTTTTCATGAGCGCTTCAAATGACATTGTGATTGTGGGCGCCGCGCGCACGCCGGTCGGATCGTTCAACGGATCGTTTGCCAATATGCCGGCGCATGAACTTGGAGCCGTTGCGATCAAGGCAGCGCTCGACAGATCCAAGGTCGACGCTGCGGAAGTGGACGAGCTCGTATTCGGCCAGGTTCTGACGGCCGGACAGGGACAGAACCCGGCCCGCCAGGCGGCGATCGCCGCCGGCCTTCCGGAAAGCTCCACCGCCTGGGTGCTCAACCAGGTCTGCGGATCGGGCCTGCGCACCGTTGCGATCGGCATGCAGCAGATTGCCAATGGCGATGCGTCGATCATCGTTGCCGGCGGCCAGGAAAACATGACGATGTCGCCGCATTGCGCGCATCTTCGCGCCGGTCACAAGATGGGCGACTACAAGATGATCGACACAATGATCAAGGATGGCCTATGGGATGCCTTCAACGGCTACCACATGGGCCAGACGGCGGAAAACGTCGCTCAGAAGTTCCAGGTGTCGCGCGACACGCAGGATGAATTCGCGCTTGCCTCCCAGAACAAGGCGGAAGCCGCGCAAAAGGCGGGACGGTTCAAGGACGAGATTGTCCCGGTCACCGTCAAGGAACGCAAGGGCGAGAAGCTCGTCGAGGACGATGAATATATCCGCCATGGCGCGACGCTCGACAGCATGACGAAGCTGCGTCCCGCCTTCACGAAAGACGGCAGCGTCACGGCCGGCAACGCTTCGGGCATCAACGATGGCGCTGCGGCTCTTGTTCTCATGACGGCGGCTGAAGCTTCCAGGCGTGGCCTCACCCCGCTTGCGCGCATCGCATCCTGGGCGACGGCGGGTGTCGATCCCTCGATCATGGGTACAGGGCCGATCCCGTCTTCGCGCAAGGCGTTGGAGAAAGCCGGATGGAAGGTCGACGATCTCGACCTCGTCGAAGCGAATGAGGCATTCGCCGCCCAGGCCTGCGCGGTCAACAATGACCTTGGCTGGAACCCCGATATCGTGAACGTCAACGGCGGCGCGATCGCCATAGGTCACCCAATCGGGGCTTCCGGCGCACGCATTCTCGTGACGCTCCTGCACGAGATGGGCAAGCGCGACGCGAAGAAGGGCCTTGCCACCCTTTGTATCGGCGGTGGAATGGGCATCGCCCTTTGCGTTGAGCGGTAGGGCGAAAATAGCCTTTCGTATCAGCCGGGTTTGACAAAAGTCATGGCGGGGGTGAACCGCTCCCGCCAGAAAAACCGGGTATTTACACCCGGCAAACAATCAGCCTTCAGGGGGAAACGGAATGAGTAACGTTGCGATCGTCACGGGCGGCACGCGAGGCATCGGCGCCGCGATCTCCAAGGGTCTGAAGGATGGCGGCTACACGGTGGCCGCGACCTATGCCGGCAACACGGAAGCCGCGGAAGCCTTCAAGGCCGAAACGGGCATCCACGTCTACAAGTGGGACGTCTCGGATCCGCAGGCTTGCGTCGATGGCGTCGGAAAGGTCGTTTCGGATCTGGGTGCGGTCGAGGTTCTGGTGAACAACGCCGGCATCACCCGCGACGGCTGGTTCCACAAGATGGACTACGAAAGCTGGTCGGCGGTGATCCGCACCAACCTCGACAGCATGTTCACGATGACGCGGCCTGTGATCGAGGGAATGCGTGAGCGCGGCCATGGCCGCATTATCAATATCTCCTCGATCAACGGGCAGAAAGGCCAGCTTGGCCAGGCGAACTACTCCGCGGCGAAAGCGGGCGTTATCGGTTTCACCAAGGCGCTTGCGCAGGAAAATGCCCGCAAGGGTATCACCGTGAACGCGATTTGCCCCGGCTACATCGATACGGACATGGTGGCGGCGGTTCCCGAAAAAGTGCTTGAGGGTATCATCTCCGGTATCCCGGTCGGGCGCCTCGGCAAGGCGGAGGAAATCGCCGCGGCCGTCCGGTATCTGGCCTCCAATGAGGCAGGCTTCATGACGGGCGCGGTGATGTCGATCAACGGCGGCCAGTATTACGCCAACGGCTGACCATGCACGGTCACGGGATCATTTGGGGCGCCATCGGCGCCCCTTTTGGTTTGCAGAAAAGTTGCCGCGCGGCTGGTTTCGGGGCTATCTGGCGCGGCTCAGGATATAGCTTGTGAGGTTTGATATTTCACGGGTGGTCAGGCTCATATCCGGCATTTTCGGGTGCGGATCGGCTAGGAAGCCTGCCAGTGTCGCCTCGTTGAAGCCGCGTGTTTCGGCAATTTCGGTAAAGCTCGGCACGGCTTCCGTCCCGCTCTTCTGATCATCGGCGACCACATGACAAGCAGAACACCACTGCCGGGCAAGGCGTTCGCCCTCCGCGGGGTCGCCCGCTGCCCATGTTTCGGCCACCGATGTTGATAAAAGCGCGAATACCGCCGCGGCGAATATCAGTTCGCGAGAAAGGTCGATGCAGAAATTTGCCTTGTCTGGCAGACGCATTTCAGGACTCCATTGCCGAACGAAACAACAAGCGAAAATTCATACCAAGGGTAGCCTGCGATAGCCGCTCGCGACAGACTAGTGGTTTGATTCCAACATTTGCATTCCCCTCCCGCGAACTCTATTGCAAATGTTGGAATTTCAAAAACCACTAGCTAAATATTTGTTTCCAGCGGATCTTTTGATTTTGACATTTGATCACGAGTCCAACTGCGAATGGGTGCCAAATGTCAAAATCGATCCGCTGGGATTTTCCCGATGCCGCATATTTATTCACGCAAGGGATGAGGAAAGCCGTTTCATGAAACCAATGATCAGGAAACTTTTCGCTGCGTTCGCAATCGTCGGCGTCGCCTTGGCGCCCTCTCCCGCCTTCACGCAATCAACTCCGATCCTTTCCGGTCTTGATAGATTCCACCCGGTTTTTGCGCAGAACGGCATGGTCGCCAGCCAGGAAGCGCTTGCGACCAAGGTTGGTGTCGAAATCCTGAAAAAGGGTGGCAACGCGGTGGACGCGGCGGTTGCCGTGGGTTTTGCGCTTGCGGTCACCTTGCCCCGGGCCGGGAACCTGGGCGGCGGTGGTTTCATGATCGTCCATATGGCGGAAACCGGTGAAACGCTCGCGCTCGATTATCGTGAAATGGCGCCTGTGGCTTCCTTTCGGGATATGTTTCTCGATGAGGAGGGTAATGCCGACAGCGAGAAGTCACGCTTTTCGGGCCTTGGCGTCGGAGTGCCCGGAACGGTGATGGGCCTTTACGAGGCGCATCGCAGATTCGGAAGCGGCAGGCTGTCGTTGGCTGAAGTGATTGCACCGGCGGTCAAGCTTGCACGAGACGGATTTACGGTATCGGACGATCTTTCCGGCTCTCTCAAGCAGGTGTTCACGCAGCTTTCCAGAGATGAAGCTGCGCGCGACGTTTTTTACAAGCCCGGTGGATTTTATGAGCCAGGCGATATTCTGAGGCAGCCGGATCTGGCGAATACGCTTGAAAAAATTGCGCAGGACGGCCCAGCGGCCTTTTATGAGGGAGAGGTCGCCAGGGCAATTGCCGAACGGGTACAGACCGGCGGCGGGGTAATGACCGCCGAAGACCTGCAAAATTACAGAACCGTCTGGCGCGAGCCCGTCACCGGCTCCTATCGTGGCTATGAGATCGCCTCCATGCCGCCACCTTCCTCGGGCGGTGTGCATATCGTCGAAATCCTGAACATGCTCGAGCCCTTCGATATTGCGTCCAGCGGCCATAACTCGGCGAAGACAATTCATGTGATGGCCGAAGCCATGACGCGTGCTTATGCCGACCGATCCGAATATCTGGGTGATCCCGATTTTGTGGACGTCCCGGTCAAAGGCTTGACCTCACCCGAATATGCGCAAGCGAGGATGCGCGACTTCGATCCTGACGCGGCATCGGAATCCGCGCAAATAAAGCCTGGCGACCCGACACCTTACGAGAGCAACGAGACGACGCATTTTTCCGTGGTCGATGCCGAAGGCAACGCGGTTTCGAACACCTATACGCTCAATTTCTCCTACGGCGTACGGATGATGGCACCGGGAACCGGTGTTCTGCTCAATAACGAACTGGACGATTTTTCCGCAAAGCCGGGCGTGCCCAACGCCTACGGGTTGATCGGCGGTGACGCCAATGCGGTGGAGGCGCGCAAGCGTCCTCTCTCCTCCATGAGCCCGACCATCGTATTTCGCGATGGCAAACCCTTCCTCGTGACGGGCTCGCCGGGCGGCAGCCGGATCATAACGACCGTCCTTCAGGTCATCATGAATGTGGTCGATCACGGAATGAATGTCGCCGAAGCAACGGCGGCGGCGCGTATCCACCATCAGTGGCTTCCCGACGAAATTCGTGTCGAAGAGGGCATTTCGCCCGATACGATCGAAAAGCTTCAGGCGATGGGCCACACGATTGCAGTGAAGAACGCCATGGGCTCGACGCAGTCGATCCTGATCGGTGAGGATTTCCTGCAAGGCGCCAGCGATCCGCGCAGGCAGGGCTCATTGGCGGCGGGTTACTGAGATTGCGGGGCGAGGTCGCGGGATCGGGTTGCCCGCAGTTGGCGCAAGGCGTCCGTCAGGCGGTCGATCTCACTCTCCGTCGTAAGGTAGCTGACCGATGCCCTGACGACTTCTGAAAGGCCACGCTCGGCCATGTCCACAGGGCAATATGCGGCGGCGATCGCTGCAACGTTTATGTTGTTGCGCGCAAGATGGCCTCGCACTTCCGCCGCCGGCATGCCGGGAATCGAGAAACTCACGATCCCCGATTTCTCGGTTCCAAGATCAAGCGGAGCAATGCCTGCCATCTCCGACAACTCGGCCCTCAGTTTCTGCGAAAGCGTCTCGATCCGGTCGCGGATGTTCGCGATGCCGATTTCGAGCGCCTGCCTGATGGCTTCGCCAAGGCCGAGTTGCAAGGCAAAGGAGTTTTCGGATGTTTCGAAGCGCCTTGCATCCTCCCTCAGCCTGGGTCCTCCATCCAGCCAGGGCGCCGAAAGGACGTCGCAGGTCATCGGGTCAAGCGAACGGAGAAACGAATCCCGTACATAGAGGATCGCCGTGCCGCGCGGCCCTCGCAGAAACTTTCGCCCGGCCCCCTTCAGGACATCGCAGCCGATCGCATTCACGTCGGTTTCCAACTGCCCGAGTGCCTGGCCGGCATCCACGAAATAGGGAACTCCGGCGGCGCGGGTAATCCTTCCCAGTTCGGCGGCGGGGTTGATCAGGCCGCCATTCGCCGGCAGCCATGTCAGTGCGACCAGTTTCACCCGTTCATCGATCATATTCGCGAGCGCTTCGGGAGATACGGTTCCGTCCGTGCGGCATGGAATGAATTCGACGGTTGCTCCCGAACGCTCGGCGGCCCGCCTCATCATGGAAAGATTGCCGCCCCACTCGTGCCGTGAGGTCAGCAGCCGGTCCCCGGGCTTCAGGCGCGGCAAGGCGGCGAATGCGGCACCCCACCCTTGCGATCCGCTGCCGGTAAGCGCGATTTCGCCTGGAGAGGCATTCAGAAGCTGAGCTGCGGCATCGCGCGTCGCCTGCACGTCGGCAGCCGCCAGAATGCCCACTTCGCTCGGTCCGGATGCGGCTTCCCGGTACAGGTGGCCGACAACCTCCCGGAGCACCTGGTTCGATGGCAGAGAGCAGCTCGAATGATTGAAATGGGTGACGTTTTCGACGCCGGGCGTGTCCGCTCGCAACCGCTCGACATCGTTTTCGGACAAGGTCATATTCCTAGTTCCTTATCGCCACGATCGCATCGATTTCCACCGCGACGCCGCGCGGCAGGGATGCGACCGAAACGGTCGTTCGTGCGTGGCGTCCACGCTCGCCGAACACGTCGACCATCAGGTCGGATGCGCCGTTCAGGATTTGCGGTTGGGCGGTGAATTCCGGTGTGGAATTGATAAAGCCGCCGAGGCGCAGCACCTGCTCGACGCGTTCGATATCGCCACCGACCGCGGCATCGATATGGGCGATCACGTTGAGGGCTGAGAGTTCGGCAGCCTTGCGGCCGTCTTCGGGCGAAATGTCCTTGCCGAGTTTCCCGATGTACCTTGCTTCGCCGTTTTCCTGGCAGATCTGGCCGGAAACGAGGAGAAGCCCTCCATGACGCGTGGTCGGCACGTAGTTCGCTGCCGGCGCCGAGGCCGAGAGGAGGCGATGGCCCAGGGATTCGAGCCGGGCGGCAATGGTACTTGGCATGATCTTTCTCCAGGGAAACTCGGAGAGACCATATGGAAATTCATTTCATGCGACGAACGCGAAGTTTTCAGGGAACGGATAAATCCAGTTCACTCGTCACGTTTGCTGCCTCCTTGGAGATCCAGTCGGCGAACATGGCGGCTTCCGGCGTCGGTTTGCCGCTTGTTACGATCCAATGTCCGATCTTTCCGCCAAATGTCATGTCTGGAAACGGCACGACCAACCTGCCTTTTCGAATCCGGTCGCCGATCAGCCAGCGCCGGCCCATGGCGACGCCAAGTCCGTCTTCCGCAGCCTGAAGGACGATGTTGTAGTCGTGGAGATAACGGCATTTTGCGCCGGCGAGTTCAATGCCCGCCACCCCGCACCACGACGGCCATTCCATCGGATTTTCGGAATGGGAGAAAAGCAGCGTGCAATTGCTCAAGTCTTCGACGGCTCGCATCCCCCCGTTGGCGCTCCTGTAGGCTGGACTGCACACTGGCGTAAGGGTTTCCGCAGCTAGAAGGCGGGCATCGAGCCCTGCCCAATCGCCTTTACCGTAACGTATCGCGATATCGGCATTGCCATGCTCCAGGCGTGCCAGGCCGACAGAGGGAAGCAAGAAAACCTCGATCGACGGATGGAGGGCGCTGAATGCGCCCAGGCGCCGAACGAGCCAGTTGGTGGCGAAAGAGGACAAGAGCGCAACGCGGAGCGAGGTGCGTCGCGGATGGGCGCGAATTCGAGCCGTTGCTGCATCGATGTCGTCGAATGCCGCTTTCAATGAGTTGGCATAGGCGGCGCCGGCATCGGTCAGGCTCAGGGCACGCGTATGGCGCTTGAACAAGGCTTCGCCCAGTTCGCTCTCCAGAGCGCGGATCTGATGACTTATAGCACTTGGCGTTACGGCAAGTTCTTCCGCCGCGAGCTTGAAGCTGAGGTGGCGTGCGGCGGCCTCGAAGGCGCGCAGCTTTTTGAATGATGGTAGATTACGGCGTGTCATGCCGTATTATCAGCGAAGTTTGTCAACGCCGACAAGGACGAACGGCCTTTGCAGCGCCATTCGTCCATATCGTTCCTCAACCGGCCTTCGGCGGCTCGACGAACCTCAGGCCGCCCGTCTTGATCCAGACCTTCGCACCTTCCGGGCCGGCTTTGGCGGTAGCCGTGCCGCCGATCGGCACCCGCAGCCATGAATGGCGGCTGAAGGTTTCTCTGGCTTCCTCAAAGCTCCCGTCAAGGACGAAAAGCTCCGCCCCCCCATCCGCCTCGACCGTGACCTCCGCACCGGGCGCCCAGTGTTCCAGGCGCACGTCTTCGCGCTCGTCCTTGAAAAGAGGCGTGACACAAACGCCGGGCCGATCAGGGTCCGCAACGGAGCCGATCTTGTTCATGTCGATGCGGATGTGGGTGCGGTCTTGCGGGTCGAACTGCCAGAGCTTTACCATGATCGTGCAACCTGGTTCGGACCCTGGCGTATGTTTCGACTGCGGTGGATTGCGCACGTAGGTGCCCACGGGATAATCGCCATGTTCGTCCTGGAAAACACCGTCCAGGACGATGAACTCCTCTCCGCCGGTATGCACATGGGCAGAGAACTTGCTGTTCGGGTCATACCGCACGATCGTCGTCGCACGGGCGACCTCGTCGCCTATCCGGTCGAGCATTCGGCGGGATACGCCCCTGATTGGCGAATCCTGCCACTCGATCTTCTCGGCGTGCATCGAGACACGTTTCGAGAAATCGGCATTGAGTTCCATGGCTGATTGTTCCCTCGGCTATCGTTGCCTTATGCGGCGACACTCGCGCTCGGACGCGAGAAGACCTTCTGCTTCCATGCGTTCAGATGCGTCAGTTCGGCCGGGGTTTCAACTTTGACGAAATCACAAAACGCGAAGCCCGCCATTCCCGTGATGTCCGCGACGCTGAATTCACCGCCGGCGAGATATGCGTTTTTTGCAAGATATTCGTCCATCGCCTTCATGGTCTTGAGGACGACCGTCTTCTGGTATTCGCCCCATTCCTTGTTCTTGTGGGCGTAGTTCTGCGGGCCGAGGCCTTCGGTCGCATGGTGGAAATAATGGGAAATCGCTTCCAGAAGCCCGGCCTCGATCTTGCGCTGACGCATGTGGATATAAGCGCGCTCCTTTGCACCCTTGCCGGTCAGGGTCGGCTCGCCGGCGGCATGATCGAGGTATTCGGTGATCGCCGTGCTTTCGGAAATCTGCGTCCCGTCCGCAAGCTCCAGGACGGGAACGACGCCTGACGGGTTCTTCGCCAGGAACTCGGGCGTGCGATGCTCGCCGCCCGGTACGTCGACGTGAACGAATTCGACCTCGTCGAACAGGCCCTTTTCGTGAAGTGCGATGCGAACACGCGCCGGATTCGCGAAACCCTTGAACTCGTAAACCTTCATCTGCTTCTCCTTGGTTGTTGGATTCGGCCGGAATAGCGAGCGTAGCCATCCTTGTTTCATTGGCTAAACTCCTGTGATGATGAGGGAATTTTCTCCATCGATATTAACTATCTATCGATAGGTAGATAAAATGCGCAAATGCAGCCTCTTGTCAACACCTATCGGGTGATAGATACCTTTGGGATGACCTTGTCAGATTATTCAGGACGGCCGGCGGAAATCCTCGATGTGGCGGAAGCGCGCATGCGGGAGGGTGGATTCGAGGCGGTCAGCTTTCGCGAAATCGCAACGGCGATCGGCATCAAGAGCGCAAGCGTGCATTACCACTTCCCGCATAAGGTGGATCTCGGCCATGCGGTCATCGAGCGGTATCAGCAACGTTTTGCCGCGCAGATAGGTGCGCCCGACGATCCTGACGAGACGGTTGCCGACAGGATCTCCCGTCTTTGTGCCAGCTATCACGATGCCACGCTCAAGGAGGGCAAGGTCTGCCTCGCCTGCGTGTTGGGGGGAGAGGCGCTCGACCTGCCGAAGCCTCTGGCCGAAAGGATCGGGACATATTTCGACTGGCTTGTCGGCTGGACGGAAAAAGCCCTGATCCCCGCGGGCTCGGACCAGCCTGCGGCTTCACTAAAGGCGGGGCAGGTGATCGCCAGCTTGCAAGGTGCGATGATACTCGCCATTGCGACGAATCGGCCCGAATTGTTTCTGGAAACGGAAGCCTGGCTCATGCGCACGGTGGACAGTAAAGCCCGCCCGGGAACCCGCGATTGAGAAGGCTTTGATGTTGCCCTTGGGCTGCTCAGAACGCGTTACCCGGCGGATACCCGATTCTGCAATTTCCAATGGAAACCAAGTTTACATTATAAAGCTTATTGCCTAGCTCTCCGGCGGATCGACTTCTCGAAATTTCCGGAGTTCCTCAATGAGCAACGATTATTCGCAAGTCCTGCAGGTTCTTGAAACCTACCTGGATGCTCTGCACCACACCGACGAAAAACGTATCGCGGAAGTGTTTCACGAGAGCGCGCTATACGCCATGTCGACCGATGCCGGCGGCGTGATGACGCGCACGATGGATGAATACATCCCCGTTATCGAAAAGCGTGAATCCCCGGCAAGCCGGGGAGAAGAGAAGATCGCAACGATACATTCCATCGAATTCGGAGGCCCGAACACCGCTTTTGCTCGTGTCAGCGGCGTCCTTGGTTCGACTGGCTATGTCGACTTGATCACGCTGATGAAGATCGATGGTCGCTGGCGTCTTTTGACCAAGATATTCCACACCACGCCGGCCTGAAGCCGCGCGGCTTACATAAGGCGCCGGTTCGCGCGTGGGGGGCGGCGCCTTTCTATTCCGCCGCTTGCGGCTGGATATTCGGCATCCGCCCTTCGTGCTTCAGCTTGTATCCGACGTTGACGATCGCCTCGATGGCGGGGATTAACTCCGCGCCCAGTTCGGTGAGCGAATATTCCACGGAGGGCGGCGAGGTGGGCTTGACCTGCCGTGATATGACGCCTCGCTCCTCGAGCTCCCTCAGCCGCTGGGTAAGAACCTTCGGCGAAATGGGAGGAATATCGATCTTCAGCTCGCTGAAACGGCGCGGCCCTGCCCGCAGGCTCCAGATGACGTTCGTGGTCCAGGCCCCTCCGATAATCGTCATGCATTCGGTGAGGGCGCATTCTTGAGGTGGTTTGGGGCCACGGTTCTTGCGGACTTTGAGCGGCATGCCGATTTTCCTTCATGAACGGGCCGACGGAATTCCGGTTACCGGCCGGATACACGAAATTGCGATATCAGACATATATCAAGTTTACAATAGAAACCATAATCCCATAAGTGCCTGTGAAACTGCCGTCATGACCACAGGAGATGTCCGCCTGTCGTGCTGTGGCGGGTCAATCCGCAGCCGGAGCCGAGCTTTCACATGATCGAACTTTACACCTGGACCACCGGAAATGGGCGCAAGCCTTCCATCGCGCTTGAAGAGATGGGCCTTGCCTATGAGATTCAGGGCGTGGACCTGGCGAAGAACGAGCAGTATTCGGCCGAATTCACGTTGCTTTCCCCGAATAACAAGATTCCCGCGATCCGCGATCGCGACACGGGGCAAACAATCTTCGAATCCGGCGCGATCCTGCTTTATCTCGCCGAAAAGAGCGGGAAGTTCCTGCCGAAAGATGAAGCGGGACGCTGGAGCGTCATCCAGTGGCTCATGTGGCAGATGGGCGGTGTCGGGCCGATGTTCGGCCAGGCCATGCATTTCATTCACTATAACCCCGGCGCATCCGACTATGCCGCCAATCGCTATTTGACCGAGGCAAAGCGGCTTTATTCCGTTCTCGATCGACGCCTGGGCGAAGCCGCCTATGCCGCGGGCGAGGACTATACGATCGCGGATATGGCGATTTGGCCCTGGGTTGCTCGCCATCCCATGCAGACGGTCGACCTGAACGAATATCCGAACGTTCGCCGGTGGTATGTCGAAATTGCGAATCGTCCCTCGGTCCAGCGCGGCTGGTCGATCCTTGGAGATACCTCGCCTATCCCGCTGCCAGGCTGATGATCGCCTGATTGTGTTTCGCTTCCCGCTTTCGCCTGTCGCATTTTATGGCGGCGACAGCGAGGGCTTATATGGACGGAATATCGATACGCCCGTTTCAGCGCCCGGATTCGGAAGATGTTCGGGCGCTTTTTATTCTCATCAACAGGGAGCTTGCCCCCTCGGACAGGCAGGACGCGTTCGAACGCTATATCGAACTGTCCCTGGCCGCGGAGGTCGACCGGATCGAAGACTATTATGGTGAGCGTCAGGGTAGCTTCTGGGTCGTGGAAAGTGGCGGTCAGCTTGCCGGCTTTTACGGGCTTGAGCCAGCCGGAAGCGGCGAGATGGAGCTTCGGCGAATGTATCTCGCGCCGAAATTTAGAGGCAGCGGACTGGCAAGCCGCATGATCTCGCATGCCGAGGATGTGGTCCGGGACAAGGGGTTCGGCCGCCTGGTTCTAAGCACATCCGAATTGCAGCCAGCGGCGCTGAAATTCTATGAAAAAGCCGGATATACGCTTGCGAGGGAAGAAGTCGCCGATGCCGCGAACAACAAGACGGTCGGCGGTGGTATCAGGCGCTATCATTTCCTGAAGGATTTGCGTTGACCGCAGTTGCTGCCGACCTCTGTGCGGTCTTGCCCTCTCCGACGGCCGCCTCCAGCATCCTCTTCACCTGCAAACGGCAGCTCTCCGCCATTTGTGCGTTCAGCCCGGCAGTATCGAGCACCTGCAGGCCAAGATAGCTCACGACAAGCGATTTCGCGGCCTCATCGAGTAAATAAGGTTCGATATCCGGTCTGTCCCCTTCGAGCGCACGGCGAAACCCCTGCTCCAGGCGTTGCACCATCGCGTTGACGCGTCCTTCGATTTCGGGGTCGTGCGGCGCTCGGTCCACGGCGGCGTTGCAAAGAAAGCAGCCGCTTCTGTCCGGACGTTCGGAAAGCGCCTTGAAAAGCGATTCGATGCGCTCCTTTCCGGTTCCCGTGCCCGGCGACTGCAACATGGTGACGGTCTCTTCGACCCTCGTTCGGTTATACCGCTCCAATGCCGCGAGATAGACCGCTCGCTTGTCATGAAAAGCCTTGTAAAACGAACCGCGGGATATCCGCATGGCGCCGAGAAGGTCCGGAAGCGTCGTCGCTTCGTAACCTTTCGACCAGAACACCCGCATCGCCAGTTCAAGGGCGGCATCAGTCTCGAATTGGCGCGGTCGACCCATCTGAATTTCCAATATGAGCAGGCGGCTCCGGCGTGAGGGGTGAGGATCGCCCGTTTCGCCTTTCTTCCCACCATTTTGTGAAAATACGAGATTTCGGCAAGCGCGAGAGGCGGGCTGACGACAAGCCTGCATCGGATTGGGAGCTACAAATCGAAATCACGCGCATGTGTTTTGTACCGAATGGTTCCTAAAGATAGTTTGTGCCACGAATTCGGTCGAATTGCACGACCAATTCGGAACCGTTTGGTACACAATTGCGGCATCGCGTTCGCCCTTGGGCGGGTAGGTGCCGTCGGAAAGGAACTCCAGATGAAGAACTTCATCCGCACCGGTCTGATCACGGCTGCCGCCGTCGCCGCTTTCACCGTCAACGCCTGGGCCGCAGGTTTCGACGTCAACGCCACCTCCACGGGCCTCGCCCTGCGCGGTGTCGATCCGGTTTCCTACTTCAAGGCCGGTGAGCCGCAGGACGGCCGCACCGACATCACCTCGGTCTACAACGGTGCCGTTTACCGCTTCACCAGCAAGGAAAACAAGGCGACCTTCGACGCCGATCCGGCCAAGTACGCTCCGCAGTACGGCGGGTACTGCGCCTACGGCCTGTCCCTCGGCCTGAAGTTCGACGGTGACCCGCGCCTCTGGAAGATCGTCGACGGCAAGCTCTACCTGAACCTGAACGAGAAGGTCGTCGAGCTGTGGCACGAAGACATCCCGGGCAAGATCAAGGAAGCCAACAACCATTGGACCAACGTCGAAGACGCTGATCCGGTTGAGCTTCTGAAGAAGTAATAATCGCCCGAAGGGTCTCAGATCCTGCGATTTTTCGACCGCCCGTCGGGTAACCGGCGGGCGGTTTTCATTTGGATGCGGCGTCAGGTACTCGCCTGGCCGCGCGGTCGGAGTGTGCGCTGTACTCTGCCGGGCTTCTCGCTGCCTCGGTCCTCGTTTTAGGGGAACCTCGAGTCGCGACGACGAAGGCTGGGAACTGAAATTTGGCACTGCCTGCCTGAAGCGTGGGACTGGATAATGGAGGCTCGTGCGCTGGATGTGCAGGCTTCTTTTTGTGTCGACGAAATCCGGCTGCAATCCATCGGAGACAATACAAAAACGACCCGCAAATGTATTGCGAGTCTGTAAATATACCGAATTCTGGGAAAGGAATTTGGAGCGGGCGATGGGATTCGAACCCACGACCCCAACCTTGGCAAGGTTGTGCTCTACCCCTGAGCTACACCCGCACGCTCCGTCCGGCAAGGCGTCATGTCCGCGCCGAAGTGGGCTGTATATGAACCAAGCCGCGCGTGAATGCAACCACCATTTTTCACGAATAAGCAATCCGTTCTCGCTTGTGGATGAACGGTGGACATTTTCGGATTGCCCTATCTGGGCTCCTTCAGCCGGGGCTTGATGAGGGCAAGCCGCAACGGCTAAAACTCCACAGTTTGCAATGTCGGGCGGCTTTCGAAGACTGCTGCGCTGAAAAGAACAAGGTTTGCCACATGCCGTCCACCCGGGAATATCTTCTTGCGTTTCTGGCCGACTTGGGAATCGAAACGAGTACCGTCGATCACGAACCGGTGTTTACCGTGGCGGAGTCTTCGGCCTTGCACGCGGAAATCCCGGGCGGACATACGAAAAACCTGTTCCTGAAGGACAAGAAGGGGCGCCTTTTCCTCGTGGTTCTGCTGCACGACGCGGAAGTCGACCTGAAGACGATCCACCAGAAGATCGGTGCGCAGGGCCGGGTGTCATTCGGCAAGGCGGATTTGTTGATGGAAACGCTTGGTGTGGAGCCCGGGTCCGTAACGCCGTTCGCCCTGATCAACGATCGTGATGCGCGGCGCGTCACGCCTGTTCTGGATGAAGCGATGATGCGAGAGCCTCTGCTCAACTATCACCCGCTGCGAAACGATGCGACGACGGCCATATCGAATGAAGATCTCCTGAAATTCGTTCGTGCCTGCGGTCACGACCCGCTTGTCATCGCCGTTAGTCATTCGGCGTCGTGATCGAAAAGACGCCGGTTTGTATTTCAACGGCTCTCGCCCCATGTTAGGCCTTGAACAATTCGCCGCGTGAAGCGAGATGCGCGGTTCTTTTGAAGCTTGCTTGTCCAAATCGGTTTCCTGTTTGGGCAAGGTGTATGCGAAAAGTCAACGAGTGAGACGCGCGTCGTCCGTTGCCTCATGGTCGAGACGCGCTCCGGGATCCACAGGATAGTAAAGACGATGAGCGGTCAGGGCTTTTCAGTGAGCGGCTCCCTTGGCGGGACCCTGGGTAACGGCGGTATGAACGGAGGCGGCTCCGGCTCGAACGGCGGAGGCGGTGGCGACCTGGTTCGCGATGTAACGACGCAGACGTTCATGCAGGACGTCATCGAAGCGTCGCACTCCCGCCCGGTCCTCGTCGATTTCTGGGCGCCGTGGTGCGGGCCGTGCCGGCAGTTGACGCCCACGCTGGAAAAGGCCGTGAACGACGCCAGGGGCGCTGTCGTTCTTGCCAAGATGAACATCGACGAGCATCCCGAGGTCGCGGGCCAGATGGGCATCCAGTCGATTCCCGCCGTCGTGGCATTCAAGGATGGTCGCCCGGTCGATGCTTTCATGGGCGCCCAGCCGGAAAGCCAGGTCAAGAGCTTTATCGAGAAACTGGCGGGGCCGGTCGGCCCTTCCGATGCCGAAAAGTTTCTGGAGGAAGCCGAGGCCGCCCGCGCGGCTCGGGACTGGAGCCAAGCCGCACAGCTTTATGGCGCTGTTTTGTCCATGGAAAATGAAAACCCGACGGCGCTTGCAGGGCTTGCCCAATGCTATCTTGGGCTTGGCGATTTCGCACGCGCCAAGCAAACCCTGGGGATGGTGCCGGAGGCGGCTGCGGACGACCCGAGCGTGGCTGCCGCCCGCGCGGCGATCCAACTGGCGGAACAGGCGGAGTCTCTGGGAGATCTTGCGGAATTGCAGGCGCGTGTCGAAGACGATCCGAGCGACCATCAGGCGCGATTCGACCTTGCCGTCGCCTTGAATGCACGCGGTGACAAGACCGGAGCGGTCGATCATCTTCTTGAAATCGTTCGCCGAGACCGGGAATGGAACGATGATGAGGCTCGCAAGCAGCTCGTTCAGTTCTTCGACGCCTGGGGCGCAAAGGATCCGGCGACGAACTATGGCCGGCGCAAATTGTCGTCCATTCTGTTTTCGTAATCGTATCGGGTGCTGACGGCGCTGCATTTCGTCTTTAGCGTTTTTTGCTGTGCGCCTGGCTGTACCTTGAGGAGAATTCGATGCTTGCGGGCAATGCCAGCTTTGACAAGCCGGCGGATCTACCGCAGACGATACCGCTGTTTCCGCTGATGGGGGCGTTGCTGCTTCCGCAGGGCCAGATGCCGCTCAATATCTTTGAGCCGCGCTACGTGGCGATGATCGATGCCGCACTGAAGGGGGATCGCATCATCGGCATGATCCAGCCGGATTACGAAGTGCAGGGTGCCGTAAGCGCGGAGGTTCCGCCGCTGCGCAAGGTGGGCTGTGCGGGACGGATCGTCGCCTTTCAGGAAACGGGTGACGGGCGCTATCTTGTTACGCTCACGGGCATTGCCCGTTTCGATGTGGTGGAGGAACTGGAATCGGTAACTCCTTTTCGCATAGCGTCCATATCGGCTGAGCGTTTTGCCGACGATTTCCGCCCCGGCCATGGCGAAAATCAGGTGGATCGCGACGCGCTTATCAAGACGCTGGATGATTACCTAACCGCCAACGACCTGGAAGCGGATTGGGAAAGCATCCGTGGCGCGGGCACCGAAGTGCTCGTGAACGCCCTTTCGATGATGAGCCCTTACGGACCCGCGGAAAAGCAGATGCTTCTCGAAGCCGGGGATCTGAAGGCGCGGGCGGATGCTCTCGTTGCGTTGACGGAAGTGCATCTTGCGCGCGGTGGCGAGGATGGCGGCCGTCTGCAGTAGAAAATATTATCGGGAGCGAGGTTCTTATGCGTGATACCGATGCCACGCCGGAAGGCGCGGCCCCCAGGCCGATCGACAGGAAGCTTCTTGAGCTGCTTGTCTGCCCGCTCACCAAGACGACGCTTGAGTATGATGCCGAAAAGCAGGAGCTGATCTCGCGCGCGGCGAAGCTTGCCTATCCGGTGCGCGATGGCATTCCCATTATGTTGCCGGACGAGGCCCGAAAGCTCGAGGACGAGTGAGGCGCCGAGCATCGGGTCAAAGGGCTGGTTCCTCAATTCCCCGGATCCGGCATGCAGCCCGCACCGTGTTCGCCAGCAGGCAGGCGATCGTCATTGGGCCCACGCCGCCGGGCACGGGCGTGATGGCGCCTGCCACATCGGTTGCCTCCGCATAGGCAACGTCGCCGACGAGCTTTGTCTTGCCTTCACCCTTTTCCGGTGCCGCGACGCGGTTGATGCCGACGTCGATCACCGTCGCTCCCGGTTTGATCCAGTCACCCTTGACCATCGCGGGCCGCCCGACCGCGGCGACGAGGATATCCGCCTGCCGGCAAAGCGCCGGGATGTCCCTGGTGCGCGAATGCGCCATCGTTACGGTGCAATTTTCGTTCTGCAGGAGAAGTGCCACCGGCTTGCCGACCAGGATCGAGCGGCCGAGCACCACGGCGTTCATGCCGGATAAATCGTCTCCAAGCGCGTCTTTGGTCAGGATGATGCAGCCCTGCGGAGTGCAAGGCACGAGGCCGGATTTGCCAAGCACGATGCGTCCGGCATTTTCGGGATGCAAACCGTCGACATCCTTGGCCGGGTCGATAGCGAGCACCACAGCATCGGAATCGATATGGGACGGAAGCGGCATCTGCACGAGAATGCCGTCCACGAAGGGGTCTTCGTTAAGCGAGCGAACGAGCGCAAGCAATTCGGCTTCGGGCGTATCCGCCGGGAGGCGATGCTCGATCGAGCGCATTCCGCACTCTTCTGTCTGGCGCACCTTGCTCGAGACATAGACCTGGCTCGCCGGATCTTCGCCGACCAGCACAACCGCAAGTCCGGGCTCGAACCCGTGGCCGGCCTTGATGGCTGCTACTGCCGCCTTGACGGACTCGCGGATAGTTGCGGCACGGGCTTTTCCATCGATGACTTTGGCGGTCATGCGTATCTCCTGAAACGGCATGGTGCTTGCGGCCTTGAGGCTTCGAAAGCTCGGGCCGAACGATGTGGCACCCTACTCAGCCCGATCCCGTCAAGGCTGTCAGCGATGCGGCAATTCGTTGCGCATCTCCGTCAACGCGCAGTGTTTTGATCCGCGATGTGGATCCGCTTTCCAGCGTTACCGAGGACCTCGACAAACCAAGCACCTTGGCAACCACGGTCAGAACGGCCTTGTTGGCGGCGCCCTTGTCCGGAACTGCCCTTACGCGAACCTGAATGACGGCCCGCCCGTCGTCGAGCGTCCTTATCCCGTCGATCCCATCCTTCGCGGCTTTCGGCGTGACGCGCACGAAAAGGCGGACGCCGCGGTCCGTTTCCTGCCAGGGACGCCCGGACGTGATTGTCACGGCCAGCTAGAAAACATTCGGGTAGACGTAACGGATAATGACGTTTTGCGCGAGAAAGACGCCGAGCAGCAAAACGATGGGGGAAAGGTCAAGCCCGCCGATTGAGGGAATGATATTGCGAATGGGCCGCAGCAGCGGCTCTGTCAGGGAATAGAGAGCCTGGCCGATCATCGAGACGACCTGATTTCGCGGGTTCACGACATTGAATGCGTAAAGCCAGGAGAAAATGGCGCTGGCGATAATGACCCAGGTGTAAAGATCAAGCACCAGGAGAAGGACGTCGAGGATTGCACGCATAGACCGGGGAACTCCCGCAGGAAACAAGGCGAATTGGATTGTTCATTCATGTAGCGGTCGTGGGCCGCGCCTGCAAGCAGCGAGGGAAAATTCATGCGCTCGCCGACGTCGCGCCGTGACGGAAATGTTCCCTTGACAGGTGTGGCGGCACTCCCCTAAATGCCGCCACATCCAAAGTGGGGCCGTAGCTCAGATGGGAGAGCGCTGCAATCGCACTGCAGAGGTCAGGGGTTCGATTCCCCTCGGCTCCACCAATTTTCCCGGATATCGTTGAGCGAGCGGCACCGTAATTGTCGGTGCTTCCCGGGATTGCCGGAATATTCCGAACCGTTCACGATATTCTGGATGAACCGGACCGAGAGCCGGGCTTGCCGCGGCACCTTCGACGGCGGTTCGATCTGTTTTGCGGATATGGGGCGTGGATCGATCGCGCCTTGACGAATCAGCTAAACGTGAACGTTGCCTGGCATTTGTGACTGTTAGCCGTCGACGGAAAATAGCATCCCTTGGGCGTTGTCAGTCGTCCTTGCAATTATGAAAAAGCGAATCCGCGGGCCGGAAGCTTATGAGAATACGTGCATATGGGCCGAAATAGAGCGAGCCTTTTCATCTTGTCGGTGCTGGCGTTCAACGCCGTTCTCTACAAGATTTCGACCGGTGCGGGTTGGGACCCTTCCGAAACCGGGCCGTTCGAAACGGCTCAGGCGCTGGTCTTGGTGCTCTCCGCCGGTGTTTGGATGCTCGCTTTTCGGCGGGCGGAAATAGGCATGTTCGAACGCTGGCTCGGCGTCGTTCTGACCGGCTTCGCCATATGGTTCTGCGGAAGAGAGATTGCCTGGGGCGGCATTTACGGGGTGCCTTTCGCCCTGACGCGCGGGCTTGAAATCGTTATCGTCGCGGGCATCCTTGTGTCGTTGGCTTTTCAGGCGCGCGTCTGGTTCACGCAAATTCCGAACAGGAAACGAACGCTTCTTGATTTCGCCGGCACGTGGCGTTTTTTCTTCCTCGTCGTAGGGGCCGCTTCGGTTCTGGTGGGCGATTTCCTCGACAAGAAAATCCTGACCCTTCAATACAGCCAGCATCTTGAGGAAATTTTCGAATTGTCGGGATGGGTCTGTTTTCTTTTTGCGGCCATCTGCCATGCTTGGGTTGTTATGGCCCGCAATGCCGTTCGCGCGGATAAAACCGCGCCCGCCACGGACCTCGGGGCATCCGAATTGGACCGTTGACGGTCATTGCGCAATGATCGAGTCCTGACGAGAACGCGAGTTGGCCGGCAGGATCACGTTGCTTCTGCAATGCTTTCCAGTGAAGCGGCGTGCAGCACCGGCGCCGCTTCCATATCCTTCGCGCCCATCATTTCCGCCACGTCTTCCAATGCTTCGATGATCTGTCGGCGCCTTTCCGGCGAAAGCCTGTCGAAGCGTGCGGAGAAGGCGTGATGGAGTAATGGCGGTGCCGTTCTGAGCGCTTCTTCTCCGGCATCCGTAAGGCTGGTGTAGACCACTCGTCGGTCACGCGTGTCACGCCGGCGTTCCACCAGTCTCTTCGCTTCCAGCTTGTCGAGGATCGTCACCACGGTCGCGGGCGAAAGGTTTGCGCCTTCGGCCAGGCGTTTCGAGGTGGTCGGCCCGTTGTCCTTGATCGTCTTCAGGATGACCACCTGAGGTACGGTCAGCCCCACCGCCTTCGTCACCTGCTTGGACTGAATATCCACCGCGCGCATTATGCGTCGGATGGATCTCAGCACCGCGTTCAACTGCGCCTGCTCGGTCATGCGTTTCCAGCCGGTTGTTTGTTTGATCTATTATTATTTGAACTCAAATCATTTGTGTTGTAAATACCGCTTGAGGCTGCAACCGCAGCCTTTCCTTCGATCAACCAACATTGGATTCATGTGCGGACTTTGCGGAGAAATCACCTTTGACGGCGCTTCGGCGTCCACTACAGCCCTTGAAGCGATGGCGGCGGAGCTTGCTCCCCGCGGCCCGGATGGAGATGGAATCCTGAGGCGTGGTCGTATCGGCCTCGGCCATCGACGGCTCAAGATCATTGACCTCTCGGATCATGCGCAACAGCCGATGACGGACCCTAAACTAGGGCTCGATATCGTTTTCAACGGCTGCATCTATAACTACAAGGAATTGCGCGCGGAGCTTGAAGCCAAGGGTTACGATTTCTTTTCCCACGGCGACACGGAAGTCATCCTGAAGGCGCATCACGCCTGGGGCGAGGACGCTCCGAAGAAGTTTCACGGCATGTTCGCCTATGCCGTATATGAACGCGACAGCGGCCGGCTGTTTCTTGCGCGCGACCGTTTCGGCATCAAGCCGCTTTATTATTCCGATCTGCCGGGCAGGCTGCGTTTTGCATCCACTCTTCCGGCGGTCGTCGCGGGCGGCGGTGTCGATACGTCGATCGACCTGGGCGCGCTCAACACCTACATGAGCTTCCATGCGGTGGTTCCGCCTCCTCGCACGATCCTGAACGGGGTGCGCAAGCTTCCGCCCGCCACTGTCCGCCGGTATGAGCCGGACGGTCGGTTTGCCGATACGATGTACTGGCATCTCGATTTTTCGCGCTCAGTGGAAGAAGAGGAGCGCAGCTTCGAGGCGTGGACCGACAGGGTTCACGAAGCGCTGACGCTTGCGGTTGAACGGCGCATGGTCGCCGATGTCCCCGTGGGCGTCCTTTTGTCCGGCGGTGTCGATTCAAGCCTGATAGTCGGCCTGCTTGCTAACATGGGGCAAAAGGGTCTGAAGACCTTTTCCATCGGTTTTGAGGAAGCCAAGGGCGAAAAGGGTGACGAGTTCACCTATTCCGACATGATCGCGGAGCATTTCGGCACCGACCATCGGAAGATTTTCGTTCCTTCGAGCGAGTTGATGGACGCCCTGCCGCGCACGATCGCCGCACAGTCGGAGCCGATGGTTTCTTATGACAACGTCGGGTTTTTCCTTCTGTCCCGCGAGGTGGCGAAGCATGTGAAGGTCGTTCAGTCCGGCCAGGGCGCGGATGAGGTCTTCGCCGGATATCACTGGTATCCGAAGCTTGAAGGCTCGAACCAGCCCATCGAGGACTATGCTGAAGCCTTTTTCGATCGCGACCACGAGAAGATGAGCCGTCATCTTGAAGCGCGCTGGCATGGTGCGGACGAGGCGCGCAAGGTGGTGAGCGACCATTTCGCGCTGCCGGGCGCAACCGATCCGGTTGACAAGGCTCTTCGTCTCGATACGCAGATCATGCTGGCCGACGATCCGGTAAAGCGCGTCGACAATATGACGATGGCTTGGGGGCTTGAAGCGCGTGTTCCCTTCCTCGATCACGAATTGGTGGAGCTCGCGGCAAGGATCCCGGCGCGTCACAAGCTGGCGGATGGCGGCAAGGGTGTTTTGAAAGCCGTTGCCCGGCGTGTCGTGCCCAAGGAAGTCATCGACCGTCCGAAGGGTTATTTCCCGGTTCCGGCGTTGAAATATCTCGATGGCCCCTACCTTGAAATGGCACGCGATGCGCTGACGTCACAAAAAGCGCGCGAACGCGGGTTATTCCGAGGGGACTATCTCAACGCGATGTTCGACGACCCGGCCGCTTTCATCACGCCGCTGCGCGGGTCCGAGCTGTGGCAATGCGCGTTGCTTGAACTGTGGATGCAGGCCCACGATCTCTGACCCAGGAGGCGTCAATGTCTACCCAGCAGAGCAAGAGAAGCGAGCCTCACGCGCAATCCTATCGCCTGCGCAGGATGCGCAATCAAAGCCTCAAGCCACCGATCGGTTCGGTCGGTGGTGAAGGCGATGTCCCGTCGAATTTTTCGCTGGACGTCGGCTGGGGTCGCCTCCTTTTCGGCCAGACGTTCGAAAGTGCCGAAGAGATTGCCCGGACGTTGCGGGCCGAGACGCCGGGCGAGCGCGATATCGCCTTTTACATTCGCGATCCCCATGTCGCGCTTGCTGCCGCGCCGCAGCAGCTTTTTCTCGATCCTTCGCACACCTTCCGGCTCGATCTTGCGACCTATCGCCCGGCGCATAAACCGGTCGAAGGCATTATCATCCGCAGGCTTTGCACGCAGGCCGACGCGGAAGCGGTCAACCGCATCTATATCGCGCGAGGTATGGCGCCCGTGGCGCCCGAATTCTTCTGGAAACGGCGCGACAGCCGCGTCATGACATTCTTCGTGGCCGAGGACGAAACGACCGGCGAAATCGTCGGCACAGTGACCGGTGTCGATCACGCGCGCGCCTTCGGCGATCCCGAGCGCGGAGCCTCACTCTGGTGCCTTGCGGTGGATAGTCAGCAGGCACGCTCGGGAACGGGAACCGCATTGGTGCGCCGCCTTGCGGATCTCTTCCAGGCGCGCGGCTGCGCCTATCTCGACTTGTCGGTGCTGCATGACAATTCATCGGCCATCAGTCTTTACGAGAAGCTGGGCTTCAAACGCATTCCGGTCTTTGCGCTAAAGAAGAAGAATCCGATCAACGAGAGGCTTTTCATCGGGGAATTGCCCGAGGAAAAGCTGAACCCATACGCACGCATCATTGTCGATGAGGCGAGGCGGCGGGGCGTCAATGTCGAGATCCTGGATGCTGAAGGCGGCTTCTTCCGCTTGAGCCACGGCGGCCGCCAGATCGTCTGTCGCGAAGCCTTGAGCGAATTGACCACGGCGGTTGCCATGAGCATCTGCGATGACAAGGCGATCACGCGCCGCTTCGTCGAAAAGGCGGGCCTGCGCGTGCCGGATCAGGCGGATGCCGAAGATCCGGACGCCTGGAAACAGGTGCTTGAAAAATCCGGAGCGGTCGTCGTCAAGCCGGCGCGAGGGGAGCAGGGTCGCGGCATTTCGGTTGGCGTGAAGAACGAGCTGGAGATCAAGCGCGCGATCCTGCGCGCCCGCGAGGTTTGCGACAAGGTGCTGGTGGAGGAACTTGTCGAAGGCCACGACATGCGCCTCGTGGTCATCGATTTCGAAGTGGTAGCGGTCGCCATGCGCAAGCCCGCGACCGTAACCGGCGATGGAAAGAGCACGGTAGCGCATTTGATAGAGATGCAGAGCCGTCGTCGGCGCGAGGCGACAGGCGGTGAATCGGCCATTCCGATGGATGACGAAACGCAGCGCTGCGTGGCCGCGAAAGGATATGGTTTCGACAGTATCCTGGCCGAAGGCGTGAAGCTCGAGGTGCGGCGAACGGCCAATCTTCACACCGGCGGCACGATCCACGATGTGACAGATTTCACCCATCCTGACCTTATCGAGGCCGCACAAAGGGCCGCGCGGGCGATTGACATTCCCGTGGTCGGCATTGATTTCATGGTCAAGGATCCGTCCGAACCGAACTACGCATTCATAGAGGCCAACGAGCGGCCGGGGCTTGCCAACCATGAACCGCAACCGACGGCGGAACGCTTCATGGACCTCCTCTTTCCGCTAACGGTGGCCTACTCATAAGGGGGCATGCCGAATGGCGCGACTGCAGATTGATATCGACTATCTCGCCGATCAACTGAAGAAGCTCCTGGAGATACCGTCTCCCACCGGCTTTACCGACACGGTCGTCAGAGCGACGGGCGAGGAGTTGACGCGTCTTGGCGTGCCGTTCGAGCTGACAAGGCGCGGCGCCATCCGTGCCTGGCTCGACGGCAAGGCGAGCGATCAGCGCCGGGCGGTGATTTCGCATCTCGATACGCTCGGCGCGCAGGTAAAGCAGATCAAGGAAAACGGGCGGCTCGAGCTTGTGCCGATCGGGCATTGGTCCGCGCGTTTCGCCGAAGGCGCGCGCTGTACCATCATTTCCGATCGCGGCAGCTATCGCGGCACCATCCTTCCGCTCCGCGCATCGGGGCACACCTACGGGGAGGGCGTCGACAAGCTGCCCGTCGGTTGGGAATATGTCGAGCTTCGCGTCGATGCGCTTGCCAAGTCGCACAACGATGTCCAGCGTCTTGGGATCGAGGTTGGCGATCTGGTGGCGATCGATCCGCAGCCAGAGTTTCTCGACAATGGTTTTATCGTTTCGCGTTACCTGGACAACAAGGCAGGCGTTGCGTTGATGCTCGCTGCCCTTGAAGCGCACAAGCGCGAGAAAGCCGTCCCGACAGTCGATACATACTGGCTGTTTTCCATCTCCGAGGAGGTTGGCGTCGGCGCTTCGGCGGTGCTTTCACACGATGTCGCATCGCTGGTCGTCGTCGACAATGGTACCAGCGCGCCGGGCCAGAATTCGTCGGAATTCGGCGTCACTATCGCTATGGCCGATCAGTCCGGGCCGTTCGATTATCATCTGACGCACAAGCTCATCCAGCTCTGCAAGGAAAACGAGATCCGTCACCAGCGCGACGTATTTCGCTACTATCGCTCGGACAGCGCATCGGCGATCGAGGCGGGCGCGGATGTGCGTACGGCCCTGGCGACATTTGGCGTGGACGCCTCGCACGGATACGAGCGCATTAACATGCACGCGCTAAGGTCGGTAGCCGAACTCCTGACCGCCTATACGCTGAGCCCGGTCGTTATCGAACGCGATGCCAAGGAAATCGGCCCGATGAAGGGTTTCACGGAGCAGCCTCTGGAAGAAGCATCTCAGGAGCTCGGCACCGGTGCTCGCACGAATGGCGACCCCTTCGTCGAAACCGAAGAGTAGGGCTCTTATTCCGTCTTCTGAGAAAGCAGCCAGTCGCGCACAAGCGCGGCTGGCTTGTTGAGCGTGGAGAACTTGGGCCATACGACCTGGAATGGCTGCTCGGTTTCAAGCACGCGGTCGCAAACACGCAAGAGCAACCCCGCCTCGACAAGGCGGTCGGTCAGGTGCTTCCACCCGAGCGCTATACCCTGTCCCTCCATCACCGCCTGGATCACGAGCACGTAATCGTTGATCAGAAGTCCGCTCGCCAGGCTCGGCCGCGGGTGGCCGTTATCGGTGAACCAGTCGCCCCAGTCGGTGCACGGGCGATAGGGCTCTTCCAGATGGATAAGCCGGTGGTGCAGAAGGTCCTCGGAACTGGCCGGCATGCCGTTGCGTGCCACGTAGGAAGGGCTTGCCACGGGCTCGATGCGTTCAGGTGCCAAAACCTCCGCCTCATAGCTGTGGAAGGCCCCGGTCGGGGCCGAGCGGATGCCGAGGGGAATGTTCTCGGCAACAATGTCGATGTCCCGGTCGCTCGTCTGGATGCGCAGATCGATCTCCGGCAGCTCCTCGCGAAATTTCGCAAGCCTCGGCAGCATCCAGAAACTCGCGAAAGCGGTGGAGGCCGAAAGCGTTACATGCCCTTCGCTGCCGAGCGCGCGCAGTTCCTCGGCGGATTTCCGGATATGGCCGAGGCCCAACGAAACATCGGCATAAAACCGCGCGCCTGCCTCCGTCAGTTCGACATGGCGGTGGCGGCGATGAAACAGCCGTACGCCGAGGTTTTCTTCAAGGGACCTGACCGCCAGACTGACGGCGGCCTGGCTCATCGCAAGCTCCTCTCCAGCCCTAGTGAAGCTTGAATGGCGCGCGGCCGCCTCGAAGGCGATAAGCGCGCTCGGCGAGGGCAGAAGGTGGCGCAGGCTTTTCATAAGTTCATCTTATTCCAGAGATTAGAATTTCGCCACATCACATCGATAGTCCGGGCTGATAGCCTTTCTGGCATAAGTTCGGGTGAAGGGAGATCGCCATGCCGTCCTTGAAGTTGGCCGAGGGTGGCACTCGCCCGAAGAAAAGCGCGCGCGAAAGACGAAAAGAACGTCGCGCCACGACGGTTCATGCGGCCCCCGCCTACATCACGCGCCAGATTCCACCCTATGAGATTTTGGGCGAGGAAAGTCTCCTGCGCATTGAGGCTGCGGCAGATCGCATCCTTGCCGAGGTTGGGATCGAGTTCCGTGGCGATGATGTCGCGCTCGATCTTTTCCGAAAGGCTGGCGCGAAGGCGGATGGCGTGCGCTGCATGTTCGAGCCCGGCATGCTGCGCGAGATCCTGAAAACCGCTCCGCGCGAGTTCGTGCAGCATGCCCGCAATCCGTCCCGTTCGGTCAAGATCGGCGGGCCGCATGTGGTTTTCGCGCCGTCCTATGGCTCGCCTTTTGTGATGGACCTCGACCGGGGGCGCCGTTACGGGACGATCGAGGATTTCCGGAATTTCGTGAAGCTCGCCTACGCAGCACCCTGGCTGCATCATTCGGGCGGTACGGTTTGCGAACCGACGGACGTTCCGGTCAACAAGCGTCATTTGGATATGGTCTACGCGCATCTGCGCTATTCCGACAAATCCTTCCTGGGGTCGATAACGGCCCCGGAGCGGGCGGAAGATTCCATCGAGATGGCGCGGATTGTCTTCGGGCCGGAATTTGTCGAAGAAAACTGCGTCGTCATGGGCAACGTGAACGTCAATTCGCCGCTGGTCTGGGACGGGACGATGACGGGTGCGATCCGCGCTTATGCCGCCGCAAACCAGGGCTCGGTGATTGTGCCGTTCATCCTAGGCGGCGCGATGGGGCCCGTGACGAGCGCCGGCGCGATCGCCCAGTCGCTTGCCGAAACCATGGTCGGCTGTGCGTTGACCCAGCTCGTGCGCCCCGGCGCGCCGGTGATATTCGGCAATTTCCTCTCGTCGATGGCCTTGCGCTCCGGCTCGCCCACTTTCGGCACGCCGGAACCGGCGGCAGGTTCGCTCGTCGTCGGTCAGCTCGCGCGTCGCCTCGGCTTGCCGCTTCGCTGCGCCGGCTCTTTCACGACGTCGAAGCTGCCCGATGCCCAGGCGATGCAGGAAAGCGTGACCTCTATGCTCTCCGCCGTTCATTGTGGTGCGAATTTCCTGCTCCATTCGGCGGGCTTTCTCGATGGGCTTCTTTCGATGAGCTACGAGAAGTTCGTCATGGACGTCGACTATTGCGGCGCGTTGCACACCTATCTTGCCGGCGTCCCGGTGGACGATAACAGCCTTGCGCTTGACGCGTTCGCCGAGGTCGGGCCGGGAAATCACTTCTTCGGCGCATCCCACACCATGCGAAATTACGAGACCGCTTTCTGGGACACGGACCTATCCGACAACGATCCGTTCGAAACGTGGGATGAAAATGGCGGTCTGGACATGGCGAGCCGCGCAAATGCGCGCTGGAAGAAGGTTCTTAATGCCTACGAGGCGCCGCCGATCGACCCGGGCGTTGACCAGGCGCTTCAGGAGTTCATAGCCTGCAGGAAGGCAGAAATGCCGGATGCCTGGTATTGAAAACCGGCCTGAAATACAGGGGCCCGCCGCATGACCTCCGATCCGCTTCTGCAGCCCTATCGGCTCAAGCATCTGACGCTCCGCAACCGCATCATGTCGACGGCTCACGAGCCGGCCTATTCCGAAGACGGAATGCCGAAGGAGCGATATCGCCTCTATCATGCGGAGAAGGCAAAGGGCGGCATCGCGCTGACGATGACGGCGGGATCGGCGGTTGTTTCCGAGGACAGTCCGGCCGCCTTCGGCAATCTGCACGCCTACAAGGACGAGATCGTTCCCTGGCTGAAGGAACTTTCCGACGAATGTCACGAGCATGGCGCGGCCGTGATGATACAGATCACGCATCTTGGCCGCAGGACGAGCTGGAACAAGGCGGATTGGCTTCCGGTCCTCGCTCCGTCGCCCATCCGCGAGCCTGCGCATCGCTCATTTCCCAAGGAAGCCGAGGAATGGGATATCGAGCGCATCGTGACCGACTATGCGGATGCGGCGGAGCGCATGCGGGCTGCCGGTCTCGACGGTATAGAGCTTGAAGCCTACGGCCACCTTATGGACGGTTTCTGGTCGCCGGCAACGAACGAACGCACCGATCGGTTCAACGGCCCGCTCGAAAACCGGCTCCGCTTCACGGACATGGTGCTGGCGGCTATCCGGGAGCGTGTCGGGCCGGAATTCATTGTCGGCATCCGTATGGTTGCAGACGAGGATTGGGACAAGGGCCTGAGCCGCGAGGAAGGCGTGGAGATCGCCGGGCGTCTGGCTGCGTCCGGCCAAATCGACTTCCTCAATCTCATCCGCGGCCACATCGAGACGGATGCCGCCCTTTCCCGCGTGATACCGGTGCAGGGCATGCGCTCCGCGCCTCATCTGGATTTCGCGGGCGAGGTTCGTGCGCAGACCAGGTTTCCGGTTTTTCATGCCGCGCGCATCGGCGATGTCGCCACCGCTCGCCATGCGATCGCGGAAGGCAAGCTCGACATGGTGGGCATGACTCGTGCGCATATCGCCGATCCGCATATCGCCAGGAAGGTGGCGGAAGGCCGCGAGCGGGACATCCGGCCTTGCGTCGGCGCGACCTATTGTCTCGACAGGATCTACGAGGGGCATGAGGCGCTTTGCATTCACAACGCCGCAACGGGCCGCGAAGCGACCATGCCGCATATCGTCAAGCCGACGGCGGGCAGGAAGAAGCGGATAGTCGTCGTCGGCGCTGGGCCCGCCGGGCTCGAGGCGGCGCGCGTATGTGCCGATCGGGGCCATGACGTGACGGTGCTGGAAGCCGCCGATGCTCCAGGCGGCCAGGTAAGGCTTGCTTCGCTCAGCCCGCGCCGGCGCGAGCTAATCGGCATCATCGACTGGCGCATGGAGCAATGCGAGGCTCGCGGGGTGAGCTTTCGCTTCAACACCTATGCTGAAGCTGAAGATGTGACGGCTCTCGATGCCGATGTGGTCTTCGTTGCCACCGGCGGATTACCGAATACCGGTGTCGTCGCATATGGCGGCGAACTCGTGACCTCTTCGTGGGAAATCGTTGCCGGTGAAGTGAAACCGGGCGCCGAAGTGATCGTTTACGACGACAATGGCGGCCATCCGGGCATGCAGGCGGCGGAAACCATCGCTCGTGCGGGCTCCACGCTCGAAATCGTCAGCCCGGAGCGGTTCTTCGCGCCAGAGATCGGCGGCCTCAATCACGTGCCCTATGCCGAGGTTCTCCACGAAGCGGGAGCGCGTATCACGATCAACGCGCGCCTTCAGGCCGTCTCAAGGGAAGGCAACAAGCTGAAGGCCGTCATCGGTTCTGACTACGGAGGGCGAACGGAAGAACGGCTTGTCGATCAGGTCGTCGTGGAGCATGGAACGTTGCCGCTCGACGAGCTCTATTTCGCGCTGAAACCGCATTCGAAAAACCTCGGAGCGATCGATTGGCGCGCGCTTCTGCGCGGTCATGACCCGTTGAGGGAGGTGAAGCCGGACGCGTCTTTCTTTCTCATGCGCATCGGGGATGCCGTTGCCTCTCGCAATATTCACGCCGGCATTTACGAGGCATTGCGGCTTTCCAAGGATTTGTGAGCATCCCTGCTTCACCTTCTCTGGCAAGCATCTAAAGCGGTGCAACGCTGCAACACCTTCGCGACATTCGCGGATTCGTTAGTAGATGCGCTTCGAAACGGGGTTATAACGTGTCAGAAATTTCCTGACGGAACCGTCTTTCGAGCTGGATACCCACAACATGCCGCGATCGCTTGTCACCCGCGCCTGCCTTGCTGCCGCCACGCTTGCAACCGCCTCCGTGGCGCAGGCGCAGGATGGATATCTCGCGCCGGAAGACAGGCCCCTACCGCAAAAGCAATATGTGCTCGATCTCGGCGGCGGAGCGATTGTCCAGCCGCGCTATCCGGGTGCGGATGATTATCTCGTCTATCCCTTCCCGATTATCGCCGTCGGCCGGTTCTATCTGCCGGGCCTCGGGCAGATCGTCGACGGGGACGTGGTCAAGCGCGGCTTCTTCTTTTACCCGTCTTTCGATTTCAATGGCGAGCGCAAGGCGTCGGATTCTTCGGATCTGACGGGCACGCGCACGGTCGACTGGGCACTGGAGCTCGGGCTCGGCGCCGGGTATCGCTACGACTGGCTGCGCGGCTTTGTGGAACTGCGCCAGGGCATCAATGGTCACCATGGCCAGGTTGCCGATTTCGGTATCGATGTCATTACGAACCCGCTCGACCGGCTGGAGTTCAGCATCGGCCCGCGTGCGTCCTGGGCATCGGAAGATTACATGGACACCTACTTCGGGGTAACGCCCGGCGAAGCTGCCGCTTCGGGCGGTATCCTCACTTCTTATGACCCGGATGCGGGTTTCAAGACGGTCGGCGTGGCAGCACGCGCAAGCTACGCCTGGACCGACAACACGACCTTTCACCTTCAGGGTGGATGGGACCGTTTCGTCGGCGACGCCGAAGACAGCCCGATCGTCAGCCGCGGCGATGACGACCAGTTCTCAATCGGCATCGGCGTGAGCTACCGCTTCGGCTTCGACATTTTTAATTGAAAGTAGCCCCGTCCGCACGGCGGAGGCGTATCTCCGGAGTCACTTGCAGGGTTTCAGCTTGATACCTTCCGGAACACGTGTCCTGCTGTTCCCGCACGCGTTGATGATGCGGCGTGGATCAAGGCCGCGCACGTCGGTAAGGTTGGCGCCTGCAAGCTTGGTATGTCGTAAAAGCGCGCCTTCCAGATTGGCCCCGGTGAGATCCGCTTCGGAAAGATCGGCGCTCGTCATGCGCGCCCCGGAAAGATCCGCTCCGCGAAAAATCGCCCCAATAGCCACGGCGCGGTCGAAATCCGCATAGGGAAGGCGGGCATCGGTAAAATCCGCTCGCTCGAGGTTTGCCCGTTCGAAGTCGGCGGTGTCCATTTTCGCATCTCGGAACATCGCGCCCGCGGCGCTTGCGCGAATAAGGTTTGCGGCGCGTAGGTCCGCCCCGGTGAAATCGACTCCCGTCGCATTGACTTCCGCCATATCCGCATCCCGCAGATCGGTCTCAACCAGGATCGATTTTGCGATATTCGCTTTTTCCAGGTCGATTCCGCGCATCTTGGCATAGGTGAAGTCGCTGCCGGACAGATTGGCCCGCTCAAGTTCCGCCCTGCGAAGGTCCGCTTCCCTGAGATCGGAGTTCGTCAGTATCGCACCTTTCAGGTCGGCCTCGCGCAAATTGGCTTTGTTCAGATTGCCTTCATCGGTATCGAGCGCACGCAGCTCCGCAAGCTTTAGATCGCACCCGGGGCAGGATCCGCTTGCCAGAAGCTTGTCGACCGATATCTGGTCGGCCTGAGCGGGCAGGGCCGTTGCTGCGGCCAGGGTGAATGCGGCGGCGAGAGTGGCAAGGCGAGCGGCGATCATTTGTTCCGTCCCGGACAGACATCTTCTTTTCAGATTTAGGGTATTCGCCCCTTGCAGGGAAGGTGGAGCGGTATGGATGCTGCATGAAAGTGACCATGGTGCTTGACGGGTGATCGAGTTTCGCGGCCGAGGCGATGAAATAATATGCTACCCTGACGTAATAATATTGTGCGCCGCGGGTGGTGCGTTACGAGATCAGGTCCCGGCCCGAAGGCACGTAGTCGGTTGTGGAGGAAGAGGTCATGCGTAACTTTCACAAGGTGGTGGCATGCGTTTTCGTCTCCGCCATTCTCGTGGCTTATCCGATATCATCCGTCGAGGCGGCAAGCATCGTTGCCCGGATAGACCTCTCCGAGCAGCGGATGCGCGTCTACATAAACGGCTTTCCACGCCACAGTTGGCCCGTTTCCACCGCAAGGCGGGGGTATCGCACTCCGGTCGGCAGTTTCCGCCCGGGCCGGATGCACAGGCGCTATTTCTCGCGAAAATACGACGGCGCGCCTATGCCGTGGTCGGTGTTTTTCTATCATGGCTATGCCATTCACGGCACGGATCAGATCAGGCACCTGGGCCGGCCCGTGTCGCATGGGTGCGTTCGTCTGCATCCGGACAACGCACGGCGGCTTTTCACGCTGATCAAGCAGAACGGAAAGAAGAATGCGCGAATCATCGTAACGCGCTAAGATTTTGTTTACGAACCGGCGCTTCCGCTCTTCGCTGTCGCGAATGTCCTGAGGTAGGGTCCGTTCGAATCCGGCATTTCCCTTCGCACTGGAGCGGAATGCCATGAGTGGCGGAACGAAGAAGGCGGCGGGGTCGCATTGCCGTCCTTCTTCGTTCGCCAGTCGCTGACGACGCACAACCTGACGATCAGCGTGCCAATGATGGAGCAAAACTCTTGCCAAATCGTTGGTGCGCTGATCGGTCTACATGCGGTGTGAACCTCGATAAAAACCCCAATATCTGGCGGTTGTTAAGGATTGTGTAGTCTTCTCCGCGATGCAAGCTGCAATGCAGGACGCGAGTGGGGGTAAATATCGGTTAACGCGTTAATTTTCTTAAGAAGTTTCGTTCGATTTCCAAAAGCGGCAACATCGGAATAGGGGCGTGGCCGGAGAGCGGTGTATGACTTCCCCGGATGAGGTCATCCGAATTCCTCCCTGAGATTGATGGTCGAACGCTCGCCGATCGCCTCGAAGTTTTCGCGCGCCCATTCTTGCGCGGTGGCGCGTCCGATATCGCGAAGTTCGGTCAGAAAGGCCCATTCGGCATTGAGTTTCGAAGAGGACTGCAAGGGTTTCAGCTCTTCCGCCGTGATGCGGTGAACATGCACCTTCATGTATGTGTTGCTGTCCAGCTTGCCTTCCTCGATAAGCCGGGTGACGAAGTCGATCGCGCGCATTTCCCTCATGAGGGTGGAATTGAATGTGATCTCGTTCAGCCGGTTCAGGATCTCGCGTGCAGAGCGCGGCGTTTGCCGCCGCTCCAGCGGATTGATCTGGATGAGAACGACATCAGGCGTTCTGGTGCCGTAAAACAGGGGATAGAGCGGCGGATTGCCCATGTATCCGCCGTCCCAATAGGGCTCACCGTCGATTTCCACCGCCTGGAAAAGATGCGGCAGGCAGGCGGAGGCCATGACGGCATCCAGCGTGACTTCCTTTTCCGAAAAAACGCGGATTTTGCCGGTGTGGACATTCGTGGCGGCGATGAAGAGCTTGATCTGCCTGCAGTGGTGGACGGCATCGAAGTCGACGGCGCCCGCCACGATGTCGCGAAGCGGATTGAAGTTGAGCGGGTTGAACTCATACGGCGAGGAGAACCGCGAGACGAGGTCGAAGGCCAGGTAACTGGGCGAAAAATCAAGGCTCCATTGCCCAAGCGCATAGTCAACCGGAGTGCGTTTGATCGGGCTCAGAAAAGCGCCGTAGCTCACCTCCCGCCAGAAATCCTCCAGCGCCTCGCGGGCTCCTTGCGCTCCGCCTTTCTGGTATCCGGAGGCAAGCACGACGGCATTCATCGCGCCCGCCGACGTGCCGGTGATGGCGTCGATCTCGAAATCCTCGGTCTCAAGCAGCCAGTCGAGCACGCCCCATGTGTAAGCGCCATGCGCACCGCCGCCCTGCAGCGCCAGGTTGATTCTTTTCGGCGCGCTCTTTTCCTTCTTTGCCACGGTCGATGTCCTCACATGGCTGCGGCGCGACGCGGATAGCGCACGCTGCACCGCTAGCGCGCTTACTGGGCCGTCCAGCCTCCGTCCATCTGCAGCATCGTGCCGGTGATGGAGCTTGCTGCATTCGAGCACAGGAAGATCGCCATTGCCGCGACCTGGTCCACGGTCACGAACTCCTTGGTCGGCTGCGCGGCCAGCAGGACGTCGCGTTTCACCTGCTCCTCGGTCATGTTGCGCGCCTTCATCGTATCGGGAATTTGCGCTTCCACCAGCGGCGTCCAGACATAGCCCGGGCAGATTGCGTTGACAGTGATCTTCTGCTGGGCAACCTCGAGGGCCACGGTCTTCGTAAGGCCCGCAATGCCGTGCTTCGCCGCCACATAGGCCGATTTGAATGGCGATGCGACAAGGGCATGCGCCGAGGCCGTGTTTATGATCCGGCCCCAGCCCTTGCGTTTCATGCCGGGAAGGGCGGCGCGGATCGTGTGGAAGGAGGAAGACAGGTTGATGGCGATGATCTGATCCCACTTTTCGACCGGGAATTCGTCGATCGGGGAAACGTGCTGGATGCCGGCGTTGTTCACGAGAACATCCACCGCGCCGAATTCCTTTTCCGCATCGGCAATCATTGCCGAGATTTCGTCCGGCTTCGTCATGTCGGCGCCGGAATAGACGCATTTCACGCCGAATTCGCGCTCGATGCCGGATCTTTCCTTTTCGATGGCGCCCGCGTCTCCAAAGCCGTTGATCACGATATTGGCGCCTTCCCTGGCCATCGCCTTGGCGATTGCAAGTCCGATACCGGATGTGGAGCCGGTTACGACGGCGGTTTTATTGGCAAGCATGCGGTGTCTCCCGTTTTCGTGCGTCGCCGGCTGCCGGATTTGGCCAGCGTGTCGTGTTCGCCTGCCCGCATATGAGCGCAACTCGCGTTGCACCGCAATATAGGGCGAAAGGCGAAGGGAAAACGGTACGCCCGGCATCGCGGTTCGCGGTTGCGGCTTAACCTCAGTCGCGCGCCAACCGCTCGAGCATGATCTTGTAGCCGCCGGTCAGAATGCCGATCGTCAGGGCAAGCGAGAGGATCTGCAGCGCCACCCACAGTATCCCGGATTTCAGGACGAAGTAGACGCCGAGAAACCATTGAAAGGATACAAGGTTCAAGAGCGTGTCGATTAATTCCCGGGCCAGGCCGATGACGATGGAAATGCCGAGCAGTGCGAACAGCATCGGATAGCCGAGGCTTTTGCTCATGCGCCATGCTTCGCCCAGGCCGAGCGGCCTGTCGACCGCGCCTGCGGGCAAGATCAGCGAAAGACGCAAGACGGCAGGAACAATCAGGAAGATGACGGCCGCCGCTGTCAGGATGGCAAGGAAAGACATCGGGTCTGAAATCGCGCCCCTGGCGGCGGCGCTGAAGGAATGAACGGTAAAGCCGACCGCGAACATCAATGCAAAGGAAATGACTCCGACCAGGACGGTTCGGCCCAGATAAGCCCATTCGCGCGCGCCGATCTTGAGGTGGGTGATGCCTGGCGTTTCATCCAGAAGAAGACAACGGTGCCAGCTGACGGCGATGGAAGCGTTCGCGACAAGGCCGAACAGGATGACGACGATCAATGCGGCACTTGTCAGTTCCGGGTCGCCTTTCGATCCGATGAAGGCCATGACGGCACTCATAAGCGCGATCAGGATCAGAAACCAGGCCCAGCAAAGGCGCACGAACACGTCGAAATTGTAATAGAGCGCCTTGAAGGTTCCCTGGAGCAACCGGAATGTCGTACGCATGGACAAATCCTTAAAAAATCGATGATTTTGCGCTATGGTTGCGTAAAGGCGGCATCGTTATCGTAGCGTCAACAAATTGTTTCGAATCCTATCCGCGGTCGCGGCTCATGTGGTGGGCGGTTGCTATGGTCCTCAGGGCCTGGGACCGTTTCACGTCATCCGCCGAAAACCCCACCTCCTCGGCGAAGCGTTCGCGGACCAATGCGTATATTGTTGCATGCAGACTTGCGAATATCCAAGTGACGATCGCCATGGTCCCCATCGGGAAAAGGGCGGAGCGCAATTGGGCGGCCATTCCGCCTTGCGGGATGAAGGCGTCGGCAATGAAAAGCAGAAGCGCCCAGGCTCCCGTGGCAAGTCCGCACGCCAGGATCGCAACCGTCCCGGCAAGAACGAGGGCCAAGCCGAGCCCGCGGGTCGCACGCCAGGATTCTCCCAGGCTCAGATCGTCGTCGACGGCTGCCGCCGGCAGGATCAGCGATAACTTCAGCACCATCATGAGCGCCAGGAACGGGGTGGCGACAACCGCGAGCAGGCGTAGCGCCCTTGCCTTTTCGATGTCGTCGGCGCCTTCGAAAGGCTCGGTCATATAGGAGCCGGTGGTAAATCCGCCGTCGGGGGCAAGCGCCATGCTGATTGCGAGATTGACTGCGACCAGCAGCAGCATATACCCCCAGCCTGCGGCAAACAGCGTGCCGAAGCGGTTGAGTGCGAGTTGCGCGGTCCGGCTCAGGACGGCAATGATCATTGCGGCTTTCGGCCTCGCAGGTCAGCTTCCTTGGCGTTTCGTGCAAGTTGCGGCATCCATCGCCTCTTGCCTACCGTCCTGCCGGGCATTAGGTCATGTACTCATAAAACGTGCGGCGGAAGTCCGCAAATGTTTGGGCTATCCTCATGAAGAATGTCAGCGACCAGATGAGTGACGTCAGCGGCCCCGCGCCACGTCGGGTGTCCGTGCCGGTCAAGGTCGGTTCCGTCGTCGTCGGCGGCGATGCGCCGGTCGTCGTCCAGTCCATGACGAACACCGATACGGCGGATATCGATTCAACGGTCGCGCAGGTCTCCAGCCTTGCCCGCGCCGGCTCCGAGATCGTCCGGATCACGGTCGACCGCGAGGAGGCGGCCGCCGCCGTGCCCAAAATCCGCGAAAGGCTGGAGCGGATCGGCGTCTTCGTTCCGCTCGTCGGCGATTTTCATTATATCGGCCACAAGCTTCTGGCGGATCATCCGGCCTGCGCCGAAGCGCTTGCCAAATACCGGATCAATCCGGGCAATGTGGGTTTCAAGGACAAGCGCGACACCCAGTTTTCCCAGATCATCGACATCGCGCTGAAGCACGACAAGCCGGTCAGGATCGGCGTCAACTGGGGTTCGCTCGACCAGGAACTGCTCACCCGGTTCATGGATGAGAACGCCAATAGCGCCAGGCCGGTATCAGCGGCCGCCGTCATGCGCGAGGCGATTATCCGCTCGGGTCTGCTTTCCGCCGAACGAGCCGAAGAGCTCGGCATGGGCCGAGACAAGATCATCCTGTCGGCCAAGGTCAGCCAGGTTCAGGATCTGATATCGGTCTATTCCGAGCTTGGCCGGCGCTGCGATTACGCGCTTCATCTGGGCCTGACGGAGGCCGGCATGGGCTCCAAGGGCATTGTCGCCTCCTCCGCCTCCATGGGCATCTTGCTGCAGCAGGGTATCGGCGACACGATCCGCGTTTCGCTCACGCCGGAACCTGGCGGCGATCGTACGCGCGAGGTGCAGGTCGCCCAGGAGCTTCTCCAGACGATGGGCTTCCGCTCCTTCGTTCCCGTCGTTGCCGCATGCCCAGGCTGCGGGCGCACCACGTCGACCGTATTTCAGGAACTCGCCAGCGATATCGAGGAAAACATCCGCGTGTCGATGCCCGAGTGGCGGGAGAAATATCCAGGCGTCGAGGCGCTTCAGGTCGCCGTCATGGGCTGCATCGTCAATGGTCCGGGGGAAAGCAAGCATGCGGATATCGGCATTTCCCTGCCTGGTACAGGCGAAACGCCGGCAGCCCCCGTTTTCGTGGATGGCAAGAAGGTCGCTACCCTGCGCGGGCCGGCCATTGCGGATGACTTCAAGAATATGGTGGCCGATTATATCGAGCAACGCTTCGGGCAGGGCGCAAAACCTGCCATGAAGTCCGCTTCGTGATCGGCTCGCCCATGTCGCCGCAGCATCCTTCGCCGCTTCCCACCGTTCTTGTCGTCACGTCGCAGGTCGTCAGTGGCGCCGTCGGCGGGCGCGGAGCCGTCTTCGTTCTCGAGCGGCTCGGCTTTCCCGTCTGGTTCGTCCCGACGGTCCTGTTGCCATGGCACCCGGGTCATGGCCGGGGAACGCGCATTGTCCCGGCCAGCGAGAGTTTTTCAGGACTTGTCGATGATCTTGCCGGGTCTGGAAGCCTGAGCGGTATCGGCGCGGTCATCACCGGGTATTTGGGTGACGCCGGGCAGGCAGCGCAGGTCGGCCGGCTGGTGGATGCTGTCAAGGCGGCCAATCCCAAAGCCTGGCATGTCTGCGATCCCGTGGTCGGCGATGCGGCCGGGCTTTATGTCCCCGAAGCGACGGCAGACGCTATCCGAGATGAGCTTGTCGCCCGCGCCGATATCGCGACGCCCAATCGCTTCGAGCTTGCCTGGCTTGCCGGGTGCGAAATCGAAACGGAAGCCGATGCGATCGCGGCGGCGCGCATGCTCGGGCCGGAACGCGTGGTGGTGACGTCGTCGCCGGCTCTCAGGCGCAACTCCGCCTGCAATCTGCTGGTCGGGCCGAATGGCGTTCTGGCCGCCGAACACGGCCTTGTCCCTGATGCGCCGCATGGAACGGGCGATGTATTTTCCGCCCTGTTCACGGCCCGCCTTCTGGAGAAGCATGGTGAAGAAGGCGCGTTGAAGCGCGCGGCCGCCTCCACATTCGAGCTTGTGGCCCGTAGTGTGAAGCAGGGCTCCAGCGAGCTTCTGTTATATTCGGAGCAGGGCTCTATCCTTGGGCCGATGGCGCTTGTTTCTTCGCGGCGGGTGCTTGAGCGCCCTCGCACGGCGTGAGCGCGCCGGAAAAAGCGCTGGTTGCAGGGGTTGATGGCGCGCGCTCCGGCTGGATCGCCGTATTACGCGATCTTGCTGTGCCCGGGCGTGCCGAGGTCAGAACCGTCTCTCATTTTTGCGAGATTCTGGCGTTTCGACATGCGCCCTCGGTTGTGGCCGTCGACATACCGATCGGCCTGCCAGATCGAGCTGGCATCGGCGGGCGCGGACCGGAGCGGACGGTTCGCCCGTTACTGGGTGAGCGGCAGTCGTCCGTATTCTCCATTCCCTCAAGAGCGGCAGTTTATTGCGATGATTATGGAAATGCCTGCCGTATAGCGCTGGAGACCTCCGATCCCCCGCGCAAGATATCGAAGCAAGCGTTCAACATTTTTCCGAAAATCCGCGAAATCGACGAACTGATGACGCCCCACCTTGAGCACTGTATTTACGAGGTTCATCCGGAAGTGGCTTTCTGGCGGCTGAACGGCGAAAAACCGATGTCCTTGCCGAAAAAGGTGAAAAGCAGTGCAAACCGGCCCGGCCTTGAGGAAAGGGCGAGGCTTCTTGAAGGCTTCGGCTTTGCGAGGACGTTTCTCGATCAGCAACTGCCGAATGGCGCAGGGCGTGACGATTTGCTGGACGCTTGCGTAAATGCGTTGATCGCGGAGCGCATCCTTCACGGTCGGGCGCGCCCGCATCCTGAAAACTTCGAAAGGGACGGGCGCGGCCTTCGCATGGCGATCTGGGCCTGAAAGTGCCGCCTATTCGGGTTTGGCGGAAGGTGGCGGGGCTTCGCCAAGCGCGGGATCGGGAGCGGTGGCGGCCGTTTCCTCTTCACCGCCGAAACTGGGGATCCACCGGCTGAAGAAACCGCCCTTGGACGGCTTGTCCTGTGCGGCGAAGGCGGTTGTCGGGATGGGCGTCGCGTTGACGGCTCCGGCCTCCGTCGCCTGGGGCTTCGTTCCCGCTGTCGCGCTGGCAATCGCGGTGTCGGCCGCTTTTGCGGCATTCGTTGCCGTCGCAACTGCCGTGTCCGTTGTTTTTGCCGGATTCGCGTCAGGCGTTTCGCTCTCGGCCGCCTCGGCGCCACCGCCGAAGATCGAGGCGATTGCCTCTTTGCGCTTTTCGGCGCGTTCCCGGCTTGCGACGATCTGCCGGATCTTTTCCTCGTCCCGCTTCTGCTTGGCAAGGACGGCAAGCTCGACGGAATCCGGCACGTCGAATTCCGGGCATTGGCCCACTGCGTTGAAGGGCACGCCTTCCACCAGCTTCGTGGCATCGAAAACATATTGCTTGTCGCAAACGGCGATCTGCGGCGGGCGTTTTGTGACCTCGAAGTGGTCGGAACCGCGCTTCAGCATCTTCCAGAAGTCGTAGTTCTCGTTGTCGACGAAACGCGCCATGTTTTCCGCCGTCATGCGGAAGGGGAGAGCCTGCACCTGGAAGGAACGCTGGCCGCCACGGAAGGAATCCCGCGCAAGCGCGTAGATGTCCTGGATCTGCGGGTCCGTCATCGCATAGCAGCCGCGCGACGAGCACGCCCCATGCACCATCAGGTGGCTGCCGGTACGCCCGTGCGCCCGGTCGAAGCTGTTCGGATAGCCCATGTTGAAGGCGAGGTGATAGTTCGAATTCGGGTTCATCAGGGCCGGCGTGATCTCGTAGAAGCCTTCGGGCGCCTGGCGGTCGCCCTCTTTCTTCTTCGGCCCCAGCTCGCCGGACCAACTGCAGATTTCGAAGGTATCGAGCAGCTTGAACTTTCCGTCCTTCGCTTCCTTCCAGACCTCCAGTTCCGAATCTTCCTTGTAGATGCGGATCATGATCGGAGATTCAGGGGCGAGGTTCAGGCGCTCCATCTTGGCCTTGATCTCGGAACTGACGGGGCGCATGTGCTTGGGCCCGTAGCCCAGCTCGTCGGCCTGGCAGGCGGCAAGGAAGCCCGCGACAAGCAGGACGCTGGCTGTTTTGAGCCCTTTGGTCCGGAAGCGAGATGCGAGAGCCTTCATCGTCGAAGATCCAGCCTGTTGATCCGTTTGAGCATTTACCGCGATGCGGGATTGACCACGCACCATATACGTTTGCCCCCGTCTGTCGACGCTATGCGCTTAAGGTTGATCAGACGTTACTGTGGTTCGGCAAAATCCCGGCACTAAAGTGCCGTAATCGGCTGGTCTTGCGTCAGGAATCCGGCAATTTGGCGGCAAAGGCTCCATGCAGGGAAAATCTCTGCGCGCCTGTTGCATCTTCGCGACTGTTCCCGGGCGGGGGGCCGGTTCAGAGGCCGCGCCCGATTTTTAGGAATTTTTCCCGCCGCTGCCTGCGGATTTCATCTGCCGGCATGTCGTCGAAACGGGCAAGCGCGGCTTCGATAGCGCCGCCCGCGCGGTCGATGACGGTCTCCTTGGCGCGATGCGCCCCGCCGAGCGGCTCTTCCACGATCTCGTCGATGATGCCGAGTTTCATGAGATCCTGTGCGGTAATTTTCATGTTCGTTGCCGCATCCTGGGCGCGCGCGCTGTCGCGCCAGAGGATCGAGGCTCCGGCCTCCGGCGAAATCACGCTGTAGATCGAATGCTCCAGCATCGCCACATGGTTCGCCGTCGCGATCGCGATCGCGCCGCCCGATCCGCCCTCGCCGATGATGAGCGCGACATTCGCCGTGTCGAGCATGAGGCAGGCGTCGGTGGAGCGGGCGATTGCTTCCGCCTGACCGCGTTCTTCCGCGCCGATGCCCGGATAGGCTCCGGCGGTATCGACCAGCGAGATGACGGGAAGGCCGAAGCGCCCCGCAAGTTCCATGATGCGTACCGCCTTGCGGTAGCCTTCAGGGCGCGCCATGCCGAAATTGCGCTTCAGGCGCGATTGGGTATCGTTGCCTTTTTCCTGGCCGATCACGGCGACGGAACGTCCGCGAAACCGGCCGAGCCCGGCGACGATTGCGGCGTCTTCGGAGAATTTCCGGTCGCCGGCAAGCGGTGAGAAGTCCTCGATCAGACCTTCGATATAGTCAATGGCGTGCGGCCGGTCGGGGTGCCGCGCCACCAACGTCTTCTGCCAGGGCGTCAGCTTCGCGTAAATGTCCTTCAGCGCCTGATCGGCTTTGGTTTGCAGCCGCGAAATCTCCTCGTCGACGTCGACCGCTTCGCCGCTCTGCGCAAGCGACTGCAGCTCGTGGACCTTGCCGGCCAGGTCGGCGACCGGCTTTTCAAATTCGAGGAAGCTGTGCATGGGCTCAATATCTCGCGGATGGTGCCGGTAACGGAAGAATAGACACTCCGTTGCGTTGCGGCGCGACACTGGCGAGAGCGGGCGCCGCTGTCAAGGCTGCAAAGGGGCCTGTTGTCGTGACCGTATCAGCGGGCTGCGGTATCCTTGCCGCCGTAGAGCTTGATCCGGTTGGCTTCCACCACCAGAGTGCCCGTCCCTGTCGACATCTGGATGCGATAGGGAACGAAAACCCGGCTCTCGCCGAGGGGGGCGAGCCAGGCCTCCATGTGCCGGTTCTCGATGCCCGAAGCCTTGATACGCGACGGGCGGTGACCCGCCACCGGAATCCAGCGCGCTTCGCAGACAACCACCGGCCCGTCGTAGCCGCGGCCGGAAACCTCGCGCATTTCCTTGTAGGAAAGCTGAATGTCGAAGCGCGTCCAGCCGTCGTAGACCGGGATCTTGCGGTCGCAAGCGGCTTCGTTTTTCGCGCCCTTGTTGGCTGGAACGGGCATGAGGATCGCGCTCAGCGGATCGACCACCTTGCGGGTATGCTTCGACGTGACCTTGATGCGTTCCGGGCTTTTCTTGAGTTTCGGCGTGACGTCGGCGGATTTCACCCGCCCGCCGCCGAGTGCTATGTCGACATAGAAATCGCGGCTCGCCGCGCGCGAAGCCATCGTATAGCGCGACGGGCGCACGTCGTCCCGGCCGATCCATCCGGAAGCCTGCGCGCCGCCTTTGCCGGTGGAGAAGATCGTGCCGACGCCGGCCGGCTCCATTCCCGCCTTCGCGGAATAGGCGTTGCCCTGCACGACGAGAGAAAGCGAACCGCGGGCGATCTTGAGGCCTGCGAGGGAGACATCGTAGACGCCGCCGAGGCGGGCCGTCTGCGCCGAGGCGCCTTGCGCCGCCGCCGCGAAGGAAAACAACGCGATGGCCGCAGCGGATGCAAGTTGCGCTGCGATGCGGCAGGTGGGCTTGGTAAAACGGCTCATGACACTCGGCACTCTTCGACCCTCCATGCCGGCGGCGGCTTCGGTTCTCGCCGGATATCGCGCCCCCGTCCGGCGGGCCGTCATGGCCCGTCGCGGAGTGTCGCCAAATGCGGTAACCGTATGGTTAATGTACTGCAAACGGAAATTTCCCGCCATGCGGTTTGCCGAATTTGGTAAAGGGCGTGCGACTCCGCTTGACCTCGCAGCCCATGATGCTTATACGAACCCGACTTTCCAATCAGCGCCGGGCGCGAGATTGCCGGACCGAAAGGGCCCGCACCGCTCCGGTTTTACGTGTTTCCGGCCTCGAGGCGAGGCCGTAGCGAGACAAGAAGGTGACCAAATGGCCCGCCGTTGCGAACTCACCGGCAAGGACGTGATGACCGGCAATAACGTCAGTCACGCCAACAACAAGACGCGCCGCCGTTTTCTGCCGAACCTGTGCAATGTATCGCTGATTTCCGATACGCTTGGCGAAACCGTGAAGCTGCGCATTTCCGCGCATGCCCTGCGCACGGTGGAGCATCGTGGCGGTCTCGACGCGTTCCTGGCCAAGGCGGCCGACAGCGAACTTTCGCCGCGCGCCCGCATCCTGAAGCGCGAAATCAAGCGCCGTCAGGCTGAAGTCGCTGCGTAAATTCACCGCTTTAGCGCGATTGGAAGCCAGAGGCGCCCCGGCGCCTCTTTTCGCGTTTATGCGATGCTTCTCGCATGGCCATTCCAAAACCAAAGATAATCGGGACACTCCGAAAATGACGGGATTCCGCCGGTTTTCTCCACTTTCAGCTCTTCTTGCCATGAGCGTCATGGTGGCGGTCGTCGTCGCCGCGAATATTCTCGTTCAATATCCGGTGATGGGCATGCTCGGGCCCATAAATCTCGCGGATATCCTGACCTGGGGCGCCTTCACCTATCCGGCGGCCTTCCTCGTCAACGACCTGACGAACCGCCGTTTCGGCCCGGCCGCGGCGCGAAAGGTCGTGATCGTGGGTTTCGCCGTGGCGGTGATACTTTCCATCTGGCTGGCGACGCCCAGGATCGCGATCGCCTCCGGTTCGGCCTTCCTGTTCGCCCAGCTTCTGGACGTTGCGATCTTCGACCGTCTGCGCCTGCAGGCCTGGTGGAAGGCGCCGGTGATCTCGTCGCTGGTGGGCTCTTTCCTCGATACGGTTTTGTTCTTCAGCCTTGCTTTCGCTAGTGTTTTCGCGCCCGTCTTTGGTTTCGACGAAGCTTTTGCGACCGAAACCGCACCCCTTCTCGGCGCATTCGCGATCGAGGTTCCGCGCTGGGTTTCCTGGGCGCTTGGCGATTATGTGGTGAAGATCTTCGTCGCGACCGCGCTGCTTGCGCCTTACCGGGTTCTTCTGGCGGTTTTCGGCCTCAAGGCGGACCCGGCGGCGGCATAAAAAACGTCGGCGAAGAGAAATCCAAAAGGGTGCAACTCGCCGACAACGGGGGCGAAAAAGGTTCCTCAGAATTCCGTCAGCGATCCGCCAGGCGGAATCTGAGGAGCAGGCTGCGCTGCAGGATCGATCTGTTGTCGTCCGACAGGATCGTCAGGATCGTATCGCCGGACGCGGAGGTATGGACGGCGAGCGCCTCCATGTTGTCGATCTGGTGGGCGAAGCCAGCCTCGATGATCGTCACCCCGTCTATCACCGCCCCCGGCTTCAACTTGTCCCCGTCGATGCGGCGGATGCGCATGCCGATGCCGTGACGAAGGTTGAAGCGACGCTCCAGCAATAGCAGGTCGCCGTCGTCCAGGAAGGCGGCATCCGTCACGTCGAAATCGTCATGCCGCCTGACCGTGAAGGCGCCGGACACGGCCCCGCCGATCAGGAAGCCCTGCATATCGTCGTCGAAGGATGCGCCGCGCTCGGCGATGGCGACGATTGTACCACCGAGCGGCCCGTCCGGGGATGAAACGGCAACCGCTTCCAGCCCCTTGTTGGCGCGAAGGCGCGTTACGGCTTTCGGCACCGGTATGGAGTGCGCCCTTTCGGACGTGTCGAGCGGATAGCCGAAGGCGTAGATGGAGTGGTGCCCTTCCGCGGAAACGAGAAGGCGTGGAGCTTCGCCCGACCGGTCGATCGCTACGGCTTCGGTATCGCCGCGCCCGGCAAGGACGAGGGGCGTTCCGTCGGACCCAAGTATCGGAGCGACCTCGACAGGCCGCAGCCCAAGCGGGCGGCCCGCCGCATCCTGGCGAATGCCGCCAGTGACCCACAGACCGTTGTCGGTGACCGCGATGAATGATGCGCCGTCATCGGCGACGGCAAGGCCGGACAGCCCGCCGACATGACGGTTGCGGGGCAGAAGCTCCAGACCGCCCAGAAATTCCAGCTTGCCGAAACGATCGCGGTTCGCCTCGCCGATCCCGAAATAGGGGATTGGCTTGGTGTCGATTATCACCTTGCCGCGCGGCAGGTCGGGCGCGGCGGACAGGGGCGCGGTGAACGGGGGCGCGGCGAAGGGCGGCGCGGCAAGAAAGAGGGCCGCGCAGATCAAGGCCGCGAGGCCGGATGGGGTCTTGCGCCTCATCTCGGCGCGGCGTGGCGCCTGCGGCCCGGCCGCGCCGGCTGGGGTGCTGCTTCCTCGTCGAAAAGATCGGCGAGCTGGTTGGTCATGGCACCCGCCAGTTCCTCCGCATCGACAATGGTGACGGCGCGGCGGTAATAGCGCGTGACGTCGTGACCGATGCCGATTGCGATCAACTCGACCGGCGAGCGCGTCTCGATGTCCTCGATCACCCAGCGCAGATGCTTTTCGAGGTAGTTGCCGGGATTGACAGAAAGCGTGCAATCGTCGACCGGCGCACCGTCGGAGATCATCATCAGGATCTTGCGCTGCTCCGGACGTCCGAGCAGGCGATGATGCGCCCAGTCGAGCGCCTCGCCGTCGATGTTTTCCTTCAACAGCCCCTCGCGCATCATCAGGCCGAGGTTGCGCCGCGAGCGGCGGTAGGGCGCGTCCGCCGACTTGTAGATGATGTGGCGAAGGTCGTTGAGGCGACCCGGCGTGGCCGGCTTGCCGCGCTGGAGCCAGGATTCGCGCGACTGTCCGCCCTTCCACGCGCGGGTGGTGAAACCCAGAATCTCGACCTTGACGCCGCAGCGTTCCAGCGTGCGGGCAAGGATATCGGCGCAAGTTGCGGCAACCGTGATCGGCCGTCCGCGCATGGAGCCCGAATTGTCGAGCAGCAGCGTCACCACGGTGTCGCGGAAATTGATGTCCGTTTCTTCCTTGAAGGCGAGCGGCTGCATCGGGTCCGTGACGACACGCGTCAGGCGGGCGGTGTCGAGGATGCCTTCCTCGAGATCGAAGTTCCACGAGCGGTTCTGCTGGGCAAGCAGCTTGCGCTGGAGCTTGTTGGCAAGGCGGGCGACCGCGCCTTGAAGGTTGGTCAACTGCTTGTCGAGATAGCCGCGCAACCGGTCGAGCTCGGCCTGGTCGCAAAGATCCTCCGCCGTGACCGTCTCGTCGAATTCGGTGGTGAAAACCTTGTAATCGGGCCCCGGCGGCTGGTTGGAAAACGGCTGGTCCTGGCGCGGTGTTTCTCCCGGTTCTTCGGCGTCCATGTCGGCGTTTTCGTCGAACTCGTCGAAATCGCCGTCGAGCGCCTCGGTCTCGCCGGCCTCCTGCTCCTCGCCGGACATCTCCATTTCCTGCGGCGCGCCTTCCTCCTCGCCGGCGTCTTCCTCGCCGTCGGCAGACGTTTCGGCCCGCTCGTTGCGGCCTTCGTTTTCTTCCTCGCCCTCCTGCTCCTCGTCTTCGGCCTCGTCGCCGAGCTCGTCTTCCATGTCGAGCGCGGTAAGAACGTTTCTCAGCTGGCTGGCGAAGGCCGACTGGTCTTCAAGGCGCGTAACGAGCCGGTCCAGGTCGCTGCCCGCCTTCTCCTCGATCCAGTCGCGCCACAGGTCGACGAGCTTTTCGGCGGATGCCGGCGGCTTGCGGCCGGTCAGCCGCTCGCGCACGACAAGCGCAAGCGCGTCCTGAAGGGGCGCCTCGGAGCGCTGCGTGATCTGGGCCGCCCCCGCCTTCTGGTAGCGGTCCTCCAGCATGGCGGAAAGGTTTTCGGCCACGCCCGGCATGCGGGTCGCGCCGACGGCATCGCAGCGCGCGCGCTCCACCGCCTCGAAAATCTCCCGCCCCGTCTGACCTTGGGGCATGAGCTTTCGATGCACCGCCGCATCGTGGCAGGCGAGCTTCAGCGCCATGGAATCGCCGATGCCGCGGGTGATCGCCACCTGCTCGAGCGTGAGCTTGCGCGGCGGCTCGGGCACGCGTGCGATATTGCCGACGAGCGAGGGACGATCGGCGGTGAACAGGATTTCCAGTTCCGGATCGCCGGCGATGGCGCGCATCGCGCCGGAAACCGCCTGTTTCAGCGGCTCCGTCGTCGGCTGTTTCGGCTTCTCGGAGGGAGGCTGACGCATATTCGCCCGTTAGCTCATCACGACGTTGGTCGCCGATTCCGGCAGGTCCTCTCCGAAGCAGCGCTGATAGAACTCCGCGACCAGCGTGCGCTCCAGCTCGTCGCACTTGTTTAGGAAGGTGACGCGGAAGGCGAAGCCGAGGTCGCCGAAAATTTCCGCGTTTTCCGCCCAGGTGATGACCGTGCGCGGGCTCATGACGGTGGAGAGGTCGCCGTTGATGAAGGCATTGCGCGTCATGTCGGCAAGGCGCACCATCTTGGAAACGATCGCCCGGCCTTCCGCACCCTGGTAGTGCTTGGCCTTGGCGAGAACGATCTCCACCTCGTTGTCATGCGGAAGGTAGTTCAGCGTCGTGACGATGGACCAGCGGTCCATCTGGCCCTGATTGAGCTGCTGCGTGCCGTGGTAAAGGCCCGACGTGTCGCCCAGGCCGACCGTGTTGGCGGTCGCGAACAGGCGGAAGGCGGGATGCGGGCGAATGACGCGATTCTGGTCGAGAAGCGTCAGGCGGCCGGATACCTCCAGCACCCGCTGGATCACGAACATGACGTCCGGACGGCCGGCGTCGTATTCGTCGAAGACCAGGGCGACGTTATTCTGCAGTGCCCAGGGCAGGATACCGTCCCGGAACTCGGTGATCTGCTGGCCGTCGCGAATGACGATCGCATCCTTGCCGACCAGATCGATCCGCGAAATGTGGCTGTCGAGATTGACGCGCACGCATGGCCAGTTAAGCCGGGCGGCGACCTGCTCGATATGGGTGGATTTGCCCGTGCCGTGATAGCCCGTCACCATGACGCGGCGGTTCTTCGCGAAACCGGCGAGGATCGCGAGCGTGGTCGCGCGGTCGAACAGGTAATCGGGATCAAGCTCGGGAACGTGCTCGTTGGCTTCCCGGTAGGCGGGAACTTCCAGATCGGTGTCAAAGCCGAACAGTTCGCTCGCCTTTACCTTGGTATCGGGCAGGCCTTCGGCCGTCGTCATTGTCTCAGTCATCGGTCCTCCGCAGGCCCGCGCCCAGGCGCGGGCTGGCGCTGATCTCCACAAATTCATACACGCGGGATTGCGCGCATACGAGGGAAGATTTCGATCGCAACAATTTGCATCTACGAAGCCGCAAGGCAATCCGCCAGCCCGAAAATGCGTGCGATCCAATCCACTTAGCCCGTTCGCGGCTAACCATGAGCGTGAACGGCCAGATCTTTTCGAAGACGGTCTAGCAGAAACCGGCCTTTTTCAGAAGAGTGTAGGCCTGAATGATTTGGCGAAGCCGGTCTTCCGACGAACGGTCGCCGCCGTTCGCGTCCGGATGATGGCGCTTCACAAGTTCTTTATAACGCGTCTTGATGTCGTTTCCACGCGCGGCATGACCGAGGCCGAGTGTCTCGAACGCTTTGGCTTCTAGCGGCTTCAGCTTGGGCGGGCGCGGTGCTTGCGCATGCCGGCGCCAGGCGCTGTGGTAGGACCGGTATCCGCCATTGGCCTTCGCGCCGGGCGCTTCGCCGTTCACACCGGCAGCCTTGGCGTTGACGCCCATTTTCCACGTCGGCCTGTGGCCCGTTGTCGCGGCCTTCTGCCACTGGCGCACCCGATCGTCGTCCATGCCGGCGAAATAATTGTAGGACTTGTTGTATTCGCGGACGTGGTCGATGCAGAAATTCAGATACTCGCCCTCGTGATCGCGGCCCCTGGGCGCACGATGGGTGCCGGCGCGCGTGCAGCCGTCCCATTGGCACTCCTGGTGCAGATCCTCCTCAAGCCGTTCCTGTTCCGGCTTTATGCGGATGCGATCGAATATCTTCGAGTCGAGCTTCATGAACCGATTATGTGAAGGTGGAGCATTGCTCACAAGCCGGGAAAGCGCCTCCCGGCGATTGCGAGGCGTTTAGATAATGGATCGGGCGGCGGTTCGGCAAGGTCTTGACGGCAATTCCCGAGCGGGCGAAAACGCGAATCATGAGCATGCGCGAAACCATGGAAACCAGGCTGCGGGAGACGTTTTCTCCGCAAGAGCTGGATGTGATTGACGAATCCGAACGCCACCGCGGCCACGCCGGATGGCGCGAAGGCGGCGAGACGCATTTTCGCGTAAGGATCGTTGCAGAAGCCTTTACGGGCATGAACCGGCTTGCGCGCCACCGCGCCGTAAACGCCTGTCTGGACGGCGAACTGAAAGGCGGCGTGCATGCGCTCGCCATCGAAGCGCGCGCACCCGACGAGACGGACCCGCGTACTGTGAAGGTTTCCGGGCCCTGAGGGGTGTGGCGTTTTCGCTGAATGGGCCGGGCAGCGGATCGACACGAAGGACGTCATCCCGGGTACGTGAAGCGAAGCTGAACGCAGACCCGGGATCCAGCGCGTAAATCGCGCGTAAGCGCGGCCATAAAAAATATGCGCGGGCTCCGCCCGCAGAAGATATCTGGATCCCGGCTCTTGCGATGCGCCAGGGCGCACGCAGGCCGGGATGACGTTCTTCGCATCTGCTGGCGTTTAGCGTGTCATCGCTACCGTGAATCGGTCGCGGTGCGCCTCACCCCTGGCCGGCGTTGGCCGAGGGGATGACCGCGCTCTTGACGCCGAAAACACGGTCGCCTTCGGCAAGCGGCATGATCCTGAGCCTGGTGATCCGGTTCTTCTCGCGGCGAAGCACCGTGAGGCGGAAGCCGTAGAAGGTGAAGACCTGCCGCTCTTCCGGAATCATGCGCGCCTCATGGATGACGAGGCCGGCGATGGTCGTCGCCTCCTCGTCCGGCAGGTTCCAGTCGGTCGCGCGGTTGAGATCGCGGATCGCCACCGACCCGTCGACGATGACCGACCCGTCGGGCTGGGGGCGAACGCCTGGAAGCTCCACATCGTGTTCATCGGAAATCTCGCCGACGATCTCCTCCAGAATATCCTCAAGGGTGACCAGGCCCATCACCTCGCCGTATTCGTCGATGACGAGGGCGAAATGCGCCTTGCGCTTGAGGAAGGCGTTGAGCTGGTCCTGAAGGCTGGTCGTATCCGGCACGAACCACGGTGGGCTGGCGATATCCTCTATCTTGAGGTCGTCCGGCTTACCGTTCGCCCGCGCCAGCGCGCGCAACAGGTCCTTGGCGTGCAGGATGCCGATGAAATTGTCGCTTTCCCCGCGCCACAGCGGCAGGCGCGTGAAGGGGCTTTTCAGCGCCTCCTCGACGATCTTGTCCGGCGGGTCGTCCGCATTGAGCGCCATGACGTTGGTGCGGTGGACCATGATGTCGGACACTTCCAGCTCGGCAAGGTCGAGCAGGCCGCCGATCCGGTCGCGCTCGTCCTTCACGAGCCCGCCTTCCATATGCTGCAGATCGACCGTGCCGCGCAGTTCCTCATGCGCGGAAAGCACCGCCTGGCCTTCCTCCACGTTGACGCCGAACAGGCGCAGGATGAAGCGCACGATCTTTTCCACCCCCGCGACGATGGGGCCGAAAATGCTGACGACGGGGCTCACGATGGGCGAGACGGCAAGCGCGAAGCGGTCCGGCCGGGAGATCGCCCATGTCTTCGGCAGGACCTCGGAAAAGATCAGCACCAGAAAGGTCATCACCAGCGTGGCATAGACGACGCCGGCATCGCCGAAGAGCGACAGGAGCACGTTCGTGGCAAGCGCGGAGGCGAGGATGTTGACGAGGTTGTTGCCGAGAAGCAGCGCGCCGATCAGCCGCTCGCGCGCGGCGATCAGCTTCGCCACGACGCCGGCGCGCTTGTCGCCCGATTTCTCGAGCTGGTGCATGCGCGCGCGCGAGGCCGCCGTCAGCGCCGTTTCCGAGCCCGAGAAAAAGCCGGAAAGCACAAGCAGCACCAGGATCGCCAGTGTTGAAATCCAGATTTCGGTATTGCTCATGTCAGGCCCTGCGGGTCTCGGTTCGGTTCAGTTCAACTCAGGCCAGTTCCCTTTCGAGGAACGCCAGCACGCGCTCTCGCTCGACGCCGCGTTCGACGAAGGACCGGCCGATGCCGCGCTTCAGGATGAAGGTCAGCGTACCCTTCGTCACTTTCTTGTCCTGGGCGATGATGTCAAGAAGGGTTTCGGCGGGCGGCAACTGGCCGGGAATATCGCTCATATGGGTGGGGAGGCCCACCTTTTTAAGATGCGCCTCCACGCGCCGCGCGTCGTCTTCCGCGCAAAGGCCGAGGGAGACGGAGAAATCATGCGCAAGGCGCATGCCGATCGCCACTCCCTCGCCATGGACGAGACGCTCGCCGTTGTAATCGACGGCGGCTTCCAGCGCGTGTCCGAAAGTGTGGCCGAGGTTCAAGAGCGCGCGGGCGCCCGCCTCGAACTCATCTTCCGCGACGATGCGCGCCTTGGCTCGACAGGATGTGGCGACGGCCCGCTCGCGCTCCGGCCCGCCGGAGAAGATGCCCGCGTGGTTTTCCTCAAGCCACGCGAAGAAATCCGCGTCGTCGATCAGCCCGTATTTCGCGACTTCCGCGTAGCCTGCGCGAAACTCGCGCGGAGAAAGCGTGTCGAGAAGTGCCGTATCGGCAAGGACGAGCCGAGGCTGGTGGAAAGCGCCGATCAGGTTCTTGCCGTGGCGCGAGTTGATGCCCGTCTTGCCGCCGACCGAACTGTCGACCTGAGCAAGCAGGCTCGTCGGCACTTGGATGAAATTCATGCCGCGGCGCACCGATGCCGCAACGAAGCCCGCAAGATCTCCGACGACGCCGCCGCCAAGGGCCACAATCGCGTCGCCGCGCTCTAGCTTCGCGCCCAGAACGTCGTCGCAAAGCCGCTCGAACATGGAAAAGCGCTTGGTGGATTCGCCCGCCGGCACCTTGAACGTCACATGCGAAACGCCCGCTTCATCGAAAGAGGCCTGAAGCGCCTCGAGATGCGTTTTCGCGAGATTCTCATCGGTGATGATCGCCGCCCGCGAGCCGGGAAGAAGTGCGGCAAGCCGCGCTCCGGCCTGCTCAAGAAGGCCGCGGCCGATGAGGATATCGTAGGAGCGGGGCCCGAGATCGACGCGGACGGTCTCGGTGTCGGTCAGTTGTTCGGTCATTGGCGGCTTTCCTCCCGGTCCGCCGGGACGGCGATGCCGAGGTGTTCTTCAAGGGCGTCCAGGATTTCCAGGACCACGGTTTCATGCGGCACGTCGCGCGACAACACGGTGATATCGGCCTTCGCGTAGACGGGATAGCGCTCGTCTATCAGCCGGCGCATGACGCCTTCGGGATCCGGCTGCTGCAAAAGCGGGCGGTTGGAGCGCCGGCGCACGCGCATCATGACCACATCGAAATCGGCCTTCAGCCAGATGCTTATCCCCGAGCGGGCGATCGCCTCGCGCGTTTCGGCGTTCATGAATGCGCCGCCGCCGGTGGCAAGCACGCCCGTGCCCTCGTTCAGGAGGCGGGCGATGACGCGCTGCTCGCCGGCGCGGAAATAGGCCTCGCCGTGTTCGGCGAAGATTTCGGGGATCGTCATGTTCGCCGCCGTCTCGATCTCGTGATCGGCGTCGACGAAGGCGACGCCCAGCGTGTTCGCAAGCCTGCGCCCGACGCTCGACTTGCCGCAGCCCATGATGCCGACGAGCACGATCGCGCGCTCGCCGATCGCCGCTCTCAGGCGGGCGATGCGCTCGCTCGTGGCGAGCGGCAGGGGCGGGGCCGGTGTCAAAGGCGCTTCTCCCTTCGCGTATCTCGATCGTTTCCGGTTAGGGGGCTTTGCCCGTCTCGCCCGCGTCCTGTCAAGCATAAGCACGGGGAGGTACGATTAAGACAGGCTTTTTCTTGCATGCGCGTGGCGGATCGACCAAAAGGAAAGACCCAGAGCTTCCACCCGACCGACGGCCGATGCCCACCCTTTTTCGTCTCATTCTGACCCTTTCGATCATCGCCGGCATAGGCTATGGCGCGGTCTTTGCGCTTGGCACTTTCTACGAGCCTACGCCGCGCGAAATCACCGTGCGCATCCAGAAGGAAGGCTTCGGGCGCTGACGCGATGGCCGGTTTGCCGCGTTTCAATTAGAATCCGCTGACGAATCGGAGGTCCGGCCCGGCCAATGGCAAGCGACGCCGTCCATATCGAAAGCTTTCTGGAAATGCTCGCCGCCGAGCGGGGGGCTGCCCTCAACACGCTGGAAAGCTACGCCCGCGACCTTGAGGATTTCTCAGGCTTTCACGCAAGCGGCGTGCTGGACGCCTCAAGCGACGATATCGCCGCCTATCTGCGCGACCTCAACAAGCGGGGCTTTGCCGAAAGCTCGCAGGCCAGACGCCTTTCCGCACTCCGCCAGTTCTACAAGTTCCTTTATTCCGAAGGCCTGAGGGCGGACGACCCGACGCGCAAGGTGAAGGCGCCGAAGAAGCGGGCCTCCCTGCCACACGTCCTATCCGTGGAAGAGGTGGACCGGCTGATCGAGGCCGCGCGCTTCAACGCGCAACTGGAACACGGAACGCGCGGGGCGGCCCTTCGCGCAAGCCGTCTCCACACGCTGCTGGAGGTGCTTTATGCCACGGGTCTGCGCGTTTCGGAGCTGGTCGCCTTGCCGACAAGCGCGGCGATGCGCGACGAGCGCCTGATCCTGGTGCGCGGCAAGGGCGGCAAGGAACGCGCGGTGCCGCTGTCGGGGCGCGCTCGGGATGCCATGCGCGCCTATGTGGCGCTGCGCCGGGCCGAAGGGGCCTATGCGGGCAGCCCCTGGCTTTTCCCCTCGCACGGCGAAAGCGGTCATTTCACGCGCCAGGCGTTTGCCCGCGACCTCAAGTCGCTGGCGGCAAGCGTCGGCCTGAAGGCGGCAAGCGTTAGCCCGCATGTGCTGCGCCATGCCTTCGCCTCGCATCTCCTGCAAAATGGCGCGGACCTGCGCGTCGTCCAGCAGCTTCTGGGCCATGCGGATATTTCCACCACGCAGATCTACACACATGTGCTGGACGAGCGGCTGCGCGAGTTGGTCGAAAGCCACCATCCGCTGGCAAGGTCTTGACGGTTAATGCAGGCCGCGCTTGCCGAAGACCGAGCGTGAGCCGTATGGCCTGCGCTCCGGCCTGGGTGGAGGCGACGGGCGCAATGTCGATGAAGGCGCAGGGCGGGGTTGCGGTGCCGCGTGTGGAGGCGTCGCGGGCTCGGAAGGCGGCCGCGGTGTCTCCACGCCTTCCGGCATGTCGCCGATGCCGAAGTCCGGGCAACGCTCGAGCGTGAGGCCTATGAATTCCTCGGGATCCTCTGGCGACGGCGTATTGTAGGAGATGCGGATGATCTCGTCCGCGCTCGTGCCGAAACTGTCTCCCGCCGGGGGAAGCTCACCGCGTTCGCGCATGGTTGCGACGAAGCTGTAGACGCGCGAAAGCATCCAGTCGAGCGGGACCGGCGCTTCGTTGAAGACGATCTCCTTGCCCAGAAAATGCGCCGCGCCGAATGTCCTGAAACCGATCACCTGCCTGCCGCCGATCACCGCGCGGCTGGAAAACAGCGAAGGGTGGATATAAAGCGGCATGGGATCCGGCTGCTGAGCGAGAGAGCCATAGGCCTTGCCGCTCATCAGAATATTGGACTGACCCCAGTGGACCGCCATCGGCGCGGCCCGGTGGAAGAAAAAATTCGTCGCCACCTGGGCAAGGGTCATTACGATCGAAAATTCCCCCTGAGAAAGCCCCGTCTCCGGCAGATTGATGCCTGTGATGGAGGGCATTGGAATGCCCTTGCCGATGCTGATCAGGACATGCGAGGCGTGAGAGCGAACGGCCTGGTCCGCTTCCGGAAACGAGATGCGCGTGAAGGGAGAAGAAAGCGTTTGCTGGAAACCGCCCGCGGACAGCGGATTGTCGCTTTGCTCGACCTGGATATAAAGCCCGCCGCCCGTGAAGAAGAAGTTTCGCCCGTGGCCGTATAGCGTATCTTCGAACCGGAGACCGGTGAACGCGATAACCTTGTTGATCTGCTTGATGAATTCACCCGGATCGGCGGGTTTGCAGGTCTGGTAAAGCAGAGCGACCTGAACCTTGTCCGGCGGCAATGGTTTCACGGCGAACCCCTTCACGAAATCTCGTCCCACTGGCGGGCGAACGATAGGGGATATCCTCTTACCGCTCCTTTAATTTTCATGTATCGGCATTGAAATTTCCGGCAGCCTTGAAACATCGCTGGCGAAATCGACGCAAAACTGTCAACGCGGGACGAGCGCCCAGTAATCGAAGTCGAGGATGACGTCCGGCTCGTACCTGCCCTCATGATCCTTTAGCGGATGACCGGCGCAGGGCCGGTTCCTGGTGGCGACGGTGCGAAGGCGCAGCGCCCCGACATCCGTGCGGCCCTCGATTGCGGATTTTTCGAGCACGCCCGACCAGGCATAGACCGTGTCGCCCGCGAAAAGCGGCGCCACGTGCCGCCCCCCGTTGATCGCCGCGATATGGAACGCGTTCGAAAGACCGTTGAAGGAAAGCGCGCGGGCGAGAGAAATGACGTGGCCGCCGTATATGAGCCGCCTGCCGAAACGGCCCTTGCCTTCCGAATGCTGGTTGAAATGCACCTTGGCCGTGTTCTGGTAAAGCCGCGTCGCGATCTGGTGTTCGGCTTCCTCCACCGTCATGCCGTCGACATGGTCGATCCGCTCGCCCACGTCGTAATCGGAAAATCGAAAAGGCGAGCCCGAAAGATCGTAATCCCATTCGCCGTTGTCGAGGATCGGGCAGGCATCCCCCAGTGCATCCGCCTCGATGGCGTCGGGCAGCACGGGAACGACAGGATCGGGCGCGGGCGATGCCTCGTCGCGTTTTCTCACCATCACCCAGCGCACATAGTCCAGAACCTCCGTGCCGTCCGACCGGTAGCCGGTGGAGCGCACATAGACGACGCCGGTCTTTCCGTTCGAGTTTTCCTTGAGGCCGATCACCTCGGAAACGGCCGACAGCGTGTCTCCCGGATAGACGGGAGAAAGAAACCGGCCGCCCGCGTAACCGAGATTGGCGACGGCGTTCAGCGAAATATCGGGCACCGTCTTGCCGAAGACGATGTGGAAGACGAGAAGATCGTCGACGGGCGCCTTCGAATAACCGACCGAATAGGCGAAGGCATCCGACGACTGCACGGCGAAACGCGAGCCGTAAAGCGAGGTGTAGAGCGCGACGTCGCCCGCAGTCACCGTGCGCGGCGTGGCGTGGCGGATCACCTGGCCTATCGAAAAGTCCTCGAAGAAATTGCCGGGGTTCGTCTTGTCGCTCATGAGGCTTTCCGTGTGGTGCGAATATTGTGGCGAACGATGAAATCCGGGATGGCGCCCGCCCGCAAGTGAGCCGTTCGACGAATAAGGCAAAATGACGCCGGACTGCGCTTCGTCTCCCTCCTGGCATCGACCTTTGGACGAGGGGAAAACCCTCTTGCCGTATCCGGTAAACTACTTATTTCACGGCTGCGTGATGTCCGAAACGGCCTGACCGAAAAGCGAATTCTTTCACTAGAGCCTGATCCCGGAGTGTGCGGCACGATGGAAACATTGCTTGGCCTGGCGGCGGAAAACCTGATTTCGCCGATCATCCTGTCCTTCGCGCTGGGGGTGGCGGCCGCCATGGCGCGATCGGACCTGACATTTCCGGAGGCCGCCGCAAAGGCGCTGTCGCTCTATCTTCTCTTTGCCATCGGCTTCAAGGGCGGGGTCAGCGTCTCGTCCCACGGGCTGGACGCAACCCTGGTGCTTTCGCTGATCGCGGGCGTGATCCTCTCCGCGGCGATCCCCTTCGTCGCATTCGCCCTTCTAAGGGTCATGACGCGGCTTGGCACGGTGGACGCCGCCGCGGTTGCCGGGCATTACGGGTCGATCTCGATCGTCACCTTCGTCGCCGCCACGTCCCTTATCCAGGGGCGGGGCCTGTCGAGCGAAGGCTATATGGTGGCGGTAGCAGCTGCCATGGAAGCGCCGGCCATCCTTTCCGCACTGTGGCTTGCCGCGCGCGGGGGCGCGGGAGAGGGTGGACTGGACAAGGGCCTGTGGCGCGAAATCCTGCTGAACGGGTCTATCGTCCTGCTCGTCGGAGCCTTCCTCATCGGCATGGTTACGGGCGAGAAGGGGCTTGCGGAAATCGACAGCTTTATCGTTTCGCCCTTCAAGGGGGTGCTCTGCCTCTTCCTTCTCGACATGGGGCTTGTCGCCGGGCGCGGGCTGCGGACCAGCCGGGCGATCCTGACGCCGGGTCTCGTCGGTTTCGGGCTTATCATGCCGCTTGTGGGCAGCCTGTTCGGCTTCGCCGCCGGGCTTGCGCTCGGGCTTTCGGCGGGAGGCGTGGTGCTGCTGATGACGCTGAGCGCATCGGCATCCTATATCGCGGTTCCGGCGGCCATGCGCGTCGCCCTGCCGGAGGCGAACCCGTCCGTCTATCTGACGCTGTCGCTCGGAATAACCTTCCCCTTCAACCTCACGATCGGCATCCCGATCTACATTGCGCTCGCGACCGCGGCGGGAGGATAGGCAAATGCAGATACACAAGGCAAAGCGTGTCGAAATCATCATCGAAGCGCCGATGGAGCGGCGGTTGACCGACGCCTTGAGCGAAGCGGGCATCACGGGGTTCACGGTTCTGCCGGTTCTGGGCGGCAGCGGACGGTCGGGGCTGTGGAGCCGGGAGGGGCAGGTCTCGCGCGCAAGCGGCATGGTCGCCATCATCGCGATCGTGCGGGAGGAACGCCTCGACGCGCTGCTTGACGCAGCCTTCACCGTGGTGGAACGGCACATCGGCGTCGTGAGCGTGACGGACTGCGGCGTGCTGCGCGCGGAGCGTTTCTGAAACGGCCTTTGTGCGTAGACAGTGGAAATTTCGATCCACCCTCCGCCGTCCGTATACTGGGCAGGCCGGGATCGGGCCTTTATAACGGCGCGTGAACCAATGCCCGGACGCGCTCGACTTTCGCGCGTCCGCGAGGCGAGAAACGCGCGGGGCATCATGATTTCTCAGTTTCCGGGCCGTCTGCTCGAAGGATACGGGCGTTATCGCGAAAAGGGATTCGTGCGATACCGCGAGGAATACGAGCGGCTTGCGATCTACGGCCAGACCCCGGAGACCATGGTCATCTCCTGCTGCGACAGCCGCGTGACGCCGGAGGGGATTTTCGGCGCCGGGCCGGGGGAGCTTTTCGTGGTTCGCAACGTCGCCAACCTCGTGCCGCCCTATCAGCCGGACAACGACTACCACGGGACGAGTGCGGCCCTTGAGTTCGCCGTCCAGGCGCTGAAGGTCAAGCACATCGTCGTCATGGGCCACGGGCGCTGCGGCGGCGTGTCCGCGTTCCTGAAGAAGGATTTCGAGCCGCTTTCGCCGGGCGACTTCATCGGCAAGTGGATGACGCTTCTGGAACCGGCCGCGGAAACCTTCGCCTGTCTCGAAATCCGCGATGAGGACGACCGCCAGCTCGCCATGGAATATGCCGGCGTCCGGCAGTCGATCGACAACCTCAGGACATTTCCTTGCGTGAAGATCCTTGAGGAGAAGGGGCGGCTTTCGCTGCACGGCGCGTGGTTCGACATCGGCCTTGGCGAATTGCGCGTGATGGACTCCGAGACGGGCGCATTCTCGCTCGCCGGCGACGAGGGGTGAGGGGAAAGTAGGAAGCGGCACCCGGGCTTGTTTCCGGTTTTGGATAGGTTGCCGGGTCAAGCCCGGCAATGACGGAGGAGAGGCACTGCCTTATTGATTCGTCATCGCCGGGCTTGACCCGGCGATCCAAGGGTTCGCGAATAAAAAACTTACAAAAAGGGCCGGTGCTGGACCGGCCCTTTCTCGTATTGGTCGGCTTTTTCAGGCTCAGTTGGCGACGAGGTTTCTCAGCACATAGTGCAGGATGCCGCCGGCCTTGATGTATTCCAGCTCGTCGAGCGTATCGATGCGGCAGAGGACCTCGATCGTTTTCTTCGTGCCGTCCTGGTATTCCACCTCGATGTCGACCATCTGGCGCGGCTTCAGGTCCGCCACGCCCTTGATGGTGACCTTCTCCTTGCCGGTGATGTTGTGCGACTGCCAGCTTTCGCCGTCCTTGAAGGTGAAGGGCAGCACGCCCATGCCGACGAGGTTGGAGCGGTGGATACGCTCGAACGACTGCGCGATGACGGCGCGAACGCCGAGAAGCGTCGTGCCCTTGGCCGCCCAGTCGCGCGAGGAACCGGTGCCGTATTCCTTGCCCGCGAAGATCACGAGCGGGGTGCCCGCTTCCTTGTATTCCATCGCCGCGTCATAGATGAAGCGCTGCTTGTCGTCCTTCATCGTGTAGCCGCCCTCGACACCCGGAACCATCTGGTTCTTGATGCGGATGTTGGCGAAGGTGCCGCGCATCATGACCTCGTGATTGCCGCGCCGCGAGCCGTAGGAGTTGAAGTCGCGCACCGAAACCTGATGCTCCGACAGGTACTGTCCCGCCGGGCTGTCGGCCTTGATGGAACCGGCCGGCGAGATGTGGTCGGTCGTGATGGAATCGAGGAAGAGGCCGAGCACGCCGGCGTTCTCGATGTCCTGGAGCGGCTTCGGCTCCATGGTCATGCCCTCGAAATAGGGCGGGTTCTGCACGTAGGTGGAGGAGACCGGCCAGGAATAGGTCATGCCGCCCTCGACCTTGATCGCCTGCCAGTGCTCGTCGCCCTTGAAGACGTCCGAATAGCGCGTGCGGAACATCTCCTCCGTGACGGAGGAGCGGATGAGATCGGCGATCTCCTTCGTCGTCGGCCAGATGTCCTTGAGATAGACCGGATTGCCGTCCTGATCCTCACCGAGCGGGTCTTCGGTGATATTCACGTTGAGCGAACCGGCGATGGCGTAAGCCACCACCAGCGGCGGCGAGGCGAGATAGTTCGCCCTGACATCCGGGTTCACGCGGCCTTCGAAGTTGCGGTTGCCGGAAAGAACCGAGCAGGCGACGAGGTCGTTCTCGTTGATCGTCTTGGAAATTTCTTCCGGCAGCGGGCCGGAGTTGCCGATGCAGGTCGTGCAGCCGTAGCCCGTCAGGTTGAAGCCGAGCGCGTCGAGATCGTCCTGCAGGCCCGCCTTCTCCAGATAGTCGGTGACGACCTGGGAGCCGGGCGCCAGCGACGTCTTCACCCAGGGCTTCACCTTCAGCCCCTTGGCGCGGGCGTTGCGGGCGAGAAGCCCCGCGCCGATCAGCACGCTCGGGTTCGAGGTGTTGGTGCAGGAGGTGATCGCCGCGATCACAACATCGCCGTCGGCGAGGCCGTGGTCGGTGCCGGCGACCTCATGGCGCGTCGGTGCGTCGAGGACGCCGGTCGCACCCTCGTCGATGAAGCGGGATTCGCCGTTCGGCGAGGGGATGGCGTCCTGGTTCTTGTGGCCGCCCTTGATTTCCTTAAGCGCCTCGGCGAACTTCGGCGCGGCTTCTGTCAGCGCGACGCGGTCCTGCGGGCGCTTCGGCCCGGCGATGGAGGGCACGACGGTGGAAAGATCAAGCTCCAGCGTGTCGGTGAACTCCGGCTCGAGCGAACCGTCTCGGAACATGCCCTGCGCCTGCGAATAGGCCTCGACGAGCGCGACACGCTCCGCGTCGCGGCCCGTGGCGGTGAGATAGTTCAGCGTGTCGCCGTCGACGGGGAAGAAGCCGCAGGTCGCGCCGTATTCCGGCGCCATGTTGGCAATCGTCGCCTCGTCTTCCAGCGAAAGATGATCGAGACCCTCGCCGTAGAATTCCACGAACTTGCCGACCACGCCCTTCTTGCGCAGCATTTCCACGACGGTGAGCACGAGGTCGGTCGCCGTGACGCCTTCGTTGAGCTTGCCCTCAAGCTTGAAGCCGACGACTTCGGGAATGAGCATGGAGATCGGCTGGCCGAGCATGGCGGCCTCCGCCTCGATGCCGCCCACACCCCAGCCGAGAACCGCAAGGCCGTTGACCATCGTCGTGTGGCTGTCGGTGCCGACCAGCGTATCGGGATAGGCGATGGTTTCGCCGTCCTCGTCCTTCGTCCAGACGGTCTGGGCGAGATATTCGAGGTTGACCTGGTGGCAGATGCCGGTTCCCGGAGGCACGGCGCGGAAATTATCGAACGCCGACTGGCCCCAGCGCAGGAACTCGTAACGCTCCTGATTGCGCTCGTATTCACGCTCGACGTTCTGGGTGAAGGCGGTCGCCGTGCCGAAATAGTCGACCATGACCGAGTGGTCGATGACGAGGTCGACCGGGACGAGGGGATTGACCTTCTTGGCGTCGCCGCCGAGCTTCACCGCGGCGTCGCGCATGGCGGCAAGGTCGACGACCGCCGGAACGCCGGTGAAGTCCTGCATCAGCACGCGCGCCGGGCGGTAGGAGATCTCGTGCGAGGACTTGCGCTCCTTCAGCCAGTCGGCAACGGCCTGGATATCGTCCTTCGTGACCGTGCGCCCGTCCTCGAAGCGAAGCAGGTTCTCAAGGATCACCTTCAGCGAGAAGGGAAGCTTTGAGACGCCGGAAAGACCGTTCTTCTCCGCCTCGGGCAGGCTGAAGTAGGTGTAGGTCTTGTCGCCGACCTGCAATGTCTTGCGGGCCTTGAAGCTGTCGAGTGATTTGGTCACGGCTGGCGATCCCCTTTATGTCAGCGGCGCGGGGCCCAGCGGCCGCAAGCGCCTTCAGGTATGGTTCCCCCGGCCGGGCTTGGGAGGTCCGCCGGCGGATGGGTCACGAAACACGCGGGCAGGGCGAAGGCTTTTGAAAATCCGGTGCCGCAAGCCCCGCCTCGCGCGGGTTGGCGCTCCTATAGCGAATTTTAAACCCGCGTGCCAGCACCGAGAGGCACCATTTTCCTCGGCATATAGGATAGTGTCGTGGCTTTTTCAGGCACCTTGCAGCCTTTCGCGCGTTCGGGCTTGATCTTGCTCAAGGAGCGGGAAGCGCGCGGGGGCGATTGATGCGGGCCTGCCGGGCGGCTGTCATGATCGTCCGCTCTTGATTGCGCAGCAACGCTCGGGCACAAGCGTCGGGTGATATTTCCTCGGGGGCACAAGTTCACGTCCATGCAGCTCACCGCCGAAAAGCTTGCCTGCGACCGTGGCGGGCGCAGGGTCTTCGAAGGCGTCTCCTTCTCCCTCGGCAGGGGAGAGGCGCTGGCGGTGACCGGGCCGAACGGCGTCGGCAAGTCGAGCCTTTTGCGCGTGCTCGCCGGGCTGGTGCGGGCGTCGGAAGGCGAAATCCGCGTGGACGGCGGCGAGGCGGAGTTCACCGTTGCCGAGCATTGCCACTATTTCGGCCATCTCGACGCGCTGAAGCCCGCCTTGAGCGTTCTGGAAAACCTCGATTTCTGGCGTTCCTTCTCAGCACCCGCGCCCGGCCTTGACGGCGCCCATGAAGCGATGGCGCCGATGGAGGCGCTCGACACACTCGGCATCGGCCATACCGCGCATCTGCCGGCGGCCTATCTTTCCGCCGGCCAGCGGCGGCGGCTTTCGCTTTCAAGACTTCTGACGGTGCCGCGCCCGGTGTGGCTGCTCGACGAGCCGACATCGGCGCTCGACGCGGCTTCGGAGGCAAAGCTTGTCGAACTGATGAGCGCGCATCTCAATTCCGGCGGGATGATCGTCGCCGCGACCCACCAGACCCTTGGCCTTGTGGCCATGCGGAACTTGCGAATGGAGGCGGCGGCATGAGCGGCCCGAAGCAAGGATGGATCGCAGCACTTTTCGTGAAGGAATTCAGACTTTCCGTGCGCGTCGGCGGAGGGGCGCTGATCGGCGTATTGTTCTTCCTCGCCGTCGTGACCGTCATTCCCTTCGGCGTGGGGCCGGATCTCAACCTGCTGGCGCGCATCGGGCCGGCGGTGCTCTGGATCGGCGCGCTGCTGGCGACGCTTCTCGGCCTCGATCGTCTCTTTCAGGCCGACCGGGACGACGGCTCGCTCGACCTCATTCTCATGTCCGGCAGGCCGCTGGAACTCGTCGTGCTTTTGAAATGCCTCTCGCACTGGGCGGGAACGGGCCTGCCGCTCGTCATCGCCGCGCCCGTGCTGGCGATTTTCCTGAACCTCGAACCCGTTGCCATGGGCGCGGTGACACTCACGCTTCTTGTCGGCACGCCCGCACTGACGCTGGTCGGGGCAATCGGCGCGGCCCTCACGGTTTCGCTCCGGCGGGGCGGGCTCCTGCTTGCCGTTCTCGTGGTGCCGATCGCGATCCCCGTCCTCATCTTCGGCGTGAGCGCGGCCGATGCGGCGGTGACGGATCCCACACCCTTCCTGACGCCGTTTCTTTTCCTTTGCGCGCTGACGCTGATTTCCGCCGTCGTCGGCCCGGTCGCGGCGGCGGCGGCATTGCGCCACGCGAGCGATTGAAAAACATGAAATTGCCGCAGGTGATTACTATCTGGCAGGTACACCTGCTTTCGAGTTGACGCCGATCAAGGCGATTGGTCGCGGAACGTTGCATTGAAAGGCCCGCGTTCCCGGACTAGAACGGTTCCATGGCTCTTATCGATCTCGCCAATCCCACACGTTTCCTAACCCTTGCCGGGCGGCTTTTGCCATGGCTGGTGGCGGCGACGCTCGCGTGTTTCGCGGTTGGCCTCTACATGGCCTTTTTCGTCGCGCCCGACGACTATCAGCAGGGTGCGACGGTGAAGATCATGTTCATCCACGTGCCGGCGGCCTGGCTTGCCATGTTCGCCTATTCGACGATGACGCTGTCCGCGCTCGGCACCCTGGTGTGGAAACACCCGCTGGCAGACGTTTCCGCCAAGGCGGCAGCGCCCATCGGGGCGGCCTTCACCTTCATTTCGCTGCTGACCGGCTCGCTCTGGGGCAAGCCGATGTGGGGCACCTACTGGGTGTGGGATGCGCGGCTGACCTCGGTGCTGGTGCTTTTCATCATGTACCTCGGCCTGATCGCGTTGTGGCGGACGATCGAGGACCCGATCCGCGCCGGCAAGGCGGCGGCGATCCTGACGCTGGTGGGCGCGGTGAACCTGCCGATCATCAAGTTTTCCGTCGACTGGTGGAACACGCTGCACCAGCCGGCAAGCGTCATCCGCCTCGACGGACCGACGATCCACCCGACGATCCTCTGGCCGCTTCTTGTCATGGCGCTCGCCTTCACGCTGTTCTTCCTGGTGGTTCACGTGATGGCGATGCGAAACGAGATCCTGCGCCGGCGTGTGCGCACATTGCAGATGCGTGCCGCCCAGATCCAGCCGGCGGCGGCGGCCGCGCAAGCTGCGGAGTAAACGATGCTGGACCTTGGAGCGCACAGCACCTTCATCGTCGCCTCCTACGCGATCACGATCCTCATTGCGCTGGGGCTGATCGTGTGGATACGCATCGATTTCGCGCGGCAGAAAAGCGCGCTTGGCGAACTTGATAGGCGCGGCGTCTCACGCCGTTCGGCAGAAACCGGGAACAAGGCACAAGATGTCCGCTGAAAACACCACCGGCGAAAGCGGGCAAGCGCGCAAGCGCCGCCTTCCCGTCGCAGCCCTCCTGCCGCTCGTCGTCTTTTCAGCCCTCGCCGTTCTGTTTCTCGTGCAGCTTCTCGACGGCGGCGACACGAGCGAGGTTCCTTCCGCGCTGATCGGCAAGCCGGCACCCGAATTCTCGCTGCCGCCCGTACCGGAACTGGAGCGTGGCGGCGACCAGGTGGCGGGCCTTTCGCGCGCGGACCTTCTCGGACATGTCAGCGTGGTGAATGTCTTCGCCTCATGGTGCGTACCGTGCCGGCAGGAACACCCTCTGCTGGAACGCCTGGCCGGAGATGACCGCTTGCAGGTTGTCGGCATCAACTACAAGGACAAGCCTGAAAACGCGCGCCGCTTCCTCGGCAGCCTTGGCAACCCGTATGCGCTTGTGGGAGCCGACGAAGCCGGCCGGGCGACGATCGACTGGGGCGTCTACGGCGTGCCGGAGACATTCATCGTCGATGCGGGCGGAACGATCCGCTTCAAATTCATCGGGCCACTGTCCGAAGAAACCTATGCGAGCACTTTTCTTCCGGAACTCGAAAAAGTGATCGCAGCTCCCGACAGGGCGAAAACCGGATCCTGACCGCCTGAAATGTCAGGAAAACCGTAGAATTAACGCTGCACCGAGCGATGGTTGGGAGGAAACGCGCCGGGCGCGCGCGAATGTTCTCACCGGCTCGTGACTCGTCTTGGCCACCTTGCTTGCATATCCTTTATTCAACCGAGCGACCCAAGATCGTGAGCAGGATCTTTCATGCGGATATTCAACGCTTCCGCCCGGTTAGGGGCGGCAATATTGAGTGCAATGATGATTTCGAGCGTACCGGCAAGTGCCGGTGAGACGGCGGTGCTTGAGTTGTTTACAAGTCAAGGGTGTTCCTCCTGCCCGCCGGCGGATAAACTTCTGGAAAAGGTTGCCGACCACCCGGGAATCGTTGCTCTTTCCTTTCCGGTAGATTATTGGGACTACCTGGGGTGGCGGGACACGCTGGCCTCCCCGGCCTACAGCGCCCGCCAGCGCGCCTATGCCGAGCGGCGCGGCGACCGTTCGGTCTATACCCCGCAGATCGTCGTGAATGGCGGCCCGCACATGGTCGGCTCCGACGCGCGGGCTATCGCGGCCCATCTTCGCGCCGCTTCCGCCATGCCTTGCGATGTGGATGTGAAAGCCGCGGGCGAGCTCATCGAGATCGAGATCGACGGGGACTTGCCGGAAGGCGCGAGATCCGCGACCGTCTTCTTCCTCTTCGTCGACAGCAGCGAGACGGTGCAGATCGGCAGGGGCGAGAACACGGGCCGAACCATCACCTATACCAATATCGTGCGCGATATGCGTGCGGTCGGCATGTGGAAGGGCGGAAAAGCAAGTTTCAGCCTGCCGGCGAGCGAACTTGAGCGCATGAAGACGGACCGATTCGCGGCTCTCGTCCAGATCGAGGAGCATGGCAGGCCTGGCCCGATCCTCGGTGCCGCGATCCACTGAATATTCTGGCGCAGGGACACCCTGTTCTTTTGACAGCTCCCCGATACCCGGCGAATCCCCAAGGTTTCGCCGGGTTTTTTGCGTGTTGACGCGGTAATCGGCGCGCCTTGCCTTGCGCGAGCGCAAAAAAATGATAGGCCATTGCCAGTTTTCACTGGCGACGCGCCGATTTTCCGGTTCCCGGAGGTCGGCCCTGCCCGGCAGAGAGTGTGGCGCGTATGGATGTTCGTCTGCGCATCGCCTTCGGCAGCGTTGTCGTCGGCATTGTCGTGCTCGCGCTGAAATATGTCGCCTATCACCTGACGGGCTCGGTCGCGCTTTATTCCGACGCGCTGGAATCGGTCGTCAACGTTGCCTCCGCGATCGCGGCGCTGGGCGCCGTCTGGTACGCGGCAAAGCCCGCTGACAGCAACCACCCCTACGGCCACCACAAGGTGGAATATTTCGCCGCCGTCTTCGTCGGCGTCATGATCGTCCTGGCCGCCGTGTCGATCGCCCGCGAAGCGTGGTTCGCCTTCATCGCGCAAAAGCCGGTCGAATTCACCATTGAGGCCCTTGCGGTCAACGGCGGGGCCAGCCTCATCAACGGGGTGTGGGCATTCGTCCTGATTCGCCATGGCCGCAAGGCGCGCTCGATGGCGCTGGTAGCGGACGGGAAGCATCTCGTCACCGATGTCGTTTCCTCGCTCGGCGTGCTGGCGGGCGTGGCCCTTGTGTTCCTGACCGGGTGGCTCGCGCTCGACCCGCTGCTCGGCGCGCTCGTGGCGCTCAACATCCTCTGGTCGGGCTGGCAGCTTGTGAAGGAATCCATCGGTGGGCTGATGGACGAGGCCGCCTCCCAGGAGGTGCAGGACAAGATCCGCGATATCATCTCCGGCGCGGGCGAAGGCGCGCTGGAGGCGCATGACCTGCGAACAAGGCCGGCGGGGCGCGTGACCTTCATCGACTTCCACCTGGTGGTGCCGGCGGAGATGACGGTCGTCGATGCGCATGACATCTGCGACCGGATCGAGGCGGCCATCGGCGAGGCGGTGCCGGGCGCGAAGACGACGATCCATGTGGAGCCGGAGCAGAAGGCCAAGCACTCCGGCATCGTGGTTCTTTAGAAAAAAAAGCCCGGAGCGATTGGCTCCGGGCCGAGTCTTGAGGGCGGCTGCACCCTCAGGGAGAGCTTTTTCGCTGCCTTACCGCCCGATGTCCTGCTCAGGCGAGGCGCCGATTTTGTGAATGGAAAGGTCTGCGCCGCGCCGCTCCTCTTCCGGCGACAAGCGGATGCCTTGCGTTGCCTTGAGGACGCCGTAGACGAGGTAGCCAGCGGCGAAGGCGAAGGCGACGCCGGCAAGCGTGCCGATGAGCTGCGAGGCGAAGCTGACGCCGCCGATGCCGCCCATCGTCTCCAGCCCGAAGACGCCGGCCGCAATGCCGCCCCAGGCGCCGCAGATGCCGTGCAGCGGCCAGACGCCAAGCACGTCGTCCACCTTCAGCTTGAAGTGGCACCACTCGAAGCCCTTGACGAAGATCGCGCCTGCGACGCCGCCGACGAGAAGGCTGCCGAGCGGGTGCATGACGTCGGACCCCGCGCAGACGGCGACGAGGCCGGCGAGCGCGCCGTTGTGGACGAAGCCCGGATCGTTGCGCCCGACGACGAGCGCGACGAGGATGCCGCCGACCATGGCCATGAGCGAATTGAGCGCGACGAGGCCCGAGACGGCTTCGAGCGAGCCCGCCGTCATCACGTTGAAGCCGAACCAGCCGACGCAAAGGAGCCAGGAGCCAAGCGCAAGCCACGGCAGCGAGGACGGGGGAATGCCGACGGCCCTGCCGTCCGGCGTGTAGCGGCCGAGGCGCGGGCCCAGATGAAGCACCGCGCCAAGGGCGATCCACCCGCCGACCGCATGAACGACGACGGAGCCCGCGAAGTCATGGAACGGTGCGCCGAAGGCGGCCTCAAGCCAACCCTGGAAGCCGAAATTGCCGTTCCAGACGATGCCTTCGAAGAAGGGATAGGCAAGGCCGACGAGGGCAACGGTCGCGAGGCACTGGGGCACGAATTTCATCCGCTCGGCGATGCCGCCGGAGACGATGGCCGGAATTGCCGCGGCAAAGGTGGTGAGAAAGAAGAACTTCACGAGCGTCAGGCCCTGAAGCTCGAAACCGCCGCCGTTTTCGCCCGATAGCGTGGCCGCACTTGCAAGGAACGTCGTGCCGTAGGCGATCGTGTAGCCGATGATGAAATAGGCAAGCGTTGAAAGCGCGAAATCGACGAGGATCTTGACCAGCGCGTTCACCTGGTTCTTGTGCCTGACCGATCCGACCTCCAGAAACGCGAAGCCGCCGTGCATGGCGAAAACCAGTATCGCGCCCAAAAGCACGAAAAAGACGTTTGCACCCTCGTTCATCAAACAATGCCCCTTGCCCGTTTCGCCGTTTGCCGGCATTTCGGGCAGTTATGAATTCAAGAGGCATGCCATCTGGGCAAGATGCCGTTTGCCACTGCAAACGCGCGGTTAATCTTTGGGCACGGTGCGCCTGTTGGCCGTAACTGCCGAAAAACGAGGCATAAAAACTGGGCGCTTTGGGCAATCTGTGGGCAAATAAAAAGGACCCGGCTTTCGCCGGGCCCGAAGGTGGCGCTTTCCGAAACGGGAAAGCGCGACGGGTAGAGATGTTGCGGTGTCAGACGCGCTGGCTGCCGACGCCGAACTCCGGATAGGCTTCCACGCCGATTTCCGCCTTGTCGAGGCCGAGCGCCTCTTCCTCTTCGGTGACGCGGACGCCGATGGTGGCCTTGAGGATGACCCAGATTACCAGGCTCGCGACAAAGGCGAAGACGCCGTAGGAGACGATGCCGACGATCTGCGTGCCGAAGCTGGTGCCGTCGTTGGTGAGCGGGACAGCCAAAGTGCCCCAGATGCCGGCGACAAGGTGCACCGGAATGGCGCCGACCACATCGTCGATCTTCAGCTTGTCGAGCAGCGGCACGACGATGACGACGATGATGCCGCCGATGCCACCGATGACGACCGCCATGAAGATGCTGGGCGTCAGCGGCTCCGCGGTGATGGAGACGAGGCCGGCCAGAGCGCCGTTGAGCGCCATGGTGATGTCGACCTTCTTGTACATGATCTGCGTGGCGACGATGGCGACCACCACGCCGGCGGCTGCTGCCGCATTCGTGTTCACGAAGATGCGGGCGACGGAAGAAGCGTCCGCGATGGTGCCCATGGCAAGCTGCGAACCGCCGTTGAAGCCGAACCAGCCGAGCCACAGGATGAAGGTGCCGAGCGTGGCGAGCGGCATCGACGATCCGGGAAGGGCGTGAACCTGGCCGTCCGCGCCGAATTTGCCCTTGCGCGCGCCGAGCACGAAGGCGCCGGCAAGAGCCGCCCAGCCGCCGACCGAGTGCACGAGCGTGGAGCCCGCGAAATCGGAAAAGCCCATTTCGGAAAGCCAGCCCGCGCCCCACTGCCAGGAACCGGCGATCGGATAGATGAAGCCGGTGAGGACGACCGTGAAGATCAGGAACGGCCACAACTTGATACGCTCGGCGAGCGTACCGGAGACGATGGAGGCCGTGGTGGCGCAAAAGACGAGCTGAAAGAAGAAGTCGGAAGCCGCCGCATAGTCGCCGGCGTCGGCGTCCGGAGCCGGGATCGCCTTCGGCGTGAAGGAGCCGATGAAGCCGCCGTCGACGCCGTCGTACATGAGGTTGTAGCCGAAGATCCAGAACATCAGCGAGGCGATGGAATAAAGCGCGATGTTCTTCAGGCACTGCATCGACACGTTCTTTGAGCGGACGAGGCCCGCTTCCAGCATGGCGAATCCCGCCGCCATGAACATGACGAGGAAGCCGCCGATCAAAAACAGCAGCGTGTTGAAGATATAGGCCGTGTCTGCGGCGGCCGCGAACTCTGGCGCCGTCGTTTCCTGGGCAATTGCGGCATCGAAGCCGAAGATCAGACTGCCGGCCGCTGCGGCTGTAAGAAGGGTAAGTTTCTTCATGGGTCTTTCCTTTGGGAATTTTGCTTTGGTCGCCGCGCGGTTAAAGCGCTTCGGCGTCGGATTCGCCGGTGCGGATGCGCAGCGCCTGGTCGATCTGGAAGACGAAGATCTTTCCGTCGCCGATCTGGCCGGTCTTGGCGGCGGACGCGATCGCCTCCACGACCTTGTCGGCGGTCTCCGACGGTACGGCGACCTCGATCTTGAGCTTCGGCAGGAAGCTCACCGCGTATTCGGTGCCGCGATAAATTTCGGTATGTCCCTTCTGGCGCCCGTAGCCCTTCACCTCGGTGACGGTGATGCCCTGGACGCCGATGCTCGTGAGGGCGTCGCGCACCTCGTCGAGCTTGAACGGCTTGATGATAGCCATCACTATTTTCATGCTCGCTTCCCGATCCTCTTCTTCGATTTCCATGCCGATGCCTGTTGCGGCCCGGCTGAGGTCAACCCGGCCGCCGGAAGCGGCGGGAAAGGCCGATGCCCATGCGTTATTTCAAGGACCGTGCCAACTCGGGAAACGTGGGCGAAATCAGGGGAGTTAGAGAAGTTTTCAGCCGGATTCGTCGTGGAATCTCAAGGTGCTATCTTGCAGTGCAGCAAGGCCGGCATGAACAGTGGAAAAGGGTGTCTGTTAGAGTATGGAGTGATTAAAAATTAAGCAAATTAAAAATACGATATTGATTATAAAATGGGCAACTATACGTCAATTGCATGTTTACTTAGCGTTCGATCACGCAAGAGCCGAAGGAGCAGAACCGGATGTTGCAGGCAAGGGGCATGCTCTAAGGTACAAGCGACCGCCAAAACCGCTTGGCGATTTCTTCAATGCGGCCTCGCCGGATTTCCGGAGAGCATGCGTGGCTCCATGTGTTCCAGGCGGCCACCGCCACCGTGACGGTGAGCGCCGTGGCGAGCTCAGTCCACCATCTCCGATTGGATCCGACGGAGAACCCGGATCAGGCCGAAAAGCCGCCGTCCGCGAGATAGGCGGCTTCGGCTTCCGTCGTTTCGCGGCCAAGGACTTCATTTCGGTGGGGAAAACGGCCGAAGCGGCGGATCACATCCATATGGATGAGCGAATAAAGCTGCTCGTTTTCCCGGCCGTTACGGCGGAAGAGATCAACCGAACGTTCCTGCGCGGCCATGTCCTCCGCATGTTCGAACGGCAGATAGAAGAAGGTTCGTGCCTCCCTGGGAAACGCCCGGTCGAAGCCGGCTTCGACGCTGCGCTTTGCGATTTCCAGTGCCTTGGCGTCGCCCGCAAAGGCGCGCGGCGAGCCGCGAAAGATGTTCCGGGGGAACTGGTCGAGCAGGATGATGAGCGCCAGCGCGGAATGCGGCGCATTCGCCCAATCGTCGAGATCGCCGTTGAGGCCCGCCTCCACCGCACCGGAAAAACGCGTGCGGATTTCCGTGTCGAAACTCTCGTTCCTGGCGAACCACTTCGACGGGCCTGCCCGCCACCAGAAATCCAGAATATCGACAGGGGAGGGAAAGCTAACACTCATAGGGTGGTCTCCGGTTAGGGTCTGGACGCATAAAATTGACGGAAATGGTATGAGCCGATTTGAGGCGGATACGAGGAGCAAGAGCGCAAGAAACCAGGCAGGCTTTCAAGATCTTGCGACAAGGCAGCCGGCCAAATCGGCCATATCTTCCAGACACCGAAACGGCTTCGATCTGCCGCGTCGAAGGGCTTGACCGGGTGGCCGACCCGCTCCGCGCCCTTCTTCTCGCATCTCTTTGCCGTTTCAGGTGCCATTTGCATCAATTTTATGGGTCCAGACCCTTATTCAAGGTCTTTTCGAATATGGCGATTTTGACCTATATAGCAGCTTGGGACGCTTTCGTGGAAAGCCCTCCGGCATCCGAATAAATTCGCGCATACCATTTCAGCCTTGTTAATGGGTCCATCACCTAGCGTGCGCACCGTCTGCAATGGGGTTCATGTTGAGCGAAAGCGATTTGCATCTCGATCTGAAAGGGCTGAAATGCCCGCTGCCGGTCCTGAAAGCACGCAAGGCCATGTCCCGTCTTGCAAGCGGCGCAAGGGTCTCGATCGAAGCGACCGACCCTCTGGCGACGATCGACATCCCCCATTTCTGCAATGAAGCCGGGCACCGCCTTCTTTCCCAGGAGGTGGAAGGTGAGCTGTCACGTTTCGTGATCGAAAAAGGCTGATCGGGTCCAGACCCTATTCGCCGGCCAGCCTGTCGATCGCTTTCGCGAGCTTCACATCGAGTTCGGTCAAACCGCCCGCGTCATGGGTCGACAATGTTATTTCGACCCGCCCGTAGACGTTCGACCACTCGGGATGGTGGTTCATCTTCTCCGCCTTCAGGGCGACCCTGGTCATGAAGCCGAAGGCCTCGACGAAGGTCTTGAACTCGAACGTCCTTGTGATGGCGTCCCGCCTTTCGGCGAGCGACCAGCCCTTCAATTCGGCAAGTGCGCGTTTACGGCTTTCCCGGTCCAGCAAGTCGGCCATTCGCTTTCTCCCGTTGCGTCTGCATAATACCAACCCCAAATGAAATAACGAGGCGGGGTGCGCATGCCAGCGGATGCTCCGCCCCTGGGGAGGAAGGCCATCGCTTCAATGTACTCGGTTCTGTTCGTCTGCCTTGGCAACATCTGCCGTTCGCCGCTGGCTGAAGGAATATTCCGGCACGAGGCCAAGGCCGCGGGACTTGGGCGCGGCGTCGTGGCCGATTCCGCGGGCACGGGCGCATGGCACATCGGCAAGCCGCCCGATCCGCGCTCGATCGATATCGCCCGCCTGAACGGCATCGATATAGCGGGTCTGCGCGCGCGGCAGGTGAAAGCGGATGATTTTTCCCGCTTCGAGCTGATCCTCGCCATGGACGGCTCCAACCTGACCGATCTCGAACGGTTGAGGCCGGCAAACGCAAAAGCCGAGCTTCGCCGGTTTCTCGCAAGCGATGTGCCCGACCCCTACTACGGCGGGAACGACGGTTTCGCGAGCGTTTACCGGATGGTTCGGGACGGGTCGCTTGCGCTGATCGACGAAATTCGAGCGCGCGGCGGCTTTGCGGCAGGGTAGGCTGAATTCCGGGCTCGAGATTGAAACAGTCAGGATCAGGAGGACATGACATGAGCGGTGTGCGTATCGACCATGATGCATGGGTGCTCGTCGGCGACGGCGAGAAGGCGCTTGTCTTCCGAAACGAGGGCGACGCCGACTACCCGAACCTGCAGGTGGTGCAGATGCTCGAACATGAAAACCCCGCGACGCGCGAACAGGGGACGGATGCGCCGGGGCGTTTCAACGACGGGCCGAGCGAGCACAAGAGCGCCGTCGAGACGACCGACTGGCACAGGCTGGAAAAGCACCGTTTCGCCAAGGAAATCGCCGATGCGCTCTATAAGGCCGCGCACAAGGGGCGCTTTTCCAAGCTGGTGGTGGCGGCGCCGCCCATGACGCTGGGAGACTTGCGCAAGGCGTTCCACAAGGAAGTCCTGAGCCGTGTCGTGGCCGAAGTCGACAAGACCCTGACCGGCCATCCGCCTTCGGAGATCGAGAAGATCCTGTCGACGAAGGACTGACGCGGGAGACTGGTGATGAATCGTGCGTCGCGGGAAACCTGTGGCGCTTATTCCTTTCCGAACATCCCTGCCCAACGTGCCAAGCCGGAGCGAAGCCCGTTTGCGGCCTTCGCAAGATTGCGCTTAAGCGCCCGGCCGGCGCGCGAGAAGCCGCATTCGAGTGCTGCCTCGGAAAGGAAAGCCGGCGGCTGCACGTAGAAGACCCGGTGGACGATCAGCAGGATCAGGAATGTGATGCCCCAGGAAAGCAGCGTATCGGAAAGGAAATGCCCGCCGAAGGCGACGCGATTGAGCGAAAGTGCCGCCGCAAGGACGAGCACGGCGGCGGTTACCGGAAGCCGCCAGGTTTTCGGCGCGAGAAATGCCAGCGACAGGAGCCAGATGCTGGAGGACGCCTCACCCGAAACGAACGAGCAGTTGGTGTCGCAATGGTCCGTCACATGCCAGACTGGAACGTAGGGAAGGTCGCCGCCGAAGAAATCGACGTTGCGCGGGCGCGGCCGGCCCCAGTTGTTCTTCAGGATCGCGTTGACGACGATGCCGGGCGCGAGAATGAGCGTCGAGATGAGAAATAGCGGGGCGCGCAAGGGCACGACGGATTTGCGATCGGGAAAGGCGAGCTTCAAGGCCAGAACCGCGAGGCTGGCGACGGCAATGAGCTTGACCAGATGAGGTCCGAGATGGCGCAGCTCGACGAGAAAAGCGGTATCCTTTGCCCGGAATCCCTCGTCGCCTGAATAAAAAAGGCCGGAGGCCCAGCGGTCCACCCCCGGGAACAGGAGGAAGAACGCGGATACGAGCGCGATATAGGCGAGCGTCGCCAGCACCGGGTGGCGCGCCGCCGCCTTGACCGTTCCTGCCCATGGGCTTTTGATGAAGCTGTTCTGCATCTCGTTGCCGTTTTAAGCGCCATTCCGGCCTTATTCATGAGCCCATCACCTAACCCAATTGACGGGCGCGTCCAATGGCCGATATGCCGCGTCTTTTAGCAGGACCCGATCATGACCAGGCCCGCAATCTCCTTCTGGTTCGAATTCGCTTCGACCTACAGCTACCTCAGCGCGATGCGCATCGAGACGCTTGCGGCCAAGCGCGGCGTCGATATCGACTGGCGCCCGTTTCTGCTCGGCCCGATTTTCGCGGAACTCGGATGGTCGACCTCGCCCTTCAACATCCAGCCCGCCAAGGGGGCCTACATGTGGCGCGATATGGAACGCCAGTGCGAACTCCTGTCGCTGCCCTTGTCGCGCCCCGAACCGTTTCCCCAAAACGGCATCAAGGCGGCGCGCATCGCATGGTGCCTTAGGGGGGGTGAGTGGATCGGCGGTTTCGTGCGGGCCGTCTACACAGCCGAGTTCGGGCAACGACAGGATATTTCCGATCCGGCGTTTCTCGCCTCCGTTCTGGTCGATATCGGGGCGCCGGCGCGGGATATCATGGAGCGCATCGAAACGGGCGAGGTGAAAGCCGCCCTCAGGGCGGAGGTGGAGGAGGCCAAGCGTCTCGGCATTTTCGGCGCGCCAGGCTTCGTCACGCCCGACGGCGAGCTCTTCTGGGGCAACGACCGTCTGGAGGACGCGCTGGAATGGGCGCATCGCCGTGCCGGATAAACCTGTCGCCCTTAACCGCGCGAAAGAGTAGATTGCACGCGCAATTCCGAATGGGTTCGCCATGAATTTCGTGCCTGATACGCCTGTTCTGCTCGCGTTTTCCCTTGCCTGCGTGGTGCTGGCGGTCACGCCGGGCCCGGACATGACGCTTTTCGTGAGCCGCGCGCTTTCGCAAGGCAGGGGGGCGGGCTTCATGTCGATGGCAGGTGCACTCGCGGGAAGCGTCGTGCATACGATGCTGGTCGCCTTCGGCCTGTCGGCGCTGATAGCGGCTTCGGCATCGGCCTTTTTCGTCGTCAAGCTTGTCGGCGCGCTTTATCTCGTCTGGCTCGCTGTTGACACGATCCGGCACGGTTCGGCGCTCACGGTATCCAAGGAGAATGCGCAGCGCAGGTCCATGTCGCGCGTCTTCATGACGGGCCTCCTCGTCAACCTGCTCAATCCGAAGATCGCGCTCTTCTTCCTGACTTTTCTGCCTCAGTTCGTGGAGGCGAGCGACCCCGACGCGGCCAGCAAGCTGATATTCCTCGGTCTTTATTTCGTGGCCGTCTCGATCCCCATATGCGGGGCGATGGTGGTTGGCGCGGATGCGTTTTCGAACGCCTTGCGACGCTCGCCCAGGATCATGCGGGCCTTCGACTGGCTTTTCGCCACAGTGATCGGCGGGTTCGCCGTGAAGCTCATCTTCGCGAGCCGGAGTTGAGGTGGAATGCGCGAACGTCAACGGTGCCTTAAGGCAACAGGGGTTAAAAACATAAAACATCCGCTTTACCTTACTGGCGAGGGATGCGATTCGCCCCAGATTTAAAATAAGGTGAGCGAATCCACGGGTGATTCCGCCTGAATGCGGGCCGGCCCGGGGGCAGGCAGCGCGCGGGCGGCGAGCATTCGGGCAGGCGATTTCTATTCGACGGGCAGCGAAGGACCGACGATGTCTTCGATAATGAGATATTCCGTTTCAGCGATTGCATGCGTGGCCGCTGTCGGCGCGTTGCTGGCCTCATCGGCGCCGGCGGACGCGCAAGGCTTCCTGGACCGCCTGTTTAATCCGAAACATTACGACAACGGCCAGCGCCGGGAAGCCGAGCCGGTGCGCCGTGAAATCCCGAAGGTCCGTGTCAGCGGCCCGCGCTATTACACCTACAAGCCCGACACGCTGAAGACGGCAAGCCTCGCGAAGCTCGGCCGCGAACTCGACGCCTACGCCCAAGCCCTGCAAGAGCGGGTGGAAGAGGAAGCGCGGGCGGAGGATCGCCCCGGTGCGCCGGAGGGCGCGGCATCGGTGACAAAGGCAAGGGTGGACGTGCAGGCGCCGGTACCGGCAGAGGATTTCAAGGCTGATCCAGCCTTCCTGGATGCGCGTGCGGTGCTGGAGCAGACGCAGGTGCGGGCGTTGCCGGAAGTGATCGAGGCGATCGAGGCCTTCTACGCGACGCATCCGGCCTTTGTCTGGCTTGACGACGGGCAGATCGGCCAAAAAGCGGTCGGGGCGATCAACACGATGAGCGAGGCGGCGCAGGTCGGCCTCGATCCCGCGGACTATCGCGTGGAATTTCCGGCCCTTGACGGCACAGCTGACGATGCCGCGCGCCAGGCCGAACTCATGCGTTTCGAAATGGAACTTTCGGCAGCCGCGCTCACCTATGCGCTGGACGCTGCGCGCGGGCGCATCGACCCGAACCGCATCTCCGGCTATCACGATCTGCCGCGCAAGGAGATCGACCTCAAGCTCGTCATGGGCAGCATCGCAGCCGCGGAAAACATTTCGGAGTATCTGGAAGGTCGCAATCCATCGAACGAGCAGTTCGTCCGACTGAAGCGGGCGCTGGCGAGCTTGAAGGAGGCCGATGAGGCCGAGCGCGTTGAAATCGCCGAAGGCACGTTCCTGCGGCCCGGCGGCAGCAGCGCAGAACTCAAGAACGTTATCGCCGCGATCGGCCTCAAGGGATCGGACAACCTCAGGGCCGCGCATGCCGACACGCTTGCCGCCTATGACGGGGGCGAAGACTATGCGCCCGAACTCGTGGCGCTGCTCAAGGATTTCCAGGCCGAAAACGGACTGACCGCCGACGGCATCATCGGCAAGAATACGATCCGTGCGCTCGAGGGCATTTCCAACGCCGACAAGATCGAGAAGGTGAAGCTCGCGATGGAGCGGCTGCGCTGGCTTCCGCGCGACTTCGGCCCGCGCTACGTCTTCATCAACCAGCCGGCCTTCATGGCCACCTATGTGGACGAGGAACGCGAGCCGCTTTCCATGCGCGTCGTCGTCGGCCAGAAATCGAACCAGACGTATTTCTTCTCCGACAAGATCGAAACGGTGGAATACAACCCCTATTGGGGCGTGCCCTATTCGATCATCGTCAACGAGATGCTGCCGAAGCTCGCGCAGGACCCGTCCTATCTCGACAGGATCGGCTATGAGGTGTCGACGGTTTCGGGCCAGCAGGTTTCTTCAGCCTCCGTCGACTGGTATGCGGTTGCCAGGAAGCAGCAGCCGATCAACGTGCGCCAGCGTCCGGGAAGCGACAACGCTTTGGGCGAACTGAAGATCCTCTTCCCCAACAGGCATGCGATCTACATGCACGACACGCCAGCCAAGCGGCTTTTCAAGAAGGACGCCCGCGCCTTTAGTCACGGTTGCGTGCGCCTTGAGGATCCGCGCGCCATGGCCGCCGCCGTGCTCGGCAAGCCCATCGACTATATCGCCTCGCGCATCGCCCAGGGCAGGAACGACAACGACCGCGTGACCCGCGACATTCCCGTTCATGTGGCCTATTTCACCGCCTGGCCGGAAGCCGACGGCGGCATGGGCTATTACGCCGACGTCTACGACCGCGACGAATACCTGAGGAAGGCGATCGAGGCGACGCGGGCCGCGCGAATCTGACGGACCGGAGCGGGACCGCAGCTATTCAATCGCCGGGATTTATATCCGCATGGACCTTTTCGAGCGCCGCATGGAGCGATGCGGGATCGATGGGCTTCTCCATGACGCTATGGAAGCCGCTGGCCAAAAGCGCCTGACGGTCGGGATTGGATGCCGCGGTAATGGCGATCGCGGGCAGGCCGCCGCCGCCTTCTTCCTTGCGCAATGCCTCAAGTGTCTGAAATCCGTCCATTCCCGGCATGGTCAGGTCTATCAGAGCGGCGTCGAAAGGCATGTGCTCGACCGCCGCTTCGAAGCGGGCGAGCGCTTCCTCCCCGCTTGCCGCCATCGCGGCATCGACCCCGAAGGCATGAAGCATCGTGACGAGGAGCCGCCGGTGCGTCTCATTATCATCGACGATGAGCACGCGTTTCGGCAGGACACCCGATGCCGCCGAAGCGATTTTTTCCGACTTGTCGCCACGATAGGAAGGCCGTTCGGTCTCCATGATCGGGAGTGTGAGGCGGAAACAGCTTCCTGAGGTGGATGTATGCACAAGCTCAAGGCTCCCGCCCGCGCCTGCCGCGAGATGACGGGCGTTCCAGAGGCCGAGCCCGGTGCCGGCGTTTTCGCCGTTCGCGCCTTCGCCGCGTCGATATGGCTTGAAGAGTTTGCTCCGGCCAACGTCGGAAAATCCGCCGCCGCTGTCTTCGACGTCCAATATGAGGTGCCGGGATGAGGCCTCGGCAACCGCCTTCCCCTTGAAGCCGACCGATCCGGCGTCGGTATATTTGACGGCGTTTTCCGCAAGAGCAGACGCGATCCTGCGCAAGGAGGCCGGATCGGCGACGCGATAGCCGGCCAGCGCGTCATCTATATCAAGGCAAAACTCAAGCCCCTTTTCCCTCGCCGCCGTGGCGAAAAGCCCGCCGACCCCGCTCAGCACAGCGTGGATCGTCGGCGCTTCTCCGTCCGACCGCTCAAGGGCGTTCGCCCTTGCGGTGTCGAGTAGGTTCGTTGTCATCGCCAGCAAAGCGTCGATGGCTTCCAGAACGGTGCCGAGTGCTTGCGCCTGCGTGTCGCTCAATGGTTCGCGCATCGCAACCTCGGTTGCCGTCCGCATGGCGGAAAGCGGCGTGCGCAGGTCGTGAACGAGGGCGGCCTGCCGGTCGCGCTCTTCTTCGTGCGGGCGTTTGTCCGTCGGTTTCCTGTCGCTCACCGGCCTCGCCTGCGTTCCACGCCGCGAAGGGAAGATTGCGCGGCGCCCATATGTATCTTCCAGCTATCGGCGAGGAGGCTTCCGGAATCAAGCAAGTATCGCACTTCCGGACCTCGATCCCTTGATTGCGTTGCGCCTTCGTGCGAATTAGCGCCAATGATCACACAAATTCTGACGGTTGTGCTGCCGGTCTTCGCGCTGATCGGGATCGGCTACGGGTCCGCGCGGGTCGGGCTTCTGGACGCGAAGATCGGCGATGCGCTCGGCCAGTTCGTCTTCGTGATCGCGATCCCTGTCCTCATCTTCAAGACGCTTGCCACAAGCTCGCTCGGCGGGGTTTCGCCCTGGGGGTTCTGGTTCTCCTATTTCACCGGCGTCGCCGTGGTCTGGGCGCTCGGGACGCTGATTGTGCGAAAGGCGTTCGGGCGGGAGGCGCGCGCCGGCGTGATTGCCGGCATCAGCGCGGCCTTCGCAAACACGGTCATGGTCGGCATTCCGCTGGTTACCGCCGTCTTCGGCGAGCCGGGGCTGGTGCCGCTCTTTGTGCTGATTTCCATTCACCTGCCGCTCCTGACGATCGTCTGCGCGATCGTGATGGAGCGTGCGGCGGTCGTCGACGGAACGGAGAAAGGGCGCCCCCTTGCCGAAATCCTCAGGACGGTGCTGAACAACCTCATCACCAACCCGATTGTGGTCGGCATTCTCGCCGGCGCATTCTGGCAGGTCGCGGGGTTTCCGGTCGGCGGCCTTTTCAAGATCATCCTCGACCAGATCGGCGCTGCGGCGCTGCCCATGGCGCTTTTTTCGCTCGGCATGAGCATGGTGCGCTACGGCGTGCGCGGCAACGTGGGGCCGGCGATCATCCTCAGCATGCTAAAGGCTTTCGTGATGCCGGCGGTTGTCTATGTCATGGCGCGCTATGCGGTCGGCCTGCCGCCGCTCTGGGTCTCCGTGGCCACTCTCACAGCCTGCTGCCCGACAGGCATAAACGCGTTTCTCTTCGCAAGTCGCTATGGCACCGGGCATGCGATGTCGGCCAACTCCATCACCTTCACGACGGCGGCGGCCGTCTTTACGACAGGCCTCTGGATGGCTTTCCTCGGCCTGTAAGCAGCAATCACCGAAGACCGACCATCGCCCGGATTTCCGCAGGCGTGTGGCCGGCGGCGCGAAGCTCGCGAAGGGCTGTGTCGCGCGAGGACTTGGAAAGCTTGCGGCCGTCCGGCCCGAGAATCAGCCGGTGATGGTGATAGACCGGCTCCGGCAGATCCAGAAGCGCCTGCAACAGGCGGTGAACGGCGGTCGCGAAGAAAAGATCCTGCCCCCGCATGACTTGGGTGATGCCCTGCAAGGCATCGTCGACGACGACGGAGAGGTGATAGCTCGTGGGCGTGTCCTTGCGCGCGAGCACGACATCGCCCCAAAGCGCGGGGGCGGCGGCAAGCAGGCCGTTTTCGCCGTGAGGCCCGCTTCCCTCCTCCCGCCATGTCAACGGCCTGCCCATGCGCGCCAGTGCCTTTTTCATGTGGAGGCGAAGCGCAAAGGGCGCATCGCAGCGCCTGCGCGCCTCAATTTCCGCAGCGTCCAGTACGGCCCGGTCGCCTGGATAAAGCGGTACGCCGTCCGGATCGCGCGGCCAGGGCTTGCCGCGCGCCTCACTGGCTGCGACATGCGCCTTGATCTCGCTTCGTGTGAGATAGCCGCGATAAAGAAGCCCCATATCGTCGAGCCGGGCGAGGGTAGCGCGGTAATCGTTGAAATTCTCCGACTGGCGTCGAACGGGTTCTTCCCACGAAAGGCCGAGCCAGGAAAGATCCTCCAGCATCTCGCGGGTGAGTTCCTGCGTGCAGCGGACGATGTCGATATCTTCGATCCGCAAGAGGAAACGGCCGCCCGTATGCCGCGCCGCTTCGAAGTTGAGCAAACCCGACAGCGCATGGCCGAGATGCAGATGCCCGTTTGGCGAGGGCGCAAAGCGGTAAATAGGGCGGGAGGAGGTGGGCATGGGGCTTGATGCGCGAAGAGGGATGGTGAAGGTTCCTTCTTCTATCAATGCAGTGGATGAACGGAAAGGACGCCATTTGAAGCCGATCGATTCGCTTGAAGTCATCGCCGAGGGGATCGAGCACCTGAAGCAGGCTGACCCGCGTCTCGTGCCTGTCGTTGAGATGGCGGGCGAAGTGCCGCTCAGGAGGCGCACGCCCGATTTCGCGGGGCTCGTGAATATCGTCGTTTCCCAGCAGGTGTCGGTTGCCAGCGGCAATGCGATCTTTTCGCGCGTGGAGCAACTTGTGGCGCCGTTCGAGGCGGTCACGCTTGCCGGCATCACCGATGAGGAACTGGCCAAGGCCGGTCTCTCGCGACCGAAGATCCGCACAATGCGGGCGATCGCGGGTGCCATAAACGGGGGCCTCGATCTTGCGGAACTTGCCTCCCGCCCGCCGGAGGAAGCCCACGCCGCCCTTTGCGAGATCAAGGGCGTGGGCCGCTGGACGGCGGATATCTACTTGCTTTTCTGCGCGGGCCATCCGGATATTTTCCCGAGCGGCGATGTCGCGCTTCAAAACGCCGTTCGCGACGCCTTCGGCATGGAAGACCGGCCGAAGCCGGATGCGCTTGACGAGATCGCCGGGCAATGGGCCCCATGGCGCGGCGTCGCGGCCCGGCTGTTCTGGGCCTATTATCGGGTACTGCGGCAAGGCCGGGAAACGCTGCCCGTATAATCATGCATAATGGCCGCGAAGCAGGTTTTTGACCCTGACGGAGCCATGCGTGATGACGGAAAACTGGCTGGAATCGCTTCTTACCGAAACCTGGTTCTATGTCACCCGGTTGAAGGAACGGCTCTGGGTCAGGCCACTTGCCTATTGCCTGTCTGCGGTTGCCTGTGTGCTTCTTGCCCGTTTCGCCGATCTCAAGGGCGCGGAGTGGCCGACACCTTACGTCGAGCCGGAGATGGTCGAGAAACTGCTTACAATCCTTTCCACTTCCATGCTGGCGGTGGCGACCTTCGCGGTTTCTTCCATGGTCGCGGCCTATGCCTCGGCAAGTACCTCGGCAACCCCGAGGGCCTTTTCCGTGGTGGTGGCGGATGACGTGTCCAAGACCGCGCTTTCGAGCTTTATCGGCGCGTTCATTTTCTCGGTCGTCGGCGTGATTGCCGTGAAAACCGGCTTTTACGAGCGTTCCGGCCTGTTCGTGCTTTTTCTCATGACGCTTGGCCTGTTCGCCTGGGTGGTGCTGACCTTCATCCGCTGGGTGGATCGTATCGCGCGCCTTGGCCGCATGGGCCACACGATCCAGAAGGTGGAGGCGGCAACCCGAGCCGCGCTCGATTTTTGGGGCGGCAACCCGAACCTCGGCGGGGTGCCGCCGGATGAACGCGCCTATCCGGGCGAGCCGGTCACCATCGAGCGGATAGGTTTCGTCCAGATGATTGACATGCCGGCCCTGCAGGAATTCGCGGAAAAGCATGATGCCACGGTCACAGTCGCGAGCCTGCCGGGAACTTTCATGACTCGCGAGCGTCCGGCCGCTTTTGTCCGCTTCAACAAGGAGATGGAAAATACGCCCGGCACGGATGCTGTCGGAGAGGCGTTCATCACGGGAAACGAGCGGACTTTCGCCGCCGATCCACGCTTCGGCTTCATCGTGCTTTCGGAGATTTCAAGCCGGGCTTTATCTCCCTCCGTGAACGATCCCGGCACCGCGATTGCCGTGATCGGCAGCATCACGCGCCTGTTGAGCGATTGGGCGAGGCGAAGGAACGGGGAAAGGCCAAAACCGAAGTTCGACCGGGTGTTCGCGCCGAATGTTTCGGTGTCGGCCCTGTTCGACGATGCGTTCATGGCGATTTCGCGTGACGGAGCGGCTTTTATCGAGGTGGGGCTCAAGCTACAGCGCACATTCGCGGCGCTTGATGCGACCGGCGACCAGGACGTGTGCCGCGAGGTGCGCCTGCACGCATGGGAAGCGGCGAAACGCGCGCAAGAGATGCTGGTCCACGAAAGCGACCGGCAAAGGCTGAAGGCTGCAACGCCGGCCGAGCTTGAGTCGGCTCAATAGGGCTGTTTCGGCCCCCGGTCGTCCGACAGCGAGTCCTGCGAGCGCTTGACGAGATCTTCGATCGCGTCCGCCAGATGCACATCCGAAATCGCCATGTCGCCGCGTGCCACGCGGATGCGATGCGCCTCCAGAAGCACCTGAGCGTGGGTGAAGCCCACCGGCGGCTCGAACTTGTAGGAGGCGAGTTCGATGAGATGGCCGAGCGGATCGCGGAAATAGATCGAATCCATGAAGCCCCGATCCTTGTGGCCGGAGTTGGGGATGCCGCGTTCTTCAAGCCGCTTTTCTACCTGCGTGAAGGTGGCGCGCGACACCGAGAATGCGATGTGATGCACCGTGCCCGGCGCATTTGGATTGGGGGAGGCATCCTTCTTGCGCGCTTCATCGGTGAAAACGGTGATAAGCCGCCCGTCGCCCGGATCGAAATAGAGGTGGTTCACATCGTGGTCGTCGAGATTGGGCTGCTCGAAGACGAAGGGCATGCCGAGCACGCCTTCCCAGAAGTCGATAGACGTTTGCCGGTCCGCCCCGTTCAGCGTGATATGGTGCACGCCCTGTGTCTGGATCTTCTGCATGGTCACGCCCTTGCCGCGTTTTGATTGGGGGTCATGTTATGACGGGTTCGGATCGGGGTCGAGTGTCGGTTCAAAGGACGCTACAAAGGTGGTTTCCGGTTTCTGTCTTACGTCGATGACCGGGCCGAAATGGAGATCACATGCTGGACGGACCGCGCCTTTCCCCGCTTTCCGGCGAGCCCGCGAAACGGCTTGTCATCATCCTGCATGGCTACGGCGCGGACGGTGCCGACCTGATCGAGCTGGGCCGCGCCTGGGCGGAAGCCCTTCCCGAAACGGCATTCGTCGCGCCGAATGCGCCGGACGTCTGCGATATCTGGGCGGCGGGGCGGCAATGGTTTCCCCTCACGATGCGCGACCCTTCGGAATACTGGCGCGGCGTGGTGGCGGCCAGACCCGTGCTCGACGAATTCATCGATGCCGAACTTGCCCGCCACGCCTTGAGCGAAGCCGAGACCGCGCTCGTCGGCTTTTCGCAAGGCGCGATGATGGCGCTCCATGCCGGACTTCGCCGCAAGAACCGCCTTGCGGGGATCGCAGCCTATTCGGGACTGTTGGCGGGGCCGGAATTCGTAGCGGAAGAAGCCGTCAGAAGGCCGCCGATCCTGCTGGTCCACGGTGAGGAAGACGATGTCGTCCCGCCCTGGCACCGCATTAATGCGCAAGCGGCCCTCGAAGAAGCGGGATTCGAGGTTTCAAGCCACGGCATCGAAGGGTTGGGCCACGGCATAGACCCCGCAGGCACGCAACTTGGCGCGGCCTTCCTGCGGCGCGTCCTTGCCTGAAATCAGGAGTTGCCAGAATCCAGGTCGAATTCGGCAACGACTGGCGCGTGGTAGGACCCTGCCGTGCTCTCGCTGTCCGCTTCATCCTCAAGCCGCGCGTTGAGCACGCGCACCGCTCCCGCGGTTTCCGCCATTTTCGGACTTGCCAGGACATGATCGAGCATCCGCCCGTGCCCGTGATGGAGCACGCTGTGGCGCAGGCTTTCGTCGATCTCGCGGTCGAGAAGGCGCATATGGCGCGCTTCGAGCGGCGCGCTGCCGGTTTCCTCCGGATCGGCGGTAACGATCCTGAGCGCCGGCTCGACCCCGCCGGCGTTGAAATCTCCGGCGGCAAAAATCAGCGGTTCGTCCTCGGCGTCGAAAACCGCATCGATCGCAAGCCTCAGTTCCAGCGCCTGGGCGATGCGTTTCATCGAAGCCAGGAACAAGCCTTCCGCCCACGTGCCGGTTGCGTTCCAGGCATGGGCGCTTGCCTTGCCGCCCGGAATGGGGGCCGCGATCGGCGCGCGCAGATGGACGGTAAAAAGATGCAGCTTCCGCCCGTCGGGCAGATGCGCGGCCGTCTGCAGGATCGGCCTGTCGAAGGTGAAGGGTTCCGGCTCGGCAATCGGCGGGTCGGCGTGGCGAGGGCGCCAGAGCGGGGGCGCGACCCTTTGCCACCAGATCGATTGCGGCGCTTCCAGGGGGTAACGCGACACGACGGCGAGGCTGTGACGGTCGGCCGGGCCCTTTCCGTCGGCGCGCATGCTGAAGGCCTTGTGAAATGTTTCGTAGCGTGTGCCTTTCAAAAGCGCATCGAGCGCGGCGAAGGCGCGTGTGTCCTGCCCGTCCACGTGTTGGGCATTCACTTCCTGAAGGCAGAGGATATCGGCTTCGAGCGCTTCGAGTTGCGGACGCAGAACGGCGACGCGCGGGGCAAGGTCTTCCGGTTCCAGCTTGTCGGAGCCGAAGGATTCCAGGTTGAAAGTGGCTGCCCGCATCTTGCCCCGCTTGCCCGCGAACCGATACTCAATCTTTCACATAGTGCCATGATAGCAAATCGGAAACGTCAGATATGCCTGATCCCTGCCCCTGCGGTTCCAAACGCGACTATGACGCTTGCTGCGGCGGGTTCCATTCGGGCGTGAGCGTACCCGAAACGGCGGAAGAGCTGATGCGCTCGCGCTATTCGGCCTATGTGCGCCAGGCGATGGACTACATCGAAGAAACGCTCTGGCCGGCGAAGCGGCGCCATTTCGACAGGCAGGCGGCCGAGCGCTGGGCGTCGGAGAGCGCGTGGGTGGGGCTTTCCGTTCTGAAGACGGAAGCCGGGGGAAAGGACGACGCAAGGGGAACGGTGCTTTTCATGGCCCGTTTTTTTTCCGGTGGCGATATGCATGAGCACCGCGAGCTTAGCCTGTTCCGCAAGAAGGGCGGGCGCTGGTACTACGTCGAGGGTCTGCCGGAAAGCTGAGACGCGGCGCGAGTGACGTACGGTTCAATCGATCGGGAAGGGACGCTGTTCCTCGATTGCTTCCATCGCGAAGTAGGATGTGACGGAGTCCAGTTCCACGCCGGAAATCAGGCGTCGGTAGACCGCGTCGTAGCCGGCCATATCCGCCGCCACGACCTTCAGGAGATAATCGTAATCGCCGCCGATCCTGTAGAAGTCGATCACCTCCGGGATGGAGGAGACGTGCCGGCGGAATTCCTTCAGCCAGTCTATGGAGTGATGGCGCGTCCTTACCATGACGAAGACAACGAGACCGAGACCAAGCTTGCCCCGGTCGAGGCGCGTGGTCTGGCCGAGGATAATGCCGTCGCGTTTCAGCGCCTGGACGCGGTTCCAGCAGGCATTGGCGGAAAGGTTCACCTTCTCTGCGATTTCGCGCTGCGTGAGCGAACCGTCCCTTTGCAGCAGGCGCAAGATTGCCCTGTTAAATTGATCGAACATTCCTCATTTCTCCCGAACAAAATTGCATGAAATTATAGAAATTACCGGAAATCATAAAACAAATCTCACGCACTCTCGCATATTTATCCACACCGGTTCGACAAGGAAACGGTGAGAAAATGGATCTTGCAGGCTTTCGGCGCTCACTTCGCGGTGACGACATCATGGCAAGGCTGCGTGGCGGCCTTATCGGCGAAGGCGTGCCCGTGCCGGGCCCTTTCGGCGAACATCCCCTTGTTTATGCGGATTATACGGCGTCGGGACGAGCTCTGCGGCCCGTCGAAGATTTCATAGCCGAGCATGTGCTGCCTTATTACGCCAATAGCCATACCGAGGCTTCTTTCTGCGGGGCGCGGATGACGGCGCTGAGAGCTGAAGCTCGCAGCGTTATCGCAAAAGCCGTCAACACAGGACCCGATGAGACGGTGATCTTCACCGGGGCGGGTGCGACGAGTGCCGTCAACCGCCTCGTCTCGTTGCTGGCGCTCGACAACTCCCGGGCGATCCGCCCGCTCGTTTTGATCGGCCCTTACGAACACCATTCGAATATCCTCCCATGGCGGGAATCCGGCGCCGAGGTCATCGAGATCCCGGAAGCGGAGTGCGGCGGGCCGGATCTGGTCGAACTTGAACTCATGCTCGTCCGCCAGCCGGCGGAGCGCCTTGTGGTCGGTGCGTTTTCCGCCGCCTCAAACGTCACCGGCATCAAGACGGATGTGGACGCCGTCACCGCGCTCCTGAAGCGCTACGGTGCGCTCGCCGTCTGGGATTATGCGGGCGGCGGGCCGTATCTGCCTATCGACATGAACCCCGGCGAAGGTCTTGAGAAAGACGCCGTGTTTCTTTCGCCGCACAAGTTTCCCGGCGGGCCGGGCGCTTCGGGGGTGCTGATCGTGCGCAACAACGCGGTGGGTCGGTCGCGCCCGACATGGCCGGGCGGCGGCACCATTTCCTTCGTGTCCCCCTGGGGGCATGACTACGCAGCTTCGCTTGCCGCGCGCGAGGAAGCCGGCACGCCCAATGTCATCGGCGATATCAGGGCGGCGCTGGCCTTCATCGTGAAGGATGCCGTGGGCGAGGACTTCATCGCCCGGCGCGATCGTGAACTGACGAAACGAGCGTTCACCGCGTGGAACGGCCATCCGTGCATAGAGATACTGGCGTCGAACCGGCGCGACCGCCTGCCGATCTTTTCCATTCGCCTGTTCGATGAAAACGGCCGGCCGATCCATCAGCAGCTTGCGACGCGCATGTTGAGCGATTTTTACGGCATTCAGGCGCGCGGCGGCTGCGCCTGCGCCGGACCTTACGCTCACCGCCTGCTCGGCATAGGGCGTGAGGCATCGGACGTGATGCGCGCGTCGATCCTTTCGGGCCGCGAAATCGAAAAGCCAGGCTGGTGCCGGCTCAACTTCGGCTATCTGATCGATGACGAAACGGCGGACTTCATTCTCCGCTCCGTCATGGATCTGACCAAAAAAGCGGTCGACTGCCTGCCGCACTACCAAAGCGATGAAGCCACGGCCCGCTTCCGACACGAGAAGGAAGCGGCAGCCATCGGTTGACCGTCAGAATCAATCGCCGGCGGGCTTCTTGCCGCGGGACTTGGCCTTGAATTTCTTCGCGGGAGGTTTTCCGGAGGTTTTCTTCTCCCCGTACGGCTTTCGATCTTTCGGCTTTCCGTATCCGGAGCGACCGCGGGAAGGGGCGTGCTCGCCCTCGTCGGAAAGCGTGATTTTCACGTTCTTTTCGCCCGTGCCGTTTACGACGATGGTCTGCCAGAAGCGGTCCGCGGCCTCGGGCGAAATCTCCACCCGCGTATCCGCCTCGTTGATGCGGATCGTGCCGACCTCGCGCTTGGTCACATGCCCGGCGCGGCAAATCATCGGCAACAGCCAGCGCGGGTCGGCGCGGTGCTTGCGGCCAAGCGAGATGCGGAACCAGACGCCGCCCTCGAAATTCGGCTGGCGCGGCGCACCCTCCCGCTTCAACTCCCGTCCGCCGGCTCTGTCCGGCCGATCCTTGCCAGCACGGCGCTCGCCTTCTTCCCGCCTGGCGGGAACGGCCTCGATAAGGTCTTCCGGTGCCGGGTAGCGCGCCTGAAGCAGGCGCAGGTAGGCGGATGCAATTTTCGTTGCGCCGTGCCGTTCCAATAACTCTTCTGCGAGAGAGACATCCTCTTCGCCCGCTTCTCCTGTCAGCGAGGGATCGTCGAGAATCCGCTCCCTGTCGCGAATGCGGATATCGTCCGCCGTGGGGGTCTGTGCCCAATTCACCTCCACGCCCGCGCTGCCGAGCAGCCGTTCCGCCGCGCGCCGCCGGGTATAGGGCACGATCACGGCGCTCACGCCCTTGCGCCCCGCCCGCCCAGTGCGCCCGCTCCTGTGCAGGAGCGCTTCGCGCCCTGTCGGCAAGTCGGCGTGGATCACCAGGTCGAGGTTCGGCAGATCGAGCCCCCTTGCCGCGACATCGGTCGCGACGCAGATGCGGGCGCGCCGGTCGCGCATCGCCTGCAGAGCGTGGGTGCGTTCGCTCTGGCTCAGCTCTCCCGACAGCGCGACGACGGAAAAACCGCGATTGGAAAGCCGTGCGGAAAGATGCTTTACCGCCTCGCGCGTCGCGCAGAAAACAATGGCGCTATCCGCTTCGTGGAAGCGCAGCACGTTGACGATGGCGTTCTCGCGATCCGCCGGCGCGACCGGATAGGCGCGATAGTCGATATCGCCATGCGGCGCGCGCTCCTCGATCGTCGAAAGCCTGAGTGCATCCTTCTGGAAGCGCTTGGCAAGCTGCACGATCGGGCGCGGGACGGTCGCGGAAAACAAAAGCGTCCGGCGGCTTTCAGGGGCCGCGTCGAGGATGAATTCAAGGTCTTCGCGAAAGCCGAGGTCGAGCATCTCGTCGGCCTCGTCCAGAACGACGACGCGCAGTGCGGAGAGATCCAGATAGCCACGCTCGACGTGATCGCGCAGGCGCCCCGGTGTGCCGACGACGATATGTGCGCCTTGCGACAGCGCGCGCCGCTCCTTGCGCATGTCCATGCCGCCCACACAGGTGGCAATCCTGACGCCCGTTTCTCCGTAAAGCCATTCGAACTCGCGCGCGACCTGAAGCGCCAGCTCGCGGGTCGGTGCGATGGCCAGCGCCGACGGCTCTCCGGCGCCGGAAAAGCGCTCTTCCTGCCCGAGCAGGGTTGGAGCGATCGCGAGGCCGAAGGCAACCGTCTTGCCCGATCCCGTTTGCGCGGAGACGAGCAGATCAGCCTCGGGGGTCTCCAACTCCAGGACCGCGGTCTGAATCGGCGTAAGCTCGGAATAACCGCGCTTTTCGAGCGCTCTTGCGAGCGCCGGGTGGGCACCTTCGATGAGGGGCATCGTCTTTCGCTTTCAGGAAACGCTACGCGCGCAGGGTTTGCATCGGCGCCGATGACATCCGGGTGGGCTATCGCCCCGGCTTCGGAAGCGGCCTTTCGAACATCGTTTTGGCCAGCCCGGACCATCTGAAGAAAAATCCGGCATGATCCCGTGGCTTCTATCGATTGTGCGAGGAAGCGTCAATGACAGTCGGCATGGGGAAACGTGCGGTTGGCACGAAAGGATTTCGTTCTTTCGCGCATCAGGCATTCGATGCCGAATGCGGGCGGAAGGCCACGACCGTCAGATCGTCGAGACGGGGTTCGTTGCGCGAATAATCGTTCAGCCGGGATTCGAGCGTGTTCAGGATTTCCCGCAGGCTTTGCGTGGCGTGGGTTTCTATCAGCTTCATCGTCCGCCTGTAGCCGAATGCGATGCGCTTTTTTCCGCCGATCTGGTCAGTCAGGCCGTCGCTCAACATGAAAAGCGAGGAATTCTCGCCGATCTCAAGAGCGGTTTCGGTAAAGCGCGGCGATTTGCGAGTGTCCGGATATCCGAGGCTTATTCTGTCGCCCTTTATGCGCTCCACCTTTCCGTCCTTCAAATGCAGAAGGGAAAGCCGCGCACCGGCGAATACCGCCTTGCCGGTCGCGGCATCGATCTGGCAGATCGCGGCATCCATGCCGTCGTTCGACGAGGCCTCTTTCGTATCCTGGTTGAGAAGGCCGCGGGTCAGGTCGCTCAACAACGTCAGGATCGTTCCCGGCGTCAGGCTTTCGTTTTCGGTAAAGATCCGCTCAAGCGTGGCAATGGCGAGCATTGTCATGAAGCCGCCCGGAACGCCATGGCCCGTGCAGTCGAGGAGCGCGACCGTCGTTCGTTTCCCGCTGGAAAAGATCCAGTAGATATCGCCGCCGACAAGGTCGCGCGGCTGCCAGATAACGGCGGCTTCGCTGAACGCCGCCGCGATCTGTTCCTGTGTGGGCAGCAAGCCCCGCTGAATGCGGGTGGCATATGTCACGCTGTCCAGAATGGCCTTGTGCGCCTCCCGGATTTCGCTCACCCGCTCGACCTCCCGGTCAAGCATCATGTTGTAGCTTGCCACCACCTTTCCGATTTCGTCCTCTGCCCTGTAATCGACTTTCTGCGGATCCCCGTGCCGCTCAAAGCTTTCGATGGCGCCCAGCATGAGAGAGAGGGGGCGGTTTATGAACCAGAGGAAAGCGGCGACACCGGCAAGCGTCAGCGCAAGGCCGCCTGCAACGCCGAGCGCCACCAGCACGAGAAATTCATTGCGCAGGTCCATCGCCAGCTTGTCGGGATCGATCCGCACATGCATTCGAGCATCCTTGCCCACAAGGGGAAGGGGCACTTCGAGCGACCGGCCGGTTTTCTGGATGCGCGTGCAGCCGATAACGGGCCATGAAGCGGCCGGCGCCTCGTTTGCGGCAATATGCAGGTCAGCGCAGATGACATAGTAGAAGGCGGCGAAGATCGACAGCAGCTCGCGCGCTTCTGCCGGTTCGCCCCTCTGCGCGAGCCATGCGGCGGGACCGGCGACGCGGTTCGAGATCGTAGCGATTTCGGCCGCAATCTCGCCGGTCTGTTCCGCTTGTCGTTGCTGGTAGTAGAAGGTAAGGATCAGGGAATTGAGCGCGACGCCAATCAGGATCGTCGCCAGGATATACTTGAAGAATATCCGGCGGCGCACGAGCCTTGCAACTCCCGCTGCCGGCACTTTCACGGGCCCTACTTGCCGAGCTTGGAGATCGCGCCCTGAACGGCCTGGCGGTTGTCCATGATCAACTGGACGACCTTGTACTGGTCATCGATGCGGCGGACGAGAAAGTCGGCATTGATGGACTTCCCCGCGTCGTCGATCATCTCCGAGCAGACGAAATAGTCATCCCCCATGGTGACGATAAAGGGATGAACATTTGCGGGGTAAACGGTTTTTAAAACGCCTTCCTTGGTGTCGACATAGCTGTATCCGCCGTCAACCAGGATCGATTCAGTGAATTGCAACATTGCTGATTGCAACTCAACCTGAAATTCGGTGCTGAGTTCTTCTGATTTAACCGGAAAAATCGCCAACCAAGCGAAGACGAGGAGTGCGAACATTCTCATTTCTACGACCCTCACGTCTTAGACTGTTTTTTATGTTATCATTTTCTTTCATGCACGGCGAGCTTGGAATTGGCCGACGCTGCGGACAGCAACTTGTTTACGCGCGCAATATCCGACCCGGAGTACGCGAATGCTTGCAAGTGAACTTTACGGGTTGAGAAAGGATTTGCGTGAGCGCGGAATAGTCTTCGCCTATAGCGGCTATGTGACTGAAAACGTCCTGAGCGGCGTGGGCGATGCGCTGAAGAAGAAACTTGCCATCGAGGATGCGGATACGCGGACCATCCGCAGCGTTTTTGCCGTTTTCGTGGAGCAGATGCAAAACATCATCCGCTATTCGGTGGAGCAGCTCCCGCCTCCCGACATTCCGGAAGCGCAGGAACACCCTGCTGAATTGCGCTATGGGATTCTGACGATCGGGCAGGAAGGGGCGGACTACGTCGTTCATGCCGGTAACCTTGTGAGAACGTCCGACGTGCCGCGCATGCGCGAGCGGCTTTCCGCCATTCAGGCGATGAATCGCGAACAGTTGAAATTCGCCTACAAGGAACAGCTGCGCAGCGGCCCGGGCGAGAACAGCAAGGGCGCGGGCATCGGCTTCATCGAGATCGCCAGGCGCGCTTCGAGCCCGATCGAGTTCGATTTCATGAATATCGACGGGAAGCTCGCCTTCTTCGCGTTGAAAGCTAAGATCTGAGCGGGGGTGGATATGGAAAATCTCGAGATTCCAGCCTCGACGCGCACGCCCGCAGTTGCGTTCGACTTTGCCAGGCACCACCTCAAGATCAGTGGAGAATCCTATCCCGAGGACGTGACGAGCTTCTACACACCCTTGTTCGATGCGCTCGATATTTATCTGGAGGGGCGCGTGGATGGCTCATGCCGGTTCGATTTCGAGCTGATCTACTTCAACTCGAGTAGCGCCAAGGCGATCATGATGCTGATGGAAAAGCTGGATGAGGCGGCGAAAGCCGGCATGAACGTCGATGTCCACTGGTTCTACGACCCGCAGGACGAGACGATGCACGAACTGGGCGAGGAATTCGGCGAAGATCTTCAGCATGCCGCATTTCACCTCGAGAGCATTCCACGCCGATGACGACCGACGATCTGTTCGCCAGGGAAGAAAAGGTTATCGCCGCGGCGGAAAGCCGGCTCGCCGAAAATCCGCCTGATGATGGGGAAAACCGCGCTGCCTTCGAAAGGCTGCTTTCCGAATACCGCAAGCTCTTCAAGACGACCCGGCGAATGATGCGCCTGAGCGACCGCAACGAGCGCGAACTCAACGCATTGGCCGAGCAGCGCCAGAAGGCGGCCGACGAAATCTCTCGCAAGAACCACGAGTTGGAAGCGCTTTCGGTAAAGCTGTCCAAATACCTTTCGCCGCAGGTCTATGGATCGATCTTTTCGGGCCAGCAGGAGGTGAAGCTTGCAAGCCGGCGCGAGAAGCTGACGGTGCTTTTTTCCGATATCGCCGGCTTCACCGAACTGACAGACAAGATGGAATCAGAGGATCTCACCCTCCTCCTCAACCAGTATCTGACCGAAATGTCGCGCGTCGCGCTCGAATTCGGGGCGACGATCGACAAATACATCGGCGACGCGATCATGATTTTCTTCGGCGATCCGGAAACGCGCGGCGTGCGCGAGGATGCGCTCGCCTGCGTGAAAATGGCGATCGCCATGCAGGCGCGCCTGCAGGACCTTCAGGGCGAGTGGCACGACCAGGGTCTTCGCGAAGCGCTTGCCTGCCGTATCGGCATCAACACCGGCTATTGCACGGTTGGCAATTTCGGCAGCGAAGACCGCATGGACTATACGATCATCGGCGGCGCGGTGAACGTCGCCTCGCGCCTTGAGCATGAAGCGGGCGCCGGCGAGATCTATATTTCCTATGAAACCTACGCCCATATCCGTGACGAGGTGGAATGCGAGGAAATCGGCTCGCTGCGGGTCAAGGGCGTCGCCTATCCCGTCACCGTCTACCGGGTGGTGGGGCTTGCGGGCGAGGCCGAACGCTCCCGCAGGATCGTTGCCGACAGTCCCCATTTCCGCATGCATATGGAGCCTGAAAGAATGGGCCCGGACGAGCGGGAGGAAAGTGCCGCGCTCCTGCGCAGGGCCCTCGCTGCGCTGGGCGAGCAGGCGGGAAAAGAACATCCGTAATTGCTCCGCAACGTAAACCGTCGCAAGCTGCGGGACATCGGATGGCCGCAACGACAGGCGGAGTGGTGGAGATGGCGGAGCTTTCCTTCTTCGGTGCGGCGGGCACGGTTACGGGTTCCTGCTCTCAGGTGCAAACCGGAAACTGCCGTTTCCTGATCGACTGCGGCATGTTCCAGGGCAACCGTTCGGTGCGGGAATTGAACGCCAAACCGTTCCCTTTCGACGCCGCCTCGCTCGATTTCGTTATCCTGACGCACGCGCATATCGACCATACCGGCCTCGTGCCGAAGTTGATCCATCACGGCTTTCGCGGGCCGATCTACACGACGCCGGCGACGCGTGACCTGCTGGAGTTCATGCTGCCGGACTCCGCCTCCATCGTGGAATCCGATGCCGAACGCATCTCCCGGCGAAAGCAGAGGCGCAATGCCCCGCCGATTCAGCCGCTCTACCGCATGGAGGATGCCGAACAGGCGCTGAAGCAGATCGAGACGCGTGAGTTCGAAACATGGTTCGAACCAGCGCCCGGCGTTTCGGCGCGCTACTGGAATGCAGGCCACATCCTGGGGTCGGCTTCCGTTGAACTGAAGATCCTGGAAGACGGGAACGAGCACACGCTCAGGCTCCTGTTTTCCGGCGATATCGGCCCGGACGAAAAGGCTTTTTATCCCGAGCCCGAAGCGGGCGAGGGCTTCGACTATGTGGTTTGCGAAAGCACCTATGGCGACAGGGACCGGGAAGACTACACCCTTGAAAAACGCCGCGAAGCCTTGAGAAATGAACTCGTCGAGGGGTTGGAACGGGGCGGCAATATCGTGATCCCCGCCTTCGCCGTGGAACGCAGCCAGGAGCTTCTGCACGATATCGGCGTTCTTCTGGCCCAAAAGGAGATTCCGCCCGCCGCCGTCTTTCTGGATTCGCCGCTGGCCAACAAGGTGACGGAGGTTTTTATCCGTCACGCCCATACGTTCGACGATATCGCGCTCAGCGAGGCCGAGCTTTTCCGCGATCCGCGCTTCCGGCTGGTGAAAAGCGTGGAGGAAAGCAAGGCGATCAACCGCGTGACCGGTGGTGCGATCATAATTTCGGCAAGCGGAATGTGCGAGGCCGGACGCATCAAGCACCACCTGAAGAACAATATCTGGCGGAAGGAGGCGACGATCCTCTTCGTCGGCTATCAGGCGCCGGGAACGCTCGGGCAGATCATCCAGTCGGGCAGGCAAGATGTCCGCATTCATGGGCGCGAATTCAAGGTGCGCGCGGCCATCCGCCAGATCGGAAACTACTCCGCCCACGCCGACCGCAGCGAACTTGTTGAATGGATTCTGGAGCGCGGGCCTATCGTCGGCGGGCTGTTCCTCAACCACGGCGAACACGAAGCGCGTATGAACCTGCGCCTTCTGCTTGGCGAAAAGGGGTTGGAACTGGAAAAGATCCTGCTGCCGATGTTCGACGAAACCTTCGAACTCCTGGCCGGTACCGCCCAGTCCAAGGGGCGCGCGGCGAGGCGCATCGCGGATGAAGAACTCGCCCACGACTGGCACAACCAATATGCCGAATTCAGCCTGGCGCTTTCGAACCGCCTGGAGGGTCTGGAAGACCCGCGCGAACGCGAAGAGCTCTTGAAACAGTTGCAGGAAGCCTTGGGTGGGTAATCCTGTGAAGGGTTTCGCAAATTTCTCTTATTTAACGTCGCGAAATCAACGATCTGCCACAATCGCGCGCTTCACAGTGGCCTGACGCGAGCGAGTCTCGCTTGAGGCCACGAGGGTTTCATGCGCTTTTCCCGTGCCGCCGCCCGGCTTTTTCTTGCAGGATTCACGTTTGCTACCGCAACCTCGTCCGCGGCTTCCATCGAATTGGGGGAGCGGCAGGTGTTTTCCTTTGACCGGCTCACCGAGCGGGCGGGGAAACTGGCGGCGAAGCCCCATGATGCACCGAAGATCCGCGCCGGTCAGGCGCTGGAAGCCATCGACTACGACGCCCACTGGAAAATCGTCTTCGACAAGGCGCATACGGTCGATATTGCCGACGGCGTGCCCTTGCAGATGTTTCACATGGGGCGCTACTTCAAGGAACCGGTGAAGCTTCATCTGGTGGAGGGCGGAAGCGCCCGCGAAATCCTCTATTCGCCGGAGTATTTCGACATTCCGGAGGGCAGCCCCGCTCGCGAACTGCCGGACGATATCGGCTTCGCCGGCTTCCGGGTGATGCGCGAGGATCTCGGGACCGACTGGATATCCTTTCTTGGCGCAAGCTATTTCCGCACCGATGGCGCTTCGAGGCAGTATGGCCAGTCGGCACGTGCGCTTTCCATCGACACGGGGTTGTCGACGCCGGAGGAGTTTCCGCGCTTTTCCGAATTCTGGCTGGGCGGACCGGAGGATGGCGACACGACGATGACGATCCATGCGCTTCTGGAAAGCGGAAGCGTCGTCGGCGCCTATCGCATGAAGCTGCGGAACACGGACGACGAGGGCCAGATCGTCGATGTGGAGGCAAGGCTCTTTTTCCGGGAGAAGGTGGAGCGCCTCGGCATCGCGCCGCTGACCAGCATGTATTGGTATTCGGAAACGAACCGGGCAAGTGCCGCCGATTGGCGGCCCGAGGTGCATGATACCGATGGCCTTGCGATCCTGACCGGTAATGGCGAGCGCATCTGGCGCCCGCTCAACAATCCGAAGATCATCCGCACATCCAGTTTCCTCGTCGGCGACGTGAAGGGATTCGGCCTTGCGCAGCGCGACCGGGCGTTCGAGAACTATCAGGACGACGGCGTTTTCTATAATCGCCGGCCCTCGGTCTGGATCGAACCCTTGAGGCCCTTCGGCAGGGGCATGGTGCAACTGGTCGAACTGCCGACGGATGACGAGATCTACGACAATATCGTCGCCTATTGGTCGCCTCAGAAAATGCCGGAAAAGGGCGATGCGCTGGAATTTTCCTACCGAATGCACTGGGCCGATGACCATCCGCAGGCGGGTGCGGGTTCACGCGTCGTTGCCACACGAATCGGCCAGGGCGGCGTGCCGGGACAGCCGAGGCCGAAGGGGCAAGTGAAAATCGTGCTCGATTTCAAAGGCGAAGCGCTGAAGGGCCTTGGCCATGAGGATGGGCTGGAGCCCGCGGTGGAGCTTTCGCGTGGCGAGCCGATCAACTCTTATCTTCTGCCTGTCGTCGGCACCGATCGCTGGCGGCTTGTCTTCGACGCGAAGATCGAGGGCGGCGACCCTGTTGATGCGCGCGTCTACCTGAAGAAGGGTGAAGACGCTTTGTCGGAAACCTGGCTCGGCCAGCTTATTCCCGCTTATGTGAAGTCGGACAAGGCCACTTTGCAATAGGATCGCGAAGCAGCACTCAGGGCTCAAAGCCTTCGGGCGCCATTTCGAATCCGGAGAATTCAAAACCCGGCGCGACCGTGCAGCCAACGAGCGTCCATGGCCCCATGCTTTTCGCCGATTGCCATGCATGTCGGGGCACGACGCCTTGCGGGCGCTCGCCGCCGGCAAGATCGGGGCCGAGCTTGATTTCCTGCCGCGCGCCGTCATCTCCCGCGATCGACAGGACAAGCGGCCCGCCTGCGTACCAGTGCCAGATTTCCACGGCACCCACCCGGTGCCAGGCGGAAACTTCACCGCCTGGCAGCAGATAGTAAATCGCGGTGGAGGCCGCCCGCCCCGCCTCGTCGCACTCGGAATCGCGAAAGGTTTCCCTGTAGAAGCCGCCTTCCGGGTGCGGCCTCATTTCAAGAAGTTTCACGACCTGATCGAGCGAAAGGTCGGGTATCGAACCTATGCGATCGGGCGTCATGCTGGCCTCCGGCTTCGGCGTGTTTCAGCCGCGGAAATTGTCCTTGCGCGTGCGAAGTTCGGCGAAAACCTCTGCCTGTGAAGCGCCTTCCTTGCCAACCGTCTTTTGGATCGAGGCATCGCTCGTGCGCAGGAAGGGGTTGGTGGCAAGCTCCTGTTCCATCGTCGTCGGCAGGGTGGATTTGCCTGCGTTCCTGAGATCGGCGACTTCCTTCGCGCGGCGGGCAAGAGCGGGATTGTCCGCATCCACCGTCAGGGCGAATTTCACGTTGGCCGCCGTGTATTCATGGCCGCAGTAGATGTTCGTATCGCCCGGCAGCAGGCGGGTGAGCTTTTCAAGGGAGGCCGACATCATCTCCATGTCGCCCTCCATCACGCGGCCGCAGCCGACGGAAAACAGGGTATCGCCCGTGTGGGCGAATTTCGCGTCCGGCGCCCACCATGAAATCTGGTCGATCGTGTGTCCAGGCGTGCCGACGGCGTGAAATTCGAGGTCGCCGACCATGACCCGGTCGCCATCCTCCACATAGGCATCGACGTCGGCAATTTTGCCTTTTGAGATGTTCGGGGCGGTTACTTTCGCTCCCGTAGCCTGCTTCAGTTCGCTTAGGCCTTCCACATGGTCCCAATGGTGGTGGGTGATCAGAATGTCGGTCAGTTTCCAGCCTGTTTCTTCGAGAGCTTCGAGATATGGCCCGGCGGCGGGAACGTCGAACGCGACGGTGCGCCCGCTGTCGGGCAGGTGGATGAGCACTCCGAAATTATCGCTGAGGCAGGGAAACTGTTTGATTTCAAAGCGCGGGGTGTCGGCGGACATGGTCGTCTCCTCGTAACGGATTGGCGTGATTTGCTTGGGAGACTGGCAAAGCCTTTCGGCTACCGCAAGGCCACAATGTCTCTTGCGCATTCAATGTTGCGTTCCGTTTGAAGGAACGGTTCAATCCATTGGCCTTGTGGGGATTGTCCGGGATAAGCTGATCTCTCGTTCGGGGAGCGGCAAGGGCTGAGCATGTATCTTGACGTCGTCGATCTAAAGACGTTTTACGATCTGCCGCTGGGGCGGATGCTGCGCGTGCTCGTGGGCCAGCGGTTGCGCGCGGCGTGGCCGACGGTCGCCGGCCAGCGCCTGCTCGGCCTCGGTTATGCGGGCCCCTACCTTCGACCATTCATGGATGAGGCGGAGCGCACCGTTGCGGCCATGCCCGCCGCGCAAGGGGTGGTCGCCTGGCCGCGCGAGCGCGACAATGCTGCGACGCTGGTGGACGAGATCCGGCTGCCGTTTCCCGACAGCATGTTCGACCGCATCCTGGTCGTCCACGCCATCGACCACTGCCGCGATCCGGTGGAGCTTTTGCACGACGCGTGGCGGGTTCTGGTGCCGGGCGGCAAGATTGTCGTGGTGGTTGCCAACCGCCGTGGGCTTTGGGCGCGCGCCGAGACCTCGCCCTTCGGCTATGGGCGGCCATACTCGAGGGGGCAACTCGAGGCGCTCCTGAAGGATTGCCAATTCAATGTATCGGCAAGCGACGAGGCGCTTTTCCTGCCGCCGACGCGTTCCCGCTTCCTCCTGAGGTCGGCGCGGACGTGGGAGCGGGTCGGCCGCCGGCTCTGGCCGGCCTTTGCCGGGCTGCTGGTGATAGAAGCGGAAAAGCAGCTTTTCCGGGGGCTGGCTGCGGGAGAGGGCAAGCGGGTGCGGGCGCTCAAGCCTGTCTTCATCCCGCAAGGGGTCGCGGGCCTGAACGGGCGCACCGGCTGCCCGGAGGCTCAAAAACCCGGGATATCGACCTGAGTTCTCAACGTTTCAGGAGAAAGACGGCCTGCTGGCCGACGAGATTCCAGACCCACCAGGGCGCGTTGAATCCGACTTTGCGGCCCTTGTCGTTGAGCGCCATCGCCTTGACAACCTCGGCATCGACCTCCTCGCAAAGCGCGACGAAATCGCGGATCGTGCAGAAGTGGATGTTCGGTGTGTCGTACCAGGAATAGGGTAGATAGTCGGTCACCGGCATGCGGCCATAGAAAAGCAGCTGCAGGCGGTTCTTCCAAAAGCCGAAGTTCGGGAAGGAGACGACCACGTTCGAGCCGATGCGCAGCAGTTGCTTCAGAACCGTCTTTGGCTCGCGCGTTGCCTGCAGCGTCTGGCTCAAAATGACGAAGTCGAAGGCGTCGTCCGGATAGTCGGCAAGGTCCCTGTCGGCATCGCCCTGCACGGCGGAAAGACCGCGCGCGACGCAGGCGTTCACGCCGGCCTGGCTGATTTCCATGCCCCGTCCGTCGACGCCGCGCTCCCGCGTCAGAAGATCGAGCAGCGCCCCGTCCTCGCAACCGACGTCAAGCACCCGCGCGCCCTGGGTCACCAGGTCGCAGACGAGCCTGTGGTCGCCGCGTATCGCCTTCTGAAGCGTGCCGTTTTCTTCGATAAGCGCGGAGGAGACGGCGGTCATAGCCCGCCTCCCGGCGCCGGAATGCCGCGCGCGTTCGCGGCTCCCGTCAGGAAGCCGCGGATCGTGCGGAACATCTCGGGCTCGTCGAGCAGGAAGGCGTCGTGCCCGCGGTCGCTTTCCACCTCCACGAAGGAGACGTTGGCGGCTGCCGCGTTCAGCGCCTTCACGACCACCTTGCTTTCCTGTGTCGGAAACAGCCAGTCGGAGGTGAAGGACATGACGAAGAAGCGCGTCTGCGAATGCAGGAAAGCGCGCGCCAGCGATCCCTCGTAATCGGCGGCGAGATCGAAATAGTCCATCGCCCGGGTCACATAAAGGTAGCTGTTCGGGTCGAACCGGTCGACGAAGGTCATGCCCTGGTGACGCAGGTAGCTTTCGATCTGGAAGTCGGCGTCGAAACCGAAGGTTATCGCCTCGCGGTCCTGGAGGTTGCGCCCGAACTTGCGATGCAGGGCCGCGTCCGAGAGGTAGGTGATATGCGCGGCCATGCGCGCAACCGCAAGGCCCTTGGAAGGTCTCAGGCCTTTCTCGTGATAGGCGCCGCCGGCCCAGTTCGGGTCGGCCATGACGGCCTGGCGGCCGACCTCGTGAAAGGCGATATTCTGCGAGGAATGACGCGCGGCCGCCGCGATCGGAAGGGCGGAGAAAACACGCTCCGGATAGCTTGCCGCCCATTGCAGCACCTGCATGCCGCCCATGGAACCGCCGATGACGGCGAAGAGTGTATCGATGCCGAGATGATCGATCAGCCGCGCCTGCGAGCGTACCATGTCGCGGATCGTCACGACGGGCAGGTCGAGCGCCCAGGGCTTTCCTGTCGCGGGATTGAGAGAAGCCGGTCCCGTGGTGCCGAGGCACCCGCCGAGCACATTGGCGCAGATGACGAAATATTTGTCGGTGTCGACCGGGCGTCCCGGCCCGACCATCAGCGACCACCAGCCGGGCTTGCCCGTGATCGGGTTTTCCGAAGCGACATATTGATCGCCCGTCAGCGCATGGCACACAAGCACGGCGTTCGTCCGCTCGGCATTGAGGGTGCCGTACGTCTCATAGGCGATCTGCCAGGGGCCGAGCTCTTCACCGGCATCGAGCGCAAGCGCGCGGTCCGCGCCGAAGACGACCTTCTTGCTCGAAGGGTTGTCCGCCTCGTTTTGCGCGACGAGCCGCGTGGCGGGCTCATTGTCAGTGTCGTCTGCTTTGCTGGTCGTGCTCGTCATGGCGTTTTCGTACAATTCCATATGCGCCCGTGCAACCGGCGCAAGGCCACCCGAGGTAGGCCCCGACTGCCTGTCCGTCAATGTTTTCTTTTGCTTTCACGGCCCCCGTTACATATGAATGCTGCGCCTGAGGAACGAGGTCTGGAAGGCGAAGGACGTGCCAAGCGAAAGCGACAGGAATGGCCAAACCGTCATGACCGGTGGCGACGCAGCGATCGCGGATGCTGCCGCGCGGCTGGAAAGGATCGACCGCGAATTGCAGGCGTTGATCGGCGAACGTCTTGCCGCGGCGGCAAATATCCGCGGGAATCCGGGCGCTGCCGACGTGCTGTTTGCCGAGCCGTTCAACGAAGCCTTGCGTGCGCTGGTCGAACGTTGCGAAGACGGAGCCTCGCTCACCGCGCTGGAACCCATCTGGCGAGCATTGGCGGCGGCAGGTGCCGGGTGCCTTGCAATTCATTGCGAGGAAACGGAAGAATCGGCCGCGCTCCTGGAATCCGCGCACTACCATTTCGGCTTTTCAATTTCGGTTGAACCGGCGGGCGATGCTCCGGACGTGATCCGTGCGGCGGCGGAAGATGCGCGGGCGATCGGCCTGATCCGGCTCGATGAACGCGCCGAATTGCCATGGTGGCGCAGCCTTGGCGCGCCCGCGCCGGAAATCGTCGCACGACTGCCCTTCTTCGTGGCCGAGGAAAGGCCGGCCGATCTGCCGTTGGTTGTCGTCGCGAAAAGCGCGGCTGCTGCGGAAGCGCGGGATATCGCCACCTATGACGCGCGCTGGCGCGGCACGTTGCCAGGGCGGCTGATGGATGGCGGGCTGGAGGTGCTGGCCTTCCACCGTACGGCGGAAGGTGTGGATGCGCTGATTGCTGCGCGTGGCGACCTTTCGGCTGGCGATGTGGCCCGTTTATGCGCCGAGGCGGGGGCGGAACCCGACACGCTTCGAAGGGTCGGCGCCTATGCCGCGCCGATCGACATCGACGAAGCCACCGACGAGACCTGGGACGAGAAAGAAAGCTGAGTGACGATGACCATGACCGACGTTGCTTCCGAGCGTGCAGCAAAGCGCCCCGTACCGCGTGCCGGCGTCCTGGAGATAGCGCCTTATATTCCAGGCCGCTCCAAGGCGACAGGCGGCGACAAACTGCACAAGCTTTCCTCCAACGAAACGCCGCTTGGCCCAAGCCCGCGCGCCATTGAGGCGCTGCGTTCGCTGGATCATCTCGAGCACTATCCGGACGGCGCGGCGACGGACCTTCGCGCGGCGATCGCGCGCGTGAACGGGCTGAACGCAGACCGCATCATCTGCGGCACCGGGTCGGACGAGATCCTGGAGCTTGTCGCACGTGCCTATATCGGTCCGGGCGACGAGGCGATCTACAGCGAATATGGTTTTCTCGTTTACAAGATCGCGATCCTGGGCGCCGGCGGAACGCCGGTCGTTGCGCCTGAAAAGGACATGACGGCCGATGTCGACGCGATCCTTGCCCGCGTTACCGAGCGTACGAAGGTTGTCTTCCTCGCCAATCCCAATAATCCGACCGGCACCTACCTGCCGTTCAGCGAGATACGCCGCCTGCACGCCGGCCTGCCGGGGCACACATTGCTCGTGCTCGATGCAGCCTATGCGGAATATGTGCGCCGCAACGATTACGAGGCGGGCGTGGAACTGGCGGCGACGGCCGATAACGTGCTCATGACGCGCACTTTTTCGAAGATTTACGGCCTTGCGGCTCTTCGTCTCGGCTGGGCCTACGGGCCGGATCACGTCATTGATGCGCTGAACCGTATTCGCGGCCCTTTCAACGTAAATTCGGCGGCGATGGCCGCCGGCATCGCGGCAATCGAGGATCGGGCGTTCACGGACCGCGCGGCGGAACATAACGAAAAATGGCTGCCGTGGGTAACGCGCGAGATCGAGGCGCTTGGTCTCAAGGTCACGCCGAGCGTCGGAAATTTTATCCTCATCCACTTCCCCGAAGGTGTTGGCCAGACGGCGGCGGATGCGGATCTCTATCTGTCGGGGCGCGGCTGCGTGCTGCGTCAGGTCGCCGCCTACGGCCTTCCCAATGCACTACGCATGTCGATCGGCGCTGAGGAGGCCAACCGGGACGTCATCGCCGCCCTCAAGGAATTTATGGGTGCCTAGAGCGCTTTCCACGAAAGCGACTTCGCTTTCGTGATAAGAATTCGCTCCAAAATCAACGTGCTATCGAGCGCCCCTATAAAGGAAACTTGCCCCAGCTCATGTCCGCTCCAATCGTTCGCCGTCTTGCCCTCATCGGTATCGGCCTGATCGGCTCCTCGCTCGCGCGCGCTGCGCGAAAGGGGGGGCTTGCCGAGGAAATCGTGATCTCCACCCGCTCGGAAGAAACCCTGCAGCGGGCGGAGGAACTCGGGCTTGGCGACCGATATTGCCTGGATGCGGGCGAAGCGGTGGAGGATGCCGATCTCGTCATCGTTTCGGTGCCGGTCGGTGCCAGCGGGGCGGTCGCCAAATGGATCGCGCCATCTCTGAAGCCCGGCGCGATCCTGACGGATGCCGGCTCGACGAAGCGTTCGGTTGTCGAACAGATGGCGCCGCATGTGCCGGAGGGTGTGCATTTCATTCCCGGGCACCCCATCGCAGGCACGGAACAGTCCGGCCCGGACGCGGGTTTCGCGGAACTTTTCCGCAATCGCTGGTGCATTCTCACCCCCCTTGAGGGAACGGATCCGGCTGCGGTTGCGAAGCTCACCGCCTTCTGGGAGGGCTGCGGATCGACGGTCGACATGATGGATGCCGAACACCATGACCTGGTGCTCGCCATCGTCTCGCATCTGCCGCATATCATCGCCTATAACATCGTCGGCACGGCGGACGATCTGGAGGCGGTCACGAAGTCGGAAGTGATCAAATATTCCGCTTCCGGCTTTCGCGACTTCACGCGTCTTGCAGCTTCCGACCCGACCATGTGGCGCGACGTCTGCCTGCACAACAAGGATGCGATCCTGGAGATGCTGGCGCGGTTTTCCGAGGATCTGGCAGCCCTTCAACGGGCGATCCGCTGGTCCGACGGGGACAAGCTGTTCGACATCTTCACCCGCACGCGCGAAATCCGCCGCTCCATCGTTGAGGCTGGACAGGACACCGCCGTCCCGAACTTCGGGCGCGACCTGGCAAAGGCGGAGGCCGGGGAGTAGCCAAGGGCCTAACCGGCATTCGGCGCGCTTTCAAAGCCGGGTGATGTCTTCCTTGCCGGGGCAGTTCTTCAGGGCCTCGGTCGCGGTACGCCCGTCGCCTATGGGCGCATCCGGCCAGATTTCGGCAAGCGGAACCAGCACGAAGGCGCGCTCGCCCATGCGCGGATGGGGGATGGACAGTCCTTCTTCGTCGACCCTGGCGTTCCCATAGACGAGGACGTCGATGTCGATCAGGCGCGGGCCCCAGCGCTGGTCGCGCACGCGGCCCATTTCCCGCTCCACTTCAAGACAATGCTCGAGCAGTTCGCGCGCCGGCAGCGTCGTCTCGACAACCGCGCAGGCATTTCGGAAGTCATCCTGCGCGACGGGGCCCCACGGTGGGGTGCGATAGTCGCTCGAGCGAGTGATGACCTCAATGCCGCCGATTTCGGAAAGACGGCTGAGCGCCTCGTCGAGGTTCGATTTCGTGTCGCCGATGTTGGAGCCGAGGCCAAGGGCGGCGCGGGTCGTGTCTGTCATCGGTCGGTAGCGCTTTCGCGGTGGATCGCGGCGATGAGGCGTGCCGCGTCCTTGTGGGGTTTCACATCGTGGGCGCGGATGATCGCGGCCCCCTTGTGCATGGCGATGGTGTGGGCGGCAAGCGAGCCGTAAAGCCTGTCGTCGGTCGGCACGTCCAGAACGGCGCCGATCATCTTCTTGCGAGAAGCGCCGACCAGAAGCGGCAGGCCGTGCTTTGAAAGCGTTTCCAGCCGGTTCAGGATCAAGAAGTTCTGGTCGATCGTCTTGCCGAAGCCGATACCGGGATCGAGCATCTGGAAGGAGCGGGGAATGCCAGCCCTTTCGGCCAGTTCCATTGAGCGTTCGAAGAAACGGTCGATATCGGCGAGTATGTCGATTTCGGCATCCGCCGCCTCGCGATTGTGCATCATGATCACGGGAACACCCAGGTCGGCGGCCGTGTCGGCCATCGCCGGGTCTTTCTGCAGGCCCCAGACGTCGTTGACGATTCTGGTGCCTGCGTGGACGGCACGGCGCGCAGTTTCCGCCTTGTAGGTATCGATCGACACCGGCACGCCCATGGCGACGATCTGCTTTATCACCGGTGCGATGCGCTGCCATTCCTCTTCGGCCGGCACGGGCGTCGCGCCGGGGCGCGTGCTCTCGCCGCCGATATCGAGGATGTCCGCACCTTCCTCCACCATGATCCTGGCGTGCGCGACGGCAAGAGCGGGCGCGTCATGGCGTCCGCCGTCGGAAAAGGAATCGGGTGTTACGTTGAGAACGCCCATGATGGCAGGATTGGGGAGTGCCAGCTTCGGCGCCCCGAAATCGAGCGTTTTGGAATCTGAGGTCGTCATGGCGCCCATCGTTCCTGGCGGTTTCGACTGAAATCGCTTTGTAGCAAACCGGAAGCCGAAGGTGATGGCCCCATCTGCCAGTGACGTCAAGAGACGTGTGGTTCCGCCTCTTGATATCGCCAGCGCTTCGGAAAGGGCATTGCCGAAACGTCGGACCGCTGTCGCCAAGCGACATCGCATGTGTCCGCCAAGAGGCGGGCGGGGCCGGCGCTTTAGGTTACTCGCCCGGTTCTCCCGCGGGCTCCGGATAGGGAGCATCCGGCATCAGGGAAAGGACAAGGGCGATCGCTCCCATCACCGGGACAACGATGCCGAGGCCCGCAACCGGATCGCCGATGAGAACGGCGGCGAAACTGCCGAGAAGGCCGCCGCCCATCTGGAAAAAGCCCATCATCGCCGAGGCCGCGCCGGCGATCTCGGGAAAGGGAAAGAGCGCTCGCGTCGACATGGACGGCAGGATGACTGCGATGCCGAAAGCGAAAATGGCGACCGGGCCCATGACGTGCCAGAGCGTCAGCCCTTCGAAACGGGCAAGGATCGCCATGGAGACGATCGCCGCGAGGACCAGCGCCATGCCCGCGGGAACGATCCGCTCCGCCGTGTGGCGCTTCAGGAGCTTGCGCGTGACGAGCGAACCCAGAAAAAACGAACCCGATTGCAGCATCATAGAATAGCCGAACTGGGACGGCGTGAGGCCGACTTTATCGATGATGACGAAGGGCAGGATCGTCGCGAGCGTATAGATGCCGCCGAGCGTCGTGCCGAGGATGATCGAGGGTTTCAGAAAGCGCGGTTCGCGGAGAAGCCGAAGGTAGGAGGAGGCAAGCCGCTTCGGCGACATGTGGTTGCGGTCCCGAAATGCGTTGGTCTCTTCCATGAAGAAGATCGCAAGCACGCCGATGCCGACCCCGTAGATGACCATGATCAGGAAGATCGCCCGCCAGCCGAGCGCTTCCAGCGTCAGGCCGCCGATGGTGGGCGCAAGCGCGGGGCCAATCGCGAGCATTAGCCCGATCAGGTTCATGATGCGCGCCGATGCCTGGCCGACGAACTGGTCGCGCACGATGGCGCGCGAGATTGCGATGCCGACCGAGGCGCCGATGCCTTGCAGGAGGCGGGCGGCAAGAAGCGCCCCGATACCCGAGGCCGCGAAGGCGATGAAGCTGCCGACGAGGTAGATGCCGGAAAAGGCGAGCACGATCGGCCGTCGTCCGAAGGCGTCGGACAGCGGGCCGCAGACGAGCTGGGCCAGCGTGAAGCCGGCGAAATAGATCGTCAGCGTCAGTTTGACGGAAGAGATGTCGGTGCTGAAAACCTCGACGAGACGCGGCATCGCGGGCGTATAAATCGCCATGGAGACGGGGCCGAGAGCGACAAGAATCGCGCCGATGATCGCCGTCTTGCGCTCGCTCATCAAAGTGGCGCCGGGGGGTGCGGCGGCCGGCTTGGTCGGGTTCATGCCGAGCCCTCGAGTTCCGGCGACTTCTTCCCCGGCCTGTCGTTCATGGGCGTTTCGGCGAGCCTGTCACGGATGCTGAGCAGCGTCAGCCGGAGCGTTTCCACCTCTTCGTCATTCATGCCTTTGGTGGCGAGGCCGCGCACCCTGGCGCCCACCTCGCGCATATCCGAAATCGTCGCTTCCGCCTCACGTGTCGCGCGGATCAGCTTGCAACGCCGGTCGCTGGGGTCGGCGGCGCGTTCGATCAGCCCCTTGCCTTCGAGTTGGTCGAGATAGCCGACGAGCGTCATCGGCTCCACGCCCATGCGTTCGGCAAGGTCGCGCTGGCGCATTCCCTCGTAAACATAGGCATAGGCGAGCGCGCGCGCCGCACCGGGCGTCAGCCCTATCCCGGACTTGAGAAGACCCACCTCGAAGTGCTTGCGGTAGAGCCGCGAAAGATCGGACAGCACGAAGCCGAGCGTCTCGTATTGCGTTGCCGACATGGGTGCCTCGAATTTCGTAAGTTTGCCTTATTATCCGAAATCCTGATTGTCTGGCAATCCTGATTTTCGCGCGACAGCCATGCGTTGCGGCGCTTTTGCCGGGCGGTCTGCGGTTTTGCGTTCAAATCGTCACGGAAATGGGCTAGAAGGCGCCATCTCGAAACATCTCATGCGCTCGAGTGCGCCCCGCCGGACGGCTGGATGGCCGTTTCCCCTGGCGCTTGGGCCCGAATTTGACCGGCATGCTCCTGGAGCTTTCATGAACCTTCGCAATATCGCGATCATCGCGCACGTCGACCATGGCAAGACCACGCTCATCGACGTCCTATTGAAGCAATCCGGCTCCTTCCGAGAGAACCAGCGCACGGAAGAGCGGATGATGGATTCAAACGACCTGGAACGCGAGCGCGGGATTACCATCCTCGCCAAGGTCACCTCGCTCGAATGGGGCGAGACGCGCATCAACATCGTCGACACGCCGGGCCATGCCGATTTCGGCGGCGAGGTGGAGCGTATCCTGCACATGGTCGATGGCGTCGTCCTGCTGGTCGATGCGGCGGAAGGGCCTATGCCGCAGACGAAATTCGTGCTCGGCAAGGCGCTGAAGCTCGGCCTTCGTCCGATCGTCGCGATCAACAAGATTGACAAGCCCGAACAGCGCGCCGAAGAGGTGCTGGACGAAGTGTTCGACCTGTTCGCGGCACTTGACGCCAATGAGGAACAGCTCGACTTCCCCGTAGTCTACGGCTCCGCCAAGCAGGGCTGGATGGCGAACGACCCTTCCGGCCCGCAGGACGGCATGGGCCCGCTGTTCGACCTGGTGCTCAAGCATGTCGAGGCGCCGAAGGCGGAGGAAGGCTCCTTCCGCATGCTGGCGACGACGATTGAATCGAACCCCTTCCTCGGCCGCATCCTGACGGGGCGCATCGTCTCTGGCTCCGTTACGCCGAACATGGCCGTCAAGGCCCTTTCGCGCGACGGCAAGACGGTTGAAACGGGCCGCCTTTCCAAGGTGCTCGCCTTCCGCGGGTTGGAGCGTCAGCCGATCGAAAAGGGCGAGGCGGGCGACATCGTCTCGCTGGCCGGCCTTGCGGAGGCCACGGTTTCCGACACGCTCTGCGCGCCTGACGTGAAGGAGCCGCTGTCCGCCCAACCGATCGACCCACCCACCCTTTCCATGACCTTCTTCGTCAACGACGGCCCGCTTGCCGGCACCGAGGGCGACAAGGTGCAGTCCCGCGTCATCCGCAAGCGTTTGTATGACGAAGCGGAAGGCAACGTCGCCCTGAAAGTCGAGGATGCGCCGGGCGGCGACGCCTTCATCGTTTCCGGCCGTGGCGAGCTTCAGCTTGCCATCCTGATCGAGAACATGCGCCGCGAAGGCTTCGAGATCTGCGTCGGCCGCCCGCGCGTCGTCTACCAGACGGGGGAAAACGGCCAGCGTCTGGAACCGGTGGAGGAAGTGACCATCGACGTCGACGAGGAGCATTCCGGCGCGGTCGTGCAGAAGCTGTCGGAACGCAAGGCCGAGCTTCTGGAAATGCGCCCGTCGGGTGGCGGGCGCACGCGCCTCGTCTTCAACGCGCCGACGCGCGGGCTCATCGGCTATCAGTCGGAGCTTCTGTCGGACACGCGCGGCACGGCGATCTTCAACCGCGTCTTCCACGCCTATGAGCCCTACAAGGGCGAGATCCCGAGCCGCCATACCGGCGTGCTCATTTCCAACGGAGATGGCGAGGCGGTCGCCTATGCGCTGTGGAACCTTGAGGATCGCGGGCCGATGCTGATCGATCCGGGCATCAAGGTCTATCGCGGCATGATCGTCGGCGAGCATACGCGTGGAAACGATCTCGAGGTGAACGTGCTGAAGGGCAAGCAGCTCACCAATATCCGCTCCGCCGGCAAGGATGAGGCGGTGAAGCTGACGACGCCGATCCGCCTCAGCCTCGAAGCCGCACTTTCCTATATCGCGGACGATGAACTGGTCGAGGTGACGCCGAAGACGATCCGCCTGCGCAAGGCGATCCTCGATCCGAACGACCGCAAGAAGGCCGAGCGCGCGGCGAAAAGCGCGTAATCGGCATTTTCCTTCAAGCAATCATGACCCCGCCGAGTTTCGGCGGGGCGTTTTATTTCGCGCCTATTCCACCGTAATGGTGATCCGCTCCGATATCACGGGCGGATTGTGCGGAATGTGGTTGAGATCGCCGAGAACGAGCTGCAGCGTATGCTCGCCTGGCGAAAGCTCCACCCTTGCCTCCTTCTGGCCGCTGCCGAAGTGGATGTGCTGTTCGTCCGCCGGGATCGGCACATCCAGCGAAGCGCCATCCAGCGTGGTGTCGATCAAGAGGTGGTGGTGGCCGGAATACTCCTGCTCGGTGCCCGCGGGCACAATCTGCATGCCTTCTATGCCGAATCGGATGTCGATCGGGCTCGATACCTTGTCGCCGTCGTTCAAATCGATGAAATAAACCTTCGCATCTGCGGGTGCGGGCGTTTCGCCTGCTGTTGCGGTCGTCGAGAGTGTGAAGGTCAGCGCTGCGAAAGCGGCGGCGTAAAGTCGGTCCATGGCACCCTCTTCCGATTGCCGCCGAGAAGTTCGGCGGGCAGGCACAATATCACGAAGCATCGTAATTTAACGCAGGGTTATTATGTGCAGTCCTTCACATCGCCCACATGCCGCCCCATCTCTATGAAATGTCTACCCATACGCAAAACCGCGCGGACGAAACGATGAACCGCACCTTCGACGAACTGGGCTTCGATCCGGAAATACTGGGTCCGGAGGAGGAGCAGAAAAGCAAGGTCCGGGATAGGCTGTTCCGCACCGCGCGAAAGGCCGCGCGGCAGGTGCCGTTCATGGAAGACGTGATCGCGTCCTATTACTGCACTCTCGATCCCGCAACGCCGACCAAGGTGCGCACTACCCTTCTGGGCACGCTTGCCTATTTCGTCCTGCCGCTCGATGTGGTGCCGGATTTCCTGCTGGGCTTGGGCTTCGGCGACGATGCGACCGTTTTGATGGCGGCGATCGCCATGGTTCGCGCTCACATCCGCGACGAGCATTACGATGCGGCGAAGGAAGCGCTGAAGGACGAAGGGTAAGATATTACCCGTTGAAGATCAGCGCGCAGCCGATGATGACGAGGATCGCCCCCGCCCAGGCGCCAGGGGCGGGAATTTCCTTCGTACGCCACCACAACAGCGGCAGTTGTAGCGCGGGCGTCGTCGCCGACAGCGTGGAAATGATGCCGACTTCGCCGCCTGAAAGAGCGAACAGGATCAGCGTCATGCCGACACCCATGCCGAGCACGCCGGAAAGGGCGACCAGGCTTGTCACCCGCCACGTCAGCGGATTGGCCGGCTGAAACCGCTGCACCGGCAGGCGCATGAGGAGCGTCAGGCCAAGCGCCGCCGTGCCGACGCGAAGGGCGGAAACCGCGACGGGATCGACGCCGGTTTCCATGACCGGCCGAGCGATCAGCGAACCGATCGATTGCGCGAGCGCCGCCGCCAGCCCAAGCAGGATGCCGGCCCATAGCGGGCCCTTGACGCTTTCCCACTGGTGAAGTTGCGAGCGGCGCTTGCCGAAGGCGATGGCGAGAACCACGCCGCCGAAGGTTATCAGCGCACCGATCAGGGCACTTGGCGACAGATATTCGCCAAGCAGCAGCCAGCCGAGCAGCACGGACATGGGAGCATTGAGCGAGAACAGGATCGCGGTGCGGCGCGGGCCCATGCGGTTCATGGTCAAAAACAGCGCGGTATCTCCGAGAAAAATGCCGATGAAACCGGAGGCGAAGATTGCCGGAAGCTGGTCCGCACCGATCGTCTGCCATGTTCCGGCGACGATCGCATAGACGGCGAGCATGACGAAGACGATCGCCATGCGGATTCGGTTGAAGGCGATTGCGCCGAGATGGGCGGCGGGGCCGGCTGCGATCAGGCCGGTCATGGCCCAGGTCAGCGCAGCGGCAAGCGCCGCGAATTCATAAATGAACATCGGGTGTTCCGGGTCGCGGAGCGTTCAGCTTGTGCCGCGAAATGAAAGAATGAAGAAGGCCGGGCGGCGCTAGTGTGGTGGATTTGAAATACGCCTCACCATTGCAGCCGCCGCCCGGAGAATATGGAAATTCGTCAGGCAGCCTGCTTCTTGGGCTGGATGAGCTTTCGGTTCACCAGAAGCTCTGCGATCTGGACCGTGTTGAGCGCGGCACCCTTCCTGAGATTGTCCGAGACAACCCAGATGTTGAGGCCGTTCTCGACCGTCGCATCCTCGCGGATGCGCGAAATGAAGGTCGCGTCCTCGCCCGCGCATTCGTAAGGCGTGACGTAGCCACCGTCCTCCTGCTTGTCGACGACGAGGCAGCCCGGCGCCTCGCGCAGGATCGAGCGGGCTTCTTCCGCCGAAAGCGGCTTTTCGAACTCGATGTTCACGGATTCCGCATGGCCGATGAAGACCGGCACACGCACGGCGGTGCAGGTGACCTTGATCTTCGGGTCGAGCATCTTCTTCGTTTCGGCCAGCACCTTCCACTCTTCCTTGGTGTAGCCGTCTTCCATGAACTGGTCGATGTGCGGGATTACGTTGAAGGCGATGCGCTTGGTGAAATTCTCGTTTTCAATCGGATCGTTCACGAAAACAGCGCGCGTCTGGTTGAAAAGCTCGTCCATCGCGTCCTTGCCCGCGCCTGAGACGGACTGGTAGGTCGAAACGACGATCCGCTTGATGTTGGCCGCCTCATGCAGTGGCTTCAGCGCCACGACGAGCTGCGCCGTCGAGCAGTTCGGATTGGCGATGATGTTTTTCCGGCTAAAGCCCGAAATGGCGTCGGCATTCACTTCCGGCACGATCAGCGGCACGTCGGCGTCGTAGCGCCATGCGGAAGAATTGTCGATGACAACACAGCCCTTGGCGGCGATCTTCGGCGCCCATTCCTTTGAAACGTTGCCGCCGGCGGACATCAGGCAGATGTCCGTGTCGGAAAAGTCGTAGTTTTCCAGGGCCTGGCACTTCAGCGTGTCGTCGCCGTAGGAAACGTCCACCCCTTGCGAGCGGCGCGAGGCGATCGGCACCACCTTGTCGGCGGGAAAGCCGCGTTCGTGAAGGATATCGAGCATTTCGCGGCCCACATTTCCCGTGGCGCCGACAACTGCGACCTTGTAACCCATTTCGGTTCTTCCTCTCTTGTCCGCTCCCCGCGGCCTTTCGGTCGCATTTCACGACCGCCGGCCCGCTCGCGCCCCTCGTATCCCGGGGGAGCGCGGGACGAGAGGCACCGTCAGACGGTGGTTTTCGTGGTCGTGGTTTTGGAAACGGTCGTCGTTCGAACGGTCTGGCGCGCGCGCGTCATCGCCACCGCGCCGAAGGCGGTCCTGAACAGGCTGGCGATGTCGTCAAGGCGGCGGGCCATGAAATGAAAATCCGTTCGCTTCGAATTCGCCGCACGTCATGACGGGAATGGCGGTGAAAGTCAACTGTCATGCGCGTGATTGGAGGTCGCCGGGCCCGGAATGGCGCTTATTCGGCATTTCCGGCCGGATCTTGCGTTCGCCGGGCGATGCGCCAGCTTCCAGCCGTTCTCCCGGCCACAAGCCAGTAGACGAAACCTGCCACGAAGCCAGCTGCAAGCGCGACGCTCGTTCCGGGGCGCAGCGCGGGTTCGCCCGCCGTCACGCCCGGTTCGCCGAGGCTCCACAGCCCGAAGGCGATCAGCCCGCCCGCAGCGAGGTTGAGGATGAGTGATTTCATGCGCAGGATTTCGGCGACAAGAATCGCCGCGAATGCGGGAACCGCCGCCATTCCGCCGATGATCATGCCGGAAACCGCTCCGGTCCAGACGGTCGCGGCAAAGCGCGCCGGATCGCCCTCTATACCTTGCGGCTGGAACAGGCCCCAGGCGAGGAAAAGCCCGGCCGAGGCAAGCGCCAGCCCGTATCCGAAGACGATCTTGACGACCTGCCAGAGAAGCTTGCCCGCGTCGATCATCGATCAGGAAGCGTTTGCGCCGGTTTCCAGCGCCTCGCGGTCGCGCTTTCTCATCCGCTCGGATTCGGACTTGAGCTGGCCACAGGCGGCGAAAATGTCGCGCCCGCGCGGCGTCCTGATCGGCGAAGCATATCCCGCCCGGTTCACGACATCGGCGAATTCCTCGATCCGCTCCCAGTCGGAACACTCGTAAGGCGAGCCCGGCCACGGATTGAAGGGGATCAGGTTGATCTTCGCCGGAATGCCCTTGAGAAGGCGTACGAGTTCCCTGGCGTCCGCAAGGCTGTCGTTCACGCCCTTCAGCATCACGTATTCGAAGGTAATGCGCTTGGCGTTGGAAAGACCGGGATAGTTGCGGCAGGCGTCCAGGAGTGCCGCGATGTTCCATTTCTTGTTGATCGGCACCAGCTCGTCGCGAAGGTCGTCGCGTACGGCATGGAGTGATATGGCGAGCATGCAGCCGATCTCGTCTCCGGTACGCTCGATCATCGGTACGACGCCTGAGGTCGACAGGGTGATGCGCCGCTTGGAAAGCGACAGGCCTTCGCCGTCTGACGCGATCAGCAGCGCCTTTTTCACCTGGTCGAAATTATAAAGCGGCTCGCCCATGCCCATCATCACGACGTTCGTGACGAGGCGGCCTTCGGACGGCACGACCGCGCCCTGCGGCGTCTCGGCGTCGGGAAAATCGCCCAGTCGGTCGCGCGCGATCAGCACCTGAGAGAGGATTTCCTCCGCAGTCAGATTGCGCACCAGCTTCTGGGTTCCGGTATGGCAGAAGGTGCAGGTGAGCGTGCAGCCGACCTGCGAGGAAACGCAAAGCGTGCCCCGGCCTTCCTCGGGGATATAGACGGTTTCCACCTCGACGGGCCGGCCCGCGCCGCGTGCCGGGAAGCGGAACAGCCATTTGCGCGTGCCGTCGACCGAAATCTGCTCGGAGACGATTTCCGGCCGCGCGATGGAAAAGTTTTCGGCAAGCTTGGCCCTGAGTTCCTTGGAAACATTGGTCATGCCCGAAAAATCGGAGACGCCGCGAACGTAGAGCCAGTGCCAGAGCTGGCTCACGCGCATGCGGGCCTGCTTTTCAGCAACCCCGATATCCTTCAAGGCCTGCGCAAGATCCTCGCGATCCATACCGACAAGGGAGGGCTTTTCCTGCACCCCCGTCGTTTCACGGGCAGCCGATGCCACCGCCTCCGCGAGCGGAGCGCCGGTTCGGGATTCATGCGCGATATCGAGCGTTACGGGCATAATGTTTCGTCCGGTAATTCGGTTTGCGTCCACGCTCGGTTTTCTCAAACCGCCGACGGAGGCGCAATCCAGCAGTATCTCGAACAGCAAAAACGGCGCCCGTGGGAGGGGTCCCACGGGCTCCGCAATTCGCTTCGTTGCCGCTCATATAACTCAAATACGGCTTTTTGTGACCCCCCTCGCTTGCGATTGGAGCGAGAACGGGAGTTTAAGCCTGGTCTGCCGGCAGCTTACTGGCAGGCCTTGCCGGCGGCGTCGATCGCAGCCGTTACGCCTGAGAGCGAGTACCTGTAGCTCGTTTGCGTGTCGCGGCTGGAAACGCCGGAAACGGTCATCGAGCGGCCGGCCTTCATGGCGCCGACGAGTTCCTGTTCCTTGGCCGCGTTTTCCACCCAGGCGCCGTCGCCCTTGGTAAACAGCGTGAACTTGTTGCCGTCGACGTCGATCTCCACCGAGGAGCCGTCCTTGAAGGGATAGCCGACCATCACCATGGGTTCGTTAGCTACTCCCTCCGCCGGCCGCGTGGAGACGAAGAAAAAGACGTCGCCATGGTTGCGGTCGCTCGGTTTCATCTCCAGCGGCTTCGACAGCGCGTAGCAGACTTTGCCTTTCGGACCGCCATACGTGTAGGTCGCCCAATCCTTGAACTGATTGACGAGGGTTGGTGTCTGCGCGCTCGCCGAGACGCCCGAAAGGGCGAGCGCCAGGACGGCCGGAACCAGGATTCTTGCGAGGGTTCGTACGTGCATGATCTCCAAACCGCTTCTCGTTTGCGCTTCAGGTTCGTTTCGAATTGTCATTCGCCTATACACCGAGTTTTAAGGTTACCTTAAAACAGGTTACGAAAGGGTTGAATGCCCGTTCGGCATTGTGGCGGGCGGGCGAGGCGGGCTACTATCGGCGAAACTCACCCGCCCCACTGGCGGCAAGATTCGGGCGAGAATTTGACGGCGGGGCGCGGGAATGCGACATGCCGTTGCGGCAACGAAGTAATGAGGCGGCCAACTTGGCGAACGCGGAGCATTTGAACGGTTTGATCCTGCGCGTGGCCGAAAGTCGCGATCAAGCGGCATTCGCCGAGCTGTTCGACCATTTTGCGCCGCGAATCAAGGCTTATCTCATCAAGCTTGGCTCCGATCAGACATTGGCCGAGGAGCTTGCGCAGGAGGTGATGATCACGCTCTGGCGCAAGGCGGCGCTGTTCAATCCCGCGAAATCTTCCGCAGCGACGTGGCTCTTCCGGATCGCGCGAAACCGAAGGATCGACGCCGCGCGGCGCGACAGGTCGGGCATGATCGATGCCGAAGACCCCTCGCTGCGGCCGGCCGCACCCGAAGAACCGGGGGAGGAGCTGGATGCGCGCCTGCGCGAAAAGCGCATCCGTATCGCCTTGAAAACGCTGCCGGAAGAGCAGGCGGACCTTGTGAGAAGAGCCTTTTTCTCTGGCCTTTCCCATAGCCAGATCGCCGAGGATACGGGCCTGCCGCTTGGCACCGTGAAATCCAGGATCAGGCTCGCGTTCGGCCGTCTTCGCAGGACGCTCGAAGCCGATCAGGCCGTCGACACCGACTGAGATTTCCCCGGTTTATCCCGGCGAAACCGGCGTCGAGGAGAATTCCAATCAGGGATTTTTCGTTGCCAGACCGGCCGGAAAGATATCCCGAGAAATCCTTCACGGCGTTTTCTCCTCAGCCGGGAAGGCGGCTCGGGCGGATGTCGCGCCGGGTCTTGCGGCTCGCCTCGCGCGCCTCGGTCGGCGCGCCGGAGCGGACCGGGCGCGGAGCGAACTGACCGAGCACGCGGTAGCGGTCGTACATGACGATGGCGCCCGCCATGGCGACATTGATGCAAAAGCGCGTCGGGATCCTGATGGTGTGGGAACAGCGCGCGACCATTTCCGGCGAAAGCGAGCCCTGCTCGGGACCAAGCACATAGGCCGCGCGCGCTGGATGACCGAAACTCGGCAGGTCGATGGCGTCTTCCGTCAGTTCCACGCCGACGAGCTTGCAGTCCTGCGGCAGGTCCATCTGATCGATCGACGGCCAATGGAACAGCGGCAGATGCTCCGTGCTGTTGGAGGTGTCCGACTTCGGCGCGGACAGAATTCGCTTGTGAGCATCCACCGTGAAGAAAAAGCTTGCGCCGAAAGCATGCGCGGAGCGCATCAGGTTGCCGAGGTTCATCGGCTTTGAAATGCCTTCGGCACCGATTGCGAAATAGCCGCGCATCAAGGAGTTCCCGAAATTCCGTCGTGAAGAGGTCAGCACATAGCCTCATGCGTTCCGTTCGGCAAGGAGCGGACCCATCGTAGCATTGTCAGAATTGGCGAGGATTTCTTACGCCGGCCGTCTTTTCATGGTTAACAACCCGTGTTAGGCGAATTGCGGGGTGCAACCCATCCGGTTGCCATGAGGGGAAAACACGTGAAAGCCGTTCTTTGCGAGAAATTCGGTCCGCCGTCCGAACTCACCTTGCGTGAAATCGAAGCGCCATCCGCCGGCCCGGGCGAGGTCGTGGTGTCGGTGAAGGCAGCCGCGCTCAATTTCTTCGACACGCTTATCATCGAGGGCAAATACCAGTACCGGCCCGAAATGCCGTTTTCGCCGAGCGCGGAAATGGCGGGCGTCGTGAAGGCGATCGGCGAGGGCGTGGAGCGCGTCAAACCCGGCGACCGAGTGCTCGCCTACGTGAGATGGGGCGCGGCGCGCGAGGAAGTGCTGGTCAACGAGGACGACCTGGTGCTTCTGCCCGAGGGCGTTTCCTTCGAGCAGGCGGCGGGGCTGACCGTTACCTACGGCACCACGCTGCATGCGCTTAAGGACCGGGCGAAGCTTGAGCCGGGCGAAACGGTCGCCGTGCTCGGCGCGTCGGGCGGGGTGGGTCAGGCGGCGGTGGAGATCGCCAAGGTGATGGGCGCGCGGGTGATCGCCTGCGCCTCAAGCGCGGAAAAGCTTGAATTCGCGAAGCGGTTCGGCGCTGACGAACTCGTCAATTACGCCGATGAGGATCTGAAGACGCGGCTGAAGGACCTGACCGACGGTTGCGGTGTCGACGTGGTCTACGATCCCGTCGGCGGCGACCTCGCCGAAGCGGCGCTGCGCGCGACCGGGTGGGAAGGGCGCTACCTCGTCGTCGGCTTCGCCTCCGGCGACATCCCGAAGATTCCGCTCAACCTCGTGCTCCTGAAGGGCTGCGACGTGCTTGGCGTCTTCTGGGGGGAGGCGATCGTGCGCGATCCGGAAGGCCACTGGGAGAACATGGAGACCCTGCTTTCCTGGGTGCGCGACGGCAAGCTGAAGCCGCATGTGCATAAAGCGTTCAAGCTGGAGGACACGGCGTCGGCCTTGCAGGAAATCGCCGAGCGCAAGGCGAGAGGCAAGGTGATCGTGACCCCGTGAGGGGCTTTGTCCCAAAAGCATCGTATCCCGTGCCCGCTGTGCGGCATTTCGCACCGCGCAGCGCACGGGATGACGTCTCTCAACCTTGTTCCGCCGTCCCGTCTTCCGTGATCCAGACGCGCGCTTCTTCCGCTTCCGCCTTGGAAAACATCTTCAGCTCGAACGGCATGATCGGCCTCAGGAACGCATAGGCGCGTTTCACCCAGTCCGCGTCGGAAACGATGGCGATCCGCCCCCAGCTCATGAGATGGCGCGTGCCGAACACCGCGTCTTCCAGGATCAGCCCCATGCTGGGGTCGGCATCGTCCTCGATCTGGATGAAGACCCGCACCTTCACATGCTTTGCCATTGCCGCTTCTGCTGCGGGCACGACCGTTTGCACATAATCGGCGCGCGTGACCGCGCCGCTTGCGCGCACCGCCACCACGTAATCGGGAAAACTCGTCAGCTGTTCGATCATGGCTTTCCCCTTCGTGCATGTTACCTGCCGGATGAGGTATGACGACAACTTTGCATGGAAAGGGCGAAAAACGCTACGTCATGTCGTCAAGGCTGCGCCCTCGCCGTCCCAGTCGCCCCAGCCGGGGAAGGAAAGCGGTTCGTCGTGCGCGATGGTTTCAAGCCGGGATTTCCAGTTTTCAAGGTGGCCGTTCAAGAGCGCGTCGAACGCCCCGTCATCGGCATATGAATAGCCATGACCGGCGACGCCGAAAGCCAGGAACGGCGGCAGCACGGCAAACCCCATGTAGTGCAGGGAATAGTGAACCGGCCACAACAGACGCTCGATGTCGCCGCCGCGTCCGCCCGGACCCATGGCGGCGGCCGGTGCGCCCGTGGTCAGCGAAGCGATGGCGCGCCTGCCTTTGAAATAGCCCCGCTCGTAGCGCATCCGGCTTGTGTAAAGCCCACCGTTGACGAACACCCGGTCCATCCAGCCCTTCAGCATCGCCGGCATCTGGTGCCACCAGAGCGGAAACTGGAATATCACGAGATCGGCCCGCTCCAGCCGTTCGATCTCGCGTGCGACATCCGCAGGCAGTTGGCCTGCCTCACTGGCGTGACGCTGTTCCGCCAATGGCGAGAACGTTCCGCCGTCGACCCTCGGGCTGTAGTGTTCGCCCCGCTCGACGGGGTCGAAGCCTTGAGCATATAGGTCGGACAGGGTGACGTTATGACCTTCGCACGCAAGGCTTTCGCGCGCGGCCCGCGTCATCGCGCCGTTGAACGAGGCCGGCTCCGGGTGAACGTGAACGATATGGACTTGCATCGGCGTCTGCTCCGTGTCCTTGCGGGCGTAACTTGATGGAGGTGCGGAGCAGGCTATATCGTTCGTTATTGGAGGATAATTCCCAAAATCTGCCGATTCGATTTGCAAAAATGAACAACAAACTTGCCTGGGACGACCTGAAGCTGATCCTCGCCATTGTTGAGGCCGGCACGCTTTCGGGCGCGGGGCGCGCGCTCGGCTGCAGCCATGCGACCGTTTTCCGCCGGCTTGGCGATGTGGAAACACGGCTTGGCGCGAGGCTGTTCGAGCGTTCGCGTTCGGGATACGAAGCGACGCCCGCCGGAGAGGAGGCGGCGGATGCCGCGCGCGACATGGCGGCATCCGTTGCGGATCTGGAACGGCGCATCGCCGGGCGTGACCTGAGGCCATCAGGCACCGTTCGCGTGACGACGACCGACACGCTTCTTGCCGGCCTGCTTGCCCCGGTCTTCGTCGAATTCCAGCGTTCCTTTCCCGAAATCGGCCTTGAAATCGCGGTGTCGAACGACGTTTTCAGCCTTTCCAAACGGGAGGCGGATATCGCCATCCGTCCGTCAGATACCCCTCCGGATACTCTCGTCGGGCGCAAGGCGGGGCGTATCGCCCAGGCGATCTATGCGGCGACCGACCTCGCCACAAAGCTCGAATCGGGGGACGGTTTCGCCTGCGGCTGGATCGGGCCGGACGAACGCATGGTCTATCCAGCTCTGCGCCGCTGGTTTACCGGGCGGAATCTCGACAAAAAATGCCAAATGCGGCTCGATACCATCCTCGGCATTCATGCGGCAGTGCGAGCGGGCGCGGGCCTTGCCGTCCTGCCCTGTTACCTTGCCGAAGGCGATGCCGCGCTCCGGCGCATCGGCGCGCCCCTGCCGGAGCTTGCGGTGGATCTCTGGATCCTGACGCATCAGGACCTGCGCAAGGCCGCGCGCATCCGCGCCTTCATGGATTTCACCTTCGAGGAAATATCGGCGCGCGGGGATAGCCTTGCAGGCGTTGCGTAAAAGCCTTGCCGCCGCACTCCGGCCTTCTATTTGCAGAAATTGCCTTTGCCGCGACTGGCCGAGAGGATTGGCCGAGAGAAGGAGACCGGGAATGATCCATCGGATGTTCGTCCGCCTGGCGGGGCTTCTCGCGTTTTTCTTCCTCGGCCAGATCGCCCTCGCGCAGGACGGCAAGACGGTCGATATCGAGCTTGTTCTGCTGGCGGATGCCACCGGCTCCATCGACAATGCCGAAATCCGCTTCCAGCGGGAAGGCTACGCCCGGGCGATCACCGACCCTTCGGTGATTGCGGCCATCACGAGCGGCATCCACGGGCGCATCGCCGTTACCTATGTCGAATGGGGAAGTGCCGAATCGCAGGAAGTCGTCGTCGGCTGGACGGTTGTGGACGGCGAGGTATCCGCCAACCGCTTTGCGAGCGCCCTTCTTGAGCCGCCGCGCCGCGCCTTCGGGCGCAACGCCATAGGTGCCGCCCTTTTGTTCGGCAAGGCGCTGATCGACCAAAATGACATTCAGGGCGTGAAGCGCGTGATCGACCTTTCCGCCGACAGCGCCAACAACTGGAACGGCCCGCCGATCGAGGAAGCGCGCGAGATCGTCGTCTTGTCGGGTATCGTCATCAACGGCCTCGCCGTTCTCTGCCGGCACTGTTCGGGGCGTCCCGCCGCCTACAACCTTGAGGACGCCTTCGCCGCCCGCATCATCGGCGGGCCGGGCTCCTTCGTGATTACCGCCGACGAACATACGACGTTTTCCGAAGCCGTGCGCCGGAAGCTGATCCTGGAAATAGCCGGGCCGGCTTCGGACCGGAAATTTGCCGAAGCTGACTGAAAACCAGGGACCAGACCCCAATCGCCAGACAAAACGAGGAGGGAATTAATGAACGACCAGACGCCGATACGCCGCAAGACGGCAAAGGATTTTCCGCAGGAACTTCTCGACCTTTACGATTATTACGCCCACGGCAAGATCACCAAGCGCGAATTCCTGGACCGCGCGGCGAAATTCGCCGTTGCGGGCGTGACCGCAGCCGCCCTTCTGAAAGAGCTTTCGCCGGATTACGCGCTTGCCCGGCAGGTTGCGCCGGACGACCCGGACATCGCGACGAGCCACATCACCTATCCCTCACCCAACGGCCACGGCGAGGTGAACGCCTATCTGGTGCGCCCGGCCGGTGTCGACGACAAGCTGCCGGCCATTCTCGTCATTCACGAAAACCGGGGCCTCAATCCCTATATCGAGGATGTCGCGCGCAGGCTCGGCAAGGCGGGTTTCATGGCGATGGCGCCGGACGGGCTCACCTCCGTCGGCGGTTATCCGGGCAATGACGACGAGGGGCGCGAATTGCAGCGCACCGTCGACCGGGAAAAGCTGTTGAACGACTTTTTCGCCGGCTTCGAATTCCTGCTGAACCATGACGAGAGCACCGGCAAGGTGGGCGCCGTGGGCTTTTGCTACGGCGGCGGCGTGGTGAACGCGATCGCGGTCGCCTATCCGGAGCTTGCCGCCGGCGTGCCCTTCTACGGGCGCCAGCCCGCGGCCGAGGATGTTTCGCAGATCGAAGCGCCGCTTCTCATCCAGTACGCGGAGCTTGACGAGCGCATCAACGCCGGCTGGCCGGCTTACAAGCAGGCGCTTGACGAAGCGGGCAAGACCTACACCATGCATATGTACAAAGGCGTCAACCACGGCTTCCACAACGACACGACGCCGCGCTACGACAAGGATGCGGCGACGCTTGCCGAGGAACGCACCATCGCCTTTTTCAGGCAGCATTTGACCGACTGAACAAGAATGCCGGGGCGGCGGGCGCCCCGGCCATCTCCCGCCAACGCGAATGTAAGAGGCTCTATTGACCGACAGAGGCGATACGGAAACCGCACTTGAAAGCCGTACCGGCCTGCCGGAGGAACTGCGCGTTCTGGCGCAAGCGCTGCCGCGCGCCGACTGGCCGCGCCACGCCAATTTCGATGGCCTCACCCGCTTCTGGCTGGAACGCCACGTGATGTTTCGCGAGGTGCTTTCCCGGATTGCGGCGGAGACGGATGCCTTTTCGGCGGGCGATATGGAGGCGCGAAGCTACGGGCAGAGACTGTCGCGGCTTGCCGGTTTCTTCGTCCAGCAGCTTCATGAGCATCACCACATAGAGGATGCGCATTATTTCCCCGAGCTTGAGCGGCTCGACGAGCGGCTGAAGCGCGGCTTTGCGATCCTGGACCTCGACCATCATTCGCTCGACCGGAGCCTGCGAACATTCGCGGCAGATACGAATGAGGTGTTGGACGCCATTCGTGACGGGGGCGCGGCCATCGAACGGGCGAAGGCCTATCGCGATGAGTTCGCCCCGTTCGAGCGGATGCTGGTGCGCCACCTGGAGGACGAGGAGGAGATTATCGTTCCACTCCTTTTGAAATATGGCGGATAACAGCCGTTTTTCTATTTCAAGGCGTGGAATTTCGGGTTTATGCAGCGATTGTTCTTGTAATCGGCAGCATAAAAGTCCATATATCGCCCATCGATATTTGGCCGGACTACTGGGCCGCGACGCCTCGTTTGACTACGAGTAGCACGTTTCAGACTTCTTCCAAGATCGACAAGCCGAAACAAGGATCGCGCAAGTTCTGCGTGCCCTGTTTCACGTGCAAATTCCGTAAAACGAGGTATTCCCATGGATAACGGCACAGTCAAGTTCTACAACAGCCAGAAGGGCTTCGGCTTCATTCAGCCCACGAACGGCGCGAAGGACGTTTTCGTTCACGCGACCGCTTTGGAGCGCGCCGGCATCTTCGGCCTGAACGAAGGCGATAAGGTGAACTACACGACGCGCGAAGATCAGCGCAGCGGCAAGATCGCCGTCGACGCGATCGAACTCGCGTAACGGGTTCTCCCGTTCATCGGAGCGACAAGCTCTGAAAGAAACCGCGGCAGCACACGCTCGCCGCGGTTTTTTTATGTGTCTTTTTTATGCGTCAAAGCGGTTTCGTCATCAAAACCCAGTTTTCACCGTCGTTCTTCCAGCCTTCCTTCACCATCGGGCGGGAAGCGATTTCGCGGTAGCCGCAGCGTTCGTAAAGCTTTCGCGCGCGCATGTTGGCGTCCGACACGATCAGGCTCATTCCCGATTTGCCGAGCTTGCGCCCCGTCTCCTCGGCAAGCTTCAGAAGTTCGCTGCCAAGGCCGAGGCCGCGACACTCCGGCAGCACGGCCAGAACGTTCACGTACCATGTGTCAGGCGCAAGGTTCTCAAGCTCCTGAAGGGGCACGAACATCGCCGGCGTATCGTCGCCGACAGGCTCCGGCGCATCCGCCGTCTCGTAGCCGATCAGGCAGCCGGCGGGTTTGCCGTCGTGCTCGATGATGGTGGCATTGCAATAGGAGAACGAGCCTTCCTCGCGCGCGGCACGCATGCGGCCCACGTCCCACGGCGTCTGGCCGGGTTCGGCCATGCCGGCCCAGAGATAAAGCGGAAGGCCCTCGCCGGCCTGGTTGACCAGTTCGGCCAGCACCGGCGCATCGGCTTTCGTCGCGGGGCGGATGGTGTTCACGGCGGTCGTCATGGCGCTCTCATTCGTTCGTTCATGGATGTCCGAACGCCGCCTGGTCAGGCGGCACGAGGCCTGTTTAGGTTTGAAACGGCGATATGCCTGTGATGCGGTTCACAGGCGGTGCTGGCGAGCCTCAACTCGATTCATGCGCGAACCAGATCTGCACGGGGCTCGAGACGCCGAGCGCGCGCATCCTTTCCGCAAGACCTTCCGAACTCGCGAATTTTTTGGCGTGCTCCAGCGTGTCGAAATCATGCATGACGGTGATGTCGTTCGGGTCGTCCGAGGAGCGGTAGACGGCGTGGTCCAGCACGCCCCAATCTTTCCGGAACTCCGTGCCCTTGTCGTAGCCGGCCTTCCAGGCATCGAAATCCTTCACGGTATGGCGAACGAACAGACGGATCATGTCGGCCTCCCGGGCTTGGCGCGCTATAGATCGCAAATTGCCCATAGGGAAAGTTAACATACTCGGCGCGTTTTCTGTGCCGCGATATCCCGCATGTCATTTCCGGCTTGATAGATACCCTCACTCCTTCGCAAAAACCGCCAGTACAATCGGGAGGGCCCAACGTCGATTGCCAAATACAGGTTGCAGTAACTGGATTTCGTCATCCTCTGTGGCGGTCTCCCACGCACCGCAGAAATCGCGCGTGTAGCCAAGTCGATTGATCGCCTGACAGGCCACAGGTCCACCATCGAGGTTGAGCGCAATCGACAGGTTGAGAGGAGCCGCTTTCAAGAACGAGGAAAGGCGCTGAAGCGAGAAATATGCGTCTTTCGTCGTGCCGATGACGATCATACCTTGATTGTCCTTGGCAACAAAACTTCGGTTCGCCAACCAACGAGGATTTGATTTTACTTGTTGCGGGCGGTCTTTTGCGACGAGAAGAGGATATGACACCATTCCGTGATCCGCATTTTTCAGGACCGAATGCCAATCTTTTTCGTGAAGATCGTGGATTGCGACTTTGCCATCTTCGACGACAAAAGCTCCGTGCGTCGCTGAATATTCCGTTGGCCCCAGCAGGGCTCCGTTGCTCACAAGCGGTGTGTCGGGCCGACCATAGCGGTCATAATAGCTTCCATTGACAAGGAGAACGGCATCCGTTCGCTCCACCCAACCGTCCAGATCGAGGTTGCCCGCAGGAGAGGTAAGGACTTCGAATTGAAAGTGCTCCGGATCAATTCGCGCCAGCAGAAATCTATCGACCTCTATTTGATCGACCATGACAGGCAATTCCGCCACTTCGAGACCGCGGTCCACTTCTTGCCACTTAAGTTCACCCGGTTTCGCTTCGAGTGCATCGTTCGCCAGCGCTGTCCGCATTGACGAAGAAATTCTTAAATCATCTTCCTCAACGCCGACCCAGGTCGTTCCGCCCCTAAGCAGAACTGCGTTTATGCCGTAAGTCCCCGCGTAAAGATAAAATGCCCCCACAATCAAGCCTGAGACCGCAACGCAAACAGTCAACCCAATCAGGAATATTCGTCGCATTGTTTATACACCACTCATAATTGCAATATTTCCCTCGTACTGAGGCAAAATGGCGAATAAGTGGCAGAATATTCTTTTACAATTTTAGCGCGTTTTGACCGTTCAGATACGTCGCTTCGCGGTGCCTCTCAGAAGTTGAGGTTATGACAAGTTGCTTCAAGAGCAGGAGAGGCTGGCACGAATGCGCCGGGCGAGGGCAGCTTCGACTAATTGTTGCGGCAAAAACCGCACACCCTCACCCCGGCCCTCTCCCTTCAAGGGAGAGGGGGCGCCTGTGTCGTGTGCTTTAGTTTGTCAGGAAATACAGCATTTGCGCCACGTTACGCAGGCATGAATTGGCACTGCCCCTCACCCCGACCGTCTTTCTCCCGTCAGCCATTCTTCCCACTCAGAGCGGGTGCCGTAGAAGACGTTACGGTCGACCGGGCCGTCGATGCCGTCGACCTCGCCTTCCGCCGTGTACTGCCAGAAGGTCCAGCCGTCGCGGCCGTCGTATTTGTGGCGCGGGTGGCTGGCGACGGAGCGTAGCCAGAACTCATAGCCGTTCTTCTCGCCCACCAGCCGCTCGCGGTGAAAGTCGACCGAGGAATAGATGATCGGCTTCTTGCCGTAATGCGCCTCGACCGTGTGGAGGAAGGCCTTCATCTCGCGGATGACCTCATCCTTGCCGGGGCGCTTCTTGCAGGTCTTGGAATGGCCGTTCCATTCCATATCGAGGACGGGGGGCAGCGCGTCCGGGTCGTAAGGCACGTTCTCGATGAACCATTGCGCCTGTTCCAGCCCCGTGCGGCAGAAGTAATAGAAGTGGTAGGCACCGCGCGGAATTCCGGCGGCCTTGGCCTTGTACCAGTATTCCATGAACTTCGGGTCGGCATAGTCGCCGCCCTCCGTCGCCTTGATGAAGGCGAATTCCACATCGTCGCGCTTGGCGGCCCGCCAGTCGATATCGCCCTGGTAGCGCGACACGTCGATGCCGTGGATCGCGAAATCCTCCGGCGTGGGGTCCGGAAAATCGTAAACCGCGCAGGCGGCGACGAAAAAAGAGCATAGAAGTGCAAGCACGTGCCTGGTCATCAGCTTTCCGTTCGATCGGAGCCCCCCAACGATCGAGGCGGAGTGTAGTTCAAACGGTTAACGGGAAACTTACCATAGGGGCGTCCGCGTCAAAAAAAGGGCGGCGCGGGCGCCGGCGCCGCGATATCACGAATTCGTGATTAGAATCTTCGGCCATCTTCCGTCGGGGCCTTTCATGCTTCCGCCCCTTCCGGCTTGCATCCCCGCGCGAGGACTGGCATCCCCCTGAGAGGGTCTTTTTTGCCGTTTCCTTCCACGAAGATCGAGTTCTCCCCATGCCCGACACGCTGACGATCGCGACCTGGAACATCAACTCGGTGCGCCTGCGCCTGCCGATCGTCGAGCGGTTTCTGACCGAATTCGCCCCGGACGTTCTCTGCCTGCAGGAAACGAAGTGCCCGGATGCAAATTTTCCGCTGAACGCGCTGCGCAAGCTCGGCTACGAACATATCGCGATCCACGGGCAGAAGGGCTATCACGGAGTTGCCACCATTTCGCGGCGGCCCTTCGTCGCGCAGGAAAAGCGCGAGTTTTGCGGCAAGGGCGACAGCCGCCACGTGGCGACCGACATCGCCTTCAACGGATCGTCGGTGCGGCTGCATAATTTCTACGTGCCGGCGGGCGGTGACGAACCCGACCCGGAAGTGAACGACAAATTCGCCCACAAGCTCGCCTTCCTGGACGAGATGACCGAATGGTTCGCGGATACCGCGCAGCCGACCGTCATCGTCGGCGACCTGAACATCGCCCCTTACGAGCATGACGTCTGGTCGCACAAGAAGCTTCTGAAGGTCGTCAGCCACACCCCGCTGGAGTGCGAGAAGCTTGAAACCGTGCGCAAGGCGGGCGGCTTCGTCGACCTCATGCGCCAGCATGTGCCGATGGAGGAAAAGCTCTACACATGGTGGAGCTACCGCGCGCGAGACTGGTCGGCCGCCGACAAGGGCCGGCGCCTCGACCATGTCTGGTCGACACCCGATCTCGCCCCCCTTTCAAGCAAGATAAATGTGCTGCGCGATGCCCGCGGCTGGGAAAAACCTTCCGATCATGCCCCCGTCCTCGCGACGTTTGAGGGATGAGGGCGAGGGATGAGCTGTGAGCGGTGAGCGGTGAGGCGGCCGCCGCCGAAGTCCCGGAATATCCCTAAACGCGCGACGTGAATTGCAAATCGAAAAGGGCCGCCCGCGATCCGCGAGCGGCCCTTTTCCTTATTGCGGATGCGTGTGGTCAGGCGAGAGCGTGCTTCGACAGGGAAAGCTCGCTCACACGCCCGTTCCGCGATTACGGGACGAGCTTGTAGCCGCCGGCGTCGGTGACCAGCAGTTCCGCGTTCGACGGATCGCGCTCGATCTTCTGGCGCAGGCGATAAATGTGGGTTTCCAGCGTGTGAGTGGTGACGCCGGAGTTGTAGCCCCAGACCTCATGCAGGAGAACGTCGCGCGTGACCGGCTTTTCGCCCGCGCGATAGAGGTATTTCAGGATCGCCGTTTCCTTCTCCGTCAGGCGGATCTTGGCGCCCTTTTCATCGACCATCAGCTTCTGCGCGGGGCGGAAGGAAAAGCGGCCGATGGTGAAAACGGCATCCTCGCTCTGCTCGTGCTGGCGAAGATGCGCGCGGATGCGCGCAAGCAGCACGGCGAACTTGAAGGGCTTTGCGACATAATCGTTCGCGCCGGCCTCAAGCCCGAGGATCGTGTCCGAATCGGTGTCGTGCCCGGTCAGCATGATAACCGGGGCCTTGAAGCCGTTCTTGCGCAGAAGCTTCACCGCCTCGCGCCCGTCGATATCCGGCAGGCCGACATCCATCAGCAGAAGATCGACATGCTCGCTCTTGGCGGCGCTGATGCCGGTCGTGGCGTTATCCGCCTGCAAGGTCTCGAACTCGTCGTAAAGCGACAGTTGCTCGACGAGCGCCTCGCGCAGATCATTGTCGTCGTCGACGATCAGGATATTCCGCGCGCTCATGGCTCTTACTCCCTTCAAATCCGCCAAACCGGTTGCCGACACACTTAGTGTTCGCGAGGCGGTAGCGCGAGATAAAATCTTCTCCAATTGCCTGTGAACTCGTCAATTCTTCTTCACGCGACCTTTACCGGAAGGTTATCAGGAAATTTCGTGAAGAGGAGGTGAAATGCGATGCGAAGCGGGAGGCGGGACGGATGAAGGACGGTAAAATGGCGGAAGTCCTTGCCGTTCGGGCAAGGCCTGGTGCGCCGCAGAAGGGCACGCTGAGTTTAGAATCGATCACGGTCCCGTGTGTCTTGGGAAAATCGGGCCTCGCCGTCAGAAAGCGCGAAGGCGACGGCAAGACGCCCGTCGGGCGCTTCGCGCTGCTTTCGGTCTACTATCGCCCGGATCGCTTGCGCCGCCCGATAACCCGATTGCCGGTCAGTGAAATTTCGCCCGACCTCGGCTGGTGCGACGATCCCGGCCATCCGCGCTACAACCGCCCCGTGAAGCTTCCCTTTTCCGCGAGCCACGAAAGAATGTGGCGCGAGGACGGGCTCTACGACGTCGTCGTGGTGCTCGACCACAATCTTCATCCACCCGTGCCGGGGCTTGGGTCCGCGATCTTCTTTCACTGCGCAAGGCCCGGTTATTCGCCGACGGAAGGCTGCGTCGCGGTTTCCCGGAAGGACATGCTGAAGATCCTCGAACGCTGCGGGCCGGGCACAGCCATGGCGATCGGCTGAAAGCACGGTCGATAAAGAGCTTGTGATTGTCGCCGGGCGCCTCGCCGTGCTTTTATGGAACATATGCGGAACAAAGTTTCGTTAAGTCATTCATGATCTGTCATTGCGGAGAAATGCCTTGTCCGACATTCAAACCATTCTGCCCGGTATCCTGCTTGCGCTCGGCGGAACGGCGCTGGGCCTGATGACGCCGGGGCCGAACATTCTTTCGGTCATCGGCACGTCGATGAGCGCGGGCCGCGCGGCGGGCAAGGCGCTCGCCTATGGCATAGGGTTCGGCGCCTGTATCTGGGCGACGCTTGCCTGGGCGGGGCTTGCCGGGCTCCTTTCGGTCTATGCCTCCGCGATAACGGCGCTGAAGATCGCCGGTGCCGCCTATCTGCTCTGGCTGGCGTTCAAGGCCTTTCGCTCGGCGGCGAGCCCGAAGCCGCTGGAGCTTCGCGAGACGATGTCGACGGCGAACGGAAACGCATATTTCCGGCGCGGTTTCCTGATCGTCATGACGAACCCGAAGGCCGTTCTCGTGTGGATCGCGATCATGTCACTTGGCGTAAGAGCGGATTCGCCCTGGTGGGTCGGCGGGGTGATCATGGCCGTCGGCGGGTCGATGTCGATTTTCGCGCATCAGCTTTATGCCATCGCTTTTTCCACCAGCCCGATGATCCGGTTTTATTCCCGTGCCCGGCGCTGGATCGAAGCCGGGCTCGGCACTTTTTTCTGCTTCGCGAGCTACAAGCTGCTGACGTCGAAAAGCTGAGCGGGAGGGAGCCGATCCTTCGCGCGGGCGAATGATTTGCCAATTCGAGGCGCCGGAATGGCTATTCTTGCGCGGCACTGGAAAATCGCGGCGTTTTCGGCCATATAGTGCCCGCAACGGACGGACGTGGCGGGCCAGGCTGTTCCTGTGGAGGGAAGCGCCGCATGACGCGGTGTCCGCAGGCGGCGGTTTTCGAAAGCAGTCAAACCCATGGGCGAGCGGCGCATACCATTCCTGAAAATGAACGGGCTCGGCAACGAATTCGTTGTCTGGGACGCCCGAGCCGAGCCGTTAAGCTTTTCGCCCGAGCAGATCATGGCGATTGGCGATCCGCAGGCCGGCATCGGCTTCGACCAGATGATCACCGTCGAAACCTCGCCCATCGGCGCAGATGCCTTTATGCGCATTCACAATCGCGACGGCGGCCAAGTCGACGCCTGCGGTAACGCGACGCGCTGCGTCGGCAGGCTCCTGATGGAAGAAGCGGGTACGGATGCCGCGACCATCCAGACGAATGCGGGCCTGCTCCACGCCTATCGCACGGACGACCCGCTCAGGATCACCGCCGACATGGGCGAGCCGCGCTTCGCCTGGAACGAGATACCGCTTGCCGAGGAATTCCATGACACGCGGGCGGTCGAACTGCAGATCGGGCCGATCGACCAGCCGATCCTGCACACGCCGAGCGTCGTCAACATGGGCAATCCGCATGCGGTGTTCTGGGTGAAGGACATTGAGGCCTACGACCTTTCGCGCATCGGTCCTCTGCTTGAAAGTCACCCGATCTTCCCCGAAAAGGCGAATATTTCGCTGGCCCACGTGCTTTCGGACACGGAAATCGAGGTGAAGGTGTGGGAACGCGGGGCGGGCCTGACGCGTGCCTGCGGCACGGCGGCCTGCGCCGTTGCGGTGGCGGCCGCCCGCGACAGGCGCACCGGCCGCAAGGTGACGATCCATCTTCCCGGTGGGCCGCTTGAGATCGAATGGCGGACAAGCGACAACCACGTGATGATGACGGGCGGCACGGAAGTCGAATACGAAGGCCTTCTCGACCTAGAAACACTCGAATTCCAGCGCACCGGACCGGGCGACAAGCCGATCCTGGAGGTCGTGAAGTGAGCATCGACGTCGTCACATTCGGCTGCCGCCTCAACGCCTATGAATCGGAGGTCATGAAGCGCGAGGCCGAGGCCGCCGGGCTGAAGGAGGCCGTGCTCGTCAACACCTGCGCCGTGACGAACGAAGCCGTGCGTCAGGCGCGCCAGGCGATCCGAAAGGCGCGGCGCGAGAACCCGGACGCGCGCATCATCGTGACCGGCTGCGCGGCTCAGACGGAAAGCGGCACATTCGCAGGGATGGAAGAGGTCGACCTCGTGCTCGGCAACAGCGAGAAGCTGGAGCGCGCCTCTTACGGCCGTGTCGCGCAATTCGGCATCGAGGAGAGCGAGAAGGTCCGCGTCAACGACATCATGAGCGTGCGCGAGACGGCGGGCCACCTGATCGACGGGCTGGAGGGCCGCGCGCGCGCCTTCGTCCAGATCCAGAACGGCTGCGACCATCGCTGCACCTTCTGCATTATTCCCTACGGGCGCGGCAACTCGCGTTCGGTGCCCATGGGCGTGGTGATCGACCAGATCCGCCGTCTTGTCGAAAACGGCCACCGCGAAATCGTGCTGTCGGGTGTGGACATCACCAGCTATGGCGCGGATCTGCCGGGTGCGCCGACGCTGGGCCAACTCACGCTGAAGATCCTGAAGATGGTGCCGGGGCTCGATCGCCTCAGGCTTTCCTCCATCGACAGCATCGAGGCGGACGAAGCGCTGATGCGCGCGATCGCCGAGGAAGAGCGGCTGATGCCGCATTTCCACCTGTCGCTGCAGGCGGGCGACGACCTGATCCTCAAGCGCATGAAGCGCCGGCACCTGCGCGCGGATACGATCCGATTCTGCGAGGAAGTGCGGGCGCTGCGCCCGGATGTCGTCTTCGGCGCCGATATCATCGCGGGTTTCCCGACCGAAACGGAGGCGATGTTCGAAAACACGTTGAAGATCGTCGACGAATGCGGGTTGACACATCTTCACGTCTTTCCGTTCTCGGCCCGCCCCGGAACGCCGGCCGCGCGTATGCCGCAGGTCGATCGTGCGCTTGTGAAGGAGCGTGCCGGACGACTGCGCGAAAAGGGCGAGGCAGCGCTGAAGGTACATCTTGAGCGCGAGGTGGGCACCCGCCGTTTCGTGCTTGTCGAGCGCGAGGGCCTTGGCCGTACGGAGCAGTTTACCCAGGTCGAATTCGAGGGTCATGCTTCCGGCGACCTTGTGGAGATGGCGATAAAGGGGCATACCGGGCGCCACCTCCTGGCGGACCGGATTTCAAAGGCAGCTTGATTTCATGAGCGAAAAGAAACGCGGATTCCTCGGCCGTTTATTCGGCGCGAAGGACGAGGCGGCGCCCGAAGGCACGCCTTCCGAGGAAAGCCGCGCAAGCGAAGCGGAAGCGGCTGCGGATATATCCGAAGAAAGGCAAGCCGGCAGCGCTGCCGAACCGGAGGTTAAAGAAGCCGAGGCGGAAGCCGCGCCCGATGCCGAAGTTGGCGAAGAGGAGCCGGCGGAAACCACACTTGAAACCTTCGAACCGGAGCCGGTGACGGCGCAACCTGAACCCTCGTCCACTGTCCAGCCGAAGCCGGCGAAAGAAAAGAAAAGCTGGTTTTCGAAGCTGCGCGACGGGCTGTCGCGCTCATCCTCCGCGCTGACCGGCGGCATTTCGGCGATTTTCACCAAGCGCAAGCTCGACGCCGATACGTTGGAGGAACTGGAAGACATCCTGATCCAGGCGGACCTTGGCGTTGAAACGGCGATGAACATCACCGAACGGCTGGCCGACGGACGCTACGACAAGGAAATTTCCGAAGAAGAGGTGCGCCGCATTCTGGCTGAAGAGGTGAAAAGCGTGCTGGAGCCGGTGGCGAAGCCGCTTGAGATCGACGCATCGCTGAAGCCGCATGTCATTCTCGTCGTCGGGGTCAACGGCACGGGCAAGACGACCACAATCGGCAAGCTTTCGGCGAAATTCGCGGCCGAAGGCAGGCGCGTGATGCTGGCCGCCGGCGACACCTTCCGCGCCGCCGCCGTGGAGCAGCTCAAGATCTGGGGCGAGCGCACGGGGGCGGACGTTATCGCGCGCGATACCGGTGCGGATGCGGCGGGCCTCGTCTTCGACGCTATGAAGGAAGCGCGCGAAAAGGCGATGGACGTGCTGCTGATCGATACGGCGGGCCGCCTGCAGAATCGGGCGGAGCTGATGGCCGAGCTTGAAAAGGTCGTGCGCGTCATCAAGAAGCACGACGAGAGCGCGCCTCATACGGTGCTTTTGACACTCGACGCCACCACGGGCCAGAACGCCATGAACCAGGTGGAAATCTTCGGCCGGACGGCGGGGGTCTCGGGTCTCGTCATGACGAAGCTGGACGGAACGGCGCGTGGCGGCATACTCGTCGCCATATCGGCAAAGCACCGCATGCCGGTGCATTTCATCGGGGTCGGCGAGGGCGTCGACGATCTCGAACCCTTCAAGGCGGAAGATTTTGCGAAGGCGATTGCCGGTTTGGCGGGATGATGCCCAACCGGTGCCAATTTCTGCCGCCAAGACTCCCTTGAAGAGACAGGATTGCAAGGAACGGATTTGCGCCAAATGGAATTTGAACACGAGCCCAACGCAGCCGACCGCCGCGAACTCGCGCCGTTTCCGAAGCTGGTTCTGGAACTGGGGCCGCTGGTTTTGTTCTTCTTCGCCAATGCGCGGGGCGAAATGCTGGCAGAAATGTTCCCCGCACTCGGCGAACTCGGCGGCCCGATCTTCATCGCCACCGCCGTCTTCATGGTGGCGATCACGGCCTCTCTCTTCGTTTCCTATGTCCTGACGAAGCGCCTGCCCGTCATGCCGGTCGTTTCCGGCGTGGTGGTACTCGTCTTCGGCGCGCTGACGCTTTGGCTGCATGACGAGCTTTTCATCAAGCTGAAGCCGACGATCGTGAACTTGCTTTTCGGTTCGATACTGCTCGGCGGACTTTTCTTCAAAAAGTCTTTGCTCGGCTACGTCTTCGACAGCGTGTTCCATCTGGACGACGACGGCTGGCGAAAGCTCACTTTCCGCTGGGGCGTGTTCTTCTTCGTGCTCGCCGCGCTGAACGAATTCGTGTGGCGTTCGTTTTCGACCGATTTCTGGGTTTCCTTCAAGGTGTTCGGCATCATGCCGATCACCGTTGCCTTCACGCTGTTCCAGTTGCCGCTGATCCAGCGCCATTCGCTGGATCAGGAGAAGGGATGACCGGCGTGCAGGCTTATTGTTCGCCGAGCTTCATGTCCGGCGAATAGGTCTTGCCGTTGACTTCCTTGACGACCGCCTGGCCGCAGATGGTTACGCCGCGCACGCTGTCGAAGGTAAGCGACGGCGAGCCGTGAAGCTCCCACCCCTTGTCGAGCGCCGCCGAAATGCGGTGGCAGAATTCGCTGTCGTCCTTGCCGGTGATGATGCGGTAGAGCTTCATGGCGGGTCCGATTCACGCAGGTTATGTCGAAAGTCTTTATGCGCGCGCCGCGATCGCTTCGGCAAGCGCTACGGTACGCCGGCCCATATCCGCGTGCAGGCGCTCCACCATTTTCCCGTCCACCTGGATTGCGCCTTTGCGCGCATTTTCGGGCTTGTCGAATTCCGCGATTATCTTGCGCGCCCGGTTCACTTCCTCGTCAGAGGGCGAAAAGGCGACATTGGCCGGCCCGATCTGCTTCGGGTGGATCAGCGTCTTGCCGTCCATGCCGATTTCCGCGCCCTCCAGGCATTCGGCGGCAAAGCCGCTTTCGTCGTTGAAATCATTATAGACGCCGTCGACGATGTCGAGGCCATAGGCACGTGCTGCCGCCACGCAAGCCATCAGCCAGGGCATCATCGGCGCGCGGCCCGGCAGGATGCGCGCCCGCGTTTCCTTGGCAAGGTCGTTGGTGCCCATCACGAAGCAGGCAAGCCGCGTTTCTGGGTTGCGGGCGGCAGCGGCGATATCGCGCGCATTCAGCATGGCAAGCGGTGTTTCCATCATTGCCCAGAGCTTGACCCTCGCCGGGGCGTGGCCGGCGTTTACCCGGTCGGCGATGCGCTCGATATCGGCCGAGACCGACACTTTTGGAATAAGGATCGCGTCGGGCCGGGCCTCTATTGCCGCCTCAAGGTCCGCCGCGCCCCAGGGCGTATCGGCAGCGTTGATGCGGATGACAAGTTCACGGTGTCCGTATCCGCCCGATTTGACGGCAGCCGCAACCGCATCGCGCGCGGCTTCCTTCGCATCGGGCGCCACGGCATCCTCAAGGTCGAGGATGAGGGTGTCGGCATCGAGCGTCCTGGCCTTTTCCAGCGCGCGGGCGTTGGAACCCGGCATGTAGAGAACGCTGCGGCGGGGGCGGAAGTCGGTCACGTTTGTCATCGTCCCTCTCCTGTCTCGGGCGGGTATAGCGTGCCTCGAGACTATTCCCCCACAGGCGCGCCGGCCACTGTCCGTTCGGCGGAGCGGCGGCGGAAGAACATGTCCTTCGCCGCGATGACGGCGCCGAGCGTAATCATCAGGCAAGCAAGCCCGATGACGGCGTTAAAGTCGCCAAATCCGAACGCGATCAGAAGCAGTGTCGAAAGAAGCGGCGCGGCATAGGCGCCCGCGCCCAGCACCTGGATGTCGCCGCGCTTCACACCGATGTCCCAGGCGAAAAAGGCAAGGCCAACCGGAAAGGCGGCAAGGCCGAGGACGGCAGCCCATTCAGCCGCGTTTGCCGGCAAGACGGTTTCCTCCAACACCAGATGCGCGGCAACGGAAAGGGCGGATGTCGACAGGCAGAACCCGGCAACGGCTTGAGTAGGCACCGCGCCCAGCCTGCGCGACAGGACGGAATAGCTCGACCAGAAGAGGCAAGAGCAGATGGCGGCGAGATAGCCGAGTGCATAGGCCGGATCGAGCGAAAGGCCCTTGCCCTTCGTCACCAGCAGCGCCGCCCCACCAAGGCCGAGCAGCGTGCCGATGATGTGATGAACGCGCAATCTTTCCCCCGGCAGGAGGGCTGAAAAGACGACGATCAGAAGCGGCCATGTGTAGTTGATGAGATTGGCGTCGACCGGCGGGGCATTGCGGATCGCGGTGAAGTAAAAAAAGTGGAAGCCGAAAAGGCCGGCGGTGCCGAACGCCCAGACCTTCAGCGGCTGGCGAAACGCGGCAAGCCCGCCCGGACGAAGCGCCAGCCAGACGGTTGCCGCGATGCCGGAGATGCCGAAGCAAAGCGCGTTCAGAAGAAACGGCGGTACGTTGCCGGAGGCCGCGCCAAAGAGGCCGAGCGTCGACCACATGAGGACGGCGGTAAGGCCGATGAGCGTGGCGCGCACGCGTGAAACGGAGGAAGACACGGGAAATCGCTCCCGGAAAATGGGAAAAAGACTGGATGAAACTTTCAGGCGCGCCGGGCAGGCGGGACAATGCTTGGAATTGCCCGGCCCCGCAAGATGGGGATGAAAATTTTCACTACCGCTTTGTTGCCGCAACCACGAAATGTGAGATGGTGAAGAAGAAGCGGCCGGTGCGTGCCAGTTCGAACTGCTCGTCGGCCCAGGCCTCGACGATCGCCGGGTCGAGAAGTTCCTTCTGGACCGTGTAATTTTTCATGAGAACGATCATCATGTGCGCGAGCCCGTCCGGCCTCAGCGTCCGGTCGACATATGTCAGGGGCCTGATTTCTTCCACGAGAAAGCCTGCGTCTTCCATCATGGCTGGCAGGATCGCCGGTACCCGCCGCTCCACCATGTGACGGTCCCAGATGGAGCGCATCAGGCCCATGCGCGGCCGGTCGTCGGTAAACATGGCCATCGTGTCCCAATGCATGTCGCCGATGACGAGCCGCCCGTCGCGGCCAAGCACCCTGTTGATTTCCCTGAGCGCGCCGGGAATATCCTCCACATATTCGAACACCTGAACGGCGACCGCCTTGTCGACGCTTTCACCGGCAAGGGGCAGGTCGTTTGCCGACCCTTCGTGGATTTCGATGTTTTCACGCACCGAACAGCGCGAAGTCGCATATTCACGCATCTCCGCACTCGGGTCGATGGCGATCACGCGGCCTTTTTCGCCGACGGCGCGGGAAAGCTCCAGCGTCATGAGGCCGGTGCCGCAACCGATGTCGAGGACACGGTCGCCCGCCCTGATGTCCAGCGCATCGAAATTCGCCATGCGCCGCTTGACGATGTCCGAGCCCTGATAGGCGTCATCCAGAATCCGGGCCGTTTGCGCATCGAACTTCAGCATGGCTTCGCCTCCGGATTGGATGTTGTCGAAATCCGCAAAAAAGCGACGTCCACGCACGGTCGTACGGGAGGAGGAGTGGCGTGGGTCGATATGACTTACTATACGATAGTTTATATCCAGGGGCGTGGGTGGAAAACACAAATTCTCGCAATAATCGCTCGCCGGCTTGCCAATAAAAAAGGGCGACCGGAGCCGCCCTGTGCAAATTCTGCTGTTTTTTTCTTATTTTGCCTTGTCGTTTTCGCGCTCGATCGATTCCATGATGATCCGCTTGGCGTCGTCCGGGCCGCCCCAACCGACGATCTTGACCCATTTGCCGGCCTCCAGGTCCTTGTAATGCTCAAAGAAGTGCTGCACCTGGTCGAGCGTGATTTTCGGTAAATCCTCATAGTGATTGACGCTTTCGTAGCGCCGGGTGATCTTGGTCGAGGGAACGGCAAGCAGCTTTTCGTCCATTCCCGCCTCGTCCTCCATGAAGAGCACGCCGATCGGGCGGCAGTTGATGATGGCGCCGGGAACGATCGGCCGCTGGTTCACGACCACCACGTCGAGCGGGTCGCCATCGCCGCAAAGCGTGTGCGGAATGAAGCCGTAATTGCCGGGATAGCGCATCGGCGTATACAGAAAGCGGTCGACGTACATGGCGCCCGCCTCCTTGTCCATTTCGTATTTGATCGGCTCGCCGCCCACCGGCACTTCGACGATCACGTTGATGTCCTCGGGCGGGTTCTTGCCGATCGGCACAGCATCGATACGCATGGTCGTTCAGGCTCCTGAATTTGTTTTGCGCGCTGTATGGCAAGGCGGACCGCCGATGGCAAGCCGCGAATTGTGCGCTGCAACGATATAACTAGATGGACAGGCCGTGCTGCCGTATGGTCGGCGGAAGGTGAAAAATTATATATTACAATAGTTTATGATGCGTCGCTGTCGGCGAACCAGCCGAAGACGGAAAGCTCCACAGAGGTGCCGGCCACCTGCTCCTGGCTGTTCATCAGAAGCTGACCGCCGAGCGAACGATAAAACCGCATGGCGGCCTCGTTTTCGGAAAGCACGCGGACCGTGGCGCCGGACAGGCGCATGCGAACGAGTGCGCGGCGCGTCGCCTGAAAAAGCTTGGTGCCGAAACCGAGGCCCTGGTATTCGGGCAGGATGTAAAGCTCGTAAATCTCGCCCTCGAAGGGCAGTTCACGCATGCGCGAGCGCCCGTATGTGGCATAGCCAACGGTCTTCCCGGCAACTTCCAGCACCTGGATCAACACGCCGCGTGACAGCGCTCCGCGCCACCACCGGGGGCCGCGCCGGGAGATCATCCGCTCAAGGTCGACGCCGGAAAGAAGGCCGCGATAAGCTCCGCGCCACGCTTCCAGATGGATGGTGGACAGTGTTTCGGCATCGATCGGCCTTGCCGGCCGCGTGGCGATGAGATCCGTACTCATGCCAAAAGCATAGCCCGCTTGAACGTTCTACGGAAGAACGGCCTGTGAATTCTCGGCGAAAAATCGCCGGGAGAAACGGGAATCGTGAACGGGTGCTGAAAAAGGAGAGGGCCGGCTTGACAGCCGGCCCTTCGGGTTACCTTGCGGGATTGAACCGTAACCGGATCAATTCCCGATCTTCTCGCGACCCCGGGGGGCTGGGGGGCTAGTGCGTTCCGAAGTCTCCTCGAAGATCGGTTCTCTGAGGCAACTTCTCTTTTATCGAAGGTCAAGATGGCGCGGTAAGGGCCGGATTGGGGCGAAAATATGAATAATCCGTATCTTTCTCGGTCAACTTTCGTCGGGCATTTTCGCCCGCCTCTTGCATCCGCGCGGCGGCTGGGCGCAAGATGTCGATTATGCGACAGGAGGCGCCATGAGCGAATTCGATGAAGATGCGCTATCCGGCGGAGCGCCGGCATCGGTCGAGGCCGGATACTCGCCGGTGCAACGCTCCGCCCCGCCCGCACAGCGCGCCGTTCCCCTCGTGGCGTTTCACCGACGCGAACTCGACCAGATCCTGAGGCTTTACGGCAGGATGGTGGCAAGTGGCGAGTGGCGCGATTATGCCATCGACCACATGAAGGAAAAGGCCGTTTTCTCCGTATTCCGGCGCACGTCGGAAATGCCGCTTTTCCGCATCGAAAAGGTTCCGAAAAACGCTCGCCGGCAGGGCGCCTACGCGGTCATCGGCGCGGGCGGCGCGATCCTGAAGCGCGGATCGGAACTGGCGCAGGTGCTGAAGGTTTTCGAGAAAAAGCGGCATTTGCGATTGGTGGACGCCTGAAGGCTCGCTGCTCCATCCTTCATCATAACGCCGTGCGCATTGGGAGATCGCCCGCGATCCCGTTCATTCCGATGCGAATGAAACCGGCCCATGCGGCATTAACCCTTTGTGCGGCCTTGCGTCTCTGCTAAATCTCAGGGCATGAGTCTCGCCCGCGACATGAACCTATTGCGCCAGGTGCCGCTGCTCGCCGACTTTCCGGACGATCAGTTGCGGCTGCTTGCGTTTTCGGCGGAGAACCTGACATACCGCGATGGCCAGGTGATTTTTCGAGAAGGCGAGCGCGCGGACGGGGGATACGTCATCGCGACCGGCGAAGTCAGCCTTGAGCGCGGGCAGGACGAGCGGGAGCACCTTGGCACCTTCGGATCGGGCACACTGATCGGCGAACTGGCGCTTCTGGTGGAAACGCGGCGCCCGGCGCGGGCGGTCGCCTCCGGCGATGTCGAACTCATTCGCATCCGCCGCGCGCTTTTCAAGCGCATGTTGCAGGAGTTCCCCGAAATCGCGGCGTCGCTGTTCGAAGCGCATGTGACGCGCTTTCAAAAGACGACGCGCGCACTTTCGCGCGTGGGCAACGTGCTTGACCAGATCGAGCGGGAAGCCAGTGCCTATCGGAAATCGAAACGTCCGCTCGCCGATTGAGCAGCGCGCACAGGCGTTGCGTTGGCCTGCCGGAAGGCAAGCCGCGGGGTCTCAGGTTCGCGCCGATGAAACCCGCGGGCCCGAACTCTTGAAAAGCCGGTCCCTCAGGAAGACCAGGATCGGGAGGGCAGTGACCGCGAAGCCCGTGAAGGCCACCCACCATGCAGGGCGGATCGAGTAGCTGAAATCGAGGTTTGCGGCGAGCACCCGCTCGGCCGGAATGCCGGTCGCTATCGCATACCAGGCATACTCCAGGCCCGCCGTGGCGAGACCGGAAAGGGCGGCGACAACTGCGAGCGTGAGCGGCGAAGCGATGTCGAACTTCAGCCTGTGGGCGATACGATATCCCATCAGGAGCACGAAGAAGCCGCTCATCAAGGTGGCCTCCGTGACGTCGGATTTCGACTGCATGAAGAAGTGGAGGCCGGCGAGAATGGCGATGGCGTAGGCAACCTTGTGCAGCCGGTTCCAGTTCGCCCCCATCTTGCGGATCGCGCCGTCTGTCGACGTCGCGCCCAGAAGGGCCATCATGAAAAGAGCGGTAAAGCCGATGGTGAGATAGATGCGCAGTACGATCTCGCTTGCCACCTTCTGCAGGTCCCAGGCCTCGTCGGCTGCATAAAACGTCAGATGCAGGAGGGCATAACCTAGGGCGGCAAGACCCAGCATTCGCCGGACCTGGATGAGCTTCGGCCAGCTTGCGATACGCCTGAGCGGCGTGATGGAGAGTGACAGGAACAGGTAACGGATCGCCCAGTCGCCCGTTTCGTGGATGGCCGCCTCGACAGGTTTCGAGCCGAGTGTTCCGGCGAGAAGCCCGTAGGCGAGCAGGAGACCGGGAAGAAGAATGCCAAGAAAAACGAAAAGCTTGAAAGGCGAAAGCCGTCCCCTCGCGTCGGTCCAGGGGATATAGGGCGTCAGGCTGGTGATCGCTTGGGCGCTCGTCATGGGTTTCCGTACTGTTTGTTCAGTTAATCTACAGATACGAACGAAGAAGCGAAATGTCTCGACACGGCCGATCAAGCTGCCGTGAAAATGGCGGAGCTTGCCGGGTGAGATAAACAAAGGCCGGGGAAATGCCCCGGCCTTCGAATATTTTCGTAGAATTTGCGTCGGCCTGTCTCAGACCCAGGGGCGCGCTTCGCCCAGCTTGCTCTCGAAGCTGTCGATCGAAGGGGCCTTTTCCATCGTCAGGCCGATATCGTCGAGCCCGTTCAGCAGGCAGTGCTTGCGGTGCGGGTCGATATCGAAGGTGATGACGCCGCCGTCCGGCCCCTTGATCTCCTGCGCTTCCAGGTCGACGGTGAGCGTCGCGTTCGCGCCGCGGCGCGCGTCGTCCATCAGCTTGTCGAGTTCTTCCTGGGAAACGACGATCGGCAGGATGCCGTTCTTGAAGCAGTTGTTGTAAAAGATGTCCGCGAAGGAGGTGGAGATCACGCAGCGGATGCCGTAGTCGAGCAACGCCCACGGGGCGTGTTCGCGGCTCGATCCGCAGCCGAAATTGTCGCCCGCGACCAGGATCTGCGCATTGCGGTAGGCCGGCTGGTTGAGCACGAATTCGGTGTTCTCCGAGCCGTCCTCATGGGTGCGCATCTCGTGAAACAGCGCCGTGCCGAGGCCGGTGCGCTTGATCGTCTTCAGGAACTGCTTGGGGATGATCATGTCGGTATCGACATTGACGATCGGCATGGGGGCCGCGACCCCGGTGAGCGTGGTGAATTTTTCCACGGACAGTTCTCCTTGGGTTTTCAGCGCAACGTCAGGCGGCGAGGCTCGTCGAACCGTCGACGCCAAGCATCAGGTTCAGGTTCTGGACGGCGGCACCCGAAGCGCCCTTGCCCAGATTGTCGTAAACGGCGACCAGCAGCGCCTGCGCGCGCTTGTCGTTGGCGAAGACATGCAGGTGCATGCGATTTGTGCCGTTGAAGGTCTGCGGGTCGAGATCCGGCAGCTTGTCCACCACCTCGTAAGGCGCGACGTCGACGAAGCTGTTGGTGATCGACGCATAATGGTCGGCGACGGCCGCGTGAAGCTCCGCCCCCCTCGGCACCTTCGGCAGGGTCTCGAGCTGCAGCGGTACGAAGGTCACCATGCCTTGCGCATAGTCGCCGACCGCCGGCTGGAAAAGCGGCGTCTTTTCGAGCTTCGAATAAAGCTGCATTTCCGGCAAATGCTTGTGGTTGAGGCCGAGCGCATAGGGCATGAAGGGCGCATTTCCGCCTTCGCCATTCTCGTATGCCTCGATCATGGAGCGCCCGCCGCCCGAGTAACCGGAAATCGCGTTGACGGTGACCGGCAGGCTTTCCGGTACGAGGCCGGCACCCACCAGAGGGCGCAGGAAGGCGATCACCCCTTGCGGATAGCAGCCCGGGTTCGCCACGCGCTTCGAGGCGGCGATGCGCGCGCCATGGTCCCGGTCCATCTCGGCGAAGCCATAGTCCCAGCCTTGCGCCACGCGATGGGCGGTCGAGGCGTCGATCACCCTTGTGGTGTCGTTTTCGATGAGCGAGACGCTTTCGCGCGCTGCATCGTCCGGCAGGCAGAGAATGGCGACATCAGCCTCGTTCAAAAGCGCCTTGCGCGTTTCGACGTCCTTGCGCTTGTCGGCGGGAATCGAGACGAGGTCCATGTCGCGGCGACGGGCAAGGCGCTCGCGGATCTGCAAACCCGTTGTGCCGGCTTCACCGTCAATGAAAATCTTCGCGACCATTGCTCCCGTCTCCGAATTGAAGAGGTTTGCGCCCGCCGCATCGGCGCAACCAAAGCGCGGGCGGGCATTCGTGCGGACAATTCGCCCGCGGCGGCGCTTCTTCTACACCAAACTGCGGTGCCTTGTCATCGTGCCGAAGAAATTTGCCGGCAGTTCCTATCGGGCCATGCCGTGATATTCGTCGTTCGGCTGCATGTCGACCGCGGATGCGACACGGTTCGACATGTTGAAGAAGGCGGCGACCGAGGCGATGTCCCATATGTCTCGGTCGGAGAAGCCGGCCTTGCGCAGGGCTTCGCGGTCGGCCTCCAGGATCGCTTCCGGCTCCTTCGTCAGCTTCACCGCGAAATCGAGCATGGCACGGTGGCGGGGCGTGAGGTCGGCGACCCGGTAGTTCATGACCATCAGTTCGCCGAGCTTCGGATCGCCCGAAAGCTGGCGTACGGCCGCGCCATGCGCAGTCAGGCAATAAAAGCAGTGATTTACCGAGGAAACGGCGACGGCGATCATCTCCCGTTCCAGCTTGGAAAGTCCGCTGTCGCCCAGCATCAGGTCATTATACATCTGCGTGAAGGCGCGCAGCTTCCCGTCGTCGAAGGCATAAGCCCTCAATACGTTCGGCACGAGGCCGAGTTTTTCCTCGCATTTCGCGAAATAGGCGGCGGTTTCCGGGCTTTGCGGCGAGCCATCGCCGAGATCAAGCGCGGTGATCCGTTCATTTTCCGTCATGATGCGATCCTTATGCGGATTAAATCATTTCCGTCATTGCCGTTTCTGTCGGTCAGGCTAGCATGGAGCCTGGCGGGCGTGGAGTGTCCGAATCGGACGGACCTTGCGATCAGCCGACCGTTAGCCGCAGCCGAACGACAATCGACAATCATAAGTCGGGGGGAGTTATGCCCGAAGCCAAGGACAATGCGAAAAACCGTCTGATCGAGGGCGTGGTCGGCGCACTGGAAGCCGAACTTGCACCCTTCGCGAAGGCGCTGTTCGAGCGGGGGGCCGCCGAAGACCTCGTTACCTACACCAGGGACGAGCTTGCCGCCTTCGCCCGTGAGGCGTGGAAGGATATGGCGAACCACCCCGTCGGCACGCACCGGGTAAACGTCTATAACCCCGCATTCCGGGCCGACGGCGTGCGCGCGGGCGACGTCACGGTCGTCGAGGTCGTCAACGACAACATGCCGTTCCTGGTGGATTCCGTCATGGCGGAGCTGCAGGACAGCGGGTTGGAAGTTCGCCTTGTTCTGCATCCGATCCTGATGGTCGAACGTGACGAGGAAGGCAGGCTGATCGCTTGCCACGGCAAGTTCACCGGCAAGGAGAAAAAGAACGTCCGCAAGGAAAGCCTCATCCATATCCATGTCGCGCGCATCGATGCCGAGATCGAGCGCGGTGGCCTTATGGACCGGCTGGACGGGGTGATGAACGATGTTCGCCGCGCGGTAACGGACTGGAGCGACATGCGCGGGCGCCTGCAGCGGGCGATCTCGACCTACAAGGAAAGCCCGCCGCCCTTCGCCGCCGACGATCTGGCGGAGGCCGTGCAGTTCCTGGAGTGGATGGAGGCCGACAACTTCATCCTGCTCGGCATGCGCGAATACCATTTCGAGGGGGGCGCGCAGCGCGGCGAGCTTTCCCACAAGGAAGGCACGGGCCTCGGCCTTTTGAAGGACCCGGATGTGCGCGTTCTCAGGCGCGGGTCCGAATTCGTGGTGATGACGCCGGAAATCCGCGAATTCCTGATGAAGCCGGAACCGCTCATCATCGCCAAGGCCAATGTGAAGAGCCGGGTGCACCGGCGCGTGCACATGGACTATGTCGGCGTGAAGCTTTTCGACGATGCCGGCGAACTTTGCGGCGAACTCAGGATCGTCGGCCTCTTCACGGCAACCGCCTATACGCTGTCAACGCGCTCAATTCCCTATTTGAGGCGCAAGGTCGACAGCGTCTTTACGCGCGCAGGCTACGAGCCGGAAAGCCATTCGGGCCGCGCGCTCATGAACATCATGGAAGGCTATCCCCGCGATGAGCTTTTCCAGATCGATCCCGACCTTTTCTATCAGTTCTCCATGGCGATCCTGCAGCTCGAGGAGCGCCCGCGCATTCGCGTGCTGGCCCGCCGGGATCGGTTCGACCGCTACGTGTCGATCCTCTGCTTCGTCCCGCGCGACCGTTATTCGACGGAAATGCGCCTGAAGATCGGGCATTATCTGGCGGATGTCTTCGACGGGCGCCTGTCCGCCTGGTACGTCACCTATCCGGAAGGCCCGCTCGCGCGCGTGCATTTCATCGTCGGCCGCTATGAGGGCGAAACGCCGAACCCGGACCAGGACGAGCTGGAGCAGGCGGTCTCGGAAATCGTGCGCACCTGGGCGGACGATCTGAAAGAGGTGCTGCGCACCGCCTATGGCGGCAACCGCGCGCTCGAGGAAGCGCGCCGCTATGCCGATGCCTTTCAGGAAGGCTACAAGGAGGTCTTCTCCGCCGAAACCGCGATCGAGGACATTCGCGTCATCGAGAAGCTTTCCAAGCGGCGCGACACATCGATCCGCTTTACCCGCAGGCCGGACGACGCACCCAACAGGCTGACGCTGAAGGTCTTCCATCACGAAAAGCCGATTCCGCTTTCCGCGCGCGTTCCGATCCTGGAAAACATGGGTTTTCGCGTCATCAACGAACGGACCTACCGCATAACGCCCGCGGACCGACCGCTCGCCTATCTGCACGAGAAAACGCTGGAGCGCGCCACGGGCAGCGATATCAAGCTCAGCAACGACGAGCGCGAGCGGCTGGAGGCGCTTTTCATCGCAATCTGGCAAAACCGCGCGGAATCGGACGGCTACAACGCGCTCGTGCTGTCGGCGGGCCTTGCGTGGCGCGACATCGCCATGCTGCGGGCGCTGTCGCGCTATCTGCGTCAGGCCGGCATCCGCTTTTCGGAAGACTATATGTGGGGCACGCTGAACCGCTATGCGGACATCACGCGCCAGCTTGTCGAGCTTTTCCACATCCGCTTCGACCCGGCACATGATGACGGAGACCGTTCGTTGGGTGCGGCGCGTCTGGAACAGGAACTGACGGCGGCTTTCGACCAGGTGGAAAGCCTTGACGACGACCGCATCCTGCGCCGCTTCCAGAACGTCATCGACGCGATGCTGCGAACGAATTTCTACCAGCTCGACGTACATGGACAGCCGAAGCCGACCTTCGCCTTCAAGCTCGATCCGCGCCGGCTGGAGGAACTGCCCGAGCCGAGGCCGTTCCGCGAAATCTTCGTCTATTCGCCGCGCGTGGAAGGCGTGCATCTGCGCTTCGGCAAGGTCTCGCGCGGCGGCTTGCGCTGGTCTGACCGCCCGCAGGACTTCCGCACCGAAATTCTGGGCCTCGTAAAGGCGCAGCAGGTGAAGAATGCCGTCATCGTGCCCGTGGGCGCGAAGGGTGGTTTCGTGCCCAAATGGCTGCCCGCGGGCGGTTCGCGAGAGGAAATTTTCGCGGAAGGCACGGAAGCCTACAAGATCTTCATCTCCTCATTGCTCGACGTGACCGACAACCTGGATGGCGACACGGTCTGGCCGCCGGAACTTGTCGTGCGCCACGACGACGACGACCCCTATCTGGTCGTTGCCGCGGACAAGGGCACGGCAACCTTCTCCGACACCGCAAACGAGATTTCGTCCGACCGCAATTTCTGGCTGGGCGACGCTTTCGCTTCGGGCGGTTCCGCCGGGTACGACCACAAGAAGATGGGCATTACCGCGCGGGGCGCCTGGGAGGCGGTGAAGCGCCATTTCCGCGAAATGGACCGCGACATCCAGACGGAGCCCTTCACGGTCGCTGGCGTGGGCGACATGTCGGGCGACGTCTTCGGCAACGGTATGCTTTTGTCCAAGGCGATCAGGCTTGTCGCCGCTTTCGACCATCGCGACATCTTCATCGATCCGAACCCGGACCCGGAAACCTCCTGGAACGAACGCAAGCGCGTGTTCGATCTCGGCCGGTCGTCCTGGAACGACTATGACGCGGCGCTGATTTCCGAAGGCGGCGGCATCTTCTCGCGCGCGGCCAAGTCGATCCCGCTGTCGAAGCAGATGCAGGAGCTTCTCGGCCTGGAAAAGACGAAGGCGACACCGCAGGAGGTCATGAACGCGATCTTGAAGATGAAGGTCGATCTCTTCTGGTTCGGCGGCATCGGCACCTATGTGCGCTCAAGCGAGGAGACGGATGCGGATGCGGGCGACCGCGCCAACGACCCGATCCGCGTGACGGCGGCGCAACTGGGGGCGAAGGTCGTGGGCGAGGGCGCCAACCTCGGCATGACGCAGAAGGCGCGCATCGAGTTTCACCGCAAGGGCGGACGCTGCAATTCGGACGCCATCGACAATTCGGCCGGCGTGAATTCCTCCGACATGGAGGTCAACATCAAGATCGCGCTGGGCGCGGCGGTGCGTTCCGGCAAGCTCGACATCTACGACCGAAACCGCCTGCTTGCCGACATGACGGATGATGTCGCCTCGCTGGTCCTGCGCAACAATTACCTGCAGACGCTTGCGCTTTCGCTTGCAGAGCGGCGCGGACTTGAGGATTTCGGCTATCAGGCGCGCATGATGCAGCGGCTGGAGGCGGCGGGCCACCTCAACCGCGAGGTTGAGGAACTGCCCGACGACAATCAGATTCGCGCCATGGAAAAAGCGGGACTGACGCTTACGCGCGCGGAAATCGGCATCCTGCTCGCCTATGCCAAGATCCTGCTCTTCGACGATCTGCTGGCAAGTTCGGTTCCCGATGACAGTTACCTCGGCAAGGAGCTTTTCCGCTATTTCCCAGAGGCCATGCGCGAAGACTATTCGCAAGAGCTTTCGGGCCACCGTCTGCGCCGGGAGATCATCGCGACCATGCTCGCCAATTCCATGATCAACCGTGGCGGGCCGACCTATCTGACCCGCATTTCCGACCAGACCGGGGTGGAGGCGCCGCAGATAGCGCAGGCTTTCGCCGCCGTTCGCGACGCCTTCGGGCTGACGGACCTGAACACCGAGATCGACGCGCTCGACAATAAGATCGCGGGCGATCTTCAGCTCGAACTTTATTCCGCGGTACAAAACCTTGTCCTCGGTCAGTCCGTCTGGTTCCTGCGCAACGTCTCCTTCGCCGACGGTATCGAAGCGATCGTCAACCGTTTCCGGCCCGGTATCGTCGGCCTGGCGGCGAAATTCGCCGAGATCGCCCCCGTCGGCATGGTGGAGCGGCTGCAGGCGGAGGTCATGCGCCTGACCGACGGAGGTGTGCCGCCGCAACTGGCGGACAGGATCGCCCGTCTGCCTGGCGAAGCGGCGATCCCCGATATCGTCCTGATCTCGGAGGAATCGGGGCGCGATCTCGAGGATGTCGCGCGCACCTACTTCGATGTCGCCGGACACTTCCGCCTCGGCGCGATGGACCAGCAGGCGCGCTCCATGGACCTTCGCGATTATTACGACGGGCTTGCGCTCGACCGGGCGCGGGCGACGCTTGACATCGCGCAGCGCCGCCTGACCCTGGATGCCCTTGAAGCGGGTGGCCTTGAAAACTGGCTGGAAGCCAACGAGTTGCGCGTCAAACGCACGTCGCGGGCTGCCGGAGAGATTATGGACGGGGAACTGACCGTCTCCAAGTTCTCCGTCGCGGCCAGCCTGTTCGCCGAGCTCACGCGCTGATGAGTGTTGCCAGGGTGGAAGGCGGCCCGATGGCCGACCGCAAGGCCGTCGGCGGCTGGCTTCTGTTCGACTGGGCCTCGCAGCCCGTCCACACCCTGGTGACGACTTTCGTCTTCGGCCCGTTCTTCGCCTCGGCACTCGCGGCAACACCCGCTGAAGGCCAGACGCTCTGGGGCTACGCGACGGCGGCCGCCGGGCTGTGCATCGCGTTTCTCGCTCCGGTGCTCGGCGCCATTGCCGACAGGACGGGGGCCAGGAAACCGTGGATTGCGGCTTTTTCGGTGCCGCTCGTCATCGGTTGCCTGATGCTGTGGCGGGCGGAGCCCGGCTCGCCATACGCGGTGCCGCTCGCCCTCATCGGCTTTGCGGTCGCGACACTCGGCGTTGAATTCGCAACCGTCTTCACGAATGCGATGATGCCGGATCTTGTACCCAGAAGCAGGCTCGGGCGGCTGTCCGGCTCAGGCTGGGCGCTGGGCTATGCCGGAGGGCTCGTCTCTCTTGTCATCGCGCTCGGCTTTATGGCCGCGAACCCGGAAACGGGCCGCACGCTTCTGGGATTCGTGCCGATCCTGGGCCTCGATCCGTCAACGGGTGCGGGAGATCGCGCCTCCGGGCCGTTTTCTGCGATCTGGTATCTCGTCTTCATTGCGCCGTTGTTTCTGTTCACGCCGGATGTGGCGAAGCGCTCAGCGCTTGCGCCCGCCGTCCGGGCCGGCCTTGCGGATTTGAAGGGCACCTTCCTGAAGGCGCGCGCTCACAAACCGATGCTGATCTTTCTCATCGCCAACATGATCTACAAGGACGGGCTGGTGGCGCTTTTCGCCTTCGGCGGTATTTACGCCGCCGGCGCGCTCGGCTGGAGCACGATCGAAATCGGCACCTTCGGCATCCTGCTCACCATCACCGGCACAATCGGGGCCGTCGCCGGCGGCAGGCTGGATGATCTGCTCGGGCCGAAGACGGTGATTTCCGGAGCGCTCCTGATCCTAATCGTCTGCGGGCTCGGCCTTGTCTCGGTCGATCGTGAAACGGTGTTCTTCGTGGTGGATACGGCGCCCAATTCCGGCGGGCTGTTTTCCTCGGCTCCGGAGGTGGTCTTTCTCGTGCTTGGCGGGTTTCTGGGAGCCGCCGCCGGCCCGCTTCAGGCGGCCTCGCGCACGCTTCTCGTGCATCTCGCGCCGCCCGGCGAAATGACCCGGCACTTCGGTCTCTTCGCGCTGTCGGGCAAGATCACCAGCTTCCTTGCGCCCTTTTCGGTCAGCGTGGTCACGGGTGTGACCGGCAGCCAGGCGGCGGGGATATCCGTCATCCTCGCCTTCTTCACGCTTGGTCTCGTGCTGCTCGCGCGCGTGGACGACCCGCGCGACTAAAAACCTGGAACCGGATCAGTGCCGGAAGTGGCGCATGCCGGTGAAGACCATGGCAAGGCCGGCCTCGTCGGCGGCCTTGATCACCTCGTCGTCGCGCATGGAACCGCCTGGCTGGATGACCGCCGTCGCTCCTGCCTCCGCTGCCGACAGAAGCCCGTCGGCGAAGGGGAAGAAGGCGTCGGAAGCGACCACGCAATCCTTGGTCAGCGGCTCGGCGAGGTTCGCTGCTTCTGCTGCGTCCTGCGCCTTACGGGCGGCGATCCGCGCGCTGTCGATGCGGCTCATCTGTCCGGCCCCCACGCCGACCGTCGCGCCATCTTTCGCATAGACGATGGCGTTCGACTTCACGTGCTTGGCGACGCGGAAGGCGAAGCGCAGATCGGCCATTTCCCGTTCGCTCGGCGCGCGTTTCGTCACGACCCTGAGGTCGAGATCGTCGACGACGCCGTTGTCGCGCGACTGTACCAAAAGCCCGCCGGCAACGGTCTTCACCGCAAGGCCCGGCGCGCGCGGGTCCGCCACACCGCCCGTGACAAGCAGGCGCAGGTTCTTTTTCGCGGCGATGAGCGTCGCGGCTTCGTCGGAGACGTCGGGCGCTATGATCACTTCGGTGAAGGTCTTGACGATTTCCTCCGCAGCTTCGGCGTCGAGCGTGTCGTTCAACGCGACGATGCCGCCAAAGGCGGAGACCGGGTCGCAAAGAAGCGCCTTGCGGTAAGCCTCGGTCAGGCTTGCGCCCTCCGCCACGCCGCAGGGGTTGGCGTGTTTTATGATCGCAACGGCCTTCGTGCGGGCGGGGTCGAATTCGGATACGAGCTCGAAGGCGGCATCCGTGTCGTTGATGTTGTTGTAGGAAAGCGTCTTGCCCTGGAGCTGGCGGGCGGTCGCAACGCCCGCGCGCCTTTCGCCCGTTACGTAGAAACCTGCGGACTGATGCGGGTTTTCGCCGTAGCGCATCACCTCGGCCAGCTTGCCGCCGATTGCGCGGTAGTCCGTGGTCTCTGCGCCGATTTCGGAGGCGAGCCAATTGGAAACGGCGGCATCATAGGCTGCCGTCCTGGCAAAAGCCTTCTGCGCGAGCGTCTTGCGAAGGTTGAGCGGTATGCTGCCGCCGTTCGCCTGCAGTGCCTCGACCACCGAAGCATAGTCGGAAGGATCGCTGACGACGGTGACATAGGCGTGGTTCTTGGCGCCCGCGCGCGTCATCGCCGGGCCGCCGATATCGATATTCTCAACACCTGTCGCGTAGTCAGCGCCCTTGGCGACCGTTTCCTCGAAGGGGTAGAGGTTGACGCACAGAAGGTCGATCCCGGCGATCGCGTGCTGCTTCATGGCTTTTGCGTGTTCGGCATCGTCGCGGATGGCGAGCAGCCCGCCGTGAACCCCCGGATGCAGCGTCTTTACCCGCCCGTCCATGATCTCGGGAAAGCCCGTGACGTCTGAAACGTCGAGGACGTCGAGCCCGGCTTCCTGAAGCGCCGCGCGCGTACCGCCGGTGGAGATCAGCTCCACGCCGCGTCCGGCAAGCGCCTTCGCGAAATCGACGAGACCCGTCTTGTCCGAAACGGACAAAAGCGCGCGTTTTACGGCAACGAGTTCGGGAACGGGGACGTGTTTCGACACCACGGCCATGGTCTTGAGCCTCACAGGTTTGCAAACGGGGAATATACGCGAGCCTGCTAACATGATCGCGTTGAAACTGGAAGGCGGCAAAGGGAGAAAGGGCCGTCGCGGCAATCAATTGCCGGCATGCGCAGCGGCGTCAGAGGTCCAGTTCGGGAGCGGCGCTTTCGCCGACGCGCTTTCTCACCGTTTTGGGGGTTGCCGTGCGGCGAAGCTGCCAGCGCGTTTCGGGTTCCGTCTTCGCCCGGCCGAACAGCACGATCTGTTCCGTGCGGCGGTGGCTGTAGACATCCGACAGGTAAATCGATTCCTCGATCGCCATTTCCGCATGCGGGGCGACGAATTCCCACGCCTCCCCGTCGGGGCAGACAAGTAGGACGGCGGTGCCCGCGCGGGTCAGGCTCGCCTTCACCTGCGGATGGAGATGGAAGCGGACGGCATAGGCATCCTCGTTGCCGAGCGTGCTCGTCGGCTTGAACCGGTCGATGCCGTCGATCACCGTGCCGTCGCCGGACAGCGTGATGTCGCGTTCATGGACGATGCGGAAGCGCTCCTGATAGCCGTTATGGCTGGCGGCGACGCGGGTGCCTGCTTCGCTTTCCTCGCGGGCGACCGGCACGTTCGTCGGTCCGGAAATGATCGGCGCGCCGAGCCAGCGGCCGGAATAGCGCCCGCTCAGGAACCTCGCCGAAGAAGTGTCCTCGATAATCGCGGTGGAGTGGGCGGCGGATGATCTTGCGACCGCGCTCCAGCGCCCGCGCGAGATGCCGGAAACGCCGCAGTTGATGATCAGCCTGTTGCGGCGCGAGGAGATTTCGATGGAAAGGCAGCCTGCGTGCGCGCGGTCGCTTACGGAAATCGGCGGGGGTTTGCCGGTTTCTATCAAAACGACCGTGTCGCCGCCGGTCAGACGCTGGTAGCCCGAATGCGGCGCGTTGACGGGCGCTGCGCCGCGGGCATCGTCATAGGCGAGGATGGTGGCCAGAATATCGGCGGCGGTCGAGCCACAGCCGTTGAAATGCGCGAACGCCCCGTCCCCGTGGCGGAAGAAGCGGATCATCGGCATCATCCGGTCGATCGCCGTCATCACGTTCTGCGGGGCCGGAAGGCCCTGCATGCTGAGCGCCTGTCGAACGGGAAGCAGATCGACCAGGATTTCGACGAGTGCCGCCGGATTGCGCGAGATATGCCCGCCGTCGGCAAGGATCTGACGGGCAAGCTCCTGGTCGAGCCGGCGCAGGCTTTGTCGCACGAAACGGTTCTGGCCCGCCATGCACACCGTTGCCGCGGCAATGGCGATCGCCACCGTCAGGCGCGGCACGCCGTCATGCGTTTCGTTGATCGTCTTGCGCAGGTAGCGCACCTGCCGGGCGATGGAGCGCAGGAAGCGGCGGTAGAAATCGCGGTCGCAGCCTTCAAGGATCAGCGGCGACTGCGATAGCCAGGAAAGAATTCGCCGGGCGACGACAGGCTCTTCCCAGCCGACAGGGTGCCAGCGCCCGCAGGACTTGATCCAGTCGTCGACGAGCGCACGCGCGTTCTGCCTTGCGACATTGGTGTTTGCCGCGCGCATGTGCCGCAGCCAGCCGAAACCGTGCAGTGCGCGCGACCAGTCGTCGGACGGCGGCTCGACCTCGAAGGGAGACCTGCCGCCGGTTTCAACCAGATAGCCGGCGAAGAGGAAGCGTCCGGCGTAAATATCGGCGGCATTGGTGGAATCGGCGGTGCGCAGGTCTTGCGGTGCGATAAGCAGGCGCGAGGGCGTCGGCGAGAAGGGCTGCCAACGGAACATGGGCCCACCGTGGAGCCAGCGCAGGCCCGACTGCCATGCGGAATGGGCAAGCAGCCGCCACACGCGCGCCTGTTCGGAAACCGCTCCGAACGCCATGCCTTTCCTAAGCCCCCTCGCCTGCGACACCACGTCTGATGCCGACCCTTCTACGCCGTTGAAGTGCTTTAATATGTAAACATTAACGTTAGCAGTCGGTTACCAAAATTTCAGGAAGTTCCTTGCCTTCATCCCGCGGCTTTGCCGATACGTGCGGCGAAGAACCCGTCGAGGCCGCCATGCTCCGGCGGCTCAGCGGGCAGGAGCGAGGGCAGCGTCCTGAGGTCGCCATCCGGGGTGATGGCTCCCTCTATCCCGCCGATTTCCGCCGGTTCGACGGGGATGCGCCGTGCGTCCGGCGTGGCATTCAGAAAGGCTTCGATCCGCCTTTCGCCTTCTTCCGGTTCCAGGGAACAGGTGCAGAAGACCATGGTCCCGCCAGGCTTCAGCCAGGTGAAGGCGCGGGCGAGAAGATCTTCCTGGACGGCGGCGAGCATTTCGATATCCATCGGCGTCTTCGCCCAGGCGACGTCGGGATGCCGGCGAATCGTTCCGGTTGCCGAGCAGGGCGCATCCAGCAGGATCGCCTCATAGGGTTCGTCCGGCGTGAAGTAGCGAAGGTCCGTTGCCACGATCGCGGCCTTCAGGCCGAGGCGAGAGAGATTGCGCTCCAGCCGCTTCAGCCTGCTTGCGGAAATATCGATGGCAGTAACATCGGCGCCCATGGCGGCAAGCTGCGCGGTCTTGCCGCCAGGTGCCGCGCAAAGATCGCCGACGCGCTTGCCCGCGATATCGCCGAGAAGAAGCGCAGGCAGGCTTGCCGCGGCATCCTGCACCCACCACGCGCCGTCGGAAAAGCCCTCAAGCTCGTCAATCGGGCCGGAATGGTCGGAAAGGCGCACCGTGGTCTTGCCGATCCGCGTTCCGCCCAGCCTTTGCGCCCAGCCGTCGGCATCCTCCTTCGTTGTGAGGTCAAGGTTCGGTTCCAGCAGATGCATGGCGGCAATCGCTATCGCCGTCTCCTCGCCATAGGCCGCGCGCCAGCGGTTGAACAGCCACTCGGGCGCGGCCAGTTCCGGCTTGCCGAAGCTTTCGAGAATATCCGCCTTTTCGCGCGCCGCGCGGCGCAGGACGGCATTCACCAACCCCTTGTACGGAACGCAGCGGCGGTCCCTTTCGCACATCGTCACGGCAATATCGACCGCGGCGTGGTCGGGCACGTCCATGAACAGGATCTGCGCAAGGCCGACGTGCAGGAGATTTTCGACGACGCCCGTCTTCTCCGGGATCGGCCGTTCCAGCAATGCCGCGAGAATGGCGGTGATCTGCCCCCGGCGGCGCAACGCCGTGCCGAGGATCGCGCGAACCAGCGCGCGGTCGCGCGTATCCAGCGCCTTGAAGCCGGCATGTCCGTTCAGCGGGTCCACTTCCTGGTCGAGCGGGCGGCCCTTGCCGGTCACGCGGCCCAGAATATCGCTTGCCGCCTTGCGTGCGGCCATGCCCGGTACACCCGCGCCGCCGGATTTGCCGGAGGGCTTCGGCGCGCCTTTTTTCCTGTTGGTCAATTCGTTCTCGCTCTGTCCGTTGGGCAGTCGCCCGATCGGTCACATTACCATCGATCGGGCCCGCTTCCATCGGTGCGCGCGGCGGAATTGTCAATCCCGCAAAGAGGGCGCGCCCTCCAGCGCCTATCCCCAGGGGCCGCGCCTGCGCGGCGGGTCGGATCGCGCGCCGCCCCACGGCCCATGCTGAGACCCGCGTCGGGGTGCGCCGCCGCCGCCCATCTCCTGCGCCAGGTTCTGCAGCGCCGCGATCCGGTTGTTCGTGTTCGGGTGGGTGGAGAAAAGATTGTCCATCCGCTCGCCCGACAGCGGGTTGACGATGAACATATGCGCGGTCGCCGGATTGCGCTCGGCATCTTCGTTATGGATGTGCTTCACCCCGCCGGCGATCTTGTTCAAGGCGGAGGCGAGCCACATCGGCTGACCGCAGATCATCGCTCCCATGCGGTCGGCGGCATATTCGCGGGTGCGCGAGATCGCCATCTGGACGAGCATCGCGGCAAGCGGCGCGACGATGGCCGCCACCAGTACGCCAATGAAGCCGAACGGGTTGTTGTTGTCGCGCGAACCTCCGAAGAAGAAGGCAAAATTGGCAAGCATCGATATCGCACCGGCAATCGTCGCGGTGATGGTCATGATAAGCGTGTCGTGGTTCTTCACGTGGGCAAGCTCATGCGCCATCACGCCCGCCACTTCCTCGCGCGTCAGCATGTTCAAAAGGCCGGTTGTCGCCGCAACTGCAGCGTTTTCGGGGTTTCTGCCGGTCGCGAAGGCATTCGGCTGCGGATTGTCGATGATATAGACCTTCGGCATCGGCAGGCCCGCGTTGGCGGCAAGTTCGCGCACGAGGTTGTAGAACTCCGGTGCCTGCCGCTCGTCAACCTCCACCGCATGGTGCATCCTCAGCACCATCTTGTCGGCATTCCAGTAGCTGAAGACGTTCATGCCGGCTGCGATGACGAACGCGATGACCATGCCCGACTGGCCGCCGATCATGAAGCCGATGCCCATGAAAAGCGCGGTCAGGGCGGCAAGAAGGAGCGCTGTACGGAAATAGTTCATCTTCTGGAATCCGGGTGCCCTTGGCTATATCGATCCTATATGTTGGGAAGAAGAGGCCGGCGTGCAAGGTTTCGCGAGCGGGAATCAGCCGTCCGGCCCACGAATGATGACAGACGGGAATGAGATGACCGAGCAAGAGCTGAATCCACCTGAATCCGGCGGCGACACGGCATCGGAGGTGGGCGGCGAAGCCGGGCGCAGGAAGTTCGAGGATCTTCCGCCCGCCGCTCAGCGCGCGCTCAAGGAAGCCGAGGCGCGGCGCAAGGAGATCGACGAGCGGCACAACGCCATGAACGGCGAGGTCGGCGGCCGCGGCGGTCTTGATCCGGTCCGATACGAGGATTGGGAAATCAAGGGACTCGCGATCGATTTCTGACCGTTGCCGGCGAAGCGAATTGTCCATGCTTGGTTAATGGGAGATTTACCAAGCACCGCTAGCCTTGCATGCGCAATAGCTTCGTTCAGAGTAATGAGTCCCGGTCGTTGATGTCCGCCCAGCCAACCGTCAAAGCCCCGTCTTCCAGCGCGCTGCCGTCGGCCAACCCCTTTCAGCGCCTTGCCGCGCTGCTTGAGGGCGTGGAGCCCGCGAAAGCGCCGATCGTCATGACGATCGGCGAGCCGCGTCACGCTATTCCCGAATTCGTCGGCCCGATCTTGCAGGAAAATCTGGCGGACTTCCGCCGATATCCGCCAATCGACGGCACGCCGGAGTTTCGCGCAGCCGTGGCGGATTGGCTTGACCGGCGTTACGGGCTTGGTGGCGCGATCGACCGAAAATCCGGTGTGCTTCCCCTCAATGGCTCGCGTGAGGGGCTTTCCTTTTCGGCCATCGCCGCGCGAGACCAGCTTGGCAAGACGCATGAGCGCCCGGCGGTTCTGTTCCCGAATCCCTTTTACCAGACCTATGCGGCATCCGCCCATATCGCCGGCGCGGAAGCGGTGCTCCTCGACGCGACGCCTGAACAGGGTTTCCTGCCGGATATCGGTTCGCTTGACGAAAGCCTGCTTGAGCGCACGGTCGCCTTCATCTACGCATCGCCGTCCAATCCCGAAGGGGCGGTAGCCTCGCTTGAGACCTACCGCAAGCTGATCGACCTCGCCCGCAAGCATGATTTCTTCATCTTCGCCGACGAGTGCTATTCGGAGATTTACCGCGCCTCTCCGCCGCCGGGCATTTTGCAGGCCGCGCATTCCATGGGCGAAGGCTTTTCGCGTGTCATTTCGCTGAATTCTCTGTCGAAACGCTCGAACCTTGCGGGCCTTCGTTGCGGATTCGCCGCCGGAGATCCGGAATTCCTCGCACGCTGGGTGAAGTTTCGCGGCCTCGCCGCCCCCCAGGTGCCTATGCCTGCGCAGGCGGTCGCCGTGCGCGCCTTTGGCGATGAAGCGCATGTGGAGGAAAACCGCAGGCTCTATAACGAAAAATTCGAGATCGCGGAGCGTCGTCTCGCCTCTGTTATGGGTGGTCCCGTGACGCCGGATGCCGGCTTCTTCCTCTGGCTCGACGTGAAGCGCTGGGGCGGCGGCATCGAGGTCACCAAGGCGCTTTGGGAAAAGGCGGGGGTCAAGGTTCTGCCCGGCGCTTATCTTGCGGCGGAGCGCGGCGGTGAAAACCCGGGAGCGGACTTCATCCGCATCGCCCTGGTCGAGGATCGCGAGACGATTGACGACGGACTTTCGAGGATAGCGGACTATCTGGGAGGATCGGCATGAGGCGCACGACCGCCATGCGGCCCGGGCGAAACGTTCCGGTCGACCTGGAAGATACGACAAGCCCGCTGCGCCGCTTCGTGAAGCGGAACATGATCGGCGCAATCGGCCTTTCGCTGATCGCGATTGCCGCCGCCCTTGCCGCCGCGCTCGCCACATGGACGGTCAGCGACCCGAGCCTCAATCACGCGACGGATGAGCCGGTGCGCAATGCGCTCGGGCGTCCCGGCGCTGTCTTCGCAGACCTCCTCATGCAGTCGATAGGTCTTGCCACGGCCGTCTTCCTGCTGCCGGTGGTGCTTTGGGGCTGGCGGTTGATGACGGGCCGCGCGCACCGCATCGCGCGCCGGCGCGTCGTTTCCTGGGTCATCGGCACGCTGCTTGCCGCCGGCAGCCTCGCAGCCTTGCCCGTGCCGGACGGCTGGCCGCTGCCGACCGGCCTTGGCGGCTTCATGGGCGATTTCGTGCATTCCGCGCCGGCGCTCGTCACCGATTCGTTGACAAGCGGCATGGCGACCATCGTCGGCTCGCTCGGCCTTGGCGTGCCCGCGCTTCTTCTCATGCTGCGCTCCGCCGGCTGGCTCGGTCAGGATCCCGTGCGCGAGGCGCGCAAGCTTCCCGACCTCGGCACGCCCTATGACGACGATGACGAGGACTACGACGAAGACGACGGCGGCCGGCTTTCCGCCTTCATGGGGGCAGTCACCCATTTCACGCTTCATGGCAGGGCGGTGCTCAGGCGCCTTGCCGGGCGCAAGAGCCGGCGGGAATATGCTCCGCTTGAGGATTGGGATGAAACGGAGGAGGACGGCGTAGAAGGCGCCGCTTCCGATTTCGAGGACCACATGCCGCGCCGGTCCATGCGCAAGCGCCTGTCCGACTGGCTGCACCCGCGTGAGGACGATGGCCTGGACGCGCTTTTTCCGCGCGACGACAAGAACCGTCGCCTGCCGCGCATGGCCCTTCCCGCCGTGGACGATTTCGACGACGAAGAGGATTGGGACGAGCCGGGTGAAGCGGACGAACCGCAGCGCCCCATGCCGGTCGGCATAGCCCCGCCGGAAGGCAGGACCGCCACCTCTCAGCCGGGTGAGCCGGCGGGTCGTGTCGTGCCGCCGGCGCCGAAACTCAGGCCCGGAAAGCGGATGGCGGCCGAAGCCCAGCCCTCGCTTCTGGGCAGTCCGGAAGCTTACGAGCTTCCGCCCCTGCGGCTGCTTGCGGAGCCGAAGGCCGGCTCGAAGGCGGCCGCCATCAGCACGGATGCGTTGGAGCAGAACGCACGCATCCTGGAAGGCGTGCTGGAGGATTTCGGCGTGCGCGGCGAGATCATGGAGGTGCGCCCCGGCCCGGTCGTCACCCTTTACGAGCTTGAGCCCGCGCCCGGCATCAAGTCCTCGCGGGTCATCGGCCTTGCGGATGATATCGCCCGCTCCATGAGCGCCATTTCCGCGCGCGTCGCCGTCATTCCCGGCAAGAACGCCATCGGCATCGAGCTTCCGAACCAGCGCCGCGAAACGGTCTATCTTCGTGAGCTGCTGGCCGCCCAGGATTTCGAGAAATCTCGGGCGAAACTGGCGCTCGGCCTCGGCAAGACCATCAATGGCGAACCGGTGATCGCCGATCTCGCCCGCATGCCGCATCTGCTCGTCGCCGGCACCACCGGTTCTGGCAAGTCGGTGTCGATCAACACGATGATCCTGTCGCTGCTTTACCGGCTCGATCCGGACCAGTGCAAACTCATCATGATCGACCCGAAGATGCTGGAGCTTTCCGTCTATGACGGCATTCCCCATCTTCTCACCCCAGTCGTCACCGACCCGAAGAAGGCGGTTGTCGCGCTCAAATGGACGGTGCGGGAGATGGAGGAGCGCTACAAGAAGATGTCGAAGATGGGCGTGCGCAACATTGACGGCTTCAACACGCGCGTCGCCCAGGCCTTGAAGAAAGGCGAGAAATTCACCCGCACCGTCCAGACCGGCTTCGACCGCGAAACGGGTGAGCCGATCTTCGAGGACGAGGAGCTGCCGCTCGAGCCGATGCCCTATATCGTCGTCATCGTCGATGAGATGGCCGACCTGATGATGGTCGCGGGCAAGGATATCGAGGGCGCGATCCAGCGCCTCGCGCAGATGGCGCGCGCCGCCGGCATCCACCTCATCATGGCGACGCAACGCCCGTCGGTCGACGTCATCACCGGCACGATCAAGGCGAATTTCCCGACCCGCATCTCATTCCAGGTGACGTCGAAGATCGACAGCCGCACGATCCTTGGCGAGCAGGGCGCGGAGCAGCTTCTGGGTCAAGGCGACATGCTCTTCATGGCGGGCGGCGGGCGCATCCAGCGCGTGCACGGCCCCTTCGTCACCGACGACGAGGTGGAGCAGATCGTCGCCCACCTGAAAGCGCAGGCGACGCCACGTTATCTCGAAGCCGTAACGGAAGAGGACGAGCAGGGCGAAAGCGCTTTCGACGCGCTTGCCGGCGGCGGGGACGACGGCAACGACCTTTACGACAAGGCGGTCGCCATCGTGCTGCGCGACAAGAAGGCCTCCACATCCTATATCCAGCGCAGGCTCTCGATCGGATATAATCGCGCCGCCTCGATCATCGAGCGGATGGAGCAGGAAGGTGTCGTCGGGCCGGCCAACCATGCCGGCAAGCGAGAGATCCTCGTGCCGGGCGCAAGCGCGGAAGACTATTGACGCGAAGCCCCGCGGTTATCATCTCAATACGAGGGGCGTGGAAAGCGTGCCGCATCATCGCCACATCCCGCTGTTAGCCGGCGGCAAATCGATTCCTCGGAGTTTATGCAAATGACGACCGCACACCGTTCGATCAAACGCCTTCTCGGAACAGCGCTCGTCTGCGGTGTCCTTGCCGGTCCGGTACTGGCGCCCATGCCAGGCGAGGCGGCGGTGGAGCTGAGCGCGGAAAAGCAGGAAACGCTTGGCGAGATCAACAAGTACTTCAACTCCGTGAAGACCATGCACGGAGATTTCATTCAGTTCGGGCCGAACGGGGAGCGCGCGGAAGGCAAGTTCTATCTCGCCCGTCCGGGCAAGATCCGCTTTTACTACAATCCTCCGGCGAAGATCGACATCATCGCCGACGGCAAGTCGGTCTCGGTGAAGGACCGCAAGCTGGCGACCCAGGACATCTGGCCCTTGAACGAGACGCCGCTCAGGTTCCTGCTGGCCGACAAGATCAACCTTTTGAAGAACGCCCAGGTCACGCATGTGTCCGTGGAGCCGGATCTCGTCACCGTCGTCATCAACGACGATTCCACCTTCGGCTCGGGCAAGCTGACGCTGATCTTCGACGCGAAGTCGACGGAACTGAAACAGTGGACGGTGACGGACGCGCAAGGGCTCGACACGTCGGTCGCGATCTACAACACCACTGTCAACGGGCCGACCAATCCGAAGCTTTTCGAGATCGACTATCTGGCCGCCACCCGCCAGAATCGGGAAAAGTGAGCGCAAGGCACAGGGCCGAAAACACCGGATACGAAAAAGGCGCGGGGTGATCCCGCGCCTTTCTTTTTGCCCTGATGACTCCCCCGCTTATTCGCGGTTGCCGAACAGCGAAAGCAGCATCAGGAAGAGGTTGATGAAGTCGAGGTAGAGGCGCAGCGCGCCCATGACCGACTTCTTCGTCGCAACTTCGCCGCTGTCGCCGGCGTAGTACATTTCCTTGATCTGCTGCGTGTCATAGGCGGTCAGCCCTGCGAACACGAGCACGCCGATCACCGAGATCGCGAACTGAAGTGCCGAAGAGCCAAGGAACAGGTTCACCAGCGACGCGAGGATGATGCCGATGAGGCCCATGAACAGGAACGAACCCCAGCCGGAAAGATCCTTCTTCGTCGTGTAGCCGAAGAGGCTGAGCGAGCCGAAGGCGGCGGCAGAGATGAAGAACACCCGCGCGATAGACCCGCCCGTGTAGACCAGGAAGATCGACGAAAGCGACAGGCCCATGAGCGCGGCGTAGACCCAGAAGGTCGTCTGCGCGGTCGATGCGCTCATCGACTGGATCTTGAAACTCAGGAAGAACACCATCGCCAGCGGCGCGAGGATGACGACCCACTTCAGCGGGCTCAGATAGATCGCCTGGCCGAAGGCGGTCAGGCCGCCGGTCGCCTGGTCGATGGCAAAATAGACGGTGCCCATTGCCATCAGGCCCGTGATGGCAAGACCCAGCGCCATGTAATTGTAGACGCCGAGCATGTAGGAGCGCAGGCCTTCGTCATAGACGCCGGCCTCGGCGCGCGTGCCGGCCGTGGCATACCGAACGTTCTGGTTGCGGTCGAAGGTCGACATCGATTTCCTCTCTTTGTGAACTCTGGCAAGCGCCCAAACGGCGCCTTACGCCCGTGTTTTGCACAGGTCAGCTAAGATATGGCGTGTTTCCGGCATCTTACAAGGCGCAAAAAACACCGGCGAACATTAACATTCGGTCATTATAGCGGGATATTCGTGCCAGCGTTAATGGTTCGAGGCGTTCGCAACCTGCAGCGCTCTCTTTTGCCGCTAATCCGTTGAATTCAGGAGTTGAGAACGCGAGCTTGCCGCGATGCGTTCGAGATCGTCGTCGATGTGGAGCCACTTGAGGCGCTTTGCTTCGTGGGCGTGAAGTTGCGGGGGGAGGTCGTCCGCCTGATCGAGAAGGCCAAGCGCTATGTAAACTTGCCCCGGTAAATACGCGTAACGCCCCGCGAGCGTAGAACCACAGGTCGCGCAAAACGTCCGCGTTACTCCCGGGTTCGGGTTCACGCTGCGCCCCTCGTTGGGATCGAACGTTACTGCCGTTTCATCGAATGCCGCGAATGCCGCGACAGGTGCGCCCGTCGCTCGCCTGCAGTCGGTGCAGTGGCAATAGGCGACAGCCGTGGGTTTCCGCGTCGCGCGGATTTGCGTTGCACCGCAATAACACCGCCCCGTGATCTCGGTTGCCAATTCATTGGCCAGGTTCGACATTTTTCGGGGCTCTCCGGTCATGGCAATTGGACGGTGATTGGTTCGCCGGCGAGCCTAATGCGGCAGCATGCAGCCGTCCAGGTGGAGTGCTTGCCCTCAAAGATTTCGCAAGACCGGCGCAGGCTTTTCGCCGAGCACGCGCCACGTGCCGATGAGCCCGAAGCCTACCGTGAGGATAAGCGCGATGATCGCCGCACTCGTCGCCGTCGCCGGCAGGAAGACGAAGCTTCCGCCCATCACCTGGGTCACGACATAGCCTGCCGCAAGCGCGCCCGCGATCACGCCGAATATGGCGGTCGCAAGCCCCAGAATTGCGTATTCGTAAGCGTAGGCCGCGATCAGCCGCCCGCGCGTCGCGCCAAGCGTTTTCAGGATGACGGCGTCATAGATGCGGTGGCTGTGCCCGGCGGCCAGCGCGCCCGCCAGCACCAGCACGCTCGCGATCAGCGTGACGGAGGCTGCCCCCCGGATCGCCCAGGCAAGCTGCGCGACGAGCGCGTTCACCTGCTCGATGGCGTCTTTCACGCGCACCGCCGTCACGGTCGGGAAGGCGGCTGTCGCCTTCTTCAGGAGCGCGATTTCCTTTTCCGTGGAAACGTCCCCGTCCCATGTCACGGTGGCGAGATGGGCGTGCGGCGCGCCTGCGAAGGTGTTCGGCGAGAACACCATGACGAAGTTGATCGCAAGCGATTCCCAGTCCACCCGGCGCAGATTGGCAATTTCCGCCGTGATGGAGCGTCCGAGCACGTTGACGGTCACCGTGTCGCCGATCCCGAGTTCCAGCGCTTCGGCCACGCCGTCCTCGAAGGAGACGAGCGATTTGCCGGAATAATCTTCCGCCCACCAGTCGCCTGCCACCAGCGTGGAGTTTTCCGGAATTTCGGCGGCATAGGTGATGCCACGGTCGCCGCGCAGCGCCCATGCGCCGTCTGGCGGAGCCTTGATTTCCTCGCTCGGCACGTCGTTGACCGCGGTAATCCGCCCGCGCAGCATCGGCGCGGTCTCTATCGCGGCATCGGAGGCGGCCTCTGTGAGGAAGGCGTCGAAAGCGTCCTTTTCGCTGTTCTGAATGTCGATGAAGAAGAAGCTCGGCGCTTCGCGGGCGATCGTCTGCCCCAGTTCGCGGCGCAGGTTGCCGTCGATCAGCGCGAGGGCCACCAGCAGCGAAAGCCCGAGGCCAAGCGAAAGCACGACGGAAGGTGTCAGTGCGCCGGGCCGGTGGATATTGCCGATGGCAAGCCTCAGTTCCGTCGAGCGGACGTGCGGCAGGCGGCGCGCGCCCCACATGATGGCCCTGGCGACGAGGACGAGCAGAACGAAGGCCCCCGCCGTCGCCCCCACATAGACGAGCGCGATGCGCTTGTCCGCCGAAAGCCAGACGGCGATTGCCGCCAGCACCGCGACGGTGACGGCGGTCGCGAACATATAGCGCTTGCGCGGAAACCTGCGCCCGTTGCCGATATCGTCGCGAAAGAGCGCGCGCGGCGGCACGTCGTGGGCGCGCCCCAGCGGCCAGAGTGCAAAGGCAAGCGCGGTCAGGAAGCCGTAGACGACGCCGAGCCCGAGTTCGGTGGGGAAGACGTCGGCCGCCGCCTCTACCGGCAGCACGCTTGACAGAAACCCCGAGGCGACGAAAGGGATCACCATGCCGATGACAAGGCCGATGGCGATGCCGATCCCGGCGAGCGCCATGATCTGGATGAGATAGACGCGGAAAACGAATCCGCCTTCCGCACCTATGCATTTGAAGGTGGCGATCACGCCGCGCTTTTTCTCAAGGAAGGAGCGCACGGCATTGGCAACGCCCACGCCGCCGACGACGAGTGCGGTCAGGCCGACCAGCGTCAGGAACTGGGAAAAGCGGTTGATGTTGCGCTGCAGGCCGGGCGCGGCGTTCGCGCGCGAGCGTATCCGCCAGCCCGCTTCGGGAAAGGCGTCGCTAGCATCTTCCGACACCGCCTTGATGCGTTCTTCGCTTGCGCCCGGCGGCAGTTTCAGCCGGTAGTGCCACCTGACCAGGCTGCCCGGCTGCACGAGGCCGGTATCGCCGATCGCCTCATTGGAAATCATCAGGCGCGGGCCGAACTCCAGCCCCCCGTCAAGCTTGTCGGGCTCCGCCGCGATCGTGTCGGCAATGCGCACTTTCGTGCGGCCGATGGAAACCTCGTCGCCCACGTTTAGTTTGAGCCTTGCCAGCAGCGCAAGGTCTACCACGGCGCCCCAGGTGCCGTCCTTTTTCGCAAGCGCGTCTTCCAGGCTGCCGCCGCGCTCGAGGCGCAACTCGCCGTAAAGCGGATAGACGTTGTCGACGGCTTTCAGTTCGACGAGCGACTGGTCGGTGGTTTCTGGAATGCGGGCCATGGCCCGCATGGTGGCGACCTCGCTCACCGCGCCGAAACCCTCCAGAAAGGCGCGCTCGTCTTCTTCCGCCTGCCGGTGGACGAGGCGGAAGGAAATGTCGCCGCCAAGGATCGTGGTTCCTTCGGCGATGATGCCTTCGGTCAGCGCGCGCGAGACGGAGGTTACGCCCGCGATCGCCGCCACGCCGAGCGCGATGCAGGCGATGAAGATGTAAAAGCCGCGGATACCGCCGCGCAATTCGCGCAGCGCGAAGCGGAAGGCGAGGCGCCAGGACGGCGCGAATGCGCCGTTGGCCGATCCCGGAACGAAGCCTGCCATGTGCTTCATGCCTTTTCCCGTTCGTGAGAAAGGTCGAGCGGCTCGATCTCGCCGGAGCGCACCCTGATCACCCGGTCGCAGCGCTTCGCGAGGGTGAGGTCGTGTGTGACGAGCACCAGCGTCATGCCGCGCTTCTCGCTCGCCTCGAACATCAGTTCCACGATCTGCTCGCCGGTGGTTTCGTCCAGGTTTCCCGTCGGCTCGTCGGCGATCAGGATCTGCGGCTCGACGACAAGGGCGCGGGCAATGGCCACGCGCTGCTGCTCGCCGCCGGAAAGCTGGGTCGGGTAGTGGGAAAGCCTCTCGCCGAGGCCGACGGCCTCAAGTTCCGCGCGCGCCTTGGTGAAGGCGGCCCGGTCGCCCGCAAGCTCCAGCGGTACGGCCACGTTTTCAAGGGCTGTCATATTGGGCACAAGGTGAAACGACTGGAAAATGATGCCGACGTTTCGCCCGCGAAAGCGCGCAAGCCGGTCCTCGTCGAGCTTCGTCAGCGTTTCGCCCGCCGCGATCACTTCGCCCTTGTCGGCGCGCTCAAGGCCGGCCATCACCATCAGCAGTGTCGATTTGCCGGAGCCGGAAGGGCCGACGAGGCCGACGGAACATCCCTTTTCGATGTCGAGGTCGATGCCTTTCAGGATATGCACGCGGCCCGCGCCACTGCCGAGGCTCAGGTGTACCTGTCTTAGCGAGATAACGGAGTTGGCGGCGGGATCGGTCGTCATAGGCGGCCTTCGGTTGTCTGGTTTTCCTGGCGGATGCTCTCGCCAGTCCGGATTTCTATATTATCTACGAAGCAACCCCGCGGGTGGACGCGTGATCGAGCGGTGTGCAATCAATTCGCCCGTTTCGCATCGCCGGACAAATCCTTCTCGATATGGGGCGTTGCAACGAAGCGATCCAGAGGAAGAGCGCTCTTGATACGATCCGTTACATTTTTTTTGGGCCTTGCGCTGGTGTTCGGCGCACTCTTCTCGCTTGAGGCGAAAGCCGACACGGTGAAGATCGTGGCCTTCGGCGACAGCCTGACGGCGGGATATGGGCTCGCCGCGACGGAGGCATTTCCCGTTCAGCTTGAAAAGGCGCTGGAGGAGAAGGGCCATTCAGTCGAAGTGGTGAATGCCGGTGTTTCCGGCGATACGACGACAGGCGGCCTTGCCCGTCTCGACTGGTCGGTACCGGAGGATGCCGATGCGGTGATCCTCGAGCTTGGCGGAAACGACGCGCTTCGAGGGCTTCCCCCCGAAACGACGCTTAAAAACCTCGATGAAATGGTCGCCCGGCTGAAGCAGCGCGGCATCGCCGTTCTCGTCGCCGGCATCCGCGCGCCGCGCAATCTGGGGGAGGAATACGCGCAAGCCTTCGATCCCGTCTTCGCCGATGTCGCGCAAAAGCACGGCGCATTGCTCTACCCCTATTTTCTGGAAGGCATACCTCTCTCGCCCGAAACCGTTCAGGGCGACGGGCTGCACCCGACGGGAAAGGGCGTTGCCATCATCGTGGAAAACATCCTGCCGAAGGTCGAGGCGCTTATCGCGCGGGCAAGGGCTTCATAATCGGGCCCGGTCCGGTTAAAAGTCACCGGATTCACCATTCCTTTCCGAGCGCATTCGCGCCGTTCCCCATCCAGTTGAGGTATTCATGGAAAAGCGCCGCCTTGGCCGCACCGACATCATGGTCTCGAGCCTGTGCCTTGGCACGATGACCTTCGGCGAACAGAACACGGAGGTCGAAGGCCATGCCCAGATGGATCTCGCCGTGGAGCGTGGCATCAACCTGTTCGACGCCGCCGAGCTTTACCCCATTCCGCCCAAGCCGGAAACGCAAGGGCGCACGGAAGAAATCATCGGCACCTGGATGAAGGCGCGGAAGAACCGCTCCGACATCGTGCTGGCGACGAAGGCCATCGGCCGGTCGGGTAATACCTGGTTTCGCGACGATGGTTCGCCCGGCCGTCTCACCCGCAAGCAGCTCGAAGAGGCTGTCGACAAGAGCCTGAAGCGCCTTCAGACGGATTACATCGACCTTTACCAGCTTCACTGGCCGGACCGGACGGTCTCGGGCTTCGGCTCCAATCCCACGCGCTGGAAGGATCCCGTATCCGCTGAAGACGAGACGCCGATTTCCGAAACCCTGGAAGTGCTCGGCGATTTCGTGAAGGCCGGCAAGGTGCGCCATATTGGCCTTTCCAACGAAAGCGCCTGGGGCACAATGACCTTCCTGAAGGCGTCGGAGGCGAATAACCTGCCGCGCGTGGCCTCCATCCAGAATGCCTATTCGCTGGTCAACCGCACGTTCGAATCCGGCCTTGCCGAGGTTTCACGGCGCGAGGATGTGGGCCTTCTCGCCTATTCCGCGCTGGCGCAAGGCTATCTGACCGGCAAATACCGCGACGGGGCGCTGCCGAAGGGGGCGCGCAAGACGCTGTTCGACCGGCTGCAGCGTTACGAGAAGCCGGGCGCGGAAGCGGCCATCAACGCCTATCTGGATCTCGCGGCCGATCTCGGCGTCGATCCGGCGCAGCTCGCCATAGCCTTCGTCCGCTCGCGTTCCTTCGTGACATCGGTGATCCTGGGCGCCACCTCGCTTGCCCAGCTTGAGGTCGATCTCGGCGCCGCCTCGCTGGAGATCACGCAAGAGATCGAGGCGCGCATCGACGCAATCCACCAGCTTCACGGCAACCCCTGTCCGTGAGCGTTTTCCGATCGGGTGTACGGCACCCGATCGATAAGAATTCGCTCCACGCCCTGAAGGCTTATCGCCTTTCGATCGTAACCGGAAGCCCGTGGCGCGGGCGAAGCGAAAGCCGCGCCATGGGCTCGATCTTCGCGCCCTGCACCACGCGTATGCGATAGCGCTGCAAGAACGTGGCGAGGCAGAGCACGGCTTCCGTCAGCCCGAATTGCAGCCCCGCGCAGATGCGCGGCCCGGCGGCGAACGGAATATAGCTATAGGGCGCCGGCCGGCCTTTCAGGAAGCGTTCGGGCATGAAGTGGTTGGGCTTTTCCCAAAGGCCGGGCGTGCGATGCAAAAGCCATGGCACGGCCATCACGATCGATGCCGGCTTGACCTTGTAGGGGCCGACCGTATCGGCCTCCCGTGCCTGCCGCGCAAAGATCGCGACGGGAGGATAAAGCCTCAGCGTCTCCTCCACCACCGCACGCGCGTAGTCGAGCTTCGGGATGTCGCCCACCGTCGGCGCCCGGTCGCCGCAGACCTCGGCCAGTTCCTTCAGCATCGCATTTTCCGCCCATGGCGCATTGCCAAGCAGATACCACGCCCAGGTAAGCGTTGCCGCGGTCGTCTCGTATCCCGCCATGAAGATCGTCGCCGCCTCGTTCCTGAGCGCCGAGCGGTCGAGCCCCAGTTCCGGGTTCTTCTCCTGGCGGCGCATCAGAAGGTCGAGCATGGCGTCATGGTCGCCGCGTCCTTCCAGGTGGTCGTCGATCACCCGGTCGATCACGCCGTGTACGCGCCCGACCGCCTTGCGAAGCATTTTCGTGCGCTTGACCGGCAGCCCGTCGTCGAAGCCGAGCGTGTAGCCGATGTTGAGCGTGTCGATCAGGCTCTGGTAGCTGGTGAAGCCTTCCGTAACCTGGCGCGCATCCTCCCGAGACAGATCTTTGCCGAAGACGGCGCGGGTGATGATCTCCGCCGTCAGCGTTGCCATTTCACTGAGCATGTCGATGGTCTGTCCGGCTTGCGCGCGTGACCATCGTTCCGCCATCTCGGTGGCAACCTTTTCCATCACCTTGCCGTAGACCGGCAGCCGGTTCTTGTGGACGATGTCGGAGACGAGCGGGCGTCGGCGTTTCCATGTCTCGCCGTCCGAGATGAAGAGCCCGTCTCCGATCAGGAATTCCAGCGCCCGGCGCATCTGGGGCGATTTGCGCTCGTAATTGTCGTGGCGCGTCGCCATCACGTATTTCACGCCGTCGGGATCGTTGACGAGCACGATCTGCCGGCCGAGGATCTTCAGTTCCCGGTAGCCGACCTCGTATTCCGTCTTGCGCCAGATGCCGAGGAAGTCGCGCCGCGCCTGCAAAAGAAGCCGCAGTATCGTCCTTGGCCCGCGGAAAGGTTCGGGATGAACGGGAATGAAAAATCCTTCTCCCGCTTTCTCATGGAATTTGGTCGGTGGGCCGGCAAACCGGTCTAGGAAGTACAAGCGGTAAAATCTCCGGCTGAAAATTCACACCAGGCAGTAAACGTTCGCTAGCTACATGGGTCCAGACCCCAATATCAAGCCCGAACGCCAAGGAGGCAGGGGCGCCGGCGAAAAATCGAATCAATTTCGCGCACCTGTCGTCCCTTTCGCCAACGCCGGCTGCCGGCAGCGCTCCGCAAGGCAAAATAATGTTTGAAATTCAGTATCATCCGATTTTCGCTTGCACGACGTAAAAATTACTAGCCTCATGGTCATGTTCAGCAACAGCGGAGGATTTTCCCATGCCCCGACTGTTCACCGGACTGGAAATTCCGGCCGAGACCGGCCAGTTCCTTTCTCTTCTGCGCGGCGGCCTCAGGGGCGCGCGCTGGATCGATCCGGAAAATTATCACGTCACCCTGCGCTTCATCGGCGATATCGACGACCGCATGGCCGATGAGGTCGCGGACGCGCTCGACCGTATCCGCCGGCGCTCCTTCGAGGTGCGGATCGACGGCCTGGGCTCCTTCGGCAACGGCAAGCCGCATTCCATCTGGGGGCGGGTGGAGCCGCTGCGGGAACTGCAGGAGCTTCAGGGCGAGCAGGAGCGCATCCTCCAGCGCCTCGGCTTTACCGGAGAGCGGCGCAAATACATCCCGCATGTCACGCTTGCCCGCCTCAAGGGCACGACGAACGAGGAAGCCGCGCGCTGGCTTGCCGAGCGGGGGGATTTCAGGGCCCCGCCCTTCGTCGCCGGGCGGTTCGTGCTGTTTTCCTCAAAGGCGAGTGTCGGCGGTGGCCCCTATCTCGTTGAAGAGGCTTACCCCCTCGCGGCCTGATCCGCGGCGGCGGCCGGCAGCCGGTCCTTGTTCCCTCCGGCGGAGCGGGAGCTTTCCCGCTCCCCTTGACGCCCGGGTCGTTTCCTGAAAAGTTACAGTCGCAACTAACGTTGCTGAAAGTAATCGGGAGGAAACGATGCGCATTTCACGCTTCATGGCGCGTGCCGGATTGGCCTTTCTCGCTGCTGGCCTTGGTCTCGGTCTTGTTGCCGCAAGGGCGGAAACCGAGCTTGTCATGTCGTCCTGGCTGCCGCCGAAGCATCCGATCGTCGTAAAACTCATGAAGCCCTGGGCGCGTGATGTCGAGCAGGCGACGGACGGCCGGGTGAGCGTGCGCGTGCTCGCAAAGCCGCTCGGTGCGCCGCCCGCGCATTACGACCTTGCCAAGGACGGTGTCGCGGACATTACCTACGGCCTTCATTCCTTTACCAAGGACGACCGTTTTCTGCGTTCGGCGATCGGCCAGTTTTCCTTCCTTGGCGACAATGCGGTGGAGGTTTCCAAGGCCTATTGGACGGTTTATTCCGGCATGCTCGATGCGCAAAAGGAGCATGAGGGCGTGAAGCTTCTCGGCCTGTTCGCGCATGGTCCCGGTCTCTTTCACAACAATGAGCGCAAGATCGAAAGTCCGGAAGATTTCGCAGGGCTGAAGATCCGCACGCCGGGCGGCTATATCGCCGGCCTTTGCCAGGACCTCGGCGTGACGACGCAGTTCATGGGCCCGGGCGAGGTGTATGAGAAGCTGTCGCGCGGCGTCATCGACGGGGTGACCTTCCCCATGGAGGCGCTCAAGGCCTTCAAGCTCACCGACGATCTGAAATATTCGATGAGCGTTCCCGGCGGGCTCTATAACACCTCCTGGTTCCTCGTCATGAACGAGGCCAAGTGGAACGAGCTTTCCGACGCGGACAAGGCGGCGATCGAGGCGCTTTCGGGCGAAGCTTTCGCCGAGCGCGCGGGCGCTGTCTGGGACGAGGCGGACGCCGGCGGCAGGGAGCTTGTCTCCGAAACCGACATTGAAGTCTACGAGGCGAATGACGCGGTTCTCGCGAAGGTGAAGGAAGTCGCCGCGAAGCATGAGGCCGACTGGGCGGCGAAATTGTCCGAACAGGGCTATGACGGCGCGGCCGCGCTTTCCGAAATGCGCAAGCTCACCGGCACCACCTACTGACCGGCATGGCGTCCGCAGGTGTTTCGAATGGTCGTGACGGCCGCGCGCTCTGGCGCGCGGTCGAGCGCGTGTTGGGTGCCGCCGCCGGCGCCATGCTCTTTTCGCTGACGATCCTCACCTGCATCGATGTCGTCGCGCGCTACTGGTTCAACGCGCCGGTGCGCGGCGCTTACGAGTTGACGGAGGTTTTCCTCGCCACGCTCATCTTCCTCGCCCTTCCTTTGACGACGTCGCGCGGAGAGCATGTCGAGGTGGACCTCTTCGAGATCGTCGCGGGCGGGCGCGTCGCCGGGCTTGCGGCAAAGCTTACGGCTTTTCTGTCGGCGGCTATTCTTGCCATCTTTGCCTGGCGGCTTTTCGTGCACGGGCTGCGGCTCGCGGAGGACGGCACGGTCACCAATTCGCTGTCGCTTCCGCTCAGCCCCCTTGCGTTTCTCGCCTCCTTCTCCTGCGCCGTCAGCGCCATACTCGCGCTGGGCGCCGCCTTTGCGGGCCGGCATGCGCAAACCGGCTGACGCCCCGCTTTCGGAGTTTCCTGAAGCATGACGGAATCCCTGATCGGTTTCGCCATTTTGCTCGTTCTCATTTTCGCGCGAATGCCGGTGGCTTTCGCCATGGCGGCGGTCGGTTTCGGCGGCTTTGCGTATCTTCGCGGGCTGGACCAGTCGCTCTCGCTCGTCGGCACCGCCGTTTTCGATGCCGGTCTTTCCTATTCGCTTTCCGTCGTTCCGCTCTTCATCTTCATGGGTAACGTGCTTGCCCGTTCCGGCGTCAGCCACGGGCTTTATGCGGCGGCCAACCGGGCGACGGCACGCATGCGCGGCGGGCTGGCCATGGCCTCCGTCATCGCCTGCGGCGGCTTTTCCGCCGTTTGCGGGTCCTCGCTCGCCACGGCTGCCACCATGTCCAAGGTCGCAATGCCCTCCATGCGCAAATACGGCTATGCGGACAGTCTCGCGGCAGGCTCGATCGCAGCCGGCGGCACGCTCGGCATCCTCATACCGCCGAGCGTGATCATGATCATCTACGGGCTGCTGACGGAATCGGACATCGGCAAGCTCTTCATCGCCGGCATCGTGCCGGGTCTTTTGGGCCTTGCGCTTTATCTCGCCGCGGTTCAGGTCGCCGTCCGTCTCAACCCGGCGCTCGCGCCGCGCGATACGCAGCCGGAGCCGCTCACCCGGCGGGACGGACTCGGCGTCCTGGCGCTCGTCATTCTCTTCGCGGTCATCATGGTCGGTATCTACGGGGGCTTCTTCACCCCGACGGAGGCCGCCGGCATCGGCGCGGGCGCGGCCATCCCGCTTGCCGCTCTTTTCGGGCGCCTGCCGATGAGAGAGCTTGCCGGTGCCGTGCTTGAAAGCGTGCGCGCCACGGCGATGATCTTCGCCCTTATCATCGGCGCGGAAATCTTTACGAATTTCATCAATTTCGCGGGCCTTCCCGATGCGCTGTCGGGTCTGGTCTACGATCTTGACCTCAACGCATGGGTGGTCATGGCCGCCATCATCGTCATCTATCTGCTGCTCGGCTGCGTGCTGGAAAGCCTGTCGATGATCCTGCTCACCGTGCCGGTGTTCTATCCGTTGATGTATGAGCTCGATTTCGGGATAGAGGCGCTGGCGGATCCGGAAGCGGCGTTGATCTGGTTCGCCGTCGTCGTGGTGGTGGTAACGGAAATCAGCCTGATAACGCCGCCCGTGGGCCTGAACGTCTTCGTGCTGCGCAGCGTGCTGGAAGGCGTTCATCTCAAGACGATCTTCAAGGGCGTCACGCCTTTCTGGATCGCCGATATCGTTCGCCTTTCCCTCATCGTCGCCCTGCCGTGGCTGTCGCTCTGGCTGGTCGACGCGATGCGGTAAATATTCGGCTTGCCTCATCTGCCAATGCTGCGCACCAATCGGTCGCGGCAAATGAACATGCGGTTTGGAAAATGTTTTCAGACAAAGAGATTTCGCGGCTTGATGCCGTTCGCAGGCAGTTCGGCTTTCTCGAAATCGGGGAAACAGCCGCTCTCATTGATGGGGGGACTATCCTGTTCGATCCCTTTTCCACCCTGATTTCGCGTAATGCACGCCTCGGCCATGGAAACGTGATCTATCCGAATGTCACGCTGGAATGCGGCGAAGCGGGCACGCTGAAACTGGGTGATGGCAATATCCTGCACTCCGGCACGCGGATCGTCGCCGCAGCAGGCCGCGTCGTCATCGGTTCGCACAACCAGTTCGGCGAAGGGGGCTTTCTTGCAAAGGCCGACCGGGCGGATGCATCTATCGAGATCGGTGACAGGGGGCGATATCATTCCGGCGCGTCGGTCATGGGGCGTTGCAGGCTGGGTTCGGGCAGTCAGATCCTCGGGGCGATATCCGTTCAGGATTGCGTGCTCGGCGCCGGAGCGCCCCATACCGAACCCGACCCCGATCTTCGCGGCGGCGTGCTGAAAGGCCAGGGCCGTGCGCGCGGGCTCACGCTTGCCGCAGGCGACGTTATTTTCGGAAATGGCGTCTTCTCGCAAGATGCGGTCGAACGACAGCTTGCCTATCACCCGCGCCCGCATGATACGTAAACCGCGCCCACGTAACGTCAGAGTATATAAATCAACAGCCGATTCCGACCGCCGCCACATCGATCTCGACGACGAGCCGTGCTTCATGACAGGCGAAATCCATGACGAAACGGTCTATCGGAACCTGGCGTCGGAATTTCCAGCCATTGAGCCAGCGGTCTCGCAAGCGTTACCAAAGCCGCCCTTCGGCATCCGCCTGATCGTGACGCAGCCGTTTCGCCAAGCTTATCGGGCGTTTCATGCTGACAGAGACGATGCAATGTCAGATTGCAGTCAAGTCGATCCAGTTATTTTCACCCTCACCCCGGCTCTCTCCCTTCAAGGGAGAGGTAAGGGAGCCTGCGGTCGGCATTTATGCTCCTGAATTACGCGGTGTCCCAATTTGTTGCACTTGATATCGGGTAGAGGAGGGGCCGCGTGCGCACCTTCTCCCCGCGAAGTCGGATGTTTCCGACTTCGCCATTTATCTTCCAAACTCGGGAACACCCGGGTTTGGCGGGTGAGGTCGGCATTGAAGTTCCGGGTGATGGCGAAATCAGGCGAGGGTGGAAATCTCAAGCAGGCGGCAGCAGGTCGTCGCACCACGCCTCGCCGATAGACCGGCGGGCCATCATGTGCGAGCGCGCGTGGTTGATGCTGTCGACGGCGATCAGCTTCCCGTCCTTCAGGTATGCGACGTAGAAGGACCCCGACGCCGGGTCGCCGACGGTCTTCGCCTCGTCATAGCCTTGCGAAAGCCCTGCGATCTGCAGCTTGATATGATACTGGTCCGACCAGAACCAGGGAACGGGATCGTAGTCCACATCCTTGCCGCAGATATCGGCCGCAACCGCCTTTGCCTGATCGATGGCGTTCTGCACGCTTTCAAGGCGGATGGAGCGGCCGTAGCGCGCGGAGTAAAACCGCGTGCAATCGCCGGCGGCATGGATCGCTTCGTCGCTCGTACGCCCCGCCCCGTCGACGAGAATTCCGTCCGAGACATCAAGGCCGCAGGCGCCGGCCAGTTCGTCGTTGGGCGCGGCACCGACGGCGACGAGCACGAGGTCGCAGTCAAGCTGGCTTCCGTTGGTAAAGCGTACGGCCTCCACCCTGTCTGTGCCCTCGAACCCTTCGATTGAAACATTGAGCCGGATATCGACGCCGTTCTCGCAGTGAAGCTTCTCGTAGAATTCCGATATGGCCGGGGAGACGACGCGCTTCATCACCCGGTCCAGTCCTTCGAGCACCGTAACCTCGCGCCCGAGCGAGCGCGCAACCGCTGCAACTTCCAGCCCGATGTACCCCCCGCCGACAATGGCGACCCGGCCTTCGCCTTCCAGAGACGGGCGGATGGCCTCCACATCGGCGATTGTGCGCAACGATACGACGCCCGGCAGATCGGCACCGGCAAGGGGCAGGGACCGGGCGCGGGTGCCGGTTGCGAAGACAAGCCTGTCATAGGCGATTTTCTCGCCAGCCGACGTCTTCACCAGCTTCCTTTCGCGGTCCACCGCCTCGGCCTTCACCCCGAGGTGAAGTTCCACCGACTGGGCTTCGTAAAAACTCGACGGTCTGAGTTCCAGCGTATCCTCGCCAACCTCGCCCATCAGGTATTTCTTGGAAAGCGGAGGGCGCTGGTAGGGCAGATGCGGCTCGTCGCCGATCAGGGCGATTTCGCCCTCATGGCCGTTTTGACGAAGAGACTGCACAAGCTGGGCGGCGGCCTGACCCGCGCCCAGAACCACGATCCTGTCCTGCATCCGCTTTATCACCCTTGTTGCGACGGGCAATGCCAGTAACACGGCCGGTCGCCGCCCGGCAATCGCACACCGGGAAGATAAAGCAAAAGCGGCGGAAGCAAGTCCGCCGCTTTCACCTTTGCGTCCGGATGTGGCGGGGTGAGCGTCAGGCGGCGCGCACGCCATCCAGGAAGACGCGAATTTCCTCGCGGATGACCTTTGCCTGCTCGTTCAGGAGCCGTGAAAGGCGCTCCACCTCGTTGCCCGACTGGCGGGCATGGTTGCCCGCGCCGGCCACGGCATCCATGGCCGCGGCCCCCTCGCTCGACGAGCCCGAGGCGCTGGCGACATTCTCGGAGATCGAACGGACTGCGCCGTCCTGCTGTTCCACGGATGCGGCGACCGCGGTTGCGATGCCGTTCATCTCGTTGATGATCTCGGTGACGTCCTCGATGGCCGAAACCGCATTGGCGGAGGCAAGCTGGATCGCCTCGACCTGCTGGGCGATATCCTCCGTCGCGGTCGCGGTCTGGCTCGCAAGATCCTTCACTTCCGCCGCGACGACGGCGAAACCCTTGCCGTGCTCGCCCGCGCGGGCCGCCTCGATCGTGGCGTTGAGCGCCAGAAGGTTGGTCTGGTTGGCGATGTCGCGGATGAGGCCCATGACCTGGCCGATCTTGTCGGCGGTGGACGACAGCTCCGACATGGAGGCCGCCGTCTGGCGCGCGCCTTCCACCGCACGGCTTGCCACGGTTGTCGATTTTCCGGCCTGGCCGGCGATTTCGGTGATGGAGGCGGCAAGCTCTTCAGTCGCCGCTGCTGCAAGGGTCACGTTTTCCGCGGCGATACGTGCGGCGGTGCCTGCGCGTTCCGCCTCGCCCGCGACATTGACCGACGCGCTTTCCACCTCGCGCGAGGCGCGGGAAAGTTCATCCGCCGCACCGTCGAGGCTGGAGAGCGCCCTTTCCACTGTCGCGTCGAAGCTGGAAATCAGACCTTCCAGCCGGCGCACACGCTCGTCGCGGCTGGCATCGTCGGCCGCGCGCGCTTCGGCGAGCCGCTGGCGTTCAAGCGCATTGTCGCGGAAAACCTGGACCGTGCGGGCCATGGCTGCAAGTTCCGTCCTGCCCTCGCCGGAGGGAAATTCGACATTCGTGTGCCCTTCGGCCAGCGCTTCCATCGCCGCTCGCAGGCGCTTCAGCGGTTGGATGATGGAACTGCCGATCAGCGCTCCGAGGCCTGCGACAAGCACCAGCACGGCAACGATCAGGCCACCGACGAGAAAGGTTGCGCGAGAACGGGTCTCGGCCAGGGATTTCGCGGCTTCCGCCGCGCCCGCCCCGGCGTTTTTCTTCAGCCGGTCGAGCGCGGGCGGCAAGTTCGAAAAGCCCGCTTCTATCGTGGCGCGCATTTCCGTGCGGGAGTTCGCCGCCTTGGCGTATTCGCCGAAAAGCTCCTTGTATTCCGCCATATTCTTGCCGATGAACTCTTTCGCCTCGTTCGGGATGTAGGCGCGCTCCAGAAGCTCTTCGAATTTCGCATAAATCCCGTCGAATTCGCCGATCGCTTCCTTGCCGCCGCCCAGCGTGAAATCCTTTTCCGCGCCCCGGATCTGGATGACGGCGCGAACCATCTTCTCGAAATCCGGATTGGAGCCGAACTTCAGCTCTTCGGCGATGCGCGCTTCCACCGCGCCCGAACTTTCGGCAAGCGCGGCGCGCAGGCCGCTTTGGGCGTTGAAGCCGAGCCTGGCCTGGATATCGTTCAGTTCCGCGAATGTCGTCTCGATGAAATCGAAGCTTGAGCGAAGCTCGCCGATCGCGGCTGCGCTGGAGGGATCGTTCGCCAGCTTGGAGATGCGGTTGAGCTCGAACCGGCTCTTCACCAGCAACTGCTCGAAGGACATGCGCGACGAATCGCCCGGCGACAGGAGATAGGCTTTTTCGGCGCTTTCGAGCTGGGCCCCGATCTCGGCAAGCTCGCGCGCACTTGAATCGAGCGCGGAATAATGCTCTGCCTCGGCAAAGGCCGCGCCGACGCGCTCCTGGCTCCACCAGAATACGCCGGCCACGGTGGCAAGACCCATGAATGTGATAACGCCAAGCGCGGCGATGCGCGCGCGCACGCTCATTCGGTCCAGAAGGCCGAAACTTTTGATAGACAGCACAGTGGAAGCCCCCGAGGTTCTTGTTGACCTGGGCAACAGATTGCCCGCCGCCGGTTAAGGACTGCTCAACGGGCAATGCACATATTCGCGGCGCGAACGACGAAACTCGCATTCGCCTTGCGAATCGTCCGAAAAGACACGGGAAGTCGACTTGCGAAACATACTGATTGCCGCCTCACCCGCCATCTTCGTGCTTTTATGGTCGACAGGCTTCATCGGTTCGAAGCTGGGCGCACCCTATATCGAACCTTTTGTCTTCCTCAGCGTGCGGTTTGCGATCGTCCTGCCGATCCTCCTCGCGATGACGCTTGCCATGCGCCAGACATGGCCTGCGACCCTTTCCGACTATTTGCACTGCCTGGTCTCCGGTGCGCTGATGCACGGGATTTATCTCGGCGGCATTTTCTGGGCGATAGACAACGGCATGCCGGCCGGCATTTCCGCGCTTGTCCTCGGCCTGCAGCCGCTTCTGACCGCGCTGATCGCCGGTCCCGTGCTGGGAGAGAAGATCGATGCGCGGCACTGGACGGGCCTTGCCATCGGCGGCGCGGGGCTTACGCTCGTGCTGGGGCCCAAGGTGGGCCTCGTGGCAAGCGGTATCACCGGGGCGACGATTGCCGCCTGCCTGCTGGCTGTGATCGGCATGTCGGCGGGCGCTGTCTACCAGAAGCGATTCGTCTCCAAAATCGACCTGATGCCCGGCACGACGCTGCAATATGCCGGCGCTCTCGCGATCACGCTGCCGCTTTCGGCGTTCGAGAGCTGGCAGATCACATGGTCGGGCGATCTGATCGTCGCGCTCGCCTGGCTGATCGTCGTGCTGTCGATCGGCGCGATCCTGCTGCTCATGTATCTGATCTCTCAAGGAAGTGCTGCACGCGTCGCAGCCCTTTTCTATCTCGTCCCGGTGGCAACGGCTGTGGAAAGCTATTTCCTGTTCGACGAGACGCTGTCGGCCATCCAGATTTCCGGCATGGGGCTTGTCATCGCAGCCCAGATCCTGATCCAGCGCGGGGCGATCACCTTGCGGCGGCGTCAGGCGTGATCATGCCGCGCCGCTCGCGCAACAGCCCGCGCTCGCGCAGGATCGCGGCGTTGAGCTCGCCGCCGAAGATGAAGAGAAGCGCGATCAGATAGAGAAAGATGATCGCCGTCATGATGCCGGCAAGGCCGGCGTAGGTGGAAACGTAATTGGCGAAACGCGCCAGATACGCACCGAAGCCGATGCCGGCGACGAACCAGAGCACGAGTGTCGCGAGAACCCCCGGTACCATGTCGAGGAAATGCCTGCGCCCGTAAGGCAGAAGCGCATGGGCGAGCATGAGGCCCGCCCCCGTCAGCAAGGTGGCGATGACGTAGCGCGAAAGATCGAGGCTCGTCTGGAAATCCTTCAGCCAGGGGGCGTATTCCAGCGCCCACGTCCAGAACAGGGGAGCCAGAACCACGAGGAAGGCAAAGGCGATAAGGACGAGAGACCCGAGCAGGACGAAGACGATCGACTGAAGCCTCAGCCAGAGGAAAAACCGCGTGTCGTTGAGCCTGTAGGCGCGGTTGAGCGCCGTTCTCAGCGCCTCCACGCCGTTTGAGGCGAACCACAGCGACACGATGACGCCAAGGGTCAGGATGTCGCCGCGCGGGCGCGTCAGCACCGCCGTGATCTCCCGCGAAACCGGGCCCGCGACCCGCTCCGGCCAGGTGTCGAACAACATTCCGGCGATTCTGTCGGCCATGTCGCCGAGGCCCATGAACCCCGTCAGCGCGGCGATGAATATGAGGAAGGGGAACAGCGCCATCAGCACCGAAAGCGCGACGTGGCTCGCCATGGCGAAGCCGTCGTCCTTTATCAGATGGCCGATCGCATCCGCAAAGACGCGATAGATGAAAACCGCATAGGCCGACAGGTTCATCGCTTCCCTCCGCAACCGCCCAATCGGACCATTCACTTCGCGTAAGCGCAAGCCGCTGCGTCATTTGAGAAATTTTATTACGGGACAACCCGGCTAAAAGAACTATTGCTTCGCACCTGCCGCAGGTTATTGTGTGCGCTGCACCATTTGTCGGACACATTCGCCAGACACAGGCGCAGCTTGCGCGAAACGGAGAGCTTCATGTCGCTTGCCACCGACCACGGCCCGCTTTCGGGAGAGACGCCGCTGAACGAGCTGACGGCAAGGGCCGTCAAAAGCCTCGACGCGCTGCTCGACATTGCCGCGAAGCGGGTGGCGCAGAAGGTTCGCGAGGGCGAGCGGATATCGCCTGAGAAGATGGAAAGCGAGCAGCGCGCGACCCACGGGCTTGCCTGGCTCGCGACCTATGTGGAGGCGCTCAGGCAGCTTGACGCCTATGCCGCGCGCCTGCGGGAGGCGGGCAAGTTCCGCGAGACGGAAGAGCTGATCGTCCGCCTCGGCTTTGCCGAATATCTGGCGCAGGTCTTCGGCGGCATCCCCATGAACCAGGGCGAATTCGTTCGCCTCGCCGACCTTGGAATTACCGCGTCCGAAGCCGCGAAGGCGCTCACGGCGGAGATCGAAGAACTCATCGCGACCGGCAACACGCCTGAAATCCGCGCCCGGCTCGCAACCCTCATCAAGGATCAGGAAGGCTCATCCACCTTCGGCGACACCGGCCTTGACGAGACCTATGAGCAGATCCGCGACGAGATGCGCCGCTTCGCCGCCGACAAGGTCACGCCATACGCTCACGAGTGGCACCTGAAGAACGACTATATCCCGCTAGACGTGATCGGGCAGATGGCCGAGCTTGGCGTTTTCGGCCTGACGATTCCGGAAGAATACGGCGGCCTTGGCCTTGGCAAGGAGAGCATGTGCGTCGTCTCCGAAGAGCTGAGCCGGGCCTATATCGGCGTCGGTTCGCTCGGTACGCGCTCCGAAATCGCCGCCGAACTGATCCTGCGCGGCGGCACGGACGAGCAGAAGGCGAAGTGGCTGCCGAAGATCGCCTCAGGCGAAGTGCTGCCGACAGCCGTCTTCACCGAGCCGAACACCGGTTCCGACCTTGCCTCGCTGAAAACGCGCGCCGTGCGCGACGGCGATGTCTGGAAGGTTTCCGGTAACAAGACGTGGATCACCCATCCCGTGCGCGCCGACGTCATGACGCTGCTTGCCCGCACCAATCCTCAGGAGCCTGGCTACAAGGGCCTTTCCATGTTCATCGCCGAAAAGCCGCGCGGCACGGATGATGATCCCTTCCCGGCCAAGGGCATGTCGGGCGGCGAGATCGAGGTGCTCGGCTACCGGGGCATGAAGGAATACGAGATCGCCTTCGACGGCTTCGAGGTGGCGCATGAAAACCTTCTCGGCGGCGTGGAGGGCCAGGGCTTCAAGCAGCTCATGCAAACCTTCGAGGGGGCACGCATCCAGACGGCGGCGCGCGCGCTCGGCGTGGCGCAGGCGGCACTCGATGTCGGTCTTCGCTACGCGCAGGAGCGCATCCAGTTCGGCAAACCGCTGATTTCCTTCCCCCGCGTTTCCGACAAATTGGCGCTCATGACGGCGGAAATCATGATCGCGCGTCAGCTCACTTACTTTTCGGCGTGGGAGAAGGATTCGGGAAGGCGCTGCGACCTGGAAGCCGGCATGGCCAAGCTTCTCGGTGCGCGCGTTGCCTGGGCTGCGGCCGACAACGCGCTGCAGATCCACGGCGGCAACGGCTTCGCGCTGGAATATCCGGTCTCGCGTCTCCTGTGCGATGCCCGCATCCTCAACATCTTCGAGGGGGCTGCGGAAATCCAGGCGCAGGTGATCGCAAGACGGGTTCTGGAGACGCGGGGCACTTGACCCAGGCCTGATCAAGCTTCTTTTCACCCTCACCCCGGCCCTCTCCCTTCAAGGGAAAGGGGGGCGCAAGAAGCACGTCCAACACTCGTTCACCAACACATCAACGTGCCGCAATATTTGGGATGTCACCTGAGCATTCGCCACATACACCCACACCTCTCCCCGCGAAGTCGGATGTTTCCGACTTCGCCATCTATCTTCCAAACTCGGGAACACCCGAGTTTGGTGGGAGTGGTCGGCACGTCAGTGCCGGGTGAGGGTGATCATCTGCTGCGCAGTACCGGGCGAAGGCTAGAAACAGCCTGCCCCCTCACTCGTGTGTCGTGTTCTCGCGGATGATGCGGATGATTTCGTTTGGCGCTTCCAGGTGCGGCATGTGTCCGACCCGCTCGAAGACATGGGTCGAGATCACGCCCGGCAGGCGGTGGGCCTGGCGCGTCGGCAGCACCCTGTCCTGCGTGCCCCAGACGACGCGGATCGGCATGCCAAGCTCCGCCAGATCGTCGATCGGCAGCATCTTCTGCACCTTGCCGTCGATGATCTCCTCGGCAATTTTCATCAGCGCTTCGTTCGCGCCGGGCACTTCGCGCATTTCCGCGATATGGCGCGAAAGCATGCGCGGCATATCGAACTCCCAGCCGAAGAATTGCTCCAGAAGCACTTCCAGCTCGTGCGGATTGGCGGCGGAGGCATAGCGGCGCAAAAGCTTGTGGTTGATTTCCGGCCCGAAGCCGCCGGGCGCAAGCAGGGTCAGGCTCGCTATCCTTTCAGGTGCCTTCAGCGCCATGAGGGCAGCAACGGCGCCGCCCATGGAATGGCCGACAAGGTGCGCGCGCGACAACCCGAGTTCGCCGAGCGAGCCAAGCACCGCCTTTGCCGCCAGATTCGCATTGCCGATCGTGGGCCAATCGATTGCCTTGCCGTGTCCGGGCAGGTCGAAGGCGATTGTCCGCCGCTTCGCCTCGAAGGCCGCCTGAACCGATGCCCAGGTCAGCGAATCGCCACCGAAGCCGTGCAGGAAAACGATCGGCGCGCCATCGCCAGCGCCCCTTTCGACATGGGGAAGCACGCTCGCCTCAACCTTGGTATCCATCTGCGTCTCCTGGATCGCCATTTCCCTTTCTTTGGCACGTCGGGGAAAAAAGCGCGAGGGGGTTGAAGGTCGCATTCGCCTTGACATGGCAAACCGTCATCGACATCCATGAGGTCAAATCGATTTAAAGGAACTGATAATGCCTGTCGACCTTCTGTGCCTCGGCGAAGCCATGGTGGAATTCAACCAGCGCGAGGCGGGCGGTTTTTACGTTCAAGGTTTCGGCGGCGATACATCGAACGCGGCGATCTGCGCGGCGCGTCAGGGGGCGTCGAGCGGATATCTTTCCGCCGTGGGCGACGATGCCTTCGGCAAGATGCTCATCGGCCTTTGGGAGACCGAAGGCGTTTCGGTGGAGCATGTCGGGCGGAAAGCGGATACGCCCACCGGCGTCTATTTCGTCACCCATGGGCCTGAGGGGCACGAATTCACCTATCGCCGGGCGGGATCGGCGGCAAGCCTCATGCGCCCCGCCGATCTGCCGGTCGAAGCCTTGCGCACCGTCAAGATCTTGCATCTTTCCGCGATCAGCCAGGCGATCTCGGTGACCGCCTGCGATACCGCCTTCGAGGCCGTGAAAATCGTGAGCGAGGCGGGCGGGCTCGTTTCCTACGACACGAACCTGCGCCTGTCGCTCTGGCCGCTTGAGCGTGCGCGCGCCGTCATTCATGCGACCGTGGGCCTGTCCGATATCCTTCTGCCCGGCCTTGACGACGCCCGCCTGCTGACCGGCCTTGAGGAGCCGCGTGAGATCGCCGATTTTTACCTGGCCATGGGCGCGAAGATCGTCGCGCTCACGCTCGGAGGGGAAGGCGCGCTGATCGCAACGCCGGAACGGACGGAGGCCATTGCGCCGTATCGGGTCGATCTGGTGGACGCGACGGGAGCGGGGGACGCCTTCGACGGCGCGTTCCTGTCTGAGTATCTGGCGACCGGCGATCCTTTCCGTGCGGGACGTTACGCCAATGCGGCGGCCGCCCTTTCCGTACGCGGTCTCGGCGCCGTCGCGCCCCAGCCGACCCGCGCCGAGGTGGAGGCCTTTATCCGGGGGGATTGAACAAGCTTTGCTTCAGCCGGGGCCGCCGCACCGGAAGCCGGTCACCGGAAGCGGAAAAGCTCCACCGGCTCGAAGAAGCCCGCCAGCGTGTGGCAACCGGCGGACTGGATTTCCCGAGGGGCGATCTTCGCGATATCGGCCGTTACCAGCACAGAGCAGCCGAGTTCTTTCGTCAGCGCTTCCATGCGCGCCGCGGTATTCACCGTCTGGCCGATCACGGAAAAGGTCAGCCGGTCCGAAATGCCGATATTGCCGAACATCACCTTTCCGGCCGAAAGCGCAAGCCCGCAGCGAAGCGGCTCTCCCTCCCCGGTGTTGATGGCGTCAAGCCGGTCGAACACCGCATCGACGGCCTCGATCGCCTGCCGCGCCGCCGCTTCGAAGCCGCCATTGTCGGTCGGGAAGGCGGCAAGCACCGCGTCTCCGATGAAATCGAGGATTTCGCCGCCAGCCTGCGTCACCGCCCCTGCGGTCGCGTCGAAATAGGAGTTCAGTCGTTTCAGATAGGCAGCGGGTCCCAGTTCCTCGGCAAGGCGGGTCGAATCGCGCAGGTCGCAATAAAGGATCACCGCGTCGATCTCGGCCCCGTCGCCGTGGCGGATCCGGCCGGACAGCACCTGGTTTCCCGCCCGTTCGCCGAGGTACGTGCGTGCGATGTTTTCCGCGATCCGGCGCTGGATCGACGATTGGCAGGCAAGCGCCAGGCGAAGCTGGATATAGTCGATCGCGTTCATCTGGTCGTCGGTGAAGCCGTCTTGCGTCTTCGTCGCCCAGGAAACGATAATCCCCGTCCGCTTCACACCCACGAGCTGGAAGGGAAGGCGGAAGCCGGTGGCGATCACCAGATAGTCGGTAAACCCTTGCCCGGCGAGCTCGCGGCAAAGCGGAAAGTCGAATTCGGAGTTGCCGCCGGCGAGCTTTCTTCTCAACCGCGACACGTCGCCGATCAGCACCGCCCTTATCGGACTGCGCAGCCATTCTTCGGTGTCTTCCTCGCGGTGGGAATAGGCCTCATACTGGACGTCCGTTTCCGGCATCCACAGCGCGCTCTCCGCCTCGATGAGGGGGTGGAGCGTCGCCCAGGTGAGGAGGCTGCGGTCGACCGGCACATCCGCGTCGCGAAGCCGCTGGCAGGTGCCGGCGAACATGCGGGCGATATCGGGCGCACTCAGCGCCTCCCGAATGAGCCAGTCCTCGATGCGCTCAAGCGCCGGGGTCGTTTGCATCAACATGCTTTTCGAGCAACCTCAGGCTATTTCTGTCGCCCGTTTTGCCACGAAAAAGACTTGCCTGGAATTTTCCTCGCCGCCTGTTTTCCGGCGCGGGAGGATCAGGCCAGCGCGCCGTGGCAATGCTTGAACTTCTTGCCGGAGCCGCAGGGACACTGCTCGTTGCGGCCGATCTTGCCCCAGGTTTCCGGCCTTTCCGGGTCGCGCTCGGCGCTCGATGCCAAAGTCGCCCCCGCCAGCTGCGCGATCTCGTCGACCCCGGTGGAAGCGTTGACGTGATGCGCCTCCATCGGCGGAAGATCGGCCTCGCTCGGCATTTGCGGCGCCGGTTCGCGCACCAACTCGAGGCGCATGAGCTGCGCCGTCGTTGCCTGCCTGAGATTGGCGAGCATCGCCTCGAACAGCGTGAACGCCTCGGTCTTGTACTCCTGCAGCGGGTCGCGCTGGGCGTAGCCACGGAACCCGATCACCGAACGCAGGTGGTCGAGATTGGCGAGATGTTCGCGCCACAGATGGTCAAGCGTCTGGAGAAGAACGGCTTTTTCCACCTGCTGCATGATGTCGTCGCCATAGTCGGCAACCTTTCGCGCCATAACGGAATTGGCCTGCTTCATCAGGCGTTCCTTGACTTCCTCGTCGGCAATGCCTTCTTCCTTGGCCCAGTCGGCGACCGGAAGATCAAGGTTCAGGATATTGCGCACCTCCTGCTGGAGGCCTTCCACATCCCATTGTTCCGGATAGGCTTTTTCCGGAATATGGCGGGACACGAGATCGTCGATCACGTCGTGGCGCATTTCGTTGACCGTGTCGGCCACCGCTTCGCCTTCCATCAACTCGATGCGCTGGTCGAAGACGACCTTGCGCTGATCGTTCATGACATCGTCGAACTTCAAGAGGTTCTTGCGGATGTCGAAGTTCCTGGCCTCGACCTTCTGCTGCGCCTTGGCGAGCGCCTTGTTGATCCATGGGTGGACGATCGCCTCGCCCTCCTGAAGGCCGAGCTTCTGAAGCATCCCGTCCATCCGGTCGGAACCGAAGATGCGCATCAGGTCGTCCTGCAGCGACAGGAAGAACTTGGAATGCCCAGGGTCGCCCTGGCGGCCCGAGCGGCCGCGAAGCTGGTTGTCGATGCGCCGGCTTTCATGGCGTTCCGTGCCGATGACGTAAAGCCCGCCGGCTTCGAGCGCCTTTTGCTTCAGTCGCTCGATATCGGCCTTGATCTCCGCCTCCTTTGCCGAGCGCTCCTCGCCCTCGGGGAGATCGCCAAGTTCCTTTTCGATCCGCATTTCGACATTGCCGCCGAGCTGGATGTCCGTGCCGCGTCCGGCCATGTTGGTGGCGATCGTCACGGCACCCGGCAGGCCCGCCTGGGCGATGATGGACGCTTCCTGCTCGTGGTACCGGGCGTTGAGCACCGCAAAAATCTGGGCTTTCTTGGAATCCGAAGGATTTTCGGCGAGCGGCTTGAAGGCGTCGGGGTCGGTAACGTCCACCTGCTTGTAGCCCGCCTTTTTAAGGCGCTCGGCCAGCATTTCCGATTTTTCGATGGACGTGGTGCCGACCAGGATCGGCTGACCGCGTGTCTTGCAGTCGTCGATCAGTTCGACGATGGCGTTATATTTTTCCTCGACAGTCCGGTAGACCTCATCGTCATCGTCGATGCGCTTGACCGGCATGTTCGTCGGAATTTCAACGACTTCGAGCCCGTAGATATCGGCGAATTCCTCAGCTTCCGTGGAGGCCGTGCCGGTCATGCCGGCAAGCTTGTCATAAAGGCGGAAGTAGTTCTGGAAGGTGATGGAGGCGAGCGTCTGGTTCTCCGGCTGGATGGCGACATGCTCCTTTGCTTCCAGCGCCTGGTGCAGACCTTCCGAAAACCGCCGGCCCGGCATCATGCGGCCGGTAAATTCGTCGATGATCACAACCTCGCCGCCGCGCACGATGTAATCGCGGTCGCGCTGGAACAGCTTGTGCGCCTTGAGCGCCTGCTGCAGGTGGTGGACGACGGAAACGTTCTCGACGTCATAGAGGCTGTCGCCCTTCAGGAGATTGGCGTCGCGAAGCAGCCCTTCCAGCTTTTCGTTGCCGGCCTCGGTGAAGGTCGCCGAGCGCTGCTTTTCATCGAGCTCGTAATCTTCGTCGGCGAGGTTGGGAATGAAGGTGTCTACCGTGTTGTAGAACTCCGAACGGTCCTCCAGAGGGCCGGATATGATGAGTGGCGTACGCGCCTCGTCGATCAGGATGGAGTCCACTTCGTCGACGATCGCGAAATAGTGACCGCGCTGGACCATCGAGCCCGGGTCGTATTTCATGTTGTCGCGAAGATAGTCGAAGCCGAATTCGTTGTTCGTGCCATAGGTCACGTCGGCGGCGTAGGCGACGCGGCGCTCCTCGTCGGAAAGGCCGTGCACGATGACGCCGACGCTCAGACCCAGGAACCTGTAGATGCGGCCCATCCATTCCGAGTCGCGGCTGGCGAGATAGTCGTTCACGGTGACGACGTGAACGCCCTTGCCCGTCAGCGCATTCAGATAGACGGCAAGCGTTGCGACCAGCGTCTTGCCTTCGCCCGTGCGCATTTCCGCGATTTCGCCGGAATCGAGCACCATGCCGCCGATCAACTGCACATCGTAGTGACGCTGGCCGAGAACCCGTCGGGCCGCCTCGCGCACGGTCGCGAAGGCAGGGACAAGAAGATCGTCGAGGCTCTTGCCTCCGGCGAGTTCCTTTCGGAAGGTTTCGGTGCGGGCGCGCAATTCGTCGTCGGAGAGCGCCTGAAGCTCCGGCTCCAGACTGTTTATCTCATCGACTTTCGTCCGTAGCTGTTTGATTTTCCTGTCGTTCGCGGAACCGAACAATTTACGGGCGAGTGCACCGAGGCCGGCCATGAGGCGGTCCTTCCCTTTTCGGGCTCGCGCGAATTCCTGCGCGTTTCATAGCCCCGAGATTGAATACTGCGGGCGCGGAAACCAGCTTCCGTCTCACATCCGCCGCATTGAACGGAGAGACCGACGGTATCCGCGCAAGGATAATCGCATCTTCTTAAGAAGACGCACGAGAGATAAGAGGGGGTCCGGAGGTTGTCAACGGCGCGCGTTTCGGCAAAGCTCGCGCGCCGCGGCAAACGCAACTGGCCGCTCCCAAATGCCCTCGACACGCAATGAATGAAGGACATTCCATGCTTGAATTCTCCGCAGCGACGCATATTCGCCCGTTTACGCTGCGCGCGACGCTGGCCGGTTTCATGGCTGCCGCAGCGTTTGGCCTCGTTTCCGTGCCGGTTGCGGCGCAGGAAGCCGACGACGTGCTCGCCAAGGTTGGCGACAGCGAAGTGACGGAGGCCGACATCGCGTTCGCCTCCCAGGAGTTCGCCGGCCAGCTCCGCAACGTCCCGCCGAACCAGTGGCGCAGCATCCTGACGGAAACCGTCGTTGACATGGAAGTGATGGCGAATGCGGCGCGCGAAGCCGGAATCGACAAGGAACCGGATTTCCAGCGCCAGATGGATTTTCTGCGCATGCGCGCGCTCCGCAACGCCTATATCGTTCGCGAGGTGGAGGACGCGGTTACCGAAGCCGACGTAAAGGCTGCCTACGACAAGGAATTCGAGAATTACGCCGGCGAGGAGGAAATTTCGGCCCGCCACATCCTTCTGGAAACCGAGGAAGATGCGAAAGCCGTCATCGCCGAACTGGACGCCGGCAAGGATTTTGCCGAGCTTGCCAAGGAAAAATCCACCGGGCCCTCGGGGCCGAGCGGCGGCGACCTCGGTTATTTCACCAAGGGGCGCATGGTGCCGGAATTCGAGGAGGCGGCCTTCGCGCTTGAAAAGGGCAGCCACAGCGCGGAACCCGTGCAGACGCAATTCGGCTGGCACGTCATCAAGGTGGAGGATCGCCGCAAGCAGCCGGTGCCGGAACTGTCCTCCGTCGAACAACGCATTCGTCAGGATCTGGTGCGCGCGAAATACGCCGAAGTCCTGGAGAAGCTGAAATCCGAAACGCAGATCGAGATTACCGATCCTTCGCTTGCGGCCAACGGGGAAGATGCGGGCGGAACCGCGCCGGAAAAATCGGAAAACTGAGTTTCGCTGATCGATTTCGGCTTCGCATTTGTTGTATGAGAAAGCCGCCCTGGCGATCAGGGCGGCTTTTTCGTTTTCCAGGGCCAACCTGTAATCAGCAATTGGAGATCAAGATGTCGGACGCCGTTTCTCCGCTTGCCCCGAAATCCGTTCCGGACGCTCCCGCCCTTGACGGGGTCCGGTTCGCAACCGCAAGCGCCGGCATCAAATACAAGGGGCGAACCGACGTTCTCCTGATGATGCTTGACGAAGGCACGGAAGTCGCCGGTGTTTTCACCAGGTCTCTTTGCCCTTCCGCCCCGGTCGACTGGTGCCGGGCGAACCTTTCGGTGGGCAAGGCGAGGGCGCTTCTCGTGAATTCCGGCAATGCCAACGCTTTTACCGGCAGGAAGGGGCGTGAAGCGGTCGAGCGTTCCGCCGATATCGTGGCCGGGGCGATCGGTTGCGCTCGCGAGGAAATTTATCTTGCCTCGACAGGCGTGATCGGGGAGCCGCTGCCTGCGGAGAAATTTGCTGGTGTGATCGACGATCTGGCCGCAAGGGTTTCGGGGGAACCTTGGATCGCGGCGGCGAAGGCCATCATGACGACCGACACCTTCCCGAAGGTGGCGACCCGCACGGTCGATCTGGCGGGGGAGAAAGTCACGATTACCGGGATTGCCAAGGGTGCGGGCATGATCGCGCCCGACATGGCGACAATGCTGTCGTTCATCTTTACCGATGCCGCGATATCCGCGCCCGTTCTGCAGGCGATGCTGTCGGATAAGGTCGAGGGATCGTTCAACTCGATCACCGTCGACAGCGACACCTCAACCTCCGATACGGTTTTGCTGTTCGCTACGGGCAAGGCCGGCAACGGGCCGATCTCCACGGCCGATGATCCGGACCTTGCGGCGTTCAAGGTCGCTCTGGGCGACCTGATGCGCGAGCTGGCTCACTGGATCGTGAAGGACGGGGAGGGCGCGCGCAAATTCGTGGAAATAACGGTCACGGGTGCCGAAAGCGACGCTTCGGCCAAGAAAATCGCGCTTTCGATCGCCAATTCGCCGCTCGTCAAGACGGCGGTCGCAGGAGAAGACGCCAACTGGGGCCGGATCGTCATGGCGGTCGGCAAGGCGGGGGAGCCGGCGGACCGGGACAGGCTCGCCATCTGGTTCGGCGATACGCGCGTCGCCGTCAACGGCGAGCGCGATCCCGACTATTCGGAAGAGGCCGCCTCGGCGGTCATGAAACAGGAGGAAATCCCCGTTCGCGTCGATCTCGGCCTTGGTGGAGGTGCTGCTACGGTATGGACCTGCGACCTGACCAAGGAATATGTAGCGATCAACGGAGACTACCGTTCATGACGCTTTCCGCCGGGCCTGGCTTTGGCGACGCGGTATTGCTACGCCGTATCGAAGAGGCCAACTTCAACGGGTTTCCGAGCGAGATCGTGCATATGGACGGCGCCTGGGTGACGCGGCTTGCACCGGGCAATCCGGCAAGGCGCGTCAATTCGCTTAATATTTTCGATCCGAACGATGCCGCCGACCTCGACAAGAGGCTGGACTATGCAAGGTCCCTGTTCCAGCGCGAAGGCGTTCCGTTTCACCTTCGCTCAACGCCGCTTACGCCGCCTGCGCTTGGCGAACGCTGTGACGAACGCGGATGGCCGCGCGAGGGAGAAACCCTCGTACTCCTGCGTTCGACAGACCGGGTCGCAAGTTCATCGGACCAGGCAGACGGGGTGAATATTCAGCCGGAGCCGCTCGGAAACTGGCTGGCCGCCTTCGCCGAAATCGGCGGAACGCGCCCGCAAGCCGTTACGCCGGAGGCGGTGGACCGCCTGGGGCGGGCGCTTGCCCGTGTTGCGGGAGTTGTGGTTGCTTTCATCGCGCGCGAAGAGGCCGGAAAGCCGGTCGGAACGGCGATCGCCACCGTGGATCGGGACCTCGTGGGTATATATGACGTGGCGGTGGCTCCCGTGGCGCGCAGGCGCGGCCTGGGGGCAAGGCTGGTGCATAGTTGCCTGGATGCAGGGGCACGCCGCGATTGCCGCTATTCATGGCTACAAGTCACGGCCGAAAACGAGCCCGCGCGCCATCTCTACGCCAAACTCGGGTTTCGCGAGTTCTATTCCTACCACTATCGCCGGCCGCTCGATCGGCCGGCAACGGCTTAACGGAATCGACCGACATGGTTTTCAATTGCTTGCCAAGGCGTACGGAAACGGCACGGGTGGCGAAATGAAGCTGGTGCTCGTTTCGGCCTGCGCGCTTCTGGATGCGGACAACCGGATTTTGATCGCGCAACGCCCCGAGGGCAAGGCGATGGCCGGTTTGTGGGAATTTCCCGGAGGTAAGGTGGAGCCCGGGGAGCGTCCGGAGGACAGTCTCATTCGCGAACTTTACGAGGAACTCGGTATCATCGTTAAGAATGAGTGCCTCGCGCCGCTGACTTTCGCGAGCCATGCTTATGAGGATTTTCATTTGCTGATGCCACTTTTCGTATGCCGCAGATGGTCCGGGACGGTAACCGGGCGAGAAGGGCAGGCGATCAAATGGGTTAAGGCGGTTCGGCTGAGAGATTATCCGATGCCAGCCGCCGACAAGCCCCTGATACCGCATCTCATCGATATCGCCTGAACCCTCAACGCCTGGAAACGCCCGGACCTCAAGACAAAGAGAGGCGCGTCCGGATGTCAGACAAACTACGCATCGTGAGGAGCGAGCCCGCTGCAGAAAACACTGTGCTCGCGAAATTCCTGAACGACGAAAGCGGAACGACCGCTATCGAATACGGACTGGTTGCCGCATCGATTTCCATCGCCATCGTCGCCACGCTCGGAGAGGTAGGGGCGAGCCTTCAAGGCGACTGGTACGAGCCGATCCGAAAGGCGATCGAAGCTGCCGTGAACGGCTCTTGATGCGCTGACCGGGCGGAGGACGCAAAGCACCCGTCGCTAAACGGTCTATCTGTTCGCGTGAGGGTTCATCTCCTGCGTACCGAGCGCATCGGCCAGCCGCATTTTGGCGGAGCCGGGTTTTAGCGGTTTCTGCTGGCTTTCATGCGGCGCCCACCCCGAAAGCGACACGAACTGGAATGTTGCGCGGATCCGCCCGTCGTCATCCGCATGGTCGCGCGCGTAAATTTCTGCCGCACGATAAAAGAGTTCGCGTGAGGCGGGCCGCAGGCTGCGTTCGCTGAGCACATTTGTCGCTCCCATATCCCGCAGGTCCCGAACCAGACCGAACATCGTGTCGTAGCGAACCGTCAACGTATCCTGATCCGCAACGGGCAGGGCGAAGCCGGCCCGTTGCAGCAACGCGCCGAGGTCGCGCGTTCCCGCGAAGGGAATGACGCGCGGCGATGCCCCTCCCGTCACTTCCGCTTCGGCCTGCAGCAAGGAATCCCTCAGTTCGAAAAGCGTATCGCCGCCCGGCAGGCAGGCCAGGAAAAGGCCGTCGGGGCGAAGGGCGCGCCGGATCTGAATGAGCGTGCCCGGAAGATCGTTCACCCACTGCAAGGACAGGGCCGAAACGATAAGATCGATGGACTGGTTGGCGAAGGGCGGAAACGCATCGTCCATCACCACGTCGGGCGGAGAAAGGGCCGGATCCGGGCAAAACAGGTCGGCGCGGATGACCGTCCCGACATTTGGCGATGCCTGAAGCATCGCCGTGACAAGGCCTGCGTGACCGCCGAGGTCGACCGCCGTTTCGAACTCCCGCTTGACCGTTGAAAGCCGTTCTCCAAGGTCGTCGCATACGCTCGCAAGCAGGAAGTCGGCACCTTCCACGCGTTTCCCGAGGGCGCGGCGCCGGCGGCGGGCAAGAAGCGCCCGGTCGAAAGGCGTGGGCTGGGACATTTCGCGCATTCCGTTCTCGAAGCTTTGATTGTGCGGTTATGGACCGTGCGGGCTGCAAGGTCAAAAATGAATAGCGGATCAACGATCGTCGATATCGGGTATCGGAAGTGATGGGTTTTTTCTCCGCCATCCGGGACAAAGCTGCTGCAAGGAATGGCGAAGGCGAAGCACCGTTGCCGGCCCGCCCACACATCGTTCGCCAGGCGCTGGACTTCCTGGTTCCGCCGACCTGCATTTCCTGCGGCGTGCCCGTTGCCGGCGACGAGGCGCTGTGCGGCGGCTGCTGGGCGGCGACGCCCTTTCTCGCGCCTCCATGGTGCGCGCGGCTGGGCAGGCCTTTCGCGTTCGATCTTGGCGAGGGCGCGCTATGCCCGGAGGCGATCGCCAACCCGCCGGTTTACGACCGCGTGAGGGCGGCATGCGCTTATGCGGCCAAGGGGCGCGACCTCGTCCATTCGCTCAAATATGCGGATCGTCCGGCGCTCGCGCGGGCACTCGGACGCTGGATGGCGCGCGCGGGCGCGGAGTTTTTCACCGACCGTCCTCTTGTCGTGCCCGTTCCCTTGCATCGCGGACGCCTGTGGCGAAGGCGGTTCAATCAATCCGCGTTGCTGGCCTCGGCGGTGGCAAGGCATACGCAAGCCGATCTTTGCCTGGATGCCCTGGAACGACTGCGGCGGACGGACCGCCAGGTCGGGTTGAGCCGGAAAGACCGAGCGAGGAACGTGCGCGGAGCGTTCAGGATTTCCGAGCAGGGCGCGGTGGAAGTGAGGGGGCGCAGGGTCGTGCTCGTCGACGACGTCATCACGACCGGATCGACCGCGACCGCCTGTACGCACGTCCTCAAACGCGCGGGTGCGGTGTCGGTCGACGTGCTGGCATTCGCCCTCGCCGAAGCGGATGAGCCTATCGGGTCATGAGCCGCGAAGCGGAATTCCATACTTCATTGCATGGTTGGGGCCGCTACGGCATGAATACATCCGACTTCTTACCTGACGGCACAAGCACGAAGAAGTGATTCACTTATTAGGCTTGTGCGCAAGTTCCCGCGTCCAATATAAGGCGGCGAAACCTTCTCCGGTGGCGGGGCTTCGCCGGCCCCGCCCGGGAATTCCAGATATGGACATGGTGCTTATATGAAAAATGTAGTGATCTACACGCGCGATCTTTGCGGTTTTTGCGTTCGCGCAAAACGGCTTTTGGCCGAAAAGGGCGTTGCCTTCGAGGAGTTCAACGCAAGCCGGGATCCCGGGAAACGCGCGGAAATGATCCAGCGGGCCAACGGCCGCTCAACCTTCCCGCAGATTTTCATCGGTGATGCCCACGTCGGCGGGTGCGATGAGTTGCATGCGCTGGAACGGGCGGGCAAACTCGATCCCATGCTTGCCTGAGACGGAAAATCCGGAGGATCGAGACGATGACCAGCTTTGTTGCCGCCGCCGTTCAGCTTCGCACTGGCCGCGACATCGCTGCGAATGTCGAGGCCGCGTCCGATATCATCCGCGAAGCGGCGAAGAACGGAGCGGATTATATCCAGACGCCTGAGATGACGCATCTTCTGGAGGCGAGCAAACCCTCGCTGATGGAGAAGGTCAGGCCGGAAGAAGAAGACCTTGGCGTGAGGTCTTTTTCGGCGCTGGCCCGCGATCTCGGCGTTTTCCTGCATATCGGCTCGCTGGCCATCAAGGCCGGCGAGACCGCTCTTGCCAATCGCGCTTTCCTGTTTGCGCCGGACGGCGCGATCCTCGCGCGTTACGACAAGATTCACATGTTCGATGTCGATCTGCCAAACGGCGAAAGCTGGCGGGAATCCGCGACATACAGACCTGGCCGGCAAAGCGCGGTGGTCGACCTCCCCTGGCTCAAATTGGGAATGGCGGTCTGTTACGACGTGCGGTTTCCCGCTATCTTCCGCACGCAGGCAAGAGCCGGCGCCCAGATGCTGAGCGCGCCGGCGGCTTTCACCCGCCAGACCGGCATCGCGCATTGGCACGTGCTGCAACGGGCGAGGGCGATCGAAAATGGCGCCTTCCTCGTTTCCGCCGCACAAGGCGGCAAGCACGAGGACGGGCGCGAAACCTACGGCCACAGCCTTATCGTCGCACCGTGGGGGGAAATTATCGGCGAGCGCGATAATGACGAGCCGGGTTTCGTCATGGCGGAGATCGACCCGGCGAAGGTGGAAGAAGCGCGTAAACGGATTCCGGCTATCGCGAACGAACAGGCGTTCGAACTTGCGGAGGTTACCGTCCCGACGGAGGCGCTTACGTGATCCATTACGCGCTTTCCTGTGACAACGGGCATGAATTCGACGGCTGGTTCCGAAATTCTTCGGATTTCGAAAGGCAGGCCGAACGCGGCCTTGTTGTTTGCCCGGTTTGCGGAGCGAGCGAGATTCGCAAGCAGTTGATGGCGCCTGCCCTTTCCAAGGGGGCTGACAGAAAAACCACGCGCAAGGATCCCTCTGCCGATGCCGGTTTCACATCGGCAAGCGGCGGGCTTGCTCCCGCGGTATCGGCAGCCGGCATCGATCCGAAAATTCTGGAGAAGCTCAGGGCATTGAAACGCGAAGTCGTTTCAAAGGCGGATTACGTGGGTTCGGATTTCGCCGAAGAAGCGCGCAAAATTCACTATGGCGAAGCCGAGGAACGAGGCATTTATGGCGAAGCCTCGAGAGACTCCGTTCGCGAACTGACGGAAGAGGGCATACCCGTTCTGCCGCTTCCGGTTCTGCCGGAAGAGCAAAACTGAATATGCCCGCCCGTTTGGGCGTATATATCAGGCCGCCCGAGCCCGATGCGCTCTTGCAGCGGCGCGCGGTTTGCGCCTTGCCGGATATTCGGATTTTTGCCGGAGCCTTTCGCTGTCCCGACCGAGTTCCGCCGCCTCCTCGGCAATTTCCTCAACTTGCGAAATATGTTCGCCAAGGCATACCGTCACCGCTTCGGTGTGGTTTTCATAATCCGCGATAAGCTGCCCCCAGAACGAAGATGCCGTGCCGGCGACATCCGCCGGAGAGGCGCTTTCCATCATTCGAAGAGCACAATCCATGTCCGCATGCAGGCGCTTCGAGACGAAGTCGATCTGCATGTTGAACAAGGCAGCCGCGCAATCGAGCGTCCTGCGCTGAACCTCGGCGGGTCCGAAGGTCATCATTTCCTCAAGACGGTCCGCCGCTTCCGCCCAGTTCCAGGGTTGCCAGGTTTCCATCTCGTCGAAAATTTCCGTCTCCGGTACTGTCTTGCTACCGGATGAGACGTTCGACATTGCGACCTCCCTTGTCGTGCCTTGCCGATAAATGGGTGATTGAGCGCGCCGGTCAGCCGATTTGTTCGAGGCGCTAAACCATAATCCTAACCCAGAAGGATCATCTGTTTTTGATCCGCATCAAACTCTACGTCAATTTATGTAGGGCGGACTTTAATTCGAAAACATGACGGCTTTATGCAAATGCGGGAGACAGCCATTCCCTGAATAATTTCGTTACGGCTTCCGGCCGTTCGAGAGTGGGCAGGTGGCCGCAATCCGCCACCACATCCAGCCGGCTTCCCGGTATTCCCCCATGAATTTCCTTCGCGCGGTCGATAGGGGTCAGGCGGTCGCCATCCCCGACGACGACCATGACCGGGCATTCGATCCGCGAAAGCAGCGGCCGGGCATCGCTCCGGCTCATGATCGCGCGCTGCTGGCGGATGAAAGCCTCGCCTCCCGTTTCCCTCGCCATTTGGATGACGGTCGCCCGAAGCTGCGCGTCGTCTTCGCGATTTTCATGCACGAACAGCGGGAACAGGGCGGGCGCCACACGCTCGAATGCGCCGTTGCGCGTCAGCGCGATCTGTTTGTTGCGGTTTTCGGTTTGCTCGGGCGTGTCCGGCCTTGCGGTCGTGTCGAGAAGGGCGAGCCGCGATACGCGCTCCGGCGCGATCCTCATTATTTCAAGCGCGACGTAGCCTCCCATCGAGAGGCCGGCGAGCGCGAAGCGCTCCGGGGCATTCGCCAGAATATCTTCCGCGATCTCCCGCATGGTCTCATGCCTGCGATGATCGGCGACCATGATCGGCCTGTCCGCAAGTGCGGAAATTTGCGGGGCGTAAAGCGCTTCGGTGCACAACAGGCCGGGAATGAGGACGAGCGGTTCCATCGGTGTACATTCCCTTGTGGCATCGGCCGGTGCTTTACGCGGGCCTTGCGAAAAGCATCATGTAGTTGACGTCCATGTCCGAAGAACGGCTCCACTCGTCGGCAAGCGGGTTGTATGTCACGCCAGCCCGGTCGGCGACGTAAAGGCCGGCCGCTCCCAATGGCATCTCGAGCTCGGAGGGACGAACCAGCTTTTCGAAGGAATGCGTGCCCCTGGGCAGCCAGCGCAGGATGTATTCCGCCCCGACGATCGCCAGCGCATATGCTTTCAGCGTGCGGTTGATCGTGGCCATGAACATCAGCCCGCCGGGTTTCACCATCCTTGCACAGGAGGTGAGATAAAGGGGCACGTCCGCGACATGTTCGACCACTTCCATGTTCAATACGATATCGAAGGTTTCACCGGCATCGGCCAGGGCTTCGGCGGTCGTCGCACGGTAGTCGATGTCGAGGCCGGACTGACCGGCGTGGATTCTGGCGACTTCCACGTTGGTGGCCGATGCGTCCGCCCCTATCACATCCGCGCCGAGCCGGCGCATAGGCTCGCACAAAAGGCCGCCGCCGCAGCCGATGTCGAGCAGGCGCAGGCCCGCGAAACTGTCCGGCGCCCTCGGGTCCCGGTCGAAATGCGCGCAAACCTTTTCCTTGATATAGGAGAGCCTGACCGGGTTAAACTTGTGCAAGGGGCGGAACTTGCCGCTCGGGTCCCACCATTCGGCGGCCATGGCCGAAAAGCGGGCAACCTCTGCATCGTCGATGGTGCTTTGGCCTGCCTTTTTGCCGTGAGCCGCAGGATCCATTGCGCGTTCCTTTCATTCTTCCTTGAGCTTTGGTCGGTGGTCGCACGGAGTTTGTCAAGCGTGAGTATTGCAGCCGGGACCGGCAGTCTGTATGCATACGCGCCGACCCGGATGGCGCATCCGCGCCGCCAAACGCATTTGATAACGTGATACGCATTCTATGGCCCGACTGGTTCTCAAATTCGGCGGAACGTCCGTCGCCGACCTCGACCGGATCCGCAATGTGGCGCGGCATGTGAAACGCGAGGTCGACGCGGGCCACGAGGTTGCCGTCGTCGTGTCCGCCATGGCGGGCGAGACGAACAAGCTTGTCGAGCTTTGCCGCCAGGCCGCACCCATGCATGATGCGCGCGAATACGACGCGGTCGTCGCCTCGGGAGAGCAGGTGACATCGGGGCTTTTGTCCATCGTGCTTCAGGAAATGGGGGTCAACGCGCGCTCGTGGCAAGGCTGGCAGATCCCGCTTCGCACCGACAGCGCGCACGGGGCCGCCCGCATCGGCGAAATCGACGGCGATCGCCTGATCGAACGGCTTCGGCAAGGCCAGGTGGCGGTTGTCGCCGGGTTTCAAGGCGTTGCGCCCGACAACCGTATTTCGACGCTGGGCCGCGGCGGGTCCGACACCAGCGCGGTTGCGATCGCCGCCGCAATCCGGGCCGACCGCTGTGATATCTACACCGATGTGGACGGCGTCTATACGACCGACCCGCGTATCGTGCATTCTGCCAGACGGCTTGACCGGGTGGCGTTCGAGGAGATGCTGGAGATGGCTTCGCTCGGCGCCAAGGTGCTGCAGGTCCGCTCCGTCGAAATGGCTATGGTGCATGGTGTGCGGACATTCGTGCGTTCAAGCTTCGATGACCCGGATGCGCCCCAGACGGGCGACGGCAACCTTCCTCCGGGAACCCTTATCTGCGACGAGGACGAGATCGTGGAACAGCAAGTCGTTACCGGCATCGCCTTTTCCAAGGACGAGGCCCAGATCTCAATCCGCGATGTGGCGGACAAGCCGGGCGTCGCCCACGCCGTGTTCGGCCCGCTTGCGGATGCCAACATCAATGTGGACATGATCGTCCAGAACATTTCGCCGGACGGCGACAAGACGGATATCACCTTCACCGTTCCCGAAACGGACTATGAGCGGGCCCTGAAAGTGATCGAAGGCCGGCGCGAGGAAATAGGCTTCGGGGCGATCGAAGGCGCGCGCAATGTTGTGAAGGTGTCGGTCATCGGCATCGGAATGCGCTCTCACGCGGGCATCGCAGCCCAATGTTTCCGCGGTTTAGCGGAGAAGGGGATCAATATCCGGGCGATCACGACATCGGAGATCAAGATCTCGGTGCTCATCGATTCGGCATACACCGAACTTGCGGTGCGGACTCTCCATTCGCTATACGGTCTAGACGGATAGACACGCAGGCGAAGCGGCGGATCGCCCGCACGAGACAAAAGGCCTACGGGGACCCGCCGGTCGTCGGGAAAGGATTCGACGCGTGATGCGGAGCAGCCTGGCCGGACCACGCGTGTTGTTGCGGCGCCTCCGCGAGGTCATGGCGGAGCCGATCAACGCGCAGGAACGGTTGGACAAGATCGTCGTCCTGATTGCCGCCAACGTGGTTGCGGAAGTGTGTTCCGTCTACATCCTGCGGGCGGACGGCATGCTTGAGCTTTACGCGACCGAAGGCCTCAACCGGGATGCCGTCCACAAAACGAGCCTCGGCGTGGGCGAAGGCCTGGTCGGCCTGATCGCTGCCGATGCGCGTCCGCTCAACCTGCCCAACGCACAGGCTCATCCCGCCTTCGCATACCGGCCGGAAACGGGTGAAGAAGCCTATAATTCCTTCCTCGGCGTGCCGATCCTGCGTGCCGGGCGCACGCTGGGCGTGCTCGTCGTCCAGAACAAGTCTCACAGGACCTATTTCGAAGACGAGGTCGAGGCGCTTCAGACCACCGCCATGGTCATCGCCGAGATGGTGGCGGCAGGCGAGCTGGAAGCGATTTCGCAGCAGGGCACAAAGCTCGATCTTACCCGCCCGATGGAATTCAAGGGTGTCGCCCTGTCGGAAGGGGTTGGGCTCGGCCATGTCGTGCTGCACGAGCCAAGGGTCGTCGTCACCAACCTGATTGCGGAGGACGTCGACCATGAATTGCGCCGTCTTGAAAGCGCGATCAACCGGTTGCGCCTTTCCCTGGACGATCTTCTCGCGAATGGGGATCTCGGCCAGCACGGCGAGCATCGCGAAGTGCTGGAAGCCTTCCGCATGTTCGCCCAGGACCGGGGCTGGATCCACAAGATCGAGGAAGCCATTCGCAACGGCCTGACCGCCGAGGCGGCGGTCGAAAAGGTGCAGTCCGATACGCGCGCGCGCATGATGCGCCAGACCGACCCATATCTGCGCGAGCGGCTGCATGATCTTGATGATCTCGGCAACAGGCTCATTCGTGAGCTGATGGGCCGTCAGCATGGCCCGGGCACGGACAGCCTGCCGAAGGACGCCATCGTAATCGCGCGCAACATGGGGCCGGCGGAGCTTCTCGACTATGGCCGCGACCGGGTGCGCGGGCTTGTGCTGGAGGAAGGCGGGCCGACAAGTCATGTGACCATCGTTGCCCGTGCGCTCGGCATCGCGACCGTGGGCCTTGTGCAGGATATCGTCAGCCTCGCGGAAGGCGGCGATGCGATCATCGTCGACGGCGAAATGGGGCAGGTGCAATTGCGCCCGCCAGGCGATGTGGAAAACGCCTACGCGGAAAAGGTGCGTTTCCGGGCACGCCGGCAGGCGCAGTATCGGCGCCTGCGCAGCAAGCCTTCCGTTTCCCGCGACGGGGTGGAGATTTCGCTTCTTCTGAACGCGGGCCTGCTTGTCGACCTGCCGGCGATGGTGGAGTCGGGCGCCGGCGGGATCGGCCTCTTCCGCACCGAGCTTCAGTTCATGGTCGCATCGTCCTTCCCGCGCATGAATGAGCAGAAGGGGCTTTACGAGAAGGTGCTCGATGCCGCCGAAGGGCGGCCGGTGACGTTTCGCACGCTCGATATCGGCGGCGACAAGGTGCTTCCCTATCTGCGTGCGATTCAGGAGGAGAACCCGGCCATGGGCTGGCGCGCGCTGCGTCTCGGCCTGGACCGCCCGGCGATCCTGCGCACGCAGATCCGCGCACTTCTTCACGCAGCGGCCGGGCGTGACCTGAAGATCAAGTTTCCGATGGTGGCCGACGTGGCCGAATTCGTGCAGGCCAAGGCGCTCGTGGAGCGTGAGCTCAAGCACCTCAAGCGCCATGGCCATAAGACGCCGAACAAGCTTCGTCTTGGCGTGATGATCGAAGTGCCTTCGCTGCTTTTCCAGCTTGAGGAACTTTTCCAGGAGGTGGATTTCGTCTCCGTCGGCTCGAACGATCTCCTACAGTTCTTCTACGCCGCCGACCGCGGAAATACCCGCGTGTCGGACCGTTTCGACCCGCTGAACATCGGCTTCATGCGCGCGCTGCGGCGGATCGTGACCAGGGCGAAACTGGCCGGCGTTCCCGTGACGCTGTGCGGCGAGCTTGCCGGGCGCCCGCTTGAGGCCATGGCGCTGCTTGCGCTGGGTTATCGCGACCTGTCGATGTCCGCATCCGCGCTCGGGCCCATCAAGGCAATGGTGCGCTCCGTCGACATAGGCCGGCTCAGCGCTCGGATCTTGCCGAAGCTCGAGCCCGGCAGTGGGCCGGTCGACTTGCGTAAATCGTTGCGCGCGTTTGCCGCAGAGCACGATATACCGCTTTAGCGGGCCTAGCCCCTGCAATTGGCCGTGCAGACAAAGCGGCTTACCCTTCCATTCAACCCGGAGCAGACAGCCGATGATTTCGGCGGAAAAACTCGATGGAATTCTCTCCCGGTTCGAGGAGTTGGAGTACCGGATGACGCAAAATCCGGATCCGGAAACCTATGTTCGCCTCTCGCGGGACTATGCGGAACTTGAGCCGCTTGTTGCGAAGGTGCGGGCGCTGAAGAGCGCGGAAGAAAACCTTGAGGGTATCGAGGCGATGATCTCCGATCCGGCGACCGAGCCGGACATGGCGGAGCTTGCCCATGATGAACGCGAAGAGGCGCGGGCCGAGGTCGAGCGTCTGAGCCAGGAGGTGAAACTTGGCCTGCTGCCCAGGGACGAGGCGGACAGAAGCGACGTCATTCTGGAAATCAGGGCGGGCACGGGTGGCGACGAGGCGGCACTTTTCGCAGGCGACCTCTTTCGCATGTACCAGCGGTATGCGGCACTCAGGGGATGGAAGGTGGAGCTTTTGTCGGCAAGCGAAGGCGAGGTCGGCGGCTACAAGGAGGTGATCGCTTCCGTTTCGGGGGAACGTGTGTTCGCCCATCTGAAATACGAATCCGGCGTGCACAGGGTGCAGCGGGTGCCGGAAACCGAATCGGGCGGGCGCATCCACACTTCGGCTGCGACCGTCGCCGTCCTCCCGCAAGCCGAGGATGTCGATATCGAGATCAACGACGGCGATCTGAGAATCGATACATTTCGCGCCTCCGGCGCGGGCGGTCAGCACGTCAACACCACGGATTCGGCGGTTCGCATCACTCATGAACCGAGCGGTATCGTCGTTTCCGTGCAGGACGAGCGCTCCCAGCACAAGAACAAGGCCAAGGCGATGCAGCTCCTGAAGGCCAAACTCTACGATCTCGAACGTGCGCGTGCCGCGAGCGAACGGACAGAAGCGCGCCGGCTGCAGGTCGGTTCCGGAGACCGTTCGGAGCGCATCCGCACCTATAACTTCCCGCAAGGGCGTGTTACCGACCACCGTATCGGCCTCACCCTTTATAAATTGGACCAGGTGATCGCCGGTGAAGCGCTCGACGAAATCGTGGACGCGCTGGCGCTTGACCACCAGGCGAAACTTCTTGCAGCGGAAGGCCTGTGAGCACGCCCCCGGCCGGTCGGCAACCCGATTTCGCCAGGGCGAAGACTGTTGCCGCGCTCTACCGGGAGATGCGCGCCGCCTTCCGCGGGGCCGCGCTGTCCACGCCGGATCTGGACGCCAGGGTTCTGACCGCCTGCGCGACGGACCGCGAAACAAACGAAGTCGTTCTCAAGGGCGAGGATACGGTCGACCGGGCGATGCGCGAGCGCGCATCGGAGCTTGCGCGCGAAAGGCTGGCAGGCAAGCCGGTGGCCAGAATTCTCGGGCTAAAGGAATTCTGGGGTTTGCCGTTCGCCTTGTCGGATGAGACGCTGGAGCCTCGGCCCGATACCGAGTTGCTGGTGGAACAGGTCCTTGAGTGCTGCTGCGGCCGTTCCGGGAAGCTGAAGATCCTCGACATCGGTACCGGAAGCGGCGCGATAGCGGTGAGCCTGCTTCATGAATTGAGCGGTGCCATCGGCATCGGGACCGACATAAGCGTTGGTGCGCTGCGCATGGCGCGCGCCAATGCCGATCGAAATGGCGTCGGCGAAAGGTTCTTGCCCGTCGCTTGTGAAGACCATTCCGCAATTTCAGGCAAATTCGATTTTCTTGTGAGCAATCCGCCCTATATCAGAACAAGGGACATAGACACGCTCGACGCGGGCGTTCGGCTGCACGATCCAATGCTCGCCCTCGACGGTGGAGCGGACGGCCTTGCCGCCTACAGGGCCATAACGCGCGATTCGCAGCCCCTTCTTAAGGCCGGAGGTTATCTTTTTTTTGAGATCGGCCACGATCAGGCAGCGGATGTCGCTGCGATAATGGCCGAATCGGGTTATGAGAATATTTCAATATTTCAAGACCTTGCGGGACATGATCGTGTCGTTCGAGGTTTTCGTGCAACGTAGTGGGACGTTTTGTTCGGGAGACGAAAAAGACGCTTGGAAAACGAGGCGGAACCGGCTAGTTTCCATATCGTCGAAACCCGGATTGGGGATCGAAATCTCCGGGGGCATCGAAAACCGAGTGGTATTGAGCGTTTGCTCGGCCTTGTCTGCACCTTTGCGTAACGGGTGCGTCACTCGACCCTCGGAACTCCGACAAAGGCACGGACGTTCCTCGGCATCGGTCTGTTTGCAGACGCGGCGCGTCAGCTGAACATCTGGATGTTCCGACGCATGAGCCGATCGATCGGATTGCGTGGCGACTGCCTGCGTATCCGGAGGACCGAAGTATCAGTACGGTGAACTCGACCGGTCGATATTTGTCGATCGATCAATAGGCTGGCGTTGAGCCGGCCGCCGTTCGTGAGAGTAAACGGCAGAATGAGACCAGGAAATCAGAACAAGCAGCGCATGCGCGGCAGGGGCCGGAAAGGCCCGAATCCGCTCAGCAGGACTTATGAATCCAACGGACCGGATGTGAAGATCCGCGGAACCGCGCTTCATGTCGCCGAGAAATACCAGCAGTTGGCGCGTGATGCGCAGGCGGCGGGTGATCGGGTGATGTCCGAAAATTACAATCAGCACGCCGAACACTATCTGCGTATTGTCGCGGCGGCGCAGCCGCAACAGCAACAATCCGTACATTCGCGTCACGATGACGGCGAGGACGAGACGGATCAGGCGCCCGAGCGCCGGAGCGACAGCCGCGAGGGATCTCCCTCACGCGCCTATATGCCGCCTGACGCGCCGCAGCCATTCATCGACCGTAGCCCCGGCATCAATACGAAGGGCTTGCGCGAGGACGGCAGGAATGGGGCTGGAGAGGGAGCGGCCTCAGAGAAAAGCGGCGAAACTGGCTCCGGATCCGAACCATCGGCCGCCGAAGGGGCGGGCGCCGACGACGATGGTGGCGAAAACGGCGCGCCCAAGCGTCGGGTGCGCGGTACGCGCGGACGCGGCGTGCGCAGGACAAGGCCTGAGGGTGCCACACAGGGCACCGACACAGGTACGGAAGCAACCGATATCGACGATCCGGCGGCCGAAGTGAACGGCGCTGCCGGTTCTGCGGCGGATACCGGTGAAGACGAAGGCGCGTCGCCGGTTGAAGATGCGCCAAGGAAGCCTCGCGCGAGGCGGACCCCGCGTGCACGCACCAAGAAAAGCGAATCGAGCGAAGCGGAAGAAAGCCCCGCATCGACAGACGCTTGAACGCGTAAACCTGAAAAAAGAAGCCTGCGGCCGATAAGGTCGCAGGCTTTGTCGTTTTCGGCCTTTTCGCCTGTGTAGCGGGCGGTAAAAGCTTTCGTTCGATGGTCAGGCCTGGGCGATTGACTGGCCGACTTTGAGGTGGCCCTCGCTCTCCGCTCTCAGATATATGCCGAGGTCACGATGGCCGAGCGCTTCCATCAAGGCTTGCGGGATCTGTGTGTCGCGTTCCGCCGTTTCCGGATCGACATCGACCGCGGCGCAGCGTTTAGTGCGGCTTGTGACAGTAAACCGAAGCCCTGCTGAAGTGATTTCTTTATCCAGCCAATTGAACTCCGTCCAGGCAGGCAGCCCGTCGATATAGACGTTGGCCCTGAAACGGGCGGGATCGAGGTCCCGGCCGACAATCTTTCCAGCCGCGCGAACGGTTTCGAGATTGACGAGATGGATGCGCTTTTCCGGGACGTCGGAAAATGAGTGCCCTTCGGCATGCAGGATGCGCGGCGTCCCGCGCAGGTCGTCGGCGAAACGCGCGGCAATAAACGTTTCGATCTCGCTACGGCCGGAAGCCGAGGTCAACTCGCCGCTCGCCACCGTCGTGCCGTTTTCCGAAATCTCCAGGCGGCGGCTCCTTTCGTCGAAACGAATCGCCAGCCGTGCGAGGTCCGCATTTTTCATGCGCATGAGAAACGCGATCTTCGGAAAATGCTTCGGTGCGGCGGGATCGAAGCCCGAGTCGCCATTTTCGATCGCATAGGCGCGATCGAAGGGAAAGGTTTCATCCGGACGAATGGCGACGTCTTCAAGCGGTTCTCCCTCAAACCCCTTGATCGGATAGCGTATGAGGCGGACGATACGGCATTCACCCATGCGACAAGCTCCTGAATTTTCCAGGTTCAAAGTTGCACACCGCAATTTGCCCAAGATCAACCCCTTTTTGTTGTCGATATGCAACACTATATCGAGAGCGCGCCCGAGCCGGTTCATTGCGATAAGCCGGAAGGGCGCGCGGAAGCTGCTATAGCGGGTCCGCACTTCTTTGCACTCGCCTCGCTTCGGGGGGCGTGTCGGTCAGGAGGTCAGTATGAATTTCGAGAAGTACACGGAACGTGCCAGGGGCTTCGTTCAATCGGCACAGACGTTCGCCCTTGCGCAGGGCCACCAGCAGTTTGCTCCCGAGCATCTACTCAAGGTTTTGCTCGACGATTCCGAAGGAATGTGTGCAGGCCTCATAGAGCGCGCCGGCGGTCGCCCCAAGGATGCCGCGCTTGCCGTCGAGCAGGCGCTCGCCAAGATGCCCAAGGTTTCCGGGGCAGGCGGGCAGCTTTATCTGGCGCCCGAAACCGCGAAGGTTTTCGAGCAAGCCGAAAAGATCGCACAGAAAGCCGGCGACAGCTATGTCACTGTCGAACGGCTCTTGCTCGCGCTTGCCATGATCAAGGAAAGTGCGGCAGGCAAGGCACTCAGCGAAGCCGGTGTCACGCCCAATGGGCTGAATGAGGCGATCAACCAGTTGCGCCAGGGGCGCACCGCCGACACCGCCTCGGCCGAAAACCAGTATGATGCCTTGAAAAAATTCGCTCTCGATCTGACCCAGGCCGCGCGAGACGGTAAGCTCGATCCCGTGATCGGCCGCGATGACGAGATCCGACGCACGATTCAGGTTCTGTCGCGCCGCACGAAGAACAATCCCGTTCTCATCGGCGAGCCGGGCGTGGGCAAAACGGCCATTGCCGAAGGGCTTGCGCTCAGGATCGTCAATGGAGACGTTCCCGAATCGCTCAAGGACAAGCGGCTGCTCGCACTCGACATGGGTGCGCTCATCGCCGGCGCGAAATATCGCGGCGAGTTCGAAGAGCGGCTCAAGGGTGTTTTGTCGGAAGTCCAGGCGGCAAACGGAGGCATTATTCTCTTCATCGACGAGATGCATACCCTCGTCGGCGCCGGCAAGGCGGAAGGGGCGATGGATGCCTCCAATCTTCTGAAGCCTGCGCTTGCCCGTGGTGAGCTGCATTGCGTCGGCGCGACCACGCTCGACGAATATCGAAAGCACGTGGAAAAGGATGCGGCCCTTGCCCGCCGCTTCCAGCCGGTCTTCGTCAACGAGCCGTCGGTGGAGGATACGATCTCCATTCTGCGCGGCATCAAGGAGAAATACGAACTGCACCACGGCGTGCGGATCACCGATTCGGCGATTGTTTCCGCCGCCACGCTTTCGGATCGCTATATCACCGACCGTTTCCTGCCGGACAAGGCGATCGATCTGGTCGACGAAGCGTCAAGCCGGCTTCGCATGCAGGTCGATTCGAAGCCGGAGGAACTGGATGAGCTCGACCGCAGGATAATCCAGCTCAAGATCGAGCGCGAAGCGCTGAAGAAGGAAACGGACAAGGCGACGCAGGACCGGCTTGAAAAGCTGGAAAAGGAGCTTTCCGACCTTGAGGAGGAATCTGCCTCCCTGACCCAGCGCTGGCAGAGCGAGAAGGAAAAACTGGGTGCGGAGCAGAAGCTGAAGGAGCAGCTCGACCACGCACGCATCGAACTTGAAAAGGCGCAGCGCCAGGGCGATCTCGCCCGGGCCGGGGAATTGGCCTACGGGATCATCCCGGAACTGGAGCGTAAACTTTCCGAAGTCGAGACCGAAACCGATTCCGAGGCGATGGTCGAGGAAGCCGTGACGACCGAGCATGTGGCCCAGGTTGTCTCGCGCTGGACCGGCATTCCCGTCGATAAGATGCTGGAAGGCGAACGCGAAAAACTGCTTCGTATGGAAGACGAACTTGCCAAGCGCGTCGTCGGCCAGTCCGAAGCTGTTCATGCCGTATCCACCGCCGTACGGCGTGCGCGTGCCGGCCTCCAGGATCCGAACCGTCCGATTGGGTCCTTCATGTTCCTGGGTCCCACAGGTGTCGGCAAGACGGAGCTTACCAAGGCACTGGCCGCTTTCCTGTTCGACGATGAATCGGCGATGGTTCGCATCGATATGTCGGAATTCATGGAGAAACACTCGGTCGCCCGCCTCATCGGTGCGCCTCCGGGATATGTGGGCTACGAAGAAGGCGGCGTGCTGACCGAAGCGGTTCGGCGCAGGCCTTATCAGGTGATTCTCTTCGACGAGGTCGAAAAGGCGCATCACGACGTCTTCAACGTGCTCCTCCAGGTGCTCGACGATGGACGGCTGACCGACGGGCAGGGACATACCGTCGATTTCCGCAACACGCTGATCGTCATGACATCGAACCTGGGTTCGGAATATCTGGCTAACCAGCCCGAAGGCCAGGATTCCAGCGCCGTTCGAAACGAAGTCATGGAGGTTGTGCGCGCCCACTTCCGGCCTGAATTCCTGAACCGACTGGATGAGATCATCCTGTTTCACCGCTTGCAGCGCGCGCAGATGGCGGCAATCGTCGATATTCAGCTTCTTCGCCTGGATCGTCTGCTGCAGGATCGCAAGATCGAACTCAAACTCGACGATGGTGCGAAAGGCTGGCTTGCCCAAAAGGGCTATGATCCGGTCTACGGCGCGCGTCCGTTGAAACGGGTGATCCAGAAATTCGTTCAGGATCCGATGGCGGAGATGTTGCTTGGCGGAGAAATTGGCGACGGCCAGGTTGTCGCGGTTTCAGCCGGTACCGACCGCTTGTTATTTGCGGTCAGCGGAGAAAAGACGGAAGCCGCCTGAACTGCAAGAGGAGGCTTTTCCCGGAGCGAAGGCTTAAATGAAACGGTCGGCATCTCGCGGTGCCGACCGTTTTTTTGCTGCCGACTCAGGATGAAATAGAGAAATCAGTTTGTCGCCGATGCGACCCGCGACGGGCCGGACCCGCGTTCGATCAGGGCGTCGATCCGATCGCGCTCGCGTTCGAACGCCGCGAGCATGTCCCCTTCCAGCACGCGCCCGCGCGGCAGGCGAATGCGCATCGGGTTCACGAACCGCCCGTTCACCAGCACCTCGTAGTGGAGATGCGGACCGGTGGAAAGGCCGGTGGAGCCGATATAGCCGATCACCTGCCCCTGTGAGACACGGGCGCCTTCGCGAATGCCCTTGGCGAATTGCGACTGGTGGGAATAGGTCGTGACGTAGCCGTTGGCGTGCTTGATTTCGATGCGGCGCCCATAGCCGGCTGCCCATTTCGCCTTGATGACCGTGCCGTCGCCCGCCGCCATGATGGGAGTGCCCCGTCCGGCCGCCCAGTCGACGCCATTGTGCATCTTGACGCTGCCGAGGATCGGATGTTTGCGCAGCCCGAAGGCGGACCGGAAGCGGCCGCCGGAAAGAGGCTTGCGCATCAGGAACTTTTTAGCGCTCTTGCCGGTTTCGTCGTAAAAGTCGACCACACCGTCGTCGGGTGTGCGGAAGCGATAGAATTTGCGCGGGGTCCCGCCGGTCCGCAGCGACGTATAAAGGATCTCGGGGGGCGTTTCGGAATTTTCGTCTTCCAGACCGTAGAAGATTTCCAGCGAGTCTCCCGGTTTCACGCGAGACTTGAAGTCGACATCGAACGAGAACACCCGCACCAGTTCCTCGATGAGTTCATTGGGAACTTCTTGCTCCAGAGACGTCTGATAGAGGCTGTCGTAGAGCGAAGGCGTCGGGCCGGAATAGCCGAGCCTGTCGGCTTCGGCGAAGGCATCCGCCAGAACCGTCGTCGGCGCCTCTGCCTCAACGAAGGTTCCGTTGTCCGACCGCGCGACCGACGCTTCATGAACGATATCGGAATAGAGGCTGATGCGTTCAGGCCGCATCCGGTTGCTGGCATCTTCCGCCGGACTCAGCGCCAAGCGAATTCTCTGCCCGTCCTGAAGTTTGTCGATACCGTAAATCCGCTGAAAGGCCGCGAGAACCTGATCGGCCTCTTCTTCCGTCGCTTCGTTTTCCAGAAGAATGTCGCGCAGCTCGACGCCCGCGGTCACCGGTATGATCTTTTCCTCCATACCGGCATAAGCATCGCTATCTCCGGTTTTGGACTTGAAGGACACGTTTTCCGGCGTGATGCGCACATCAAGTCGGGAGAATGCGGACTGGCGGGCAAGCGTGAAGTCGAAACGTGCCGGATCGACCACCGGCTGCGCGGCGATGTCGACTTCATTGTCGAGCAGGAAACGGGCCGAAGCTCTCACAAGCCGCTCGATTTCCGCCTCGCCCCGCTCAAGCCCTTCATCGAGAAGAGGGCTGTCGATCGGAAAATCGCTGACGCTGATTGAAACCTCGCCATCGACGCGCGCTTCATAGACAGCATCGCTCGTGGCCCGCTCCGCGGGCGTCTTTCCTTCCGAAAAAATATCGACCGGGTTGAAAGACGGAATTTCTCCTTGAAGGTCAAGCGACCGGCGCGTGGCAAGCGTCGCGGTCACAAGCGCATAGGGACGAACCTTGATGTGGTCCCGGCCGTCGATCCTGTTCACCGTGCTGACGGGAATGATCTGGCGGCTCGAATGCTGATTGCCTGATCTTGCGACGCGGTCGCCTTTCGTCGCGGTCTTGGTCTTGATCCGTTCGTTTTCCAAAGCGGCCGTGTCGGCGTCACGGGATGGAGCCGCGGACACGCGATATTGCCCGTCAAGCGCGGCGATCATCGCACCACCCATCAGAAATACGGATGTAAGGCCGGTCAGGATGGTGCCGCTCAGCCAGCGCAGGCTGACCTTTTTCTTGTCGGGCAGTTGGTTCCGCTCGTCGTAGACCATGAGCGGAGCTTCATCCCCCAGATCGACGCTTTGATTATGCGTAGGATGAAACAGCCCTGCCTGCATCGTAATTCCGGTCTTCTCGCCTTCGGTCTCATAAAACACGCACCGGGTGGCGGCGCGCGTCGCTTTAAATCCATTCACCGGCGTAAAATGGCATGCCGCGAGAAACCGCGTTTACGCCATATAAAGCCGTCGACAATGGACAATGATCGGCGGGCGCATCAGGCCCGTTCATATTCCGCTCTCTTGTCCATCGCGCTCCGGGCGGACTGGCAGCGAACCCGAATTCGCCGCCCCCTCGAAGCACAGACCTTATACCCGCGTTCACCAGCCCGAGCAATCCGGCACAAGTAAGGCAAATCAAGGAGTTTTCACGAATTTGCCCATGCTGCGCCGCACCTTTATCCCCAATGGGTGTTGATAATTTAGGTCTGTTTTTTTGGGGTTTGGATTTTTTTTGGTTGGGGTTGTTGACGGTTTTGTTGGGTGTGCGTATAAGACGCCCATCGACGACGGCGGCGCCGGGGAGACCACGGCGCCCCTCGCTGTCGGCACTACCTGACACGGCTGGGATGATCGGCCTCTTTGGAGGAATGGTTATCTGTCGGCTTTTCCGGCCCTTGGGGTTGGGTGTTTGGGATGGTTTTGAGGGTGACCTCGGTTCTTTGACAATTGAATATGGAAGGAAGAGAGACGTGGACGGCGGTGTTCTTGCGAGGCGCTTCTGGCGCTGACGAGCAAGGGTAACCGGCCGGTTACGATCTCTCAAAGAAGACTTTCGGTTCGGGTTTTTGCCTGGACCTGAGAGTTCTCCTGTCGACCTTGATCTTATGGTCAGGGTTTGACTTTGAGCGTGACCTAATTGAAGCCGGATCGACTTTTTGTTCAACCTGAGAGTTTGATCCTGGCTCAGAACGAACGCTGGCGGCAGGCCTAACACATGCAAGTCGAACGGACCCTTCGGGGTTAGTGGCAGACGGGTGAGTAACGCGTGGGAACATGCCCTTCGGTACGGAATAGCTCCGGGAAACTGGGATTAATACCGTATGCGCCCTACGGGGGAAAGATTTATCGCCGAAGGATTGGCCCGCGTTGGATTAGCTAGTTGGTGGGGTAATGGCCCACCAAGGCGACGATCCATAGCTGGTCTGAGAGGATGATCAGCCACACTGGGACTGAGACACGGCCCAGACTCCTACGGGAGGCAGCAGTGGGGAATATTGGACAATGGGCGCAAGCCTGATCCAGCCATGCCGCGTGAGTGATGAAGGCCCTAGGGTTGTAAAGCTCTTTCACCCACGAGGATAATGACGGTAGTGGGAGAAGAAGCCCCGGCTAACTTCGTGCCAGCAGCCGCGGTAATACGAAGGGGGCTAGCGTTGTTCGGAATCACTGGGCGTAAAGCGCGCGTAGGCGGACTGATCAGTCAGGGGTGAAATCCCGGGGCTCAACCTCGGAACTGCCTTTGATACTGTCAGTCTTGAGTTCGGGAGAGGTGAGTGGAACTCCGAGTGTAGAGGTGAAATTCGTAGATATTCGGAAGAACACCAGTGGCGAAGGCGGCTCACTGGCCCGGTACTGACGCTGAGGTGCGAAAGCGTGGGGAGCAAACAGGATTAGATACCCTGGTAGTCCACGCCGTAAACGATGGAAGCTAGCCGTCAGGTAGCATGCTATTTGGTGGCGCAGTTAACGCATTAAGCTTCCCGCCTGGGGAGTACGGTCGCAAGATTAAAACTCAAAGGAATTGACGGGGGCCCGCACAAGCGGTGGAGCATGTGGTTTAATTCGAAGCAACGCGCAGAACCTTACCAGCCCTTGACATGTCCGGCACACACCAGAGATGGTGTTTTCCCTTCGGGGACCGGAGCACAGGTGCTGCATGGCTGTCGTCAGCTCGTGTCGTGAGATGTTGGGTTAAGTCCCGCAACGAGCGCAACCCTCGCCCTTAGTTGCCATCATTCAGTTGGGCACTCTAGGGGGACTGCCGGTGATAAGCCGAGAGGAAGGTGGGGATGACGTCAAGTCCTCATGGCCCTTACGGGCTGGGCTACACACGTGCTACAATGGCGGTGACAGTGGGCAGCGAAGGGGTGACCCGGAGCTAATCTCCAAAAACCGTCTCAGTTCGGATTGTACTCTGCAACTCGGGTGCATGAAGTTGGAATCGCTAGTAATCGCGTAACAGCATGACGCGGTGAATACGTTCCCGGGCCTTGTACACACCGCCCGTCACACCATGGGAGTTGGCTTTACCCGAAGGTGGTGCGCTAACCCGCAAGGGAGGCAGCCAACCACGGTAGGGTCAGCGACTGGGGTGAAGTCGTAACAAGGTAGCCGTAGGGGAACCTGCGGCTGGATCACCTCCTTTCTAAGGATGAACCTGGCATTGAAACGGCCTTCGGCCGCTTCGATCGTGGTTCACTTGGAACAACGGCCGGATCGCAAGATCCAAGAGCCATCTCAAGAGCGGAGCATCGCCGTCTTCGTATCTCTTTCTTCCAGGACGAGTAAAGTGGTTGACCCGTGTATGCCGGTCCGCTTTGCGGGCGGTGGGCTCTTGGGTCTGCCGGTGGCAATGCGCCGGGCCTTTCCGGGCCT
>NZ_JABRXF010000001.1:1245735-2434445 GCF_013266695.1 Hongsoonwoonella zoysiae
GTTCCGATTACCGCGCAGACGTTGGGCGTCATGCTGGCTGGCGTGATGCTGGGGCCTGTCCGCGGTGCGGTTGCGGTCGTTCTGTTTCTCTTCCTGGTGGCGATTGGCGCCCCCCTTCTTGCGGGCGGGCGTGGCGGGCTTGGCATCTTCGCGGGGCCGTCGGCCGGGTTTTTGATCGGATGGCCCGTGGGCGCCTTCATTGCGGGCGGCCTGATGCGGCAAATGAAAGAGCGATCGGTTATCGTCTCCGCCGGTGTATCCGCTGCTATTGGCGGCATAGGCGTCGTTTATCTTTTCGGTATCCCGGGGCTTATGCTTCTGGCTGATTTGTCGTTCGGACAAGCGGCATTTGGCAGTTTGGTATACATCCCAGGCGACCTTATCAAAGTGGCTTTGACGGCTGTGATCGCGCAATCGGTGGCGCGAGGATTGCCAAGCGCATTGGTGTCGCGGGTATGAGCTATGTCGGCGCGCCGATAGCCGAGCACGCGCGCCGACCCGCCGACGAGACAGCGCTCGCTTGCGGCAATGACAGCCTGACATGGTCGGATCTCGAGGCGACCGTCGAGGTTATCGCGAGGCAGGCGGCGGGCAAGGCACCTGCGGGAGCGCGTGTGGTGCTGGACCTCAAGGACCCCAGCGATATCCTGGTTTCCTTGATCGCGACGGCGCGCACGGGGCAGGCGGCGATCCTTCCGGATCCGAATTGGCGCGAAGGGCTGATGAATGCGCTCAAGCGCGTTGCCGATGCGGCAATCGAACCTCAAGATATTGAAAAATCGGATAAATCCGACCATCTCTTGCATCCCGAGCCGAAGCCGGAAGATGCGTTTTACATTGGCTTCACTTCCGGCTCGACCGGCTATCCGAAAGCCTTCCGGCGGTCGCACCGTTCCTGGCTCGCCAGCTTCAAGGCGGCGGAAGATGCCTTTGGGCTATCCCCGCAAGATCGCATCATGGTGCCAGGCGGCATGTCCCATTCCCTCCACCTTTTCGCTGCGGTTCACGGGCTGCATCTCGGCGCGACGGTACATCTCGTCAAAAAGTTTTCCCCGCGCGGCGTATTGGCGACGATGATGGAGCGGAAATGCACGACGCTTTACGCGACGCCGACACAGATGCAGCTTTTGTGCCGTGCCGCCCTTGCCGAAGGCCTCGAAATTCCGGCGCTGAAGAGAATTCTGATCAGTGGATCGAAGGTGAACGAAAAATCCAGAGGGGTCATTCTCGACGCCTTTCGTGGCTCGGAGGTTTTCGAGTTCTACGGCACCTCGGAAACGAGCTTCGTCGCCTGCCGGGCATCGAAAGAAGTTATCCCCGCCGGCTCCGCAGGCCGGATAATGGCGGGCGTGGAGGCGGAGGTGCGACGCGATGATGGCGCGAAATGCCAGGCGGGAGAAACAGGTGTCATCTGGGTAAAGAGCGATCAGCTCTTCGATGGCTATGAATTCGGCGAGGACAGCGAAACACGTTTCGAAGACGGCTGGCTGACGGTGGGCGATTGCGGCTGGTTCGATGCGGAGGGCTACCTTTTCGTCAACGGGCGGCGCAAACGCATGCTTGTCAGCGCGGGCGTGAATGTCTTTGCCGAAGAGATCGAGCGGGTGCTCGAAAGTCTGCCGGGAATTGAAGCGGCGGCGGCGTTCGGCATCGACGACGAATTGCGTGGCACGCGGATCGTGGCCGTGGTGTCTACCAAATCCGAAACCAGCGAGGGAGAGCTTCGCCGCGCCTGCCTGCAGCAGCTTCCCTCGATCAAGGTTCCGCGACGGATTTTCACCGTGGCGGACTGGCCGCTGACGCCGGGCGGCAAATCGGACCTCCTGCAGCTCAAGGTTCTGGCCACAGAGCGGGATGCGGGGTCTTGACCCGACCGGTCTTCGTGATAGCGGCCAAACGCAGCGCGGTGGTCCCGCGCGGCGGCGCATTCAAGGCGATGGAAGTCGATGAGATGGCGGCTCCGGTCATCGCGGATTGCCTCGATGCTGCCGGAGTGACGCCGGGCATGGTCGACGACGTCATCATCGGCAATGGACTTTACGGCAGCGGCAACCCGGCAAGGCGGATCGCCCTTCTTGCCGGCATTCCGGAAGGGGTGTCGGCAACGACGCTCGACCGCCAGTGCTGCTCCGGTCTCGACGCGATCGGTTCCGCCGCGCGTCTGATCGCGACAGGCGAGGCGGAGTGCGTTCTTGCAGGCGGCGTGGAAAGCTTTTCGCGCTCGCCGATCAGGCTGAAGAGACCGCTTGAGCCCGGCAACGAGCCCGAACCCTATGACAGGCCTCCCTTCTCGCCCTGGCCGGAACGGGATCCGGATATGGGGGATGCGGCAGCCAACCTCGCGAAGGCTTGGCGACTGTCGACGGACCGCCAGATCGAATGGACATGCGACAGCCATCGCAAGGCGCTTGAGGCGCGAAGCGCGGGCGATCTTGCGGCGGAAATCGTCCCGATCAACGAAACGAGTGAAGACGCCTATACGCGCAAACTATCGCCGGCAGTGTGCCGGCGGTCGAAGCGGCTGGCGGGTGACGAGGAGGCCGGCGTGCTGGCGGCGACCACGGCGGCGGAAGCCGATGCGGCGGCTTTCGTTCTCGTCATTTCCGAAAAACTGGCTGGAAAACTTGCGCCGGACTTCGCCGTGCGGATCACTGGGGTGATGACTTCGGGCGGAGACCCGGGCCTGCCGGGCCTTGCCCCGATCGATGCAACGAAGCGGCTTTTCGAAAGATCGGGTGTCAGTGTTGTCGACATCGCCGTTGCCGAGGTGATGGAAGCTTACGCCGCACAGGCGATCGCCTGCGTAGAGGGGCTTGGGCTTGATCCCGCTATCGTCAACCAAGGCGGGGGCGCGCTTGCGCGAGGACATCCCATAGGCGCATCGGGCGCGGTTCTGGCCGTGAGGCTTTTCGAGGAATTGCGTCGGGAAGGCGAGGGTGCGAAAGGGCTTGTGACGATTGCTGCCGCAGGCGGGCTTGCCACGTCGGTTTTGATTGAGCGCGTTTGAACGTAAATCAGTTTCAAATGGGACCGCAATGACGCAGGTGAGACCGGATCGGACAATATCGCCGCGGCAAACAGAGGATAGGGCCGATGACCAGTTCCCGATTTCCGCGTAAAGGCGCGTGCCGGTGCGGGCGTATCGAGATTGAAGTCACAGCACCGCCTTTGATGACCGCGGCGTGCCATTGCCGCGGCTGCCAGAAGATGAGTTCCAGCGCCTATTCGTTGACCGCCATGTTTTCGCGCCAAGCCTTCCGCGTCACGAAGGGCAAGCCTGTGAAGGGCGGCATGAAGGGGCCGGAACTCGACCATTTCTTCTGCCCATCCTGCATGAGCTGGATCTTCACGCGGGTCATGGGCATGGATGATTTCGTCAACGTGCGTCCAACGATGTTCGATAAGCCGGAATGGACGCGGCCCTTCATCGAAACCATGACAGCCGAAAAGCTGCCCTGGGTGGAAACGCCTGCCCGGCACAGCTATGAAGCCTTTCCGCCGATGGAAGATTTTCAAAAGCTCATGCGGGAGTTCGCCGAGTAGCGCTGATTGCCTGCGAACGCGATCCGGCAGGCCCCTATTCCGTGTCCAGGCGATACTTCAGGAAGGTGCTGCCGGCGTAATCCACCTCGCCGACGAACGTGGCACCCAGACGATCAAGCCACCGGAAATGTTTTCTTGAAGGTGGCAGGAGGAACGTGACAAAGGGGATGCGCCGATCCGACCTGGCAAAGGCGAGCGCCTTGCGGGCGATACGCGTGCCCAGGCCAAAGCTGCCCGGCGTCAGAACGAGGCCGAAATCCCATTCGTCGCCCTCTTTTTGAAATCCACCCCATCCGACATAGGACCCGTCGCGGAGGATCGCCCAATGACCGAGGCCATCCCGGTGCCAGCAGTCTTCCTTGGCCTTGACGAACGCGTCGCAGTCTTGCAGGTCCCAGCGTCCGGTCAGAAGGGGCATATGCTCTGCAACGCGCGGGTCGTTCATATGCGCGAGGATTTCGTTAGCCGAAATCTCAGGCAGTCGCGTGAAGGTGATTTCCGGTTCGCAGGTGGCGGTCACTGGCGCTCGATTCAAAGTCGATGGAAGGGCGGTACGCAATGGATCAGGGCCTACCATCGGCAGCGACGTTCGGGAAGCGGCGATCTCTTTCCTCAACGGTATTTGATCGGCATGCGGGGATTGCACCGCACTTGCCCACGCTCAGCGGTCGCGCCCGTGCCCGCTCCTCGCCCGGGCCCGGTATCCAGTCACGGTTCAGCAGGCGGGGGCGATAATGATTTTAACGGCCCGATGCCGCGAACCGTCTGATAATTCGGAGTACTTAGGGAGGTGGATTGGGTCCCGGATCAAGTCCGGGACGACGTCGGAGATGGGGCAGATGCCCTGAGAGGCAGGAACAAAGCCGCGGCACGGCTTTTTCCCCGTCCCTCAGATCTCGATACCTTCTTCTTCGATATAAAGGCGCACGATTTCCTCAAAGCTCCGATCGGCCTTGAAGCCGAGTGCCAGCGCGCGGCCCGCGTCGAAGCCGCGCGGCCAGCCGGCGATGATTTTGGCAATCGCAGCATCGGGCTCGTGGCGGATGAGGTTCGTTTTCGCAGGTCCCGCCACCTTGGCGAGCGTTGCGATTTCCTCCGCGATGGTAACCGCAAGGCCCGGCATGGTGAGGGCCCGGTCGTGGCCGATCTTTTCGCCATCTATTTCGGCGGCATGCAGCAAAAACCCGACCGCCGCGCGCGGGCTCGCCATCCAGTGCACCACATCCGTTCCGACCGGCAGCACCGCTTCCTCGCCGTTCAGCGGTTCGCGGATAATCCCGGAAAAGAAGCCGGAGGCCGCCTTGTTCGGCTTGCCCGGACGGACCACGATCGTCGGCAGGCGGATACTCACGCCGTCGAGGAAACCCTTGCGCGTGTAATCGTTGACCAGAAGCTCGCTGATCGCTTTCTGCGTGCCGTAGGATGTGAGCGGCGTGCGCTGGAAGGTATCGGCGATGCGTTCGGGCAGGGGCGCGCCGAAAACCGCGATCGACGACGCGAAGACAAAGCGCGGGCAATAACCGCCGCCGGCGTTGCGGATCGCCTCCAGCAGCGCGCGCGTCGCGTCGAGATTGATCCGGTAGCCCTTGTCGAAGTCGGTTTCCGCTTCGCCCGAGACGACGGCGGCAAGATGGAAGATGACGTCCGGCGCATGGGCGATGAGGCGTTCCGCCTCGCCAGGCGCCGAAATATCGCAGGCGTGCGTATCGACGGGCAGGGCCAGCCCGGACGGATGGGTCGGCTCCACAACATCGGCAAGCGTGAGCCGCGTTATTTCGTCGTCCGCGACCTTGCCCTCCGCGACCAGCCGTTCCACCAGCTTGCGGCCGATCATGCCGGCCGCTCCCAACACCAGAACGTGGCTCATATTCCTCGCACCCCTGTTTGCCTGTTTCGCGCGAGCTTACGGCACGCATGACGGGGGCGAAAGCGGCAACTGCCGTTCATCCAAGGTGTTTGACAAGATTGACGCGGTGCTTGTCTCCCACCCATTCCTCTCCGACTTCGATATAGCTGAGCCTTTTGTACCATTCGCGGTTTTTGCGCATGAGTGCGTGGGTGAAAAGCCGGATTTCAGGAAGGCCGCGCTTTCGTGCGAAACCCTCGCAATAGCGCATCATTCGTCCGCCGAGGCCGGTGCCCTGGGCATCAGGCGCAACGGCGATGCTCCAGATCAAGAGGTGATCGGGACGTTCCATCAGCGTCAGCGAACCGGTGAGCCCCGCATCACCGTCAACCACCAGAACGGTTTCCTCCGCGATGAAGGCCGAATAATCGGCGCTCATCGGTGCAGGCACCGTGTTTATGATTTCCACATAGTGGCCGTAGGCCGATCGTGCGAGATCCGATACGGCCTTCGAGTCCTCCGGCCTTGCCTGCCTCAAGCCGGCGAGTTCAGCCACCCTCACGCCCGCGCATGAAGGAAAGAGCCTCGCCGAGGTTTTGCGCCTCATTGAACACGGTGAAATCCGCACCGTCTTTCAATCGTTTGGCGGCATTGTAAAAGGCGGCGAAGGCGGCTTGCGACAGGCCGGCGCCGATCGAGACGCGCGTAACGCCGAGGTCGGACAGCTCCCTGAACGTTGGCTTGAAGCCGGGCCTGCCGGCAAGCACGTTCAGCTTCGCCGGCACCCGGCGGCGAACCTCGCCTATCGTATCCAGCGAAACGAGAGCGGGCGCATAGACAAGATCCGCTCCGGCATCCGCATAGGCGTTCAGGCGCTCGACCGCCGCGTCGAGGTCTTCGTTCGAGCGGATCGGCGCTTCGGAGCGGGCCGCCAGGACAAAGTCGGGGGCAAGTTCGTTCTTCGCGGCGACGCCCGCCCTGATGCGCTCCACGGCGAAATCCAGCGGATAATATTCGCGCTTGCCGCTGGCCTGCGACAGATCCTCGATGGAGCACCCGCAAAGGCCGGCTTCTATCGCGCCGCGGATCGTCGCCGCGACATCCTCCGGCGCGTCGCCGAAGCCGTTTTCAAGGTCGCCGTTCACCGGTAGCGACGTCGCCTCCGCGATCCTGCGCGCGTGTTCCAGCGCCATTTCCCGCGTGATCAGGCCCTGAACGTCTCCGCAGCCCTCCGTCCAGGCGAAGCCGGCACTTGTGGTCGCCATCGCCTCGAAGCCGAGCCCTTCAAGGATGCGGGCGGTGCCGACATCATGCGGGTTGGGCATGAGGAACGCTTCGTCCCGCTCGTGCAGCGCGCGGAACGCGGTGAGTTTTTCGGAATAAGACGGCATGGCGGCTTCCTCCCTGTCGCTTTCGATCGACGGAGGCTAAGCCTTCGCGGCCACGCGAAAAGGGCCGGTTGAACGAAAAACGCCGGACCATCGCGGTCCGGCGCTCAAATCGGCGTGAAAGATCCGTGCTATCCCGGGTCAGACGATGCTCGAAAGCTTCATGGCGACGCCCATGTCGCCCTCGACCTTGAGCTTGCCCGACATGAAGGCGCTTGTCGGGTCGAGGTCGCCCGCCAGCATATCTTGAAGGTTTTCGAGCGACATGATCACCGTGCAGTCGGCGTCCTTGTTTTCGTTCGAAACGTCCGTGCCGTCGACGAAGACGACGCCATCTCCACCGAGGTCGAATTTCACCGTGTCGTCGATACCACCGCCCGCGACCTTGGACTTGATGGTTTCCGTTACTTCCGCCAGCGACATTCCGCTCTCCCTGTCTTTCTGTGCCGGACGGTGTCCAGCTTTGGAATTTCCGGCGCACCTTTGCTTACGTTAACGTAATCGTCAAGTTTCGAATCTCGCCCCGTTCATCCATTTGCGAACGCAAGCCGATTGTCGTCGCGAAGCGTTTCCATCGCAATGAAGGATTTGACGTTGCGTATCGCCTCATGCGCGCCTTGCTCATTTGCGGTGTGTATCCAGGTCGGCCAGGATTTCCCGTGCCCAGGCCGAGGCATCCTGCGCGCAGATACGGTCGAACATCGCCTGCCAGCGGTCCCGGCGCTCCTCCAGCGGCATGTTGAGCGCGGCCTGCAGCGCGGCCGCAACCCCTTCCGTGGAATGCGGATTGACGATCAACGCCTCGGGCATGCCCTCCGCGGCGCCCGCGAAGCGGGAGAGCACGAGCACGCCCGGATCCTCCGCGCGCTGGGCCGCGACATATTCCTTGGCGACAAGGTTCATGCCGTCCCTGAGCGGGGTAACCAGCCCGACGCGGCTTGCGCGATAGATGCCCGCAAGCGCGCGGCGGGTGAACGAACGCGCCATGAAGCGGATCGGCGTCCAGTCGAGATCGGCGAAACGGCCGTTGATATGTCCGGTCAGTTCCTCCAGCTCGCGACGGATTTCGGCATAGGCGTCAAGTTCGGATCGCGAGGGCGGGGCCACCTGCATGAGGCTGACGCCGCCCCGGTTCTCCGGATAGTCCTCCAGCAGGCGTTCGAAGGCGCGGAAGCGCTCCGGCAGGCCTTTCGAGTAGTCGATCCTGTCGACGCCGATGATCTGCGGGCGCCCGCCGGTGAGCTTTTCGATCCGCGCCGTATGCCGGCGGGCATCGGGCGTTGTCGCAAGCTTGGAAAAACCCATGGCGTCAATGCCGATCGGATATCCCCGCACAAGCACTTCCCGTCCGCCGGCGGACACCACGCTGTTTCCCTTGTCCGTTCCCCCGATCTCGCTGATGACGAAGCGGCGGAAGTTGTCCGCATCTCGCGTCGTCTGAAAGCCGATGAGGTCATAGGCGAGCATGCGGCGCACGAGCTGATCCGCATTCGGCAGCCCGGCCAGGATCTCCGGCGCGGGAAAGGGGATGTGCAGGAAAAAGGCGACCTTGTTGTTGACGCCCATCGCCCTCAGTTCGGCGGCGAAGTTGAAGAAGTGATAGTCCTGCACCCAGATGACGTCGTCCGCCTTGAGCATGGGCCTGAGACGTGTGGCGAAACGTTCGTTGACGCGGCGATAACCTTCCTCGTAGCGCCTGCCGAAATCGGCAAGATCGAGCCGGTAGTGCAGGACGGGCCAGAGCGTGCGGTTCGCATAGCCGGCGTAGTAATCGTCGTAGTCGGCCTGCGTCATGTCGATTTGCGCAAGCGTGACGTTTTTCGTGGTCTCCGTCTGAAGCGGGCCGAAGGAGCCTTCGTCGGAGATCGTCCCCGTCCAGCCGAACCAAAGTCCCCCCATTTCCTGAAGAACGTCTACCAGGGCCACGGCAAGGCCGCCCGCCTTGCCCGTATCCTTGAGTGGCCCGACGCGGTTCGAAACGACGACCAGGCGCGACATGCCCGTTTCCTACCCCCATTTTGTATTATTAACGTCTCTTATATTCTCGTATCCCTGCCTGTTCGGCAAATTCACGCCTGTGTGGCGTCAGACCGCCACGCCCCAATCGGCGCTCAACCGCACTGCGCCGTTGATGATGCCGACCATCGAATAGGTTTGCGGGAAATTGCCCCAAAGCTCGCCCGTCGAGGGCGTCGTGTCCTCCGACAGAAGCCCGACATGGTTGCGGCAGGAAAGCATGGTCTCGTAAATCTCGCGCGCCTCATCCTTGCGGCCCATTCTGGCGAGCGCGTCGATGTACCAGAAGGTGCAGATGTTGAAGGCGTTTTCCGGCGCGCCGAAATCATCCGGCGCGTGATAGCGGAAGAGGTGATTTCCCTTCCTCAACGTCTCGCCGATCTTGTCGACCGTCTTGCCGAAGCGCGGGTCGTCGGCAGGCAGGAAACCCACCTCGGCCATGAGAAGGAGCCCGGCGTCAAGGTCGCTTCCGCCGAAGCTTTCGACGAATGCGCCGATTTTCTGATTCCAGCCCTTTTCGCAGATGACGGCGTGAATCCGGTCGGCCCGCTCGCGCCAGAACGCTTCGCGCTGGTCGAGGCCGAAGTTTCCGGCGATCTTGGCGAGCCTGTCGCACGCCGCCCAGCACATGAGTGACGAAGAGGTGTGAACGCGCGCGCGCGTTCTCAGTTCCCACATGCCGGCATCCGGCTGATCGTGCATCTGGTAAGCCTGTTCGCCGACCTTTTCCAGACGCTCGAAATCGTCGATTCCCGGCTGGTGCAGGAGGCGCTTGTCGAAGAAGGCCTGCGAAGCGCCGAGCACGATATTGCCGTAGACGTCGTGCTGGAAATGCTCGTAAGCCTGATTGCCGACGCGTACCGGCCCCATGCCGCGGTAACCCGGAAGGTCCACGAACTTCTCTTCAAGCCTGGCTTCAAGGCCGATACCGTAAAGCGGCTGCACGTGCTCGCCATCGGTCACGAGCGCGATATTGTTCAAATAGCGCAGGTAGTTTTCCATCGTCTCCATTTCGGAGAGCGAATTGAGCGCACGCACGACGAAAAACGCATCCCTCAGCCAGCAGTAGCGATAATCCCAGTTGCGCTCGGTTCCCGCCGCTTCGGGGATGGAGGTGGTGGCGGCGGCGATGATCGCGCCCGTTTCCTCGTAGGTGCAAAGCTTCAGCGTGATCGCCGCGCGGATGACGGCTTCCTGATATTCGAGCGGCAGGCCGAGCCTGCGCGTCCACAGCTTCCAGTAACGGACTGTCCCTTCCTCGAACTCCCGGCAAAGCTTTTCCGGGTGGTCGGTCAGGCTTTCATCCGGCCCCAGGTGGAAGGACATGGGCCCGTCGAGGAAGAACGGCGTTTCGTTGCGCACGTAGGTAACCGAGGCATTCGTCGTCATGCGCACGGTCGTGCCGTTGCCGACATAGCGTATATGGTTCGAACCGAACGTGATGTCCGGCACGCGCTCGCCATGGGCCATGCGCGGCCGGCACCGCACGCGGATGCGCGGATGACCGGAAATCGGCCTGACGCGTCTCACGATCCCGGTCGGACGGAACATGCGCCCGGCCCGCTCGAACCGCGGTGCGAAATCCGTGATCTCGATTGCGTTTCCCGCCTCGTCGAACAGGCGCGTTCGCACGACGGCGGTATTTTCAACATATTGCTGCTCGCAGTGCACCGTGTCCGGAAGCTCGATCGCGAACGCCCCGTCACCCTCCTCGCCACGCGTGCCCAGAAGCGAGTGAAACACGGGATCGCCGTCGAAGCGCGGCAGGCACCACCAGACGATTCGCCCGGCCTTGTCGATCAGGGCCGCGCTTGAGCAGTTGCCGATCATCGCGAGATCGAGCGAGGGTTCCACAGATATCATAGGCAATAAAACCCCTCAGGCTTTCAATCCGTCCGATTGTTGCGTGTCGTGAGCCAGCCGTGAACCGCCGGAACGTCCTTCAGCCGGAAATTCGCGATGCTTTCGCCCGCGCCCACCTTCACGCCGAAGCCGCCGAGACGGCGAGCAGCGCGCATTCCGTCCTCGTCTGTCGTATCGTCTCCGATGAAGACCGGGACACGCCCCTGAAACGGCCGCTCTTCCATGAAGGTTTCCACGATCCGGCCCTTGTCCCAGAGATCCGGCTTGGCCTCGACGACCATCTTTCCGGAAACCAGATGCAGATCCTCCAGGTCGGCGATCGCATTTTTCATGAATGCGAGAATATCGGGGCCGGATTGCGGCAGCGCGCGAAAGTGCACGGCAAGAGCCGCGCCCTTGTCCTCCACGAAGACCCCGTCGCGAATGATTTTCGCGCGGGAAAGCCTTTCGCGCAGCACGTCGATTTCCGTTCCGATTTCCGCAGTGACAACAGGGTCTTCGGGTTTCAGGCGATATTCCAACCCGTGCAGTCCCGCGGTCGGGAGGCGCAAGGGAGACAGGAACCAGTCGATTTCCTGAACAGGACGTCCGCTGACGACGGCGAGCGCACCGCCGAGATACGAGAGGCAGCCGGTGAGGGCCGATGTCAGCCCTTCAGCCGGTTCGACCTCTTCCGGCGTGTCGACGATTTCGACGAGCGTGCCGTCAAAATCCAGGAAGACGGCCATATTCGAAGCGAGTTCGGGAAGCGCGCGCATGCGGCTGAGAGTATCGAATAGTGCACCGCAGGAAAAGTCGGTGGGGCTTATTTGCAGTGCACCATTCAAAGCAAGGGCATGATTACGCTTGGCCAACCATTACGAAGAAGTGTAGTCAGGCCGCTTCCTCGCTCGCCATGGCACCCGGTCCGGGCTTGGCGCCCTTCGGGCATTTGCCGAGGATGATCATCCCGAGCACTTCGTCCTTGGTGACGTCGGACGTGCGCGCGGTGCCGACAAGCTGGCCGTTCTTCATCACCGCCACGCGGTCGGCAAGATCGAAGACGTCGTGGATGTCGTGGCTGATGAGGAAGATGCCGATGCCTTCGTCCTTCAGCTTCTTGGTCAGCTCCGCCACCTGCTGGGTTTCCTGGGGTCCAAGTGCCGCCGTCGGCTCGTCCATGATGATGATGCGCGCGTTGAAGTAGATCGCGCGGGCGATCGCGACCGACTGGCGCTGGCCGCCGGAAAGCGCGCGCACCGGATCCTTGAACTTTTTGAAGTTCGGGTTGAGCCTGTGCATCACCTCGCGCGCGGCCGCCTCCATCGCCACATCGTCGAGCGTGCCCCAGGCGGTACGCAACTCCCGGCCCAGGAAGAGGTTGGCCGCCGCATCGACGTTGTCGGCAAGGGCAAGCGTCTGGTAGATCGTCTCGATGCCATAGCGTTTCGCATCGCGCGGGTTGTGGATATCCGCCTTCTGGCCGTCGATGAATATCTCGCCGGCGTCGCGCCGGTAGGCGCCCGACAGGATCTTGATCAGCGTCGATTTGCCCGCGCCGTTATGGCCGAGCAAGCCGACGACTTCGCCGGGGTAAAGGTCGACGGAGACATGATCCACCGCCTTGATGCCGCCGAACGAGATCGACATGTCCCGCATTTCCACGAGCGGGGTGCCGCTGATGGTCGAGGAGCCGGGTTCGTGTCCCAGATTTTCCGCCATTTTATCCTCCCTCAGCCCGCGCGCTTGCGATAGAGCGTGTCGATGAAGACCGCCAACACCAGAACGATGCCGACGACGATGTTCTGCAGGGGCGAATCGAGCCCCATGAGCACCATGCCCGTTTGCAGCGACTGCATGACGGCCGCGCCCAGCATTGCTCCGGCGATCGTGCCCGCGCCGCCGGCAAGGGACGTTCCGCCGATAACCGCCGCGGCGATGGTGTAAAGCTCGTCGAGCGTGCCTTGCGCGTTGGTGGCCGAGGTCAGGCGCGCGGTGGAAATCGCAGCCGCGATGGCCGCCAGCATGCCCATGAGCGCGAAGACATAGACCGTGATCTTGCGGGTATCGACGCCGGCAAGAGCTGCGGCTTCCGGATTGCCGCCGATGGCGAAAACGTAGCGCCCGAAGCGTGTGCGCTTGGCAAGAAACGTCATGACGATGCCCACGCCCACGGCAACAAGCACCGGCACGGCGTAACCGAAACTGATCTCCAGCCCGCCTTCGGGGATGGCGATGCCCTGTTCCTTGGCGAAGCGGCGGGCAAGTGCTGGCGGCAGCGTGTAGGCGTTGACGACCCAGGTGGCGGCGATGATCGCACCGGAAGCAAGGCCGACTGTGACGATTTCCGCCCACATGGGCTTGAGCGGGAACTGGAAGCGCTTGCGCTGCCGGCGGGCGTTGACGGTGGCGAGCAGCACCAGCGCGACCGCAATCGCGGCAAGTATCCAGCTCCAGGTCTCGCCGATGGCGCCGTTCGCGCCGCCGCCGATCAGCTTGAAATTGTCATCGGTGAGCGGGATGGTCTTTCCCTGCGCCACCCACCAGGCAGCACCACGCCAGACGAGCAGCCCGCCAAGCGTCACGATGAAGGCGGGAACCCCCATGAAAGCGACGATGAAGCCCTGAAGCGCGCCGATCAGAAGGCCGATGAACATGCCCGCCAGAAGCGTGGCGATCCACACGAGCGGATGATTGAAGCCGAGCGTCTGTGTCAGATAACTCGCCTGGAAGACGGCCATGATCATGCCGGTCACGCCCAGGACCGAGCCGACCGACAGGTCGATATTGCGCGTGACGATAATAAGGACCATGCCCGTCGACATGACGGCGATCGACGCCGTCTGGACGGAGAGGTTCCACAGGTTTCGAGGCGTCAGGAAGTTGCCGCCCGAAAAGATGTCGAAACCCACCCAGATCACCAGAAGGGCCGCGATCATGCCGAGCATTCGGGTATCGATTTCAAGCGCCTGGATAATCGAGCGTGGCTGCGTCGAAGGCTGCGCCGACGCCGCCGGCTTGATGTCAGAACTCGTCGACATGGGAACTCCGTGGAAAACTGTAAGCGGTGCGTCCGGTCCATTTCACGCGAGCCGGGAAACCGCTTGAGCGTCGTGGCATCTGATGCCTGGAACCCGGGGGCCACAACGGACCGCCGTCGTGTGGCCGGCAGCCGGAGGGCAGCCCGTTGCAGGGGAGGCGCGCCGGGTTGGCGGAAGTCTCCCTCTTCAAAGGTAAGCCCGGCCCTGCCGGCGCCTGGACCGGCCGGACGTCCCGGCCGGTCCGATGCGTCCGGACTTTAGTTGCAGGCGGCGACCGAACCTGCTTCCACACCCTGGCAGACGGTGTCCTTGGACACCCAGCCGGCATCGATCACCACGTTGAGATTGTCCTGGGTGATCGGGATCGGCGCCAGGAACGTCGCGGTCATTTCAATGCCGCTCGGCCCGCCGGACCACTTCTGCGAGCCTTCGATCTCTTCAAGCGCCTTACCCTTGGCAAGGTCGACGGCGATGCTCGCAGCCGCCTTGCCAAGCTCGCGCGCATCTTTCCAGACCGAAACGGTCTGCGTGCCGAGGGCAACCCGGTTCAGCGCGGCATGGTCGCCGTCCTGGCCGGAGACCGGAACGCTGCCGTCGAGGCCCTGGGCGGCAAGAGCCGCGATCACGCCGCCGGCTGTGCCGTCGTTGGAGGCAACGACCGCGTCGACCTCGTTGTTGTTGGCGGTCAGGAACTGCTCCATGTTGCGCTGCGCGTTAGCCGGCAGCCAGCCGTCGGTATAGGCTTCGCCCACGACCTTGATCTTGCCGGCGTCGATCGCTTCCTGCAGCACTTCGAGCTGACCGGAGTGCAGGAAATCGGCGTTCGGATCGGCGGAAGAACCCTTAATGAAGACGTAATTGCCCTCAGGCTGAACCTTGAAAACCTCGCGCGCCTGGATGCGGCCGACTTCCTTGTTGTCGAAGGTGAGGTAATAGGCGTCCGGAATTTCGATCAGACGGTCGTAGCCGACGACCGGAATGCCCTCGTTCACGGCCTTTTCGACGGCCGGGCGGATCGCCTCGGAATCCTGGGCAAGGATGATCAGCGCGTCGGCGCCGCGCGAAATCAGGCTTTCCACGTCCGAAAGCTGCTTGGCGGCCGAGGACTGCGCGTCGGCGGAGATATATTCCGCGCCGAGAGCTTCGAGCTGGCTCTTGATCGCCGCCTCGTCCGTCTTCCAGCGCTCCTCCTGGAAGTTCGACCAGCTCACGCCGACGGTGATGTCCTGCGCGTTGGCCGCGGTCAAGGCGGTGGCGGACAGTAGCGCGCCCGCGACGATTGGAATGAGTTTCTTCATCCTGGTGTTTCCTCCTGACACACCGTCCCTCCCATGCGGAACGGAAATTCTTGTTCGACGCTCCTGAATACGTGCGAGCGCCACTGGCGAACAACCGCACGATAATTTTTTTGGCGTCCGAAAAAAAGTTGCTCCAATCCGATCCTGCTGTCAACATGGTTTCGCAAAACAGATCGGCGTAGCTAAAAATAACGAGAAATGGCCGCCGGCGGATTCATGGGTGGAAACGTGAGGCAAGGCGATAAACATGACGGAAAAGGCTGACCGCGATCAGATACGCCGGCAGAACCGGTCGATCGTGCTTCAGGCCTTGCGGCGGGACGGCCCGCAGGCGCGGATCGACCTTGGACGCGCGACGCAACTGAGCCCGGCGACCGTTACCTCGATCACCTCCGACCTTATCCAGGAAGGGTTGATCGCAGGCGTGGAAGATGGCGTGCAAAAGGCGCCCCAGAAGGCGCCGATGGCGCGCGGGCGGCCGCGTTCGCTGCTCGCGCTCAACCCGGCGGCAGCCAGTGTCGTCGCCATTAAAATTTCCGTGAATACGATAGATCTCGTGCTTGCCGACTATGCCGGGCGCATCGCCGCGCGCGAGCGCCTTTCCTTCGACAGCGCGAATATCTCGGGCGGCGACTTCGTCGAAACGCTGGTCGGCGCGGCGAAAGCCTTTTGCGACGCCAACAGCCTTTCGGACGGGAATTTGCTGGAGATATCGATCGCCGCCCAGGGCGTGGTCGATTCGAGCGCCGGCACGATCGTCTGGAGTCCGGCGCTGCCGGCGCGCAATGTGCCCGTCGTCGAACCTTTGAGCCGCGCCATCGGGGCGCATTGCATGCTCTCCAACGACACCAACATGATCGCGGAGGCCCTGCACTGGTCGGATCCGCGGCGTTATGGCGGCACTTTCGCGGTGATCTTCATCGATTACGGCGTCGGCATGGGGCTTTACGTCGACAACAAGCTCTTCGTGGGGGAAACGGGGGCGGCGGCCGAAATCGGCCACACGAATCATATTCCGGGCGGGGCGCTGTGCCGCTGCGGGCGGCGCGGCTGCCTGGAGGCCTATCTCGGCGACTACGCGATCCTTCGCATGGCCCGCGACCTGCCGCCCTCAACGCAGCCGGAGGATATTCCGGTTTCGACCCGGACTTTTCCAGATCTCGTCGATGCGGCGGCCGCCGGAAAGGAGGCGGTGCTCGGTGCCTTCCACGAGGCGGGCGTGGCGCTGGGCTACGGCGTCGCGAGGCTCGCCGCGATCCTGAGCCCGTCGCCGATCATCCTGACGGGTGCCGGCATCGTCGCCTATCCCTTCATGGAGGCGGGCATTCGAAAGGGGCTGGAAGAGGCGCTGGTGGAAGACCTGCGCAAGACCGTGCATATCGAGCGCGTCGATTGGGAGGAGGATCTCATTGTCCATGGCACGCTCGCGCAGGCCATGCGCAGGTTCGACTTCGAGATGTTCAGCGAGGCGCGTGCCTGCGAACCGTCAGGCGTGCGGGAGGAAACGAACTGATGGAAAAAATGCTGGCAGTTTTTTTCGCCGGCGTGGCGATCGTCCTTGCTCCGGTTCCCGTCCTTTCAGCCGACAAGCCCTGGTCGGAGCGGGTGATCGGCGCCTATGCCCCATTTGATCCGACGGCCGCCGATACGCCGGAGGCGGCCAAGGCGCTGATCGAAAGGGGTGAGGCGCTATTCAAGGGAAAATTCGTCCGGCAAGACGGCGCGGGCAGGCCCGATGCCACGCAGGCGATCGTGCCGACGAAGCGCCGCCGTCCGGCGCTAGAGGCTTTTCAGCGCCTTTCGGGACCGGACGCCAATTCCTGCGCCGATTGTCATTTTGATCCGGTGCTTGGCGCGGGCGCGCCGTTTTCCGGCAGCGCCTTCGTTTCCGAAGGGTTCGAAAGCGCGGATTTCGACACCGTCGATCCGCAGTTTTCAAACCAGCGCAATTCAATCGCCCTGCACGGCGTCGGGCTTGTCGAGCTGCTCGCACGCGAAATGACGGCGGACCTGCACGACCAGCGCAAGGCGGCGCTTGCAAAGGCGCGAGAGACCGGAGAAGCGGTTATCCAGCCGCTTTCCTCCAAGGGCGTTTCCTTCGGTTCGATTACCGCACGGTCGGATGGCATCGTCGATTTCGCGAAGCTCGACGGGGTCGACCAGGACCTCGTCATCCGCCCGCTGTCGCACAAGGGCGTCATCGTCTCGTTGCGCCAGTTCGCGGTCAACGCGCTCAATACCCACCACGGCATTCAGGCGGCGGAGCGTTTCGGCGCACGCTGGACCGGCACTGCCGATTTCGACGGCGACGAGATCGCCGACGAAATCGGCGAGGGCGATGTTTCGGCACTTGTCGCCTGGATGGCGACGCGCGAAGCGCCCGGACGCAAGGCGGGCCTTCCCGATGTCTGGCGCAAGGCCGCGGCGGCCGGCGAGAAACGTTTTGCCGAGATCGGCTGCTCACAATGCCATGTGCCCGCTCTTCCGCTGGAATCCGCTATCTTCGCCGATCCAGGCCCGCTCGACACCGCCGGCACGCTTCGCGAGACGGAGGTCGCCCGCCCGATCGGGCTCGACCTTGAAGCCCTTGAGTGGGTAAAGGCGCTGCCGCGCGATGAAAAGGGGCGCATTCTCGTACCGCTTTTCGGCGATCTGAAGCGCCACAAGATTTCGGATCAACGCCGCGAGCGGCTCGGCAACGAGTTGCTTGCCCAACGTTTTGTCGAACGCGACGTCTTCATGACGGCGGAACTTTGGGGCGTCGGCTCCACCGCCCCTTACGGCCATCGCGGCGACCTGACGACGCTTGACGAGGTCATCCGCGCGCATGCGGGTGAAGCGACTGATGTTCGCAAGCGCTACGAGGATCTTGACGAGGAGGATCGCCAGACGATCATCGCCTTCCTTCGCAGCCTGGAGATTACGCAATGACGAGCCGCAGGTTTTCTCGCGAATCGCTGCTGGCGGGTACCGTACTTCTGATCCTGACGCCCCTTGCGGCGCGGGCCCAAGCCCAGACGCATGCGCCCGTACCGCATTTCGCCGAGGAGGCGTCGCTCGCCGGCATCGACCATAAATACACCGGACCCTGGGAGTTTTTCGTTGGCGGCGGTGCCGCGATCTTCGATTGCAGCGGCGACCGCAAGCCCGATCTTTTCATAGCGGGCGGCACCGCGCGGGCAAAGCTTTACCGAAACCTTTCGTCCGCCGGCGGTGCGTTGAAATTCGAAGAGGTTCCGCTCGACCTGCCGGAACGCCTTGTGGAAAAGGTGACCGGCGCCTACCCGGTCGATATAGACAACGACGGTATCAAGGACCTCGCCGTCATGAGGGTCGGCGAAAACCTGCTCCTCAAAGGCAAGGGCGACTGCCGCTTCGAGGAGGCGAACCGCGCCTGGGCTTTCGACGGCGGGCGCGCATGGTCGACAGGCTTTGCAGCCACCTTCGAACCCGGCAAGGCCTTCCCCACGCTTGCCTTCGGAAATTATGTCGACCGCAGCGCCCCCGGCGCGCCCTGGGGCACCTGCCATGACAACGTTCTTCACCGCCCGCGCGGCGAAGAGGGGCCGGACTACAGCGATGCCTTCCAGCTCTCGCCCGGCTATTGCAGCCTGTCGATGCTTTTCACCGACTGGAACCGGTCCGGCGAGCCCGCATTGAGGATTTCCAACGACCGTCAATATTACCGCGGCGGTGAGGAACAGCTCTGGGCCGTGCCGCCGGGCCGCCCGCCCCGTCCCTACCGCAAGGCCGATGGCTGGCAGCACGTGAAGATCTGGGGCATGGGAATCGCCAGCACCGACCTCGACGGCGACGGCTTTCCCGAATATGCGCTCACCAGCATGGGCGACACCAAGCTGCAGACGCTCGACAAGGAAAGCGAGCAGGAGTTTCCGATCTACCGGGACATCGCTTTCGATCTCGGGGTGACCGCCCATCGACCTTATACCGGCGACGATTCCAAGCCGTCCACGGGCTGGCATGCCGAGTTCGAGGACGTGAACAACGATACGCTGGCCGATCTCTTCATCGCCAAGGGCAATGTGGAGGCCATGCCGGATTTCGCGAGCTACGATCCCGACAATCTCCTGATCCAGGAATGGGACGGCACCTTCACGGAGCGGGGCATGGAGGCCGGTATCGCGCTCAAGCGAAAGGGGCGCGGCGGCGGCGTGGTCGACCTCAACATGGATGGCCTGCCGGATATCCTCGTCGTCAACCGGGAGGGGCCGGCAAGCCTCTTCCGCAATCTCGGCGGCGGCACGGCGGACAATCCTGTTCCACTGGGAAACTGGATCGGCGTCGAGCTTCATCAGGACGGGCCGAACAGGGATGCCATCGGCGCGCAGCTTAGCGTGAAGATCGGCAACAGAACGATCACGAGGGATCTTCAGGTCGGCGGCGGCCATGCGTCCGGCCAGATCGGCTTCGTGCATGTGGGTGTTGGCGTCGCGGAACGTGCGCAAATCCGCGTTCGCTGGCCGGACGGCGACTGGAGCCACCCCTACCGCGTCTTCACCAACAATTTCGTGCGCATCGAACGCGGCGAGGCGGACGCGCAATACTGGTATCCCGAATAGGCGATGCGGCAGGTTTTCCCGCGTGGAATAAGCCTGCCGACTGCAAGCCGGCCGCGCGGCGATCGTTGGATGAAAGCCGGCGGCCGCCGCTCACTCCGCGTCGGACAGGACTTCGTCCTTGTCGAGGTCGTATTTCTTCATCTTCTCGTAAAGCGCCTTTCGCGAAATCCCCAGCGCTTCGTAAGTCGCCTTGAGACTGCCGGCGTTGCGGGCGATTTCGGATGCGATCAGAGAACGTTCATAGGCGGCGACGCGTTCGCCAAGGCCTGAACCCTCGTCCTGCGTGGTTTCGGAACCGAGTTCTTCCAGGCCGAGCACGAAACGATCCGCGACATTGCGCAATTCGCGCACGTTGCCCGGCCAGGACTTCGCCATCAGCTTGGCCAGATAATCCGGTGGAACGTCTGGAATTTCGCGGCGGTAGCGCGCGCGGGCCTCACGGGCAAGGTGATGGAAGAGCAGGGGAATGTCTTCCCGCCGTTGCCTGAGCGGCGGGATTTCCAGCGTCACTACATTGAGCCGGTAAAAAAGGTCCTTTCGGAAGCGCCCCTCATTGCCGGCCTGTTCCAGGTCGTCCTTTGTTGCCGCGAGGAAGCGCACGTCCAGAGGAATCGCCTGGTTGGAGCCGAGCCGCTCTATGGAGCGCGTCTCGATGACGCGAAGGAGCTTCACCTGAAGGTCGAGCGGCATGGATTCGATTTCATCGAGGAAGACCGTTCCGCCATGGGCATGTTCCAGCTTGCCGATGCGCTGCTTGCTTGCCCCGGTAAAGGCGCCTTGCTCGTGGCCGAAGAGTTCCGATTCGATGATTTCCGCGGGAAGGCCGCCGCAATTGAGCGCAACGAACGGGCCGCCCCGCCGGCTGCCTTCCTCGTGCAGCGCGCGGGCGACCACCTCCTTGCCGGATCCCGTTTCGCCGATAATGAGAATATCCGCGTCGGTCGAGGCGAGTGCCGAAACCATCGCCCGCAGGCGTTCCATCGCCGGAGAGCGGCCGACAAGGCGGGCCTCCAGCCCGCCTCGTTCGCCAAGTTCTTCCCTGAGCGCACGGTTTTCGAGCACGAGACGGCGTTTTTCCAGCGCACGTTCCACAACGGTTGCGAGCTTGCCGACGGGAAATGGCTTTTCGATGAAGTCATAGGCGCCGGCGCGCATGGCTTCGACCGCCATTGGAACATCGCCATGGCCGGTGATGAGTACGACGGGAACCGCCGGGTCCACCTCGAAGGTGGTGCGCATAAGCTCCAGCCCGTCGACCTTCGGCATGCGGATGTCCGTTACGAGCACGCCGTAAAAATCACGCGCTAGGTGATCCGTCACCTCCATGGCGGTGTCGAAGGCACGTACCGTGTGGCCGTGCAATTCGAGGCCCTGCGTCAGGGCTTCCCGCAATTCGGCTTCATCGTCGACAAGAAGAACGGTGGCGTGGTCCATGCTGATCCTGTCAATTCATTCCGCGGCTGCCCGGCTTTCGCGCTCAAGCGGCAGGCGCACCGTGAAGAGCGCTCCACCGTCCTGCGATGCCGTGACATTCAGGCTGCCTGAAAAGTCATGGACGATCTTGTAAGCGATCGAAAGGCCGAGACCCAGCCCCTCGCCGACGTCCTTCGTCGTGAAAAACGGGTCGAACACCTGCGAGCGCAATTCCTCCGACACGCCCGGGCCGTTGTCTGCAACCTCGATGAGGGCGAAGCCGGCCTCGACCTTCAGCGAAATGCCAACCTTCGCGCCCGCTTCGCCGCCGACAGCGTCAAGCGCGTTGGAAATGAGATTGAGGACGACCTGCTCCAGGCGGACGCGGCCTCCGAGCACCACCGGGTCCGTATCGCCCTTGTCGACAACGATTTCCACGTCGGAGCGCTTGATGCGCGGAGACAGGAGCATCAGCGCCTCGTCGATCACCGTGACGAGACGAACGGGCTTAAGTTCCGTTCCCGCCCGGCGGGTAAAGCCTTTCAGCGTGCGCGAGATCTCCGCCATCCGCTCGACCATGGCGATGATCTTCTCGAGGTTTCCGGCCGCCTTGTCCTCCATCTTTCGCTCAAGCAGCAGCTGGGCGTTTTCCGCGTTCGAGCGGATGGCGGCGAGCGGCTGGTTGAACTCGTGACTAAGAGCTGCTGACATGCGCCCGAGCGTTGCGAGTTTCGCGGCCTGCACGAGCTCGGCCTGTGCAAGGCGAAGCTCCGCTTCCGCCGCCTCACGCTCCTCTACCTCGCGGGCGAGCAGCTTGTTGGCCTGCGAAAGATCCTGCGTTCTTTCGCGAACGCGCCGCTCCAGGCGAAGGGCCGCGGCGCGGTCGTCGCGCATCTTGCGGACCGTCGCCTTGCGCTTTTCAAGCGCTGCCCAGCCCGCTCCGGTAAGAAGAAGACAGACGAGCGCGGCGATGATCCAGGCTTTGGAGGTCTGCGACGTGGCGATCTGGGTGTTGGCGAGCGTCGAAACCTGCCAGCCGAGTACGGTGAGCGGTTTCGTCAGCCGGAGCGCTTCCAGACGCGCGGCGCCATCATCGAGGCGTACGATCTCGAAGCCCGAGCGAAGACGCGCGTGAAGGTGCATCGGAGAAGGCGGCATGCCGGCTACGGCCGGGTTTTGCACCCCGCCGGGTGCTTCCACCACCATTCGGCCTCGCCAGGAAGGGCGGTTCGTGACGACGACAATGCCGCTATCGTCGAGCGCCAGCAGCGGGTCCTTGGAAAGGGCCCAGGCCTGTTCCACGGAGGCCAGATCGACACGCACGGCGACCGCGCCGACCATTTGACCGCCGGAGCGTACGGCGGAGGCGAAAACATAGCTTCCCGCCCGCAAGGCATCGCCGGGCAGGAGCTGCCGGCCGAGCCGGCCTTCCATCGCCTCCTGGAAGGCGGTGTCGAACATGTTGAGACCGGCCGAATGCGGCCCCTGCGACGGCCATGTGCTGGAGGCGATCGTGCGGCCCGACATATCCAGAAAGACAACCTCCTGCGCGCCCGACATCGCCGCCACGACCGAGGCGACACGCTCTCCGTCCGTGCGGCTTCCCTCGGAGATCAGGTCGCGCACGTCCGGGCGCTGGGCAAGAAATGGCGGCAGAAGGCGGAACTTGTCCAACTGGCGTTCGAGCGTTGCCGCCTGAACGGCAAGCGAGGCGTCGGCGCGCGTGCGGATCTCGTCCAGGAAGAGCCGCTCGCTGAACCGCGCCGTGACCGCCGCGACAAACACCGTCAGGCAGGCGGCGGCGATGAGCGCAAGCGCTGTGGAAAAGGTCTCCCGGCGTTTTCTCGTCAAGCGGTACATTAAGGCACTCTACAGCCGAACTCCGCGAAGTTCATCCGGTCCTGTGCAAATGTCAGGCGCTTCCAGAACCGATGATCTCGCGCCGGTCTATGGCGATCGTCTTGATGAGCGCGAGCGCCTGCCCGCCCGGCGCAAGGCCCAGATCCGACACGGATGCCCGGGTGAGGCGAACGCGCAATGGCTGCTCGCCGATCCGGCAGAGGATTTCGGCGTAAGGGCCCGTTTCACTGGTTATCGCCTCGATGGTGACCGGCAGGCGGTTGCGGATGCTGAGGCCCGGGACATCCGCGAGCGCAAGTGAAACGTCGCGTGCGCGCACGCGCAGTCTCACTTCCGTTCCGGGCTCGATCCCGGTGGCGGGAACCTCGATTTCATGTCCTTCGACATCGATCGTCGACAGGCTCCAGTGGCTGTCCATCGCGCTAACGCGGCCGACGAGGACCGAGCCCGCTTCATGACGGCCGGTCGCCGCGCCGAGGTCGAGCCGTGTCATGATTTCCGCTGTCGGACCGCAGGCGACCGTCTCGCCCCTTGAGATGACGACCAGCGTGTCGGCAAGGCGGGCGACCTCCTCAAGCGCGTGGCTGACATAGAGGATCGGGATCTTCGCCTCGTGGCAAAGCCGGTCGAGGAAGGGCAGGATCTCCGCCTTGCGGCCCTGGTCGAGCGAGGCGAGCGGCTCGTCCATGACAAGAGCGCGCGGGGAGGAAAGAAGCGCGCGCCCGATGGCAACCCGCTGACGCTCGCCGCCCGAAAGCGTGCCGGGCCGGCGTGACAGCAGGCTTTCGATGCCCAAAAGCTCGACAACCTGATCGAAACGCGTCCTGTCGATCGTCCGCCCCGCCCATCGCGCGAAGGCGAGGTTCGATTTCACCGTCAGATGCGGGAAGAGGCGCGCCTCCTGGAAGACATGGCCGATGCGGCGCATCCGCACCGGCTGGTCCATGCCCTTGCCGGTGTCGAAGAGCGTCTCTCCATTGATGGCGATGCGGCCCCGCTCCGGCCGCAGAAGGCCGGCGATCATCTTGGTGATCGTCGATTTGCCCGCGCCCGAATGTCCGAACAGCGCGGTGACGCCGGAATCGGAGCGGAAGGTGGCCCTGATCGGCAGGTTGCCGGCGCTGCCCTCGATGTCGACCTCGATCATCACGTCCCTCTGATACGTCGCGAGAGGCGCCGGGCGACGGCTTCGGAGGCAATAAGCGCACCGAAGGCGACAGCCGCGGAGATGATGGTGAGCCGGAAGGCGGCGACCTCGCCGTCGGGCGTTTGGGCTGCAGTGTAGACGGCGAGCGCCAGTGTGCGGGTTTCGCCGGGGATGTTGGAAACGAAGGTGATCGTCGCGCCGAATTCACCCATCGCCTTGGCGAAACCCAGAATACCGGCGGCGAGAATGCCGGGCAGCGCTAGCGGCAGCGTGACGATGGCGAGCACTATTCCTCTGCGAAGGCCCAATGTGGCCGCCGCTTCCTCAAGTTTCGGGTCGACCGCCTCGATGGCAAGCCGGACCGGCCTGACCATCAGGGGAAAGGCCATGATGCCGGCGGCAAGGGCCGCTCCTGTCCATCTGAAGGCGAAAGTCATGCCGAAGGTGCTTTCGAGAATTGAGCCGACCGGCCCCGTCCGCCCGAAAAGGATCAACAGCACGTAGCCGGTGACCACGGGTGGGAGGACGAGCGGCATGTGAATGACGCCATTCAAGAGGCCATGGCCGGGAAAGCGCCAGCGGGCAAGCGCATAGCCCGCGAAAACCGCAACCGGCAGGGCTACGGCAAGCGCGGTGGCCGCGACCTTCAGCGTCAGCGTCAGCGCCTGCCATTCCGCCGGTGTGAGCGTGATCACCGCAGCCTCAATCGAATGGCCGCAAGCCTGCGGCGCGGAACGCTTCACGGGCTCTCGGCGTTTTCAGGAAGGTGAGAAATTCCATCGCATCCGGCTGCGCTGTCTTCGTAACGGCAGCCGGGTAGACGATGGCCGGATGGATGCCTTCCGGAATTTCGGCAACTACCGCCACATCCTTTTCGACGCTGGCGTCGGAAGCGTATACGATGCCGAGCGGCGTTTCCCCGCGAGCGACAGTGGCAAGGGCAACGCGCACGTTTTCCATTGGCGCGAGCCTGCCGGCGATCCCCTCCCAGAGGTTAAGGTTCATCAGTGCCGCCTTGGCGTAACGCCCGGCGGGGATCGTTTCCGTATCCGCAATCGCCATGCGGCGCTCGCCGAGACGAGCGGTGAGCGCGTCCGGTGTCAGGTCCAGCGGCTGCGGATTCTCCCCCGGCGCTACGACCACGAGCGTGTTCGTGGCGACGATGGTTATCGTTTCGGGATCGATTACGCCTGCCTCGCGCACATGGTCCATCCAACGCTCGTCGGCTGAAAAGAACAAGTCAGCCGGGGCGCCGGCCTCCACCTGACGGGCGATCGACGCCGTGCCCGCGAAGGAAAAGACGACTTCCTTGCCGGTCTCCTCGGTATAGGCTTCGCCGGCTGCCTCGAGCGCGTCCTTGAGGCTGGCGGCGGCAAAGACCGTGAGCCGTTCCGCCGCGATCACCGGGGACGCTGCGACCAGCGCCAGCATGGCGGCAACCGCGATCTGGAGACAGCGCATCAAGTCCGGCCCTTCGATATGTATGATTGTACACATCGAATGCTAGCCACTGTCCGCTCCCGGTTCAACATCCTTTTTCACCCGCGCTGAAAGCGCGTCCAGATCCGCCTCGGCAGTCGAGACGATCGTCGTTTCTATCGCGCGGAGGCGGGCGAGGATTTCCTCGCCAAGCCCTGTCAACCGCGCCCCGCCGCCGCCGCCGGCTCCGCCCTTGCCCGTTTCGATCAGCGGTTCGTCGAAGCCGCGGTTCAATTCGCCGACCAGGTTCCAAGCCCGCTTGTAGCTCATGGAAAGACGTCGCCCGGCGGCGCGAATCGAACCGGTTTCAGCGATGCCCTGCAAGAGGTCCGCCTTGCCCGGCCCCAGCGCTATGCCCGGCGCCAGCACGATCCGCAGCCTTACCTTGGGAAATTCGCCCGTCATCGCTCGATATTTACCTGGCCGCCCGCCGATCTTCCCGGATCATGTCGGCTGCTTTTTCGGCAATCATCATCGTGGGCGCGGCCGTGTTGCCCGAAGTGATCGCGGGCATCACCGAGGCATCGACAACGCGCAATCCCGCGATCCCGCGCACCCTCAGGCGCCCATCGACCACGGATGCTTCGTCGGCGCCCATCCGGCAGGTGCCGACAGGGTGAAATATCGTCGTGCCGATTTCGCCGGCGGCCTTTGCGAGATCGTCGTCCGTGTGGATCTGAGAGCCGGGCAGATATTCGACGGGCTCGTATCGGGAAAGCGCTCCCGCGCTCATGATTTTGCGCGTGAGGCGGATGGAATCGGCGGCCACCTTGCGGTCGCCGACGGTGGAAAGATAATTCGGCTTGATTTCCGGATGGTCCGTCGGATCGGGCGAGGTGATGTGGATGTGGCCCCGGCTTTCGGGTCGCAGGTTGCAAACGCTTGCCGTGATTGCGGGGAAGGGGTGCAAAGGCTCGCCGAAACGGTCGAGCGAGAGCGGCTGCACATGATATTCGACGTTCGCCGTTTCGAAGCTTTCATCCGTCTTGGCGAAGACGCCGAGCTGGCTCGGCGCCATGGACATCGGCCCCGAGCGTTTTGCCGCGTATTCGAGCGCGATCTTTGCCTTCCCGAAGATGTTGGATGTCAGCTGGTTGAGCGTTTTCGCGTTTCTTACCTTGAAGATCGTGCGGATCTGCAGGTGGTCCTGCAGGTTTTCACCCACCGATGCATTTTCGACCGCGACCTCTATGCCGTGTTTCGACAGGATTTGCGGATTGCCGATGCCGGAGAGTTCAAGAATTTGCGGCGATCCGATGGAGCCCGACGAAAGCAGGATTTCGCCGGCTGCGTCCACGCTTGCGTCCTCGCCGTCGAGCTTGAGATTGAGCCCGACGGCTCGTCCGTCTTCAATGCGGATGCGCGCGACCTGGGCTTTCGTCAGAACTTCGACGTTCGCCCGCTTCATCGCGGGCTTCAGGAACCCCTTGGCCGCCGTCCAGCGCACGCCGCCGCGCTGGGTGACCTGGAAATACCCGGAGCCCATATTGTCGCCCCGGTTGAAGTCTTTCGTCTTAGGAATACCAACTTCCGCGCAGGCCTCGCGGAAAGCGTCGAGGATTTCCCAGGAAAGGCGCTGTTCCTCCACACGGCATCCGCCGCCCTGGCCGTGGAAATCATCGTCCCAGGCGTAATGGTCTTCGCCGCGCCTGAAATAGGGCAGGACATCGTCCCAACCCCACGCTGAAAGGCCGAGCTGGCGCCAGAGGTCGTAGTCGCGCGCCTGTCCGCGCATGTAGATCATGCCGTTGATGGCCGAGCAGCCTCCGAGCACCTTACCGCGCGGATAGGCGAGCGCGCGCCCGTTCAGACCGGCCTCGGGCGCCGTCGAATATCCCCAGTCCGTTCTGGGGTTGCCCATGCAGTAAAGGTAACCGACCGGAATGTGGATCCAGATATAATCGTCCTTGCCGCCGGCCTCCAGCACGAGGATGCGAACGTCCGGGTCTTCGCTCAGCCTATTGGCAAGCACGCAACCTGCCGAACCCGCGCCGACTATGATGTAATCAAAGCTACCAAGATGCCGCATGCCCGGTCCGCGCGCCCCTTCCCTTCGCCCCGCCGATGAGGGCGGCTTTTAATTTCTTGAAAAGACAAGATGCTGCCGGGCAACGCGAATATCAAGCCGGTCAGAAGGACTGCCCGGAGCCTTGGGCTTCCTCGACAGCGCGGTCGACTTCGGCGACAAGACCAGGTTCGATCTTCAGACGTGCGGCGAGCATCTGGAGATAGGCTTTCTCCGCCGGATGATCGGGATCGATCGAAAGGCGTGAGGCGGCGTAGATCTCAAGCGCTTCTTCAGACGTTTCGGCGTTCTGCACGACGCGCCCGATGTCGAGGGGCGCGCGCAATTCGTCCATGACGAAAGCCTTGGCCTCGGCGTCAAGGTCTAGATGGTCCAGCTTGTCGAAGAGGCGGGATTGCTCTTGCGCGTCGATATGGCCGTCTGCCTTGGCCGCTGCGATCATGGCGGTCAGGAGTTTCAGGCCAAGTGCCGTTTCCCCGCCCGGCATCCGCTCTGGCGAAAAGGCGGAATCGGAAGGAGGCGGCAGCACCTCCGGCTCTGCGCCTTGCGCACTCCGGTCTTCCTGATGCGGCGTCCCGCCGCCCGATTGCCAATCGCGATAGGCCTTGTAGGCAAGGCCCGCGACCAGCGCCATACCGCCATAGGTAACGGCTTTTTTGGTGAACTTGCGCCCGCCCTTGGTGCCGAGCAGGAGCGCGACAAGACCGCCCGCCGCGGCACCTCCCGCAAGCCCGCCGGCATTCGACTGAAGATAATCGCGCCCGCGGTTCACAATGTCGCCGGACGAACCGCCACCTTGCACGCCGCCTGCGCCGAGGAACTGATCGAGAAGCCTTTTCGTGTCGAACATGCGCTCACTCACCCTTCGAGCCTGAATTCGCCCCGAAATCGGAGATGGGCAGGCGGGTGAGGGAGCGCAAGTCCGAAAGAGTGAGAATTCCCACGGTTTTCGTGAACTGGAGCATATCTTGCGAAATCCGGGTCGGAATTCGCGACAAGAATATGCGAATTAATTCCGTCTCCATAAGCCGGCCGCAGGATAATGATACTGGAGCGAATTCTGATCACGAAAGCGATCCCGCTTTCTTAGAAAGCTCACAGTTAGCCCTTCAAACGCCGTTAGCGACGTCCTCAGTAGTTGAGCGGCAAAAGCCTCTCCAGGTTTTTCAGGCCAAAGTCGCGCGTCCCCAATTCGATTTCGCCGATCATCGCCACCAGCGTTTTGAGGTTTTCGACCGGCAGGCCCGCCTTCCTGCCGGCGGAGATCACCGGTTCCATCAGCGGCCCGACTTCGGTCTTGCGTCTGTTCACCGCAAGGTCGCGCCAGACGCCGCTGCGTTCCTTCGCCGAGTGGCGATAATGCTCTGCCATTCCCTCGAAGGTGGCGTCGATCCCGGCGGCATCCCCGGTCAGGAACGCCTCCGCGTCGAAGCCGTCGACACCGACCGGCTCGATCCCGGCTGCACGAGCGATGGTGACGATGTCCCGCGCGACGGAAGCAAGATGCGGCCGCCAGCGGCGGTCGGCCAGAAGGTCGGCCATTCGCTCGTTGGTCAGCGCCGTGGCGATCAGAATGCCGCCGTAGCCGATCTTGCCCCAAAGGTAGCCCTTCACGTTGTCGGTGACATGCACCGTCTCGTCGAAGGCTTTCAGGCTGTCGCACAGGCGCGCAAGCCGCTCGCTTTTTCGCCCGTCCACCTCGCCGACGACGAGACTGCCCCGTCCGCCGTAGTGAATGACGCCGGGCGCGGTAACGTCGGAGGCGAAGTTCACGAGCGAAAGGGCCACCCGGCCGCCGCCCGCATGCGCCGCGATCGCGTCGTCGTTCAGTCCGTTCTGCAGCGAAAGGATGTAGCCGTCGCCGGATAGGAAGCGTGCTGCGGAAGCCGCCGCGCTGCCTGTGTGATGCGCCTTCACGGCAAGGAGAACGGTTTCGAACGTTCCCGCAAGATTATCCGGCGTGACGGCATCGATCTTGACGGTGAAATCATCGACGCCGGTAATCGACAGCCCGCACTCGTTGATGGCGGCGACATGGCGTTTATCGGCATCCACCAGAAGCACGTCGACGCCTGCGCGTGCCATGTAGGCTCCGATGATACCGCCGATCGCGCCGGCGCCCCAGACGACGATCGTATTGCCTGCTCTTGCGTTCATTTGCTTCACTCACTCAGGACGACGGCGTCGTCCGCCGACCATGCGGCATTCACGCTATCGCCTATGTCGAAGCGATTGCTGGCGAATTCCCTGGGCGACTGGTTCGCGAACAGGCGAAGGCCTCCCTGGCCGGTGTCGATCTGGTAGGCGTGGTGGTTGCCGCGAAAGACATGCCCCGCGACGCGCCCGGCGATGTAGTTCCGCTCCGGGCGCTCGCGCGTCAGATGGATCTTTTCCGGCCGCACGGAGATGACGATGCGCCCGCCCGCACCCGCATTCGCGGAACTTCCGCGCACCAGGAAGGGTGCCTCGCTCATCGCGCTCCTGGCGCTCACGCCTTCTTCGTCCGCGCTCTCGACGTCTGCCTCGATGATATTGGAGGTGCCGAGGAATTCCGCCACGAAGCGGCTTCGGGGCCGGTCGTAGACCTCCGCCGGCGAGCCGAACTGCAGGATGTGGCCGTCGCGCATGACCGCCACGGAATCGCTCATCGTCAGCGCCTCCTCCTGGTCGTGCGTGACAAGCACCGTGGTGATGCCGAGGTTCGCCTGAAGCTGGCGAAGTTCGAACTGCATGCTTTCGCGCAGGTTCTTGTCGAGCGCGCCAAGCGGCTCATCGAGCAGGAGAACGGAAGGATTCGTCACGATGGAGCGCGCCAGCGCGACGCGCTGCTGCTGTCCGCCCGAAAGCTGATGAACGAAACGCTCGCCAAAGCCTGGAAGACGCACGATCTCGAGCGCTTCGCCCACCTTCGGGCCGATTTCCCCCGCCGGGCGCCCCGCCATCTTGAGGCCGAAGGCGATGTTCTCCGCCACGCTCATATGCGGAAACAGGCTGTAGTTCTGGAACACCATGCCCAGCCCGCGCCTGTTCGGCGGAAGGTTGGTGATGTCGCGGCCGCCGACGATTACGCTGCCCGTATCCGGTCGTTCGAAACCGGCCACGATCCGCAGGGTTGTCGTCTTGCCGCAGCCGGACGGACCGAGCAACGCCACGAGCCCGCCGCCAGGGATCGTCAGATCCGTGGGACGCAGGGCCACGACATGGCCGAAGCGCTTGGAAATCCCGCGCAAGTCGAGCGTCGCACTGTTTTCCGGCATGATCCCCTCTCCCCGTCGGCTCATCGCGCCGCAGCTTCCGCGAGAGTGCCGGCCCGATGCGCCTGCCACGCGTCGAGCGCCGCTTCCATGGTCATGAAGACAGCCCCTTCCTCGGCAAGGCGGGCCAGCAGACGCTCCAGCATGATCATCCTGTGGCCACGGCCGATGACATGCGGGTGGAAAGTGTAGGTCAGGATGCCCCAGTCCTGGATTTGCTTCATATAAAGGAAATCGTCGACGAAATTCTCCAGCACCAGCGAGGCGTTCATCAAACCCGGCTGGATGCCGGGAAAGTTGCGCATGTATTCGAAGTGCGGAAAGTCATCGAGCGTCCAGCTTATCGGCATCTCGACGAGCGGCGTCTCCTCGCCGAAGATCGCCGGCTGCTCCAGCGGCAGTTGGTCCGGTTTGCGGCAGAAGTAGCAATCGTAGTCGTGCCCCATCATGGAGCTGTCGTAGCGAAATCCATGCTTGAGCAGGAGATCGACAGAATGCTCGCTTAAGTCCCAGGAGGGCGAGCGGTAACCGCGCGGCTTGCGCCCCGTGAGGCGCTCGATCGTCGCGATGCCGCGCACGAGTTCTTCTTCCTCGCCGTCCTTGCCGAGCGTGGCGGGAATGCGATGCGTCCAGCCGTGGTGGGCGATTTCGTGATCGGCCTTGAGCACCTTCTCGGCACAGGCCGGATAGGTCTCGATCGTGTGACCCGGCGTGAAGAACGTGGATTTGACGTCAAAGCGATCCAGCAGGTCCAGTATTCGCGGCAGCGCGACGACGCCGAAATCGCCACGCGAAATCATCGTCGGCGTGGCGAGGTCGCGCGAGATATACGGCGACATGTTGTCATGATCGAAAGTAATGCAGACAATGTGGGTCTTGCTCATGCGGCTGCAGCTCCTCAGGAAATACGTTGCCGGTGCGGGATCGAGCCGCCGCCGTCCACGGCAAGCGTCGCGCCGTTGACGTAGCGCGCATTCTCCGATGCCAGGAACAGGAGGGCGTCCGCGGCTTCCCCCGGCTCGATCAGCCGCCTGAGCGGTATCTGCCCGGTAATCGCCTCGACGTAACCGTCCGGAAAGTCCGCCCCGAGGCTTCCTTGCGCCAGGCCCGGTTCCAGCATGTTCACGCGAATGCCGTGCTGGCCGAGTTCCAGGGCGATACCTTTCATCATCCACTCGAGCGCCCGCTTGGACGCGCAATAGGCAAGCCCGTTCGTTCGCAGCACATGCGCCGCAGCCGAGCCTATGAAGACGAAAACGCCAGGTCTCGCGGCATCGATCATCGCCCGGGATAGCCGCCGCGTGATCTCGAAATTCGCCCTGACGTTGATCGAAAACACCTGGTCGAACGTCTCCAGGCTCGTGTCGAAAAGGCCGCCGAACGGGTAGACGCCGGCGTTGTTCACGACGACATCCGGCGGGCCGAACTCCTCCAGCACGGCACCGCAGAGCGTTTCCAGATCCGCATCGCGTGTCAGGTCGGCGGCATGGATGCGCACGGATGGATTGCCGGCATGAGTGCCCTCGAGGCTGTCGACCGTCTTGTCTGTCAGGAAAAGGTTCGCACCGGCAGCGGCAAAACGGCTTGCGAACTCGCGTCCGTAGACGCCGGCCGCTCCTGTGATGACGACGGTCCTGCCCGTGAAATCATGCGTCATGACGGCGCTCCCATGTGTTTGACGCCATAAACCCGGTCCACCACCACGAGCGCGAGCAGCGCGAGCAGCATCTGAACCGTGCTGACCGCCGCGATCGACGGATCGAACTGGTTTTCCGTGTAGCTGAGCAGGACGACGGGCAGCGTGTTGGTGTCCGGCGAACCGAAGAAGAAGGAGATCGGCAGGTTGTCCATGGAGATCAGCAGCGCGAACAGACCGCCGGCGAATATTCCCGGTCGAACCAGGGGAAGGGTGACATATCGGAAGACCTGCCATCGGTTCGCGCCGAGGATCGCCGCCGCCTCCTCGAAATCGGCCGGTTGCGAGCGGTAGACGCCGAGCACCGTGCGCACGATGTAGGGAATTCCGCAAAGCGTGTGTCCCAGCAGAAGAGCGGTGAAGGACACACCGAAGCCAAGCGCGGAGAGATAAAACAGAAGCGCGAACCCGAGCACGATTTGCGGCATCGAAATCGGCGACAGCAGGAAGGTGGCGAGCCCGTCGGCAAATCCCGCGCGGCTGCGGGCGAGCGCGAGCGCGGCCGGCACGCCGATCGTCGCGGCGACGATGGTGGACGCGATGGCAAGTTCGATGCTGACAATGAGCGAATTCAGGAACGGCTCGTACTCGACAATCCGGTAGAACCACTTGAGCGAATAGGCCGGGATCGGAAAGCCGATATAGGCCTGCGCCGAAAACGCCATCCACACGACGATGGCGATCGGCGCAATGATGAACACGAAGAACAGGAATACGAAGGCGGGCAGTAGCAGGTCCGCCGGGTTCCTGAGCAGGTCGAGGAGACGAGTCATTTTCCTTTTACCCCGCGCCGCTTCAGGATCCTCAATTGCAGGACAAGGCAGATCAGCGCCGATATGAGCAGGACGTTACTCATCGCGCCGGCGAGATTGAAGTCCCGGGTGATGGTGAACTGCTGGTAGATGAGCAACGGCAGGGTCTGAATGCTTCCCCCACCGAGCAGGAGCAGCGTCACGAAGCTGCCGTTGGCGAGCATGAAGACCAGGATGAAGCCAGTGCCGATGCCATCGAGCGTCAAAGGCAGCGTGATGTGAAAGAAGGTGCGCATGCGGCTTGCGCCAAGGATTTGCGCGGATTCCTCAAGCTGCCTGTCGATGCCCTGCAAGGAAGAGGCGATCGCCAGCACCATGAAGGGAACCAGCACGTGAACGAGGCCCGCGACGGCGACGCCCGGCCCGCTCAGGAAATTGATCGGCACGTCGATTATACCGAGATCCATGAGGATAGAGTTGACGAACCCGCGACGCGCCAGCAGCACCCGCCAGCCGAAAGTGCGCATGATGATCGACGTCAGCAGCGGCGCCACGAGCAGAAAGACGATCAGGCTGTAGTAGCGGCCCGACTTGCGAACCAGGAAATAGGCGACCGGATAACCCGCCACGAGGCTGATCGCCGTCACCACCAGGCTGAATACGAGCGTCGTGACGAGCACTTCGAGGTAATAGGGATCGCCCAGCAGTTTGGCGTAGGCTGCGAGCGCGCTTGTCGGCGCGCCCGAGAAGCCGCCGGCAAGGCTCAGGCTGCGCGCAACGTTGTCCACCAGCGGCGCGACGAAGAATATGGCCATGAAGGCCACCGCCGGCAGCACCCAGATCAGGGGCACGGCCGCGCCGGCGGGGCCCAGCCCGAGGACGCGGCGCAATCTTGCGCCGCGCTTCGGACATGCCGGAGGTTCGACATCCGCTTTCATTGAACGTCTTTCCTCAGGCGCGGATTTCGCGGTTCCAGCGCTCGATCCACTCCCGCTGTGCCGTTCCGGTCTTCTCGAACGGCGGGAAGCGCGTCTTCTCCCAGGGGGTGATGCGCTCCTTCAGCTTGTCGCTGTACTGGAGCTTGGAGTTGCTGAGGCCGTAGTTGAGGCGCTCGGCGACTTCCGCCTGCGGCCCGGGCGACAACAGCGAGTTGATGTATTCCCACGCCGCGTCGGAGCCGTTCTTCACCTTCTGGGCGATGGCCGGCTGCATCACGCCGCCCTCTTCCGGGTTGATGTAGCGGATCCATGTCGCGCCGGAATCGTAGTGCGCCCAGGTGCGCCCGTCGACGTAGATGGCGACGTCCGCCTCGCCCGTCTCGAGCTGGATCAGCGGATCGGAAATGCCTGTCCAGAAAACGCTGTTCGGCTTCATTTTCTGGATCGCCTCGAAGGCGGGATCGACGTTGTCGACGGATCCGCCAAGCGCGTCGGCGAGCGACCAGATCAGGATCTGCGGCGTTCCCGTGTAGCCGGCGTTCGGCAGCGCGGCGCGCCATTTTCCCGCGATCGTGCCTTCCACGAATTCCGCGAAGGATTTCGGCGGGTTCTTCACGCGCTCATGATAGGCAAGGCCCCACGCGCCGTAGGTAAAGAGCACGCCGTAGCCCTCCACGATGTCGATGAACGGCTGGGGAACGTCGGCAAGATTGGACACCTTGTCGACCGTGAGCGGTTCCGCCAGCCCCGTCCGGCCGGCGATCAGCGCAAGGTCGATCGTGTTCATCAACACGTCGATCGGCGGGTTCTCGCGGTTGGATTCGATCTGCGCCATCCACTGCTGCGGACCGCCGATGAGGACGCTCGCCTCGTTTCCGGTCCGCTTTTCGTAGTCGGCGACCATCACCTCGCGGATCATCTTCTCCCAAATGCCGCCGAAGGCGGTGACGGTGATCCGCTGTCCCTCGGCGAGGGCTCTGGGCGAAACCAGCCCGCCAGGCATACCGGCTGCCAGCGCGCCGATGCCGCCGACCTTCAAGATTGTGCGTCGAGTGAACTTGCTCATGTGCGTTCCTCCCAGAACATTGAATCCCCTGGCCTTTGCGGCCTACTTCTTCCTTGAAGCTTCACAGTGATGTCCGGCGTGCTCGCGCGACAGGGCGCTTGCGGCGTCCTTGGTCGCTTCGACGATTTCGTCCTGATCGCCGATGAAGCGGGCGGTTACGGCCGCAACCGTGACGGCCGCGACCACGCGCCCCTCACGGTTGAAAACGGGGGCGGCGACACCGGTCGCTCCGGCAACCCACTGGTCGATGTTGAGTGCGACACCCGCTTCGCGCACGACTTCCAGATCACGCCTGAGGCGTTCCCCGTCGACCCTGAGGCGCTCCGGAATATCGCCACCCGACCACGCCGCGATATGGCTTTCTATGCGTTCGGGCGGCATATAAGCCAGTTGCACACGGCCCGAAGCCGTGCGGTGAGCGGGATGCAGCCGCGTCAGGTCAGCGTCGTAGCGGATGTCCCTCTGGCTGACGATCTTCGTGAGAAGGCGAACATGGCCGTCGCTCGTCAGCGTCGCGAGGATCGAGGTTTCCCGCAAGTTATCCGTCAGCTTGCGCATGACAGGCAGCGCCTGACGCACGAGAAGCGCCATGGCGCCCCCGATCCAGCCGATTTCGTTGAACTTCAGCGCAGGGTTGATGCGGTACCGGTCGAATTCGTCCCGCTCGGCATAGGCGCGGTCGACGAGCGTTCGCAGGAGCATCAGCGCGCTGCTCTTCGGCGCCTCGAGCAATGTCGAAATCTCTACAAGTGTCAGCCCGCGTTCTGCGGTGGAGAGTATCTCCAGCAGATCCAACACGCGGACGGCCGACTTGACTTGAGGGTTCATATATATGAATTCCGTTCACATATGTGATCTTTAAACCTCAATTCGGGATCGGAGTCAATTTCGAAAGTTGCCGGCACCTGATGCCGGCCGTATGGCGGTGAAGGCGGTTTGCTTTAAACCGAAACTGTATTTGCCGGCCCGCGAGCCTTGGGAAAAACAAGATCGTGGGCGATCGCGCCAAATGTACCCGAAGGGGTGGAGCGTTCATGCTGCCGCCGGAACAGATCCCCGACGCGGAACCGGCCGTAAAGTTCCAGTCAGCCCCATGCGGCAGCGAATTGGACTGCCGGGCGAGAACGTGTTCGGGGGCGCCGACCAGCGCGTAATATCGGGTGGCAATGCGATCTTCCGGGAGGGCGAGGCGAATTTCCCGATGCTGAAGAACATGCGCACCTAGGTTAATCAGCCGATCATCGACCTCGCTCGCCTCTTTGTCATTTCCGCTGCGGAAAGCGGAAACCTCGGCGAAAGCCGCTTATGTCAACACCGCCTAGTCTTCCCTCATGCGCTGATTTGGCTCCAGGCCTCAGCGAGTAATGATAAAAGCGTCTCATTCAGGCCTTCGTCCCGGAAGCTGCCGTTGAAGCTTTCGACAAATCCATTCCGCATCGGTTTGGCAGCCGACTGACAGCTACGCCAGCGATTGGCGCCCTACGGTCGGGTCGTTCGCCCATCAGGCCTGATAGCGTTGTGTGCCCTCCGGAAGGCTGAATTCGAGGACGTTTTCGATTTCGACAAAACTCATGCGGCGGGAGGATGGTCGGAGCTCTTCCAGAAAGCGCGTGAGTCCTGCGTATTTGGTCAATCGTCTCTCCAAATGCCGGATCACGTGCTGCCGCGAATATCTTCCGCCAGTGTCGCCAGCGTGACGGCTTGGCCTTCGAGGTTTGTGAAGGCGAAGGGGTTCAGAAACTGCCGACCCCAGAAGAAATTGCGATCGGTTTGGCTGAGTGCGGCTTCTTCGCAGACGGCATTCCAGTTCTCTCCAATGCAGCGTAGCTGCGCTTCAACGAGGGCGATAGCCTCATCGTCCGAAACATGAAAATGATGGGCGGCCTCAAGGCAGGACGCGACCCGGCTCATGCGATTCTGGCCGCTTATCAGCATCGCCTGAGAGGCTTCCTGGCCGGACCGGCCCTGGGGGCAAATATCATAGGCGGGGGTGAGCGCCAGCCTGTCCCCGTCCCAGAAGGCGGCGTGGTTGCGCGCATGATCGTCGGTATTGCCGCACAGGATGTTGAAGACAATGCGGGCGAACAGCTCGCGCAGCGTAGCGGACGGATCGGCAAAGCGATGACGAATGATCCCGGCCAAGTCCTGATAGCTCGCGTAGCGTGCCATCATTTCGTCGAGAGCCAGCATCGTGAGGGCCGAGACCATGATCTTGCGCTGCCAGCCGCCAGCGGCGTGAATACGGTCGAACCGCTCGACCAGCAGCACGTCCTTTCCGGAGGCGTGGACCAGAGAAACCGGTGCGGCGTTGATGCCGCATAGCGTGGCAAGCCGCATGGCGATGAACTCGGCCTTGACGACGTTATAGGTGTCTGACGACGAGGAAAACTTGGCGACCAGCTTGACCGTGGTGTCTTCGATCAGAGCCTTTGGCCGCGCACCGCCGATGGAGCTGCCGTGGTGCAGCGACTGGTCGAGTTCGGGCGTAAGCGGAATGCCCTGCTCGACCCGTTGCGCGGATTCAATCAATTCGTCCAGGCTCGCCCCGACCGGCGCGCGCGGCTCGTAGACGGTGGGCGAGCGCTGAAAGTCGAGCGCCCCTATCCGGTCGGACCCGGATTCGAGCAGGAAGGTCAGCTCGCAGAAATCGCGATTGTCGAGCTCGCTGCCTTTGACACCGAACTTGCGGTTCAGGATCACGCGCCGCCCCCAGGCGTCGGGCGCGGCATCGCGCATGCAGCCCGGCATGGTCAGACCGCCGAGCAGCGGCAGTTCACCTGAGCGCAACGGCAGTTCCGGCAGGTAGAGCGGCATCGCTTCTGGCCGGTCGAGATAACTCTTGCCGTAATTGAATGTCACGAGCCCGTCATGGGCGTGAAGGCGTCCCGCGACGACCGGCGCGGTCGCGCCCGGCAGCCAGACCCAGACGAAGGCCTCGTCATATGTCGGAACGGTTTTAGAACTCATCGTCGACCCGCTTTCCGGCCTTGTAGACATGCTTGGGCAACAGGGCGATCCGGTCGTCGGTTCGGCTGATAAGCGCCGTTATCCCCTTCTCGTCGGCATCGAAGAGCTTTACGCCGACAATAGCGGCGGCCTCGAACATCAAGCCGATCTCGACCTTGGGGTCGCCTTTTTCCATCCGTTGCAATGTGCTGCGGGCAATGCCAAGACGCTCGGCAAGCTCGTGCTCTGTCATCTTGCGTTTCTTACGCCCGAGCCGGATCATCTTTCCCAGCAGGGTAAGCCCTTCGAGCGTATAGCGCGCATATGTTCTTTTCTGCGTCGCAGCCATCAAAAACCCTCAAGAATGACCGCTTCATAAGGCATATCACCCTGATTTGCCTCATATAGCGGTCATAATCCTAATAAATCACTATTCGGGCAGCAAAATGACCGTAGCATCGGTCAAATTATGAAGATATGCCTTATATATCGGTCAATTCGATGGGGCGGAATGAAGTCATGGAGCGACACCTAATAAATGACCGGGTTTGCGCACCCTCCCTTGGCGCGAGCGCTTCATCGGCATGATGACAGTCATCGGGGCGATTATCGTGATTGTCGGCGACGGCGCATAGCCCGCGTACCGAAGCAACCACGTCTTGAGCAGCGCGACCAACCGGGTTGCATGACCTCGTGTTCGTCGGGAATGCCGAGCGTGATGGCAAGCCCGGGTTTATGTCCAGGCATTGAAGCCCAGTTCGAGCGCAAAAACGATCTGGCCGGTGATTCGGCTGTAGATATCCTGTCGTTATGAATTGTTGGTCGTCATTTGAGATTTCTTTTCGCTTTGTTCCTTGAGGACGCGAAAGAAACCGGACGGGGGCATCAGGCGCGCGGTCACCCGTCGGCGTCGAAAGCTACGGCGAGGGAAACGGGCAATACGAGTGGTGCGGGCCGCGCGTTCATCAAGCGGCGCTGGCCGGCTACAGCGCGCTGATCTACGCCTGCGGCGATTGGTGCGAGGTGGAACAACCGAATTGGTTCCGGCGTTCAGGATTGTTTTGTGAAAGTACCGGGCGTCGTAGGCACGGTCGGCGATTGCGGAACGATAGGCGATCCCGTGGATCCGGGCGGCGCCAAAGAGGACCTCGCCCTGATGCCAGGGCTGGAAACGAGGCCGGCAGGGTTTTCAAGGCTGTCGATTGCAGCGTGTAACCTGGTCTCTCGATTAGGTAGCGCCCGACCCGACGCGACACAATCTTCAGCGAAACGCCACAGACCCGTGCGGGCTCGGCCTTGAGAGGGCGGCCTTCGATGACAGACAAGAGGCTATCGCCCCTCGACGCAAGGGCGTCAGGCGGGCATTCCTGTGGATGTTCATTCGGACCCTCCGGTGAATGCTGAAGCTTGGTAACTCCAGTCGCCACGGTCCGGTCCGAATGGACACCTTCCAGAAGTTCACCGCTAGGTCCGCTCAGTGATTGTCGCGCGGGATCCCTTTCGTGTGGGCCACGTCGCGGTATTTTACCGCGGGCTTCAGCACCATTCCCTTGTCGAACTGGTCGACCAGCGAACGCTGGATCTCCTGCCACGGCGTCTGGCTTTCGGGATAAGGGAAGCCGCCCTTTGCCTCGAGGTCGGCGCGGCGTCTGGCAAGTTCCTCATCCGAAATCAGAATATTTGCCGTGCCCTTCCGCAGGTCGATGCGCACGCGGTCTCCCGTCTGGATAAGCGCGAGCCCGCCCATGGCCGCGGCTTCCGGGGCGGCGTTCAGGATCGACGGCGATCCGGAGGTGCCGGACTGGCGCCCGTCGCCGATGCAGGGCAGCGAATGAATGCCGCGCTTGAGGAGATAGGCGGGAGGCTGCATGTTGACGACTTCCGCGCCCCCCGGATAACCGATAGGCCCGGTGCCGCGAATGAAGAGCATGCAGTTTTCGTCGATCTCCAGCGACGGATCCTCGATCCGGTGGTGATAATCCTCCGGCCCTTCGAAAACGATGGCGCGGCCCTCGAAAGCGTCCGGATCGTCGGGGTTCGAGAGATAGCGGTCGCGGAACTCCTTCGAGACGACGCTCGTCTTCATGATCGCGCTGTCGAAAAGGTTGCCCTTCAGGTTGACGAAGCCGGCGTTCTTCACCAACGGGTTTGAAACCGGATGGATGACGTCCGGGTTCAGGTTCTGCACATTGCGGCAATTTTCGCCAATGCTCGCGCCGTTCGCCGTCACCGCATCGGGGTGGGGCAGGAGATCCGCCTTCATGAGTTCGGCGACGACCGCAGGTACGCCACCCGCGCGGTGGTAATCCTCGCCCAGGTATTCGCCCGCCGGCTGAAGGTTGACGAGAAGGGGAATATCGTGGCCGACGCGCTGCCAGTCGTCATTGTCGAGCTCGACGCCGAGATGCCGCGCGACCCCGTTCAGGTGGATCGGCGCGTTGGTCGAACCGCCGATCGCCGAATTCACAGCGATTGCGTTCTCGAACGCCTCGCGCGTCATGATGTCTGAAGGTTTCTGGTCCTCCCACACCATGTCAACGATACGCCGACCCGTTTCATACGAAATCTGGCCGCGCTCTCGATAAGGCGCGGGAATGGCGGCGGAACCCGGCAACTGCATGCCGAGTGCTTCCGTCAGCGAGTTCATGGTGGTCGCCGTGCCCATCGTGTTGCAATAGCCAACGGAGGGCGCTGAAGATGAGACGATCTCCATGAAGCCGTCGTAGTCGATCTCGCCTTCGGCGAGCAATTCACGCGCCTTCCAGACAATGGTGCCGGAGCCTGTTCGCTCGCCCCTGTGCCAGCCGTTCAGCATCGGCCCGACGGAAAGCGCGATCGCAGGGATATTCACCGTGGCGGCCGCCATCAGGCAGGCGGGGGTGGTCTTGTCGCAGCCGATCATCAGAACCACGCCGTCAAGCGGGTAGCCGTAAAGCACTTCAACGAGGCCAAGGTAGGCAAGGTTACGGTCAAGCGCTGCCGTCGGCCGCTTTCCCGTTTCCTGGATCGGATGAACCGGAAACTCCATGCAGATGCCGCCCGCTGAAGTGATGCCGTCGCGAACCCGTTTGGCGAGCTCGATGTGGTGCCTGTTGCAAGGCGAAAGGTCCGAGCCGGTCTGGGCGATGCCGATGATCGGCTTGCCGGATTGCAGTTCCTCGCGCGTCAGCCCGTAGTTCAGGTAGCGCTCGATATAAAGCGCGGTCATGCCCGGATTGTCCGGATTGTCGAACCAGGCTTTCGAGCGAAGCGAGCGCTTGTCCTTGGCAGTCATGATCATCCTCCGCGTGAAGCGGTTTATGGGCCAAGGCCCGAATGCCGCTTTCGTTCTCTGAGATATCCCGTTTCGCGCGTGCGCGAAACGGGACGAGCGACTGGATAGTCAATTCGTCGCCCTAATAATAGAGCTTTCAGAGTTTCATCGCGAGAGAATAAATAATATTTATTCGTGATCGGCTTTCGGCTTCCACCTTGCAAGCAAGCCCGCGTTGGTGACGACCGAAACGGACGACAGCGCCATTGCCGCGCCGGCGACGGCGGGTGTGAGAAGCCCGAAGGCTGCGAGCGGTATGCCGATGACATTGTAGATGAACGCCCAGAAGAGGTTCTGGCGGATCTTGGAAACGGTTGCGCGGGAAACGGCGATCGCATCCGCAACAAGTTCGGGCCGAGAGCGCATCAATGTGATTCCGGCCGTTTCCATCGCGACATCCGCGCCTTCGCCCATGGCGATGCCCACATCGGCAGCGGCGAGAGCGGGGGCATCGTTGATCCCGTCGCCGACCATGGCGACCGTCGCACCTTCCGAGTGCAGCCTGGCGATTGCACCCGCCTTGCCTTCTGGCGGAACGCCGGCGGTGACCCTGTCGATGCCGATCTTCGCGGCAACCGCTTCCGCGACCACCTGCGTGTCGCCGGTAAGCATGACCGGCGTCAGATGAAGCGAGCGCAACCGCGCCAGTGCGTCAGGTGTTTCCTCGCGAATCCGGTCGGCCATGGCGATCACGCCGACGACGCGGCCCGCGACTGCGACCGTTGCGCAGGTCTTGCCCTCCGCTTCGAAACCCCGTGCGATCTGGTCGGCCATGAAACGGTCGATGCCCTGTTCGTCCATCAGCCGCCCGTTGCCGATCATGACAATTTCGCCGGCAATGGTGGCGATCAGGCCTCGACCCGGCACGGACTTGAACGATGTGGGCTGGGCAAGGGGAAGCCCCCGTTTCCCGGCTTCGGCGATCATCGCTTTCGCAAGGGGATGCTCGCTCGGCAATTGCGCCGAGGCCGCGATCCTGATGAGGCGATCCTCGTTGCGGTCGAAGGCGCGGATGTCGGTTACGGCGGGTTTTCCCTCCGTCAGCGTGCCGGTCTTGTCGAAGACGATGGTGTCTATCTTGTGCGCAACCTCAAGCGCTTCGATATCGCGGATGAGAATGCCGGCGCGTGCGGCCGCACCCGTTCCCGCGACAAGGGCCGTCGGCGTGGCCAGCCCCAGCGCACAGGGGCAGGCGATGACGAGCACGGCAACAGCCGCGCCTACGGCCTCATCAACCGCAAGGCCGAAGGCGAGCCAGCTCGCGAAGGTGACCAGCGCAACGACGACGATGACCGGAACGAAGACCGCCGACACGCGGTCGACAAGATGCTGTACCGGAGCCTTGCCCGTCTGGGCTGCCTCCACAAGGCGGATGATGCGGGCAAGCTTCGTATTTTCATCGAGCGCGGTGGTGCGCACCGTGAGGGCGCCGGACCCGTTGATCGTGCCGGCGATGACCTCCGAGCCGGGCTCCTTGGAAATGGGCAGGCTTTCACCGGTAATGAGCGATTCGTCGAGCTCGCTCTCCCCTTCCAGGATCTCGCCATCGGCGGGAACGCGTTCGCCGGGTTTGACAAGGATGCGGTCGCCCTCCCGGAGATCGTCGACCGATATTGTCTCAAGGCCGCTGTCCGTGATTCGATGCGCCACATCGGGCCGTAACGCCATTAGCGAACGAATCGCCGATGTCGTGGTGCGCTTCGCGCGAAGCTCCAGAAGTTTGCCGAAGAGGATCAGCGTCAGGATGACGGCGGACGCTTCGAAATAGAGATGGCCGGCATGCTGAGGGCCGAGGGCGATGATCTGAAAAAGGCTGTAGCCGTAAGCCGCACTCGTGCCGAGCGTCACCAGCACGTCCATATTCGCGCCACCGCCACGCAAGGCCTTGAACGCGCCGACATAAAAGCGCGCGCCGGCGAAAATCTGCACGGGCGTTGCGAGCGCGAGCTGGACCAGCGCCGGAATCGCGATTTCGAGCCCGAAGGGCATGGCGATCATCGGCGCGATCAGAGGCAATGACAGAAGCGCCGAAAAGACGAGCAGCAGGAACGTGCGCCGTTCGTAAGCGTTCGCGCGAGCGTTGGCCTCCTCACTGTCCGCACGGCGGTTTTTCGCGCGATCGTCGTGAACTTTCGCCTCATAGCCAGCCTTCTCGACGGCCCTTATCAACGCATCCGGATCCATGCTTTCGACGGCATCGATTTCGGCGGTTTCAAGCGGCAGGTTCACCGAGGCATGGGCGACGCCCGGCATGCGCGACAAAACCTTCTCCACGCGCGTTGAGCAGGCTGCACAGGTCATGCCGATCACGTCTAGGCGAACGGTCTTGAGGGCTTCGTCGGGCTTCACTGCCGCGTCCATGTTTCGATACTCCAAGGGTCTGTTGGAGGATAGATAGGCTCTCCAGTCACTGGAAGGTCAAGGCCTATGGATCGTCACCTCGTTTAACGCCGTGCCGGGGCGGATGCGAGGGATGAATTCCGGCGTGAACCGCGAATTCAGGCTTATCCGCGCGGACGTTCGCCCGTGTAGATGGCGCGGGGGCGGATCTGCTCAGGCTTCTGGTACTGTTCCAGCGCATGCGCGACCCAGCCCACGAGCCGCCCGGCGCAAAAGATCGATACGCCGGCATGGTCGGGAAGGCCCAGGATGCGCTGGATGACGGCGAAGGTGAAATCGATGTTCGGGCCGTGGCCGAACAGCGCATTGGCCGATTCCAGAACCTCAGGCAGGAGGCGGGCAAGCGGATGATCGATCTCGGCTTCCGCGATCATGTCGATCAGGCAGGCGGCGCGAGGGTCCTTCAGCTGATAGATCCGGTTGCCGAAGCCGGGAAGCGATTCGCCCCGCACCAGCCGCTCCTGCATCACGGGCTCGATGTCAGCGGCTGTACGGATAGCATCGAGCCAGCCGCCGACGCGTTCGGAAGCCGAACCGTGGCGCGGACCGGAAAAGGCGCCGAGGCCGGCAATGAGAGCGGCATGCAGCGGCGCGCGCGTGGACGCCGCGCAGCGGACCGCGAACGCACTCGTGTTGAATTCATGGTCTGCCGACAACACGAGGGCGGCGCGGAGAAGGTCTATCGACGCGCCATGCCGGATGCCCCAGGCTTTCGCGATCTGCAGATGAACCGGCGCTTCGGAGGGAGCGCCGCAGATGAGCGCGGCGACGCCCGACCGAAGCAAGGCAGCCCCCTTGGCGGCCAGCAGGCGGTGGGAAAGCGTATAGGCGGCACGATCTATCGCCGGCCACGCGGCGAAAGCCATCATCACGCGTTCGACCGGGCGAAGGTCCGGAAGGTTGAGATCGGGTGCCGTCGGCGGCGGGCTTGCGAAAGGATCATTCGTGCAATCCCAAAGCAGGGTGGCGATGGCCTCCAGGCTGGAAGAACGCGCGAGCTGTACCGCGGGCTGGCCGCGGTAGACCGGCCCGTCTTCGGTGATCAACGTGAGCTGCGTTTCAAGGGTCGGACCCGGCATGGAGGGCCGCTCCGCGATAGCTTCGCCGGTGTCGCGCCTGTTGCGCAACGCCCTGACATCCTCTGCGTGGTAGCGGCGCTGGCGGCCGGGACCGGGGATCGAGCGCACCAGGCCGCGACTGACATAGGCATAAAGTGTCGCCGGGCGAACGCCGAGTTCGATCGAAGCCTCGCGGGCGGAAAGGTAGATCGGCGATGTCATGTGTTGATTGTATTTATCAATATTGACGATATCAACTCCCTTGCCGATTTTCCCGTTCATGAAGCGAAACGGGAAAGGGAAACCCATGACCGAAGTTTTCAAATCCGGCGGGAATGAGTTGCCCCTCTTTGCCCCGGGGCTTGAGGGGATCATCGCAGCCGAAACGGTACTGAGCGATGTCGACGGCGAAGGCGGAAGGCTGACGTTGCGTGGCAGGCCGATCGAAGAGATCGCCGGACGTATGACATTCGAGGAAGCCGCCGCATTACTGTGGCAAGGATTTGTGCCGGATGAATATCTGTCGCGGCTGCTCGAGCTTTTCGCGCAGGCGAGGCAGGTCGCGGCCCGGGTCGTGGCGACGATGCAATCGTCTCCGGCGGGCCTTTCCGCCTATGAGTTGATGCGGCTCGGCCTTGAAGCCTTGCCGCTAGACCGTGATCGCAACGAAGCTGTGACGATATCCGGCGCATTGCCTCATCTCCTGGCGGCCGCGAACGCGATTTCAACGGGCAGACAGGTTGCTCCGCCCGACCCTTCACTCTCGTCCGCCGAAGACATGCTCCGCCTTCTGACAGGTAAAATACCTTTGCCGGAGCAGGCCGCCGCGCTCGACCGGTATCTGGTGACTATCCTCGATCATGGTCTCAATGCATCGACCTTCACGGCGAGGGTCATCGCCTCCACGGGATCGGATATGCGCTCAAGTGTCATCGGCGCTTTCGGTGCGTTGAAAGGTCCGCTGCACGGCGGCGCGCCAGGCCCCGTGCTCGATATGCTGGATGCGATCGGTACGCCTGAAAACGCCGAAGCGTGGATTGCCGGGGAATTGGCGGCAGGTCACCGTCTGATGGGCTTCGGTCACCGGATTTACAGGGCACGTGATCCGCGTGCGGATGTGTTGCGGGATGGCCTCGCGCCATTGCGCGGCAACTCGGAAAACCTGCGAAAGGCCGAAGCCATCGAGAAATCGGCGCTGGCCGCGCTCGCGCGGCACCGCTCGAACCGGAAACTTGAGACGAATGTCGAATTCTATACCGCTGTCCTGCTTGATGCAGTTGGTATCGACCGCTCGCTTTTCACGCCGCTTTTCGCGGTCGGGCGGACGGTTGGCTGGTGCGCGCATGTGCTGGAGCAGCGCGCCACGGGCAAGCTGATCCGGCCGATGTCGCGCTATGTGCCCGAGACGGCCTGAAAGGAAAATGCCGGCGTCAGTTGGTGACGCCGGCAGTCTGGTTTTTTTAATTTTTGTCCTATCGGTTCGTGATGATTTCCGGCCCCATCAAGGCATATGGCAGGGATGTGGACAGGAACGGCAGATACGTTACGAGAATAAGGAAGAGGAACAGGATCGCGACGAACGGAAGCGCCGCGCGCACGACCTGCACCAGGCTCATGCCCGTGATGCCGGATGTCACGAAGAGGTTCAGCCCGATTGGCGGCGTTATCATGCCGATTTCCATGTTCACCACCATGACGATGCCGAGATGAATCGGATCGACGCCAAGCTCGATCGCGATCGGGAAGACGACCGGGGCGACGATCAGGAGAAGCCCCGAGGGTTCCATGAATTGCCCGCCGAGCAGAAGCAGCAGGTTGACCGCGATCAGGAAGGTGAACCAGTTGAACCCGGCACCCACCATCCAGTCCGTGATGGCCTGCGGGATGCGTTCCGATGTCAGCACATGGGCGAATAGCAGCGCATTGACGATAATGAACATCAGCATGATCGTCGTCTTGGAGCTCTCGACCAGCACCTTCTTCGTGTCGCCGTGGAAGCAGCCGGGAATGAATTTCCAGACGATCAGGGCGAGATTGCGCACAAGGCTTTGACCGAAACCTTCCCCCGGTCGGCGCCAGGGCACATCCTTGAGCGGCCCCATGTCGCGATAGATGAAGACCGCGATGAAGAAGGCGTAGACGGCCGCGACCGCTGCGGCCTCCGTCGGCGTGAACACGCCGCCGTAGATGCCGCCGAGAATGATGATGATGAGGAAGAGGCCCCAGCCGGCCTCGCGTGCCGCTGCGGCTATTTCGGAGACGCCGGCAAACGGCTGCTTGGGCATGCCCCGAATGCGGGCGTTGATGTAGATCGCGACCATCAGCATGAGGCCCGCGACGATGCCCGGGACGACACCGGCTAGGAACATGCGCCCTACCGAAACGTCGGTCGCCGCCGAATAAACCACCATCACGATGGACGGTGGAATGAGAATGCCGAGCGTGCCGGCATTGGCGATGACGCCGGCGGCGAACTCCTTCGTGTAGCCGACCTCGCGCATGCCGGCGATGGCGATCGTGCCGATGGCCACCACCGTCGCCGGCGATGAGCCGGAAAGGGCGGCGAAGAGCATGCAGGAAAAAACGGCCGCGATGGCAAGGCCGCCGCGCAGATGACCGACAGTCGATATCGCGAAGCGGATGATGCGCCGCGCCACGCCGCCCGTCGACATGAAGGCCGATGCGAGGATGAAGAAGGGGATGGCGAGCAGCGTATAATTCTGCGACGCCGTGAAGAGCTGCAGCGCGACGGAGGACATACTGTCCTGCGAGAACAACGCTATGGCGAGAATGCTCGACAGGCCGAGCGAAATCGCGATCGGGACGCCCAGGAACAAAAGCCCGAGAACGAGGATGAAAAGGACTGCGGCTTCCATGGGTCTTCTCAGTCCTTCAGTTCGTCTTTGTGTTCTGCGACGAGTTCTTCGGCCTCATGCGCGGCGATCATCGTTTCCCGCTCCCCCTTGATGATTGCGATCATCGCCTGCAGGCAGCGGAACCCGAACAGTGCAAGACCGATGGGGAGCATGAGGTAGGCGACCCAGCGCTGCACGCGATCCTGGGTGCCGAAAGTCTCCTGGATCAATTCGGGGTAGCGAAGATCGTCGAGGCCGAAACCGCGCTGGAACATGAAATGCCAATAGCCGAGCGCGCCCGTCTGGCGAAAGCTCGTGCTGACGTCGATGCCGAACAGGCTGAGCCAGCCGGCATAAAGCAGGATGAGGGCGTAAAGGACGCCGCAGAAGGCGCCGAAGACAGCGATGATGCGGAACGTCTTTTGCGGCAGAAGCCTGATGAAGGCATCGACACCGAGATGGGAGCCGATCTTGACCCCGTAGCTCATGCCGAAAAGGATGAGCCAGGCGAACAGAATGCGCGTAAGTTCCAGCGCTCCGCCCCAGCCCGTGTTGAAGCCGTATCGCGCCACCACCTGAGTGAAGGACACGATCGTCATCGCCGCCAGAAGGAGCGCCAGGAAGGTCTCCTCGAAGCGGGTGACCCAATTGTCCACCCTATGCATGCCTCTCCCCCCGTGCGGATATCGCTCCGGCACAAGCTGCCGGCGAAGAGCATCCGCGACGTTTGTGAAAGGCCCCGCCTCATGCGGGGCCTTTCCCGGTCAGTCGTGGTCGGACCGGATTACGATCAGCTGTTGGAGCCGGCGGCGGCGTCGATCAGATCCTTGCCGATGTCGCCTTCGAACTGATCCCAGACCGGCTTCATCGTTTCGACCCATTTGGCGCGCTGTTCAGGCGTGAGCTCGCGAACGGTGGCGCCGGCCTCGATGATCTTCGCGCGGTTGCCGGCTTCCTTCTTGGCCACCGCGTCGTTACCGGCCTTCGTCACTTCGTCGACGATGGTCAGGAACTGTGTGCGGGTCTCCTCGTCGAGGCTTTCAAGCCACTCAGTGGAGGTAACGAGCAAATAGGCGAGCACCTGGTGGTTTGTCTCGGTGATGCCGTCCTGAACCTCGAAGAACTTCTGGGTATAGATGTTCGACCAGGTATTTTCCTGTCCGTCGACGACGCCGGTCTGCAGCGCGCCGTAAACTTCCTTGAAGGCGAGCTTTTGGGCGTTGCCGCCGATAGCCTCGATCATGGCGACCGCCACGTCGGAGGTCTGTACGCGGAACTTCAGGCCGTTAGCGTCCGACGGCTCGATCAGCGGCTTGTTGGCCGAGAACTGCTTGAGGCCGGAAAGCCAGTAGCCGAGGCCCTGGTAGCCGACGTCCTGCATCACGTTCAAAAGACCCTTGCCGGCATCGGACTGGGTGAAGTTGCCGACAGCGTTCAGGTCCTGAAACAGGAAAGGCAGGTCAAACAGGCGATACTTGAGGGTATAGGCCTCGAACTTCGAAAGCGATGGCGCAGCAAGCTGCACATCGCCGAGAAGCAGGGCTTCCATCACCTTGTCGTCGTCGAAGAGCTGAGAGTTCGGAAATACCTGCATGCAGGCCTTGCCGTCCATCTCCTTGTTGACGCGGTCGGCGAGCATCGTCGCCGCGTCGCCCTTCGGGTGGCCGGTGGCGGCGACGACGTGGCTGAACTTGATGACCATTTCGCCGTCGTCGCAGCCTTCGCTGGCAACGGCGGGAGCGGCAAAGGCGATCGATGCGGCCGCCGCTGCGGTCACGACGAATTTCTTCATGGATGTCCTCCCAGACATTATCTGCAAATTCGAAGCGTCCGCTGGCCGGATAAGTCCCGAACGTTAGATGGGCGACGCTCCGAAAGGCTGAAGGGGTTCAACCGTGCCGAAATGATAGCAACTGCCGTGCCAAAATGCATGATGGTAAAAAATAAAGCATTTTCGCCGCTCGCCGGTTCTCGGCGGCGTCCCGCATGTGTCGAAATCCACACATGCGGGCATTTCAATGGGTGGTTGAGGTAACGTGTTGTTAAGCTGCAACCGGCGTTCCTGCGCTAGGCCCGGCCTTCTTCCACCGCATGACAAGCGACGCCGGTTTCTCCTTCGCCTTTGAAAAGCGGCAGCTCGCGGTTGCATCGCACGTTGGCGAGCGGGCAACGCGGATGGAAGGCGCAGCCCGGCGGCGGATTGATCGGATTCGGGATCTCTCCTTCCACCGCCTTCCGGGGCCGGCCGGACATTTCAAGGTCCGGAATAGCCTCCAGCAACATGCGCGTATAGGGATGGCGCGGATTGCGGAAAAGCTCCTTGCCGTCGGCGACTTCCACCAGCCGGCCGAGATACATGACGCCGATGCGCTTCGCCATGTGCCGCACGACCGCAAGATCATGGCTGATGAAAAGATATGTGAGGCCGAATTCGTCCTGCAAATCCTTCATGAGGTTCAGGATCTGGGCCTGCACGGAAACGTCCAGCGCGGAAGTCGGCTCGTCGCAGACGAGGAATTCCGGTTTGGAGGCGAGCGCCCGGGCGATACAGATGCGCTGTCGTTGCCCGCCCGAGAACTCATGCGGGTATTTTGCCCCGTCGCGCGGATCGAGCCGCACGAGTTCCAGAAGCTCCCCAACGCGCTTCGAAATCGCCTTTTCATCGTTTTCCAGCCGGAATGCGCGGATCGGCTCGGCGATGATCCGATCCACCCTCCAACGCGGGTTGAGGCTCGCGTATGGATCCTGGAAGATCATCTGCATGCGCCGGCGCAGGTCGCGCATCTCCTTGCCGTGTTGCGCGCCGCGCATGTCGACGCCGTCCACCGTGATCTCGCCGGCGGATGCCTCGAGCAGCCCGACGACCATTTTCGCGACCGTCGACTTGCCGGAACCGGATTCTCCGACGAGAGCGAAAGTTTCTCCTCTGGAAATGGAGAACGTAATGTCCTGCGCGGCCTTCAGAAACGCCTTGGGCGTGCGCTCGATCACGCGGTTCAGCCAGGGTCTGGAAACATCGAAAGTGCGGGAAAGCCCGGAAACCCTTACCGTCGCCCGGTCCAATTCATCAACGCCCATCAGGCTTGCTCCACTTTGCTCGCGCGGTCGTTTCGTCCTTCCTCGACCAGCCAGCAGGCGACGCGGCTTGTGCCGACGTCAATCGGGTCGGGACGTTCCGCGCGGCAGCGGTCGAATACATGCGCACAGCGCGGGTTGAACGGACAGCCCTTTGGAATGGCATCGAGCCTCGGCATGGAACCGGGAATCTGCGTCAGCCTGTCAAGTTCGCCGACAAGTGTCGGAATCGCGCCCATGAGGCCGACCGTGTAGGGGTGGTGCGGGTTCTTGACCACGTCGCGAACCGGGCCAATTTCCGCGATACGGCCTGAGTACATGACCGCGACGCGGTCGCATGTCTCCGCGATGACACCCATATCGTGGGTGATCAGCATGACCGAGGCGCCATGGTCCTTGCAGATGCGTTTCAGCAAGCCGATGATCTGGGCTTGAACCGACACATCCAATGCCGTCGTGGGTTCGTCGGCGATCACGAGTTCAGGCTCCGCGCAAAGGGCAAGCGCTATGACCACACGCTGGCGCATGCCGCCTGAAAACTGATGCGGATAAGCGTCAAGCCGCTCGGCCGCTGCCGGAATTCCGACCTCTTCGAGCAAGCTTACCGCGCGCTTTCGCGCTTCCGCCTCCGAGACCGGAAGATGGGTCATGATCGTCTCGGTGATCTGCTCGCCGATCGTGAAGAGCGGGTTGAGGCTCGTCAGCGGATCCTGAAAGATCATGCCGATTCGCTTTCCCCGCACCTTGCGCATGGCGGTTTGGGACAGATTGTCGATCCGTTCGCCACCCAGGAGGATTTCGCCCCCCGAGATGCGGCCCGGTGGTTCCAAAAGCCCGATGATCGCCGAACCGGTGATCGATTTGCCAGCGCCCGATTCGCCGACGACGCCCAGAACCTCGCCCTTTTTAAGATCGAAGGAAATACCGTCGATGGCAGTGAGCGTTGCGCGGCGCGTGGGAAATTCCACTTTCAGGTTGCGAACGGAAAGGAGAGGTGTCTCAGCCATTTCGCCCTCCTATCGAAGCTTCGGGTTAAGCGCGTCGCGCAACCAGTCGCCGAGCAGATTGACCGCGAGAACAAGAAGGGCGAGTGCGACGCCGGGGAAAATCGCGATCCACCATTCGCCGGAGAAAAGGAAGTCGTTACCGATGCGGATGAGCGTGCCGAGAGAAGGCTGCGTCGGTGGGACGCCAACGCCAAGGAAGGAAAGCGTCGCCTCGGTCACGATGGCGATCGCGAGGTTTATCGTCGCGATAACCAGCACCGGGCCTATCACGTTGGGCAAGACATGGCGGATCATGATCAGGAACGGAGGGATGCCGATCAGGCGAGCGGCCTGAACGTATTCCTTGTTTTTTTCAACCAGGGTGGAACCGCGCACGGTACGTGCGTATTGCACCCAAAGCGACAGGGAGATGGAAAAAACCAGTATCCAGAAGACGTATTTCTCACGGTCCAGATTGCCGAACAACCCGCGCGCCGCTCCGTCGATGAGCAGCGCGATGAGGATAGCCGGGAAGGTAAGCTGCACTTCGGCGATGCGCATGATGACGGCATCCGTCCGCCCGCCCACGTAACCTGCGACCAGGCCAAGAAGCACGCCGACGATCGCGGCGAGAATCACCGAGAGGAAGCCGACGGCAAGCGAGATGCGCGATCCGTAAAGAATCGCGGAAAAGACGTCGCGTCCCTGATCGTCCGTGCCGAGCAGGAACCGTGGGTCGCTGCCGTCCATCCAGACCGGTGGCACGCGCGCATCAAGGATCGATATCCCCGCCAGATCGAAAGGGTCATGCGGTGCGATCCACGGCGCGAAAAGCGCGCCGATGAAATAGAGCGCGGTAATCACCGCCGCCACCACGGTGACTTTCGAGCGTAGGAACGAATGAAGTATATCGCTGTCGAGCGCGCGCTTGAGCGCTCCTTGCGGTGCATTACGGTTCAGGGGTTCGTCCGACATGTCATTGCACCCCTTATTTTATCGCGCGTTCGGTGCGCAGCCGCGGATCGACATAGAAATAGAGAAGGTCGACCACGAAATTGATCAGCACGAACAGGAAGGCGATCAGCATGAGGTAGGCCGCCATGATCGGGATATCGACATTCTGGACGGACTGAAGGAACAAGAGCCCCATGCCCGGCCATTGGAACACGGTCTCGGTGATGATCGCGAAGGCGATGATGGTGCCGAGCTGCAGGCCGGTGATCGTTATCACGGGCACCAGTGTGTTCTTGAGCGCATGCCGATAGTTCACCGTGCGGTTCGGCAGGCCGCGGGCACGCGCGAACTTGATGTAGTCGGTGCGGATCACCTCAAGCATTTCGGAGCGCACCAGACGCATGATCAGCGTCATCTGGAAAAGGCCAAGCGTGATCGCCGGCAGCACCAATGCCTTGATGCCGCTCCAGGTCAGCAGGCCGGTCGACCACCAGCCTATCTGCACGACTTCGCCGCGTCCGAAGCTTGGCAGCCATTGCAGGTTTACCGAGAAAATGAAGATAAGCAGAATGCCTATGAAGAAAGTTGGCAGCGAAATGCCGACGAGCGAGGCGGACAGGAAAACCTTGGACAGGAAACTGTCGCGGTTGAGGCCCGTATAGACGCCCATCGGAATGCCGACGAGAACGGCGAAAATCGCGGAGACAACGGAAAGCTCCAAAGTCGCGGGCAGGCGCTTGCCGATCATTTCCGCAACCGGCTGCTTGAACTGGTAGGAGGTTCCGAAATCGAACTGTGCGGCATTCAGTATAAAGCGCGCGAACTGGACGATGACGGCATCGTTGAGCCCAAGCCGTTCGCGAAGCGCTTCACGTTGTTCGGGTGTGGTTTCCACCCCGACCATCTGGTTGACGGGGTCACCGACGAAGCGAAACAGGGTGAAGGCTATCAATGCCACCACGATCATGACCAAAAGCGCCTGGAACAGGCGGCGGATGCTGAAGGCGAGCATATTGCCTCGATCGGAAGGATTTCTGAAATCAAACCCGGCGGCGAATGATCGCCGCCGGGCTGAAGCACCGGATTTCGGGTCTTAGTTCTTGGTCACCCAGCGGAAGTGGAACTGGTTGTCCGCACGCTGAACGAGGTCGACCTTCTCCGAAACGCCCCAGGCAAGGCCCTGCTGATGTAGCGGAATGTGAGACACTTCCTCAGTCGTCAGCTTGAAGGCATCGTAGATCAGCTGGTCGCGCTTTTCGGGGTCGTTCTCCGAAAGGATCTGCGCGGAAAGCTCGTCAACCTTCGGATTGCAGTATCCCCCGAGGTTGAAGGGCCCTCCGGCGCCAGAATCGTCGCGGCAGCCATGCAGATTGGTCAGCACGTTCCAGCTGTCGAAGGAACCGGGCGTCCAGCCGAGCAGGTAAAACGAGGTATCATAACCGCCGGATGCCAGCACCTTGGCGAAATATTTCGCTTTCGGCTGGGCGTTGAGGTCGACCTTCACGCCAATGCGCGCAAGGAAGGCCGCAACCGTCTGGCAGATCGATTCGTCGTTCACGTACCGGTCGTTCGGGCAGTCCATGCCGACCGAGAAACCGTCTGGATATCCGGCTTCCGCCAGAAGCGCCTTCGCGGCGTCCGGGTCATACGGGAAGCGCTCGAACTCGTCGGATCGGGAGAACAGGAGCGGCGAGATCATCAGCGCCGACGGGGTCGACAGACCGCGCATCACCTTGTCCTTGATCGCCTCGATGTCGATCGCCTGATAGAAGGCCTTGCGCACGCGGACATCCTTGAAGGGGTTCTTGCCCTTCACGTTGGAATGAAGCAGTTCATCGCGCTTCTGGTCCATTCCGAGGAAGATCGTACGAAGTTCCGGGCCCGTCAGCGCGCGCGTGCCCGCGTTGTCGTTGACGCGCTTGATGTCCTGGACCGGCACCGGATAGACCATATCGAGTTCGCCGGAAAGCAGCGCGGCAATACGCGTTGCGTCCGACGAGATCGGCGTAAACACGACCCGGTCGAGGTTATGCTCGGCCTTGTCCCACCAGTCTTCGTTCTTCGTATAGACCGTACGAACGCCGGCTTCGTGGCTTTCGATCTTAAACGGGCCCGTACCGTTCGCATGAAGGGCCGCGTAATTCGGGTTGGTGTCGGAGGCGGAAGTGACCTTCGTGGCGCTGTTCGCCTCGGTCCACTCCTTGTCCATGATGTACCATGTATCCCACTCGTAATGCAGGATCGGGTTAGGTCCCGGCAGGACGAAATCGACGGTATAATCGTCGACGATCTCCACCTTGACGTCCGCACCGATGCGCGTTGTCAGATCCGATCCCTCGGAGCGGACGCGCTCGGCAGAAAAGGCAACGTCTTCGGCGGTGAAATCGTTACCGTTGTGGAACTTCACACCTTTGCGCAGATGGAAACGCCAGCGGTTCGGCTCAACGACCTCCCAGCTTTCGGCCAAGGCAGGCTGAATTGCAAGGTCCGGCCCGCGCCGGGTCAACCCTTCGTACGTATTGCCGAGCGAGCCCAGCGTGAACGTTTCGTTCAGGCTGTAGGGATCGAGCGCGTTGAGCGTGCCCTGAAAGGCGTAGTTGAGCTCCGCGGCGGAAGCGCCGCCGCTCGTCAAAGCGGCTATTACGGCAGCGGCCGCAAACGGTTTCAATATCTTCATTCCCCTCTACTCCCCTCGTGGAACGGACGTTGGGCATTATTCGCCCATATCCTCTGGTGGGTTGCCGATCGGCCGCTTTGGCGTTGCTCTTGATTGCGCCGATCCGCTGGTTGAACTCTAAACAGGCCGGTGAGCTTGCGTAAAGCGCTTGCATGCCCACTATTATGTCAACTCGCGCATCAGGCGGCGAATGAACGCTTCGCCCGCAACCAGTTGCGCCTTTTCGATAAATTCGTCGGGCTGGTGAGCCTGGTCGATGGAACCCGGGCCGCACACGATTGTGGAAAAGCCGGCCTCCTGGAACTGACCGGCCTCGGTTCCGTAGACGACGACATTGCGTGAATTGTCGCCGGTCAAGCGGCGCGCAAGTTCCTCCGCTCCGCCATTTTCCTCAGGCTGAAGCCCCGGCACGGCGGAAAGTCTTTCGATGGTGATGCCGGCTTCGGGCGCGCCAGCCTTCATTTCGGGCTCGACCTCGCTGCGAACGAAGCTTTCGTATCGCGCCTGCCATTCGTCCTGGGACTCATGCGGCAGCGAGCGTATGTCGGTATAAAACCATGCGCTTTTCGCGACGATATTATGGGCCGTACCGCCCTCCAGAACGCCGCAGTGAAGCGTCGTATAAGGCGGATCGAAAGGTGAGCCCGGCGGCGTTTCGCCAATGTTGGCGCGGGTGCGCTCATCGAGCCAGCCGATGATGCGCGCAGCCGCCGTTATGGCCGAAACGCCTCGGTTCAACTGACTGGAGTGCACCGATTTTCCGGTGACGGTCGTTCGCAGCAGCATGGTTCCCTTGTGCGAATCGACAACCTTCATCGAGGTGGGTTCGCCTACGATCACCGCCGCCGGGCTCGGACCGTCGCTCACCATCGCCTCGATCATTCGCGGCGCGCCGATACAGCCGATCTCCTCGTCATAGGATAGCGCGATGTGGATCGGGCGCTTCAGGTTCGCCGCAACCATTTGCGGTACATGGGCAAGCGCGATCGCGGCGAAGCTTTTCATGTCGGCGGTGCCGCGCCCATAAAACCTTCCATCGCGTTCGCAGAGAGTGAAGGGATCGCTCGACCAGGACTGTCCGGCGACCGGCACCACATCGGTATGCCCCGAAAGCACGACACCGCCGTCTATCCGGGGGCCGACGATGGCGTGGAGGTTCGCCTTTTCGCCGGTTTCGTCGAAGGTCAGTGTGCAATCGATTCCGAATTCGCCGAGATAGGCGCGAATGAAGTTGATAAGGTCGAGATTGCTGCGGTCCGAGACGGTCTGAAAGCCGACGAGCCGGGAGAGCATATCTTCTGTCGAATAGCAAGTGGCGTCCAAGTCGTATTCCAAACGCGGGAGGCAGGAACCGCTATTTGCGGATAGGTAGGAATTTTACGTAAGGCTGGCCCGGATCGTGTCCCACGTCAATCATTGTGGAAAACCCCTGTCCAGCGGATCACGATCTGGCTGATTTCAGCGCCGCTTCAAGTGTTGCAGCATCGTGGATTGCGGAAACTTTCAATGGTGCGATGCGGCCACGCACCGCCAGTTCGCGCGCTTCGCCTATCTCGTCCGACGCAATGTCTGCCGCTTCCAGGACATCGTGGGAAACGAGCGCCAACGCTCCATTTTCCTTCGTGGCATCCTCCAGCCTGCTTGCCACGTTCACCACGTCACCGAGGGCAGTGAGGCCGGATTCGACGCCGCCGCGGCCGTCAAGGCCGATCCGCCCAAGGATGGATGGTCCGCCATGCAGCCCGATGCCTATGCGCAGCGGCTCGCCCAATTGCCCTTTCAGTTCCTCGTTGATCGTCTCGATTTCCTTCGACAGCCTGATGATGGTCGAAAGCGCCTGTCGGAGGCCGGACCGGTAGGTCGTATTGACGCCGTATAGCGCCATTACGCCATCGCCCATGACCTTGTCGACCATGCCGCCGTCCGCCCGGATCGCCTTGACCACCCCGTCGATATACCGGTTCAGAATGAACACCACGTCGAACGCGAGACGGCTTTCGGTCAGCCTCGTGAAGCCGCGCATGTCAATGAACATGACGCCGATCTGCCGCTCCACCCCCCAGCGGTACCGGTCGTGGAAGGCGGCGGGAGGAAGCGCCTTTCCTGGCAGAATCAGGGGGCGGACAAGGAGATCGGCTTTCGGCCTGACCTGGCAGGCCAGACGCACGTTTTCACCGGCCCGGATGCGCTTCAGCACGCTTTGTTCGGCGTTACTCGGCGGATCGAGGGTATCTGCGCCCTCAAGGATCATGGTCCGGCATGTGGAACAGCGCCCGCGCCCCCCGCACACCGACATCATGGGCACCCGGTTCATGCGGCCGATTTCCAGCAATGTGGGCCCGAGGGGGGATCGGACCGCCCTTTCACCGGCGAAGGCTATGGATATCCGCCCTCCGTATCGCTTCCAGAGCTTCCGGCCGGCGACAAGCGCCAGGGCAAGGCCTATCAAGCCATAGACGATGACGTTGGCGTGGCTTGCGATTTCCGCCAGTGCTTCCTGTTCGCCCTGTTTGAAATTGCTTTTCGCTTCGCCGGTAAGGTAAAGCCGCCTCGCCGCCGAAATCCACCCCGTCAGGGCGAGCAGGGGTATCGCGCCCGCGAATATCAAAAATACCGGCTGCCATGACCGATACCAGCCGTAAAGGCGCAGCCAGTAGTGCAGCCCGATCATGCCATGGATCCAGACGATCACGAGAAGCGCCGATTGAAGGGCGGCGTGATCGGGCCAGAGGACCGAAAGCTCGTGAGAGTAGTCCATGTACGTTTTGTAAGCGATTTCCGCGCCTCTGGTGCCGGCAACGTGTCGGATCAGCAGGAAGGGTATGGAAAGCCCCAAAACAAGCTGCAGGGCCTCCCATTTCTGCATGATCAGCGTGCCGCGTTTCGCCGTTTTCCAAAGCGCTAGCCCGGCATGGATGGCAAGCGCGCCGTAGAGCAAGCCCGTGCCGACGGTCGAATGCCAGATCATGTAGCGCAAATCCTGGCCGGCTTGCATGATCTCCAGGGAGATGTTGCCAAGGGCATGATTGAGGAAATGCAAGAGAACGAAGGCAACGAGGACCAGGCCGCTTGCAAGGCGCAGGCGCTGTTCCAGCGAGCCGGACCCAGCGGGGCCTTTCCGTGCCCGCCGTTTCGCCGCGACCTTCGTCAACATCGATATTCCCCCGGTATATCCTTGAGATTCTCAGATAAGGCTGCTTGCAGGTCCATCTACCTTTAAATGTCTAAACTCATCGTCACGAAACCGTGGACAATCCGTCGCCGAGACGACATCAAGTGCATTGGACAAGAAGGATGCGAGGAAACATGACGGTTACGGTCTACGGGATCGCAAATTGCGACACGGTGAAAAAGGCACGCCGGTTTCTGGATGCCGCCGCCGTGCCTTACGCTTTTCACGACTACAAGAAGGCGGGCGTAACCCGCGAAAAGCTGGAAGCCTTCGTCGGAGAATTCGGCTGGCAAAAGGTGCTGAACACGCGCGGTACCACTTGGCGCAAGCTCGATGACGAGGTGAAGGAAGCAACGACGGATGCCGACACCGCGGTCGCCCTTATGCTGGAAAATCCGTCCATCATCAAACGCCCGATCGTCGAGGCTGAAGGGCGCAACCTTATCGGGTTCGACGAGACGTCCTGGGAGTTGGCGCTGGAAATGGGCGAATTGCGCTGATCTTCCGGCATGTTCGGTTGCGCCGTTGATTTTGCGCTGCGGAAAGCGTTAAGAGTCCGGCGAATTTTCACCGCCGCCACATCGAAACCGGCCCGGCCCGAGCGGGCGGCCCGCAGGCGGCCGTCCAAAAGGAATGGCAATGACCAAGGGTCTTTCCCGGCCGAAGAATCAAATTCGCTGGCTGCTGCTGGAGGGCATTTCGCCGTCCGCGCGCGCGATACTGGCCGATAATGGCTACGCGAATGTCGAGCATCTGACGACTGCGCTTGACAAGGATGCGTTGATCGATGCGCTGAAGGGCGTTCATATCCTGGGCATTCGATCGCGCACCCAGCTCGCGCCGGAGATTCTGGAAGCAGCGAGCACGCTCGTCGCCGTGGGGTGCTTTTCCGTCGGCACTAATCAGGTAGCGCTGCCGGAGGCGGCCCGGCTCGGCATTCCCGTATTCAACGCGCCGTTTTCGAACACGCGCAGCGTCGCGGAATTGACGATCGCCGAAATCGTCATGCTGATGCGCGGCACATTCGCAAAGTCTACGGCCGCTCACGCGGGCCGCTGGATGAAGAGCGCCGCCGGAAGCCGCGAAATCCGGGGCAAGACGCTCGGCATCGTCGGTTATGGCAACATCGGCTCGCAGCTTGCCGTTATCGCGGAAGCGATGGGCATGCGCGTTCTCTACTATGACCATACCGACAAGCTCACCCACGGAAACGCCGAGCCGATGGCGTCGCTGCAAGGCCTGCTCTCCCAGTCCGACGTCGTTTCCCTGCACCTTCCGCAGACGCCGGAAACGAAGGGCATGATCGGCGAGGCCGAAATCCGCGCCATGAAGCCGGGCGCCTTCCTGATCAATAACGCGCGCGGCTCCGTTCTTGACGTCGAGGCGCTGGCCAGAGCGCTCAAGGACGGCCACCTTGCCGGGGCGGCGGTGGATGTTTTCCCGTCCGAGCCGAAGTCGAATTCGGAAGAATTCGTGAGTGCGTTGCGCGGGCTCGACAATGTCATCCTGACGCCGCATGTGGGCGGGTCGACGGAGGAGGCTCAGGAGCGTATCGGCGAGGAGGTTGCGCGCAAGCTGGTCGAATATTCCGATGTCGGTTCGACGGTGGGTGCGGTGAATTTCCCGCAGGTGCAACTGCCGAAGGGAACGGAAAACACCCGTTTCATCCAGGTGCAGAAGAATGCGCCCGGCGAACTTGGCCGGCTCAACGATCTCTTTGCCAGCTACGAGATCAACATCTCGTCTCAGTTCTACCAGACCGACGGCGAGATCGGCTATGTCGTCCTCGATGCCGAGGGTCAGGTTGAGAATTCGGTCGAAATCCTGGAGGCGATCCGCAAGCTTCCCGGCACGATCCGCGCAAGGCTGCTCAACCGCGTTTGATTTTTCTGCGGCGAAAGGAACCGGGTCCGGCTCTTTACGGGCCGGTCAGCCGGACGTTTCCGCCACAGGCGTGACAGCATGGCCTTCCTTGAACCACGTCGCAAGATTATCGAGCATGAGACTTCCCATCGCCTCGCGCGTGTGGATCGAAGCGGACCCCACATGCGGCAGCAGTACGGCGTTGTCGAGCGCGATCAGTTCCGCCGGTGCACGCGGTTCTTCCTCGAAGACGTCAAGGCCCGCCGCCAGGATGACGCCGTTTTTCAAGGCCGTGATCAGCGCCTGTTCGTCGATGACCGAGCCGCGCCCGATATTGATCACGACGCCGTTCGGGCCAAGCGCCTTCAGGACATCCGCGTCCACGGCATGCCGGGTATCGGCGCCGCCGGGTGCGACAACCATCAGCGTGTCGCAGGCTGCCGCCAGCTCCTTCAGGTTTCGGTGATAGGGATAGGCGACGCCATCCTGTTTCCTGCGGCCATGATAGTGGATTTCGAGACCGAATGCCTCCGCTCGCCGGGCTATCGCTTTGCCGATGCGCCCCAGACCGAAAATCCCCAGCTTACGCCCGCGCAGCGTGCCGTGCGTGAGCGGATAGGGGCCGTCGCTTTGCCATTTTCCGGCGCGCAGGTACCGCTCGGACGCTGAAAGCTCCCGAACCGCCATGATGAGAAGGCCGAGCGCGGTATCGGCAACCTCTTCGGTCAGGACATCTGGAGTGTTCGTAACCATTATGCCCCGGTCCGCGCAATGCCTTGCATCGATACCGTCATAGCCGACGCCGAAATTGGCGACGATTTGCAGGTTTGGCAGCCTGTCGACGAGGTTCGCGTCCACTTTCGCGGAAGGACTTGAGGCAATGCCTTTTATCATCTGCGCGACACTGTCCAGATAAGCCTCAGGATCCGCCATTTCCCAGAGCTTGTGGGTGGTGTAGTCACGGTCCAGAACCTTAAGGATCGAGCGCATGAGCGGACGAGGTATGAGGATGTCAGGCTTGTCCATTTGCCCCTCCGATAGGTTTCATTAGCATACGCCGCCCCGGCGCTTCAGGCCGAACTCTCGCGTATCATCAATTCCGGTTCAATGAGGATGCGCTCATTGCCCGTCGCGTCGCCCGCGATCTGCTTGAGGATAAGATCGGCGGCGATACGGCCGATCCGCGTGGCGGAATTGTTGACGCTCGTGAGCGACGGAGCCTGTTTCGCGGCGGCGTTGATGTCGTCGTAGCCGGTGATCGCGAGCGTGCGGCCCGCCCGGCGCAACCCGTCGAGGAGGCCGAGCGCGATCAGGTCATTGAAAGCGACCACAGCCGTGGGAGCGGGATCGGCGTTCAGGAGTTGCGGCACGATTTCAAAGCCCTCGTCCCGCGTCATGAGTTCGGGAATGTCGATTTGCGAAGCGGGATCGATGCCGGCATCGCTCAACGCTTCGCGCCAGCCCCGGTTTCGGTCCCGGCCCACGGAAGTTTGCCGCCGCCCGCCGACCATGGCGATGCGCCTGTGGCCGTTTTCGATCAGGTGTTTCGTTGCCGCATAGCCGCCGGCATGGTCGTCGCCACGCACGAGTGGTGCCGGCACGCCTTCGATTTCGCGGCAGATCAGCGTGACCGGGACGCCGGACCGAGTGAGGCGGACGATCTCCTCGGCCTGTGTGCCAACGGACGGGCACAGCACGATCCCGTCGACCCGATGTTGCAGCAAGGCGTCTACGAACTGGCGCTGACGGGTGACGTCGTCACGATGATTGCAGATGAGAACAACCTGCTTTTCCTGACCCAGTTCGTCTTCCAGCGCTCTGAATATCTCGGCAAAATAAGGGTTTTGAATGTCGTGCACCGCGACCCCGATCATGTCGGTGCGCGCGGTCCTGAGCGAGGCCGCATAACGGTTGTAGATGTAGCCGCGCGCTTCGGCATGGGCCTTGATGCGGGCTCGAGTATCTTCCGCGACAAGCGGCGAATCGCGCAGGGCGAGCGATACGGTCGCCGTGGACAACCCGAGATCCGCTGCGATGTCGCCGAGCCTGACCCGTTGCCCCCGGCCACGGCCCCGGCCTCGGTCCGCTTCGCGTTCGTTCCTGTCCTTCATCGCCCGCCTTGCGTTTGAACTTTTCCGATCGACCGAGCGAACCTTCGGCGTTTTCTGCCGTCGGCGCAAGACATCGGTCAGGCGGGGTCAGTTGCTGAGGCCGCGTTCGCGGTAGAGGATGTAAAGGCCTGACGCAACAATGATCGATGCGCCGACGGCGGTCCAGATACCCGGCACGTCTGCGAAGAAGATGTAGCCGCAAGCGATCATCCAGACGATTTGGGAATACTGGAAAGGCGCAAGCACAGGCGCGGGCGCAAGGCGATGGGCGACGATCAGAACGAAATGCCCCAACCCGCCGTAAACGCCCGTCGATATCAGGAGCGCCCATGAAAAGAGATCGGGCGGAGCAACCCATTGGTCGATTGCGAAAGGCGTCATTGCGATCGCCGCGACGAGGCCCGAAATGATCAGCATCCCGACCGAGGATTCTGTGTTGGAAAGCTTGCGCGTCAATAGAGCGTAGAGGGAGAAGCAAATCATCGCGGCGACGGAAAAGATCGCCGCCCAATGCATTCCGCCGAGGCCGGGGCGCACGACGACCAGCATGCCCAGGAAGCCGACGACGATGGCAGCCCAACGGCGCGGTCCTGCCCACTCGTTGAGAAGCGGACCTGCAAGTGCCGTGACCACAAAGGGTGCGGCGAACATGATCGACACCGTTTCGGCAAGCTGCAGATATCTGACGGCGATGAAATTGAAGAAGGTGGAACCCAGCAGGCAAAAGGCGCGAATAATCTGCAGGCCCCAGCGCTTGCTCCTGAAATATTCCGGTTTTTGCCACACGCGGAAGAGGATGAAGGCGAGTACGACGTGGCTTGCGAAGCGGAACCAGACGACCTGTACCGACGGCAGATCCTGCACGAGATATTTTGCTGTCGTATCAAGCCCCGCAAAACATAGAAATGCGGTGCAGATGAGCGCGATGCCCATGAACCGCTCGCGCGCGGCCGACGAAACCTGCCCGGAAACGCCGTTGAGATGCGTGGTGTCGGACGACATGAGGATCCTTGCAATGTCGGCTTATTTTGTCCGACAAATAACACCCTACAGAAAACGGCCGCTCAGACCTAGGGCGTTTCTTGCATAGCTGCCCGGCGCCGAACTCAAGGCTTGGCGGGCTGTTCGAAATTGTCCAACTGCCGCGAAAATATTTCGACGATCGTTATTGCCTCATCCGGGTCGAGACGGCCGTGACCGGCGAGAAAGGTTTCGATGTCGCGGTCTGAGTATCGGCCCAGTATCCGGTTTTCCCTTTCAATCAGATATGTACGTGCGAACTCTCTCGCCCTTTCGTGGCAGATAATGCATTTGTCGCGATAAAGGCCGCCCGATCGCAGGATCGTTGAAAAATGCGTGACCAGAACGTCAAGCTCATCAGTTGAAAGCTCGGTTCGGCGATGGCTTTGCAAGAATGCATCGAGCGGTTTATCCCGCCCTTTCGCGACTAATTGCGCTCCCCGAAGCTCGAGAGACTCGTTCGCCAGGTCGGGTGCGTGAGGCGCATGACAGCCCGCGCACCGCTCTTCATAGAGCGCATGAGGATCAATGCCTTGCGAAAGGGCAGGGGACGACGATAGTGCGACCGCCATTGAAATGAAGATGATCGCGCGGAGCATGAAGGTCTCTCTGGTTCGAAGGGCTGATTATCGCAGCGGCAGCCGCTGCTATCTTTGAGGACGATCAAGTCGCCAGTGTTATCGATGATAATTCGTCACGAAATTTTCGTTGCGGCGAATTACGTTGCGGCTGATGAAACAAATGTCTGATGGAGCCGGAATGCCGTTCAAGTCAGCGCCTTTGGAAGCGAATGCCGAACCGCCTCCACTGTCGGATCTCGTCCGCGTAGCCTTCAAGATCGGCATCTATTCCTTCGGTGGGCCTGCGGCGCAGATCGCGCTCATGCACCGCGAATTCGTGGACGAAAAGCGCTGGATTTCCGAGGACCGGTTCTTGCATGCGCTGAATTACTGCATGCTCCTGCCGGGCCCGGAAGCACAGCAGCTTGCGACCTATTGCGGTTGGTTGCTTCATCGTGTTCGCGGCGGAATCGCCGCTGGCGTGTTGTTCATTTTGCCCGGCGCGCTCGCCATGCTGGGGCTCGCCAGCGTTTATGCGAGATTCGGTAGCGTGCCACTGGTCGAAAGCCTTTTTTACGGGATCAAGGCGGGCATTCTTGCGATTGTCTTGCAGGCGTTGCTTCGCGTCGGCAGCCGCGCGCTCAAGATGCGGGTTGCGTGGTGGATCGCGGGCGCGAGCTTCCTTGCCCTGTTCGTATTCGAAGTGCCGTTTCCCGTGGTGATCGTCTCGGCGGCGGTCATTGGCGCATTCGGACTTAAGGGCAGCGCTGCCGGGGATGCGATTACGGAGGAACCGGTGCGGGAAACCCGCCCTGTAAGCTTCGCAAGGACCCTGGCAACCGGCCTGTTCTTTTGGGCGTTTCCGCCGCTCGTGGCCGCTTTCGCGCTCGCGCCGCAACATGTACTCGTCGAGGTCGCGGGCTTTTTCTCGATGCTTGCCGTGGTCAGCTTCGGCGGGGCTTATGCGCTTTTGAGTTATATGGCGCAGGTTGCGGTGGAGACCTACGGCTGGCTGAGTGCCGGGGAAATGCTGGACGGGCTTGGTCTGGCGGAGACGACTCCGGGGCCGCTCATTCTCGTGACCGAATTCGTCGGTTTCTTGGCAGGTTATCGAGAACCTGCCCCCTTTTCTCCGCTTGCAGGCGGCGTGCTGGCCGCGGCCATGACGGTCTGGGTCACCTTCGCTCCAAGCTTTCTATGGATATTTCTCGGCGCACCCTACATCGAGCGGCTGCGCGGCAACGCACGGCTTTCCGCCGCGATGCAGGGGATAACGGCAGCGGTCACCGGCACGATCCTAAATCTGGCCGTCTGGTTTGCGCTGCATGTCTTCTTTGCGGAAGTGGGCGCGCTTGACGGGCGCTGGCTGTCGCTGCCCGTTCCGGAAATCGCAACGGTCGATGTCACCGCGGTCCTGCTTGCCGTGGCCGCGGTCTATCTGGTGTTCGGCGCGAAGAGGGGCGTTGCAACGGTTGTGGCGATTACAGCCCTTCTGGGGCTGGCGTCCCGCTGGCTTGCCGGAGCGCTATGACTGATGACGCGGAAACTCACGCGGACTTGGCGACAAGTACTTCCGGCGATGCCGGTTCCGGGTCGTCGGGTTCGTGATCGATATCCGGGTCGAGGTCGGTCCGCGCCGAGAGGTTCTTTTCAAGGTGGCGAAGAAGCTTGCGCAGCTTCTTGCGATCCTTGTCGTCGAGGCCCGCCAAAGCCTCTCGCTCCAGACGTTTCCAGGCCTTGTCGATCGAGGCGATCTTCTCCCGTCCGTCATTCGTCAGATAGACGCGGGCAAGCCGCCCATCCGAAGACGAGGCCACCCGGCGCAGCAAACCCTGGGCCGACAGACGCGCGATCATCTTGGTTACGGTCGGCGGCTGTACGCCAAGTCTGGCGGCAAGCTGGCTCATCGTCTGTCCATCTTCATCCGAAAGGATCTTCAGGACGGCTTCCTGGCCGGGGTGCAGGCCAATGCGCGCCAGATGCGCGCCCGAACGCGAACGATGGGCCTTGGATGCTTGCGAAAGGCGGAAGGTGACGCTCTTTTTATGATTGAATGCCATGGCCCCAACCTATCAACCGTCCATGAAACTAAGATGACGTAATATCGCATATTTTCGCATCGCAATCTTTGCCGGCCGAAGGAAGCGTTCAACCGGCCAATGCCGCACGGACCATGCGTCAGTAACGTTGCATCCGTTCGTGGACGCGGCCCAGAAACCGTTTGCGGGTTTCGGGCGTCGAATTGTTCATGTCGTAATGCGCGAGATAAGTGACCGGAGCACCCGGTCTGATCACCGCGCGAAGCACGCGTTTCACGAGCCTCTTCGGCGGGTTGCCCGCCAGAAATGCTCGAAGAGGGGTTGCGCCATAGGTCGTCACCGCGGCGAGCTTGCGGATGTTGCGAAGCGCGGGAACCACGGTGCCATCGACGAGTTCGAAGCTGACACCCGGCAGAAAAACCCGGTCGAAATATCCTTTCAGTATTGCCGGGAATCCGAAATTCCAGACCGGATAGACGAGGACGAGGCCTTCGGCCTTCAAAAGGCGCCTGACGTAGTCTTCGACGGGCGCGCGGTTGGCATCGATGTCGTGGTAGGCAATTCGCTCCTCCTGGCTGAGGCGCGGCTCGAAATCTTCGGCATAGAGGTCGAGCAGGTCGATCTCATGGCCGTTTTTCCCAAGTGCCGCGAGTGTGGCGTCCTTCAATGCCGCGCAGTAGCTCGTTCCGACGGGATGGGCGTAGACGACCAAAACCCGCATTTTCAGCGCGCAAGCCCGGGGAAGAGAAAAGTCTTGTCGGACTTGAAATCGAAATCCGGATCCTCAAAGGCGATCATCTTGCCCGGGTTGAGCAGGCCTTTCGGATCGGCCTGCCTTTTGAAGGCAAGTTGGACGGCATCCGTCTGCTTCATGCCGCCTTCCTCAAGCGTGTATCGGTGCGGGTTGAAGATCGGGCAGCCGTTTTCCTCGTGAATGCGTATGATCTCTTCAAGCCGGTCTTCGCTTGTGTAGCGCACGATCGGTAGGCCGAAACAGGTTATCTTGCCGTCGAAGCGCACGAATTCCAAATGGCCCGGAACTTCGTCGCCGAATTGCCGCGTCAGCCTGGCGACCTTTTCGACGTGATCGGGAAAGGGATAGAGCACCTGGAGATAGGTGATCGTCGGGTCGACGCGAAGGCCCCTCAGGGTCGTGTGGTTCCAGGCCAGTTCAAAGACCGGCGGCAAGCCCTTCATTTCCTCCTCCGTCGCGGTGTCGCTGCGAAAGGCAACGGAGCCTTTCCCGAACCGCTCCGTAAAGGCGATGAACGCGTCCATGGCGAATGGTGCCACCATGACAAGGCAGACCGACTGGCTCTTCTTCAGGTATTTCTGGTGCCTCAGGAAGTAGTCGTACGGGACGGGTGCTGCGACGGGTGCGATCTCTTTCGTCAGAATGCCGTCCTGATTGCCAAGCTCGTCCGCATAGCGAACCGCATCGATGAAACCGTCGAAAGTAACGAGGACATCGACCCAGTCGTAGGTGGCCGTCAGCGGAACCTCGACTTCGGTGATGATCCCGTTCGTGCCATAGGCATGGCTGACCTTGTGGAGGTCGGCGCCCGTCAGGCGCAGCACGCGCGGCTCTTCTTCCATCGTGACCACACGCAGGGAGATGATATTACCGAAGTCGCGCAAGCCACCCCAGTTGATCGAGCCGACACCGCCAGAGCCGCCGGCGATGAACCCGCCGATGGTCGCGGTCCTGTACGTGGAGGGATGCATCCGGAGTTCCTGTCCGGTTGCGCGCGTTTCCTCGTCGATCGCGGCCATGATCGCTCCGGCCTGTGCGCGTACGGAGCCCGGCTTTATTTCCAGAACCTTGTTCAGCTTGGCGAGATTGAGGACGAGCCCTCCGGCGAGCGGCATCGCCTGGCCGTAGTTGCCGGTACCCGCGCCACGCGTGGTGATCGGCACATCGTGATCGTAACAGGCCTTCACGATGCGCAGGATGTCGTCTTCGCTCGACGGGGTGGCGACAAGATCGCCGGTAACGTCGTCGAGCTGGCGCTTCAGAACCGGCGAATACCAGAAAAAATCGCGGCTTTTCTGTTTGACGATCTGCGGGTTGTCCTCAATTTCGTGGCCTTTGAGATCCTTCTTCAGCGCTTCGAGATCCATCGTCAGTCGCTCCCCATGAGATCATCGAGCTCGCGGTAGTCCGGAAGCGTGCGGTCGATCTGCCGGCCGTCACGCAGAACGATGCGGTCCGCCCACGGGCGGGTCAGCAATTCGTTCCAGTCGCGGGCGCGGAAGACCAGTATATCCGCACTGCGCCTGACGTCGATGCGGCCGAATACGGAGGAACCCGTAAGATCAGCGGGCGTCGCCGATACCGTTTTGATCCAGTCGCCGACCGGATGATCGAGGTGAAGGATGCGGGTTGCCTGGCCGTAGACTTCCACCATGTCGAGGTCGCCGTAGGCGTAGAAGGGATCGCGTGTGTTGTCGGAAGCAAAAGCAACGGGGATACCGCGCGCTTTCATTTCGTGCAGAAGCGTTACCCCGCGCCGGCGCGGGGTGCGGCCTTGAAGTCTGTCCTGCAGGTAGAGATTGCACATCGGTAGGGAAACGATGCCGATACCGGCCCGCGCCACGAGATCGAGCGTGCGGTCGACCTCGCCCGGCGTCTGGGCGGAAAGCGAGCAGCAGTGCCCGCACACGATCCGGCCCTCGAAGCGATGGTCGAGCGCTTTTTTCGCGATGAGCGACAGGGAGGTCGCCTGCGGATCAAGCGTTTCATCGACGTGGAAGTCGAGGTCGAGGCCGTGGCGCGCCGCCTTTCTGAAAATCTTGTCGAGCGCGGCATCAAGCGCGTCGATCATATAGGTGACGCCACCGAGAATGCCTCCGGCCTGCTTCACCCGCTCCGCAATGCGGTCCGGATACGTCCCCTCGAACACTGCCTCGATGCCGAAAAGGGCAACGGCCTGAAGCTCGATGCGCCCGCGCCATTCCTCGCGCATTTCCTGAAAAACGGGCCAGGAAATTTCGTCTTGCGGCGGGATTGAGTCGAGGTGGGTGCGGATCAGCGCGGTGCCATGGGCGTAGGCTGATCTGAGCGCGAAGTCCATCCGCCTGTGCACGTCCTCTGCATTCCAGCGCGCGGTACGGTCGGCGGCTGTCGCCTCCAGTGCACCGTTAAACGTCCCGTCAGGATTGGGGGCGCGCTTCCAGATGTAGCCCTTGTCGAGGTGGGTGTGCATGTCGACAAGCGCTGGCAGGACAAGGCCGCCATCGGCGTCGGCGATCTTCAGGCCTTCCGGCGTCGCTTCGCCCGAGGGCGATATCGCGGCAATCTTCCCGCCTTCGATCCTGATGTTGGCGCGGCTGAGGCCTTGCGTATCCCGCGCAAGAGGCGTTGCCGTTAGGCAAGCCGGCAAGGAAGCATTGGCAATGACGAAGGGCTGATCTGGAATATCAAGGAAACTCAATGGCTCACGTCTCCCGTTTCAGCGCGCTTTCGTGCCATTTGCGAAGGAGCATGTACGAGATGAAGCTTGTTGCCGCGAAGATCATCACTCCCGTGACCGAGAGCAGGAAGAGGGCGGCGAAGAGCCGGGGAATATTGAGCCGGAATTGGGATTCGATCAGCCGGAAGGCTAGGCCCGAACCGGCACCTGCCGAGCCTGCGGCGAATTCCGCGACAACGGCGGCGATCAGCGCAAGCCCGCCTGCGATGCGAAGGCCCGCCAGGAAATAGGGCAATGCGTTCGGCAGTTTCAGGAAAATCAGCGTCTGCAGGCGGCTTGCGCCATATAGCTTGAAGAGGTCGAGCAGGTTGTGGTCGGTCGATTTAAGCCCCTGCGTCGTGTTCGATAGCACGGGGAAGAAGGCGACGATCCAGGCGCATATCAAGAGGGCGGCCTGCGTCGTTGGCACATAGATCAGGATCAGTGGGGCGATCGCGACGATCGGCGTGACCTGCAGGATCACGGCATAGGGATAGAGCGCGAGTTCCGCGATCTTCGATTCCGCGATCAGGACCGCGAGCGTAACACCGCCTAAAAGCGCGAGAATGAGCGCCAGAAAAGTGATCTTGAGCGTGACCAGAAGTGCCGGGCCCAAAATGCCCCAGTCCGTCACAAGCGCATTCGCAATGCGCATCGGGCTCGGCAGGATGTAATGCGGCACAGCGAAGGCCCAGACGTAGACACTCCAGACGACGAGCAGAAGCGCGAGCATGAGGAGGGGTATCAGGATTCGCTTCGCCCGTGCGGCCTTGCCCGGTGCCGGTCGAGTGATCGAAACGGCGATGGCGGGGTCGGCCTGTGCCACGCTTGCGGGTTTTCTGTCCGTTGCTGCAAGGCTCATGTTTCCGCGCTTGCCTCCATCGCGTCGTGGAGCGCGTTCGACGCCTTCCGGCAATAGTCATTATAGACGGGCGAGGTGCGGAACTCATCCTCGCGCGGGTAGGGCGCGTCGATGGCCATATCTCTCGCCACGCGCCCCGGGCGCGCCGCCATCACGATGATGCGGTTCGAGAGATAAACGCTCTCGAACACCGAATGCGTGACGAAGATGACCGTCCAGCCGAACTTTTCCCAAAGGTGCAGGAGGTCGTTGTTGAGCTTGAAGCGCGTGATCTCGTCGAGCGCTGCGAAGGGCTCGTCCATCAATAGAAGCCGCGGTTTGGTGACGAGCGCGCGGGAGATGGAGACCCGCATCTTCATGCCACCGGAAAGCTCGCGCGGGTAGCTGTCGGCGAATTCGGCAAGGCCCACCATCTCCAGCGCACCCATTACGTCGTCGCGCGCGGCGCGCTTCGAAACGCCCTTTAGCCTCAGTGGCAGCCAGACATTGCCGAACACCGTCGCCCAGGGCATTAGCGTGGGTTCCTGGAAGACGAAACTGATCTCGTGGCCGTAGCCTTCTGCCGGTTTCCCGCGCCGGGCTTCCTCCGGCCAGGTCACGGACCCCGAAGTGGCATTCGAAAGCCCGGCGATGATCCTGAGCGCCGTCGACTTGCCACATCCCGAGGGCCCGAGCAGGCTCACGAATTCGCCGCGCGCGATGTCGAGCGACATCTCATTCAACGCCACCGTGCCGTTGGCGAAGACCTTGGAGACCTTCTTGAGCGAGATGATCGGTGCGGTACCCGCTCCGCGTGCTGACTCTTCAGCGAAGCCGGGCTCCGCAGTCGTGCTTGCCGTCACGTTTTCCGGTGCCTTCCTATTTCCTGAGATCCATTCCAAGGCCATTGCACACAAACTCGGTCGTATAGACCGTGGAAATATCGAGATCGGCCTTCACCACGCCGGCCTTCACCATGTCGTCGTAAAAGCCCCTGATGCGCTCTTCCGTCATGCAGCCTATGCCTTTTTCAAGCGCCACACCGGACTCTACGAGGCCGAATTCCTTCATCTTGTCGATCGTGAAGGCGATCTGGGCATCCGTCATTTCAGGGTTTGCCTGCTTGATGAGGTCGTTGGCGGCCGCATTGTCACCGTAGAGATAGTTGTACCAGCCGACGATCGAGGCTTCGACGAAGCGCTTCACGACATCCGGGTTTGCAGCGAGGTAATCGGCCTTGGTCTCGATCATGGTGGAATAAGTGTCGAAGCCGGCGTCGGCCAGCAGGAAGAGCTTCGGCTTGATGCCGCCTTCGGTTTCGATCGCAAAGGGTTCCGACGTTATGTAGCCTTGCTGGGCGGACTGCTTGTCGGCAAGGAAAGGAGCCGGATTGAAGGTATACGGCTTGTACTGTTCGTCGCGGAAGCCATCGAAATTCGCCTTCATCCACTGGAAGCCCGTGGCGTAAAGGTCCTTGCCGAGAAAAATCGTCGGCAGCTTGGCCAGATCCTCGAACGTCTCGATCCCCTGGTCAGGGTGGGCGATGATGACTTGCGGGTCCTTTTGGAAGATCGCGGCAACCTCGACGATCGGAATGCCCTGTTCGACCGCCGAAAAGGAGCCTATCAGGTTGCCCTGCATGTAGAATTGGATCTTGTCGGCCATCAGCAGCGCCTGGTTGGCCGCTTGCGGGCCGCCCTGGATAATCTCGACGTCGAGCCCGTATCTCTCGTAGGTGCCATCGGCGACTGCCTGATAAAAGCCACCGTGTTCCGCCTCGGCCAACCAGTTGGTGCCGAATTTCACCTCGTCGAGCGCGAGTGCCGCAGTCGTGGTGGCGAAAAGCGCGAGCGATGCGCAAAGTCCTGCCAGAATTCGCATTTTACGTCCGCCTCCGGTTGGTGATGGCGCCCCGATTATGGTTTCGGAGTCTTCCCGAATTTGTGATGCGTCCACTTTGGGCAACCTGTAATCCAGAGCAAGCGCCGTGCCATACCGTGCATGCTCCATCCCGTGGCGGAGCGCCCTCAATTCCCGGCACACAGCAATCCAGTCATGACAGTAACGCAGGTTTCCTGCTCAAAAAAGCGGCATGCATTGATTGCAGACGCGGCTTCGCTACGGCCTTTTGAACCGCTAGCATCGTCCGTGAGATCCGAATGCATTCTTGAGGAAAAACCGATGCGCCAGATCACCCCCGGCAATATCCGTCCGCCATTTGCGCGCTACAGCCATGGCATCGAGGTTGCCGCCGGCTCACGGCTTCTCGTTTGCTCGGGCCAGCTCGGTATCGCGCCCGACGATCATGTTCCCGCCGACGTGGAAGGGCAGACACGCCTTTGCTTTGAAAACATTGGCGAAATCCTCACAGAAGGAGGAATGGGCTTTGCCGATATCGTGCGGATCAACGCCTTCGTGACAGGGCGTGAGCATCTCAAGGGTTATATGAAGGTGCGGGACGAATTCACCGCCGACCCGCCACCGGCCTCCACGCTGATGATCGTTTCGGGCTTTGCGCGCGAGGAATTCCTAGTCGAGGTCGAGGTGATCGCGGCCAAGGTTGAATGAGGGTTCAACCCAAAATCAACGCGCTTCTTCCCGCCTTTAAAACGCGTCTTACCCGCATTCCGGCTCGCACGCGGCAAGTACCCTGGCCGTGTCATACATTTCGAAAAACTCAACGATCTTGCCGTTTTTCATTTTGAAGAGATCGATCTTGGGCGTTTCCACGACTTTGCCGGTAGCTTTGTTGCGCCATGCGGTTGAGCCGATTGCGACGATACGATCGTTCTGGGCCACATATTCGTCGATAGTGTAGTGGATCATGTCGAATTGCCCGATGAGCGAGCGCAGATAATCTTCAACTTCGGACTTTGCGTTCCGGTGTCGCGTGAAATCCAGAGGCCGCATTCCCTCCGCCAACGAACCGAAGTTGACGTTATCATCCAGAAGGCCCAGCCAGTGTTCGATGCTGCCGCCTTTCGTTTCATGCCAGCGGCTATAGGCAGCTTTCAATATCGCGACATTGCTTTCCTCGGAAGTCATTGCGATTACTCCCTTTAAAAAATTCAGATAGAAAACTTTTGGAGCTTCATAACCGGAAAGCCATTTTACAGCGAATTTGCCCTTTGCGACAGCGTTGGCCGTTATCGCCGTTGCCGTGTCGCTGGACACGGTGATAACTTTCGCAATCGCGCCACGGGGTGTGTTCTGTGGCGCTGAAACTGACGGGCCACAAAAAGACGCCCGTTATTCGAAACTGAATTCCCCCTGCGCGGAACTCGGGCGGCCTGGAAATCCGGGCCGCTATCTAAGCCTGCAGGTCCGATTGGAAAGGACCATTCCATGCGCTTGTGGATCAAAGACCCGATTGCAATTCTGGCTGAAGGTGCCGAACGCGGTGTCGTCGTCGAGGACGGCGTCATCATTGAACTCGTCGCGCGCGGCAAGGAGCCGGCACGGCCGGTCGACCAGACGTTCGACGCCTCTAATCACGTGATCACGCCGGGGCTGGTGAACACGCACCACCATTTCTTCCAGACGCTGACGCGAGCCCACCCGGCCGCGATCAATAAGGAGCTTTTTCCCTGGTTGACCTCGCTCTATCCGATCTGGGCGAGAAACGTGACGCCGGAAACCTTCAGGATGGCGACACGGCTCGCGCTGACCGAGCTTTTGATGTCCGGCTGCACGGCGGCCGCCGACCATCACTACCTCTTCCCCGCGGGGCTCGACGAAGCCGTCGATATCCAGGTGGAGGAGGCGACCCGCATCGGCATCCGCATGACGGTGACACGAGGTTCGATGAATCTCAGCGAAAAGGACGGCGGCCTGCCGCCGGATTCGGTCGTTCAGGATGAAGATACGATCCTGGCCGATTGCGAGCGCGTGCTTTCGCGCTATCACGACACCTCGGAAGGGTCTTTCATCCAGGTTGCGCTTGCGCCCTGCGCGCCCTTCACGGTGACGAAGCGGCTGATGCGCGACAGTGTCGCGCTTGCTGAAAAATACGATTGCCGCCTTCATACGCATCTTGGCGAAACGAAGGACGAAGACGACTACTGCGAGCATCACTTCAACTGCAGGCCGGTCGATTATCTCGAGGAATGCGGCTGGCTGAATGAGCGCGTCTGGCTTGCCCATGGCATTCACTTCACCGACGATGAGGTGAAGCGTCTCGGCCATGCATGTGTGGGTGTTTGCCATTGCCCGACGTCGAACATGGTGCTCGCCTCCGGCCAGTGCCGGACGAAGGAACTGGAAGCCGCGGGTGTTACCGTAGGCCTCGGCGTCGACGGGTCCGCGTCGAACGACAATTCCAACCTTATGGAAGGCGTGCGCCACGCGCTGATGATCAACCGCCTCACCTATGACGCGGCGAGCGTCACCCATTTCGATGTTTTCCGCTGGGCGACGGAAGGGTCTGCCAAATGTCTAGGCCGCGACGATATCGGAGCGGTCGCCGTCGGCAAGCAAGCTGACATGGCCTTTTACACGCTCGATGAATTGCGTTTTTCCGGTAGTGGCGATCCGCTTGCAGCCCTTGTCCTGTGCGGTGCGCATAGGGCGGACAGGGTGATGATCGCAGGCGCCTGGAAGGTCATGAACGGCCTTCCGGTTCATATCGATGTGGGGCGTTTGCGCTACGAGCACGGCGAAGCGGCCAAGCGCTTCCTCGAATCCTTGCAGTAGGATTCAGGCGGCGGCGTTGTCAGGCAATGACGCCGTCGCCGAAGAGGCCGCCACTTCCAACCGTGCCGCCGAAAATCGCCGATGCTGTCTGTTCATAGGCTGCCGCGGCGACCTGCAAGGCGCCGGCAAGCCCGTCGGATGCCGACGATGATGCGCCTTGATCGCCAGCCTTCTCGGCGCCGCCTATCTTGTCTCGTTGCGCCTGTTTTTGCTTGCGCAATTCGGCTTGCGCTTCCGTACGCAGGCGCTGGGCCTGCTGGGCAACCTGCCGGTCCTGTGAGGAAGGCTCTGCCGGTGCGGTTGCCGCCCGGATAACGATCTCCGCCTTGCGGATCGTCTGTTCCGGAGTGCGCTCAGGCGAGGCGTCGATCGGCACTTCGCCGGATGTCGCGTATTTTTTGCCGTCCGGCCCGGTGGTAAATTCATACTGCGGAGAGCCCGCATATGGCCCGCCAACAGCGGCATGCGCCTGTTCGTGCTGGCGAACTTCGGTGTCGCGCTGCTTGAGCTCTCGAACCTGGTTTTCTTCTTCCTCGCTCAGTTCCTCGCCACCGGCGGTGGGTTTATCGGATTTTTTCTCCGTTTCGCCAGGTTTTCGCTCATCCGCGATGATTTCGCCTGGCTTGCGCGGTTCGTCGCCGGGCCGCTTGCTGTCGTTGAGGCGCGTTGCGGATGTCTCGTCACCCGCGCGGACTGCGTCGGCACGTAGGGTAGCCACGTTTTGCGTGGCCTGGCTGCCTTCGGGACGGGCAGGGTCGCGCGCGGCGACCGCGCCATTGGCGACAGACACGGACGACGGCGCCGCCGCGCTGACGGGCCGCTGGAACGGGCTCGCGAAGGGTAGTCCTACTCCAAATGACATGGGTGCCAGTCTTGCCCAACGTGGTGAGCGGAACCTTAATGCCGGTTGCCGGCCATCTTCATATCCGTGTGAACGCCTTCGATCCGTGAATGGGCATGACGCGTAGATTTCTTGGCGTTATGGTCCGCCGTCGAATTCCATGTCTTTGTCGATGGCGATAAATCGCCGTCCAAAGCCAGCAAGAGGCCCGCTTATGTCCGCTTTGCCACGCCGTCTCTGGCACGAAATGACAACATTCGATTTTTCAGAGGCCGATACGTCGAACTGGATTGCAGTGCTTCCCGTTGCGGCAATCGAGCAGCACGGGCCGCATCTCCCCGTCTTTACCGACACTTGCATCGCCGAAGGCCAGATTGCTCGCGTGCTGGAACTCCTGCCCGGCGACATCCCGGCGACATTCCTGCCCGTTCAGGCGGTGGGCAAGTCGAACGAGCACATCTCATCGCCCGGCACCCTGACGCTGTCGTGGGATACGGTCACCAGAGCCTGGGAGGAGATCGGCGACAGCGTCGCGCGCACCGGCATTCGCAAGTTCGTGCTCATCAACTCGCACGGCGGCAATGTGCCGATCATCGATATCGTGGCGCGCGAGCTTCGGGTGAAATACGACATGCTGGCGGTGGCGACCGCATGGAGCCGCTTCGGCCAGCCGGACGGCGTCTTCCCGGCGGAAGAATTCACATATGGCATCCACGGCGGCGACATCGAGACCTCGATCATGCTGCACTTGCGCCCCGATCTCGTGAAGATGGACCGGGCGGAGGATTTCGCCTCCGCGCAGCAGGATTTCCTGAAAGAATTCAAATATCTGCGTGGCCATGGCGCCCAGCAGTTCGGCTGGAAGGCGCAGGACCTGAACGTGAAAGGCGTCGTCGGCAACGCACTGGCGGCAACGGCCGAAAAAGGCAAGGCATCGCTCGACCATGCCGCCCTCGGTTTCGTGGAACTCCTGAAGGACGTTCATGCCTTCGATCTGGCGAGGCTTTGGAAAGAGTAAGGGAGTCCCTTATCCTTTGGCCTGAGATCCTGACAGGAAATCGCCGATGCGCTCCAGCGCGCGCTGGATGTTCTCCGTCGAATTGGCGTAGGAGAGGCGGATATAACCCTCTCCCAGGATGCCGAAATCCGGCCCGCCGATTACGGCAACGCCTGATTCCTCCAGAAGGGCGGAGGCAAGCGCCTTTGCCTTCCAGCCTGTCGCCGTGATGTTGGGGAATGCGTAAAACGCGCCCTTGGGCGTGCGGCAGGATATATCGGGAATGGCGTTCAGCCCTTCGACAACTACTTTCCGGCGCTTGTCGAATTCCGCGACCATGGCGCGCGCCTCGTCCTGCGGGCCGGTCAACGCCGCGAGCCCTGCGAATTGCGCCGGCGCGTTGACACAGGACCATGCGTTGACGGCAAGTTTGCGCGCCTTGTCCATCAGCGCATCGGGCCAGACGGAATAGCCCATGCGCCAGCCTGTCATGGCATAGGTCTTCGACCAGCCGTCGAGCAGGATCACCCGGTCGCGCACGTCCGGAAACTCCATCAGCGAGACATGAGCTTCGCCGTCGTAGGTCATCTGGCCGTAGATTTCGTCGGAAAGGACCGCCACATGCGGGTGATCGGCGAGACCCTTCACCAGCTTTTCGATCTCGCCTCGCGGCGTAACGCCGCCGGTCGGATTTGCCGGTGAGTTCAGGATCAGGAGCCGTGTCTGGGGCGTGATCAGCGAAAGGGTTTCCTCAGCGGAAAACGCGAATTCGTTTTCCTCGCGGATCGGGACGGGGACCGGGTTGGCGCCGGTAAACTCGATCATCGACCGGTAGATCGGAAAGCCGGGGTCGGGATAGAGGATATCCACGCCCGGCTCGCCGAACATCAGGATGGCGGCGAACATCGTCACCTTGCCGCCTGGCACGATCAGCACGTTATCGGGCGAAATGGCGGCTCCCGTGCGCTTTTCGACGTCCGCTGCCACAGCCTCGCGGAGCGGCAGGATACCGGTCGCGGGCGTATAGCCGTGGTGCCCGTCCTTCAGCGCCTTGATCGCCGCTTCCACGATATGGTCCGGCGTCCTGAAGTCCGGCTGGCCGATGCCGAGGTTGATGATATCGCGGCCCTTTGAGGCAAGGTCGGTGGCGCGTGCCAGCACGGCGAAGGCGTTTTCCTCGCCGATACGGTCGAATCCGGCGATAGTCTTGAGCATTGTTCCGTCCCGAAGTCGGTTTTGTCATTGGGTTGTTTCTAGTTCGAATTCTCACAGGAAGAAAGGAGGCGGGTATCACGCCTCACCGGAAGAATAGGCTAAACTGCAGTGTCGTATGAAAGTTTGAAGATTCGGGACGGAATATCATGCCTGTAGCTGCCGTCGAAACACCTGTCGGATGCCTCGGTATCGTTGAGGAAGACGGCGCGATCGTCGAACTCACCTGGGATGCGGTGGACGAGGGCGAGCGCACGCCCCTGCTCGATGAGGCCGTGCGCCAGCTCAATGCCTATTTCGCCGGTGAACTGACGGAGTTCGACCTGCCGTTGAAGCCGCGTGGCAACGAATTTCAGCAGGCGGTGTTTCAGCGGATGTTGGCCATTCCCTATGGCGAGACGCGCACCTACGGAGAACTGGCCAAGGAGCTTGACACCTACGGCCAGCCGATCGGCCAGGCCTGCGGCATGAACCCGATACCCGTCATCATCCCCTGTCACCGTGTTCTTTCGGCAAACGGCATCGGTGGCTATTCGGGCAGGGGCGGGGTGGAAATGAAGATCGCACTCCTGCGTCAGGAAGGTGGCTATCCGTTCCTGATTTGATGCCATGCGTTCGAAGGCGGCTGGAAACTCTCTTTTCCAAGTGCCATTTATCGGGGCGGCCGGAAGGTGAACGCCTTTGCGCTCGGCCATGAAATCGGATAGTTCGCCGACATACGCACTCATTTCCGGAGATAATCCATGACCGCGACGCCCGAAGCAGGTTCCGACACGAAAATCCCCGTGACCGTGCTGACCGGATATCTGGGTGCCGGCAAGACGACGCTGATGAACCGGATCCTGACGGAAAATCACGGCACCCGATACGCCGTGATCGTCAACGAATTCGGCGAGATCGGCATCGACAACGATCTTCTCGTCGAATCGGACGAGGAAATCTTCGAGATGAACAACGGCTGTATCTGCTGCACCGTTCGTGGGGACCTGATCCGCACCGTCGAGAACCTTATGAAGCGAAAGGGCTCCTTCGACGCGATTCTCGTGGAAACGACGGGTGTCGCCGATCCTGCCCCCGTCGCACAGACGTTCTTCATGGATGATGACGTGCGTGAAAAGGCCCGACTCGATTCCGTGGTAACGGTGGTCGACAGCCGCCATGTGCTGAAACGCCTGGAAGACACGGAAGAGGCGGAAGACCAGATCGCCTTTGCCGATGTCATCCTGCTCAACAAGACCGACCTTGTGACCGCTGATGAATTGAAAGCGGTGGAAGACCGCATCCACTCTATCAACCCCTATGCCGTTCTTCACAGGACGGAGCGTTGCGGGATCGATCTTAAAGCCGTTCTCAATCGCGGCGCCTTTGATCTCGACCGCATATTGTCGCTCGATCCTCAGTTCCTCGAAGACCACGACCACCATCACGAATGCGGGCCGGACTGCGATCACGACCATGACCATCACCACCATGATCATGGGGACCATCATCACCACCATGGCGATCTGCATTCGGTGAAAAGCATTTCCCTGACGGCGGGCGAGTTGAACCCGCAGGTCTTCTTCCGCTGGATCGGAGATGTAACCCAGGTGCAGGGGCCGAACATCCTCCGCCTCAAGGGTATCATGGCCTTCAAGGACGATCCGCAGCGCTATGTCGTTCAGGGCGTTCACATGATCGTCGAGGGCGACCACCAGCGCGACTGGAAGGAAGGCGAGGAGCGGGTTAGCCGCATCGTTTTCATCGGGCGCGAACTGGACGAAAACGCCCTTGTAACGGGCCTCAAGGCCTGTGAGGCCTGACGCATGCCGGTCATCGCGCCTGTCGATTGTGACGCATTCGTTGTCAAGACCGCGTTTATTGGAAACACGGCCGCTTTTGCTTGCGGTGACGGCACTATTCGCCTCGTCGGCGAAGGCGAAACCATAGCCAAAGCGCATGAAGGCGGCCTGCTCGCCGCGGCCGTTTCGCCCGATGGCCGCCGGATTGTCACGAGCGGTGACGATGGTCGTGTTGTCGGCGTCTCCGCGGATGGTTCGGTGAGCGAAATCGCAAGCCGTCCGCGCAAGTGGATAGATATGGTCGCGGTCGCCGCTCAAGGTGCGGTGGCCTTTGCTTGCGGTCGCACGGCTTGGGTCGTGCAGGAAGGCGGCAAGGAGAAGGAATATACGCTCTCGCGCGCCGTGGGCGGTATCGCCTTCGCCCCGCGCGGACTTCGTCTCGCGGTTGCGCGCTATGACGGGGTTTCGCTCTTCTGGGTGAACGTGGATTCGCCGGAGCAGGAGCTTTCCTGGAAAGGAGCGCATACCGGCATTCTTTTCTCGCCGGACGGCAAATACATTGTCACGACCATGCAGGAAAACGCGCTGCACGGCTGGCGGCTTGCCGACCAGCAGGACATGCGCATGACCGGTTATCCGACGAAGGTGAAGTCGATGGACTGGTCGGCCAAGGGCCGCTACCTCGCAACATCCGGTGCCAATGCCGCCGTGCTCTGGCCGTTTCACGGCAAGTCGGGCCCGATGGGCCAGCAGCCGCTCCAGCTTGGCGTGCGCTCCGACACGATTGTCTCCGTCGTCGCCTGCCACCCGAAGGAAGAGGTCATCGCCATTGGCTATCAGGACGGCATGGTGTTGGCGGTGCGTTTCGAGGACAATGCGGAAGTCTTGCTGCGCCGCCCAGGCAATGCGCCGGTTTCGGCGCTCGCGTGGGATGCGCGCGGCGAGCGTCTTGCCTTCGGCACCGAGGCGGGCGAGGCCGGAATCGTCTCTCTTGGCGAGTGAGTCTGCCAGCCGGCAGATATTTATGCTTTTGATGGGCGTCATTCACGTTTAACAATCTGGCCTGAAGCGCTTCAATCGTTCACCATGCGGAGACGCCATGGACACGCTCGTTCGCATGCGTTCGTTTCTTCAGGTCGTTCAGTCAGGCGGATTTTCGGCGGCCGCACGCGATCTCGGGCGCTCGAAGGCGCTGATCTCCAAATACGTCGGCGAATTGGAGGACGAGCTTGGCGCGCGTCTCTTGAACCGCACCACGCGCCAGCTCTCGCTGACGGAAGCCGGCCAGGTATTCTATCGCGAAGCGACCGATATTCTGCAGCGCATCGACGATCTGCACGATTCCATCACCGACACCCATCAGGCGGCACGCGGGCTCCTGCGCGTCAGCGCGCCGCGCTCCATGGGGGATGATCTGCTTAACCTCGCGATCATGGATTTCGTCGTTGCCGAGCCGGATATCTCGATAGACCTGAAGCTTGAAGATCGCTTCGTCGACCTCGTCGACGAGGGATATGACGTCGCGATCCGCGTGACGGAGCTGACGGATTCAAGCCTGATCGCCCGCAAGCTCTATCCCGTCAGAGGTGTTGTCTGCGCGACGCCTGCCGTCATCGAGAAGTTCGGCATGCCGAAGCGCCCGCAAGACCTTGCCCAGGTTCCCTGCATTATCGATACGAACTACCGGTTCCGCGCGAACTGGGGTTTTCAGGAAGGCGGCAGCAGGGTCAGCGTTCCGGTGAAAGGCCGCGTGGAGGTCAACAGTGCGGCTTCTGCGCGCGAGGCCGCGATACGCGATCTCGGCTTTTTGAGAACGCCGGAAAGTTTCGTTCATCGCGATCTGGCGGAAGGCCGCCTTGTCGAGGTGCTTCAGGAGTTTCAGCCGGACGATCAGGCGATTTACGCGGTCTATCCGCACCGCCGCCATCTTTCGGGAAAGGTCAGGGCATTCGTCGATTTTCTGGCGAAATGGTTCCAGAACGCGCGAAAGCGCGGGGACCTGTGCTGATCTCCACGCTTCGGATTTTCTGACGACCTGCCGAAATCAGCGCGTTGCCAGTGCAAGCCGTTCCTCGGCGATTTGATCGGCGACCGTCTGCGTCGGCAGATCGAGCGCCGCCGCACGCTCGAAGATATGCGTGAGCGTCTGCCCGATGGCGACCACCTTGTCGCGCACTTTCGCGTCGCCCGTCCCGGGTTGTGCAAGGGCGATCGAGATCACGCCGCCGGCGTTGATCGCATAATCCGGCGCGTAGAGGATTCCGCGCTTCTTCAGTTCCTCTCCATGCCTTCGTTCTTCGGCAAGCTGGTTGTTTGCCGCTCCGGCCACGACGGGCGCGCCAAGCTCCGGAATGGTGCCGTCGTTTAAGCCCGCACCCAACGCGCAAGGGGCGAAGACGTCCGCCTCCACCGTGTGGATCGTCTTGGGGTCGACGCTGCGGGCCCCGAATTCGGAAACGGCCCGCTCGACCGAGGGTGTGTGGATATCGGCGACCACAAGCCTCGCGCCCGCATTGTGCAGGTCTTCGGCAAGATACATGCCGACGTGGCCGAGACCCTGGATCGCGACGATGCGCCCCGTCAGGTCGTCCGAACCGAAATAATGGGCGACAGCCGCTTTCAGGCCAATGAAGACGCCAAGCGCGGTATAGGGGGAAGGGTCGCCGAGGCCCGTTGCCTTCGTGCCGCGCGCATACCGGGTTTCGCCCGCGACGATTTCCATGTCCTTCGAGGAAATGCCGACGTCTTCCGCCGTGATATAGGTGCCGGCCAGCCTGTCGACCTGTCGCCCGAAAGCCGCCAGCATGGCGTCCGTCTTCCCGGTTCGCGGGTCGGCGATGATGACCGCCTTGCCGCCGCCCAGATCGAGCCCGGCAAGCGAATTCTTGTAGGTCATGCCGCGCGAAAGGCGCAGGGCGTCGGTAAGCGCCTGGGCGTCGTTCTTGTAAGCCCACATGCGGCAGCCGCCGAGCGCAGGACCAAGGCGCGTATCGTGAACGGCGATGATCGTGCGAAGGCCGCTCGCAGCATCATGTCCGAAGATAACCTGCTCGTGGTTCTTGAATTCCGGATGGTCGAATACGGATAGTTCTGAAACGGCCAGTTTTTCCCGGGCGACGGGAGCGTTCATGATTTCCTCCATCGGAACGCGAAGCGTTCCTGCTCCAAAAAACCTTGCTAAGGAATTTATGTGCAGAAATGAGCGGATTATCCGTCCTTTGTTTCCGCTGAATTTATCCGCCTGAGTGAAAATCTTCCGATCTTTGACCCTGGATGGGGATAATGTTTCCTGTCTTATTTCGCAGTGCGCAAGCCGGCCGGATTTGCCGTGGCGATAAGCGATGTCACGCTCTTGCCGCGAATGCAGGTAATCTCCAGATAGATACGAATCGTATCGGCCAGCCGGAGAATTCGAGCCCGATGAAGACCGCAATCACGTTCGCCTTGGGTGCAGCGATAAGCATTTCCATGCCGGCCATCTCGAGTGCTCACCCGCATGTCTTCGTCGAAGCCCGTTCCGAGATCGTTTTCGACAAGGCCGGCCGAATGACAGCCGTGCGCCATTCCTGGCGTTTCGACGAGGCGTTCACTGCTTTCTCCATTCAGGGGCTCGATCAGAACGGCGACAATGAATTGACGACGGAGGAACTGCAGCCTCTTGCCGAAATCAATGTGGAATCCTTGAAGGAATACGCCTATTTCACCTATCTGTATCAGGGTGACGACGAACTCGGTTTCGCGGAGCCGAGCGAATACTGGCTGGACTTTTATGGTGGCCGGCTCACGCTCTTTTTCACGCTTCCCCTTGAAAGCCCCGTGATTTCCGACGGATCGACATTCGCGCTCGACGTCTACGACCCGACCTATTTCGTGGCTTACGAGATGACGCGCGATACGCCCTTTGCCATGGTCGATGCGCCGAAGAATTGCTTATTGGAATTTACGCCACCGCCCAGGTTGGATTCGGGCACGGCTGCCGCGCTTGCGCAAATCCCCTCCACGCAGCGCGATATCCCCGATGAATTCCAGTCGGTAACGGAAACGCTCTCGAACACGGCGACGGTGACATGCAATTGAGCATGGAAAAAGCAAGCGCGCGGTCGGGCCGCATTGCGGCGGCGCTACTCGTGTCTTTGGCAGTCGTGGTCTTCGCGGTTCCGGCAATTGCCGCGAATTCGCCGTTCGGTGTCGGCCTGCCGGAAGCGAATGCAGCACCTTCTGGGCCGTTTGCCTCTTTCTTCGCCTGGATTGCCGCGGAACAAAGCGCATTCTACCGCTCCCTACAGGAGGCGATAAAGCAACTCAAGGAGCAGGGAAGCGCCGGCTGGTGGCTCGTCGGGCTTTCCTTTGCCTATGGGGTTTTTCATGCGGCCGGGCCGGGGCACGGCAAGGCGATCATTTCGTCCTATGTGCTGGCGAACGAGGAAACGGTAAAGCGCGGCATCGTCCTGTCCTTCGCGTCCGCCCTGGCGCAAGCGGTCACGGCTGTCCTGCTGATCGGCATCGCCGCCATCCTGTTGAACATGACGTCGATCGCGATCACCGAAACGACACGCTGGTTCGAGCTTGGCTCCTATCTCGCGGTGATGCTTATCGGCGTCGGACTTTTGTGGCAGAAGGCTTTTCGACCGATTTTGGCCGGACCGAGGCCGCAGGCGCTAGAGCATATCCCGCGAAATCAGAATCGGATTTCGCGACAAGGATATGCTCAAGGGGTAGAATCTGGAGCGATTTCTTATCACGAACGCGATCCCGCGTTCGTGGAAAGCGCTCTGGGCGCAGGTGCCGTTCCCGTGGAAGGTCACGGGCATTACGGTGCCGGGCATCACCATCATCACGCAGCAGAAGAGGCCTGCCCTTCCTGTGGGCATTCGCACGCGCCGGATCCGGGCCAGCTCCAGGGCGAAATGTCTTTGGGCAAGGCCTGGTCGGTCATCGTCGCCGTCGGCCTCAGGCCCTGTACGGGCGCGCTCGTCGTTCTTGTTTTCGCGCTGGCCCAGGGCCTGATCTGGGCGGGCGTGCTTTCGACCTTTGCCATGGCGCTCGGCACCGGCATCACAGTTGCCGTTCTCGCAAGCCTCGCCGTTGGCGCGAAAGGTGTCGCGCTGAAGCTTTTTGGCGAAGGAACTGGATTTCTGCGCATTCACCGGGCGATCGAGATCACGGGCGCCGCGTTTGTCTTCCTGCTTGGCGCAACGCTTTTCATTGCGGCCGCGGGTTGGGGGGCGGCCTGACGGCAGGCCTCCCGTTCACTTCACGCGGGGGCGACCGGAGAACCGTCGCGTCCAAGCTCGATAGGCTCGCCGTGGGGCGTTGCCTTCGCCGCCCGGTCCCATGCGTCCTTTCGCGCAAGCAACCCTTCGGTCGCGGTTATGCGCTTTTCGGTGACGATCCTCTCCAGCGCCGCGAGCCAATGCAGATAATAGGTCTGCCCGAGGTCCGGATCGCCCTTGGCCTGTGCGTTGCGGATCTCCGCTCCCAGCGACTCCACCCATTCGCGCCACTCGAAAACGCCGGCTTCGTTCAGCTTCACGGCCATCGCGAAGGCCCGCGCTTCCCAAGGCTCGCGAAAGATGGGCGAATTGTCGCGCACCGGAATTTCCGGCAATGCGGAAAGGTCGACGTCAGCGTGGTTCAAGGTAAGGCTCCCAGAGGTCGACACGTACTGTCAGGCAAGGGTCGCTGTCCGCGCCCCAGATATCGGTTCCCTTGAAGGCGACCGAATAAAGCCACTTCGGCGCTTCGCCCTTGCCTGCGGCATTGCTGTCGGGAAAGACGTGGCAACCCTGCACGGCTTCTATGACGCCGGGGCGTCCGTGCACGTAGCGCGGAATGCGCGTATGGCCTGTGGGGTTCATGTTTTTGGCGGATACGAAGTCGCCAACGGCAAATCGCGCGGGCGCTTCCGGATCGCGATTCACCGGCCCGCCGCGTTTCAGGGCGGCGGTGACATCTTCGCCCTTGAGCACCCTTTTCACTGGCCGGCTCTCGTAGAGGCTGCGTCCCGCTTCGATCTCGTCTGGCTGGACGAGGCCGTGATCGGTCAGGATCTGCTGAAGTGCCGCGAGCCAGATCTCGTAGTAGCTCAAGGACAGATACTGCTGAGGCGGCAGGCTTTCGCGCCGGCTGCGCGATTCATCGAGGCTCCATTCGCCGGTCGCGCCCATCGCCAGCGCGATTGCGAAGGCGCGCCGCTCCCATTCCGCGTGGAAGTACGGTTCGTTTTCTTCCGCCACCACCGGGCCGAAGCCCATCATCCCGCCGAGATCGTGCGCGCCGTTCATTCCGCCGCCTCCCGAAGCTCATCCGGCGAAAGGGCAAGCCCGGTGCCGATCATGCTGTCGCGGGTGACGAGCCGGGCAAGTTCCACCTCGCTCCATCCGTCGGTACCTTCAGGGCGCCTGGGGATGACGAGGTATCGAACCTCGGCGGTGGAATCCCAGACGGTTATTTCCGTCTCGTCCGGCAGCTTGACCCCGAAGTCGTCGAGCACGCCGCGCGGATCGCGCACCGCTTTCGAACGGTAGGGAGCGGATTTGTACCAGACAGGCGGGAGCCCGAGGACCGTCCACGGATAACAGGAGCACAAGGTGCATACGACCATGTTGTGCTTTTCCGCCGTGTTCTTCAGCGCAACCATATGTTCGCCCTGCCGGCCGCTATAGCCGAGCGACTGGATGGCCGCAGTCGCATCCCTGTAAAGCCATTCGGCGAAATCTTCGTCGCTCCAGGCTTTCGCAACCACATGCGCGCCGTTGCGCGGGCCGACCCTGGTTTCGTAGGTTTCGATCAATTCATCGAGAGCCGCCGGATCGACGTATCCTTTCTCGACGAGAATCGACTCGAGCGCGCGAACCCGCAACTCCGTGTCGGTCAGTTCCGAGGTCTCGTGATTGTGGCCGATTGCATGATCGTGCGAATGGCTCATGAGCTGTTTCCTGCCTTCTGCGGCGTATCGGAGCTTCGCGCCTGCGGTTTCCTGTCGGGGGGATGCTAACCCCGGGCCGGACAGACATAAAGAGCCCTCGGCGTGCTTGGTGTCGCAGGACGCAGAGCCTCGCGGGGCACTCGCAGGCAGGTGAATTCGTCATACAATAAAAAGCCTTATATGACATTGCGTCATGTGAATAATCACTTGAGGCTGAGTGCTAAAAACTGGTCTAAATTTAATACCACTTGCTGTCGTTGCGATTGCGAAGTCGCAAAAGCTCGTATATCACCCGATAAGCGCTCGCTCCGGATTTTTTCCTGGTATTAGCCAAAAGACTAAGGGGTCAAATTACGGGGCGTCGCCTAGACACACGAAGCTTGAGGTGCAACTGTCTGCGCCGTTGGGCAACCACGACCGTGTTGGGAGGTAAAATACATGGATCGTCGTTCATTCCTCAAAAAGGCCGGTGTCGGAGCCGGCGCGACCGCAGCTGCCGCCACGCTGGCCGCTCCGGCAATCGCGCAGTCCCGCACAGACATGGTGATCGTCTCCACCTGGCCGCGCGACTTCCCGGGCCTTGGCATCAGCGCTCAGCGCCTTGCCGCCCGTATCGGTGAACTGACGGAAGGCCGCATAGCGGTGCAGTACTTCGCCGCCGGCGAGCGCGTCGGCGCCTTCGATTCCTTCGATGAAGTCGCCTCCGGCAATGCTCAGGGCTACATCGGCGCCGACTACTACTGGAAGGGCAAGCACCCGGCGTGGGCTTATTTCACGGCCGTTCCCTTCGGGCTGACCTATGCCGAGTTCGACGCCTGGATCAAATATGGCGGCGGCCAGGAGCTTTGGGATGAAGTTGCCGATCAGTTCGGCCTGAAAAACTTCAACGCCGGTAACACCGGCGTGCAGATGGGTGGCTGGTTCAACAAGGAAATCGAAACGGCCGACGACCTCAAGGGCCTGAAGATGCGTATTCCGGGCCTCGGCGGTGACGTGATGGCGAAGCTTGGCGCTTCACCGGTGTCCCTGCCCGGCGGCCAGATTTACGAAAACCTGATTTCAGGCGCTGTCGACGCGACAGAGTGGGTCGGCCCGTACAACGACTATTTCATGAAGTTCTACGAAGCCGCGAAGTACTACTACTATCCGGGCTTCCACGAGCCGGGCTCCGCTCTCGCGCTTGGCATGAACAAGTCCTGGTTCACGTCGCTGTCGAAGACGGATCAGGCGATCATCGAAGCCGCCTGTAACGAGGAAAACGCTCGCCAGATGGCAGAGACCAACGCCGAGAACGGCCGTTATCTCGACAAGCTCATCAATGAGCACGGCGTCGAGCTGCGCAAGTTCTCCGACGAGGTCTACGATGCCTTCGGCGAAGCTTCGGAAGAGGTTTTCGAGGAAACCCGCGAGCACAGCGAACTGACGGCCCGCGTTCACGACAGCTTCGCGAAGTCGCGTTCGGAGATCGGCCGCTGGATGCTGCTCGCCGATACCGGCTACACGCAGCAGCGTAACCGCGTGCTTGGCATCACGGTCTAAGCTGCGAGAAAGAAATGGCGCGGGGCGGGGCTTTAGCTCCGTCCCCGCCTTGTTCGTGCCCGCAGATGGTGTCCGGCGCAGGCTGCTTCGCCGGGTCCTCTGCCGGTTTTTTCCGGATGTGCCGGATTATCGCGGCCTCGCGCCGCGCGCCTTCCCAGCTCGGAATGATATGCGATGCTCATTCGCCTGTTCAGTTGGATGATGCTGGCGGTTCTCGCCGCATTCCTCGTCAACAACTACCTGAATTTCTGGCAAGGTTTTCCGGGTGCCGGTGCCGCCTTCGGCGCACAGGCACATGGTGGCGCTTCGCCTGCACTTGCGTGGCTGCAGGTCGGTCTTTACGTTCTGGGCATCGCGCTTGCGGCGCTTTACGTCATGCGCAGCAAGGATACGCCGCTGCGCGCCGACAGCAAGCGCATCACGGATATGAACACCTTCATAATTCGTGCGGCCTTCTGGGCCGTCGTGATCGTCGGTCTCGCCGACATGACGATCGCCTTCCTTCGCGTGGAAGGGCTGCTTGAGCATTACTTCGGCCATCAGCTCGCATCCGATCTCGGCCGCTCCCAGTTTCGAGGGCCGTATGTGCACATGCCGTTAATCGCGGTGTCCATCGTGATCGCCGCGTTCACGCGCACGCTTGGCTTCCCCTGGCTCGCCTTGCTGGTTGTGGTGGCGGAACTTCTCATCGTTGTCGGCCGCTTCATCTTCTCCTACGAACAGGCCTTCATGGCCGACCTTGTCCGTTTCTGGTATGCGGCCCTTTTCCTGTTCGCCAGCGCCTACACGCTGCTTGAGGAAGGCCATGTGCGCGTCGACGTGTTCTATTCGGGCTTCTCGTCGAAGCTGAAGGGCTATGTGAATGCCCTGGGGTCTATTTTCCTCGGCATGACCTTTTGCTGGACCATCCTCATCATCGGCATGGCGGGCCGGAACAACATCATCAACAGCCCGCTTTTGTCTTATGAGGTGACGCAGTCCGGCTTCGGACTCTTCGTCAAATACCTGATGGCGGGATTTCTCGCCGTATTCGCCGCTACCATGCTTATCCAGTTCGTGAGCTATCTGCTCGACGCCGTCGCCGACATCCGCGAGGAACCGGGCGGGCGCGACCACGAAGCCCCGCATATCAGCTAGTCGGACGAGACCGCCCAGATGGAACTCTTCTTCCTCATTCTTCTCATCGCCATCATGGCCTTTGCGCTGGGCTCCGGTTATCCGGTTGCCTTCGCGCTACCGGGCTCGGCCATCATCACGATCGCGATCGCGGCAGCGTCGGGCTATCTCTTCGGTGGAAGTCCGGACGCCTATTTCGCCCAGGGCGGCCCCGTGCAGTGGCTGAGCGCGGGCGTCACGAATTTCAGAGGCGTCTACTGGGAGGCTGAGCGGGATACGCTGATAGCCATCCCGCTTTTCGTCTTCATGGGCATCATGCTGCAGCGCTCCAAGATCGCGGAAGACCTGCTCGTCACCATGGCGCAGCTTTTCGGCCCGATCCCGGGCGGTCTCGGCATCTCGGTCGTCTTCGTGGGCGCGCTTCTCGCCGCGACCACGGGCATCGTCGGGGCGACCGTCGTCGCCATGGGCCTCATCTCGCTGCCGGCGATGCTGCGCAACAACTATTCCGTGCCACTCGCCACCGGCACTATTGCCGCGTCGGGCACGCTCGGCCAGATCATCCCGCCGTCGATCGTCCTCATCATCCTGGCCGACCAGCTTGCAAGCGCGGTCGACCAGGCGGGAACGATCCGCCAGACGCTTTACAAGAATTCCACCGGCGAACTGACGATGCCGTCGGATTTCGCCGTGACTTCTACGAGCGCCGGCGAAATGTTTCTCGGAGCCTTCTTGCCGGGCCTCGTTCTCGTCGGCCTCTACATGCTCTTCATTCTCGGCTTCGCGCTGATGAAACCGAGCGCCGCCCCGGCCGTCCATCACGGGGGCAAGTTCGACCGTGCGTTTTTCGTCAAGGTCGTGCTCACGCTCGTACCGCCGCTTGCCCTGATCATTCTCGTGCTCGGTTCCATCATCGCCGGCATCGCCACGGTGAACCAGGCCGGCGCCATTGGCGCGGTCGGCGCCATGATCATGGCGGGTTATAGGCTGCGCGAAGGCAAGCGCGGGGCTTATTCGCCGGCGATAATCGCCATTCTGGCGCTTCTCGCCATCGGCGTGGTTTCAAGCTATTTCGACCTCAACATCCGCCGTGTTCACTCGAGCGAAGATGTGCTCGGCGTCGTGCTGGCGGTTATCGCCGTCTCCATGCTGCTGATCGCGATTTTCTGGAGCGGTTGGCGCACGCTGAAGTTCGAGAACACGCTGCGCGGCGTGATGATCGAGACCGCGAAGACTTCGTCCCTCGTCTTCATCATTCTGATCGGCGCGGCGATGCTGACCTCGGCCTTCCGCGCTTTCGGCGGCGAAGAACTGGTAAAAGACTTCCTTCAGGGTCTGCCGGGCGGCTTCTGGTCTCAGTTCATCATCGTCATGCTGGTGATCTTCATTCTCGGATTCTTCCTCGATTTCATCGAGATTGCCGTCGTCGTGGTGCCAATCGTCGCACCGATCCTGCTGGCGGATCCGGAAGCCAATATCACCGCTGTCTGGCTCGGCGTGATGATCGGTCTGAACATCCAGACTTCGTTCCTAACGCCACCCTTCGGCTTCGCGCTCTTCTACCTGCGCGGCGTGGCACCGGCCATCGTAAAGACACTCGACATCTACAAGGGCGTGATCGCATTCATCATCCTGCAGTTGATCGCGCTCGGCATCGTCGGGCACACCCCGCAATTGGTGAACTATCTTCCGAACCGTTCTTCGTTGCTTTCGGAAACGGCGCCCCCGCCGCAGAACCCGGTATTGCAGTACTGCATGGAGGAATATGTCGCCGAAAGGTTCGCCGATGACGGCAATTCGATTTTGGCGGCTATCTCGAAGATGAAGGCGGCCGATCTCGGCTATCTGCCCGAGGGTCTTCGGAAGGATTTCGTGGAAGGTCTGGACAAGGCCGAACAGGCGATCCCGCTGATGGACGACATCATGGCAGCTGAAATCGCGGTCGAGGCTGCTTCCGGCCCGTACCGGCCGCTCCATCGTCTGGTTCGCGGTCTCGAGCGCGACGCCCGGCGTCTGGACGAGGAAATCGAGGAACTGCGCGTGATCGTGCAGCGCTCCGGACCGAACGGAATTTATTCAGAAGCGCGCGGCGAACGTGCGGCAAACCGTATCGAGGAACTGACGGCCGAGCGCGACGCCCTGCTTGCCGAAATTCCAGGCGATTGGGAGGAAAGGCACAAGGCGTTCGCGGAAATCCAGCGTGCGGAAAACACCGCCCGGCTGAAATACCGCCGAAACGCCGATGACGCCTATGAACCCGTTGCCGAAACGAAGAAGGTGATCGCCGACGTTGGTGCGTTGCGCGAGCTTGAGGACGAAATTCGCGGTCTGTCGTCCGACCTCGACACCATGGAAGCCGATGCCTTCGTCGACCGATCGGCCGACGTCCGCTCGTTGTTCAATCCGGTAGAGGGCGCGTCCGACATCCGCTCGGCGATAAACGATGCACGCAAGGCCATGCGTCAGGACGAGCCGGACAAGGCGGAAGCCATGGCGGCCATCGCCGAAGCCATCGCTTTGTTCGAGGCGGAAGTCGAGTGGCGCGCGCGCGCTCAAGCCGAATTGCTTCCGGCGATCGAAGAGTATGATGCTGCGGTGTCTGACACCATCGGCTTGCGCAGTCAGTCGCGCCTGCCGCGCGATGTGGCACTTGCGGTGGCGTCCTGCAATTCTTCGCACCGCGACATTTCGCTCAATTTCTAGGCCGTTGCGGTTTGGAGAGTGGAATGTCGGCGATGTCGTGACGGTCGGTAAAGACGGCGGCTGGTAATTTGCCGCCGTCACCTATATCGTGACCGGAACTTGGGCAGGAGACATTCGGCCGATGCAAGAGCTGGCACGACAGATCGACCGGTTGAACATCGCAATCGGGCGCTCCATGTCGTGGGTGCTGTTCGGCCTCGTGCTCACTCAGTTCGCTGTCGTGATCCTGCGGTATGTCTTTGGCATCGGCTTTCTATGGGCGCAGGAAAGCGTGATCTACCTCCACGCGTTTCTATTCCTTCTGGCGGCGGGATATGTGCTTGCCATCGATGCGCATGTGCGTGTCGATGTTCTTTATCGCAACGCCCCTGTCAGAAAGAAGGCGCTTGTCGATGGTCTCGGAGCGATCCTTTTCGTCATTCCGACGTGTATTCTGGTCTTTGAGCAGTCCTGGCCCTATGTCGCCCGGTCCTGGCAGGTGCTTGAAGGTTCGGCCGAAGCCTCAGGCATTCCGGCGGTGTTTCTGCTGAAGACGGGAATTCTGCTGTTCGCCGTCCTGACAGGGCTCCAGGGGCTGGCGCTCATGATCCGTGCCGGGTCGTCTTTTTTCGCTCTTTCTCGCGCAACCTAGAGCATATCCCGAGAAATCCGGATCGGGTTTCGCGACTAAAGGTATGCTCAAGATATTGATACCGGGCCGAATTCTTTTCACGAAAGCGATCTCGCTTTCTTGAAAACCGCTCCAGGAAATTTGGCCCAGGTCCGGCCGGTTCCGAGAAAGCTTACGCCGCCCGATGCTGCAAGCCCTTGACCTCCTGATGATCCTTGTAGCCTGCCTCTGCCTGATGGCGGGTTCCCCCGTGGCGTTTACGCTTTCCGGCGTCGCCCTTCTGTTTGCGGGGCTCGGCTGGCTTGCAGGTGCGCCCCTTTCCCTCGGGGCTGTGCCGTCGCGTATTTACGGCATCATGACGAATCAGGTGCTCATTGCGGTTCCGCTTTTCGTGTTCATGGGCGTGATGCTGGAGCGATCGCGCGTGGCTGAAAGCCTCCTGAATGCAATGGGCAGGCTGGTCGGCGGGTCGCCCGGCGGCCTAGGCCTTTCTGTCACGCTCGTCGGCACGCTGCTTGCCGCCTCGACGGGCATCGTCGGCGCAACGGTGGCGACCCTGGGTCTGCTTGCGCTTCCGGCGATGCTGAAGCAGGGGTATGATGCAAGACTCGCGGCAGGGTCGGTCGCCGCGTCGGGAACGCTTGGGCAGATCATTCCACCGTCGATCGTTCTCGTCGTGCTGGGAGATCAGATTTCAGCCGCTTACCGGGCAGCGCAGTTGAAGGTCGGCAATTTCGCGCCCGAAACGGTGACGGTGGGCGATCTTTTCGCGGGCGCCCTGGTTCCGGGCCTGCTTCTCGCAACGCTTTACGCGCTTTATCAGGTCGTGACAGCGCGCCTCTCCCCGCAAAAAGCGCCGCCAATGCGCTCCGTTCCCCTTTCCATGCGCGATTTGAAGGAAGCGCTCGCGGCGCTGCTGCCGCCTGCCGTCCTGATTATCGCAGTCCTGGGCTCCATTCTCGCCGGTCTTGCAACGCCGACCGAAGCCGCCTCTGTCGGGGCGCTCGGAGCAATCCTTCTTGCCGGGCGGAAGCTGGGCGGGCGAAAATCGGTGTCGGTCCTTGCCCTGGCGTCTGGAAGTGGTGTCGTGCTGCTTGCCACGATCGTCGATCTCGAACCCTCTCGCGCGGTCGGAACGGCATCGGGGGTTATCGCGCTCGCTGCGGCTATCGGACTTGCAGGGATTTTCGTCCTGGCGTTTTCCTCCTCCGTCCGTCAGGTCCATCATGGCGGCATCCTGCAAGATGCATTGCGCAAGGCGACGGAAATCACTGCGATGATCTTCACCATCGTCATCGGCGCATCGATATTTTCCCTTGTTTTCCGGGATCTTGGCGGCGAAGAATTGATCGCTTCCGCGCTTTCCGGCGTACCAGGCGGGGCGGGAGGGGCCGTGCTTGCGGTCATGCTGGTGATGTTCGCGCTCGGCTTCTTTCTGGATTTTCTCGAAATCGTTTTCGTCGTGGTGCCGATTGTCACACCCGCACTTCTTGGCATCCCGCTTGCCGACGGATCGATGCTAAGCCCGGTTTGGCTTGCGGTCATGATGGCGGTCAATCTGCAGACCTCGTTCCTGACCCCGCCATTCGGTTTTGCGCTTTTTTATCTTCGCGGAGTTGCCCCGCAAACCGTGAAAACGGCCGATATCTATCTCGGTGCCATGCCATTCGTCGCATTGCAGTTGCTAATGCTGCTGATCCTCTGGTTCTATCCTTCACTTGCTACTTGGTTGCCGGCCTACATTTACGGTTAGGTGCGGTTATCCACTGCACCGCAATATCGAATATGATTGACCATGGGCCAACAGGTCAGTCACGCTGACCTAATCGAAATTGTCATGGTCTTCCGACCGGCGGAACGAACTATTGGGGAACAGGCCGTCATGGCGCGAAACGTGGTCACGCTCGACGACAAATACGATCTCGCGAAAGAGCGGATTTTCGTCTCCGGGACACAGGCGCTCATCCGCCTGACGTTGATGCAAAAAGCGCTCGATACGGCGGCGGGCGTCAGAACGGCGGGTTATGTCACCGGCTATCGCGGATCTCCCGTCGGCGCGCTTGACCAGCAGTTCCAGCGCGCGGCCAGGGTGCTTGCGCCTGAAGACATCCTGTTCCAGCCGGCGATCAACGAGGATCTGGCGGCCACCGCGCTTTGGGGCACGCAGCAGGTCGCCATGCGCGGCGAGGGTCGTGTGGATGGCGTTTTCGGCATCTGGTACGGCAAGGGGCCGGGGGTCGACCGCTCGGGCGATGCTTTCCGCCATGCGAATCTCGCCGGAACTTCGCCCAATGGCGGCGTGCTGGCGCTGATGGGCGATGACCACACCTGCGAAAGTTCCACCACCGCGCATCAGTCGGAGTTTGCGCTGGTAGACGCGATGATGCCGATCCTGAATCCGGCGGGCGTGCAGGAAATCCTGGATTTCGGCCTGCTCGGCTGGGCACTCTCGCGTTACGCCGGCGTCTGGGCGGGGCTGAAACTCGTCAAGGACAACGTGGAATCGACTGCCTCGATCGACGGTCACCTGGGTCGCGTTTCACCGGTCTTGCCGGACTTCCCGTTTCCGCAGGGCGGGCCGCATATCCGCCCGAACGACCATCCCTTGACGCAGGAAGCACGCCTTCACGAAGTGAAGCTTCCCGCCGCACGGGCCTTCATCGCGGCGAATGCGATCGACCGGCTGGTCCTGCGCGGCGGGCGAAAGCCACGTATCGGCGTCGTCTCCACCGGCAAGAGCTACCTCGACGTGCTCGAAGCGCTGGAGACGCTCGGGATCGATGAGGTTCGCGCGGCCGATTTCGGGCTCGCGCTATACAAGGTCGGCTGCCCCTGGCCGCTCTCGGCGGAAGGAATTCGCTCCTTTTCCGAAGGGCTTGAACTCGTCATCGTGGTGGAAGAAAAGCGCCCGCTGATCGAGGCGCAGGCCAAGGAAATCCTTTACGGGACCGCCAATGCGCCGAAGGTGATCGGCAAGACCGACGAGACGGGTGAAACGCTGTTCAAGGTCGCAGGCGCGCTCGAAGCCGGCGAGATCGCGCTCGCCATTGGAAAACGTATCCTGGAGCGCACGCCGGACGAACGGCTGCAAGCGCGCGTCGAGCATCTCGCCCGCCTGCGCGAGCGCCTGAAGCTGACGGAGGACGTGGCGACCAGAACGCCCTATTTCTGCGCTGGTTGCCCGCACAATTCCTCGACCGTCATACCCGAAGGCGCGCGCGCCTATGCCGGTATCGGCTGCCACTATATGGCGCAGTGGATGGACCGAAACACCGAGGGCTACACACAGATGGGCGGCGAGGGCGCCAACTGGGTGGGCGAGGCGCCGTTTTCAAAGCGCGGCCATATTTTCCAGAATATCGGCGACGGGACTTACAATCATTCGGGCATCATGGCGATCCGCGCGGCCAAGGCGTCGGGCGTCAATATCACCTACAAGATCCTTTACAACGACGCCGTGGCGATGACCGGCGGCCAGCGTCACGACGGCGGGCTGACGGTGCCCGAGATCGCCCGCCAGATCGCAGCCGAAGGAGCGGGGCGCATCGCGGTTGTGACCGACGAGCCGGAAAAATATCCTGCCTCGACCGAGTGGCCGGCGATGACGGCGATCCACCACCGCGACGATCTGATCGAGGTCGAAAAGGAATTGAGCCGCGTTCCGGGGCTGACGGTTTTGATCTACGACCAGACCTGTGCCGCCGAAAAGCGCCGCCGCCGCAAGCGCGGCCAGTTTCCCGATCCCGATGAGCGCGTCGTCATCAATGAGTTGGTGTGCGAAGGCTGTGGCGATTGCGGTGTGCAGTCGAACTGCGTCGCGATCCAGCCGGTGGAGACAGAATGGGGCCGCAAACGACAGATTGACCAGTCGGCTTGCAACAAGGATTTCTCCTGCCTCAAAGGGTTCTGCCCCTCCTTCGTTTCCGTGAAGGGCGGCAAGTTGAAGGGGCGCACGGCCAATCCGGCGAAGGCGCCCGCTGTTGGCGAGCCGGCCTTGCGCCCGCTTGAGGGAACCTATTCGATCCTGATTACCGGTGTTGGCGGCACGGGTGTCGTGACGATCGGCGCGGTTCTCGGCATGGCCGCGCATCTCGACGGGCTCGGCTGCGGCATCATCGACATGGCGGGCCTTGCGCAAAAGGGCGGCGCGGTGACGAGCCACATCAAGCTTGCGCCGCGCCCTGAAGACATTTCGACGATCCGCGTCGGTGCGGGCAGCGCCGATCTCGTGCTCGGCTGCGATATCGTGGTCGCCGGCTCGGCAAAAGTGCTGGGGGCGATGGACCCGCAGCGCAGTGTGGCCGTCGTCAACACGCATGAGACGCTGCCGGGCGATTTCGCGCTCAATCCGGATTTTTCGCTTCCTGGGCGCAGGCTTGTGAAGGCGGTTTGCGATGCGGCGGGCGAGAAAAATGCTCATTTCTTCGACGCGACGCGTTTCGCAACCTCGCTTTTCGGCGATGCGATCGCCGCCAACATGTTCATGCTTGGCTACGCCTGGCAGCTTGGCGGCGTGCCGCTGGAGCGTGCTTCCATCGAAGAGGCGATCCGGCTGAACGGCGTGTCGGTGGAGATGAACCTTGCCGCTTTCGCCTGGGGGCGGGCGGCGGCGGAGGACCCGCAAAAGGTCGCCGCGATCGGCGGCGAGGAGAATTCCAATCGGGAGAAGGAGAATTCCGAAGGGGTCGAAAAAATAGAAATTCGACGCTTCGAGTATCTCGCCGCCTATCAGGACGAGGCTTACGCCAAACGCTATCGACAACGCGTCGATGAAATCCGCGAGAAGGAAAAAGCGGCGGGGATAAGTGACGGAGAATTGTCGGAGACGGTCGCCCGCCAGCTTTTCCGCATGATGGCGATCAAGGACGAATACGAGGTCGCGCGGCTTTTCACCGACGGCAGCTTCGAAAGGCAGCTCGAAGGTACTTTCCAGAGCTATGAGAGGATCGAGTTCCACATGGCGCCGCCGCTTCTCGCCCGGACCGATCCGCGCACCGGGCGGCCGAAGAAAATGCGTTTTGGCCCCTGGATGTTATCCCCGCTGAAACTGCTTGCCCGGATGAAGGGCCTGCGCGGCACGGCGTTCGACCCGTTCCGCTTCGGCGCGGACCGCAGGATGGAGCGCCGGCATCTGGCCGACTACGAGGCGACGCTGGACGAGATCGCGGCGACGCTGACGGCTGAAAATTATCAGGCGGCGGTTCGGCTCGCGGCATGGCCGGAGGGCATTCGCGGCTTCGGGCCGGTGCGGGCGGAAAACGCGAAAAAGGCCGAAGCGGCGCGGGCAGAGCGGCTCTCTGACTATCGTGAAGGCAGCCGGGTCGAGCTTGCGGCGGAATAAAAAGCCTCAGGACCAGTCGACATCGGCGGTCAGCATATAGCCGGATCCATAGACGGTGCGGATGAGCGGCGATTTGCTCTCGCCGGAAAGCTTCTTGCGGATGCGGGAGATGCGCACGTCGATCGCCCGGTCGAGCGCATCGTCGCGCCCGCCGTGATCGAGTAGGAAATCGCGCGATAAAACGCGTTTCGGCGCATTGAGCAAAGCTTCAAGAAGCTGGGCCTCGCCGGTTGGCAGGAAGGTTTCCTCTCCGTCAGGTGCGACGAGACGGTGCGAGCGCGGTTCATAGGTCCACCCGGCAAAGCGGGCTTTGGAGGATTCTCCTGCTTTTTCCGAAGGCGCTGGCGCTGTGCGGCGCAGGAGCGAGCGCACGCGCGCCACGATCTCGCGCGGGTCGAAGGGCTTGACCACATAGTCGTCTGCGCCGATCTCAAGCCCCATGATCCGGTCCGAGGCATGGGAGCGGGCCGAAAGCACGATGATCGGAACGGCCGTCTTCGCGCGGATGCGGTTGATGAGCTCCATGCCGTCCATATCCGGCAGGCCGAGGTCGAGCACGATAACCGACGGCTCGCGCAGATTGAGCGCGGAAAGCACATCGCGCCCGGTCGCAAACCCTTCGGCGCGGAACCGGTAGGTGCCGAGCGTGTCGACCAGAAGCGCGCGAATGTCGGCCTCGTCGTCGACGACGTAAACGACGGTATCTTCCATGGCCGCCTTGCGCGGATCTCGGATCGGGTCGGGATGGGTCATGTCTCTCGCGCGCTTTCCAGCCGAGTCGGACCGTCGTCAAGAATTTCGTTCATCGCCTTCGCCAGCATGCGGCTTGTGAAGGGTTTTTCAAGCACGGAACAGCCGGCGTCGAGGGTTTCGGATGCCGCCCGGTCGCTGCGGTAGCCGCTCATCAGCGCGATCGGCAGGCCGGGGCGGATTTCACGCATCTTCCGCGCCAATGCCGTCCCGCTCGACTGGCCCGGCATGACAACGTCGCTGACGACCGCCGCAATGTCCGGAACGCTGCGCACGAGCGCCAGCGCATCCTCCGTATCGGTGGAGACGAGCACGGCGAAGCCGAGTTCCACAAGCTGGTCTCGCACCACCTCGGCGACATCCGGCTCGTCGTCGACGACGAGAATGAGCGCACCGTCGGAAATGGCGGCGGGCGCGGCCTCCTCGCGAATGACGGCTTCGCGCCCTTCGCCGCCAACAACCGGCAGGTAGAGCGTTATCTTCGTGCCTTCGCCGGGCGCGCTGTCGATTTCGACGTGACCGCCGGCGCGCTTCACCACGCCATAGACGGTGGGCAGGCCGAGGCCGCTGCCCGTGCCGAAGGCCTTGGTGGTGAAGAAGGGATCGAAGGCACGGCGCAAGGTTTCGGCGTTCATGCCGCTGCCCGTATCGCTGACGGCGATGACCCCGTAAGCGCCCTCCGGAAGGTCGAGGGCCTTCGCCTCGGCCGCGGCAAGCTTGCGCTCCGCCAGCGCCAGCGTGATCGTGCCGCCATCGGGCATGGCATCGCGCGCGTTGAAGGCGAGATTGATCAGCGCGTTTTCGAAGCCCGAGGCATCGATCATCGCATCGGCGTTCCGGTCTGAAATCTCAAGATCGAGGCGCACGTTTTTCGGTAGCGATCCGGAAAGCAGGCGGCCGACATTGGAAACGAGGCTCGCAAGCCTGACGCGCGTCTGGTCCGAAACGTCGCCGCGCGCGAACGCCAGAAGCCGGCGCGTCAGGTCCGCGCCGCGCCGGGCGGCATGAAGGAGCGGATCGAGGTGGCCGGCCAGATCCGGCAGGACCTGCTCGTCGGCGAGCCTCTTCAGCGCCAGCGTGTTGCCGATGATGATCGTCAGGAGATTGTTGAAGTCATGCGCAAGCCCGCCCGAAAGCTGGCCGACGGCCTCCATGCGCTGGGCCTGGGCAAGCGCGGCCTCGCTGTGCTTTTGCTGCGTCACGTCGAGCGAGAGGACGAAACAGCCGAGCGTGCGCCCGTCGCGCGTGCGGTCGGGGATGAGGGTGGAGCGCATATGGGCGATGCGCCCCGTCGCGCTCGCGCGGCTGTATTCGTAGGAAACGGCGACACCTTCGAATGCTCGGGCAATGTGAGGGGCAAGCACGGGAAAAAGCTCGGGCCCCGCAACCTCTTCCACCGAGCGGCCGATGATGGAGGAAACCGTCTGGCCGAACCACTTGGCATAGGCGCGGTTGGCGAAGCCGAAAACGGGGCCGGGCGCGAGATAGGCGACAAGGGCCGGAACATTGTCGGTCACGAGCCTCAGCCAGTCCTCGCTCTGGCGAAGGGCGCGGGTGCGTTCCATCACCGTCTGCTCCAGGCGCTCCTGCTGGCGGCGATCGCGCGTGACATCCGTATAGGTGGTGACGAATCCGCCCTGGGGCAGCGGCGCGCCGGTGACGAGAATCACCTGCCCGTTCGGGCGCACACGCTCGAACGAATGGGCCTCGAACAACCGCGCCCGCTCCAGCCGGCGCTGCACCTGCTCCTCGATATCGCCGGGGCCGTATTCGCCGCGCCCGGCGATCACGCGAAAGAAACACTCAAGCGGCGTGCCGCGCTCCGCCAGCCACAGCGGCAGGTCGAGCATTTCGAACAGGCCCCTGTTCCAGGCAAGCAGCCTGAGGTCGGCATCGAAGACCGAAAAACCCTGGTTGATGTGATCGAGCGCGGCCTGAAGGACATCGAGCTGGGGATGGTCTTCAGGGCCTTGCTGCATGGTCGTGGCCGTTGTCATGACCGGATTTTAGCTGAGGATGCGCGCGGGAGAAGACCGGCAAAGGGCTTAGGGGCGGTGTGGTATCGGTCCTGGCACCCAGATTGAAGGCTGCAAGCAAGTGACGGCGCAAAAAGATGATCCGCCCCGCCTGTGGATGCCGGACACCCGCCTTCGCGGGTGTGGCAGGCTGGCGAGTGGGGCAGGGGGCGGATGTGACGGGGCCGGCCGGAAGCGAGGGTCTTCGCGAAGCATCCGCCCTGCAATTCGGCCGTCCCGCACGGATTTCACCTCCCGAAACATTTCGTTGCAATTGGAACATAATGGGGAAACGCGGTTGGCCTAGCGTTTGACGCGCGTGAAAAGCCACGTCAACGCGACGTCAATTAGGTCTTTTTCAAAAAGGGCTTGATTATGCGGTCGCGGCGGGCGTTTGATACGCGGGAGAGAACGATCCCGAAAACGGGACGATCAAGAGGGGAAGAAACGCTATGGCAGGGTCGCCCGTCGTCGAGCGTCTCGACGAGGACACCTTTCCCAAAATCCTTCTGCGCAATGCCGTGGTCTTCAAGGACCGCCCGGCCGTTCGCGAGAAGGATCTAGGAATCTGGCAGGCATGGACGTGGGCCGAGGTCCTCGACGAAATCCGTGCCTTCGCGGTCGGCCTCAAGGGCCTCGGCTTCAAGAAAGGCGACAGGATCGCGATCATCGGCGCAAACCGCCCGCGTCTTTACTGGACGATGGTGGCTGCGCAGTCGCTCGGCGGCGTGCCGGTGCCGATCTATTCCGATTCGGTCGCCGAAGAGATGGTCTTCGTCCTGCAGCACGCGGAAGTGAAATTCGCTTGCGTCGAGGATCAGGAGCAGGTCGACAAGTTGCTTTCGATCTCCGATCGCCTGCCCATGCTGGAGGAGGTGATCTACGACGAGGAACGCGGCCTTCTCGACTACGACCACACCAAGCTGCACAGCTTCGAGGCCGTGCAGGAAGCCGGCCGCAAGACGATGGCCGGCGATGCGAACGCCGTGAAGGCCTGGGAAGCAGACATTGCCGCGTCGAAGGGCGACGACATCGCCGTCATGCTCTACACCTCGGGCACGACGGGCCAGCCGAAGGGCGTGATGCTTTCCTTCGACAATCTCGTCATTTCCGCGCGCAACGGCAACAGATTCGACAAGCTCGACGAGCACGAGGAAATCGTCGCCTATCTGCCTATGGCCTGGATCGGCGACCATGTGTTCTCGCTCGCCCAGGCCTATACGGCCGGCTACTGCGTGAACTGCCCGGAAAGCGCGGAAACGGTGGAATCCGACCGCCGCGAGATCGCGCCAACCTATTTCTTCGCCCCGCCGCGCGTCTTTGAGAACATGCTGACCCACATCATGGTGCGCATGGAGGACGCCTCGAAGCTGAAGAAGAGGATGTTCGACCATTTCATGGAGGTCGCGCGCCGCGTGGGCGAACCAATCCTGAACGGCGAGGACGTCTCCTTCAAGGACCGGCTCATGTACCGGCTCGGCGAGCTTCTGGTCTACGGCCCGCTGAAGAACCAGATGGGCTTCACCCGCCTCAAGGTGGGCTATACAGCCGGCGAGGCGATCGGCCCCGAGATCTTCCGCTTCTACCGCGCGCTCGGGCTGAACCTGAAGCAGCTCTACGGCCAGACGGAGGCTTCCGTCTACATCACCATGCAGCCGGACGGGCAGATCTACGGCGATACCGTGGGCACGCCCGCGCCGCAGGTGGAAATCAGGATCGCCGACAACGGCGAGGTGCTCTACCGTTCGCCCGGCGTCTTCGTCGGCTACTACAAGAACGACGAGGCGACGAAGAACACCAAGACCGAGGACGGCTGGGTGCTCACGGGCGACGCCGGCATCATCACCGACGAGGGGCACCTGAAGATCATCGACAGGGCCAAGGACGTCGGCAAGCTCAAGTCCGGCGACCTCTTCGCGCCGAAATACATCGAGAACAAGCTCAAGTTCTTCCCGAACGTGAAGGAGGTCGTGGCCTTCGGCGACGGACGGGACTTCGCCAGCGTCTTCGTCAACATCGACCTGACGGCGGTCGGTTCCTGGGCGGAGCGCAACAACGTCAACTACGCCTCCTATCAGGAACTGGCGGCGAACCCTCAGGTCTACAGGATGATCGAGGAGCACGTCGACCAGGTGAACCGCGACCTTTCCCGCGAGCCGATGATGGCGGGCGCGCAGATCAGGCGCTTCCTCATCCTGCACAAGGAACTGGACGCCGACGACGGCGAACTGACGCGCACGCAGAAGGTGCGCCGCTCCTTCATCGCCGAACGCTACGCCCCGCTGATCGAGGCTCTATATGACGGTTCCACCGAAAAGCACGTGCGCACGGAAGTGACCTATGAGGACGGGCGCAAGGGCGCGATCGAGGCGACGGTGCAGATCCGCGACATGAAGATCTATGAACCCGAGGGCGGCGTGACCAGGGAGGCGGCGGAATGAACGCCTTTGTGGAACCGGCGACCATGCCCGGAAGCGGCGTGACCAAGGGCGAGGTGCTCTTGAGCGTGGCCAACGTCTCGCTCGCCTTCGGCGGCGTTAAGGCGATCACCGATATCTCCTTCGATATCCGCAAGGGAGAGATCCGCGCGATCATCGGCCCGAACGGGGCGGGCAAGACGTCGATGCTCAACGTCATCAACGGATTCTACCACCCGCAGGAAGGCACCATCACCTGGCGCGGCAAGGCGCGGCGCAAGATGAAGCCCTATGAGGCGGCGAGCCAGGGCATCGCCCGCACGTTCCAGAACGTCGCGCTCTTCAAGGGCATGACCACGCTCGACAACATCATGACCGGGCGCGGGCTGGCGATGAAGAAGAACTTCCTCTGGCAGTGCCTGCACTGGGGACCCGCGCTGAAGGAGGAGATCGTCCACCGCCACCGGGTGGAGGAGATCATCGACTTCCTGGAAATCCAGGCGATCCGCAAGACGCCCGTGGGGCGGCTGCCCTACGGCCTGCAAAAGCGTGTCGAGCTTGCCCGCGCGCTTGCCATGGAGCCCGAGCTTCTGCTGCTCGACGAACCGATGGCGGGCATGAACCTCGAGGAAAAGGAGGACATGAGCCGCTTCATCCTCGACGTGAACCAGCAGTTCGGCACCACTATCGCGCTGATCGAGCACGACATGGGCGTGGTCATGGACCTTTCCGACCGGGTCGTCGTTCTCGACTACGGGCGCAAGATCGCCGACGGGATACCCGAGGAAGTGCAGAAGAACCAAGACGTGATCGACGCCTATCTCGGCGTTCCGCACGAGGAATGAGGGAGCGGCTCCAGACATGTTGTTTTTCATAGAAACCGTCTTGTCGGGACTGATGGCGGGCGTGATGTATTCGCTCGTCGCACTCGGCTTCGTGCTGATCTTCAAGGCGTCCGGCATCTTCAACTTCGCGCAAGGCGTCTTCTGCCTTTTCGCCGCGCTCACCTTCGTCGGCATCATGGAAAAGACGGGGGTTCCCTGGCCGGTCTCCTTCGTGCTGACAGTCGGCGTGATGATCGCGCTCGCCTGGGCGATCGAACGCTTCCTGCTGAGCCACCTGGTCAACCAGGAGCCGATCATCCTCTTCATGGCCACGATCGGGCTTGCCTATTTCCTCGAAGGCTTCGGCGACCTGCTGTGGGGTTCGGACGTGAAGCCGCTCGACATCGGCCTGCCGTCCGGCGCATCCGACTGGATGCTCGACACCTTCGACATCTACGTCGAAAAGCTCGAGGTCGTGGCCGCCGTGGTCGCCGCCGCACTTGTGACGGGGCTTGCGATCTTCTTCCAGAAAACGCGGATCGGGCGGGCGCTGCGCGCGGTCGCCGACGACCACCAGGCAGCCCTTTCGGTCGGCATATCGCTGAGGACGATCTGGGTGATCGTGTGGTCGGTCGCGGGGATCGTGGCGCTGGTCGCAGGCATCATGTGGGGCGCGAAATCCGGCGTGCAGTTCTCGCTGTCGCTGATCGCGCTGAAGGCGCTGCCGGTGCTTATTCTCGGCGGCTTCACGTCGATCCCGGGCGCCATCGTCGGCGGGCTTATCATCGGCGTCGGCGAGAAGGTCGCGGAAATCTATTTGGGGCCGTTCGTGGGCGGCGCCATCGAAAACTGGTTCGCCTACATGCTTGCGCTCGCCTTCCTGCTGGTGCGCCCGCAAGGGCTCTTCGGCGAACGCATCATCGAGCGCGTATAGGACAACGAGGGGCGTAATCCACCATGCTTTATCGTGAGGCCGGTCAATTCAAGACGACCTACGATGCGGATCAGGCGATCTTTCCGATCGCTCAGGACCGCTGGGCCGTCATCGCCTTCGCGGCGATCGCCTTCCTCGTCGTGCCGTTCTTCGTCAACGACTACTGGACGAACGCGGTGCTGCTGCCGCTGCTCATCTACGGGCTGGCCGCGCTCGGGCTCAACATTCTCGTCGGCTACTGCGGGCAGATCTCGCTTGGCACCGGCGGCTTCATGGCGGTGGGGGCGTTCGCCTCCTACAAGCTGATGACGAGTTTTCCCGAGCTCAACATCGCCATCGTCGTCCTGCTTTCCGGCGGGGCTACGGCGCTTGTCGGCGTCATGTTCGGCCTGCCGAGCCTGCGCATCAAGGGCTTCTACCTGGCGGTGGCAACACTTGCCGCCCAGTTCTTCCTCGTCTGGCTCTTCAACAAGGTTGGCTGGTTCTACAACTATTCCGCCACCGGCCAGATCAGCGTGCCGGAGCGTTCCATCTTCGGCCTCGTGGTGACGGGGCCGACGGCGGCACCCTGGGTGAAATACCTCTTCTGCCTGTCCTTCCTCGCCCTCTTCGGCCTGATCGCCAAGAATGTCGTGCGCGGGCGGATCGGGCGCAACTGGATGGCGATCCGCGACATGGACATCGCCGCAGAGCTCATCGGCGTGCGCCCGCTGCAGACCAAGCTTTCGGCCTTCGCCTTTTCCTCCTTCTACGTCGGCATGGCCGGATCGCTGCTCTTCACCATCTATCTCGGCGCGATCGAGGTGACGGAGGTCTTCGGCATCAACGTCTCCTTCCTCGTGCTCTTCATGGTGATCATCGGCGGGCTCGGCTCGATCCTGGGCTCTTTCCTGGGGGCGACGTTCCTGGTGCTCATGCCGATCTTCCTCAAGAACTTCATGGTCGACGGCCTGGGGCTGCTGCCGGTTCTGGCCAAGCATGTCGAAATCCTGCTGATGGGACTTTTGATCATGGGCTTCCTGATCGTGGAGCCGCACGGCCTGGCCCGCATGTGGCAGATACTGAAGGAGAAATTCAGGCTCTGGCCGTTCCCGTACTGAGGCGAAGCGAAACCGGTGCTCCACCGGAGCACCATATAACGAGGGGCGCCTCAGCCATTACCTACCGACCCGCAAGCATGATCCTAGGGAGGAAATACGAATGAGACTGAAGGATCTGGCAACTGGACTCGCCGCACTGGCGATCGCCGCACCGATCGCGGCGACCGCCGCCTCGGCCTATGAACTCACCATTCCATCGCTCGTCTACCGCACGGGCCCCTATGCGCCCAGCGGTATTCCCTTCGCCAACGGCTATGCCGACTATTTCACGCTGTTGAATGAGCGTGACGGCGGCATCAACGGCGCGAAGATCAATGTGGTCGAGTGCGAAACCGCCTATAACACCCAGCAGGGTGTTGAGTGCTACGAGAACACCAAGAACCAGGGCGAATCCGGCGCGCTCGTCTATCAGCCGCTTTCGACCGGCATCTCCTACCAGCTGATCCCGAAGGCTGAGGTAGACCAGATTCCGATCTTCACCATGGGCTACGGGCGCACGTCGGCCGCCGACGGCACGATCTTCCCGTGGATCTTCAATCCTCCGGGAACCTACTGGGACCTGGCGTCCGGCATGGTGAACTACGCCGCCGCGATCGAGGGCGGCCACGCCAATCTTTCGGGCAAGACGCTGGCGCTCGTCTACCACAACTCGGCCTACGGCAAGGAGCCGATCCGCACGCTCGAGGCCCTGGCCGAAAAGCACGGCTTCAAGCTCGAGCTTCTCCCGGTCGACCATCCGGGCCAGGAGCAGAAAGCGACATGGCTGCAGATCCGCCGCCTGCGCCCGGACTGGGTGTTCATGTGGGGCTGGGGCGTGATGAACCAGGTGGCCGTCAAGGAAGCCGCTTCCATCCGCTTCCCGATGGACCGCTTCATCGGCAACTGGTGGTCCGGCTCCGAGCAGGACGTGCTGCCGACCGGAGGTGAAGCGAACGGCTATCTTTCGGGCACCTTCCACGCACCGGGCCCCGACTTCCCGCTGCATCAGGAAATCCTCGACAAGGTCTATGGCGCGGGCAAGGGCGCGGGCGAGAAGGAACGCGTCGGCGAAGTCCTCTACAACCGCGGCCTGATCGCCGCTGTGTGGACCGTCGAGGCGATCCGCAAGGCAATGGAGATCAAGGGCTCGAACGAGATCAAGGCGTCGGACGTGCGTGACGGCTTCGATCAGTTGAAGGTGGACGAGGCGCGCCTTGCCGAGCTTGGCCTGCCGAACTTCACCTATCCGGTGGAGCTTTCCTGCGCCAGCCACTCCAACCCCGGAACGGTGCTGATCCAGCAGTGGGACGCGGGCGCGAAAAAGTGGAACGTGATCGCTTCCGGCATCCAGCCGGACCGCGAGGTGATCGATCCGCTGATCGCGGAAGACGCCGCGGCCTATGCCAAGGAAGCCAACATCACTCCGCGCGAGTGCAACAACTGATCGTCTGACGATCCGACATATAACGTCAGATAATTGGAGCGAAAAATGAACGAGACGGCCGCACAACCGATCCTGTCGGTCAACAACATCGAGGTGATCTACAATCACGTCATTCTGGTGTTGAAGGGCGTCTCGCTCAGCGTACCGGAGGGCGGCATCGTCGCCCTCCTCGGCGCCAACGGCGCGGGCAAGACGACCACGCTGAAGGCGATATCGAACCTTCTCGGTGCGGAACGCGGCGAGGTGACCAAGGGCTCGATCGTCTTCAAGGAAGATCAGGTGGAGGCGCTTTCTCCGAACGACCTGGTGAAACGCGGCTGCATCCAGGTGATGGAGGGCCGGCACTGCTTCGGCCATCTGACGGTGGAAGAAAACCTCCTGACCGGCGCCTACACGCGCAAGGACGGCCATGGCGCGATCAAAGACGACCTCGATCTCGTCTACAGCTATTTTCCGCGCCTGAAGGAACGGCGCAGCAGCCAGGCCGGATATACCTCCGGCGGCGAACAGCAGATGTGCGCGATCGGCCGCGCGCTGATGAGCCGGCCGAACATGATCCTTCTCGACGAACCTTCGATGGGGCTCGCCCCGCAACTCGTCGAGGAAATCTTCGAAATCGTCAAACTCCTCAACGAGAAGGAAGGCGTATCCTTCCTGCTGGCAGAGCAGAACACCAACGTGGCGCTTCGTTACGCGACCTACGGCTACATTCTTGAAGCCGGGCGCATTGTGCTCGACGGCGACGCGAAGGCTCTTCGCGACAATGAGGACGTCAAGGAATTCTACCTCGGCGTGGGCGGTGAGGGGCGCAAGTCGTTCCGCGACGTGAAACACTACAAGCGGCGCAAGCGCTGGCTCTCCTGACGAGCCGCGTCGGTACCATCGCAAAACAGTTTCGAACGATTGTACGTTCCCGACAAGGAGCGGAGGACCTGCCATGACCGGCGAGCACTATGATAGCCTGGAAACGCGCCACAGGGACGAGCGCGAGGCCGACCTGTTTCGCCGCCTTCCCGCGCTGATCGCCCATGCCATCGAAGAAGCGCCGGGCTGGGCAAATCATCTTTCCGGCGTCAACCCGGAAATGGTGACCTCGCGGGCAAACCTTGCGAAACTGCCGGTGCTCAGGAAAAGCGAGCTTCTGGAGGCGCAGTCCCGCAAGCCGCCGTTCGGGGATTTCGCCGTCGCGGATGTCACGCAATACGGGCGGGTGTTCATGTCCCCCGGCCCGATCTTCGAGCCTCAGGGCTCCGGCGCCGATCCGTGGAACGGCGCGCGCGCCCTTTATGCCGCAGGCTTCCGGCGCGGCGATATCGTGCACAACTGCTTTGCCTATCACATGACGCCGGGCGGCTTCATTCTCGACCATGGTGCGCGGGCGCTCGGTTGCGCGGTCTTTCCCGCCGGCATCGGCAATACGGAAATGCAGCTTGAGGCGATCTCCAAAATCCGCCCGAACGCCTATACCGGCACGCCCGATTATCTGAAGATCCTGCTCGACAAGGCGGCGGAGGCCGGCGTCGACGTGTCGTCCATTCGCAAGGGCCTCGTTTCGGGCGGGGCGCTGTTTCCCTCGCTCCGCGCGGAATACGCGGAGCGCGGCGTGGATGTGCGCCAATGCTACGCCGTGGCGGAAGTGGGCGTGATCGCCTATGAAACGCAAGTGGACGCCGGCATGGTCGTCAACGAGGACTGCATCGTGGAAATCGTGCGGCCCGGTACGGACGAACCGGTGCCCGACGGCGAGGTGGGCGAAGTGGTGGTGACCGGCTTTTCCCGCGTCTACCCGATCATCCGGCTTGGAACGGGCGATCTTTCTGCTATCGTGTCCGAACCGTCGCCGTGCGGGCGCACCAACATGCGCCTCAAGGGCTGGATGGGCCGCGCCGACCAGCGCACCAAGATCAAGGGCATGTTCGTCGACCCCAAGCAGGTTGCCGAAATCCTTTCCCGCCACGGGGAGGTCGACCGGGCGCGGCTCATCGTGGAGCGAACCGGCGAGCAGGACACGATGCGCCTCGTTTTCGAAAGCGCAGTGGCCGATGACGGGCTCGCTTCGGCGCTCGAGGTCACCTTGCGCGACGTCACAAAGCTTAAGGGCACTGTGGAACGGGCGGACCCCGGCAGCCTTCCCAACGACGGCAAGGTGATTTCCGACGAGCGGAAATACGACTGAATGCGCCTAATGGCCGCCGCGCGACCACCGGTCGCGGACGGACTTTCGCACCTACATTGGAACGAATATAAATCCGGCCTATCTACCTCGCGCGTAACAGGTGTATGTGAAGCGCTAAAGGATTGGCCGGGAATAATGAACGTGATCGACAAGACGACCGACATTGAACGTGCAAGGGAGATGCGGGCGGTGCGCCTGCCGGAGGGCCACCCGCCGGTCAAGGCGGGCCGCATCGGCGTGCTTCTCGTCAATCTCGGCACGCCGGATGGAACCGACTTCCGCTCCATGCGCCGCTACCTGGAAGAATTCCTGACGGACAAGCGCGTGATCGAATGGCCGAAGGCGATCTGGTATCCGATCCTCTATGGCATCGTGCTGAATACCCGGCCAAAGAAATCCGGCAAGGCCTATGAGGAAATCTGGAACCGAGAGCTTGACGAATCCCCCTTGCGCACGATCACGCGCAGCCAGTCCGACAAGCTTGCCGGGCGTTTGAGCGGCTTGGGGGAAAACCTCGTTTTCGACTGGGCGATGCGCTACGGCAACCCGTCCATCTCATCGCGTCTCCAACGCCTGCGGGAAGAGGGCTGCGAGAGAATTCTCGTTTTCCCGCTCTATCCGCAGTATTCGGCCTCCACCACCGCGACGGTGAACGACACCGTTTTCCGCGCGCTCATGAAGATGCGCTGGCAACCGGCGTTGCGAACCGTGCCGCCCTATCACGACGACCCGGCCTATATCGATGCGATCGCGCGCTCGATCGAGACGGAGCTTGGCGAACTCGACTTCGAGCCGGAAATCGTTCTCGCTTCCTACCACGGTATCCCGCAAAGCTATTTCAGGAACGGCGACCCCTACCACTGCCACTGCCAGAAGACGACGCGGCTGGTGCGCGAGCGCCTGGGCTGGCCCAAGGAAAAGCTGAAAGTCACCTTCCAGTCACGCTTCGGGCCGGAGGAATGGCTGCAGCCCTATACCGACAAGACGGTGGAGGAACTCGCGAAATCCGGCGTCAGGCGGATCGCCGTCATCAATCCGGGGTTCGCGTCCGACTGTCTGGAGACTTTGGAGGAAATCGCCGGCGAGGCGGGCGAGATATTCCATGAGAACGGCGGCGAGCATTTCGCGCATATCCCCTGCCTGAACGACGGCGAACCTGGCATGAAGCTGTTTGAGACGATCGTGCGGCGCGAGCTTTCCGGCTGGGTGTGAGGCCGCGTTCGTGAAAGCTTTGGGGGGATAAGGCAAGGCTTCGACAAGCCTGCCTGCGAATCCCGTAGCGGCAGGCTGGTAAGCCCCTGGCTTTGACCGCATACTTCCGGCGTTTCTCGTTGATTCGATTCGTCGGGAGTTGCCCGCATGCCGCTTGAAATCTACGGCTTCGACATTGCGATCGTCGTCCTTCTTCTCCTGGTCGTTCTTGTTTTCTTCGCCGGGGTAAAGACGGTCCCGCAAGGCTACAACTACACGGTCGAGCGCTTCGGCCGGTTCCGCAAGTCGCTGGAGCCGGGGCTGAATTTCATCGTGCCCTTCATCGACCGCATCGGCCACAAGATGAACGTCATGGAGCAGGTGCTCGATGTGCCCTCCCAGGAGGTGATCACGCGCGACAACGCGACCGTGGAGGTCGACGGCGTGACGTTCTACCAGGTGATCGACGCCGCGCGCGCGGGTTACGAGGTAATGGGGCTCGAAAACGCGATCCTGAACCTCACGATGACGAACATTCGCTCCGTCATGGGGTCGATGGACCTCGACGAGTTGCTGTCCAATCGCGACGAGATCAACGCACGCCTCCTGAAGGTGGTGGACGCGGCCGCCGAACCCTGGGGCATCAAGATGACCCGTATCGAGATCAAGGACATCAACCCGCCGCGCGATCTCGTCGACGCCATGGCGCGCCAGATGAAGGCGGAGCGTGAAAAACGCGCCGCGATCCTGGATGCTGAGGGGCGCAGGCAAGCGGAAATCCTGAAAGCCGAAGGCTTGCGCCAGTCGCTGATCCTGGAAGCCGAAGGGCGGCGTGAAGCCGCTTTCCGCGACGCCGAGGCGCGCGAACGCGAAGCGGAAGCCGAAGCGAAGGCCACACAGATGGTGAGCGAGGCGATCGCCGCCGGCGACGTGCAGGCGATCAACTACTTCGTCGCCAACAAATACGTCGAGGCGTTCGGTGCCTTCGCGAAATCCAACAACCAGAAACTGATGATCCTGCCGACCGAAGCGACGTCGATGCTGGCCTCCCTTGCCGGCATCGCCGAGATCGCCAGGGACAGCTTCGGCGAGGATGTCTTCCAGCGCCGCTCAACGGCAAGCGTTCCGCGCACGGGCCAGCAGGCGAACGGAGAAGGCGCGTGAGCCTGATCGAACGCCTGATTTTCGAGCTGGGGCCGTGGTCGTGGTGGATCCTCGGCCTAATTCTCATCGGGCTCGAGATCCTGGCGCCCGGAACGTTCTTCCTCTGGTTCGGCGTCGCGGCGATCCTCGTCGGCACGCTGGCGCTCTTCGTGGAGCTTTCCTGGCAGGTCTCGCTTCTGCTTTTCCTGGCGGTCGCGATCGCCAGCCTGGTCGCAAGCCGCCTGTTCTTTCGCGGAATAAGGGCCGATGAGGGCGACCCCGGCCTCAACCGGCGCGGTAGCCGCTATGTGGGGCGCACCTTCGTGCTGGACGAGCCGATCATCGACGGATACGGGCGCATCCACATCGACGATACGATATGGCGGGTCAAGGGCCCCGACTGCGGCGGCGGCTCCAAGGTGCGGGTGACGAACACCGAGGGCACCGTTCTCGTGGTGGAGCCTGCTGACGGGTGATCCTCCACGGGGGGCCCTCAGTCCCTCAGGTCAGGGATTGTGGCCGAGCGGCAAGGGCGGAGCCTCCGACATCAGGAGAATGCCGATGCGACGGTTCGAGGCAAGGAATGGGTCGTTCGGGAAAAGCGGCTCGGTATCCGCCTTGCCGACAACCGCGTAGAACCTGTCCTGCGGGATGCCGTATTCCGCAAGTACCTGGCGCGCGGCATTCGCGCGATCGGACGAAAGCTCCCAGGAGGTGTAGCCGGGATTGGTCGACACGCGGCCCGTCGTGGTATGGCCGGTGATGCGGATGCGGTTCGGCATCTTTGCGAGGACCGGCGCCATCTTGGCAAGCAGCCGGCGGGTCAACTCGTAAGGATAGCGCGAGCCTTCGGGAAACATCGAACGGCCTTCCTGGTCGACCAGCAGGATGTTCAGCCCCTCATCCGTTTCCTCCAGAATGATGTTGCTCGAAAGCTCGGTGATCTCGGGAAGTTCCTGCCATGCCTGGCGCAGAGAGGCGGCGGCGGTGGCGAACTGGCGGGGAATGTCGATCTCGGCTTCCGCGACCGAATGGGTGTTGGCTTCCGGGCCTTGCTTGCGCTTCTTTTCGTGGCGCTGGTTGGCGAAGTCGGAATCGAGCTCGTGGGGGACCTGGGAAATATCCTTGATGTAATCGCGGATCGGAATGCCCTCGATTTCGATGATGCCCGTGCGGCGCGAGGTTTCCTTGACGCCGAAGGCTTCCCGCATGGAGCCGGCGACGACCTGCAGCTTCTGCTTGTCCTGAATGGAGAAGGAGATGATCAGGACGAAGAAGCACACGAGGATCGACATCAGGTCGGCGAAGGTGACCAGCCAATCCGGCGCGCCGCCGCCGCTTGCGTTCTGTCTTTTCTTGCTCATGCGCTCACACCTTTGCCGCCGTCGCCATCAAGCCGCCTGCGCCGCTTCGGCCTCGCGCGCCTTTTCGGGGATATAGGCGGTCAGCATGTCGCGGATCAGCGCCGGGCTCTTGTTGTCGCGTATCTGCATGACGCCATCGATGATGAGCGTCTGATTGACCTCCTCCACCTCGAACTTGGTGTCGAGCTTGTCGACGATCGGCAGGCAGACGATGTTGGCGATGAGCGCGCCATAGAGCGTCGTCAGAAGGGCGACCGCCATCGACGGGCCGATGGTCGTCGGGTCGTCAAGGGTCGCCAGCATCTGGACGAGGCCGATGAGCGTGCCGATCATTCCGAAGGCCGGAGCGGAATCCCCCAGCGCCTTGAAGAACTTGCGACCGGATTTCAGCCGCTCCAGATAAAGATCCCGCTCTCTTTCCAGCGTGTCGCGGATGAACTCCGGCTCATAGCCGTCGGCGATGAATTGCATGCCCTTTGCAAGGTTGGGATCCGAGACATCCGCGTTTTCGAGGCCGAGAGGCCCGGATTTGCGGACAATATCGGCGAGCTGCGTGATCTCCTCGATGATGGAGCGAGGGTCTTCCTTCTTGTGCTTGAAGGCCACTTTCGCTCCCACGCCGAGCGCGCTGATGATCCCGGACAAGGGAAAGCGGATCAGCGTGGCGGCCAAACCGCCCCCGATCACGATCATCGCTGAAGGCGTATCTATGAATTGACTGAAACTGCCTCCGAGGAATATGGCAATCATCACCATAACGAAGGCAATAATGATCCCAATGATGGTTCCCAGATCCATTGATGCACCAAACCTTCGGCCGTTCCTGCCGATTTGATTAAACTTGTGCACAAGGATAGGAAGGGCGGGCTAAGCAATCCCTAATCGATTGCCGTCTCGCTCAAGAAAAATGCCTTATTTTCAATAAGGTAAATGGGCAGTAAAAGCAGGGCTCCCAACCCTCAGGCAGCACCGCTGCGAAGCAGGTCGTGCAGGTGGATGATGCCGACCGGCTTTCCCTCTTCCACCACGAAGACGGCGGTGATCGAGGCGGCGTTGACGAATTCCACCGCGGAGGCGAGCAGCATGTCCGGGCCGATGGTTTTGGGATTCGCGGTCATGACTTGCGCCGTCGTCATGTCGAGGAAGTTGGACCGCAGATGGCGGCGGAGGTCGCCGTCGGTAATGATGCCCGCCAGCGTTCCGTCGGCTCCGGTGATGCCGAGCACGCCGAAACCCTTTTGCGTCATCAGCACGATCGCCTCGCGCATCGGCAGATCGGCACCGGCAAGCGGAAGGGCATCGCCGGTGTGCATGATGTCGCGGGCGTGCTTCAGGCTCGCGCCAAGCCTGCCGCCGGGATGGAAGACGCCGAAATCCTGAGCGGTGAAACCACGCGATTCCAGAAGCGCGATGGCAAGCGCATCGCCCATGGCCATCTGGATGATGGTCGACGACGTCGGCGCAAGCCCGTGCGGGCAGGCTTCCGTCACGCGGGGCAGCGTGAGCACGATGTCCGATGCCTTGCCGAGCGAGCTGTCCTCGCGGGAGGTGATGGCCACGAGCGGCACCTTGAAGCGGCGCGTATAGGCAATCGTGGTGGCGAGCTCCTGCGTCTCGCCGGACCAGGAAATGGCGATCACGACGTCATCGGCGGTGATCATGCCCAGATCGCCATGGCTTGCCTCGGAAGCGTGCACGAAGAACGCCGGCGTTCCGGTGGAGGCGAGCGTCGCCGCGAGCTTCACGCCGATATGGCCGCTCTTGCCGATGCCGGTCACGATAACGCGGCCCCTGGAGGCGCGGATCTCCTCGACCGCGCGCGAGAAGGGTACGGCGAGGCCGTCGGCAAGGGCGGCATGAAGCGCTTCCAGCCCTTCGGTCTCCGTGACGATCGTGCGCAGCGCCGAGGCGATTGCCGTGTCCTGACTCTCCACCTCTCCCTTGCCGGGAAGTGCCGCCGCCTGACCCGTCAATTCCTGTCGCATCGATCATCTCGTCATTGCGTGCGTTTCATGCGCTCAATAGCCTTGCCGGCCGCTTTTCGCAAGCTCGGCAGGACTGGTTTGTCGCCCGATTCTGAGGCGTAAAAGCGGCGCTGCCGGCTGTTTTCACTAAGGGTCCGTTAACCCTAACAAATCATTATCGGCTTTTGCGGGACCGCCCGCGCCGCCTGCAGTCGATGGCTTTATGATGAACCGCGTTCGCCTCTTGTATTACACGCTTGCGATGCTGCCCGCGTTCGCCCTGCCGGCGCATGCGCAGACCGCCGGCGTGCGCGACCGCGCGGGGCTGGATCTGGAACTCAGGGGAGCGGCGGACGTTTTCTCTGCCGAGGAGGCCGAAACCGCGGAACCGGGCGCGGGCGACCTCGACGGCGAGAACGAAGAAAGAGACCTGCGACGGGGCATAGCCTTCGGCGACGAGATCGAGCCCATTTCGACGTCGGGCAGGGTAAGGCCCGTGCAGCCGTTCGCCGAGCGCCTGCGCGCGGTATCCCGGCGGCTTGCCTCGTCCGGATCGCAGGGCGGGGGCGAGGACGACGGCGTGTTCGGCGGTGACACGACGCGCGACCGCGCGATCGGCTTTCGCGCAGGATCCTTCCTGTTCTTTCCCGAGCTCTATACGGCCTTCGGCTGGTCGGACAATGCCGCGGGAACGGCAGGTGGCGAGCCCGACAGTTTCTACCGGGTCAACCCGCGCCTTGACGCGCGTTCCGACTGGTCGCGCCATGAACTGGGGGTATCCCTGCGCGGCGGTTACACGGGATATACGGATGAGCCGATCGACGACGATCCCTTTTTCGACGGCAATGCGGACCTGCGGCTAGACCTGAGCCAAAGTACCGAACTTGACGGTTCCGCGCGTTACGGCTTCGCGCGCGAGGAGCGCGGGACGGCGGAATCGAGCGGCGGCGACCAGGACATTCACGAAATCGGCGGCACGCTCGCCATCTCCCGCGATGTCGGACTCTTGGGCGTGCAACTTCGCGGCGACATCGACCACACCGCCTATACCGGGGCATCGACGTCCGGAGACCGGGACAATACGGTCTATGCAGCAACCCTGCGCCTTGACGCGGATACGGGCGCGACGCTCGCGCCCTTCGTTTCTGCGTCGGGCCTGAGGCGCATCTACACCGAAGCCTGCGACGACCCCGTGAGCTGCGAGGACCGTAACGCTACCGGATATGCGCTTCGGGGAGGGGTGACCATCGACACCGGGCCGAAGCTGCGTGGCGAAATCGGCATCGGCTGGCGCGAGGAACGTCCCGGGGACGATGCGCTTGAAAATCTGGAAGGACTTCTGGTCGACGGCTCGATGATCTGGTCTCCGACGCGGCTGACGACGGTGACGGCGAGCGTCGCGACCGCATTTGAGGCGACGGGCATCTCCGGGGCGTCGGGATCGATCGTCTATGCGGGCGATCTCCTGCTTTCGCACAGTTTCAGCGATTCGCTCGTCGGCGAGGCGGGCGTCGGTTACTCCTTGCGTCGCTATGAGGGCATCTTCCTGGATGAACGCAACACGATGGCGACGGCGGCGCTCATCTGGGCGTTTAGCGACACTATCGCGCTGCAGACCAGATACACCTACCGCCATTTCGACACCACGACCAACGGCGGAGACTATGACGTGAACACGATCGAGGCGGGGCTGAGGTTCCGGCATTGATCGCAAAATCCGGGGCGGGCGGGCGATACGACCATGATAGCGCCAAAATCCTTGTTTCAAGATTTGGACATATTGTCCTGACGGCGCAACGGCATGACGGCAAATGGGGACAGCATATGAGGAAGGCAGTATTGAGTATCGCAAAGGCCATAAGGGGCTTTTCCGACCTCGGGCGGATCCAAGCGCCGCTTCTGGTCTCCATCGGCATTGTCCTGTCAGGCCCGCTGGCGGCACCAGCGCATGCGGACGCGGGTTTCGAGCGCTGGAAACGTCAGTTCTGGCAGACCGCGAGCGCAAGCGGGGTGACTTCCGCAACCTATGAAGCGGCGCTTGGCGGGATTACGCCTGACCCCGACACCATCCGGCTGATGAACAAGCAGGCGGAATTCGTCAAGCCTGTGTGGGAGTACCTGGAATCCGCCGTTTCGGAAAAACGCATGGAAACCGGCCGCCGGATGCTTGCCGAGTATAGCGAGGAACTGGGCCGCATCGAACGCCGCTTCGGCGTCGACCGCGAGGTGGTGCTCGCGATTTGGGGCATGGAGACGAACTACGGCGGCTTCAAGGGCGAGCACTATGTGATCCGCGCCCTGGCGACCCTTGCCTATGCCGCACCGCGCCGCACCTCGTTTTGGGAACAGGAACTGGTGACCGCGCTGCAGATCCTGCAGGCGGGCCATGTCACGCCGCAATCCATGGAAGGTTCCTGGGCGGGGGCCATGGGCCACACCCAGTTCATGCCGTCGAGCTGGCGGCACTATTCCGCCGACTATGACGGCGACGGGCGGCACGACATCTGGACCTCGGTGCCGGACGCCCTTGCCTCCACAGCGAATTATCTCAAGCAGCACGGCTGGCAGTACGGCAAGACCTGGGGCTACGAGGTGGATCTGCCGACGGGCTTCGACTATTCGCTGGCCGACGGCGACACGACCAAGACGCTTGCCGACTGGCGAAGGCTCGGTATCCGCCGGACCGGCGACCGGGCGTTCCCGAGGCCCGACGACCGCGCCGAACTGCTTTTGCCGGCGGGCGCGGGCGGGCCCGCATTCCTGATGTTGAAGAACTTCTTCGTCATCAAACGCTACAACAACGCCGACGCCTATGCCCTTGCCGTGGGGCACCTTGCCGACCGCATACGAGGTGGTGACGCCTTCCAGGCCGCATGGCCGCGCAACGCCCTGCCGCTGTCGCGCGAGCAGACGATGATGTTGCAGACATTGCTAAACCGAAAGGGCTTCGACGTCGGCGAGGCGGACGGCCTGATCGGGCCGGCGACGAAACGCGGTATCCGCGCCTATCAAAGGGCAGCCGGGCTGACGCCGGACGGCTATGCCTCGGTGCTTTTGTTGCAGTCCATCCAGTCCGGATCCTGAACGCTTCAAACGGGGCGCCGCAGGCGTTATGATCGCGCGCATGAACGCACAGCAAATCCGGACTGGCGGCAAGGCCATGGCGCACCTTGAATGGGGCAAGCTCGCTTTTGCCCTTTTCGTAGCGTTCGTTTCCGTAACCCTTGTCGCCACCGATCCGGCCTTTGCGCAGAAGCGGATACCTCCGCCGCCGTCGGACGCATCCAGCTTCAATCCGCTGAAACCGCTGCTGAACCTTTTCGGCATCGGCAAGCGCAAGGAGAAGCGGCGCCTGCGACAGGAACAAACCGAGCGCAGCCAGCCGCAGCAGCAAAGGCGGCGCGAGCCGGCCAAACCGAAGATCGTCGAGGAACCGAAGGACGAGGATGCGCGCGTCGTTCTGGTTGTCGGCGATGCGATGGCCGACGGACTGTCCGAGGGGCTGGTCGCGGCATATGCCGAAACCCCGTCAATCAAGGTCGAGAAACTGATCTTCAAGGACAAAGGGCTGGTCGATCAACCCGAGCCGGACTATCCGACGCGCGTTCAGCAAATTCTCCAGGGCCGCGACATTGCCATTGTCGTGATGTTCGTGGGCGCCGAGGACGTTCGCGATATGCCCGCAGAGCCGGAAAAACTCGAATTCCGCAGCGAAGCCTGGGAGAATGCTTACAAGGGGCGGCTTGAAAAACTCGCCAAGACAGTCAGTTTCTACCAGACGCCGCTTGTCTGGGTCGGCCTGCCGCCGACCAAGGCGACCGCCAAACGGACGAGCTTTGCCTATCTGAACGGCCTGTCCAAGGCGAGGGCGGAGGCAAGCGGGGCGATCTTTGTCGACATCTGGGATGTGTTTTTGAGCGAGGACGGCAAATACACCTCCTACGGCCCGGACGTGGAAGGCCAGAAAAGACGCCTTCGCGACGGAGAGGGCTTCGGCTTCACGTGGTCGGGCTACCGGAAGGTGGCCTTTTTCTGCGAGCGCGAGATTTCCCGCGTTATCGGTTCTTCCGGCGCTTTCGCCTTCGACGGGGTCGAGGACGATCCGAATTTCATCGTGCTGACCGGCCGCACGACATCGCCGGAAAGCGAGTTGGCGGGCGGTGAAGGCGGCCTGCCGGAACCGGTCGCGGAAACGGTGCAGCACCGCCTGATCGTCAGGGGCGAGGCCCTGCCGCCCGTGATCGGGCGCGTCGATGATTTCCGCGTCGGATCTCCCTGACCGGAAGTGCGGGAACCGAAAGAAAACCCCCGGGGGATGCCCGCCGGGGGTTTTGCTTTTTTCGGAATTGAGAGGGGAGCGCCTCACATCGCCTTGACGATCTCTTCCGTCATTTTCTTGGCATCGCCGAAGAGCATCATCGTCTTGTCGAGGAAGAAGAGCTCGTTCTGGATGCCGGCATAGCCCGAACCCATGCCGCGCTTGACGAAGAGCACGGTTCCGGCCTTGTCGACATCGAGGATCGGCATGCCGTAGATCGGCGATTGCGGATCGTCTCGAGCTGAAGGGTTTGTCACGTCGTTGGCACCGATGACATAGGCGACGTCGGCGGTGGCGAACTCCGAGTTGATGTCCTCAAGTTCGAACACCTCGTCGTAAGGCACCTGCGCCTCGGCCAGCAGCACGTTCATGTGGCCCGGCATGCGGCCCGCCACCGGATGGATGGCGTATTTCACCTCCACGCCTTCTTCTTTCAGCGTGTCGGCCATTTCGCGCAGCGCATGCTGCGCCTGGGCGACCGCCATGCCGTAGCCCGGTACGATGATGACCTTGGAGGCGTTCTTCATGATGAAGGCCGCGTCGTCCGCCGAGCCCTGCTTGACCGGGCGCTCCTCGCCGCCCTCGCCGCTGACGCTCGCGGTTTCGCCGCCGAAGCCGCCGAGGATGACGGAGATGAACGAACGGTTCATGCCCTTGCACATGATGTAGGACAGGATCGCGCCCGAGGAGCCGACCAGCGCGCCGGTGATGATGAGCGCCGTATTGCCGAGGGTAAAGCCGATGCCGGCAGCCGCCCAGCCCGAGTAGGAATTCAGCATCGACACGACGACGGGCATGTCCGCGCCGCCGATCGGGATGATGATGAGACCGCCGAAGACGAGCGACAGCACCACGATCAGCCAGAAGATCGCATGGCTTTCCGTCTGCGTGAGGACGACGACGAAGATCACGATCGCCGCCGCAAGCGCGAGATTGACCGCGTGACGGGCCGGCAGGATGATCGGCTTGCCGGACATGCGCCCGTCAAGCTTGGCGAAGGCGATGACCGAACCCGTGAAGGTGATCGCGCCGATGGCCACGCCGATCGACATTTCGACAAGTGCCTGAACGTGGATGTGGCCGGGATCGCCGATGCCGAAGGCGGAGGGAGCGTAAAGTGCCGCAGCGGCCACAAGCACGGCGGCGAGGCCCACCAGCGAGTGGAACGCGGCGACGAGCTGCGGCATCGCCGTCATCGGGATGCGCCTGGCGATGGTCGCGCCCACGGCGGCGCCCGTACCCAGGCCCGCGACGATCAGAATGCCGGAGCCGAAGGAAATGCCGGTTGCGGCAAGCGTCGTCAGGATGGCGATGGTCATGCCGACCATGCCGTAGATATTGCCCTGGCGCGACGTTTCGGGGCTGGAAAGCCCGCGCAGCGCCAGGATGAACAAAACGCCCGAAACGAGATAGAGCGTGGCGGTGATATTTGCTGACATCCGTCGCGCTCCTTAGCGTTGCTTTTTCTTGTACATGGCGAGCATGCGCTGGGTGACGAGGAAGCCACCGAAGATGTTCACGCTGGCCATGGCAAGGGCGATGAAGCCGAAGACGCGCGCCATCAGCGTGCCTTCGCCTGTGGAAAGATCCACACCGACGGCAAGAAGCGCGCCGACGACGATCACCGAGGAAATGGCGTTCGTTACCGCCATGAGCGGCGTATGCAGCGCCGGCGTCACCGACCAGACGACGTAATAGCCCACGAAGATCGCCAGCACGAAGATAGACAGGCGGAAGACGAAGGGGTCTATCGCCCCGCCCGTTGCCGCAGCCGCCGCATCGGCAAGAAAATCACCCGTACCACCGGCAACTTGGGCGACATAGCCTTGCGCCGCGTCGGCCGCCGCCTCGGCCGCGCTGGCCGCCTCGCGTGCGGTCTCGGCGGCTTCGCGGGCGCGTTCGAGAGCTTCCGCAGGAGTGAGATCCGACATCATGCGCCTCCCAGTTGTTCGTTCGTCGCAAAGGCTGGATGAATGACGCTGCCGTCGCGCGTGAGCGCGGTCGCCTTGACGAGTTCGTCGCTCCAGTCGACGGAAAGCTGCTTGGTCTCCTTGTTGACCAGCGTCTCGACGAAGGCGTAAAGGTTCTTGGAGTAAAGCGCGGACGCAGACGCCGCGATGCGCCCTGGCATGTTCAGGTAACCGACGATCTTCACGTCGCCCGCCTTGACGATCTTGCCGGGCTTGGCGCCTTCCACGTTGCCGCCGCGCTCGACCGCGAGATCGACGACGACCGCGCCCGGCTTCATGGAAGCGACCATTTCCTTCGTGATGAGGCGTGGCGCGGGGCGGCCCGGAATGAGGGCGGTGGTGATGATTACATCCTGCTTGGCGATATGGGTGGCGACCAGTTCGCGCTGCTTCTTCTGGTACTCCTCCGACATCTCCTTGGCGTATCCGCCGGCCGTTTCCGCCTGCTTGAACTCCTCGTCCTCAACGGCGATGAACTTCGCGCCGAGCGATTCGACCTGCTCCTTGGCGGCGGGACGAACGTCGGTCGCGGTCACAACCGCGCCGAGGCGGCGTGCCGTGGCAATCGCCTGCAGGCCCGCCACGCCTGCCCCCATGATAAACACGCGCGCCGCGGGAACGGTGCCCGCGGCCGTCATCATCATCGGGAAGGCGCGGTCATATTCCTCTGCCGCCTCGATCACCGCCTGGTATCCGGCAAGGTTCGCCTGGGAGGAAAGCACGTCCATAACCTGAGCGCGGGTGATGCGCGGCATGAACTCCATGGCGAGCGCGACGATGCCCGCCTCGCCCATGGCCCGAACCTCGTCCTCATGGCCGTAAGGGTCCATCGTCGCGACGACGAGGGCGCCTTTTTTCATGAGACCGAGTTCTTCCGCGTTCGGCCTGCGGACCTTCAGGACCACATCGGCGTCGGCGAGCGTTTCCTTCGCCGTCGGCGCTATCTTGGCGCCCATCTCCTCGTAGTCCTTGTCGAGGATGCGCGACAGTTCGCCCGCACCCTTTTCCACCGTGACCTCGAACCCGAGCGCAATGAATTTCTTCACCGTTTCGGGGCTTGCGGCGACGCGCGGTTCATTCGCCTCGCTTTCGCGAGGGACGCCGATCTTCATCGCTTTCCTCCCAAGTGATTTGAAATAAGTGTTCCGCCGAAAGGGCGGATGGGGTGTTTCAGCCCGCCGACGTCAGGATGGCGAGAATGCCACTCAGGACGAAGACGGCGGCGCCCGGTATCCAGCCCCGCGAACCGAGCGCCATGCCTATGGCGGCCGCGATCAGCAGCGCGAAAACCATGACCCAGCCGAAAATCGATCCGGCTGTTCCACCGAAGGTAAACATTATGAGGCAAAGAAGAACGTTGAAAAGTGCGAGCGCGCTGATCTTCGCGATGTTGACGAAGCCTTCGTAGGTAGCGCGATGAGCTTCGAATTCCATCGTGTCTGAGTTGTTGTCGGCCATGACCGTCCTCTGCCTGAAAAGCTGAATTCGTCGGCCTTTATAACAAACCCTTGAGCTTCGGCAACGTTCTCTTGACGTGACGACTTTCCATTCCGATAGCGAGTGGCGCCGGCCATCGCTTCCGCGCGCCCCGCCGGCGGAATACCGCGAGAGCGTCAGTTAGGGGGCGCAGACGCTACCAGAGCCGCGGCGCGCAGGGTGTCGAGCTGGCGCTCCGCAACGCGCGTTTCTTCGAAATCCTCGATCTGCTCGTTGAAAAGCCTGTAAAAATTCATTTCCGCGCGCAGATGTAGGAAGACGCCGCCAAGTCCGATCGCGGCGCGGTCCATGAAAACGAATTCGCGCGGGATCGTCACCGGTCCCTTTTCCTTCAGCGCCTGATGGACGCGGAAAGCCTCCTTGCGCCCGTATTGCGCCGGGCTCACGCCCTCGGCGATGGCGCGCGTGCGGTCGGTCAGGAGCGGCCCGTAGATGAAGCGCGCCCAGATGTTGAGGATCTCGATAAGATCCTTCGTCAGGCCCTTGAAGCCCCATCGCTCGTACGCGCCGACGATTCGCTCACGGTCGTCCTCCAGAAGCCCGCGGTAAAGATCGACGACGCCGGAAACGAAGCTTGAGGGAAAGACCCGGATGCAACCGTAGTCGAGCAGATTTATTCCGCCCGGCCGCCCATTCTCCTCGTAGACGGTGTAATTGCCCAGGTGCGGATCGCCGTGGATGATCCCGTAGTGGCTGAAGGGGCGCCACCAGGCGCGGAACATGACCTCCGCAATCCGGTTGCGGTCCTCAAGGTCATGTTCCTTGTAGGTAAGAAGCGGCTTGCCCTCCAGCCAGCGCATGGTGAGCAGGCGCTTTGTGGAAAGTTCAGGGAACACTTCCGGCACGCGGATGCGAGGCTCGTCGGCGAGGATCTCAGAATAAGCGGCAATATGCCGCGCCTCGCGCACGTAATCGAGTTCCTCGCGCACGCGTTCGCCGATCTCCTTGGCGATCTCGCGCGTGTCGATGGCCGGGCGCATGCGCCGGTGCAGCGAAAACAGCATGGAAAGCTGCTGCAGGTCGGCCTCCACGGCAGAGGCCATGTCCGGATACTGCAGCTTGCAGGCAAGCGGCGTTCCGTCCTGATGGCGGGCCTTGTGCACCTGGCCGAGGGAGGCGGCGGCGGCCGGTTCGCGGTCGAAACTTTCGAACCTCTTCTGCCACCCCGCGCCCAATTCCGCGATCATCCGCCGCTTCACGAATGGCCAGCCCATGGGCGGTGCGGCCGATTGCAGCTTGGAAAGCTCGGTGGCGTATTCCGGCGGTATCGCGTCGGGGATGGTCGAAAGAAGCTGGGCGACCTTCATGAGCGGGCCCTTGAGCCCGCCGAGCGCGGATGCCAGCTCCGCCGCCTGCTTCTCGTTATCGACCTCCATGCCGAAAAGCCGCTGTCCGGCAAGCTTTGCGGCGATGCCGCCCATGTTGGTGCCGACCCGCGCATAGCGGTTCACGCGCGCTGAAAATCGGTTTTGTTCGCGGTCCCGGTCGGTTGAACTCATGGGCGGACGGAAGCTCCGGTGTCTCGAGTAGGATCGAGCGCTAAAATAGGCTGATCGGCGGCCAACGCCAGTGAGGGGAGCGCGCTTTTTCGAAAAACCCTCAACCGATCCTGCTCGCGAGACCCTCCAGACGCTTGACGATGGCGTCGCGGCTTTCCGTCAGCCCCTTGTAGGCGAGTTGGTCCGCATCGAGCGCAAGTACCTGATCTCTCAAGGAAAGCGCCAGCCTCGCGCCATCGAGGTGTTTCGCGAAGGCCGCGACCGGATCGTGATGGACCTTGATGGTGAAAAGGATGTCGCCAGAGTAAGGAAGCCGGCGCAGGGTCTGGCGCTCGACACGCACATGTAGCGAACCGGACGACCCGTGCCCGATACGCGGATCGATGCGCTTGGAATGCGGATGATGCAGCTCCGCGTCCGTATATAGCGACCAGTTGAGCCGCCACGAAGGTTGATCCACGCTCAAATTGTCAAAAAGCCGGGCAACGATCGTTCCCATGCGCCCGTCGTTGAAGCCCGGCACGTTCTCGTGGATCTCCGGCATGGGTTTGCCGAATTTTTCAGCCAATGACCATGACGAAGGAAACGACAGCGAGGCGGCGACGAGGCGATAGCCGCCCTCGCCCTTTCGCATGATGACGAGGTCTTCCTGGACGAGCCTCGCCGCGAGAAGAAGAGGCGCCTCCGCGAAATCCGTTTTCGAATAGACCTTGCCTGTCGGAACGATGCGGATTTCATCGCCATTCGACGAATAAAGATCCGGATAGCGCGCCGGCAGGTGTTCCAGAAGCAACGCAAGGACTTCCGCCTGTGCCGCGACCGTATCCGGCTCGGCCAGAAATACGGGCGCTTCGGCTTCGCGGAAGAGGCGTTCCTTTTCTTGCAGGTGGGCCTTGAGATTGCCGTCCGGCTCGATCCATTCGGCAAGGTCGAGCGGGGCAAGGCCAACGGTGAAGGGGCGCTTCGAGCCGTCATAGGGCGTGTGGGCGAAGGGCGCGTTCTTTCGCCTTACGCCCACATCACCCGAATCAGCCTTGCCCGTCGCCGTCATTTTTCCATGGCTTCCAGTTCGCCGATCAGCCGCTCGATCACGGAAAGGCCCTTGCGCCAGAACGCGGGATCGGAAGCGTCGAGCCCGAACGGGGCCAGAAGCTCGGAATGGTGCTTCGTGCCGCCAGCCTTCAAAAGCTCGAAGTACTTCTCCTGGAAGCCCGCTTCCGCTTCTTCGTAGACCGCGTAGAGCGAATTCACCAGGCAGTCGCCGAAGGCATAGGCGTAGACGTAAAACGGCGAATGGACGAAATGCGGAATGTAGGTCCAGAAGGTCTCGTAGCCTTCGCGCAGCTCGATCGACGGACCGAGGCTTTCATGCTGGACCGACATCCAGAGCTCGCACAGCTGATCGGCGGTCAATTCGCCGGATTTGCGCGCCTCATGCACCTTGCGCTCGAAGCTGTAGAAGGCGATCTGGCGCACGACGGTGTTGATCATGTCTTCCACCTTGCCGGCGAGCATGATCTTGCGCTTGTCGTCGCTTTCCGCCTTATCCAGCATGGCGCGGAAGGTCAGCATTTCGCCGAAGACGCTTGCCGTCTCCGCCAGCGTCAGCGGCGTGGGCGCCATGAGCGCGCCATTGGGAGCGGCGAGAACCTGATGCACCCCGTGGCCGAGCTCGTGGGCAAGCGTCATGACGTCGCGCGTGCGGCCCTGGTAGTTCATGAGAACATAAGGATGCGCGCTCGGCACCGTCGGATGGGAAAAGGCGCCCGGCGCCTTGCCGGGGCGCGCGGGCGCGTCGATCCAGCGCTTGTCGAAGAAGCGGCCCGCGATTTCCGCCATTTCCGGCGAAAAGCCGCCATAGGCCGAAAGCACCGTCTCGCGCGCCTCGTCCCAGGGGATCGTGCGCGTATCGGCGCTGGGCAGCGGCGCGTTCCTGTCCCAATGGTTGAGCTTTTCGACGCCGAGCCATTTCGCCTTCATGGCGTAATAGCGATGCGAAAGCTTCGGGTAGTATTCGCGCACGGCATCGACCAGCGCATCCACCACCTCGCGCTCCACCCGGTTTGCGAGGTGGCGGCTGTCGGCCACATCCTTGAAGCCGCGCCAGCGGTCGGAAATGTCCTTGTCCTTGGCAAGCGTGTTGGTGATGAGCGTAAAGGTGGAAAGATTGGCCTTGAAGGTCTCGGCAAGGGCTTCGGCCGCCGCCTTGCGCTTCTCCCCGTCCTGATCCTGCAGGAGGTTCAACGTCGGCTCGATGGAAAGGTCCTTGCCGTCGACGGAGAAGGTCAGGCCCGCGATCGTCTCGTCGAAGAGCCGGTTCCAGGCGGACCGTCCGGTGACCGATTTTTCGTGGAAGAGCTGCTCGATCTTGTCGTCGAGCTGATAGGGGCGCTCCTTGCGGATATCCTCAAGCCAGGGCTTGTAATGCGAAAGGGCGGGATCATCCGCCGCCTTGTCGATAACGGCGTCGTCGATGCGGTTGAGCTCAAGCGTAAAGAAGATGAGATGGGTGCTTGCCGTCGTCAGCTTGTCCTGGATGTCGCCGTAAAACTTTTGGCGTTTGGCATCCGTCGTGTCGCCCGCGTAAACGAGGCCGGCAAAGGAGGCGAGCCGGCCCATCAGGTCGTCGAGCGCCTCATAGGCTTTCACGGCCTCGGCCAGTTCCGCGCCCGACTTGCCCGCCAGGTCGCCAAGCCGGCCCTTGTAGCGCTCCTCGAAGGCCTGCGCCTCGCGTTCCGCCCGTTCAAGGTCCGCCGCAACCTCGGGAGCGTCCATCGCCGGATAGAGATCGGCAAGGTTCCATTCCGGCAGGCTTCCGAGATCGGCCGCGGCGCCCCCGGTGGCGGCGGACAGAAGGGGCTTGGGTTCGAAGGTGAAGGACATGCGTTCTCCGTGTCGGACGTATGTGTTTCGTTCTTTCCATCATTTTGTCGAGGTGGGCCCCTCGCGCAAGATGTCGTTTTGTCCGTCATGCCTCTTGCGCTGGAAATGGACGATTTGTTTACCGCCTCGCGGCTAGCCTGTTTCCAAATGAGACAATTTTCAGGATCGGCAGGCGAATAGCATGGATCAGTTGAGCGGTCGGGTTCTCATCGTCGACGACGATCCGGTGCAGCGCCGTCTTCTCGAGGAAGCCGCCAAGCGTTTCGGATACAGGGTGACGACCGCCACGAACGGCCAGGAGGCCGTGCGCCTGATGAGCGGGCCGGACGGTGCGGAAATCGACCTGATGGTGCTCGACCTCGTCATGCCGGAACTCGACGGAATGGGCGTGATCACCCGACTCAGGGAAAACAGGATCACGGTCCCCATCATCGTGCAGACGGCGCATGCCGGCATCGAGACGGCGGTTAATGCGATCCGTGCCGGCGCGCAGGACTTCGTCGTCAAGCCGGTGTCGCCCGAGCGGCTGGAAATCTCGCTGCGCAACTGCATGAAGGTTTCAGCGCTCGAAGGCGAGATCACGCGGCTCAAGAAACGCTCGACCGGCACGTTCAGCTTCGACGATATCGTCACCCGCTCGGAGGCGATGGAACGGGTGCTCCGGATAGGGCGCAGGGCGGCCAATTCCCAGATCCCGATCCTGATCGAAGGCGAATCGGGCGTCGGCAAGGAACTGATCGCCCGCGCGATCCAGGGCACCAGCGATCGCCGGTCCCGACCTTTCGTTACGGTGAACTGCGGCGCGATCCCCGAACATTTGGTGGAATCGATCCTTTTCGGCCACGAGAAAGGAGCGTTTACCGGCGCTGTCGACAAGCATGTCGGCAAGTTTCAGGAAGCCCACGGCGGCACGCTCTTCCTCGACGAGGTGGGCGAACTTCCCCTCGACATCCAGGTGCGGCTCTTGCGCGCGATCCAGGAAGGCGAGGTCGACCCGATCGGCAGCCGGCGGCCGGTGAAGGTGGATTTCCGCCTGATCTCCGCCACCAACCGGCGGCTCATCGATCTCGTGAAGGAAGGCCGCTTCCGGGAGGATCTCTACTATCGGCTCAACGTCTTTCCCGTCTGGCTGCCGCCCTTGCGCGACCGTCTGGAAGACGTGCCGGACCTGGTGCGCCATTTCCTCGCCCGGTTCGCGGCGGAGGAAGGCAAGCCGCAGGTCGCTTCGGTCGCGCCGGACGCGATGGCCCTGCTCCAGGCCTACACCTGGCCCGGCAACATCCGCCAGCTTGAAAACGCCGTATTCCGCGCCGTCGTTCTGTGCGACGGCGACCATCTCGCGGTAGAGGATTTTCCGCAGATCGCTGCAGCTGTCTCCCAGGGAGGGGCGCTACAGCCTCCCGTCCGGCAACACTATCTGCCCGCATCCCAGCCGCGCGACCAGGCGTCGCAAGCGGCCTCGCCCGCCGCGGTGCCGCTGGGGAAACCGGGACGGGAAGAGTGCGGGGAAGAAACGCCGGCCGATCGCGGCGACGGCGATGCGCACCCGCATCCCGAACAGGCCTTCGAGAACCGCGAAGCACCCTTCGGCTTCATCCGCAGCCTGAACGACGAGGGCCATGTCCATACGCTGACGGCAATGGAAGAAGAGATGATTCGCGTTGCGATCGACCATTATCGCGGGCGGATGACGGAGGTTGCCCGCCGTCTCGGCATCGGCCGGTCCACGCTTTACCGCAAGCTCAAGGAATACGGCCTTGAGGAGGACGCGAATCAGGACGCGGCCGAATAAAGGCCGTTAGGGGCTGGACTTTGGCGGCAGGTGATGTTTTTTTGCCGCGGTCGAAAAAAATTGAGAAGTGGTGCGATTTTGCCACGATTTCCTCTCAATTCTGGTTACGGTAAAAACTTCTTAACCGCAGGTCCGGTATCTTGTCCCGATCCGGGGGGTAGATGGACCGGTGGCCACGTGCCGTTGCCGGCAAGCACGCGAGACATGAATCTTGTTTGAAGCGTACGTCCTCAGGTTAGCGACCTGCGCCCGCTTGATTGCGGCTGTGGCTTTCGCGGTCTTTGCCTCCCTGCTCGTGGGCCTGTGCCTGACAACAGCGGATGCGCGTGCCGAAACGCGCACCCTGAAGCTCTACAACACCCACACCCACGAACGCGTGTCGATCACCTTCAAGAAGAACGGCCGCTATATCCAGTCCGGCCTGCGTGATCTGAATCGCTTTTTGCGCGACTGGCGGCGCAACGAATCCACCAAGATGGATCCCGAGCTGTTCGACCTCGTCTGGGAAGTTTACCAGAAGGTGGGCGCCAGCCAGCCGATCCACGTGGTGTCCGGCTACCGCTCCCCGGCGACGAACAACATGCTGCGCAGCCGCTCGAAAGGCGTGGCCAAGAACAGCCAGCACACACGCGGCAAGGCGATGGATTTCTTCATTCCCGGCGTGAACCTCTCCACCTTGCGCAAGACGGGGCTGCGAAAGGAAGTCGGCGGTGTCGGCTTTTATCCCACGTCCGGTTCGCCCTTCGTGCATATGGATACCGGCAGCGTGCGCCACTGGCCGCGCATGACGCGCAGCCAGCTTGCCGCCGTCTTCCCCGACGGCGTGACACTTCACGTGCCGACCGACGGCAAGCCCATGCCGGGCTATCAGACCGCGCTCGCCAGGCACAAGTCGGGCCGGGCCGGCACCGTCACGGTCGCTTCCAACAACACCCCTTCGACGACCGGGCAGGTGCTGCGCAGCGCTTCCGATGACGGCGCGATCGTGCGTCCGGGCACCGGCTCCGGATCGGGCAAGGGGCTGCTCGCCACATTCTTTGACGATGACGACGAAGAGGACAAGGCAAGCGCGGCGGGTGAGGATAACAGCGGCACGCCTACGCGCGTCGCCTCGGTCAATCCGGGATCGCTCGTGCCGCCCGCATCCCTGCCCGGCGTGCGCGCCGCGGAAGCTGGCGACAAGCCGGCCGAACCGGAAAAGGCGCCTGAAAGCGCGGTGGGCGATCTTTCGCAACCGCCGGTTCCCGAGCGCAAGGTCGAAGAAAAGCCGGCCGAGGAGGACCGGGTCGTTCTCGCCGGAATTTACCCCAGGATAAAGCCGGCCAGCCCGGCGCTGCTTGCCCGCGCGCAGGCCAACCCGAACTCGCTCGATGCGCAGGCCGTACGCCTGAGGGAGGGCAAGCCCGCGGTTGCCGCGACGCAGGTCGCAGCACTTTCGCAACCGGACGAGGACCGCTTCCGGCCGACTTTCGCCGCCGCGCCTCGCGTCAAGCCTGAGGATGTGCTGGCGGCAGCCGAATTCGCCCGCGCAAGCGCCGTTCCCCGTGCTGCGCCGCCGGCCACAGGCGCGGCCGCCATCGCCGCCGCGACCGGTGGTCTCGCGAAAGAGCAATCTCCCAAGGCCACAAGCCTGAGCGAAGCCGTGCTGGCCTATGGCGCACCCGGCGCACCGATCCAGACCGCTTCCGCCGCCGCCGCCATTCCCGCTGTGTCCGCGCGCTCCGGCCCGTCCGCGACACTGGCGGAGGCCCTGAAGCGCGCGCCGGCCCGGGCTGCCGCGCAGCCTTCCATTTCCGGTACCGTGCCCGACCGCGTGATCCGTGATCCGCTGGCGCGATTTGCCGCACTTCCCGACCGCAGCAAGGTTTCGGAATTCATGACCGGCGAAACGTCGACGCGCACGGCCGCATTTGCTCGACTGAGCCACCCGAACCAGCGTGAATTGAAGGAGCTGTTCCAGACCGGCGATCGCGTGCTTCCCGGCAACTTCAAGCCGGCGCTGGATGCGCCGCGCACGGACAGCTTTACCGGCGAGGCCGTTGTCCTGCTGCCGATGGTGAGCTTGCGCTGACGAAGGGCTGTGCGCTGCCAACGCGCCGCACACCCGCCCGGTTTCAATAAAAATGCGGCGCCGTGACCGGAGCCGCATTTTTTGTTTCAAAAGATATTTCGCCGGATCAATAGTTGTCCGCCGGGGCCCCGACCATCCCGAGCGCATGCATATAGAGGTCGAGGACCGCATCCTCTTCCTCGCGCTCTTCGGGCTTCTTTTTCCTGAGCGAAATTACCTTACGCAGGATCTTGACGTCGAACCCGTTACCCTTGGCTTCGGCGTAGACGTCCTTGATGTCGTCCGCGATGACTTTCTTTTCTTCCTCAAGCCGCTCGATCCGCTCCACGAAAGCGCGAAGCTGATCGCCCGCAACACCACCGGGTTCCGCCATGTCGTCCTTTGCTCCTCGTTTCACTGCGTTTCGCATGTACGCGAACGCTCTGGTTTCTCCTTGCCCGGCGGATCAAGCCGCCGCGCCGGAATTTTCGTCCGGTATCCGGCGTTTCGTCAGTGCTGTGGCTTGTTGACCTCGAAAGCGGCTTTCTGCTCCGCGCTCGCCTCGCTCTGGTATTTGTCCTTCCATTCGGAATAGGGCATGCCGTAGACGATCTCGCGCGCTTCTTCCTTGGCAAGGTCGAGGCCCTTCTCCTCAGCCGCGTCGCGATACCAGTTCGACAGGCAGTTCCGGCAGAAACCGGCAAGGTTCATCATGTCGATGTTCTGGACGTCCGTACGCTCGCGCAGGTGCGAGACGAGCCTGCGAAAGGCCGCGGCCTCAAGTTCCACCCTGGTCTTTTCGTCGATATCGGTCACGATCGGCCTCCTGACTAGCCGCGCCGCCTTCATCCGTCGGCGCGGGATGGATGTTCTTCCAAGCGATGTAACTCGGGCTTGTCGTTCAATTCTTCAAGGATCGGCCCGAGACGATCCGCCCATGCCCTGACGCCGGCACCGTCCGCGATCAGATCCTGGCGCACTTCTATCAGCGCATGCGCGATCCCGCGCGCGGTGCCATGCCGGTACATGCAGTCGTTCTTCAGGCAGCCGTCGTAGGGTTCGTTGTCGCCGACGACCAATTCGGGATCGGCGCGAAGCGCCGAAAGAAGAGGCAGCGGAAACCGCGGGTCGCTGTCCCACAAAACGCCGGCATGCCAGGGCCGGGGCACGCCCCGCCAGACGGGCGTGTAGCTGTGGATTGAAAGGATAGCGGGCGTATTTCCGCTCGCGATCATCCGGTCGAGCAGGCGGTCGATCTCCGCGTGATAGGGTTTGTGGAAGCGCTCCATCCGGCGCGTGCGCTCCGCCTCGTCGACCTCGGCGTTGCCCGGCACCACCGCTCCGTCGGAGAGGCGCATGACCAGCGTCGGGTCGTCCTCGCCCCGGTTCGGGTCGATAAGCAGACGCGAATAGGTGGTCATGACTGCCGGCAGGCCAAGACGGCGCGCAAGCTCGAAAGTCAGGCCGCGTACGCCGATGTCATAGCCGATGTGCCGTTCGAATTGTTCCTTCGGCAGGCCGAGGTCGCCATATTCCGCCGGCACGCGGTTGCTGGCGTGGTCGCAGACGATGAGGAGGCCGGACGACAGATTCCCCTCTATCGTCTCGAAGGGTGCAACGTCTGGCGAAACCGGAGGCGGGAAATCGAAGGGCATGCGGGGCTTTGATCGTCTCGAAGGGTGTAATGACGGTTTCCGCGCGATTGCATTGGCGCGCAGGCCGGTTACGAATAAACGAGCTTTGGTCCGCAACCAACACCAATTCGCCGGGAAATGCCGGCTCGTATACGCCTATGAGCCTGATCCACACTTATCCACCGATGCCGGTTGGCGATGGGCCGGTGCCACGAAACGAGGCGATTCATGCCAGCCTATGACGAAGCCCGCTCGCTGCTTGAAGAGATGTTCGAAGCCGCGGTCGATGCCGCGAGGGCGCAGACCACGCTTCCTCCCGCCCTTCCGGAGCCTGAGGAAGGCGGCAGGATCATCCTCCTGGCGGCGGGCAAGGGGGCGGGCGCGATGACTGAGGTGGCCGAAGCCGCCTACCTTGACAGCTATTCCCTTCCGCCTGAGCGTCTTTACGGCCTTGCCGTTACCCGCCATGGCTACGCCCGCCCGACGCGGCAGATCGAGATGATAGAGGCCGGCCATCCGGTTCCTGATGAAGCCGGCCGAAAAGCCAGCGCCCGGGCGATCGAGATGGCGCGTAACGCGGGGTCGGGCGATCACGTTGTGGTGCTGCTCTCGGGCGGGGGCTCGGCCAACTGGTCGGCTCCGATCGATGGTGTGTCCTTCGCCGAAAAACAGGACCTGACACGTGCGCTTTTGAAGTCCGGGGCGACGATCGACGAGATCAATACGGTTCGCAAGCATCTGTCGCTCATCAAGGGCGGCAGGCTCGCCGCGGCGCTCGGGGAAGGTGCGCGCCTGACCACGCTCGCCGTTTCGGATGTGCCGCACGACAATCCTGCCGTGATCGCTTCCGGGCCAACGGTGCCCGATCCCACCACCCTTGCCGATGCGCGCGCCGTGATCGAGCGCTACCGGATCGATATTCCGGCGTCCGTTCGCGATGCCCTGAACAATCCAGAAAACGAAACGCCGAAGCCGGGCGACGCGATCTTCGAGAGAGCGGACTATCGGCTGGTGGCGCGCCCGCAGATTTCGCTGGACGCGGCTGCCGGGATCGCCATGCGCGCCGGCTTCGAGGTCATACAACTCGGTGACAGTATCGAGGGGGAAGCGCGCGACGTCGCGGACGAGCATGCGAAGCTGGCCATCTTGCTTGCCGGAGAAGGGCGCAAGGCGGTGCTTCTTTCAGGTGGAGAACTGACCGTGACGATACGTGGCGACGGGCGGGGAGGCCCGAATCAGGAATATGCGCTCGCGCTTGCCATCGCGCTTCAGGGACACCCCTCGGTGGCGGCTCTCGCCGGCGATACAGACGGCACGGACGGCGGCACGGGCGCGGCGGACGACCCGGCGGGAGCGATCGTGGATCCCTTAACGTTATCCAGAGCAAAAGCTTTTGACCTTGATGCTGCCGCATTTTTGTCGAGAAACGACAGTACGGCTTTTTTCAGCGCAATCGGCGATCTCGTTCGCCCGGGTCCCACGATGACCAATGTAAACGACTTCAGGGTCGTACTCATTGACAATTCACTTGGCCGTCAGCAATAAGAAATCACGCAAAGCCGTGGTACGAGTGATCAAATGATGAAAAATGGCGAGAAACGCCAACGCTCTGCGGTGAAAAAACCGGTCGGCCTTGCCCTTTCAACCTTGGCCAGCGCGGTTTTGGCGCTATTATTCTCCGCAATGCTCAGTGCCGATGCGCGGGCGGAGCTTCGATTGTGCAACAAGACAGAAAGCCAGGTCGGCGTCGCCATCGGATATCGCGAACAGGCCGATTGGGTCACGGAAGGGTGGTGGAACCTCCCCGCCAACAGCTGCGAGACCATCGTGCCGGGTCCGCTCGTTTCCCGCTATTATTACATCTACGCGGTTGATTACGATCAGTTCGGCGAATGGGGCGGACGCGCATATATGTGTACACGCGAAAAAGAATTTACCATTCAAGGCATTGAGGACTGCGTCGCTCGCGGGTATGAACGGACCGGATTTTTCGAAATAGATACCGGCGAACAGGCGAGCTGGACGGTTCAGTTGACCGAGCCGGTGCAAGAGGGGACAGGCGGACGATGAGGCGTAACAGGCGGGTCAAAATTCTGGCAACTCTCGGCCCGTCATCATCCGATCCCGAAACGATTGAAAAGCTTCATCGCGCCGGTGCCGACGTTTTCCGCATAAATATGAGCCATACCGACCACGCGTTGCTCAACACGCTGGTCGAGCGTATTCGTGCGGTCGAAGCGAGCGTCGGACGGCCGATCGGCATTCTCGCGGATCTGCAGGGGCCGAAGCTGCGTGTGGGCACTTTTGCCGATGGCCCGGTGATGCTGGAAAAGGGCGCCCGTTTCGTGCTCGATTCCGATCCCGCCCCCGGCGATGTCACCCGCGTTCACCTGCCGCACCGGGAGATCCTGCAGGCGCTGAAACCCGGCCACCGCCTTCTCCTTGACGACGGCAAGATCCGCCTTCTGGTGCGCGAGGCTTCCGAAACCAGCGCAGATTGCGTGGTCGACGTCGGTGGCAAGCTTTCCAACAAGAAGGGCGTCAGCGTGCCGGATACGGAAATTCCGGTCGGCGCGCTAACCAACAAGGACCGCAAGGACCTTGACGCCGCGCTTGCGGCGAATGTCGACTGGATCGCCCTTTCCTTCATCCAGCGCCCGGACGACCTGGCCGACGTGCGCAAGGTCACGCGCGGGCGTGCCGGCGTCATGGCGAAGATCGAAAAGCCGCAGGCCATCGAACGCCTGCCCGAGATCCTGGAGCTTTCCGATGCGTTGATGGTCGCGCGCGGCGACCTTGGCGTGGAAATGCCGCTCGAGCGCGTGCCCGGCCTGCAAAAGCAGATCACGCGCGCTGCGCGCCGTGCGGGCAAGCCTGTCGTCGTTGCGACGCAGATGCTGGAGTCCATGATCAATGCGCCCGTGCCGACGCGCGCGGAAGTGTCCGACGTCGCGACAGCGGTTTACGAAGGTGCCGATGCCGTCATGCTTTCCGCGGAATCGGCGGCTGGAGATTATCCGGTGGAGGCGGTGGAGACGATGGACCGCATCGCCCAGGAGGTCGAGCAGGATCCGAACTACCGCATGATCATCCACGCGCAGCGGCCCGAGCCGGAACCGACGGGGGCCGACGCCATTTCCGCCGCTGCCCGCCAGATCGCCGAAACGCTGAGCCTGGCGGCGGTCGTCTGCTACACGTCGTCAGGCGCCACTGGCCTGCGTGCCTCGCGTGAGCGTCCTTCGGTGCCTGTCATCGCGCTGTCGCCCGTCGTTAGCACCGCGCGGCGCCTGTCGCTCGCCTGGGGGCTGCATTGCGTCGTCAGCGATGACGCCAAGAGCGAGGACGACATGGTGGATCGTGCCTGCCGGATTTCGTTCAGCGAAAGTTTCGCAAAGCCCGGCCAGCGCATCATCATTACGGCGGGCGTGCCCTTCGGCACCCCCGGCTCCACGAACATGCTGCGCATCGCCTTCGTCGGCAGCGACGGACGCGGGGGTATCTAGAGCGCTTGTCCTGAAAGCGCTCAGGTATCCGAACAAATCCGCGCATACCATTTCAGTCTTACTTATGAGTCCGTGACCTAGCCTTAGGGAAGTTTCGTGCGTTTTTGCTTCATCGCCGCAGTATCGGCATTCCCGGGTGTGTTAGACACTTCTGCACTCAACCAGCTGCGCACCGCCTGGATATTTGCATTCCCGGCAGCCGCTTGCGGATAGACGAAGTGATAACCAAGACCGGGGAGATCCGGCCCGAAGGGTTGTGTGAGTAAGCCGCTTCTAAGGTCATCGGAGACCAGCACATTACTCAGCAGCGCGATCCCTTGGCCGGCGATCGCGGCCTGGATGACGTGGCTATCGTCGGTGAGGACTGCTCCGCCGCGCGTGTCGATGTCCGTAACGCCGGCAAGGTCGCACCATCTCCGCCAGGAAGGCGTGAACTCATCCTGCTTGCGCCATTCCGAGTGAAGTAGCGTTTGATGTTTAAGGTCCGCCAACTCGCGAATTCCAAGACGTGGATTGCATATTGGCGCAAAGCGTTCTTCGAACAATGGTTCCGAAACGAGCTCTGCAAAGGGTGCACGGCCATAGCGGATAGCACAGTCCGCCGCTCCGGCGTGAAGATCAACCACGCTCTCGCTAGGGTGTATGCGCAAAGTGATGTCGGGATTTTTGTCACCGAACCGCTTAATTCGCGGCACCAGCCATTTGGCCGCGAAAGCCGTCGTCGAGGTAAGGGTAACAGCTCTTTGGCTTCTATTCCGCTTGGCGCGCCCCACAGCCTCTGCCATTGACGAGAACGCATCGCGGAACACCGGAAACATCATCACGCCAGTTTCCGTCAGCGCGACCTTGCGCGGTTGTCGTTCAAATAGCTTCGAACCGATGGTTTCTTCCAGTAGCCGGATCTGATGGCTGATCGCCGTCGGCGTCACGCCGAGCTCGTCTGCGGCGCGTTTGAAGCTGAGGTGGCGGGCAGCGGCTTCGAAGGCGCGCAGCGATGCAAGGGGAGGGAGTGGTGGCATAGCTGAATCCTGTTCATCACCCCCGTGAGGAATTCGATTTTGATCAAGGAAAATGACCAGGCTATCTCTTCTATCGACAACGGCGCCGGTTGTCGACGGATGATTGAGAATCAAGCTCAATCGCGAAAGCGAATGACGGAGAGAGCCCGTGACGACTCTATTGCATATCGATTCCAGCGCCCGTTCCGGGGGCTCCGACGAACATCGCTTCGGATCGCACAGCCGGCGTCTGACGCGACGTTTTTTGAACAATTGGCAAACGGTTCGCCCCGGAGACAGGGTGATTTACCGCGATGTTGGCGCCAATCCTCCCAAGCCGGTGACGGGCGAATGGATTCATGCCGCCTTCACCAAGCCGGAGGAACGTGAAGACTGGATGGATGAGGTGCTCGCCGAAAGTGATGCGCTTGTCGATGAACTCTTGAAAGCCGACATCATCGTAGCCGGCGTGCCGATGTACAACTTCGGACCGCCTGCACAATTCAAGGCCTATATCGACAACATCGTCCGCGTCGGCCGTACCTTCGGCTTCGACCGCGGCCGCGCAGGCGCACCTTACTGGCCAATGGTTCCGGTGGGAAAAAAACTCGTCATCCTGTCGTCGCGCGGCGATTACGGCTACAACCCCGGCGAGCGCCTTGAAGACCAAAATCACGTCGAGCCGAGCGTTAAGACACCTTTTGCCTACATTGGCATCACGGACGTTCATTCGCTTGCGACTGAATATGACGAGTTTGCGGATGAACGTCTGCAGGCTTCGATCGGATCAGCCGAACAGGGTGTGGATGCCCTGGTTCGCAAGCTGACTGCCTCTCTATCCGAAGGGCAAGCCGCCTAAGCGTGTTTGTTTGATCCTGCGCTTTGATGGCGCTTTATTCTCCCTGGCTTGAAAGGATGCGCTATAGGCGAGGTTCTTCATGGCAGGGCCACAAAGCATGCCCTCTGGCGGTCCTGACCCTAGCGACAGAAGGTGGTCCGTCGAGCAATACAGAATAGTCAGGAGAAGCCTGAGAACGTCGGCCGAGCACTACCGGAGCGGGGCGTAATCGAAATCGCTCCGGCGAATCGTTTTCCGCCAGACCGGTAGACGGTTGTCCATTTCTTGTTCGACCTAGAGCATATCCCGCGAAATCTAAGTCGGATTTCGCGGACCAAGGATGTGCTCAAAATATTGATATTGCGTCGATTTCGAGAAAACCGCCCTACGTTAACCTTACGGAATTCTCCGTGAAATTTCGGTTCCGCGCCGCTCCCGCGTGACTATCTTGCGCATGACCGTGCGGATCGCGTCCACGACTTCGCCCGTATGCGCGTGATGGGGCATGTGCCCCGTGCCTTCCAGCACGCGCAACTCCGCGTTCGGCAGGTCGCGGGCAAGGCCTTGCGAGTGGATGCTCGGATAAACGACGGAATCCGCATCTCCGGTGATGATGACGGCCGGCTGGCCGATCTCGGGATATTTTTCCGCCACCGCGCTGACATGGTCGTGGAGTGCGGCAACATCCTCTGCGTTCGCCTGAAAGTTCGCCGGGCGGAACAGCAGGGGAAGCTCGATTTCCCCGGCATAGTCGCGCGGCATGGGGTTTGGCGAGAAAATGCTGCGGATGGCGTATGGCGCGACCTGCTCGGCGATCGGCAGGGTCAGGGTCTTTGTGAAAATCGCCCCGATTACGGGCGTTGCCGCCAGTGTGTAATACCAGTTTATGCCACCGCCACCCCACGGGTGGGTGGCCGGCGCGACGAAGACAAGGCCCTGCACCACGTTCTTGTGGTCAAGACCGAGTTCGGCCACGACCGAGGCGCCCCAGGAATGGCCGACGGCAACCGTAGGGCCAAGGTCGAGCGTGGCGAGCAGTCCGGCGATCAGCTCCGCCTGTCGGTCGGGAGAATGGCCGTTCGGCCCGCGCTCTGAAAACCCGTGGCCCGGACGATCTATGAAGATGGAACGAATGTCGGTTTCGAACGCCCGCCCGAAAGCGAGCAGGGGATCGAGAAGATTACCGCTTGCGCCGTGAATAAACACAACTGCCGGGCCACCCGCCTTCCAGCCGGGCGGCTGCCGGTCGACAAAATGAAGGCGAACGCCGTCAATTGTCTGAAACTGGCCTGCGGGCCGGTGGGCGGTTTCGATCTGGCGCCGGCGGTATTCGGTGTAGATCGCGCTCAGGCCAAGCGCGAGAAACAGACACGCGAATGTGGCATAGGCAAAAAATTTCATCGAATTATCCCGGCTTCAGGCGGCATGACACGCCTGGAGGACGAAAGACTTGAATAATAGGGTTCAGATCGCTTCGCCGGCGGTCTCCGCCTCAAGGTCCTCTACCGCCTTACGCGCATTGGCGCTCATCGGATTAAGCTCGAGAACCTTTTTGAAGGTCGCAAGCGCCTCTTCTTTCTTGTCGAGCCGGCGCAGGATGATGCCAAGACCCGATATCGCGCCCCAGTGGCGCGGCTCCAGTGCGAGCACGCGTTCGATGTCGGTAAGCGAGCGGCCGAAATTCTCCTGCAGATAATAAACCGTCGCCCGGCGGTTCCAGCCTTCGGCATACTCCGGCTCAAGCCGCGTCACGGTGTCCAGCAGGTCCAGCGCGAGGCCGTATTCTTCCGCCTTCATCGCTGCGGCGGAGCGCGCCATGAGAAGATCGACCGTCGGGCTTCCTGATTTGAGCCACAGGCGCTGGATTTGCGCGGCGATGCGATTAGCCTCGCCTTCTTTTTCGGCTGCCTTCAACTCCGTGAAAAGCTTGTCGAGTTCCTGGGCGAGCTTGTCTTCTCCCTCCACCGCGGGCGCGGGTACGTCGATCGCGTCGTCTTCGGGGGCGGGAGGAAGGTCTTCCAGCGAAGGCGGGGAGAATTCAGGCGGCACCGTTTGCGCCGGCGCAAGGCCGGCGGCGAGGGAAAAACCGGTGGTGGCTGCCAGTAGAAACACAAAATACCGCATACGGGAATTATGTGTCCCCGCGTGCGGCGGTCAAGCGGGCGTTTGCCCGGTCAAGAAGTCTTGAAAGCGTCGTGTCCCGGCGTTCCTGCCTGTTCATGCAAGCCGGCCGGGATTGAGGGCGGCGGGACATGGCGTCAGCCACAGGTGTCCCGCAAGCCTCAGCCCTGGCGGGCTTTGAAACGCGGGTTCTTCTTGTTGATGATGTAGACCCGGCCCTTGCGGCGAACCATGCGGTTGTCGCGATGACGGGTCATCAGCGCCTTGAGCGAATTCTTGATCTTCATCGTTCCATTCCCCGATGCGGGCATTTCCTGATGGCTTGCGCGTCGGCGCCTGCCGGCCTGTCGTTACAAAAAACAGGCGCCGAAGCGCCTGAAGCGTCCCGTCCGATGGCATGTTCGCGCTGGCGCATGGCGCGGCGGCGGCGATGTCCCGGCCCGGAGACGGGAAGGCGAACCCGCGGCCGAAGCCGGAACAGGATCACCGAAGATGGTGGGCGTGACAGGGATTGAACCTGTGACCCCTACGATGTCAACGTAGTGCTCTCCCGCTGAGCTACACGCCCGAAACTCGTTCGGAAAGCGGCGTTTGCGCCGCAGTGGCAAGCGATATAACGGGGATCGTCCCCGGGCGCAAGCCCTTCGCTCCAAATCTTGCCCGCCCTGAAAAGGCGAACCGCCAGCCGGTGGAAAACCGGCTGGCGTGAAGCGCTGCTGCCGTTCAGGCGGCCAGCATACGCTCCACTTCCTGCACGAGGTCGCGCAGGTGAAAAGGCTTGGAAAGCACCTTTGCGTCCTTGGGTGCATTGGAATCCGGATTGAGCGCCACGGCCGCGAAACCGGTGATGAACATGACCTTGAGGTCCGGATCGAGCTGGGTAGCGCGTCGCGCAAGCTCGATGCCGTCCATCTCCGGCATGACAATATCGGTCAGGAGCAGTGTAAACGGCTCCTCGCGCAAACGCTCGTAAGCGCTCTTGCCATTGTCGAAGGACACGACATCGTAGCCTGCCTTCTGCAATGCCTTGGCCAGGAACCGGCGCATGTCGTTGTCGTCTTCCGCCAGTAGGATTCGAGACATCCTCAGTTTCCGTAATCCGTTTTATTGCTGGGAGCGGGCACGCGTCCGCTTGGCTCCCTGTGTCGACCGTTATAAGGCTGCGCCGCGGTAAACATCCAGTGAAACGATGTGTTATCCCGCTTTCCGCCATACGAATCATCCAACCTTGTGGACATTGGGCGACAACACCGGGCAAAATCCGGTTTAATCTGGTTATGCGGCACGAAGCGTGAAGGGCAGGGGCGGCGCAGGATGAAAGTGGTCAACGGCTTTGAGGACAGTCCGGCGTTTGATGTTCTCACCCCGACCCGGCGGCATCTGCCTTTCGTGTTCAATTCGCCCCATTCCGGCCGCAGCTACCCGTCGAGCTTCATAAGTTCCTCCCGGCTCGATGCGGCCTCAATCCGCCGCTCGGAAGACGCTTACGTGGACGAACTCTTCGAATGGGTGGTCTCCCTTGGCGCGCCGATGATCAGGGCTCATTTCCCGCGCGCTTACCTGGACGTTAATCGCGAACCCTACGAGCTGGATCCGAAGATGTTCGAGGAAAGGCTGCCGCCTTACGCCAATGTGCGCTCCATCCGGGTGGCGGGCGGCCTCGGCACGATCGCGCGCATCGTCGGCGAATCGCAGGAGATCTATCGCAAGCGCCTGCCGGTGAACGAGGCGATCTCGCGCATCGAATCGATCTACAAGCCCTATCATCGCACGTTGCGCCGCCTGCTTGCCGAAACGCATGTCTCCTTCGGATATGCGGTCCTGGTCGACTGTCACTCCATGCCTTCTACCATCCGAAACCCGGATGGCGGGCCACGGCCCGATTTCATCCTCGGAGACCGCTACGGCACGAGCTGTTCTCCGGTCCTCGTCGAAGCGGCGATGGAAAGCCTGAGGGCCATGGGTTACACGGTCAGCCGGAACAAGCCCTACGCGGGCGGTTTCATTACCGAGCATTACGGCCGGCCCGCAAAAGCGCTTCACGCGCTGCAGCTTGAAATCAACCGCGCTCTCTACATGGATGAAGCCAGCCTCAAGCCGCACGATGGTTTCACCGCGCTTTCAAGGGATCTGCACAGCTTCGTCAGGGATCTGACGGAGATCGGCGGAAACATATTCGAAGCCGGCGCCATCGCCGCAGAATAGCCCAAGCCAAAAAAAAGGCCGCACTCTTGCGAGGCGGCCGGAGTCTAGGGAGGAAACGCCCAAGGAGGGCGGCGCTCAGACGCGGAAGCGTCATATCGCGCTGCAATAAATTCGCACCGCACCGCACAATAGTCAAGCCGAAACTGTCCAATGTCGAAGCTCGTGTCAAATATACCACGGCTTCCTGCGCGTTTGGCAACACTGCGGGACGCTTTTTGACGGCAGGGCCTGTAATCGCCTGCGGCCATGATTGTATTTTGGCCGATGCCTGTTTATCAAACCCGCAGACGCCGCCTTGCCTCAACAGCGCTGAGCCCGTGACGACCGCAATGCATGACCTTGCCGCCTTTTTCGACGATCTGGCCGATGCGGCGGCATCGGCCATCATGCCGCATTTCCGGGCCTCCGTTGCGGTTGAGAACAAACTTTCCGTCGGTTTCGATCCGGTGACAGTGGCTGATCGGGAGGGTGAAAAGGCAATTCGCGAACTCATCCATTCGCGCTTTCCGGACCATGGAATCCTGGGCGAGGAACATGGCGATCATCAGCTCGACGCCAATAATGTCTGGGTGCTCGACCCGATAGACGGTACGCGGGCGTTTATCGCCGGTCTGCCGACCTGGGGAACGCTCATAGGCCTTTGCGAGGGCGGGCGTCCCAGCCACGGCATGATGGTTCAGCCCTATGTCGGCGAACGGTTCTACGGCGATGGAAAATCGGCGCATCTCACGACGCGGTCCGGAAGGTCGCCCATCGCGACAAGAGCCTGCGCGCGGCTTGAAGACGCCTTGATGTGCACCACGGATCCCTATCTCTTCACCCCGCAGGAGCGCCCGGTCTATGAAGAGGTTGAAAGGTCGGCTCGCAATACGCGCTACGGAACGGACTGCTACGGCTATGCCATGCTGGCCGCCGGCCAGGTCGACCTTGTGATCGAATCGGGCCTCAATGCCTATGATATCGTCGCCCTCATTCCGATCGTCGAAGGGGCGGGCGGCGTCGTCACCACCTGGACGGGCGGTTCGGCGAAGGATGGCGGGCGCATCGTCGCAAGCGGCGACAAGCGCCTGCATGAGGCGGTCCTCGCCCGGCTTTCGCGGATCTGATCTCTAGAGCGCTTTCCACGAAAGCGGAACCGCTTTCGTGACAAGAAATCGCTCAAATTTCAATGTCTTGAGCATATCCCTGTCGCGAAATCCGACTCGAATTTCGCGGGATATGCTCTAGGCGTTGGAAAAAAACGCGTCCATGGCCTCAAGCGCCTGGTCGCGGTAGAAATCGCTTTCCATCAAAAGTTCGTGGCGAGCGCCGGGAATCTCCAGATACCGGGCGGAGCGTGTGCGTTTCGCCAGTTGTTCAATCGCCCTTGTCGAGACGATCCGGTCGTTGCCGGCGCCTATCATCAGCACGGCCAAGCGCATTGACGGGCCGAAATCGGCTGATGCGAATTGTTTCATCGCGCGGCTAGCGGCCGCAAGCCAGTCGACCGTCGGCGCGCCGATTTCAAGATGCGGCGCCGCGTCGAGGATCCGGTGCATGCGCTCGTATCGCCGTTCGTCGTGGCTCAGCCAGTTTCCTTCGAAAGGCTGGCGAATGGTATCCGACCCGCCGGGCACGTAGGCCGTGCCGAAGCCGAGGCCCGACAACGCATGCGCCAGCGGAGAGACGATCGCCGGCGGCCAGCCGATCCGGCCGAGGCCGATAAGCGGGGACGTCAGCACCGCCCGCTCGAGGCGCGTCGCCAGCCGCTCCGTCCCGTGCAGGATGATCGCCCCGCCGGTCGAATGGGCGAGCGCGAAATGCGGGCCGGGCAGGTTGGCGAGCGTGACGTTGGTCAGCATCGTGTCGAGGTCGGTCAGGTAGTCGGAAAAGTCATCCACATGACCCCGGCGCGGGTTGTTCAAAAGCCGCTCGGACCCGCCTTGCCCGCGCCAGTCGAAAGTGACGACCGCATAGCCGCGCGAGCGCAGGTCATTGACCGTTTCGAAATATTTCTCGATGAATTCCGCACGCCCCTGCAGCAGCGTGATCGTGCCCTTGAGCGGGCTCGCCGTGGCGCGCCAGTAAGCGAACCTCAGCCTGATGCCGTCGGGCGTTGTCACGTAGCCGGCGCTCGTACCCTCCGGCTGCGGATTGCCGGGAAGGTCGACAAGCTGTGTTGCGGAATCCAGCATCTGATTGCGCCAAGCAGGGAAGGTATCGTGCCCGTTGATAGACGAGCGGGCGCGGCGCGGCAAGCTTGTGCTTAACCTGCTTTCCCGGCCCCGGCGGGGGAGGAATTGCCGCCGTGGCCGGGATGACAGCGCCGATTTCCCGCTTTCGGGTTCAGCGCCAGCCGCCGTGACCCTGCCAGCCGCCGTGGCCATACCAGCCATCGTGACCGTGCCGGCCCCAGCCGCCGCGATGGCGGCGGATGATCTGCCGGTCGAGGATGTCGCCGTCATGGGCGCTGACGACAAGGCGCACCAGGTTGCCGCGCCGGCCGACTGCGCGCACGATATAGACATCGCCGCGCGGGCGGATGTGGCGCACGTCCCGGAAGCCACGGCGGTGAAGTATGCGCTCCACGCGGCGCGGCCCGATGCGGTCGCGATACCCGTGGCGGTGCCGGTCGCCGCGCCAGTGAACCTGTTGCGCCTGTGCGGTGAAGCTTGCTTCGGCGGTTGCGGGCGCGGGCGTGAAACGCGCCTCGAACGCCTGTGTGCTGCCTGCGGAAATGAGCATGGCCAACCCCGCGGCGATGATGGTGATCTTCTTCATGATCGTTCTCCCGGTGATCGCATTCGAAATGCTGCCGGCGTGTCGTCCGGCCGATGAAAGGGAGATTGCATCGGGCGGCTTGAACCCAACCGGAAGGCGCTGTTCATCTGCCGTTCATACGCGCTGCAAGGCCCTTGTCAGGGGTCTTGAAATGCAAATTTTGGCTTACCACCTAATAGGACGCAGGCGCCTGGAAGGGTCTGCGACGACCGACTTTCCTTCGCCCGTTACAGGGGAAGGAAGATGACTTGGAAAAACCGATCATCAACCGAATGTCGCTCAAAGGAGGACATGACATGCGTCACTTTGATTTCAGCCCGCTTTATCGTTCGACCGTCGGCTTCGACCGTCTTTTTTCCATGCTCGACAGCGTGAACGGCGATGTGCCGAGCTATCCGCCCTATAACATCGAGCGGACGGGCGAGAACGCCTATCGGATCACCATGGCCGTTGCCGGCTTCTCGGAGAAGGATCTCTCCCTCGAAGCTAGGGAAGGCACGCTTCTGATCAAGGGCGAGCGCGCGCCTGAGGGTGAGGATCGCGAAATCCTTTACCGTGGCATCGCATCGCGCGCTTTCGAGCGTCGCTTCCAGCTCGCCGACTTCGTGGAAGTGAAGGGTGCAAGCCTCGAGAATGGCCTGCTGCACATCGATCTGGAGCGTGAGATTCCCGACGCCATGAAGCCGCGCAAGATAGAGATCGCCGCGGCCAAGGCGGATACTCGCCAGATTGAAGGCGAAGTGAACTAAAAACCGTATAGAGGAAGCGTGCCGGGCCTTCCGGCACGCATTTGTGCATCGGGCGGCCTCCGGCTGGAGGTCGCCTTTTTATTTCAAAGAAGCGCCAGAAACGCCTCGACCTCGTCTTCGCTAGTGCGGAAGCTCGTCACCATGCGGGCAAGCGTCTCATTGGCTGAAAGGGTCTTCGACGGCCATTCGTGCATCACCACGCCGGCGGATTTCAGTTGGGCGAATTTTTCGTGGCTGAATATCGGGAAAACCTCGTTCGCCTGTGGAGCCCAGGCAATGCGCCCGTTTCGGCTTGCGTGGATGCCGTCGGCAAGCCGTGCCGCCATGGCGTTGGCGTGGCGGGCGAGATCGAGCCAGTTGCCGCCTTCGAAATACCCCTCGAACTGGGCGGCGGCGAAGCGGCTTTTGGAAAGAAGCTGTCCGCCGCGCTTGCGCAGGTAGGCAAAATCCTTCGCATCTTCCGGATTGAAGAAGACGACAGCCTCGGCGCACCAGCATCCGTTCTTGGTCGCGCCGAACGACAGGACATCGACACCCGCCCGCCACGTCATCTCGGCAGGCGCCACGTCAAGATGGACAAGAGCGTTCGCAAAGCGCGCGCCATCCATGTGGAGCGGCAGGCCGCGTGTTTGCGCAACCTCCTTGATCGCGTGGATTTCCTCAAGGCTGTAGACCGTCCCCGCTTCCGTTGCCTGGGCGATCGTCACCGCGGCGGGCTGGCCGTGGTGGACCACCCCTTCCGGTAGATTGTCGAGTGCCGCCTTCAGGCTTGCCGGCGAGAACTTGCCGTGAGGTCCATGCACCGCGACGAGCTTCATGCCGCCTGTAAAGAATTCCGGGGCATTGCATTCGTCGACGAGCACATGCGCTTCGTCGTGACAAAAGATCGTGCCGCCCGGCTTCGCGTATGCCGAAAGCGCGAGCGCATTGGCCGCCGTTCCGGTGGTCAAGAAAAAGACGGCCACCTCGCGTTCGAAAATCTCGGAAAACCGGTTCGAGATCGATTCGGTCAGTGGATCGCCGCCATAGGCCGGGGCCATTCCGGAATTGTGCCGCGTCAGCGCGGCCATCACCGCGTCGGACGCACCTGCCCAGTTGTCGCTTGCGAAAATCATGGGATTCACCGGTTAGTGAAGCTGGCGTTTCGGTATTGGGTTGGCGTTTCGCCCGTCAATAACGGTTCCGCCACCAACGGGCGAGCAGAAAATCCATCGATATCGCGCCTGCACCGCGCACCGTCAGCACCAGAAGCAGGAACCCCCACATCAGTCGCTGATCGGCGATGAGCCCGTCCGGCTTGCCGTCGAACAACGCGCCGATTGTTGCGGCGTCCAGATTGTGCCCCGTGATATCGACATAGGACATGACCACGATGAAGGCGATGAAGCCCAGGCTTGCCGCCCTCGTGAAAAGGCCGAGCACGATCATCACCGGCAGCAAGATTTCCGCCCAGGTGCCCAGGAGCACGATCAGCCCGTAGGGGAAGAATGCGATGGCGCTGGAATCGTAGCCGGCGGCCTCCATCATCTGGGGCAGGATCTGCACATAGGCGCCATCGGTTGGCTTCAGGAAGCCGAAAAGGCCGGGGCCCATCTTCGTCATCGCCGAGTTCCAGAAATAGACGAAAAGGACGCCGGCGAAAACGAAGCGCGCGGCAAGCCCGATGAGCCACCGGTCCGTCAATCGCTGGAGCGCGCCGAAAACCGCGGCATACAGGCGGACGAGCAGCGATATTAACGTGGTCATGGCAGTGACGTTCTCCGTCGTTGTTCAAGGATGGGACCGGTTGTGCGGCTTGTCGTTCAGCCGGGCGTGCGGATGTCCGAGAAGGCACCGGCGGCCAGCGCGGTCTGGAGGGCCGTCCCGAGGTCGAACTCCGCCGTCTTTTCTATAGCCAGGGCAGCCGCACCGCCAAGTGTATCTCCCCCGCAAAGCGCTTCCAGAAAGTCGGAAGCCCCTGGGGAAAGTCGCGAAAGCGTGACGTTCAGGGAAGGGCGCGTGACCAGCACACTCTCGCCGCCGGACGAAAGATCGGGCGGTTGCCCTTCTTCGCCGGTGCGGTTCGCCTTGAACAGCGTCAAGATCGGCCAGCGGGATGCCAAGATCCTCAAGGCCGGATGCGGCGTGAAGCGCACTTCGCCCAGGCTCGTTTCGGGAATGGCGGAAAGCCTCGCGGGGTCGAGCGGGGCGGCATCCGCCGCGTGATAGGCGGACAGCCAGGCGTGCTCCAGCCGCGCCACATCGCCAAGGTAGGGGTAGGCGGCAAGAGGGGGAAATGCGTCGAGAAAATCTCCGAACTCCGCGCCGTATTCTGCAAGAAGCGGGGAGGAAGGTTGATGCCGGCGGATGAACTCGCGCGCAAGCGCCGCGAAATATTCGTCGCCCAGAAGCTTTGCGATCGCGGGAAAGCTATCTTCCAGCGCAGCTGTCAGGCTGACGGTGACATTGTTGCGGTAGACGGCGAAGCGCTTGTTCGCGCGGCCCCCGCTCGGCGCCGTCACCCCGTCGGGCACGGCTGCGTCGGGCTGTGTGAGGGCGGCGGAAAATTCCGCCTGCAGATCAGGCAGTCGCGGCATGGGACGGCCCTTCGGCGTGGCTTGCCAGCATGCGTTCAGCCGCCGCGGCTTCCGCGGCGAGTTCCGTCCATTCAGGCACGTCATTGTCCCACTCGATCAGCGTGGGCAGCGCGCCGGTTCGTTGCAGGAGGCGGTCGTAAAGCCCCCAAACGGCGGTGTCGACCGCCCGGTCGTGGGCGTCGATCAGGAGGGGGCGGCCTTCATCGTCGATGTCGGGCGCGTGTCCGCCGAGGTGGATTTCGCCGACATGCTCGACCGGGAAGTCGTCGAGATAGGCCTCCGGCGAGGTTTCGTGATTAACCGCCGAAATATAGACGTTGTTGACGTCGAGCAGCAGCCCGCAGCCGGTGCGGCGCACGACCTCGCGCAGGAAATCCAGTTCGCTCATCGTGCTCTGCCTGAAAGCGACGTAGGTGGAGGGGTTTTCGAGCAGCATCCGCCTGCCGACCGTCACCTGTACCTCGTCGATATGATCGCACACGCGGGCAAGCGTTTCCCGGTCGTAGGGCACCGGCAGGAGGTCGTTGAAGTAGGACGTATCGTGCGTCGACCATGCCAGATGTTCGGAGAAAAGGCCCGGTTCGTAGCGTTGTTCGACGGCCTTCAGGCGGGCGAGGTGCTCCTTGTCGAGCGGCCCGTGCGAACCGATCGACAGGCCGACGCCGTGCAGCGACAGCGGATAACGCTCGCGAATCGCGGTCAGATAGGCATGCGGCGGACCGCCCGCGCCCATGTAGTTTTCGGCGTGAATCTCGAAGAAGCCGATGTCCGGCCCACCCTCCAGGATATCGCGGTAATGCGGTGCCTTGAGCCCGACCCCGGCCCGCGCCGGAATGTCTCTTGCGCAAAATCGCATGCTTTCTGCCTTGGCTCCGGTATCTCGTTCATCCTAGCGCAAAAGGCGCGGAAGTCCGCGCCTTTTGTCGTAATTCTGGTCCAGAACGGGGTTCAGCTGTCCTGCGGCAGGTCGCGGTCGAGCGGCTCCAGCGCGCCGACGCGGCCATCCGGAAGCTCGATGGAAGCGCAGGTGCCCTTCGGGACGAGCGTCCAGGCGTTGCCCTGGTAATCGACCGTCGAAGTGCCGGCGCAGCTCGTGCCCGGGCCAGCTGCGCAATCGTTCTGGCCCGCAAGCGACACGCCGTAGCATTTTTCCTTGCCGGCGGCCGATGCGGTCCCCGGGGCGGCGATGGAAGCGACGGCGGTCGCGACCGCACCGGCGACGATAGCGGCGGTGAGAGTCTTGTTGCTCATTCAGGTCTCCCGTTCATTCGGAATCGAGCGTTGGATGTGTCTTCATTCACAAATACCGCACCGAAAGGCATGAACACTTCCTCTCCGTCAACGGTTCTCTCAATGTGGGGATTTGGGCTGTAAAACGAAAATCAAAGCGATGTGACCTCCATGTCATCACGCCGTCGGCATCGCGTCTGACGAGGGTGGTTATTTTATTGCCGATCGCACGCTCACTTGCGACCGAATGTGACAATTCGTCCTCGCCTGACGCAAGAACTATATTATATTGCGTCACGAACCGGCTTGCCCCCGTTCGGGAAATCTGGCATTGTTCGGCCTCCAAGATAGGACAGGATTGCTGTCCTATATGAGTTTCGCGGCGCAACGCGAACGAATTCGGCGAGCGGAAACCGCAAGGCTGCGGTTGAATGCTCGACAGTTCGGCGTGATGGCCGCTTTCGGCCCGTCTGGCGGCGTTGCCGCGTATTCGGTCCGGGTGGCTTAGGCAGGCGCGGCTCACGCATGGTGAGTGCGTTCGCGAGCCGGGATGCGGCGTTTCGCCCGCATGAAGGAGAACGCGGCAGATATTATGCCGCGCGGCGGACGGTCCGGGAGGCAGGGCCGTTCCTACTCGACAGAGCCAGGGCCTTGTGCCGAGGTCGTCGAACGAGCCGTGTTCCCGGGGAGGGGCACGACCCGAACGAAGGACGACGGCAGGGTTCCGGCGAAGCCTCGAAGTACGGGCTCGAAAGTGAGGGCGCAATGAGCAGGATCGATACGACGACGCAAGCGGGTGGGTTTGACGGGCAGCGCAAGGACGCGCCCGCGAAAACGCGCGGCGTTGGCGAACGAACTGCAGAGGCGGTGCGCTGCGGGCTGTATAATCCCGCCAACGAGCATGACGCCTGCGGCGTCGGCTTCATTGCCCAGATGAAGGGCGTGAAGTCGCATGAGATCGTTTCCAACGGCCTCAAGATCCTTGAAAACCTGACGCACCGCGGCGCGGTCGGCGCAGACCCCCTGGTCGGCGACGGCGCGGGCATGCTGGCTCAGGTCCCGCATGATCTTTTTGTCGAGGAAGCGGCCGCCGCCGGGTTCTCGCTGCCCGGAGCCGGTGAATATGGCGTCGGCTTCATCTTCATGCCGCAGGACGATGCGCTGCGCGCGAAATGCGAGAAGATCGTCGAGCGCGTGATCGGCGAGGAGGGAGAGGAGTTCCTCGGCTGGCGCAGCGTTCCGGTCGACAATTCGTCGCTCTCCAAGGCGCCCGACATCGTTGCGACCGAGCCTGTGTCGCGCCAGGTCTTCATCGCCCGCAAGACGGCAGAAAGCGACGATACCTTCGAGCGCCGCCTCTTCGTGATCCGCAAGGTCATTTCCAATGCCGTTCGCGCCGAATCCGACGCGGTCAAGCACGGCTTCTACATCGCCTCGCTGTCGAGCCGGACGATCGTCTACAAGGGCATGTTCCTGGCCTATCAGCTCGGCGCTTACTACAAGGACCTGAAGGACGAGCGTTTCAAGTCCGCGCTCGCCCTCGTCCACCAGCGCTTTTCCACGAACACCTTCCCCTCGTGGGATCTGTCGCATCCTTACCGCATGGTCGCCCATAACGGCGAGATCAACACTCTGCGCGGCAACGTCAACTGGATGGCGGCGCGTCAGGCTTCCGTGTCCTCGCCGCTTTTCGGCGACGATATCGAGAAGCTCTGGCCGATTTCCTACGAAGGCCAGTCGGATACCGCATGCTTCGACAATGCGCTGGAATTCCTCGTCCAGGGCGGATACTCGCTTGCCCATGCGGCGATGATGCTGATCCCCGAAGCCTGGGCCGGCAACCAGCTCATGGACGAGAACACGTCTTCTTTCTATGAATATCACGCCGCCATCATGGAGCCTTGGGACGGGCCGGCGGCGGTCGCTTTCACCGACGGGCGCCAGATCGGCGCCACACTTGACAGGAACGGCCTTCGCCCGGCGCGCTATGTCGTGACGGACGACGATATCGTGGTGATGGCGTCGGAAGTCGGCGTGCTCGACATTCCGGAAGAAAAGATCGTCAGGAAGTGGCGCCTGCAGCCGGGCCGCATGCTGCTTCTCGATCTGGAAGAAGGCCGCATCATCTCCGACGACGAGATCAAGCGCCAGCTTTCGACCGCCTATCCCTACAAGGACTGGCTGCACCGTTCGCAGATCGTGCTGGAGGATATGCCGGCCGTGCGCCAGCGCGCACCGGTCGCGGGCGAAAGCTTGCTCGACCGTCAGCAGGCCTTCGGCTACACGCAGGAAGACATCAAGCTCCTGATGCAGCCGATGGCGACCGTCGGCCAGGAAGCCATCGGCTCCATGGGCACCGACACGCCGATTTCCGCGCTGTCGGACAAGTCGAAGCTGCTCTACACCTATTTCAAGCAGCGTTTCGCGCAGGTGACGAACCCTCCGATCGACCCGATCCGCGAAGAGCTCGTCATGAGCCTCGTCTCCTTCATCGGCCCGCGTCCGAACCTGCTCGACCTGGAAGGCACTTCCACGCACAAGCGCCTGGAAGTTCGCCAGCCGATCCTCACCAACGAGGATTTGGAGAAGATTCGCGCCATTGGCGATATCGCCGACAACCAGTTCTCCGCCAAGACGCTCGACATCACCTATTCGGCCGAGAAGGGCGCGGAAGGCATGGAGCCTGCGGTCAAGCTTCTGTGTCAGAACGCGGAAAAGGCAGTCCGCAACGGCTATAACATCATCATCCTGTCGGACCGGCTGATCAGCCGCGGGCGCATCGCCATTCCCGCGCTTCTCGCAACGGCTGCTGTCCACAATCACCTGATCCGCAAGGGGCTTCGCACCTCCGTCGGTCTCGTGGTGGAAACGGGCGAAGCGCGCGAGGTGCATCATTTCTGCGTGCTTGCCGGCTACGGCGCGGAGGCGATCAACCCCTATCTCGCCTTCGAGACGCTGCTTGCCATGCATCAGGAGATGGAATTCCCCGAAGAGGTCGACGACGAAGAGGTGGTGCGCCGCTACATCAAGTCGATCGACAAGGGCATATTGAAGGTGATGTCCAAGATGGGCATCTCCACCTATCAGTCCTATTGCGGCGCGCAGATCTTTGACGCCGTCGGGCTGTCCGCCGCGTTCGTCGAGAAATATTTCTTCGGCACGGACACGATGATCGAGGGGATCGGCCTCGACGCCGTCGCCGAGGAGACGGTGCGCCGTCACCGTGAGGCGTTCGAGGACGTTCCCGTCCTTCGCCGTTCCCTGGAAATCGGCGGTGAGTACAATTACCGCATCCGCGGCGAAAGCCATCTGTGGACGCCGGACAACATCGCCGCCCTTCAGCATGCGGTGCGCGGCAATCTTCCCGACACCTACCGCGAATTCGCGCGCCAGGTGAACGAGGAGCAGGGCCGTTACTCGATCCGCGGCCACTTCCGTATCAAGGGCGCCGATGAGCTGGGCACGAAACCGATATCGATCGACGAGGTCGAGCCCGCTGCCGAAATCGTCAAGCGGTTTTCCACCGGTGCCATGTCGTTCGGCTCCATCTCGCGCGAGGCGCATTCCACACTCGCGGTCGCGATGAACCGGATCGGCGGCAAGTCGAACACGGGCGAAGGCGGCGAGGAAGCCGAGCGCTACAAGCCCCTGCTCGACGGGTCGAGGAACCCGGAGCGTTCGGCGATCAAGCAGGTTGCTTCCGGCCGCTTCGGCGTAACGACGGATTATCTTGTCAATTCCGACATGATCCAGATCAAGGTTGCACAAGGCGCAAAGCCGGGCGAGGGCGGCCAGCTTCCGGGCCACAAGGTGGATGCCGTCATCGCCAAGGTGCGCCACTCGACGCCGGGTGTGGGCCTCATCTCGCCGCCGCCGCACCACGACATCTATTCGATCGAGGATCTGGCGCAGCTCATCTACGACCTGAAGAACGTCAACCCTGAAGCCGATATTTCGGTGAAGCTCGTCTCCGAGGTTGGTGTCGGCACGGTCGCGGCCGGCGTCGCCAAGGCGCGCGCCGACCACATCACCATCTCCGGTTATGACGGCGGCACGGGCGCTTCCCCGCTCACCTCCATCAAGCATGCCGGTTCGCCGTGGGAGATCGGCCTTGCCGAAACCCAGCAGACGCTGGTCCTCAACGGCCTTCGCTCGCGCATCGCGCTACAGGTCGACGGTGGTCTGCGCACCGGGCGTGACGTGATCGTCGGCGCCATGCTGGGCGCGGATGAATTCGGTTTCTCCACCGCGCCGCTCATCGCCGCCGGGTGCCTGATGATGCGCAAATGTCACCTGAACACCTGCCCGGTCGGCATCGCCACGCAGGACCCGGTCCTGCGCAAGCGCTTCAAGGGCCTGCCCGAGCATGTGGTCAACTACTTCTTCTTCGTCGCGGAGGAAGTGCGCGAGATCATGGCCTCGCTCGGCATCGCGAAGCTTGAAGATCTGGTCGGCCGCAGCGACTTCCTCGACAAGGAAGCAGCCCTTGAGCACTGGAAGGCGAGGGGGTTGGACTTTGCCCGCATCTTCTACCGGCCGGAAGCGAAGCCGGAGGAAGTGCGCTGGACGGAGCGCCAGAACCACCCGATCGACGATATTCTCGACCGCCGGCTGATCGAGGCGGCTCGCCCTGCGCTTGACGACAAGACGCCGGTCGTGATCGAGGAGACGATCGCCAATATCGACCGCTCGGTGGGCGCGATGCTCTCCGGCGAAGTTGCCAGGCGCTATGGCGGCAAGGGGCTGAAGGACGATACCATCGCCATCAGGCTCAAGGGCACGGCTGGCCAGAGCTTCGGCGCCTTTCTCGCCAGGGGCGTTTCGATCGATCTGCAGGGCGATGCCAACGACTATGTCGGCAAGGGCCTTGCGGGCGGGCGCATCGTCATTCGGCCTGCGGAAAACTCCGCCGCCGACCCGGATTATTCGATCATCGCCGGCAATACGATCCTTTACGGCGCGACCGAAGGCGAGTGCTACATCCGCGGCATCGCGGGCGAGCGTTTCGCGGTTCGCAATTCCGGCGCGATCGCCGTCGTCGAGGGCGTGGGCGATCACGGCTGCGAATATATGACGGGCGGCGTCGCCGTCGTGCTCGGCTGGACGGGGCGCAACTTCGCGGCCGGCATGTCCGGCGGCGTGGCCTATGTGCTCGATGAGGACGGCACGTTCCGCAATCGCTGCAACCTGGCGATGGTCGATATCGAGCCGGTGCCGGAAGAAGACGACCTGCTTGAGAAGCTGCATCACCACGGCGGCGATATCGAGCACAAGGGCCTTGTCGATCTCAACGCGGACATGACGCGCCATGACGACGAGCGTTTGCGCCAGCTCATCACCAATCACATCCACTACACCGGTTCCGCCTGGGCGAAGCACATCCTGGAGGACTGGGAAAGCTTCCGGCCGAAATTCGTGAAAGTGATGCCTGTCGAGTACCGCAAGGCGCTTCGCGAAATGGAAGAAAAGCGTCTCGGCATGGTTGCGGCGGAATAAGGGGATTTGGATTAATGGGTAAGGTCACCGGATTTCTCGAGATCGACCGGCAGGAACAGAAGTATCAGCCGGCGTCCGACCGCATCCGCCACTTTCGCGAGTTCACGCTGCCGCTGGCCGACAAGGACGTGGAGCGGCAGGCCGCGCGCTGCATGGACTGCGGCATTCCCTATTGCCACGGGCCCACGGGCTGCCCGGTTCACAACCAGATCCCGGACTGGAACGACCTCGTCTACAACGGCGACTGGGAACTGGCTGCGCGCAATCTCCATTCCACCAACAACTTCCCGGAGTTCACGGGCCGTATCTGCCCCGCTCCTTGTGAGGAAGCCTGCACGCTGAACCTTGAGGATGTGCCGGTCGCCATCAAGACGGTGGAACAGGCGATCGCCGACAAGGCCTGGGCGGAAGGCTGGATCAGGCCGGAGCCCGCGCGCGAGAAGACGGGCAAGACGGTGGCGATCATCGGCTCTGGCCCCGCCGGCATGGCGGCGGCCCAGCAGCTTGCCCGCGCGGGCCACGCCGTTCACGTTTATGAACGTGAGCCGAAGGCGGGCGGCCTGATGCGCTACGGCATCCCCGATTTCAAGATGGAAAAGCACTATATCGACAAGCGCGTGGAACAGATGGAAGGGGAAGGTGTCACCTTCCACTACAACGCGAATGTGGGTGTCGATATTTCCATCGACGAGCTGAAGGCCCGCCATGACGCGGTACTGATCACCGCGGGCGCCGAGCGCCCGCGCGATCCGGGCGTGCCGGGCAGGGAGCTTGAGGGCTGCCACTGGGCGATGCCCTTCCTCGTCCAGCAGAACCGCCGCGTCGGGGGCGAGGATGTCTCGCGCGAGGCGCCGCTCTGGGCGGGCGGCAAGCATGTCGTGGTGATCGGCGGCGGCGATACGGCGTCGGATTGCATCGGCACCTCTTTCCGCCAGGGCGCGCTTTCCGTCACCCAGCTCGACATCCGGCCGATCCCGCCGCTGAAAGAGGACAAGCTCAACGTCTGGCCCTATTGGCCGACGAAGTTCCGCACCTCGTCGTCCCAGGCCGAAGGGGCCGAGCGCGAGTTTTCCGCGGCCACGCTTGAGATAGTCGGCGAGGATGGTCACGTGACCGGCGTGAAATGCGCCCGTGTCGACGAAAAGCGCGTGCCGATCGAGGGGACGGAGTTTATCCTGCGCGCAGATCTGGTTCTTCTGGCGATCGGCTTTTCCGGCCCGGAACTGAACACCTACATGAAGGAGATGGGCGAGGAACTGAAGCAGGATCAGCGCACCAACATTCTCGCCAATACCGAGGATTACAAGACCTCGGTCGACAAGGTCTTCGCAGCCGGTGACGTGCGCCGGGGCCAGTCGCTCGTCGTCTGGGCGATCCGCGAAGGGCGCCAGGCCGCCCGCTCCATCGACATTTATCTCACCGGCAGTTCAAACCTGCCGCGCTGACCGGGAAATCGGATGAAACGAAAAAGCCGGGGTCATGCGCCCCGGCTTTTTTCTGCTGGTTCGTTCGCCGCTGTCTTGCGCGATTATGCCCCGATGCGTGCCAGGCCTTCGCGAGCGATCTCATTACCGGAATCGATGGAAATCGCCCGGTTGTAGTTGCGCCGCGCGTCACTCATCTGGCCGAGCGCTTCGAGCGCCACACCCCGGTTCGCCCAGGCGATCGCCGAGCGCTTGTCCCGGTTGACGGCGTCGGACAGGTCGGAAAGCGCCGCATTCGGGTCGTTCACGGCAAGATAGGAGATGCCGCGCGCGGTATAGGGTTCGGCCGCATTCGGGTCGAGGCCGATTGCGGTGGCGAAATCCTCGATCGCCTGTTCGTGACGGCCTTGGGTCTGGTAGATCAGCCCGCGCGCGTGGTAGGCGCGCGCATCGCCGGAATCGGCCCTTATCGCGGCGTCGAAATCGGCAAGTGCCGCCGGATATTGCTGAAGCTGGCTGTAGGTGTTGCCGCGCCCGACAAGCGCCACCTGGTAATCGGGCTTGATGCGAAGCGCGCGGGTATAGTCCTGGATCGCGCCCTGCAGGTCGCCGCTCCGGCGCAGCACCAGCGCCCGGTTGGCATAGGCCTGGTAGGAATATGGGTCGATATCGAGCGCCTTGTTGAAGTCTTCGATAGCCTCGCGGTAGCGTCCGGCCCGCCCATAAGCCACACCGCGCGTGTTATAGGCGGCTGCATCGTTCGGGCTGGATTCGATCACCGACGTCAGGGAGGCGATGTTTGCCGCAGACCCGGCCGAACGGTCGATGTCCGCACTGCTTCCGAGATCGGCCGTCTGGCAGGCGGACAGCAGTAACGCCAGGGAAAGGGCGAAAACGGTCTTTTTACCGCAAGCGGGCGTCCGGAGAGTGGCAGTCATTCGGGCGGCTCCAGGCGTCGGAAACTCTTCGGAAAATACAAACTTTGAAACGGACCTGCCATACGCAAACGGACCAGCCGGCATGCCGGTGGTCCGCTCGTGATTTCATGTGCGGGAAAAAGTCCCTGTCCGGTGGGGCCGGATGTCAGCGGCGGGCCTTGCCGGCCAGCAGGCCTTCGCGCTGGGCGCGCTTACGGGCAAGCTTGCGGGCGCGGCGGATGGCCTCGGCCTTTTCGCGCGCCTTTTTCTCCGAAGGCTTCTCGTAGTGCCCGCGAAGCTTCATTTCGCGGAAGATGCCCTCACGCTGCATCTTTTTCTTCAGCGCCTTCAGCGCCTGATCGACGTTGTTGTCGCGAACCAGAACCTGCACGCGTTTTATCCCATCCTCGTGGCATTGGGCGTCCTCGCCCGAATGCGCATGAACCACCGGTTTGTCATTCTTCAGAAGCGGGTGTCAGGCATCTGCCTGAAAGCTGCCTTCAACCGCCTGACGTTTCGGTCAGGTGCCAGTGTCCGGCGACAACGAGCCGACCGCCGCTTTCACGTCGCTCGATGGGGAATGGTTAGTATCAGACCGCCCGTATCTTGTCCACTGCAAAGCCGGTATTTTCGGCTTGATTCCGGGCGAATATCCTTCTCACGATCCGCTTTCTTCGCCAGACCGCGAATAGATAAAGAAATGGCCTGCAATGTTTCCGGTTTCGTCCTTCTATTTGCCCAATCATATCAATTGTGACGGGCAGAAATCATTGATGGAGCGAATCGACGCCGCGCCCTGGCGGTCCGACCTGAGGCGCCGTGTGCAGCATTACGGTTATCGCTATGACTACAAGGCGCGGCGGGTGACGCGGGACAGCTACCTCGGCCCCTTGCCGGACTGGCTCACGCCGCTTTGCGAAAGGCTTGCGAACGATGGCCATTTCGCGACACCGCCCGATCAGGTGATCGTCAACGAGTATCTGCCGGGACAGGGCATCGCGCCGCATGTCGACTGCGAACCCTGTTTCGGCGAAACCGTCGCTTCCCTCAGCCTTGGGTCCGGCTGCGTGATGGACTTCACAAACGTCGAGACGGGTGAGGCGCTCTCGCATTATCTCGAACCACGCAGCCTGCTGGTGCTTTCCGGTGAAGCGCGCTACCGCTGGCGGCACGCCATTGCCTCCAGGAAGAGCGACCCCGGCCCAAATGGACGGGTCGCGCGCGGGCGACGTGTTTCCCTTACGTTCCGCACGGTCCTGCTTGAGTGACCGGTAACTTGCGTTACGGTCCTTCCCGATCCGCTTTCGCCTGAAAATATTCTTTGCGGGTCCCTTGCACGGGTCTTACAGGCGGCAGGTCACATCCCCATATGCCCCCGGATCGTTTTAGCGCGGTGAGGAAATGACCGACTATCTGCTTTTGCTCCTTGGTTTTGCGCTGCTCGTGGCCGGCGGCGAACTTCTAGTTCGCGGGGCTGCCGGCACCGCGGAACGGCTTGGCATGTCGCCGCTCCTGATTGGCCTCACGCTGGTCGGTTTCGGCACATCAATGCCCGAGCTGGTGACGAGCGTGCAAGCGTCGCTATCGGGCTCTCCCGGCATCGCGGTCGGCAATATCGTCGGCTCCAATATCGCCAACATCCTGCTGATCCTCGGCGTTTCGACGCTCATCATGCCGCTTGCGGTAAAGCGCAAGGCGCTGGTGCGCGATGGCGGCCTTGTGCTGGTTACCGCCGCGCTTTTTGTGGGAGTCGGCTTTTTCCTGCCGCTGGACAGGCTTGTCGGCACGGTGTTTCTGCTCGGCCTTGCCGGCTACCTTTACTACGCCTACTCGCAGGAAAAGGCGGACGCCCCGCTGGGTCATACAGCGGCGTTCGAGAAGGTTGAGGCGCATGATGAAGTCCTCGCCGCCGGAGCAGGCCGTACCGCTGCTGAAGCCGGTGGAGATCGAAGCGGCGCGGTGGCCGTCATTCTGCCGCTCGCGATGGCACTTGTCGGCCTTGCTGTCATTGTAGCGGGCGGCAAGCTTCTCGTGGATGCCGCGAGCGCGATTGCCCGCGGCGCGGGTATCTCCGAAACGGTGATCGGCCTGACCGTCGTCGCGGTTGGAACGTCGTTGCCGGAGCTGGTCACATCCGTCGTCGCGGCTTTGCGCCGGCATGGCGACGTGGCGCTGGGTAACGTGCTCGGCTCCAACATCTACAACATCCTCGGCATCGGCGGCGTTACGGCGTTGATCGCACCGACCACAATTCCCGCCGAAATCGCGCGTTTCGACAATCCGGTGATGTTGGGCGTCTCGCTGCTCCTGCTGATCGTGGCTTATACCGGGCGCCGCATTGCGCGCATTGAAGGCGCGTTCATGCTTGCCGCCTACGGGCTTTATCTCTTCGCCGTCTGGCCGGTTTAATGTTTGTTCGCACTTTCGAACATTCGCCGAAGTGATCGGTTTCATTGACAGCTTTGTCTGGACCTTGCTCCGGCTGAAAGCTAAAAAACCGTCTTTCGTCTATTCGTTACGCTCCGGGCCGTCTTTGCCCGCCAGCATTACTGGAGGATCGGAGATGGCGCGGCCGGGCGCGATACGGTCGGGTGGGGGGCTTTCGTCGCTCTGGAAGAGCGACATCTGGCCGACCCTCGCCCTTGGCAGCCCGATCGCGGGCGCCCAGCTTGCGCAAATGGCGATTAACACGACCGATGTCGTCATGGTCGGCTGGCTGGGGGCGGAGCCGCTCGCCGCCATGGTGCTCGCCTTCAACCTTTACATTGTCATCTGGCTTTTCGGCATGGGCGTGCTGCAGGCGGTCATTCCCCTTGCCGCCAAGGCGCGCGGGGAAAGGGATCCGCGTGAGTTGCGCCGCGCCGTTCGCATGGGCTTCTGGGTCGTTGCGCTTTATTCCGTGCCCGCATTGCTTTTGCTCTGGAACACGGAGGCGATCCTGCTCGCGCTCGGCCAGGAGGCGGAAATCGCGCGTCTCGCGGCCCTCTACATGCAGGTGCTGATGTTCGCGCTGCCGCCCTCGCTGGCGACGATGGCGATCCGCAATTTCATCACGGTGATGGAAAAGGCCCAGGTGGTCCTGTGGGCGACGGTTGCCGCAGCCCTCGTCAACGCCTTGTTCGATTACGTGCTGATTTTCGGGCATTTCGGCGCACCGCAAATGGGCATCGTCGGCGCGGGCGTCGCTTCGGTCGCAACCGCTCTTTCCACCACCGTCCTGCTCGTCGCCTATTGCCTGCGGGATCGCAAGCTGCGCCGCTATGCCATCTTCGGGCGCATCTGGCGCACCGACTGGCCGTATTTCTTCCAGATCATCAAGCTCGGCTGGCCGATCGGGCTTACCATCCTCTTCGAGGTGGCGCTCTTTGCGGGCAGCACGATACCCATGGGCTGGCTCGGCACGGTTCCGCTCGCCGCCCACGGCATTGCGCTGCAGATCGCGTCGATCACCTTCATGGTGCCGCTCGGCATCGGCCAGGCGGGCATGATCCGCGTCGGCCTTGCCGCCGGCAACAGGGACAGTGCGGCGGTCGGCCGTGCCGGCTGGGTCGCGACAGGCGTTGCGCTTGCCTTCATGGGGGTCATGGCCATCGTCATGTGGACGTTCCCAAACGAACTTGTCGCGCTCTTTCTGGACAAGGCCAAGGCGCAATCGGGAGAAGTGATCGCCATTGGAGCAACGTTTTTGGCCGTTGCGGCACTCTTCCAGCTGTTCGACGGGGCGCAGGTGGTTGGCGGCAGCATCCTGCGTGGACTGTCCGACACGCGCGTGCCGATGGTGATCGCCGCTCTTGGTTATTGGGCCGTGGGCGGCGGCCTTGCCTATGCGTTCGCCTTTCCGCTCGGCCTTGAGGGACTGGGCATCTGGTGGGGGCTGGCCATGGGGCTTGCCTTCGTCGCGGTCGCCGCGCTCTACCGCTTCCACCGGAGGGATCGATACGGTCTTGTCGCGGGTGCGGCCCCTGTCAGGGCTTTATCGGGCGCAGCCGGTTGACGTGGCCCATCTTGCGGCCCGCCCTCGTTTCCGCCTTGCCGTAAAGGTGTAGCCGCGCGCCGGGGTCGTTCAGGATCTCGCGCCAGGCGTCGGCGTCATGGCCGATCAGGTTCTCCATCGTCACGTCGAAGTGCCGCTCCGCGGTGCCGAGCGGCCATCCGGCCACCGCGCGAACATGCTGCTCGAACTGGGATACGAGGCAGGCATCCTCCGTCCAGTGGCCGGAGTTGTGCACGCGCGGGGCGATCTCGTTGACGATGATGCGTTCCTCCTCGCCTGAGCGTACGAGAAACATTTCCACCCCCATCACGCCGACATAGTCCAGCGCGTCCGCGATCTTTTCGGCGATCTCGCGCGCCTGCGCCGCCGTCTGGCTTCGGATTTCGGCCGGCACGGAAGACGTCTTGAGAATGTGGTTTTCGTGAACGTTTTCGGCAACGTCATAGGCTCGCGCCGTGCCGTCGAGCCCCCGCGCGACGATTACCGAAATCTCCCGCTCGAAGGAAACAAGCGCTTCCAGGATGGCCGGCACATCGCCAAGCCTGGAGAATGCGCCCGTTGCACCCGCCTCTTCGCGGATCATGATCTGGCCCTTGCCGTCGTAGCCGAAGCGCCGCGTTTTCACCACGCCGCGCCCGCCGAAGCGCGAGATCGCGTCGTCCAGCCCCGCCTGGGAATCGATGCTTTCGAAATCCGCGACCGGGATACTCGCTTCGCGCAGGAACGTTTTTTCGCTCAGCCGGTCCTGCGAGACGGAAAGCGCGCGCGGTCCGGGCCGCACGGGCCGGAGCGAGGCCAGGATATCCGCCGTCTCGCCGGGCACATTCTCGAACTCATATGTGACGGCATCGACCTTTCCGGCGAAATCCCGCAAGGCCTTTTCGTCGTCGTAGGCGGCCACGGTTTTTTCCGCTGAAACGTCGAAGGCGGGGCTCGCCTCGTCGGGGCAGAAGACATGGCATTTGAGGCCCAGCCTGCCGGCGGCAAGCGCGATCATGCGGCCAAGCTGGCCCCCGCCCAGGATGCCGATCGTATCGCCCGGCGAAAGCTTCGCGTCGGTCATGGAGTTCATGCCTCGTCCACCGGCTTTTCCGCCACGCTTTCGCTCTGCCTCGCGCGCCAGGATTCCAGCCTTTTTCCAAGATCCTCGTCCTGAAGCGCCAGCACCGCGGCGGCCAGAAGTGCCGCGTTCGCCGCGCCCGCCTTGCCGATGGCAAGCGTGCCGACCGGAATTCCTGCCGGCATCTGAACAATGGAAAGCAGGCTGTCCTCACCTTTCAGCGTGCGGGACTCCACCGGCACGCCGAAGACGGGAAGCGGCGTCATCGCCGCCGTCATGCCCGGCAGGTGGGCTGCGCCGCCCGCACCCGCGATGATGACCTTGAAGCCTTCGCCCTTTGCGGATTTCGCGAAATCGTAGAGCCTGTCGGGGGTACGATGGGCGGAAACGATGCGCGCGTCGTAGGGAATTTTAAGCGCGTCCAGAATGTCGGCGGCGTGTTTCATCGTCGCCCAGTCCGACTGGCTTCCCATGATGATCGCCACCGGCGGCGGTATTTTCGTCATTCATCCCCCGAGGTCGTGTCGGTTCCGCGAAGGCCGCGGATTATAGGGGCGGAACGCCCTTGCGCAAGGGAAGATGCGGGGCGGGCCGAAAAGTGCTGGGTGGGGGGTCAGGCGATGATGTCGGGAAAAAGCTGGTCTTCAAGGGTGGCGATACGGTCCTTGAGGTAAAGTTTCTTCTTCTTCAGCCGTTGCAGTTGAAGCGCATCGCAGCGCCCGGTGTCCGCCATGACCCCGATCGCCATATCCAGGTCCCTGTGTTCCTGGCGCAATTTGGCAAGTTCGATGCGTAAAGCCTTTTCGTTATCCGTGTCGTTCATGGACCCACTCCGGAAATCCCCGCCCGGCCTTATTTTCGTCCATCATACTTCGCACGATTGTTTGGCGGTAGTGGGCAGCCCGCGAGATCGGCCGGCGTCCGGCGAAGTTCTGACGGTCGCCGAAAATCCGTTCTTCCATCGAGGTGGGGAAATACAAGCCCGCATCCGGCCGATCGGCGGATGAATTGCGCGTGAATGCGGCAAGAAGACCGATTCCACGCCAGGTGGAAAACTTGTGGAGAACCCGCGTCGTTGAAATTGGTCAAGGCGGGTAAAGGGTTGCCGGCTAAACTGCATGATCTGTCGAAAACGTGTCCATCAAACATTCGACAGCGAAGGGAAATCTGTGTCAGAATTTTCCCGTCAACGACCACACGCCAAGGAGGTCAATCCATGTCCCTGGATTCTCATCTGAGTGAGCTTGAGAGGCGTCACAAGGATTTGGAGCGCAAGCTCGAAGAGCTTATGTCGCACCCGTCTGTAGATTCTCTTGAGCTTCACGATCTGAAACGGCAGAAATTGGTCGTGAAAGATGAGATTGAGCGATTGAGGTCGTCCAGTACATTGCACTGACCTTCGACAGGTTGGTGCGTCCCCGTGAAAAGAGCCGCGGCGCTTCCGTCGCGGCTTTTTCTTTTGCGGTGGTCGCGGTTGTGAATTCGGGCCCGATTTTCGCTTTGCCGCAAAGGCTGCGGCCGGAATTTTCGCGAATACGCCTCCGCTCGTCATGCGCGGGCTTGACCCGCGTATCCATGCAGCGTCGGCGCGTATCGCCAATGCCTGATGGGTTGCCGGGTCAAGCCCGTTGCTGTCCGGTCAAGATATCTGCGTGGGGAGCTCGCGCTGCGCTTGCCCACCCTCCGCCGTCATCCAGAGCCGGACCTGGGCCCTAAACGCGGCTCAAGATGCGAGGTCGATAAGGATTTCAGTGGAGCGATGCCGCGTATCGTTCGAGTTTTTGCCGTAATCGGCGAAGAGAATTAGGTCGTGCACACCCATAAACAGTAATGTCGGGTTTCGACAGTAAGCCGGGCGTAGGCGGTCGATTTGACGATGTGTCGACAGCAAAAAATCCGAACACCTTCAGATTTCGGATCTGAGCGGCCATTCAGCGACAGCACCGCAAATAACTGAATCAAGCCCAAATTGGTGGTTATTACTCAGTGCGTCAAGGTTCATTAGGTATGAATTCGATGTTATTCTATTATAACAATTCAAGGTTGTAAAATGGATATTTGATCAGAGAAATTTGACCTAAAGTGATATTTATGTATTATTTATACACGCACCATTTGAAAGCGTTTGGATCAAGATCAATTTGAGGGGATTATTCTTATGGATTCTCAAAAGAACGAACTCCCGCAATCTCGGCAGACGGAAGAGCAAAAGGCTGATTTAGAATTGGCGAGAAATCATATTAAATCTATCCGAGACATCGTAAATAATTATCTATTGGAAAATAGAGTCGATTTGGTAATTAGAAATATAGAACTTGGTCGAGATAATAAAGATGTAAATTTAAGACATGTATTGGTTTGCAAATGCACAGATATAGTAGATTTCTGTTATTGGGAAGATAATCATTAGATGGCGCCCGCATAAGTCGGTAGGTAAATCATCAGGAATTTGTTTCAAGCTTCCCAGAGAGACGTCGGCGGTCCGATAAGAATCCATGGCTAAGTCCCCGGATCAGCGTTCGGCTTGCGCTTCACCTGTCCGGGGCGGCGCCGGGGATGAGTTTATGCACTGCTCACTCCCATAACAGAGCGATCGTTAATACTGGTTGATGTTAACCTCACGGCCGTAGATCATGCCCGGCAATGACGACCTCGCTCCCTGTGTCGGAGGAGCGATCTTGCCTAAAGCACGAAGATGCGTTGCGGGTCGCAGGATGCGTCATCCGATGAGAGCAGCGCCGCTTTGCGCTCAAACCTCCTTCGCCATCTCGCGCAGCTGGAATTTCTGCACCTTGCCGGTGGAGGTTTTCGGCAGTTCCGTCAAGACCACATGACGCGGCGCCTTGAAGCGGGCCATGCGCGCACGGCAGAACTCGATCAGCTCTTCCGGCGTGACGCTTGATCCGGGCTTCACCTCCACGAAGGCGCAAGGCGTTTCGCCCCATTTCTCGTCGGGCTTGGCGACGACGGCGGCCGCCTGCACCGCCGGGTGCTTGAACAGCACATCCTCCACCTCGATGGAGGAAATGTTTTCGCCGCCGGAGATGATCACGTCCTTCGAGCGGTCCTTGAGCTGGATATAGCCGTCGGGGTGAAGCACGCCAAGATCGCCGGAGTGGAACCAGCCGCCGGCAAAGGCCTCCTCGCTCGCTTCGCGGTTCTTGAGGTAGCCCTTCATCACCACGTTGCCCTTGAACATGACCTCGCCCATGGTCTTGCCGTCGGCGGGCACGCGCGTCATCGTCTGCGGGTCCATGACGGTCAGGTCCTCAAGCGCGATATAGCGCACGCCCTGGCGGGCTTTTTTCGCGGCCCGCTCGTCGGAGGGAAGGTCGCTCCACTCACCCTTCCAGTCGTTCACCACGGCGGGGCCGTAGGTTTCGGTCAGGCCGTAGAGGTGCGTCACGTTGAAGCCCGCGTCGTTCATCGCCGCCAGCACGGATTCCGGCGGGGGTGCTGCGGCGGTGAAAAACTCGACGATCCGCCCCTCCAGGTCGCGCTTGTCGGCGTCGGCGGCGTTCAGGATCGTCGACATGACGACAGGCGCGCCGCAGAGGTGGGTCACGCCTTCATCGGCCAGCGCATCCCAGATCGGCTTTTGCCGCACCCAGCGCAGGCACACATGCGTTCCAGCAACGACGGATATCGACCAGGGAAAGCACCAGCCGTTGCAGTGGAACATCGGCAACGTCCACAGATAGACCGGATGCTTGCCCATGGAGGCGGTAATGACGTTCGCCTGCGCCAGCAGATAGGCGCCGCGGTGGTGATAGACCACGCCTTTCGGGTTGCCCGTCGTGCCGGATGTGTAGTTCAGTGAGATCGCGTCCCATTCGTCGCCGGGCAGGGACCAATTGAAATCGGGATCGCCCTCGGCGACGAGTTCCTCGTATTCCAGGGAGCCAAGCATTTCGCCGTCCTGGCGAAACTCCGGGTCATCATAGTCGACGATTACGGGTTTCACCTTTGCGAGCGATAGTGCCTCCTTCATCACCGGCGCGAATTCCCGGTCGGTGATGATGAGTTTCGTTTCCGCGTGGTCGAGCTGGAAGGCGACGATCGCGGCATCGAGACGGGTGTTGAGCGAATGCAGCACGGCCCCCGTCATCGGCACGCCGTAGTGGGCCTCCAGCATCGGCGGCGTGTTGGAAAGCATCACGGAAACCGTGTCGTTCTTGCCGATCCCGCGTTTCGAAAGGGCGGAAGCGAGCCGGCGGGAGCGCGCGTAGAATTCGGCGTAGCTGCGCCGCTGGCCGCCGTGGACGATCGCCGTCTGGTCGGGAAACACGGCTGCGGACCGGGCAAGGAAGCTCAAGGGCGACAAGGGCGCGTAATTCGCCGGGTTCTTGTCGAGATCGCGCGTAAAGGGGCTGGCGCCTTCGGTGCCGGTCATCGTGAAGTCCTCCCAAACATCGTTACCGTCATGAAAGCGCCAAACGCTCCTAGTGTGGTGGATTTGAAACACGCCTCACTATAGCAGCATCCTCCAGAGCGTATTTCAAATCCGAAAACCACACTAGAAACATATATTTGCTAGTCACCCTTTTGAATCTGAAGTTCGTTCAGAGCATGCCGGGCATTGAGACGAACTTCAGATTCGGGTGACTAGGATCAATTGCTTTTTGCGGTGCACAATAACTATTTCAAGAATGCACCGAGCCCGTCCCAGATCAGTTTGAACGAGATCGCCAGCACCATGGCGTAGGTCACGCGATAGAAGGTTTCGGCCTTCACGTAATGAACCAGCCATACGCCGAAGAGCGTGGCAACGGGGGCGATCGGCAGGAGCACTGCGGAGGTCGCGAGGTTCGTCGCGTCGAACTGGCCGAGCAGGAAGTAGGGCACGAGCTTGATCGCGTTGACGGTCGAAAAAAAGATGATTGCCGTGCCCGCAAACAGCACCGGGTTGAGCCGGAGCGGAAGCATGTACATCTGGAAGGGTGGGCCGCCGGTGTGGCTGACGAAGCTGGTAAAGCCCGCGACGACGCCCCAGAAGCGCCCACGCCATGGTTTGTGCGGGCGCGCCTCGCCCCGGTTCGCGCGCCCGAGATAATAATTCAGCGAAAAAAGAAGCGCGACCAGCCCCACGATCAGCCGCACATGCGCTTCCGTCACGAAGGCGGCTGTGAAATAGCCGATGGCGATGCCGATAACGGCGCCGGGAAGCAGGATCTTGAGGCTCGCCTTGTCGAATTTGCCGCGATAGGCGACCAGGCCGACGATATCCATGGTCACCAGGATCGGCAGCATGATTCCCGCAGCCTGCACGGGCGAGATGGCAAGGCTCATCATCGGTACGCCGAGCAGTGCGATCGACCCGCCGAAGCCGCCTTTCGACAGGCCGACGAGGAACACGGCCGGAACGGCCAGCGCGTAGAATATCGGATCGGCGATGGGTGTCATGCGCGGTGGTGGGCCTCTCGACAGGTCGCCATACTCTTGCCGAGAGGTGTTTGGAACGCAATCCCGGACCCCGTCATGGCCGTGCAAAAAGCCGCGCGAGGCGCCTCGCGCGGCTATCCGGTGCGGCCGTCATGATCACCGTCAGGGCGTCAGGTCCATTGCCCGGACGACCTTGACGTAAGGAATACCGGCATCGTCGTTGAGCTTTTTGACGGCATCGCCGGAATCCGCTTCGAACAGGCACATGCAGCGCCCGTCGTCGGGCGCGAAGGTGGAGCGGATGTAACGCACGTTCGTGCCCTCTGCCGTCATCTTGCGCCCCGTTTCGATCGCCGCCTTCTGCGCGGCCGCAAGGTCTTCCATCGCGATGCCCTTGAGCTCGCGCTCCACCATGTAGACGGTCATTTGTTCCTCCTGCATTCATGTCCGATGACGGTAATTGAAGCGCGTTCTTGCCCTCACCTGAACGACCGATATTTGATCGTTCGATAACCTCGGGGAATGATGGGGCGGGGGAGAATGCGCGAGGCCGCCCATGGAAATGGCGCAGATCAGATATGTGCTCGCCGCCGCAAGGCATCTCAACTTCACGCGCGCCGCGGTGGATTGCAACGTCTCGCAACCCGCGCTCACCAAGGCGGTGAAGTCGCTGGAGGCGGAGCTTGGCGCGCCGCTCTTTCACCGGGAGGGCAAGCGCATCACGATAAGCGGGTTCGGCCGCTCCATGCTGCCGCATCTGGAAAAGATCGCGGAAGAGGCGGCGACGACGCGCGCGCTTGCCGACAGTTACCGCCTTCTCGATCAGGTGCCCGTGCGCCTCGGCGTTCTTTCCACCATTGGCCCTGTGCGCCTGTCGCGGTTTCTCTCGCAGTTCCAGCGCAGCTATCCCGGCGTCGAGGTCGCGGTTACCGAGGGCAGCGTCGCCGATCTTGAGGAAAGGCTTGACGACGGCGCGCTCGATGCGGCGCTCTTGAACCCGCTTGAGGGCTTGCGCGCGGGCTATAACGGCCACCGTCTTTACAGCGAGCGTTACGTGGTCGTCTTCCCGCCCGATCATCGCCTGGGCAGCCTGAACGCAGTGACCTTGAAGGATCTTTCCGGCGAGCCTTACGTCGATCGCCTGTCGTGCGAAATGCGCGAGATGGTGATGGAAACCTGCGCCGATGCGGGTGTCGAGCTTTACGCCCGTTTCCGTTCGGAGCGGGAGGACTGGGTGCAGTCCATGGTGCTGGCGCGCATCGGCTTCGCCTTCATGCCGGAATATTCGGTCACCATTCCGGAGTTGCAGCAGCGCCCGTTGATAGAGCCCGTGGTGGAGCGGGACGTGACGCTCGTCACCGTGCCGGGCCGTCCGTTTTCGCCTGCGGTCGCGGCATTCGTGCGGGCGGCCCGGGCCTTTCAGTGGCCCGGGTGATGCCTTATCCGGGCAGGCCCGCGCGGATGCGCTCCGCCGTTCGGTACGGGTCGCGGCCCGGCCTCAGGCCACGGGATGACGAATAGCCGTGATATTCCCGGCAGACACCGGCATCGCGCGAGGTTTCGGCGTCGAGCGCCGTCTTGCAGGCTGCCTCCGGTTTTTCGTTCGAGGGTGCGTTTCCTGCAAAGCGAAACCGCAAGAAAGCGTCCGTCAGCCATTGGGCAAGGCCGGCGGAAGCGGGCCGTGTCGTATGTGCATCGTAATGAGCCATCATCGCCTCCAACGGTCGGAGTGTCGTTGATGGCAATCTAGGTGCTAGCCTATTTCGGGATAATAATGTAATTTCAGAAAACACTATCCCAAAAATTGGGATTATCATGAACCAGCATCTTTCCATGTCCGTCTTCGTGGCGGTCGCAAGAGCAGGCAGCTTCTCGGAGGCCGCGCGCAAGCTCGCCATGTCGACCACCGCCGTCAGCCGCCATGTGGCCGAGCTGGAGGCGAAGCTCGGCGTCACCCTTCTGCGCCGCTCCACGCGCCACATCAGCATGACGGAGGCGGGGGAGGCCTATCTGCCGCGCGCCGCCTCCATCCTTGAGGAGATAGACACGCTGAACGGCGAGATCCGGGCCGCGGGCAATCAGCCGCGCGGGCGCCTGCGCATCACCGCGCCGCCCGGCATCGGCGGGGACTGGATCGCGCCCCTTGCGCTCGACTTCGTGGAGGCTCACCCCAATATCGACCTGGAGCTTGATCTTTCCGAGCGGCTGGTAAACCTCGTCGCCGAAGGTTTCGACGCGGCGATACGCTCGGGCGAACTGGCAGATTCCTCCATGATCGCGCATCACATCGTCGACATTGCCTTCGTGCCGGTCGCCAGTCCGGACTATCTCGCTAGGAAGGGCGTGCCGGAACGCCCGGAAGATCTGATCGACCATGACAGCGTCCACTGGCTGGACCCTTTCCGGCCCAACGAGTGGACGTTCGCCTGCAACGGCGGCTGGGTGACGGTGCCGATCCGCCCGCGCCTTGGCGTGACGGACCTTGCCACGCACCGCGCGGCGGCCCTGCGCGGGATGGGCATCACGCTTCTTCCCGATATCACCCTGGTGGAGGACTTCAGGGCGGGCCGGCTCGTCCGCGTCCTGCCGGATTGCGAAAGCCTGCCGAGCACATTGAGCCTCGTTCGTCCGAACACGCCGTTCGAGCCGCCGAAGCTTCGCGTCTTTATCGATTTCATCACGAAAGCGCTCAGGGAGCGGGCGAAGGCGACCTGACTTCGCCTTGCGGCGCGGCGCAATCCGGCGGGCAGCATGGTTCGGCGCCGCATCAGTCATAATTTTACGTCGCGGAATTCGGCATTGTGATATCCTGCGCCGGCACGGGCCAGGACGATATCGATCCGGGAGCGACTCCTGATCGCGAAGGCGGCTTCACCTTTCGCGGAAAGCGCTCCAGCGCCCGGTTGGGCTGGCATCAGGGAGGATCCGGCCATGAAATCGAGCCGGTTGGTTGTACTCGCATTTTCCGCTGTTCTCGCGTGCGGAGCCGCGGCGTTCGCGGATGATTACGATCTCGATGCGCTTCGCGCGGCCACGGAAAAATACAAGGACGTGAACGTCGCGCTCGCCGAAGGCTTCATCGCCGATCCGTCGGGCCATTGCGTTTCGGCGGAGGCGGAAGGTCTCGACCCCGCGCTCGGCGCCATGGGCATTCACTACATTCACCCCGCGATGTTGAAGATCACGGGCGACAAGCCGCGTGTCGACGGGGAAAGCACGCATACCGATTTCATGAAGCCGGCGATCCTGCTTTACGAGCCGCAGGCCGACGGCTCGCTCATTCTCGTCGGGATAGAGAACCTCGTCTTCGAAAAGGCCTGGACGGCCACGCACGGCGACCCGCCGGTAATCAACGGCCGCACGTGGGATCACATGGCCGACAACGCGGATACCGAAAAGGACGAGGCGCACGGCTTCATGCCCCACTACGACCAGCACGTCTGGCTTTTCCGCGCCAATCCTTCGGGCGATCTGGAACCGTTCAACGCCGCCGTCACCTGCGAGCATCACAAAAGCTGACAGGCGTCTGCCGCCGCCCGGGTTCAGCCCCGGGCGGCGGCTTTACCTGCTGGTTGTTGAATGGCCGCTTTCATGGAACGCCAGGTCACGGACCTGGGCGTTCCTGTCTTCGAAGGGCGAGGAACGGTATGACCGATAAACACACGGGAAATTGTTTCTGCGGAACCGTAGAGGTGGAAGTCACCGGCGTCCCCGAAGCGATGGGCTACTGCCATTGTTCTTCCTGCCGCTCCTGGTCGGCCGGGCCGGTGAATGCCTTCACGCTCTGGAAACATGGCACCGTGAAAGTCACGAGGGGGGAGGAATCCCTCGGCCATTACAGGAAGACGGATCGTAGCGACCGGCAGTTTTGCACCAAGTGCGGTGGCCACGTGATGACCGATCATCCGCACTGGGGCCTGGTGGACGTTTATGCCGCCACCATTCCCACGGTGGAATTCGTGCCCGGCGTTCATGTCAACTACGCGGAAACGGTCCTTCCGATGAAGGATGGCCTGCCCAAGCTGAAGGATTTCCCGGTCGAGCTTGGCGGGACGGGAGAGCCGATGCCGGAATGATCCCTCACAGGCGTTCCCCGCCTCGTGGGTTACGGTCGCGGTAGCGCGCCGCGCGACGGCGCGCTCGCGCGCGTTTTATTCGCCGTTGATTTGCAATTCCGGTGATATGGTGCCGCCTTCAGGGCCGGAAGGTTTCGGCCCTGTCCAGCCATGTCTCGTTCTTCGCGCGTGAGAGAATTTCCGAATGACAATCGATCAGTGGACCACCTCCCTCTCGGCGCGGCGGATCGCCCTGCTTTCGCTTCGCGTCACGACGGGCTTTCTGCTCGTCTGGTTCGGCCTCAACAAGGTGGTCAGCGGCAGCGCGCCGCTCGCCGTCCGTCGCGCTTTCGAGTTCGACGGCACGTTGCAGGCGGCGGTGGGTCTTGCCGCCGGCGCCGGCGAAGCGCTGGTCGGCGCGCTCTGCGTTCTCGGTCTGTGGCGCAGGTTTGTGCTGCCCGTTCAGGCGCTGATCAACGGGTCGACGGCGGTCATGGTCTGGTGGGCGATCTTCGATCCCTTCCGCTGGTACATCTCAGGCGTGGACAGGATCGTCTTCAACTCGCACGTCTTTTACCCGACAAGCATCACTTTCGCGGCCTGCCTGCTGCTCATCGCCTTTCGCGAGCAGGACACGCTGGCGCTCGACACTCTCCGCGCGAAACGGCGGCTTGAGCCCGCCTGACGGTCGTCGTCATCGCCGCCGCCGCATCACTCCTGTCATCCCCGCGAAGGCGGGGCTTGTCCTCGGCTTGATCGGGGAACCTCTTTCCACGCGCCGTGACGTTCGGGACTCCCTCAACACGCCGAGCCGTTTTGTCACGCGCAGCGCCGCGCATGTTCCGCCGCAGATGCCCGCCTTCGCGGGCATGACAAAAGAGGGCGGGCGTCCCCGGCCACACGCCGCATCCTTTCCGCCTGATGCACCCTCTCCGTGCGCCGTGTCCTTTCCTTCGTCATCGCCGGGCCCAGACCCGGCGACCCATATGGCTTCAGCGGTAATTGGATGCGCGGGCTTGATCCGCGCATCCATGGTATTTTCTCGGACGTGTAATGGATTGCCGGGTCGAGCCCGGCAAAGACGAGTAGGGGAGGGAAAGGCACAGCCACAAACTCTGGTGTCATGCCCGCGCAGGCGGGCATCCAGTAACCAATGCATTGGGTTTTCGCGTTCAAGTTGGCGGAAAATTGTAATAACTACGAAGGTTCCGAATGTGTGTTCGGTTCTACTTTCTTACGGATCTTATCAAGAAGGAATCCCCCAATCCCCGGAATTTTCCCTTCTTTTATTTCCTTGGAGGGCACGAGTTTATCTGCTGGATTAAATGCTAGTTGCTCCAGAACTAACGCTGCAATTTCTTGCTCATACTGCGGAGCTTGCTGTTTGAAACCCTCAACGGCAACTGCCATAGAATACTTATAGGCGTAGTGTTCGCGAAGGCGAAATAAAGACGAGTGCCGAATAGCTGCAAATGAGACAAACCATCCTGCGGGCAGGAGTATAGCGATACGGCCAAGGACTTTGCTTAAATATGCCCAGCCATTTTGAGCCTCGCCGGTGTTCGCGACGTATGATGCAGAATTGATATTGAGAGGGAGTATGTCAATTACGAGGGTTATCAGCGGTAAAACAACTAATACAAATAAAGGTAGGGCAGAAAATGTTAAAAATATAATGCCGACGTAGAAGGCGCGGCGTGCGGATTGGAGTTCGCTAGTTAACTGCTCCGACATTTTCTTGAAATTTGAAGCAAGTCCAGCGACAGTTGCTTTAGACATCATGTCTTCTGCGCTACGTACCAAGTTGCTTATATAAATATTCTGCTCCTCAAATTTATTGATTATTTCATCAAATTTCCTCTCACCGACAGCAAATTGATTATTTCTATTATCGAGCTGTTTTTGAAATTGGTTGAAGGTTTCTTGGTAGTCGTTAACTGTGGCTTGCAGTTCAGATGCTTCATCTTGAATTGTTTGGATATCTGTTTTTTGACTTGTGGCTTGACTAAGGTATTCAGCTATCGTCTGTCGATCATTATCGCTGTCTGTTTTAAATCTTTTAATTTCATCAAGTTGATTTGAGGCTTCATCATTCTTTGATATTAGTTCTTTTTCAGTAATTGATAGCTGTTTTAAGGTTTTGTCTAAGGACGTAAATTTATCATAGGTATCGTTAATCAGAGAGGTAAGAGAATTTGCAGCTGCTTGGAAGCTATAAGAGGATTTCGGTTTTAGAATAAAGAGATTTTCGAATAACCTCTTTAGAAGGTCTTCCGTCGTGTTATATACGTTATTGAAATATGCATGAATATTAATGTTATTATTATTATTTGCTAATGCATTAAAGTTTGAGTAATCAAATGTCCGTAGGCCGCCGTGGGCTTGTTTTATACCGACGACCTGTTGCACTAATCTGTCGATATGGACTTTGGTTTGATCGAGAGATTGCTCTAAATTTACAAGCGCTTCTAATGGAGTCAGGTTAAAGCGTGTAGCATTCTCGAATTCGGCAATTAGGCCCGTACATGACTGTATACGCGAGACGATTTGAGAGACCGAACTATCTGTATTAGGGATTGGTTTTTTTGTATTGAATGGCTGCCCATTTTCATTTTCGAATTGAGCGAGGTGTCGAATAAGATTGTCTGTGCTATTGGAAAGGGTTACAGATTTTTTTATTATAGATTTGAGCTTATCTTTTCTCATGATTTCTCCAATAATCTTTTTATTAATCAAAATATGAAATAGAATTCTTTGTTTATAATTCTATTTCATTTTAACGGAGGTGCTTATGGTTGGAATTTACGAGACTGTCCGTTTACTGATTTAGTTGGATCCTGATAATCTGTTATTTCTATATTGAATCCATAGCAGCGTGCAATACGGTCGCCGATGAGTATTTGTTCCCTGAGATTGATGTCACCTCTTTTTGGCGCGCGTTAGTGGAATAAAGCCCCCTCCTTTCCTCCTACGCACTCCCCCCATCCGTCCAATATCCTATGCCGCATGGCCTTGCCTTTGGGCCGTGATTTCCGCACTCTCGCGGGTAATGGGGGAGGGCGTGCGTGAAGCGCGTCGGAACGCTCGAGCGGCATCAAGCACTTGCCTTGAAGCCGCAAGAGCATTCGAAATCAGCCTGAGGGAGGTGACGGCGTCATGGCGAGCCGGTACGCGGAAGTCTATGCGGCGTGGAAGGCCGATCCGGAAGCTTTCTGGGCGGAAGCGGCGCAGGAGATCGACTGGATCAAGCCCTGGGACAAGGTGTTCGACGCTTCCGCCGGCACATACGGGCGCTGGTTTACGGGTGCCGAGTGCAACACCTGCTACAACTGCCTGGACCGTCATGTGGAGCGTGGCCGCCCCGGCCAGCCCGCGCTCATCTACGACAGCCCGATCACCGGTAAAAAGGCCGCCTACACCTACGAGGAACTGCTGGATCAGGTGCAGGCGCTTGCCGCCGTGTTGCAGGATCGCGGGGTGGAGAAGGGCGACCGCGTCATCATCTACATGCCGATGATCCCGCAGGCGGTGATGGCCATGCTCGCCTGCGCACGGCTTGGCGCCATTCACTCCGTCGTTTTCGGCGGTTTCGCGGCGAGCGAGCTTGCCACCCGCATCGACGATGCCAAGCCCAAGGTGATCGTTTCCGCCTCCTGCGGTATCGAGCCCGGCCGCGTCGTCGCCTACAAGCCGCTGCTCGACGCCGCGATCGACCAGTCGAAGCACAAGCCTTCCGCCACCCTCGTCTTCCAGCGCGAGCAGGAGATCGCCACGCTGATCGAGGGCCGCGATTACGACCTCGGCGAGGCGATGGACAACGCCATTGCCGCCGGGCGCGAGGTCGCTTGCGTTCCCGTCGCGGCGACCGATCCGCTTTATATCCTTTATACTTCCGGCACCACGGGCCAGCCGAAGGGTGTGGTGCGTGACAACGGCGGCCATATGGTCGCCCTCAAGTGGACGATGAAGAACCATTACGATGTCGATCCCGGCGAGGTCTTCTGGGCCGCGTCCGATGTCGGCTGGGTGGTCGGCCATTCCTACATCGTCTATGCGCCGCTTCTTCATGGCGCGACGACCGTCGTCTTCGAGGGCAAGCCGGTCGGCACGCCGGATGCCGGTGTCTTCTGGCGCGTGATATCGGAGCACAACGTCGTAAGCCTCTTCACGGCACCCACCGCCTTTCGCGCGATCAAGAAAGAGGATCCGAACGGCAAGCTGATCGCCGATTACAATCTTTCCTCCTTCCGCTCGCTGTTTCTCGCCGGCGAGCGGGCGGACCCGGACACGATCAAATGGGCGGAGGAAAAGCTCGAGGTTCCGGTGATCGACCATTGGTGGCAGACGGAAACGGGCTGGGCCATCGTCGGAAATCCGCTGGGGCTTGGCATGTTGCCGGTGAAACCCGGCTCGCCCACGGTGCCCATGCCGGGGTATGACGTGCAGGTGGTCGACGATGCGGGCCACCCGGTTCCCGCCGGCACGCTCGGCAATGTGGTGGTGAAGCTGCCGCTGCCGCCGTCCTGCCTGCCGACGCTGTGGAACGCGGACGACCGTTTCCGCAAGGCCTATCTCGACGAGTTCCCCGGCTACTACAAGACGGCGGATGCCGGCGTGATCGATGAGGACGGCTATCTCTTCATCATGGCGCGCACGGACGACATCATAAACGTCGCCGGGCATCGCCTTTCCACCGGCGCGATGGAAGAGGTTCTGGCAAGCCATCCGGATGTCGCCGAATGCGCGGTCATCGGCCTTGCGGACCAGCTCAAGGGGCAGACGCCTTGCGGCTTCGTGGTGCTGAAATCCGGCGTCAACCGCCCGCATGAAGAGATCGAGAAGGAGCTTGTCGGCCTCGTTCGCCAGCAGATCGGCCCGGTGGCGGCCTTCAAGCTTGCGGTTACGGTCGACCGGCTGCCGAAGACGCGTTCGGGCAAGATCCTGCGCGGCACCATGCGCCAGCTCGCCGACGGCGAAGAGTTCAAGATCCCCGCCACGATCGACGATCCGGCGATCCTCGACGAGATCGGCGAAGCCTTGCGCGAGCACGGCATCGGCGTGAAGTGAGGGAAGGAATTCCTTTTTCAGTGCCTTGGCCACGATCTCCAGCACCTCTCCCTCCCGCGAAGTCGGATGTTTCCGACTTCGCCATCCATCTTACAAACTCGGGAACGCCCGAGTTTGGGTGGGAGAGGTCGGCGCGCGAGCGCCGGGTAAGGGTGGCAAACAAGACTCGCGGTTTCGAAATTCGCGCCCCGCAACAACAGGCGGCTATTGATCTTTGTTTCGTCGGTGTACACATTCCTGTACATCGCTTTCAAGAGATCGTCCCATGCCCCACGTCGGCTTTACGGAATTCCGGCAGAAACTTGCCGCCCATCTCGATGAGGTCGTGGAAAGTCGTGCGCCGCTGGTCGTGACCCGGCGCGGGGGCGCATCGGTCGTCGTCCTGTCGGAGGAGGAGTTCGAAGGGTTGCAGGAGACGATCCATCTTCTGCGCAGCCCGAAAAACGCCGAAAGGCTGATCGAATCCATTGCCGAGCTTGATGCCGGCAAAGGCGTGGAGCGTGATCCGACGGGCGATGAATGAGGCTCGTCTGGGCCCAAAACGGCTGGGAAGATTATCTCTACTGGCAGGAAAGCGACCGTGCGGTCGTGTTGAAGATCAACGCCCTGATCAAGGATGCGAAACGCTCGCCTCTCAAGGTGCTGGGCAAGTCGGAGCCGTTGAAAGGCAGCCTCAAGGGATGGTGGTCGCGGCGCATCACGGGCGAACATCGCTTCGTTTATCGGGTCAATGGATCGGGCGAAGCGCAATCGCTCGAAATTGCGGCTTGCCGATATCACTATTGAGCGTCGCCGCGGTTTCCCACTGGCTGAAAATCGGCTCTTGCCTTGCATGAATGCCAAGGCGTTCAGCGCCTTAAAGCCTCTAGTAGGCTCGCGACGCAGCGTTATATTCACAACCGCTTGATCATGTCATCGACAAGCCCGGCCTTGCGCACTAAGGTCCGCCTTCATTGAAGGTTTTTGAGCGAGGATCTCGTGTCTCTGGAAAACAAGGTAGCCATCGTCACCGGCGCAGGCAGCGGTATCGGTCTTGCGATCGCGCGGCGTTTCGTCGCCGATGGCGCGCGCGTCGTCATTGCTGATGTCGACGAGGCGAAGGGTCAGGCGGCCGAAACCGAACTGCGGGAAACCGGCGAGGCAACCTACATTCACTGCGACGTTTCGGAAAAGCTGGATGTGCGCAATCTCGTTGCCGGCACGCTGGATGCCTATGGCGATATAGATATTCTGGTCAACAATGCCGGCATCGTTGTCGGGGCGGATTTTCTCGACCTTGACGAAGCCGATTTCGACCGGGTTCTGTCGATCAACCTGAAGGGCGCCTTCCTGTGCTCGCAGGCCGTCGCCCGCAACATGGTGGAGCGGGTCAAGCAGGGCGGCCCGGCGGGCGCGATCATCAACATGTCGTCGGTCAATGCGGTTCTGGCGATCCCCACCCAGGTTCCCTATTCGGTTTCCAAGGGCGGCATGAACCAGCTCACCAAGGTCGCAGCCCTTTCGCTTGCGCCTTACGGCATCCGCGTCAACGCCATAGGCCCCGGCTCCATCATGACGGACATGCTGGCTTCCGTGAATGCGGATCCGGCGGCCAAGGCGCGCATCCTGTCGCGCACGCCCATGGGCCGCATCGGCGAGCCGCAGGAGATCGCGGGCATCGCCGCTTTCCTGGCGTCGGACGATGCAAGTTACATCACCGGACAGACGATTTACGCCGATGGCGGGCGCATGCCGCTCAACTACACGGTGGCGGTTCCCGACGAAGGCTGAAGCCGGCAGCCCGGGCGGGGATAAGTCTTCTCCGGGCGAATGTCACGCAGCGTTAAGTGGCGTTTGCGCCGGTCGGAAGTCGTTCCCGCCTCGCCGGAATTCAAAATCGGCGAAAAAACCCCGTTTTGAACCTTTTTGCGCCCCTGCCGGAATTTTCCTCGCCGCTTCGCGCGGAGCGTCATTCCGCAGCGGATCTGCCGTTTTCTCCGTTAAAGGCCTGCGCGCCGGTTTCGAACTGCAATTTCGCCAGCTTGGCGTAAAGCCCGCCCTTGGCGACCAGATCGTCGTGCCGTCCCGTCTCCACGATCCGGCCTTCGTCCATGACGATGATCCGGTCTGCCTTCAAAACCGTGGCCAGCCGGTGCGCGATCACCAGCGTCGTGCGCCCCTCCATCAGCCGCTCGAGCGCAGTTTGCACCAGCGTTTCGCTTTCCGCGTCCAGCGCGCTCGTCGCTTCGTCAAGCAGCAGGATCGGCGCATCCTTCAGGATTGCGCGGGCGATCGCGATGCGCTGGCGTTGACCGCCGGAAAGGGTTACGCCCCGCTCGCCGATCACAGTGTCGTATCCGTCCTTCATGGTGGAGATGAAGTCGTCCGCCGCAGCGGCTTCCGCCGCTTTTCGAATGTCCTCAGGGCTGGCATCCGTCCTTCCGTAGGCGATGTTTTCCGCCGCCGTCGCGCCGAAAACCACCGTATCCTGCGGCACCAGCGCGATCTGGCCGCGCACGTCCTTCGGGTCGCAGGACCTGAGGTCTAATCCATCGATGGAAACGCGCCCTGCGGTCGGGTCGTAAAACCGCATCAACAGATGAAATAGCGTCGATTTGCCAGCTCCCGAGGGCCCGACGACGGCAACCGTTTCGCCCGGTTTCACGTCAAGCGCCACATCGTGCAGCACCGGAACGTCGCCGCTGCCCTGATAGGTGAAGGAGACCTCGTCGAATTTCACAGCGCCCGTGACCCGGTCGGGTAGTTTCACCGGGGTTTCGGGCGCGGCGATCTCAGGCTCCAGCTTCAGGATTTCCGCCAGCCGCTCGGCGGCACCCGCCGCCAGCGAAATTTCGCCCCAGACCTGGCTGAGCTCGCCGAGCGCTCCGGCGGCGAAGATCGAATAGAGCAGGAACTGGCCCAGTTCGCCGGCCGTCGTACGGCCGGAAAAGACGTCGCTCGCCCCGATCCACAGCACCGCAACCACGCTGGAGGCGATCACGAATATGGCGAAAGCGGTCAGGAAGGCGCGTGCCCTGATCGCCGAGCGCGCGGCCCGGAAAGCTTCTTCCACCGAGCCGGCAAACCGGCGGCTGGCGTGCCCTTCGTTGGTGAAGGCCTGCAGCGTGCGGATCGCGCCGATCGATTCCGAAGCATAGGCGGAGGCATCGGCCAGCGTGTCCTGCGCATGGCGGGATTTCCTGCGCACGCTGCGCCCGAATGCGATCAGCGGCAGTACGATGACCGGGATCGCGCCCAGGACCACCAGGGAAAGACGCGGGCTCGTGACCACCATCATTGTGGAGGCGCCAAGGAACATCACGAGGTTGCGCATGGCGATGGAGGCGGACGCGCCGACGGCGGATTTCACCTGCGTGGTGTCGGCAGTCAGCCTTGAAACCATTTCGCCGGACTTCGCCCTGTCGAAAAACGCGGGCGATAGCCGCGTCAGATGCGAAAAGACGTCCGCCCTGACATCGGCGACGATCCGCTCACCCAGCGATGTGACGAGGTAGTACCTGAGCGCGCTGAACGTTGCCAGCGCCGCGACCACCACGATGAGGACCGAAAAATAATTGTTGATCAGCGCCGGATCGTCGGTCCCGAAACCGTTGTCGATCATCCGCCGGATTGCGATCGGCAGGACCAGAGTGGTCGCCGCAGCCCCCAGAAGCGCGAAGAGCGCGGCGACCACGCGCGACTTGTAGCGCACGAGATAGGGACCGAGTGCCGCAAGCGGACGTACGGAACGGCTGCGGGGCGCTTCAGGCGAACTCTCGGATCCGTAGCGTGCCAATTTGAAATCCTGTTTGCTTGCGTTTCCGTTCCCGGATGAATAGCAGATTGCCGCTTCAAGGGAAGCTGCGGCGAATCGCTTCGGGTCTGATCGACGTTAAATCTAGCATCCCGGCGGACACCGAGACTTGTTTTACGCCATTTGCTGAGGTATAGCCGTGCGGCAGGTTTCGGGCCGCGTCTTCGCGCGAGGATGGCGGCCTTTCTCGTTTCGCGAAAATCGGCAGAAACACGCGGGATTTCCGGTATGGCCGGATCGTCGCGTCAAAGATTGCGCGGAGTGAGGGATCGAACGCTGAGCGGCCGGAAGGATTTTCGGTGGCGGTTGAACAAGCCGGACCGGAGGACGCTCCGACCGCACGAAGGCACGGGAAAGGACTGGCCATGAAAAAAGATATCCATCCCGACTACCACACGATCAAGGTAGTCATGACGGACGGCTCGGAATACGAGACGCGTTCCACATACGGCGCGGAAGGCGACACGCTGCACCTCGACATCGACCCGCGCACGCACCCGGCGTGGACGGGCGGCGACCGCCAGCTTCTCGACCGTGGCGGCCGCGTTTCTCGCTTCAAGAACAAGTATGCGGGCTTCCTCGGCTCCTGAGCCAAAGTGCCCTGAACAAGAAAACCCGGCCTTCGAGCCGGGTTTTTTTGTTGTCCTGCCTATCGTGGTGCCGGCGGCGATCTTCAGTTGATGCCGCCGGGCCCGAAGGCCTGGTTGATCCGGTCGAGATGATGGGACAGCGGATTGCCTTGCGTTGCCTGTTCAACCGCCTGCTTCTGGTCGAAGAGCATGCGGTTCAGATGTGCGATCCGCTCCTGAAGGCGCAGCGAACGGTCGATCAGTTCGCGCAGCTTTTCGGGCAGTTCGTCCCACCCCGGTCCCCCGCGGCTCGTGGAAAGCTTGTCGAGCCGAACCTTGTTCTTCTCGTTGCCGGCCTGCTCCACGGTCATTTCGCCTTCCTTTACCGCGCGCTGCAGGAGAAGCCATGAGGCAAGCTGCATGAGCCGCGTGGTCAGGCGCATGGATTCGGTCGCATAGGTGAGCGATGCGGTGCGTGACAGGGATTTCGATTCCGTCCGGCCCTCGCCGTCGAGATAGGCGGCTGTTTCTTCCACCAGCCCCATTCCTTCGCGGTAGAGTTCTTCGAAAGTTTCGGAATTCGCAAGATGGTCGGCAAAGGAAATCGTACGGGCGGACGTGCCTGGGTTGATGAAATCCGTCGTCATCTGGCTGATGCACCTTCCTCTGGCGTTGTCTTTTCTTGAGCGCCGTTCCTGAAACGGGTCGTTTCCGGCTTGCGAAAACGGAACAACCGTCCACGTTCTCAGGGACATGTCCCGTATCAGGTCATCGGCGATCGCTTGGGAGGAGCGTCGCAATTCGCATGCCATATGCGAACCTGCCCGGATTTCGGAACCGTCCGAACTTCTTGGATACACCGTTGCGAGGCACAAAAAAAGAGCCGCGGAGACCGCGGCTCGAAGTCATTAACAGGGAGGCGTCAAACAGAGTGGACAGGAGCCACTCGGTATCCAGATGAACTGGATGTCTATAGTTATGAATTGGAAAGCTTAATATTTGGTAAATAAATAAAATTTTAATGACCTGTTTTGAGACACCAACCTTGTTTCCGATGAGTTGGACGCCTTGTTCATTGTAAATATTGAATAATTTTTTCGGCGTTATTTGCGGAAAATAGCGTCAGCGGCTTCTCTTATTCCCGACCGATTGTCCCGTTCCTTGCGCACGCGCTCAACCTCCAGCTCAAGAGCGTTGAGCCTCTCGTCAAGTTCGTTGACCGAAAGGCGAGCCAGATCTTCGCCGACGCGGATCTCGGCGCCGGGTGAAATCAGGGGCAGGTCGTCGTCGCGTTCTTTCATCGCCAGCCTCCCTGGAGCACATCCCGCGCGTCCGGACCGGAACCGGTCGCACGATCATGCCTTGGGTAATTAAACTGGAGCGTGCGCTCCAACACTTCAGATTAACGCGGCTTGCCACGATTGTCAGCGGCGAACGAATTGCCTAAATCCGTCTGCAGGAACTGGCGTGCCACGTTCCTGGAAATCGTTCATCGTCTTGCTTGAAAGACGCATTCGGAGACCGACCATGCCCGACACGCCCCGTATGATGACCGCAATCGTTGCAAGCGCGCCGGGCGGTCCTGACGTTCTTGAAGCCGTGCAGCGGCCCGTGCCCGCTCCCGGTGAGGGCGAGGTGCTGATCAAGGTGGCCGCGGCGGGCGTGAACCGGCCGGATGTCCTGCAGCGGATGGGAAATTATCCGCCGCCGCCGGGGGCGCCGGACATTCTGGGCCTTGAGGTCGCGGGCGAGGTTGTCTCGCTCGGGCACGGGGTTGAAGGCGTCGTGCAAGGCGACAAGGTGGTTGCCCTCGTGCAGGGCGGCGGCTACGGCGAATATTGCGTGGCCCATCACACCAATACCTTGCCCGTGCCCGCCGGCCTCACGATGGAGGAGGCGGCGGCTTTGCCTGAAACCTTCTTTACCGTCTGGACGAATGTCTTCGACCGGGTCGGCCTGAAGGCGGGCGAGCGGTTTCTCGTGCATGGGGGAACATCCGGCATCGGCACCACGGCGATTCAGCTTGCCAAGGCCTTCGGGGCGGAGGTCTTCACCACCGTCGGGTCGGACGAGAAGAAAAAGGCGGCCGAAGCGCTCGGCGCCGATCACGTCATCAACTACAACACAACGGATTTCGTCTCCGAAATCCTGTCGATTACCGGCAAGGCCGGTGTGCATGTTATTCTCGACATGGTCGGCGGCGACTATGTGGAAAAGAACTGGACGGTTGCGGCGGTGGAAGGGCGCATCTGCCAGATCGCGACGCTGAATGGGCCCTCGGAGCAGGTGAATTTCTCCAGGTTGATGGTCAAGCGGCTCATCCATACGGGCTCGACGCTGAGGGCGCGCGATGCCGCATTCAAGGCGGCGATTGCGCAAAACCTCAAGGAGAATGTCTGGCCGCTGATCGAGGCGGGCAAGGTGCGCCCGGTGATGGATTCGCGCTTTCCGCTGCAAGACGCGGCAGAGGCGCATGCGCGCATGGAAAGCTCGGGCCATATCGGAAAGATCGTCCTGACCGTTTGAGCGATAGTGCTTTTCCGTCACGCAGCGGATGTTTGATTTGTCCGTCCAAAACGCGTATAGAGACTCTACTTCCCTTCATTGCGATAGGACGTGGCCCTCTGTTCGGCACCCGCGAAAGCGTGCCAGCCGGCAGAGAACACAGGAGGATTTCATACGATGGCGAATACGCCGCTCATGCCGAAGGCGACCGCCGTCTGGCTCGTCGACAATACATCGCTGAGCTTCGATCAGATCGCGGCGTTCTGCAAATTGCACCCGCTCGAGGTCAAGGCGATCGCCGACGGCGAGGCCGCGCAAGGCATCAAGGGCCTGGACCCGATCATGACGGGACAGCTGACGCGCGAGGATATCGAGCGCGCGCAGGCCAACCCGGGCGAGAAGCTGAAGCTTGCCGACAGGAAGGTGCGCGTGCCTGAGACAAAGCGCCGCGGGCCACGCTACACGCCGGTCTCGCGCCGTCAGGACCGCCCGAACGCGATCCTCTGGCTCGTGCGCAACCATCCCGAGCTCAAGGATGCGCAGATCATGCGCCTCGTCGGTACCACCAAGCCGACGATCCAGGCTATCCGCGAGCGCACGCACTGGAATTCGGCCAATCTGACGCCGTCCGACCCCGTAACGCTCGGTCTTTGCTCGCAGATAGAGCTCGATATGGAAGTCGAGAAGGCTGCCAAGAACGCTCCGCCCAGGCCCGAGGGTGAGGTTCCGGCGGATACGCTGCTGCCCGCCGACGAGACGACGAGCGAGGACGCGATGGCGGCCGCATTCGCAAAGCCGGCCGAAAAGCAGCCCAAGGAAGAAGAGATCGATGCGGACGCTGTCTTCGCCAAGCTCAATTCGCTGAAAGGTGGTTCGGACGCGGACGAAGACGACGAGGACGAAGACCAGCGCTGAGCGCTTTTCGCTCCCGGTTCGAAGAGTTCGAAGGCCGCCGGTTATTCCGGCGGTCTTTTCTTTTTTTCAGCCGGCTTTCTTCGCGCAGCCTTCGGGTTTATGGACGCGTTTGGAGGAAGGCGGATATTTCACGAGAAGGGCCGCCGGGCGAATAGGGCGAGGCGAGAAATTGCCTCCGCAATTCGGGCAAGCGCCTTGAAGAATATCTTCAGCGCAACTCCGGCAGAATGTGCATTCGAAGGTGCAGATCATGGCCTGCGTCGAATCCGGCGGCAGGTCCTTATTGCAGCACTCGCAGTTTGGGCGCAGCTCAAGCATCGCGGTCTCTCCTTCACTCGAAGGTTGCCAGAAGGAGCTGTTTCGGGAAAAGAACCGGATCGGCAGCTTTTCGCGGTGCCAATCGCGGGAGGCACTTGAGCCTTTATCGCTCCGTCAGCTTGAGCTCGATACGGCGGTTTCTGGCGAGCGCCTCGTCGCTCTCGCCCTCGTCAAGCGGCTGGAATTCCCCAAAGCCCGCGGCCACAAGCCGCTTCGGGTCCACGCCCTGGTCGATCAGGTAGCGCACGACCGAGATCGCGCGGGCGGCCGAAAGCTGCCAGTTGTTCTGGAACCGTCCCGTCCCCGACAGGGGGCGGCTGTCGGTATGGCCGTCGACGCGCAGCACCCAGTTGATTTCAGCGGGAATCTGGGCATCAAGCTCCAAGATCGCTTCGGCAAGCTTCTCAAGCTCTTCCTGGCCTTCCGGGTTGATCTGGTCGGAGCCGGAGGGAAACAGAACCTCCGACTGGAAGACGAAACGGTCTCCCACGACGCGGATATCGGAGCGCTGCGAGAGGATCTCGCGCAACCGCCCGAAGAAGTCCGAGCGGTAGCGCGACAGTTCCTGCACGCGCTGGGCTAGCGCCACATTGAGCCTGCGGCCAAGGTCGGCGATCTTGGCCTGGCTTTCCTGATCGCGCTCCTCGGACGCGTCGAGCGCGGCCTCCAGAGCGGCGATCTGGCGGCGGAGCGCCGAGATCTGCTGGTTCAGGATCTCGACCTGGGCAAGCGCGCGCTGGGAGACCTGGCGCTCCTCGTCAATCTCGCCTTCCAGGATTGCGATCTGGCCGCCGGCCTGCGAGGCCGCATCGGTGGAAGAGGAAAGAAGCCCCTGAAGCCGGTCGCGTTCGTTCGACGCCTCGCCGAGGCTCAGCTGCAAAGAGGCGATCTGGTCCTGCAGGTCGCGCTTGCCGGCGCGTTCCAGCGCAAGCAGCTCGGTCAGCTCGCTGATCTGGGCGTTCAGCCGGTTCAGGACCGTATCGCGGCCTGAAAGCTGCTGGCTCAGGAAAAACTGCGCCAGCATGAAGATCGACAGCAGGAAGATGATGACGAGAAGCAGCGTCGCCATCGCATCGACGAAGCCCGGCCAGAAATCCGGCCTGGTGTCGCGGCGTCGAAGGCGGGATGAAGCCATTCCCGGTCAGTCCTTTGCGCGTTCGAAAGCGTCCGTCAGCGTCTTCAGCAAAACCTCGATGCGCTTTTGCTGGGCCGCCTGGTCGTCGGCCCAGTCGCGCATCATCTGCTGTTCGGAGCGCACGTGCTGCACGAGCCCCTGTATGCCTTCAGCCAGATTGGCCATGGCGAGCGCCGAATTTCGTGAAGAACCGCCGCTCGATTCCTGCACCGTGCGGCGAAGCTGGTCGATCGACGCCTGAAGGCCCGAACTGTCGGCGGCCGCCGTGGCTTCCTCCGGCTCGATGTCGGTAAGTGTCGACAGCCAGTCCTCAAGCTCGTTGTAGAAACGGTTTTGCGCCTGGCCCGCCTGAAGATCGAGAAAGCCCAGGATCAGCGATCCCGTCAGACCGAACAGCGAGGACGAGAACGCCGTCCCCATGCCCGACAGCGGCGCCTCAAGCCCGGCTTTCAGGTCTTCGAAAATGACGTTCGCGTCGCCCGAGCCGACATCGAGCGACTGGATGGTCGCTCCCACCGCGCTCACCGTCTGCAGAAGGCCCCAGAAAGTACCGAGCAGGCCGAGGAAGACCAGAAGTCCGGTAAGATATCGCGCCATCTCGCGCGCTTCGTCGAGGCGCGTGCCGATGGAATCAAGGATCGAGCGCATGGTTGAGGTCGACAAGGTCATCTCGCCGACCTTGTTGCCGAGAAGTGTCGCCATCGGCGCCAACAGCACCGGCGGGCGGCGCACCTCAAGCCCCGGATCGCCGATCCTAAAGCCGTTGACCCAGGACACCTCCGGAAAGAGCCTGATCACCTGTCGGAACGTCAACATGATGCCGATCAGCCCGACGCCGATGATGAGCCCGTTGAGGCCCGGGTTGCTCATGAAGGCGGTTGCGATCTGCCTGTAGAGGATCAGGGCGATCATGGCGGCGATGACCAGGAAGATGATCATCCGCCACAGGTAAACCCACGGGCTGGAAAGGCTGTACGGATCGTAGTCGCGTGCCATGAGCTTGTGGTTGGGTCCCCGATTTCAGTGGGTCATTTGATAGCGTGATTTCGTTGTCTCTGGAAACCCGGAATCTGGCGATCTGGAAACGTATTCATGAGGAAACCGCCGTTTGGCGCGCAAATGGGCGGTAAATCCTCACGCGTTGGCGGAAACGAGCAGCCGGCGCAACTCGCCTTGCACCTTTTCGTTGCCGGCAATGATCGACTGTGATTCGAAAATCCGGTCCCGTCCGGCGAGGTCGGTGACGAAGCCGCCGGCCTCGCGGACCATCAGCATTCCGGCGGCCACATCCCAGGGGCTAAGGCCGTGTTCCCAGTACCCGTCGAAGCGGCCGGCGGCCGTCCAGGCGAGGTCGAGCGCGGCGGCCCCGCAGCGGCGGATGCCCGCGACCTCGCCCATGACATGGCGTATTTCCTTGAGGCAGCGCGCATGGTCGCCCTTGCCGAGAAAGGGAATTCCGGTCGCGATGACGCAGTCGGGCAGGGCGGTGCGGCTCGCAACCCTCAAGCGCCGGTCGTTCATATAGGCTCCGCGCCCGCGCTCGGCGGTGAAAAGCTCGTCCATGACGGGGTTGAAGATCACTCCGGCGACGATCTGGCCCTGCCGTTCAAGCGCGATGGAAACGCCGAAGATCGGAATGCCGTGCAGGAAGTTCGTCGTGCCGTCGAGCGGGTCCACGATCCAGCGGTGCTGAGGGTCTTCGCCTTCGATCTCGCCGGATTCCTCCATCAGGAGGCCGTAGCCGGGCCGCGCCTTCTGCAGTTCCTCGCGCACGATCTTTTCCGCCTTGTGGTCGGCCGCGGAAACGAAGTCGCTCGGCCCTTTTCGGGAAACCTGGAGATTTTCAACCTCGCCGAAGTCGCGGGCGAGGCTGCGGCCTGCCTTCATCGCGGCCTGAACCATCACGTTGAGAAGGGCGGAACGCGCCATGTCGAATAACCTGTCTTTGTACCTAATCGATCTTCAAACGGCATCCGGCGCGAGCGGTCGCCCGCGCCGGATCGCTCGGCGAAAATGGTATCGCGGCGCGTTCACTCGGCCCGGCGCACGTATTCGACCGCCTCGGTGTCGACGACGATCTTCTCGCCCGCCGTGATGAAGGGCGGCACCATGACCTTGACGCCGTTTTCAAGAAGAGCGGGTTTGTAGGAAGACGACTGCGTCTGCCCCTTGACCACGGCATCGGCCTCGGTGATCTCGAGCGTCACATGCTGCGGCAGGGTGATGCCGATCGGGCGCTCTTCGTGCAGTTCCACGGTCACCATCATGCCGTCCTGCAGGAAGGCTGCGCGGTCGCCGACGAAGTCCGCCTGAAGTTCAAGCTGTTCGTAGGTTTCAGTGTCCATGAAGATCAGCATTTCGTCCTGGGTGTAAAGGTACTGGAAGTCCTTCTGCTCCAGGCGAACGCGCTCGACCTTGTCTTCGGAACGGAAACGTTCGTTGAGCTTGCGCCCGTCCAGAAGGTTCTTCATCTCCACCTGGGCGAAGGCGCCGCCCTTGCCGGGCTTCACGTGCTGGACCTTGACGACGGCCCACAGCGTATCCTGATGCTGGAGCACGTTGCCGGGCTTGATTTCGTTTCCGTTGATTTTCATGTGCGGGACCGTTCGGTTGTCTTGATCGGAATTCTGATGGCATATGTGGCGGCGCGCGTGGCAAGGCCCATGCGGCGAGAAAGGTCGCGCAAATAGGGAAGGTTGCGGCCTGCGCGGGGCCTGTCCATCACAAAACCGGGCAGGGATCAAGCAAAATCGCCAAAATGCGCGGCTTGGGCCGATGGCAGGTCAGGGGCTTTCGGCTGCCGGGTCTCCCGCCGCAGTCGGAATGACCTGGCCGAATGCCTGCGCCTTCTCCCGCGCCTCTTTCCGCTCGTCCGCGCTTAAGGAGGATATTCTGCCGTCGAGTTGCAGGTCGGACACGCCGGCAGAGCGGGCAAGAAGGTGCCATTTCGCCCCTTCCACCGGGTCGGCCCCGCGCCCGCGTCCGGCAAAATAAATCCGCGCCAGGCGGTTCATGGCGACCGGGTTGCCGGCGCGCGCCGCCCGTTCGAACCAGTCGGCGGCTTCGCTCTCGTTCGGGTCGACGCCACGGCCCTGAAACCGCAGGATGCCGTAGTAGACTTGCGCCGGCACGTAACCGCGCCGCGCGGCCCGGCCCATCCAGAAGGCGCCGCGCCGCTCGTCGCGCTCCTCCTCCGTTCCCTCCAGAAAAACGAGCGCCAGGGAATATTGCGCCTCCGCATCCCCGAGTTCGGCCGCTTTCTGCAGAAGTTCAAGCGCGCGGCCGGGGTTGTAAGGCCGCCCCTCGCCGGACTGGTATAGCACCGCAAGATTATAAATCGCTTCGGTTACCTCCGCCTCGGCCCCGATCTCGAAAAGCTCGCCGGCCTTTTCCTTGTCCTGGGGCACGCCGTCCCCGGCAAGGTAAAGCAGCGCAAGGCGAACCGCGGCGCGCTTGTCGCCTGCATTGGTCGCCAGTTCGTACCAGCTCGCCGCCTTCTCCTTGTCCTGCGGAATGCCGTATCCGGCTTCGTAAAGCACGCCAATCAGCGTTTGCGATTGCGCATTTCCCGCCTCGGCAAGGGGCGTGGCGAGGGAAAAGGCCGTCAGATACCAGCCGCGCTGAAACGCGCCATAGGCGAAATCCCGATTTTCGCCATCGGTGGCAACGGGCAGGGGTGGGGCGATATCGATCGGGCTTGGAAAAAGGGGAAGTCGCTTCTGCTCTTCAGACGCCCGCTCCTCGGCGGGTGGCAGGTTCTGTGTTTCTTGCGCCGCATCCGTCTGCGCCGTCGTTCCCGTGCTTGCCGAAACGGTGAGGGCTGCGGCAAGCGCAATGACCGGGATGAGGCGCATCGGCAAGAGCATCAGTCCTCGGCCTCGCGCAACTCAAACCCTTCGAGGATGGCATTCGCTTCGCGCACCGCCGCCGCGGGGCCTTGCGGGTGCTGCCAGACGGCGTCGCGAACCGCGACGAAATCGGCGCCGGTTGCCGCGCAATCCCGGACCGAGGTCATTTCGGTCCCGGCGAGTGCAACGCAAGGAACCTCGAAAAGGTCCGCCCACCAGGTGGAGAAATCAAGCGTCTTGCGGTGCGCTTCCGGCGTTTCCTCCCGATCTATCCGGCCGAAGAAGACATAGTCGATGCCGGTTTCGGCAAGTTCCATGGCTTCATGGCGTGAAAAAATCGCGCCCGCACCGACGATCAGTTTAGGCGAGAAGCTTTCGACGGCCAGTTTCACATCCTCGATCCGCGCCGTGCAATGCACGCCGTCGGCATGGACGCGGCCGGCAACGCGCGTGCTGTTCTCGATCAGCACCGCGACGTCCGATTTCTGGGCAAGCGGAACGACGCGCGTCGCGATGCGCTGCAGCGCGTTTTCCTCCAGCCCATTGCCCGCGATCAGAAGCGTGGCGACATCGCCGCCGGAAAGCGCGTCTTCGAGCGCGGGAAGAAAGGCTTCGACCTCATAGGAGGCGGGAGTTATGAGAAAAAGACGCGGATGCAATGTGGCAAGCTCCCTTGCGCCCACCATGGGACGCGATAACCCGGTGTGTAAACCGACCCGTTAACTTCTTAACGCGTTGATGTCACGGCCACCGTAAGAGAGCAAGGGGGCAAAAGAGGGGCCCGCAAGCCCCTCGGCCATTCAACAGGCCCCAGATCGTCAGTCGGTCTTCGGATCGAGTTCGCCCGACTGGTATCGCCTGGCCATTTCCGCCAGCGGGATAGGCTTGATCTTGCCCGCCTGTCCGGCCGTATTGAAAAGCTCCAGCCGTTCGGCGCAAAGCTTCGTCATGGCTTCCATTGCGGGCTTAAGATACTTGCGCGGGTCGAATTCGCCCGGATGCTCGGAAAGGATGCGGCGGATCTGACCGGTCAGGGCCATGCGGTTGTCGGTGTCGATGTTGATCTTGCGCACGCCGTTCTTGATGCCGCGCTGGATTTCTTCCACCGGCACGCCCCAGGTCTGGGGTATCTCGCCGCCGTATTTGTTGATGATGTCCTGCAGGTCCTGCGGCACGGATGACGAGCCGTGCATGACCAGATGCGTATCCGGCAGGCGGCGGTGGATCTCCTCGATAACGTGCATTGCGAGGATTTCGCCGTCCGGCTTGCGCGTGAACTTGTAGGCGCCGTGAGATGTGCCCATGGCGATGGCGAGCGCGTCGACCTTCGTCTCCCGCACGAATTTCACCGCCTCGTCCGGATCCGTCAGAAGCTGGTCGTGACTGAGCTTGCCTTCCGCGCCATGGCCGTCTTCCTTGTCGCCCATTCCGGTCTCCAGCGAGCCCAGTACGCCAAGTTCGCCTTCCACGGAAATTCCGCCAAGATGGGCCATGTCCGAAACGGTCTTTGTAACGCCGACGTTGTAATCCCAGTCAGCGGGCGTCTTGCCGTCCTCCATGAGCGAGCCGTCCATCATGACGGAGGTGAAACCCGCCTGGATCGCCGTCATGCAGGTTGCGGGGTTGTTGCCATGGTCGAGATGCACGCAAACGGGAATATGCGGATAGATTTCCACGACCGCGTCCATCATGTGGCGCAGCATGACGTCATGCGCATAGGCGCGCGCGCCGCGGCTCGCCTGGATGATCACCGGAGCGTCGACGGAATTGGCGGCCGCCATGATCGACAGCGCCTGCTCCATGTTGTTGATGTTGAAAGCCGGAACGCCGTAGTCGTGTTCGGCGGCGTGATCGAGAAGTTGACGAAGGGTGATGCGGGCCATTTCTTTTGGTCTCCCTCAGATCGTAAACAGAAGTCTGCATTTCGCAGCTACGCAGCAGAAATGCGTTCAGTCCTGTCCAAGACCCTGTACGCGCAGTTACCGTGTCCGCTTTTCCAGCGGCTCGCCCCGGAAATCCAGATGGACGTGAGTCTACCCGTAAAAATGGAATGTTGCTATTCGAGGGCCGTCACGCCCGGCAGTTCCTTGCCCTCGAGCCACTCCAGGAACGCGCCGCCTGCCGTTGAGACATAGGAGAAATCGTCGGCCACGCCCGCATGGTTGAGCGCGGATACGGTGTCTCCTCCGCCGGCGACAGATTTCAGTTCGCCCGCCTTCGTTCGCTCCGCCGCATGGCGTGCGGCGGCCACCGTCGCCTTGTCGAAAGGCTCGATCTCGAATGCGCCGAGCGGCCCGTTCCACACAAGCGTTTTAGCGGTGTCGATCTTGGCGGCGACACGCTCGATGGAGGCCGGACCGACATCGAGGATCATGGCGTCTTGCGGTATCGCGTCGAGCGGCACGGTCTCATTGGCCGCACCCGCCTTGAATTCGCGTGCGATGACCGCATCGACCGGCAGTACGATTTCGCAGCCGGATTTTTCCGCCGCCGCCTTGATCGCGCGTGCGGTATCCTTCAGGTCGTGCTCGCAAAGCGACTTGCCGACGTTGACGCCTTCCGCCGCGAGGAACGTATTGGCCATGCCGCCGCCGATGACGAGCATGTCCACCCTGGCGACGAGGTTTTCCAGAAGGTCGATCTTGGAAGACACCTTGGCCCCGCCGACGACGGCCAGAACCGGACGTTCGGGTGTCGAAAGCGCAAGCTGCAGAGCCTCCAGTTCGGCCTGCATCGTGCGCCCGGCGAAGGCCGGCATGCGGTGGGCAAGCCCTTCTGTCGACGCATGCGCGCGATGGGCGGCGGAAAAGGCGTCATTGACGAAAACATCGCCGTTTTCGGCAAGAGCCGCGACGAACTCCGGATCGTTCTTTTCCTCGCCGGAGTGGAAGCGGGTGTTTTCCAGAAGCAGGATCTCGCCGTCCGACATGCCGTCGACGGCGGATTTTGCGGCCGGGCCGATGCAATCTTCCACGAAGCCCACAGGCGTTCCGATCCGCTCCGAAAGCGCCAGGGCCACGGGGCGCAGGCTCATTTCCGGCACCGCCTTGCCCTTCGGCCTGCCGAAATGCGCCATCAGGATGACCTTGCCGCCTTTTTCCGAAATTTCGCGGATCGTCGGCAAGACGCGATCGATGCGAGTGTGGTCCGTCACCATGCCGGCATCCATGGGCACGTTGAGGTCGACACGGGTCAGCACACGCTTGCCCTTGAGGTCGGCGTCGTCGAGGGTCTTGAAGGTCATGTCAGTCCACCGCAGGGAAACAGGTCGCCGGGATCGTCCGTCCGGCCGGTCAGGAGAAATTCGAGTTTAAAGCAAAAGGCCCGCTCTTTCGAACGGGCCTTTCCTGATCGAGCCGGCTCAGATCAGCTTCGCCATCGCGACGGCGGTGTCGCCCATGCGGTTGGAGAAGCCCCATTCATTGTCGTACCAGGCAAGGACGCGGCAGAAACGGTTGTCCATCACCTTGGTCTGGTCGAGATGGAAGATCGACGAGCGCGGATCATGGTTGAAGTCCATGGAGACATTCGGCTCGTCCGTATAGCCGAAGGTTTCCTTCATCGGCCCGTCGACGGCGGAGCGCACGGCGGCGTTGAGCTCTTCGGCCGTGGTGTCGCGCTTGGCGATGAATTTGAAGTCGATGACCGAGACGTTGGGCGTCGGAACGCGGATCGACACGCCGTCGAGCTTGCCGGCCAGGTCCGGCAGGACAAGGCCAACCGCCTTGGCCGCACCCGTCGAGGTCGGGATCATCGACATGGCGGCGGCGCGCGCCCGGTAAAGGTCCTTGTGCATCGTGTCGAGCGTCGGCTGGTCGCCCGTGTAGGAATGCACGGTCGTCATGAAGCCCGTCTCGATGCCGACCGCGTTGTGCAATACGTGTGCGGTGGTGGCGAGGCAGTTCGTCGTGCAGGAGGCGTTGGAAACGACGATATCTTCACTGGTCAGCGTGTCGTCGTTGACGCCATAGACGATCGTCTTGTCCGCGCCGGAGGCGGGGGCGGAGACCAGCACGCGCTTCGACCCGTTTTCCAGATGCACGGCGGCCTTTTCGCGCGTGACGAAAATGCCGGTGCATTCCAGCGCGATATCGACGCCAAGCTCGCCCCAGGGCAGTTCCTTCGGGTCGCGGATGGCGGTGACCTTCATCGGCCCGCGGCCCACGTCGATCGAATCGCCTTCGACCGTCACCGTAGCGGGGAAGCGGCCATGAACGGAATCGTAACGCAGGAGATGCGCATTCGTTTCCACCGGACCGAGATCGTTGATCGCGACGACTTCGATATCCGTGCGGCCGCTTTCGATGATCGCGCGCAGAACGTTGCGTCCGATGCGCCCGAAGCCGTTGATCGCTACCTTAACCGCCATGTTTAACTCCCATCATTCTGTTGCTCGGCTCGCCGTCCCGCCCCGTACCGCCAGCACGGTCTCGCGAAAACGGGCGGGATGCCTCGCATTCGTCATACATATGGTGCCTGTGTCGCGCCTCATCCGAGCCGCCGCAAGGCCCAATCGGAAGTTCAGCCTTCAACCTTTTCGTGAATACGGGCCTTCGCCGCCGCGACGACGGCCTCCTTCGTGATACCGAAATGCTCGTAAAGCGCCTGGTAGGGCGCGCTCGCGCCGAAGCCTTTCATGCCGATGAAGATGCCGTCCGAGCCGATGAACCGGTCCCAGCCCATGCGGATGCCGGTTTCAACGGCAATCTTCACCGGCGAATTGCCGACGATGGAGGCCTTGTAGTCTTCCGATTGCGCCTCGAACAGCTCGAAAGACGGTACGGAGACGACGCGGGTCTGAATGCCTTCCGCGCCGAGAAGGGCCTTGGCTTCCAGCGCCAGGCCGACTTCGGAGCCCGATGCGAAGATCGTGACAGTCGGGTCGTCGGCGCTGTCGTCGATGACATAGGCGCCACGGGCGCAGAGGTTTTCGGCTTCATAGGTCTTGCGCACCGAGCCGAGGTTCTGGCGGGTGAGGGCAAGAACGCTCGGCGTTTCGCGCGACTTGAGCGCCAGTTCCCAGCATTCCAGCGTCTCGGTGATGTCCGCGGGCCGGAAAAAGTTGAGATTGGGAATGGCGCGCAGCGCCGCGTAATGCTCGACCGGCTGATGGGTCGGCCCATCCTCGCCAAGACCGATGGAATCATGCGTCATGACGTGGATGACGCGCTGCTTCATCAGCGCGGACAGGCGCATTGCGGGCCGCGCGTAGTCGGAGAACACCAGGAACGTGCCGGAATAGGGGATCACGCCGCCGTGGAGCGCCATGCCGTTCATGGCGGCGGCCATGCCGTGCTCGCGGATACCCCAGTGGATGTAGCGCCCCGAAAAATCGTCCGGCGTGATGGACTTCGTCTGGCCGGTCTTCGTGTTGTTGGAACCCGTCAGGTCGGCCGAACCGCCGATGGTTTCCGGCACCACCTCGTTGATGGTGCCGAGGATCTGTTCGGAAGCCTTGCGGGTCGCGGACGTCAGCTGTTCGGCCGCGAGCTTTTTCTTCAGCGCTTCGAGCGCGCCATTGAGCCCTGCCGGAAGGTCGCCGCGCATGCGGCGCTCGAACTCGCCGCGCGCTTCGCTGTCGGCTTCCGCCAGCCGCTTTTCCCACTCCTTGCGCGCCTGGCCGGAGCGAAGGCCGGCGATGCGCCAGGAATCCAGGATGTCGGAGGGAACCTCGAACGGGGCTGCGTCCCAGCCAAGCGCCTTGCGTGCCGCCTCCAGCTCCTCTGCGCCGAGCGGGGAGCCGTGCACCTTCTCCGTGCCGCCCTTGTTGGGTGCGCCGTAGCCGATCGTGGTCTTGGCGGCGATCAGCGTCGGCTTGGCCGAGCTCCGCGCGCTTTCAAGGGCCGCGGCGATCGCCGCGGGATCGTGACCGTCGATGGAGATCGTTTCCCAGCCGCTCGCCTCGAAACGCTCGATCTGATCGGTGCTGTCCGCGAGCGAAACCTTGCCGTCGATCGAAATGCCGTTGTCGTCCCAGATGACGATGAGCTTTTTGAGCTTCAGATGGCCGGCAAGCGAAATCGCCTCCTGGCTGATGCCTTCCATCAGGCAGCCGTCGCCGACGATCGCGTAGGTATGGTGATCGACGAGGTCGGTTCCGAATTCCTCCGACAGGAGACGCTCGGCGATGGCCATGCCGACCGCGTTGGCAAGACCCTGGCCGAGCGGGCCGGTGGTCGTCTCCACACCCGCGCCATGCCCGTATTCGGGATGACCCGCGGTGAGAGAGCCGAGCTGCCGGAAATTCTTCAACTGGTCTATCGTGAAATCTTCCGATCCCAGCAGATAGTGGACGGAATAAAGCAGCATCGAACCGTGGCCGGCGGAGAGCACGAAACGGTCGCGATCCGGCCAGTCGGGCTTTGTCGGGTCGTATTTCAGGAACTGCCCGAAAAGGACGGTCGCGACATCGGCAATGCCCATGGGCAGGCCCGGATGTCCCGATTTCGCCTTCTCTACGGCATCGGCGGAAAGAAAACGGATCGCATTGGCCATGCGATTGTGTTTGGCAAGATCGGTCATCGAATATCCGTCGCTCAGCCCGGCGGGTGCCGGTCGTCACAAGTCAAGAAGCGCAGCCTTCGCGTGAACGGTCGCACCCGGATCGTTCGCTGCAATCCGCGAATTCCGGGGCCGCTCCGTCAGGCGCCACGACACATATCAGGAACGTGTCCCGAGTCAACAAAGCCCGACGGCAGGCGAGCGCCACAACATTGCCGCTGCATGAAGCGCCGTTGACCGTTGACGGTTTTTCCTGTCGCCGGATAGTTTCGCTTAAATTTCGCCGAATCTATCGTATTGGAAGGGAATCGCGCATTCTTGAGGTTTATGCCGTTGGGTAATTCCGATAAGGCTGCTGGTGTCGCGGACTTCGGGAGACAAGGCGAAGGCGGATCGGCTTCGCCCTCGAACGCGAATGGAATTTGGATATGGCTTCAACCCGCTTGAGTAGGATGCAATGAGCGAAAATCCGGATGCGACGCCAGCGGTCGACGCTTCGCTTGAGCGATTGTCCCGGGCGATATCCAAACTGGAAAGCGCGGTGGAGCGGCGGCTCGATGCCGATACTTCGCTGGGATCCTTGCAGGACGAGCTGCAACGCCTGGGAGAAGACCGCTCCCAGCTTGCCGAAACCCTGGACAAGGCGGAAGCGCGCGCAAACCGGCTGGAGGAAGCCAACCGGGAAGTTTCGCGCCGGCTCGTCTCGGCGATGGAATCCATCCGCACCGTCCTGGAAGCGCACGGAGGCTGACCGGCGATGCCGCAAATCACCGTAACGATAAACGGCCGCGCCTTTCGCATGGCATGCGACGAGGGCGAGGAGGAAAGGCTGACGCAGCTTGCCAAACGTTTCGACGGCTACATCGAAACCTTGCGCGAGAATTTCGGCGAAATCGGAGATCTCAGGCTCACCGTCATGGCCGGCATCATGGTCACGGATGAGTTGAGCGAACTGCAGCGCCGCCTGAAGGCGCTCCAGGAGGAGAACTCGTCGCTGCACAACGGCCGTTCCGAGCTCGCAGAGGATATCGAGCAGGACCGCAAAAAGCTTGTGGACGGGCTGAACGATGCTTCTGAGCGCATCGAGGCGATTGCGGAAAATATTACTGCGTCAATTCGCCGCCAGTAGATCCGCGTCCGTTATCCGCCGGAACCGGCGGCCATATCTCCGCACAGGTAAACGTCACGATTCACCGCTGGCATTCGGCACCGCTCGAAGCTATATGATCGTCCGGTGCGGCTGCGCGGCGCGTTGGAGATATATTCTCGGGGCCTTACGCATCCTTTGGGAGCTGTCCCTGCCCTTGACCGTGGTCTCGGGCAAAACGGCGCCCACCTACTTATGTAGGTCTCCCGGGATTGCGAACTCCGACGGTCGAGGCGGCTGCACATCCTGCCATTCGGTCCGCAAATGATCCGGCGCCTCCTTTCGCGTCACATCGTCGCCACTTCGTGACGGGGGACCGATTGACCCGCCGCCGCTTGCTTGCGAGGCTTCGGCCGAAAAGCCATGCCCGCTTGGCAGGCGTATCCGGGCGCGGGAGACGCAGGTGACGACACTTTCCGGAATCAAGTCGAAAAAGGCGGAAGTCCGTAGGCAGGCGCTTGCGCGCCGGGGAACGCTTTGCGCCGAGGAGCGCATAGAAGCCTCGCTCGCCCTTGCCGGGCGGATCGGCGAACTTGACATCCCGCCGGGCGCTGTCGTTTCTGGTTTCTGGCCGATCCGCGACGAGGTCGACCTTCGTCCCACGATGCAGATGCTTGCGGACAGGGGGCACCTTCTCTGCCTCCCTGCGATCGTTGATGGCGAGCTTGAATTCAGGCGGTTGGACAGCGAGACGGAACTGGTCAGCGCGGGCTTCGGCACGGTGGAGCCGGGGCCGTCCGCGCCCGTGCTTTTGCCCGAGGTCATGCTGGTCCCGCTTGCCGCGTTCGACCGGCGCGGCCACCGAATAGGCTATGGCAAGGGATATTACGACAGGGCGATCGCGAAACTTCGGCGCGCCGGCGATCCGATTTGCATCGGCATCGCTTTCTCCATACAGGAGGTGGAGGAAGTGCCTTTCGAAGACCACGACGAGCCGCTGCGTTTCATCGTGACGGAGGGCGCCGTGATCCAATGCCCGGAGTAGTCTGACCGTTATGCGCCTGCTTTTTCTCGGAGATCTCGTCGGCCGCGCGGGCCGCACCGCCGCCCTTGAAGCCTTGCCGCAGCTGGTCGAGGACAATCGCCTCGACTTCGTAATCGTAAATGGTGAAAACGCCGCACGCGGTTTCGGCATTACCGAGGAAATCGTGCAAGACATTCTCGACGCAGGCGGCGATGTCGTCACCACGGGCAATCATGTGTGGGATCAGCGCGAGGCGCTGGTCTTCATCGAACGTCAGGAGCGGCTGCTCAGGCCGCTCAATTTTCCTGCCGGAACGCCGGGGCGCGGCATCAACCTCTTTACCGCGAGAAACGGCGCGCGCGTTTTGGTGATGAACGTGATGGGCCGCATATTCATGGACAGTCTCGACGATCCCTTCGCAGGCGTCGAGGCGGCGCTGGCGGCCTGTCCGCTGGGCGATGTGGCGGATGCGGTCGTCATCGACGTTCACGCCGAGGCGACGAGCGAGAAACAGGCGCTCGGTCATTTCGTGGACGGACGCGCGACGCTTGTGGTCGGCACCCATACGCACGTTCCGACGGCGGATCATCAGATCCTGCCGGGGGGCACGGCGTATCTCACCGATGCGGGCATGTGCGGCGATTATGATTCCGTAATCGGCATGGACAAGGAAGAGCCGGTCAACCGTTTTATCCGGAAGATCCCGTCCGGCCGTTTCCAGCCCGCGCAGGGCACGCCTACCATTTGCGGCGTCGCCGTGGAGGTGGACGATACGAGCGGGCTTGCCTCAGCCGTTGCCCCGCTCAGGATCGGCGGGCGGCTTTCGCCCGCTTGGCCGTCGTTCTGGCCCGCGCCGCGATAGGCAGGCAGGACAAGGCCGGGCCCGGCGGTTCTTCTTCGGGTGGCGGAACAAGCCGATATCTGGATTTTATTTTCCGTCGCGCTTATAAGCTGGCCGAATATAGAGACGGACAAGGAAAGACGAGCCGAGAATCGAGATGGCCGGACATTCACAATTCAAGAACATCATGCACCGCAAGGGCCGGCAGGATGCGGCCCGCTCGAAGCTTTTCTCCAAGCTTTCCAAGGAAATCACGGTCGCCGCGAAGGTGGGCGGGCCGGATGTGGACTCAAACCCGCGCCTGAGGCTGGCGGTCCAGAACGCCAAGGCCCAGTCCATGCCCAAGGACAATATCCAAAGGGCGATCAACAAGTCTCAGTCGGGTGACGGCGACAATTACGATGAAATCCGCTACGAGGGCTACGGCCCGGGTGGCGTTGCCGTCATCGTCGAGGCGCTGACCGACAACCGCAACCGCTCAGCATCGAACGTGCGGTCCTACTTCACCAAGTGCGGCGGCTCTATGGGCGAAACCGGGTCGGTCGCCTTCATGTTCGATCGTGTGGGAGAGATCGTCTACAAGCCGGAAGCGGGCGACGCGGAAGCCGTGCTGGAAGCCGGGATCGAGGCGGGCGCCGACGATGTCCAGTCCGACGGGGATGGTCACGTCATCACCTGCAGCTTCGAAAACCTCGGCGATGTTTCCAAGGCGCTCGAGGAGACGCTGGGCGAGGCGGAAACCATCAACGCGGTGTGGAAGCCTCAGACCCTCACTCCGATCGATGCCGACAAGGCACAGACGATGCTCAAGCTGCTCGCGCTGCTCGACGACGATGACGACGTCCAGAACGTCTATGCGAATTACGACATCGATGCGGAAACGATGGAAAGCCTGACCGCCGCCTGACGTGGTCGGTTGACTGCGTGAAACCGGAAGGGGGCGCGTGCTGATGCGCCCTTTTTTATTGCCTATGCATCATTTTTTGGTGATTGACCCGCGATCCCGCCGGCCGGGATCGCGCAAAGGTGCGGTCTCCAGCCGAAACAGTCTCCCGGCATGCTTAAAGTTTCGTTTCGTAAAAAGATAAGCGTTTAGAACAAGGTAAGAACTGCGTACCTATACATGATCCGGAGCAGCCCACTGTCGATTCAAGGGCACTTGCGGAGGAACAATGAGCACTCAAAAATCTATTGCGGAGCGTCTCGCCTTCAACCGGATTTCGGAGGAAACGAAGGCCACCCTTCGCGAGGCCAGGCCCCTCATTCTGGAGGCGCTTCCCAAGGTTCTTGAACGTTTCTACAGGCATGTCGCGGAATTCGAGGACACGGCCCGGCTTTTCAAGGACAAGTCCCACATGGAGCATGCGCGGGACATGCAGCTTCGCCACTGGACGCTCATCGTGGAGGGCAAGTTTGACGAAGCCTATGTTTCCTCGGTAACGCGTATCGGCGAAGTACACGACAAGCTGGGGCTCGGGCCGCGCTGGTATATCGGCGGCTACAACTTCATGATGAGCGGCCTGATCGAGGAAATTGCCTTGTCGAAGGGGGCCGGCTTCTTCAAGCGCGGTAATGCGGAAAAGCTTGCCCGTATTCAGTCGGCGATCGTCAAGGCGTCCTTGCTCGATATGGAGCTGGCGCTTTCCGTTTACCTTGATGCGGGCGAGCGGCACCGCCGCCAGACGCTGGATAAACTCGCCGCGCAATTCGATGCCGCCGTCGGCACGATTGCCGATGCGGTGGTGGAAAAGATCGGCGAACTGGACGCGGTGTCGGACAGTCTGGGCACGGTTGCGGAAGACGCGACAAGCCATGCCGCGGCGGCCAATACGGCAGCCGGCGATGCCGCGTCGAACGTCCAGACGGTTGCCTCGGCGGCGGAAGAGCTTTCGGCCAGCGTCCGCGAGATCGCCCGTCAGGTGAGGGAGGCAAGCCAGATTTCGACCTCCGCCGTGGAGGAGGCTGCCAAGTCGAACGAAAAGATCCGCTCGCTGACGGCCGCTTCGCAGAAGATCGGGGATATCGTCAACCTTATCAGTGACATCGCCGGTCAGACGAACCTTCTCGCGCTCAATGCCACCATCGAGGCCGCCCGTGCCGGGGAAGCAGGCAAGGGGTTCGCGGTAGTCGCCTCGGAAGTGAAGGGTCTTGCCGAGCAGACCTCCAAGGCAACTGCGGAAATCGCCGCCCAGATCGGCGAAATCCAGTCGGCGACGACGGAATCGGCCGCTTCCATCGAAGGCATTACCGAAACCATTCAGAACATGAATGAAATCTCGACCGCGATTTCCGCCGCCGTTGAAGAACAGGGGGCCGCGACCGACGAGATCACGCGTAACATCACCCTTGCTTCGCAGGGGACGAGCCACGTGTCCGAGGGAATGCGGGCAATCGCCGATGGCGTGGACGCTACCAGATCGGTTTCCGCTCAGGTTCGCGAATGCTCGGGCGGACTTTCCGAGCAGGCGAACAAGCTCAAGGCGCAAGTGCGCGATTTCATCTCTTCGATCCAGGCCGCATGAGCAGGCGCCTGCGCATGTCTTACTGACCGGATGCGCGCAGGACGCCGTCGAAAACCGGCATGCTGGAGATTACGGCAAGCGCTATCAGCGAGTAGGCGGCGGCACGGTAGATCTTCGGATCGACCTTGCCGAAGCCCCGCGATCCGAGATAGATCGTGAACCCGTATGCGGGCACCGCAAGCACGAGGAGCCTCAGCACCTCGCCTGTGAAGAAACCGTTCACGGCATAGGCAATGTAGGTCATCGCGCTTGCGAATGCGAAAAACACCATAAGGTTGGCGCGGATTATGAAGGGCGGTTCCGGGCCCGATAGCCAAAATGCCACCATCGGCGGGCCGGCAAGTTGGCTGACCCCGCCCAGAAAGCCGGAACTGACGCCGACGCCGAACGAGATGGGCGCTTTCGGCGTGCCCTTGTAGCGCCAGCCTGACAGAAGAAGCGCCAGAAGCATGGTGGCGATTATCGTGATCGACCAGCGTACCGCCAAGGGTTCTGCGACGGCAAGGATGTAAGCCCCGGTGGGTACGAAAAGTGCCGCACCGATGACGGCGGGTAGAACGGTCTTCCAGTTGCAGATCCTGACCGAGCGCACGACGATCGGAAGGGTTATGAAACTGTCAATGACGAGGAGCGTTGCCGCCGCCAGGCGCGGATCAATCACCGTCGAAGCGATCGGCATGATGATCATTCCCGCGCCGAATCCTGAAAAACCGCGCACGAGCCCGCCAACGGCAATTGCGAAAATGACGATGAAAATGCCGAGCCCGTCGAGCTCGCCGAAAAATTCGGTCATGAAAAGCCTTGTCTTGGAAATCCGGCCGTGGAGCAAGCTTTCGCAGGGCCGAAAACGGGGGATTTGGGCGAGGATAGCCGTGAGTTTGCTGGCGTCAACGGCATTTTGGCGTTACCGCTTTGTTCTATGGATCATGCGATTCGCATACTCGGTATCGACCCGGGCCTCCGCCGGACCGGCTGGGGCGTGATCGAGGCTATCGGCAACCGTCTTTCCTTCATTTCGTCAGGTACGGTAACTTCCGACAATCGCCGCGACCTCGCCGACCGTCTGCGCCAGCTTCATGACGGGCTGAAGGAGGTGATCGACCGGTACGATCCGGGCGAGGCCGCCGTGGAACTGACCTTCGTCAACAAGGACGCCGGGGCGACGCTGAAGCTCGGCCAGGCGCGTGGTGTCGCCATGCTCGTGCCCGCTTTATTTGGCCTCAACGTGTGCGAATACGCACCGAACCTCGTCAAGAAGACGGTCGTGGGCACCGGGCATGCGGAAAAGGAGCAGATCCGCACCATGGTGAAGGTGCTGATGCCGAAGGCAACTTTCAACTCCGACGACGCGGCGGATGCGCTTGCCATAGCAATCTGCCACGCCCAGCATCGCAGCACGCCGGCGGCAAGGCTGAGGCAGGCGGGAGTGCTTCCCTCATGATCGGCAAGCTCAAGGGAACGGTCGACAGCTACGGCGACGATCATCTGATCCTCGACGTTCATGGCGTCGGTTATCTGGTTTACTGTCCGTCGCGGACGCTGCAGATGCTGCCTGGCGTCGGAGAGGCCGCGGTTTTGTTCATCGAAACCATGGTGCGCGAGGATCTGATCCGGCTTTACGGCTTCGCAGCCGAAGCGGAGCGCGAATGGTTTCGCCTGCTCATGACGGTTCAGGGCGTGGGCGCCAAGGTGGCGCTTGGCGTTCTGGGTGTCCTGAGAGCTTCGGAAATCGCCAATGCGATCGCGCTTGGCGACAAGGCGACGATTTCCCGCGCGCCGGGCGTCGGCAAGCGTGTGGCCGAGCGCATCATCTCGGAGTTGAAGGAAAAGACGCCGGCCTTTGCCATCGCGGATCCCGGAATTTCGGTGATCGCGCCGGATGAAAATGTGTCCTCCGCCCCCGATGCGGTTCGCGATGCGGTTTCGGCTCTCGTCAATCTGGGCTATTCCCAGATCCAGGCTACGAACGCGGTCGCAAAGGCGCTCGCCTCCGCCGGCAACGGGGCCGGCGCTGAAACGCTGATCCGTCAGGGCCTCAAGGAGCTTTCGACATGACCGGCGGCGAGCGCCTCGTCAGCCCCGAGATGCGCGGCGATGAGATCGACACCACCATGCGCCCGCAGGTGCTTGACGAGTTTATCGGCCAGAAGCAGGCGCGCGCCAACCTCAAGATCTTCATCGAGGCGGCGAAGGCGCGCGGCGAGGCGCTGGATCATGTGCTTTTCGTCGGGCCTCCGGGGCTTGGCAAGACGACGCTTGCGCAGATCATGGCGCGCGAGCTCGGGGTGAACTTCCGCGCGACCTCCGGTCCGGTGATTGCCAAGGCGGGCGATCTTGCGGCGCTGCTGACGAACCTCGAAGAGCGCGACGTATTGTTCATCGACGAAATCCACCGTCTCAATCCGGCGGTGGAGGAAGTGCTCTATCCGGCGATGGAGGATTTCCAGCTCGACCTGATCATCGGTGAGGGTCCGGCGGCGCGCTCCGTCAAGATCGACCTCGCGAAATTCACGCTTGTCGCCGCCACGACGCGGCTTGGCCTCTTGACGACGCCGCTGCGGGATCGTTTCGGCATTCCCGTCAGGCTTCAGTTCTACACGACCGAAGAGCTTGAGTTCATCGTCCGGCGCGGCGCGCGTATCCTGGGCCTTTCGATGACCGACGACGGTGCTTCGGAAATCGCCAAACGCTCGCGCGGCACGCCGAGGATCGCCGGGCGTCTTCTGCGGCGCGTGCGCGATTTCGCCATCGTCGCAGGCGACGGGCAGGTGACGGCGGAGATCGCCGACCGCGCGTTGACGCAGCTTGAGGTCGATGGCGCCGGCCTCGATCAACTCGACCGGAGATATCTCACGCAGATCGCCGTCAATTTCGGTGGAGGTCCGGTCGGTATCGAGACGATCGCGGCCGCCCTTTCGGAACCGCGCGACGCGATCGAGGAAATCGTCGAGCCCTATCTCATCCAGAACGGTTATCTGCAGCGGACCCCGCGCGGGCGCATTCTCACAGCCCTTGCGTTCAGGCATCTGGGCCTGGCCATGCCGCAAACCACGACCGCGCCGCAGATGGGGCTGTTTGCCGATGAAGACTGAAGGTGGGGGAGAGCAGGCCTGGCCGGATCTCGCGGGCAGGCTGACCGGTCAAGGTCACGTCCTTCCTGTTCGCGTTTATTACGAGGACACGGATTTTACCGGCATTGTCTATCACGCGGCCTATCTGAAATTCATGGAGCGTGGCCGGTCGGATTTCCTGAGGCTTTGCGGCGTTCACCACCGTGAGCTGGAGGCCGGGCGCTACGGCGAGCCGCTCGTCTTTGCCGTCCGCCGCATGGAGCTGGACTTTCTGAAACCTGCGCGCATCGACGATGTTCTCGAAATTGTGACAGCCTGCGAGGAAGCGCGGGGCGCGCGCTTGAGGCTCGCGCAGTCCGTGCGCCGGCAGGATGATGTTCTCTTGTCGGCGCTTGTCGAGGTTGCCGTTATCTCGCGCGAAGGAAAGCCTCGTCGCCTGCATGGGGAAATCGCGGCGCGGCTTTCGGCCGCAACCTGAGAAGGCGGCCTTCCGTTCCTCGGCCGGCAAATGCCGCAATTATCGCGATCCACTGTCCGGAAGCCCGTTCGGTGCTGTTTGCGGCACCTGCTGCAACGCATTGTCATGATCACGCCAAGTTTTGTTTGATTTTAACGCGTCCGTAACCTTAACGGGTTCCTAATCGCCACGTTTGAGAAGATCGGCGAAGTCCCAGTTTCGCCATCATCAAGCGTCACTAGAGCGTCCTGTCTTTTCAGGAATACGGGCATGAAGCTCTAGCACTTTGAAAGTGATGAGCTTTCCTGCTTTCAGGCGGGTCCACCTGAGGGCGGATGAACCCGGAACGTCGAAATCCGGACGCGGATCAAGGCCATGACCGCGTGTCCGACCGGCGGATATTGGATGTGAAACGGAACAGGCCGTCGCTTCGTATCGGCTGGATAGAGGTTCGAGACTAGATGATATCTGAAGCTCTCGCGCAAACGACCGTGGCAGCGGCGGAAAGCGACTTTTCGTTCCTGTCGCTGTTCTTCCAGGCGCACATAGTCGTCAAGCTTGTCATGATCGGGCTCCTGGCCGCATCGGTGTGGTGCTGGGCGATCATATTCGACAAGTGGTTTCTCTACACGCGCACCAAACGGCAGATGAACCGCTTCGAGACGGTGTTCTGGTCCGGCCAGTCGCTGGAGGAGCTCTACCGCACGCTTTCGAACCGGGCGAACCATTCCATGGCAGCCCTCTTCGTGGCCGCCATGCGCGAATGGAAGCGCAGCCATGAAGGCGCGAAACCCGCCCTTCACAGCCTTCAGCAGCGCATAGACCGGGTCATGGACGTGACCATATCGCGCGAGCAGGAACGGCTGGAGCGTCGGCTCCTTGTGCTTGCGACGGTCGGCGCGGCAGCGCCCTTCATCGGCCTGTTCGGGACCGTATGGGGCATCATGACTGCGTTTCAGGCGATCGCGGCATCCAAGAACACGAACCTTGCGGTCGTCGCGCCGGGCATCGCGGAGGCTCTTTTTGCCACCGCGCTCGGCCTTCTCGCCGCCATCCCCGCCGTCATCGCCTACAACAAGCTTTCGGCGGACGCCAACAAGCTTGGCGGGCGGATGGAAGGCTTCGCCGACGAATTTTCGGCCATTTTGTCGCGTCAGATCGATGAGAGGCTGTGAACCATGGCCATGCAGGTAAACGGGGCCGGTTCGGCTGGCGGGCGCAGGCGCGGCGGGCGGCGCCATTCCAAGCCGCTCAGCGAAATAAACGTCACGCCCTTCGTCGACGTCATGCTCGTGCTTCTCATCATCTTCATGGTGGCAGCCCCCCTGCTCACCGTGGGTGTGCCGATCGACCTGCCGGAATCGCAGGCGAAGCCGCTCGAGGGCGACACCGAGCCGATAACGATTTCGGTGACGTCCGCCGGAGAGGTCTTCATTCAGGACACGGAGATCGCCCCGGAGGAGGTCGTTGCCAAGCTCGAGGCGATTGCCGCCAACGGCTACGACGAGCGAATTTACGTGCGCGGCGACCAGGACGCCGACTACGGCACCATCATGCGTGTGATGGGCCGCATCAATGCCGCTGGTTATAAGCGCCTTGGTCTCGTCACCCTGGAGGAGCAGAACTAGGCATATGCGCGCAGGCCTCATCGCCTCCACTGTCGGCCATCTGGCCATTCTGGTCTGGGGAGTGATCTCCTTCCCGGACGCGCGCCCGTTTGAGGTGGCGCCGGTGGACAGCCTGCCCGTGGAACTGGTTCCCATCTCCGAGCTTACGAAGCTGAGGGTGGGCGAAAAGACGGCGGAACTTCGCGAAGAGGAAGCCCCGAAGCCGACGGAGAAGAAGGCCGAGAAACCGCCGGTTCCAGACGCCAAGACCGGGGATGCCAAGGCCGAACAGCCGACGCCGGCGACGAAACAGGCGACGGCGCAGCCGGCCGAGGCAAAGCCAGCGCCGACGCCGCCTCCCGCGCCTGCGCCCGAGCCGCCGGCTCCCGAAAAGACGGCCGAACCCGCCCCGGCGCCGCCCGCTCCGCAGCCTGAAAAGGCGCCTGCGCCTGTGCCCGAGAAAGCGGAAGAGCCGAAAAAGGTTGCAGAAGCCCCGCCTGTAAATGTCAAGCCGCGCTCAAAGCCGGCCCCGCCGCCGAAGGTGCAGCAGACGGCAAGGGCGCGCGAGCCGGAGAAAAAGCAGGACGACTTCAACCCCAACCAGATCGCAGCCCTTCTGAACAAGGTCGATCCGTCGGGTGGGGGAACGCAATCGTCGTCCGAGCCGGCGTCGCTCGGCAGCGAAAGGGGGCAGTCGAACGTCCAGATGTCGCAGTCCGAACTCGATGCACTGCGCAGCCAGATCGCCCGATGCTGGAACCCGCCGATCGGTGCCGCCGGCGCGGACGATCTGAACGTGCGCCTGAAGGTGTCGCTCACTCCGGGCGGGGATGTGGACCTGTCGCCGCAAGTTCTCAATTCAAGTGGCAACCCGTCCTTCAACGTAGCGGCGGAAAGCGCCAGGCGCGCTGTTCTGCGTTGTGCTCCCTACTCGCTCCCGACGGCCAAATACGAGGCCTGGCGGGAGGTCATCATCAATTTCGACCCGCGCGAACTGCTGGGCGGGTGAGGTATCTCTGACATGAGATCAGGAATTCGCATCATGAGGGCTTTGCCCGTGAGACGTATCCAGAACGGAGAGGAGTCTCGTTCAATGTATTTTCCGGTCGCTGCGCGTGCTGGGTCGTGGTCCAGAGCGCTGGCGGGGTCGGTCAGGTTCGCCTTCGCATTCCTCGCCGCATTTGCCGTGTTTGCCGCCGCCGGGCCGGCGCAAGCGCTGGTGGAAATCGACGTGACGCAAGGCAATGTGGAGCCTTTGCCGATCGCCATTCCCGACTTCGGCGGCCCCGGCGGCGATGCCGAGGTCGCGAGGGACGTTTCCGCCATTATTTCATCCGATCTGCGAAGGTCTGGCCTTTTCCGCCCGCTCGATCCGGCAAGCTTCATCGAGCAGAACGTGAACGTCGGCACCCCGCCGCAGTTCGGGTCCTGGCGGCCGATCGGCGCGCAGGCGCTTGTTGTAGGGTCGGTGACCCGTCAGGGGGACGGCCGCCTGCGGGCGGAATTCCGCCTGTGGGATGTTTTCGCCGGCGAGCAGATGCTGGGCCAGCAGTTCTTCACCACGCCGGACAACTGGCGGCGGCTTGCCCATATCATCGCGGATGCGATCTATGAGCGTTTGACGGGCGAAAAGGGTTATTTCGACACACGCATCGTCTTCGTGGCGGAATCCGGGCCGAAGGACAATCGTGTCAAGCGGCTGGCGATCATGGATCAGGACGGCGCGAACGTGCGCTATCTCACGCGCGGAGACTCGCTCGTCCTCACGCCCCGTTTTTCGCCGACGCGGCAGGAAATCACCTATATGGCCTATTCCGACGAGGCGCCGCGTGTGTACCTCCTGAATATCGAGACGGGCCAGCGAGAGGTGGTCGGCAATTTTCCGGGCATGACCTTCGCTCCCCGTTTTTCACCCGACGGGCAAAAGGTCGTCATGAGCCTGCAGCAGGGCGGCAATTCCAATATCTACGTGATGGACCTTCGTTCGCGCCGCACGACCCGGCTGACGAACTCGCCTGCGATCGACACAAGCCCTTCTTATGCGCCAGATGGCTCGCGGATCGTTTTCGAGTCCGACCGTGGCGGCTCGCAACAGCTTTACGTGATGAACGGCGACGGTTCGGGGGCTGAGCGCATCAGCTTCGGTCCGGGGCGCTATTCGACGCCCGTCTGGTCCCCGCGCGGCGATCTGATCGCCTTCACGAAGATGCATCAGGGCCGCTTCATGATCGGGGTGATGAGACCCGACGGCAAGGGAGAGCGTATCCTGACCGAAGGCTATCACAACGAAGGCCCGGCCTGGTCGCCCAACGGGCGCGTTTTGGTCTTCTTCCGCGATACGCCGGGCGCCAGCGGCGGGCCGCAGCTCTGGACGGTCGATCTGACGGGATATAACGAGCAAAGGGTGCCGACGGAGGGCTTCGCTTCCGATCCGGCATGGTCGCCTTTGCTGGATTGAATGGGGGTCGGCCTGCGGCTCAATCGGTTGATAAGGGTCTGCGTGCCGCGTTTCGCAAGCGGTACGCTACGAAATGTTAACCACGATTGAAAACCGCGGCTTAACCACCTTTGGCTATCAATGGTTTACCCTGTCGGGGCACGGTGGGGAGCAGGAGTAAGGGTTTTATGATGCAGATGGGGATGGTTGCCCGCGGCTTTCGCTTTGCCGCGATCGTGGCAATGGTATTTACACTCGCAGCTTGCGCCCAGACCAGGACGGACGGGCTTACCAGCAACGCCACGCCCGGTTCGGGGCAGGACTTCGTGGTCAACGTAGGCGACCGCGTGTTCTTCGCCGAAGACCAGTCGACCTTGTCGGCCCAGGCGCGTTCGACGCTCGACAAGCAGGCGCAATGGCTCAACAAGTACTCGCGGTACACCGTGACGATCGAAGGCCATGCCGACGAGCGCGGTACCCGCCAGTACAACATTGCGCTCGGCGCGCGCCGCGCGAATGCCGTACGTGACTATCTGGTTGCCAAGGGTATATCGGATTCCCGCCTCAGGACGATTTCCTACGGCAAGGAGCGTCCGGTGGCGGTCTGCAACGACGAGTCCTGCTGGACGCAGAACCGTCGTGCCGTCACGGTGCTGAACAACGCCGGAAGCTGATCGGCGGCATTTGAACATGCTTGAAAAGCCGGTCGCATGATGCGCGCCGGCTTTTCCTGTTTCCCGGGGCGTGGCGTCAAAATTTCGTCCAAGTCGAAGCGCCACTTGCCCCCACGTCGGATAGGATTATCCGAATTGTTATTTGCCTTTGTGAGCCGGGATGCCGATACAAATGATGGTGTCGGCGGAAATTTCCTCTGTCATATGGCGCTAGTCACCCGATTCTGAAGTTCGTCTCATCGCCCGGCATGCTCTGAACCAACTTCAGATTCAAAAGGGTGACCAGGAGGTTTAAGTTTCTAGTGTGGTTTCCGAATTTGAAATACGCTCCGGAGAAAGCTGCTGTAGTGAGGCGTATTTCAAATTCACCACACTAGGATTGCGGATACTATAAATCCTGCGAATGACCGGATCCCGGAAAGGGCCGGAGGAGGTGGATGATCGACGTGAAACGACTATTCGTTTGCTTGACCCTGGCGCTCATGCTTGCCGGCTGGCCGCAGGCAGGGTCCGCCCAGCTTTTCGGATCCTCCAAGAAGGATGCCGAAACGGTCGCCCGGCTGAACCAGATGGAAGAGAACATGCGGGCGCTCACCGGTCAGATCGAGGAATTGAACCATCAAATCCGCGTTCTGCAGGACCAGATCAGGCGCATGCAGGAAGATACGGAGTATCGCCTGCAGCAGCTTGAGGGTGGTGCGCCGCGCCAGCGTTCCGACGTTGCCCCGGGCGGCGCTGCGCCGAATGCGCAGGGGCAAGGGCAGGCGTCGGGCGGTACGTTGCGCGGCAGCGAACCGCAAGTTCTGGGGACGTTGAGCGAAAGTTACGGCCCGGCCGGCGGTTCCGACGTCGGCGGGCAAGGCTCCGGCGATGCCGAATTCGGCGCCGAAGGAGGATATTCGGGAGGCAGCGGCCCGCTTGACCTTTCCGCGCTGGCGCGCGGGCTTGAAAATCCGGGCTCGGGCGTGGGAGCGGGCGATGCCGGCTCCGGGCTGCCGGGCGTAAATGGCGGAGAAGACCCGATCGGCGATCAGGTCGCAGCACTTGAGCCTTCCGCAGACCCGCAGGCGGCCTACAATGCTGCTTACGACGCCATACTGTCAGGCGACTATCGCGGTGCCGAAGCGGGCTTCATGCGGTTCCTGGCCGATTATCCCGACCACAACCTGGCAGGCAATGCGCAGTTCTGGCTGGGTGAAAGCTATTACGCTCAAGGGCGATACCGCGATGCCGCGGATGCCTTTCTCAAAAGCTATACGGATTATCCGGACGGCCAGAAGGCTACCGACAGTCTCCTGAAGCTCGGGCTTTCGCTGGAAGGGATCGGCGAACGGGACGCTGCCTGCGCGACTTTTTCCGAGCTTCTGGCGAAATATCCGAACGCGCCGGTGGCCGTTCGTTCCGAAGCACAGGCCGAACAACAGCGTGTCGGATGCAGCTGATAGTCATACGCCTCTTCAGGATGAGGAAATCAGACGCCTTCTCGCGCCTCTTTGCGGCGTAACGCGCGTTGCCGTCGGCGTTTCCGGCGGTCCGGATTCCCTGGCACTTCTTTTCATGTTGAGCGGGTGGCGGGGGGCTGATAGCTCCCGCCGTGTGTTCGCCTTCACGGTCGATCACGGGTTGAGGCCGGAAGCGGCTGACGAAGCCGCCTACGTTGCTGCTGTCTGCAAGAAACTTTCGATCGATCACGAAACTCTGATGTGGACAGGGTCAAAACCTGCCGCCGGCATCCAGGCAGCGGCGAGGGAAGCCAGAAAAGCGTTGCTGGCAGGCGCGGCGCGAAGGGTCGGTGTGCAGGCGATCGCCCTTGCCCATCACCGCGACGACCAGGCGGAAACCTTTCTCTTGCGTCTTGCGCGCGGAAGCGGCGTTTACGGATTGGGAGCCATGCGCGGCGAGACGCATTGGGAGGGCTTGCGTGTGGTCCGCCCGCTGCTGGACGTCCCTAAATCCAGGTTGGTCGAAACCCTGCGCAAGGCCGGCATAGACTGGCGCGAGGATCCGTCGAACGAAGACGAGCGATATGCGCGCGTGCGCATTCGAAAACTCATTCCGGTCCTTGAACGGGAAGGGTTGACGGCGGAGCGGCTATCGCAAACGGCGTTCCGGCTTGCAAGGGCCGCCGATGCGCTGGATGTCTGGGTGTCGAATGTTCTCGGCGCAAATGCGCTCGTCCATCCCGCGGGGCCGGTAAAACTGCCGGTCAGTGCTCTCGGTGATGTGCCCGATGAAATAAGATACCGGGCAATCTCCCGTTTGTTGCGTTTCGGCGGCGGCGGCGATTATGCCCCGCGCTTTGAGAAGCTTCGCAGGCTTTGCGACGATCTGTTTGCCGCCCGATCCGGCAAAGCCACCCTGGCCGGGGCGGTTTTGCGCCGGGATGGCGATACCCTTTTCTGCTGGAGAGAGCATGGGCGTGAGGGAATTGCGGCAATCGATCTCAAGGGCCCGGACCGCCGGGTGTGGGATGGCCGCTTTTTCGTCGAAGTTCCCAGTCAATCGTCCCTCCGGGTCGCTGCGCTCGGCAAGGGCGGATTGGCGCGCCTCGGTCTCGAAAGGCCCGCAGGGTGGCCGGCTGAGGCGTTCGAGGGTTCGCCTGTGCTCGAGCTGGCCTGTGGCGGGGGGCGCGAGCGCGATATTGCCGTGCCGGGCATTGCGGGCGGGCAGCTTCCGCTTGGCTGGCGTTTCGGCTTCTTGCGTTCGCTCGACAGGGTAAATGGCGCTGATGGCCGGAAATCCGGCGGTGAAGCTTGAAATCCCGGCTTGACTGAGCCGTGGGCTTAACGAAATGGAGATTGCGGCGTGACAAGTTGGCGCTGGACCTTGGCATTGCGCCAACCGGGGCCTATCTTCCGGTAAGACCATATGGCCCGAGGCCGACCGCAGCATCTGAACGTCGCGATATGGCGACGAAGGAACACAAATGAACGCTAATTTCCGCAACTTCGCCCTTTGGGTGATCATCGGCCTTCTGCTGATCGCCCTGTTCCAGCTTTTTCAGAACCCGGGCCAACGCAGCGCGAACAACGAAATTCCGTTCTCTCAGTTTCTGAACCAGGCCGAACAGGGGGAGGTGCGCGAGGTCACGATCCAGGGACAGCAGGTGACGGGCCGCTATTCGAACGGCGGCGGTGTGTTCCAGACCTATGCGCCCGAAGGGGCAAGCGGATATCTGGAGGTTCTGCGCAACAACGGTGTTCAGATCAACGCCCGTCCGCCACAAGAGAATTTCTCTCTCCTGGGTGCGTTGATCTCCTGGTTCCCGATGCTGATCATCCTGGCGATCTGGATTTTCGTCATGCGCCAGATGCAAGGGTCCGGCGGCAAGGCGATGGGCTTCGGCAAGTCGAAGGCCAAGCTCCTGACGGAAGCTCACGGGCGCGTGACGTTTGAGGATGTCGCCGGCATCGACGAGGCCAAGGAAGACCTTCAGGAGATCGTGGAGTTCCTGCGCGATCCGCAGAAGTTCCAGCGTCTCGGTGGGCAGATCCCGCGCGGCGTGCTGCTCGTCGGCCCTCCGGGCACCGGCAAGACGTTGACGGCGCGTGCCGTCGCTGGCGAGGCGAATGTTCCCTTCTTTACGATTTCGGGTTCCGATTTCGTGGAAATGTTCGTCGGCGTTGGTGCAAGCCGCGTGCGCGACATGTTCGAACAGGCCAAGAAGAACGCGCCCTGCATCATCTTCATCGACGAGATCGACGCGGTCGGCCGTCACCGTGGTGCCGGCCTCGGCGGTGGCAACGATGAGCGCGAGCAGACGCTCAACCAGCTTCTCGTCGAGATGGACGGCTTCGAGCCGAATGAAGGCATCATCATCATCGCCGCGACGAACCGTCCGGACGTTCTCGACCCAGCGCTCCTGCGTCCGGGCCGTTTCGACCGGCAGATCGTCGTGCCGAACCCGGATGTCGTCGGCCGCGAGAAGATCCTGAAGGTTCACATGCGAAAGGTTCCGCTGGCGCCGGATGTCAACGTGCGCACGCTGGCGCGCGGAACGCCGGGCTTCTCCGGCGCGGACCTCATGAACCTCGTCAACGAGGCGGCCCTTCTCGCCGCGCGCCGGGGCAAGCGCCTCGTCACGATGCAGGAATTCGAGGACGCCAAGGACAAGGTGATGATGGGTGCCGAACGCCGCACGCTCGTCATGACCGAGGAGGAGAAGCGTCTTACCGCCTATCACGAGGCCGGCCATGCGCTTGTCGCGCTGCATATGCCGGCGTCCGACCCGATCCACAAGGCGACGATCATCCCGCGCGGACGCGCGCTTGGCATGGTCATGCGCCTGCCGGAAAAGGATCAGGTTTCGCTCACCCGTGCCAAGTGCAAGGCCGACCTTGCGGTGGCGATGGGCGGTCGCGTGGCGGAGGAGATGATCTTCGGATACGAGAAGGTCACGTCCGGCGCCTCGGGCGATATCCAGATGGCCACCAAGCTCGCGCGCGCCATGGCGACGCAGTTCGGCATGTCGGACAAACTCGGGCCTCTCCTTTATGGCGAAAACCAGGAAGAGGTGTTCCTGGGCCATTCGGTCGCCAAGCACCAGACGGTGTCGGATGAAACGCAGAAGATCGTCGACGCCGAGATCAAGGCATTCGTGAACGAAGGCTACGAAACCGCGAACCGTGTCCTGACCGAGCATTCCGATCAGCTTCACACGATCGCCAACGGTCTTCTGGAATACGAGACGCTCTCGGGCGATGAAATCAAGGACCTGCTGGACGGCAAGCCGCCCGTGCGCGAATCCGACGACGACCAGCCGACCGCCCGCGCCTCCGCCGTTCCCAAGACCGGTGCGAAGAAACGCGGCGGCGAAGGCGATGAGCCGTCGGGCGGCATGGAACCTCAGCCTCAGGCATAACTGCGCCCTGTCAGGCGAAAACGAAACACCCGGTCATGTTTTGACCGGGTGTTTTTTCGTTACAATACATAATAATTGTTGAACGATCCCAAGCTGCGAAGGGTGTAAAAAGCAGGAAATCCGATTCCGGCCGAGGTGGCTTGGCATTTCGGCGCCCTCAAGGCACCGGCCTGAAGTAACGAGTACAGGAAAACCATGGCGCGCAGACTTTTCGGAACCGACGGCATTCGCGGTGAATCCAACCGCTGGCCCATGACACCTGAAATAGCCCTTAAGGTCGGCATGGCGGCGGGGCTGGCGTTTCGCAACGGCGGCCACAGGCACCGGGTCGTGATCGGCAAGGATACGCGGCTTTCGGGATATATGCTCGAGAATGCCCTTGTCGCCGGCTTTACCGCCGTCGGCATGGATGTGTTCCTGCTGGGTCCGATGCCGACGCCTGCGGTGGCCATGCTGACACGCTCGCTGCGCTGCGACCTCGGCGTCATGATTTCGGCTTCCCACAATCCGTTCCGGGACAACGGCATCAAGTTTTTCGGCCCCGACGGGTTCAAATTGTCGGACGCGGTCGAAGCGGAGATCGAAGCGCTCGTGGAATCCGACATGACGCCGAAGCTTTCGCCTGCCGACCGTCTAGGCCGGGCAAAGCGCGTCGACGGCGAACAGGCGCGTTATGTGGAATTCGCCAAGCGCACGCTGCCCCGCGACATGAGCCTGGAAGGCTTGAGGATCGCGATCGACTGCGCCAATGGCGCGGCCTACAAGGTGGCGCCGCAGGCCCTTTGGGAGCTTGGCGCCGACGTCGTGGCGCTGGGCATCACCCCCGACGGGCAGAATATCAACAAGGAATGCGGCTCAACGTCGATCAAGGCGCTGCGTAACAAGGTCGATGAGGTTCGCGCCGATATCGGCATCGCGCTCGATGGCGATGCCGACCGCGTCATCATCGTGGACGAGAAGGGCGATGTGATCGACGGGGACCAGCTTATGGCCGTGGTCGCGCAGTCCTGGCAGGAAGACGGCAGGCTCTCGGCCTCGGGGATCGTGGCGACGGTAATGTCGAACCTGGGGCTCGAGCGATATCTCTCCGGCCTCGGCCTCACCCTTGCCCGCACGCAAGTGGGCGATCGTTATGTCGTGGAGCACATGCGCGAGCACGGCTTCAATGTGGGCGGCGAACAGTCCGGCCATATCGTTCTGTCCGACTTCGCAACCACGGGCGATGGGCTGGTGGCCGCCTTGCAGGTGCTTGCCTGTGTGAAGCGGCTCGACAGGCCGGTGTCCGAGGTTTGCCGGCGTTTTCAGCCTGTCCCGCAGGTGCTCAAGAACGTGCGTTATTCCAACGGGATGCCGCTGGAACACGAGAAGGTGCAATCGGCGATCGAGGAAGGACGCAAGAAGCTTGGCGCATCGGGCCGCCTCGTCATCCGCCCGTCCGGCACGGAGCCATTGATACGCGTCATGGGCGAGGCGGACAACGAAGAGCTTTTGAACGGCGTCGTCGACGATATCGTGGATGCCGTGCGCAGCAGCGCGGCTTGAATACGCTGCATTTCGAAGCCTGGAAGTCTCGCGTTGGATTTCTTTAGAAATTGTTCACGAACAATACTTCTATTAACTATGCGTTAAGGTAAAAAAACGCGGTTAAAAATTACGGTTAAACCTAACTTAATGGTTTTCGCCAATTCTTGTCCCCGTGCTTCACGGATGCGGCCGGCAACAATGGAGTTGCGGACGCTATTATTGAGGACGGAGACATGAAGAGTTTTGCAAAGGTTTTGTCTCTGGCCGGCGTCGCGATCGTCGTCTCGTCGGTCAGCTTTGCCGCGGACCTGCCTGCGCCCGTAATTGAGCATGTGCCGGAAGTGCCGGTGGCGACCGGCGGATGGTATCTGCGCGGCGATATCGGCTACAAGATCTACGTGGATCCGGATGCCGGGTTTTCCAGCCAGAGCTTCCAGAACGAAAGCATGGACGATACCGCCGTCATCGGCGTTGGCGTCGGCTACAAGTTCAACGAATATTTCCGCACCGACCTGACAGTGGATTACGAGTTCAAGTCCGAGTTTGACAGCCGCACGCCCTGTCCGGCCTGCGGCCCCGGCGGCACGCCGGGCGTAAGCCTGGACAGTGCGGATATCGACGTCTGGACGATCCTCTTCAACGCCTATGTCGACCTTGGAACCTATAACGGATTCACACCTTATGTCGGCGGCGGCATCGGCGCGTCATACATCAATGTCGGCCAGGTGTACTCGAATGTCGGTACGCCGGTTCGCGTTCCCGGCGACAGCCGCTGGGATTTCTCCTGGGCGCTCATGGCCGGTGCCTCCTACGCGTTCAACCCGAACCTTTCGGTTGATGCCGGTTATCGCTACCTGAATATCGGCGACGGTTATTCGGATACCTTTACCGCGGGCGCAACGACAGCCAAGGTCAAATACGAAGACCTTCAGGCGCATGAGTTCCGCGTCGGCCTGCGCTATACGTTCGACAGCGCGCCGACCTATCTTCCGGTAGAGCCGATCGCAACGAAGTTCTGACAAGTCAGCGACTTGATACCAGCGAATAGGCCGGCTCATGCGCCGGCCTTTTCACGTTTACAAAGAGCGTCTTGTAATCCGGCGGCCATTCCGATAACGCTTTGCGCGGGACATCCCTCCCCAACGAGGGACAACTATCTGGAAGGATAGATTACATGACGAATATCCAGAAGCCGGCCATAAGGCCGGCCAATCCGCATTTTTCCTCAGGCCCCTGCTCCAAGCGCCCGGGCTGGTCGCTCGAAGCGCTGAAAGATGCCGCGCTCGGCCGTTCGCACCGCGCGAAAATCGGCAAATCCAAACTTTCCGAAGCGATAGACCTCACCCGCGAAGTGCTTGAGGTTCCGGCAGACTATCGGATCGGCATCGTGCCTGCCTCCGATACGGGCGCGGTCGAAATGGCGCTTTGGTCGCTTCTCGGCGCCCGCCCTGTCGATATGCTCGCCTGGGAAAGCTTCGGTTCCGGCTGGGTGACGGACGTCGTCAAGCAGCTCAAGCTCGAAGATGCGCGCCGGATCGAGGCCCCTTACGGGGAATTGCCGGATCTCTCGCAAGTGAATTTCTCCCACGATGTCGTCTTCACCTGGAACGGAACCACATCCGGCGTTCGCGTTCCCGATGCGGACTGGATTCCTGCGGACCGTGAAGGCCTGACGATCTGCGACGCCACATCCGCGGCCTTTGCCCAGCAGCTCGATTTTTCGAAGCTCGATGTGGTGACATTCTCCTGGCAGAAGGTTCTGGGCGGCGAGGCCGCGCATGGTGTGTTGATCCTGTCCCCGCGCGCGGTGGAGCGTCTTGAAAGCTACACCCCGTCCTGGCCGCTGCCGAAGATCTTCCGCCTGACCAAGGGCGGCAAGCTCATCGAGGGTATCTTCAAGGGCGAGACGATCAACACGCCGTCGATGCTTTGCGTCGAGGATTATCTCGATGCGCTGTTTTGGGCGAAGGAGGTCGGCGGTCTCGACGGGCTGGTTGCCCGGGCCGATGCCAACGCGAAGACGATCGCCGATTGGGTCGCCGAAACGCCCTGGATCGATTTTCTGGCTGTCGATCCGGCGACGCGGTCGAACACCTCCGTATGCCTGAAGATCGTCGATCCGGATGTGACGCGCCTCGATGAGGCCGGGCAGGCGGCTTTCGCGAAATCGGTCGTCTCGACGCTCGATGGCGAAGGCGTTGCCCATGACATCGGCGCTTATCGCGACGCGCCATCCGGCTTCCGCATCTGGTGCGGCGCGACCGTCGAGGTTGCGGATGTCGCAGCCCTCCTGCCCTGGCTCGAATGGGCGTTCGAGGTTGAAAAGTCGAAGCTTCGGGCCGCCGCCTGACCTTTGGGATTAGCGAAAAAAACGGCCCCCGTCGGACCTGCGTATTTCCGCGCTCGGGGGGCCTCACATGTTATTTGGAGAAGCGTCAATGGCTCCCAGAGTCCTGATTTCGGACAAGCTTTCGCCTGCGGCAGTGCAGATTTTCAAAGACCGCGGGCTGGAGGTCGATTTTCAGCCGGATCTTGGAAAGGACAAGGAAAAACTCGCCGAGGTGATCGGCGATTATGACGGCCTTGCCATACGCTCCGCGACGAAGGTGACCGAAAAGATCATCGCCAACGCCGGGCGGCTGAAGGTGATAGGCCGCGCGGGGATCGGCGTCGACAATGTCGATATTCCCGCGGCAACCGCCAAGGGCGTCATCGTGATGAATACCCCCTTCGGCAATGCGATCACCACTGCCGAACATGCGATCGCGATGATGTTCGCGGTCGCGCGGCAGATCCCTGCGGCGGATGCCTCCACCCAGGCCGGCAAGTGGGAGAAGTCGAAGTTCGTCGGCACGGAGATCACGTCGAAGACGCTTGGCCTCATCGGCTGCGGCAACATCGGCTCTATCGTGGCGGAGCGGGCGGTCGGCCTGAGGATGCGGGTCATCGCCTTCGATCCTTATCTTTCGGCCGAGCGCGCGATCGAGCTTGGCGTGGAAAAGGTGGATCTCGACGAATTATTCCGCCGGTCGGATTTCATCACCCTGCACACGCCGCTTACCGAGAAGACGAAGAACATTATCGATTCCGCGGCGATCGAAAAGATGAAGGACGGCGTCTACATCATCAATTGCGCGCGCGGCGGGCTTGTCGATGAGGGCGCGCTGCGCGACGCGCTCGACAGTGGCAAGGTGAAGGGCGCTGCCGTAGACGTGTTCAGCACGGAACCGGCGACGGAAAATGTGCTCTTCGGCGCGCCGGGTCTCGTCTGTACGCCGCACCTCGGCGCCTCCACGTCCGAGGCGCAGGAAAACGTGGCCCTTCAGGTGGCCGAGCAGATGTCGGATTACCTGCTCAAGGGTGCTGTGTCGAACGCAATCAACATGCCGTCGATCACGGCGGAAGAGGCGCCTATTCTCACTCCTTTCGTGAAGCTCGCAGAACAGTTGGGCTCCTTCGCCGGGCAACTGACGGAGACAAGCGTGAGGTGCATTCGCCTTGAGTATGAAGGCGAAGTCGCGGATATGAACGTGAAGGCGCTGACGGCGGCGGCGCTTACCGGTTTCCTGCGCCCGCTCCTGCAAACGGTGAACATGGTCTCCGCTCCCGTGCTTGCGCGCGAGCGCGGTATCCAGGTGGAGGATGTGCGCCGTGAGCAGCAGGGCGTTTACGACAACTACATCCGCCTGACGGTGATTACCGAGCGGCAGGAGCGTTCGGTCGCAGGCACCGTTTTCTCGGACGGCAAACCCCGCATCATCCAGGTGAAAGGCATCAATATGGAAGCCGAGCTCGGCTCCCACATGCTCTATATCACCAACGATGACAAGCCAGGCTTCATCGGCCACCTCGGCATGGTGCTCGGCGGTTCAGGCGTGAATATCGCCACCTTCAACCTCGGCCGCACGGCGCCGGGCGAAGATGCGATCTGCCTTGTGGAGGTGGATGGCGATGTTCCGCCGGAGGTCATCGAAGCGCTCAATCGTCTGGAGCACGTCAAGCAGGTCAAGCCGCTGAGTTTCTGATCCTGCTGCAAGTGTAAACGATCAACGGCCGGGGCACCCGTTCCCCGGCCGTTTTCATGTTGCGGAGCGAAATGCCATCCGCCGCATGAGATTGCCCGCCCGCCCGTCGAGGATGACGAGCCCGATCAGGATGATGCCAAGCCCGAGGGCCTGTCTGGGCGTGACCGCTTCGCCCAGAAACGCCGCGCTTAATGCGATGGCGCTGGTCGGGATAAGCAGTGTCACGAGCGAAGCGTTCGTGGCCCCCGTTTTGATCAGGAGCCGGAAGTAGATGAGATAGGCAAGCGCCGTGGAAAGAAGCCCCAGGCAGGCGACATTCAGCCAGGCGGTCCGGCTCGTCTGTGATAAATCCCATCCGCCTCCCTGCCATAGGGCAATGGGCAGCATGATGATGCTTGATCCCGTCAGCTGCCCGCTTGCTGCCGTCAGCGGCGACATTGCCCTGAAGTGCTTCGCGAAGGTTGCCGCCAGGGCATAGGATAAGGCGGCCCCCAGGCATGCCAGTTGCGCTGAGAGCGGTTCATCCCCGATGCCTTCAAGCGCGGGCGACAGCGTTATCGCTACCCCGGCGAAACCGATGAAAACGCCCGCCAGCCGGTTTGCCCTGAAGGGTTCCTGCGCGAAAACGAGCATTGCGACGATAACGGTGAAGATCGGTGTGGCCGCGTTCAGGATCGAGGCGAGCCCGGCTGAAATTGCCGTCTGCCCCCAGAAGATCAGCGAAAACGGCACGGCGTTGTTGAGAAACCCCATGACGAGGAACGCCTTGAGCGTCACCGCATCCGTCGGGAACGGAATTTTTCTGAACCGCAGCAGGATATGAAGCGCGCAGGCGGCGGAGAAAACCCGGAAAAACACCAGCACGAACGGCGGGATTTCCGCCACCGCGACCTTCGCGAATAGAAAAGCCCCGCCCCAGATGAGCGAGAGTGCGGCGAGAAGTAACCAGTTCACAAGTGACATGGAGTGCGACCGGGGTTGTTGATCGCGCGATCCTTATCAAGCGCCGGCAAGGCGCGACACCCGGTTTGCGAGTTGGCGGGCGAAACGCGCTTGCAAATCGCTCGCATGCGGCGCAGGGTTGGGTCCATGACCTAGGCGTCTTCCCGCCAGCAGTATTTTTCCGATGCCCGACCAGTCTCCGGATGCCGCATTGACCCGCTCGCTGCCCGCGCGCGTCACTCCGCTCGTGCTTTCAGCGGCACTTCTGCTGGGCGCCAATGGTCTTTCCATGACGGTGATCGCGGTACGCGGCCGGGAGGAAGGCCTCAGCGATGCGATGATCGGCCTTCTCGGCTCGGCCTACTATCTTGGGCTCCTGCTGGGCGTTCTCGTGACCCCGTTCCTGATCATGCGGGTGGGGCATATCCGTGTTTTCGCGGCACTCGCCTCCGTCAGTGCCGTGGTGATGATGGTGCTGCTCCTCATACCGGCGGGGCCGCTTTGGCTTGTCGCGCGCTTTGCCAGCGGCATTGCCTTTTGCGGTACCGCGATGGTGGTTGAAAGCTGGCTGAACGCCCTTGCCTCCAATGCCGAGCGGGGGCGCGTCTTGTCGGTCTATCGGATCGTCGACCTAGCAGCCGTCACGGGCGCGCAGTTCCTGCTGCCGCTGTACGGTGCCGGCGGATACGAAATCCTCGTTCTCATCGCGCTTTTGTTCAGCGCGGGGCTGGTTCCGGTTGCCCTTGCGCGCGAAGGCAATCCGCCGGTTCATGTGAAGCGGAAGTTGGATCTTGCCGAGATCTGGCGTATCTCGCCGGTCGCCGTCGTCGGCTGCCTGACGATCGGCCTGACAAATGGGGCTTTTCGCTCCATCGGCCCGCTTTATGCGCAAGGTGTCGGCCTTGGTGTCGATGCGGTGGCCTTTTTCATCTCCTTGTGGATCGTCGCCGGCGCGATTTTCCAGTATCCGCTCGGCTGGGCGTCGGACCGGGTGGACCGCAGGCTCGTGCTCATGCTGGCGACGATCGGGGCGGGGCTTTCGTGCCTGCTCGTTGCCGGAACGACGGACAGGATGATCATTTTTACCGGCATTTTCCTGTTCGGCGGCTTTGCGCTGCCGCTTTATTCGCTTTCCGCCGCCCACGCCAACGATCACGCGGAGCCCGGTCAGTATGTGGAGCTGGCGGCGGGCTTGACGCTTTCCTTCGCGCTCGGCGCGGTAATCGGCCCCTTCGCCGCCTCGCTCGTGATCGACATGTTCGGCCCCCGCGCGTTTTTCATCTATACGAGCGTGCTGCATTTCGCATTGGTCGGCTTCATCGCGCTTCGCATCGCCGCCCGCGCATCCGTGCCGGAAGCGCGCCGGCAGCCGTTCGTCTGGCTGTTGAGGTACTCGCCGATGATCTATCGCCTTGCCCGCAATGGCGCGGGGCAGGCGAATGCCGGCAAACGCGAGAAAGAGCCGCGGAAATGAACGGATTGGCCGCGTTTCGGGGTCGCCAGCACCGCCGGAGATCGCTATAGTCCGGCGCGTTTGCCTAAGGGCATGTTGCCCGGGCTTTTGCTGTCTTTGCGAATGCGGCTTTCTCGAACGGCCGTCTTCGCGATTTGCTCAGGAAGGTAGTGCCACATGGCCAATGTCGTCGTCGTCGGGTCGCAATGGGGAGACGAGGGAAAAGGCAAGATCGTCGACTGGTTGTCCGAGCAGGCGGATGTCGTCGTCCGGTTCCAGGGCGGGCACAACGCCGGGCATACGCTCGTGATCGACGGTGTCAGCTACAAGTTGTCGCTGCTTCCCTCCGGCGTCGTGCGCGGCAAGCTTTCGGTCATCGGCAACGGCGTCGTCGTTGATCCGCATGCGCTGGTCGCCGAGATGGAGCGGCTTTCCGCGCAGGGTATCGACGTTACGCCGGATACGCTGAAGATCGCGGATAACGCGACGCTCATTCTCTCGCTCCATCGCGAACTCGACGCGCTGCGCGAATCGGCGGCATCCGGCACGAAGATCGGCACGACCAAGCGCGGCATCGGCCCCGCTTACGAGGACAAGGTCGGCCGCCGGGCGATTCGCGTGATGGACCTGGCCAACCTAAAGACCCTGCCCGCGAAGATCGATCGCCTGCTTGCCCATCATAACGCGCTTCGCAAGGGCCTCGGAGAGCCGGAGGTCGATCCGAAGGCGCTTTATGACGAGCTTGCCAGCGTTGCCGACAGGGTACTCCCCTTCATGGACACCGTCTGGGCGCTGCTCGACAAGAAGCGCCGCGAAGGCAGCCGCATCCTCTTCGAAGGCGCGCAAGGGGCGCTGCTCGACAACGACCACGGCACCTATCCGTTCGTGACGTCTTCCAACACGATCGCCGGTCAGGCGTCCACCGGTTCGGGTCTTGGCCCCGGCGCGATCGACCATGTGCTGGGCATCACCAAGGCCTATACGACGCGCGTCGGCGAAGGGCCTTTCCCGACCGAGCAGATCAATGAAATCGGCGAGTTTCTGGGAACGCGTGGCCATGAATTCGGTGTCGTTACGGGCCGCAAGCGCCGCTGCGGCTGGTTTGATGCCGTGCTCGTGCGCCAGACCGTTTCGGTCAGCGGCATAAACGGCATTGCGCTCACGAAGCTGGATGTTCTGGACGGGCTGGACGAGATCAAGATTTGCGTCGCCTATGAACTCGACGGCGAGCGGATCGAGCATCTCCCGGCGTCCCAGGGCGCTCAAATGCGGGTGAAACCGATCTACGAAACCTTGCCGGGCTGGAAAGAATCCACACAAGGTGCAAGATCATGGGCGGATTTGCCGGCTCAGGCGGTGAAATATGTACGTCACGTGGAGGAGTTGATCGGCGCGCCGGTTACATTGCTGTCCACCAGTCCGGAGCGGGATGATACAATCCTTGTCCAAAATCCGTTTCAGGATTAAGCGTAACGCTTGATTTCGGCGGGAACGAGCGAGCATATGGCGGATTACTATTCGGTTTTGAAGAAAACCGTTGCAGCACTTCCTGACAATACCGGTGCCGCGCGGCGTAACATCTACCAGCGCGCCCGCACCGCGATCGTCGGTCAGTTGAAGGCCTATGATCCGCCGTTGTCCCCTTCGGAGATCACGAACGAGCAGTTGCGCCTCGAAGAGGCGATTCGCAAGGTCGAGGCTGAGGCCGCGCGAGAGACGCTTGGCCTCAACAAGCCGCCCGAGGAACCTGCCGCGCCCGGCTTCGCGCGCAAGCCTGAAGAAAAAGGCGAGGGTGTCTCCGCTCCGGAAACGGACGGGGAAAGCGATAGGGCTTCCAAGCTGCCGGAACCTCGGCCGGTTGAAGAGCCTGCCCCACCGCCGGCGAACGCAGCGCCCACTGTCGGAAACAGGCGTGAGGAACCCGCCTTTGCGGGCGGTACCGCCGATGCCGGACCACGCGCGGAGCCGCGTTTCGACGAGCCGCCTCCCGTTGCCGCGCCGGGCGAAAGTGGCGTCCAGGCGGAAGAAAAGTCCGGGCGCGGCAAAAAGCCGGGCAGGCGCGCGAAAGAGAAAAAGGCACCCGTCAGCCGGCCTCCAACGCATGACCGTCCTTCGCGAATCCCCGTGGTCATGTCGATCCTGATGGCCTTGATCGTACTGGTCGGGATCGCGGCGATAGGCTATTCGCAGCGCGATGCTTTGCTTGCCTTGCTGGAGGATGACGGAGAAGGTGCCGCGCCCGCGGCGGACACCACGTCCGCTTCCACGGACGGTCAGGCGGAAGAACCGAAGGAGGCGGCCGCGCCTCCCGCTTCGAACGGCAAGATCGATGCCCGCCTGCCATCGGCGGTTGGGAACGACAAGCCGGCCGCGCCTGACGCTCGGACGGTGACGACCACGCGCATCTCGCCCCGTGCGCCGGATGGCGGCACGAACGCACAGCCTCGGGAAAACGTAAGAAGCGTCGAACCTCGGCGTGTGGAACCCGGTGCAACTCCCGCTCCCGCCGGGCAGGCGCCGAACCAGCCTCCCTCATCGGCTGATGATAGGTCCGGCGTCACGACGCCGGATCCGGCCGTGTCCGCTGCCGGTGCCTCGCCGGCTCAAAGTGCGGGAAACCCGGGGGATGACGCTTCGGACGGCAATGTTCGTGAAGTCGAAACCGCATCCGTCGCGCCGCAATCCGGTGCGGGCGGGGCAACCGGCGGGAATACGCCGGCCTCCGCGGCCGTGGCGCAGCGCTCGATCCTCTACGAGGAGGGGCCGGACAGCAATGGATCCGGGTCGGCCTCGCCGGGACAAGTCATATGGTCGCTCGACGACGGGGTGAATGGCGAGGATGCGGTCTTGCGCATCGCCGCAAACATCACCGATCGTGACATCAGCGCCGAAGTGACGATCAAGCCAAATACCGATGATTCCCTTCCGGCAAGCCACCTTGTGGAGGTTCAGTTCGATTTTCCGCAAGGCTTCACCGGAAAGGGTGTTGCGAACGTGCCCGGCCTCGTCATGAAAAGAACGGAAGAGGCCCGCGGCGACGCCTTGATCGGTGCGTCGGTGAAGGTGGCCGATAATCTGTTCTGGGTGGCGCTTTCCAATGTGCCGAGCGAGCGTGACCGCAACATGTCGTTGCTGCGCGAACGCGGCTGGATAGATATCCCGATCCTTTATGAGGACGGCAAGCGCGCCATACTGACGCTTGAAAAGGGTACACCGGGTACGCGCGCCGTCGAGCAGGCGATGGCATCCTGGCAGTGAAAGCGGCGACGCCGTGCCCTCTCCTTCGTCGTTGCCGGGCTTGACCCGGCGACCCATATTGTAACGGCGCTCCGGAGATTGTGGGTGACCGGGTCAAGCCCACGGCTGTCCAGTTGAGGTCGCGCGTCGGCGGTGATCGTCTTGAGAAACGAGCCAAATTGAACATTTTGCCGGAACCGGACACGGTTTGCGCAGGTTGACTGCTTCGTTTCCCGATTGCTCGGCATTGGGAACCGGCAGTTTCCTGGCCTCATCCTCAGGGTCATCCCGGACTTGATCCGGGTTCCAATCCGCCTCGCAAATTACTTCGAAATATCAATGAATTTGTGGCATCGCCCACTGATATTCTCATCGCCCTCGCATGTTGAACGGTGATTTGGCCCCGGGGCAGGCCCGGGGTGACGGCGGAGTGTGGGCGAGTACCTTGCGAAAATCAGCAGAGAATCCTTAACCGGACAGCAGTGAGTCCGGGCCGGGCATGACGATAAAAGAGTCAGTGGCTCTCTCCGTCAGCATCCGCCTGCCTCGAAGACCTCGTTCCTGCCCATCCGCCCTGCCGGCAAAATAGTTGGGCAAGCCCCTTGTAAAAACAGCGTCACCCTATAACTTCTCCTGTATTCCGAGGGGTGTTCCCGCCGGATCGGCGCTTTTGTTCGAACGGGCATCAAGGTCGATTGGTTGGCGGCGGGGGCTGAGATGGCAGCTTTGCCGGACCCTTAGAACCTGATCCGGGTCATGCCGGCGAAGGGACTGGAACCTGAGCCTCTTTCCCGGATCTCCACTGTCGCATCACCCGATGCGGAGAACGGAGATCCTCTGATGTCTTCTCAAGACCGCGTAGCGGTATATGCCGGCTCCGAAGATGCACCGCCGATTGGCGCCGGCATCTCCCATGCCCTTGGCCGCGCCGCGCGCCCGCTTTTGCGCATGGCGCTCATGACGGCGGCCTTCATCGCGATTTGGGCCGGCCTCGTGCGCTGGTTCGCCATCCCGCCCTATCTGCTTCCCGGGCCTGAGCGCGTCTTTCATGCTTTTGCCGAGCGTTGGTGGTTTCTGCTCGACCATGCCCGCATCACGGCGGTCGAGACGGTCATCGGCTTTTTCTGCGGCGTAGCCGGTGGCGTGCTGTTCGCATTGCTGATGACGCTTTCTCCCATACTCCGACGGGTCCTGCTGCCGCCGATCCTGGTAACCCAGGCTCTGCCCGTCTTCGCCATCGCGCCGATCCTGGTCCTGTGGCTCGGCTTCGGGCTCGCGTCCAAGGTCGTCATGGCCATGCTGGTGATCTTCTTTTCCGTCACCTCCACCTTTTATGACGGCCTGAGGCGAACGGAAACCGGCCTTCTCGACCTTGCGAAGCTCTACCGGGTTTCGAAATTGCAGGAACTTTTGCGGTTTCGAATACCAGCCGCCTTGCCTGCTCTTTCTTCGGGTGTTCGCATCGCCGCCGTCTTCGCGCCCATCGGCGCCGTCATCGGCGAATGGGTCGGCGCGAAGGGCGGGCTTGCCTTCATCATGCTCCAGAGCAACGCGCGCATGCAGGCGGATGTGATGTTCGCAGCACTCATCCTGCTTGCGGTCATGGTGCTTTTGCTGCGCGCGGTCGTGGAAGCCGCAACCCGGCGCCTCGTGCACTGGCAGCCGGAAGACTGATTCCCCATCCCCCACCACAGGAGAAAAAAATGCTCCGTAAATTCGCCATATCGCTTGCCATGGTCATTGCGATGGCCGCCCCGGCGAATGCCGCAGACAAACTCACGCTTCTTCTCGACTGGTTCACCAACCCCGATCATGCGCCGATCATCGTCGCCAAGGCGAACGGCTATTTCGCGGAGGTGGGGCTCGATGTGGAGCTTATCGAGCCCGCCGACCCTTCGTTGCCGCCGAAGCTCGTCGCGGCCGGGGAGGGGGATATCGCCATTTCCTACCAGCAGACCCTGCATGCGCAGGTGGACGAAGGCTTGCCCGTCGCGCGGATAGGGACGCTCGTCGCGACGCCGCTCAATTCTCTCATTGTGCTTGAGGACGGCCCGATCGAAACCCTCGCCGATCTGAAGGGCAAGAAGATCGGTTTTTCGGTGTCGGGTTTCGAGGACGCGATGCTCAACGCCATGCTGAAATCGCAAGGATTGACCGTTGAGGACGTTGAACTCATCAACGTCAATTTCGCCCTGTCGCCCGCCTTATTGTCGGGGCAGGTCGATGCCGTGATCGGCGGCTATCGCAATTTCGAGCTGACGCAGATCGAACTGGAAGGCAAGAAGGGCAAGGCTTTCTACCCGGAGGAAAACGGCGTTCCCGTCTTCGACGAACTGATCTTCATCGCGCATCGCGAAAAGACCGGGGACGACCGCTTCCCGCGCTTTCTGGAAGCAATCGAAGCTGCAACGATCTTCCTGACGAACCATCCGCAAAAGGCATGGGAAGCGTTCATCGAGGCCTATCCGAGCCTTGACGACGAGCTCAACCGCCGTGCCTGGTTCGATACGCTTCCCCGGTTCGCAAAACGCCCCGCCGCCCTCGATCGCGGGCGTTATCAGCGTTTCGCCGAGTTCTTGAAGGAATCCGGGCTCATCGCGGAGGTTCCGCCGGTCGAAACCTATGCGGTGGAGATAAGATAACGCTCAATCGTCGGCGGTTGGATGCGGTAACGTTCAGCCGCCGGCCGATTGCATGCGCGGCAGGGCCGTTATCCGCTCTTCCAGCCGGTCGTAAAAATCCGACAGGTTTTGCGGGGCGCATTTGCGACACTCGGCCAAATACGCCCGGGCCGCTTTCCCATCATCGCCGTCCATTGCCGAAATGAACTTGGCATGGGCCTCGCGGAGCGTAGAGAACGCGCTGCTTGCGGCGTATTCGGGCGAACCTGCAAGGGCGTAGAGCTTCACCGGAACGGTTTTTCCCTTAAGCGGAATAACCCCTGCTTCGAGATAGGCGAATTTGGGTGCACCTCTCATCGTGTCCTCGGAGACGACGCAATCCGCGCCGACTGTCTTGCAGCTTGCCTCGATCCGCGCGGCAACATTCACGGCATCGCCGATCGCCGAATAGTTGAACCGCCTGGTCGATCCCATGTTGCCGACGCAGGCCGGGCCGCTGTTGATCCCCACACCAATGCGCACGTCTTGAGCAGGCAGGCCTCGCGCCTTGAAGCCGAATGCGTCTTTCGCGTTCAGCCGGTCGACGGCTTTTGTGAGCGCCAACCCCGCACGGCAGGCTCGCGCCGCATGATCTTCCACCGTGATCGGCGCGTTCCAGAACGCCATGATGCTGTCGCCGATGTACTTGTCGATCGTGCCGCCTTCCGCTTGAATGGCTTCCGAGAGGGGAGAAAGCAGCGTGTTCAGGAAGCCGACGAGGTCCGTCGGAGAAAGCTGCTCGGAGATCCGGGTGAACCCGCGCACATCCATGAAGAGGATCGTTATCTCGCGCATCTCGCCGCCAAGCCTGAGGCCCTCCGGCGCGTTCTCCAGCCGCTTGACGAGTTCGGGCGAAAGATATTGCCCGAAGGCGGTGCGCACGAACCTCTTCTCGCGCTCGGTCAGCAGATAAAGAAGGGCCGTTGCGGTTGCATAGACCAGCAGGTTGGCGAGCGCCGGGTAGACGGGGTCTATGAGCAGGCTTTGCTCTGTAAAGAGATAAGCCGCCCCGCCGAAGATTAAGCCCGCTGAAACCGCGCCGAAGGCCGCTGTCCAGCCGGCGCCCAGCGAGGGAAGTGCCGAGATTATGAAAAGCCCGAGCGCGAAAGTGACGATCAGTTCCAGGCCGTAGGCCCAGTCGGGCCGCGTCAGGAAGCGGCCGGTCGTGATCTGCTCCAGCGCCTGTGCGTGCACGGAAACGCCGGGCACCAGTTCGCCGAGCGGGGTAACGCGGATGTCGGACAGCCCGACCGAGGACGTGCCGACGAGGACGATCCGGCCTTCAACCGCGCTCGCGGCAGCAGCTTCTTTTTCCGGGTCGAGAATGTCGGCGGCGGAGAAATAGCGTTCGCCGCGGTCCCGGTCGAAATGCAGCCAGATTTCGCCCGCCGCGGTCGTCGGGATTTTGAAAGCCCCGACCTTGATTTCCGTAATTGCCGGCGCGCCGCTGTCGATTTCGCCGCTCGCCCCGGTCGTGCGTATCAAGATTCCGGAAGCTCCTTGCGCTATCCTGAGCGCCTCAACAGAAAGGCTGGGATAAAGCTTCTCCCCGTCGCTGAAGAGCAGTGGCAGCCGGCGCACGACACCTGCGGTATCGTGAAGCGACAGGCTCACGCTACCTACTCCAGCGGCAGCGTTTTCGAGGGCCGGAAGACTGGTCAGTGAATCGAGAAAAGTTGGAACCAGCCCGGCCGGGTCATGTCCGCCGTATGCGAAACCCGCTTTCGCGGCGGGCCGATTGTCGCCGGGGGAGGGTAGTGTGGCGAATCCGACCACCACCGGCCGGCCTTTTATCGCGGAGGCGAACAGGATATCTGTGTCGGGCAGTTTGCCCGTAATCGCCTCGAGTTGTCCCGCTTTGGAATTCTCCTCGACGCCAAGATTGCGCAAGATCCGGTGCGGCGAATTGCGGTCCGGCTCGGCGAAGATGATGTCATAGGCGATGGCTGCCGCGCCAACATCCGAAAGCCGCTGCGTCAGTCTTGCGAGCAGATCCCTCGGCCAGGGCCATTGTCCAAATTCGTCAAGCGATTTCTCATCGATATCGACAATCACCACCGGCGCCGATTCATACGTCCGCGGCCAGATTCTTTGAAAGGCATCGAAGGTTAATTCGCGCACGGAAGACAGGAAAAACGGGTCGAAACCGCGCAATCCGGTGACAGTTGCCAGAACAAGTCCGGCCACAATCGGGACAAGAAGCTCTTTTCGCCGAAAAAGGCCCATGCATGATCCCAACGCTTGAAAAAGTCCGCGAAAGATCGCGGACTTTTGTTTCTCACGTTAGGGAATGCGAAAGGGCCGCGCAAGAAGCGCGACCTTTGCGGCGTTACAAAAAAAAAGATCCGAGTTATGTCAGTTCCGCTGGGCGCTGCTCGAGCGCGCGGGCGCTTTTCTTGACCGCCTTTTGAACCTTCTCGAAAGCTCGAACCTCGATCTGACGTACGCGTTCGCGGCTGACCCCGAATTCGCCAGACAATTCCTCCAGCGTTATCGGATCTTCCGACAGCCGTCGGGCCTCGAATATCCGCCGTTCCCGGTCGTTCAGAACGCTCATCGCGTCTTTCAGCAACTTGATGCGATGGTCGTGTTCTTCCTGGTCGGCAAGGATTTCTTCCTGGGACTCGCTATCGTCCACCAGCCAGTCCTGCCATTCGCCGCCATCGGCTTCCTGGCGGATTGGCGCATTGAGCGATGCGTCGCCGCCCAGCCGGCGGTTCATGGAAACGACATCGTCTTCGCTGACGCCAAGTTTCGTCGCGATCTCCTGCACCTGCTCCGGCTTCAGGTCACCTTCTTCCAGCGCCTGAATACGGCCTTTCAGGCGGCGAAGGTTGAAGAACAGGCGTTTCTGGCTTGCGGTCGTGCCCATTTTCACAAGGCTCCAGGATCTGAGTATGTATTCCTGGATCGAGGCCTTGATCCACCACATCGCATATGTGGCAAGGCGAAAGCCCTTGTCGGGCTCGAAGCGCTTTACGGCCTGCATCAGACCGACGTTCCCCTCGGACACGACTTCCGCGATCGGGAGGCCGTAACCCCGGTACCCCATCGCGATCTTGGCTACAAGGCGCAGGTGCGATGTTACGAGCTTTTCGGCAGCTTCGGTATCGTCATGCTCCTTGTAGCGCTTGGCAAGCATGTATTCTTCCTGCGGCTCCAGCATGGGAAACCGGCGGATTTCGTCCAGATATCGGGATAATCCACCCTCCGCAGAGGTAAGTGCGGGTATGTTCTGGGCCATTGTATGCGCCCCCTTTCATCCTCCTTGCGTTTCCACGCCGGCCCCCGCGCAATGGGCCAGCCGGCAATCTGGCAAACGCTGATCAAGCAGTGCCCATTCCGGCGCACTGACGTCGAATATATAGAAAGCAATGAGTCAAAACCACGGCCCCGACCCGGAAAATGTTTGTCAAAGTGTATCAAATGCATCGAGAAGAGCCTGAAAGTCTTCAGGAATTCGAGATTCGAAGCGCATGTGCGCCCCGGACTCCGGATGCGCGAAAGCCAGAAGTCCGGCATGAAGCGCCTGGCGCGGGAAGCCGGCCGCCACGGATTTCGCCGGCTCCGGGAGGCGGGCGGCTTTCGTTCGGAACCCGGCTCCGTAATCCGCATCTCCGATCAGCGGATGGCCTATGTGCGCCATATGGACGCGGATCTGGTGGGTGCGCCCTGTCTCGAGCCTGCAGGTGATCAGGCTTGCCGGGGCATCGCTATCCCCGCTCCCGTAGCGTTTTACCACTTGCCAATGGGTGATGGCATGGCGCCCGCCCGATCTTGTGACCGTGATCTTCTGCCGGTTGGCCGCGGAGCGGGCGAGAGGCGCGTCGACCGTTCCCTTGAAAGTGCCGGGCGCGCCCCACACCAGTGCGGTATAGGCGCGCTCCAGCGGGCCGGAACGTCCGTGGTCGGCGAATTGCGCGGCGAGGCCCTGATGCGCCTTGTCGGTTTTGGCAACGACAATGAGCCCGCTCGTATCCTTGTCGAGCCGATGGACGATCCCCGGCCGTTTCACCCCGCCGATCCCGGAAAGCGTATCGCCGCAGTGGTGGATCAGCGCATTGACGAGCGTGCCGGTCCAGTTGCCGGCGCCCGGATGAACGACCAGCCCCGCGGGCTTTTCGACGACGATCAGATGCTCATCTTCAAAGACCACACCCAGCGGGATGTCTTCGGCTTGCGGAACGGCCGGTTCAGCCTCGGGAATGATCAAGACGATGGCATCACCTTCGTTGACCCTGTATTTGGGCTCCACTATGGTCTCGCCGCCGACGCGGACCTGCCCTTGTCTGATAAGAGCCTGGATCCGGCTTCGACTTATGTCCGGCGTGTTTCGGGCTATCAACTGGTCGAGGCGGATGCCGGCATCTGGCGCCGTAACTGTGATCGTTGCAACCATGTTCTGGTTTTCGGCCGCCTTTGCGCCGAAACCGCTATCGTCCGGAGATCTTTTCTGCATGAACCAATCCGCCTTCGATGATGATCCGGACAAGGAGCAGCCGCTGGATCCCGCCGCCGAGCGTCTGCAACGAAAATTGAAGCGCTTGCTCGGCGTTTCCAGCCTCATCATGGTTTTGGGCTTTATCGCCGTTTTTGCCGCAATCCTATATCGCGTCACATCGGGCGATGCGCAAGCGGACCTGGATGAGATTGCCGCGACCGTCGCGATCGAGGCGAATGCGCAAGTCGTCGATATCGAAATCGCCGATGGCCGCATCGTCGCTCTGCTGAGGACGGAAAACGGCACTTACCTCGTCTATATAGATCCGGCTACTGGCCGCGAAATCGGCAGGACGGAATTCGTCTCGCGTTGAATATTCGCCGGCTTTTCCTCAGGTGGGTATTTTGCCGGAAATGGGACTTGCAATAAGCCGGGCGAGCGGTTAGATAACCGCCTCTGTCCGAAGGACATGACCGCTGCCCCCATCGTCTAGCGGTCTAGGACGCCGCCCTCTCACGGCGGAAACAGGGGTTCGAGTCCCCTTGGGGGTGCCATTTTCCCGGCGCGGGACAGCATGTGTTCCCGGCACTCCGGGAGATAAAATCTTCCCTTGCAGCTTAACGATGCACAGTCAGGCGCTAGGCTGACACCGCCAGCTTTCTTGCATTGATGTCTTTCACCGTGCGGCGCAATTCGCCGAATTCGCTTCGGAACGCCACCGGGCGGAATTTCTTCAAGAGCTCCCTGTCGAGTTTCGCACCCATTTCAAGCAGGATGGCGTAGGCCACGCGCCGCGAGTAATATTGTTTGTAGGAGCGTTCCTCGGTGAGGGCAGCGAAGATATCGCAAATCGTGATGATGCGGACGAGCGGCGATATACGGTCACCCCTGAGCCCCTGCGGATAGCCCGATCCGTCAAGATATTCGTGGTGCGAATATGCCACCTCAATGATCCGTTCATCCATGTTCGCTTGTGATGAAAGGATTTCCCGGCCGAACTCGGGGTGGCGCTTGACCAGACCGCATTCCTCCTCATCAAGCTCTCCGGGTTTGTCCAGAACTGAGAGAGGAATACGGACCTTGCCAATGTCGTGAAGCAGCCCGGCATGCACCAGTATGTTTATCGTCTCGGTATCCAGCCCCAATTCCTCGCCGAATGCAGCGGCGTATCCGCTCACCATCATGGAATGGCAGTAGGTGTGGCTGTGATGTTTCTGCACGACGTCCATCCAGCTATCGACGCCTTGGCCATGAACTGCGTCGATCACATTCCTGGCGCAGGCGAGGATGCCGGATTCGGGCAGAGGGGCTTCGACTATGGCTGACTGCGTGATATCCGCGTAAAGCGAATCCACGCGCATCGCCGCGGCAGCGGCTGCATTCGCCTCTACCCGATAGAACGGGTTGCCGAGGTCGCGGAAGATCTTTCGTAATGAAAGATTGATCACGCACTTTGATTCGGCGCGGCCGAGTATGGTCGCGCCGCCGATCGCGCAGGCCTGGACGATTTCCTGGCGGTCGCTCCTGGAGGCGAAAACGATCTTCGGTTTGTCCGGCAGGATTCGGAACAGCTTGCGAATGAAGGAGACATTCGCTTCCGAGTTGAGGCTGAGATCCATGACAAGCATGCTTGCCTCGCTGGCTTGCTCGATCTTGAAGCCGGAGACAGGCTGAAATTTCGCCCGGCAGAGATAGGGGATCGTTTTAACCATGCCTCGAGGCGAATTATCGTCATCCAGAATTATCAGAGCGTCGATCATAAATCTCTTGGCCCTCGCTCATGAATTAAGTAAATGCCTTAGCGGAAAGGATCGTTCGCTCGCGTTAATACAACGTAAAGTTACATTGAGAATCAGGCTGTGGCGTTTTGGAAGAGGATTGTGCAAGCCTTGGAGTTAAATTTCCGTTCGGAAGCGTGCTTTTATAAATTCGGTTTATAAATAGAAATCTTGAGTAGCGAAAGCGACGGATTTATCAGCGATGCGCCGCAATATTGGATGGGTTGGTGGAGTTTTCTACTGTTTTTTCAGTTATTTCCTTGCGCGCCGCAAGAATTTTCCGCGCCAGGGTACCCAGGCGCGCGTTTCCGTCGCTGTACTCCTTCTCTAGCTTCAGCGCGGCCAGGTCCGCGTCATCCGCAAGCTGCGCCGTGATGCGCGCCGCTATGTCTTTGAGGGCTTCGCGCAGCCCGCTTGTTTCGCCGCCGCCAAGGACCTGCCGAAGGCTTGCGTTTTCCTCCTCAAGAACCGCAATGCGGGTTTTGAGATCGCCATCTTCCATATCGTAAGATAGTCCCGAAGCATTATCTTCAAGACGCTCCAGCTGCAGGTTGAGCCTCGTGATTTCCGCCTGGGCGGCAATGTAGCGCGTCTCCATGTCGAAGATCTTGTTTTCTAGCGCCTTTTGCTTGTCGCGCGCGGCTTTGTCCGCCGGCACAATTTCCCTGCTGCCCTGAGTTGCCGTGTCCGCCTCGCGCAGTTTCGCCTCCACCTTGCGCAGTTTTTCCGTAAGCGAGGCGTTTTCCAGTTCAAGCGTGGCAATCTTCGTAATGGCGGCCGCATTCGCTGACGCGGCTATTTCCTCGGTCAAAGATTCATCGTGCTCGTCGTTCCCGCTTTCCGCCGGCGAAAGCGCAGAAGGTGGAGCCTCAGATTCATTGGCCGGCTGCGAACGGGCCAACCTAACCGCTTCCCGTTTGGTTTTCAGGTCGAGTTCGCGCTGCAGATTGCGGGCAATGCCGTTCGCCCGTGCGAGATCGGATTCAAGAGAGGTGATCTTCTGATGAAGCTCCTCGTTTCGAGCGGCCGCCTCGTCGAGCATTCGAGCGCTTGCGTCACGCTCCTGTTTCATCGCCGTCGCGTGGGCTTCCGACCGGTCCCGCTCGATACGGTTTTCGGCAAGTTCGGAATAAAGACCTTCGAGGCGTTTTTCCAACTTGCAGCAGGCAACGGCGTGCTGGGCCCGCAAGGCGCTCATTTCCGCCCTTGCGTCACTTGCGGAAAGCGGGCTGGTCGCCTCGATAGCCTGATGCGTCAACCTCACGGCACGTCTCCAGACGGCCGGTATGATCGCCACCGAAATCAGCCCGGCTACGAAGAAGCCGAGCGCCCCGTACATCAATACTTCAATCAAGACCGTACACCGCGTCCTTTCGGCAGGCTTTGCTGACAATTCTCCTTAACCGAGAAAGGCATGCCGGCCAAGTCAAACCCGGTAACACAGTGAAATGTAATGCTCTGACGCGCGGGTTCGAGAGGCCCGAACCTCAGAAGGGATTCCAGGTCGGAGACCGGGTGAATTTCAGGTAGCCGACATTTATACCAAGCCGGGCACCGACGCCGGCGCGAACCGGCACTACGAAAATGTCATGGTTGGACAGCACCGTCATCCCGAAGCCGCCGACGAGATAGGCCGAACCGTTCACGCCGACGTAACGCCGATAGATAGCATCCGTCGCCGGGAGGTTGTAGACCAGCATCATGACGCGTGCGCCGTCGCCGCCGAAATCCCAACCGATCGATGGCCCTTGCCAGAAGACCTTGTGGACACCGGCGTTGCGCGTATAGAGATCGCCTTCGCCGTAACGCGCGCCTGCCACGATCGCGCCGGAGCCTTCTTCGCCAAGAATATATCCATTTGGCTCACCATATTGCTTTACGGCATGTTCGACGACGGACGCGAGGCCGCCCGATATCTGACCGAAGAAACGGTGGCCGGCATCGACCAACTCGCTTTGGCTGTAGGTCTGGGGTTGCTGGGCATTCGCCGTCGCCGCGAAGAGAGTAGACAGGGCGGCAAGTGACAGGGCGACAAGGGTCAGCAGGCGATGAGGGCAGCCCGCGGTCCGCTTGATCATGCTTCAATCCTTCTATCCGCGGCCGCTCGTCCGGCGGCTCATTTGGTCGACCCAGGTCCGGCTACGGCCGTTGTTCCACGGAAAGTAACTGCGCTCTCCGGGAGTGACTTCGACCTGGTATCCGGTACCGTGCGTCTTGCCCGCCGGCTGAGAATCGCATGAACCTTCCCGGAGCGAATCACGGAACCGAATCAATGAAACAGTGTAGACGAAATCGGATCAGATTATGGTCCGTGGCCGGTCTATCCCATGCTTTGTCGCTTTTTCTGGCATTCGCCGTCATGGCCGAGGGGCTGGATTACGCGGTTGACCCGTCTACCGGCTATGCGCTGAGCGGACACGATCCGCTTTCCTATTTCATCGACGGCAGGCCCCGCAGCGGCGATGCGTCCATAGAGTACCGCTGGGACGGAGCGGTATGGGTTTTTGTCAATGAAGGAAACCGGGATGCTTTTGCGTCCGATCCGGACGTCTACGCACCGCAATTTTCGGGATGCGATCCGCACGCCCTGTCCGAGGGCTATGCGACCATTGGCAATCCGGCGATATTCGCGATCATAGACCGCCGCCTCTACCTGTTTCATTCAGAAGTGAACCGGTTTCTCTTCCTCTCCAATCCTTCCCTGCTTCTTGAAGAGGCAAGGACCAGGGCGCGATCGCTCGATTGCCGGACAGGCTGAAGCATGTCGAAAGGCTGGCTTGGCACGGGCTTGCGGCAAGTGTAACCCTGTCAAGGCCGGTCGAATCATCGTGCAACGGTCCGGCCGATGCGGCTTCAGGGGAAAGCTTTGCGCTAGAGGTAGGCTCATGACGACGATTAACGATCTTTCCGCGCTCGATCTCGCAGCTCTGGTCGCCAGTCGCGTGTGCCACGATATCATATCCCCCGTAGGAGCGATTACGAGCGGTCTTGAGGTCCTCGACGAGGAGGGCAACGAGGACATGCGGGAATTCGCGATGGACCTGATCCGCAGCAGTTCGCGGCGAGCCTCGGCGAAGCTCCAGTTTGCGCGCCTTGCCTTCGGTGCGGCGGGGTCCGCCGGCTCGGCGATCGACCTTGGCGACGCGCAAAAGGTCGCGGAAGGGTTCATGGAGAACGAGAAGGCGGAGCTCGAATGGAATGTGCCGCGCCTCCTGATGGCCAAGAACAAGGTCAAGCTCCTGCTCAACCTCATTCTCATTGCCAATCAGTGCGTGCCACGCGGCGGCCTGATCGTGGTGAAAATGGACGGTGACGAGGAGCGTCCGGCCTTCTCGCTCCGTGCCACCGGCGACTATGCCAAGATCCCTGCCGTGATGACCGAAATCCTGTCCGGCGAGGACGTCGAACGCATCGATGCGCATTCGGTTCAGCCGGCTTATACCCTTATGCTCGCTGAAGATTCCAACATGAATTTACAGATTGTTAAGCAAGAAGAAGCTGTTTTGATTACTTCCGCAGCGAGAGATTAGACGGCCGCAAAACGAAGTTCGATCGTTTCAGTCTATCTTAACAGTTGAACGTCACACTCCTCGACAGTCATAAGGCGCCGGGTGGCCTCCCGGATGCTCCCAATAGTAACCAGTCGGGTGAGTGTGGCCATGGACGATCTCCTTAGCGAGTTTCTTACTGAGACGAATGAAAGCCTCGACGTCGTCGACGTCGAGCTTGTGAAATTTGAACAAGAACCCAACAACGCGACTATTCTCGATAATATTTTTCGTCTGGTCCACACGATCAAGGGAACCTGCGGCTTCCTTGGTTTGCCCCGGCTGGAAGCGTTGGCGCATGCGGCCGAGACGCTTATGGGCAAATTCCGAGACGGTTCGCCGGTTACGCCGGAAGCCGTTTCCCTGATCCTCAATTCGATCGACCGGATCAAGGAAATTCTCTCGGAACTGGAAGCCGCCGGCGGGGCAGAGCCTGAAGGGTCGGATGACGATCTGATTTCCGAGCTGGAGCGCATGTCCTTGAGCGCGGAAGCCGGGTCCGGGGAGGATGAGGCCGAAGGCGAGGAAGCGGCGGACGATCACGCGGAGGGCGAGCTCGTCTACCAGGTTCTGGAACGCCCCTTGCGCCCGGGAGAGGTGTCTCTCGACGACCTGGAAAAGGCATTCCAGGAGACGGAGGCCGAGGTTGAGCTGCCCGATACCGCGGATGGCGAAGATGATCATGATGACCAGCCGGGCGAAATTCTAACGGGCGCGGAAGCGGCCGACGCCGACGCCGACGGGAAAAAGCCCACGGTGGAAAAGAAGAAGCAAAACAAGTCGGGCAAGAGCGGAAGTGTTTCGAACCAGACCATTCGCGTTTCCGTGGAAACGCTGGAACACCTGATGACGATGGTGTCCGAGCTGGTCCTGACGCGAAATCAGTTGCTGGAAATTGTGCGGCGCCATGAGGATTCCGAATTCAAGGTTCCGCTGCAACGTCTTTCGAACGTGACGGCCGAGCTACAGGAAGGCGTCATGAAGACGCGCATGCAGCCGATCGGCAATGCATGGCAGAAACTGCCGCGGATCGTGCGCGATCTCAGTCAGGAACTCGAAAAGCCGATCGAGCTTGAGATGGTCGGCGCGGACACCGAGCTCGACCGGCAGGTTCTGGAGCTCATCAAGGATCCGCTGACCCACATGGTCCGCAACTCCGCCGACCACGGCCTGGAGATGCCGGCGGACCGGCGTGCCGCCGGCAAGTCGGACAAGGGTACCATTACCTTGTCCGCCTATCATGAAGGCGGTCACATCATCATCGAGGTGCGCGACAACGGGCGAGGGCTCGATGTCGACAAGATCAAGGCGAAAGCCGTTAGCAACGGGCTGGCGAGCGAGGCCGAGCTGGAGAAGATGACGGATCAGCAGATCCATCGTTTCATCTTCCATGCAGGTTTCTCCACCGCAGCCCAGGTGACGAGCGTATCCGGCCGCGGCGTCGGCATGGATGTCGTGCGCAACAACATCGAGCTTATTGGCGGATCGGTCGATCTTCGCTCCGTACCCGGTAAGGGCACGAGCTTCATCATCAAGATCCCGCTGACGCTTGCGATCGTCTCCACGCTCATCGTCGAGGCTTCCGGCGACCGTTTCGCGATCCCGCAGCTTTCGGTGGTGGAACTGGTGCGTGTCCAGACCAACTCGGAGCACAAGATCGAGCGCATCAAGGACACGCCTGTTCTTCGGCTGCGTAACAAGCTTTTGCCGCTTGTCCATCTCTCGCATCTGCTCGGAATTTCCGAAGAGCCGGTGGATGACAACGCGATCGAGCAGGACAACGGTTTCATCGTCGTCATGCAGGTCGGCAGCCAGACCTTCGGTGTCGTGGTGGACGGGGTTTTCCATACCGAGGAAATCGTCGTGAAGCCGATGTCCACCATGCTTCGCAATCTGACGATGTTCTCGGGCAACACGATCCTGGGAGATGGTTCGGTGATCATGATCATCGATCCGAACGGGGTCGCAAGCGCCATGGCAAGCCATGCATCCAGCGCTGTCGCAGAGGAAAACGCCACGGAGCAGGCCGACCTCCTTCAGGAGGCGATCGACGGGCAGGCGACGATTTCCATGCTTCTCTTCCGCGCCGGTTCGCCGGAACCGAAGGCCGTGCCGCTTTCTCTCGTTACGCGGTTGGAGGAATTCGAGGTTTCCAAGATCGAGCGTTCAAACGGGCGAGACCTGGTTCAGTATCGCGGGGCGCTCATGCCGCTCGTCTATGTCGATCCGGGACACACGCACCGCGCAGAAGGGACGCAGCCGATGCTCGTCTTCTCCGACTCCGGCCGCTCCATGGGCCTCGTTGTCGACGAGATCGTGGACATCGTCGAGGATCGCATGAACATCGAGGTCGGCTCGGAGCGCGCCGGCATCCTCGGCTCGGCGGTCATCAAGGAGCGGGCGACTGAGATCATCGACCTTGGATATTATCTGCCGCAGGCTTTCGACGACTGGTTCATGCGCAAGGAAATGGAATCTTCGGCGCTGACCAAGAAGGTCCTCCTTGTCGACGACAGCGCATTCTTCCGCAACATGCTGACCCCCGTCCTCAAGGCGGCCGGTTACGACGTGACCGCTTGCGGAAGCGCACAAGCCGCTTTCGAGCAGCTTGAAAACGGCGATACGTTCAATGCGATCGTCAGCGACATAGAAATGCCGGAGATTAACGGCTTCGAATTGTGCGAGGCATTAAGGCGTGACCAGCGTTTCCGCCAGATGCCGATCCTGGCGCTTTCGGCGGTCGTTACGCCGGCCTCAATTGAACGCGGGCGCCAGGCGGGTTTCGACGACTATGTGGCGAAGTTCGACCGTCCTGGCCTGATCGCGGCGCTCAAGGATGTCTTCTCCGGTGAACTGGGAATTGCAGCATGACGAAACAGGATGTTTTCTCAACCGCAACCGACGATACGGTCCAATACGTCACGGTCGTGATCGGGGGACAGCTCTTCGGCCTGCCGATTTCCCAGGTGCATGACGTATTCATGCCGGAAACCGTCACCCGCGTGCCCCTGGCCGCGCGGGAGGTGGCCGGGGTTCTCAATTTGCGGGGCCGCATCGTAACCGCCATCGACATGCGCAAACGGTTGCATCTGGAGCCGCGCGAAATGGGGCAGATGATGGCCGTCGGCATCGAACACAAGGGAGAATCCTACGGCCTTGTGATTGATTCGGTTGGCGAGGTGCTGACTCTGAGCGCGGACACGCGCGAGGCGAACCCTACAAATCTCGACAAGCGCTGGGCGGAGATCGCGGGTGGCGTTCATCGTCTGGAGGGAAAACTCATGGTGATTCTCGATGTGGAACGGCTACTCGGCTCGATGATCGAGCCGATGGCGGCTTGAGGAACAGTAGGTCGGGGCGGGGCGTCGGTTCTCGGGAGCAAATGTAGATGAAGCACTGTTTGGTTGTTGACGATTCCAGCGTCATTCGCAAAGTCGCCCGGCGCATTCTGGAGGATCTGGATTTCGACATTGCAGAGGCCGAGGACGGCAAGCAAGCCCTTGAAGCTTGCCGTGACCAGATGCCGGATGCGATCCTTCTGGATTGGAACATGCCCGTGATGGACGGGCTTGAGTTTCTGACGACGCTTCGCCGGGAGACGGGTGGCGACAAGCCCATCGTCGTCTTCTGCACGACGGAAAACGATGTCGCTCATATCACGCGCGCCATCCGCGCGGGTGCGAATGAATACATCATGAAACCGTTCGACAAGGAGATAGTGGAAGCCAAGTTCCAGGAAGTCGGCTTGATCTAGGGCGGGCCCATCGCATGACGGTTGCAAATGAGGCCAGGGATCGGGCGGCGGGCTCTGCCGCCGATCCGATCCGGGTCATGGTTGTCGACGACTCGGTCGTCATTCGCGGACTTCTTGGCCGATGGGTGGATGGAGATCCTGACCTGTCGCTGGTGGCATCGCACAGGAACGGCAAGGTTGCGCTCGACGACATCGAAAGGAGCAATCCCGATGTCGTGATCCTCGATATCGAGATGCCGGAGATGGACGGGCTGACCGCGCTTCCTCTCATGTTGCGCAAGAAGCGCGATCTCGTCGTGCTCATGGCTTCGACGCTCACGCGGCGAAATGCCGAGATAAGCCTCCGGGCCTTGTCGCTTGGCGCGCAGGACTACATCCCGAAGCCGGAGAGCAAGAGCGAAGTCACGACATCGGTGGATTTCCGTAGGGAGATCATCGAAAAGGTGAAGACGCTGGGCGCTCGTGCCCGCGGGGGGCAACGTCCGGGCCGGCAAATACGGGCGCAGGCCGTTGGCGAGCGCGTGGTTCCGTTACACAGCGTCACGCCGCCTGCTCACGCGCGGCCGACGGGTTTTCGGGCGTCTGTAAAACCTGCGATGCCGCGGCCGGCGGTGCGGCCATATCCATCCGTGCGCCCGCGCGTTGTCGTGATCGGTTCATCGACGGGCGGCCCGCAAGCGCTACAGCAGGTCATGCGCGATATCGGCACGGCAATTCGTCAGGTTCCGGTCGTCGTCACGCAGCATATGCCGCCGACGTTCACGGCGATCCTTGCCGAACATCTCGGCAAGGCGGCCATGCGTCCGGCCAAGGAGGCCGGTGATGGAGACGTGCTTCAGCCCGGTCACATCTATGTGGCGCCGGGAGGGCGCCACCTTGTCCTTGAAAAGAACCACGGGCAGGCGGTTGCGCGCCTTACGGACGACGCGCCGGTAAACTTCTGCAAGCCCGCTGTCGACCCGCTGTTCGACAGCGCGGCCAAGGTGTTCGGTTCTTCCGTGCTTGCGGTGGTCCTGACCGGGATGGGGCATGACGGCGCAGACGGCGTCAAGACGATCGCGGCCGGAGGCGGAGCCGTCATCGCCCAGGATGAGGCAAGCAGTGTCGTCTGGGGAATGCCGGGTGCGGCCGCGCAAACCGGGCAATGCAACGATATTCTGCCCCTTCAGGAGATCGGGCCAAAAATTGCAAAAATACTTGGTGGAGGCGTTCGGTGACCCCGTTTGAATATGACTTTCTAAGACGCCTGCTGAAGACGCAGTCCGGTCTGGTCCTCTCCGACGAGAAGCAGTATCTCGTGGAAAGCAGATTGCTGCCGGTAGCGCGCCGGGCCGGTCTTGGCAGCCTGAGCGAGCTTGTTGCCGCAATCCAGAAACCTTCCGGAAAGCAGCTTTCGGACAGTGTCGTCGAAGCCATGACGACAAATGAGTCCTTCTTCTTTCGCGACAAGACGCCGTTCGATCACTTCCGCGAAGTCATGATGCCGGATCTGCTTTCGGCGCGCGCCGGCAGGCGGCGTATCAAGATATGGTGTGCCGCCGCATCCTCGGGTCAGGAGCCTTATTCGCTTGCCATCAGCCTCAAGGAGATGGCGGCCAAGGTGGCCGGATGGTCGGTCGAGATTCTCGGTACGGATCTATCCAACGAGATACTGGACAAGGCCAGGAACGGCATCTACAGCCAATTCGAGGTTCAGCGCGGCCTGCCGATCCAGATGCTTGTGAAGTTCTTCGCCCAAAAAGGCGAGCTCTGGCAGATAAATCCGGATATCCGCGCCATGGTGAAGTGGCGCAAGTTCAATCTGCTGGACAGTTTTGCAGGTATTGGCGAACAGGACATCGTTTTTTGCCGGAACGTGCTGATCTATTTCGACCAGCAGACGAAAATCGATATTTTGCACAAGATTGCGCGGCTTATGCCGAGTGATGGCTATCTAGTGCTCGGTGCGGCGGAAACGGTGGTCGGTCTTACGGATGCTTTCCAGCCTGTGCAGGGCAGGCGCGGCCTCTACCAGTTGAAAGCCGCCGCGGCGACGAAACCCGTGGGGCCGCGTCTTGCCGCTGTCGGCGGGTCGAATGCCCGTTGATCGCGGTTGAAATCGAATAATTGAATTGTCCGTCAACAAAGAAAATCGAGGCCGGGAGCAAAGTGCTGCTTCCGGCTTTCGTATGGCCATCCGCTGAATGTCGCCGGGCTGCTTCGTGAAACAAAAAAACCGCCGTGCCTCGGCAGGACGGTTTTTTCTTTCGCCAGGTTGCTGGCCTGTCAGGCGGCCTTTTCTTCGGGCTCGCGCAACACGTACCCCCTGCCCCAGACGGTTTCGATGTAATTCTTGCCGTCGGTCGCTGTCGCAAGCTTCTTGCGCAGCTTGCAGATGAAGACGTCGATAATCTTCAGTTCCGGCTCGTCCATGCCGCCGTAGAGATGATTTAGGAACATCTCCTTGGTCAGCGTCGTGCCTTTGCGCAGCGAAAGCAATTCGAGCATCTGGTATTCCTTACCGGTCAGATGCACGCGCTGGCCGGCAACTTCGACGGTCTTCGTGTCGAGGTTGACCGTAAGGTCTCCAGTGTTGATGACGGACTGCGCATGACCCTTGGAGCGGCGCACGATCGCATGGATACGCGCGACGAGTTCATCCTTGTGAAAGGGCTTCGTCATGTAGTCGTCGGCGCCGAAGCCGAGACCGCGAACCTTATCCTCGATGCCGGCAAGGCCTGAGAGGATCAGGATCGGAGTCTTGACCTTGGACACGCGCAGCGTCCGCAGGACCTCGTACCCGGACATGTCCGGCAAGTTGAGATCCAGCATAATGATGTCGTAGTCGTAAAGCTTGCCGAGGTCTATGCCTTCCTCGCCAAGATCCGTCGTGTAGACGTTGAAGTTTTCGGACTTGAGCATCAGCTCGATGCTTTGCGCCGTGGCGCCATCGTCCTCAATCAACAGCACACGCATACCAATCCCCTTTACTGCCTATCCTGGGCAGGCCGCGCCGGACTCGGCGCCACCGGTGCAAAGGACTGCGAATAACCACGGTCATCTTCCGATCAAATGGTTAACAAATCCTAATTCGCACCCGCAAGGGTGTGGTGGAAAAGGCCGGGATTTATTCCCAAGATTTTGAAAAATCTTCAAAAATCGCCTCTGAAGATTCTTCTCATCTTACATTAAAGAATCAGGTTAACCGATTCTTGCGACTCATCCTCCACACCCGAACGTCCCATACTTCAGTTCACCATCCTAGAAAGCCCTCGCCAATTAAGATTAATCAGACTCGTAAATGATAGGTTACCGTTGATTCGCAAAATCGAACGTGAGTCGGCAAGCATGGAACCGCTTTTCGCAGAACTCGAATCACTGATGGCGAGTGAGATTTACGGTCGCGTGGTCTCGGTGCAGGGGCTTCTCGTCGAAGTCGCGGGGCCGGTCCATGAAATGCGCGTTGGCGGGTTGCTCCAGATCGAGGTGGGCGAGGGGGTTGAGCCGGTCTTCGCCGAGGTCGTCGGTTTTCGCGACTCTCGGGCACTTTGCATGCCTTTCGCCGGGCTTGAAGGTGTGCGCATGGGATGTCGCGCCATTCTTGCAGCACGCGAGAGTATTGTCCGCCCGAGCGCGGGATGGCTCGGCCGGGTTATCAACGCCATGGGGCAACCGATCGACGGCAAGGGGCCGCTGCCGCGCGGAGGGGAGCCGCGCAAGCTGCGTGCGACGCCGCCGGCGGCGAACGAGCGGTCGCGTGTGGGCCCGCCGGTCGACCTTGGTGTGCGGGCGCTCAACACTTTCGTAACCTGCTGCCTTGGGCAGCGTATGGGCATTTTCGCCGGTTCCGGCGTTGGTAAATCGGTTTTGATGTCGATGATCGCGCGGAACATGTCCACGGATATCGCCGTTATCGGTCTCATCGGCGAGCGCGGGCGCGAGGTTCAGGAATTCATCGAAGACGATCTCGGGCCGGAAGGCTTGAAGCGGACCGTCGTCGTGGTGGCGACATCGGATGAAAGCGTGCTGATGCGCCGTCAGGCGGCATATATGACGATGACGGTCGCCGAGTACTTTCGCGATTCGGGAAAAAACGTTCTCTGCATGATGGATTCCGTCACGCGGTTTGCCATGGCGCAGCGCGAGATCGGGCTTTCCATTGGCGAGCCGCCGACCTCCAAGGGCTATACGCCAACGGTGTTTACCGAGCTTCCCAGGCTTCTCGAGCGTGCCGGGCCCGGCAAGCAGGGTGCAGGTTCGATAACCGGCCTCTTCACCGTGCTCGTCGAGGGCGACAATCACAACGAGCCTGTTGCCGATGCGGTGCGCGGCATTCTTGACGGGCACATCGTGATGGAGCGGGCGATTGCCGAACGCGGGCGCTATCCGGCCATCAACGTTTTGAAGTCCGTCTCGCGCACGATGCCCCGCTGCGTGCCGTCCGAAATGCAGCCGGTCCTGCGCAAGGCCCGGCAACTGATGTCCACCTATACCGATATGGAAGAGCTCATTCGCCTCGGAGCGTACCGAAAGGGAACTGAGCCGACGGTGGATGAGGCGATCATGCGGCACGAGCCATTCGAAAATTTTCTTTCGCAAGGTAAGGATGATGCAACCACTCTTGATGAAGGATATCGGATGATTGCCAACCTTTTGGAAATGACTCCCGGTTAGAGTAACCCTGGAAAGGGGAGTATCGAGTCATGAAATCCCGTGGAAGCCTCATCAGGCTCAAGAAATTTCAGGTCGACGAGAAGCGTCGTCAGGTGACGCAGATCGAATCGATGATCGCCGAGTTCATGCGCATGGCGGAAGAACTCGACGAGCAGATCAGGGCGGAACAAACGCGCGTCGGGATCTCCGACGTGACCCATTTCGCCTATCCCACCTTCGCCAAGGCTGCAGCTCAGCGACGCGACAATCTGGTCAATTCGGCCGGTGAGCTGAAAGAGCAGCTTGAACGTGCCCAGGACGAGCTTACCGAGGCGGTCGAGGATTTGAAGAAGTTCGAGCTCATGGAGGAGCGTGATCTTCTGCGCGAAAAGTCCGAGGCTGAAGTTGCCGAACAGGATCAGCTCGACGAAATCGCTCAACGTGGGCGAGCTCAGGGTTTTTGATTTCCGAAAACCTTGACCGCGTTGTTTGCCGGCGTGTCGGGGGTACCGGCAGTGTTGCTGCACCCGAAGATACGCTGGGGTTCACTTCGCGCAGGCCCTCAGGAAACCGCGGCTGAATCCAGCCGCATCGCGCCGTTTCCCTGATCGTTCGCTTTGTCTTCGCTTCCGACATCCGCTCGCGCCGTTTCGCCGAATCGGATTTGAGACGACGGGGCGATATCGTTTCGATTATCTCCCAAATTGAGCTTTGCCGGGCGATCGCATTATAAGAACCGGAAAAGCGGCTGAGCGACGGGAGCCATCTTGCGATTCGTTCTGGCTATATTGCTGCCTCTGGCGACAGGATGTTTCGTCCTGGGTCTTGTCTTGCCGCTCATGAAAATGGAGCGGCTCTATTTTCTGGAAGACAAGCCATCGCTTCTGGAGATCGTTTCCGGCCTCTGGTCCGGGGGCGATACGCTCCTGGCATCCGTGGTCGCGACCTTTTCAATCCTTTTCCCGGCATTGAAGCTCTTCGGCCTGCATATGGCTGTGCTCGGCACATCGGCACGCCTGCCGCTTTCCATGCTCGCGGCGCTGGGTAAATGGTCGATGATGGATGTCATGCTGGTCGCGCTCGTGGTGTTCGCGGCAAAGACGAGCGGCCTTGCAACGGCAGCCGTTCTTCCCGGGCTCTGGCTCTATGGCGCGGCTACATTGCTGACGGCGGCTTCGGCCGCGATCGCAAGGCGGGTTTGAAAAGCGTCAAACGCCTGCTGCAACTTCATCCGGGCGGTCAAGCTTTTCACTGGCGCTCCTCGAACGTGCCTCGATGCTGCGCCGGAAATCCTGATAAGCCTCGAGCCAACGCATCGATTGCGTTTCGGGAATGCGCAAGCGTCTGCACCGCACGTGTGCGAGAGCAAGGAACGCGTGATTGGAGAGGCTGGCGGCGACGCAAAGCTGGATGAGATCGTCGATGGCGCCTTTGAATACCGCCGTGTGAATATTGGCGATCGGCCGGCGCGCGACCTTCGAAAGCAAGCCGATCGCGTCGTTGATTCTCTTGTCGTCGATGAGAACGATGACGAGATCGTTGAGGCTGCTGTCGCCGCCGTCGATCAGCTGCCAGAGGCGCGTTGCGTCGCAAGTATCCAGATAGACGCCCAGGCGCCGCCTGAGGTCCTGGCGAATCAGGCTGACGTCGGATGTTTCATGCGGCGCGCTGCCGGCGACGATCGCCTGCAGCCTCAGCCGCTTCGTCGTATTCACGTAAGGCAGCAGCCATTCGCAGATCAGGGGCGTGAGGTCGCCGCGCTCCGCGATCCGGTCGCAAAGAATGGCATCCGTGAGCGAGTGCTTGGTGAGTGTGCGCAGGCCCCAATCACTCATCGAGATCTTCTTGTTCGAGGCGATCGTGCGCCAGACGCGCGTCTTGCCCCTTTCGATCAGCGTGTCCGAAAGTCTCGGGCTGATGTCAATCCGCTTGGCGATGGCCTCCAGATGCGGCTCGGGCATGCGCCGGGCAAGCTTCATCAGGTCGGCCTGGGAGAGGGCGGGGCTCATTTCCAGAACCGGAGCGGCCACCGCGATGTCATCCTTGGCAAGGCGGATGGCGACGGCTTGCGGTGTGGCGGAAATCGGCGCGATGCGGCGGGAGAGGTTCGCCCTGTCTTCCATGCCCGTCGTGTCGAGCAACCTCAGGATCACGTCGCAGAACAGCTCAAGTTCCGCCTGGCTGTGCCCGCCGATCCCGTCAAGAAAAACGTCGGCAACCCGCTGCAGCAGCTTGCCGCGGGATTCAGGCGTCGCGTCTTTCGCGAGTCTGAGAAGGTCGCTCAGCATCAATTGCCCCTTGGGTTGACGCTGACCCTATCGCGGTCGCCTTATCAATCGGTTAGCGAGGCATATCGGATTGCAAATTAACGTGAGGGCGTATTCCGTCAATTTTATGGGTTCAGGCCCTAAGCATCACATTTTTTGATCGTGAGCAGTAAACTCAATTCAACGCAGCGTAAACTGCATGTGAGACGGCGCTGCCGTCCTCGGACACTTTATGAATGAGATGGGTTTCCCTGTTGATTTTCGACTGTTTTCCGGCCTTAGATTGCGCACAAGGTGATCGTGGCGGTTCAGCCGGCTTGCGGATTTAGCAGTCGGACGTGAAATGCCGGGAATGCCTTTGAATAACGGGAGAGAAAATCAATGAATATTCGCCGCATCACCAAGGCGACGCTCTTGGGTGTCAGCTTTGCCGCCGTCATGGCGTCGGCCGCCTCGGCCAAGACGCTCGTCTATTGCTCGGAAGGGTCGCCGGAGGGCTTCGACCCCGCCCTTTACACGTCCGGCACGACCTTCGACGCCTCGTCGAAGCCGATCTACAACCGCCTTGTCGAATTCAAGCGCGGCACCACGGAAGTGCAGCCGGGCCTTGCCGAATCCTGGTCGGTTTCCGACGACGGGCTGGAGTACACGTTCAATCTGCGCAAGGGCGTCAAGTTCCACACGACCGATTTCTTCACGCCGACCCGCGACTTCAACGCCGACGATGTCATCTATTCCTTCGAGCGTCAGTTGAAAACGGACAGCCCCTGGCATCAGTACACCGCCGGTGCCGCATGGGAATACTTCAACGGCATGTCGATGCCCGATCTCATCAAGGAGATCGTGAGGGTCGACGATTACACCGTGAAGTTCGTGCTCAATCGCCCGGAAGCGCCGATGGTCGCGAACCTTGCGATGGATTTCGCGTCGATCTTCTCAAAGGAATATGCCGATCAGCTCGCTGAGGCCGGCGCAAAGGAGCAGCTCAACCAGCAGCCGGTGGGCACCGGTCCGTTCAAGTTCGTCGGCTACCAGAAGGACGCGGTCATCCGTTATGCCGCGAATGAAGATTACTGGGCCGGCAAGCAGCCGATCGACAACCTGATCTTCGCCATCACCACCGATGCCTCGGTTCGCTTGCAGAAACTGAAGGCCGGCGAGTGCCACGTGATGCCCTATCCGGCACCTGCCGATATCGAAGACATCAAGGCAGATGGCAACCTGCAGCTTTTGGAACAGCAGGGCCTCAATGTCGGCTACCTTGCCTATAACACCAAGGTCGCTCCCTTCGACAAGCCGGAGGTGCGCAAGGCGCTGAACAAGGCTGTCAACAAGCAGGCCATCCTGGATGCGGTGTTCCAAGGCGCCGGTCAGGCTGCGAAGAACCCGATTCCGCCGACGATGTGGTCCTACAACGACGCAATCGAAGACGATTCGTTCGATCTGGAAGCCTCCAAGAAGATGCTTGAGGAAGCCGGCGTTTCCGACCTGAAGATGAAGATCTGGGCGATGCCGGTCCAGCGTCCGTACAACCCGAACGCACGCCGCATGGCCGAAGTCATGCAGGCGGATTTCGGCAAGATCGGCGTCGATGTCGAGATCGTGTCCTACGAGTGGGGCGAATATCTTTCCCGCTCCAAGGATGTCGATCGTGACGGTGCCGTGCTTCTTGGCTGGACAGGCGACAACGGCGACCCGGACAACTTCCTTGCCGTTCTTCTCGGCTGCGACGGTGTCGGCGGTTCGAACCGCGCCCAGTGGTGCAACGACGAGTTCGAGGCCCTGATCCAGAAGGCAAAGCAGGTCACCGACAAGGCGGAGCGCACCAAGCTCTACGAAGAGGCTCAGGTTGTCTTCAAGCGCGAGGCGCCTTGGGCTACGATCGCCCATTCGGTTGTTTTCATGCCGATGTCGGCCAAGGTGTCCGGCTATGTGATGGATCCGCTCGGCGGTCACTGGTTTGACGGTGTGGATATCGCCAATTAAGCAGCCGTGAGGATGATCAGCGCCGGCGGCGTATCGCCGCCGGCGTTTCGTTAGGAATTGCCGGCCGTTTGCCTCAGAGTGGGATAGCCAGGATGTCAGAGGATGTTCTTTTGGTACGCAAGCACGAAAAGGGCTGCCTGCTTGCCTGCGATACCGGGTAAACCGGTCATGGCTAGGCCCGTTTAAAACCAGAACAGGCTGAAAATATGCTTCGTTTCCTGCTAGGCCGCATAGGTCTTTTGATCCCGACATTTCTTGGCGTCACGTTAATCGCCTTTTCGTTCATCCGCATGCTGCCCGGGGACCCGCTGGAGCTCCTGGCGGGCGAGCGCGGTATTGATCCGGAGCGAAAGCTGGAAGTCATGCGCCAGATGGGCTTCGACAAGCCGCTCTGGCAACAGTATCTGCTATATCTCGGTGATATTTTTCAGGGTGATCTGGGCACGTCATTCGTGTCGAAAAAGCCGGTCCTGGAAGAATTTTTCACGTTGTTTCCGGCAACGGTGGAACTGGGGCTTTGCGCGATTATCATCGCTGTAGCGATTGGTATTCCGGCTGGAATATTCGCGGCGGTGAAGCGTGGCTCATTCTTCGACCAGACGATTATGGGCACAGCTCTGATTGGCTATTCCATGCCGATTTTCTGGTGGGGTCTGCTGTTGATTATTCTCTTTTCCGGCATACTTCAGTGGACGCCGGTCTCGGGGCGCATTTCGCTCATCTACTTTTTCCCGCAAGTTACGGGCTTCATGCTGATTGACAGCTTGCTCTCTGGACAAGAGGGCGCGTTCAAATCCGCCGTCAGCCACCTGATCCTGCCATCGGTGGTCCTGGCCACGATCCCGCTTGCGGTAATCGCGCGCCAGACGCGTTCTGCGATGCTTGAGGTGCTCGGTGAGGATTTCGTCCGCACGGCACGCGCGAAAGGCCTGGCGCCCTCCCGGGTGATTGGCCTGCATGCCTTGCGCAATGCGCTGATCCCCGTGATCACGACCATTGGCCTTCAGGTCGGCGTACTGCTTGCCGGCGCGATCCTTACGGAGACAATCTTCTCATGGCCGGGAATTGGCAAATGGCTCGTCGACAGCATTTCGCGCCGCGACTATTTCGTTGTTCAGGGAGCGCTCCTGATGATCGCCGCCGTGGTCATGCTCGTGAATCTCTTCGTTGACGTGCTTTACGGTCTCGTCAATCCGCGAATTCGCCACAACTGAGCCGGGGTACAGGATCAATGTCGAACGTTTCTACAACCGAACCTCGGCCCAAAGGCGCGGTGGCGGAAAAACTTGCCAGCGAGAGCCGCAATGCCACAAAGGCAATGCTTGTCGAGTTCTGGTACTATTTCTCGCAAAACCGGGGAGCCGTGATAGGCCTTACTGTCTTTCTGGCCTTGGTCGTAATTGCTCTGCTTGCACCCTATGTCGCTCCGCATTCGCCGGACATGCAGTATCGGGACAGCTTTCTCCAGCCTCCGGCCTGGGGAGAGGGGGGAAGCGCAACGTTTCTGCTTGGTACGGACGCCGTCGGGCGCGACATTCTCTCTCGCCTCATATACGGCTCGCGCTACTCGCTTTTCATTGGTGTGGTCGTAGTGGTGATCGCGCTTTCGGGCGGTATCGTTCTCGGCGTTATCGCAGGGTATTTCGGCGGTTCGGTCGATACCCTCATCATGCGCGTGATGGATATCATCCTGGCGTTTCCCTCGCTACTGCTGGCGCTCGTGCTTGTCGCCATTCTCGGGCCGGGGCTAACCAATGCGATGATCGCGATCGCCATCGTCCTTCAGCCGCATTTCGTCCGGCTTACCCGCGCGGCGGTTCTTTCGGAACGCAATCGGGATTATGTGGTGGCCGCGCGGCTCGCGGGTTCGGGCAATCTGCGGCTGATGTTCAAGACCATCTTGCCGAACTGCCTTTCGCCGCTGATCGTGCAGGCGACGCTTTCCTTCTCCAACGCGATCCTCGATGCGGCAGCCCTCGGGTTCCTCGGCATGGGCGCACAGCCGCCGACGCCTGAATGGGGCACGATGCTGGCCGAAGCGCGCGAGTTCATCCTGCGCGCATGGTGGGTGGTTACCTTCCCCGGCCTTGCCATCCTGATCACGGTGTTGGCGATCAATCTCGTCGGTGACGGTTTGCGCGATGCGCTCGACCCGAAGCTTAAGCGGAGCTAAGCCCATGCCCCTTTTGGAAATCCGCAATCTCAAGGTCGAATTCGATACCGCGTCCGGCCCCTTCAAGGCGCTCGACGGCGTCGATTATAAAGTTGATGCTGGCGAGGTTCTGGCGATCGTCGGCGAAAGCGGTTCCGGTAAGTCGGTCGCCATGCTGGCGCTCATGGGCCTGTTGCCGGATACGGCGACCGTGACCGTCGACAAGATGGAGTTTGAGGGTCGCGATATCACGAAGCTTTCCGCCTCAGACCGCCGCCAGGTGATCGGCAAGGACATCTCGATGATCTTCCAGGAGCCGATCGCGAGCCTGAACCCGTGCTTCACGGTCGGCTTCCAGATCAATGAAGCGCTCAAGGTGCACACAGACCTTTCCGCCTCCGAGCGGGCGAAGCGCGTAATTGAGCTGCTTGAATCCGTCGGCATTCCGGAGCCGAAACGCCGGCTATCGAGCTTCCCGCACCAGATGTCGGGCGGTCAATGCCAGCGCGTGATGATCGCCATGGCAATCGCCTGCCGTCCGAAGCTTCTGATCGCCGACGAGCCGACGACGGCGCTCGACGTGACGATCCAGAAGCAGATCCTCGATCTCCTCCTGAAGCTTCAGGAAGAAAGCGGCATGGGTCTGATCATGATCACCCACGACATGGGCGTGGTCGCCGAAACCGCGGATCGCGTGGTCGTACAATATCAGGGCCGCCAGATGGAAGAATCCAACGTGCTCACACTTTTCGAAAGCCCGAAGCACCCTTACACGAAGGCACTTTTGTCGGCACTTCCGGAAAATGCGACTGGAGACCGTCTGCCGACCGTGAGCGATTTCCGCGAATTTCTTGAACGCGAAGGTACGGAGGCCGGCGCATGAGCGGCGACGTTATTCTCAAGGTCCGCGACCTGAAGCGCGATTACGTTACCAAAGGCGGCCTATTCAAGAAGGAAAGCACGCTTTCCGCCTTGAAAGGCGTTAGCTTCGATGTCGAGCGCGGCTCCACGCTTGCGGTCGTCGGGGAAAGCGGCTGTGGCAAGTCGACACTCGCGCGCATCCTCACCATGATCGACCCGGCGACCGCGGGCACCGTCGAGATCGACGGGGCCATGATCGATATCTCAAAGGGAAAGATTTCAAGGGAACTGCGCCAGAAGGTGCAGATCGTCTTCCAGAATCCTTACGGCTCGCTCAATCCTCGCCAGAAGATCGGCGCCGTTCTGGAAGAGCCGCTTTTGCTCAATTCCGACAAGTCTCCGGCCGAGCGCCGTGATCTTGCGCTTGCCATGCTGGAAAAGGTCGGCCTGAAGCCGGAGCATTACGGGCGCTACCCGCATATGTTCTCAGGCGGTCAGCGTCAGCGTATCGCCATCGCCCGCGCGATCATGCTGCAGCCGAAACTGCTGGTGCTGGACGAGCCGGTTTCCGCGCTGGATCTCTCCGTTCAGGCGCAGATCCTGAACCTGCTTGCCGATCTGCAGGATGAGTTCAACCTCACTTATGTCTTCATCAGCCACGATCTTTCGGTCGTGCGCTACATCGCCGACAAGGTGATGGTGATGTATTTCGGCGAGGCGGTGGAATACGGCACGCGCGACGAGGTTTTTTCAGACCCCAAGCACAGCTACACGAAGACGCTTTTCGCCGCGACGCCGCGCGCGGATATCGAAAGCATCCGCGCAAGGCTTGCGAGAAAGGCGGCGTGAATATCGCCGGCAGATGAGTTTTTATTGAGTCTGGTGCGGTTTCCGACCCCGAAAGCGAAGGCGCTTGCTCGGGCGGAAATCGCTCGAGGCCAATCCTTACGTTTTTGCCTTAAAATAACGGTTTGAACCCGATGGCGATCCTGATTGGAAGGAAGAATGGGTTATGATGTAAATTTAATTTTATAATCTCGAATGAATAATAAATCCACGGAATTGTGGCTATGAATATTAATATTTTTCTTGAAGGGAAACGTGTATTCAGATTTGCCAAGTAGCCACATACTGCTGGTAAAAATATTATTGCAGAGAATAATGCGATGATTGCTCCGATCTCGGAGATTATGATATTGGGTAAGTTGTCGTATTGATAGGCGTTACTGAGTGCGGATATTGATTGAATGTAAATATATAAATTTGATAAAAAGAAAATTGATAATATAGAAATGTTTGTAAAGATAAAAAAATTGCTATCTCTTACGCGACAATTACGCGCAAATATTAAAATTGGAATTATAAATATATAATATATTAATAAAAAATATAGGGTGCATGCGTATAATATATTTATAAGATCCAAGTGGGCGTAATTTATTTTATTGTCCTCACTTTCAATATAAGAAATTGTTGAGTAGAATAATATTGATATTAAGGGTATGAGAATAAAGTGTTTTGTTGATTTTGTTTGCAGGCATGCAAATATGGATAAGGTGGACCAAATAAGCGTAATTCCAAAGTAAAGACGAGGTGTAGTTGGAAAAAAGATAGTGTCGAGCGTCCTGTGGATTGTGAAGAAAAATACGGATGCGTATTCTAACATAATAATATTGTCCAATTTATATTATCTCGTGCGAAAGCTTTGGATTTATCTATAATATCGCGGTTCTGATGGGGTGGCGCGATTCAAAACATGTCTCCCAATTCTGCTGCATGCACTTTTGTCAAGACATCGTATTGTCACATATTTCGGCTATTCGCGAAATATGGAAAAGATTGATGCATTGGCGGCGCTTTCGGCGCTGGGGCAGGAGACGCGGCTCGATGTCTATCGCCTTCTCGTGAAGGCGGGCGGTGACGGGCTTGCGGCGGGGGAAATCGCCGATGAGCTCGGCGTTCTGCCGAACACACTGTCGGCTCATCTTGCGAACCTTTCACGTGCCGGCCTGATTTGCCAGGCGCGCGAGGGCCGTGTTCTGCGCTACACGGCGGATTACTCGCGCATGCGCAGCCTGCTCGAATATCTGATGGCTGACTGCTGCGGCGGCAGGCCGGAGGTTTGCGCACCTTTCCCCGGTGCTGCCGGTTGCTCCGACAATGAGGAAGAGGCGGAAATCGCATGAGTGCGCGAATTCGAAACGTACTATTTCTGTGCACGGCCAATTCCGCGCGCTCGATCCTCGCCGAAGCGATCCTGAAACGGTTGGGAGAGGGGAAGTACCGTGCCTTTTCCGCAGGCTCACATCCGCGCGGGCGGGTCAATCCGGATGCGCTCGACTGCCTGAAGCGGCACGGCGACGACGTTGCCGGCCTGAGTTCGAAACGTTGGGATGTCTTTTCCGGGCCGGATGCGCCGCGGATGGATCTGGTCGTCACCGTTTGCGATGCCGCCGCCGGCGAAGCCTGCCCGATATGGCCAGGACATCCGCTTACCGTTCATTGGGGCATCCCCGATCCGGCGGGCGCGGATGGGGCAGAGGGAGGCGAGACGGCCTTCAACCTCGCATATGACCGGCTTGAGCGTCGCATCGCGGCCTTTCTCGCTCTGGGTGATAATGCCTTCAAGGCGGACGATGCCAGGGCGCAACTGGCGGCCATCGGCCGGATCGACGACTAGTCGAAGATAGCTTCTCGCAGTACCGGTTTTCCGCGAGCAGCGATACCAACAAAATTCCAGGAGATCGAAGCGTGGCTTTTGCGGAACGTTCCCCCCTTGGTTTTTTCGAGCGTTACCTCTCCCTGTGGGTGGCCTTGTGTATCGCCGCCGGTGTCGGCGTTGGCCTGCTTCTGCCGCGCGTCTTTTCCGTGATCGCGGTATTGGAATACGCCAGTGTCAATCTGGTTGTCGCGGTTTTCATCTGGGTGATGATTTACCCGATGATGGTCAATGTCGATTTCGCCTCGATCAAGGATGTTGGCAAAAAACCCAAGGGCCTGTGCATTACGCTGGTCGTAAACTGGCTGGTAAAGCCCTTCACCATGGCCGCCCTCGGCATCTTCTTCTTCGAGTATCTGTTCGCGGGGATCGTCGATCCGCAAAGCGCCAAGGAATACATCGCCGGGATGATCCTTCTCGGCGTGGCGCCCTGCACGGCAATGGTGTTCGTATGGAGCCAGTTGGTACGTGGCGATGCCAACTACACGCTGGTACAGGTTTCGATCAACGACATCATCATGGTTTTCGCTTTCGCGCCAATCGCGGCCCTGCTTTTGGGCGTGACCGACATCGTCGTGCCATGGGAGACCCTGTTCCTCTCTGTCATCCTTTACGTCGTTATTCCGCTCGCGTTCGGTTATCTCACGCGTAGGGCGTTGGACCGATCGGGCGATCATGAGCGTATCGCCGAGTTCACCGCGAAGGTGAAGCCCTTCTCGATCATGGGATTGCTGGCGACAGTGGTGCTTCTGTTCGGCTTCCAGGCACAAACGATTATCGACAAGCCGAGCGTCATCGCGCTGATCGCGGCGCCGCTGCTGGTGCAAAGCTACGGTATCTTCATCATTGCCTATTTCTGGGGTTATGTGTGGCGTGTGCCGTTTTCAACTGCCGCGCCGGCCGCCCTTATCGGCACGTCCAACTTTTTCGAATTGGCGGTGGCCGTGGCGATCAGCCTTTTCGGCCTGAATTCCGGAGCAGCGCTCGCAACCGTTGTCGGCGTTCTGGTCGAGGTTCCGGTGATGCTGTCCCTTGTCGCTTTCGCCAATCGCACGCGTCACCGGTTTGCGGCATAGAGACATTGGCCTCTTCCGCTGTCAGGCAGCCGCTATCAAGGAAGCCGCCTGCCGGCAGAGATAGCGCATCAGTTCGTCCGCTTTTTCGCTGGCCGCCTCCGGCTTGCCGGAGGCGATTGCCGCCATCAGGTCCATGTGGTGCAAGGCCGCACTGTTCAGGTCGCTTTCGGCGAAATAGCGGAACCAGAAGCGGCGCGAATGGGTCTGCAGGGGCGCTGCGGCGCGTGCCGCGTATGGGTTGCACGCGGCGATGGCGACGATCTCGTCGAATTCCTTGTCGCGGCGCATGAAGGCTCGCGCATCGCCGCCCGCTGCCGCATGTTTCATCGCTTCCGCGCAACTGGTCAGGGCGTCGCGTTCGTCACGCCCCGCCAGCCGGGCAGATGCGCCAGCGAGCAGCACCTCCAATGCATGGCGGGCGTCGAGCAGGCGCGCGAAATCGGCCGGATTGATATCCGAAACCACGATGCCGAGGCGCGGGCGGATGACGAGCAAGCCCTCGAGCGCAAGCCGCTGCACCGCTTCGCGAACGGGCGTTCGCCCCATGTCGAGCGCATCCGCCAGCCGGCTCTCGGTGATCGACGTTCCGGGCTTGAGGTCAAGCGTCACGATGCGCTCTTCAAGCTTTCGATAGGCTTCCTCCGCGCGGCTTTCTTCTGCTTCCATCAGTTCTTGCCCACCTCGATCCCTTGTCGTCGCTATAGTCTAATATAATACTGATATATCACTCGTTGACAAAGAAATTCAGATGTGAAATCGTCCAATTTGTCCCGCAAGACCTGCAAAGGGAGGCGAACCCATGTGGCGCGGCGTATTTCCGGCGGTAACGACAAAGTTCACCGCCGATGATCATCTGGATATGGCCGAAATGGAGCGCTGCTTCGCCCTTCAGATCGAAGCAGGAGTCGACGGGCTCATCGTTTGCGGTTCGCTCGGCGAGGCGATGGCGCTGGAGCCTGAGGAGAAGCTGGAAATCCTGCGCATCGCGAAAACCGTTGCCGGAAACCGCCCGGTTTTGATGACCGTTTGCGAAAGCTCAACGAAACGTGCAGTCAGCGCCGCAAAGGCTGCTGCGAAAGCGGGTGCCGACGGCTTCATGGTGCTGCCCGGCGTTCCCTATCGCTCCGCCCCGCATGAAACGGTCGCCCATCTTTTGAGCATTGCGCGTGCCGCTGGCCTGCCGGTGATGATTTACAACAACCCGGTCGCCTATGGTGTCGACGTTACCGGCGACATGTTCGAGGAACTGGCGGCTGAGCCGCTTGTCGTCGCCATGAAGGAATCGACCGACGACGTTCGCCGCGTCAGCGAGGTCATCTCCCGGTTCGGAGACCGTTTCGATGTTTTCACGGGCGTCGACAATCTCGCGCTGGAAAGCCTCATGATGGGCGCATGCGGGTGGGTTGCGGGTCTGGTCCTGGGGTTCCCGAAGGAAACGGTCGCAATATGGAAGCTTGCCGAAGCTGGCCGTTTCGAGGAGGCGCGCGCGATCTACCGCTGGTTCCGTCCGCTCTTGGACCTCGATGTGTCGACAAACCTTGTTCAGAACATCAAGCTCGCGGAAGTTCACGGTGTGGGCTCGAACGATCGGTGCCGGCTGCCGCGCCAGCCGCTTCAAGGGGCGGAGCGCGCGCGCGTGGAGGGCATCATTCTCAAGGCACTTGCGCAACGCCCTGCATTGCCCGAATTTTGAGAAAAGATTTCTCCTGTTCGTGTGAAGCATGAAGCCTCAGTCCGTTCACATTTTGGGAGCCGGCATCGTCGGCCTTGCCACCGCGGCCGTGCTGATCGATCGCGGGTTCGACGTCACGGTGATCGACCGGGAAGGCCCGGGCGAAGGCACTTCGCGCGGCAATGCCGCGGCCATCGCCTGGACGGACGTCGCCCCGCTCGCCTCGCCCGGCATCTGGAAAAAGGCGCCCGGCTGGCTGCTTGATCCGCTAGGCCCGCTTACCGTGCGCCCGTCCTACGCGCTCAACATCCTGCCGTGGATGCTGCGCTTCATGCGCGCGGCGACCCCTTCGGCGATGAAGCGATCGACGCAAGCCATCGCTTCGCTGAATGCTCTCGCTCTACCTGCGTGGGAACGGATATGGGAACGTATGGCCTGGGGCAATCACGTCCGGCATGAAGGTTGCCTCGAGGTTTTCGACAAGACCTCGCAGCTTGCCGAGGCTCGCAGCGGTTGGCAGCGCCAGCGCGATCACGGGATGGACGTGCGTGAGCTTTCGGGCGACGAACTTCGGGACATGGAGCCGGACCTCTCGCCCGCAGTTGTCGGCGGCGCGTTTATCCCGGGCTGGCTCCATATCGACGACCCCTATGACCTCTGCCGGGATCTTGCGGCCTATGTAACGGCGCGCGGTGGGCGGATCATGAAGGGCGATGCGGTGTCGGTCGCCGGCACCGAAACCGGTTCCATCGTACGGCTTCGGGAAGGGCATATCGTGAAATGTCAGGCACTGGTCATTGCCTGCGGGGCGTGGTCGAAGTGGCTGGCTGCTGAATTCGGAGACGATATCCCCCTCGATACGGAGCGCGGCTATAACATCACCGTGCCTGCGCCCGGTGTTTCCTTTCGCCGTTTCATCATGCTGCCGGGATACGGCTTCGTCATGTCGCCGATCGCGCGCGGTCTTCGCATCGGCGGCGCTGTGGAATTCGGTGGGCTGAAATCCGCTCCCAACTGGCGGCGAGTCGATGCGCTCGTCGCCCGCGCGAAACGCATCGCGCCGAACCTCAATGCCGATCACGGCGAGCGCTGGATGGGCTTTCGCCCGTCGATCCCCGACAGTCTGCCGGTCATTTCGCGGGCAAGCGCCGGGTCGAATGTCTTTTACGCCTTCGGCCACGCCCACCACGGCTTGACGCAAGCAGCTGCAACCGCCGAAATCCTTGCCAGCATGATCGCGGGCGAAGCGCCGCCGGTCGACATCGCGCCCTACCGGGCAACTCGCTTTTGAAAAAGAGGCAGCGTTCCATGGCACGCCACACCTTCTTTTGCGTCGACGGCCACACCTGTGGCAATCCGGTCCGTCTTGTCGCGGGCGGCGGTCCGCGGCTTGAAGGTTCGTCCATGTTCGAGCGGCGCCAGCATTTCCTTGAAAATTTCGACTGGATACGAACCGGCCTCATGTATGAGCCGCGCGGCCACGACATGATGTCGGGCGCGATCCTCTATCCGCCGACGCGCGAGGATTGCGACACCGGCGTGCTCTATATCGAAACCTCCGGCTGTCTGCCCATGTGCGGGCACGGGACCATAGGCACGGTGACCATGGCGGTGGAGGAGGGGCTCGTTACGCCCAAGGTGCACGGAAGCCTGAGGCTGGAAACGCCTGCCGGCCTCGTCGTCGCCGACTATGAGCAGGACGGCGACACGGTGACCTCGGTGACGCTTACCAACGTCGCCTCGTTTCTGGCTGCGGAAAACCTCGAAATCGAATGCGAAATCTTCGGTCCGCTGACGGTGGATGTCGCTTACGGTGGTAATTTCTACGCCATCGTCGAGCCGCAAGGCGCGTTTGCGGGCGTCGGCTCGGTCGATGTCGGCGATCTTCTGGCGGCAAGCCCGAAACTGCGTTCGGCGCTCAATGCGGCTTATGAAATCGTCCACCCGGAGAATGAGCGTATCAGAGGCATCTCCCACATCATGTGGACGGGCCCCGCAACCGTCGAAGGGGCGGATGCCAGAAACGCGGTTTTTTATGGCGACAAGGCGATCGATCGCAGCCCCTGCGGCACGGGAACATCCGCGCGCATGGCGCAGCTTCATGCCAAGGGCAGGCTCAAGGTTGGCGATACTTTCGTGCATGAAAGCATCATCAACTCGCTCTTCATCGGCGGAGTAAAGTCCGAGACCACGGTCGGCAATGCCCGCGCCATCGTGCCGACCGTTTCGGGCCGCGCCTACAAGACTGGCACCAGCACCATCACGCTTGATGAGCGCGACCCCTATATGACCGGCTTCCAGGTTGCCGGCACCGGCGTCACGCGCTTTCCTCGACCGTCCTCTTGATGCACTCAAATTTTCGGCAGGGGCTTCGCTTACGAGCGGAATCAGCTATCAATCCATTGACCGGAACGGATTAGGAACAGATATGGATTGGTCGCGCCAGCAGGAAGACGCCCTGGACGAGACCGCGCGCTGGCTGAAACGGGGCGATAGCCAGGTGTTTCGTCTCTTCGGCTATGCCGGAACGGGCAAGACGACGCTTGCCCGTCATCTTGCTGAAGGTATCGACGGGAGCGTGGCTTTCGGCGCCTTCACCGGCAAGGCTGCGCATGTGCTTCGCCAGAAGGGCTGCACGGATGCCTCGACCATCCACGCGATGATCTATCGACCGCGCGGGCGAAAAGAAGATGACGATGATGAGGATTCCGGGCCGACCTTTTCGCTGAACCGGGAAAGCGTTGCGGCGAAATCCGATCTCATCGTCATCGACGAATGCTCTATGGTGGATGAGGACCTTGGCCGCGATCTTCTGTCGTTCGGCAAGCCGGTGCTGGTTCTGGGCGATCCGGCGCAGCTTCCCCCGGTCAAGGGCGGCGGTTTTTTCACCGAGGCCGAGCCCGACGTGATGCTGACGGAGGTTCACCGTCAGGCGCGTGACAATCCGATCGTGCGCATGTCCATGACGATCCGCGAAGGCGGCACGCTCGACTATGGCACTTACGGCGAAAGCCGGATTATCCCTCGTACAGAGATCGACGCCGAAACGATCCTCGCGTCCGACCAGGTTCTCGTCGGAACGAACCGTACGCGCAGGCTCTACAATGCCCGCATCCGTCAGTTGAAGGGCTTCACGACGCCTATGCCCGCGGTCGGCGACAAGCTTGTGTGCCTGAGGAACGACAAGGCCAAGGGCTTGCTGAACGGCGGCTTGTGGACGGTTGCGCGCCTTCGCGCCTCCAAGGGCAATACCCTGCGCTTCGACATCAAGCCGGAAGACGATACGGGTTCGAAGTCCGATACCAAAGTCAAGGTTCTGCCGGCGATGTTCGAGGAAGGCGGCGACCAGATCCCCTATGCCATCCGCCGCCGGGCGGATGAGTTCGACTATGGCTATGCGCTCACCGTCCACAAGGCCCAAGGCTCGCAATGGGATCAGGTGGTGCTTTTCGATGAAAGCTACGCCTTCCGTGAGCATCGCGAGCGCTGGCTCTATACGGCGGTGACGCGGGCTGCGGAAAGCATCGTCGTCGTGCGATGAGCCGCAACGGGCTCACCCGGCTGTGAGCATCTTGCCTTTCGCCCTTTTTCCGCCGCGCCGGCAGGCGTATCTTCCCGCTCTTCAAGAACGGGTTATGCTGCCATCCGCCGAATTTCAGAGCCTCAGATGACCGATACCGACATCCTCGCTACCCAGCCTTCGCCCTCGCCCAAGGCTTCCGCTCTTCCGCCCGAGGTGGCGCTTCGCATCGCCCGGCGGATCGCGGATGAAATCGGCTGCAAGCCGGCACAGGTTTCCGCCACAGTTCAGCTTCTCGACGAAGGCTCGACCGTGCCCTTCGTCGCGCGCTACCGGAAGGAAGCGACAGGCGGGCTCGACGATACGCAGCTCAGGACCCTGGAAGAGCGGCTGATTTACCTGCGCGAGATGGAGGATCGCCGGACCGCGATCCTCAAATCCATCGAGGAGCAGGGCAAGCTCGACGGCGATCTTGCGGGAAAGATCGCTTCCGCCGACACGAAGGCCGCACTTGAGGACCTCTATCTGCCCTTCCGCAAGAAGCGGCGCACGAAGGCGCAGATCGCGCGCGAGGCCGGGCTGGAGCCGCTCGCCGATATGCTCCTCGCCGATCCATCGATTAATCCTGAGAAATCCGCGGAGGCATTTCTCGACGCGGAAAAGGGATTTCCGGACGCCAAAAGTTCCCTCGACGGCGCGCGCCAGATCCTCATGGAGCGTTTTGCCGAAGATGCCTCGCTCGTTGGTCGTTTGCGGGAGTATCTTTTGAAAAAGGCCGTCGTGCGCTCCCGCGTGGTCGAAGGTCAGGAGGAAGCAGGCGCGAAATTCTCCGACTACTTCACTTACGAAGAAAAATGGTCGGATATCCCCTCCCATCGCGCGCTGGCGCTTTTGAGAGGACGCAACGAGGGAATTCTTGCGCTCGAACTCGTGGCTGATGCCGACGATTCGTCGCCGATCAAACCGGCCGAGCGCATGGTGATGGCGGCTGCCGGGATCGAGGACCGGGGCCGGGCGGCCGACAAATGGCTCGGCGATGTCGCGCGCTTCGCCTGGCGGGTGAAGATCGCACTGCATCTCGAACTTGAACTCATGAACATGCTGCGCGAACGCTCGGAAGAAGAGGCGATCAAGGTTTTCGCGCGTAACCTCAAGGACTTGCTGCTTGCCGCACCCGCAGGCGCGAAGGGGGTTCTGGGTCTCGATCCGGGTGTCAGGACGGGCGTGAAGGTCGCAGCCGTCGATGCCACCGGCAAGCTCGTCGATACCGCGACGATCTACCCGTTCCAGCCGAGAAACGATGTTGCCGGTTCGCTCGCCGTGCTCAAGGCGCTGGTGGCGAAACACAAGGTCGGGCTGATCGCCATCGGCAACGGCACGGCAAGCCGCGAGACGGACAAGCTCGCCGCCGATCTCCTGAAGGAAATCCCGGCGGATCGGCGGCCCGTCAAGGTCATCGTCAATGAGGCTGGCGCCTCGGTCTATTCGGCAAGCGCTTTGGCGGCCAGGGAAATGCCGGATGTCGATGTGTCGCTGCGCGGCGCGGCGTCAATCGCGCGGCGGCTTCAGGATCCGCTTGCCGAACTCGTCAAGATCGAGCCGAAGTCCATCGGCGTCGGCCAGTATCAGCACGACGTCAACCAGACGAAGCTTGCCCGCTCGCTCGATGCGGTCGTCGAAGACGCGGTGAATGCCGTCGGTGTGGATCTAAATACGGCATCCGCGGCGCTTCTCTCTCGTATTTCCGGGCTTTCGGAAACGCTTGCCGGGGCAATCGTCACCCGTCGCGATGAAGTGGGCGCATTCCGTTCGCGAAAGGAATTGCTGTCGGTGCCGCGCCTCGGCCCCAAGGCGTTCGAGCAATGCGCCGGCTTCTTGCGGATCGCGGGCGGCGAAAACCCGCTTGATGCATCTTCCGTCCACCCGGAGGCCTACCCGGTCGCCGAACGAATTGTGAAGGCGTGTGGGCGGCCACTGAAGGATGTCATGGGAAATGCCTCCGTCCTGAAGTCGCTCGACCCGAAGGAGTTCACCGACGACAAGTTCGGCCTGCCGACGGTGAAGGACATTCTGGCGGAACTGGAAAAGCCGGGCCGCGACCCGAGGCCGGAATTCAAGACCGCGACCTTCCAGGAAGGCGTGGAGACAATGGCGGACCTGAAACCCGGCATGTCGCTGGAAGGAACGGTCACCAATGTCACCAACTTCGGCGCCTTCGTCGACATCGGCGTGCATCAGGACGGGCTTGTCCATGTCTCGCAGCTTGCCGACCGTTTCGTCTCTGACCCGCATACGATTGTGAAGGCGGGCGATATCGTGCGCGTGCGGGTGATGGAGGTGGATATCAAGCGCAAGCGCATCGGCCTTTCCATGAAGAAGGACGGCGGAGAGGCGCGCGGACGCGACCGCAGCGAAACGCCGCCATTCCGAAACAACGCCCCGCGCGGCAAGCCGCAGGCCGGCAAACCTCAGGGCGGTGGCAATCGCCGCGATGCGCCCCAGGGCGACGGCGCGATGGCGGCAGCCCTTGCGGCGGCGATGAAGCGGAAGAAATAGGGAGAAGGCCGGGTTTTAGCTTCGGTTTTCGCCCTCGCCTGGCGCATGCGCCAGACGAGGGCGATGGCTATGCCCAAGGCAGTCGTAAACGGCGAATTTCCATTCAGCTCCACTTTTAATGACATGACAAATCCGATTAGCCCTTGAAATTGTCCTCGTGTGGTTGCTTCCATGCGAACCTAATGAAAATTCCTGCGCGACGCCGCCGCCCTGCCATAATTGGATCGACCGATCCCGGAGCCTGTCCCATGTCCCATATCTTCCCCCGCCACACCGCCATGCGACCGCCGCGCGCCACGAAGGGCGACGGCTGCTACATCGTCGACGAGACCGGAAAACGCTATCTCGACGCCGGCGGGGCGGCGGTCGATTGCCTTGGCCATTCCGACGAGAAGGTGACGAAGGCGATCAAGGATCAGCTCGACAGGATCGCTTTCGCCCATACCGGCTTCTTCACCAGCGATACGGCGGAAGCGCTTGCCGACAGGCTGGCGGAACATGCGCCGGGCGATCTCGACAGCGTTTATCTCGTCTCCGGCGGATCGGAAGCGACGGAAGCGGCGATCAAGCTTGCCCGCCAGTATCATCTGGAGCGGGGCGAGGGAAAACGCGCGCGCATCATCGCCCGCCTGCAGAGCTACCACGGCAACACGCTTGGCGCGCTGTCCGCAGGCGGCAACATGTGGCGGCGCGAGCCTTTCGGCCCGCTTCTGGTGGAGATGTCGCACATCGACCCGTGCTACGCCTATCGCGGCCAAAAGGATGGCGAGAGCCTTGAGGACTATGGTCTGCGCGTCGCCAATGCGCTGGAAGCGGAAATCCTGAAACAGGGGCCGGAAACGGTCGCGGCCTTCATCGCGGAACCCGTCGTCGGCGCGACCATGGGCGCGGTGCCCGCCGTGCCGGGATATTTCAAGCGCATCCGCGAGATTTGCGACAAATACGGTGTGCTCCTGATCCTCGACGAAGTGATGTGCGGCATGGGCCGGACGGGATATCTCTACGCCTGCGAGGCTGACGATATCGCACCCGATATCCTTTGCATCGCCAAGGGGCTGGGCGCTGGCTATCAGCCGATCGGCGCGATGCTCTGCACAAAGGAAATCTACGAAACGATCGAAAAGGGAACCGGCTTTTTCCAGCACGGCCACACCTATATCGGCCATCCGACGGCGGCGGCCGCCGCAGGCGCCGTGCTTTCGCGCCTCGTCGATGACGGGCTCGTCGAGCGCTGCCGCTCAATGGGAACCAGGCTCGAAAAGGCGCTGGCCGAACGTTTCGGCCAGAACCCGCACGTTGGAGACCTGCGCGGACGCGGGCTTTTCCGGGGCATCGAACTTGTCGCCGACCGGGAGACGAAAGAACCCTTCGATCCGTCACTCAAGATCAACGCGGCGGTGAAGAAGGCAGCCTTCGCGCGTGGCCTGATGTGTTATCCGATGGGCGGCACCATCGACGGTAAACGCGGCGACCATATCCTCGTCGCCCCGCCCTTCATCATCGAGGATGCGCATATCGAGGAAATCGTCGACAAGCTCGACGGCGCGATCAAGGATGCGCTTGGCGCGCAGGGAATTGCGGTTTAAGGGGGTTTCTATACGGAAAATGCGCTTGCTTCATCATGCCCGGGCTTGACCCACTGCTGCCCAACGGACTTTATTCCAACAAGTCTAAATCGCTGCAAAGGCTAGAGTTCCAGATAGCTCTTTGGCTTGGAGCGCAAGGAAATCCCCTCTCCCTTGAAAGGAAAGGGTTAGGGTGAGGGTGAACTGAGTCCAACGCCAAGTGGCTTGCCCCCTCACCCGGTGCTTTGCACCGACCTCTCCCTCCAGGGGAGAGGTGAGGCGCATGCGGCCCCACTCTGCAATATCGCCATGTCTGCGCTTTGCCGGGTAGCGACCATTCGCGCCCGGCAGTGACGGTGGCAGGCGATGGCGCCTATCCGCCCTTCGCCCGCTTCTGCTCCACCGTGCCCGAGGCTTCCAGCGAGGTGATTTCCTCGTCCGACAGTCCAAGCACGCTCTTGAGAACCTCTTGCGTATGCTGGCCGAGCGCGGGCGGGGCGGTGTCGCAGGAAACGGGCGTCTTCGAATAGCGGATCGGGTTTCTCACACCCGGCGCCGTGCCACCGTCCACATGCGGCAGGTCGAGCTCGAGCTGCCGCGCCTTCACCTGCGGATTTTCGAAAACCTGGTCGATGGTGTTGATCGGCCCGCAGGGAACGCCGACGGCCTCAAGCGTTGAAATCCAGTCGTCCGTCGTGCGCCTTTCGATGATTTCGGCAAGTATCGGCACCAGTTCCTCGCGGTGGTCGAGGCGCTTCAGGTTCGTGGAATAGCGCTCGTCCTTGGCGATGTGCGGACAGCCCGCGACATCGCAGAAGCGGGCGAACTGCGCATCGTTGCCGACGGCGAGGATCATGTGCCCGTCCTTCGTGGCGAAGGCCTGATAGGGCACGATGCTCATATGCGCGTTGCCGTAGCGCTTCGGACGCTCGCGCGAGACGAGATAGCTCGTCGCCTGGTTGGCGAGTGTCGCCACCTGCACATCCAGAAGCGACATGTCGATATATTGGCCTTCGCCCGTGCGTTCCCGGTGGACGAGGGCTCCGAGGACGGCGATTGCCGAATAGAGCCCGGTCATGACGTCGGAAAGCGCGACGCCCGCCTTTTGCGGCCCGCCGCCGGGTTTGTCGTCGGCCTCGCCCGTCACGGACATCAGCCCGCCCATGGCTTGGATCATGAAGTCATAACCGGCGCGGTTCGCATAAGGCCCGTCCTGTCCGAAGCCGGTGATCGAACAATAGATGAGGCCCGGATTGACAGATTTCAGGCTTTCATAGTCGAGGCCGTATTTCTTCAGGCCGCCGACCTTGTAGTTCTCGACGAGCACGTCGCAGTTTTTCGCAAGTTCGACGACGAGCCTGCGGCCTTCCTCACTCGCGATATCGACGGCAACGGATTTCTTGCCCCGGTTGGCGGCGAGGAAATAGGCGCTTTCGCCGGTGCAGTTGCCTTCCGGGTCATGCAGGAAATAGGGGCCCCAGCCCCGCGTATCGTCGCCCGTCTTCGGCCGCTCGATCTTGATGACCTCCGCGCCCATGTCGGCGAATGTCTGCGTCGCCCAGGGGCCGGCGAGCACGCGGGAAAGATCGAGAACGCGGATATGCGAGAGCGGGCCGGGCATTTCAGGTCCTTATGCGGAAACGGATTATGCGTCTCGACCTTTTATCCGGGCGGGATGCGCAATGCCAGAGGCTCACAGGCTCTCGCGCAGCCGCTTCAGGACGACGCGCGCGCGTCCCTCTATCGCCTCGCGTCGGATGTGTCGTCCGCCCTGCACCATGTGCCGCCCGGCGGACCAGACGTCGGTGACGAGGTTGTCGTCGCCGGCAAAGACGAAGGCGTCGATGAGCGCATCGCCCGAAAGACCGTCGAGCGCGAGATTGGCGGTATCGAGGGCAACGAGATCGGCAAGCTTTCCTTGCACGATTTCGCCGGAATCGCGGGAAAGCGCCAGCGCGCCGCCTTTGGCGGCACTTTCCAGAAGCGTGCGGCCGACGGATTTCCCGCCCTCGGCCAGAACAGCGCGGGCGCGCTCGGACAGGCGCTGCGAATATTCAAGCGTCCTGAGTTCCTCCGCGAGCGCGATGCGCACGTTTGAGTCCGAGCCGACGCCAAAAGCCCCGCCAGCCGCAAGGAAGGCCCTACCGTTGAAGATGCCGTCGCCAAGGTTGGACTCTGTGATAGGGCAAAGTCCCGCCACCGCGCGGCTTTGCGCCATTGCGCGGGTTTCCGCCTCGTTCATGTGGGTGGCGTGGATCAGACACCAGCGTTCGTCGACGGGCATGTTTTCCAGAAGCCAGGCGACGGGACGCGCGCCATAGGCGGCTTCCACCGCTTCCACCTCCGCCGTCTGTTCGGCGATGTGGATGTGCACCGGGCCTTCGTCGAGAAGGCCGCAGACGGCGGCGAGATCCTCGCTTGAGACCGCGCGCAGCGAGTGCGGGGCGATGCCGAGGCGCGCATCGGCGGGCAGATTTGGGAGCATTTCGCCGCAGATGCCGATGAGGGCGTCGAAACTGTCAAGGGAATTGCGGAAGCGAAGCTGGCCGCCTTCGAGTGCGCGCCCGTCCACGCCGCCGCGCTGGTAAAGGACCGGCAGATGGGTGAGGCCGATGCCGGTTTCCATGGCGGCCGACATGATCCTGAGCGAGGTTTCCGCCGGATTGTCGTAAGTGCCGCCGCCGGGCGCATTGTGGACGTAATGGAACTCGCCGACGGAGGCGTAGCCTGCCTCCAGCATTTCCATCTGAACGAGGGCGGCTATCGCCTCCATGTCGTCGGGCGTCAGATGTTCGAGGAAACGGTACATGAGTTCGCGCCACGTCCAGAAACTGTCGCGCGCGCCTTCGCCGCGCCGTTCCGTCAGTCCGGCAAGCGCTCGCTGGAACGCGTGGCTGTGAAGGTTGGCGGGCGCCGGCAACAGTACGCCGACGCGGCGCGCGGGCGCCCTGTCTGGACCGTCGCCGATCCTTGAGATCCGCCCGTCCGGGCCGATTTCAACCGTGCAATCGCGGGTCCAGCCCGAAGGCAGCAGCGCATGGTCAGCTTGAATCTTCATTGATTTCCGTCCCTCGAAGTAACGTAGCGATTGTGCGCCTATTCTTTGTGATTGACAATTATGTATATACATATTTTAGTCGTGAGAACAGCCGGGGAGGGAAATTTGACCCAGCGTCTTTTGATCAATTGCCGCGCCGCCACGATGGTCGAGGGGACGAGCCCCTATGGCCTCGTCGAGGATGCCGCGATCGCGCTTGAGGGCGAGCGTATCGCCTGGGCGGGCGCGCGCGCCGATCTGCCGGGGCGGTTTTCCGGTTGGCCCGGGGAATCGCTGGAAGGACGGGTGGTTACGCCCGGCTTCGTCGATTGCCATACGCACCTAGTCTATGGTGGCGACCGGGCGAAGGAATTCGAGATGCGCCTTCAGGGTGCTTCTTACGAAGAGATCGCAAGGGCGGGCGGCGGCATCGTCTCCACCGTTTTGGCGACACGCGCGGCGAGCGAGGACGATCTGGTTTCCTCCGCCCTGCCGAGGCTTGACGCGCTGATCGCCGAGGGTGTCACGACCGTTGAGATCAAGTCCGGCTACGGGCTTTCGGTCGACGACGAGATCAAGATGCTGAAGGCTGCGAAACGCCTAGCGGGTGCCCGCGATTTCCGGCTTAAAACGAGTTATCTCGCGGCCCACGCGGTGCCGGCGGAATACAAACCCCGGCCGCACGAATATCTGGACGAAGTGGTGCTGCCCGGCATGGACCGGGGCAAAAACGAAGGGCTGATCGACGCCGTCGACGGGTTTTGCGAGGGGATTGCCTTTTCACCGGCGGAAATCGCCCATGTCTTCGACCGCGCGGTGATGCTTGGCCTGCCGGTGAAGCTTCACGCAGAGCAGCTTTCAAACCTCGGTGGGGCGAAGCTAGCCGCTTCTTACGGCGCGCTTTCCGCCGATCACCTGGAATATCTGGATCGGGAAGGCATCAGGGCGATGGCGAAGGCCGGAACGGTCGCGGTGCTGCTACCCGGCGCGTTCTACACGCTGCGCGAGACGAAGCTTCCCCCGGTGGAGGGATTGCGCGAAGCGGGCGTTCCGATTGCGGTCGCAACCGACAGTAACCCCGGTTCCTCGCCGATGACGTCGCTGCTGCTTGCCATGAACATGGCCGCCACGCTTTTCCGCATGACGCCGGAAGAAACGCTGGCCGGTGTTACGCGAAACGGGGCGAAAGCGCTTGGACTTTCCGGCGAGATCGGCACCATCGAGGCTGGAAAGCGCGCCGACCTTGCCGTCTGGAACATTCGCGAACCGGCGGAGCTTTCCTACCGGATCGGATTCAATCCGCTTTATCGGCGCTATTTCGGAGGCACGGCGTGATGGAAACGCTTCAACCCGGAAAGACCGGCCTTGCACAGCTTGAACGCATCTACCGCAAAACCGGCCCTGTGAAACTCGATGCGGCGTGCCGGTCTGCCGTCGATACCGGCGCGCGGCGTATTGCCGAGGTCGCGGCGGGCGATGAGCCCGTCTATGGCGTCAACACCGGCTTCGGCAAGCTCGCGAGCGTGCGCATTCCGGCTGGCGACGTCGAGACGCTGCAGCGAAACCTCATCCTGTCGCATTGCTCGGGCGTCGGCGATCCCCTGTCGCCCGAGATCGTGCGCCTGACGATGGCGCTGAAGCTCCTTTCGCTCGGCCACGGCGCGTCGGGCGTGCGCTGGACCGTCGTCGAACAGATCGAGGCGCTCCTGGAAAACGGGATCACGCCGATGATCCCGGCGCAAGGCTCCGTGGGAGCGTCGGGCGATCTTGCACCGCTTGCCCATATGACGGCGGTCATGATCGGCGAGGGTGAGGCCTTCTTCGACGGGGAACGGATGCCGGGTAAGGCCGCTCTCGAACGGGCCGGGCTGAAGCCGATCGTCCTTCAGGCGAAGGAGGGCCTTGCGCTCATCAACGGAACGCAGGTCTCGACGGCGCTTGCGCTCGCCGGGCTCTTCAAGGCGTTTCGCGCGGCGACATCCGCGCTCGTCACCGGATCGCTGTCGACGGATGCGGCGATGGGCTCCGCCGCCCCTTTTCGTCCGGAAATCCACGAGCTTCGCGGCCAGCCCGGCCAAATCGAGGCGGCGCGCGCGCTTCGCGCCCTGATGGAGGGGTCGGAAATCCGCGAAAGCCACCGCGAGGGCGACGAGCGCGTGCAGGATCCTTACTGCATCCGCTGTCAGCCGCAGGTGGACGGCGCCTGCCTCGACCTTCTGCGCCAGGCGGCGGGCACGCTTCGCCGCGAAGCGAACGCGGTGACCGACAATCCGCTGGTGCTTTCCGACGGATCGGTGGTTTCGGGCGGCAACTTCCATGCCGAGCCGGTCGCCTTCGCCGCCGACCAGATCGCGCTGGCGGTCGCCGAAATCGGCTCGATCTCGCAGCGGCGCATCGCGCTTCTGGTCGATCCGGCTCTCAGCTTCGGCCTGCCGGCGTTCCTGACGCCGGAACCGGGGCTGAACTCGGGCCTCATGATCGCGGAGGTGACTTCCGCCGCGCTCATGTCGGAAAACAAGCAGCGCGCGGCTCCCGCCTCGATCGATTCAACGCCGACTTCGGCCAACCAGGAAGACCATGTCTCCATGGCCTGTCACGGCGCGCGCCGGCTTCTCGACATAACCGACAATCTTGCGCGTATAATCGGCATCGAGGCGCTGACGGCGGCGCAAGGGGTGGAGTTCCGCGCTCCGCTCAAGACAAGCCCGGAACTTCTGAACGCGCTGTCGGAAATCCGGAAGGCCGTGCCCCGCCTCGAAAAGGACCGCTATCTCGCGGGCGACCTGGAGCGGGCCGGCGACCTGATCTCAAGCGGGCGGCTTTTGGCCAGCATCTCGCCCGGCATCCTGCCGACGCTCGACGAAGGGGAGGGATAGGCATGAGTGCCGTCGAAACCGTGGAAGGTTCATCACCCGTTGTCCTCGCGATGCCGCATACGGGCATCGAAATCCCGCGTTCGCTGATGAGGCGGCTCAACCTGCGTGGGCACATGATGGCCGATACCGATTGGCACATCGATCGCCTTTATGCGGATCTGCTTCCCGAGGCGACCACGGTGCGCGCCACTTTCCACCGCTACGTGATCGACGCCAACCGCGACCCGGAAGGAACAAGCCTCTATCCGGGGCAGAATACGACCGGGCTCGTTCCGGTTACCGATTTCGACGGCGAACCGATCTGGAGGGATGGCGAGGTGCCCGGCCCAGCGGAAACCGAAGAGCGTTTGCACCTGTTCCACGAACCCTACCACTGGGCGCTGAAAAACCAGATCGACAGGGTGAAGGAAAAGCACGGCGTGGCGATCCTTTATGATTGCCATTCCATCCGCTCGAACATTCCATTCCTCTTCGAAGGAACCCTGCCTGACTTCAATATCGGCACCAACGAAGGCAAAAGCTGCGCTCAAATGGTCGAGGAGACCGTCGCCGAGGTCTGCGGCAAGGCCCATGCCTATACCAGCGTTGCGAACGGACGCTTCAAGGGCGGCTGGACGACGCGGCACTACGGGCGGCCGGACGAGGGTGTCCATGCCGTGCAGATGGAGCTTGCCCAGTCCGCCTACCTCGAAACCGAGGATACGCCCTTTCATTATTCAGACGAAAAGGCGCACCGCCTGCGTCCCCATCTCGCTGAAATCCTGCACCGTCTGGAGCGTCTGGCGCTCGACGGCAAGCTTGGAAACTGAAGGATCTCCGCCATGACCAACCCGCGCCACAACATCCGCACCGTCCGTGCCGACCGGGGGCCAGAGATTTCTGCGAAATCCTGGATGACCGAAGCCCCCTTGCGCATGCTCATGAACAACCTCGACCCCGAGGTCGCCGAAAAGCCGCATGAGCTCGTCGTCTACGGCGGCATCGGCCGGGCCGCGCGCACATGGGATGATTTCGACCGGATCGCGGCGACGCTGAAGTCGCTTGAGGAAGACGAGACGCTGCTTGTCCAGTCCGGCAAGCCCGTCGGCGTTTTCCGCACCCACAAGGACGCGCCGCGCGTTCTCATCGCCAATTCCAACCTCGTGCCGCATTGGGCCAACTGGGACCATTTCAACAAGCTCGATAAGGTCGGGCTGATGATGTACGGCCAGATGACGGCCGGCTCCTGGATCTACATCGGCTCGCAAGGCATCGTGCAGGGCACCTATGAGACCTTCGTGGAGGCCGGACGCCAGCATTACGACGGCAACCTCAAGGGCAAATGGATTCTGACCGCCGGCCTTGGCGGTATGGGCGGGGCGCAGCCGCTCGCCGCCGTCATGGCGGGTGCCTGCTGCCTTGCGGTGGAGTGCAATCCCGATTCAATCGATTTCCGTCTGCGCACCCGATATCTCGACGACAAGGCCGAAACGCTGGATGAAGCCCTCGCCATGATCGAGCGCTGGACGAAAGCGGGCGAGGCGAAGTCCGTCGGCCTGCTCGGCAACGCCGCCGATATCTTCCCCGAACTCGTGAAGCGCGGCGTGCATCCGGATATCGTCACCGACCAGACCTCGGCGCATGATCCGCTGAACGGCTATTTGCCGAAGGGCTGGACGCTGGCCCAGTGGCACGAAAAGCAGGAGAGCGACCCGAAGGCGGTCGAAAAGGCGGCGCGCGCGTCCATGCGCGAGCATGTGGAGGCGATGGTCGCCTTCTGGGACGCCGGCGTTCCGACGCTGGACTACGGCAACAACATCCGCCAGGTCGCACAGGAAGAGGGGTTCGAGCGCGCCTTCGCCTTCCCGGGCTTCGTGCCGGCCTATATCCGCCCGCTCTTCTGCCGGGGTGTCGGCCCCTTCCGCTGGGCCGCCCTTTCCGGCGATCCGGAGGATATCTACCGTACCGACGAAAAGGTGAAGGAGCTGCTGCCCGATAACAAGCACCTGCACACCTGGCTCGACATGGCGCGCGAGCGCATCTCTTTCCAGGGCCTTCCGGCGCGCATCTGCTGGGTGGGCCTTGGCGACAGGCACCGCCTCGGTCTCGCCTTCAACGAGATGGTGGCCAACGGCGAATTGAAGGCGCCCGTCGTCATCGGGCGCGACCATCTGGATTCAGGCTCCGTCGCCTCGCCCAACCGCGAGACGGAAGCCATGAAGGACGGCTCGGACGCCGTTTCCGACTGGCCGCTTTTGAATGCGCTGTTGAACTGCGCATCGGGCGCCACCTGGGTGAGCCTCCATCACGGCGGCGGCGTCGGCATGGGCTTTTCCCAGCATTCGGGAATGGTGATCTGCTGCGACGGCACGGAAGATGCCGCGCGGCGTATCGAACGTGTGTTGTGGAACGATCCGGCGACCGGCGTCATGCGCCATGCGGATGCCGGTTACGACATCGCACTCGATTGCGCCCGCGAAAAAGGCCTTCGCCTGCCCGCGATCCTGGGGAATTGATTTCAAGAAACCAATGTCTCGAAAAACCAGAGGAGAGACCTGCGATGAAAAGACGTGAGTTCCTGAAATCCGCCGCTGTCGGCACCGCGGCGGCCGCCGCCGCCTCCACGCTCGCCGCGCCCGCGGTCGCCCAGGATGTGCGCCGCTGGAAGATGGTGACGGCCTGGCCGAAGAACCTGCCGGGACCCGGTGTCGCCGCGCAGATGCTGGCGGACCGGATCACCGCCCTTTCCGGCGGGCGCATCGTCGTCGAGCTTTATGCGGCTGGAGAGCTTGTTCCGGGCAACGGCGTGTTCGACGCTGTCTCGGAAGGTACGGCCGAGCTTTATCATGCGGTTCCCGCCTACTGGGGCTCCAAGTCCAAGGGCATTCTTCTGTTCGGTTCGCAGCCCTTCGGCCTTCGCGCGGATGAACAGGTTGGCTGGCTCGCCCATGGCGGCGGGCAGGAGCTTTATGACGAAATGTACGCCCGCTTCGGCTTGAAGCCGTTTCTTTGCGGCAATTCCGGTCCGCAGTGGCAGGGCTGGTTCCGCACGGAAATCAACTCGGTCGACGATCTCAAGGGCCTGCGCTTCCGCACCACCGGCCTTGCTTCGGAAATGTGCTCCAAGCTTGGCATGGCCGTTCAGGCGATGGGCGGGCGCGACATGTTCCAGGCCCTCCAATCCGGCGCGCTGGATGCGGGCGAGTTCATAGGCCCGTGGACGGATTCCGCGCTCGGCTTCTATCAGGTCGCCAAGAACTACTATTGGCCGGGCGTCGGCGAGCCTTCCTCGGCGGAGGAATGTGCCGTCAACAAGGCCGCCTATGACGGACTTCCGGATGATCTGAAGGAAGCGGTCGCGATGGCCGCCCAGTCGCTCTACAACCCGGTCTGGACGGAATATTCGACGAAGCACGCGCTTGCGCTGCAGCAGCTTGTCTCAGAGCAGGGCGTGCAGGTGAAGAAGCTTCCAGACGACGTGATCGTGGCGATGGGCAATGCCGCGGGCGAGGTGATTGCCGACCTTCGTGCCGACGAAGACGAGCTGGTGCGCCGCATCACCGAAAGCTTCCTCGCCTACCGCAACTCGATTGCCGATTACATGGTCTATGCCGACAACGGGCAGATGAACGCCCGCGCGCTGGACTATAACTACGGCTAAGACGACTGCGGCGGGTCGGGGCGATCCGGCCCGCCGTTCATCCATCGGCGGGGGGGTCATGGAAAAAATGGCAGATCGGCTTGACGCCGTGAACCGGGCGGTTGGCGCCACCGTGCGCTGGCTGGCGCTTCTCATGGTGCTGTTGCAGTTCGCGGTGGTGCTGTTGCGCTATGTCTATGGCATCAGCTTCGTGTTCCTGACCGAAGGCGTGCTCTATATGCACGGCGCGCTTTTCATGCTGGGCGCGGGCTATACGCTGCTGGTCGACGGTCATGTGCGTGTCGACATTTTCTACGGCAAGCTCAAGGCACGCGGAAAGGCGCGGATCGATGTGTTGGGCGCGGCACTCCTGCTCCTGCCGTCGATGGTCCTGCTCTTGTGGTTTTCCTTTCCTTCGGTGCGCAATTCATGGGCGGTGCTTGAAGGGCCGATTTCCGTCGGCGGTATTCCGGCCTCCTTCCTTCTGAAATCTCTCATCCCCGCTTTCTGCGTGCTTCTCATCGTGCAGGGCATTGCATGCTTCCTGCGTGATCTTGTCCGCCTGAATACGAAAGACGCCGCCGCATGAGCCTGCCGCTCGATCTTCTGATGTTCGCCGGGCTGATCGTTGCCATCCTGATCGGCTATCCCGTTTCCTTCACCCTTGCAGGCGTTGCGACGATCTTCGCACTCCTCGGCTGGGCGACCGGCCAGTTCGACATGAGCCTTCTCGGCGCGCTTGGCCAGCGCGTCTTCGGTTTGCTGACCAACGATGTGCTGATCGCCATTCCGCTTTTCGTCTTCATGGGTGTGGTGCTGGAAAAAAGCCGCATCGCCGAGGAATTGCTGGAAACCATGGGCCGGCTCTTCGGCGGACTTCGCGGCGGGCTTGGCATATCGGTCGTGCTTGTCGGTGCGCTGCTTGCCGCCTCCACCGGCATCGTCGGCGCGACGGTCGTCGCCATGGGGCTGATCGCGCTGCCGACGATGCTCAGGAACGGTTACGACCCGAAGCTTGCGTCGGGCATTGTCTGCACGTCCGGCACGCTCGGCCAGATCATCCCGCCGTCGACGCTGCTCATCATCCTGTCCGACGTCATGTCGAACGCTTATCAGCAGGCGCAGTTCGAACAGGGGAAATTCACCGTCGAGACGATCTCCGTCGGCCAGGTTTTCGCCGCCGCCCTCCTGCCGGGGCTGATGCTGGTCGGCGTCTATATCGTCTATCTGCTGGTGAAAGCCTGGGTGAACCCGGCGGCGGCGCCAGCGCTGAAGGAACTGGCCGAAGCGCCCTCGCGGGCGGAGATCGCGCGCGCCGTGCTGCCGCCGATCTTCCTTATCGTCGCGGTGCTCGGTTCGATCCTGGGCGGCATCGCGACGCCAGGCGAGGCGGCATCTGTGGGTGCGGTCGGCGCGCTGCTTCTGGCGGGCGCCAAGATGAACGGCCGCTCGACGAAGGTGTTCATCGCCGGCGCCGCGGCGCTGGGCCTTCTTGCTGTCGTGGCGGGCATTTCGCCGATCCGCCTGCAGCGCGGAGATGCGGGGCTTGGAAGCTGGGTTCTCGGTGCTTTCGCCACGCTCCTGGTGCTGATCGCTTTCTACGCCGTTGCAAAGGCGCTGCGGCAGGCGGCGGCGAAGGATATCCTCAAGCCTGTCATGACCTCGACGATGACGGTCACCGCGATGATCTTCGCGACCATCCTGACGGCCAGCGTCTTCTCCCTCGTCTTCCGGGGATTGGGCGGCGATCACCGCATCGAGGATATTCTGTCGGCCATGCCGGGCGGGCCGCAGGGCGCGCTGCTGTTCGTCATGGCGCTCATTTTCGTGCTCGGCTTCTTTCTGGATTTCGTGGAAATTTCCGTCATCGTGTTGCCGCTGGTCGCACCCGTGCTGATCCTCATGGGGCACGATCCGGTCTGGCTTTCCATGCTGATCGCGATAAACCTTCAAACGTCCTTCCTGACGCCCCCCTTCGGCTTCTCGCTGTTTTACCTGCGGGGCGCAGCGCCCGAGGAAGTGACGACGGGCATGATCTACCGGGGCGTCATGCCCTTCATCGTGCTGCAGGTGGTCGGAATGATACTCCTCTGGTTCCTGCCTCAGGTCGCGACAACCCTGCCCAAGCTTCTATATTGAGCGGAAATGAAGGGGGAGAGGCCATGCAATCGCGCGCTTTGGTGCTGAACCGTTTCGGGCTTGAGGGGCTTGCGCTCGAAGACCGGCCCGTCCCCGAACCCGGTCCCGGCGAAGCGCTGGTGAAGGTTCACGCCGTCAGCCTCAACCGCCGCGACCTCCTGCTGGTGGAGGGCACTTACGCGCCAAGGCAGAGCTTCCCGATCGTGGTCGGCTCCGATGCTGCCGGAGAAGTCGTCGCTGTGGGCGAAGGCTCTGATATCGAGCCTGGAACGCGCGTGCTGATCCCCTTCTTTCCCGCATGGGAGGACGGCGAACTGACGCCGGAGGCGATGCGGTCGGGTTTCGGCGGCGGCATTTGCGGCGACGGCGTTTTCCGCGACCACGTAACGGTTCCGGCGCAGGCACTTGTCCCGCTGCCGGATGGCTTGAGCTTTGAAGAAGCGGCCACGCTCCCTTGCGCGGGCGCAACCGCCTGGTCGGCGCTGACGGATTTCGAGACGTTCAAGCCCGGAGACCGGCTTCTTGTGCAGGGCACGGGTGGCGTCTCGGTCTTCGCGCTGCAGTTCGCTCGAATGCTTGGGCTTTCCGTCGTCATCACGTCCTCGTCGGACGAAAAACTCGAAATGGCGAGGGCGCTCGGTGCGGATGGCCTCGTCAACTACAGGACGGATGCCGGCTGGGCGGAAGCCGCACGCTCGCTTGCCGGCGGGCCGGTCGATGCTGTCATCGACGTTGGCGGGACGGAAACGCTTGATGCTTCCATCCGTATGCTCAAGCCCAACGGCACCGCCTTTCTTATTGGCGTGCTTTCGGGAGCTTCCGCCTCCATTCTCCTTCCGCTGGTGGTCATGCGCCGCATTCGCCTGCAAGGGGTGACGGTCGCCTCCGTCGCCTCCACGCGGCGGATGGTGGAAGCGGCGGGAGAAACGGGGCTGAAGCCGGTGATCGGCGAGACTTTCCCGCTCGCGCGCTATCGCGATGCGTTTCAGGCGATGCGCGACAATCGCGTCTTCGGAAAGATCGTCATGACGCTCGACTAAGCGGTGGCGCCTATCCCATCGCGCGCGGCAGGAAGAGGACAATCGCCGGAAAGGCTGCGATCAGCACGAGGCGCACGATGTCCGCCGCCAGGAACGGGAAGATGCCCCGGAAGATCGTGCCGATGGGAACGTCCGGCAGGACGGTCTTCAGCACGAAGACATTGAGGCCGACCGGCGGCGTGATCAGGCTGATTTCGGTCACCACCACCACGAGAATGCCGAACCAGACGAGATCGTAGCCAAGCGCCGCCATCACGGGCGCGAAGATCGGCACGGTCAGAAGCACCATCGACAGGCTTTCCAGCACCATGCCGAGCAAGAGATAGACGACGAGGATGGCGGCGAGGATAGCGGGCGCCGGCAGGCCGGAAGAGCGCGCGAGATCGCTGAGCGCGGAAGGCAGCCCCGCGATATTGACGAAATTGGAGAAAATCAGCGCGCCGATCAGCACCATGAACATCATGGTGGTCGTCGCCGCCGTTTCCGCCAGCACGTCGATCAGGATCTTTACTGAAAGCTTTCGCCGAAAGAGCGCAATGAAGAAGGCGCCCGCAGCACCGATGCCGGCGGCTTCCGTCGCCGTGAAGACGCCGAGATAGATGCCGCCGATGACGAGCGTAAAGAGACCAAGGATGCCGATCACGCCCTTCAACGCGGCGAAACGCTGGCTGTAAGGCAGCTTCGGACCGCGTGGCCCGGCTTCGGGGCGGAAATGGCAGACCACGCGTACGGCGGCCATATAGCCCAGGATCCCGAGGATGCCCGGCACGATGCCGGCAATGAAGAGCCTTGCGATGTCCTGCTGTGTCGTCACCCCGTAAAGCACGAGAATGACGCTTGGCGGAATGAGGATGCCGAGCGTGCCGCCCGCCGCGATCACACCGCTTGCAAGGGAATCGTCGTATTTGAACCGCCGCATCTGCGGCAGCGCGACCTTGCCCATGGTGGCGGCGGTTGCGAGCGACGATCCGCAGACGGCGGAAAACCCGCCGCAGGCAACGGCGGTGGCAAGCGCAAGCCCGCCCGGCTTGTGGCCGAGCCATGCGTTGCAGGCCGCGTAAAGTTCGTCCGAAAGCCCGCCGCGCGTGACGAGATTTCCCATCAGAACGAAAAGCGGCACCACTGAAAGCGTGTAGGACATGCCCGTGTCGAACGTCGTCTGCCCGACGATGGCCATGGCCGGGCCGAAGCCCAGGATCGCGGTCAACCCGAGCGCGCCGACGGCGGCCATCGCCATGGCGATGGGCACGCCGGCCATCATGACGATAAGGAGAATGACGAGGCCGGGAAGCCAGGTTTCCATGGAACTGCGGATCCGTTACCTGCGGAGGAAGACGACGAGGGAGGCGACGGCGCCACAGGCGCAAAGGGCGGCCATGATGCCGGCGACCGGCCCGAGCGGCAGGCGCAGGAAGACGGTCGCATCGCCGTAAGCCGAAAGATCGCGGGCGATGATGCCAAGCCGCCAGGCCAGCACGATGAGGACGGCCGCTGTCACCACATGCGCGAATTTCAAAAGCCATTGGCGGATGAAATGCGGCACGCGGCTCGTCACGAGGTCGACCGTTACATGCTCCTCGCGCAGCGTGACAAGGGGGAGTCCTGCGAAGATCACGAGGCCGAGCAGAACTTCCGTAAGTTCGAAGGCGCCCGGCAGCGGCGAGGAAAACACGTAACGGCCGATGACGTCCACGAACGTCACGGCCATCATGATGAGGATCAGCAGGCCGGCGATTATGCGAAGCCCGCCGAGGAAGGCGCGGCCCGTGCGCCCGGTGGCGGCTGCCGCCGGGCGCGCGTGGTTGGGATCACTCATTATTTCGATTGCGCGGCGATTTCGCCCCTCAGCATTTCAAGGGCCGCTTCCCCGTCGATGCCGGCGGCCTTCGCGGCGCGGAGGAACCCCTGGTTGATGCCTACGAGCTTTTCGGCAATTTCCGCCGTCATCGCGTCGTCGGCTTGTGTGATCTCAAGGCCCTTTTCGGCCATTGTCTTGTTGCCCGCGGCATCCGCCGCATCCCACGCCTGCCCGGCAAGCCGGGCCATCGCTTCGCCCGAAACCTTGTCGATGGCAGCCTTCTCCTCATCCGAAAGCCCGTTCCAGGTGCCCTCGTTCATGACGACGAAGAAGGAGGTGTTGTAAAGTCCGCCCGGCACGGTGGTGCCGTATTTCAGCACCTCGTCGATGCGGAAGAAGGGAACGGATTCGGCGGGAAACAGGATGCCGTCAGCGACACCGTTCGACAGGATTTCATAGACCTGCGGGGAGGGCGCCTGCACCCCCACCATGCCGAGGCGCTCGGCGATTTGCGCGACCACGCCGCCGCCGATGCGCATTTTCAGGCCGTTTGCGTCCGCCACCGTTTTCACCGGCTTTTCGGTGGTGAAGATCGCGCCGGGGCCGTGGGTGAAGACGGTCAGAACCTTGACGCCCTGGTGCTCGTCCGCCTTGGCAAGCATTGCTTCATGCACCTTCCAGTAGGCGACGGAAAGCGCTTCCGCGCTGTCGGAAAGGAACGGACCTTCGACGATCGGCGTCAGCTTGAAGCGCCCGGGCGTATAGCCATGCACGCCGTAGCCGACGTCGGCGGCGCCGCTCTTGATCAAGTCGAACTGCGCCGGCGGCTTGCCGATTGGCGAGGCCATGATCTCCACCTTCACGCTGCCGCCGGTCGCTTCCTCCACCTGTTTGCCCCAGGGCTCCAGGATGTCGCGGACGATCGGGTGCGACGGCGGCAGCCAGTTGGAAACGCGCAAAGTGGTTTCTGCGGCGGAAGGTGCCGTCAGCCCAAACCCGAGTGCGGCCGTCAAAGCGAAAGTTCCCAAGATACGACGCATTGTGATCCCCTCGTTTGTCTTCGGCATTCCTGCCTTTGGAATATTTTGCGTAGAGGCCTGTTTTCCGGAGTCCTTATCGCTCCTGTCCGCCCGGAACCTTTCCCGCCGCCATCTCCCTGACCTGGTCAATCCGGATCTTGCCAAGCGCATTTCGCGGCAATTCTTCCGCGAAAACAACCGTTTTCGGGTGCTTGTAGCGGGCTATCCTGCCTTCGAAGGCTTGAAGCACGTGCGCCTCGTCACACTGTCCCGGATCTTTCGGCACGACAACGGCCACCGGCACCTCGCCCCAGCGCGGGTCGGGCCTTCCGATGACGGTCGCCTCCTTCACGAAATCAAGCTCGCGCAGCACACGTTCCAGTTCGGCGGGATAGATATTTTCCCCACCGGAAATAATGACGTTTTTCAGCCGGTCCTTGAACCAAAAGAGCCCGTTTGGATCGACAAGGCCAAGGTCGCCGGTGCGAAACCAGCCGTCGCGGAATGTCTTTTCGGTTTCCTCCGGCAGGTTCCAGTAGCCGGTGGCGACGTGTTCGCCCAGGATTTCGATCTCGCCCACCTCGCCAGGGGGCGCTTCGTTTCCATCGGGAAGTATGATCCTCGCGCGTGTATGAAGTCCCGGCCTGCCGATGGCGCCTAATTCCGCGGGAATGTCCTCGATGCGCTGGTAGATCGCGACGGGCGTGGTTTCCGTGGAACCGTAAATCTGGATGACGGGCACCCCGCGCTCGATGAAGGGCGTCATCAGGCCGAGCGGCACATCCGACGAGCCGGTGGCGATGGCGCGCAAGGATGAGAGATCATGCCCTTTCCATTCGGGGTGGGAAATCATCGCGGCAAGCGTGGCTGGCACGAGCACGGTCAGCGTTGGCTTTTCGGCCGAAATCGCCGCCAGCGTTTCGCGCGGGTGGAAGCGTTCGTGCAGGATCACCGTTGCGCCGAGGTAAAGTGCGGGCGTCGTCTGGATGTTGAGCCCGCCGACGTGGAACATGGGCAGGACGGTGAGCACCAGATCTCCCTCACGCATGTCATGCATGTGCCGCGCGTTGAGCGCGTTGACCAGGATCGCGCGCTGGCTCAGCACCGCGCCTTTCGGACTACCTGTCGTGCCGGAGGTATAGACGATCAGAAGCGGGTCGGTTTCTTCCCCATCGCCAGCTTCAAGGCTTTCGCCGTTCGCCAGAAGGGCGGCCAGTCCACCCGCCGCCGGATCGATTTCGCAAGCCTCGACGCTCGCAGCGCTGCCGAGCAGGGGATCGGCAAGAATGGCGGAGACCGTTTCGCCAAACGCCGGCTGGTGGATCAGCAGCTTCACGCCGCTGTCGGAAACTGCATAGGCAAGCTCAGGCGGGGCAAGCCTCCAGTTGAGTGGCACGAGGATTATGCCCGTCCGCGCAGCGGCAAAGAGCAGCATCAGCATGTCCGGCGCGTTGGTGCCGAGGTAGGCGATACGCTCGCCGCGCTTGATCCCGCGCTCGCAGGCAAGCCAATGCGCGGTCTTGCCGATCGCCCGGTCGAGTTCCGCGTAGGTGAGATCGCCCGCGTGAAAGCGGATCGCCGGCTTGTCGGGCGAAAAACAGGCGTGCGCTGCAATCCAGCGGTCGATCGTCATGCCCGCACTCCGTTTCGCGGCTTCTCTCAATCGTCGCTCTCACCGGGGAGATAAAGGCTCTCGCGTCCGATCCTGTCCAGGCAGATTTCCGCCGTCCACGGCAGCATCAGCGAGCCGCAACGGCTGTCGCGGTAAAGCCGTTCCAGCGGCAGCGATTTCAGCATGGACTGGCCGCCGCAGGTGCGGATGGCAAGCTGGCAGATCTCGTTGGCGTTTTCCATGACGGTGTAATGGGCCGCCCATGCGCGCATCACCTGCCCGCGCGTCGGATCGGGCCCGGCTTCGGTGATCGCCTGGAACCAGAGCGCCTTGGTCTGCTCCAGCATCAGGTGCATCTGGGCAACGCCTATCTGCTTGGTCGGATACATGCGCCGCTTGACCGGCGGCAGGCCCGGTGCTTCGCCGCGAAGGTACTGGATCGTGAAATCGAATGCGGCCTGCGCGATGCCCATATAGGTCGGCGACAGCGTCATGAACATATGCGGCCAGCGGCTTGCCGCCTGGTAGTAGATGCCGCGCGGCATGAGCTGTTCCTCGTCGGGAACGAAGACATCCTCGAAGATGAGCGTGCGCGAAACCGTGCCGCGCATGCCGAGCGGATCCCACGGGCCTACGACCTTCACACCCTCCGCATTCGCGGGAACGGCGATATACATCGTGTCGCGGCGGCTCGGGCGCTCGCCCTCCTTCATCTCGCCGCAGAGGATGCCGTAATAGTCGGCGTGGCCGGACAGCGAAGCGAAAATCTTCTTGCCGTTGATGATCCAGCCGCCGTCGGCGCGTTTCGCGCTTGTCGAGAAGGGCACGACGCCGGCCGCCGCAGCACCGCCTTCGGAGAAGGGCTGCGAATAGATCGCGCCGTCCTTCAGGATGCGGTCGTAGTGTCTCGCCCTGCGGCGCAGGTGGTTTTCGCGCTGCTCGGCGGACATCTCCAGATCGTCGGTCAGTGCCCCGGTCCACAGGCAGGAGCAAACGTGCATGTTCCACGTCAGCGCGGTCGCCCCGCAGTAACGGCCGATTTCGGCAGCCGTCATCATGTAGGCGCGGAAAGGCGCGCCATGGCCGCCGTTTTCCTTCGGCACGCAGATGCCAAGCAGCCCGGCTTCATGCATGTCATTGTAGTTCTCGGTCGGAAAGCTCGCCTCGCGGTCGAATTCTTCGGCGCGCGGGGCGAAGCGCGATTTGCCGATGCGCCGTGCGAGCGCGGTGAGTTCGGCTTCCTGCTCGGTGAGGCGGAAGGCGGACGGGTCGAAAATCGGCTGGTCCGTGCCGATGATGTCGAGATCTGCCGCGTTCATGGGCTCAAACCTCCGAATGTGATCGCATAGAATGACTTGATGAGGCCGTTGTAGGCGTCGGGCGCTTCAAGGGGGGCGAGGTGGCCGATGCCGGCCAACGCCTCGAACCTTGCGCCTTCTATTTGCTCCGCGATTCTTTTCATGGATTTCAGCGGAGCGTTGGTGTCTTCCTCGCCCGCGATCAGGAGCGTAGGCACGGATATCCGTGAAAGCTCTTCGCGCCGGTCGAATGTCGCAAGACAGCGGATCACTTCGCGGTAGGTCTCGGGCGAAAGCCTGCTCATGGCGACGCGCGCGATGTCTATTGCCGAAGGCAGGGATGCCGAGCCGACCAGATGCGGGACGAAGCTTGCTGCAAGCTCCGGGATCGTCTTTCCCGCATCGAGGGGCGCGAGCCTGTCTGAGACGAACTTCTTCTGAAACTCCCCGTCGCGGCTGCCGAAGGCTGAAGTCGTTCCCGAAAGGATGAGCGAGCGCACGCGCTCCGGGTGCCTTGCGTAAAACTCCTGGGCGATCATTCCGCCAATGGAATGGCCGAGAAGGTTCGCCTTTTCGATGCCGAGGTGGTCGATCAGCGCCAGAAGGGCGTCGGACAGCCCTTCGAAGGTCATCTCGCCATCGAGTGGCGTGCCCCCGTAGCCCGGCATGTTCCAGGCGATCACGGTGAAACGGTCCGAAAGCCCGTCAAGCTGGGGAGAGAACATCTCCGCGCCCGCGCCGATGCCATGCAAGAGGATCAGCGTTTCCGGCGCGTCGCCGCGCGTCTCAAAAGCGGGCACCCTCATTTGAATGCCTCCGCCAGGTCTCCGTCCGTCACCACCGCTTCGCCGTCGAGCGAGATCGTGCAGCCGCGCACCGGAATGTCGAAATGGCCCTTGGTGTAGCGCCCGGCGAATTCGTTGGCACCTGTCGAGAAAAGGAAATTGCCGGCGAACGCGCGCACTTCCGTGCCGTTCGTCTCGCGCCGGTCGTACATGGCAAGTGCTTCGTAGCGCGCACCTTCGTTCATGCCGAAACCGACATGGGAAACCGCATAGGCCTCCCGGTCGCCCCATGCGGCAAGATAGCGGCGCATGAGCTCCGCGTCCGTGCCTTCTCCTTCGATATCCGTCACATAGTCGTCGACGATGGTAAGTTTGACCGGGCGCTCGAGGTAGCGCTTGAAGGTGAGGTTCACGTCGCCCGCGTCCAGCACCAGCGTGCCGTTGACGGAAGCCGCCTTCGGGAAGCTGACGACGAGCCCCGCCGGCCAATGGGCCACGGTGCCCGGCCGGTCGCACCAGCCCCAGACGCCGACAGTGGAAGCGCCCTCCATGTCGACGGTGAGATCCGTTCCCGCGGCTGATGTCACCGTCATGCGTTTCGCGGCCCGGCAGCGTTTGACGGCGGTCTTCACGCGCGGCTCGTCCCTGGTTTGCGGCAGCAGGCGTTCCAGCGCTTCCGGGTGTTCGTTTGAAATCATTAGGATGCGCGCGCCGCCGGAAATGATCTCGGGAAGTTCCGGCGCGTGCAGCAGGCCTTCCACCGTCAGGTCGACGACGAGCCCGCATTCCTTCAGCGCCGCAACGGCGGCCTTCTGCCCGCCAAGTGCCGCCGAAGCGCCGGTGGAACGCACCGGAATCGGCGCATCCTGACGCGGGGTCGGCACGGTGACATGGAACCAGTTGGCCCCTGTCCGGTCGAGCGCAAGCTCGGCGATATGGACGTTGAGCGTTCGGGACTGGGTTTCGGAGAGGATCGCCACCGTCTCGCCAGTCGCGACCTTGCAGAGCTTGAAGACGGCCTCGAAGGCATCGATCCATTTTCCCTCGATGCGGTCCGCCAGCATGCCTCTCCCTCCTCGTTTGGCAGGTTCGTTTTCGCGCGCGCCTGACTTCCGGTTTTTCTAGTTTCCTTTTTTGGAATTCGCGCAAGAAACGAAAACGACTTGGTGGATCGTAGCAATTTTGTTATTATATGAAAAGGCATATTTTTATACATGAACGAATGGGAACGGGAGCGATGACGATAGACCCTCACCAGTTTCCTGCCGCCCGGTTTCGCGAGGCTCTGGGGCGTTTCGCGACGGGCGTTACGATCGTCACCGCGCTCGATGGCGCCGGCAGGCCGGTCGGGCTCACCGCCAATTCGTTCAATTCCGTTTCCCTCGACCCGCCGATGGTTTTGTGGAGCCTTGCCGCGCGCTCGCGAAACCTCGACGTCTTTCGCCAAGCCAGTCACTTTGCGATCAACATTCTCGCGGCCGACCAGCGCTATCTTTCTGACCGTTTCGCAAGGCCGGTGGAAGATCGCTTCGCCGATGTGGAGTGGGAAGAAGGCATCGCCGGCGTACCGCTGATCTCCGGCACCACGGCCGTCTTCCAGTGCGAGAACGAGACCCGCGTTCCCGCCGGCGACCATGTGGTCTTCCTTGGCAAGGTCGTCGCTTTCGGCCACGACGAGAAGGAGCCGCTGATCTTCCACGCCGGGCGCTACACGATCCCCCACGCTGGCCCCCACACTGGCCCCCACGCTGGCCCCCATGGCGGGCATCCCGGATGATGTTGAGGACAATGGCTGACAGTGCGCGCTTTATCGACGGCTACCTGCTTTATCTTCTCGCGCGTGCTTCAAGCGTTGCGAGCGCGGAATTCCACGAGGAGGTCCGCCGGCGTGGTTTCAACGTGTCGAACTGGCGTGTACTTGCCGCATTGAAAGGCTCCGGGGGCCAGACTGTCGGCGAGCTGGCCGCCGTCTGCCTTGTCAACCAGCCGGCGATGAGCAAGACGGTCGAGCGGCTGGTTCGCCAGGGGCTTGTCGAAAGGCGGGCGGACGTTGGCGACCGCCGCCGGGTCAACGTCAACCTCACCGGGGAAGGCGAGCGCACCGTCGATGAACTGATTTCGGCCGCGAAGGCCCATCAGGAACGGCTGATCGAGGCGATCGGCCCGCGCGAAACCGAAACGCTCGTCGCAGCGCTTCACAGGGTCATCGAGCGGTCCGGCGAGGGGTGATTTCTTTTGCCCGGCCCGTTCACTCTTCCCCGCAGACGACCACCGTCGTGTCCGTGGGCTTCAGCATGTTCAATATCGCCTCGGGCGGCCTGCGGTCGCAAAAGACGTGGCTGACATCGCTGATATGCCCGCCGCGCACATGGGCGGGGCGGGTGAATTTCGTATGGTCGAGCACGAGGAAGGATTGGCGCGCGTTTTCGCGAATTGCCTGGCGCGACAGCACTTCGTCCTCGTGAAAGTCGAGAAGCGTGCCGTCCTCGTCGACACCCGCCACGCCGAATATGCCGATGTCGAACTTGTAGCTTTCGAAGAAGGATTGCGTCGCCGGTCCCAGGATATCGCGGTCGCCATGGCGAAGCCGCCCGCCGACGATCGTGACGTCGAAGCCCGGGTTGGCCGAGGCCGCCATGGCGACATTCAGGTTGTTGGTATAGATGCGAAGCATTTCATGGCTCATCAGCGCCTGCATCGCGATTTCGGGCGTGGTGCCGATGGAAAAGGCGAGGGAGACGTCATTCGGCACGTATTCGGCGACGGTCGCCGCGATGCGCTGCTTGGCCGGCAGGTTCAGGATCTGGCGCGTGCGGTAGTGGATGTTGTGCATGGCGGGCGGCGGTTCTACGCCGCCGTGCGTGCGGCGCAGTATGCCGACTTCGCAAAGCCCGTTCACGTCCCGGCGAATCGTTTGCGTGGTCACGCCGAAGCGTTCGGCAAGCGATTCAACCGAGAGAAAGCCCTGTGCCTGCACCAGTTCGGCGATCTCCGACTGCCGTTCGGAAATGTCCATCGACGCGTGAAACTCCCGTGAAATATCGCTGACACATAAGTTACCATGCTCACATGAACGCATGGCAACGTTCATATGAAAACGACATGACAGTGCGTTTGGAGAAGAAAGTCGACTCAAAAAAGCAACATTCGCGAGTGTTTGACGAGTTTCCGGCAAGCGCCGGTACTCAATAGGCGGATTGCTTGCGCCGGATCGCGGCCTGCCGGTCGGCCACGCGGATAGCGTCTCCCAGCGTCGAAACGCCAAGAGGTTCCAGAAGGTCGAAAAGCTTGAGGAGAACATCGGCGGTCGCCAGCGCGTCGCCAAGCGCGGTATGCCGATCCTCCGGCGCAATGACGACGTTGAAGCGCTCGGCTAGCGCATCGAGCGTCAGGCTGTCGGCGCGTCCGAACACATGCGCGGCAAGAAGCACCGTATCGAGCACCGGCTGGTCGAAGACGAGCCCTGCATCCGCCTGGCGTTTCTTCAGAAAGGCCATGTCGAACGGAGCATTATGGGCGACGAGCACCCCGTCGCCGACGAAATCGTGAAAGCGGGGCAGCACGGTGGCGGCGTCCGGCGCCTCGGCGACCATGGCATCGGTAATACCGTGAATTTTCGCGGCGGCGGCTGGAATGCGCCGTCCCGGGTTGATGAAGGTCGAGAAGATCTCGCCCCTGAGCACGCGGCCATTGACGATCCTCACCCCTGCGACCGACACCATCTCGTCGCCGCGCGACGGTTCGAGCCCGGTCGTTTCTGTATCGAAGACGATATAGGAAAGCGCCTTCAGCGGCATGTCGTCCAGGGCGCCCGGTGGGTGGCGTGTGAAAAGGTCGAAGTCGTAGAACTCGGGCCGCTCGGGGATCGCCACGCTCGATTTGGCGGGCCGGTCCTCCAGGTCGGAGGAAATCGCAAGCGGCAGGCGGATGCGCACGTCGCCGTCGCTTTCCGGCACGGCCTCGCACCAAAGGTCCGTCTTGTGATGGGTCAGCACGTCCCGCCCGGTCATCGCGCCGAGCGATTCGTCGAGCGGCTCGCGCAGCCATTCCTCGACGAGGCTTTCGGGCACCACCTGACCCCGCCAGACGATATCGACATAGACGCGCTCGCCGTTTCGCTCCGTCTCCAGCCGGAAGTCGCGCACCTGGTCCCAAACGGCCGCGCGGTTCATGATCCGGTCGACAAGCTCGCTGACGCTCGCCGAATCGCAGGTGATCCAGACCGGCGTCCCCCGCTGCTCGACCTTGATTGCCCGGTCTTCCGAACGGCGCGTCGCCGCGCTGTCGAAAAGCGTTGCGGAGAAGACCGGCGCGACCGGCCATGCGGCGGCGAAAATGTCGTTGGCGACCTGGTCAAGCCGGTCGAGCCTTTCGCCGAGAATTCGCGGCTCGCTGCGGATCGTCGCGCGCGCCTGTTCTTTTTCTTCGTCCGAAAGCGGCTGCCCGCTCAACAGAAGCTCACCTGCCATCGTCAGGTTGGTGATGTGGTTTCGCACGTCCTGAGCGACATCCTGCAGCAGGCGCTCGCGCCAGATGCCGGCGGCAAGCTCCTCCGTCACCCGGTCGAAGGTGACGACATAGCCGATCGGGCTTGCGTCGTCCTCGTCGAGCACCAGCGACATGCGCCCCTTCATGGTTTCGTGGCCCGTGGCGGTCGCGGCGAGGAAAGGGGCCATCAGCCCGTCGTGATGGGCAAGGTACCGTCCGCCCTCGAAGCGCCGCGTCAGCCTGTCCAGCGTGTGGCGCAGCGGTTGGCGGGCGATCAGGCTCGTCAGTTTGCGGCCCAGGCCCAGCTCCCCGCCGGGGGCGGAACCCGCGCCTGCCGCCGCATGGGCCACGAAGTGCTGGGCGGCGCGGTTATAGAGCAGCACCGTATGGTCGAGCCGGCAGATGATAACGCCCTGCTGCAGGTCGCGCAGCACGGTTTCAAGCCGCTTCTTCTGGCGTTCCGCGCGGGCCGTGGCATTGGTGATTGCGGTGTCGACGCGCGCGCGGGTTTCCTGAAGCGCCTGCGAAGCCTCAACGATACCGGGCGCAAGTTGACCGAGGTATCGCGCGCGCTCGGCATCGGGCAGTTTCTCCGATCCCGCATGAACGGCGGCGTGCAGATCGCGGGCAAGCGCCTCGACGGGCCTTGCCACGTGATCGTCGAACTTGATCCATACCCACAGCACGAGGCCAACAATCGCAAAGCCCGCGCCTCCGCCGTAAAGCGCCAGATGGCTGATGGCGGAGGGCGGGAGTTCACGGCCAAGAAGGAAGAACGCGGCGCAAAGGATCGCGGCCGCTCCGGCGGCGATCAGCGCGAAGAACAGGAAGATACGGAGCCTGAGGCTCCACCGCTCGGCGGCCTTTTCAAGCATGGAGGGCGGTGCGTGCTTCGCCTGCGCGAAGCTTGACGAGAGCGCCTTTCAGGTCGTCGAGCGTGAAAGGCTTGCGCAGCACGGCATCGGCACCGAGCGCCGTTGCCTTTTCGGTCTCGATCGCGCGTGCCGAAGCGCTCATGACGACGATGGGAAGATCGCGCGTCGCGGGGTTCGCCTTCAGCGCCTGGCAGACGGAAATGCCGTTTTGCCTCGGCAGATCGGCATCAATGAGGATGAGGTCGGCCCCTCCGCCGCGCACGATTTCAAGCAGCCTGTCGGCACTCGCCGTGGCCTCGACGTCATAACCCTCATGGGTGAGAAGGCCCTTCAGGCAGCGCGCGATCACGGGCTGTTCGTCGGCGATGATGAGCTTCTTGTTGGTCATGGCCGTTTCCTCCGCCTCCAGTATCGCCAAGCGCGTCCGCGCGCGCCAGACGCACTTCGGCTTACGACGAAGGTTTGAGGGGGAGGGGCGAGCTTACCTCTGCCCCTTGAAATAGGGCTTCAGCAGTGCCCTTGGGTAATCCGCCTTTCGGGCGGCGGCGACGAGCGCGAAGATCGACAAAAGATACGGCAGCATCAGGAAGACCTGGCCCGGAACGAAGGCCCCCACTTCCGTCTGCAGGCGCACCTGGAAGGCGTCGAACGCACCGAAGAGGAGCGCGCCCAAAAGCGCCTTTCCCGGCCGCCATGATGCGAAGACGACAAGCGCGATGCAGATCCAGCCGCGACCGTTGACCATGCCGAAGAAGAAGGCGTCGAACGCCGACATGGTGAGGAACGCCCCGCCGATGGCCATCAGCGCAGATCCGACGATCACAGCGCCGACGCGCAGGCCGAACACGGAAAGCCCCTGCGCTTCCACCGCCGCCGGATTGTCGCCGACGGCCCGTATCGCGAAGCCGAGCGGCGTGCGGTTGAGGATGAAGGCGACGGCCAGCACGAGGAAAAGCGCAAGGAACGTCAGCGGGGTTTGCTGGAAAAGAGCGGCGCCGATGAACGGCAGGTCGGAAAAGCCTTCGATGTCGAGCGGCTGGAACGGCGTGATGCGTGGCGGGGAGGAAACATCGGGCAGGGCGGTTCGATAGGCGAAATAGCTGAGGCTCGTGGCGAACAGCGTCACGCCGATGCCCGAAACGTGCTGCGACAGGCCAAATGGCACGGTCAGGATCGCGTGCAAAAGGCCGAAGACCCCGCCGACGGCAGCCGCAACGGCAACGCCCGTCCAAAGGTCCGCGCCGAGCCAGACCGCCATCCAGCCGGCCATTGCGCCTGCGGTGAAAATGCCCTCGATGCCGAGGTTGAGCACGCCCGACCGTTCGCAGATCAGCGCGCCAAGCACGCCGAAAATCAGCGGCGTGGCGATGCGGATCGCGGCTGCCCAGAAATTCGGGTTCACGAGAATGTCGAGGATTTCGATCATGCCGCGCGCCCCGTCAATCCGTTGCCCGCGAGCCGCCGATACGCACGTGGTAGCGCACGAAAAGCCCCGAGATGAGAACGCAAAGCAGTGACATGGCAACCACCAGATCGGCGAGATAGCTTGAGACGCCGAGCGCCCGGCTCATGGAATCGGCGCCCACGAAAACGCCTGCAACGAAGATGGCGGCGATGACGACGCCAAGCGGCGAAAGGCCGGCGAGCATGGCGACGACGATGCCGGCATAGCCGAAGCCGGGAGAAAGGTCGGCCGTCAGATACCCCTTCAGCCCCGCCACTTCGCCAACCCCCGCCAGCCCTGCGAATGCGCCGGACAAAAGCCCGACGCGAACGAAGGTTGCGGTGACGGGAATGCCGGCGTGCCGCGCAGCCGATGGGTTCGCGCCGACTGCGCGAATTTCGAAGCCCCAGACGGTGCGCCGCATCAGGATCGCGGCGAAGACGGCGGCGAGAAGTGCCACGATCAGCCCGGCGTGGACGCGCATGCGCGCGATGAGCTGCGGCAGCATCGCCTCCTCCAGCACCGGCTCGGACTGCGGCCAGCCCATGCCCATCGGGTCCTGCATCGGCCCTTCCAGCATCATCTGCACGATGAGCAGGATGACGAAGTTCAGGAGAAGAGTGGTGACGACCTCGTCCGCGCCGAGCTTCACCTTCAAAAGCGTCGGAACCAGCATCACGGCCGCGCCGGCGAGCGCGCCTGCGACAAGCACTGCCGGGATCAGCGCATAGGAGGGAAGCGCCAGGCTGCCCGAGCCCACGGCAACGGCGGCAAGCGCGCCGGCGTAAAGCTGGCCTTCGCCGCCGATGTTCCAGAGCTTCGCGCGGAAGGCGACGGCGGCGGCAAGCCCGGTGAGGATCAGCGGCGTCGCGCGTGCCAGAAGCTCGGAAATCGCAAAGACGGAGCCGATCGCGCCGTTTACCATCAACACGTATGCGGTGGCGATATCCGCGCCAGCGGACCAGATCGGGATCGCGGCGAGCGCCAGCGCGATCAGGGCGGCGAAGACGGGCGCGCCGATAACGCGTCGCGTCGAGACGTATTCCCTCGGTTCGAAGCGGATCATGTGGCGTCCTCGCTCTCCTGCCCGGCCATCATCAGGCCGACTTGCGAGCGGTTGAGACCTGCCGCCTCCCGCGGCGGCGAAACCTTGCCGCGATGGATGACGGCGATGCGGCCCGACATCTGGAACAATTCGTCGAGGTCCTCGGAGATGAGAAGGATGGCCGCTCCCCTGGCGCGCGCTTCGAACAGGCGTCGGTGCACGTCTTCCGTGGCGCCGATGTCGAGGCCGCGCGTCGGCTGTGCGGCCAGCACCACCTTCGGTTCCTTGTCGAGCGTGCGCGCAAGGATGATCTTCTGGATGTTGCCGCCCGAAAGCAGCCGCGCGACTGCGCCTCCGCCCGGGCAGCGGATGTCATAGGCCTCTATCGCTTCCTCCGCGCGTTCTTCGATCGCGGAAAAATCGAGAAATCCGAACGATTGAAATGCCTTTGAGCGTACATCCTCGATGACGAGGTTTTCGGCAACGGTCATTTCGCCGACGATGCCGTCGCGGTGCCGGTCTTCGGGAATGCGCACAAGGCCTTCGCGCATCACCGTTCGCGGGGCGGGCTTCAGCCGCCTTCCGTCGATCTCCATACTCCCGGAACGCGGCAGTTCGAGGCCCGAGATGATGCGCGCCAGCGCCCCCTGGCCGTTGCCGGAAACACCCGCAAGGCCGAGGATTTCGCCGCCATGCACCTCCAGCGAAACGTTATGCAGCGCGTCGCGCCCGTGTCCGGTGGAAATGCCGGAAAGCTTCAGAAGGGGCGGTCCCTTGTCCACCTCCATGCGGGCTTCGGGCTCCAGATGCCGGCCCACCATGATGTCGGCCAGCATGTTCCGGTCGCAGGCTTTCGTGGGCAGGTCGGCGACAAGCTCTCCATGACGCAACACCGCCACCCGGTCGGACGCCGAAAGCACCTCCGCCATCTTGTGGGAGATGAAGACGATGGAAAGCCCTTCGTCGGCCAGCGAGCGCAGGGTCTGGAACAGGTTTTCCGATTCCTGCGGCGTCAGCACCGCCGTCGGTTCGTCCAGCACAAGCACGCGGGCGTCGCGGTAGAGCGCTTTCAGGATTTCGATGCGCTGCTGCTCGCCCACGGAAAGGCGTGAGACGCGCGTGTCGAGATCGACCGTCAGGCCGGAGTCGCGCATGATCTTTTCAAGCCGCGCCCTCGCGCTGCGTTTCGAAGCGAAGGGTGAGAAGAGCGAGCGCGTGCCGAGCAGGATATTGTCGATGCCGGTCAGGTTTTCGGCGAGCGTGAAGTGCTGGTGCACCATGCCGATGCCGGCCTTGAGCGCTGCCTGTGGCGAGCCTTGCGCAAGCGGGCGCAGCTCTCCCCCGGGCGTCGCGATCTGGACGGTTCCCTCGTCGGCGACGTAATGGCCGAAGAGGATGTTCATCAGCGTCGTCTTGCCCGCGCCGTTTTCCCCCAGCAGCGCCACGATTTCGCCGGGGTAGAGGTCGAGGTTGATGGCGTGATTGGCCAACAGCGCGCCGAAGCGCTTGGTGATGCCGGCAAGTTTCAGGACAGCGGCCTGCTCGGCCGGCGCATCGGACATGGGGCCCCCGATAATCCCGTTTGCCACCTGCTTCGCTCGCGAAGCCATGCGAATCCCGCGGCGGTGGCTCCGCCGCGGGACATGCGCCCTTACAGGGTCGACTTCGGTTCCTCGTCGTTGACGTTGACGCGGAAGAGACCGTCGAGGATTTCCTGTTCCTTTTCCCTGGCAGCCTTCAAGGCGTCTGCGTCGGCAAGGCTTTCGTCGACGACGAAGCTGCCGCCGCCATGCGCCATATAGCTGTAGGGGCCGTAATCCGCCGGCTCGAAGTTGCCGCTCGAAACGTCCTCTATCACCTTGTCGATCGTCGGTTCCATGTGCCAGAGCGCGCTCGAAAGGATCGTGCCGGGGTAGTCGCTAGCCGTGTCGATCACGTTGCCGATGGCCAGAATCCCCTTTTCCTTGGCGGCGTCCGACACGCCGAAGCGCTCCGCGTAGAGGATGTCGGCGCCCTTGTCGATCATGGCGAAGGCGGCTTCCTTGGCCTTCGGCGGGTCGTACCAGGAGTTGATGAAGGTGACGAGGAACTTCACATCTGGGTTCACCTCGCGCGCGCCTTCCATGAAGGCGTTCATCAGGCGGCTCACCTCGGGGATGGCATAACCGCCGACCATGCCGATCACGTTGGATTTCGTCGCCTTGCCCGCGATCATGCCGGTCAGGTAGCTCGGCTCGTGGATCCAGTTGTCGAAGACGGCGAAATTGGGCTTGGCGGGCCCGAAGGAGGAGCCCATCAGGAAGGCGGTGTCGGGATATTCCTTGGCGACGTTGCGCGCCGCGCGTTCCACCGCGAAGGCTTCGCCGACGATAAGGTCCATGCCGCCTTCGGCATATTCGCGCATGACGCGCTCATAATCGGTGTTGGCGACGTTTTCGGAGAAGGTGTAGGAGATGTCCCCGTGTTGTTGCGCGGCGTTGAGCGCCTTGTGGATGCGGCTCACCCACTGCTGCTCGACCGGCACCGTATAGATCGCGGCGACCTTGAGCTTTTCTTCCTGCGCCACGGCTGGCCCGCCGAGGATGACGGCGGCGGAAAAAATCCCTGCTGCGGCGGTCAGGATTGCCCGCCTCGTCCATGAAATCCCACGTGCGACTGCCATCTGGACCCCCTTGTCGTTTTTCAGTTTTCAGTTGATGCAAGGGGATATGAGCATAGATCAGGCCCGCTCACAATCTGTGCAGCCGGTTGCGTGGCCTGATTTCCGGTGGAAGGGAAAATTTCGGGCACATGGCCCTTGCTTGGGGCGGGTAGCGCCATTTGGGTAGGCATTTCGGCGGGTCTCGCGACCCGCCTTCATCCTGTTTCGTATCGCTGGCGGGCCCGGCTCAGGCGGCCGCGACCTCGTCGAGGAAGCTGTCGATCGCCGAGCGCAGCCGCGTTGCGTGGTCCTTCATTTCCAGCGTGGCGGCGCGCATGACACTCGCGGATTCGGAACTTTCGCCAACGCTCTGGCTCAAGGAGGTTATCGCTTCGGAAACGGTGCGCGTTCCTTCCGCGGCCTCGGCGACATTCGAGGATATCTCGCTTGTCGCCCCGCCTTGCTGGCGCACCGCCGCGGCGATGGAGGCCGTATAGCGGTTCACCTCCTCGACGGATTGCGTGACGGAGCCGATCTGGCTGACCGCATCCGCCGTCGAAGCCTGGATCGCCGAGATCTGCGCCGAGATTTCCTCCGTCGCCTTGGCGGTCTGGCCGGCAAGCGACTTCACCTCCGAGGCGACGACGGCAAAGCCCTTTCCGGCCTCGCCCGCCCGTGCCGCCTCGATGGTGGCGTTGAGGGCCAGAAGGTTCGTCTGTTCCGCGATCTCGGAAATCAGCGAAACGACATCGCCGATCTTGTTGGCGGCTTCCGCCAGCCCGCCGATCTTCTGGTTGGAGGCGTTGGCGTTCGCCGTGGTCTGCTCCACGATCTGCGCGGTGGTCGCGACCTGGCGGGCGATCTCCTCGATGGAGGCGTTAAGCTCCTCCGTAGCGCTCGCCACCGCCTGCACGTTGGCCGAGGCGCGGCCCGACTGTTCGGCGGCCTCGCCGCCGCGCCCGGCGGCGGTCGCGGAAAGGTCGGTCAGCCCGCCGGACAGCGTTTCCACGCGCTCCAGGTTCTTTTCCACCGCTTCCAGCATGGTTCGCATTTCATCGCGGAAGGATGCGATCATCCGGTCGATCGCCTCCTGGCGTTTTTCGCGGGCGATGTGTCCAACCTTGCGTTCGGCGGCAAGGCGCTCGCGCTCGACCGCGTTTTCCTTGAAGACTTCGATGCAGCGCGCCATTTCGCCGATCTCGTCGGCGCGGGCCGCACCTTCGATTTCCACGTCCAGATTGCCGTTGGCGATGGCCTGCGCCGTGCCGGAAAGCGCGCCAAGCGGCTTGAACATCCGGTTCGTCAGCCACCACTGGATCCCGGCGAAGGGAATGAGGCAGAGCCCGCCGGCGAGGATCACGCCAAGGATGATCGTGCTCGCAGCCGCCGAAAGCTCCGACTGTTCAACGGTTTCCACCACCTGGAAGGGCCTTGACAGGAATTCGCCCGACGCCTGGCTGAAGCGGTAGTCTTTGCCGCCGATCGTCAGCGTGTCGTCGGACGTCTTGACCTCCGCCATCGGGTATACGGCGGCGGTCGCCCCGTCATCGGCGAGCTTGACGAGCGTATCGCCTGCGACGAGCAGGGCAAGTTCGCTCTCGCCGATGCCGGTCTTGCCGTTCAGCACGCTTGCCGCGCCCCGCATGTCGATGGTGAAGGCCACGGCTCCGAAAAAGGAATCCAGATAGAACACCGGCGTGGCCACGACGGCGGTGAGCGCTCCCGTCTTGTTGAGCGTGAAGCCCGAGAAGAACACGTCGCCCGCCTTCAGCTTTTCCGAAGCGGATGCTTCGATCAGCGGCTTTAGCGCCATTTGCACGGGGTTGCCCGCCAGTTCCGCAGCATCGACGTTGCGGGCGAATTCATCGCCCTTGCGGTAGCTGTAGACGATGTTTCCGTCCGGATCGGAAAGCGCAACGTCGGAGAAGACGCCCTGGCCCACCATTTCGCTGAACGCGGTGTGGATGACCTTGTGGTTTGTGGCGTAATAGCTGTCGTCGCCCGGCTCCACGAGGAGGTGGCGCTGGTCGGCGGCATTGGGGTTGTTTTCGACGAACACGCGCAAGAGCTGCTCGGTCTGGTTTTCCTTCAGGTTCTTCCAGCCGGCCCGCATCTTCATGATGCTGTCCTTGGCGCTTGGCAGGGTGGCGAAGAAGTGCGCGCTGTCGTTGACCTGCTGAAGGGTGAGCTCCATCGCCTTGCGCTTGCCCACCGTCGCGCTTGTCAGCGCCTTGTCGGCCTGGGTATTGGCGACGCCGCTTGCGAGTTGCGACGTGGCGATGACGATGGCGGCGCACATGACGGCCGCTCCTGCAAAGAACATCAGCGCCAGTTTGGTGGAGAGCTTGTTCCGCAGCATTTTTATGGTTCTCCCGGATCGTTCTGCCGCTTTTGCGCCAGCGTCTTTTCCTGCAACCGCCGTCGCGGCCGGAAAGCGCCAGTGCTTGTTGGCCGGGGAGTATTCACGGAAAATTCCAAAGATTAATTAACAAGCTAACTGACGTAGGGGAAATTTCAGACGGCGCTGGCCCGGGCCTGCAGACGGTAGCTTTCACCGGGGTGGAGGAGCCTTGCGAGCGTGATTGCACGGGCGCCGTCGCGTGTTACGCGGGTAATCTGCAAAACGGGCGCCCCGGGGCTGAGGCCGAGGGCGCGGGCGTCGGCGGCTTCGGCGGCGATTGCGGCAACCTCGTGCTCCACCGATGACCACGGAACATTGTCGAGAAGCCACTGGTTCGGCCCTTGCCTTTCGAAGGGTTCGCCGCGCGCTCCCGGCGCGGCGGCAAGGCTGATCCACCGCTTTTCGAGCTGGAAAGGGGTGCCGTCGGCCAGGTGCAGGCAGACGATGGCCAGCACCGGCGCACCCTCCGCAACCTCCAGCGCCCGGGCGATGTCGCCGCGCGCGGGTTCCTCGCGCCGCCGGATCAGCCGGTAGCCCACCTTGCACCCCAGCTTTGAAATCTCCTGGTCGATGCGCGGTATGTCGAGCAGGGCGGAATGGCCGGAAAAGGGGGCTACCCGTGTTCCCGCCCGCTTGCGCCGTTCCAGCACGCCTTCGCCAGCCAACTCGCGGATTGCCCGGTTCACCGTCATGCGCGCGCAGCCGTAGCCTTCGGCAAGTTCCACCTCGCCGGGAATGGTGGTGCCGGGCCTCAACTTGCCGGAGCGCACCTGTGCCAGTATATCGGCCTTGATGCGCTTGTAGAGCGGCTCGCCGTTTTCCTCGGAACTCAAAATCCGCGCGCGAATTGGTTCTCTCCCTCTCACGGGCGTCTTGCGGACGGGTCTTTGTTTTCAATCATAGCAGGTAAAATGTCTATACATAAAAACTCAACTTCACGTTGCGTGCACTAGTACTTGTGGCCAGCAGTGGGTCTCTGATTCTTTAATGATATCAACCCGGAGCTTTCGGAGAGGCTCCGCATGGGCAGCGCTTTCGACCAAAGTGTATTAACCCATTGTCTCGCTTCGTCAGTGCTCCCCGCCAACATATAGTCGCGCCCGAAATGCTGCGCTGACTGTAGGGAATCATATAGACTTGGCGGGCATCGACCGGTCGGAGGAGGTGCTGGAGCGCTTGTCCTGAAGGCATAATCGCATTCATGACGGGATTTCGGTTCAGAAACAATGGGTTGGGCATATCCTTGCCGCCAAATCCAAATCGGATCTGGCGGAATATGCTCGAGGCCGGCGGATTTGCAATTTTGCGGAGGACTTAAATGGACAACGACAAGGAATCGGGCGTCGCCTATTGGAAGGCGAACCTGTCGCTCGTCAAATGGAGCCTGGTCATCTGGGCGATCGTTTCGTTCGGCTTCGGCATTGTTCTGCGGCCGCTTCTTTCCGGCATCAAAATCGGCGGCACGGATCTCGGCTTCTGGTTCGCCCAGCAGGGATCGATCTACGTCTTTCTCATCCTGATTTTCTTCTATGCCTGGCGCATGAACGCGCTGGACAAGAAATTCGGCGTCGACGAAGAGTGAGCGCGGGGAAATAAAGATGGACCTTCAAACTCTTACCTATCTTGTCGTCGGCTCGACCTTCGCGCTGTATATCGGCATCGCCATCTGGGCGCGGGCCGGCACGACGGGCGAATTCTATGCCGCGGGCCGCGGCGTTCATCCCGTCACCAACGGCATGGCGACTGCGGCGGACTGGATGTCGGCTGCCTCCTTCATCTCCATGGCCGGCCTCATCGCCTTCGTCGGTTACGACAACTCGACCTTCCTCATGGGCTGGACGGGTGGTTACGTGCTGCTTGCCATGTTGCTTGCGCCTTATCTTCGCAAGTTCGGCAAGTTCACGGTGCCGGAGTTTATCGGCGACCGTTTCTACAGCCCGACCGCGCGTCTCGTCGCGGTTATCTGCCTCATCGTTGCCTCGCTGACATACGTCATTGGCCAGATGACGGGCGTTGGCGTCGCCTTCTCCCGCTTCCTCAACGTTTCTTCGGAAATCGGCCTGTTCGTGGGCGCGGCGATCGTCTTCGCCTATGCGGTTCTGGGCGGCATGAAGGGCATCACCTACACCCAGGTCGCGCAGTATTGCGTCCTGATCCTTGCCTACACGATCCCGGCGATCTTCATCTCGCTGCAGCTTACCGGCAACGCCTTCCCGCAGGTTGGCCTGTTCTCCAACACGCTCGCCGACGGCGTGCCGCTTCTCACCAAGCTGAACGAGGTGATCGGCGAGCTGGGCTTTGCCTCCTACACCGGGCACCATTCGAATACGCTCAACATGGTGTTGTTCACCCTGTCGCTGATGATCGGCACTGCGGGTCTTCCGCACGTCATCATCCGCTTCTTCACGGTGCCCAGGGTTGCCGACGCGCGCTGGTCGGCCGGCTGGGCGCTCGTCTTCATCGCGCTTCTTTATACGGTCGCTCCGGCGGTCGGCGCGATGGCTCGCCTCAACCTCGTCGACACGATCCAGATCGGCCAGGTCGGTGCGCCGGACGGCAATCTCGCCTATGACGACCGCCCGGACTGGTTCAGGAACTGGGAGACCACGGGCCTTCTCAAGTTCGAGGACAAGAACGGCGACGGCCGCATCCAGTACTATAATGACGCATCGCAAGGCTTCGCCGCCAAGGCCGAGGAGTTCGGCTGGAAAGGCAACGAGCTTGACGTGAATCGCGACATTCTGGTGCTCGCCAATCCGGAAATCGCGCAGTTGCCGAACTGGGTGATCGCGCTGGTCGCGGCCGGCGGTCTCGCAGCCGCTCTGTCGACGGCGGCCGGTCTGTTGCTCGCCATCTCCTCGGCGGTGTCGCACGACCTGATCAAGGGGGCGTATAATCCGAACATCTCGGAAAAATCCGAACTCCTTGCGGCCCGCATAGCAATGGCGGCGTCGATCGTGGTTGCCACATACCTCGGGCTCAACCCGCCGGGCTTCGCGGCCCAGACGGTGGCACTGGCCTTCGGTCTTGCGGCGGCCTCCATCTTCCCGGCGTTGATGATGGGCATCTTCGTGAAGCGCATCAACAACAAGGGCGCGGTCGCGGGCATGCTCACGGGCCTCATCTTCACCATCGTCTACATCTTCTGGTACAAGGGCTGGCTCTTCATTCCGGGCACCAACTTCGCCCCGGATACGCCGGATGCATGGGTGTTCGGCATCTCGCCGCTCTCCATCGGTTCGGTCGGTGCGCTCCTGAACTTCGGCGTCGCCTACTTCGTGTCGAACGCGACCGAGGAACCGCCGCAGGAGATCCAGGACCTCGTCGAAAGCATCCGCATTCCGCGCGGAGCGGGTGCGGCCACGGGTCACTGACCTTCCAGGATGTGGTAAAAAAACCGGACCCCGCCACGGCGGGGTCCTTTTTGTCTGAGATGTCGGGAGCAAACGCATGACGCCGGACCGGACGGAAATTCGCTCCTTTCTCGCCCGCTATCATCCCTTCGATCTTTTGCCGGAGGAGGCGCTCGACCTGCTCTCTCAATCGGGCGAGGCCAAGAACGCGGATGCGGGCACGGCCTTTTACGAGGTCGGCCACCGGCTTGACGCGCTTTACGTCGTGCTTGCAGGCGAGGTCGATCTCGTCTCGCCGGAAGGCGATGTGATTTCCCATTTCCGTCCGGGCGAAGCCTTCGGCGCGCGCACGCTCCTGCGTGACGGTATCGCCGCCCTTCGCGCCGTCGCCATGCGCGACGCCCAGGCATTCGCGATCCCGCGCGCTCTTTTCGAAGAATATCTGAAGGATTATCCCGCGTTTGCTGCCTTCTTCGAGCGGTTGAAGCAGCAGGGCAGGCGGCCGAGCGCGGCCGTCGACACGACGAACGCCCTGATCTCTGCTCCCTTGCGTGAGGTCATGACCGTAAACCCCGTCATCATCGCGCCGGACGCCACGATCCGCGAGGCGGCGGGAATTCTGGCGCAAAGGGGCATTTCCTGCGTTCTGATCGGTTCCGATCACCGCCTCGACGGCATCCTCACGACGGGCGACCTCACCTCCCGCGTCCTGGCGAAGGGGCTCGACCCTTCGCGCCCCGTATCGGACGTGATGACGAAAAACCCGCTCGCCTTCGAACCGGAATCCCTCGTTTTCGACGCGATGATCGAGATGAGCGGGCGTTCCATCGGCCATCTTCCGGTGGTCGACGGCGGGCGGCCCGTCGGCATCCTGACGAAGACGGATCTCATCCGCCGTCAGTCGGTTTCGGCCGTTTTCATGATTTCCGATATCGGCCGGCTTACGGCACTTGAGGATCTGAAGGAGATCGTCTCCCACATCCCGCAGCTTCTTGCCCAGCTTATCGGTTCGGGCGTGGAGGCGCATAAGGTCGGGCACCTTGTCACCAGCATTGCCGATGCGCTGACGCGCAGGCTCTTGAAGCTTGGCGAGGATCGTTTCGGCTCCCCGCCCGTACCCTATCTCTGGCTTGCCTGCGGCTCGCAAGGGCGGCGCGAGCAGACCGGCGTTTCGGATCAGGACAATTGCCTGATCCTGCATGACGACTATGCGGAATCGGAGCACGGCGCCTATTTCACCGATCTTGCCAAATTCGTCTCAGACGGGCTCGACGCCTGCGGCTATTATTACTGCCCCGGAGAAATGATGGCGACCAACCCGAAATGGCGCCAGCCGGCGAAGGTGTGGCGTTCCTATTTCCGGAGCTGGATCGCAAAGCCGGACCCGATGGCGCAAATGCTGTCGTCGGTGATGTTCGATCTGCGTCCCATCGCCGGCGACGAAACGCTTTACGCCGGCATGCACCGCGAAACGCTGAAGACGGCGCGGGTCAATTCCATCTTCCGCGCCCATCTGATCGCCAATTCGTTGAAGCACACGCCCCCCTTGTCGCTCTTCCGGGGATTCGCGCTGATCCGATCCGGCGAGCACAAGGACACGGTGGACCTGAAGCATTCGGGCGTCGTGCCGATCGTCGATCTTGCCCGCGTTTACGCGCTCGATGCGGCGATTGAGGCGGTGAACACGCGCGAGCGTCTGGTCGCGGCGCGCGAGGCCGGTTCGCTCAGCACGTCGGGCGCTGACGACCTGATCGACGCATACGATCTCATTGCCGACATTCGCCTGGAGCATCAGGCGCGGCAGGTGCGCGAAGGCAAAAAGCCGGATAACTTCATGGCTCCGGGCGCGCTTTCGGCGCTCGAACGCAATCACCTGAAAGATGCCTTCGGCGTGGTGAAGACCATGCAGTCGGCGCTTTCCTCGCGGGCGGCCTGACCGTTCGCCAAGCGGATTTTACTGGATCGCCTCATGCTTTTGGGTCTTCTCGGCACTCTCGTTCTCGGCATCGCCATCGGCGGCGTCCTTACCGCCGCCTACCGGCTTTCGGGCCGCCGCCTGCCGAAGTGGATCATCCCCGTGGGTGCCGCTCTCGGCATGATCATCTTCCACGCGTGGAACGAATACACCTGGTTCAGCCGCACCGTGGCTGGGCTACCGCCGCACGTTCAGGTCGGCCAGACCTACACCGTCTCGAACGCGATCCAGCCTTGGACGCTCCTTTTCCCGCGTATCGACCGTTTTTCCGCCGTCGATCTCGGTTCGGTGCGCACCAACGACAAGGCGCCGGGCTATCGTCTCGCTCAGGTTCACCTTGTCACCCGCTTTTCGCCGACAGGCACCACCCGCCAGTTGTTCGACTGTAACGAGCCGCGCCGCATGGTCCTTGGCGAGGAGACCGAGTTCAACGAAGAGGGCCTGCCGAAGAACCCCGACTGGGAGGTTCTGCCGGCGAATGATCCGCTGCTTGAAAAGGTCTGCTCCCAGCCGGTCGCGTCGGGTTGAACCGGACGCCGCGCCGTCCACCTCTCGGATGACGCGCTCACTGAAACAGTGCCAATATCGCCTCCACGAGAAATGAGTCGATTCTGGAGCAGCACCCATGACCTTCGATCTCCTGATCAAAAACGCCGCCCTGCCGGACGGGCGAAAGGGCATGGATATCGCCTGTGCCGGCGGGCGCATCGCGGCGGTGGACCGCGGCATTGAAGGCGACGCCGCCCGCGTGATCGAGGCGGAAGGCCGTCTCGTCTCCCCGCCCTTCGTCGACAGTCATTTCCACATGGACGCGACGCTTTCTCTTGGCCTGCCGCGCATGAACGAAAGCGGCACGCTTCTCGAAGGTATCGCGCTCTGGGGCGAATTGAAGCCGCTTCTTACCCATGAGGCGGTGATGGAGCGCGCGCTGCGCTATTGCGATCTCGCCGTCTCGCAAGGGCTGCTGGCAATCCGCACCCATGTCGATATCTGCGACGACAGGCTTCTTGCCGCCGAAGCGCTTCTGGAAGTGAAAAAGCGGATCGCTCCTTATATCGATCTACAGCTCGTCGCCTTCCCGCAGGACGGGTTCTACCGCTCGCCGAATTCGGAAAAAAACCTCATTCGTGCGCTCGATATGGGCGTCGATATCGTCGGCGGCATCCCGCATTTCGAGCGCACGATGGCCGACGGCGCGAAAAGTGTTGCCGCCCTTTGCGAAATTGCCGCTGAACGCGGGCTGATGGTCGATATCCACTGCGACGAAACGGACGACCCGATGTCGCGTCATATCGAGACCTTGGCCTATGAGACGCAACGCCTTGGCCTTCAGGGCCGTGTCGCCGGCTCGCATCTCACGTCCATGCATTCCATGGACAATTACTATGTCTCGAAGCTGTTGCCGTTGATCGCCGAAGCCGGCGTATCAGCCATCGCCAATCCGCTTATCAACATCACCATTCAGGGCCGGCACGACACCTACCCGAAGCGGCGTGGCCAGACCCGCGTGCCGGAGATGCGCTCGCAAGGTATCAACATCGCCTTCGGCCACGATTGCGTGATGGATCCTTGGTATTCGCTGGGCAATGCCGACATGCTGGAGGTCGCCTCCATGGGCCTGCACGTGGGGCACATGACCTCTCGCGAGGCGATGCGCTACGCCTTCGATTGCGTGACGAAAAACCCGGCAAGGATCATGGGGCTTGAGGGTTACGGCCTCGAAGTCGGCTGCAAGGCGGATATGGTGCTGCTGCAAGCCGCCGATCCGATAGAGGCGATAAGGCTGAAAGCCCGCCGCCTTGCGGTGGTGAAATCGGGCCGCGTCATCTCCGAAACGCCTGCGCAAGTCGCCACGCTCTCGCTCGAAGGCCGGCCCGCCGCGGTCGATCCGGCGGACTATACGCCCGCCGGAAGTTGATCTCTCGTCAGCCCTTCAGCGCGGCGACGGCTTCCTTGGCAAGCTTCGTGATCGCGGCGAAATCGCCGGCTTCCACCAGTTTGTCGGGTGCGACCCACGAGCCGCCGACGGTCACCACATTGGGGAGTGCCAGATAGTTGCGCGCATTGTCGAGCGAGACCCCGCCGGTCGGGCAGAATTTCACATCCGGCAGCGGGCTTGCCATGGATTTCAGCATCGCCACGCCGCCTGCCGCTTCCGCGGGAAAGAATTTCAGAACCTCGAAGCCCTGATCGGCCAGTTCCATCGCCTCCGTCGGCGTGGCGGAGCCGGGCAGGAAGGGCAGGTTGGCGCGTTTCACCGCCGCGATCAGCTCCGCCGGCGAGCCGGGGCTGACGCCGAACACGGAGCCCGCCTCAATCGTCGCCTCAACGTCGGCTGCCCCGCGCAGCGTGCCCGCGCCCACGATTGCATCCGGGCAGGCATCCTTGATCGCGCGGATCGCGTCGAGCGCGACAGGCGTGCGCAGCGTGATCTCCAGCACCGGCAGCCCGCCTTCCACAAGGGCTTTCGCCAGCGGTACGGCATCTTCCAGCCGCTTGATCACGATCACGGGGATCATCGGGGCGGCGGCGCAGATTTCCGAAACGGATGTCATTCAATCATGTCCTGTGGTTGGTTAGCCGGTAAAGCAGGCCGATGGTCGAGGCGTCGAGGCCGCTCTTGTCCGTGGCTTCGCCGGAAACGAGCGGGGCAAGCTGACCGGCCAGTTCCTTGCCCAGTTCCACGCCCCACTGGTCGTAGGAATTCACGTTCCAGATCGCGCCCTGCACGAACACCTTGTGTTCGAAAAGCGCGATCAGCCGCCCGAGGGTGTAAGGGTCGAGCCGGTCGTAGAGGATCACGGTCGAAGGCCGGTCGCCGGGGAAGGTGCGGTGCGGGGCCAGCTTGTCGATCTCATCCGCGCTCGCGCCCTTCTTTTCCATCGCCGCACGCACGTCTTCCTCGGGCCGTCCGAAGGCGAGCGCGCGCGCCTGCGCAAGGCAGTTTGCGAGAAGCAGGTGGTGGTGGCCTTCCATTCCGTCTCGAACGTTCACGGCAGCCAGGAAATCGACCGGGATGACGTCCGTTCCCTGGTGCAAAAGCTGGAAGAAGGAGTGCTGGGCGTTGGTGCCGGGTTCCCCCCATATGATCGGGCCCGTCTCGCCATGCGGCGGCTCTCCCTCGCGCGTCACCCGCTTGCCGTTGCTTTCCATGTCGAGCTGCTGGACATAGGCCGCGAAACGGTCAAGCCGCTGGTCGTAGGGGATCAGCGCCACCGTCGGCAGCTCCAGCGCGTTGCGCCGCCAGATGCCGACAAGCGCCAGAAGCACGGGCAGGTTCTCGCGTAAGGGTGCGTCGCGGAAATGCCGGTCCATGGCTTCCGCGCCCGCCAGGAACTTGCGGAAATTCTCCGCGCCGATGGCGATCGCAAGCGGCAGGCCGATTGCCGACCAGATCGAATAGCGCCCGCCAACCCAGTCCCAGAAGCCGAAGACGCGGGTCTCGTCGATGCCGAAATCGGCGGTGGCATCGAGGTTGGTGGAAACGGCGGCGAAATGCTTGCCGGCATCTTGGCCCAGCTTTGCCTCCACCCAGGCGCGTGCGGAACGCGCGTTGGTCATGGTTTCCAAGGTGGTGAAGGTTTTGGAGGCGACGATGAAGAGCGTGCGGGCCGGGTCGAGGGTTTTCAGCGTGTCGGCCAGATGCGCTCCGTCGACGTTTGAGACGAAATGCAGGCGCGGGCCGTCGGCATCGGGCGAAAGCGCGCGCACCGCCATCGCGGGGCCAAGGTCCGATCCGCCGATACCGATGTTGACCACATCGGTAAATGGCTTCCCGTCGGCCGCCGCATATTTGCCGGATCGCACGTCCTCGGCAAAGGTGAGGAACCGGTCCAGCGTTTCATGCACCTTCGGGATCACGTTTTCGCCCTCGACCAAGACCTTCGTATCCGGCCCGGCGCGAAGGGCCGCGTGCAGGACCGCGCGCCCTTCGGTCAGGTTGATGGGCTCGCCGGAAAACATCGCCTCGCGGCGCCCCTCGACGTCGGCGGCCCGGGCGAGCGCGATCAGCGCGTCGAGCGCGGCTTCGTCGATCTTTTCCTTTGAAAAGTCGATCAGCAGATCGTCGAGCGTGGCGGAAAACCTGTCGAAACGGTTTCCGTCTTCCGCGAACAACCCGGAAAGATGTATGGGGCGCAGCCGGCTTGCCTCGGCGTGGACAAGGCTCCACGCTTCGCCCATTGCGGCCTGTCTTGCGTCTTGCGGTGTTCCGGCCAACGTCGCCTCCATTTGCTGAAACCGCGTCCTTGTCGCAAAATTCCATGACGAGGAAAAGACCTGATGTACGTTCCTCAAAAAGGTGGGGCCGGAACGCGCGAAGGTTTCTCCGGGGACTTCCTTTCCGTCGCCATCGCCGGGCTTGACCCGGCGATCCATTGTACCATGGCCAAATGTTATGACTGCGAATGGATACCCGCGTTGAATTCATTCCTGTCCGTTTGGATATCCTGCCCGGTTTTTTGCAAGGCGCTAGCCCACTCTCCGCCGTCGCCCCGGATCTAGTCCGGGACGACGCCGGTGAAGGGTCGAATGCCGCGCAAAATGTCCACCGCTGTTCGGTTATGGGCAGATATGGCGAACTGACCGAGTGTCAGCCACACACTCCATGACCTCTCCCCCTTTGGCGGGAGAGGTCGGCGCGGAACGCGCCGGGTTAGGGGGTAAAGATTTGCGGCAAAAGCCGTCCGTTCTCACGTCCCCGCCTGCGGCGCGCATCCCGCGCAATGCCCGCGAATCTCGATCGTCGTCTTCGAGGGCGAAAAGCGGTGGCCTTGCGCCCAGGCGGCAAGCCGTTCGCTCACCATGTCGTCGGAGAACTCGTCGACCTGCCCGCAGGCCTCGCAAATGGCGAAGGCGATGATGCCTGCCTTGTGGCACTGCGGATGAGCGCAGGCAACGAAGGCGTTCATGCATTCGAGCCGGTGGATCAGCCCGTAGTCGATCAGCTTGTCGAGCGCCCGGTACACCTGCAGCGGCGCGCGGAAACCCTCGTCGCGAAGCCGGTCGAGGATCGAATATGCGCTCATCGGCTGATCCGCCTGTGTCAGCGTGTCGAAAACGAGCGACTGGTTGCGGGTCAGGCTCGGGGCGGCGGTCATTTGGCGTGTTCCCGGCGGTTGCTGTTTTGCGGGTCGGTTCGGCGCAATCGAATCGGTACGAGCGAAAGGATAAACAGGATCAGGGCCGCGACAACGATGGATGGCCCCGACGGCGTATCATATTCAAGCGAGCCGAAGAGGCCGAGCGTGACGGCGCCGGCCCCCAGCAGCGAGGCTGTCAGCGCCATTTGCTCCGGTGTCGCCGCAAAGCGTCTTGCCGTTGCGGCCGGAATGATCAGAAGCGAGGTAATAAGGAGGATGCCGACAAGCTTCATGGCGATGGCGATGACAAGCGCCATCAGCAGCTTGAAGGCGAAGAGCGAAAGGTCCGGCTTGAGGCCTTCCGATTCCGCAAGTTCCGTGCTGACTGTCGAAGCGAGCAGCGGACGCCAGAGAAAGTAAAGCGCGCCGATCACCACCGCTCCGCCGGCATAGATGATCGCGATGTCGCTCGTCGTCACCGCGAGAATATCGCCGAAGAGAAAGCTCAGGAGATCGACGCGGATCCACGTCATGAAGGCGACCATGACGAGGCCGATGGCAAGGGTGGAATGCGAGAGAATACCGAGCAGCGCGTCCGTCGAAAGCCCGCCCTTTTTCTGCAGCGCCAATAGTGCGACGGAAACGAGCGCCGCGACAATGAAGACGCCGAGCGTCAGGTCGATCTCGAACAGGAAGGCGAGCGCCACGCCAAGCAGTGCCGAATGCGCCATGGTGTCGCCGAAATAGGCCATCCGCCGCCAGACGATGAAACAGCCGAGCGGGCCTGCCGTCAGCGCCAGGCCGATGCCTGCGACAAGCGCGCGGGTGAAAAAATCGTCGAACATTCAAATGCTCTTAATGATGGTGGTCATGCTCGTGGTCCTGGTCGGAGCAGGTCTCGGCGATGGTGCCGTCGGCGAACCTCACGCGCCCGTCCGGCAGGTGCGTGTGGTCGTGGTGGTGGCTGTAGAGCGCCAGCGTTTCGGCAGCGCGCGTGCCGAAAAGCTTCAGATATTCGGCACTTGAGGCGACCGATTGCGGCGTTCCCCGGCAGCAGATATGACCGTTGAGGCAGACGACCGTGTCGGTATCCGCCATCACGACGTGAAGATCGTGCGAAATCAGCAGGATGCCGCAGCCCGTCCGGTCGCGGATCTCCTTTATCAGCCGGTAGAGCGCCACTTGTCCCGTGAAATCCACGCCTTGCACCGGCTCGTCCAGCACCAGAAGGTCGGGCTTGCGGATGATCGCGCGGGCCAGCAGCGCGCGCTGAAATTCGCCGCCCGACAAATGCTGCACTTCCGCGCGTTCCATATGCGCAATGCCGACCGCCTCCAGCGCTTCTTCTATTTCCCTGGCAGGGTGGTTTTCCGTCAGCGTCATCAGCCGCTTGACGCTGAGCGGCAGCGTCCAGTCGATCGCAAGTTTCTGCGGGACGTATCCCACCTTGAGTTGCGGCTTTCGCGTAACGCCGCCTTCATCGGGTTTCACCACGCCGAGTGCGGTGCGCGCGGTCGTCGATTTGCCGGATCCGTTCGGCCCGATCAGCGTCACGATTTCCCCGGCATTCACGCAAAGGTCGATCCCGCGCACGAGCCATCGCCCGCCCCGGCGCACGCCGACGTTCTTCATGTCTATCAGGCGGCCCGGCGTATTCTGGCTGGCGTCAAGCATGTCCGCTCCGGCGGTTACCGTATTCCGATTTCTCGAACTTGGCATCGGGTATGGCATACGTTATAGCATAACGCAATAAACGTTATAAAGTTACACATTCTCCTGAAGCCATCCACTGGAGAGCCGCCCCATGAAGTTGCCACTTGACTGGGACACGAAATCCTCGAAAAGAACCTTTTTGGCCCTCAAAGGCATCCAATGTGCCGTGTTTGGAATTTTCCTCGCGGCCACTGCGCAGGCTCAAGGAGCGCCGAAGGTGGTTGCCTCGATCAAACCCGTTCATTCGCTCGTTTCGGCGGTGATGGAGGGAATTGGCGAACCCGGTCTGATCGTCGAAGGTGCCGGTTCGCCCCACGGGTACAGCCTGAAGCCTTCGGATGCCGCGGAACTGGAGAACGCAGATCTTGTCGTCTGGGCGGGGCCCGATCTTGAAGTATTTCTGGAAGGTCCCATCCGGGCGTTAAGCCGGAATGCGGAAGTCGTTGCCTTAAGCGAGGCGCATGGCGTGAAACTTCTGCCCTACCGTGAGGATGGCGACTTCGAGGCTCACGCCCATGAGGATGGGGAGCATGAACACGAAAACGGGCACGATAGCGGGGAAGACCGATCGGACCACAATGGCGCCGGTATGGACATGCATTTCTGGCTCGATCCGCAAAATGCCAGGGCATTGGTCCATGAAATCGAAGTGGCGCTTTCCGCAATCGACGCTGACAATGCCGGTGTTTACGCAGGAAACGCGAGGAAGCTGGAAGATAGGATCGATGCGCTCGATGCGGAAATCCGGGGCATTCTGGCCCCTGTCGCCGCAACGCCCTACGTGGTCTTTCACGACGGCTACCAGTATTTCGAAAAACACTATGGCCTGAACGCCGTCGGCTCGATTTCGGTCAGCCCCGAGGCAAGGCCAGGCGCGGCACGGGTGGCGGGAATGCGGGAAAAAGTGAAGGAACTTGGCGCGGTCTGCGTCTTCTCCGAACCGCAGTTCGATCCGCGTCTGGTTGCCGTCATCGCCGAAGGAAGCAACGCCCGCCCCGGCGTTCTCGACCCGCTTGGCGCCGACCTTGAAGACGGGCCGGACCAGTATTTCGACCTCTTGCGAAATCTCGCGAAATCGCTTGCCGAATGCCTCTCCGGCGAAGGCTGAGGTCTTGCAGCAAATTCGGCTTCAAAGCTTCCGCCCATCGTTGCCTCCATCCTGTCGGGTCGAGGACATATTAGGGCACGCGGACGGAGCGGGAACAAAAAAGGACGGCGGAGTTGTTTTCTCCGCCGTCCCGAACTTGTTGAGTTGATTGTTTTTGAGTTGCTTTCACACCCACTTGAAGACGCAGAAGGCATAGACAAGCGCGATAATAAGCGGCCCCCAAAGAGGCGTTCCCATGATCGCGAGCCAGGCGAGGAAAATGAACGCCGAGCCCAGCAGCGAGATGAAAAGCCGGTCGCCGCGCGTGGTGTCGAGGCCGAGAACGCCGTGGCGCGGCCCCCCGCCGGGGGACTTGAACTCCCACACGCTCATTGTCACCAGGCAAAGCGCGATGAAGGCGAAAAAGGATGCGGTCGGCCATGTCCAGGCCATCCAGGTAAGACCCATGATAAGTCTCCTCTTGCAGGATATGCTCTAAACGCGGCCGAGGGCGAAGCCCTTGGCGATGTAGTTGCGCACGAAGTAGATGACGAAGGCGCCCGGCACGATCGTCAGCGATCCGGCCGCCGCCAGCAGCCCCAGTTCATAGCCGGATGTGGAGGCCGTTCGCGTCATCGTCGCGGCGATCGGCTTGGCCTCTACCGCCGTCAGCGTCTTGGCGAGCAACAGTTCCACCCAGGAGAACATGAAGCAGAAGAAGGCGGCAACGCCGATGCCAGCAGCGATCGTCGGCACGAAGATCTTCAGGAAGAACGACCAGAAGGAATGCCCGTCGACATAGGCGGTCTCGTCGAGTTCCTTCGGCACGCCGGACATGAAACCTTCGAGAATCCACACGGCGAGCGGAATGTTGAACAATGTGTGGGCAAGAGCTACCGCCAGATGCGTGTCGAACAGCCCGACGGCCGAATAAAGCTGGAAGAACGGCAGGGCGAAAACGGCGGGCGGCGCCATTCGGTTGGTCAGGAGCCAGAAGAACAGGTGCTTGTCGCCCAGGAAACGGTAGCGCGAAAAGGCGTAAGCCGCGGGAAGTGCCACCGCCACGGACAGCACCGTGTTCAAGGTCACGTAGATGAGAGAGTTGATATAACCGTTGTACCACGTCGGATCGGTGAAGATGACGCGGTAGTTCTCCAGCGTGAATTCCTGTGGCCACAGCGTGAAGGAGCCGAGGATCTCGTTGGTGGTCTTGAACGACATGTTCAAGAGCCAGTAGATCGGCAGCATCAGGAACAGGATGTAAAGGGTCGGCACTAGCCAGGAATAGCGTCGCATCACTGGGCCTCGCTGCGCATCATCAAGGTGTAGAAGATCCAGCTCAGAAGCAGGATGATCAGGAAGTAGATCAGCGACATGGCCGCTGCCGGGCCGAGGTCGAACTGGCCGAGCGCTATCTTCACAAGGTCGATGGATAGAAGGGTCGTCGAATTGCCGGGGCCGCCGCCGGTAAGCACGAAGGGCTCGGTATAGATCATGAAGCTGTCCATGAACCGCAGCAGGACGGCAATCGTGAGTACGCGCTTCAGTTTTGGAAGCTGAATGAAGCGGAAGATCGCGAAGGATCCCGCGCCGTCGATCTTCGCCGCCTGATAGTAGGCATCGGGGATCGAGACGAGGCCGGCATAGGCAAGCAGCACCACCAGCGACGTCCAGTGCCAGACGTCCATGACGATCAGCGTGAACCAGGCATCCCCCGGCTGGCGGGTGAAGTTGTAGTCGAAGCCAAGCACGTTGAGCCCGCGGCCGAGAAGGCCGATATCCGGCAGCGCGAAGATGTTCCACATCGCGCCGACCACGTTCCACGGGATGAGAAGCGGCAGGGCCATCGTCACCAGGCAGACGGAAACCCAGGGGCCCTTTCGCGGCATGGCAAGCGCGATCGCGACGCCGAGCGGCACCTCGATCGCAAGGATCGTGAAGGTGAAGGTGAGCTGGCGCAGGAGCGCATCGTGGAAGCGCGTGGAATGCAGCACTTCCTCGAACCAGATGACGCCGGCCCAGAAGAAGGTGTTGTCGCCGAAGGTTTCCTGAACGGAGTAATTCACCACTGTCATCAGCGGGATGATGGCGTTGAAGGCCACGAGCGCGACGACGGGGAGGACGAAGATCCAGGCGGCGTGATTGATCGTCTTGTTGTTCATCCGATTATCCCCTCAGGCCACGATCCAGCCGTCGCGATAGACCTGTGTATGGTCGCGGTCGAAAGCGAGAAAGGCGTCGTCCGCCGGGATGCCCTGGCCTTCCGGCACGAGCAGCTTGATCGAAGTGTCGTCGGCCCGCGTTTCCACGATCCGGAAACGGCCGGCATCGCTCACCTTGACGACCTTCGCCGGTACGCCCTTGTCTGCGAACTGCACGAATTCCGGGCGCACGCCGATCTGCAGTTCACCCTTGAGTTCGTTAAGGTTCCGGCTCGACGCCGTTTCGATCTCGGAGCCGGCGAAATGCGGCTTGCCGTCCTCAACCGCGCAAGGAAGAACGTTCATGCCGGGCGAGCCGATGAAATGGCCGACGAATGTGTGTTGCGGCCGTTCGAACAGGTCCACGGGCGTGCCGATCTGCACCACCTCGCCAAGGTTCATAACCACCACCTTGTCGGCGAAGGTGAGCGCCTCCGTCTGGTCGTGGGTGACGTAGATCATCGTCGTTTTCACCCGCTGATGAAGCTCCTTCAGCTTGGAACGCAAAAGCCACTTCAGATGCGGGTCGATGACGGTAAGCGGCTCGTCGAACATGATCACGTTGACGTCAGAGCGCACCAGCCCGCGGCCGAGCGAGATCTTCTGCTTGCCGTCCGCCGTCAGCCCCTTGGCACGGCTTTTCAGCGTGTCGGAAAGATCGATCATTTCCGCGATTTCGCGCACGCGCTTGTCGACATCCGCTTCCGGAACATGCCGGTTGCGCAAGGGAAAGGCGAGATTGTCGTAGACGGTCATCGTGTCGTAGACGACCGGAAACTGGAACACCTGCGCGATGTGGCGCTGGTCCGGCGGCAGGTCGGTCACGTCCTGATCGTCGAAGAGCACGCGGCCGGCGCTCGGATGCAGAAGGCCGGAAATGATGCTGAGCAGCGTGGTCTTGCCGCAACCCGATGGGCCGAGCAGCGCATAGGCGCCCCCGTCATCCCAATCGATGTTGAGCTTCTTGAGCGCCCAGTCGGCCTCGCTCTGCGGGTTCTCCATGTAGGAGTGGCCGAGGTTTTCAAGTGTGATCTTTGCCATTTTCAGCCCCTCCGGCTCAGGCCGCCACGCGCCTGCCGTCCATGTCGAAGAGCATTGCCCTTGACATGTCTGCATAGAGTTTCGCCTGGCTTCCGACCTCGAACGGGTGAATGCCGTGCGACTGCGAGACCCAGGTCGCGCCGTGCATGGTGAAGTGGATGATGCTTTCCGAGCCCGATAGCTCCGCGACCAGAACCTTGCCGTCGACGCCTACCGGGTTATCGCCGCTGGCAAGCGGGCTTACATGATGCGGGCGGACGCCGAGCGTGTAGTCGCCATCGGCAATATTCGCGAAATCGCCTGTCGCGGCCCATGTCGCCATATCCGCAAGGCGGAACTCGCCGCCGCGCTTGGTCACGGCGACGGTGTTGATCGGCGGGTCGGAAAACACCTGCGCGCTCACGAGGTCCTTCGGAGCGCGATAGATTTCGCCCGTCGGGCCGAATTGGGCGATGCGTCCTTGATGGAGGCAGGCTGTGTTGCCGCCGAAAAGGAGAGCCTCTGTCGGCTCCGTCGTCGCATAGACGACAATGCAGTCGCGGTCCGCGAAAAGGCGCGGTAGTTCGTCGCGCAGCTCTTCGCGCAATTTGAAATCGAGGTTTGCAAGTGGCTCGTCGAGCAGCACGAGGTCGGAATCCTTGATGAGCGCGCGGGCAAGCGCCGTTCGCTGCTGCTGGCCGCCCGAAAGCTCGCCCGGCCTGCGTTGCAGCATCGGCGAGAGCTTCAGGAGTTCGGCAAGCGATTGGACTTTCTTCTTGATTTCCGCCTCGGAAACGCGCGCTACCCGCAGCGGAGAGGCGATATTCTCATAGACGGTCAGGTTCGGATAGTTGATGAACTGCTGATAGACCATCGAGACATTGCGTGAGCGCACCGAAACGCCGGTCACGTTCTTTCCCGAAAACCAGACCTCTCCCCTGGTCGGTTTCTCAAGTCCGGCCATCAGCTTCATCAGCGTGGTCTTGCCGGCGAGGGTGGTGCCCAGCAGGATATTGAAAGAGCCCGGATCGAGCGTCAGGCTCGTCGGGTAGATATGCGTATCCGCGCCGAAACGGAGCGACACATCTTTGAGTTCCAGGGTCATCACGTCGCCACAGCCTGTTTTATTTCGTTCATCCGCCTGCGGGCCGGCGCAGCCTGCCGGACATAACCCGGAGGCGGTCGCCTTTCCAGTGGTTCGCTCGGACAGTTCAAGCCGGCGGGGACCATATTCGGTCCGTTTGCGTTCCGGCGTATCTTGCGGCGGGCGACCGGCCCCGCAGTGGCAGGGAAGGTGATCGCGCATAGGGGCCGCTAAGCTTAATGGCCTCCCGGCGGCGGTGCCGCCGGGAGGTTTGGATCCATGTCGATCAGTTGGCCGCCCAACGCTTGACGAGTTCGTCATAGGCGATGGTTTCACCCTGCGGCTTCTCGTTGTCGAGCTTCGCCTTGGCGCCGCCGTGGCCAAGCCACTCGGAAGCGTCCTTTTCCTCGTTCAGGCGCGGGCCGCAGCCGCCGTAGGTGTTGTTGGCCTCGTCGGCGCGCTGCATGCGGGCCATGACGTTATCCATTTCACCGGCCAGACGGTCCATGGCTTCCTGCGGGGTGAAGGCACCGGAGTTCACGTCACCGATGTTCTGCCACCACAGCTGGGCAAGCTTCGGGTAATCCGGAACATTAACGCCGGTCGGGGTCCACAGCACGCGGTCGGGCGAGCGGTAGAACTCGACGAGGCCACCGAGCTTCGGAGCACGCTCCGTGAAGCTTTCGTGACGGATCGAGCTGTCGCGGATGAAGGTAAGACCAACGTGGCTCTTTTTCACGTCAACCGTCTTGGAGACGACGAACTGGGCGTAGAGCCAGGCCGCCTTTGCGCGATCGGTCGGAGTGGACTTCAGGATCGTCCAGGAGCCGGCGTCCTGATAGCCGAGCTTCTGGCCTTCTTCCCAGTAGGGGCCGTGCGGGGACGGAGCCATGCGCCACAGCGGGTTGCCGGAATCGTCTACGGTGTTGTTGCCTTCCGACTTCGGCGCGACCATCGACGCGGTGAACGCCGTATACCAGAAGATCTGCTGGGCGACGTTGCCCTGGCTCAGTGCCGGCAGAGACTGGTAGAAGTCATAGTCGGCCGCGCCCGGAGGGGCGTAGGCGCGCAGCCATTCGTCCCACTTGCGGATCGCGTAGACGGCGGCCGGGCCGTTAGTGCCGCCACCGCGCGTGACAGAGGCGCCGGCCGGGTTGCACGAACCTTCGTCCATGCGGATGCCCCACTCGTCGATCGGGCGGCCGTTCGGAAGGCCTTTGGAGCCGGCGCCGGCCATGGAAAGCCAGGCATCCGTCATGCGCCAGCCAAGGTCCGGGGCGCGCTTGCCGTAGTCCATATGGCCGTAGACGCGCACACCGTCGATTTCCTTCACGTCGTTGGTGAAGAAGTCGGCGATGTCCTCATAGGCGGACCAGTTCACCGGAACGCCGAGGTCGTAGCCGTATTTTTCCTTGAAGCGGGCCTGAAGGTCCGGATTGTCGAACCAGTCCTTGCGGAACCAGTAAAGGTTCGCGAACTGCTGGTCGGGAAGCTGATAGAGGCTTCCGTCCGGGCCGGTGGTGAACGACTTGCCGATGAAGTCGTCGATGTCGAGCGCTGGGTTCGTGACGTCCTTGCCCTCGCCCGCCATCCACTCCGAAAGGTTCACGGCAAGCTGCAGGCGTGAGTGCGTGCCGATGAGATCGGAATCGTTGATGTAGGCGTCGTAGAGGTTCCGGTTCGTCTGCATCTGCGTCTGAACCGCCTGAACGACTTCGCCCTCGCCGAGAAGCTGGTGATTCACCTTGATCCCGGTGATTTCCTCGAAAGCCTTCGTCAGGGTCTGGGATTCGTAGGTGTGCGTGGGGATCGTTTCCGAAAGGACGTTGATCTCCATGCCCTGGAAGGGTTCCGCAGCCTTGATGAACCACTCCATCTCCTGGAGCTGTTCGTCCTTGGAAAGGACGGACGGCTGGAACTCTTCGTCGATCCATTTTCTTGCCTCGTCGACACCGGCAAAGGCCGATCCCGAGACGGCGATCAGAGTCGTGGCAGCGACCGCGGCCATTAATTTCTGACGCATCGGTATTCCTCCCTAGTGAAACCGCGGATCGACTATCAAACGAAAAAAAACGAACGTCAATACGAAAATTTTCTTGCGATTATTGCCCAAACCGATCAACTTTCAGTCACAAAAGTCGCATGCATATTGCATTGCGAAATGAAACGAAAGCGATAAGAAACCGAAGCGAATTCGGCCTCGCGATCGCTGAAACGCCATGGAAAGCAAGCGAATAGTATCGCAAATGGAGCCCGTAACACCACGGCAGACGGACATTCTGGACCTTGCGCGGCGCGTCGGCCGCGTGGAGGTGGAAAAGCTTGCCGCGGGCTTCGACGTGACGCCCCAAACCATCCGCAAGGACCTGAACGATCTTTGCGAGCGCGGCCTGCTGCAGCGGGTGCACGGCGGCGCGGTTTCGCCGTCGAGCGTGTCCAACTGGGCTTATGAATCGCGCCGCTACCTGGCCGAGGAGGAAAAGCAGCGCATCGGCCGGGTCGCCGCAGCGCTGATCCCCGAAAACAGTTCGATCATGCTCAACATCGGTACGACAACGGAGCAGGTGGCGGCATCGCTCAGGCATCACGAAGGCCTGATGGCGATCACAAACAACATCAACGTCGCCAATATCCTGCGCGAGGCGCCCGGCGTGGAGGTAATCATCGCCGGCGGCCTCGTCAGGGCATCCGATGGCGGCATCGTCGGGGAGGCGACCGTCGATTTCATGCGCCAGTTCAAGGTCGACTACGCGATCATCGGCGCCTCGGCCATCGACGCGGACGGCACGATCTTCGACTACGACTTCCGCGAGGTGCGCGTGTCGCGGGAGATTCTGAAACATGCGCGCTTTACGATCCTGGTCGCGGACAAGATGAAATTCGAGCGCAACGCGCCGGTCCGGATCGGCCATCTTTCGGAAATCAATTTCTTCGTCACGGACGAAAGACCACCCGACCCCATCATGGAAATTTGCCGCGAAAACGACGTGCGCGTCGAGGTCGCCGGTGAGAACTCAGGAGCCTCGACGTGAGCACCGTACCTTCGCCCAGCGATTTCGACCTGTTGATCATCGGTGGCGGAATCAACGGTGCAGGCATCGCGCGCGATGCCGTCGGCCGCGGATATTCCGCCTGCCTCGTGGAAATGAAGGATCTGGCGAGCGGCACCTCCTCATGGTCGACGAAACTCATTCACGGCGGGTTGCGCTACCTGGAATACTACGAGTTCCGTCTGGTCCGCGAAGCGCTTACAGAACGCGAGGTGCTATGGGCGAACGCACCGCACATCATCCGGCCGCTGCGCTTCGTGCTGCCGCACCACAAGGGCCTGCGTCCACGCTGGTTGCTTCGCCTCGGGCTCTTCATCTACGACCATTTGGGCGGGCGCAAGAAGCTTCCCGCGACGAAGACCCTCGACCTCACGACAGACCGGGCCGGCAAGCCGCTGAAACCCGGCCTGTTTTCAACCGGTTTCGAATATTCCGACTGCTGGGTGGATGATGCGCGGCTTGTCGCGCTCAACGCGCGCGATGCGGCCGACCGTGGGGCAGAGATCAACACGAGAGTGAAGCTCGTTTCCGCGACGCGCGAAAACGGATACTGGCGGGCGATGCTCAAAGACGAGATCTCGGGCGCCACGCGCGAGGTGACGGCGAAGCTGATCGTCAATGCAGGCGGCCCATGGGTCGACAATGTTTTGAACGGTGCGCTGGGACGCGGCAATACAGCCAACGTCCGCCTCGTCAAGGGCAGCCACATCGTCGTCAGGAAAGTTTATGACCACGACCGGGCCTACATCTTCCAGAACGCCGACGGGCGGATCATCTTTGCTATTCCCTACGAGGGTGATTTCACGCTGATCGGCACGACGGATGAGGACTTCTCCGGCGATCCGGGGTCGGCTCGCATCTCCGATGCCGAGACGGACTATCTTCTGGCGGCGGCAAGTGAATATTTCGAAAAGCCGCTCAAGCGCGAGGATATCGTCTGGACCTACTCCGGCGTACGTCCGCTTTACGATGATGGGGCCTCCAAGGCGCAGGAGGCCACGCGCGACTATGTTCTGAAGGTCGACGGCGGGAATGGCGAGGCGCCGCTCGTCAACATCTTCGGCGGCAAGATCACGACCTACCGCCGGCTTGCCCAGTCGGTCCTTGAAAAGATCGAGGACCAGCTCGGCGCCCGCGGCCCCGCCTGGACGAAGAAAGCAGCCCTTCCCGGCGGCGACTTCCCGGTTGAGGGCTTTGCCGGCCAAGTCGCCAAGATCCGGCAGAAACATGCCTTTCTCGACGAGCGTCATGCGACGCGCCTCGTCCGGCTCTACGGGACCTGCTGCAATGGCCTCCTGGACGGCGTGCATGACAAAAAAGGCCTGGGCCGCCACTTCGGCGCGGATCTCTATGAAGCGGAAGTACGCTATCTGATCGATCAGGAGTGGGCGCGCACGGCAGAGGACGTGCTCTGGCGGCGCACCAAACTTGGCCTGCGGCTGTCCGAAGACGAAGTCAAGGCGCTTGAAGAGTTTATGCGCGAGGCCGTTTCGCCAGCCAGTGGAACGCACGCGAACGGCTGACGAATCCGCTATCCGCGCAAGTTCAACTCGTCTAAAACGCGCGCATGAGCGAAATCGACGAAGAGGCCCTTGCTGAGGCCTATAACCGCGGGCTGGATCTTGAAAAGGCCGGCGATCTCGAAGGCGCGGCGCAAGCCTATCGCCTTGTCCTTGAAATCGACCCGGACGATCGGGGCGGCGCGTCGGTGCGTCTTGCCGCGATGGGGCGCGGCCAGTCGCCGGACAAGGCGCCCGATGCCTATGTGTCCGCCCTTTTCGACCAGCATGCGGACGTTTTCGAATCCATTCTCGTCGACCAGCTTGGCTACCATGTGCCGATGATGGTGGGCGAGGCGGTGGAGCGTCTCGGTCTCGGGCCTTTTTCCCGGCTCCTTGACCTCGGCTGCGGCACCGGGCTTTCTGGCGATGTACTGTACGATCACGCGGAAGAACTTGTCGCCGTCGACCTTTCGGAGGCGATGGTGGAAGCCGCCTATGAAAAGGACGTTTACGACAGGCTCTATGTCGCCGAAGCCGTGCATTTCCTGGAGGCCACGGACGAGTCGGCGTTCGACATGATCGTCGCAACCGACGTGCTTCCCTATATGGGCAGGCTCGAGGCGTTCTTCTCCGGCCTTGCCGCGAAGACGGCGCAGGGCGGGGTCGTCGCCTTTTCCACCGAAACCCTGCTGGACAAGGCATTTCAGGGCCGGACCTTCATGGTCGGCCCGAAGCAACGTTTCGCCCATCGGCCGGCCTACGTCCGCGCGCTGCTTGACGAGCATGGCTTTACGCTTGTCGAACTCGCCCCGATCGTCGTGCGCCATGACGAGGGTGAGCCGGTGCCCGGGCATCTGGTCATTGCCCGCAAGGACTAAACCTCGCGGGCCAGTTCCATTTCGCCAAGCCTTTCGGCAAGGCGCGGGGCGGCAAAATCGACGAATGCCCGCACCTTGCCGGAAACCTTTCTCGTCGGCGGATAGACGAGGCTGACCGGCACGGGATCTGGCATGAAGCGGTCCAGCACGAGCTTCAGTCGGCCCGCCCGCACCGCGTCCTCCACCATATAGGAGAGCGCCATGACGAGGCCTCCTCCGCGCTCCGCTTCGGTGATCACCGCCGCTGCATCGTTGACGTCGAGGCGTGGGCGTATGGCCGCGGTGCAGGGCTTGCCGTCCAGCACGAGCCGCCAGTTTCCGGCATGCGCGAGCGCCGTGGTGGTGATCGTACGGTGGCTTTCAAGATCGCCCGGGGTCTCCAGCTTCGGCGCCATATCGAGATAGTCGGGGCTTGCGACGAGCACCTGGCGAACATGGCCGACACGCCGTGCAAGCAGCGTGGAATCCGGTAGATGGGCAATGCGCACGGCGATGTCGATGCCTTCCTCGACAATGTCGACGACCCTGTCGAGGCACAGCAGCGTTGCCGTTATCTGCGGGTGAACGTCGAGAAAATCGGACAGGAGAGGCGTCGTGCACTTTCGCCCGAAGGTTACCGGGGCGGTGACCCTGAGGTGGCCGCTCGCCGTTGCCGCGCGGCCGCGCACGATCTGTTCGACACCTTCGATATCCTCTAGCAGCCGACGACATTCGGACAGATAGTCCTCACCGGCTTCCGTCAGCGAAAGCGAGCGGGTTGTTCGGTTGAAAAGCCTGACGCCGAGCCGCTCTTCGAGCGACGAGACGGCGCGCGTTACCGCCGGCGGGGACAGGTTGAGCTTTGCTCCGGCGCGGGCGAAATTTCCCGCATCCGCAACGGCGACGAAAACCTGCATTGTATGAAGGCGGTCCATTATTATTCCATATTGCGGAATAATGTCTTTTAAAAGATGCCTATTCATTGAAATCGCGTAATGAGCATATTCCGCATCGACCCGGCCACCTGGCTGAGATTGAAGATTCATGCGGAGACTGGACCATGACCGCCAAGCTGAAAATTCACCGTTTTGCAAAATCCGGACATTCCCACCGGGCCGTGCTGTTCGCCTCGCTTCTCGGCCTCGACGCGGAGCTGATCGACGTCGATCTCGCCGGCGGCGCGCACAAGACGCCGGACTATCTGGCGATGCACCCGTTCGGCCAGGTGCCCGTCCTTCAGGAAGGCGACCAGACGATCTGGGACAGCAACGCCATCCTCGTGCATCTCGCGATCAACCACGACGCTTCCGGGGCCTGGTATCCGCAGGACCAGAGAGCTGCGATCCAGGCGTGGCTTTCGGTAGCCGCCGGTCCGCTTTTCAACGGCCCCTGCGCGGCGCGTCTCGTGACCGTCTTCGGCGCGGATTTCGACCACGAGCGCACGAAGGCGACGGCCGCCGCGCTGTTTGAGGTTCTGGAGAAGGAGCTTGGCAAGCGTCCGTTCCTGGTCGGCGACAAGCCGACGATCGCCGATGTCGCGCTCTATTCCTATACCGCCCATGCGCCGGAGGGCGGGGTGACGCTGGAGCCTTTCGAGAATATCCGCGCGTGGCTTTCGCGTATCGAGGCTCTTCCCGGTTTCGTGGCCATGCCCGAGACGAAAGCTGGCCTCCTGGCCTAGGGTCCAGGCCTTGGCGCCGGGGCGGCGCACTCTCGGGAGAGTAAGGCGAACATTACGCCTTTGGCGAAAAGCACGGATGCAGGTTCATGACTGCCGGATTGAAGCTATATACCTTCGCAAAATCGGGCCATGCGCATCGCGCCGTGCTGTTCGCCTCGCTTCTCGGCCTTAAGGTGGAACGCATCGAAGTCGACCTGACTGCCGGAGCGCAAAAGGCTCCCGAACATCTGAGGCTGCATCCGTTCGGGCAGGTTCCCGTCCTCCGGGACGGCGATCAGACGATCTGGGACAGCAACGCCGTTCTCGTGCATCTTGCCGGAAAATTCGATCCCGCCGGCACATGGCTGCCGAAGGGAAAAGAGGCGATTGTCCAGGCATGGCTGTCGGTCGCCTCGGGAGCCTTGACGGACGGGCCGTGCGACGCACGGCGCGTCACGGTGTTCGGGGCGGAGCTCGATCATGAAAGGGCGTGCGGGATCGCCGCCGGTTTGTTCGAGGTTCTGGACGCCAGGCTCTCAGGTCGCGCGTTTTTGATCGCGGACGCGCCGACGATCGCCGATGTCGCGCTCTATACCTACACTGCGCATGCGCCGGAAGGCGGCATTTCGCTGGATCCTTATCCGGATATTCGGGCGTGGCTCGTCCGCATGGAGGCGCTTCCAGGATTTGTCGCAATGCCGGCATCGAAGGCAGGTCTTTTGGCCTGAACGCCGCCTCCCGAAGGAGAGAAGTCATGTCCGATAAAAATTCGACCGCGGATCGCGGCACGCCTTTCCACGAAGGCGAACTTGCGGTTCAGGAGAAAGTGGGCGTGAAGGAGCGGATATCCGCCTTCGGCCGCATGGCGATCCGCGACTTCATGCCGGATCAGCATCGGGCTTTTTTCGCGCAGCTTCCCTTCATCGTGCTTTCGTCGATAGATGGCGAAGGCTGGCCGCGTGCGACAATGCTCTTCGGGCTTCCCGGTTTCGTCTCCTCTCCCGACAGGCGCAGACTTTCCATTGCCGCGCGCCCCATCACGGGCGATCCCCTGGAAGCTGCCCTGGCCCCGGGCGCGAAGGTTGGCGGCATCGGGATCGAGTTTCAGACGCGACGGCGCAACCGGTTTACCGCGCATGTGAGCGCGTCCGGCGAGACGCTGGAACTTGCCATCGACCAGTCGTTCGGAAACTGCCCGCAATATATCCAGACCCGCCGGCCGGCATATGTTCGCGATGTCACGGACACCGGCTTTGCGCCGGACGTCAGGCGTTCGGATGGCCTGGACGCGGCCGCGCGCGCGCAGATCGAGGCCGCCGACACATTCTTCATTGCCAGTATCGCACCGGGCGAAGACGAAAAAGGCAAGTTGGGCGCGGATGTTTCGCACCGCGGCGGCAAGCCGGGCTTCGTGCGCGTGGACGATGACGCAACGCTGACGATCCCGGATTTCGCGGGCAATCTCTTCTTCAACACCTTCGGCAATCTGCATCTCAATGCAAAAACGGGCCTTCTGTTTCCCGATTTCACGTTAGGTGACCTGCTGCATGTCGCGGGCGAGGCTGAGATTATTTACGAGGGTGAGGAACTTGCGGCCTTCCGCGGGGCCGAGCGTTTGCTGAGGATCCGCGTCGATCACACGGTCCGGCTGAAGGGGGCCTTGCCGCTTCGTTTCGAGTTCGGAGATTTTTCGCCGAATTCGCTTATCACCGGAGACTGGAACGAGGCGGCGGCCGCGCTCGAAGCGGAAAAGGCCCGCAACACCTATCGTTCCTATCGTGTCACGCGTGTCGTACGAGAAAGCTCGACGATTAGGTCATTCTATCTCGAGCCCGCCGACGGCGGCTGGCGGCCCGCGTTCGAGGCCGGTCAGTTCCTGCCGATCCGCCTGCGCCTGCCGGATGGCGAACTGGCGTGCCGCACCTACACATTGTCGAGCGCGCCGGGCGACAAGCTCTTCCGGATCAGCGTGAAGCGGGAAGCGGACGGAAAGGTCAGCCGTCACTTGCACGACCAAGTCGGCGAGGGCGATATCGTGGAGGCGCTTTCCCCGCGCGGGCACTTTACGCCGGACACCTCCCATGATCGCCCGATCGTGCTAATATCGGCAGGCGTTGGCGTAACTCCCATGATTTCCATGCTGAAGCATCTGGTGGTGGAGGATTTTCGCACACGCAAGGAACGGCCGATCCATTTCATTCACGCCGCACGCTCGTCGGGGGAACGCGCATTTTTCGAGGAAGCGCGAAAGATCGCAAGCCTTGCCCAGTCGGTCAGACTTCACTTCACTCTCCGCCGGCAGGAGGAAGGCGATCAGCCAGGTCGGGATCTTCACAGCGTGGGCCGCATCGGTGTCGACCTGCTGAAGGCGATCCTGCCCTTCGACGACCATGATTTCTATATTTGCGGCCCCTCTGGCATGACCCAGTCGGTCTACGACGGGTTGAGGGACCTGAATGTCGCCGATCGGCGGATATTTTCCGAAAGCTTTGGCGACAGCGGCTTGAGGCGTCGGCCCGACCATTCCGAACGCGGAAAGCAAAGCGTCGGCGAGGGCAGGGCGGCCGTGCGGTTTTCCGCATCCGGCGTGGAAGCCTCGTGGACGCCGGAAAGCGGCACTTTGCTGGAATTGGCCGAAGCGTCGGGGTTGCGGCCGCATTACGGCTGCCGCTCGGGGTCTTGCGGTTCATGTGCCGCGCGTCTTGCCGAAGGTGCCGTCAGCTACCCCGAAGAGCCTGCGTTCCCGGTGGAAAAGGGTATGGTCCTCACCTGCTGCGCCGTGCCCGCAGCGCGCGAAAACGGGCCGGAAAAAAGGCTTGTCGTCGAACTCTGAGACGAGAAGCTTCATCAAGCTTCGGGCAGGAAAGTCATGTGCATTCCGCCGCTGCCGCTTTCAGCGATGAAGGCGGGACCGCAGTCGCGGCTTTTTCCGAATGGAGGCCATCAGGGCCCGTTTCCTGCGGTATCATGGCTTCCGCGGATTGAACGAACTTGTGATCGCCAATTCATAAGTAGTATTGCGTATAGTTCGTTTTTGGCCGCGTTGCCCGGAAAAAGAAGGCCGCCGACCTAAAGCCGGCTTGCTAAGCCGCTTTGGTATTTCAACCTTTCGGCGAAATATAAGGAGGACTGAGAATTTTAGTGTCCAGTCAAAATCTCTCAATTTGCTATTTCTAATGCGTATTAACAATTCGATGTATATATTCTAAATAGCTATATTAGCTTCCTTTAAATAAACTGTTAGGTAAATATCGCTGCGTAATTTATCTTATATTAAAATATAACACTGGGATATCCATGTAATCATTAAGTTGTTTTTCTTTTATGCGATGTGACTATCATCTGTATAGTTTTTTTACGAATTTCATCCAGAAAGGCTCGCGATAAAGTTGTAGCGCAGTGAATTGTTTTTGCCTGCGCATTCCATGGCCAGCAGTTTCATATCAGGGATGGGAGTGGCGATGTTCAGGAACAGCGGTTTGGAAAGAATATGAAGGAACTCGGGTTCGGGCTCGGGTTCGGGATGCTGGTCGCGATCGGGTTCAGCGTCCTGAGCGTTATGCCCAGTCAGGGCGAGCCGGTTGCGGTCTTCATGGGGCCCTTTTCCGCCCCTGCCGACGGATTGAAGGCGATCGTTTCGGCCCAAGGAAGCCTTTTGAGTCAGTCAACGGTCGTCGTCACAGCAAGTGACGACCCGGATTTCATAAACAAACTGTACCAGGCCGGCGCCTGGTTTGTCGGGGACGCGCGCGCTCTCGGCCTTTGCGTCACCGGCCCAGACGGAGAATCGACCTATGCATGGAATTGAAGCCATTCGCGCTAGGTTTGCGCCTTTCATAATCGCCCTTCTATGGCTGAACACCGCCATCATGGCCGCGGCGATCTTCCTGTTTCCAAACCCGAATTCGACTATCGTCCTGGTTCTGAGTCTGGCTCTCGCGATCGGTGGGACCGCTCTCTGGGCGGTTCAGAAATCCAGCTGGCTGACGCGCCAGTTCACGGCGGTCGTGGCGATGGGGCAGGTGATGCTCCTCGTGCTCGATTTCGCGGGTACCCCCTACCAGATCGATGTTCACATGTATTTTTTCGCCACGCTCGCAATTCTCGCGGGCTGGCTCGACTGGCGGGCGATCCTCTCCGCCAGCGCGGTGACCATCGTGCAGCACCTCCTTCTCAACACGCTCTATGCTTCCGCGATCTTTCCCGAAGGGGCCAACATCCTGCGCGTGCTCGCCCACGCCGCCGTGGTCTTCCTCGAGACGGGCGCGCTTGTCTGGATGCTTGAAACGCTGAGGGCGTCCATGTGCAAGGCGGAGCGCGAGCAGATGGCGGCGACGGACGCTAAGCACGCCGCTGAACAGTCGCAGGAGCGGGTGGAATCCCTCACGCGTCAGTCCGATGAGGACCGCCGCCGGGCGATCGCCGAAATCTCTGAACGATTCGAGGCGAAGGTCGCTTCCGTGGTCAGCGAGGTGGCGCCTGCGGTCGCGGAACTGCAAAAGGCGGCCGAAGCCATGAGGGTGAAAGCCACCGGCGCCGGCAACGGTTCGCGGATGGTCGTGGAGACCAGTAACAATACCCGCAGCAACGTCATGACCATCTCGGAATCCGCGGAGAGCATGCGCCAGGCGATCGCGACCATTCGCGAGGAGGCCAACCGCTCGCAAACGGAGGCGGAATCCGCCTCAAGCAAGGCGGGCGAGGCGGCGCGGACGGTTTCGGAGATGGTCGCCAGCGCCGAAACGATCAGCCAGGTCGTGGACCTTATCCGTTCGATTGCCGAGCAGACCAACCTTCTCGCTCTCAACGCGACGATCGAATCCGCGCGGGCGGGAGAAGCCGGCAAGGGATTTGCCGTCGTCGCGCAGGAGGTGAAACAGCTAGCGACGCAAACCGCCAAGGCGACGGAAGAAATCTCCGCCCAGATAGCCTCCATGCAGGCCGTTTCGTCCACGGCGCAGGAATCCATGAACTCCGTGGTCGACACGATCCGCAATTCCATGGAAATTCTGGTGGGTCTTGGCGAAAGCATAGAAGGTCAGCTTCGCGCGACTTCGGAAATCTCCGATGTCGTGTCGGTGACGGTGGAAGATACGCGCGCCCTCGATGGTTCCGTCGGTGAAATCCACAAGGATATTTCCGAGACGGCAGAGCAGTCGGAAAGCGTTATTTCCATTGCCACGCAGCTTGCCTCGCATACCACGAGCCTTCAGGATGAAGTGACCGACTTCGTGCGGATCGTTCGCGAAGCCTGATCGGGCCGGGCAGTCTTGCCTTGTACGCGCCGGCGGCCTGAGCGGTCGCCGGCGGATTTCATTTACGCGGCATGCTCTTCATGGCATGGGTGATCTACGGGCCCCGGTCAGGGCGTGGCGGGCCGGAAAGAGCTCTCGATCTCGGATTGCGCTCCCGTCATATGCATTAATTCCGATATGCCCCCGCTCGCCTATGCAACGAGCGGCGTCGATTTTCCATTTCGTCCCATGGTTGTGATCTTACGTTGGAAAAACTTTAGTATGTAAAGATTGTTTTCTTTTTGGATCTTAATATAAATGCATAAATTTTTATCTATATTAGTAATGAATATGTCAAAAAATTATCTCAGTCGTCTTATTCATGACGTATTTCATGATATAAAACTCATGTCACACAAAAATTATTCTATTTAACTTCCAGTTCGCTTCTTCGGTAATAGACTATTAGTGAAAAATTAAGGCGTGCTGTCCCAATATTGGGATGGTGGACGAACCTCTCCGGGCTCTCGATTGCCGCTTGGTTCCGATGGCTTGCCGGATTCGCGCCGGATGGCACAGCGATCCGAACGGCTTTCTTTCCGGATCCGCCTTTGGCCACGGGCTTCGATACGGGCTTGCGGCGAAGGGAAACGGTCATCAATTCCGCGTTGGCGCATCGCCGCCGGAATGAGCTGTGCCGGAGAGTTCGTTTACGGCAAACAAGGCTCCTCAAGGGGTGTGCGTCGTGAGTGTGAGTGCGTAAAATGTCGGTTATCGCCGTCGTCGATGACCGAATGATAAACCGGAATTTCTTCTCCCGGCTGGCGAGCTGGACGGAGGACGGGGTCGTTACGCGCGCGTTCGCCAATCCTTTCGATGCGCTCGAGCATTTTCGCAATGAAACCCCCGACCTTTTGATTACCGACTACCGGATGCCCAAGATGGACGGTGCGGAGTTTACACGCCGCTTCCGCACGCTTCCGGGCTGTAGCGATATTCCGGTGATGGTAATTACCGCGTTCGCCGATCGGCGCTTCCGCATGCGCGCCCTGGAAGCGGGCGCCACGGATTTCCTGCAAAGCCCGGTCGATCACAGTGAGTTCCAGACAAGGGCGCGCAACCTGCTTGCCCTTCGCAAGCGCCAGCTTGCGATGAAGAGCCGCGCGAGCGACCTGGAGCAGGAACTTCAGATCGTCGAGCGTGAACGCGATGAGGCGATGCGAGATTCGCGCGAGCGGCTGCTGCAGGTCATCGACACGGTGCAGGTCATGATCAGCGCCGTCGACCGCGCGGGCAGCTGTGTCTTCGTCAACGCCTATCAGGCGCAGCTTCTGGGCAAGGAGGCAGGCGACCTGACCGGCATCAGCCTTTATCCGCTGATGTATCCGAGCGAAATTGCCGAAAACGCGCGGGCGCTCGACCGCAGGGTTTTCGATACGGGCGAACCTCTCGCCCCCTATGAGGAGGAAGTGCTCGTCGCGGACGGCTCCACGCGGGTGTTTCTGACGCGCAAGGTGCCGCTGAAGGACAAGTCCGGCAAGGTGGTGAACGTCTTGTCGACGTCGCTCGACGTTACCGAAAACAAACGTGCCGAGGCTCATCTCTTCCACATAGCCCATCACGATGCGCTGACGGAACTTCCCAATCGTACGCTTTTGGGCGAGCGACTGGACGAGGAGATCACGCGCGACGTTGATGGCGAAAGCCTCTTTGCCTTGCATTTTCTCGATCTCGACCGTTTCAAGGGGATCAACGACGCCCTCGGCCACACGGCAGGCGACCGGCTGCTTGAGTTCGTCGCCGACCGGCTGAAGGCCTGCGTGCGCGGAACCGATCTGGTCGCGCGCCTTGGCGGCGATGAATTCGCCGTCCTGCAGACGTCCATCGCGGGCATGGAAGACGCGCTCTCGCTGGCGCGGCGCATCATCGAGGAACTCGAGGATCCGTTCTATATCAATGGCCAGGAGGTGAAGATCAGCGCCTCCATAGGCTTCACCATGTATCCTTCCGACGGCAGTTCTTCCGAAGCGCTGCTGAGGAACGCCGACCTTGCCATGTATCGGGCCAAGGCCGAGGGCGGCGGCGTGTTCTGTTCGTTTGCGGAAGGTATGGACGAGACCGCGCGCCAGGCGGTCGCCATGGAAGCCGAGCTTCGCCACGCTCTGGTTCGCTCCGAACTCGAACTGCATTTCCAGCCACAGATCGATCTCAAGGACCGGCGCGTGATCGGGGCGGAAGCGCTTTTGCGCTGGCACCATCCGGAAAGGGGTTTCATTACCCCCGGCATGTTCCTGCCCGTTGCGGAAGAAAGCGGGTTGATCTACGAAATCGGCGAATGGGTCCTTAACGAGGCTTGCCAGCAGGCGGTGCGCTGGCAGCAGGCCGGCCTCGGCGATTTGCGCATCGCCGTGAACATTTCGCCGACACAGTTCCGCAAGCAGAGCGTTTCCTCGCTGGTGCGTCAGGCCCTGGCCGCTTCACGGCTTTCGCCGGAGCTGCTTGAGATAGAGATTACCGAAAACGTGGTCATGCAGGGCGCCGAACGCGTGCTGAAGGATCTTCAGGACATTCGCGAACAGGGTGTGCAGGTCGCGATAGACGATTTCGGAACGGGCTACTCGTCGCTTGCCTATCTGAAGCGCTTCAAGGTGGACCGGCTGAAAATCGATCAGTGTTTTGTGCGAACGATGGAGGAGGACATAAGCGACGCGGCCATTATCGACGCGGTCATCGGACTGGGTAAAAGCCTTGATCTCCACATCCTTGCCGAAGGGGTGGAGCGCGCGGAACAGGCCGAACTCCTGGCGCGCGCGGGCTGCGATGAAGCGCAGGGCTATTTCTTCGGCAGGCCGATGCCGAGCAAGTTGTTCGTGAAATCTCTCTCGCCTCAGGGCATGATGGTGGCGGGGAGCGAAAATGTTGTCCGTACACCGGGCGAAAAGGCGGTGAAGGGATGACGGGGCGCTGCGATAGGGGGAAACCGTTTCCCGCGTCGGCGGCCATGCGGTGGGGGGACGTCCATGCCTACAGGGCATGATCAGCAGCTTCGCAGGAAGCCGGTCGACTGTCTGACCGCGCTGAGGCGGTTTCGCGCGCTCTCCGATGGCGAAGGCGAAATGGCGCTCAACCGTATCGTCATCTCGCTTTTCATTCTCATCTACCTGGTCACGTTTCACGCCTTGCCGCAGATCCAGGGGCCGCTTTTGCAGGTGGGTGCGTTCTTCGCCTGCACCATCGCGCTTGCCGTTCATCTGGTCGTGCGCCCGGCGCAAAACTATCCGCGCCGCGCCATTGCGATCCTGTGCGACCTCGGTATCCTGACGATCGGCCTCTACGATGGCGGCGAGACGACGGCGGTTCTCTTTCCGATCTATCTTTGGGTGATCTTCGGCAACGGCTTCCGTTTCGGCCTGCGTTACCTCGCGCTCGCGGTCGCCATTTCGATCGCGGGCTTCGCGGCGGTCATGACGACGCCGTTCTGGCTCAACCACATAAGCCTCAGCATCGGCCTGCTGCTCAGCCTGATCATTCTGCCGCTCTATGCCTCGAAGCTGATCCGCGATCTTTCCGCGGCCAAGGCAAAGGCGGAAGAGGCAAGCCGCGCCAAGAGCCAGTTCCTGGCAGGCGTCAGCCATGAGTTGAGAACGCCGCTCAACGCGATTATCGGCATGGGCGAGCTGCTTCAGGACACCGACGTCGACCCCGAGCAACGCGACATGATCCGCACGGTGAAAAGCTCCGCGCGTTCGCTCCTGAGCCTCATCGACGGCATCCTTGAGTTCTCGCAGATAGAATCCAACGCGGTTGCGATATCCGACGAGGTTTTCGACCTTCACCTGATGCTAGGCGAAGTGCGCAGCATCGTCGCCGGGCAGGCCCGCTCGAAGGGGCTGCGCTTCTTCCTGCACGTCTCGCCGGACACGCCCTACTCGCTTATCGGCGATACGCGCCACCTGCAGGAGATCCTCATCAACCTTGCCGGCAATGCCGTGAAATTCACGCATTCCGGCAGCGTCGGCATATGCGTCGACGCCGTCAACGTCGATAACGCCAGAACGCGCCTGCGCTTCGAGGTGGTGGACACGGGCATAGGCATTTCGCCGGACGCCAAGGAGCGTATTTTCGAACGGTTCACGCAGGCCGATGAAACAATCATAGACCGTTTCGGCGGCACCGGCCTTGGCCTTGCGATCGTGGAGCAGCTCGTCGCCGCACTTGGCGGCGAGATGGGCGTCGAGAGCGAAGTGAACGTCGGCAGCACATTCTGGTTCGAACTGGATCTTGCGCGCGATACCGAAGCCGAGGCGCCACGCCTGACGCTCGACGGCGGCAATCTCATCGTCCTGACGCGCGACAGCGCCCTCTTCGACCGGATCATCACCGAAACGATGGGGCACGACATCAGCGCCATTCAGGCCGACACGGTGCAGCAGGTCGGCATCCAGCTTCGCAAGACGACGCTTTCCGGCTCGCGACGCGCGATCGTGCTGGTTGATGAAAGGGCAGAGGCGGGAAGACCCGATGCCATCGCCCAGTCGCTTCAGGGGCCGGGCCAGACCATAATTCCAAATCTTCTGCTTGTTGCGGATGGGGACTCGGAAGAGGCGACAAAAGAGGAAATCCGCCGGCGCTTCAACGCCGTCGTATCGCGCGGTTTTTCATCGGCGGGTTTTGTCGCGGCACTGCGCGCGGCGGGCGCCGCCGATCTGAATGCGGAACGCGACGACGACCGGCTTGCCGCTTTTGTTCCTACCGGCAAGAGCATGCGGGTTCTCGTTGCCGAGGATAATCGCACCAACCAGCGTGTCATAGCGAAGATACTGGAGCGCGGGGGGCATGAAGCGCATATCGTCGATGACGGCGAGCAGGCGCTGGATGCCCTGACCGATGGCGGTTTCGACATTGTCCTGATGGATGTCAACATGCCGGTGATGAACGGCCTTGAGGCTATCAAGCTCTACCGCTTCTCCACGACCGGAAGCGCGGAGCGGCTGCCGATCATCGCGCTGACCGCGGATGCAACGCCGGAGGCTGCGCGACGCTGCATGGATGCGGGGGCGGATGCCTGCGTAACCAAGCCGATCGAGCCGGCGCGTCTTTTGAAAATCCTCGAAACGGTGCATGTGGCGGGCGTTTCCGACGACAAGGTTCAGGAAACGGCGCGCCAGGTGACGCATATCGCCAGTCACCCTCGCTTCAAGGCGGATGCGCGCAACTCCGTCGATATGCAAACCCTTGCCGAACTGGAGCGCCTTGGCGGCGAGGAGTTCGTCCACTCCCTCGTGTCCGATTTCCTGACCGATGCGAAGGATATCTATGCCGAACTCAAGAGCGCGGTGGAAACGGCGGATACCGCGCGCTTCCGCGAGCATGCGCATGCGTTGCGCTCGGCAGCGGCGAATATCGGCGCGCGCGACGTGTTCAAGCTGTGCTCTTCCTGGCAGTCGATCGGCGGGCGGGAATTGCTGACGCATGGACCCCGCCACATCGAAACCCTGTCGAATGAACTGGACCGCGTGACATCGGCGCTCCATTCCCATATCGCAGCGTCGCGGGATACCGTGGCGCGCGACCCCAGGCTCGGCCCCAAGAGCGGCGACGCCGTGTAGCGCCGTAGAGCCGGCCCGCTTTCGCTCCGGCGATCTTGCAGCTTTCGCGTGCTTCATGCCGGCCTGTTCACGCTGCCGGTATCGCCCGTCCTGCGCCGGTCCTGCGCAGCCGTCAGCCGCAGCATCTTGCGCATGTCAGATTCGCTAAGCTGCATCGCCGCTTCGACCCAAAGCTCGACCACGCTTTCAAGTTCCTCGAAAGGCAGGGGGTTCACCCTGCGTCTTGCATGGTAGATCGCCTGATGCGCGTTATGCCGGCGGGCATTGCGGGAAATGTAATCCAATACCGCGCTCTGGCCTTCTCCTTCGTCCACGAGGACGTCGATCAGCCCCATCTCGTAAAGTTCTTCGGCTGTATGCAAGCGCCCGCTCAGGATCATCTTTTCGGCTCTATTGCCGTCAAGCCTGCGCGACAGGAAGCTGTAGGCGCCCATGCCGGGGAACAGGTTGAAGAGAACTTCGGGAAATCCGAATTTCGCCTGTCGTTCCGCAATGATCACGTCGAAGGAAAGGGCGCATTCGAAGCCGCCGCCCAGGGCATCGCCCTGTACCAGCGCAACCGTGACAATCGGAAGCTCGATGGAAGTTGCATTGGTATGCAGGACCCTTATGCAGGCGCGCCCGTACCGCAGCAGTCCTTCACGGTCGCCCGAGCGTATCAGATCGACGAACAGGTTCAGGTCCCCGCCGAAATTGTAGACGTTCTTCAGCGCCGAGCGCAGGACGAAATAGCGCATCTGGTGCGGCTGATCCGGCCGCGCATAGGCGTGGTAAAGCCTGCGGATGGACGACTGCATGGTGGAAAAATCCTCCAGCAGTTTGGGCGTGAAGCACAAATGGCCGTCCGGTCGCATGGTGCACCAGTAGGTCCCGATCGAAGCATCGAATTCGACATCGATCGTCGGATAGCGTTCGCCCGCAACGCGCTGCGCCATGGTCAGAGATGCCAGGCCCGCGTGCCGTCGGCCCTGGTCGTTGTCAGCATGTGCGGGCTTTGCAGCAGGCATGCCGGTGATGTCGCGATACGACTCTTTCATGTCTATTTCTGCCTCGGCCTCAAGACATTCCGGTCCTGACCCGGAGCGTTTCCTCATGAAAACGGGATCGCTCCCGCTAGGAAAAGCAGCCCCGAAACAAAATTCCTGGCGCATAGTCCAGCCGGCCCAACCCGGCCCGATCGCCCGATTGCGGTGAGTTACCCGCTTTCGACGTCCCGGTTCATTTGTCCCGCCTTCATTCGAAAAAGCGGTGTTCCGGCGGGCCGCTCTGTCGGCCTATGCATCCAGACCTTGGTTCGTACGGGAGACAACGATGATGAACGTTCGATTTTACTTAGGTTCGCTGGAATGTTCTCCGTACGATTTATTAATAGAATTTTAGGAAAAGTTTATTGAGTCAAGAAGTAATTTGTTAACCATATTTATATCTAAGTTGTAATTTTTATTGACACGCGTATTTTCTTAATAAAATAACAATTTCTATTATTTTAAATTGGTTAATTTGATTTAAGATGTTAGATACTTCGATTAAATAATTTGAATAAACTGGTTAACGCTCGCCTTTTCTGCGGAAGGTTGGTCAAGGTTTGAAGGCATTTATCTTGTCGTCCAAGCAGGTTTTCGCAAACGAAGTTCAAGTTGCGTGGCGTTAACTTGAAGCGGCGAAATTCGATCGCGGCGCCATGAAAGCGGATTTAGACCACAGGTTGCAATAGCGATTTTTGTTCGTTCCGATCAGCGTTAATCGAAAGGGTCTTGCACGATAGCGCGATAGCATTCGTGACCGGCACGCGCTTCGGGTTTCGTGCTTGGCGGGGCGGAGCGGCCCCGCGCTGGCCTGCATGCTCCATGCCGCCTGTGGTGTTAGGCTATTGCGGAAGTGGGGGCGGCGGGTGCGCCGATTGATGCGGTCTGCAGCAAAATGAAATCAATGAAACAATGTTCATATTTCATTTTTGTTCGTAACGCGAAATAAACACTTCCGAAAAATCCAGTGCTTCGATGCCGAATAATCTGCGCGAACAGTCGGTAGAGTGTGCGAGCCGCATGCCGGCTGAAGGACTTTCGGGAGAGGGTGCGCGAAGGTGCGTCGATCCTCAAGAAACTCCCTGGAGTGTCTTGCGTTCGACCGGACGAGGGCGGAGCATGCTCCAGAACCTGAAAATCATTTGGATCTCTCCGGTCCGGGCATTTCGTGCGGTTTCGGGGAGGCTAGGGAGGATAAATCCATGGATCTGAAGAAAATACTCGCCGGCGCGGTAGCCGCGATCGCTATCGCTTCATTCGCTCCCGCGCCGGCTTCGGCGGAAGAATGCAAGCGTGGCGATCTTGACAGCCGCTATTGCGATAATGATGGCGACCTGATTGCGGATACGCCGACCGATCCCTCCGAACAGGTCGATCCCGACACGCTGATCTTCGCCTACACCCCGACGGAGGATCCGTCCGTCTACAAAAAGGCGTGGGCCGACTTCCTCACCCACCTTGAGGAAAAGACCGGCAAGAAGGCCGTATTCTTCCCCGTTCAGTCGAACGCCGCCCAGATCGAGGCGATGCGTTCCGGCCGCCTCCACATCGCCGGCTTCAACACCGGTTCCAACCCGCTGGCGGTCAATTGCGCGGGTTTCAGCCCCTTCACCATCATGGCGGCCGAGGACGGAACGTTCGGCTACAAGATGGCGATCATCACCTATCCTGGCAGCGGCGTCGAAAAGATCGAGGATATCAAGGGCAAGAAAATGGCCTTCACCTCGCCAACGTCGAATTCCGGTTTCAAGGCCCCCTCGGCGATCCTGAAGGCCGATTTCGACATGGTTGCGGAGCGGGATTTCGAGCCGGTCTTCTCCGGCAAGCACGACAACTCCATCCTGGGCGTCGCCAACAAGGATTACCCGGCCGCCGCAATTGCCGACAAGGTGATGTACCGCATGATCGAGCGTGACGTCATCAAGCCGGAGCAGGTCAAGATCCTCTATGAGTCCCAGAATTTCCCGACGACCGGCTTCGGCACGGCTCATAACCTGAAGCCCGAGCTTCGCGCCAAGATCGAGGAAGCCTTCTTCACCTTCGATTGGGAGGGGACGAGCCTGCAGGAAGAATTCTCCAGGTCCGGCGAAGCTCAGTTCATCGACATGAACTACAAGGATTTCTGGAACGTGATCCGCAAGATCGATGCCGCCAACGGCGTCGAGTACACCTGCAACTAAGCGTTTTTCCACAAATCCATCGACCGTCCCGGGCTTGTCGGCCCGGGGCGGCTATTCCTTCATTGTCGGGGGCAGGATGCTCAGACTTGAAAAACTGACGAAGACGTATCGCACGGGCGACAAGGCGCTGAGCGCGGTTGATCTTACCGTACCCAAAGGCCAGGTCGTGGCGCTGATCGGGCCGTCTGGCGCGGGCAAGAGCACGCTTATCCGCTGCATCAACCGGCTGGTGGAGCCGACATCGGGCAAGGTCTATCTTGATCAGGATAACGTGACGGCGTTGAGTTCGGCCGGCCTTCGCCGCATGCGCCGGCAGATGGGCATGATCTTCCAGGAATATGCGCTCGTCGAGCGTCTGACGGTTATGGAGAACGTTCTGTCGGGCCGTCTTGGTTATGTCGGTTTCTGGCGTTCGTTCGCCCGCCGCTATCCTCAGTCGGATGTGGATGAGGCTTTTCGGCTTCTCGATCGCGTCGGCCTTCTGGAAATGGCTGACAAGCGCGCTGACGAGCTTTCCGGCGGCCAGCGCCAGCGTGTCGGCATCGCGCGCGCGCTGATCCAGAATCCGAAGGTGCTGCTCGTCGACGAGCCGACAGCCTCGCTCGACCCCAAGACATCGCGTCAGATCATGCGTCTCATCTGCGAGCTTTGCGCCGAGCGTGAGCTTGCCGCGATCATCAACATTCATGACGTGGCGCTTGCGCAGATGTTCGTGCAGCGTGTCATCGGCCTGCAAAAGGGCGTTGTTCAGTTCGATGGCAAGCCCGATGAGCTGACGCCGGAAGTCCTCACGAAAATCTACGGCGAGGAGGACTGGAAGGAGACCGCGCGTTCCGCCGAGGAGGCGGCGGAATGACGGATACCGCTCTTCAGGCCCGTATCGGGCGAAAATGGCGCAAGCCGCCATTTGTCAAGAATGCCGCGTTACGCTGGAGTCTCTTCATCGTTGCCGCCATCTACCTCGTGTTGGCCGTCGGCAGCCTTGAAGTGAACTGGGAGCGGGTGAGTGAAGGGCTCATTCGTGGCTGGCGCTTTATTGCCGCATTCCTGAACCCTGATTTCACGACGCGCGGCGAAGATATCCGTGATGGTCTGATCGAAAGCGGCATCATCACGATCGCCTCGACGGTCGTCGGTATCCTGATCTCGGTTCCGATCGGGCTCGGTGCCGCGCGCAACATCGCGCCATTGCCGGTTTATCTGGTCTGCCGGGGCATCATCGCCTTGTCGCGCGCGCTTAACGAAATCATCGTCGCCATCCTCCTGGTCGCGATCTTCGGGTTCGGCCCGCTTGCAGGCTTCATCACCTTGAGCTTCGCCACCATCGGCTTCCTGTCGAAGCTGCTTGCGGAAGATATCGAGGACATGAGCCGGGTGCAGGCGGAAGCCGTCCGCGCAACCGGCGCATCCTGGCTGCAGTGGATCAATTACGGTGTCCAGCCGCAAGTGCTGCCGCGCCTGATCGGTCTGTCGATGTATCGCCTCGATATCAATTTCCGCGAATCCGCGGTGCTGGGGCTTGTCGGTGCGGGCGGCATCGGCGCAACGCTCAACACCGCGTTCGACCGGTATGAGTTCGACACGGCAGCGGCCATTCTTCTCATCATCATTCTCACGGTGATGGCACTTGAATATGCCTCAGGCATCATCCGTGCGAGGGTTCAGTAATGCCGATATCCGACGTTTCCGGCCGCAAGGTCTGGCAACTTCGCTCCCGTAACGAGCAGCTTGCGCGCTGGGCCATGTGGCTTGTCGGCGTAGCGATCTTCATGTGGTGCTGGCAGCGTATCTCCGAGGCTACGACCTGGGTGTTCGTGTGGGATGCTCCGCGGATCGCCGCCGACATGGGCGCGCGCGCCTGGCCGCCCCGCTGGTCCTATATGTCCGAATTGTGGGTCCCGCTCTGGGACACGCTCAACATTGCCACGCTTGGAACGTTGCTTGCGATCATCGCTGCGGTGCCCGTGGCCTTCCTTGCCGCGCGAAACACCACGCCGAGCGCGCTTTTCGTGCGTCCGGTAGCCCTTTTCATTATCGTCTCGAGCCGCTCAATCAATTCGCTGATCTGGGCGCTGCTTCTCGTCTCGATCATCGGCCCCGGCGTGTTGTCGGGCCTTTTGGCGATCGCGCTGAGGTCGATCGGCTTTTGCGCCAAGCTCCTTTACGAAGCGATCGAGGAGATCGACCCCAAGCAGGTTGAAGCCGTAACAGCCACCGGCGCCAGCCGCTGGCAGGTCATGGCCTACGGCATCGTACCGCAGATCCTTCCGGCATTCGCCGGCGTCACTGTATTCCGGTGGGATATCAACTTGCGCGAATCCACCGTATTGGGGCTTGTCGGCGCGGGCGGTATCGGCTTGCAGCTCAAGTCGTCGCTTGACGTGTTGGCCTGGCCGCAGGTCGCATTGATCCTCATCATCATCCTGCTGGCGGTGTTGTTGAGCGAATGGGTTTCGGCGAGGGTGCGCGGTGCTATCATCTGATCTGGCGGGGTGGGACGCCGACAGGGCCTTCAGGTTCTACGAAACGCTGCGCGGGGTACTACCCCGCGCGCGCTACCCCGCAACACCCACCTGCGCGCCGGATCTCGACCCGATCGCGGATCGCTATGATGTGTTCGTCTTCGATGCGTTTGGCGTCCTGAACGTCGGCGAGACGCCGATCAAGGGCGCGCGAGAACGCATCGACCGCCTGCGCTCGAAAGGCAAGTCGGTCTTCGTGATGACCAATGCCGCAAGCCTTACATCGTCCGACTCGCTTGAGAAGTTCAGGAAGCTCGGCTTCGATTTTACGGAAAACGAAATCGTGTCGAGTCGCAGTGCGACCCTCTCGGCGGCGAATACATTCGACAGCCTTGAGGGTTGGGTGGCGATCGCTGCGGAGCATGACGATGCTACCGATTTTGGTTCGCTTTTGCCGATCGGTGATGAGCCGGAAGCGTTGGATGAAGCGGAAGGGTTTTTGTTCCTGAGTGCCTCACGCTGGTCGGAGCCGAAGCAGTTGGCGCTCGAGGCTTCGCTGACGCGGCGCAAACGCCCCGTTGTCGTTGGCAATCCGGATGCGGTGGCTCCACGCGAATATGGCCTGTCGCTGGAGCCGGGTTACTACGGACACAGGATCGCGCAGCGGTGCGGTATAGATGTCGCCTTCCATGGCAAGCCGTTCCCCTCGATCTACGATGTTCTGGAAAGCCGTCTTCCACCGGGCATTCCCCCTTTCAGGGTCGTAATGATGGGTGACACGCTGCACACCGATGTGCTGGGCGCGGCGGCGCGGGGTTGGGGCTCCGTGCTGGTGGCCTCGCACGGTCTTTTTCGCGGTCTTGGCGCGGAAACCTACATAACCGAAAGCGGTATCGTGCCGGACTGGATCGTACCCTCTATCTGACGACGATGCCTTGGCATTCAACCCGACACGTCTGACTGCCAAAGCCAAGTGTCGGAAATCACGCAGAATTTCCTGAAAAGCGCATATTTTGCGCCTATATATTTATGGAAGTTGAAATCACTGCAAACCTGCCTTGGAAACCCAGCTGGCGCGTCGCCGGGGTCATTGGAGTCAAACAGTCGAAATGTCGGGGTCCGTAATCTTCCTCAATCTGGCCGGTGCAGTTGCCCTTCTCTTGTGGGCGACGCGCATGGTGCGCACGGGGGTTGAGCGCGCTTACGGTGCTTCGCTCAAGGATGCGCTGCGCCGCGCCGTCACCAATGGTCCGCGGGCGGCTTTCACGGGCTCCATGCTGGCGGTGGCCTTGCAGAGTTCGACGGCGGTGGCTCTCATCGTCTCCGGTTTTGTCGCCGGCGGGCATGTGGAGGCCGGGCTTGGCATTGCCGCCATTCTTGGCGCGGACTTGGGCTCGGCGCTGGTCACGCGGCTCCTTCGTTTCGACCTTTCGCTTCTCATCCCCGTTCTGCTTCTTGCCGGCATGGTTGCTTTCCGCGCAAGCGAGGCGCGCGGCTGGCGGCAGGGTGGGCGCATCATGCTCGGCCTCGGCCTTCTGCTTTTGTCGCTGAAGCTGATTGGCGAGGCTTCTCAGCCCCTGCGGGAAAGCGAGATCCTGCCGATCGTGCTTGGATATCTTTCGCGCGACTGGATCACGGCCTTCCTTCTTGCCGCGCTCATGACGTGGCTTTTCCACTCGAGCGTTGCCGCGACACTGCTTGTCGCTTCCCTTTGCGACCAGCATCTCATTCCAGTCGTGCTGGCGGTGCCGGTTGTCCTTGGCATCAATTTCGGCGGCGCGATCATCGCGACGGTACTGACGCGGGGGATGGAACGGCGGGTGCGCATCGTCCCGTATGGAAATATCGCCATTCGCGGCATCGGCGCGCTCGGGCTGCTGGCCGTCCAGTTCGTCGTTGGCTTCGATCCGGCGCGCCTTGGGCCCAACCTCGGCGACACCGTCGTTTTGATGCACATCGCCTTTAATGCGGGTGTGGTGGTCTTCGGTGTGCCGCTGGCCCGCTTCCTGCCCGGCATAATCGAGGCGGTCCTGCCGCCGCAGGCGGCACCCGCCGAAATCGGCAACGGACGTGTGACGGCGCTCAACGAGGCGGATCTCGACAAGCCGACGCTCGCTCTCGCCAATGCGTCGCGCGAGCTTCTTTCGATGTGCGAGCGTATCGACCTGATGCTCACCCGCGTGTTCGAACTTTTCCGTCATCCCGACCAGGCCGACCTCAATGCGCTTCGTCAGCTCGATGATCAGGTCGACGTAATTCACGCCGACATAAAGTTCTACCTTGCCCGCATTCCCGATGAATTGCTCGACCGCAAGACGCGCGGGCGCCTGAACGACCTTCTGGGCGCTTCCATCAAGCTGGAGCAGATCGCCGATATCGTCACCAAGAGCATGGCGGCCAAGGTTCAGAAGATGAGCGACCGCGGAATAGAGTTTTCAGTAGAGGGCTGGAAGGACCTTTCCGCCTTCCATGACGAGGTGGTGAAGAACGCCCGCCTTGCCTTCAACGTCCTGGTCTCCAACGACGTGGAGACCGCGCGTCAGGTCGCCAATCAGAAAGAGGTTATCCGCAAGATGGAGCAGGAAAGCGAATCCCGCCATCTTGCTCGCCTGCGCGAGGGCCTTGCCTCCAGCCGCGAGACGAGTTCCGTCCACATCGATACGATCCGCGATCTTAAGGAAATCAACTCCCTGCTCGTTTCGATGACCTATCCGGTGCTTGAAGAAGCCGGCATGCTGCGCGGAACGAGGTTGCGCTAATCCCTGCGGTCCGCCCTTCAGCGGCGGCGCGAGTAAACGGGTTCGGAAAGGCGGTCGTAGCGGCGGTCGGCCTCCATGCGTTCATGAAGTTCCTCGAGAACTGCCGGATCTGTCACTTCCACAAGTGAGCCTGGTGCTGCGCGCCTGAAGGCGTAGCCGAACAATATCGCCAGGCTCCACGGTGTCCCGCTCAACAGTTTCATCGGTTTGGTCCTCAGCCGGTGTGCGTGCCGGTGAAAGGCCACCGGTGCGTAACTTTATTTAGGACCGTCCGGGCAAGCCCGCTGTGAAGTGTTTCACAACCCGGCTCCTCCGCATCTTTAAACAAGGGGTGGTTCAGCGCTCGTCGGCGGGCGCCTGCAGAACTTCGCGTAATCTGCTCAGATCGGGAATTGTAATCGTGCCACCGTCAATCGTCACAAGCCCGCGCTGGCTCAGGCCGGAAAGGGCCTTGTTCACCGCTTCGCGGCTTGCCGCCAGCATTTGCGCAAGTTCGGTTTGTGAAAAGCGTCGGTGGAAAGTTGCGCCGCCATCGCAGAGCGTGGCATGGGCAATCGCAAGCTCAAGCAGCTTGGCCGCCAGCCTCTGTCGCAGGTCGAAAAAGGCGAAATTGCTCAGGTCCTCGGTGTTGCGTCTCAACCTTTCGCACAGAAGCTCGATGATATGGCGGGAGAGTATGGGTTCCGCGTCGAGCAGACGCACGAAATCCGGCCGCGAGAGAAACAGCATTTCGGAAGGCTCGAGCGCGGTCGCATTCGCCGTGCGCGGCAGCCCGTCCAGCAGGGCGATTTCACCCAGCGCGTCTCCGGGCTCGATGAGGTTGATCGTAAGCTCCCGCCCGTCTTCGCTCGATATCCAGATGCGGACAAGGCCGCTTCGCACGATGTATAGCCCGTTCGCCTCGTCGCCCTGTTCGAAGAGTTGCTGGTTCCTCTGGAACCGTACGGGCAGGGTCACGCGCGCAACCTTCGCCAGGATGTCGTGGTCGAGGTCGGCAAACAGGAAACATTCGCGCAAGGCGGCTTCGCGGGCTTGATGCGCGCCTGTGATGGTCATGGAACCTCTCGCTTGGCCGGTCAGGCCTGGGATAAATGGCCAATACGGATTTTAGGGTCTGGACCCTGGAGCCGGGTATGTTTTTCGCAGAGGATGATATACGTTTAAGTGACTTAACGTAAATTTCTTCAGGCCACGGTGCAATCGTGGTGCACGCGATGGTGCGAATGAACCGTCGGGCAAAGCATGGCGGACCTTCGCGGAAGCGGCACCCGTTTGCAAGGGAAATGAATTTCCTGGAAAGGGCAAGGCGATGACCTGGTGTTGCACGGCCCCTGGCGCAGTCCGCCTGGTTGCGGCCTTTGTCTTCGCGCTATCGGCGGTGTTCGGCTCGCCCGCGGCAAATGCGGCGGACCGCGTATGCTCGGTGGAGCGTTTCGTTGGCCGTGACGTGCAGGTACGTTCGAGCGGCGGCTGGCACACACCGGCCCCGGATGAGGTTCTGACGGTTTCCACGCGGATACGAACCGGCCCAGCGAGCCGCCTTCAGGTTGCCTGCGACGACGGAACGACGGTCACCATCGGCCCTTCGTCTCTCGTCGATCTCGGTACGCTCGTCGGACCGCGCGAGGAAAGTATCCTGATGCGCATCACGAACGGTATCGTCGGGATCGTGGCTCCGACGCGGACGTGGTCGAGTTTCGGCGTACGTGCGCCCAACCTCATTGCTTCCGTCCGCTCGACGACCTGGCTGGTCGAGGCCGCACCCTCGCGAAGCAGTTGTTTCGTTCGCGAGGGCCGGGTTGCGGTAACGACCAATCCCGGGGCCGGCTATTCGCTGGGCCCCGGCGACGGCATCGATGTCGGTGATGCCGGCCAGACGCCCGGCGTACGCCAGTGGGGCGCCGCGCGGATTTCCGAAACAAGGGCAAGGCTTGGTCTGAATTGGCGGTAAAGCGTAATTCGCGCAGATCTCCCGGTCGGCTGACACTGCTTGCGCTGGTGCCGGTTCTGATGGGCGCGCTTTTGATCGCCTGGTGGCATCCAGGCGTTGCCGGTTCGGCTTTGAGCGGCGTGGAAGGCCGGCTTCTCGATTTGCGCTATCACATTCGCGGGCCCCTGCCACCCGGCGGCGACGTTGTCATCGTGGCGATAGACGATGCGACGATCGATCGTCTGAACCGGTTTCCGGTTCCTCGGGAAGATATCGCGAGGGCCGTCGAACACGTGACGCACGCGGGCGCGAGGGCGATTGCCGTCGATCTCCTCCTCCTCCAGCCTGGCGAAGGGGCGGCGGCGGGCGATGCGGCCCTTGCCTCCGCGATCGGGGCTGCGGGAAATGTGCTGCTTGCCATGACCGGCACTTGGGAGACGCAAGCCGGCGGCGATCCGCTTGCCGACCTTGATGCCGCCGCGCGCCAGGCGCTGGCGACAAGCGCATTCGACATCGTCGTTTCCAGCGGCGGGCGGGATATGGCGCCGCCCTCGCGTCTGCTTCTTCCGCTGGCCGATTTTTCGGCCGTCGCGCATCTCGGGCATGTCAATATCGCGGGCGAAAGTGATGGTGCGCTTCGGCGCATGCCGCTTGCGCTCAATCTGGGCGATGATCTCGCGTTGCCTGCGCTTCCGCTCGCCGCGGCACGTGCATATGCGGATCTGGCGCGCGGAGAACTGGTTTATGAGAGGCCAGGCAGGATCGTTTTCGGCGAGAGGCGCGTGGCGACGGATCGCTTCGGCGCGCTTGCGGTGAACTTTCGCGGCCCTGCCGGCACCGTTCCAACTCACTCCCTGATAGACGTGATCGAGGGAAGGGTTCCCGCTGGAGCGATCGAAGGAAAGCTCGTCTTCATCGGCGCAACGGGGCTCGGCACGGGAGATACCTTTGCAACGCCCTATTCCGATGCGCTTCCGGGGGTTGAAGTGCTTGCCAGTGTCGCTGGAAACATCCTCTCAGGCACCGAGTTGCGACGCGGCGGCCAGGCCCGCGCGCTGGATCTTCTGTTCGCCTTGCTCGGTGCGGTTTTCGCTTTTCTCGCGGCCAACCGGCCGAACCTTCTTGCCGCATGCGTCGCGACCCTTGCCCTGTGGAGTGCGCTTGCGGCGCTGATCCAGTTCGCCTTCACGCTGGGCGATTTCTGGATCGACGCCACGACCGTCTTTCTCGCTCTGGCGGCCTCCACCTTCGGCACGTTTTTCGCGCGTATTTTCCTGCAGAAGCGCATTTCGAACCGGCTCGTTTTCGAGCGTGACAACCTTGCGCGTTATCATTCCCCGTTTCTGGCGGAATCGCTTGCCCGGGACGAGAAGCCCAGTTTCGATGACAGGGCGCAGGCCGCTGCCGTCGTCTTCGTCGACGTGGCGGGTTTCACCAGCTTGAGCGAGACGCTGGGCCCCGCCGGTACGGTCGGGTTCCTGCGCCGCATTCACCGTGTGTTCGAGGCTTGCGCGCTTCACAACGGTGGCGTGATAGAGCAGTTCATGGGCGACGGGGCGATGATCGTCTTCGGCCTGCCCGAACCCGGCCCCGCCGACAGCGTTGCGGCGATGATTTGTGCGCGCGAGCTTCTTGACGGGCTTCAAGGCTTCAACGCAGCGGGTGAGGGGGAAGCGCCGCTTCCGGTGCAAATTCGGGTGAGCGTTCACTTCGGCGATGTCGTTGCCGCGGTCCTTGGCGGCAGCACGCAGGGGCATGCCACGGTTGCTGGCGACACCGTCAACGTCTCAAGCCGCCTGCAGGAAATCGCCAAGGAGCACAAGGCCGCGTTCATCGTTTCCGATGCGGTGCGCAAGGCGGTGATCGATGCCGGTCGGGAAGATCTGCTGTCCGGGCTTGAACCTCTGCCGGGCCTTTCCGTGCGCGGCCGCCAGGGGCTGATAGACGTATGGGTGTCGGGCGCCTGACGATTGCGAACGGTCCAGCCGCCTGTGAAACGCTTCACAGCGGTGCATTGCCCAATTCTCTACATGATCTCCTACGCACGCCGCGTAGAAAAGCGGCGATGGAGTTCGACTGGAGACGCCCGAAATGACGACGTACAGAAACAATCTGCCGCAGCTTGAAGAGGTTTTTTTGACCGATGGCGGTATTGAGACAAGCCTGATATTCCTCGACGGGATCGACCTGCCGTATTTCGCGGCCTTCGACCTTTTGAGGAATGAAGAAGGGCGCGAGGCGCTTCGCCGCTACTATCGCCGCTATATCGATATAGCGAGGAAGCGCGGGGTCGGCTTCATTCTGGAAAGCGCCACCTGGCGTGCAAGTCCCGACTGGGGGGCGAAACTCGGTTACACGGGTGAAAGCCTCGCCAAAGCCAATCGCGACGCGGTCGCGCTCCTGGTCGAGCTTGGCCGGGAAGCCCGTCACGCAAAGCCGATGGTCGTCAGCGGATGCGTCGGGCCGCGCGGCGAGGGCTACGACCCGGGCGAGGCGATGACGGCCGACGAGGCGGAGGATTATCATTCCTTCCAGGTCGGAACCTTCGCGAAAACCGAGGCGGACATGATCTCGGCGATCACGATGACCAATGTGCCGGAGGCGGTTGGCGTCACTCGTGCGGCGGCCAGGGTCGGCATGCCGGTTTCCATCTCCTTCACGCTGGAAACGGACGGCAAGCTGCCCACCGGCGAAACGCTGGAGCAGGCGGTTCGCGATGTGGATGACGCAACGGACGGCGCAGCGGCCTATTTCATGATCAACTGCGCTCACCCGGCCCATTTCGACAGGGTCGTCGCGGAAGGTGGCGACTGGCTGAAGCGGATCGGCGGCCTGAGGGCGAATGCCTCCAGGCGCAGCCATGAAGAACTCGATGCCGCGCCCGATCTCGACGATGGCGACCCGGTTGAACTTGGCCGGCAGTACCGCGATCTCAGGAAGAGCCTGCCCAATATGAACGTTTTGGGCGGCTGCTGCGGGACGGACCACCGGCATATCGAGGAAATCTGCCTTTCCTGCACCTGAAACGGGCGGCGACCCTTGGGAAGACGAAAAGCCCGCGCCATCCGGCGCGGGCGTATTCGTCGGCATCATTTGACCATGGTCAAATCACCCGCGTTCCCGTGCGGCTATCTTGCGGTTCAGGTCAGGATATTCGCATGGGGAAGATCATGGACTACGAAGCCCGTTTCGAGCAGGCGGTCGCCGCCGTCAGGGACGAAGGCCGCTACCGCGTCTTTGCCAATCTGGAGCGGATTGCGGGCCGCTTTCCCCATGCAATCAACCACGGGCCGGGCAAGCGCGATGTCGTCGTCTGGTGCTCGAACGATTATCTGGGCCAGAGCCAGAACCCGCTCGTGGTCGAGGCGGGCGTCTGCGCGCTTCGCGAGATGGGGGCGGGCTCCGGCGGCACGCGAAACATTTCCGGCACGCATCGCCTGCACGGCGAACTGGAGGCCGAGCTTGCCGACCTTCATGGAAAGGAGGCGGCGCTTGTCTTCACATCCGGCTATGTCTCCAATTCCGCGACCCTTTCGACACTCGGCAAGATCCTGCCGAATGCGCTGATCTTCACCGACGAGTTGAACCACGCATCCATGATCGAGGGGATCCGTTTTTCCAGATGCGAAAAGCGCATCTTCCGCCATAACGATCTGGGGCATCTGGAAACGCTGCTGAAATACGCCGAGCCGGACCGGCCGAAGATCATCGCCTTTGAGAGCGTCTATTCCATGGATGGCGATATCGCGCCCATCGCCGGGATTTGCGATCTCGCCGACAAATACGGCGCCATGACCTATCTCGACGAGGTACATGCCGTCGGCCTTTACGGTGCGCATGGCGGTGGCATTTCGGAACGGGACGGCGTTGCCCATCGCCTGACGGTGATCGAGGGTACGCTTGCAAAGGCGTTCGGCTGCATGGGCGGTTATATCGCCGGTTCCTCAGCCCTCGTGGATGCGATCCGCAGCCATGCCTCCGGCTTCATCTTCACGTCCTCGCAGCCGCCTGCGACGATGGCCGCCGCCCTGGCAAGCGTGCGCTATCTCAAGACCCATCACGAGCTCCGCATCAAGCATCAGGAACGCGCTGCGGAAATGAAAAGGCGGCTTGCCCGCGCCGGCCTGCCCGTCATGGAAAGCGAAACGCACATCGTGCCGCTCCTCGTAGGTTGCCCGGTTAAGGCCAAGCACTTGACGGACATGCTGATGGAAGAGCACGGTATCTACGTTCAGCCGATCAATTTCCCCACAGTGCCGCGCGGGACCGAGCGCCTTCGCCTGACGCCGACGCCGTTCCATGACAACGCACTGATGGACGACTTCGTGAAGGCCATCGTGGACGTCTGGAGCAAGGTCGGGCTCCATCGGGAATACCGCCGGGCGGCGTGAATATCAAACGGGCGGCTGTGCTGCGTGAGGAATCAGCCCCTGCGGGCTTCGGCCTCGGCTATGCCTTTTTCCACGAGCGGCGCAAGGTCTTGCGGAAGCGGCAGGGAAAGCGCCGTTTCCCGCGCCTTGTCCGACATCTTCACCCATGTGCGGGCAATGATGCCGACGATTTTTTCCGCCTCGTGGTCCTTCGCGAAATCGGCGAAATAGTGCTCCATGAAGACGAGGCAGGCGATATCTTCCAGCAGTTGCGCGTCCGGATCGCGCTTCAGCCGCTCTTTCCGCACGATCGCGCCGACGCGTTCAGCATCCTCGTCCGTATAGCCCGAAGCGCGCATGATCTCGCCGACGCGCGCCGCGTGGCGGCGTTTTTGTTCGTTGCGCCAGTTGTGATAGCCCTGCTTGCCCATCGGAAATTCAGATCTGGGCAGTTTGAAGCGCTCCAGATGCTGGGCGCGCACGGCGATCTTCACCAGTTCGTTCGCTCCCGGCGCGAATCGGTTAAGCCATTCCGACATGCGCTCGCCGTAGACTACCTCCGCCGGTCGCCTCTCGCCGTTCACGTCGATATGGTGCGGGTCTTGCCCATTCGCCGCGTCTATCGCCGCGAATGTTTTCTCCAGCCGCTCGTTCATGATCCGCCTTTCCGGATAAATCGCTCTGCCTGTCATGCCGCGCCTGTCACACTCCTGCAAGCGGATCGGCTCCGAAAAGGACGAGATGCAGGCCGCCGAGAAGCGCCGCCACCGCGGCAAGGCCCGCAATCAGGCCCAGGGCATCCCAGATACCGAAAAGCGAGAGGAAGGGCCGCGTTTTGCGTGCTCTTGTAATGTTTTCGATCAGTTGACCGCGCTCCTCCGCGCCCAAGCGCCTTGCAATGCGGCGGTTGACGATCGCCGGGCCGAGTGCTGCGAAGAGCGTCATCGCGCCGAAGAGCACCACGAGCACGACATCACCGTTGATGAGCAGATGCCCGGTTCCCCAGAGCAGGAAGCCGGTCAGGACGGGATGGCGCAGATAGGCGGTGAGGCCGGGCCGGGCAGGGTCGAAGCGCGCTGAATTGAGCGAGATCGACAGCGGATTCGGGCGAATGAGGCCGAAGGTGGCGATGAGAATGCCGAGCGAGGCAAGGAAAAGGGCGGGATGCCAGGCCCATTGCGGCTGGCCCCAAAGCTCCACATAAGGCGCGTTGAGGGCGGCCCATATCACCCAGGCCAGGAGCGAAAGCGAAAGCGCGCTATAAGCGGCGAGATATCCGCGCAGGCCCATCGCGCCGACAAGGGCTGCGCGAACCGGCTTGATCGCCGGGATCGAGTGGGCGGCGAAGAATGCGGCGATTGCGGCAAGGAAGGATATCATGAATTGGCTCCGGGGGAGTTTAACCCGCTGATCCTCAAAAACCTCGCAGCGGACGTGAGCGCGTTCGACGGACGGCGTCAAGCGCCTCACGGTGAAGCTCACGAACGTTCACGCGATTCTCATTCGTCTCAAGAGGCCGTTGCGGGAGATTATCGCCGCCGAAAGGGCGGGGCAGGCCGTCGGCTTGCCCGCGCATGGTTTGAATTCGCCGTTCCCCGAAGGCCTGCGATCCTTTTACGGATTTGCAGCGTATTCGCAAATGCGGAACGGCATGAACGGAGTAGGTTTGGCATGAGACAGCTTTTTGCCGCGGTGATTTTTCTGTTCGGCGTTGCAAGCGCCCACGCCGTCGAGGCGGTGAATATTCCGCTCTTTGACCAACCCAAGGACGTGAAGCAGTTCGTCTTCATGGATGGCGAGGGCAAGGAAAAGACCCTTGCCGACTACAAGGGCAAGGTTGTTCTCCTTAACGTTTGGGCGACCTGGTGCAGCCCCTGCCGCCGGGAAATGCCGCTTCTGGACAATCTCCAGGCCAAGCTCGGCAGCGACAAGTTCCAGGTTCTGGCGCTGTCGGTGGATCGCGGCGGCAAGCCGAAGGTCGACGCCTTCTTCGAGGAATTCGGCATCAAGTCGTTGCCGGTTCTGACAGACCCTTCAAACAATGTGGCGAAGTCGTTCTTCATGTTCGGTCTGCCGGCGACGTTCTTTCTCGATGCCGAAGGCCGCCAGATCGGCAGCTACATCGGCGAGGCCGATTGGGACAGCCCCGAGTTCATCGCTTTTTTCCAGGGTATCATCGACGCGCAGGGCTGAGGTTTCCTGAAACCCTAACGCGGACACGCCGGGTAGCGTCCGCTATCCGGCGTATTGCTTCAGGCGGGTGAAGCTCATGGAAATATGCGAGCGGCGGATGTGGCCGACGGCGGAAAGATCGCCGATCTCGATGGCGGCAAGAATATCCGCCACCTCGCGCGTGAAGATGGCGATTTCGTAGGCAAGGTCGAGTCTTGAAATGGATTTCAGCCAGATACGCGTGGTCTGGTAGTAGAGACGTTCCGAAATTTCTCGAAGCGGTTCGTTCTCCGTCAGTTGCAAAAGTGCGTTGAAGACTTCCATGTTCAGCTCCGCAAACGCCCGTGGGTCGGGTTGCGACTGCAGTTCGCCTCCTCTTGCGAGCAGGGAGCGGAACTCCGCGATGAGGTTGTCATCCGGTTCGACGGGCGAAAGCTTGCCGAAAAGCTCGGCAAGTTCCATGCGCAATTGATAAACCTGCGTCAGCGCGGCGATTTCCACATCGGTGACGATGGTGCCAACCCCTTGCAAGGACTGGACAAGGCCTTCGGCTTCAAGCTGGGCCAGCACGCGCCTCAGCGGCGTCCGGCTGACGCCGAATTCTTCAGCCAGCGCCTCCTCGCCGAGCCGCGTTCCCGGAGCATAGTCGAGCAGGCAAATGCGCGTGCGAAGCGTGTCGTGAAGCCGCTTGAACCGGGCCCGCGCCGCGCTTTGTTTCACTTCATCTCCTGCCTTGCCGACGGTTTCCTCCATGGCTCAGGACGTGAGTTTGCCGCCGAGCTTGCGCAACATGTCGAGGCAGGCTTCCATCTGCTTGACGCTCACGTATTCGTCCGGCTTGTGCGCCTGCTCGATTGAGCCCGGGCCGCAGACCACGGCCGAAATTCCCTGCGCCTGGAAGAGGCCGGCTTCAGTGCCGAAGGCAACCACATCGGCGCTGTTCGCCCCGGTCAGTTCGGAAACGATCCGCCGGGCCTCGTTGTCGCCAGCGGGCTCCAGTCCTTCCACCTCGCCGATGACATGGGTCACGATATCCGCATCCTTGGAAACCGCGCGCATGGTCGGCAAAAGAACGTCTTCGCAGTATTCGCGCAAGTGCGCCTTCACGAAATCCGCGTCACCGGTCACGACAGGGCGCATTTCCCATTCCACAGTGCAGTGGCTGGGGATGACGTTGCGCGCCTGTCCGCCCTCCATCAGGCCCACCTGCAGCGTCGACCATGGCGGATCGAAACGGCTGCCGGCGGGCGCGCGTTTTTTCAGTTCGTCCTGGAGCGCCATCATGCGCGAGATGTAACGCACGGCATATTCCACCGCGTTGACACCCCTGTCGGGTCCCGATCCATGTCCGGCAAGCCCGGTGAACTGGGTGGTATATTCGTAACAGCCCTTGTGCCCCTCGATGATGCGCATGTCCGTCGGTTCGCCGATGATGGCAATGGAGGGCCGGATATCCATCCCCTTCAGTTCGTCCACCAGCTTGCGCGCGCCGAGGCAACCGACTTCCTCGTCATAGGTGAAGGCGAAGTGGACCGGGCGTTTCAGCTCAAGCCCGGCATAGTGCGGCGCCATCGCGAGCGTTGCCGCGATGAAGCCCTTCATGTCGCAGGCGCCACGCCCGTAAAGCTTTCCGTCCGCTTCCGTCATTGCGAAAGGGTCGCTCGTCCAGTTCTGGCCTTCCACCGGCACGACGTCCGAGTGGCCGGACAGCACGATGCCCCCGTCCTCCTCCGGGCCGAGGGTGGCGAAGATGTTCGCCTTGTGGCCCGTCTCGTCGCGCGACATCGTGATGCGCGCACCGCAATGGGCCAGCCGGTCGGCGGCATAGGCGATAAGTTCCAGGTTGCTGTCCGCCGATACGGTCGGAAAGGCGATCAGGTCGCCCAGGATCGCCTTCGTCTCCTCGATCATGGCCTAGTCCTAGTCCTTGACGAAAAGCTGGCGCGGCCGGTCGCAAAGGCACTCGGCCGGTCCGTCCGGCGTGATGAGGATGCTCTCGGTAATCTCAAGCCCCCAGTCCTCCATCCAAAGGCCCGGCATGAAATGGAAGGTCATTCCAGGCTCCAGAACCGTTTCGTCCTCAAGGCGGATGGAGATCGTCCTCTCACCCCAGTCGGGCGGATAGGACAGGCCGATCGGATAGCCGGCGCGCGCCGCCCTGTCGATGCCGGCGCGCTCCAGCGGGATCGCCAGCGCACGGGCGACATCTGCGGCCATGTTGCCGGCGCGCGCGGCTTCAAGGCCGGCTTCCAGTCCCTCGATCAGCGCCTTTTCGGCGTCGAGAATATGTTGCGGCGGCTTGCCGAGGTAGATCGTGCGGCAGAGCGGCGCGTGATAGCGCCGGTAGCAGCCGGCCAGTTCGAAGAACGTTCCGGCGTCCTTCTGGAACGTGCGCCCGTCCCATGTGAGGTGCGGGGCGGCCGCGTCCGATCCGCTCGGCAGAAGCGGCACGATGGAGGGGTAGTCGCCCCAACCGTCGCCCACGCCTCGTATCGCATCGGCATAGATCTCGGCAACGAGGTCGTTCTTCTTCATGCCCGGTTCGATGCGCTCGAGCACCCCGTCGAACACCTTTTCGGAGATGCGCGCCGCCTGGCGCATGAAGACGATTTCCTCGTCGGATTTCACCGCCCGCTGCCAATTCACCATCGCTGTGGCGTCGACGAAATAGGCATCGGGCAATTCTTCCTGAAGCGTGAGATACGCCTTGGCCGAGAAGTAGTAGTTCTCAAGCTCAAGCCCGATGCGGCTTCCCCCGTATCCCTTGTCGCGGATGTGGGCGGCCAGCATCTCCATCGGGTGGCAGAGCGTCGACTGGACGTAGTGGTCGGGATACCAGGACACGCGCTCGTCCTGCATCCACACGGTGCGCACGGCGCCGTTCGCGTCCTGGCGCCGGCCCCACCAGATCGGTTCTTCGTCGTGGAACACCAGGACGCCCTGGTGGACGTAGAACGACCAGCCGTCGTAGCCGGTCAGCCACGCCATGTTGGCCGGGTCTTCTATGAACAGCAGGTCTATTTCCTGTGCGGCCATGGCCTCGCGCACCTTGGCGAGGCGGCGTTCATACTCGGCTTGCGAAAAGGGAAGCTGCGACGCGGGCATTGATCCTCCTGACATGAAACGGGACGCGCCGTGACCGACTCTTTCAAGCGGCCCTGATTTTCGATGGATGTGAGCGCTTTTGCCGGCTCTTGCCAAGTCCTGGCCGGAAAAATCGGCTTACCGCTCTATTTGTATACATCTATGCGGCAAGCCAATAGCTTAAAAGCGACATTCCAAGGTCGCATGCGTTGACATATCGTCATTTAACGCAATGCTGTACACAACCGCGCTGATGGCGCGGGTTTTCCATCACCATAAAAAAGGGGATAAGCACATGAGGCGTACGTTCTTGAAAGGCATTCTCGCCGCCGGTGTCGCAGCCGTCACCTTTGGTGCGGTATCGGTTCAGGCCGGTCCGCTGATGGAGCGGATCGAAAGCGGCGAAACAATCCGTCTGGGCTTTGCCAACGAGGTTCCCTGGGCCTATCCGGGCGAGAACAACAAGCCGCTCGGCTTCGTCAACGCCTATACCATCGGCGTCCTGAAGCAGATGGGCTATGACAATATTGAGCCGGTCGTGACCGAATGGGGAGGGCTCATTCCGGGGCTCAAGGCCAATCGTTTCGACCTCATCACCGGCGGCATGTACATCCTTGAAAGCCGCTGCGAGAACGTCGCGTTTTCCGAGCCGATGGGCCGGTTCGGCGATGCCTTCATCGTCGCCGAGGGCAATCCCAAGGGCATCGAGAACTATCAGGATCTGAAGGAAAAGGACGCGCTCTTCGTCACGGGCGCGGGGTACAACACCGTCGAGGCCGCCAAGAAGGAAGGCGTTCCGGAGGGGAATATCCTGACCGTTCCCGGACCGACCGAAATTCTCGCCGCGGTCAAGGCGGGCCGCGCGGATGCCGGCGGCGTGACCTATTTCACGGCGCTCAATCTTGCCAAGGAATCGGAAGACGAGGTTGACGTGACCGATCCCGGCGCATTGCCCGACTGGACGCTGAACTGGGTCGGTATCGCCTTCCGCGACGCCGATCAGGACTTCCTCGACAAGTTCAACGCCGCCCAGAAGGAATATCTGGGGTCTGCCGACATGCTCGGCACGGTGGCGGAATACGGCTACACCGAATCCCAGCTTCCGGGCGACGTGACGACCGAGTGGGTCTGCTCCAATCGCTGACGCTGGCGGTTTCGCGGGCGGGCTGCGGACGTAGCCCGCCCGGTCTTCTTTCCTGAAAATCAATCTTCGGAACCCCGGCATGAGCTACCTTGAGTTCCTCGCCGAGTTCGGTCCCCGTTTCGTCGATGGCTCGGTCGTTACCGCCATGCAGACGGTGCTGGCCGCTGCGCTTGCGATAGCGATCGCCGTGGCGATGGGGCTGATGCGGCTTTCCAGGAGTGTGCCCGTCAGATGGTTCGCGACGGTCTATATCGAGATCTTTCGCGGAACGTCCCTTCTGGTTCAGCTTTACTGGATCTTCTTCGTGCTGCCGCTCTTCGGCATCTCGCTGGAAAAGTTCACCGCCGGTTTCGTGGCGGTGGGCATGAACCTCGGCGCCTATGGCGCGGAGCTTGTGCGCGGCGCGATCCTCTCCGTGCCCAAGGGCCAGTGGGAGGCGGCGCTGGCGCTCAACATGTCGCCCGCCAAGAGGATGATCAGGGTCATCTTCCCCCAGGCGTTCCTCAACATGCTTCCTCCTTGGGGAAACCTCCTGATCGAGCTTTTGAAAGGCACGGCGCTCGTCTCGCTGATTTCCGTCGCCGACCTAATGTTCGAATCCAAGCAGATCAATTCCACCACCTTCCTGTCCGCTCAGGCGTTCGGCACGGCGCTCGTCATTTATTACGTGATGTCGCGCTTCGTCATCACGCCGTTCATGCGCTGGCTTGAGCGCGTCATGGCGCGCAAGATGGGGAGGGCGTGACAAATGTTCGACTGGCGATGGGACTTCACCTTCGAAATATTGCCCCGCCTGTTGTTGGCGACCGTCAACACGCTCATGGCCGCCGGCGCCGGCTATGCGATAGCCGTCGTGCTCGGCCTCGTGCTTGCGCTCGCGCAGCGCACGCCCTACCGCGCACTTACCTATGCGGTGCGCGAACTCGTGGAGTTCATCCGCTCCACGCCGCTGGTGCTGCAGATCTTCTTCGTCTTCTATGTCGGGCCGCAGTTCGGCATTCGGCTTGCGCCCTGGACGGCGGGCATGATCGCCATCGGCCTGCATTACGCGGCCTACCTTTCGGAGGTTTACCGCGGCGGGCTTGAAAGCGTGCCCAAGGGCCAGTGGGAAGCCTCGCTTGCGCTCAACCTCAGCCCCGCGCGCACCTATTTTCGCATCATCATCCCGCAGGCGCTGCCGCCGTCGCTTGCCGGCATGGGCAATTATCTCGTCGGCATCTTCAAGGATACACCGATGCTGTCGGTGATCGGTGTCGCCGAGCTCATGCACACCGCCAATGCGATCGGCTCCGAAAGTTACCGTTTCCTCGAGCCCTATACGCTCGTTGGCGTAATATTCCTTGCGATCTCCCTGCCGACCGCCGCCCTCATCAGGGTCTTCGAGGCCTGGGTGCGCAGACAACTCGGAATGAGCTGATGACAAAGGAAACCCTGTCCGATTTTCCGCTGGAGCTTGAGGGTGCGGATGTGCCCATGGTCCGCTTCAGCAAGGTCACAAAGCGCTACGGCGACCTCACAGTGCTCGATTCGCTCGATCTTGATGTCGCCGAGGGCGAGATGGTGACGATCATCGGGCCATCCGGCTCCGGCAAGACGACCGTGCTTCGCATGCTGATGACGCTTGAAACGATCAACGAGGGCGTCATCTATGTGGATGGAAAGCCGCTCACCCACATGCCGGGCAACGGCGGGCTCGTGCCTGCCGACAATCGCTATTTGCGGAAAATGCGCGCCAATATCGGCATGTGTTTCCAGCATTTCAACCTGTTCCCGCATATGACGGCGATCGAGAACTGCATGGAAGGCCCGGTACATGTTCTGGGTCTGCCGAAGCGGGAAGCGCGCGAACGCTCCGAGGAGCTTCTGGAGATGGTCGGCATGGCCGACAAGCGTGACCAGCATCCCTCGCGCCTTTCCGGCGGCCAGCAGCAGCGCGTGGCGATCGCGCGCGCGCTCGCAATGCGGCCCAAGGTGATGCTCTTCGACGAGGTGACGTCGGCTCTCGATCCGGAGGTGATAGGCGAGGTGACGAACGTCATCCGCAGGCTTGTGGCCGAGCATAACCTGACGATGCTCATGGTCACGCACCAGATGGGCTTCGCGAAGGATATTTCGGATCGCGTGTGTTTCTTCTTCGGTGGCCGGATCGAGGAGCAGGGCAAACCGGAAGATCTTTTCGGCAATCCGCAAAGGGAGCGCACGCAGCAGTTCCTGAGCGCGGTGAAGGAAGCCTCCTGATGCTTGACCTCGCCGATATTCTTGCCGCCCGCAATACGATTTCCGGCACGGTCGCGCGTACGCCCCTCGTGCCATCGCTTCACATGAGTTCCGTCGCCGGGCAGGACTTTCTTCTTAAGCTAGAGAACACGCAGCCCATTGGGGCTTTCAAGCTGCGCGGCGCGGTCAACGCCGTCTTCAACCTTGGCGAGGGGGCCAGGGGCGTAACCTGCTGTTCCACCGGCAACCACGGGCGCGGCGTGGCTTATGCTGCGCGCGCCAAGGGCATTCCGGCGGTCATATGCATGTCCTCGCTCGTGCCGCAAACAAAGGTCGACGGCATCCGGGCGCTGGGCGCGGATGTGCGCATTACCGGCAGAAGCCAGGACGATGCGCTTGCCGAAAGCCTCAGGCTTTGCGAGGCCGAAGGCCTTACCGAAATCTCGCCGTTCGACGATCCTTACGTGATCGCAGGGCAGGGCACCATCGGGCTTGAACTTTTCGAGGATCGGCCGGATCTCGACACCATCCTCGTGCCCCTTTCGGGCGGCGGGCTTGCCGGCGGTGTCGCGCGCGCGGCCAAAGCCATCAGGCCGGATGTGAAGGTCATCGGCATTTCGATGGACCGGGGGGCTGCCATGCACGCCTCGCTTCTTGCCGGCCATCCGGTGGAGGTGCAGGAAGTGGCAAGCCTTGCGGATTCGCTCGGCGGCGGCATCGGCCTGGAAAACCGCCTGTCCTTCGCCCTTTGCCGGGATTACCTCGACGATGTCGTGCTGGTTACGGAAGAAGAGATCTACCGCGCCATGCAGACGCTTTACTACGAGGACAGGATCGTGGCGGAAGGTGCTTGCGTCGTCGGCATCGCCGCCATGCAGTCGGGCAAGCTGCCGAAGCCGAAAGGCCCTGTCGCCACCATCGTCACCGGCCGCAATGTCGATATGGAAGTCTTCACGCGTGTCGTCACGGGGCAGGACGTGACCCTGGGCGATCTTACCATCAAGGGACGGCGCTATGGCGCATGACATCAAGATCCTGACGGAAACCGAACTTCGCGAGGCGGTGAAACTCGACCTTGCGGCCATCGACGTGGTGGAGCATGCCTTTGCCGCGCTCGCCACCGGCAAGGTCGTCATGCCGCCGATCCTTTCCATGGCGATCGAGGAGGCGAATGGCGAGGTCGACGTCAAGACGGCCTATATTCCGGGGTTTGACGGTTTTGCGATCAAGGTCAGCCCCGGCTTTTTCGACAATCCGAAGCTGGGTCTCCCAAGCCTCAACGGGCTGATGATCCTGTTTTCGGCGAAAACCGGCCTCGTGGAAGCGCTCTTTCTCGACAACGGCTACCTGACGGATGTTCGCACGGCCGCCGCCGGGGCCGTCGCCGCGCGTCACATGGCGCCCGAAAATGTGGAAACGGCAGGCGTCATCGGTACGGGCGTGCAGGCGCGCCTGCAGATGGAGGCCGCCCATCTCGTCCGTCGCTTCTCGCGCGTGCTCGTCTGGGGGCGTGACATGGCGAAAGCGGAAGCCTGCGCCAGAGACATTGCCGAAACGCTCGGCATCGAAGCGCGGGCGGAGGCCGATCCCGCCCGCCTTGTGGCCGAAAGCCAGCTTGTCGTGACGACGACGCCCTCGCGTGAGCCTGTCTTCAAGGCGGATTGGCTGCATCCGGGCCTTCACGTCACGGCGATGGGGTCCGACCAGGGCGAGAAGAACGAGATCGAGCCGCGCGCCCTTGTCGATGCGAGCGCCTATATCTGTGACCGGGTCAGCCAGTGCGAGGCGCTGGGCGAGCTTCGCACGGCGATTGCCGCCGGGCTGTGGAGCGGCGACATGCCTGCCGAACTCGGGGCCGTCGTTACCGGCGCGGTTCCCGCGCGGCGCTCGGCTGAAGACATCACGATTTGCGACCTGACGGGCACGGGCGCGCAGGATACGGCGATCGCCACTCATGCGCTGCAATGCGTGGCCTCCGTCGGCGCGGGTACGACCATACGCGCCTGAGGGCAGGGGCTTGCGGTGTTGAGGGCTCAACGATGTATGCCAACCCGTTTTCCGATGAGGAGCTTGCCCGCAGGCACGCCGCCGTGCGTGAGCGAATTCAGGCGCGCGACCTCGATCTCATCATGCTGTCGACGCCGGAAAATATCTTTTATCTCACCGGCCTCGACCATTGGGGCTACTTCGCGCCCCATCTGTTGATCGTCCCGGCGGACGATCAGATGGTGCTCATCACCCGCGCCATGGAGCGGGTCACCATCGCCCATCAGGTCAGGAACGCTCTCTTCGAGGGCCATTCCGACAGCGAGACGGCGGCCGACATGGCCGTGCGGCATCTCCAGAACCGGCCAACGGCACAGCGCCGCCAGCGCGAAACACTGGAGCAGGCGGAAGATGTGATCGCCGCCCTGCCGGGCCGCGCCCGGCGCATCGGCATGGAAACATGGTCCGCCGGCCATTCCTACGGTTTCGGCCGCGCCTTGCGCGACAGCCTGGAGGATATCGAATGGGTCGATGTGACCGGTCTTGTCGATGAGTTGCGGCTCGTGAAATCTTCAGAAGAGCAGGAGATGATGCGCCGCGCGGCGCTTGCTGGCGATGCAGGCACGCAGGCCGCTATCGCCGCCATTCATGACGGCGCGTCCGAAATGGACGTGGCGGCGGAATGTCTTGCCGCGATGACGCGCGCCGGCGGCACGCCGCCCGGCTTCGGCCCGTTCATTCGTCCGGACGCGCGCATGGCCGAAGAGCATACGACTTGGGGTCAGGGCGTTTACCGCGCCGGAGAACGCGTGTTTCTGGAAATCGCGGGTTGTGTCGCCCGTTACAACGCCCCGCAAGGCCGTCTCGTCCATATCGGCGGGGTGCCTGACGCGGATGCCGAAATGGCGGAGATCGCGAAGTCGGCGTTTCAGGCGATCCTTGACGGGCTTCGCCCCGGCGTCAGGGCGCGCGATGTTTATGCCGCCTGGCAGCATGTGGTGAATGACGCCGGCATGCCGCATTACCGGCGCCACCACTGCGGGTATCTGGTCGGCATCGGCTTTCCGCCGTCGTGGACCGGGGGTAACCGTGTAACGGGGCTTCGCCACGACAGCGATCTTGAGATCAAGGAAGGCATGACCTTTCACGCCATGTCCTGGTTCACCGAGACCGGGCGGGGAAATTTCTTCGTCTCCAACACCGTTCTCCTCGCCCCGGAAGGTGCTGAGGTGCTGACAAAGACGCCGCCGGGGCCTACAGGTGTCTGAACGCAAGCATGATCCGTTCGGAAAGGCGCGATGCTGAGGCTCGACGACCGCGATATTCAGATATTGAAGGTGCTATCCGCCGAGGGGCGGATTTCCAAGGCCGATCTCGCGCGCCGGGTGAACCTCAGTCCCAGCCCTTGCTGGGAGCGGCTGAAGCGGCTTGAGGAAGCGGGCGTCATCGTCGGCTATCATGCGGAAGTGTCGCTCAAGAAGGTCGCCCCGCATGTGGTCGTTTTCGTCGCGGCCGAGCTTGAAAGCCATCGCTCGGAAAATTTCCAGGCGTTTGAGCGTGCGGTCCAAAAACATGAGGAAATCGTCGCCTGCTGGGCGCTTGGCGGCGGCTTCGACTATCTGTTGCAGATCGTCGCCCGCGATATCGACAGCTATCAGCGCCTGATCGACCAGTTGCTGGACGCAAACCTCGGGCTCGTGCGCTACTTCACCTATATCGTTACGAAGCCGGTGAAGAGCGGAAACGTCATGCCGTTCGAAACGCTTCTGCCGGACATCGGAGGAGCGGGGTGAGCGCAGAACAAACCACTCTTTCGCCCGATCAATAAAGCCGATCCTTCGGCCAGAGGCCCGAACTTCGAAAAAACCGTCTGCGGAAAACCGCTTACCTTCCCGCCAACTCGACAATAAGGGAGCGGGGACCATGTCCGTTGCGCAGATGACCGCAGCCTCGCGGATCGCCGATCCGCGGCTTTTCCGCCAGTTTTCCTATATCGACGGCAAGTGGACGGCCTCGGAGAGCGGCGCGTCGATCCGCGTCACCAACCCTGCCGACGGCGGTTGGGTCGGTGAGGTGGTGAGCTTGTCGGCGCAAGAAAGCTCCGCCGCCGTCGATGCGGCGCAAGCGGCGTTTCCCGAATGGGCGGCCCTCCTGCCGCAGCAGCGCTCCGCGATCCTTCGCCGCTGGTATGAGCATCTGATCGAAAATCGCGAGGATCTTGCCGTCCTCATGACGCTTGAGCAGGGCAAGCCGATTTCCGAGGCGCGCGGCGAAATCGACTACGCCGCCTCTTTCATCGAATTCTATGCGGAAGAAGCCAAGCGCCCGAATATCGAGGGCGTGACTTCGCATCTGCCCGATGCCGAGGTTGAGCTCTGGCGCGAGCCTGTCGGCGTCGCGGCTCTCGTCTGTCCGTGGAATTTCCCCTCCGCCATGATCACCCGAAAAGCCGCCGCGGCCCTTGCCGCCGGCTGCACCGTCGTGGTGCATCCCTCGCATGAAACGCCGTTTTCAGGGCTTGCACTTGCCGAACTGGCGGAGCGTGCGGGCATCCCGAAGGGCGTCTTCAACGTCGTCACGGGCAACGCCGCAACCGTCGTCGAGCCCTGGACGAAGGACGCCCGCGTGCGCGCCTTTTCTTTCACCGGGTCGACACCGGTCGGCAAGCTTCTCTATCGCCAGTGCGCGGAAACGGTGAAACATCTGGTGCTGGAGCTTGGCGGCCATGCGCCATTCATCGTCTTCGCCGATGCCGATCTCGATCTTGCGGTGGAGGAAGCGGTCAAGGCGAAATTCGCCACCTCCGGTCAGGATTGCCTTGGTGCCAACCGCTTTTTCGTGGAGCGTAGCGTATATGACGAATTCTGCGAGCGTTTCGCCGAGCGCACGGCCGAGCTTTCGGTGGCAAACGGCCTTGAGGATCCGGACATCGGCCCGCTCATCAACGAAAAGGCGGTGAAAAAGCAGGAGGAGCATGTCGCGGATGCCATCCAGCGCGGTGCGAAGCTGCTCGCCGGCGGCAAGCGCCATCACGCAGGCGATCTCTTCTTCGAGCCGACGGTGATCGGCGATGTTCCCTCGGATGCCCTCATCATGCATGAGGAAACCTTCGGCCCCGTCGCGGCAGTCGCCCCTTTTGACACGGAAGAAGAGGTGCTCAAGCGCGCCAATGACACCGAATACGGCCTGATCGCCTATCTGCACACGCAGGATCCGCGCCGCATCTACCGCGCAAGCCGCGCCTTGCAGTTCGGCATGGTCGCCGTCAACCGCACGAAAGTTACCGGCGCGCCGATCCCCTTCGGCGGGTTCAAGCAGTCGGGCCTGGGGCGAGAAGGCGCGCGCCTCGGTCTGGAGGCTTTCACGGAAGTGAAATACGTTTGCCGCGACTGGGCGTGACTAGAGCGCTTTCCTGCCGGACGGGATCGTCCGGTCGATAAGAAATCGCTCCAGATTCAATGTCTTGAGCATATCCTTATCGCGACATCCGATCCAGATTTCGCGGGATATGCTCTAAGTTTCTGAAACGGGAGAAAAACAAAATGCTCAAGAACGATCAGCTCGACCAGTGGGACCGGGAGAACTTCTTCCACCCCTCCACGCATCTCGCCCAGCATGCGCGCGGCGAAAGCCCGAACCGGATCGTCACCGGCGGCAAGGGCGTCTACATCGAGGACCGTGACGGAACCCGCCTGCTGGATGGTTTCGCCGGCCTTTACTGCGTGAACGTCGGTTACGGCCGTCATGAAATCGCCGAGGCCATCGCCAAACAGGCGAAGGAGCTTGCCTATTATCACGCCTATGTCGGCCACGGCACGGAAACCTCGATCACCCTCGCGAAGATGGTCATGGAGCGCGCGCCTGAGAACATGTCGAAGGTTTATTTCGGCCTCGGCGGATCGGATGCGAACGAGACCAACATCAAGCTTGTCTGGTATTACAACAACGTGCTTGGTCGGCCGGAGAAGAAGAAGATCATTTCCCGCTGGCGCGGCTATCACGGCTCTGGCCTGATGACAGGCTCGCTCACCGGGCTTGAGCTCTTCCACAAGAAGTTCGACCTGCCGTTTTCGACGGTTCTTCACACCGTCGCGCCGCATTACCTGCACCGCCCGGACCTTTCCATGAGCGAGGCGGATTTCGTCGCCTATTGCGTGTCCGAGCTTGAGGCGCTGATCGAGCGGGAAGGGGCGGACACCATCGCCGCCTTCATCGGCGAGCCTGTGCTTGGCACGGGCGGCATCGTTCCTCCGCCCGCCGGTTACTGGGAGGCGATCCAGAAGGTGCTGAAGAAGCACGATATTCTTCTCATCGCCGATGAGGTCGTGACCGGCTTCGGCCGTCTCGGCTCCATGTTCGGCTCCGCTCATTACGGCATCGAGGCGGATTTCATCACCATCGCCAAGGGCCTCACCTCGGCCTATGCGCCCCTTTCGGGCTCCATCGTGTCGGACCGCGTCTGGAAGGTGCTGGAGCAGGGCACGGACGAGCTTGGCGCAATCGGCCACGGCTGGACCTATTCGGCCCACCCGATAGGGGCGGCTGCGGGTGTGGCCAACCTGAAGCTGATCGACGAGCTTGGCCTCGTGAAGAACGCCGGTGAAACCGGAGCTTATTTCTTGGGCAAATTGCGCGATGCATTGTCGGCGCACAAAAACGTCGCCGAAGTGCGTGGCGAAGGCATGCTGGCCGCAGTGGAATTCGTCGAGGACAAGGCTTCGCGTACCTTCTTCGATCCCTCGAAGAAGGTCGGTCCGGCGGTTGCCGGCGCGCTCCTGAAGGAAGGCGTTATCGGCCGCGCCATGCCGCAGGGCGATATCCTGGGCTTCGCTCCGCCTCTCACGCTCTCCAGGGCCGAAGCCGACGAAATCGTCGACAAGACGGTCAGGGCGGTTTCGAACGTTCTCGGTTGACGGATTGCTTTGGAAAGTGCCGGCGGCATCCGTCTCCGGCACTTACCTGCAATGAAAAGCTTTAGCTTCACGAAGAACGTCATCCCGGCCCGTGTGCGCTTCAGCGCATCGCGAGAGCCGGGATCCAGCGCGTATATCGCGCGATAGCGCGTCTTGAATTTTGTGCGGGCGTCGCCCGCAGCCGATTTCTGGATCCCGGATCAGCGGTCAGCTTTGCTTCCCTTGTCCGGGATGACACCCCTCATATCGCGCGCCCCTTCGGCTCCTCAACCTCCCTCCGCCTCCCGGTCCTCCACCAGGCTGCCGTCGCTCAACAGGTCGTTGGGGTAAAGGATCACGCTATCGCCGTCGGAAAGCCCTTCCAGAACCTCGGCATTCGACGCGTTCATGTGGCCGAGGCGAATCCGGCGCAAATCCGCCTTGCCATCCGCCACCGCGAAGACCGACCAGTTGCCGTTGGCACGGAAGATCGCGCCGATGGGCACCTGCAGCACGTTCTCGCCCGACCATATGGTAAGCCGCGCGAACACGCGGTAGCCGTGGCCAAGTCCTTCCGGCACCTCGTCGAGGTCGAGGATCACATTGACGCGCTGCTCCTCGATGCCGAGCGCGGAAACCTTGGTAAATGCCGCCGGATCTATGCGCCGCACGGTCGCTTGCAGGTCTTCGTCGCCACCCCATTCGGTGATCGCGACCTTCGTTCCGGGTTTTATCTTCACCGCGTCGCTTGAAAGAAGATCTACGGCGATCTCGAGGTCTTGCGGATCACCGATGTCGACAAGCTTCGTGCCCGAGGTAACGGCCTGTTCGCTCTCGGCGATCACGTCCAGAACCACGCCGTTCACCGGCGCGGTGATGTCCATGCAGCAATCCTCGCCGGAATGATGCGCCTGCAGTTCGCGTGTTTGCGTGATGCGCGCCCGCGCGCTGTCCAGTTCGGCGTTCCTCAGGCGAATGTTCGCCTTTGCGCTTTCCACCTGGGCTTCCTGCAGTTGCACGGCGTTATAGGCCTTCTCGAGCTGGCTTTGGGAGATGATGTTGGTATTGGCGAGCTTTGAGGCCCGCTGGTATTCCGATTTCGCCAGCGAAAGCGCGACTTCGGCTCGCGTCAGTTCCACTTCGGCGACCTTGACGGCGGAGCGTGCGGCCTCGAGCGCCGCGAGAAGCTCGGTGCGCGTGCGTTCGTCGATAAACGGCGGGTCGAGCGGGCGGATCGAGGCGATGATCGTGTCGTTCGCCTTCACGCCATCGCCTTCTTCCAGTTCGATGCGTTCCAGATGTCCGTCCATGGGAGAGGAAACGGTGTAGACGTCGCGCACGCGCGTTTCGCCTTCCTCGTCGATGGTCACCCGCATCGGCCCGGCGGTAACCCGTGCGACGTCGACGAGAATTGGCTTTTCCTTGAGCGCGACGTAAAATCCACCCGCGATGACGAGCGCGAGTGCCGTGAAGAAGAGGCGTTTCAGCCAAAGGCGCATCGTTCATTCCCCAATCAACTACTCGCGGGTCTTCAAAACCCGCACAAGGTCGAGCCTGTCGACGCGGCGGCGGACGATCAGGGCGGAGATTACGGCCGCCCCCAGCACGACAAGGCTTGAGACGGCGAATGTTTCGGAAGAGACGATCAGCGGTATCCGGAAGAGATCGCTTTCGAACCCCTGGACGACGGACCAGGAAAACCCGTAGCCGAGCCCCCAGCCAAGCGGCTGCGCCACGAACACGATGACACCGAGTTCGATCAGAAGCACGCCCGAAACCTCGGCCCGGGTGAAGCCGAAGACACGCAGGCTCGCGAGTTCGCGTGCGCGTTCCGAAAGCTGTATACGGGCGGAATTATAGATGACGCCGAAGGTTATGATGACCGCAAGCGCCACATAAAGCGTCGTCATGATGGTGATGTTTTCTTCCACGGTTTCGCGAAACAGCTTGCGCGACACGCCCTGCAGCGCGATGGAGCCCAGTTCCGGCGTCGCCTTGATCTGCGCGTAAAGCTCGTCGAGGCGGTTGTTATCGATGAGAACGCGCGCGCCGGAAATCCGTTCCCCGTCCATCATCACCCGGTTCAGCGCCTCAAGGCTCATGAAGACGGAAAGCCCCACATAGCTCTGGATGACGCCGGTCACGGGCAGTTCCACCACGCGGTCGTCCTTTTCCTGCAGTTCCACTTCCAGCATGTCGCCGACGCGAACGTGCAAAATATCCGCGACGCGTTCGGAAAGAAGCAGGCCGACGGGTACGGGCGGCACGGGGTTGAGGTCGAGGTCGAGAATGCGTGAAAGGTCGGGGCTGTCGGGAAGTCCCGTAATCGCCGCTCGCCGCTCGCGGTGCCCGTTCCTCAGCATCACCGGAGTGGTGCGAAAGCCCTCCGCTTTCAGCACGCCGGGCAGGGCGGCAACGCTTTGCAGCGCCGATGGTCCCTGCTCGTTGTTGAAGGTCAGCGTTGCGTCCTGCCGGTCGGCGCGGAAGAAGATCGCATCGATCATGAAATCGATTGAATCGTAGGAAAAAAGCGCCGTCACAAGCAGCGCCACGGAAAGCGCGGTGCCAAGCGTTGTCAGCGCCGAGCGCACGGGCCAGCGGATCAGATGGCGCAGCGCCATGACGGTAAGCTGGGAGAAAATGCGCACCTCCTGCAGGCGAGCAAGAAAAATGCTGCGGTAGCGCGTCGGCGCTGGCGGGCGCATCGCCACAGCCGGCGGAAGGGATACTGTCGCCCATATCGCCTTCGCGGCTCCTGAAAGGGCTGCACCCGCCGTAATGCCGCCCGCGATAAGGTAGAGGTCCAGCGTCTGACGGAATATCAGGAAGGGGAAGGAATAGAACCTGGCGTAAAGCTCGGTCAGGCCGCGTCCGAGCCATGTCCCGAAGATCGAGCCTATGGCAAGCCCGACCATCGATATCACGATGACGAGCTTCGCGTAGTGCCAGCCGACGTCGAGATTGCCGTAACCGACCGCTTTCAGAAGGCCGATCTGCTCTCGCTCCAGCGCGATCAGGCGTGAAAGGATCATGTTCACGAGAAAGGCGGAGATGAACAGGAAGATCGGCGGGATCACCATCGCCATGGCTTTCAGCGACGTCAGTTCGCTATCCAGGAACGCGTGCGACATCTGGTCTTCGCGGTCGTAGGCGCCGGTTCCGCCGTAGGGTTTCAGGATGTCGTCGAGCTGCTCGATGATCCGGTCGGTATTGGCGTGCCTCAGCGTGGTGATCGCCACGTCGTTGAAGGCGCCTTCCATGTCGAAGATGCCTTCCAGCACCTTGCCCGGCATGTAAAGCACGCCGAAGCGGCGCGGATCGGGCACCATGTCGCCCGGGCCGATGGCGTAGATATATTCCGGCGAAAGCACGATGCCGGTAATCGTGAGTTCGCGCTTGCGGCCGTTGAGCAGCGCCGAAAAGCTGTTGCCCGGCACAAGCCCGTGAGCGTTGGCGAATGTTTCGGTCACCGCCACTTCGCTGGTGCGTGCGGGTTCCGGCAGCCGCCCTTTGCGGATGTAGACGCGGTTTGCCTCCGGCTCGCCGAATTCGGGCAGGGAGACCGCGATGCCGGTTGCCGGCTCCGGCATGCCCTCCACGTCCAGGAGCGTGTAGTGGACGGTGCGCAACTCGGCTGCGGCAACGCCCGGAATGTTCTCAATGCGCGCCTTCAGCGTTCGCGGTGCGCGTGTGGCGGTGGCGAATACGGAAGCGAAGCGGTAGCGGTCGTAAAAGGCGGAGCGCGTTTCCTCCAGCGAGCGCCAAGCGCCGACGGCGATGATGATCGTCATCACCCCGCAGGCCATGACCATGGCGACCGCCAGTGCCTGCGCCCAAAGGCGCAGGAGATCGCGGGTAAGTTTGCGGTCGAGCATGCGCATGGCTACCAGGTCACCTGCGATGGGGCGATGCGGCTTTCGTTTTCATGTGTGGCCGCGATCTTGCCGTCGATGAAGCTGATGACACGGTGGGCAATCGCCTGGATGCCGGCGTTATGGGTGATGATCGCCGTCGTCGTGCCCAGTTCCTCGTTGATGCGGGTCAGCGCCTCCAGCACCAGAACGCCGGTCCTGGAATCGAGCGCGCCCGTCGGTTCGTCGCACAAGAGCACTTCCGGGCGCTTGGCGATGGCGCGTGCAATCGCGACGCGCTGCTGTTCGCCGCCGGAAAGCTGGGCCGGGAAATGCGTCATCCGGTCGCTCAGGTCGACCATGGCAAGCGCTTCGTCGGGCGGCATCGGGTTCTTGGCGACTTCCGTGACCAGCGCCACGTTTTCCCAGGCCGTCAGGCTCGGGATAAGGTTGTAGAACTGGAACACGAAGCCGACGTTTTCCCGCCGGTATCGCGTCAACTGGCGTTCGGAAAAGGCGGTCAGGTTTTGCCCGCGGAAATGCACCGTGCCGCTCGTCGCCTGGTCGAGCCCGCCCAGGATGTTGAGAAGGGTGGACTTGCCGCTCCCCGACGGGCCAAGCAGCACGGCCATCTCCGCCTCGTAGAGCTTCAGGCTCACCCCGTTCAGCGCGCGCACGTCCACTTCCCCGGTGTGATAGACCTTGGTCACGTCCTTGACGTCGAAAACGATTTGCGGCGCAGGCTCGGGTGCGGGTTGCATGATGGGTCAGACTATAGCCGAAGCCTGACGCTGCGTTGATATCCCTCAAGCCGGAGATACAAAGCGGGATTGTCGCCTTCCCGGTCGGGTTCGGGGTTGAAACCGCGGGCCGGCATGAATCAACCGCCGGGCGCATCGTCGCCGCTACCCCTCGGCGCATCCACGCCGATCGGCGCGAGGTATAGCCACGCAAGCAGCGCGATGAAGGCGAAGACCTCAATATTCAGGATCGTGTCGGTGAAATTGCTCATTGCGCGGGTATCTCCTCGTGTTTGAGGACCTTCAGGAAACAGACCACGAGCAGCATGACGATGAAGACGAAGGGCAGTGCGCCGAGCGCGATGATGGACTTCACCGCGTCGATGCTGCCTGACAGGATCATGACCAGGCCGAGCGCGCCCAGCACCACGCCCCAGCTCAGCTTGACGCGTGCGCTCGGGTTCAGATCGCCGCCGGTCGAGAACATGCCGAGCACGAAGGCGGCGCTGACGACGCTCGTGACGATGAAGAGGAATGCGGCGGCGACGACGGCGAAAATCGTCAGCGTGGAAAACGGCAGGTGCTGGAGCAGGACGAAGGCCACGGCGCTCACGTTGTCGCGCACCAGTTCCATGACCGGTGCGTCGGTATTCAACACGCCGTAAAATCCGATCCCGCCGAAAACACCGAACCACAGGATCGAAAAGCCCGTCGGCACGAAGATCACGCCGACGATGAACTCCCGGATCGTGCGGCCTCTGGAAATGCGGGCGATGAAGACGCCGACGAAGGGCGCCCAGGCGAGCCACCAGACCATGTAGGTCAGCGTCCAGGCCTGAAACCATCCGCCGATGTTCTCGTCCATGAAGGTGTAGGTCCTGAATCCCTGCTGCAGGACGTTGCTCGCATAGTCGGCGATGGATTGCAGCACGCCGCCCATCAGGAAGTGCGTGGGCCCGGCCAGCAGCACGAAAACGAGCAGACCCCCCGCCACTCCCATCGCCGTGTTGGAAAGAACCGCCATGCCCTTCGACAGATCGACTACCAGCGGCAGGGCGTAGGCAAGGCAAAGCACCACGAAAATCGCAAGCGTCAGCCCGAGGCCCGTCCCGCTCAGGCCGAAAAGCGCATCCACCCCTTCCTTCACCTGAAAGACGCCCATGGCGATAGACCCGCCGACGCCGATGGCGATTGCCGCGATCGCCAGAAGATCGCAAACCCAGGCGACGGCTGACGTGATCTTGTTTTGCCCAAGCGCATGGACGATCGGCGAGCCGACAAGGCTCGGGCATCCTCGCCGGAAGCCGAAATATGCGATCACCAGCCCCGTCAGTCCGTAGATCGCCCAGGCGTGCAGGCCCCAGTGAAAATTGGTGACGAAAAGCGCCGTGCTTGCCGCCTTGCGCGGGTCTTCATATTCGGCGATGAGGGAGTAATGCGTGAGCGGTTCCGCCGTCCCCCAGTAGAGCAGGCCGACGCCCATTCCGGCGGCGAAAAGCATGGTCAGCCACGAGACGGTTGAAAATTCCGGCTCGTCCGTGTCTTCGCCCAGCTTCACCCTGCCGTATTTCGACAGCGCAAGTCCCAGGCACACGAACAGCATGAAGCTCACCGTCAGCATGATGAACCATGCCCGGCTCGTGAACTGGATGGTGACGAGATTATTGGCGAATTCCGCCAGCCCTTGCGTGTCGGCGATCCCCCACACCGCGATTGCACCCGTCAGGGCAAGGGCCGCAAGCAGCTTCGGATTATTGAACAAGGCCTTGCCCCCGCCGGATCGAATTCCTGAGAATCCAATATATTTCCGCTACGGAAGGATTGTTCCCGATCAATCGGCGCCACCGCAAGCTGGAACGCGAAAAAAAACGGCCCCCGCGAAGGGGGCCGTCCCGGGACGTTCCGGAAGGTTCCGATCAGAACGGGCTGTCGGGGAAGTAATAGCTTTCGGCGTTTTCCGGCGTGATCAGCACCGAGCCGATGATGAACCGGCCGGAAACGGGCGCGTTTGAAACGAACTTCAGCGCCGTCATCTCGATCGCCGAGGCGATCATAGCCGGCGGATAGGTGACATTCACCGGGATCATCCTGTCGCCGTCCATGACGCGCTTGATCATTTCCTTCATGCCGGCGCCGCCCAGCACCCACATCTCCTCGGCGCGGTCGGCCTGGTTGATGGCTTCCAGCACGCCCACGGCCATGTCGTCGTCGGACGCCCAGACCGCGTCGATCTCGGGATATTTCGACAGGAAATCCTGCATCACGGTAAAGGCGTCGTCACGGTTCCAGTTGCCGTGCTCCATGCCGAGGATCTCGATGCCGCTACCCTCGAGTGCTGCCTGAAAGGCTTCCACGCGTTCGTTGTCGATGGTGGTGGGAATGCCGCGCAAAACCACGATCTTGCCGCCGTCCGGCAATTGCTGCCTGAAATATTCGCCCGCCACCCGGCCGAAGCCCGGGTTGTCGCCGGCGACATAAAGGTCCTCGATGCCGTCTTCGGACAGTCCGCGGTCGACGACGGTCACCCATTTGCCGGCTTCCGCCACGCGTTTCACCGGCCCTGTCAGCGGGTCGGATTCGAACGGCAGCACGACGAGCGCGTCGATGTCGCGGGTGGCCATCATGTCCTCGATGTCGCTCACCTGCTTGCCGGGGTCGCTGGCGGTCGCCAGAACGAAGTCGAGCTGCGGATAGGCTTCTTCCAGCCGGTTCACCGCTTCCTGCGCGTGGTAGTTCATGCCGCCCGCCCAGCCGTGCGTCGCCGCCGGGATCGACACCCCGATCACCGAGGTTTCCTGCGCCGCCGCCGATGCCGGCAAGGCGAGTGCCGTCACGACCGCCAGGGCCTTGAATGCGTTTGTCACTCCCATCGCGTTTCTCCCTCTGTTGCCCTGTCCCGTTTCGAACAGGCGGTTTGGCCATCAGGTGACGGGTCCGTCACCTATCGTGTCGCCTTCTTCTGGCGTTGCAGAACGACGGCCAAAATGATGATCACGCCCTGGATCGCCCCGTTGAGGTAGGGGCTGACGAGGTCCGTGAGATTGAGGATGTTTTCGATCAGGTTGAGGATCAGCACGCCGATAACGGTGCCCCACACGCGCCCGAAGCCGCCTTTCAGCACCGTACCGCCGATGATCACCGCCGCGATCGCTTCAAGCTCCCACAGCACGCCGGTCGAGCTTGAGGCGGAGCCGAGGCGCGGCACATACATGATCGTGGCAACGCCCACGAGCACGCCGAGAAGCACATAGCCGGCAAGCCGTGCACGGTCGACGTGGACGGCGGAATAGCGCGCCACTTGTTCGTTGGAGCCGATCGCCGCGCAGTGCCGCCCGAAGGCCGTATGCCGCATGACGATCTCACCGAGCGCCGCAATCGCCAGGAACACGATGATCGGCCAGGCGATGCCGAAGATGCCGTCGTAATAGACGGGGCGGTAAACCTCGCGGACGCTGAAATTGAGCGAAAGCGTGCCCCCGTCGGCAAGCCAGGTGACGAGCGAGCGGAAGATGCCCATGCTGCCGAGCGTGACGATGAAGGCTTCTATTCGCGCCTGCGTGATCAGGAGCCCGTTGAAGAGGCCGGCGGCGAAGCCGATGGCGAGCGCGGCCGCCATGCCGGCGAGGATCGTCGGCCATCCGGTCCCCAGCGTTGGCACCAGCGCGTTCATGACGATGATCATCAGCCCTGCGATGAAGGCGGCCATGGAGCCGACGGAAAGGTCGAGCCCGCCTGCCGTGATGACGAACGTCATGCCCACGGCGATGATGCCGATGAATGCGGAGCGGGCGAGTACGTTCGTCACGTTGCCGTAGCTCAGGAAATTCGGGTTCATCAGCGCGCCGATGATGATCAGCACGATCAGCGCCACGATCGGCCCGATGACGTGAAGGTCGATTGCCGGCCTGCCGTTCTTCACCGCCGCTTTTCCCGCTGTGGTCGCATTAGCCATTGCCTTCCGCCTTCCTGCCTTCCAGTCCCATGGCAAGGCGCACGATCGCGTCTTCGTTGATGTCTTCGCCTTCCAGCGTTCCCGCGATGCGGCCCCTGCGCATCACCGCCACGCGCGTCGCAAGGCCGATCACCTCCGCCATCTCGGAGGAAATGATGATGACGCTCTTGCCTTCGTCGGTGAGGCGGCGGACGAACTGGTAGATCTGCTGCTTGGTGCCGATGTCGATGCCGCGCGTCGGCTCATCGATGATGACGATCTCTGGTTCCGCCAGCATGGTCTTGGCGAGCAGGAGCTTCTGCTGGTTGCCGCCGGAAAGGTTGGCGACCCTGATCTCGCGCGATGGCGCGCGGATGTCGAACTCGCGGATCGAGCGGTCGAGCGCCTTTTCCTCCGCGTCCCTGTCAATGAGAACTCGGCTGAATTTCTTGAGCGCCAGCAGCGTCAGGTTCGCCCGCATGCCCTGGTTCAGCAGGAGGCCGCGTTCCTTGCGGTCTTCCGTCAGATAGGCGATCCCCGCCTTTCTGGCGTCGTCGACGGAGCGGATCTGCCGCGCCTTGCCGTTGACGCGGATTTCGCCTGTCGCCGGGCGGATGCCGATCAGCCCCTCCATCAGCTCCGTGCGGCCCGAGCCGACAAGGCCGGCGAAACCCAGGATCTCGCCCTTGCGCAGCTCGAAGCTTGCGTTTTCCACGATGCCGGGGATCGAAAAATCTTTGACGGAAAGCACGGCTTCGGCCGCGCTTGTCTTTGTCTTCTCGGGAAAGAGGTTGGATAGCTCGCGTCCCACCATCGCCTCGGCCATGGCGTCTTCGGTAAGCTCGTTAGCCGGCGCGGTCAGCACGTGGCGTCCGTCGCGCAGCACCGTCACCCGGTCGGCGATCCGCGCCACCTCATCCAGCTTGTGCGAGGTATAGAGGATCGCGGTGCCTTGCGCCTTCAGCCGCTCGATCTGCCGGAACAGGATTTCGGCTTCGTTGCGCGTCAGCACTGCCGTCGGCTCGTCCATGATGAGAACGCGTGCCTCGCGCGACAGCGCCTTGGCGATTTCCACCATCTGCTTTTCGGGCACGGATATCTTCGAGACGGTCGCCCATGCGGGCGTCTTCGTCTCAAGCCGCTCCAGAAGCTCGTTGGTGGTGGCGCGCATCGCCTTGTGGTCGAGCAAGAACCCGCGTTTGATCTCCCGCCCGAGAAAGATGTTTTGCTCCACCGAAAGCTGGTCGGCGAGGTTGAATTCCTGGTGGATCAGCACGACGCCCCGGTCTTCCGCGTCCTCGCTGGAGGCGAAACTCACGGGTGCTCCATCCAGCGTCACCTCGCCGGAGGTCGGCTCCAGATAGCCGGACAGGATCTTCATCATGGTCGACTTGCCGGCGCCGTTCTCGCCGATCAGCGCATGCACCTCGCCGGGATAAAGGTCGAAGTCCACGTCGAAGAGCACCTGCACCGGGCCGAAGGAGCGTGAGACCTTGGCAAGCGCAAGGACCGGCGCATGCCCGGCGGCGGCTGAGGGTCTGGCTGTCGTCTGCGGGGCCGGTTGCATGGCATTGCCCTCACAGGCTGACCCAGGCTGCATTGCGCCTGGAGGATCTGACGCAGGCATCCACGAAGGCGACACCCGCCACCCCGTCCTCGACGGTCGGGAAAATCACGTCGCTCGGCGTCGTCTCGCCGTTGCGCTTCGCGATGATCGCGCGCGCGGCTTCGGCGTAGATATTGGCGAACCCTTCGAGGTAACCTTCCGGGTGGCCCGCAGGCACGCGGCTCACGCGCGCCGCCGCTTCGCCCGCGCCTGCGCCGCCCCGGGTAATCAGCCGCTTCGGCTCACCCAGCGGGGTAAACCACAGCTTGTTCGGCTCTTCCTGGGCCCACTCGATCCCGCCTCGCGAGCCATAAACACGCAGTGTCAGCGCGTTCTCGTTGCCGGTCGCAACCTGGCTCGACCAGAGCATGCCCTTCGCCCCGCCGGCAAAGCGCATCATCACGTGAACATTGTCGTCAAGCGAACGGCCTTCCACGAAGGTGTCGAGATCGGCACACAGGCTTTCAAGCTGAAGTCCGGTCACGAAAGACGCGAGATTGAAGGCATGCGTGCCGATATCGCCGACACAGCCGCCCGCGCCCGAGCGTTCCGGGTCGGTGCGCCATTCCGCCTGTTTCAGGCCGGAACGTTCCAGCGGTTCGGCCAGCCAGTCCTGCGCGTATTCGGCCTGCACGACGCGGATGTCGCCAAGCTCTCCCTTTCGCACCATCTCGCGCGCGTGGCGGATCATCGGGTAGCCGGTGTAATTGTGCGTGAGCACGAACAGCGCGCCGGATTTCTCAGTCAAAGCGGCAAGCTTTTTGGCGTCAGCCAGCGTGGAGGTCAGCGGCTTGTCGCAGATCACATGAATGCCGCGCTTCAGGAATTCGCGCGCGGCCTGATAGTGCATGTGGTTCGGGGTGACGATGGCAACCGCCTCGATCCCGTCCTTGATCCGGTTTTCGCGGATCGCCATGTCGCGGAAATTTGCATAGATGCGGTCTTCGGCAAGGCCCAGCATCCTGCCGGATTCTTCAGCCTTCTCCGGTGTGGAGGAAAGCGCGCCCGCAACCAGCTCGAACTGGTCGTCGAGGCGGGCAGCAATGCGGTGCACCGCGCCGATGAAGGCGTCCTTGCCGCCGCCCACCATGCCAAGGCGGATGCGGGCAGGGCGGGCTTCGCTCGATCCCTTGATCGTCATGGCCTCACCCCTCCAGCCCGAGCATGCGGCGGTTCGCGGCTTCATCCGCTCCGCCGCCCGCGAAATCGTCGAAGGCCTTTTCCGTCACGCGGATGATGTGGGCGCGGACGAATTCCGCTCCCTCGCGCGCGCCGTCTTCCGGGCGCTTCAGGCAGCATTCCCATTCCACGACCGCCCAGCCGTCGAAGTCGTTCGCCGCCATCTTGGAAAACACCGCACCGAAATCGACCTGCCCGTCGCCGAGCGAGCGGAAACGCCCCGCCCGGTTCACCCAGCTCTGGTAACCGGAGTAGACGCCCTGCCGCCCGGTCGGGTTGAATTCCGCGTCCTTGACATGGAACATCCGGATGCGGTCGCGGTAGATGTCGATATTGTCGAGATAGTCGAGGCACTGGAGCACGTAGTGCGACGGGTCGTAGAGCATGTTCGCCCGCGCGTGATTGTCCACGCGCTCAAGGAACATCTCGTAGGTAATGCCGTCGTGCAGGTCCTCACCCGGGTGGATTTCATAGCAGATGTCGACGCCGCACTCCTCGGCATGGTCGAGGATCGGCCTCCACCGCCGCGCCAGTTCGTCGAAGGCGGTTTCGATCAGGCCCGCCGGGCGCTGCGGCCAGGGGTAGACATAGGGCCAGGCCAGCGCGCCGGAGAAGGAGGCGAGGGTATTGAGCCCCATGTTCTTCGAGGCGGAAAGCGCCTTCTTCACCTGATCGACGGCCCATTCCTGACGGGCCTTGGGGTTGCCGCGGTTTTCCGGCGTCGTGAAGCCGTCGAAGGCTTCGTCATAGGCCGGGTGAACGGCGACGAGCTGGCCCTGAAGGTGCGTTGAAAGGTCGGTCACCTCCACGCCGTTTTCGCGCGCCTTGCCCTTGAATTCGTCGCAATAGTCCTTGGAGGAGGCGGCCTTGTCGAGGTCGATCAGACGTGCGTCCCAACTCGGCACCTGCACCCCGGCATAGCCGCAGTCGGCCGCCCAGCGGGTAATGGCATCCCATGAGTTGAAGGGGGCGTCGTCGCCCGCGAACTGGGCGAGGAAGAGCGCAGGGCCCTTGATCGTCTTCATCTGTTCCTCCCTAGATCAACCTGCGTTCAGGTGCATTCGCCTGAACGCAGAAAAGTTGATCGCATTTAATCTTCCAGAGCATATCTCTGTGGCGCGCGGCCCGCTTGTTTCGCGAACTCTGTGTGCCGTTCATCGATCTGGAATTCGGAATGCGTCTTGCCGGAATTTCCGGCCGGCATTCTCTTTCTTGTTCGGCTCGCGGTCCCGATTCGCACCCCGTTTCAGGGCCTTGGGACGCGGTCCGTAAATATCTTTGTAATCGATTACATATTGTCCTACACTATCATGTAATCGATTACAAGAGAGTTTTACGTAGCGTTATGGCTATCCGGTTTGAACTTCCGGGAAAAGCCGCGCAAAAGAAAGCTCTCCGGTGGCTTCAGGCTCGTGCAGCCGTCGCGCCGCCACTAGAGCATGTCCCCCAAAAGTGGGCACCGGTTTTGGGATAAGGACATGCGCAATATCAAATAGATAGAGCGCGTCCGGTGATTCCGATTAAATAAGACGCGCTCTAATCGGCAAGGCTTCGGCGCATGATCAAACCCCTTCCGAGAATCCGCGATGTGGCATTGGCCGCCGGCGTATCTACGGCCACCGTCAGCCGCGCCCTGTCGCATCCCGAAAGGGTGTCGAAGGAGACGCGGGAGCGCGTCCTCGCCGCCGTCGAAAAGACCGGCTACACGATAAATTATGCCGCGCGGAACCTGCGCCGCCGCCGCACGGGCTCCATCGTCGTTCTCGTGCCCAACCTTGCCAATCCGTTCTTTTCGGCCATCCTGTCGGCGATAGCCTCCGAAATCGCGCCCGCCGGCTATAACGTGCTGATCGCCGATACCGCCCAGCCGCCGCACAGCGAGCAGCGCATTCTCGAATATCTGAACAACAACCGGGCCGACGGCCTCATCCTGCTGGACGGTGCGCTCAAGGGCGTGATCGAGCGGGGGAGGGAACTGTCGGTCGGTCTGCCGCCGCTCATCTTCGCCTGCGAATGGATTTCCGAAGACGGCTTTCCCTCGGTCAGGATCGACAATGCCGAAGGCGCGCGCCTCGCCATTCGCCATCTCGTCGACCTCGGCCACACGCGGATCGGTCATGTTGCGGGACCGCCGGAAAACGTCCTGACGGTGGAGCGTCGGCGCGGCGCGCGCGAGGCGATTGCTAAAGCCGGCCTTGAAATCCGCGAAGACTGGTTCTTCCCGGGTGACTTCACCATGGGTTCGGGTGCCGAGGCCGCGCGCGCATGGTTCTCCTTGAAGGACAGGCCGACGGCAATCTTCTGTTCCAGTGACGAGATGGCCTTCGGCTTCATATCCGAGCTTCACCGCAACGGGCTCGAAGTGCCCGATGCCGTTTCCGTCGTCGGCTTTGACGATATCGAGATTTCGAAACGCTTCGTCCCCTCGCTCACCACCATCCATCAGCCGCGCGCGCGCATCGGGCGGAAGGCGGCGCGCCTGTTGCTTGACGTTATCGATGGAGATGACGAGGACCGGCGAAGGGCGCGCACCGCCGCGCCCGAAATCCTGCCGATCGAACTCGTCGTTCGCGAAAGCACGAGCAAAGCCCGCGCCTGAATTTCCGCCACTTTGGTTAGTTACGTTCTTGCCTGGAACGTCCCTGCCGTGGAGGAACTTCGATGAACAATCGAGATCGCGATTTTTCCGGCCTCAGGGCCTGCTTCATCAACACCACCCTGAAATCGAGCGGGCAGGGCGAGAGCCATACCGAGCGGCTGATGCGCAACAGCATGGCGATCATGGAAAAAAACGCCGTCACGGTCGATTACATCCGCGCGGCGGACCATGACATCGCCTTCGGCATATATCCGGACATGCGCGAACACGGCGCGAAGGTGGATGACTGGCCGGAAAAGGTCTGGCCGAAGATTTCGGCAAGCGACATCCTCGTCATCGGCACGCCGATCTGGCTCGGCGAGGAATCTTCGATCTGCCGCGTGATCATCGAACGTCTTTACGCCCACAGCGCCGAGCGCAACGACAAGGGCCAATATGTCTATTACGGCAAGGTCGGCGGTTGCGTGGTGACGGGAAACGAGGACGGCATCAAACATTGTTCGATGACCGTGCTCTACGCGCTCCAGCACATCGGGCTGACCATCCCCCCGCAGGCCGATTGCGGCTGGATCGGCGAAGCCGGGCCCGGCCCATCCTACGGCGACGACGGCGTGGGGCTGGACAATGATTTCACGAAACGCAACACCACCTTCATGACCTGGAACCTGATGCATATGGCGGATCTGCTTCGCCGCAACGGCGGCTTTCCCGCCCATGGCAATCAGCCGGTCGCCTGGGAGAAGGGCGAGCGCTTCGATCACCCCGAACCTGGCAGCGTTTCATGACCTGATCCGCTGGTCGCGAGGGGCGGGGATAAGTTTCGTTATGGGTTTGGCCGCCTGCCTTGCCGTCCGGGTCCCGGTCGGGCGACTTGTAAAGATGCGCCAGGTGCGCGCACGGCGTTCGAGGGATTTCAGATTCACCTTTTTGGTGCTGCCTGGAATTCAGTTGGGCGGTTGGGGAATTTTCCTCGCCGCTGTTGGCAGCCGGGATCAGCCGCCCTTCGGCGCATCGCCATCCGGTTTTCCGGCGATCCCTTCCAAAGCCTTCATCAGCTCGATCGGTAGCGGAAAGACGATCGTCGAGCTTTTGTCGCCCGCGATATCATGCAGCGCGCCGAAGAAGCGCAACTGCATGGCATTCGGCTGTTTTGCAAGGATTTCACCCGCTTCTGCCAGCTTTTGCGCCGCCTGCTGCTCGCCTTCCGCATTGATGATCTTGGCGCGGCGCACCCGTTCGGCCTCCGCCTGTTTGGCGATCGCGCGGATCATGCTCTCGTCGATGTCGACATGCTTTATCTCGACGTTGGAAACCTTGATGCCCCAGTTATCCGTCTGCCGATCCAGTATTTCCTGAATATCCGCATTCAGCTTGTCGCGTTCCGCCAGCATTTCGTCCAGCTCATGCTTTCCAAGGACGGAGCGTAAGGTCGTCTGCGCCAGTTGGCTTGTCGCTGAAGTATAGTTTTCGACATTTATGATTGCGCGCTGCGGGTCGATAATTCGGTAGTATATGACCGCGTTTACTTTGACAGAGACATTGTCGCGGGAAATCACGTCCTGGCTCGGCACATCCTCCACGAACATGCGCAGGTCCGTTCGTACGACCTGCTGGACCACCGGGATGATGATCACGAACCCCGGCCCGCAAACCCTTGAGAAGCGGCCCAGCGTAAAGACGACGCCGCGCTCGTACTCTCGGAAAATGCGGATCGCCGAGGCGAAAAACATGATGACGAGGACGCCGATCAGGGCGTAGCCGATCCAGTCGAAAAGCATGGTTCAGGCTCCTTGACGTTTCGGGGATGTCGTTGCAGACGCAGCGTTATCTTGAGTGATCGGGTCGACGATCAGCGTCAGGCCGTCGAGTTTCGCGACGCGCACCGTCTCACCAGTCCTGAATTCGCGCCCTGCCCTTGCGTGCCACCGCTCGCCCTCCGCCCGGACGTGGCCTTCGCCGCCCGACCAGTCCAGGACTTCCGCGTCCATTCCCACCAGTTGCGAGACGTTGTCGACAAAACCTTTTTTCTGCGCCCTCCAGAGATAACCGATCAGCACGATGAGAACCGCTGCGGAAAGGGCGCCCATTGCGGCGATCACCCACCAGGAGACCTGATAGGCCGGAATGTCCGTATCGACGAGGATCGCCGCACCGATGACGAAAGACGTTAAGCCGCCGACGCCCAGCACGCCGAATGTGGGTGTCACGGCTTCGGCGACCATGAAGGCGATGCCAAGTCCGACAAGCGCCAGGCCCGTATAGTCGAGCGGAAGCTGGTTAAGCGCATAAAGGCCGAGAACGAGGCAGATGATGCCGATCACGCCGGGGCCGATGCTGCCGGGATTGGCGAATTCGAAGATCAGGCCGTAGATGCCGATCATCATGAGTACGAGCGCGACATTGGGGTTCGAAAGGATCGCCAGAAGACGCGTCAGTGTGCCGGGTTCGAAAACCTCTGTTGTGGCGTCGCGTGTTTTCAGCGTAACCTTTTTGCCGTTGGCCGTTACCTCACGTCCGTCAATCGCGTTGAGAAGCATCGGAATGTCTTCGGCCACAAGGTCGATGACCTTTATTTCGAGCGCTTCGGCCGCCGTCAGGCTTGCGGCCTCGCGCACGGCCTTTTCCGCCCATTCGACGTTGCGCCCGTGCATTTCCGCAAGGCTGCGGATGAGGGCGGCCGCATCGTTGACGGCCTTGGCCGATTTCGGGTCCGTGTTCTGCTTTTGCGGCTTCTCGCCGTCTTCCTCCGTTTGGTCGTCCGATCCCGGCAGTTTCGGCAATCCGCCGCCGATCTGGACCGGTGTCGCCGCGCCAAGGTTCGTTCCCGGCGCCATCGCGGCAACGCTTGTCGCGTAAAGGATGTAGGTGCCCGCACTTGCGGCATGCGCGCCGGGCGGTGCGACGAAGCCGGCGACGGGGATGTTGGAAGACAGGATTTCGGAGATGATCTCGCGCATGCTGGTCGCAAGGCCGCCGGGCGTGTCGAGCCGCAGAACGAGAACGTCCGCTTCGCGTTCTTTCGCGGTTTTTATCGCATTGGTAACGTGGCGGGTCGTGGAAGGGCCGATCGCGCCTTCTATCGCCGCGACGATGGCAAGCGGCCGCTCGCCCGTATCCTCCCGCCCCTGGCCCATGGCCGCACCGATGGCAAGCCCGGAAATCATCAGGCAGAGAGCGGACAGGCGAATGTGAAGGCCGGCGGCCATTCATCCCTCCCGGTCGGGCGCGCTGCGCGCATGCAAACCGCATTAAAATTCAATCATATCACGCTTGGGCGGCTGCGTGGACAATTGCGGTTCGGGCAGGCGGGCGCGGCCTTTGGGCGGATGAAGCGCCAAAGGGGGTGGATTCCGGTTCTTTTGCCGATTTCAGCCGGGTTTCGCGCCTTCGCATCGAGGAAGGAACGCGGGCGATCGCACTTATGGCTTGAGGTTCACAAGCATGAGCCCACGCGAAGATTGTTGCCGGCCGCATGAACGACGGGATAACCGGCGCTGCTGGCGGTCCCGATCGTCAGTCGCCTTCAGGCTTGTTCCGACGCCTTTACCGGAAGCTCGATGTCGATGCCGAGCGTCGTTACTTCCTCGTCCCGGTCCATTTCGATCTTCACGGCTTCCGGGTCTATTTCTATGTGCTTCTTGATGACCTCGAGAATGTCTTCGCGAAGCCTTGAGACGAGCATGGCGTCCGGCCCGCTTCCGGTGCGTTCGTGCGCGAGCAGGATCTGCAGGCGGTTCTTGGCGACGGAAGCGCTTTTGTCTTTCTTCGAAAAAAGGCTCAGGAGGTTCATGCGGCCCTCCCGCGGAAGAGCTTTCCGAAAATGCCCTTGCGGTCCTCCGGGATCGTCACCGGAATGTCTTCCCCGCGCAGACGCCGCACCGCTTCCATATAGGCCCTGGCCGGGGCGCTGTTTTCGTTGGCGATCGTGATTGGCGAGCCTACGTTCGAGGCCTTCAGAACATCCTTGCTCTCCGGAACGACGCCGAGCAGCGGGATCGACAGGATGTCGACCATGTCGTCGATTGCCAGCATTTCGCCCGTCTTGGCGCGTTCCGTATCGAAGCGTGTGACCAGAAGATGTTTGGGCATTCGCCCGCCGTTTTCTGCAACGATGGTCTTTGCGTCCAGAAGCCCGATGATCCGGTCGCAGTCGCGCACCGAGGAGACTTCCGGGTTGGAGACGACGATCGCCGCATCGGCGTAACGCATGGCAAGCGTCGCCCCGCGCTCGATGCCGGCCGGGCTGTCGCAGATTATCCAGTCGAAGGACATCTTGAGCTCGTTTATGACGCTCGAAACGCCTTCTTCGGTCAGCGCGTCCTTGTCGCGCGTTTGCGAGGCGGGAAGCAGGAACAAGGAGTCCAGCTTCTTGTCGCGCACCAGCGCCTGCTTGATGGAAGCCTCGCCGCGCACGACGTTGACGAGGTCGAAAACGACCCGTCGTTCCGCGCCCATTATGAGATCGAGGTTTCTGAGTCCGACGTCGAAATCGATCGCGCAAACACGCTCGCCGTCTTTCGCCAGCGCCGAGGCGATTGCCGCCGTGGAGGTTGTCTTGCCGACGCCTCCCTTGCCGGAAGTAACCACGATTACCTTGCCGTCCGTCATGGATTTTGTCCCGTCGTTGAGGTCAGGCCAATTTCTCGAAGATCAAGCTGTCCCGCTCCAGGCGAATCTGCATCGCCGCGTGCAGGTGATTTCGGTCGAAATCGTCGGCCACCTTGTACATTCCGTTGATCGCGACCAGTTCGGCGTCGAGTTTCGAGCAGAAAATCCGCGCCTGCTCGTTGCCCGAAACGCCGGCAAGCGCGCGCCCGCGCAAAGCCCCGTAAATGTGGATCGAACCGCCGGCAATGACTTCCGCGCCCGAGCCTACGGAGCCCACCACCGTCACGTCGCCGTCGGCGTTCATGATGCTCTGCCCGGAGCGTACCGGTTCGGTGATCAGCATCGATTTGCCGTTGCCGGATGTATTTTCCTCTACGGCTTCGGCCACCGCCTGCGTGCCCGCTACGGGCTCCTTGTCGCCTGCCGACGGTTTCTCACCCGCTTGAGGATCCGCGCTTTCATCGGGCCCCTCGACGTCCTTGGTCGCCTTGCCGCCGGAAATGCTTGGCGGCATCCCGTCCCTGAGCTTGTTTGACGATATGCCCTCGATGCCCATCACCTGGATCGAGCGTGCCTTCACGCCGGCAAGAACCTGCTCCAACTCGTCGATCGACATGGAACTGCCGCGCGCATCGAGAATGATCGGCCTGTTGAGGAAAAAGCCCGGCGAACGTGAAATGATGCGGTCGACTTCGTCGAACCACGCCTCGAACGGCCGTTCCGGCGTAAGCACGATCGCTATGAATGACTTTCCCTTGAACCTCATTTCCCGTCTCGCGGCACAACCGAATCAGTATTGTTTCGTTAGCTGATCCGTTTACCATCGACGTGGCGTCACATTTGGGCGGCGAAAGTCTTTTCCACCGATATCCGGCCAGGGGAATGCAAGGGAAATGGCCGTTTTTTGGCGGCGTGTCTGGGTTTCGTGACAGGAATGATGTTTGTGTGGCGATGATTGCCCGCTGTGTATCAGGCGTTAAAGCATTGTAAAATATGATAATATCTGTCTTTACATTTATAACTATACGTAATTTCATGTGTCGAGATTGCCGCAAACTTGGGAAAGTTCCTTTTCAAACATAAAATACGCCAAATTTTCTGTTGCAAAGCGCCTGCTTAACGTTCGCCTTGCGAAAAGGGGCAAGTTTATGCGCCAATTCCACTTGGTAATGATAAAGCCGTCCCACTACGATGATGATGGTTACGTCATCCAATGGTATCGATCCTACATTCCATCCAACACGCTGGCGTCCCTGCACGGTCTTGCGCAGGATTGCCGGACCCGGAAAATCCTGGGCGAAAATACCGAAATCCTGCTTTCGACCTACGATGAGACCAATGCGCGGGTCGACATCGCGCGGATCTTGCGCGAATTGCCCGATGATCGCGCCAATTCTCTCATCGCCGTGGTGGGCGTTCAGAGCAACCAGTTTCCCCGTGCTCTCGATATCGCAAGGCGTTTCAGGGGGCATGGCTGCCAGGTCGCGATCGGAGGCTTTCATACCTCCGGCACGATCTCGATGCTCAAGGACATCCAGCCTGATGTGCAGGAAGCGATCGATCTGGGCGTTTCGATCTTCGCGGGCGAAGCGGAAGACAACAGGCTCGACGAGGTGCTGCGGGACGCCTCCCGCGGAGCGTTGAAACCGATCTATAACTACATGTCCGACCTTCCGGATATGTCCGGGCAGCCGACCCCCTTGCTGCCGGCGAGGCATATCCAGAGAACGGCGGGCCACCATACTTCTTTCGACCTTGGCCGCGGGTGCCCTTTCCAGTGCTCGTTTTGCACGATCATCAACGTTCAGGGGCGCAAATCCCGCTTTCGCTCGGTGGACGACCTGGAAAAGATCATTCGGGAAAACTACGCGCAGGGCATCAACCGTTTCTTCATAACGGATGATAATTTCGCGCGAAACCGGGATTGGGAGAGCTTTTTCGACAGGCTGATATACCTGAGAAGAGTAAAAAAACTGAACATCAAGTTCACCATTCAGGTCGATACCCTTTGTCACAGAATAAAGAATTTCATCGAGAAGGCCGGAGCGGCCGGCGTTACGCGGGTATTCATCGGACTTGAGAATGTCAATCCCGATAATCTGACAGCGGCAAAGAAGAAGCAGAACCGGGTCGTTGAATATCGGGAGATGCTACAAGCCTGGAAGGCCGTCGGCGCCACGACCTATGCCGGATATATCCTGGGTTTTCCGGGCGATACCTATGAATCGATCATGCGTGATATCGAGATCGTCAAACGCGAATTGCCTCTCGATCTGCTGGAGTTTTTCTACCTGACTCCTCTTCCAGGCTCCGAGGACCACAAGACGCTGCATGAAAACGGCGCCTGGATGGACCCCGATATGAACAAATACGATCTCAATCACCGTGTTTCCCATCATCCGACGATGAGCGATGAAGATTGGGAACGTGCCTACCGGGATGCCTGGGACCGCTACTATTCGCCTGAGCACATGAAAACCGTCATGCGGCGGATGGCGGCGAACGGCAGATCGGTCAGCAACATCATGATGCTCATGCTCTTGTTCAAGGGCTCGGTGAAGATCGAGGGCGTTCACCCGCTCGAGGCCGGCTTCATTAGGCGCAAGAGCCGAAGGGACCGCAGGCCTGGGCTGCCCATAGAACCCGCCTGGCGGTTTTACCCGGCCTATGCGCTGGAAACTGTCGTCAAGCACATGAAATGGCTTCGGATTCTGTCATCCGTCTACCCCGAATACCGACGCCTGAAGCGTGACCCGAACCGTCGCGAATATTCCGACCTCGCCATTGCGCCCATTCAGGCTTCGGACCTTGAGGGCCTGGACCTCATCTCCCAAACGCGAGGTGGCGCAGCGGCACTTACGAAAATGCGAAAAGACCGGGAACGCATGGACCACGTTAAGGCCGAACGCCAAAGCGCGGTTTAGGTCAACGACCGGCCCGCTGGGCACTGAACGTCCCGGCGAGGAATCCGAAGGCGATTGCGGTAAGCAGGCCGTTGCCGGAGAGATAGCCGGAGACGTCCGGACCGGACACGCCGCAAGCGGAGCCTCCGCCGGCGAAGAGGTTTGGAAGCGGCTTGCCCGTCCGATCGAGTACGCGGGCATGATCGTCGATCTTCGCGCCGCCCTGCGTATGGAACAGGGCTCCGGTTACCCTGACTGCGTGATACGGCGGGTTGAGCCCGGGCCTGGCCGTGAAATCGCGCCCGAAGGGGTCCTTCGCGGTGCCCGCACGGTATTTTGCGATTTCCTCGAATGTCTTCTCAAGCGTCGACGCCGGCAAGCGGGTAATCGCTGCCAGCTCCGTCGGATCGGCGGCATGTCGGATCGCGCTGGCCTCGACGGCCTCCCGGTAGTCCGGGAAGTTAAGGGCGAATTCGTGGATGCGCTCGTCGTATATGTTCCAGGCGATGCCCTCCGGCTGGCGCAGGACATTTACCGCCTGCTCCGAATAGCCGCCGTTTTCGTTGGAAAAGCGCTCGCCTCGCACGTTCACCTGGATAGCGCCCTCCATCATCAGCGCCCAGGAAATCAGGATGCCGTGCGGATGCGCAAGCGAGCCGTGTCCCTGGTAGCCGGACAGATGCTTCAGTTCGCAGCCGAGAGCCTCGCCCCAATACAGCGCATCGCCCTTGTTGCCCTCATGCCCGTAATACGTAGCTCTGGCGATTTCCGGGATGTGCCTTGCGACAAGCTCGCGATTGCCGCCATAGCCGTTGCAGGCAAGGATCAGGTTCTCGCAGGCGAGGATTTCGCTGTTTCCCTTCGGGCGGGAGATTTCAACGGCGGTGATGCGGTTGTTGGCATCCGCATAAAGCCTGGAAACCCGCGCTTCTGTAACCACCGGGATGTCCGCCCGCTCGGTCGCGGCCAGCAGACGGGCAAGCAGTGCTGCCCCGGTTTTCTCCGGTACGGCATGCATGCGGTGACGCGAATGGCCGGGATAGAGGAAGTCGTCGAGGACGATCCATTCGATCCCATGCGCATCGGCAAGCCATTCCAGCGCTTCGCCGATGGTGCGGCTTGCGAGGTGGGTGAGATGCCTGTCGGATTTGCCGCCGGATTTGGCGAGGATATCGGCCTCGAACAGTTGCGAGGTGTCGTCGTCGACGCCGATGGCGCGCTGAAAGCGCGTTGAAGCCGCCGGCACGAAGCCGGAGGACATCGAGGTCGAGCCTGAAGGCGAGGCGTCGCGTTCCAGCACGAGGACATCGGCTCCGCCAGCTTTCGCGCGCAAGGCAGCGGTGAGGCCGCAGGCACCGGCACCGATGACGACGACCTGCGCCTCGGCATCGATGCGCGGCGGTGCTTCCCGCAAGACCGTGCCCGCACCCATGTCAGGCCTGCGCGATCAGCGCCGTCGCTTCGGCACAGGTCATGACCTTCGAGACGGTGCCAAGATCGCCGATCGAGCGCTCATGTGTTTCTCTGGAAAAGGCCGCGCAACCGTCGGAAAGCACGATGGTGCTGAAATCGCGGACATGGGCGTCGCGCACCGTCGAGGCGACCCCGCCATTGGTGACGATGCCGCAGAAGATCAGCGTGTCGATGCCGGCTTTCTTCAGCACCCATTCGAGCCTTGTCATGTAGAAGGCGGAATAGGCGACTTTTTCTACCGAGAGATCGGCGGGCTGCAATTCGTCGACCAGGGCGTGGCCCCAGCTTCCCGGCGCAAAATCGCCCTTGCCCAGGAACGGGCGCATTGCCTTCAGGTGCGGCGAAATGAATGGCTCGCCCCCCTTGCCCGGCACCAGGGTGAAATGCGTGGAGACGATCCAGCCGCCTTTCGATCTCAGTTCATTGGCAAGCGGCAGAACGCGGGCGGGCAGGGCCGCTATTTCCGCGCTCTTCTGGTTGCCGCGCGCATAGGCTCCGTCAGGATGCAGGAAATCGTTCTGCAGGTCGACGATGAGGAGGCCGGTGCGGGCGGGATCGATACTCAATTCAGCCATTGGCGGTGTTCCTTCGCTCGATCACCAGATTGCCGAAGGCATCGACGCGCCCCATAAGCCCCGGATCGATGAAGATTGTCGTGTCGGACTGTTCAAGGAGCGCCGGACCGGAGATTTCGGCGCCAACCTCCAGTTCGAGCCGCTCATAGACAACCGCCTCGTGCCACGTGCCGTCGCAGAAGATAGAGCGCCGGCCGATCCGGCAATCCTGCTCCGGCTTGCCGGCGGTTGGCGCGAATACGGCCATGTCGAGCTGCGGCCGGCGGCCGATCACCGCGATGCGGTAGTTCATCACGCGCATCGGAATGCCTTCGAGCAGGCGGCCATAGGCTTCCTTGTAGGCGGCCTCGAAGGCGCTCCGAATCGCCTCGCGGGTCAATCCGGACCGCGCGATGGTGACCGGCACGCTGACCGTATGGGTCTGACCGAGGTAGAGCATGTCGAACTCGTAGATCCGGTCGACGGCGGCAAAGGCGACACCGGTGCCTGCAAGCAACTTCTCGGTGTCGTCGGCGACACCTTCCATCTCGCGGCCGAGTTCGGCGGCATCGATCTGGTCGAGAAGGTGGTTGATCGTCTGCACCCGGTCGTGACGCATGTCGGCCACGACGCAGCCGAGCGCCGAAGTGACCCCCGGAAAACGCGGGACCAGAGCCGAACCCAGGCCGACTTCCTTGATCAGCGCGCCGGTGTGCAAGGCACCGCCGCCGCCGAAGGGCATGGCGGCGAATTTCGCCGGATCGTGGCCTTTTTCGATGGAGACAAGGCGGATCGCTCCGGCCATCTTGGCGTTCGCGAGCTTCAGGATCGCTTCCGCGGCGTCCTCTATCGAAAGGCCCAGTGGGTCGGCGATATGGATCTCGATCGCCCGACGCGCGTCTTCAATGACAAGACGGGCAAGTTTGCCGCCGATCGGCCGGTCGGGATTGATGCGGCCAAGCACCACGTTGGCGTCGGTCACGGTTGGCCGGTCGTTGCCGAGACCGTATGAGACCGGCCCGGGGTCCGAGCCCGCCGACTCCGGCCCGACCTGCAGGAGGCCGGATTTGTCCACCGAGGCGATGGATCCGCCGCCGGCGCCGATTGTGGTGATCTCGATCATCGGCGTGCGAACGACCATGCCGAAATCGATTGCCGTCTGGGCGGCGAGCGCCGCCGTGCCGTCCGCGACAAGCGAAACGTCGAAGGAGGTGCCGCCCATGTCGCAACTGATGATGTTGTCGAAGCCGGCGGCCCTGGCGATTTGAGTTGCCGCGATGACACCGGCCGCCGGGCCGGAGAGCGCCGTGCGCACCGGATAGCGCTTGGCCGTGTCGATGGACATGACGCCGCCGTTCGACTGCACGATCAGGATGTCCCCGGAGAAGCCCTTTTCGGCGAGACCTGTTTCGAGCCGGTCCAGATAGGACGACACCACAGGCTGCAGATAGGCGTTGAGCGTGGCGGTCGACAGGCGTTCGAATTCGCGGATCTCGGGCAGTATCTCGGTCGCTGCGGTGACATAGGCATTCGGCCAGACCGAGCGTACGGCCTCGACCGCAGTTTTCTCGTTGTCGTTGTTGGCATAGCCATTGATGAAGAACACGCAGACCGCCTCGCAGCCGGCATCGGCCAATGCCCTGGCCTGCGCCTTTACGTCTTCTTCCTTCACTGCCTGAAGGACGGAGCCGTCGGAAAGGACGCGCTCTTCGACCTCGACCCGATCCGGACGTTCGACAACCGGCGTGAAGCTGCCCTTGAGGCCCCAGGTGGTGGGCCGGTCGCGACGGCGCATTTCCAGCACGTCGCGGAAGCCTTGCGTGGTGATGATGCCGGTGCGGGCGCCATTGCGCTCCAGCAGCGCATTCGTGCCGACAGTGGTGCCGTGGACCACGGTTGAGATCAGGCCGAAGTCGGCGACATTGCGGGCGATGCCCTCGACAAAGCCTTTCGACTGGTCGCCGCGGGTCGAGGGTACCTTGGCGGTGGTCACCGTTCCATTCGCTTCATCCAGAATGAACACGTCTGTGAAGGTTCCGCCGACATCGACGCCGATGACGTAGGCAGGTTTCATCATTCCGCAGCCTCGATCGAACGCAGGTTATCGGTTTCAGCACTGTCGACCGCGCCGTCGTCGGTCAGCACGACGCCATACTCGCATCTTGCGGCTTCCGGGCTGACGAAGCCCAGGCGTACGTCACGTGCGACAAATTCCGGCTCGCGGACGAACGGGTCGCCGTAGCCGCCGCCGCCCGGGGTTTCCAGACGCAACTTCTGGCCACGGTCGATATGTATGCCGACGATTTTCGAGGCCATCGGCGGTTCGTGAAAGCCGTCGGCCTGTTCGAACCAAAAACGGTTCGCCGCCGCCTTGCGGCCGCCGACGACCCCGGCCGGGGCGAATTTGCCGCGCTCGCCGAAGAGGAACACATCCGCCCGCTTTTCCAGGAGTTCGATCTCGTAGACGGCGCCGAGCCCTCCGCGGAATTCGCCCGGGCCGCCGGAGTCCGGCCGCAGCGCCCATTGCGTGAACCGGACAGGGTATGCGGCTTCGAGGATTTCGAGCGGCGGGATGGTTGCGGTCGAGATCGGCGCATTGCCATGATTGAGGCCGTCGCCACCGGCATGCGCGCCATGGCCACCGCCGAAGAAGGAGAACATCACCCAGCGCTGGCCGTTTTCGCGGTGGCCGGCGAGCGACAGTGCGTTGATGGTGCCATAGGCGCAGGCCATGGCCTCCTTCGGGGCGATCTGCGCGACCGCCTGGAAGACCACATCGATCAGACGCAGGATCGTCTCCGTATAGCCGCCGACCGGCTTCGGCGCCTTGACCGACAGAAGCGAATCCTCGGCGATGCGGAACTCCACAGGTTCCAGCACGCCGGCGTTTGCCGGCACGTCGCCAAAAATGTGTTTCAGCGCGACGTAGCAGGCGGCAATCGCTGTCGAGCGGGAAATGTTCACCGGGCCTACGCAAGCGGGCGACGAGCGGGTGAAATCAAGCACCATGCGGTCGTTCTCGATCGTCAGATCGAGGGCGATCTTCAGCGGATCGTCAATGATGCCGTCATTGTCGAGGAAATCCTCGGCCGAGACAGTGCCCGACGGCAATTCGGCGATCCGGGCGCGCATCATCTGCGCCGCGCGCGCCTTCAGCTCGACCAGGCACTCGCCGACGGTTGCGTCGGAATATTCGTCGAGCAACGAACTCATGCGCTTCTCCCCCAACTCCAGCGCGTTGATCTGGCCGTTGAGGTCGCCATAGAGCGACATCGGCAAGCGCGAATTGGCCGACAGGATATCGACCACGTCCTGACGGAACTCGCCCCGGTCATAAAGCTTGACCGGCGGGATCAACATGCCTTCCTGGAAGCATTCGGTCGCAGCCGGATTGTAATTGCCCGGCACGTTGCCGCCGACATCGTGCCAGTGGCCGACGGAAGCCAGGTAGCAAAACACCTTGCCATCTCGGAATACAGGCTTGACCAGGCGAAAGTCCGACAGGTGCGTGCCGCCGTCGTAAGGGTCGTTGAAAATCCAGACGTCGCCTTCGTGGACCCCGCCCTGCCGGGCGGCCTTGTCGATAACCGCCTTCACGGCGAACGCCATGACGCCGACGAAGATCGGCAAGCCGGACTTGCCTTGCACCAGGGTTTCACCTGTGACGGCGTCATAGATGCCGTGGGAGGCGTCATGAGCCTCCGCGATGATCGGATTGAAGGCGGAGCGGAACAGGGTCGCATCCATCTCGTCGGCGATTTGCTCCAGCCGGCCTTTCAGGATCGCAAGCGTCACCGAATCTATTGCCATCAGTTGGCTTCCTCGTCGTATTTCCTGCCTTCTTCCAGAATGCCCGGCGTGCCGATCAGGTCATTCAGTCCGGCAAAGTCGAACATGCGGCTGCGGAAGGCCTCGTTCGAACCGTTGGCGATGAGATTGGCGTAGTAATCTCGGGCGGTCGCGGCGGTCGCGCGCACGATGCCGCCGGGAAAGATCACGAGGCTGAAGCCGAGTTCTTCGAGACCGGCGGTGTCGACTATCGGCGTTTTGCCGCCCTCGACCATGTTGGCCATCAGCGGCACGCGGTGGGCGAACCGGGCGACGATTTCGCGCATCTGCTCCAGCGAATGCGGCGCCTCGACAAAAAGGACATCGACACCGGCCTCGATATAGGCTTCGGCGCGCTCAAGCGCCGCTTCGAAGCCCTCGACCGCGATGGCGTCTGTGCGCCCTATGATCAGCGTCTCGTCGGAGGTTCGCGCATCGCATGCCGCGCGGATTTTGCCGGCCATCTCCGCCCTGGACACCAGCGATTTGCCCTCAAGGTGACCGCAGCGCTTGGGCAGTGTCTGGTCTTCCAGTTGCAGGGCGTTGGCGCCCATGCGCTCGAACACACGCACGGTTCGCTGGACGTTCAGCGCGTTGCCGAAACCGTTGTCGGCATCCACCACGATGGGCAGGCCGATCCGGTCCCGAAGGACGGCGATCGTGTCGGCGACTTCACTCATCGACACAAGCCCGATGTCCGGGCTGCCGAAGCGGGTATAGGCGATTGAGGCCCCGGACAGGTAAACGGCTTCCGCCCCGGATTGTTCTGCAATCAGGCCGGAAAGCCCATCGTAGACCCCGGGCGCAAGCAGAATGCGTTTCTCGGCCAGTCTTTGTTTCAGGCTCATTGGCCTGTCTCCCCATTCCGCTCCGCCGTGAAGCGTTTTTTCAGATGCGCAACCAGCCCGCCATCGGCGAGCATCCGCTTCAGATTGTCGGGCAGCGGTTCAAGTTTCACGATTTTCCTTTTCGCCTGCAAACGCAGTTCGCCGGCTTCGAGATCGATCTCGACGGCGTCTCCGTCGCAGATGCCGGCAATGTCTTCGGCGATCAGTGCCGGCAAGCCGAGATTGATGGCATTTCGATAGAAGATGCCGGCGAAGGAGCGTGCCACCACGGCGGCAACTCCGAGGTGCCTGAGCGCTTCGGCGGCCTGCTCCCGTGACGAGCCCATGCCGAAATTCCTGCCCGCCACCACAATGTCGCCGGGACGCACGGAAGCGGCGAAATCCGGCCGCACCGGTTCCAGGCAATGCTGGCTGAGCATCTCGATCCCGCCCTTCATGTACTGCCCCGGGGCAAGCTGGTCCGTATCGATATCGTCGCCGAACAGAAAGACGCGTCCGCTCATGCCGAATTTCCCCTGTCGCTCAGGAACTCGCGCGGATCGGCGATCCGCCCGGCGACGGCCGATGCGGCCACGGTGAGCGGCGAGGCCAGCCACACCTTGGAGGATGGTGCGCCCATGCGGCCCTTGAAGTTGCGCGCCGTCGAGGAAATACAGGTAACGTTTTCGCCGAGGCGATTGGCGCCATAGCCGGCGCAGATGCCGCAGGCGTTGGCGAGGATCTTCGCACCGGCATCCTCGAACACCTTCATGATGCCTTCGGCTGTGGCGCGGTCCTGATCCCGCCGGGAGGCCGGAGCCACCTGCAGCTCGACGCCGGAAGCGAGCCTGCGTCCGCGCAGGATCGCGGCGGCCCGCTTCAGGTCCTCGTACTTGGCTCCGGTACAGGCGCCGATATAGGCGACATCCACCCGCGTTTCCGGCACTTCCCCGACGGGGGCGGAATTGGCCGGGGAATGGGGGGCGGCCACCTGCGGTTCGAGCGCCGCCGCGTCGAAAACGTGATGGGCGAGCAGCGTCGCTTCCGGATCGGTGCGCAGGCCCTGCCACTCATCGACGCTGGGACCGATGTTGGCGCCAGTTTGCTCCAGATAAGAGGCGGTGGTGGCGTCGGGTGCGATAAGGCCGGCCTGTGCACCGAGTTCGGCGGCCATGTTGGAAAGCGTCATCCGCTCCTGCATGGACAAGGCCGCGATGGCTTCTCCGGTATATTCGACCGCCTGGTACTGTCCGCCGTCCATGCCGAGCCGGCCGCAGAGCGCGAGCATCATGTCCTTGGCGGTGACGGCGTCGGACAATCGGTTTTGCCATTCGATCAGGATGGTCTCCGGCACCTTGATCCAGATTTCGCCGGTTGCGAGTACACCTGCCATTTCCGTGGCGCCGATGCCGAACATATACGCGCCGAAGGCTCCGCCTGTCGGCGAATGGCTGTCCCCGCCGACGACGAACATGCCGGGCTTCAGGTGGCCGCGTTCGGGAAGCACCACATGGCAGATGCCCTGGCCGTCGTGGAAGGCGACCTTGCGTTCCGCGGCCCACTGGCGGGTAAGTTCGAGAATGCGTGCGCCCTCGTCCGTGTCGCCGGGAACGAAGTGGTCGGAAATCAGCACCACCTTGTCCCTGTCCCACAGGCTCACGCCCAGATCCCGAAGGATCGGCTCGATCCGGCGCGGCCCGCCGCTGTCGTGGATCATGGCGAGGTCCACCTTCGCGGTTACGACTACGCCCGGCGTCACCGTCTCGCGGCCCGCCGCCCGGGCAATGATCTTCTGTGCAAGTGTTGCCGCCATCACGCCAACCCCAGATAGGAGCGCTGCAGCTCCGGATCGTCTATCAGCACCGACGCCTGCCCGGACAGGCGGATCTCGCCGTTTTCCATGACGAATGCGCGAGAGGCTATCTCCATCGACTGCAGTACGTTCTGCTCGACCAGAAGAATGGTCAGGCCGTCGCGGTTGAGCTGCTCGATCAGCTCGAACATCTCTTCCACCAGCAAGGGCGACAGGCCGATCGACGGCTCGTCCAGGATCAGCAGCTGCGGTTCGGCCATCATGCCGCGCCCGATCGCCAGCATCTGCTGCTCGCCGCCCGAGAGCGTGCCTGCCTTCTGGGCGAAGCGCTCGCGCAGGCGCGGGAAGACGCCGAAAACGTGATCGAGATTGCGGGTCCGGTTCGCCTTGCCCCGCCGGTAGGCACCGAGTTCGAGGTTTTCACGCACCGAAAGGTTCGGGAAAATGTGGCGGCCCTCCGGCACATGGATAAGTCCGCGATCGACGATCGCCTGTTCCGACAACCCCCGTATCTCCTCGTCCTTGAAGCGGATCGTGCCGCTCCAGGCCTTGATGAGGCCGGAGACGACAGAGGCAAACGTTGTCTTGCCGACGCCGTTTGAGCCGAGCAACGCGACGATTTCGCCCGCCTGGATGTCCAGGTCGATGCCGCGCAAGACCTCGACGGAGCCGTAGCCGCTGCGCAGGCCCTTCACTTCAAGCATGTCGCACCTCCCGCCTGGCGATGCGCTCGGCCATGCCCTTGCCAAGATAGGCCTCGACCACGAGCGGGTCGCTGACCACATCGGCGGGCGCACCCTCGGCGATCAATTCGCCCTGGTTGAGCACCCAGGTGTATTCGGACAGGCTCATCACCGCCTGCATGACGTGTTCGATCAGAAGGATGGTGACGCCTTCCTCGCGTACGGCGCGGATAACCGGTATGACATCCCGGATTTCGGATGGATTTAGACCGGCAAGCACCTCGTCGAACAGTATCAGCTTGGGATCGGTCGCAAGTGCGCGTGCAACCTCCAGACGCTTTCGGCCGGCGACGGTCAGCGAAGCCGCGTCCAGGTCGAGCCGGTCTGAAAGGCCGACCCGGTGAGCGACGGCTTCCGCCTTGGCCAGGGCCTCAGCGCGCGAGCGGATGCGCAAATGCGCGCCGACGGCGATATTTTCGCGCACCGTCTGCCCGGCAAAAGGCTGGACGATCTGGAAAGTGCGGACCATGCCTCGACGGGCAATTTCCTCCGGCGCTAGCGCCGTGATGTCTTCGCCGAGGAAACACACGCTGCCGGCATCCGGCCGGTGGAAGCCGGTAATCAGGGCGAACAGCGTTGTTTTGCCGGCGCCGTTCGGGCCGATCAGCGAAGCAATCTTTCCCTCCGGAACCGTCAGGCTGACATTGTTGCAGGCCTTCACGCCGCCAAAGAATTTCCGGAGGGCGCGAATCTCAAGCATGGCTGCCTTCCGCGGCTTTCGCCCGGGTGCCGAACGGCCTTGCGCGCAGCCGGCTCGCAAGTCCGGCAAGTCCGCGCGGCATGAACAGAACCATGGCAATGAGAATAATTCCGTAGATGACCAGGCTGATGCCCGGAAATTCGCCGATGAATTCGCGCGTCAGTTCCGAGATCACATGGAGGCCGAGCGCGCCCAGAAGCGGCCCGAACAGCGTCCCGAGACCGCCGATGATCGGCACCAGCAGGCTTTCCACGGAAACAGCAGGGCCATAAGCGATGTAGGGGTCCAGATAGAGGAAATACTGGGCGTAAAAGACACCTGCCAGACCGGAAAACAGGCCCGAAAGCATGATCGCGCCCATCTTGACCCTGAATGCCTCGACGCCAAGGGCGCGGGCGGCATCCTCGTTGTCGCGCACCGCCATGAGTTGAGCGCCAAAGCGGGACTGGCCGATCCACCAGACGGTGACGAATGCGGCAAGGGTGATCAGCCAGATGACCCAGAAAAAACCCTGCTTGGTAACGAACTGGAGATTGGCCGGGCCCTGGTCCAGCGGGATCAGGATCCCGACCCCGGCGCCGGTAAACGGCACCGAGTTGGACAGGATCCGCAACACTTCGGCAAAGGCAAGCGTTACCAGCGCGAAATAGGAACCACGCAACCCGTAGCGAAAGGTGGAAAAACCGATGATCGCCGCGACAAGCACGGCCATCGCCCCGCCGGCAATTAGCCCCAGCCAGGGATTGATGCCAAGCTGAACCTGAAGAACGGCGACCGTATACGCTCCTGTCCCGAAATAGGCGGCGTGGCCGAAGGAAAACTGGCCGCCATAGCCGCCCAGGATGTTCCAGGCCTGGCCGACCAGGGCGGCATAGAGGATCATGATCACGGCGTTGAGCGTGAAATCGGAGGAAATCACGAAGGGCGCAAGGCCGATGATCGCGAAGACTAGGCCGAGCAGGGCGAGTTGGCGCATGATCCTACACCTTGTGCCCGAGCAGGCCGGTCGGCCGTGAAATAAGAACCAGGATGAAGATCAGGAAAATGCCGATCTGACCGAGGCTTTCTCCGAGGAACAGCCCACCGAGAGCCTCGACGACGCCTATGATCAGCCCGCCGATCAAGGCCCCGACGAAGGAGCCCATGCCGCCCAGGACGACGATGGTGAAGGCGATGAGGACGAAGCCGTGGCCGACCTGGGGGCTAACGTAATAACTCGGCAGGAGCAGGCATGCGGCGACGCCAAGGCAGGCGATTCCGAGTCCGAAACTCATGGCGAAGACATGCTCCGCATTGATGCCGACCAGCTTGGCGCCCTTAGGTTCCTTGGCAAGCGCGCGGATCGCCTTGCCGAGATCGGTGCGGGACATAAGCAGCCAGAGAAGGGCCGCGGTCACCAGCGCACCGGCGAAGGCAATGACCTTGGGCAGGGGCAGGAAGGCTCCCAGGAATTCGACGACCTCGAAGGAGTATGGTGTGTCGATCGCCCGGGTGTCGGATTTGAAGACGAAAAGCGACAGGTTCTCGATAACGATCGACAGGCCAAGCGTAACGAGCAGGATATTCTCGTCGCGGCCGTGGCTCGCCTTGCCGATAATACCGCGCTGCAAGGCGTAGCCGAGCGCGAACATCAGCGGAGGTACGATGAAAAGCGCGACATACGGGTCGATGCCTAACTGTACATTGAGGAAATAGACGGCATAGAGCCCGACCATCAACAATGCGCCATGGGCGAAATTGATGATGTGCAGCACGCCGTAAATAAGCGTCAATCCAAGCGCGACCAGAGCGTAGAGAGCCCCGGTCGTCAATCCGTTCAGGACGGAGGGAATGATTATGGCAAGGTCAGGCATGGTCGTTCGACTGTCCAGCGCTGTAGAGGCGCCGGGCTGATGGGTGCCCGGCGCGACCTTGATGGAACCTGGCGTGTTTCCCGTCGTTTCTACTTGACGGGGAACACCGCCTCGGCGGAGGCGAACTCCTTCGGGGCGATCACCTCAATATCGCCCTTGAGAACCTGCGTATTCACAGGCTGCGCGCCTTCATTCTGCCCATCGACCATCCGGGTCGGGCCGTAGGGCATGAACGACATGTCCATGTTCGAAGACGACAGTGCAGCGTTGACCGCTTCCTTGTCGGTCGAACCGGCGCGCTCGATCGCATCCGCCAGGCCGAGAACGGCGTTGTAGGCAAGAAACACCTCGTAGGTGTAGACGAGCCCCTTGGCTTCCGCAGCCGCCTTGCGGGCCAAGGCCACTTCCGACTTCGGATTGAACCAGTGGTTGCAATCCATGATGTTTTCGGCGGCTTCCGGGAACTCCTTGACGAACTTGTAGTTCGAGGCCGCCCCGCCAAGCACCGAATAGATGCCCATGGCCTCGATGCGCTGCTGGCGCATGGTGCGGGCAAGCAGCACATATTCGTTGTAGTAATTGGCCGGTATGATCAGGTCGGGTTTCTTCGCCTTGATCTGCAGGACGATATTGGTGAAGTCGCGCGTCGGGTTGGCGTGCTTGATAACCTCGATGACCTCGATGCCGTTTTCCGGCAGCTTCTTCGATAACAGGTCCGCTGTGCCGGTACCGAAGAGCGATTCCTCGTGAATGATCATCGCCGTTTTCGCGGGCGAGCCGGCGGCCTTGTTAATGGCGTCGAGATTGGCGACGGCGAAATCCGCGATCTTCCCGTAACCCGGTGAAAAGCGGAACGTATTCGTCAGGCCGCGGCTGACGATCTGGTCGGACACACCCACGTCGACCACATGCGGGGTGTTGGTCTTCGCCGCTTCCTGGGAGGTGGCGAGCGAAATCGACGAAGCGTATCCGGCGACGATGCCATTGATGCCGGCTTCAGCCATCTTGGCGACTTCAGCCGCGCCGATGTCGGGTTTGCCCTGACTGTCGCCGAGCACGGCTTCGAGCTTCACGCCGCCCATGGACTTGATGCCGCCCGCGGCATTGATATCTGCAATCGCCATCAGGGCGCCTTCGCGGCATTGGTTGCCTGAGAAGGCGATAAAGCCGGATACCGGGTGGATCAGGCCGATCTTGACGGATGCCGGCTGCGCCCGCAGGACGGTCGGAAGTCCCGTTATTCCCAACCCCAGAGCCGCCGTACCGGCGGTTTGCAGAAAATCGCGGCGGACAATCCCTGCCGGCTTCTTCTCGTCTGTCATTTGTTCCTCCCTTTAGAACCTCAGGTCGTCGTTTCCCGGTTTCCCATCTGGATTGTTATCCGCCGTCGGCCGGGACCGTCGGCGCCGTCGTCGCCGTCCAGCGGGGGCCACTTTCCTCACGCACCCGCCGCATGGACATTTCGAAGTGATAGAGATCGGGGCGGTACAGCACCCGAATGTATTCGACCGGCCGCTCGATGCGGTCGCGCACGACCCGGCGTACCTCGATCAGTGGAGCTCCGGCGTGGATCGACAAAGCCCGGGCAACCTCCGAGTCCGCGAGCGTTGCCGAAATCGTTTGCCGGGCCGAGCTGACGTCGATTCCTGCGCGTTCAAGTAGATGAAGCAAGGGCTTGGCGTTCAGGTCCGCGCGCTCGAACTGGCGGCCTATCTCCGCCGGCACATAGGTGACCAGATAGGACATCGGTTTCTCGTCCAGCCAGCGCACGCGCACGGCCCGCTGAACTTCCGCACCTGCTTCGAGCTCCAGCGCCTGGGCGATTTCCTCGCCCGCCGACACATAGCTGAAGTCATGCACTTGCGCCCTGGTGGACAGGCCCATGAGGGAAATGTTTTCCAGCCAACCGTCTATCGAAGAGGTTACGGCAGGCGCAGGGGGACGTTTGACCACACGTGTCCCGCGGCCACGTTCGCGCACGACGAGGCCGGCCTCCGCCAACTCGTTAAGGGCGCGTTTCGCGGTGATGCGGGAAACGCCGAATTCATTGGTGAGATCCTGCTCGCTCGGCACAAGGTCGCCTTCGGACAATTCGCCGCCGTAGATACGGTTGCGCAGGATCAGGAAGATCTGGTGATAAAGCGGCACGTGACCGGACGGATCGAGGCGACCGTGGGAGCGCCGTTCCGGCTCCTGTCCCTTGTCTATCTGCCTGAGTTTGGCGGTCACGGCTCCCTCCGACAAGTTGGTTTCATTAAATGGTATGTCATTATATCATTATGTCAATCCGATTTGATATTGAGGCAAACCATTTAACGGGGAGCGGCCATGCCAGTCATTCGAGTCACGCTGATCGAGGGATATCCGGACGAAACCCGCCGGCGACTTGCGAAAGCACTCACCGATACGGTTTGCGCCATCGTCGCCGCGCCTCTCGAGGGCATCACCGTCACAATCGAGGAGTTGAAGCCGGCCAACTATATGCGCGGCGGCCAGTCGCGCGCGCCGGGCCGGGTCCTCGCCGATCCGGAAGGTCGCGTCCGTGAATTCCTGGAGACGATGGAAGCACGCGATCTCGCGAAAGCGAAGACCTTCCTTGCGCCGGACTTCAAGATGACATTCCCCGGCGCGGTCGAATTCACGACGCTGGAGGAACTGATCGAATGGGCAAAGCCGCGCTATCGCTTCGTGCGCAAAACTTATGAGCGTTTCGATACTACGGCCGGCGACAGTGGCTCCGTCGTTTACTGCACGGGCACCCTGTCCGGTGAATGGCCCGACGGCACCCCATTTTCAGGCATACGTTTCATTGACCGTTTTGAACTCAGCGGCGATCTGATCGGCCGACAGATGGTCTGGAACGACTTGGCGGAGAGCGCAAGGAGGCAGGTTCCGCCTTCGTAAACCAGACTGAATTGGCGCCGTGAAAGGCTAAGAGATGCGGGGGCAAAGCCCGCCAAATCAGGGTTGGATTTGACGGGTTTTGTTCTAGCGACCGACGGCGTAGGCCTGCATGAGGCGCGGTGTGGCGCCGGCCTTCAGCGTTCCGTCTGCTTCGCGCTTTGCAGCGGTCAGGCGGCCGATGGTCCAAAGGTCGGAGACCTCGACCGAGTGACCGCGCGCCCTTAACCCTTCGATTGTTTCGGCGCTGAAATTTCCTTCCGCCATCAGATGGCCCGGCTGGCGTTGCCTCGGGTGGAACGACGTCGGGAAATGGGTTGTGTGAAACAGCGGCATGTCGATGGCTTCTTGCAGGTTCAGGCCGTGATGGACGAGCCGGAGGAACAACGAAAGCTGCCACTGGTCCTGCTGGTCGCCGCCGGGTGTGCCGAAGGCAAGGATCGGGCGGCCTTCATGAAATGCAAGGCTGGGCGTCAAGGTCGTGCGCGGCCGCTTGCCCGGCTCAAGGCTCGTGGCAAGGCCTTCTTCCAGCCAGAACATTTGCGCTCGCGAGTTGAGGCAGAAGCCGAGCGCGGGAATGACCGGTGACGATTGCAGCCAACCTCCCGACGGGGTCGCGGCAACCATGTTGCCCCAGCGGTCGATGATGTCGAGATGAACCGTGTCGCCGCGGCGCTCGGAAAGATGAGCCATGGTCGGTTCGTAAAGCCCCGTATCGGCAATTCCCGCCCGCTCGATCATCGCCATGCTTCTGGCGACCTGATCCTCGAAACCCGGCAAGGTGCCGGGGCGCAGGTCGAAGGAGGCCTTGTCCGAAATCAGGCTGCGACGGGCGGAATTGTACTCCTCGGACAGGAGGTGGCCCATCGGAACGTCGATGAAGTTCGGATCGCCGTAGTAAACCTCGCGGTCCGCGTAGGCGAGTTTCATGGCTTCGGTTACATGATGTGCGAAATCCGGGCCGTCGGGCTCCATCTTGCTGATTTCGAATCCACGCAAAAGCGCAAGCGACTGGAGGAGAACCGGCCCCTGACCCCAAGGGCCGGTCTTGGCGACTGTCCAGTCGTGATAGTCATCCTGCAAGGGATCTTCGTAGGTTGCGCTCCACGAAGCCAGGTCATCGGCGGTCAGAACACCCTTGTGCCTGCTTCCGGATCCGTCCATGACTTCGGCCGTTTCGAGAAAATTGCCGATCTCCTCGGCGATGAAGCCCCGGTAGAAACAGTCCCGCGCCGCATCGATTTGCTGGTCGCGGCTGCTTTTGCCTTCGGCTTCCTCAAGCAGGCGCGTCCAGGTCTCTGCCAGCACCGGATTGCGGAACATTTCGCCAGCCTGTGGCACCTCGCCGCCGGGCACCCAGGTTTCATGGGATGTCGGCCATTCGGTTTTGAAGAAGTCCTTCAGTCCTTCGATCGTCGATGCCGCGCCGCGCAGCATGGGCTGGCCCTGCCGGGCGTAATGGATCGCAGGCTCCAGAACGTCGCGCAGGCTTAAGGTGCCGCGGTCGCGCAGCATCAGCATCCAGCCGTCGAAGGCGCCCGGGATTACCGTCGCCAGCAGGCCGTTGCCCGGGATGAGATCCAGGCCTTCGCCCTTGTAGTGCGCGATGGTCGCTCCGGCGGGAGCCGGTCCCTGAGCGCAGATGACCTTGGTTTCATTTCGCCGTGCATCGTGAAAGATGACCGGCAGGTCGCCGGCGGGGCCGTTCAGATGCGGTTCTAGGACCTGCAGGACGAGCCCGGTGGCAACCGCGGCGTCGAAGGCATTACCGCCTTTTTCCAGAATGCTCATGCCGACGGCACTGGCAATCCAGTGGGTGGAAGCAACTACACCGAAGGAACCTGTGATTTCGGGGCGGGTGGTGAAGCGTGACATGAGCTACTCGTTTGTTCACATGAAAAGGTTCAGGTTTCGCGCGGGTCGAGAGCGTCGCGCAAACCGTCGCCGAGCAGGTTGAAGCCGAGCACGACGAGGAAGATCGCCGCTCCCGGCCACCAGGCCATCCACGGTGCCTGGGTCATGAAATTCTTGGCGACATTCAACATCGACCCCCAGCTTGGCGCCGGCGGTTGCTGGCCGAGACCCAGGAATGAGAGGCTGGCCTCGGCGATGATGGCGGTTGCCACCGTCAGGGTTGCCTGGACCAGGACTGGCGCGAAGACATTCGGGAGGATGTAGCGGGCCATGATGGCAAAGTGGGCAAGGCCGACGGCGCGTGCGCCTTCCACGTAGTCTTCCGTCTTCACCGAAAGCACCTGCCCACGCGTGAGCCGGACAAAGATCGGCATTGCGGAGAGCCCGATGGCGATCATCGCGTTCGTCAGGCTCGGTCCGAGAAAGGCAGCAAGGGCGATGGCCAGGATCAGAAACGGCGTTGCAAGAAGGGCATCGGTGATGCGCGAAATCACCTGATCGATCCAGCCACCGAAATAGCCCGAAATCAGGCCGAAGGGCACGCCGACCAGGACGGCGATTAGGACGGACACAACACCGGCCATCAGTGATGCCTGTGCACCCCAGATCATGCGTGAGAGAATGTCCCGCCCGATCTCGTCGGTCCCGAGCCAATGGACTGCGGATGGTGCCTTCCTGACTACGCTCCAACTGGTCGCGGCCGGATCCGCGATCGGCAGGATAGGCGCCGCGACGGCGATGCCTATGAAGAAAGCGACGATGGCGAAGCCGAGCAAGGCGCTCTTGCTGGCTTTAAGCTTCTTCCAGGCCCGGCTTTCCGGCCGGACGGTCTCTTCCGCAGGCTCGACTGTGGAGATCACGGCACTCACAGGCTGCTCCTCATGCGAGGGTTGAGAAGAAAATAGAGAACATCGGCGATCAGGTTCATCAAAATGAACCCGGCGGCCGTGCACATGACTATGCCCTGCACGACCGCGTAGTCCCGGGTGAAGACGGCATCCACAATCAGCTTGCCGAAGCCGGGAATGGTGAAAATCTGCTCTGTCAGCACGGCGCCGGCGAGCAATTCGCCGAAAAGGAGCGCGCTGAGCGTGACGATCGGCAGCAAGGCATTGCGGAAGGCGTGCTTGATGATGACGGCGTTTTCCAAAACGCCCTTAGCCCGCGCCGTGCGTATGTAATCCGCCTTCATGACGCCAAGCATGGCGGAGCGGGTATGGCGCATCAGCGTGGCGGCCAGGGCGGTGCCGAGCACGAAGCCCGGCATTATCATCGTCTGGAGCGATTTGACCGGATCAGTAAAGGGAGATTCGTAACCGGAGGCCGGCAGCCAGCCCAGTTGGACCGAAACCAGCAAGATCAGCATGATGCCGAGCCAGAAATTCGGGATCGAGAGGCCGGAAAGGGCAATGAAATTGGCGATGTAATCGACGGCGGTGCCCTTGTGGACCGCGGACAGGATGCCTGCGGGTATTCCAATGGCAAAGGCGATCACCATGGCCATGATGGCAAGCTGGATGGTGACGGGAAGCTTGTCCGCGATCAGGGTCGCAACAGGCTGCTGCGTGCGCAGGGATATCCCGAGATCACCCTGCAGCATGGCCTTCATCCAGTGGAAGTACTGGTAGATGACCGGGTCGTTCAGCCGGTATTTTTCACGGATAAATTCCAGAACCTCCGGATCCCGTTCTTCGCCGGCAAGAACGAGGGCCGGGTCTCCGGGCAGCAGCTTCTGCAGCACGAAGACGAAGACCGACACGAGAATGAGCGTCGGGACGGCAATCACCAGCCGGCGCGCGATGTAGGACAGCATTCGGACCTAACCGGGTTGAGCGGGAACCCGGCCGTGTGCCGGGTTCCTTGACAGGTCTGACTTAATTGAACTTCACGTTTTCGAGGCGGATCATGCCGTCCGGATAGGGGGTGAAGCCTTCCAGCTTGCCGGAAAGCGCCCATATCCATGTCGGGTGATAGAGATAGATGATCGGCAGATCGTTGTTCAGGATATCGCGGGCCTCATCGTATTTAGCCTTGCGCGTGGCAAGTTCGTTGCTCGTGCGGGCCGCGTCCAGAAGCGCGTCGACCTCCGGATTGCAATATTTGCTATCGTTGATACCGCCCTTGCAGGTCATGAACTGGTGGATGTTGCCATCCGGATCGACACGGCCCGACCAGCCGACCTGGCTCGCCTGGTAGTTGCCTGCCGACTGGTCCGCAAGAAGGCTGGCAAACTCCATCGATTTCAGCTTGACGTTGAACCCGGCTTCCGCGGCCATGGCCTGAACGACCTGCATCATCTGGGTCTGGACCGGGTTGTTGGCGACCTGCACCTCGACGTCGAAGCTGTCGTATCCTGCCTCCTTCAAAAGCGCCTTGGCCTTTTCCACGTCGCGGGCTGGAACCGGATGGTCCTTGTCATACCAGGGGCTGGTTGGCGGGAAGGGCTGATTGCCGGGGGCGAAGGCGCCTTCGAAAACCACCTGGTTGATCGCATCCCGGTCAAGCGACAGGCTGAAGGCCTGGCGGAGCCTGGCGTCGTTGCCGAATGGATTGTCGCCTTTCTCTCCGTTGCCGATATTCACTGTAATGCCCTGATATCCCAGGCTAACCGCTTCGGCGTAGCCCAGGTTTGCATCGCCTTTCACCGATGCCACATCGGTAGCCGCAAGCCTTTCCAGCATGTCGATATCACCGGAGCGCAAATTGGCGAGACGGACGGTCGTGTCCGGAATCGGCAGGAATGTGACGGTGTCGAAATGGATGGCACCGGCGTTCCAGTAGCCGTCGAATTTGCTCAGGACGATGCGGTCCTGCTGAACGCGCTCGACGAATTTGAACGGGCCGGAGCATACGGGGTTCGCACCGAAGTCAGCGCCGGCGGCCTCGGCTGCTGCCGGCGAAACCATCATTCCGGCACGGTCTGCGAACTGCGCCAGCAGCGTTGCATCCGGCGCCGCCAGGTTGATCCTGACCTGAAGCGGACCGGAAACCTCCACGCTTTCGATGGATTTGACCTCACTCTTGCGGCGGCTTTCCGGAAGGTTCTTCGAGCGTTCGATATTGGCTTTCACGGCTTCGGCGTTAAAGGGAGTGCCGTCGTGGAACGTCACGCCTTCGCGCAGGTCCATGGTCAGGACCCTGCCATCGTCCGACCAGCTCCAGCCGGTTGCAAGTTGCGGAATGATTTCAAGGTCCGGGGTGATGTCCACAAGCTTGTCGCACAGGGAAGTATAGACGATGCGGCCAACGAAGGTCCGGGACTGGTCGGGATCAAGAACATCCGCGTCGTCCTGCAGGCCGATACGCAGGTCGGCGGCATGGGCCGTCGATACAAGGGTCGTTGCGCTCAACAACAGCGCGGCAAGAAATTCCTTACGCATATTATATCTCTCCCTTGGAAAGGTTCGATTCAGGGGTTGTCGGCCGTCGTCGGCTCTTGTTGTTGACATCGCTCACGGAACAGCGTGAAGCGCTTCTCAGCGTTTGCGCTCCTTGGTGGTTCCCGTAGGTGGGTTTGCGCATTTCCGGCGAATTTCTCCCAGTGATGGCAGGCGATCATCCGGTCCGTGCCGGTCTCGGTCAGTTCCGGCTTTTCCGTGCTGCAAAGGCTGCTTGCATGTGGACAGCGGGGGTGGAACCGGCAGCCGGCGGGCGGCGCAAGGGGGGAGGGCACATCACCGGTCAGCGCAGCGTCCATGGATCGGCCGTGCGGCGAGGCGATCGGGATCGCCTGCATCAGGGCTTGGGTGTACGGATGGAGCGGCTCATTATAGAGCGCCTCGTTCGGCGCGAGTTCGACGACTTCGCCCAGATACATTACCGCGATCCGGTCGCTCATATGCCGGATCACGGCAAGGTCATGCGCGATCAGGACCAGCGTCAGGTCGAATTCGGCTTTCAGGTCTTCCAGGAGGTTTATGACCTGGGCTTGCACGGAAACGTCAAGAGCGGATACGGGCTCGTCGCCGACAATCACCTTCGGACCGCTGGCAAGGGCTCTTGCAATGCCGATGCGCTGACGCTGGCCGCCGGAGAATTCATGCGGGTAACGGTTGGAAAAGGCCGGGCGAAGGCCGACTTTCCGCAAGAGTTCCGCCACGTTCTGACGTCTCTCCGGCCGGGAAAGGGAGGTGTGAACCTTCATGGGTTCCTCTATCAACGCCCCAACTGTCATGCGTGGGTTGAGAGAGGAAAACGGATCCTGGAAGACGAACTGAAGATCCTTGCGCAAGCGGCGCATGTCCGTTTCCGACAGGGAGGAAATATCGGTGCCCTGATAAAGAACCGCGCCCTCGGAGGGGTGCAGCAAGCGAACCAGGAGACGAGCAAGCGTGGACTTGCCGCAGCCGCTTTCTCCCACGATGGAGAATGTCTCGCCCCGCCTGATCTTGAGAGACACGGCGTTGACGGCGCTGACAAAGGTGGCGGGCCTGAACAGGCCCCTACTGCCCGAAAAGCGCTTTGTAACCGCTTGCGTCTCAATAATGGTTTCCGGCGTCCGAAGGCTCACGATGCCGCCTCCGCAAATACGGTCTCAAGCGGTGCGAAATAACATGCTGCCCGGTGTTCCGGGCCAAAGGTCGACAGGGGTGCATGCGCCTTCAGACAATCGGCCTGGACAAAGGGGCAGCGGGGTGAGAACCGGCATCCGGAGGGCATGCGATCGATGGTCGGCACCAGGCCGCCGATCGTTGCCAACCTGCCGGAGCGCGGGCCGATCGAGGGTACGGAACTCATCAGGCCGATCGTGTAGGGGTGTTGTGGGTCATCGAAAATCGCCTCGACCGGGCCTTCCTCGACGATATGACCTGCATACATGACGGACACCCTGTCGGCGATTTCAGCCACCACCCCGAGGTCATGGGTAATCATGATGAGCGCCGTGCCGGTTTCCTTTTGAAGCTCTTCGATCAGGTCGACGATTTGGGCCTGGATTGTGACGTCCAGCGCGGTCGTCGGCTCATCGGCGATCAGGAGCGCCGGATCGTTTGCGAGCGCCATGGCGATCATCACCCGCTGGCGCATCCCCCCGGAAAGCTCGTGCGGGTAATCGTCCAGCCGGCTGGCGGCCGCCGGTATCCTGACCCGATCCAGCATCTCCAGGGCGCGTTGGCGCGCCTGCGCCCTCGTCACCCGCTTGTGGCGCAGGACGACTTCGCCGATCTGCTCGCCGATCCTGTAGGAAGGGTTCAGCGAGGTCATGGGCTCCTGAAAGATCATCGAGATCGTATTGCCGCGAATATCAGCCATCGCGCGCTGAGGCAGAGTCAGAAGATCGCTACCGCCGAACATGGCCGTGCCGGAGGTTACCCGCGCGACCGACCGGGGCAGCAAGCCCATAAGGGCGAGCGCGGTGACCGATTTGCCGCATCCGCTCTCGCCGACGATGCAAAGCGTTTCGCCTTCGCGAACGGAAAAGGAAATTCCATCGACGATATTCGCCGGGGTGTCCTTGAACCGGAGAGCCAGGTTCCGCACGTCCAGAACAGGCGCCGTTGCCGCCGGAGCGCTATTCAGCATCGCTAACCTCGGTCGCGCTTTGGAACAGCAGGCGTTCCTGTAACGCGAGAAGGTGGCCCCGCATGGCCTTTTCAGCCTTGATCGGGTCTCGCTCCTCTATGCCCTTGATGATGTCGAAGTGCTGGAATTTATAGAGCGTCATGGCGTCCTCGGTCCTGAGCGCTTCACGCACATGCCGCCACGACGAATCCTGGCGAACCCTGTCGACCACATCGAAAAGCGCCAGGAAAAGTGTGTTGTTCGCCGCGCGCGCGATGGCCCGGTGCAGGGCGCTGTCCCAGAGTTCGCGGCTGTCCATGTCGTCGGCCTTGCCGACGCGGTCCGCAAGGTTCCGCATGGCGGCGATATCGGCCGGATTGGCGCGTAGCGCCGCAAGGCGCGCCAGAACGGGTTCGATCTGGAGCCGGACTTCCATCACCTCGAGCATGTTGGAGTTTTCATGCAAGGCAAGTATTTGCTTTTCCGGACAGGCGGGCTCGCTGCCGATAAACGTTCCCGCTCCCTGCCGGCGCCAGATCTTGCCCTCCGTTTCAAGAACTTCCAGAGCGCGCCGGACGGCCCTGCGGCCGACGCCGATGGTCTCCGACAGCTCGCGTTCGGTGGGAAGCTGCTCGACGCCTTCCGCGGTAAGCTGATCCACGATGATCCGGAGCCGTTCGAGCGCCATGCTCGAATTTCGCTGGGCCGGCCTGTCCAAATCTTTCATGACTCACCAAAATGAACCAATTCGAATTGGTTTCATTATTGGCCGCAGAATTTTTGATGCGCAAGCCCTTGCCCTGCGGTTTCTGAAAGCGCACCGAGGTCCAACTTGGCTGTAAGTGTCAGGTCATTTGCTGGTGCTTTAAAACCTGATTTTCTTCAAGAGATTGATTTAAATATTCAATTTGCCCGGTTGGATGTGGTGCCTCGTGCCCGCTGAATGGGCTCTCGCGGTGGTGTTCGAAATCTATGTAAGGGAACAAATTTTAATCGGTTCCCCATTGGTTGAGTTTAATCCTCGTATCCTTATGGTTCTCCGTGGATTTAACTTCCCGTCGCAGAGGTCCTCGGGTTTTGCTTCCGAGGTACCCGATATCTTCAGATTGGCAGATGGGGAACGGGTCACGGCATGACCGGGTCGGTGGCAAGATTCAGGTGCAATTCGTCGCCGGTGTAGGGATGGGCGGCAATCGCCTCGTCGTTCAGCTCCACCCCGAGCCCCGGCGCGGCGGGCGGGATGACATAGCCGTCTTCCCATCTGATCGAAGTCGTCAGGAACTGCATGAACGGCCCGTCGAACCGCCCGATGGATTCGAGGATCAGAAAATTCGGGCTGCAGGTGGCGATCTGGATATTCGCCGCCGCCACAACCGGCCCGCAGTAGAGATGCGGTGCGATCTGGGCCGCGCGGGTTTCTGCCATCGAGGCGATCTTCTTGGCTTCCAGAATGCCGCCGACGCGCCCAAGGTTCATTTGTAGTATAGAGGCGGCGCCCGCCTCCAGGAGCCGGGCGAATTCATGTTTGGTCGTCAGCCGTTCCCCCGTCGCAATGGGAATTGAGGTGTAGCACGCGACCTTGGCCATGTCTGCTGGATTTTCCGGAGGGATCGGCTCTTCGAACCACAGGGGATCATAGGCTTCGAGCCGCCGCACCATGCGCTTCGCGCCCGAAACGGTGAACTGCCCGTGCGTTCCGAACAAAAGGTCGGCGCGGGTGCCGACCGCCTCGCGGATGCGCTGGCAAAACCGCTCGGAGCGATCAAGATCGGTCAGGAGGGGCTGGCGGCCGTCATAGATCGAATAGGCGCCCGCAGGGTCGAACTTTACCGCGGTGAAGCCCTGTTGCACCGCCTTCACAGCCGCTTCCGCCGCAAGGTCCGGGTCATTGTAGACGTTGGGCGCCTCCGGGTCGGGGTAGACATCGCCCGAGGGCGGGTAGAGGTATGTATAGCTGCGCAACCGCTCATGCACCTTTCCGCCCAGAAGCTGGTAAACCGGCTGGCCGGCAGCCTTGCCGATGATATCCCAGCACGCCACTTCCAGCCCGGAAAGAACGCCCATCACCGTCACATCCGGGCGCATGGTGAAGCCCGCGCCATAGGTCTTGCGCCAAAGCTTTTCGATGTGGTGCGGGTCTTCGCCTTCGAACTGGCGGGTGAAGACCTCCACCGCCATTTGAGCGCAAAGATCCGGCCCGAAGGTGGCGTTGTAGATTTCGCCTACACCGCTGATCCCGCAGGCCGTGGTCAGCCGCACGAAGATGAAATAACGCCCGCCATGGCGCGGCGGTGGATTGCCGGCGATAAAGGTTTCGATCTTTTCAAGTTTCATGGAATTCGCCCTTTTCCCGTCGGGCACCTTACACGTTCAAACCCGATAATGCGGGTGGAGGGCTTGCTGGTCATGCCATTGGTGTCGCGCGAAGTGATGTGCGGGACGGTCGAGAGGCATCCAGGACACAAAGCGGAACGTGCCTACATTCGGGAACGCCGATTTTCTGAACCATTGACCCGTTGCTTCAGGCCACCGCCTGTAAGTATCATTCGCATCCCGCCATTACAGGTTCGTCATCGGCGCTACGTTAGTGGATGGAAAGCGAACATGTCTAGCGAATGCTCCATGCTCCACATGGAAGGCCGGAGAGCATTTGCCTCTTCATCAGCAGTCGTTGGGTTTTTCAGGCCAATTTAAGGGTCGTTCGACCCGGAGCAATTCCTGGGCGCTGGTTTGACGTTTAATTCTTTTATTTGATTCAAGGACTTTTGAGGAAATTTGGTAGTGGAGGTGCGTTTCGGGCAGACCGCACGCTGGCTAGCAATACGCTGCCGTATCCGATGCTGTGCATGACGCCGCTGCCACGCGGTCTCAAGCAATCAGAGAGCGGATTTCCTGTGCGACTGGCGCATCACCAGGGGACATTCCATGCGATTTGCCTTCAGATCGTTACCTCCGCTCAAGAGCCATTCCACGCACCACTGACCCATCTCCCGGTGTGGCAAAAGCACGGTCGATAAGGCAGGCGACAGGTGTTGTGCGATTTCCTGGTCGTCGTAGCCCATTACGGCAATCGTCTCGCCCGGTCGTTCGCCCAGCTCCTTGAGCGCTTCGTAGCAGCCGACGGCCATCAGGTCGTTGGCGCAGAAGATCGCGTCCGGGCGAAGGTTCTCCCTCATGAGCTTTAGTGTGGCGGTTCGTCCGCCGGATGGCAGGAAATTACCTTCGACGATTAGCGAAGGATCGACGGGAATGCGGGTCGCTCGGAGTGCGCGCTCGTAGCCTTCCATCCGTTGATCCGACGCTTCCATCCAGGGTTCACCGGATATGAAGGCGATGCGTCGATGTCCCTCCCTGATGAGAGCAGCGGTGGCGACTTCGCCTCCTCTCCTTTCGGCCGGGACCACGCTGGTATAGCGTGCCTCCCCGTCATGGCAGTTCAGCAGGACCGTTCGATGCCGGGCCAATCCAGCGGGCGGAGCGATTTCGCGGGTGAGGATTGACCCATAAATCACGCCGATCGCGTTATCCCCGGACCACTTCTTCAGAACTTCAGCCTCATACTCGGGATCCCCGCCCGTCATGACGACCTCGACGATGACGTTCGCCTTCCAAGCTTCTTCTTGCACGCCTTCGATGGAAATAGCGGCAAACGGGCTGGTCGCGATCTCGTCGAACATCAGCCCGATCACCCCCGCGCCCAATGCCTTGGGCGGGCGACCCGCGGCGCGCGGGCGATAGCCAAGCTCTTCGACCGCCTGCATGACGCGTTTGCGCGTCTCGCGGCTGATGCGCATGTCCTCGAGATCGTTCAGCACGAAAGATACAGTCGACTGAGAAACGCCCGCCCTGAGCGCAACGTCCTTCATCGTTATTCGGGAATTTGCTGTGTCTTTCATGGGTTATACGAGATCGAACTTGCTGCTTGCTATGTGCTAATAAATATTGCTAATAATTTTAGCGCAAGCGGAATAACCATTGGATCGGGGAGGTGACAGTGGTCGGGAAGTCCGGAAATCGTCTGAGTCAGGCGCAGGCCGCGTGGCTCCTGCTGGCACCCTTCCTCATCACCTACCTGCTGTTCCTCGTCTATCCCTTCTTCCAAGGCATCTGGATAAGTCTCCACGACTGGAACCTTCTCGAAGTCGCATTCAACCCCGACGCCAAGACGTTCGTGGGCTTTCGCAACTACGAGCGTGTCATGTGGGGCCGGAACATCGAATGGGGCCTTTTCACCGCCCCGTTCTGGCAAGGCCTCGGGTTCGTCGGCCTCGCCCTGTCGGTCTTTCTTCGCCGGGCGGACCGACTGAGCCGCTTCAATGCCATCGCCCTCGGTGTGGCGTCGCTGCTCTTGGTCGTCCTCCCCGGTTTTCATCCCGGGGAAGAAGGTCGTTGGTACGACCGGCGGTTCTGGCCGACGGTCGGCAACACGCTGGTGTTTGTCGGGCTTGCCGTGCCGGGCGTCACCATTTCCGCAATGGTTCTCGCCGCCGCGCTCAACCGCGAAACCAAAGCAATGGGGGCGCTTCGGACGCTCTTCTTTCTCAGTCAGGTCCTGTCCGTCACCGTCGTCACCCTGATCTGGCAGATCATGTTCTCACCGCGCCAGGGCCTCATCGCCAATATCACAGAGGTTTTGGGCGGTACACCGATCAACTGGCTGACCGATGAACAATTCGCAATGGCGGCCATCGTGATCGCGACCATTTGGTGGTCTCTCGGGGTCGCGATGATCCTGTTTCTCGCCGGGCTTCAGGACATCAGCCGGGAAATTTACGAGGCAGCGGCGCTCGACAACGCGCGAGGGGTGAAGGCGTTCTGGTACGTTACGTTACCCAACCTGAAACGCACGATAACGCTTGTCGTCGTCCTGCAGATCATCCTGCATTTTCAAGTCTTCGGACAAGCGCACCTGATGACGCAGGGCGGGCCGAACGACACGACGCAGGTTCTGGTCCGCTACATCTACCAGACCGGCTTCCGCGACAGCGAGCTCGGGCGCGCCAGTGCAATGGCCGTTTTCCTGTTTCTCATCATGGGCACCTTCTCGGTGATCCAGTTCATTGCTGGCCGGGAGAAGACCTGATGAAACGCGGTTACTACTGGCTCGTCCTCGGCCTTTCGATCCCGGCCTTCCTCTGGCTGGTGCCGACGCTCTGGATGGTGTCGCTCTCGTTCCAGCCCAATGATGTGCTGGCACGATCCACGTCCACAACCTTCTTTGGCCTGATCCCGTTCCCATTCACGGTTGAGAACTACTCCGCCTTATTCAGCTTCGGCCAGACACCTTGGTGGTTCCTGAACTCGGTGATCGTCTCGCTCGGGATGACGCTGGGCATTCTCGCCGTCTCGACGACGGCAGGCTATGCGTTGGCCAGGCTCGATTTCCCGGGCAAGACCGCGATCACGGTCATCTGCCTGATCGGACTGATGGTGCCCGAGCAAGCCGCGTTCATCCCGCTCTACACGATGTTCGCTGACTTCGGTTGGCACAATTCCTATCACGCGCTGATCCTGCCGCGGATGGCCGTACCGATCGGCGTTTTCCTGATGATGCAATTCTTCCGGGCAATTCCCAAGGATATCGAAGAGGCCGCGCGGCTCGACGGAGTCGGTTGGCTGAAGATCTTCTGGTACGTGATGCTGCCGCTCGCGCGGCCTGCGATGATGACGCTGGCGATTCTGACGTTCCTCTATGCGTGGAACGACTATCTCTGGCCGCTCGTCAGCGCCCAGCAGCGGGACTATTTCACGATTACCCTGGGCCTTGCGTCCATCCAATCGAATTTCGCGCAATCGGAGGGGTTGGGCCGTGTCATGGCCTCGGGCGTTGTCGCCTCGCTTCCGGTTGTCATCCTGTTCCTCATCTTCCAGCGCTACGTGGTGCAAGCCATGACCCTGGGCGGATCGAAGGGGTGAACACGCACATATGGGAGGATACAAATGAAACATGCGCTTCTGACCGCGGCGGCCGTCGCAACGCTTGCCACCAGCGCCTTCGCGCAGGAGATAACGCTGGGCCGTTTTTTCGGCGCTTGCGAGGACGCAGGCACCGACACGACCGCCAGCGTGGGCGAGGCTTGCATCATCCAGTCGATCATCAACGCGGCAGATGCTGAAATCGACGGCGTCAGCATCAACACGCTCCCCACCGATTGGGGCAACTACTACGACCAGATCAAGGCGGCTTATGCTGGCGGAACGCCGCCGGACGTGCACGTTATGCACCGTCACCGTATCCCCGAATTCGCCGGGATCGGCGCGCTGGCCGAGATCTCCGATGATCTCGAAAGCGTCGGCATCGACCCGAACGACTGGAGCGAGAACGCCCTGGCCGCCGTAAGCTATAACGGCGGCATCTATGGCGTGCCGATGGATTTCCACGCAAACCTCTGGCACGTCAATATGGACATCATGGCCGAAGCCGGGCTGGTTGCAGACGGGAAGCCGGTTCTGCCCTCCTCGCCCGAGGAACTTCTGGAACACGCACAAAAGGTGAAGGAGGCGACCGGCAAGGATTACCTCGCCGCCGATTTTGCGCAATTCCCCATCGGCGTTCGGCTGGTGCTTGCGCTTATGTGGCAACAGAACGCCAACATCTTCACCGATGACGGCACCGCGACCATCAACAATGACGCCGCGAAGAATGCAGTCACGGCGATCACCCAGCTCTTCGACGCCGGGCTCGCCAACCCTCGGCTAAACTACGCCGACAGTCAGCAAGCCTTTCTGAACGGCGAAGCGGCGATCCTTGTGAACGGCACCTGGGTCGTGGATTTCTACACGGCTGAAGCCGCCAAATCCGAGGTTGGCCTCGACAACTACTACGTAGCCGACTTCCCAACCCTGTTCGAGACCGGCGCAACCTGGGCCGACAGCCATATGTGGGCAATCCCCTCGACGCTTGAGGGTGATAAAAAAATGGCTGCGCTCAAGGTGCTTGCGTTCATCAACGACCACAACATCGATTGGGCGCGCACAGGCCACATGGCCGTCTGCACTTCGGTCGTGGAAAGCGATGCCTACAAATCACTGCCCCACCGCGACGAGTACGCGGGCACTGCGGCCATCGCCAGGGACACTCCGCCCAGCGAACGCTACGGCGCAATCCAGGACGTGCTTAACCGCGAACTGCAGGCGATCTGGCTGACCGGGAAGTCCGTCGACGACGCACTTTCCGATGCCGAGATTGAGGTGCAGGACCTGCTGGACCGCTGATCCACAGGCCCCGCCGATCAACGGCGGGACCGCTTTCACAAGCAGAGAATTCCACTGGGGGGACTATGGATCGCTGGAGCGAAAGCGACGCGAAAGACTGGTGGAACGCGCGCCCCTGGGTTTGCGGCTTCAACTTCCTGCCATCGACCGCAGTCAATTTCATTGAGATGTGGCACGAGACCACGTTCGACATGCCAACGATCGAACGCGAGCTTGGCTGGGCGTCCGAAATCGGCTTCAACGCGATCCGCGTGAACCTTCCTTTCGTCGGTTGGAAACACGACCGCGAAGGACTTCTCGACCGACTCGACTGCCTTATGGGTGCAGCCTCGCGCTGCGGTATCGACACGGTGCCTTGCGTTTTCGACGACTGCGGCTTTGGTGGCAAAGAACCCCTATGGGGTCCACAGCCCGACCCGATCCCCGGCATCCATAACAGCCGTGCCGTCGCCTCGCCAGGTCGCGCCGCGGTGATCGACAAGGACTTGCGCCCGTCGCTCGAAGCCTATGTGCGTGATGTCATCGGGGCCTTTCGCGCCGACCGCCGAATCCTCTTCTGGGATCTCTACAACGAGCCCGGCAACCGGATGGATTTCGACAAGACCGCCTATTCCGAGTTCGGTGCCGAGTTGGAAGCGCACGCCCTGTCGCTGATGGAGGCGAGCTTTACCGCCGCCCGTGACATCGGCCCGGAAGCCCCTCTCTCCGTCGCCGCCTGGACAACGCCTGTGCCGGGCGACGACGTGCACCCCTACGGGACTGAAATCGACCGTAGCGCACTCCTTCATTCCGATATCATCACATTCCATGCCTACTGGAACCGCAAGCGCGTGGCGCAATTCATCGACTATCTCGAAGTGCTCGACCGCCCGATGATCTGCACGGAATGGATGGCACGACAGATCGACAGCCGGATTTCCGACCAGCTCGAGTTGTTCCGCCAAAGGAATGTCGGCTGTTTCCAGTGGGGCCTCGTGAAGGGCCGCACCCAGACATGGCTCCCTTGGCCCGACGATCTCGTTCGAGCCCATGGAGGCAAGGTGGACCGTGGTATTTGGTTCCATGATCTGCTCGACCAGACCGGGCAGCCCTACGACCCAGGCGAGGTCGACACGATCCGAGCTCTGACCGGTTTTTCTCACCGCGCCAAGCGAATTGAATTCGGCTGATGTCAGGCGTCACCCTGAACAGAGTGATCAAACGCTATTGGCGATGTGCAAATCATCCATGGTGTCGACCTGGAGGTCGCCGAAGGAGGGACAGCACAATATCGGCACCCCGAAACGTCACGAAGATGTATCCCGCCGAGCGCGGCGTCGCAATGGTCTTCCAGACCTACGCGCTCTACCCGCGCATGACGACCGAAACGAACAAGGACTTTGACCTGCGCATGAACGGCGCGGCAAAAGGCTGAATCAACAAGAAGACGGATTAGGCCAGCCGCATCCTCAAGTTGGGCGAGCACCTGGAGCGAAAGCCCGCCGCGCATTCGGGCGACCAGAGCGAACGTATCGGCATCGTCCGCGGGTCGAACGTCTTCCTGTTCGATGAGCCGTTCTCCAAGGAAAATCGGCGCGACGATAAATTACGTCACCCACGATCAGGTTGAGGCGATGCCGTTCGCTGACAAGATCGTCGTTCTTCGCCTGGGCCGGATCGAGTAAGTGGGTGAGCCTCAATGCCTTCCGCCAAGGGTTCGCCCGCGAACGGGCGCGAGGATTCATTTAGCCGGTACACATCGACAATTGGACGCAATCAACCGCGTGGTTGATAACGTACTCTTCTATAACTCTCTGATATCATTGAGAATAATGGTAGCGGAGGAGGGACTTGAACCCCCGACACGCGGATTATGATTTAGGCTTGAAAGTCAGTCACTTAGCTTCATATTGACCCAAGCTGTTTCATGGACCGTTTGATCGCATTCATGAATGGGCCGCCAAATTTTCTCAAGAGATTTCAAAGCGTTGCATTCAAGTCAACCGGCAAATGCACCCCCATTGCAACCCAGCAGCAGACCCGCAGAAGTCAACGTCGTCCTACGGGGCCCATTACCTTCTCAACAAGTGAAAGATTGATTGCGGTTAGCAGCTGGTCGCAAAAGCATTCGATGAACATTAGATGCTCAAGCCGAACATCGAGTGGGTCGCCCTCATTGAAGCGAAAAGCGTCACCTACCAGCTGGTGTGAAAGGTTTGCCAATCGATCTGATACTCGGCTGGCTCCGTGCGTAACGCAATTTCTAAGCTCTCCAATAGCTTCAACGGTCCGACACCAGTCATCGATATCCGTTACCCGATAGGTACTCGGCCGAACCAACGCGGCGTGTTCGAAGAACGCTCTAAGTACATTGTGCAAGCCATCGTAGAGCTTTTTCCGCCTCCAACTTTCAAGGCGACTAGCCCAAGCTTCTTCCCAAGCCATCCGCGCTTGATCGCCCGCTTCTCTGTCCCTGTAAAGGCGACGAAGCTGCGAAAATTCCTGGCCTCGCATTAGCGTCATCGGAACATCATTCAAAAAGCACAAATAGAGCTCAAAAATTACCTCTTCCAGTGCCCCATACATATCGGAGGCACCATAGGCGGATAGGATCGGAGTCGCACGCTCATAGTTTTCTGCTGCTTCTCTTGATGGCCAAACTGCGATCGGGGTTTGCATTGCAGCGCCACCTGGGCCCGATCTCATTGACATTGTCTGCAGAGCAACGTCCTCGGGACGGCCCCGCCAATGCTCTTGAGCTAAGTGCATAGCGTTTATGGTTATGGCCCAACGAAGGTACACATCTCGAAGTGCGCTTCGCCATTCTCCAATTTTTCCGGTTGCCTCTGCGATCCAGTTGGGCACACCATCCCCGGAAGGTAATACGATGTTGTTGGCGAACTCCGCTCCGGGCTCACGCCAATCAATCCGTTGATGCTGAGTAAAGCCAGCCCGCCGTCGAATACTTTGAGGTTCTCTCATACTGCGTCGCTACCAATTACGTTAGAGGATATGTCCCTCACGCTCTCGTTCCAGCAGGAAAGCGGATGCGGATGCCGCCAGTCCCACCACAAGCATGGCTTCAGCAAGATCCGGCTCTCGGCCTTCGCGTACGTGCCGACCAAACTCTGATGAGTAACCCCAGAGCTTTTGCATTGCATCATCCAATGGCTTGGGGAAAAGGCCTTTCTCACGCCTTACTAGGTCGCCTAACGTCGCACTTTGATTTCCGGTAACATCGCGAGCTAAGCACTCGAGTGCGGCAAGCGCATGTTGAACCGCTCCAGTTGTGTCGGGGTTTGGTCGCCTAGAAAGATCGATGCGCGCTTCATTCAGCTCTCTAGTAGAAGTTTGCCTCCCTGACTCATCTAGCAGCTGCACCGCTATCTTTACTTCATCCTCGAGCGGCTTTGGCCCTCTGAACTCAATGTGGCCATCGACCATTTGCCATCCGATACCTTGCTCAATGAAAAATGCGTTCAACTCACGTTCGAACCATTCATGTGCGGGAGGATCGGTCCACGTTTGTTCATACAAGCGATTGAGACGCAAATAGATGGCTTCGGCACAATCGTACACTTTTTCCCATGCCGCCATTCGAAGCAGCCGCTGAGCCTCTTCGTCTAGGTAGTCTGCCGACCAATTACCGTCAGGAGCCACAAGCAAAACGCTAGAAATCAGATCGACAAGCGTTGAAGAACCCAAACCACCCCTTTTGGCCAAAGCAAAGAGCGCAAAACGGAGGTTGGCCGGCGCATCATTTCGTACGGAAATTTCCGGCGCCGGCTGCTGAAATCCGTGACGTCTAGAAAATGGTTGCTGCTCGCCCAACATCACCGAAATTTCCTCAAATCAATTTGCCCCAAACCATACCCTGACACGCGGATTTTTCGATCTTAATTTCGGCGTCATGAAACGACGCCTGACGCCCAAGACCATCGATGCGCTGCCACCTGCCGTCAACAAGCGGTACGAGGTGCACGACCAATTGCTGCCCGGCCTGCACCTGCGTGTGTCGGCCACAGGTGGGAAGGTGTTCTATATCTCCACGCGTATCAACGGGCGCATGAAGCGCATCAAGATTGGCACTTGGCCCATCCTGACGCTGCACGAGGCCCGCGACAAGGCGCGCAGCATTCTCCGCTCCATCGAGCTTGGCCGCTATGTCGAGAAGGCACCACACGAAGAAGAACAGCGCATGATGACGCTGGGCGAGGTCCTGCCGCAGTTCATCGAGCTTTACGCCAAGCAGCGCACCAAGGACTGGAAGGGCAGCGAACGCGTGCTCCTGAAATTCTCCTCCCTCTTCTCGCGCCCGATCGACCAGATCAAGCGTGCTGACGTGGTGCGTGTGCTCGACACGATCATTGCCGGTGGCGCGCCTACACGGGCGAACCGGGCGCTGGCTGCGATCAAAAAGCTCATGAATTGGTGCATTGATCGCGGCATGATCGAAACATCGCCTGTGGCTCACCTGAAGCCTCCCACGAAGGAAACGGCGCGCGAACGCGTATTGAACGACGCCGAGCTGAAAACCTGCTGGCGCATGGCCGAACTTGAAGGCTTTCCCTTCGCCCAATGCGTCCAGCTGATGATGCTCACTGGGCAACGCCGTGGTGAGGTTTCCGGCATGCGCTGGTCCGAACTCAATCTCGAGAACGGGCTATGGAGTCTGCCGTCAACACGGGTCAAGAATTCCACCGCGCACATCGTCCCCCTCGCACCATTAGCCGTCGACATCCTCAAATCGGTGCCACGCTTCCAGAACTCAGACTTTGTATTCACGACCACCGGCACGACACCGATATCTGGTTTTGGCCGCCTCAAGGAACGCCTCGATGCCGCCTTCGCAGATGCCGAGGACTGGCGTTTTCATGACTTGCGCCGCACGATGGCCACCAACATGGCCATGCTCCGTGTGGCGCCCCACATCATCGAAGCCGTCCTGAACCACAAATCCGGTATCGTCTCCGGCGTCGCTGCGATCTACAATCGCCACGCATATCTGGACGAAAAGCGTGAGGCGTTGGAGCTGTGGGCGAAGAAAGTGGAAGAATTGGTTGTGACGACCCAGACAACGAACCTTGGTATTGGGAACGGGCAAAAGCCTACGCCGACGATTACAGCGATACCCGAGACAAGTTTATCGCTCGATTTGTGACAAAGCCGTCCGATGGGCACGCCTACAGTTCGCAGGACCTATCTCAGCTAAGGCGCACTCTCACCCTCTCCGAAGAAGAATGGCCCGACGCAAAGCTTCATGAGCACACCGACGCATTAGTGGTCTTGATTGGGCGCGTTATGTTGGTGACGCGCGAGGAAGGGTCCAAGGCACGCTTGCAGCGTCTTGATCGAAAGCTACTTGCACCTACCGGGAAATTCTTGGATGCCTTACAAAACGACGAATTGGCCCACGAGTATCTTCAAGATTTGCTACCGCTAGACGAGACTGAGCGCCAAGAGATCGTCGAGCAGGTTTCAGCATTCAAAACGACTGTCGAAACCCACATGGCCAAAATCAGAAAATCTGGCAGCAAAGGCAAAACTTGGGACAGCGATCTCAAGGATCGTTTCGTCACTTATGTTGATTGGCTGTGTGAATTCCTCAATCACGATGTTGAACCCAAACGAGCGATAGACGATGGGACCGAAGACCACAGCCAATTCGGGAAGTGCGTTTATCTCCTCGCACGCCCCCTGAAATGGGGCCAGATGCGAGGTTCTGAGGTCAAATTTGACGGCATTATTCGCAAGCACGTTGATGAATGGCGGCAGGCAGTCCAGCTGACAATAGAGCAGCTTGAGGCAGAGCGGGATGGATGAGAAAGGACTGGTTTTACGCCTTTCTGATCCATGTAACGCATTGGAATTAAAAGCGATAATTTGGGATAACACGGTTGTCGCAACTGGCGACGTTGGAGCCGGCTCCTTCATCAATCGATGAAAGGAAAATCCAATGAGTAACACCACCACGGGCCATCCAATGGCCGATCAGCAGATCGTGCTGAACCGTTCCGACCTAAAACGCCTCGGCATCCGAGTAAGCAACAGCAGCTTGCTCAGATGGGAACATGCTGGCCGTTTTCCGCGCCGCATCCGCATGGCCGGAACAAGCGTCGCCTGGCTCAAGTCAGAGGTCGAAACTTGGCTGAGTGACCGCGCCACCGAGCGCGCCAATCACCACTACGCCGACCCCTACTAATCGAGGGGCCTAAGCGCCCCTCTCCCCACCACAACACTTGCCAATTGCAGAGCGCCATTCGGTGCGAGCGGCACCCTTTTGCCCAGTGGTTGGCCAGTCATTGAAATGGAAAAATCATGAAAACGAAAAAGCCCTACAAGCCAACCAAGCACCCCAGAAACACGGCACGCATATTCAAGAATTTGGACGATGATGCAGATGTCATTCGCAGCCAGTTCCACTTCCTTCAAGACGTTTGGGATTTTTGGGACGACATCGGCGATCCCGTTTACACTTTCCTCGCCTTCAAGAAGGTGACCACAGGGAAATGGGTGGAACAAGCCATCAAGGCTAGCGATGGCCTATCTGAAGTCACGCTGTTGCTCACCAAATACCCTCGCTGGGATTACGATCAGTATTACTGCCCGAACCCTTTCTCCGAGCCGCGCCGCAAACGGCAATATGCGCTGCCAACTCGGTTCGGCTGGTGCGACATGGATGAAAGCGATCCCGAGGAATACGACCCTTGGGCGAGCTTGGTATGGGAAACCTCGCCCGACCGTTATCAGGGACTTTGGGTGTGGGACAAAACGCACAGCGCCGGCGAAGCGGAGAAATTCTCAAAGGCTCTCGCCTATCGGCACGGCGGTGACAAGAACGGCTGGTCCGCAACCAAGATGCTACGCCTTATCGGATCGGTAAACCACAAACCCGAATATGATGAGCCATTTGTCCATACCGTCTACTGCGATTGGACCAAAATCGCGTCTCGTCCCATGCCGCTGAAGGGTAGGCGCCACAGCTGGCCCGTCAGCATGGCGGAGGTTGATGCCAATCCGAACAAGCATGACCGGCTGGCTGTGCTCAAAAAATATTGGAAAGAGCTGCACCCGAAGGTTCGGACACTCATCCGCAACCGGAAGGCATACGAGCCCAACCGCTCGGCCCAGATCTTTCACATGATCGCAGGGCTTCACGAGGCCGGTGCATCGCATGATGAAATTGCAGCCGCGCTTTGGGACAGCCCTTACTTCTTCGAGAAGCATGGCTACGACATCGGCAAGCTAAATGACGAAATCGGTCGTGTCGTCGGCAGGCTGGGAGGTGGGAAATGAAGCGGCCTACCCAGAAGAAAGTCGAGCCTGCGTTCAAACGTCTGAGTGAATACGAGCCAAAAAAGATCAATTGGTTTTGGGATCAGCTTATCCCGTTCGGCATGACCACGGTGGTTGAGGGTGATCCCGGCTTGGGCAAGTCGTATCTGCTCATGCACCTAGCAGCCCTGCTAACGAGAGGTGCCACATTGCCCACCGGGCAGCGCATGCGGCCGAGGGACGTTGTCTATTGCACAACCGAGGACTCGTACAGCTACACGTTCAGTCCGCGCATCAAAGCACTCGGTGGCAATCCCGATAAGATCTGGGTGCAAGGCAAGTACTCGGCCTTTGATGATGATGGTCTTCGGACGCTGCGGCATCATGTGCGAAGACACAAGCCCGGCCTTATTGTTCTGGACCCGCTGTTCAACTATATGCCGGCTGACCGAAACGCTTACAGCCCGAATGAAATTCGCGCGATCATGGGCGAGTTAAATGAAATCGGGGAGTCGTCCAACGCGGCTGTTCTGCTGATCCGGCATTTGACCAAGACCAAGCGCGACAAGCAGATATATCAGGGCGCGGGTGGCATTGATGTGATTGGCTTCGCACGCTCGGCAATTCGCATCGAAAAGCACCCCGACAATCCAGATTTGCGTCTCATGGTCCATTTAAAATGGAACCTCACGACACAGAGTAAAAGCTGGGTTTACGAGGTGGTCAAAAAGGACGGAGAAGACCTGCCCATTATCCAATGGCGCGGACAGTCCGACATCTCGATTGATGACCTCGGCAGTGACGATAGCGACGAAAGGCCACCACCTCGCAGGAATGCCGTCGAGTTTTTGCGGGCTGAGCTGAAAGACGGCCCAATGCCCGCAAAATACCTGCTCGAAAAGGCCGAGAATGAAGGCATCAAGAAGCGGACGCTTGATCGCGCCAAGTCAGAGCTGAATGTGATCGTCGAGCAGCAAAAGCGCAAATGGGTTTGGCGATTGCCTAGCGATGGGTGACCACAGGTTCTCCTTGTGCAACAGCGTCCCGGTTTATTCGCCGGGGCGTTTTTGTTGGAGCGCGTCAGAGCGCCAATTGTGTGCAGAGGAATTCTGGCAATCTGGCAGCCTGAAGATGTCTACCTCAGAACTCAGATCGCCAGGTTGCCAGAATGTCAGTCACGAGAAATGGCGATCTGACTCCTCGCCGAAATTCGGCTACAGGTCCAAAACCTCAGCAGTCGATATGCGTGCTTGTCCGCGCCCGAAGAGGTCGCCTATTAAAAAACACCCTCTCCTATCCGCTGTGGTCGACTGGCCAGCATGACGTATTGCGTTATATAACGTGATGCGTTATATTCCCTCATGATCCAAAGCTTCGCTGATCCCGAAACGAAATTGATCTGGTTAGGACGGCGAAGCCGCAAGTTGCCGCCCGATATTCAATCGGTGGCATTGCGCAAGCTGCGTCTGCTCAATCAGGCCCGCGTATTGCAGGATATGCGCGTACCACCCGGCAATCGACTCGAAGCCCTCAAGGGCGGGCGCAAGGGGCAGCACAGCATTCGGATCAATGATCAATGGCGCATCTGCTTCGAATGGCAGGATGGAGGACCGAGCAATGTCGAAATCGTCGACTATCATGACTGAGCTTCTGCCCAACCCACATCCCGGCGAAATTCTACTTGAGGAATTTCTCAAGCCGATGGGCATCAGCCAGAATGCTCTTGCCCGCGCCGTGCATGTGCCGCCGCGTCGTATCAATGAAATCGTCTTGGGTAAGCGCGCATTGACTGCCGACACCGACCTGCGCCTTGCGCGCTACTTCGGCATGTCCGAGGGCTTCTTCCTCGGGCTACAAACCGACTTTGACCTGATGGAACGCCGCCGGGTGATCGAGAGTGATCTGGATACGATCGCCCCGAGGGCGGCCTAAGAGCTACAGACGATGGAAATCCAGAGATTTGAAACCGACGTTTGCTTTGAATGCCCGGTGTGCGGAAAGTACGCCGAAACATCTGCAGAGGTGCCTGAACCCAATTGGGGTGCCGCCGAGAAGATGTCAGACCTAACCTCTGAGGATCAAACCGAGGTGGTGTGCAACCACTGCAAGACCGCTTTCTCCGCTTATGTCTACAACTCATCAAGCAGTTGCGACGTGACCCTCGATGAGCACCCAGACACCGTGGTTGATGCGGACATGGCCTTTTTCTCGCCCCCTGACGAGGACTGGACTGAGACGGACATCCCGGCCAACCCCTACGACGTATTTATGCAATCCTATCACCACACTGGCGACATCCTGGCTGATCACGGTGGGGACGACGGGTCTCACTTGATAAACCGCATGGTATTTGCTCAGAAAGTGGGCGCTATGGAAGCCTATTTGGGCGACACGTTGAAAAACCGCGTCAACGAAAAGCCCGAAGCCATGTTGCGCCTACTGGAGGCAGACAAGGAACTCGCGAAGCAGCGATTTGGTCTCGCTGAAATAGCAGCCAAACCCGAGATTGTGAGCGAAGCTGTAGCGCAATACCTGCGGTCGATCCTCTATCACAATTTGCCGAAAGTGGACTTCCTTTACCGAACAGCACTTGAAGTCACCGTTCTGCGCAGCCACGCCGACAAGGCAAAACTGATGAAGGCGATCAACTATCGACATGACTGCATCCACCGAAACGGTTTCGATAAAGATGGAGCTCAACTGACCAAATTCACCAAGGCGTACGTTCAAGAAACAGCCGACCTCATAAAATCGCTCGTCGAGCAGATAGAGGAAGACGTCTACGGACCGTATCCCTTCTGAGCATTCCTGCGATAGTCCATGCACCCCAGCAGCGATGTATGCAGACCGACACGCTGATGATTGATCAGACTGTCGGATGACTTTTGGATCGTCAAACTCCAATGAAATCAACACCTCCGATTCCACCCTTACCTGTGGCCATCTCCGCTGGGTGACATGTGGGTGCCAATACTGGGTTTCAGAGCGTGTTTGTGATGCCCACGACGCCGGTGGCCCAGTTGATCGAACCTTCACCCCTACAACGAACAACCGACGCGCCTGAGCGAGCCAGCGCTGGGCGTTTGCATGTGCGCAGGCATACACCCTCAGCACATGGCGCTACCGACGCTGCTGGCTCATTGTAACGCTGCCGCGCGCGCAATTGTCCGTGTAGAGTGCCGGTTAGTTGCGGGTGCTATTCCCACTCGCCCGCGTGATACCGTCGCCACAACTCGCGCCTGACCCGGCGCCACTTGCCCTGCTCGTAGGTATCCGACCTGTACCACTGCTCTTCCTCATAGCCGCGTGCCCAATCTTCTGCATCGGGCCCATGCTGGGCTATCAGGTCGTCAACGATAGCGTTGATCTTCGCCTTTGGGATCGCGAGGGGCTTTAGGCGAAATTGCCAAGCGTGCCAGACCGCCACTCCGCCGAAAAGCAGCACAAACGCCGGAACGGCAGGGTAGGACCGCATGAAGTCGAATATTGCTTGCATCCAGAAACCACAGGATTTGTTCAGCATATACAGAACATATTCTACATGGACGCGGTCAGGCCGTCAGGAACATTTTGTTCCGCATGGACATATTCGCAAATAACCTGAAAGACCGCGCACATGAGCTGGGGCTATCCAACGCCGAAGTCGCTCGCAGGGTTGGATTAAGTGAACGCAGGTATGCGCACTATGTCAGTGGCCGCAATGAACCAGACTTGGCGATGTTGCTGAAAATTGCCGAGGTTTTGCAGTCGACGCCGAACGAGTTGTTGGGACTTGATCGCGAGAAGGCGGACGGGCCGCGAGACATCCTCATTGACCGCCTCAACGCGGTTGCCGCCGTGATGACCGACGATGATCTGCAAGCCGCCATTGCGCAGGCCGAGGCCATCTTAGCCATGCGCCGGAAGTAATCTAGGATTTTCCCTGACAAGGCCGATTTGGTCGTCTTATTAGATAGATCGTCCAGCCACAAAGGAGACGATCAATGGCCGACATCATCACCCTCAAGCAGCTCTGCACCGAACTGAAGCTCGATCCTCGCGAGGCCCGCGAACGCCTGCGCTCGGCAGCACGTGATCCAAAGAAGCACCCCGAACTGGCGAAGCTGCACAAGCCCCGCGCTCCGTGGAGCTGGGTCAAGGGATCGACTGGGGAGAAGGAGGCGAGGGCTTTATTTACGCGAAAGTGAAATTCGAAAAAACGTATCGCCTGCATTATGGCCTTTTTTCGAGAGCGTTAGTGCAACCCTAAACACGTCCTTGTGGTCGTGGCGAACTTGAGTGCCCCAAGCGATTTTGGGTCGCTTGGGGCTATATTCTGGTTGTGTCTAAATCGTCTTTCCTCTGAACCTTTCTTCGCATTTCAAGCCGGCGTTGATGTCAAGATTTCCTCGTATAGTTGTTCCAGTCTTTCTGGGATGATTTCACACTCCCAAATGATGATTGGTTTCCAGCCGATGTCCCTTAGAGCTTTTTGTGCTCCTAGGTCTCTCGATACGTTGGCTGCCAGTTTCTTGGCCCAGAATTCCTTCCTACTATCAGGTAACTTTGCCTTTCGGCATCCCGGATGTTGGTGCCAGAAGCAGCCGTGCACGAACACGGCGACATGCCTAGATGTGAACACCAGGTCGGGTTTGCCGGGAAAGTCACTCCGGTGCAGGTGATAACGGAGACCGCGACGATGCAAGAAGCGGCGAACAGCTAGCTCTGGCTTGCTGTCCTTGCCTCGCACTTTAGCCATGATCTGACTACGTTTCTTTGGATCGTAGATGTCCATGCCGATTTTGCTATTCGCAATGCACCCGTCGTACGTTAAACAAATAGAGAACACATCAAATTGCGCCGAGTCACTTCTGTGGCTCTGAAAGCTTGTGGCGTGGCGGCAGGAGCATGATGATACTAACAGCTATCGAGAGTTTTTGTGGAGCAGGTGGGATGTCAGTAGGTCTGCGGCAAGCGGGCTTTGACGTGAAATTTGCTTTCGATAACGACCAAATGTCGGTGGAGACCTATCGCCACAATATTGCTCCTCATGTTGAAATACTCGATGCCAGTTCCGTATCGGGGGCCGAGTTGATGGAGCGAGCCGGCCTTTCCGCAGGCGATCTCGACCTATTTTCAGGCGGGCCGCCGTGCCAAGGCTTTTCTAAACAACGTAGAGGTGCGGCTGCTTTAGATGATCCACGCAATGGCTTGGTGGGCCATTTTGCTAGGTTGGTGGGAGAGACTTCACCAAAGGCGTTCCTTTTCGAGAATGTCCAGATTTTTGGGCAGAAGCGCGGCAGGAAGCTAATTGATGAGCTTTCCGAAAAGCTGTCCGACTACGAAGTTTATGACTTCTTTGCGTGCTCTTCCGATTTTGGTATTGCCCAATCCAGAGGGCGTTTTCTTATGATCGGACTTCGAAAAGACCTTAGTGCTGCGCCACCACTATTACCCACGTCAGACGAGCGGATGACGGTGAAAGATGCAATTGGCGATCTCCCTGAGCCGCCCGCCGACTACACAGAGCACCCAGAAGTGCCCAATCATATCCAGTGCAAGATCACTGAAATGAATAGGCTAAGGATTTCCCATGTACCTCCGGGAGGAGGTTGGCGGGAAATTCCTTATGATTTACGTCTGCCTTGCCACCAGCGAGTGGATACAAGCAAAGGTGGCTGGCCCGATGTTTATGGGCGCCTGAGTTGGGATGGTGTGTGCCCTACGATCACGGGGGGATTCGATAGCTTCTCAAGGGGGCGCTATGCTCACCCGGATCAAGATCGGTCAATTACTCCTCGGGAAGCTGCGCGTCTTCAGGGGTTTGAAGACAGTTTCCGTTTTTTAGGTAATCGCGCGGATGTCCGCCGAATGATCGGAAATGCAGTACCACCGCCGTTAGCCAAAGCAGCCGGCGATGCGATCATTCGCTCGCTTACGCGAACGGCCGGCCGGAAGGAACCAGCTTACTGTCCTCAGAAAGATGAGCGGCAATCGAGGTCCGTGTCAGTTTAGCCTAGACTCCTGAAAGGCTAAGTGTACCTTCTACCTCAAGTTGGGGGGGTAGGATGCACGAAGTCCAGAAGCAATACAAAGCACTAACCGAACTGGCGAAGACAACGGAACTTCGGAGTTCCGCTGTTGCCGACCAACTTGCGCACCTTTGCTCCGAGGCCGCCAAGTTTGCCGAGGAGCTGACCATCGAAGAGGTGAACTCAAAGGTTTCTGGCAAGCGTTATGGAGTTCTTCGTCGTGCTGCTGATGGGAAACGGTCTAGGCCAATAAATCTCGACAGGTACGATGCTAAACTGGCAGAAGAATTCCTGGATACCCGCGGGCTGGCTGACATTGAGGATCTAAAAACGGACGAGCGTGGGTGCTTGCTCTATTCAATGGTAATGTCTTTTTGTGCGGCCAATGACATTTTGAAATCCGGGGATCAAAAGAGCCCCGGCACTTTCTTTGAAATTTTTGTGGGGCATCTCTTTTCCGCTAAATACGAACTTGACCCTATGAAGCATATCCAGGTCTTGAACCTTGATGCCGATAGTAAATTGCCAACTGATTTCATATTTGACCTCGGTCCCGAGAAGAGCAAAATCCACCTTCCGATCAAGCTATCGACTCGCGAACGTGTTGTGCAGGTCTGGGCTCATCAGCGCGTGTTAGACGGTGTATTTGGGACTGAGCGATTTAAAGGCGTATTGGTTATCCTCGCCGAGACCAATTATCAAGGAAAAGATAATTCTGTAGTGGAAGTTTGCCTGCCAAAGCAGTGGGCCGTCTATCAAATGTTCATCGCCCGAATGTTCCGCGTTTATTATTTGGACGTACCCGACAAATACCGCGAATTGGGAAAGCTATACCCCTTCATCCAAGTTCGCGATTTCGCCGATTTCTTTGATGAGGCGGATAAGATTGTTGGCCCACCTGAGACGCTCTGAGGCCGCGTTTTGGGTTTAATTTGAAGCTGCTCTGGGTTTCCTCTAGGTCGTGTGGACAAACAGGATTCCCATTTCACCTGAGGTGTGATTCAACGCTGCTCTTTGAGGAGGGTAGCTTTGATTCGAGGATTGATGAGCGATGCGGAATGGGCGTTCTTCGCGCCGTTTCTGATCGAGGGCCGCTCTCGTGGTGGCCGGCGGCCGCAGGATCACCGCAAGGTGCTGGACGGCATTTTCTGGATCACGCGGACGGGCTCGCCTTGGTGTGATCTTCCGGCTGAGTTCGGCAACTGGAACTCCATCCATCGTCAGTATCGCCGCTGGACGGAAGCCGGCGTCTGGGACGTGATGCTGGCCGCCCTTGCCGAAAGCGACGCGGCCGACACCACCATGCAGATGATCGACAGCACGATCGTGAGGGCGCACCAGCACGCCGCCGGCGGAAAAGGGGGATCCACAAAAATGCTATTGGCCGTTCGCGCGGTGGGCTTACGACCAAGCTTCATACCCGAACGGATGCGCAGGGCCTCGCCATCGGCTTCTGCCTGACGCCCGGCCAGGCCTCGGACATGGCCGCCTACGAGAAACTGATGCAGGAGGAGGCGCCAGATCCGACCGCGATGCTGGCCGACAAGGGGTATGACAGCGACGCCATACGTGGTGATCTTGAGCGGCGTGGCGCAGACTCGGTGATCCCGACAAAGTCAAACCGCAGGGTTCAGCGCCCGATCGAAAAACCCAAATACGCGCTGCGCAATCGCATCGAGCGCCTCTTCAATCGCCTCAAGCACTCACGCCGCATCGCCACGCGATACGACAAGCTCGCTTCCAGCTTCCTCGCCTTCGTTCAACTCGCTACGATCAGACAGTGGATCAGGTTTGTCCACACGACCTAGTTTTGCTTTTCTTGCGTAGTTGGAAAGCGAGTAATCGAACGCCGCTGATGTTAAGAGTCGCTTTAGGCGAAAAGCCTTCGGCCGGGCAAGTCGCCTCGCTCTTTCGCATTCAAGCCCACGCAATTTTCACCCAAATGGAACCCCGGACGTTTTACGCACGGAACTCTCAGCGGGGAAGTCAGTCTAATAGCCTGCAATATATAGGAAATTTTGGTAGCGGAGGAGGGACTTGAACCCCCGACACGCGGATTATGATTCCGCTGCTCTAACCAGCTGAGCTACTCCGCCGCCTTCTATGCCGGCGATGGCGCCGACTGCGAGATTGGCGAGCATATAGGAGAGCCTTGCGCGTCCTGTCAAGCGCGGTCGGAAGGTTTCCACGCTCATGATTGCCAATCGGCGTGTTTCAAGGAAACCGAGAGGGTCTCCCGAGGTTTTATCGTTAGGAAGGCGCGTGTTACGAGCGTTCGAACACGAGCATGGAGAATAGCCCGAAGGGCGGCAGCGAAACGTCGCTGACACACTTCATCCGCGTTGCGGCAAGCAGCCTTTCCCTGGGAAAGGCCGGGTCCCACCCGAGATATTTACCCCAGCGTGCCAGCCTTCTTTCGCCCCAGGCGCGGATGCCGTGCTTGGCTGCGAAATGGTTGACGACGATAACCTTGCCGCCCGGGCGCACGATGCGTTCGAGTTCGCGGAACACGGCTGCCGGATCCGGCACCACCGTCATCACGTACATGACGGCGGCGACGTCGAACGCGCCATCCGGAAAGTCCATATCTGCCGCATCCATGGCGCGAAGCGCCGCGACGTTCGAAAGTTTCTTCCTGCGCACCCGCTCTTCCGCCCGCGCTAACATGTCCCGCGACAAGTCGATGCCGGTTACCTGAACGTCTTCTCGATAATCGGGCAACGACAGGCCGGTGCCGACGCCAACCTCAAGCACGGTGCCGCCAATATGGTTGGCCTCGCGTACCGCTGCACGACGCCCGAAATAGAGCGGGCCCGTAAACACGGCGTCATAGAAGGGGGCCCAGCGGGAGTAGGCGGCATTCACGCTGTCGAGATCGACCGCGCTATTGCCGCTGCCGTTATTCCGTGGATCCGATGTGCCTTCTTTCATCCGCTGAATGCGCTTGCGACGCTTGCGCGAACAGCACCCTCGGCCGTTGCCGCGCGCTCGGTACGGTCGATCCATCCGCCTCCGAGCACCCGAGCGTCTTCTTCGTCATTGTCGAAGAAGACGCAAGCCTGGCCCGGTGCGATGCCGGTCTCGCCATCGGCGAGTTCCACCATCACGCCGTCATTGCCGACGGTCAATACCGCCGCGCGCGGCGGGCGCGTGGAGCGCACCTTCACGAAAAGTTCCATGCCTTCAGGCGGGATGTCCGAAAGTTCCCCGTCGCCCAGCCAGTTTACATCGCGCAGTGCGATTCGGCGCGTAGCCAAAGCTTCGCGCGGGCCCACGATAACCCGGCTTCCATCGGCATCGAGATGCACGACATAGAGCGGTTCGCCCGTCGCCACGCCGATCCCGCGACGCTGGCCGATCGTGTAGTGAATGATGCCCTCGTGACGTCCGAGTACGCGCCCGTCAAGATGAACGATGTCACCCGGCTCCGCCGCGCCGGGCTTAAGCCGTTCGATGACGTCGGAATACTTGCCCTTTGGTACGAAGCAGATGTCCTGGCTGTCCTGCTTGTCGGCAATCGACAGACCGAATTCACGCGCAAGTTCGCGGGTTTCCGGCTTGGTCAGGCCACCAAGGGGAAAGCGCAGGAAATCAAGCTGCTCTTGTGTTGTAGCAAAGAGGAAATAGCTCTGGTCACGGTCAAGATCGGCGGGGCGGAACAAGGCGCGCTGGCCGTTGACGAGCCTTGTGCGCACATAATGGCCGGTTGCAAGTACATCGGCGCCAAGCGTCTTTGCTGTTTCAAGAAGGTCGGAAAACTTGACCGTCTGGTTGCAGGACACACAAGGGATCGGCGTCTCGCCGGCAATATAGCTTTCGGCGAACCGGTCGATCACGGCTTCCTTGAAGCGCTTTTCGTAGTCGAGAACGTAATGGGGAATGCCCAGACGCTCGGCCACGCGGCGTGCGTCGTGAATGTCCTGCCCCGCACAGCAGGCGCCCGCGCGATGTACGGCTTCCCCGTGATCGTAAAGCTGCAGCGTCACGCCGATAACGTCATAGCCCTCGCGCTTCATCAGCCCTGCAACGACGGAAGAATCCACACCGCCTGACATCGCCACGACGACACGCGTGTCCTCTGGGCGGCGCGGCAGGTCGAGACTGTTCAACATGGCAATTACCTCTATGGGCTGGGGAAACGATCCCCAAACTGAAAGCCCGGCGTCATCTGCCTTCCGAATTCTGCCTGTCGGCTTCGAGCATGATGCGCCTTGCCTGGCCCGGATATATGCTTCGGTTCTGGCCCGGTTGCCCGAAAGGGAATCGCAAAAGATCGACCGAACACTGTAGCAGTCGAAATAGGCAATCCCGATACCTGCCGCAACCAGGCGAATTTGCGCCGGACTATATCGGAATGACGTCCGATTGGCCAAGGGTTCCGTTTCGCCTCAAATGAGAAGGCTCCGGAGCGGAACCGGGCAAGGATTTCCGTCACTCGGCAAGCATTGCCGGGAACAGGCGAAGCGTCTCAAATTAATTTTAAAAAGATTGTTATATATCAGTGCCTTAAAACACTCTTCCAATTGGCCCGAGGCTTGCAGTTAAGCGTTCGGGTCAGGGGCGGCGTCCGAGTTTCGGAATATCGCTGCCGGTTTTTGGCAACGGAGAGTGCGTTGAGCAGCGCAGGCAATATTTCAGCGTCGGCCGCGTCGTCATTCCTGGGCGATCAGAAAAGCGCGGGAGCGGGTAAGGGTCCGGCTTCCGGTGAGGGTTCGGAATTCGGACTGCATTTGATCAGGTCCATCCATGCGCAGGGCAACGGCACGGGCAAGGCCACACCCGAGACGCCTTTCACGGGCGATCTGCAAAGTTCCCTGGTTCAGGAAATCAGACAACGGCTGCAGAATGAGCCCGGAGAGCAGCCTCCCAGGATTTCCTTTTCATGGAATGAGGAATTCGGCGGCTTTTTCCTGACGATCGAGCAGCGCGGTGACGCTGAGCAGGCAGCGGAGACAGGTGAAGGAGAGGGCGGGTCGAGCGCCCTGCTTTCGCCTCCCGCGTGGGCGCGCGGTGAATTTCAGCAATATCTCGCGAAGACGGACGAACCGCGCCTTGCACTGGTAGAAGATGGCGAAGTGATCGCCTCCAATGTCGAAGGCGACTTTGGCCTGCCGACGGTCGGCTCTCCGGGTGAGGTGCCGCCTGTCGAGGGAGTCGCGCCTCAAACAGCGGGCATCGACGGCGTATTGACTGGCGAGGATTTGCCGATTGAAGATTTGCCGATTGATGCGGGTCCGGAGGTCGGTAGCGAAAATGGCGGGGCCGGAATCGCGTCACCTGCCGAAGGGGAGTTTTCGGAGGCGAAACCCGCCGCTTCTTCAAATTCTGAGTCAGCCTTTGCGGAAGACCCGCCGCCAGCCGGCGCCGGTTCCCCGGAAGAAGGTGACAGGATAGCGGCCTCAGCTTCCGCTACCGCGCAGACCCAACCATCCTCGGGCGCAGAGAAGCTTCCACCGGAGATCGATGCCGGGACGGCGGGGGTGACGAATGATGCAGTGACGTCGGACGCCGAGGAAACCACACTTTCGGCTGGCCCGGCGGACCTTGACTCCGGCCCGCCGGATGCCGTCGCCGTCGGAACGGGCAACGAAAGCGGACAAGGCGGCTCCGTGCAGGTGGTTTCAGGCGAAAACCAGGCTCAAAATCGCGCGGCGGCATCGGCATCGGCAACGGTGCGAGACGACACCTCCACCGATAGGCCGGCAAGCGCACAACCGGTGTCTTCGCTGGTCGATCCGGCAGTCGTTGATGAAGCTTTGGAAGGCCAAAGCCGCTATGATCGACCGTCATCGGATACTGAAAATGCTGAAGGCAAGAGTTCCGCGCCAGGCGAGGCTGCGGTGGCCAAGGCCGTTACCGACCGTGGGCTACGCTCCGGCGTATCCGCCGCCGCTCTTACCTTTGCGGCGGCATTGAAGGGTGAGGGAGGGACGGATGAGCCGGAATTCAGCCTGTCCGGGTTGCAGCAACACGGCTCCGCGCCCCTGGAATTCGCGGTAGGCGATACCGGGGCGGGTGCGGCGCGCGCCGCTGCCCAGATCGCGCAGAGCCCGGCCCAGTCGGCGCATCTCGCGACTCAGGTGGCGGTTGAGGTGGCTCGTCACGCATCCCAGGGCACGAATCGATTCCAGATCAGGCTCGACCCGCCGGAACTCGGACGCGTCGATGTGCGGCTCAAGATCCAGTCGGACGGGTCGGTCCAGGCCCATCTGACGGTTGAACGAAGCGAAACGCTCGATCTCTTTATGCGTGATCAGCGCGGCCTTGAGCGCGCGCTCGATGCCGCGGGCCTGAAAATTGAAAACGGTTCCGTTCAGTTCTCCCTGAAAGACCAGGGAGGTTCGCCGGGATTCGCCGGGCATGACCCTTCGGGTAACGGAGGCGCGGGGGACGACGCCCGTGGCGGGCGGCAGGCTGGTGCTGACGGGGAGCATGAACCTTCCGACAGCGTGGACATCAAGAGGGCGTATGTCGGCGTCAGCACCGGCTCTCTCGACATACGCGTGTGAGACCAACTCGTTATATCCAGGGCAAGCAGTGCCCCTGAGGAGCAGAAATGGTTGACCAGATTTCCAGCCTGAGCAGCGTGGGCGGGCTAAGAAGCGCTGAATCCGCCGCCAGTCAGGCCGCGCTCGACAACAATTACGAACTTTTCCTGTCAATATTGACGACACAGATCAAGAACCAGGATCCGCTCGACCCGCAGGACGCTTCACAGTTTACCGAACAGCTCGTTCAGTATTCTTCCGTGGAACAGCAGATCAAGACGAACGATCAGCTGGAGGCGGTGCTCGCCTCGATCGAGGCGGCCGGCGCATCGAGTTTCGTCAGCTATATCGGCACGGAGATCGAAGCGCTGGGCTCCAGCGCCAGGTTGGAAGAAGGCTCTGCGACATGGACGTTCACGTCTCAACGGGAGGCGCAGGGGTTGGTGCAGATCTTCAACGATGACGGCGAGCTTGTATTCGAAACGGAAGCGGCTCTTACGGGAAGCGAACAGACCATTGAATGGAATGGCGAGACCGATTCGGGAGCGCCTTACACTTCGGGCACGTTTCATGCCGCGATTTTCGAAACAAACGAGCAAGGCGAACCTCTGCGCACCGTCCCCATCCGCGTTCGCGGCGTTGTCGATGGTGTGGACTTCTCGACAGGAGGCGCCGTTCTCCAGGTGGATGGTTCGAATATACCCGTCTCCCAGGTCATTTCCGTCACGAGAAACGGTGGCTGACCGGCTGCCAGAGCGCTTTCCACGGAAGCGGGGCGGCTTTCGTGATAAGAAATCGCTTTGGGTTCGATATCTTGAGCATATCCTGGTGGCGATATCCGATCCGGATTTCGAGGGATGTGCTCTGGCAGTCTGATTTTCGCGGAACTCTGCCGTTTCTGAGTCGCTCAAATTCTTACCGAATTGTTGCCGTCGGTTTAGGCAATTCTTAAAACCGTCACGCTATTCTCATTCTCGACCTGGTCATGGTGAGTGTGAGAGTATAATGACCGAACCGACAAGTTCTCGCGTGAAATATGTCATCGGGCCGGACGGAAGTCCCCTGACCATATCGGATCTGCCGCCAACGAACACGCGTCGTTGGGTAATTCGCAGGAAAGCCGAAGTGGTCGCAGCTGTGCGCGGTGGCCTGTTATCCCTCGATGAAGCCTGCCAACGTTACACGCTGACGGTGGAAGAATTTCTGTCATGGCAGAAATCCATCGATCGGCACGGCCTTGCCGGCCTAAGGGCGACACGCGTTCAGCAGTATCGCAACTGACCGTTTCCAGTATTCAGACGAGATTTATGCGCCGCCGGAATTTAATTTCCGGCGGCTTCTCGCTGTTGAGGAGGCGATGTCGCGGCGGGATTGCATTTCTTGCCGGGGATCGCATGCCTGCCTGATGGGTAAATCTGCTTAGCGCGGGATTGTCGGTCGTCGACGATATAACGCTTCATCGCCGCTTTGCCGCTCGTGCATCGACGCGGCCGCGCCGGAGTCATGTCGACCGGTTATCTCATGCCGTTGCGGCGCTTTGCGACTCACATTCGACCTGCTCGCACATTGCGATCCTTAGGGCCGTGGGTCGGCGGCAAAAATTTCCTGGTTTGAAATTCGAAAAGTGAGGAATTCCGCGAGTTCCGGCGGATGGAGATGTGAAACGTAAATAAGCGTTAACACCTTGTTTACCATATCCCGGGCAAGTTTTGCCTACCGGCTGTTCGGGGGCCATCACCATCCCCTCATCCCCTTGGTCCCCGAACGGCCCGGTCATTTGTTTGAGGCATGACGAGCGGGTTTGATCGTGAACGGTATCACGGAACTTATTAAGACGCTTGGACCCACGCGAATAGCGTCGATGGGCGCGGTCGCCGCGATCCTGGTCGGCGTATTCGCCTTGATTATTTTTCGTATCACGGCGCCGCAGATGGTGCCGCTTTATACGGATCTGACGCTGGAAGATTCTTCCGCGGTTATCTCGCGCCTTGAAAGCCAGGGGGTCCAGCATGAGTTGCGCAACGAAGGCGCAACAGTGCTGGTGCCCCGCGACCAGGTTTTCCGCCTGCGTATAAGGCTGGCTGAGGAAGGTCTGCCGACCGGAGGCAACGTCGGCTATGAGATCTTCGACAAGACGGATACGCTCGGCGCGACGAGCTTTGTGCAGAACATCAATCATCTGCGCGCGCTTGAAGGCGAGTTGACGCGAACCATCCGCTCTATCGACCGGATCGCGGCGGCTCGCGTTCACCTTGTCATGCCGGAGCGTCAGCTCTTCCGCCGCGACCAGCAGCCGCCGTCGGCCTCTATCGTGCTCAAAGTGCGCGGCTCGCTGGACAACGGTCAGGTGCGCGCGATCCAGCATCTGGTCGCGACAGCGGTGGAGGGTCTGTCGCCGCAGTATGTTTCGATTGTCGACGAAACGGGCCGGCTGCTTGCGAGCGGCAGCGGCGATGACGCGCAAAGCGCCATGGCCAACACGCTTTACGAGCGAACCCAGCTCGAGGAGCGGCGCTTGCGTGCGCAGGTCGAGGAAATTCTGAACAGCGTCGTCGGTGCGGGCCGCTCGCGGGTACAGGTTGCGGTCGATCTTGATTTCAATCGCATCACCGAAACGCAGGAACTCTACGATCCGGAAAGCCAGGTTGTCCGTTCCACCCAGATCAAGGAAGAGAATTCATCTTCCCAGGCGCAGCTTGGCGGCGTTACGGCTGGGAACCAGCTTCCGCAGTCGAACGGCGAGGAAGGTGGCCCCGGCAATCGCGACACGGCCAATATCACGGAAGAAATCGTAAACTACGAGATTTCGAAGTCGACGAAGACCGAGATCATCGAGGCCGGCAGCGTCAAGCGGCTTTCTGTCGCCGTTCTCGTAGACGGCGTCTATGCGCCGGATGAGCAGGGGGATCTGGTCTATGAACCCCGCACTCAGGAAGAACTCGACAGGATCGCGGCTCTCGTTCGCTCCGCAGTGGGGTATGATGAGACGCGCGGTGACACGATCGAGGTTGTGAACTTGCGTTTTGCCGAAGCGCCCAACCAGATCGCTTCTGCTGCGGAGGAAGGTCTCTTCGACTTCACGCGCGCCGATATCATGCGCTTCATCGAACTCGGCGTTCTCTTTGTCGTCGCGCTGCTTCTCACGCTTTTTGCGGTAAGGCCGCTGATCAAGCGCATCCTCACCAAGGAAGAACCTGCTCCCGCGCCCGCTCTGCTCGGTGCGGACGGCAGCCCACTTGGAACCACCGCACTGCCCCAATCCGACGTCGCAAAAGAAGAAGAGCCGCAGGATCAGGAACCCCAGATCAAATGGCTTGAGCAGGCGCAGGCCGAAGGCGCCATCCAGGTCGCGACGATCTCGAAGGTCGGTGACATGATCGAGGAATATCCAAGTGAGGCCGTGACGATCATCCGCGGCTGGCTGAACGAGGCGGCTTGATCATGGCGGATGGCAACCAGCTCAATCAGCTTACGGTTAGTGATACGGAAAAGGACCGCAGCCTTGCGGGCGCCGAACGTGCAGCGGTTCTTCTGCTTGCGCTTGGCGAAAGGCACGGGCGGCGCATCTGGGAACAACTGGATGAGATCGAGGTTCGGGATATCTCCGCCGCCATGGCGCGTCTCGGTCCTGTCACGCCGAATATGCTTGAAAAGCTCTTCGTCGACTTCGTGAAGAAGCTTTCGAGCAACGGGGCGCTGACCGGCAATGTCGATGCAACCGAACGGTTGTTGTCGACTTTCCTGCCCGGCGATCGCGTTGCCCACATCATGGAGGAAATCCGCGGGCCTGCCGGCCGCAACATGTGGGAAAAGCTCTCCAACGTTCAGGAAAACGTCCTCGCCAACTACCTGAAGAACGAATACCCGCAGACGGTCGCCGTTGTGCTGTCGAAGATCAATCCCGACCACGCCGCTCGTGTTCTTTCCATCCTGCCAGAGGAACTGGCCCTCGAAGTGGTCAACCGGATGCTGAAGATGGAGGCGATCCAGAAGGAGGTTCTGGAAAAGGTGGAGCAGACGCTGCGCGTGGAGTTCATGTCGAACCTGACCAACACCAGCCGCCGCGACAGCCACGAAATGATGGCGGACATCTTCAACAATTTCGACCGTCAGACGGAAGCCAGGTTCATCGCCTCGCTTGAGGAGGAGAACAGGGAGTCGGCGGAGCGTATCAAGACGCTGATGTTCACCTTCGACGATCTGATGAAGCTTGACGCCGCCTCATGCCAGACGCTGCTTCGCAACGTTGAGAAGGATCGGCTGGCGATCGCGCTGAAAGGTGCGAACGACGCGGTGCGGGAGTTCTTCTTCTCCAACATGTCGTCTCGCGCGGCGAACCTTCTGAAGGACGATATGGACGCGTTGGGGCCGACCCGGTTGCGTGACGTGGACGAGGCGCAGTCCATGATGGTCTCCACCGCGAAGGACCTCGCCGCGAAAGGCGACATCATGCTTTCCAAGAACAAGGGCGATGACGAGCTCATCTACTGACGCCGCTGAGGAAAACGTCGAGTGACGAACCTGAAGATGAAAGCCAATCGTTTCCTGTTCGACCATGATTTCGCCGTGCCTGCGGCGCCGGCGGAACCGGTCGAGCCGGTCGAGCCGGAAATCCCGACGATCACCGTGCCCGAGCACGAGGCGCTTCTGGCGAAGGCTGAGAAGAGGGCTTTCGAGCGAGGACGCCAGGAAGGCCGTAAGGAAGCGGCGGACACGACCGAAAGCCGCCTGAGCGCGGAAGTCACGAACCTTACCAGTCAGGTCATGGAGCTCCTTGGCGGAATCGACGGAATCAAGAGCGAGCAGGAGAAAGATGCGATCGCCCTTTCGTTTCTGGTCGCGCGCCGCCTGGCGGCACATCTGATCGCTCGTGAGCCGCTGGGGGAAGTGATCGCGCTGGTGTCGGAGTGTCTGGGCCCCTTGCGCGAGGCGCCTCACCTGGTGATCCGGGTGCGCGACAGCGATGTCGACGATCTCAGGACCTGGGTCGACCCGATCATCCATGAAAAGGGCTTCGAAGGTCGCCTCGTCATTCTGGGGGATCCCGAGATCGAGCGCGGAGATTGCCGCATCGAATGGGCGGACGGCGGTATCGTGCGTGACCGCAAGGCCGTCGAGCGGCAGATCGATCAGGCGGCGAAGCGCTACTTCGCCGCGCGAATGACAGTGGCGGGCGATCCCGCCGGATCAACCGAACGCAACACCGAGGAGTGAACCGGCCATGGCCGAAACCGACAATTTGGAAAGTGGTTTCCCGCTCGACGAGTTCGAAGGCGCGTCCATGCCGGCCGGTACCGGCGAGGACGAGCAGTCCCAGGCGAAGGGCGCAGCCGACCTTGAGGCCGTTTTCGACGTGCCGGTGCAGATCTCGGCCGTTCTGGGCCACTCGCGCATGCATGTTTCCGACCTTTTGAAGCTTTCTTCCGGCACGGTGCTGGAGCTTGATAGAAAGGTCGGCGAGGCGATCGACATCTATGTCAACGACCGGCTCGTGGCGCGTGGTGAAGTGGTTCTGGTCGAGGACAAACTCGGCGTGACCATGACGGAAATCATCAAATCCGATCGCTGATCGGGAAGCTGGAGAAAGATCATGCGACTGCTTATCGTCGGAACGCTTGGCGGTCAGCTGACGGCCGCATCGAAAATCGCGATGGACCGGGGGGCGAGCGTCACCCATGCGCAGACGGTCGATGAGGCATTGACGATCCTTCGTGCCGGGCGCGGAGCCGATCTCCTGATGATCGATGTCATGCTCGACGTCGCCCGACTCGTCGATCACCTCCAGCGCGAGCGCATTCACCTGCCCATAGTTGCCTGCGGCACCCAGACGGATGCCAATGCCGCCGTCAACGCCATCCGCGCGGGCGCGAAGGAATACATCCCCCTTCCGCCCGACCCTGAATTGATCGCGGCGGTTCTTGCCGCGGTCGCGCAGGAACGCAACTCGATCATCTACCGCGACGACGCCATGGCGGCCGTTGTCCGCCTTGCCGAGCAGATCGCCCCGTCGGACGCATCCGTCCTGATCACGGGCGAATCGGGAACCGGCAAGGAGGTCATCGCACGCCACGTCCACAGCCGTTCCTCGCGCTCCGAAAAGCCGTTCGTGTCCATCAACTGTGCCGCAATTCCTGAACAACTTCTGGAATCGGAGCTTTTCGGCCACGAAAAAGGTGCCTTCACTGGGGCGGTTGCCCGCCGTATCGGCAAATTCGAAGAAGCGAACGGCGGTACGCTGCTCCTCGACGAGATCTCGGAGATGGACGTCCGCCTGCAGGCGAAGCTTCTGCGCGCAATCCAGGAGCGCGTTATCGATCGCGTTGGCGGCACGCGCCCGGTCCCGGTCGATATTCGCATCCTGGCCACGTCCAACCGCGATCTTGGAGAAGCGGTCCGCAGCGGAACCTTCCGCGAAGATCTGCTGTTTCGCCTGAATGTGGTCAATCTCAAGCTCCCGCCCCTGCGTGAGCGTCATGCCGACATCATGGAACTCGCAAGCCACTTCGCCGCTCATTACTCCGAGGTCAATGGATTGCCCATGCGCCGCATCAGCGAAGATGCGCGGCGCGCCCTCCTGACGAACCCGTGGCCGGGGAACGTGCGCGAGCTGGAAAATACCATGCATCGCGCCGTGCTTCTGGCGAGCGGCGATGAGATCGGGGTGGGAGCGATCATCACTCCGGATGGTGCGCCGATGGCCGCAAGCGCCGGCCCGGCTGCGCAGGCCGCGCAGACGGCGGAAGCGGTCGCCCGTTCCATGGTGGGGCGCACCGTGGCCGAGGTCGAGCGCGAACTGATCCTCGACACGCTCGACCATTGCCTCGGCAATCGCACGCATGCGGCAAAAATCCTCGGCATCTCCATCCGCACGCTACGCAACAAGCTCAACCAGTATTCCGGTGAGGGCCTGGCCATTCCGGCACCTGGCGAGGCGCGTATGGCGGGATACTGACCGGCTGCCCAACGACAAGAAAAATTTCCAAAGGCGTTTTGACAGGACCACGAAATGAGCGACGTGACAGCGGGCGAAACGGCACCTGTGCCGCGACAGACGAATGCGGTTCAGCCGGCAGGCGGCGGGCTGCAGGCCATACCGGGTTTTACGGAACTCTGGCACACGGTCCGCAATGGCGACATCGCGCTCGCGCTCGGCGTCATGACGATCATCATCCTGCTGATCCTGCCGATGCCGCCGGTGATGCTGGATATTTTCCTTGCGATTTCGATCGTATTTTCCGTTCTCGTCCTGATGACGGGCCTGTTTATCCAGCAGCCGCTGGAATTTTCGTCGTTTCCCACGGTGCTCCTGATCGCGACCATGTTGCGCCTGGCGCTGAACCTTGCCTCAACGCGGCTTATCCTTGCCAACGGCCATGAGGGAACGGGTGCTGCCGGCCACGTCATCGAAGCGTTCGGCAGCTTCGTCATGGGCGGCAATTTCGTCATCGGCATCATCGTCTTCGCCATTCTGGTGATCGTCAATTTTATCGTGATCACCAAGGGTTCCGGCCGTATCGCCGAGGTTGCGGCCCGCTTTACGCTGGATGCGATGCCAGGCAAGCAGATGGCGATCGACGCCGATCTTTCCGCCGGCCTGATCGACGAGGGGGAAGCGCGTACCCGGCGCAAGAACCTGGAGGATGAAAGCTCGTTCTTCGGCGCGATGGACGGTGCTTCGAAGTTTGTTCGCGGCGATGCCATCGCCGGCCTTTTGATCACTTTCATCAACATCGTGGCAGGCATCATCATCGGTGTGGTGCAAAAGGAGCTTTCGTTCTCCGACGCCGCGCACACATACACCCTGTTGACCATCGGTGACGGCCTCGTCTCCCAGATCCCGGCGCTCATCGTCTCCACCGCCGCAGGCCTCCTGGTTTCCAAGGCCGGCGTGCGCGGTGCGGCCGACAAGGCCCTGTCGAGCCAGCTTTCGGGTTATCCGAAGGCGCTTGGCATGTCCTCCTTCGTCATGATCATCCTATCGGTGCTGCCCGGAATTCCCATGATTCCCTTTCTGGGTCTTGCAGGCCTCACCGGCTGGCTTGCCTTCCGTTCAACCAGACAGATGCAGGAAACGGCGAAGGAAGAGGCGATGACCCAGCGCATCGCCGCCGCCTCCGGCGCGCCCGAAAAGCCGGCCGAGCCGCCGATTTCCGAAACGCTGAAGATGGACGAACTGAGGGTGGAACTTGGCTACGCGCTTCTGCCGCTCATCAAGGGCGAGGGGCCGGAGGGTGATCAGCTGACCGAGCAGATCAAGGCGCTGCGCCGGCAGATCGCAAGCGAGATGGGCTTCGTCATGCCGCCGGTGCGTATCCTCGACAATATCCAGCTCGGCGCCAACGACTACGTCATCAAGGTCAAGGAAGTGGAATCGGGCAAGGGTCAGCTCTTCGCCAAGCACTACATGGTCATGGACCCGCAGGGCGGGCAGGTGAAGCTGCCGGGCACTCACACGACGGAGCCCACTTTCGGGCTGCCGGCAACCTGGGTGGAAAGCCAGTATCGCGAGGATGCGGCGCTGCGCGGCTATACGGTCGTCGATCCCGCCACGGTGCTCGCTACCCATCTGACGGAGACCATACGCTCCAATGTCGCCGACCTCCTGAGCTATGCGGACGTCCAGAGGCTCCTGAACGAGATCGAAGGCGAGCAGGCCAAGCTGATCGAAGATATCGTGCCCTCGCAGATCACCGTTTCCGGCATCCAGCGCGTGCTGCAGACGCTGCTTGCCGAGCGCATTTCGATCCGCGACTTGCCGACGATTCTGGAAGGTATCGCGGAGGCAACCGGTTACACGCGCGATCCGGTTTCGATTGCCGAGCAAGTGCGCACCCGTCTTGCCCGTCAGATCTGCGCGGCAAACATGTCTCCTGCCGGATATCTGCCCCTCGTTGCCATGTCGCCGCAGTGGGAGCAGGCGTTCCTCGAATCAATTGTCGGCGAAGGCGACAACCGCTCGCTCGCAATGGCGCCGTCCAAGCTTCAGGAGTTCGTGCAGGCTGTGCGCGAGGCTTTCGAAGAAGGGGCCAGGCAGGGCGAAGTGCCGGTACTTCTGACCTCGCCGCAAACACGCCGTTTCGTGCGCTCCATCGTAGAGCGTTTCAGGGCGCATACCACGGTGATGAGCCAGAACGAGGTTCACCCACGAATTCGTCTGAAAACGATAGCCTCCGTATAACGGATGTCGGCCGGGCATTCCCCGGCCGTCTTTTTCTTTCGCAATTTGTCGGCTATCAAGCGGCATGGCAGTAGCAGCCGGGCGCAATTCCGTCGGGTGGGTATTCAAACGGGTCAGGAATGGAAACGCAGCTTTTCAACCTCAATGGATATACGGACCTGCCCGAGGGCAAGGTCGCGAGCATCGTGACCTATCTCGATATGCGGGCGCGTCCGCTGCTGCGGGCGGAAGACCGTCCGGACCTACGCCTGAAAAAGGTCGTTTCGCCGGATCTGACGGAATATCGCGAGCTTTTCCGTCGCATCGGTGAAGATTGGCTTTGGTTCGGCCGCCTGGTGATGGATGACGCGGAGCTTTCGGCTCTTTTTGCCGAACCTGCGCGCGAGCTTTATTTCCCGATGTCGGGACGCGATACCATAGGCGTTCTCGAACTGAATTTCGCCGATCCGAAAAACGCCGAGCTTGCCTATTTCGGTCTGGTGCCGGAGGCGATCGGTGGTGGTGCCGGCAGATGGCTGATGAAAAAGGCGCTCGACATTGTATGGGCACGGCCTGAAACCGAGCGCTTCTGGCTTCACACCTGCACGGCGGACAGTCAGCAAGCGCTCGGTTTTTATCGCAGCGTCGGCTTCAAGCCGTACAAGCGCGCGATAGAGATCGCCGATGATCCACGCCTGAAAGGCTTGCTGCCCGAAGCATCGGCGCCGCATCTGCCCTTGATCGAGGAACGCTCGCGGGACTGACCGATTTCAAGCGGCCGGGCTCATGCGCTCGGGAAAGGCCGAAAGGATCGCATCGCGGCTTGCCTGCAGCACGCCGCGCTCGGTAATCAGTCCGGACACGAGGCGTGCCGGCGTAACGTCGAATGCGGGGTTCGCGGCGTGCGAACCGCCGGATACGACCTCGATGGTGCGGATTTCTCCATCCTCGCCTCGCCCGGTAATATGCGTGACCTCGCGTTCGGATCGCTCCTCGATGGGAATTTCCGAAAGTCCGTCCTCGATCGAAAAGTCGATCGTGGGTGAGGGCAGGGCGACGTAGAAGGGCACGCCGTTGTCGCTGGCCGAAAGCGCTTTCAGATAAGTGCCGATCTTGTTGCAGACGTCGCCGCGCAATGTGGTGCGGTCCGTACCGGTGATGACGAGGTCCACCTGTCCACGCTGCATCAGGTGGCCGCCCGCATTATCGACGACCACCGTATGAGGCACCCCGTGGTGGAAAAGCTCCCACGCCGTAAGAAAGCCGCCCTGGTTGCGCGGCCTCGTCTCGTCCACCCAGACATGAACGTCGATCCCCTTGGCGTGCGCCATATAGACAGGTGCTGTCGCCGTCCCCCAGTCGACGGTCGCCAGCCAGCCGGCATTGCAATGGGTCAGGATATTGACCGGTTCGCCCGGCTTTTTCTTTGCTGCGATTTCCCCGATCAGCGCCAGCCCGTGCGTCCCGATCGCGCGGTTGATCTCGACATCCTCATCGCAGATCGCAGCCGCCTCGATATATCCGGCGGATAGTCTGTCACCTTCAGGAAGCGACAGGAGAAGCTTTCGCATGCGCTCAAGCGCCCAACGCAGGTTGATCGCCGTTGGGCGTGTTGCGTGCAGAACTTCATAGGCCTCGGCGAGGCGCTGGTCGGATGCGTCATCGCGAAGCGCAAGACAGAGACCGTAGGCGGCCGTGGCGCCGATCAATGGCGCGCCTCGCACCTGCATCGACCTGATCGCCTGGGCCGCATCCTCAAGGGTCCGCAGCGTTGCGGTTTCGAACGCATAGGGAAATTTCGTCTGGTCGATGATCTCCACCGACCAGCCGTCCGGGTTGAGCCAGATGGTGCGATAGGCCTTGCCGTCGACTTTCATCTCTCGCTCTCCCTCGTGTCTTCGATCATGGATCGTAGTGTGCTTTTGACGAAAACAGGATCGTTTTCGTGACAAGAATTCGCCCCGGGATCAATACGTTGGACCATTTTTGCCGTCGAAACCGCTGCGTTTTGACGGAATATGCTTTAACCGTGATCGTGCCGATAGTGCAGCGGTTTTCTCAATCGAGGAATATTGGGTGCGACTCAACGCGATGATGATGAAAATCCCACCGGAAAACGTTAATTTCTGTTAACCATGAATCGAGCTTTGTTCGTGGATGACTCTTCGTGATGGATTCCCCCGCCTTAACAGGAGCAGGCACTATGGTAATCCTGATAATTAAGAGTCTATTTACCTGAATCGATTCGGGCGCTGGAGCCAGAGACCGACATGACCAATTCCCGCGACAACGTCGTTCCGCATGCGAAGGTGCGCAGCCTGCGAGAAGCGATCCGTAAGGTTAGAATGGCGGAAGTCGAGCGCACGGATGTCGTCGTGGAACTTCAGGAATCGGAAAAGGCGCGGCTTGAGCTTCTGGCCGAGGAACTTCAGGACGTCTTCCAGGAAGTGCCTGAGGATGATGACCAGTTCTCCTTTCAGATCGTCCCCGGCACGCCCCCGAGGCTTTGGATCGACATGACCGGCCATGTGGTCATGGGCCGGGACAAGCGCACCTACCGCTTTATCAAGGACACGCGCATCGGGCGTACGGTCATTCTGGAAACGGAAGACCTCGACGACATGGCCGACTGCATAACCGAGTATATCGCCGAGCGGGTGCTTGAACGCGAAAAGGTGGTCGAAGGAGATTGGCTTGCCAAGCGCCTGCGGGCGAAGCCGGAGGCGGTAGGCGCTTCCGCCCAGGCTGAAACGATGCCGTCGCCCGTTCCGAACGTACGCGGCGTTTGGGGGCCGTTCGTCGCCTTCGCCATCGGCTTGCTGGTCGGGATCGTGGGGCTGGTCGGGTTCGCGTGGTACGCAAATCCGATCAATTGACGCTTTCGGCGCGCGACAGATTCACCGATGGCACGCCGATCGTTATTTCGTCGAGCGTTTCGATGGTGCCGTCCCTTTCGGTAAAGCCGCGCTCGACCATTTCGCAGCGCCAGCTATCGGCTTTGCCGGAAATCCTGAAAAGATTGTAGCGCGACGGCGGGCGCCTTCCTCCCGGCACGTTGGAGGCGGAAGGCACGCAGATCACCGGGACATCGCCGTGAGGGCCCTCGATCGCCGCTTGCGTCGCCATATGAGTGTGGCCGTGCAGCACAAGCTCGCAGCCGCCGGCCTTGATGACGGCCCGCACGCGTGAAGCGTCGGTAAGCCGTTTCACCCAAGCCGTCGCTTTAACACCCGGCGGATGATGGATCAGCAGGATGCGGAAAAGGCCTTCTTCGCCAAGCCGTTTGAGCACCGCATGAAGCCTGCGGGTCTGCATTGTGCCGATGCGCCCCGTGGCGAACCAGGGCCCGCTCGCCCGCGCCGTGGAAACGCCGATCAGCGCGACGGGGCCTCTTCGCCTGACAAACGGAAAGCCCACATCGGTTTCTCCGTCGCCGGTCATATAGCTTGCCCATGCATCGGTGGCCTTGCGGATCGCGCCCGGCACATAGGCATCGTGATTGCCCGGAACCACGGTGACATCCTCGCTGGGGCCGACGCGTTCCAGCCAGTCGCGCGCCGCTGTTATCTCCCGGTCGAGCGCGATATTCACCAGATCGCCGGTCACGGCGATATGGTCGGGGGTGTGCCGGTGCACATCGTCGATCAACTGTTCCAGATAGGTGCTGCGCATGGAGCGCCCGCGGTTGCGCTGCCAGTTTACGTAGCCGATCACGCGCTTCGACAAAAGCTCGCGGATGCGCGGGTCGGGCATGGGCCCGAGGTGAGGGTCTGAGAGATGGGCAAGGGTAAACATCGCGAGCCCATCATTGTGCCGAGGCACCAACCGTCAAGTAAAAAAACAAAAGCACCGTCCCTGGGCGGGAAACGGTGCTTTTCGTCACAGTCTTCCGAATTGCCGAAATCGGCGGTTCAGTTGGCCGCGAAGGTATTGAGCGCTGCGGCGACGCGCGGGTTCGAAAGATCGATCGAGGGCTTCCAGTTGAAGCGGCGCTTGCGGCGCGAGTTGAACAGGCTGGAGAACATGGCAGCCTCCTTTGATTTTACAGTGTTCTGGGATCGGATGCAGCGTTTGCGCGCTGTTTGAGCATTCATTGCTCAATTTCTGTGCTTCTAGATAAGGATTTTTCTTTTGCCAACCAGCGCTATTTTCGCGGGGCTCCCATGCGTGAGCCGCATGGTGAGCTAATGATTGCATTATCCGGGAGGTGTAGTCTCGAAATTGGATCGGGAGAAATGGTGAATGCAGGGTGATGATGTAACGTCGCTTTCAAGCCGGCTGCTGCGCAGGGTCCTTCTGACCGCAAGCCTGATGCGCCGGGCGGTGACGCTTGGCGTTCGTCTGGCGGTCCGGGATGATCGTGGGCGGGTCCTTCTCGTGCGCCATACCTATCTGCCGGGCTGGTATATGCCGGGCGGCGGCGTGGACCTTGGAGAAACTGCGGCGGATGCCGGCAAGCGAGAGCTTTTCGAGGAAGCGGGCCTTGAAGCCACGGCCCCGCTCGATCTATTCGCGCTTTATCACAACCGGATAAGCGGCCGGCGAGATCACGTGGCGCTCTTCACCGTTTCGGCATTCAAGGAAACGCAATCCGCCTTCCGGCCCAATCTGGAGATCGCGGAAGCGGCTTTTTTCGATATTTCGGACCTGCCGGAAAACGTCACACCCTCCACCTTGCGAAGGCTGGATGAATTGTCCGGCAAATCGCCGATTTCCGATATCTGGTGAATGCCGTCCCCAGATCGCGGGTTTACGCCGCCAGCTTCTGGCGCCGGTGGGGGACCGTCAGGTCGATGTCGGGGCCGATGGGCACGACACCGCTCGGATTCACGCTTTCATGCGAACCGTAGTAATGCCTCTTGATGACATCGAAATCGACCGTCTCGGCAATGCCTGGAACCTGATAGAGGTCTCGCAGGTAGCCGTAAAGATTCGGGTAGTCGATGATCCTGCGGATGTTGCACTTGAAGTGGCCGTGATAGACGGGGTCGAAGCGCACGAGGGTGGTGAACAAGCGCCAATCCGCCTCCGTCAGCCGGTCCCCCATCAGGTAGCGATTTTGCGATAGCCGATCTTCCAGGAAATCAAGGGTGTTGAAGAGCGCCGTGGCGGCTTCTTCATAGGCTTCCTGCGACTTTGCGAAGCCGGATTTGTAGACGCCGTTATTGACGGTGTCGTAGATCAGCGTGTTGATCTCGTCGATCTCCGGGCGAAGGTTTTTGGGGTAGAAATCGAGCGAGGCATCGCCCCAGGCATTGAATGCGGAATTGAACATGCGGATGATTTCCGCGGATTCATTGGAAACGATGGTTCCGGTCTCGCGGTCCCAGAGGATGGGCACCGTCGCGCGGCCGGAATAGGCCGGATCGGCCTTGACATATACCTGCCATGCGGTTTCGGCGCCTGTCACCGGGTCCGGCTCGGCGAAGGTCCAGCCGTTTTCAAGCATGAGCGGCTCGACCGCGTTAAGAGAGACGATGTCTTCCAGTTTCTTGAGTTTGCGGAAGATGATTGTCCGGTGCGCCCAGGGGCAGGCGTAGGAAACGATGAGATGGTAACGGCCAGGCTCGGCCCTGAAGCCGCCGCGGCCTGTCGGACCCGGCTGACCATCATCGCTTACCCAGTTGCGAAAGGCGGAAGCCTTGCGCACGAAGCGGCCGCTCGACGAACTCGGCATCGCTTTGTCGGTGAACCATTCGCCGTTTGCCAGGTAACCCATAGCCGTCTCCTGTTGCGCAATCATACTAACCCTTATCAGCTAAGGGCGTGGTCGGCGCGATCAACCGGGTGAAAGCGCCGTTCAGGATTGTTGAACAATCGCCGTTCTGAAACGCACGGGCAGGCGGCGAGGCGTGATCGAAGTCACTTTACGGTCTCGGCAACCCGTGTTATCGGACTTTCCGGAGCCGGGAAATTCGGCTTGGTAAATCACAAAGATACGGATTGAGCCAAAGATGGCCTCAGCGTTCGAACAGCGACGACGAAGCCTGCGACGAGGAATTTCCTCGAGCGCATCTTTTGTCGTTGCCTGATCCGATCGCCTGATCCTTTGTGATTCCCTTTCACTGCCGGCGGTCTTGACGGGTGCGTCTCCCCGATGAAATCCGACCTACTGGACGTGAAAGACATGAAGCCGATACCCTTCCTTATCCGGCTGGAAGAGCCGGAAGACGTTTCCATTATAGACACCCTTCATGAAGAGGCTTTCGGCCCCGGCCGTTTCGCACGGACGGCATTTCGGCTTCGCGAGGGTATTGCCCATGATCCGAGGCTCAGTTTCGTCGGCATGGTCGGTGGGGATGTGGCCGGTTCGGTGCGCTTGACACCGATCGCGATCGGAGCGGCGGATGCTCTCTTGCTCGGTCCTCTCGCGGTTTCGCCACGCTACAAGAACAAGGGTATCGGTCGCGCACTGGTGAAGGCTGCACTTCTCGCGGCAAAAGACCTCGGTGAAGCCTATGCGCTCCTTGTGGGGGATGCGCCTTATTATGCTCCTCTCGGCTTCAAGCAGGTAGAATTCGGCTCGATCGCCTTTCCAGGTCCCGTCGATCCGGCACGCGTGCTCGTCGCCCCGCTCGCCGGCGGCCCGATCCCGCAAGGAAGGGCGCGTCCGCGAAGCTGATCGGCAGAGCCGGTTCTTCTCAGCGGCCCTCGCGGTACCACAGGAAGGAGACAGCGCCGAGAAGGATCGCCAGCCCCAGGAAGCCGCTGAAGAGCCGGTAGCGGTCGATCCCTTTCAGGACGCTGGCGTCGGTCGATTTGAGTCCGATCCAGCCGTTGCCGGCAAAATCGCTCGCCCTGCTGAGAGGGACGATCCGCGGGATCACGAGGTTGCCGTTTTCATCGCGAAGGCGCGTCGCTCCGCCGCCTGTTTCTTCTGCCAGACCGGAAAGCTTGCCGGTCGTTGAAAGAACGTCGGTAAACTCGCGCGGGTTCGGCGGGCCGACATTCACGAGCGCCTTGTGTGTGCCGTCGTCAGCCGAATAAAGCCCAAGGTCGGGGGCGGGGGAAGATGCGCGCCAAAGCCCGGGCTCCGCTTGCGTGGGTGTCAGAACGCGCGTCTCGCCGTTGGGGAGCGTCAGAACTATATCGCCCACGGTTTCGCCCACCGTCTGCCTTTCGACGATAACTTCCGCCCCCCGTGTGGAAAGCCTGAGCGCCTCTTCCTCCAGATCCGGTTCCTTCATCAGCCAGTGGGCAAGCCGGCGCAAAAGGGGCACATGCGGGCCTCCGCCTTCATAGCCGCGCGCCCATAGCCATACATGGTCGGATAGAAGAACTGCGACGCGGCCTTCGTCCTGCCGGTCGAGAACGAGGAGCGGCCGGTCCCCCGGACCCGTCATCAGCGTTTCGCCGTCCTTGATGGAACTTTCGACAAGACGGAACCACCGGCTCCAGGCGGCGGGCTCGGCTTCCGAGCCCGGCAGCCCGCGCGTCACAGGGTGGCGTTCGCCAATTCCCGAAATGGCCGCCTTGTAGGGTTCTTCCCAAAGCCGCCCCGTGGGCTCCGCTGGCAGAACGGTGGAAAGCGGGGTGCGATAGATGCTGCCACTGTCGGCATAATCCGGTCCGCTCGCGATCAGGATCGCACCGCCCTCCTTCACGTAGCGCGCGATATTGTCGAAATAGAGCAGGGGCAGTACCCCGCGCCGCACGTATCGGTCGAAGATGATCAGGTCGAATTCGTCGATCTTTACCGAAAATAGCTCGCGCGTGGGAAAGGCGATCAGCGAAAGCTGGTTGATCGGCGTGCCGTCCTGCTTACTCGGCGGGCGCAGGATCGTGAAATGCACAAGGTCGACGGAGGCGTCGGATTTCAGAAGGTTGCGCCATGTGCGTTCGCCCGCATGCGGGCTGCCGGAAACGAGCAGGACGCGCAAATTCTCGCGAATTCCCTCCACCGTCACCACGACACGGTTGTTGACTTCGGTAAGCTCGCCTGCCAGCGGCTCCGCCTCGAATTCGAAGATGTTGTCGCCGCCGCTCGAAATTTCCACGGGGATGTCGATCGTCTGCCCCGGGTCGACCCGCTCCTCGCTCACCACTTCGCCGTTGCGGCGCACGGTCAGGCGCGCGCGCCCTTGGGGTACGCCCACACCGCGATCGAGCAATTGAAGGGTGACGACCTGCTCGGACCCGACAAGGCCGAAACGCGGCGCCTTGCCAAGCGCGAGCCGGCGGTCGATCTCGTCGGTCCTGCCTGTGATCAGGCCGTGAACGGGGGCATCGAAGCCCAGAGATTCCGCCTTTTCGGGGACATCGTGGACCTGGCCGTCGGTGATGAAGATCGCTCCGCCGACGCGTTCGGGGGGAACATCGGCAAACGCCTCGGAAAGCGCGCCGAATAGCGCGGTGCCGTCGGTTGCCGAACTTTCGCCCCGCCCGGCGCGGATCGTCCTGATTTCGAAACCTGAAAGCTGCTCGAGACGGCTTTCCAACGCCGCACGGACCTCCTCGGAGGTTGTCTTGCGTTCGGCCAGATCCTGGCTCTGGCTGTTGTCGACAACCAGCGCGACCACGCTCGATAAAGGCTCCCGGTCTTCCCGTTCGATCGCCGGGCCGGCCAGCGCGAAGATAAGAAGCGCAAGCGCAATTGCCCTGAGCCACCATGCCCTGAGGCCGAGGAGCGCTGATATCCCAGCCACGACGAGCGCGACGGCGCTGGCCGTAATCAGGGCCGCGAGCGGAATGAGAGGATCGAAGGAGACGGACCAGAGCACGCGTTCGTTTTCCTATTGTCCCAGGCGTTCGAGAAGAGCCGGGATATGTACCTGATCGGCCTTGTAGTTTCCGGTCAGCGCATACATGACGATGTTCACTCCCGTCCGGTACGCATATTCGCGCTGCAGCGGGTCGGCGGGAACCGTCGGATAAAGATACGAGCCGGTTTCGTCGGTCGCCCAGGCGCCGGCGAAATCATTGCCGGTGATCATGATCGGCGATACGCCGTCGCCTGCGACCACGGGCCTCCCGCCGGTCTGGTCGCCCTGCTCTATCGCCTCGACCCAGAGCGGGCTGCCCGCATACCGTCCGGGGAAGAAATCCAGCAGGTAAAAAGCCTTCGTGAGGACGTGATCCGGCGGGACGGGCTCAAGCGGGGGCAGGTCGAGATCCTCCAGCATGCGGCGCAGGTGCGCGCCGTTCTCGGTCGTACCGAAGGTCTGCAAACCGGCGTTAAGCTGGTCACGCGTGTCGAAAAGGATTGTTCCGCCATTGCGCATATAGGCGTCTATGCGGGCCATTGTCTCGCTCGAAGGAGCTTGCATGGCGGTGGTGACGGGCCAGTAGAGCAACGGGAAGAACGCAAGCTCGTCCCGGGTGATGTCGATGCCTATCGGTGCTTCGGGCTCAAGCGCGGTGCGCTGGGTCAGATAGCGCGAAAGCCCGTAGAGACCGGCCTGGCTCGCGGCGTCGACTTCCACGTCGCCGGTAACGACGTAGGCAAGGCGCGTATCGAGCGAGGCGTCGAGGGCGAAGAGATCATCGGAGCTTTCCTGCGCCCTGAGGTCGGTCGATGCGGATAACGCGACAGCCCCGGCAATCAGCAAAGCGGCCGTTCTGCCGGACATCACCTGCCTGATGCGGTCGTATTCCCCGCGCAATGCCAGCATAGCGATGGCGTCGGCCAGAAGAAGCGCGAGCGCGACCAGCAGGAAAAGGGGCATCAGGTCGGTCGGTCCGGCGGTCGGATAGGCAAGGCGTTCCATGCGGGCCTCTAGCGGCGACAGATCCAGTGGTTCAAGCTTATCCCCATTGTCGAGCAGATTGAGAGCACGAAATGCATCGTCGGCGCCATAAAGACCTGGCGGATGCTTCTTGCTCGGCGCGGCATCGCCAATCTCATCGGCCGCTATGGGAAGTGCGTCGTTGCCCGGTTGCGTCAGGCGCCCGTATCCGTCAAGCAGCCTGAGGGGGGGAAGCATGGGGCTTGTGGATGCGGTTTCCGCAGCCGCGCCCTGCGCCGTATTTCCCGCGCGCGCCACGTCCGATGTCGCGATGATCCGCCGAAGCATTTCGACGAATGATCCCGACAGGGGAAGATTGGACCAGTTGGTGTCCGCCGTCACGTGAAACAGCACCACCCTGCCGTTGCCGCGTCCGGCGGCGGTGACAAGAGGCGTTCCGTCGGCAAGGACCGCCCAGGTTCTTTCGGAAAGATCCGGGCTGGGTTCGGCCAGAACCTGTCGGTTCACCGTCACGTCGGAGGGAACGTCCAGGCCCGCGAGCGGTGAACCTGCGCCGAATGCGGCCAGCGTTTGCGGCTCTTCCCAGGAAAGGCTTCCTCCAAGCGTCCTGTCCCCGGTCCTCAGCCTGGTAGGGATGAGTTCGTCCGTGCCGCCGGCCATTCTGGGCCCGGCGAAGCGCAAAAGCGTGCCGCCGTTTTCGGTCCAGTCTGCCAGCGTTTCTTCCGCCGTTGCCGGCAGGCGGCCCACATCGGCCAGCACCAGCACCGAAACGCCTGCGTCGATCAGTTCCGGTATGGCCTTTGCCAGGTCGCCTTCGCGCGGAATGCGCAGTTCCGCGAAAGGTTCGAGCGCCCTGCGAAGATAGTAGAGCGGCGAAAGCAGCGGCTGGGCGAGGTCCGACGAGGTGCCGGCGATCAGGCCGACCGTGCGCCGCCGCCAGCGGTCGTCCAGAAGCTGGGTCCCGGCAGCACTTTGTTCGCTGGCGATCTCGATCCGGGCGACATCGTTCCTGAGCTCGACCGGCAGTTCGAAGCGTGCCTCGCTCTCCGTCGTGCCCGGGTCGAAGAGCGCTTGCGTTTGGGAAAGCACGCGCCCTTTCAGGTCCAGCGCGCGAATATCCACGATTTCGCTTCCCACGGCGGCATCCCGGAGCAAGACCGTGGTGGTGAGCGCATCCGCATCGTTGCGGGCCCCGGCGAGCGCGGTCGGCAGATCCAGGCCGCCGTAGACGGTTATCGGCGCATCGCCCGACATGGTGCCAAGATCGCGCACGAAGGCTTCGCTGCTTTGGTCCGAAAGATCGTCGGTCAGCCAGATAACGGCGCCTGGCGGCTGTTGCGTTGCTGCCGCGCGCAATGTGGTGGAAAGGGACGCGCGGTCCGTGGGCCATGCACGAGGCTCAAACGCCCTCAACCTTTCTCCCGCCACGCCGGCGGCATCGGGAACGAGCGGCTGGTTCGCCCCGTCCGCGGTCGCGGCGAGGAGTACTGCGGTTCCTTGCGTTCCGGCGGTCTCGATCAGGCGCGCGGCAAGCTCGCTCTGCGCTTCCCAGCTTTTTGCCGAACTCCAGCCGTTGTCCATGATCAACCACAACGGGCCGTCCTTGGGTACCACGTCGGCGGCGGGTTTCCACACCGGCCCGGCAAGCGCGAAAATGAGAGCCGCTGCCAACAGAAGCCGCAAAAGCGTCAGCCACCAGGGGCTTTTTTCCGGCGTCTCCTCGCGTTTTTCGATCTCCAGGAGAAGTCGGGTCGGCGGAAAGGCGACCTGCCTTGGGCGCGGCGGGGTGAGGCGCAGGAGCCACCAGATCACCGGCAGCAGGATCAGGGCGGAAAGGACGAAGGGCGCTGTGAATCCGAGCGGCATTATCCAGGCCTCCCGGCGCCGAGCGTCTCCAGATTGCCGCTCAGGCTGCTGTGGAGGGCAAGGAGCGGCTCCGATGCGGGACGGTCGGTGTGGTGAAGGGTGAACGTCCAGCCGGCGCGCCGCGCCAGATCGGAAATCGCGGCGCGGTGCGCCTCAAGGCGTTCGTGATATTCGCGCTTCCAGTCTTCCGCCCGCCCCGTCGTCAGCCGCGTGCCGCTTTCCGGATCGCGGAATTCCGTGCGCCCGGTAAAGGGGAAGGTTTCTTCGATAGGGTCGAGCACCATGACGAGGTGCCCGCGCGCGCCGGTCGCCGCGACATTGCGGATCCAGTCGCTCACCTTGTCGACCGGGTCTAGAAGGTCACCGATCAGCACGACTTCCGAAAACCGGCGGATATCGACCGTTTCAGGCAGGGAGACGGGGTGGCTGATGTGCGTGAGCGCGGTTGCGATACGCTCCGCCGCATGCCGGTCGGAGGTGGGGCGGCGTATTCCGGGCAGACCGATACGCTCTCCCGTCTCTGCCAGCAGGTCCGCAAGGCCCAGAAGCAGCACGAGTGCCCGGTCGCGCTTGGAAACCGGCGAAAGCCGCGAGCGGAAGGCCATGGAGGGCGAAAGATCCGCCCATAGCCACACCGTATGGGCCGCTTCCCACTCCCGTTCGCGGACGTAAAGGTGGTCGTCGCGTGCCGAGCGGCGCCAGTCGATCCGCTTCATGGGTTCCCCGGCGATGAACGGGCGAAACTGCCAGAAGCTTTCGCCGGGCCCGGCGCGCCTGCGCCCGTGCCAGCCGACGACGACCGAATTCGCCACCTGCCTGGCTTCCACCAGAAGGTCGGGCAGCGCGTCCGCAAGCTCGCGCGAATCCGCCAGCACCTGCGGCCATTGCTGCTGGTCGATCCCTTGATTGACGAAACCGGATTGGGCGTTGGCTGCCATCCGCGAATTCCCCGAATGCGTTAGCCGATCCGCCCTTTCAGGCGGCCGATGAGGTCGCGGATCGTGTGGCCGTCCGCGCGCGCGGCGAAGGAAAGGGCCATGCGATGCTGGAGCACGGGCTCGGCAAGGGCGATCACGTCATCCACCGACGGGGCGAGGCGCCCGTCGACGAGGGCGCGGGCGCGAACCGTCAGCATCAGCGCCTGGCTCGCGCGTGGTCCGGCACCCCATGCAAGCAGTCTCGACACCTCGTCGTCCTCGATTTCCGGCCGCGCTGCCCGCACGAGTTCCAGGATCGCCTCCACCACGCTTTCGCCAACGGGCATGCGGCGCACCAGTTGCTGGTATTTCTCCAGTTCCTCCGCGCCGATCACCCGGCTTGCCCGCGTGTCCTGCGCACCGGTCGTCTCAACGAGAATGCGCCGTTCCGCCTCGCGGTCGGGATAGTGGACGTCTATCTGCATCAGGAAGCGGTCGAGCTGGGCTTCGGGAAGCGGATAGGTGCCTTCCTGCTCCAGCGGGTTCTGGGTCGCAAGCACGTGGAACGGGCGCGGCAGGTCGTGGCGCTGGCCGGCAATGGTCACATGATATTCCTGCATGGCCTGCAGCAGGGCCGACTGGGTGCGCGGGCTCGCGCGGTTGATCTCGTCGGCCATCAGAAGTTGGGAAAAGATCGGTCCCTTGATGAAACGGAAGGAGCGCGTGCCGTCCGCCGCCTGGTCCATCACCTCCGCGCCCAGGATGTCCGAGGGCATCAGGTCGGGGGTGAACTGGATTCGGCTTTCGCCAAGGCCGAGCACGGTTCCCAGCGTTTCGACGAGCTTCGTCTTGGCAAGTCCCGGCACGCCGACGAGAAGGCCATGTCCGCCGGAAAGGATCGTGACCAGCGTTCGCTCGACCACGCTTTCCTGGCCGAAGATGACGCGGCCGATTTCCTCGCGAGCGGCGATGATGCGCTCGACCGCGCTTTCGGCTTCCTGCACGATTGTCTCGGTGTCGCTCTCGCCAGTTCCGGTTACAGCGCTCATCGTTTCTACGTCCCCTGTTATCCGGGGCCGGCCGTTCGGCCTGGCGCCCGCGCCGTTCCGTTTCTTCAGTCCGGGCGACTCATACCGCCGACCCCACAGTTTGACACCATCTGCGGCGGCGCATAAGCCGCCGCTCACGAAAGATGGCGTCTTGCATCTTTGCGGCAAAACCCGATCTCATGACAGGGTATGGGCCAAAACATGGCAAGAACAATGGAGGCGGGGCGAAAATCGCGATGTCGGATGTCGAAATGAAGCGCGACGGCAAACTTCCTACGGGGCTCTCGGCCCTTGTCGGGAGGGCTGGAAAACCGGGGCGCGGCTTGCCGCCTGTCGAGAAATGGAACCCGCCTTTTTGCGGCGATCTCGATATTCGCATCGCTTCCGACGGGCGCTGGTATTACCTTGGTTCGCCGATCGGGCGCGAGCCGCTGGTGCGTCTTTTCGCCTCCGTTCTGCGCAAGGATGAAGATGGCCGCCATTATCTCGTCACGCCTGTCGAAAAGGTCGGGATCACTGTCGAGGACGCGCCCTTCGTCGCGGTGGAGATGCATGTGGAGGGTAGGGGCAGAGCCCAACGCATGACGTTGCGCACAAATGTTGGTGATATCGTTGAGGCGGGGCCGGACAATCCGCTCCGCTTCGCGGTGGAAGACGGCACGGGCGGGCTCAAGCCCTACGTGCTGGTGCGCGGGCGACTTGAGGCGTTGTTCTCTCGCCCCCTTCTCCATCAGCTTGTCGAACATTTCGAGGAAGAAACCGTAGGGGGCCGCAAGATGGTCGGCGTGTGGAGCGGCGGCCTTTTCTTTCCCGCAGCCGCTGTGGATGAACTCTCTGCCAGTGAGGAAACGGCGTGATCGTCGAGGGTATGGACAGGCATGGCGACGGGAGCGGGAGGCTCGGCAAGAAGCTGACGGCCCAGGCTTTCCGGGCGCGCGCACGCGAGCGGTTGTCCGCGCTTTCCGTTGCCGACGCGGGCGATCATATCCTCAACCCGGGCAGCAAGCGCTTTATCGACCGCAAGGCCCCCTTGAAGGACGCCGCCGTCCTGATCGCGGTGGTGGATCGAGGCGCCAACCCGACCGTGATTTTGACGCAGCGGACCGAGCATCTTCCTTCCCACGCCGGTCAGATCGCCTTTCCCGGCGGCAAGATCGACCGGGGGGACGACGGCCCGCTTGCCGCTGCCTTGAGGGAGGCTCATGAAGAAGTTGGCCTCAGGCCTTCCTCCGTCGCGCCCGTCGGCTCGCTGCCGAACTATCTCACAGGCTCCGGCTACAAGATCGTGCCGGTCGTGGCGGTCGTGCCGCCCGATCTGGCGCTCGTACCCAACCCCGGAGAGGTTGCCGACGTTTTCGAGGTGCCACTCGCTTTCTTGATGAATCCGGCCAATCATCAACGCCACAGCCGGCTGTTTCAGGATGAAAAAAGGTATTTCTATGCGATGCCTTACGGTGAGCGTTATATCTGGGGTGTGACGGCCGGAATCATTCGGCTGCTTTACGACACTGTTTACGGATAAAAGCGCCGCCAATGTTAAGAGTTGTCCTTACGCATCTTTTCCTGTTTCTCATCCCCTTCATCGCATATGCGTTCTGGTTGTGGATAAACAAGAAGGCGCAGACTTCGGAAAACTGGCGCGAAGGCCCGATGGCGTGGCTCGCGTTTGCCGGCGTTGTGATCGTTGCCACCAGCCTTGTATTGTTGGCGACGTTCGAGCGGTCCCCGGAAGGCAAGACCTACAAGCCCGCGGAAATTCGCGACGGACAATTCATCCCCAGCCACTACGAGTAGGGCGATGGTGGAGCGTATCGCAGCCGACTGGTTGGCCGCCGCCTCGCTTCAGGCGGTCTTCGACGCGCTGGAGAAGGGCGGTGAGCAAGCGCGCGCGGTCGGCGGCTCGGTACGCAATACGCTTCTCGGCGTTCCGGTGACGGATATCGATATCTCCACGACCAACCCGCCTGAAGAGGTCGTTCGCCGCATCAAGGCCGCGGGCCTCAGGGCCGTTCCAACCGGGATCGAGCACGGGACGGTAACCGTCGTGAGCGATCACGACGCCTACGAAGTGACGACGCTGCGCGAAGACGTGGAGACCCATGGACGCCACGCGACGGTGCGCTTCGGGCGCGATTGGGTAAAGGATGCCGAGCGGCGCGATTTCACGATGAACGCGCTCTATGTCGACCGGAACGGGCATCTTTTCGATCCCGTGAACGGCTTGACGGACCTGAACGCCCGCAGAATTCGCTTCATTGGCGATCCGGCGGCCCGCATTCGCGAGGACTATCTCAGAATCCTTCGCTTTTTTCGCTTTCACGCCCAATACGGGCTGGGAGAGCTCGACAAGGCCGGCCTTCATGCGGCGATCGAGGGCCGTGACGGCCTGAGGAGGCTTTCGGCAGAGCGCATCGGGCTTGAGATGAGGAAGCTCGTCTCCGCCCCGAGGGCGCCTGAAACGCTTCGTCTCATGGCGGATATCGGCATTTTGGAGATCGTGCTTGCGGGCATCGCCCGGATTGTGGATTTCGCCAATCTGCGCCGTCTCGATCCGGTCGCGGGCGAGACCCGCGCACCCGCGGTCGGCCTTGCCGCGCTTGCCGGTTTCGTCGATGAGGATATTGATCGCATCAGCGACCGCATGCGCCTTTCGAATGCCGAGCGCAAGCGCATGATGGGTGCGCTCCACGTGGCCGACCGTGCCGGTCGCCCGGACCGAAGCCTGTCGGCGAAGGAATTGGTCTATCGCCATGGCCGGACCGCCGCCGTCGATGGGCTCCTGCTTGCATGGGCGCGCCAGGGCGGCGACCCCGGCGACAGGCATTTTAGCGATGAACTCGATCTGGCCCGCAGTTTTCATGCGCCGCAATTTCCGGTCAGGGGCAGGGATTTACTTGGCCTCGGCGTTCCGCGGGGCCCCCGCGTGGGCGAGTGGATGGCGCTTCTGGAGCGCGCATGGATCGATGCGGACTTTCAGCCGACTTCGGCGGAATTGCTTCGGTTGGTGCATGCCGAAGCAAGCCCGGACGCGGGCTGATTACACCCGGTTCCATCCTTTCGGTTTCGGGGCCCTCGACTTTCCGCAAGCGCTTGCAACCTTGCCCATGTCTTTCATTTTCAAGTGAAACGTATTTCCGAAATCTAGCTTCGCCTCACATAATAAATAATCAATACAATTATTGTTTAATTATTGTATGAGAATCTGAACTGAAAAAAGTATAGCAAAAATCGTTATACAAAGATCACGTATAACTTGATTTTGAAAAAAATATATTATTATGCTGTTGAAATAGGGGTTGGATCATTGTAACCCTACGCTTGTTAGCGCCGAAGCCGAGACGTGATTACCTGAGTGTGCTTGCTCGGGGCGTATCACGTGTACCTGTCCTACCGCGGCTTCCGGCTTGCTTCTCCTTCAAAGCGCCGCGTTCCGGCGTGGCCGCTACCGGCATCGGAGCCTTGTGTGCTCCTGCACGGGTAATCAAACCGGGGATTTTATATGACTGCCAAACTCATCAAAGACGAAAGCTACGTTGAAGAATACACTGAGGATTTCGTAGGCAATTGGGACAAGCTGATCGGCTGGGACGGCCGCCGCAAGAGCGAGTCCGGCTTCTTTCATCGCCTGTTGAACGCCTATGGCGTGGAATCGGTCGCGGATATCGCCTGCGGCACCGGGTTTCATTCGGTCGTATTGGCCGAGGACGGCTTCAAGGTCACCGCCTGCGACGGTTCGGCCAACATGATCGAGCGGGCGAGGGAGAATGTCGAGCAATCGGGCGTCGAACTGGTCGATACCCGTGTTGTCGACTGGCGCGAACTGCACAAGAGCTTCGGCCCGGAGGCTTTCGACGCGCTTGTCTGCCTCGGAAATGCCTTTTCGCATCTTTTCGAGCATGAATCGCGCCGGGATGCGCTTGAATCCATGTTCAAGGCGCTGAAGCCCGGTGGAATACTCATCATCGATCACCGGAACTACGACAGCATCCTCGATGAGGGCTACAGCACCAAGCACGAGTTCTACTACACCGGAAAAGGCGTGGACGTGCGGCCTGTCATCCTTAACCGCACGATGTGCAAGTTCCAGTACAGCTTTCCCAACGGCGACCGGCATACGCTGCAGTTGTATCCGCTGCGCCAGAACTACATGAGCCATCTCCTTGAGGATGCAGGCTTCGTGGATGTGACCCGCTACGGCGATTTCGAGCGTCCTTACGATCATTACGACGTCGATTTCATCCAGCAGGTCGCCTTCAAGCCCGTTGACAAGACGAGCGGCATCAAGCCGAAGCGCAAGGAAACGGCGGCTCGGAAAAACAAGAACCTGACCCGCGTCGTGCGCGAAACGCGCGAATATTACGATGGCGCGGCCGATGAGATTTACCGCGACATCTGGGGCGAGAACGTCCACATCGGCACATTCGAGCTTGAGGGCGAAAGCCTGCAGTCGGCCATGGTGCGCTCCAACCAGCGCATCGGCGATCTGATGGAGGTGCCGCGCAAGTCCCAGGTTCTGGACGTGGGTTGCGGTTACGGCGCCATGGCGCGCTTCCTGTCGCGCCGCTTCGGCTGCCGGGTGCTTGCCACAAACATTTCCGAGCGCGAGCTGGAATGGGGCGCGGAGCTGACGCGAGAGGCCGGGCTTGACGATCTCGTCACCTTCGAATGGGCGGATTTCCACGACCTTCCCTATGACGACGGCATATTCAATATCTACCTGTCGCAGGAGGCCTTCCTCCACGCCGCCGACAAGCAGAAGGTCCTCGACGAGGCATTCCGCGTGGTCAAGCCGGGCGGCCAGATCGTCTTTACCGATCTTCTGGTGCGCAAGGACGTTTCGAAAGAGGACCGCGAGCGTATCTACGAGCGCATCAAGTCGCCCGACATGTTCGATGCGGACGACTACCGCGAGGCGCTGGCCAAAAGCGGCTTTAACGTCAAGACCGATGCCGACTGGTCGGAAAACGTAGCGCCCACATATGCTTGGGTTCGCTCCGAACTCCTGCGCCGTAGGCAAGAGTTCGACGATCGCATTGGTCCCGAACTTGTCGAGCGCACGGCGAACGCTCTGCAGTTCTGGGTCGATGCGGCGAACGCCGGCAAGATCGGCTGGGCCTGCTTCATCGCGGAAAAGCCAGCGAATTAATCCGCCATGTCGACTGCCGTGGAAAGCCACGCGATTGATCTCGCGGCAGTCGTTTTTTCAAGGGTGAAAAAGGGCGTTCCCGGGAAATTCCGATGGCCCTTTTCGCTCGCATCCATGGGGGCAAGTGCCTTTCAACGGGCAAAGTTGTCCCCGCACTATTTCAAGAAGGGTAACCTGAACTGATGGATGGCTATATCTTCTCTTCCGAATCCGTCGGCGCCGGGCATCCGGACAAGGTCGCGGACAATATCTCCGACGGTATCCTCGATGCGATCCTGAGCGAGGATCGCAAGGCGCGCGTCGCCTGCGAAACCATGGTCAATACGGGCATGGCGGTGATCTCCGGCGAGATCACGACAACCGCCAAACTCGACTATGCCGAGATCGTGCGCGAGATCATTCGCGACATCGGTTACACGGACCCGGCCCTCGGCTTCGCGGCCGATACGGCGGCCGTTCTTCTTTCGATCGACAAGCAATCTCCCGATATCGCGCAAGGCGTGAACGAGGGTGACGGCCTCGATCTCAACCAGGGCGCGGGCGATCAGGGCCTGATGTTCGGCTATGCCTCGCGCGAAACGCCCGAACTTATGCCCATGCCCATCCAGCTTGCCCATCAGCTTACCCGCCGCCAGGCGAAGCTGATGAAGGACGGCACGCTGCCGTGGCTGCGCCCGGACGCCAAATCCCAGGTTTCCGTGCGCTACGTGAACGAAAAGCCGGCGGCGCTCGACACGGTCGTGCTCTCCACTCAGCACGCGGAGGATGTGAGCCACAAGGAGCTTACCGAGGCGGTGATCGAGGAGATCATCAAGCCGGAAATGCCGGAAGGTTTCATCGATTCGGAGACGAAATTCCTTGTCAATCCAACCGGGCGCTTCGTCATCGGCGGTCCGGTGGGCGACTGCGGCCTGACGGGGCGCAAGATCATCGTCGATACCTACGGCGGCATGGCGCGCCACGGTGGCGGCGCGTTTTCCGGCAAGGACCCTTCGAAGGTCGACCGTTCGGCGGCCTACGCCTGCCGCTATGTCGCGAAAAACGTCGTGGCTGCCGGTCTCGCCGACAAATGCGAAGTGCAGATCGCTTATGCAATCGGCATTTCCGAGCCCGTCTCGGTGCATGTGACGACCTTCGGCACAGGCAAGCTTCCCGACTGGAAGATCGAGCAGCTTATCCGTGCCCATTTCGACCTGCGCCCGAAGGGCATCGTCCAGATGCTCGACCTGCTGCGCCCGATCTACCGGCAGACTGCCGCTTATGGCCATTTCGGCCGCGGCGATGCCGGTTTCCCTTGGGAGAAGACCGACAAGGCCGAAGCGCTGGCGGACGAGTTGAAGAAATCGGCCGTCGCCTGAAAGACGTAGCGGCAAGTTAATTCAAAGCCCGGCAGCTTCAAGCTGCCGGGCTTTTTTCATTCATTTTTCACGTCCCACCCTGCATTCACGGTGCCTGCGGGTTTCAATTCGCCAAGCCCGTACCTAAATCGACTGACGAACAAGAATGAGCGACGCCTCCGGAGCCTGAATGAAACTGATATATCGATTTCGCGCCGTTTTCCTTCTTCTGGCGCTTGCCACCACGCTAAGCCTGATTGCCGCCGACTATGCGGAGGCGCGGCGCGGATTTTCCTTCGGCGGCAGGGGGTTGCGCACATTTTCGGTGCCCAAGGCGACGCCGACGGCACCACGCAGGGCACAGCCCTTGCAAAACACCCAAACGCCGCGGCAAGGCACATCGCCTTCTCTGGCGGCCCGGCAGAATCCCGCCACTTCGCCACGGCGCGGCCTCTTCGGCGGCGGTTTTTTCGGCTCCATGATGGGCGGTCTTCTGCTTGGCGGGCTCATCGGCATGCTGCTGGGGCACGGGATCGGCGGGTTCGCCGGAATGCTGGGGCTCTTGCTGCAACTGGCGATTATCGGCGGAATTATCATGTTTTTCATGCGCCGGCGGCAGCCTGAACCGCAGCCGGCCTATGCCCCGGCGGGGCTTGCGAGTTCGCGGCTTTCCCAGTTTTCGGGTCAGCGGGAGAACGGCGGTTCGTCCGGGTTCAAGGTGCCGGATATCGGCGGGACTCCGGCATCTTCCGCTGCGTCTTCAACGCCTTTTTCGGAAGGAGACGAGATCGGCATAACGCCTGAGGATCTCGACACCTTCGAAAAGCTTCTGACCGATATCCAGGAGGCCTTCGGGCGCGAGGACTACACCACGCTGCGAGGCCTTTCGACGACCGAAGCCTTTGGATTCCTTGCGGAAGATCTCGGAAAAGCGGCGTCGGCGGGGCTGGTGAATGAAGTGCGGGACATCAAGCTCTTGCAGGGCGACCTTTCGGAAGCCTGGCGCGAGGGTGCGCAGGATTACGCAACGGTTGCAATGCGTTACACGTCAATTGACGTAACGAGGGATCGTGCGACGAACAGGGTCGTCGAGGGTGATCCCGACACCCCTTCGGAGGTGACGGAACTTTGGACCTTCGTACGCGAAAACGGCGGAAACTGGCGGCTTTCAGCCATCCAGCAGGCCGGGTGATACCGGCCTGACTGGGGGTCTGACAGGGGCCTCACGGGCTATCCGCCAAAGCGGCGAGGAAAATTCCAGGCGGGGTCAAAAAGGTGAAATGAGGGGATTTGAGAAAGTCTCACAATTCCCTCATGGCCATTTCACGACCGGCGGCATGGACGAGAGGATGGAGGCGACGTTTCCGCCCGTCCTGAGGCCGAAAATCGTGCCCCGGTCGTAAAGCAGATTATACTCCACATAGCGGCCACGGCGGATAAGTTGCTCCTCGCGTTCCGCCTCGCTCCAGGGCTTTTCGAAGTTGCGGCGCACGAGGTCGGGATAGATCTTGCGGAAGGCGCGGCCGACATCCTGCGTGAAGGCGAAATCCGCCTCCCAATCCCCGCTGTTGAGATAATCGTAGAAAATGCCGCCGATGCCGCGCGGCTCGTCGCGGTGTTTCAGATAGAAATAGTCATCGCACCATGTCTTGTAGTGCTCGTAATCGGCGCAGGCGTGAGCGTCGCAGGCTTCGCGCATGGCGGCGTGGAAGGCGCGCGTGTCGGGGTCTGTTTGCGTTCGGCGGGCATCGAGAACGGGCGTCAGGTCCGCCCCGCCGCCGAACCACTGGCGCGTGGTGACGACCATGCGCGTGTTCATGTGAACGGCAGAAACATGCGGGTTCCGCGGATGGGCGATCAGCGAGATGCCGGAGGCCCAGAAGCGCGGGTCTTCAGCGGCACCTGGAATCTGGCCGCGAAATTCCGGCGAGAAGGAGCCGTGGACGGTGGAAACGTGCACGCCGACCTTTTCGAAAACGCGGCCATGCATCATCGACATGACGCCGCCGCCGCCCTTTTCACCGTCGTGGTTCGTCCGCTCCCAGGGGGTGCGCACGAAACGGCCGGGCGCCATATCCGAAAGCGGGCCGGAACGCTCGCCGATCTCATCTTCCAGCGCCTCGAAAGCGGAGCAGATATCGTCACGCAGGCTCGCGAACCATTCCGGCGCGCGGAGCTTCTTTTCCTCGATCCCGTCGGGGATCGGCCCGCCCTTCACGTCACCGCCGTCTGCCTTGCCGCCGCTCATGATTCGCCTTTCGGGAATTGGTTCAATGGGGAGACGTTTAGGGGAAAGCCTTCGTCTGGCGCAAGGCCTCGCCCAGCACCATCGCACCGGATATCGCCACGTTAAGAGAGCGCATGCCCTCCGCCATGGGGATCAGAAGGCGCGCATCGGCAGCATCGTGAACCGCATCCGGCACGCCGGCGGACTCGCGGCCGAGCAGGAGAATGTCCGACGCCTCGAACGAAAACGCGGTGTAGGGAACGGCCGCGCGAGTGGAAAGCAGCACGAGGCGCCACGCTTCCCCCTTCCGCCAGTCCTCGAAAGCGGCGAAGGAGACATGGCGGACAAGCGCCGCGCGCTCCAGATAGTCCATTCCCGCACGTTTCAACGCATGGTCGGACAGCGGAAAACCCGCAGGCTCGATCAGGTGAACGCAGACACCCATGCAGGCGGCAAGACGCAGGATCGTGCCCGTGTTCTGCGGAATATCGGGCTGGTAAAGGGCAAGATCGGGCAAGGGCGCTTCCGCTTCGGCTTCGGTAGAGAGGGGAGAAGGGTTTAGCCGATTTGGCGAGGGCGTAAAGGGTGGGGAAGCGGCTTCACCGCCCGTTTTCGGTGGTGATTGTCACCACTGCCAGCCCGAAATGCCTATGCGCGCAGTGCTTCGCATCCTCCAGAACCTCGGCAAGCGGAACGCGGAATAGCCGGGCGTAAATATCCTTGATCGTGCTCACGGGTTCGCCTTCCGTCGCGCGGGTTTTGTTCCGCGCTTGGGAGATTACACGAAAGGGAGGGGGTGGCTAGGAGGGGGGGGCGGCAGTAGTTAGGTCGGCCAGACTTTTTCCATCACGTTGCGATTGGACTCAGACAAACGCTGTGTCAAAACATCAATGGATAGTGGCGGTCATCGTAATTTTCAGGTCCAAATTTTCGCTTCCGAGCCTTGTTTTGCAGTTGCTGCATCTTTTAATGAAAGATCGTACATCGGTATAGGCGTTACCATAAAACTCGCTCTAAAATTGTGGACACCGTAACTTTCAATTTCAATATGAGCTCAATCGACATATGTTGAGGATATGAGTAAAGAAATAAATCCTTCTAGAACCAAGCTTTTTATATCAAAAGCTACACCAGGGGATGATGCGTTAGCGCTTTGGTTGGCTCCAAGGCTTGAGGCGGCAGGCTATGACGTGTTTGCCGATATACTTTGCCTTGACACGGGAGATAGCTGGAGAGCGAAGCTCACGAATACGCTCCAAAATGAATCGGCAAAGATGCTGCTTTGTTGCAGTCCAGATACGCTAGAACGCCAAGGCGTATTGCAAGAAATAGGCATTGCAATCGATATAGCGAGAAGAATTTCAGACCCAAATTTTATATTACCTTTGCGCATTAAAGACTTTCAGCCTGTATTTGGTATTGTCGATTTGCAATACATTGATTTTCAGAAGAGTTGGGCGACTGGCCTTGAAAAATTGCTGAAGTCACTAAAGCGACAAAACGTGCCGCGCATGCGGGAGCCGCGTATCCAACCAGAATGGGCTGCTTACCATCGTCGTAGGTCGATAAAACTACAGGAAAAACCTGAAACACTAACATCGAATTGGCTCCGCATAATTGCAGTGCCTGATAGCCTTTATTTTGTTACGCCGGCAGGGGCGGTCAACCGAACTGCGCTCAAGGACTCTGTAAATGCTTTTCCTTTTCCGATCGTCCCACATGCGGAGGGGTATTTCGGTTTTGCATCCGCTATCGATCTTGAAGCACATTTTTCAGGGGCTGGTGCATTCAAAATTCGTAAGGAAGTGAGCTACGAAGACTTCGTTGAAGAAGGAATCGCTTCGCTTAATATAGAAAGTCGTGAGGCGAGGAATATTGTTGTCAGCCTTTTCCGCCAAGCTTGGGAAAAGCATTGTTTGCGCGAAGGATTTTTAGCTCACGAGTTCTCCAATGGGTTAGCTCAGATCGTGCAAAGTGGGCAGGTCGAGGTCGGAGAACGAATCCCTTGGGGGAAGCAGGGGCAGCGGCGCAATTCGATGCTTCGCAATATTGCCCGTGGCAGGCTCTGGGAATATGGCGTAAGCGCTCAAGTTAGCCTTTTTCCATTTCCGCATTATCGACTGAAAAGTCGCGTTCTTTTCTCCGATCTCGATGATGTAAAAACACCTAAGCTCATTCAGGATCGCAAAATTCAACACCGTCTGCGGCGTTCTATTGCAGGCAGTTGGCGCAACAAAGCTTGGCACGGTCGATTGATGGCGTTCCTAGAAGTGTTGGCTGGTGACAGCCCTTATATTTCATTGCCCCTTGCGGAAGGGGCTTACGCTCACGTCGATGCCATGCCGATTCAGGCAACATCGCCGATAACTGCCCGACAAACCAACAAACTAGGCGAAGATGGTGAGGAAATTGATGTCACGACCTTGGGGCGGCACATTGATGAGGAGGATGCATGACCGAGTTTCGCGAAACCTCACTGGCGGTAATTCATATTGATGAACCGCAGCTTGAGTTCGGTCACGGTCAAGTCCTCGACCACCCTAAAGATGGGCTTTATTTATATGGGCCGAATAGAGTCCCAAAGCGGCATGAAATTTCGGTGGGACTTGTAGCAACAAAGGCGGGGGAGGAACTGTTTCGAAATTGGCTCTCCAAGGCCCAATCGCAGGTGAGAGTGCCCAAGCGCAAGAAGCGTGAGAAGTCTTTTAGGCCGCATCTTTCTGACTTTCCTGGCTTGTTTGAGGCTTATGGAATATCTGTCGATGCAGACGATCTTACAGTCTACAATCTAAACACGAGTGAGATTGAGGATCGCACAGTCATAGAAAACCATCACGAAGCTGTCGCTCGCACCGTTGATCTTTTTCTTGAGCCCATCGAAAATCACCTAAAAAATGAAGAGAAGACTATCGATGTCTGGGTGTTTTCCGTACCTGAAACGGTTTTCGACCGTTGCCGTGTGGAGGCTAGCGGTAGGCGGAATATCCAGCTGACTCCCGGAGCATTTTCAAGAAAACAAAAGGCGAAAGCGGACCTTCCGCTACTCGCAAATGTTATCGATACCAAAAGCGAAGCTGTATTTGAAGACGTCCCAGACTTTCATCGTCAAATCAAGGCCAGGCTACTGAAAATCGGGCAGCCCTGCCAACTCGTTCGTGAGACCACCCTCGCTCCAGACAAGTTTTTAAATCGTGCTGGAAACCCTATCCGCGGAGTGCAAGACCCAGCCACTATAGCCTGGAACCTTGCCACGGCGCTATTTTACAAAAGCCAGGAGTATCCGCCTTGGAAAATTGCCGAGATGAGGGAGGGCGTGTGTTACATCGGGTTGGTGTTCAAACTCCTTCCCAATCACCCCGACAATCATGCTTGCTGTGCGGCCCAAATGTTCCTGAGCGAGGGGGATGGAGTGGTGTTTCGCGGAGCAAACGGCCCGTGGATGACAGAGCGAAAGGAATTTCATCTCTCAAAGGAAGCCGCCCGAAAATTAATCGATCAGGTGCTAAAAACATATCGATCAAAATTCGGGTCCAATCCGAAGGAGTTGTTTATACATGGCCGTACTAAGTTTACGGATGAGGAGTGGGAAGCATTCTCCGAATCTGCTCCAGAAGAAACTAATATTGTTGCAATACGCATTAAATCAACACATGGTGAAACCAAATTTTACCGCGATGGGGACTATCCGACTATTCGAGGTACAGCACTGCTTCTAGGCCTCAAGGATGCCTATTTATGGACGTCTGGTTATGTGCCGCGGATCGACACTTATCTTGGGCCAGAAACGCCAAACCCGCTTTTTATTACTGTGTTGAGAGCTAGTTCTGAGTTGCCGGATATTTCAACAGTGCTGCATGATGTCATGAGATTGACCAAAATTAACTTCAATTCAGCTAGCTATAATGATGGACTTCCTGTGACTATCCGATTTGCTGACAAGGTTGGTGAAGTACTTGTTATGGGTAGTGCTAAAGATGCGGAGCGGCAGCCATTCAAATTCTATATTTGAATTTAACTTTTACGGTGTAATTATGAAATACTAAGACGTGATTGTGTATAAACAAAATTTTGATTGATAACGGCGTTATTTATTCAATTATTTTCAAGCAAAGGCATGATGTCATTCGCTTTTGCGCCACCACCACTGGTCATGATACAAGCAGCTCCTAATGTTGACTGGACAGTCTCTACAGTGGGATGGCGTGAAGCAAGAACAGGATAGCGCGAGTTCAAAGCGAAAACCATGTGATCGGAAAACACCGCTAGACCCCCAACCACCATCGCCTCTCCCCGACACCACAAACCCACCTGCCTGCCCCTCCCATCCTCTAGCTCCCCCTACGTAACTGCGGCATACTGCCGCCGGGATGGTTGATCACGACAAAATCCTGAGGCTGAGGCCTCAGTTTACCGCATATGCCTATGCGCTTTGCGGCGATGCTGGCGACGGGGACGACCTCGTGCAGGAAGCGATTGCTCGCGCGCTGGAAAGCGGGAAGGTGCCCGATACGCTGGACGATATGCGGCACTGGATGTTCCGGGTTATCCGTAATCTCTACATTGACAGGCAGCGCAGGAAAAAGGTGCGCTCGGAATATTCCGCCTCGTATAAACGTTTAATTGATGGGGAGCCGATCGTTGAGGACAATCGGCTGGACGCGATCCTGATCCGGCAGGCGATGGAGGCACTCTCGCCCAACCACCGCGAGGTGCTTTATCTGGTCGATGTGATGGGGATGAGCTATGCGGAGGCGGCAAACGTCATGTCGGTTGCCACCGGCACGGTGATGAGCCGGCTGAGCCGGGCACGACGGGCGATGGTGGATGAGCTTGAAGGGTCCAACGTCAGGCCGATGAGGGCAAGGCGGAAACGGAAGACATGATGCGCGGGCAGGAAAACGGCGGGCAGGAACACGATTGGGTGCTGCTGAACGGTTTCGCCGACGGCGAACTCGACGCAGCTCAATCCGCCGCTCTTCAAACGCGCCTCGACGAAGAACCGGAGCTTCAGGCCGAGCTCGACCGCATCCTCAAGCTGAAAGCCGGTCTCGCCTCCCTTCGCCCCGCCGAAGACGCCCCGGCGAAACAGGCGCGCGAAGGAAAGCGCGCGAAGAAAACGCGAGAGCGCGCCTTCGCGGCCATTGCGGCGTGCCTCGTCGCTGCCGTGATGGGCTTTTCCGCCTGGCAGTATCTGCTGCCCCCAAACCTGGAAGACAGCGTGTTCGCCTTGCATGAAAGGCTGGCGCGGCAGACCTACGTCGTCGAGGAAGGCAAGGTTCAAAAGGTCGTCTCCACGGGCCGGGCGTTCGAGTTCAGCGCGCCGGACATGACGGCGTCCCGCCTGTTTCTCGTCGACGTGGAAACGGGCCGCGCGGGCGAGAGCGACATGGTCGGCCTGCATTACCGGGGATTGCGCGGCTGCCGGCTGACGCTGATCGCCGTCGACGGGGCATCCGACGCGCTGCCGATGAAACGCGACGGCCTGCTGGTGCGCAACTGGGCGGCAGGCGGCTTCGGCTTCGTGATGGTGGCAAGCGGTATGGACGCCGAGCGGTTCGAGGCGGTCGGCGAATATGCCGAAGCCGTGATCCGGGACGAAATGCGCAGGCTGCAGGGCTTCCGCACCGCCATGAGCGAAACGGCGGCGCGCCCCTGCGCGTGAGCGAACTATCTCCCTAGTCACCCGAATCTGAAGTTCGTCTCTTTGCCCGGCATGCTCTGAACGAACTTCAGATTCAAAAGGGTGACTAGCAAATATATGTTTCTAGTGTGGTTTTCGAATTTGAAATACGCTCCGGAGGCTGCTGCTATGGTGAGGCGTATTTCAAATTCACCACACTACCGCTTCGGGAAGTGGGGCCGATCCTCGTTATAATGCTCGGCCAGATAGTCGAGGATGAGCGTGCGGTCCGGCTCCGGGATTTCCGCCATGCCCTGTTCCTCGCGCATCCACTTGAACAGATCCTCCCAATGCTTTCGTGTCTTGCCCTGCTGGGCGACGATCATCTCCGAATGGCAGGCCGTGCAGTAGATGAAGGTTTCCTCCACGCCCGGCGCTTCGTAAAGGGCCCCGTATTCGGACTCTTGCGCGAAGGCGGGGGCGGAAAGGGCGAAAATCGAGATACTCAGGCAGGTTACAAGCAGGTGTTTCATGGCGGGTCCGGGCTAGAGCATAACGTGACAGAGGGCGGCAGATCTGCCGCCCCCTTTGTTTCAAGGTTTGACGCGGTCAGGCGACGCGCAGGCCGATGCGGTGCATCGAGTTGTTGAGGTAACCCTTCGGGTTCCAGGCAATGGCGAAGGGCTGCGAAACGCCGGCATCATCCGTCGCCCGCGCCCAGACCTCGTAATATCCGGCCTGCGGGAAGTTGACGGTGGCGCGCCAGTTCTGCCACGCGCCGTCGTTCACGGGCGCGTCGAGTTCCGCCTGCATCCACGTCGCGCCGAAATCGATGGAGATGTCGACACGCTCTATCGTCCGGTCGCCCGACCAGGCATGGCCGCGCACCTCCACGCCGTCGCGGCCCGTTTCCGTGCCGGTTTCGGGATGGGTGATGAGCGACTTCACCGGCATGCGTTCGATGATGACGAAATCCTCCTCGGCGACATCCTCGCCCGGCGAAACGGGGCGGTTCGGCACGCGGTAGGACGTGCCCGTCATCTTCGCCCCGTCGTGGACGACATCGCGCAGCCAGACGCGCTTCAGCCACTTCTGCGAGCAGGAGCCCGGCCAGCCCGGAACGACGAGGCGAAGGGGCGCGCCGTTCATCGGGTGCAGCTCCGCGCCGTTCATCGCGAAGGCGATCAGGATATTGTCGGTCATGGCCTTTTCGATCGGCACGCCGCGCGAAATCGGCAGCTTGTCGGGATCGCCCGACAGATGCGTATCGGCGCCCTCATGCGCGGTGTAGACGACACCGTCCTTGACGCCTGCCTTCGCCAGCACGTCCTTCAGGCGAACGCCCGTCCACTCCGAACAGGCGACGGCGCCAAGCGTCCACTGGTTGCCGGATGCCGGCGGATCGAAGAACGCGCGGCCGTTGCCGCCGCATTCGACGGTGAGCGCCATGGTCACCACCTCGAAATTCGACCTCAAGTCGTCGATCGACATTTCCATCGGATTGTCGACCATGCCGTCGACCGTGAGCTTCCAGGAAGCGGCGTCAACATCCTCCGGCGGCAGGCCGTTGTTGCGGATGAAATGCCGGTTCGTCGGCGTGATCGGGTCGTCAAGCAGCTGGGGCGGCGTTTCCGCGTTGACGGGCCTGTCGTTCAAAAGCGTCAGGCCGTCCTTGCCCGTCAGAACGTCTTCATCGGCGAAGGCGACGGGGATGAAGCCCGAGGGCATGTTGCGGTGGTAGGGTATCGCCATGCCGAGCATGGCGCCCATGGTGGTCAGCCCCGCGCCGCGCAGAAACCCGCGCCGGTCGGAATGGGGGATTCGTCCGAAGAAATGACGGTCGGCGTTATCGGGATCGTTTTCGAAATAAGCGAACAGCCCCTTGTTTCCGCTTTGATCGGGCATGGATTCCTCCCTCTTGCGTTTGCTCCCGATAAGTAAACGCACGGACCCGGCGCTTTATTCCGTCCGTTTCCCAAAACTTGCCGCAACGTGAGTGAAAGGGGGAGCTATCCGCTACAGCGAGCGCCTGCAATTTGCACACGGGAGAGGGCGATGGGTGCCGATCTCGCCGCCCTTCGCGGGCAGAACCGGGAAATCCGCGAGAAAAGCTGAGACGGCGGGCGGCGGGTAGCCTGTCAGGCGGAAAACCCTGCAACCTCAAGCCCCGCGAGCAGGCGGGCAGTATCTTCCTCGCGCCTATAGGGGAAATAGGTTTTCAGCCACTTCACCGAAAAGCCGGGGTGAAGGCGAAAGACGCGGGCCAGCGCGTCTTGCGCAGGCTTATCCTCCCCGCGAAGGCCGTGGCAGGCGGCAAGATAAAGCTGCGCGGGCAAGGCATCTTCGTTGCGCGTGGCGGCGCGGCGAAGGGCCTCAAGAGCCTCGTCGTATCGCCCCATCATGAGATAAGCCTGGCCGCAGTAGAGCGTGTAATAAAAAGGAAAGAACGGGTTCAGCCCTGTCGCCTTGTCGATAAGGGGCGCGACTTTCTCCGGCTCGCCCGTGAAGTGAAGAAGGCCGGCGAGGTTGGCATAGGCATCCGCACTTCCGGGCTCCAGCTCGATCCAGCGTTCAATCGAAGCCGTGGCCTCCTCATATTCCCTGCGAAACAGCCGGATATTGCCGAGGGCCTCATGCACAAGAGGTAACGCCGGGTCGAGCTCGCTCGCCTTTTGCGCAAGCTCATACGCTTTATCGAGGGCATCGGGCTCGCCGGCGAACCAGTCATGCATCCTGACCATGGCAAGCCCGGCGTAACCGGCGGCATAGGCGGGATCGAGCGCGATCGCCCTGGAATAAAGCCCGTCCGCCGCGCGGTTGCCCTCCGGCGTGAAGAGGCGGTACTGCTCGCGCCCGCGCAACACGCAGTCATAAGCTTCCGGAACAGCAGGTTCGTGGCGTGGCGCGGGCGTGGGGCCGGGGGCGATCAGGCTTTTGGAGAGCGCCTCGACGATCTTGCCCGTCACATCGTCCTGCACCGCGAAAATATCGGCAAGCTCGCGGTCGTAACGCTCCGCCCAGAGGTGGCCGCCGGTGGCCCCATCGATAAGCTGCGCGGTGATGCGGACCTTCGATCCCGCCTTGCGTACGCTGCCTTCCACCACATGCGCCACGCCAAGATCCGCCGCGACATCCTGAATGCGCGCCGCCTTGGCCTTGTAGACAAAGGTGGAGTTGCGCGCGATCACCGTGAGGCCCGAGACCTTCGACAACTCGGTGATGATGTCCTCCGTGATGCCGTCGGCGAAATAGGCCTGCTCCGGATCGCCGCTCATATTGTCGAAGGGCAGGACGGCGATTGATGCCCGGTCGGGCGGGGGTTTTTCCGCCGCGGGCTTTTTCGGTCCGGGGGAGGGCGTTCGATCTTCCCCGACCGACCAGCGCCAGATCGTGACGGGCCGGGCGATATTCTTGAGCGCATGTTCGCCGCCGTCCGCCCAGGCCACATCCGAACGGTCGCGCACCTGCCGGTAGGCATCGTCGGACAGCGCGATGCCGCCGGCTACAGCCAACGCCTCGATACGCGAGGCGATATTGACCCCGTCGCCGAAAATATCGTCACCCTCGACGATGACATCTCCAAGGTGAATGCCGATGCGAAAGCGGATGGCATTGGGCGAGGCAAGGTTCGAATTTCGCTCCGCCATGCCGTGCTGGATGGCGAGCGCGCAGTTTACCGCGTCGACGACGGAGGGAAACTCCATCAAGAGGCCGTCGCCCATGGTCTTGACCGTGCGCCCGCCGTGCGCGGCGACGAGCGGGTCGACAAGCTCGGCGCGATGGGCGCGCAGGGAGGCGAGCGTTCCCGCGTCGTCTTCCCCCATCAGACGTGAGTAACCGGCGACATCCGCCACCACGATCGCCGCCAGTTTGCGTCTGCTGTCTTCCGCCATCAGGAGAGATTACATCAGTCGCGCGCGCGGGAGAAACCATTCGCCGCGCCCGCTCGAAACCCTATAATCGGCGGAAGGATTTTCAGCTCTCGCTGCCGTTCCGGGAAAAACGGCGTTTTTGACAACCTCGCATTCCATGGAGTTCCGGCAAAAGTGACCCCGATATTCCGCTGGTTCGAAAGCCGGATAGACCCGTTCGCCAAGCGCCCCGACCAGCCCATGCCGCGCGACGTGCTCGCGTTCCTGCGGTTCTTCGTTGCCCAGGCAAGATGGGTGTTCGTGACCATGCTCGTGCTCGGCGGGCTGACGGCGCTGATCGAGGCGATGCTCTATGTCTTCGTCGGCTGGCTGATCGACCTGATGGGCGAGGGCGGACGCGCGACGTTCTTTGCCGACCACTGGCCGCTGCTTTTCACGATGGCGGCGACCGTTGTGATCTTCCGCACGCTTGTGGCGACGCTGACGGCGCTGGTCGAGGAACAGGCGGTGGTGCCGGGCTTCTTCAACCTCGTGCGCCTGCAATCCCACGACCGGGTGATGCGCCAGTCCATGGCCTATTTCCAGGACGAATTCGCAGGCCGTGTTTCCCAGAAGGTTTGGCAGGCGGGGCAGGCGGCGGGCGACTTCATGGTCTCCCTGCTGCAGGTGAGCTGGTACATCGTCGTCTTCGCGATTTCCACCTTCGCGCTGTTCGCCGGGCTCGACTGGGTCTTCGGCGCGCTGATCGTCGTCTGGGTCGCGGTCTTCGCGCTGGCCGCGCGTTTCTTCGTGCCCCGGATCCGGGTCAGGGCGCGCAATGTTTCTCATGCGGCCTCGGGCGTCACCGGACGGCTGGTCGACACCTATTCCAACATCCAGACGGTGAAGCTTTTCGGCGACCAGTCCCACGAAGAGGAGGGGATGCGGCGCGGCTATCTCAATTTCCTCGACCGGCTGAAAACCTTCACGCGCACGCTGACGGCGGCGCGCTTCTTCATGTCGGGCGCAAGCGGGATCATGATGGCGACGATCGGCGGATTTGCCGTCTCCGCCTGGCAGCGCGGCACGCTGACGCCGGGCGATGTGGCTATCGTGCTCGGCCTGATGCTCAGGCTGAATATCCTGCTCAACCGGCTGATGAACCAGCTTAACGGGCTTTTCCGCAACCTCGGCACGCTGCAGGACAGCGCGGAGATGATAACCCGTGAAGTAACGGTGACGGATGAGGCGGATGCGCCTGTTCTCAAGGTTCGCGAAGGGCGGATCGCATTTCGGGATGTAACCTTCGACTACGGCCGCGAGGACGGCGTGCTGCAGGGCCTGACGCTTGCCATCGAGCCGGGAGAAAGGGTCGGCATCGTCGGCCGCTCGGGGGCGGGCAAATCGACGCTCGTCAACCTGCTGCTTCGGTTCTACGACGTCGACCGGGGCCTTATCGAGGTGGACGGGCAGGACGTTTCGAAAGTCACGCAAGGATCGTTGCGCGGGGCCATCGGCATGGTGACGCAGGACACCTCGCTGCTTCACCGCTCGATCCGCGAAAACATCGCCTACGGCCGCCCGGATGCGGACGAAGAGGCGATCCGCAAGGCCGCCCGGCGCGCGCATGCGGACGGGTTTATCGACGAGCTTTCCGACAGACGCGGGCGACGCGGGCTTGACGCTCATGTGGGCGAGCGGGGCGTGAAGCTATCCGGCGGCCAGAGGCAAAGGATCGCGATTGCCCGCGTGCTTTTGAAGGATGCGCCGATCCTGGTGCTCGATGAGGCGACGTCTGCGCTCGATTCCGAAATCGAGGCCGCCATCCAGGAAAGCCTGTCGGAACTGATGCAAGGCAAGACGGTGATTGCAATCGCCCACCGGCTTTCCACAATCGCGGCGATGGACCGGCTCGTCGTCATGGATGAAGGCCGGATCGTGGAAGAGGGCACGCATCAGGACCTTTTGGCCCGGGGCGGGCTTTACGCCGATCTCTGGAAGCGCCAGTCCGGCGGTTTCCTTGCCGCCGACGAAGCGGCGTGAGGCGCGGGGCGGTGCCCAACAAAAAAGCCGCCGGATCGCTCCGGCGGCTTTTTCTGGATCAGGTGGAGCTGGCGATCAGTGATCGACCTTGCGCCAGATCTTCTGCTTCGTGAAGTAGAGCAGCGAGCCGAAGATGATCAGGAACGCCATGACGCGGAAGCCGATCTTCTTGCGCTCTTCGAGGTGCGGTTCCGCAGCCCACATCATGAAGGCCGCGACGTCCCTGGCGTATTGATCCACCGTCATCGGCGTGCCGTCGGTATATTCGACAAGCTCTTCGAACAGCGGCGGGGCCATGGCGAGCGTCTTGCCGGCCAGGAAGCTGTGGTTGTAGTACTGGCCGGGTGGAACTTCCACGCCTTCCGGCGCTTCTTCCTCGTAGCCCGTGAGCAGGGAGTAGATGTAGTCCGGGCCCTGCTCCTGGTACTGCGTGAAGGCGTCGATCACGAAATTCGGGAAGCCGCGGTGCGCGGCACGCGCCTTTGCGAGCAGGGAGAAGTCCGGCGGATAGGCGCCGCCGTTGGCCGCGCGGGCCGCCTGCTCGTTGGGGAACGGCGAGGGGAAGTGATCGGCGAGTATGCCCGGACGCTCGTACATTTCGCCGTCGTCGTTCGGGCCGTCCACGACAGTGTATTCAGCCGCGATCGCCTTGGCTTCATCTTCGGTGAAGCCGGGGCCGCCCGGTTGGGCGAGATTGCGGAAAGCCACAAGCCGCATCGAGTGGCAGCCCGAGCAGACCTCGCGGTAGATCTTGAAGCCGCGCTGAAGCTGGGCCGGGTCGTAGGTGCCGAAGGGGCCCGCGAACGACCACTGCTGTTTCTCGATGTGCGGCGCTTCACCTTCCGCGGCGAGCGCGGGGCCCGCCAGCACAAGGCCTGCGACTGCGGCGAGCGTGCGAACGGTTCCAACCATTCTTTTCATATCATCGAACTCCGATCTCGCTCGTCGATTACTTGGTATCGGGTGCTGCGACCGCACCGGCCGGCTGACCGCCGCCCGATTTGGCGAGCACGGCTTCCGAGATCGACGCCGGCAGCGGCTTCGGCTTCTCAAGGAAACCGAGCAGCGGCAGGATGATCAGGAAGTGCGCGAAGTAATAGGCGGTGAGGATGCGCGCCAGGATGACGTAAATTCCTTCCGCCGGCTGTGCGCCGAGATAGCCGAGGCCCACGCAGACCGCGCCGAAGATCCAGAAGAACTGCTTGAACAGCGGCCGGAACGTACCGGAGCGGACCTTCGAGGTGTCGAGCCAGGGCAGGACGAAGAGGACGGCGATGGAGCCGAACATCGCCACCACGCCGCCGAGCTTGTCGGGGATGGCACGCAGGATCGCGTAGAACGGCAGGAAGTACCATTCCGGAACGATATGTGCGGGCGTGACCAGCGGGTTCGCCTCGATGTAGTTGTCCGGGTGACCCATATAGTTCGGCACGTAGAAGGCGAACCAGGCGAAGAGGATCATGAAGACGATGATCGCGAAGAGATCCTTCACCGTGTAGTACGGATGGAAGGGTACCGTGTCCTGCTTCGACTTCGGCTGGACGCCCGTCGGGTTGTTGTTGCCCGTGGTGTGGAACGCCCAGACGTGGAGAAGCGCCACGCCGAAGATCATGAACGGCAGCAGATAATGAAGCGAGAAGAAGCGCTTCAGCGTCGGGTTGTCGACCGAGAAGCCGCCCCACAGGAAGGTGCGGATTTCCTCGCCCACGAGCGGGATCGCCGAGAATAGGTTGGTGATCACCGTTGCGCCCCAGAAGGACATCTGGCCCCAGGGGAGCACGTAGCCCATGAAGGCGGTTGCCATCATGATGAGGAAGATGATGACGCCGAGAATCCACGAAATCTCGCGAGGCGCCTTGTAGGAGCCGTAATACATGCCGCGGAACATGTGGATATAGACCGCGATGAAGAACATCGACGCGCCGTTGGCGTGCAGGTAGCGCAGGAGCCAGCCGAAATTCACGTTGCGCATGATGTGTTCGACGGAATCGAAACCCGCCGCCGTCGAGGCCGTGTAATGCATGGCCAGCACGACGCCGGTCAGGATCTGCGCGACGAGGACGAAGAACAGGATGCCGCCGAAGGTCCACCAGTAGTTGAGGTTCTTCGGGGTGGGAAAGTCTACGAAGGAACCGCGCATGAGCGAAATGACCGGCAGACGGGCTTCAAGCCACTTCGCCGCCGCGCTCTGCGGTACGTAATTGGAATGTCCAGCCATGGCTGTCTCCTAAAGCGCTGCTGAGCTTCAGCCGATCTTGATGGTCTGATCCGCGACGAATTCGAACGGCGGCACCATGAGGTTTTCCGGGGCCGGGCCTTTGCGGATGCGGCCTGCCGTGTCGTAGTGCGAGCCATGGCAGGGGCAGAACCAGCCGCCAAAATCACCCGCATCGCCGAGCGGCACGCAACCAAGGTGCGTGCAGATGCCGACCATGATCAGCCACGGCTCCTTCTCGGGCGCCGCGCGGTGTTCGTCGGTCGCGGTCGCGTCCGCCGGAAGATTGGAGTTGCGGGCGAACTGATCCGGCAGGTCGTCGAGCGAAACGGACTTCGCCTTCTCGATCTCCTCCGCCGTGCGATGGCGGATGAAGACGGGCTTTCCGCGCCACTTCACGGTGATCGACTGTCCTTCCTCGACCGCCGAAACGTCCACTTCGATCGAAGCGAGCGCCAGCGCCGAAGCATCCGGGTTCATCTGGTCAATGAAGGGCCATGCAAGCGCTCCCGCGCCGACCGCCCCAACTGCACCGGTCGCGATATAGAGGAAATCGCGGCGTGTCGGTTCGACCGTATCCTGCTGTGCCAAGGTCGCGTCCTCTTCAAACTGTTTCGGCCCTGAACGGCAAGCCCGCTCCGAATCTTCCCTATCGGTAATAATACCTAGAAGGGCTCGGGCAGGCTAACAGGGCCACAAAGTGCGTCAAAAGCGCACCCGTTCAAGCGGGCGTCTTTTTGCATCGTTCCCGGCTCTTGTCCAGATCGTCATACGGCGAAATGACGCTTTGTCGCGCTCCCGGTCGTTTTTTTTCAACGTATTGCCGCCGCTATTTCGCCGATGTTCGCGTTACGTGCGCAAATGCGGTTGCTTCCGGCAATGCGGGCGGCGGTGTCAGGCGACCGCCGCACTGTCGATGAAGCCGCCGGACTGGCGCTTCCACAGGTCCGCGTAAAGCCCGCCGCGGGCCAGTAGATCCCCGTGCGTGCCTTCTTCCACGATCCGGCCCCGGTCCATGACCACGAGCCGGTCCATCGCCGCGATCGTCGACAGCCGATGGGCGATGGCGATCACCGTCTTGCCTTCCATGAGTTCCGTCAGGCTTTCCTGGATCGCGGCCTCGATCTCCGAATCAAGCGCCGAGGTCGCTTCATCCAGGACAAGGATCGGCGCATCCTTGAGGAGAACGCGGGCGATCGCGATCCGTTGCCGCTGGCCGCCGGAAAGCTTGACCCCGCGCTCGCCCACATGGGCGTCCATGCCGGTCCGTCCCTCAAGGTCCTCGAGCCCCTTGATGAAACGCTCCGCATGGGCGCGCCTTGCCGCCTCCCACGCCTCTTCGCGCCCGGCATCGGGGCGTCCGTAGACGATGTTTTCGAGCACCGAGCGGTGCAGGAGCGAGGTGTCCTGCGTGACAACGCCGACCTGCGCGCGAAGCGATTCCTGAGTTATGGCCGAGATATCCTGACCGTCGACGAGGATGCGCCCGCCCTCAAGGTCGTAAAAGCGCAAAAGCAGGTTTACCAGCGTCGACTTGCCGGCACCCGAACGGCCTATGAGGCCGATTTTTTCGCCGGGTTCGATATCGAGCGTCAGATCCTCGATCACGCCGGACGCCTTGCCGTAATGAAAGCGGATATTCTCGAAGCGGATCGCGCCGTCCTGGACGACGAGTGGCTTTGCGCCCGCCCGGTCCACCACTTCGCGCTCGCGCGAAATCGTGGTGATACCGTCCTGCACCGTGCCGACATTTTCGAAAAGGCCCGAAACCTCCCAGAGAATCCACTGCGACATGCCCTGGAGCCGCAGCACGAGGGCGACCGCGACCGCGATGTCGCCCGTGCCGACGGCGCTCGACCGCCACAGGAAGATCGACAATGTGCCGACGGAAAAAAGCAGCAGCGTGTTGATGCCGTTGAGCGAGATGTTCAGCGCCGTAACGAGCCGCATCTGGCGAAAGACCGTGCGCAGGAACGCGCTCATGGAGTTCTTCGCGTAATTCTCCTCCCGCTCGGTATGGGAGAAGAGCTTTACCGTGGAGATATTGGTGTAGGCATCGACGACATGGCCGGTCATCAGCGCACGGGCATCCGCCTGATCGCGCGAGGCGTCCTTGAGCTTCGGAACGAAAAACCAGATCACGCCGAGATAAGCGAAGAGCCAGAGGATGAGCGGTGCCGCAAGCTCAAGGCTTGCCTCCCCGATCAGAAGAAGCGCCGAGACGAAATAGACGGAAATGTAGACGAGGATATCGACGATGCGGGTGACGACCTCGCGTACGGCGAGCGCGGTCTGCATCACCTTGTTGGCGATGCGGCCGGCGAAATCGTTCTGGTAAAAGCCGATGCTCTGGCGCAGCAGATAGCGATGCACGCGCCAGCGCACGCTCATCGGGTAATTGCCGAGAACGCCTTGATGGAAGAGCGACTCCCACAAGGCGTTTACCGCGGGCAGGATGACGAGTATGACCGTCGCCATCCACAAAAGGCGGGGCCAGTTGTCGGCGAAGAAGGTGTCGCGATTGGCCGAAGACAGCCAGTTCACGAGGTCGCCGAGGAAGGAAAACACCATCACCTCGAACACCGCGATCAATGCGCCGAGGACGCCGACCGCCGCCAGCACGGGCCAGATCGGCCTGGTATAGTACCAGCAGAACCTGACCAGCGTATCGGGCGGCGGCCCCTCGATCCCTTCCGCCCTGAAGGGATCGATCAAACGCTCAAAGCGATCGAACATCGTGCATTCTCCGCAGAAGGCGGCTTGCCTTCCTTTCCGCCTCATCTTCAAGCCCTTCGATGTCCGCGTAGTCGAGCGAACTCAGGAAACGCGGCTCGAACGGGGAGACCAGAAACGTAAGCCCGAAGCTCACGATCGCAACCGCGATCACCAACGCGCCAATAAAGAGCCCGGCCAACCGGTCGACGAAGACGGAGGCCGTCTCGGCGCCGGCAGCGGTGACGAACTCATCGACCCGGGCCATCTCCGAAAGGAGAACGGGCGCGAAGATCAACAGCGCGATGAAGGTAACCGCAAGGATGCTCGTCCCGGCGAGGGCGACAACCCTTTTCAGGCGCTTTTCCCGCGGCTCCAAAGGCTGCAGATCGCGAAGGTGCCGGATGTCGACATCCGGCAGGTCGTGCCGGAATTCAAGCTCCGACGGCAGTTTCATGAACATGGCAATGCGCTCCCGTTAGGGAAGAACAGGAAATGAGGAGCCAGCGGGAAACGGAAAGCGAAACGGAGTCGCTTACCGATCCGCACGCCGGACGCCCGAAGGCGATTCCGCACGGATTGGCCGTTGGCCGTTAGTCTGGATCAGTTGGAAGGAAAATGCCCGGGAAGCGGGCGGCGGGCCGTCAGGAAGCTGCGATGCAGCTCCATGAGCGACGCGGCGTCGATGCCGATGACACGCCGGGATAACGGCGGATGCCGAACGGAGCGACGCTGATCGAAAGCGCGAACTTGGCTGTCATGCGATCCCTCCGTTAAAGGCTGATGCCATCGGTTGAAAAGACGCTGCGGCGGAATGTGCCTTCATCGACAGGAAACGGCACGGCCCAGCTAAGGAGCACGCAAGATACACAGCTTTTCGCGAATAACCAGCCCCAGGGGAAAGTTTTCTGCGACGATCCGACGCGGCTGTTGCAGGCAGGCAACAGGGCTGATGGTTATCCGAGCCGATTTGGCAAGCAACGGCGGCTGTGGCATGTAGCTGGAAGAGATTTTCTGCAGGAGCGTGACGATGGCTGAAACCGTGCTGGGCGTGATCGGCGGATCGGGCATTTACGATCTGCCAGGGCTGGAAGGAGCGGCCTGGACGAAGATGGAAAGCCCCTGGGGCGAACCGTCGGACGAAATTCGCATCGGCACCATAAACGGCCTGAAAATCTGCTTCCTGCCGCGCCACGGCCGCGGGCACATATATGCCCCTTCCGACATCAACTACCGCGCCAATATCGACGCCATGAAGCGCTGCGGGGTAACCGACCTCATATCGGTATCGGCCTGCGGCTCGCTGAAGGAGGAATATGCGCCCGGCACCTTCGTGCTGGTGGAGCAGTTCATCGACCGCACTTTCGCGCGGCCGAAAAGCTTCTTCGGGAAGGGCTGCGTGGCCCATGTCTCTATGGCTTATCCGGTAAGCCCGCGCCTCATCGACCACGTGGAGGCGGCGGCGAAGGCGGAAGACCTGACCTTCCGGCGCGGGGGAACCTATCTTGCGATGGAAGGCCCGCAGTTCTCTTCACTTGCCGAAAGCCACCTCTACCGCGCCTGGGGCTGCGACGTGATCGGCATGACGAACATGCCCGAGGCCAAGCTCGCCCGCGAGGCGGAGATCTGCTACTCGACGGTTGCCATGGTGACCGATTACGACAGCTGGCATCCCGACCACGGCGAAGTCGATATCCAGGCGATCATCAAGGTGCTGCACGAAAACGCGGAGAATGCGCAACGCCTCGTCGCAAGGCTTGCCCGCGATATCCCGCGTGAGCACGAGGCTTGTCCGATCGGCTCCGACACCGCGCTCGACTATGCGATCCTGACCGCCCCGGAAGCGCGCGATCCCGCGCTTTTGGCGAAGCTGGACGCCGTTGCGGGGCGGGTTTTGAGCAAATAAGCAGCTTCACACTGTCGTTTCCTGTCTTCCATGGAAGGCTCATCCCCGTGTAAGTAAGCTGGTTTGCGAAATTCGACCGGCAGCCGCTCATGCGCGCGTTGCCGGGCGCAAGTGCTGCGAAGTCGAACACGATTACGAACAGAATGCGAGGCGCTCCCATGGGTGCGGACACAGTTTCCGACGAACTCATCAAATCGATCCGCACGATTCCCGACTATCCGAAAGAGGGCATCCTGTTTCGCGATATCACGACGCTGCTGGGCGATGCCCGCGCGTTCCGCCGCGCGGTCGATGCGCTCGTCCAGCCGTGGGCGGGCTCCAAGATCGACCAGGTCGCCGGCATTGAGGCGCGCGGCTTCATTCTGGGCGGGGCGGTGGCGCACCAGCTTTCCGCCGGTTTCGTGCCGATCCGCAAGAAGGGCAAGCTGCCGCATGAGACCGTCCGCATCGCCTATTCGCTGGAATACGGCCTCGACGAGATGGAAATGCACAAGGACGCGATCAAACCTGGCGACAAGGTGATCCTCGTCGACGACCTGATCGCGACCGGCGGCACGGCGGAAGGGGCGAGCAAGCTCCTCAGGCAGATGGGGGCCGAGGTCGTTGCCGCCTGCTTCATCATCGACCTGCCGGACCTTGGCGGGCGCAAGAAGCTGGAAGCGCTCGACGTTCCGGTGCGCACGCTCGTGGAATTCCCCGGCCACTAAAGCGCTTTCCGATCGGGTTGAAAAACCTGATCGATAAGAAATCGCTTCAGGATCAATATCTTGAGCATATTTCGCCGAAATCGAATCAGATTTGGCGAAATATGCTGTAACGGAAAGACGCGTGACGATGGCGCCGGATACAGATCGGGAGTGCGGCCGCCGGTTCGACGCTGGCTTTCACGATGAGTTCGGCGCACTGCTGGCCTGGCGCCGGGACGTGCGCCGGTTCCTGCCCGACGCGATTGCGCCAGCCCTTGTGGAAGAGCTTCTGGCGAAGGCGCATACCGCCCCGTCCGTCGGCAACAGTCAGCCATGGCGCTTCGTGCTGGTGGAAAGCGCGGAAGCTCGCGCATGGGTACGCGAGAGCTTCCTGAGGGCGAACGCCGACGCGCTGGCCGACCTTTCCGGCGAGCGGGCCGCGACCTACGCGCGGCTGAAACTTTCGGGTCTCGATGTCGCGCCGGTTCAGATCGCCGTTTTCTGCGATGAGGCGACGGAGCAGGGCGCCGGGCTCGGCCGCAGGACGATGCCCGAGACGCTTGCCTATTCCGTCGTCTGCGCGATCCACACGCTCTGGCTTGCCGCGCGCGCGTATGGCCTTGGCCTTGGCTGGGTTTCGATCCTTGAACCGGAGGTTGTAACAAAATCGCTGAATGTGCCTTCCGAATGGCGCCTGATCGCGTATCTTTGTCTCGGGCTGCCGGAAGAGGAGCATCTCGACCCGGAACTGGAACGCGCTGGCTGGCAGGACCGGCAGGGCCTGAAGGAACGGATTGTCAAACGATAGCCGTACCGGCATTTTTCGGCTGAAGCCGGACGGCGAAACGGGGGTGCGCATGAGCGCTGAAATTCGGGCTATCGAAGAGGCAGACCACGACAAGGTGGTCGACCTTCTGACCAGACGCTGGACGAGCCCGCTGCAACTGCTTGACGGAAAGATGGTCGACGCGTCGAGACTGCCGGGCTTCATCGCCGAGGAAAATGGCGAAATGGTGGGGCTGGTGACGGTCATCAAGCGGGACGAGGAATGGGAGATCCTGACGCTCGATTCGCTCAAAGGCCAGAGCGGGACAGGCACGCTTCTTCTGAATGCCGTGATCGGCGATGCGGTGGAGCACGGCATCCAGCGGATTACCGTCAGAACGTCGAACGACAATCTCGACGCATTCCGCTTCTACCAGCGCCGCGGTTTTCGCCTGGAAGGGGTGAACCCGGGCGTGATCGACGAGGAACGGAAGATGAAGCCGGAAATCCCGATGACCGGCGAATACGGCATCCCGATCCACGACGAAGTGCTTTTCGCCCGGAAAATCTGAGGGGCGCAGCCCTCAGGATATGGTATCCGCTTCGGGTTCCATTTCCACGAACACCCGGCCCTTGAAGGAGAACACCGGCTCGCCGTGCTGGTTTATGCCCTCGTTCTCGGTGAAAAGAATGACCCAGCCCGGCCTGGAGCGGCTGGGCCGCGCTTCCACGGCGGTCGTGTAATAGGTGACGGTGTCGCCCGCGAAGACGGGGCGTATCCACTTGAGGTCTTCAAAGCCCGGAGAGGGGCCGAGCTGAGAGACTGTTTCGCCCGCGGCTTTCGCCTGGTCCGCCACTCGCGCTCGGTAAGCGATCATCAGCTTCATCCACACAGACGCGGTATGCCAGCCGGAAGCGCAAAGCCTGCCGAAGTGGGTCTTCGCCGCTTCCTCATCGGACAGGTGAAAGCGCTGCGGGTCGAACTGGCGAGCGAATTTCACGATGTTTACGGGCGTGAAAGTGTAGCTGCCAAGCTCGTGACGCTGGCCAATGGCGTTCAGCTCCGGCGTTGTCATGCAGCAGCCTCCTCGCGCCCGAACAGGATCGCGTTTTCCTGGGTCATCACCATTTCGCCGCGCTGATTGGAGACCGTGAAGACAAAGCGCACGACGCCGAGTCCGGGCTTCGATTTCAATTCGCGCGTGCCGAGCACCTTCGCCGTGGCATGAAGCTCATCGCCCGCAAGCACGGGGCGTTTCCACACAACCTTGTCGACGCCGGGGGAGCCCATGCAGGTGGAGGCAAGCAGGAGATTGTCGCACAGAAGACGCATCAGCATGGCGATGGTGTGCCAGCCGGACGCGGCCAGCCCGCCAAGCATGGACGCCTTGCCGGCGGCCTCGTCCAGATGGAAGGGCTGGGGATCGAATTCCCCGGCGAAGGCGATGATTTCATCCGCCGTCACCAGTTTCGTTCCGAGGTCGATTTCCTCGCCCTCACGGAAGTCTTCGAAAGTGCGAAAAGCCGTCATGGCGCGTGCTTTTACACGAAATCGCCGGCCTGTCGAGCCTGTGCTTTCGAACAACGCAAGGTCATGAGGCTTGCAATTCAAACAACGTCAATTTCATGTTTCGAAGATCGACGTTTATCAAACGTAGAAATTTGCATATCGAGGCGGGCTCGTTATTATCGCGCTCATCCCGAGAAGAAAACGATCAGGCCGACGCTGACCAACAACGACGGTAAATGCGCATGCATGCGCCAATAACCCGAGGAGTGTCTTTGTAATGTCTTTGCCGAAACCCCTGGAGTCCGCGGAACAGATCTCCGATATTGCCTTCGGCTTCATGGGATCGAAGGCTCTTTTTACCGCTCTCCATGTGGATCTGTTTTCGGCGCTGGCTGGCGATACCGCGACGGCGGAAGTTGTCGCGGAGCGGACGGGCCTCGATCCCGATCGCGCGACAACTCTTTTGACGGCGCTAACGACGCTCGGCCTCGTGGTGCGCAAGGGCAAGACTTACGAGAACGCGCCGGCGGCCGATGCCTTCCTCGTAAGAGGTAGAAAGTATGATTTCGGGGACTACCTGCGCTTCCAGATCGACAAGCAGATGTACCCGTTCCTGACGCAGCTTGAAGAGGCGCTGACCGGCGAACTGGAGCCCGATCAGATCTCGTCCTACGCAGACTGGTTTTCCGACCCGGAGGAAGCGCGGCTTTATTCGCAATCCCAGCATTCCGGATCGCTCGGCCCCGGGCGCTCGCTTGCCAAGATGATCGACCTTTCAAGCGCGAAGACCCTGCTGGACGTCGGAGGGGGCACCGGTGCTTTCTCGATATCGCTCTGCAAGGCCTATCCCGAACTGAGGTCCACGGTGCTGGATTTTCCGAATGTGATCGACGTTGGGCGCGGCTTCGTTGAAAAGGCGGGCCTTTCGGAGCGGATCGAGTTCAGGGCGGGAAATGCACTGGAAAGCGAATGGCCGAAGGACCGCGACGTGATCCTGATGTCCTACCTGCTGTCCGGCGTGCCGGGCGAGGCGATCCCCGGTCTCGTGCGCGCGGCGATGGACCACCTAGCGCCCGGCGGGCATTTCATCGTTCATGATTTCATGGTGGAGGACGACCGCACCGGGCCTAAGCTTGCCGCGCTCTGGCAGCTTCAGCATGTCGCCTTCAACCCGGAAGCCCGATCTGTCACCAGCGGCTGGGTGCGCGCGCTGATGGAGGCGGCAGGCTTTAGGGATATCGAGGTCGCCGAGATGATCCCCGGCATGACGACGATGGTGCATGGAGTGAAGCCGCCTGCCGGATGACTGCGGGGCCGAAAGGGGCTCTGGCTGTAACTACCGGTGGCCGTTTTTAAAAAAACAATGCAAAGTCAACCGAACTTTCAAGAATTCGGCTTGCGGGTGTGTCTTGATCAAGGCGTTCTTTATCAATCTCGACCGGCGCAGGGATCGGCTGGACCGCATGAGCCGGCAATTTGCCGCGGCCGGCATTTCCGCTTTGCGCTGGCCTGCGAAGGACGGAAATTCGCTTTCGCGCGAAGAGCGTTCGCTGTTCGATAAGACGAACCTTGGCCCTAGCCAGATCGGATGTTTCCTGAGCCATGTTGCCATATGGAAATGGTTGTTGGCGTCCAATGAGAATGCAGTCGCCGTTTTTGAAGACGACCTCGCCATCTCCACCCGCCTGAAGCACTTGTTGGAGGATGATTCCTGGCTTGCGCCGGACGCGGAGATCATTCGTCTTGAGACAGCCCTGCGGCAAACGCGACTGACAGGCATTCGACCCTCCGGAATCAAAGGGTTTTCGATTGGCAGATTACGCAAGAGGGCCTACGGCACCGGCGGGTATATCGTTACGAGGCGGGGTGCGGAAAGGCTGCTTGGCGGATACTGCCGGCCGATCAACAACATCGACATCCTGCTTTATGATCCATGGCTTCATGACGGCAAAGGCCCGCTTCGGGTCTTTCAGGTGCTCCCGGCGCCGGTCTCGCAACTTCAGTTTCTTTATCCGCGAAAGTTTGCGCACGAAAGCGACATCGTCACCGACAGGAAATTGCAGTCCGATGCTCGCGAGGTGTACAAGACCGGGCGGAGTTCGGCATCGCTGCCCAGGAAACTGATCTATGAGCTAGGCGATATTGCGCGTATCGTCCGCCGTCTGCCGCGCAATATATTCGTCGCGCTCACTTCGCGCGAGATGGTCGTGCCTTTCGACTCAGCGTACGAGAACGCAGCTTCTTCCGAAGCGCTTCCCCATCGGGCTGAAACAGCCGGCAGATCGCGAAACGCCCCGGAGTCAACGCATATTAGCGGTTGAACTTGAAATGCATGACGTCGCCGTCCCTGACGACGTACTCCTTGCCCTCGTCGCGTGCCTTGCCGGCTTCCTTGGCCGCTGTTTCGCCGCCGAGCGTGACGTAGTCGTCAAAGCCGATCGTCTGGGCGCGAATGAAGCCCTTCTCGAAATCGGTGTGGATGACGCCGGCGGCCTGGGGGGCCTTGGTTCCCTCCCGCACGGTCCATGCGCGCGCTTCCTTCGGGCCGCAGGTGAAATAGGTGATCAGGCCCAAAAGCTCGTATCCGGCGCGGATCATCCGGTCGAGGCCGGGCTCCTCAAGGCCCATCTCCGCCAGATAATCCTTCTGCTCGGCTTCGTCGAGCTGGGCAATTTCCGCCTCGATCGCCGCTGAAATCACCACGCAGGCGGCCCCTTCGGCGGCGGCCTTTTCGGCAACGCGGGCGGAGAATTCGTTGCCGTTCGCAGCCGAGCCTTCATCGACGTTGCACACGTAGAGGATGGGCTTGGATGTGAGAAGGTTCAACTCCTTGAGGATGCGCCTTTCCTCCGGCGAGGAGAGCTCCAGATAACGCACCGGCTTGCCGTTCTGAAGAAGCTCGAGCGCGGCCTCCATGATCGGCAGGACGGTCTTTGCGTCCTTGTCGCCGCCGGTCGCCTTCTTGCGCAGGGGAACGATGCGGCGCTCCAGGCTTTCCATATCGGCGACCATGAGTTCCGTCTCCACCGTCTCGGCATCGGCGATCGGGTCGATCTTGCCGTCGACGTGGGTGATGTCCTCATCCTCGAAACAGCGAAGCACATGGGCGATGGCGTCGACCTCGCGGATATTGGCGAGAAACTGGTTGCCGAGGCCTTCGCCCTTGGAGGCACCGCGCACGAGGCCGGCGATGTCGACGAAGGTCAGGCGGGTGGGCACGATGTTGGCGCTCTTCGCGATCTCGGCGATCTTCTCAAGGCGAGGATCGGGAACGGCGACGTCGCCGGTGTTCGGCTCGATCGTGCAGAACGGAAAATTCGCCGCCTGCGCGGCGGCCGTTCTCGTGAGCGCGTTGAAAAGCGTGGACTTGCCGACGTTCGGCAGGCCGACGATGCCGCACTGAAATCCCATTTATTCCGATCCTTTTGAACCAAACAGCCGCTTCAGCCCTTCGGCGAGCGGGCCTTTTTTACTGCCTTGGCCGGGCGTTGCCGGTGGCGCATCGCTTTCTGTCTGCGCTGGCGCATCCGGTTTTGCCTTGCGATCCGCCTTCGGCTTCGCCGGTTTTTCCGGCGCTGTCGCCAGATGAATCCGGTTGGCGAATTGCGAATCCTTGCCTTCCGCCAGAAGCGGGGCTTCGGCGGCGATGGCGTCGAGCAGGGGCTCCAGCCAGTCGCGGTCGGCCTTTGCGAAATCGCCGAGAACCCAGTGCGTCACCAGCTCCTTGCGGCCCGGATGGCCAATGCCGATGCGAAGCCGGCGATAGTCCGTCCCGATATGGGCGGATATCGAGCGCAGGCCGTTATGCCCGCCGTGGCCGCCGCCCTGCTTCATGCGCGTCTTGCCGGGAGCAAGGTCAAGCTCGTCGTAGAGCACGCAGACGTCTTCGGGAGAAAGCTTGAAGAAACGAACCGCCTCGCCCACCGCGCGGCCGGATTCGTTCATATAGGTCTGAGGCTTCATGAGAAGCGTCTTTTCGCCGCCGAGCACGCCTTCGCAGACTTCCGACTGGAAGCGGGCGCGCCAGGGACCGAAAGCGGCATGGCGGCGGTGTATCGCGTCCGCCGCCATGAATCCGACATTGTGGCGATTGCGCTCGTATTTCGGGCCGGGATTGCCAAGGCCGACGATGAGCCGCATGGGATCCCTTTCTCGATATCGCGAGCGGACCGCGGAGGAGGAGGCTTACTCTTCCTCGCCTTCGCCTTCTTCGGCTTCCGCCTCGGCTTCGGCTTCCGCGGCTTCCGCCTCGGCTTCCTCGCCCTCTTCCTCTTCCTTCAAGCCGGCGGGAGCGGCGATCGTCGCGATGGTGAAATCGCGGTCGGTGATCGTCAGCTCGCAGCCCTCAGGCAGCGCAACGGCCGAAATGTGAAGGGAATCGCCAAGGTCGGCCTTCGCGAGGTCAAGCTCCAGCGCATCCGGAATGGCGTCGGCCGGAACGGTCATTTCGACCGTATGGCGCACGACGTTCAGCACGCCGCCGCGCTTCAGGCCGGGCGAGGTCTCTTCATTGAGGAAGTGGACCGGGATTTCCACGGTCAGCTTCGCGCCCTTGGACACGCGCAGGAAATCCACGTGGATCAGATCGTCGCGGACCGGATGAAGCTGGTAGTCCTTCGCGATGACGCGGTGCTTCTCGCCGTCGACGTCGATCGTCGCGAGATTCGTCATGAAACCGCCCTTGTGCAGCACAAGCGTCGTTTCCTTCAACGGAATCGCGATCGGCAGGGCCGGTTTCTTGTCGCCGTAGATCACGGCAGGGATCAGGCCTTCGCGACGCAGCGCACGAGCGGCCCCCTTGCCCACACGATCCCGCGGCGAAGCCTTGAGCTCATAGCCTTCAGCCATGGCGTAACTCCTTCGGGTTGTGATGTAGAAAACGGTGCGAAAACCGGAAGGCGACATGATCCGCCCGCCCTTCGCCCGCCTTTTGCGTATCTCCTCCAGGGGTGCAGATACGCGCGCGATGCTATAGCCGAAGACCTTCCAAAGGGCAAGCGCGCCGGGCCAAATGGCAAGCGTGCCGGGAATTGACACTGCGCGTTCCGCCGGTCACGTTCCGGTATCGGAACCTGCCGGACGACAATCCGCGCACCGCGTCCGCATTCGCCGGATACCCGTTCTCCAAAGGTCATGTAACAATCGGGAGGAATTTCATGCTTGCCCGGATCAACAGACGCTCCCTGCTGAAATCCGCTGCCGCCGGCGCCCTGGCGCTCGCGGTCTCCTTCGCCGCCGTTGCGCCGTCCTTCGCCGCCGACAAGATCACCGTCGGCGCGCTGCGCTTTACCTCCCACGCGCCGAGCTTCGTGGCCTATGAGCGTGGCTATTTCGTCGAGGAAGGCCTGGACGTGGAGTTCAAGTTCTTCCAGGCCGCCCAGCCAATGGCGGTGGCGATCGCCTCCGGCGATGTCGATTTCGGCGTGACCGCAATTTCCGGCGGGCTCATCAATATAGCCGACAAGGGTGCGATCAAGGTTATCGGCGGCGCGCTGAGCGAGGAGCAAGGCATCGACGGCCAGATGATCCTCGTCTCCAGGAAAGCCTATGACGAAGGCGTGAAAACGCCGGCCGACCTCAAGGGCCGCAGCTTCGGCATCACCCAGTCGGGATCGTCCTTCCATTACATGGCGCATAAGATCGCCGACAAGGAAGGATTTGCGCGTTCCGAGATTTCCCTCAAGCCGCTGCAGAAGGTGGGGGCGATCATCGGTGCGCTGAAGAGCGGACAGATCGACGCCTGGACCATCGTGCCCCATATCGCAAAGCCGCTTGCCGGTGGCGAGGAGGTCGAGGCGATCGGCATGGTTGCCGACTATATCCCGAACTATCAGGTGACGACCGTCTTCACCTCCACCGAAAACGCGACGGAAAAGCCCGAACTGACCAAACGTTTCCTGGCGGCATTCGCCAAGGGCGCGGCGGATTTCAACGCGGCCCTCGTCGACAAGTCCGCCGGGGATGAAGCAGCCGAGGATATGGTCAAGCTCATCCACAAGTACGTCTACACCGACAGGCCGTACGAGAAGGCGGCGCCGTCGATCCGTAATGGTGCGATGCGGATCAACGAAGGGGCGGCGCTCAACCTGACGAGCGTTAAGGACCAGCTCGACTGGTTCAAGTCGGAAGGGTTGGTGTCCGAAAGCGTTACGGTCGAAAAGCTTGTCGACGCAAGTTTCGTTAAAACCTACTGAGTGCGCAAATAAATGGGAGCGGCGAGCCCGATTGGTTCGCCGCTCCCGCTTTTCCGATTTGGCGGCTTCGATATCACGGCGACGTGATCAATCGTGAAAACGTGCCGAAACACGCTCCGCAGATGCTTTTTGGCCCGAAAACCTGCCTTGTCAGGGTGCGTCGGGGCACTGCGGCCTAGAAATACGCAACGTAAGTTGTCGCGATGCGCGGAAATCCGGTGCGACGCGGGTTCTGGCGGCAATACGGACTCCGCACTCCGGGCCGCGCGGCGGTTCCCATTTGGTGATAGCCGATAAACCTTCTGTCCTGATTATGTGCTTGAGAAATTCAAATGCGTGCCTGTGTTCACAGGCTTCTGGCGCGTCAGATACCTGGTATGCGTAATGAAACGAATATTGCTTTACGGGCTGTCGATCTTGCTGAGCGCGGCGGTTTTATTGGCCGCGGCGCAGGCGATCCATCGCACCTTCGTCAATTCCTGGAACGAAAAACAGTTCGAGGAGTTCGCCGCGCGGGCGGCCACGCGCATGGACCTCGCCATCGATCTTGCCGTGATCGCCATGAGCGAGCTGTCGGCGGCCGGCGAACTCGCCTGCACTGCGGAGGGCGAGGCGGCCATCCGGGACACGGTCTTCGCCTCCAGCGCGATCAAGGACATTTTCATCATGACCGGCGGCAAGGCCTGCCGCGCATTCGCCGAAAGCGACCTGATGCTGGAAACGGCCGTGGCGAACAAGCCGCGTTACGGCGCGCGTAACGCGCAGATCAGCCTGTTTTCCATGACGGACAATTCAGGCCATCCCGTGCTTGGCGTGGTCTGGACGCTGGCGCAGGATAGCGAAGCGATCGCCATCGTCAGCACCGATGCGCTGCTGTTCGATATCCTGCCGGCCGCCGTGCGCGACTTCGCGGACATGCGGATCGACCTGGGCGCGAGCACCGTCGTTGCGAGTTACGAACCGAGCACCGGCAGGCTTGCGGACGAGGATGTGGTCGAGCGATATCGGGCTGCCTCCGCCAGGTATCCGCTGACGTCGCTGTTGCGGGTGAACCGAAACGCGACTTCGGGCTGGAACCGCGAGAGGCCCTTGTTCGTCGATATTGCGGCGATCATCGGCGCGATCATTGTCGGATCGCTCATCGGCAAGCTGCTTTCGCGCCCGCCGTCGCTTGCTGGCGACCTGAAGAACGCGATCCGTTCAGGCGAGATCAAGCCGTATTTCCAGCCGATTATCTCGCTCGGCTCCAATGAAATCGTCGGCTGCGAACTGCTTGCACGCTGGCTGCGCCGCGACGGCACTATGGTTTCCCCGGCGGAGTTCATTCCGCTGGCGGAAAACTCCGGCCTCATCGACGGCGTGATGGAGGCGATCCTCACCGATGCCGGGCCGCAGCTCGCCGGCCTCATCGCCGAACGGCCGTCTTTGAAGGTCAGTTTCAATGTGACGCCCCGCCAGTTCCTGAGCGAAGGCTTCGTGACGCGCCTCGGCGCGCTTATCCTCCAGTCGGGCCTTTCACGAGCCAGGCTGGTGGTCGAGGTGACGGAACGCCAGCAAATCGAGGATATGGCGCGCGCGCGCACCGTTGCGGCGGAACTGCGCGAGCAGGGCATTCACGTCGCGATCGACGATGCGGGCACGGGGCACAACGGCCTTTCGGCGATCCAGACGCTCGGCGCGTCCTGTGTGAAGATCGACAAGCTCTTCGTCGACGGCGTGGTGACCGATCACCGGACACGCACGCTGGTTGAGATGCTGGTGACCGTGGCGCGCGAATTCGGCATGACGACGGTTGCCGAAGGCATCGAGGATACCGAGCAGGTCGCCGTTCTCAAGGCGCTGGGCGTTCAGGAAGGGCAGGGCTTCCTCATCTCGCGCCCCGTTCCGGCGGCCGAGTTTCGCGAACAGGTGAACCGCTCCTCGCTGGCGGGAAAGGTCGTCGCCCTTGAAGGGGGCAGGCTTCCGAACGCGCCCGACCGGTCCGGCGCGCCGATGCGGCTGTCCGGTTGGCGGTAGCACATCGCGCAAAGCAGCGCTTCCGCACTCGAAAGGCTTCGACAAAAACAAAACCCGGCTTCCATGCGAAGCCGGGTTTTTTGTGTTTGCGTTCAGGCTGCCGGTATTGTCCGGCGGCTCAGTTGAAGAGGCTCGATACAGATTTTTCAAGCGCGGTGCGGTTGATGGCTTCGCCCATCAACGGGGCGATCGACAAGGTGCGGATGTTGGGCGCGGCAATAACGGCCGCCGTCGGCTCGATCGAATTGGTGATCACCAGTTCCTTGAGCTTGGAGGCGGTGACGCGCGCGACCGCGCCACCCGAGAGCACCCCGTGAGTGATGTAGGCCGTTACCGAATTGGCGCCCTTTGCAAGCAGGGCTTCGGCGGCGTTGCACAGCGTGCCGCCGGAATCGACGATATCGTCGAAAAGGATGCAGTCGCGCCCCACCACGTCGCCGATGATGTTCATGACCTCGGACTCGCCCGGACGCTCGCGGCGCTTGTCGACGATGGAAAGCGGCGCGTCGATGCGCTTGGCAAGCGCGCGCGCGCGCACCACGCCGCCGACGTCGGGCGAGACCACCATGACGTTCTCCGTCGAATAACGCTCCTTGATGTCGCGCGTCATGACGGGGGCGGCATAGAGATTGTCGGTCGGAATGTCGAAGAAGCCCTGGATCTGGCCGGCGTGCAGATCGAGCGTCAGAACGCGGTCGGCGCCGGCATGGGCGATCAGATTGGCCACCAGCTTGGCGGAGATCGGCGTGCGCCCACCGGCTTTTCGATCCTGCCGGGCGTAGCCGAAATAGGGGATCACCGCGGTGATGCGGCGCGCGGAGGAGCGGCGCAACGCATCGATGAGGATCAGAAGCTCCATAAGGTGGTCGTTGGCCGGATAGCTCGTCGACTGGATGACGAAAATATCCTCGCCGCGCACGTTTTCCTGAATTTCAACGAAGATTTCCTGATCGGCGAAGCGACGCACCTGGCAGCTTGCCAGCGGCACCTCGAGATAGGACGAAATCTGCTCCGCCAGGGCCCGGTTGGAGTTGCCTGCGACGAGTTTCATGTCCCGCAAGTCCTTTTCGTGAAGCGCGCTGCCGTATCGATGCCACGGCGCCTGCGTGAAAGGTCACGCAATTATGGTTTGTTGTCCGGATTTTCGCCGGGCCCGCGCGTCGGCTGTCACCCCGGCAGGCGGCGGCGTTTTAGCAACCGCACACACATCCGACAACCTGCCCTGTCGCGGGCGGGTGCATTTTTTGCATGAAAAGATCCGATAGACGCGTCCGGGACACGATTTACGAAGCCTTGACCTATCGGTAGGTCCATGCCCTGAGCGCGGCGACGGTACGTTTGGCGGTGCGGGTCAGCGTGTCGCCGTCGATGCCGGACCACGGATCGCCCGATGTGCCCTCGGCGCTTTCCTGCCCGACAATACGGTGAACCCGGTTGCCGGCATTGTCGACGACGTCGAAGACGTAGAAGAGCGTTACCGAGGACTGGTCACCGGTTGCCGACAGGTATCCGTTCACACGATAGGTCGCCGGCGCACCGACGCGCCGGACCAGCGTCAGCCCCTGAGCGCGCGCTTCGGTGCCGATGTCGCTTGCCAGCGAATCGGCGATGTTGCCCGGCGCGCCGGTGAAAGGTTCGAACGCATAGGACGTCTTTTCCGGCGCCACCTGCGGCGGGTCGGAAATGACGGGCCCGCGCGTGGACGAGCCGATCTCGCCCGGAGGCGTCGTGTTCGCGCAGGCCGAAAGAACCAGCGCCGCGGCGGCCACGCAAGCCAGCGCAGCCGCCCGTCGCCGAAGCCTGGGAGTGCAAATACCTGCCGAATTCAACGTCATTCTCGTCTCGCCGCTTTCCAAATCAGCTCCGGACCCTACCGGATGATCGTTTATCCCGCCTTTACGGGCAGGTCGAGGGGCAGTTTCGAAAGGCATTCCGGATCGCCCTCGCCGGTGAGGTACGTCCGCCCGAGCGTCATCGCCGTGCCGGTGGCGGAATCGGCGAGGATCATATGCATGAAAATGGTCATGTTCGGCACGATTTCGGCTGAGTTGGCGTGATAGGCCATGGGCCAGTCCATCCAGCTGGGCGAAAAGCGGGCGCCCAGCGAATAGCCGCAGGCGTTCAGCCTGTGTTGCTGCATCCCGTGCCTGTCCAGCACGACCGCATGGGCATCGAACAGATCGCCGAAGGTATGGCCCGGCTTCAGGCTCTTCTCCACGTGCCGCAGCGCATCTAGCGCGGCGGCATAGAGCCTTTCGTGTTCCGCCGTCGGCTTGCCGATGACGACGGTTTTCATCGACGCCGCGTGGTAGCGGCGATAAACGCCCGCCCATTCGAGTGTGAGCTGATCGTTTTGCGAAAGCCGGCGGCGGCCGGACTTGTAACGGCACAAAAGCGCGTCGCGGCCGGAGCCGATGATAAACTCGTTGCCGGGATAATCGCCGCCTCCCTCGAAGATCGCGCCCTGCATGGCGGCGAGAATGCGCCCTTCGTCGGCATCGGGCTTGATCTCTTCCATCGCGGCGAGCCAGGCATCGTCCGCCAGTTCCGCCGCCTTGCGGACGTATTCGATTTCCGCCGGGCTCTTGACCGCGCGCAAGAGCGGCACCAGCGAGGAGGCATCATCGAGATCGGCAAAGGAGCGAAGCGTTTCGTCAAGATCCTTGCCGAGCCGCGCCGTGAGCCCGTGCGTGTCGTATTCCACGCCGAGGCGGCTTCCCAGCAGGTCCATCTCGAAGAGAAGGTCGCGCAGCTGTTCCGTTGGCGATGCTCCGCCACGGTCGACCCAGACGCGGATGTCGGACAGGATCGACGTCTGCTGCGCCTGGCGAAGGTCGGCGGAGCGGGTCAGGAGCACCGTGCGCCCGTCCCGCGTGACGACCATGCACTGGAAATGGCAGAAGCCGAAAGTGTCGTAGCCCGTAAGCCAGTACATGCTTTCCTGTGCGAAAAGGAGCATCGCGTCCAGGCCCTCGTCGGCCATGAGCGCGCAAAGTGAGGTCAGGCGCGATTCGAACTCCGCCTTGGTGAAATGAACGGCCATTTTCAAGCCTCGCTCAGCACGATCGCCGACATGAGCCGCCCGTAGTCGTCTTCGCCCCGGTGGGTCGCGCGTCGATAGGAATAGAAGCGCTCCTCGTCCGCATAGGTGCAAAGACCAAGGTTCACGGCCTCGCCGACGCCCGCGTTTTCGAGACGCCCGCCTATGAAGCCTGGAAGGTCGAACATCGCGTGGCCGTCGCGTTCGGATGCGGTGAAATACCGCTCGCTTCCCGGCGCTTCGCGCCGAAACCTCTCCACGAACTCGGGACCGACCTCGTAGGCGGCGGAAGAGATTGTCGGCCCGAGGACGGCAGAAATTCGCTCACGCTTTGCTCCCAGCTTCTCCATCGCAGCGATCGTTGCTTCCAAGACGCCGGTAAGTGCGCCGCGCCAGCCGGCATGGGCCGCCCCGACGACGCGGGCGTGATGATCGGCAAACAGGACCGGACCGCAATCGGCGGTGGAAATGGCGATCGCAAGGCCGGGACGGTTTGTCACCAGGGCGTCCGCCTTCGGGCCCTTGCCGGGCGCCCAGGGCTCGTCCACCGTGATCACGTCGGCGGAATGATGCTGATAGGGCGAGACGAGGCGGGCGGGATCGACGGTGAGCGCTTGCGCGATCCTGCGGCGGTTTTCGAGCACCCGCGCACGATCGTCCTTCGAGCCGAGCCCGATGTTCAAGCTGCCGTATATGCCATCGGATACCCCGCCCATGCGCGTGAAATATCCGTGCTCTATTCCAGGTTTTTCTGCCAGTTGCGGCGCTTTGATCATCAACGGGACTCGAAGCTTTTCGAAACGGGACGAGCGATGGTGACGGGCGGGCTGTCAGGTGTCAAATGGCGGGGGGGCGAGGTCGGCTTTCGTGACGCCAAGAACCTTGAAAAGCGTGCCCATTGCGTCCGGCCCGGCGAGGCGTTCCACATCCGCGCGGATGCGTTCCTGCACCTCGGCAGGTTTTCCCGAGCCGAGCTGTCCGGCGCGCTCAAGCAGCCCCAGCCCGATCAGGAATTCGCCCTGCGTCATGGGGCCGGAAATTTTCGCGCCCGTCGTGCGGAAAGCATGGCCGAGCGCCTCGAAATTCACATGGGCCGTCAGGTCCGCATCGCCCGGGCGCGCGAGCACGGGATCGAACTCATGACGGTAAAGCGCCTGCAGCGTGTCGCCGGGTGTTGAGCGTGCGTAGCCGTAGTCGATCACAAGCGCCGCGCCGCCACGCATCGCGATCCTCGTGCCGATCGAGGCGGCGATGGCGTTGGCGAGGGGCTGCGTTTCCAGCACCGCGCCGGGCGCGGCCTTCCTCGCGGTGGGCGGAAGATCATCTTCCGAAAGGCTGGCCGGCCCGATGCCGAAGCAAAGCTCGCCCGCATCGTCCAGGCCGATCATCCGTTCCCGCCATCCGCCTTCGGTCAGGACATGCTGGTGGATGGGAAGCGCATCGAAAAACTCGTTGGCGACGAGGAAGAGCGGCGCATCGTCGGGGATTTCGCCTGGGTTGGCGGCGAATTCGGGTTTCAGCGGCGAATTGGCAAGCGTTTCGGCCTGCTTTTCGCGCAGGCGCGGGCTCGTCTCGACAAGGGTAAGACGTGCGGCTCCGAGGAAGGCGCTATCGAGTTTTGCCACCCGCAGCGCATCGGCCATCAGCGTGCCACGTCCCGGCCCCAGTTCGACCAGATGGAAGCGCGCCGGCCTGCCTGCCATGTGCCAGACATGGACAAGCCAACCGCCGATCATTTCGCCAAAGAGTTGGCTCACTTCGGGGGCCGTCACGAAATCGCCGCCGGCGCCGAAGGGTTCTGCGGTCATGTAATAGCCGTCTTGCGGATCGGACAGGCAGGCGCTCATGAAATCGGCGACCGATATAGGCCCGTCCGTAGCGATCCGGCGCTTCAGGCGCTGCGCCAGCCGCGTTTCGGATTTTCGCCCGCTCACCGGCTTTCGCCTTCCGCCGCCTCGCGGGCCGGGGCGCGCCGCGCCGCCCATATGGCGAGCGCAAGGCCGGCGAGGATCATCGGAACGGAAAGCAGGATGCCCATGGTGAGCCCTCCCGTGAGAAAGCCGATGTGGGCGTCCGGCATGCGAAAAAGCTCGACGAAGGAGCGGGCGGTTCCGTATCCGGCGGCGAAGACGCCGGCGGCAAGGCCGGGCCGCGCGAGCCCGCCGAAGCGATGCGTGACGAGGCGAACGACAAGGAAAAGGACGATGCCTTCGAGGGCTGCCTCGTAAAGCTGGCTGGGGTGGCGCGGTTCCGGCCCCGCGCCGGGAAAGACCATCGCCCAGGGCACATCGCTCGCCCGGCCCCAAAGCTCGCCATTGATGAAATTCGCGATGCGCCCGAAGAAAAGGCCGATGGGGGCTGTCGCGCCGGCAAGGTCGAAAAGTGTGAGGACCGACAGCCCGCGACGCCAAGCGAAGAGGACCATGGCGGCCACAACGCCCAGAAAACCGCCGTGGAAGGACATGCCTCCGGACCATATGGCGAGGATATCGGCCGGGTTGGAGGCGTAATAGGCCGGGTTGTAGAATAAAACGTAGCCAAGCCGGCCGCCCAGGATGATGCCCAGCGTCGCCCAGATGACGAAATCGTCGACGTCGAGAGGGGCGGGGTGTGTCGTGCCTGCCCAAAGCCTGTCATTGGCGACGAGCCTTCGCATGTAGCGCCATCCCAGAAGGATGCCGGCGATGTAGGCAAGCGCATACCAGCGCACGGCGAGTGGGCCGAATTCGATCAGCACCGGGTCGATGGCGGGAAACGGCAGGACGAAAAGCGGCATCTTTCGGCGGTCTCGATCAGGTGGCGACGGCGGCCTAGCGGCAATAGCGGTCTGCGCGCGACGTTGACGTTTTTTTTGCGCTTGCGTCAAGGTCGCAGGCGACGGGGGCTTGCGGATGCGGGCGGGGGCGCTTACTGCATCGGCGGAGGGCCTTGAACTCATTCGGTTCGTGCCCGAAATATGGTGCAAAGCGCGTGTCGCGGCCTGGAAAGGACGGGCCAGTGCGAAGGAGACGAACAATGACGACTGGACCGAACCGCATTCTCGACGACTTCGCCAAGCTGATGACCGATGCAGCCGGCGTGGCGCAGGGCGCGCGCCGCGAAGTGGAAACCGCCTTCCGCTCCCAGGCCGAGAGGTTCCTCGCGGACATGGATCTGGTCAAGCGCGAGGATTACGAAACCGTGAAGGAAATGGCGGCAAAGGCGCTCGATCAGGTCGATGCGCTGGAAGAGCGTGTCGCAAAGCTCGAGGGCCAGCTTGCTAAAAAGCCGGGGAAAAAAACGGAAACAGGTGAAGGCCAATAAGTTATTTTTCCGGAATTCGTCTTTCCGGCCATTCATTTAGCTTTAATTCGACCGCTGATTTGCCGCCACTTAACCGCCGCAATGGCATTATAGAGGGGCAATCACGTATCTTCGCTTGCGTCAGCGCGGGGAAACGATCCACAAGTTTCAATACTGTTAAGCAAAAGTGAACTTATTCGAAACGGACTTGCGGATATATATTGATTCCATGGCAGGATTCGCATTGCGTCGTTCTTTTGGTCAATGATGGCGGCCAGTGACGGATTTCAGCAGGGCGGTAGCTTTTCCGGGCGACGGGCCCGTTCCTGCGGACCGAAGCGAGAGGGATGGCGGGCCTTGCGGCCGCCGGAACTCTCAAAACGAGAGGAACGATCATGAGCCTCATCGACGTCGAGTACGAGCGGCCCGGAAATCCCGTCGACACGATCGAACATATCGCGGCAATCAACGACTGGTCGTTCGAGCGTTCGGGCGAGGATGAAATCACCATTTCGATCGCCGGTTACTGGTGCGACTACCATGTATCCTTCTCCTGGATGGAGGATCTGGAAGCGCTGCACCTTGCCTGCGCTTTCGACCTCAAGGTTCCCGAGCCGCGCAAGACGGAGATCATGCGCTTGCTTGCGCTCGTCAACGAGCAGCTGTGGATGGGCCATTTCGACCTGTGGAACCGAGAGGGGGTTGTGATATTCCGCCAGTCGCTGCTTCTGGCCGGCGGCGCGGACCCGACGTCCGCGCAGATCGAAGGTCTGCTTGCGAATGCGCTTGAAGCTTGCGAACGCTATTATCAGGCGTTCCAGTTCGTTGTCTGGGCCGGTAAATCCGCCTCCGAGGCCGTCGATACCGCCCTGTTCGAGACAGCAGGAGAAGCATGACGTATACCCCTCACCGCCCGCTGGTGCTTGTTGGCGCCGGGAAGATGGGCGGCGCGATGCTGGCTGGCTGGATTCAGAAAGGCGTAAATCCGAAATCTGTATTCGTCGTCGATCCTTCGCCCGCGCCTGAAATCGCCGATCTTATGAGCCGGGAGGGCATTGCCGGCGGAGAGGCTATGCCCGCCGACATGCGCCCGGCCATTCTGATGCTTGCGGTAAAACCGCAGATGATGGACGCCGTCCTGCCCAACCTCGTGCACAACACGGCCGCCGACACGCTGGTCCTGTCGGTCGCAGCGGGAACGACGATCGAGCGCTTTTCATCCGTATTCGGCGATGTGCCGATCGTCCGTGTCATGCCGAACACGCCGGCACAGGTGGGCCGCGGCATGAATGTCGCCTGCGCAAACGCACGCGTGGGCAAGGGTCAGAAAGACGATGTCACCACCCTTTTGAGCGCCATCGGCAAGGTCGCTTGGGTCGATGACGAGGCGCAGATGGATGCCGTGACCGCCGTCAGCGGATCCGGCCCGGCCTATGTCTTCTACCTGACGGAGGCGCTGGCCCAGGCGGGCGTGCGCGCAGGCCTGCCGGAAGACCTTGCAAATACGATCGCTCGTCAGACGGTCGTGGGCGCGGGCGAACTGATGCACCAGTCCGACCTCGATGCGTCTACCTTGCGCGAAAACGTCACCTCTCCAAACGGCACGACGGCGGCCGCGCTGGCCGTTCTGATGGCCGAAAACGGCCTGCAGCCGCTTATGGACAGGGCGGTTGAAGCGGCGGCGAAGCGGTCAAGAGACCTCGCAGGCTGACACGGCCGCCGTTTCCTCAACCCATGTGAGGCGGCATGTCGCACGACATGCGCCCTCGCTCCGCGTGGTTTTCGCACTATTTTGTAAAGATTGGGATTTTTGGCGGGAGGCCTGAATGGCGACGCGAAAGACGCGCCACAAGATCGTGCGCGATTTTCTCCAGATTCTCGGTGACAAGGGGTGGGACGAGGCAACGCCCGCGGCGGTAGCGGCGCAATCCGGCGTGTCGCTCTCCGTCATGCGGGGAGAATTTCCCACCCGCCTGTCGCTTCTCGAAGGTGCAATGGCACAGATCGACCAGACGGTTTTGGAGAACATCGACGAGGACATGGGTGAGGAAGCGCCGCGCGACCGCCTGTTCGACGTCCTGATGAGCCGTCTTGACGCGATGACGCCATACAAGGCTGCGATCCGCGCCTTGAAATCCGCCGTCGCGCGCGATCCCGTGCTTGCGCTGGAGGTGAACGGGATCGCCTCCGTTTCCATGCGCTGGATGCTGACGGCAGCTGCGATCGAGGGCAGGGGATGGCGCGGGCACATCATGGTACAGGGGCTGGTGGTCGCCTTCGCAAGGCTTCTCGACACCTGGCTTGAAGATGACGATGCGGGGCTTGCCCGCACCATGGCGAAGCTCGACCGGGAGCTTGAAAAGGGTGGCGAATGGATGGCGCGCCTCGACCGGGCGGCGGGCTTCGTCCGGCCCTTCGCCGAACGGGCGGAAAAGCGGCGCAAGAGGCGGCGCGATGCGATGCGGGAAAGCCACGAGGCCGACGAGATGGACGAGGGCGAAGGGATTTGAAGCCTGTATCGTAAGGTATGGGGCTTGATCGCGGAGCGCGTATTTCGTTTGCTTTGAACTTTCACCTGCAAAACAAGGAAACACCGTGGCTTCAGATCAGATTTCTTTCGATGACTTCCTGAAGGTCGACGTACGGGTCGGTACGATAATCGAGGCCGCGCCTTTCCCGGAAGCGCGAAAGCCGGCCATCAAGCTTATGATCGATTTCGGCGGGGAGATCGGTGTCAGAAAATCCTCCGCCCAGATCACCAAACACTATGACCCCGCCGAACTGGTGGGGATGCAGGTTCTGGCGGTCGTCAATTTTCCGCCTCGTCAGATCGGCCCGATGATGTCCGAGGTTCTGACGCTCGGCGTGCCGGATGAAGATGGCGAGGTTGTGCTGATCGCGCCGGACAAGCCCGTGCCCAACGGCGGGCGGCTTTACTGAGTGACGGGCCCCAAGGCGGGTCTGGCGGAAGGGCATTCTGTCATGTCACCTGAAGTTGATTTTTTATGAGAAGTTCGGGAACGCTCCTGGAAAGGCGCTCGACGTCCTCGAAGCGTCGGAAATCTTAAACGGTTTCCCAATACCCGATGCCTGGAAGTTTTGTGGAAGGCTGATCAAGGAAGCCTTTACGCCGGATATTGGAAGGGCCATGGGGTATTCATCCGTGATGGACGCGCAAAGCTGGAATGAAATCTCCGATTATATTGAATTCCTGGAGTTTTCGGCGGAAGACAAAAAAAATGCGAGCGATGCGTGGGCGATCATGCAGCCGCGGATGCTGTCGATCCTCGATGAATTCTATTCGACGCGGAGGATAAATCTCGCAACGCGCAACTTCCCGGGTATCGACATTCAGAAGTTATCCCAGAAGCAATATGAGTACTGGGAAAAACTCTTTGCAGGCTCGCTCGACGAAATCTATGCAGCGCACGCCCGCGGCATCGGCGCGAAGCATCGGGCCTATGGTGTAACCATGACAGATTACATCATGGCATACGGCTGGTTCATGAACGCCTTCGAGCGCACCCTGGTGAAATGCGGCTGCGAGGACGCGGCGGTCAAACGTATGATGTCTTCGGTGCGCCGTCTTGTTTTCTTCGATCTGAGCATTGCTGCGTCGACCTATCACGTTGTCTATGTCGACTGAATTTCGGGCCGCGCCAAGCACGGCTCAGGGGTTTCATTTCTTGCCCGCAGTCCCATATCACGTTAGGGAATCTCGAAACCTTTCCGGGTTTCGGGCGTCCACAGGCTGTGTGGCTGAAACAGAGAATCGACGGATCGATACTTCTTCATGGACGGATCCAGCGAGGCGAAAGGCGGGGCAGGTTTTCGCGAGCCGCCGTATCTGAAGAACCACGAAGGCGGGCTGCGCCGCGTTGGGGTCGAAATCGAGTTCGGCTCGGTTTCCGCGCGCGATGCGGCCGATCAGGTGCGCTCGCTTTTCGGCGGTGAGATCGAGGCGGAAGACGAGCATCGCCTGCATGTTCGTGGGACCGAGCTCGGCGATTTCCTGTCTGAACTGGATTCCCAATACGTCCATCGCTCGGGTCCGGCCAGAACGCCCGCGATCGAGGATCTGCAGGCCAAGCTGCGCAAGATCCTCGGCGATATCAGCTCGCTCGTCGTGCCTTGCGAGATCGTCTGTCCGCCGGTGGAGATCGATCGCCTGCCGCGCCTGCAAGACCTCGTCGACGCGCTGAGCGGGGCGGGTGCGCGCGGAACTTCGGCAAACCTTTTTTACGCCTTCGGCTTCCAGCTAAATCCGGAGATCGCAAGCCGGGATGCGGCCTATATCACGGCGATGCTGAAGGCCTACCTGCTGATGTCCGACTGGCTCAGGGCCATCATCCGGCTCGATATCACGCGGCAGATCATCGCCTTTGCCGATCCTTTCCCGAAGGATTATACGGCCCTCGTCGTCGATCCGGCCTATTGGCCGGACATGGCCGGGCTGATCGACGATTATCTGAGCTACAACAATACGCGGAATCGCGAGCTCGACCTTCTGCCACTGTTTTCGTGGCTCGATGAAGGGCGCGTGCGCGAACGGGTTCAGGATATCCGCATCAAGGCCCGCCCCACCTTCCACTACCGCCTGCCGGATGCCAACATAGGCCAGAGCGACTGGAGCCTGAGGCTTGAGTGGAACCGCTGGTGCGTCGTGGAGCGTCTCGCCGCGGATCGCGAGCGGCTGGATGCGATGAGCAAGGCGTTTATGGCCAACAACAGCCGCATCATCAGCGAAAACTGGGCCATCCGCTCCACGGAGTGGCTTCTGACATGAAGCGCACTCCGGTTGTGGGCGTCACGACTTCGCTCGGCGGCGGCCGCTACATGTGGTGGTTCTACTGGCTGTCGCTGCGGCTGTTCGGCGTCAGGCCGATCAGGCTGACGGCGCCGGGCGGTGCGGGCGTCCTGAAGCGGCTCGACGGGCTCGTGGTCGGTGGCGGCGACGATATCTCGGCGGAGATTTACAAAGGCGAGGCCGCGCTCGACATTCGCATTGATCCCGCCCGCGACCGGCTGGAGCTTCTGGCCCTTGAGGAAGCGGCAAAGCGCGACATTCCGGTGTTGGGCGTTTGCCGTGGCGCGCAGATGCTCAATGTCTTCGAAGGTGGTACGCTGCATCAGGATATCCGCCGGGCCTATGAGGGCGTCCCGGCCATGTGGTCGCCCCTGCCGCGCAAGATGGTGACGGTGGAGGAAGGCTCGAAACTTTCCTCGGTCATGAAGAGTCGGAAATTTCGCGCGAATTCGCTGCACCGTCAGTCGATCGACAGGCTCGGGCGGGGCCTGAGCGTTTGCGCGCACGACCGTTACGGGATCGTGCAAGGTGTGGAGGATCGCACCGCGCGCTTTCGCATCGGCGTGCAGTGGCACCCAGAGTTCATGATCTACCGCCGCGCGCAGCGCAGGCTCTTTCAGGCATTCGCCCGCGCGGTGCGCGAGCGAATGGAGGAAAGATAGGGCTATTGCCGGTCAGTTTTCCGGTCCGACAAGGGCAAAAAAGCCGCCTTGCGGGTCCTTCCCGTGCAGGATCCAGCTTCCGCCCGGAACTTCCATCGGGCCGTGGACGATTTCGCCGCCCGCGGCCGAAATGCGTTTGGCGGCAGCGTCTATGCTTTCGACGTTGAAATAACAGTTCCACGTCGGGAACGGCATTTCGGCGGGTTTCGTCATGATTCCGCCGGCGGCGACACCATCGATCTCGAAGATCTGGTAGATCCCCATGGGGCCCATGTCCATGGCCTCGCCCTTCGTCCAGCCGAACAAACCGGCGTAGAAATCGTAAGCGGCTGCGCCGTCTCCGGCCATGAGTTCATGCCAGCCGGCATGCCCGGGCGTTCCCGGCTCCACATTCGCGGCAGGCGGCTCGCCTTCACCCTTGAAAAGGCAAAACATCGCGCCATGCGGATCGGCAACCACGGCAAAGCGCCCCACACCCGGAATATCGGCGGGTGCGCGGTGCACGGCACCGCCCATGCCGGAAATCCTTTCTGCGTAGGCATCGACGTCGTCGACGGCAATATAGCAAATCCAGGACGGCGGAGCGCCTGCCTTGCTCACGTCCTCCGGCTGTTTCATCAACCCGGCGGCCGGCACGTCTGCAGCTTTCAAGATGGTGTATTCCATTCCTGTCGTTTCGCTCATGCCTGAATCTTCAGGCGTCCAGCCAACGACCTTTGCATAGAACCCCGCGGCGGCATCCGCGTCCGACGTCATGAGTTCGTACCAGACGAAGCTTCCGTTCCTCGTCGACATCGCGTGCTCTCCCTTGTTTTTGTCCGGCAGTTGTTTGGGGAAATTTCGGGCAGTCTATTCCATTAAAACGTAGGAATTTTGAAGACTGGAAATTGTCTCTACGCCGGGATGCGAACCTTCGCACGCAATCCCCCCAGGGGGCTGTCGCCGAGCTGGATGTCGCCACCGTGACCGCGCGCGATGTCGAGCGCTATCGCGAGCCCGAGGCCGGTGCCGCCGGTTTCGCGCGCACGTGATTCCTCCAGCCGGTAGAACGGACGGAAGACGGTCTCGCGCTTGTCCGCCGGAATGCCCGGGCCATCGTCGTCGATGGTGATTGTCAGCCAGCGTTCGTCGTGCTTTGCCTTCAGGCGGATGGTTTCGGCATATCGCGCGGCGTTGGAAACGAGGTTGGTGAGGCAGCGTTTGAAGGCGATCGGCTTGACCAGGATATCGGGCGATCCCGTTATTTTCGACGAAACGCTGGCGCCGGCGATTTCCGCTTCGGCCTCCAGGTCCTCGAACATCAGAGCAAGGTCGGTGGGTTTTGCCTCCTCGTCCCCGTCGCCGCGCGCGAAGGCGAGATAATCCTCCAGCATGTGATGCATTTCATCGACGTCGCTCTTCAGGTCTGAAACCTCGGGCTTGTCGCCGAGCAGGGCAAGCTGCAGGCGAAAGCGCGTGAGTACGGTGCGCAGGTCGTGGCTCACGCCCGCCAGCATCGTCGTGCGCTGCTCGATTTGCCGCTCGATGCGTTTGCGCATCTCGATGAAAGCTTGTGCGGCCCTTCGAACCTCCAACGCGCCGCGCGGCCTGAAATCGCCGATCGGCCGTCCCTTGCCGAAGCTTTCGGCCGCGTTTGCCAGCCGTTCGATAGGTCGGATCTGGTTGCGCAGGAATATCAGCGCGACCACCATGAGGACGAAGGAAGTGGAAATCATCCAGACAATGAAGATATGCGAGTTCGAGGCGTATGTCTGGCTGCGCCGGGCGATGACCCGAAGGACGTGGTCGGGAAGCTGGATGCGCATTTCGACGTAGCTCGAGCGCCCGACTGTGTCGATCCAGAAGGGGCGTTTGATCTGCCGGCGGATTTCGTCGGAAAGGACCCTGTCCACGAAATCGAAGAAGGGTTTGGGGCGCGGCGGCGGAAGGGGCTCGGGCGGAAGGACGGATATGGAAAGTCCGAGCCTGGTGTTGGCGATGTCCGCCACGGTCGAGAAGTCGGCGTCCTGCGGGTAGCGCTCGATGACTTCGACGAGTGTCGCCACCTCGCGGATCACGGCTTCGGAAAGGCGGCGCGTGACGAGATCGTAATGCCGTTCCATGAAAACGAAGGCGAGCACGGATTGCAGGATGAGGAAAGGCAGAACGACGATGAGGATCGCCCGCGTGAAGAGGCCCTTCGGCATCACGCGCCGCAGATGCCGCGCCACAAAGTTGTACGGCGCGGCGACAACTGCGCGGGCGCGCCGGAAGGGTTCGCTCTGCCAGAACGCGGCAGCACGCTCCTTCGCGCCCGGCGGCAAAGCGGGAACCTTCAAGCTCTTCAGTCGCATATCAGCCGGTAGCCGATGCCGCGCACCGTTTGCAGGTAGACCGGATTGCCGGGATCTTCCTCGATCTTGCGCCTGAGCCGGTTGATCTGAACGTCGACCGTGCGCTCGGCCATGCCGCTTTCGTCGCCGACGATGTCATTACGCGCGATCGTATCGCCAGGCTTTTCGGCGAAAAGCGTGAGGATCTGCTTTTCGCGGTCTGTAAGGCGCACCGTCGAGCTGCCGCGCTTCAGGTCGCCTCGCGCGCTGTCGAACACGAAGGGGCCGAAGCGGATTTCGGGTGGAGGGCCGGCCGGCGTGGCCGCCCGCCTCCGCAGAACCGCGCCTATGCGCAAAAGAAGCTCGCGCGGCTCGAATGGCTTGGAGAGATAGTCGTCGGCGCCCACTTCCAGGCCCTCGATCCGGTCGGACGTCTCGGAGCGCGCGGTGAGCATCAGGATCGGGATATCGGAGGTTTCGCGCATGGACCGGGCAAGCTCCAGTCCGCTTTCTCCCGGCATCATGATGTCGAGGATCAGCATGTCGAAGGCAAGGCCCTCCAGGCGGCGGCGCGCTTCGGCGGCCGTGCCGGCGGTCGTTACCCGGTAGGCGTTTTCGCTCAGGAACCGGCTCAGGAGATCGCGGATGCGCTTGTCGTCGTCGACGACCAGAAGATGTGCGGCATTGTCGTCGAGGGTCGTCACACTTGTCATCCTTCTTCTTGTTGCCCGCGCCGGGTCAGCCCTTGTCGCGCTCGATCAGGCGGACGACGTCGCGCCGCTGGTCGGGGTCGATCATTTCGTAAAGGAATCGTCGGGCGATTTCTTGACCGTCCTCGGGCAGGCCGGCAAGCGCGCGGGAAATCCGCCGCGTTTGCAGGTCGGTCAGCCGCATTGCCAGCGTGGCTCCCTTTTCCGTGGCATAAAGCAGCCTTTCCCGCCGGTCGACCGGGCCCGGTTCCTGGACGATGAAATCCTCGTCGACAAGCTGCTTCAGCACGCGGCCGAGGCTTTGCTTGGTGATCTTCAGGATCGCCAGAAGGTCCGTTACCCGAAGGCCCGGATTTCGGTTGACGAAATGCAACACGCGGTGGTGCGCGCGCCCGAAGCCGTATTCCGCCAGAACCTCATCGGGATCGGACGTGAAGTCGCGATAGGCGAAGAACAACAGTTCGATCAGGTCATAGGGCGGCTCGCCCGTGCCTTGCGCCGTGCGCGGGGGATCGCCGTCCTTGTTCCGACCGCTTTTTACGGCGGTCGATTTGAAATTTATGTCAGTCATATTGACATATTTCGTGCCGATTGTTACTGGTGAGGGACCTCTGGAGAAAGGAATGAACGATTTGCCTTATTTTTGGGCAATGTTTCGACCATTTTGGCCCCCACAGGCGGTTGATCAGTATCACTGCGCCAGATCGCGCGTGACCTAGAATATCGACAGATTGGCCCCGGCGCAAAAGCGTTTGGGCGGAAAACACACAGTCCGCGCAATGGCTTCGCCGGTTGGTTGGCGAGGCGGGCTGGCAAGGCGGGATTTTGAAGGCTCGAGCGATAATGCGGACGGGCCGAGTGGAGTTATGAAAATGGCTGGTATCGCATTCGATCAGCGTGACGGGGAGATCTGGTACAATGGCGACTTCGTTCCCTGGAAGGACGCCAAGCTGCATGTACTGACCCACGGTCTGCACTACGCAAGCTGTGTTTTCGAGGGTGAGCGCGCCTACGGCGGGGAGGTTTTCAAGCTCGAGGAACATACGGAGCGGCTGCACACATCGGCTAATGTCCTCGGCTTCGAGCTGCCCTATTCCAGCAATGAGATCAACGCGGCGACGCGCGAGCTTCTCGCCCGCCAGAACCTCGTCGATGCCTATGTGCGCCCCGTCGCCTGGCGCGGCAGCGAGATGATGGGCGTATCCGCCCAGCACAACCGCATTAACGTGGCGATCGCCGCCTGGGAATGGCCGAGCTACTTCAAGCCGGAAGAGCGGCTGAAGGGTATTCGCCTCGACATGGCCGAATACCGCCGGCCCGATCCGAAGACGGCGCCCTACAAGTCGAAGGCCGCGGGCCTTTACATGATCTGCACGCTGTCGAAACACGCCGCCGAGCGAAAAGGCTATGCCGACGCGCTGATGCTCGACTGGCGCGGCCAGGTGGCCGAGGCAACCGGCGCTAACGTTTTCTTCGTCAAGGACGGGAAGATCCATACTCCGACGCCGGACTGCTTCCTTGACGGCATCACGCGGCGCACCGTGATCGATCTTGCCCGCGCGCGCGGGTTCGAAGTGATCGAGCGCGTAATCATGCCGGAGGAGATGGAAGGTTTCGAGCAGTGCTTCCTGACGGGCACCGCCGCCGAAGTGACGCCGGTTTCCGAGATCGGGCCGTATAATTTCCAGGTTGGCGAAATCGCGAAAGTGCTGATGGAAGACTATCACGCAGCCGTACAGCCGGCTGCCGACGTCAAGGCCGCTGCCGCCGGCTGAGCATTCATTTCACGCGATCGAATGGAAAAGCCGCCCATTGCGTGGGCGGCTTTTTTGTGCCTGCTCAGGTCGGTTCGCGTTCCGCCGGCTGGAACATCCGCCCGCCTTCCGCGATGAAGACGACGAGGATCGACAGAAGGCCGAAACCCGCGTAGCCGAACGCGGTAGGCACGACCGTTCCATCGAAAAGCTGGCCTATGGCAAAGCCGAGGATCGCGCCGCCGAGCGTGGTCACGAAGCCGAGCACCGAGGATCCGGTTCCCGCGATATGGCCGAGCGGCTCCATGGCGAGCGCGTTGAAATTCGGCCCGACGAAACCGAAGAGGAACATCGTCGCGCCCAGTATGACCAGAAAGACGGGCAGGCTCGACAGCCCGGCAAGCGCAAGGCCCGCCTGCAAGAAACCAAGGAGGGTGAAGCCGACGAGGGCGGCGTGGGAAAGCGGGCGCATGCCGTAGCGTTCCACCAGCCGGGAATTGAGGAAGGATGCCGCCGAGATGCAAAGTGCCACGGCCGCGAAGACGACAGGAAACCAGACGCCGAGATCGAATATTCCGACGAAGATCTGCTGCGCGGTGGCTATGAACCCCAAAAGCGCTCCGAAGACCAGCGCGGTGGCGCTCATGTAGCCGATGGTGATCCGGGTCGTCACCGTCGTGCGATAGGCGGCCAGAACCGAGGAGACTTCAAGGGTCCCCCGGTATTGCGGATGAAGCGTTTCGGGCAGGCGGATCGCGCACCATGCGAACATGGCGACCCCGCCCGCGGTCAGCATCAGGAATATCGCCCGCCAGGGGGCGGCCAGCAGGATCACCTGTCCCACCGAAGGCGCGATCACGGGAACGGCCATGAACACCATCATGGCAAGCGACATGACGCGCCCCATCTGGCGCCCGTCGTAACAATCGCGCACGATCGAAAGCGCGACGACGCGCGGCGCGGCACAGCCGATACCCTGCAGAAGACGCGCAAGGAGCAGATGGTCGAAAGTGTCGGCGATCACGGAAAGGACGCTCGCCGCCGTGTAAAGGCCGAGGCCGGCGAGCAGGATGATGCGCCGTCCGAAACGATCCGAAAGCGGGCCGTAGAACAGTTGCGCCGCGCCGAAGCCGACCAGATAGACGATCAGGACCTTCTGGCGGTCGTTCTCATGCGCGACACCCAGCGCATCGCCAATGTTCGGCAGCGCCGGCAGCATCGCGTCGATCGCCAGCGCGTTTAGCGCCATCAGCGCGGCGATCATCGCCACGAATTCGGCAAAGGACATGCCGGGGTGCGGCGTGGCCGTCACGGCCTTGCCCTTGGTCAGCACATGCATGGAACACCGTTAAAGAAAAGACGGCACGACAGGGAGCCGCCGTATAATGGAGAGCGGTTCGAAATCGAACCGTAAGGATGCCTTACGAATCGCACATTTATCCATTGACGATGCGCCGTCAAGGCGACAATCGCGCATGGCCGACAAGTTTTTACGTAGCGTATATTTCCAGCTTATCCGCCGGACCAGCGCGCGGCGTCGTCATCGTCCGCCGCCTTGGCCTCCACCCAGCCGCCGGCGCCAGCGTCCGCCATATGTTCCTTTTTCCAGAAAGGAGCGCGCGTCTTCAGGAAATCCATCATGAAATCTGCCGCCTCGAAGGCGGCTCGCCGGTGCCTGGAAGCCGCGACGACAAGGACGATATTGGCGCCCGGCGCGATCTTGCCGTGGCGGTGGATCACGGTCAGCCCCGTCAACGGCCAGCGCTGCGCCGCCTCGCGGGCGATGCGGCCGATCTCGCCCTCCGCCATGCCGGGGTAGTGTTCAAGTTCGAGAGCCGCAAGCCGCCCGTCCTCGTCGCGGCAAAGGCCTGTGAAGGTGACCACCGCGCCGATATCGCGCCGGCCTTCGCAAAGCCGCGCAACCTCCTGCGTGACGTCGAAATCCTCCGCCTGTACGCGTACGAGCGGGACAATCCGCTCTCCCGATTGCGCATTCGCGTCCATGGCCACCCCGTCAACCGCCGGTCATGGGCGGGAAAAAGGCGATTTCGCTCGCCTTGCCGATCGGCGCGTCGTGCTCCACATGCGTCTGGTCGATCGCGACACGGATCACCTCGGGTTCGACGAAGGCGGCGGCATAGCCTTCGTCTCGTTCGGACAGCCAGCCGATCAGATCGGACACCGTGGCGACGTTTCCGGGCACTTCAACTGTCTCTTCCTCAAGGCCGATGCGCTCGCGCACCCAGGCGAAATAACGAACCTTCATAAGCGTGATCCCGATAGTTCGTGGCTAGGGTCTGTTGAGTATCAGGTTTCGGACGTGGCGCGTGATGGATTTCGGGGCTGAACAGGCGGAGAGACCGCGGTGGTGTATTCCACCACAAGGGCTCTTCAACGCATTCAGGGCCGAATTCCACCGCGTCCCGAAGGGATATGGCGGAAATCGCCCAGCTTGGTGTCGCACGACCTTGAAAGGAGGCTGTCCTTCCTGCGGTCCTGCTCCTGAAGCTAAACGATTTCTGCTCATACCACGTTCCAAACCCTGACACTCAACAGACCCTAATCGGCCATGAGATGGCCGATACCGGCGCGGAAATAATCGTAGCCAGTATATAGCGTCAAGGTTGCGGCGATCCACAGCGCGATCAGGCCGACGAGAATCGTTCCCGGCAGAAGCGCTTCTCCGGCCGGACCCGCGATGAGAAGGGCAAGTGCGATGAGTTGGACGGCCGTCTTCCATTTCGCAAGCCGGGTAACGGGCACGCTGACCCTCAGCTCCGCCAGGAATTCGCGCAGGCCCGAGACCAGGATCTCCCGGCACAGGATGATGATCGCGGCGATCATCGACCAGCCGCCGATAGTGCCGTCGCCCGCCATCATCAGAAGGCTGACCGCGACGAGAAGCTTGTCGGCGATCGGGTCCAGCATCTGGCCAAGGCGCGACTGCTGCTGCCAAGCGCGGGCGAGATAGCCGTCGAGAAAATCGGTCAAGGCGGCGATAACGAAAATCGCAAGCGCGGTCCATCGCGCGCCGTGTCCAGGGAAGTAGAAGCAGAACGCCAGCGCGGGCACAGCGAGAATTCGCCCGTATGTCAGGAGGTTGGGCAGGCTCCAGGCGATCGATCGCTGCGTCGGGCGAATGGGTGTCTCAGACAAGGCTCGGCCAGTACTCGTGGTGCGTGAACAGGCTTCGATAACGACTTGAAGCACGGTCCGCGGCGCGCCGTCAATGCGCGAGAGGGGCCGGATCGGGAGAACGTCGCAAACCGGGCCTTTTTCCGTCGCTTCGCTCCTGCGATTGTGAACCCGATGGAATCGAACAAACGGATGTCGCGCGATGGATGAAGCGAAACCGGACCATGTGAACGATCTGGGCCAGCCGATCGGCTTTCCCGTGCCCGGCTGGACGCCCGCCGCCCGCCCGCCGGAAACGCCGATGCGTGGGCGCACCTGCGATGTCGTGCCGCTCGGCCAAGATCACGCGGAGGATCTGTTCAAGGCTTTTTCGGCGGATCGGGAGAACCGGATCTGGACCTATCTGCCTTATGGGCCGTTCGACAGCCCATCCTCATTGCGCCAATGGATCGAGGCGACCTGCCTCGGCGAAGATCCGTTGTTTCATGCCGTAATCGACAAGGAGACGGGCAGGGCGCTGGGTGTGGCGAGCTTTCTGAGGATCGAACCGGCGACGGGCGTGATTGAAGTCGGCCACATCAATTTCTCGCCTGCACTCCAGAAAACCGTCATGACGAGCGAGGCGATGTTCCTGATGATGGCCCGCGTCTTCGACGAACTAGGATACCGGCGTTACGAGTGGAAGTGCGATGCCCTCAACGCCGCTTCGATGGCGGCCGCGCGCCGCCTCGGTTTCGTTTACGAGGGTACGTTCCGGCAGGCCACGATGTATAAGGGGCGCAACCGCGATACGGCGTGGTTTTCAATCGTCGACCGGGAATGGCCGAAGCTCAGGCAAGCATTCGCAGCCTGGCTCGATCCGGGTAATTTCGACGCAAACGGCCGTCAGCGCCGCACGCTCGCCGGGTTTCGGGAGAACGGGTGACGCGAGGCTTCATCCGGTAGAGGCATTCACGACGAAAAAAGGCGCATGCCCTGTTCGTCGATGATCTGCCGGCCTTTTCTCAGCGTCACTTCGACGGCTTCGTCGGCGGAGGCGCATTTGTCGGCGCGGATGAAGGTTTCCTCCCGCGTTTCGCCGTCGACATCCCTGGAGATGACGCCAACGACCTGCCACTGGCCATCGGCCTGTCGAGGAGTCGGGCGGATGGTGAAGCCTTTGTGCTCAACGGTTATGCCGCTGCCCGGGGCGCTTTCGCCGCTTTTGCCGCCGAACAAGCCGGCAAATATTTTTCCAAGTCCCATGGTGGTGCTCGTTTTTTCGTTGTTCATCACCATCACTATGGAGCAGCCACCGCCGGGTGCAACCTCACGAACCCGGCAACGGCGACGTGGCGAGCGCCTTCAGTCCTTTTTCGGGCCGTAGGGGCCAAGCGCCTCGACAAGCTCGCCGACCTGGGCTTCGTAGCGTTTCCAGCGGTTGACGGACGATTTGTAGATCGGCCGGCGCACCTGGTCGATACTGAAAGTCGTCACCTGCCTGTCGCCCTTGTAGAACTCAAGGCAGGCGTCGTCCCACGGCAGGCCGACGTGGTCGATCAGCGCCCGGCTTTCGCGCTCCTGATCCTCCACCATCGCCTCGTAGGATTGCTCGCGGATCTTGACGGGCAGGACTTCCACCCAGTGGTCCATCAGCTCGCGGTACATGCAGTAGTACTCGCCAAGGTTCTTCTGGCTGCTGGCGTAATTGTGGCCGTCGCGAAGCGGTGTCGTGTAGATCGAGATGCAGTTGTCGATCGGATTGCGGTTCAGGTGGATGAAGCTTGCGTTCGGGAAAAGCAGCGCCATCATCCAGAGGTTTTCGAAGTTGTGCGGCATCTTGTCGACGACGCGGGCAGCCTTGCCGCCAATGGAATCGAGAAGCGAAAGATAGCCCTTGCCGGCCCGGCGGAACGCCTTCGGGTCCATGGCGAGGATGTTCTTGAAAAACTCCGGCGTCACCTTCGCGCCGTCACGCAATTTCACCATTTCGGAGTGAAAATACGTAAGCTCCCCTGCACCCACTGCCTTGGGGTGGCGGCCTATGATCTGCTCTGTCAGCGTGGTTCCCGAGCGCGGCATGCCGAAGACGAAAACCGGCTTCGCGCTTTCCAGCGCGACTTCCCTTCGCGCCTCGAAGAACTCCTTGTTGAAGAACTCCTTAAAGGCATCGATCTGCCAGCGCCTGCGCTTGGAACTGTAGGGTGAATAGAGGAACTTGCGGCCCGCTTCGAAATGGCGGAAGGCATCGTCCATTTCGCCCAGATCGTCGTAGATCTTGGCCGCCGCATAATGTAGATGGGCCCGCTGGTTGCGCTTGAATTCCTTCTCCTCGTCGCCAAGCACTTCCTCGATCGTGTCGAGGTTTTCCGGCTTTTCCTTGTATTTGGCGGCGATGGCCTCTTGGTAGAGTACCGAAGGGTTTTTCGGAGAAACGTCCCTGGCCTTATCCAGGTATTCCTGGGCCTTTTTCTTGTCGCCGAGGGATTTTTCCAGCAGATGAAGCGCAAGATAGGCTCCCGGGAATTCGGGTTCCAGCTTGATCGCCTTTTGGAGCGCCTGGCGGGCAAGAACCGGCCTTTGCAGCTTGGCATAGGCATCGCCGAGCGCTTTGTAGCTGGCGCCCACGTTCGGGTCGAGCTTGACGGCCTTTCGCGCCGCCTCCAGCGCCTCGTCGTATTCGCCGGCGCGTATCAGGATCTGCGCAAGCTCTTCGAAGACGATCGATTTCTTCTTGGCGACTTCGGCGGCCCGGCGCAAATGGGCGAGGCTCAGCTCGACTTCGTCGGCGTCGTCATAAACGAGCCCGAGCGAGAAGTTGATCCGCGCGTTCATCGGGTCGCGGTCGTGCAGATCAAGGAGGATGGGTTCAGCCTCCTTGTAGCGCTTTTGTTCGATGAGATCCAAGGCATGGTCGAATGCCGCGGGATTCATGGCAATGTCCTCAGCAGTCTTTGTCCCGGCGGGGAACGCGCGGAAAATCGATCTTTACGGAATACGGAGATCACCGCTCCGACGCAAGCCGAATGCCGCAATTCGATGGCGGCATTAGGGCAGGTCTGCGGAGAAAATTTTATTCGTGGAAGTGATCGTAGATCAGCTTGGCAACCGCCTCGGATATGCCCGGCACGGCCATCAGGTCTTCTATGCCGGCCTTGGAAACGGCCTTGGCGGTGCCGAAATGCCGCAAGAGCGCGCGTTTTCGCGTGGGCCCGATGCCGGCGATCTCATCCAGCGGGCTCTTGGCGATGTCTTTCTTGCGTCTGGCGCGGTGGGTTCCGATGGCGAAGCGATGCGCCTCGTCGCGCAGGCGCTGCACGAAATAAAGCACCGGATCGCGCTCCGGCAGCATGAAGGAATCCTTGCCCGGCATGAAAAACTTCTCGCGGCCCGCGTCGCGGTCCGGCCCCTTGGCGATGCCGACGAGCGGCACATCCTCGATCCCCAGTTCCTTGAGGATCTCGCGCGCGGCGTTGAGTTGCCCCAGCCCCCCGTCGATGAAGACGAGGTCGGGCCACGCCGGAATCGCCGCGCTGTCGTTTTCCTCCACATCGGCGGTGGCCTCGGGTGTGTCGCCGGCCTGTGCAGGCCTCTCGCTCTTGGCTGCGGAGGGGCGCTCCTCGCCGTGCTCCTTTAGAAGACGCGAAAAACGCCGCGTCATCACTTCGCGCATCATTCCGTAGTCGTCGCCTGGCGTAAGATCCTCTGACTTGATGTTGAACTTGCGGTAATGCGCCTTGGCGAAGCCCTCGCGCCCGGCCACGATCATGCAACCGACGGCATTCGTGCCCATGATGTGCGAATTGTCATAGACCTCGATCCGGCGCGGCGGCGCATCGAGGCCGAACACCTCGCCGACGCCCTTGAGAAGCCGGGTCTGCGAAGACGTTTCGGCAAGCCTGCGCCCCAGCGCCTCGCGCGCGTTCTTGGCCGCATAGTCGGCCAGTTCCTTCTTTTCTCCGCGTTTAGGCACGGCAACCTCAACCCGGTGGCCGGAACGTTCGCTGAGCGCCAGAGACAAAAGCTCGCGCTCCTCCACGTCGTGCGACAGCAGCACAAGGCGCGGGCAGGGCTTGTCGTCATAGAACTGCGTGAGGAAACTTTGCAGCACCTCGCGCTCGTCCATGGATTTGTCGGCCTTGGGAAAATGCGCGTGGTTGCCCCAGTTCTGGCCGGTGCGGAAGAAGAACACCTGGATGCAGCTTTGCCCGCCTTCCTGGTGGATGGCGAAGACGTCGGCTTCCTCCACCGACTGGGGGTTTATGCCCTGGTGCGACTGAACGTGCGAAAGGGCTGCGAGGCGGTCGCGGTAGACGGCGGCTTGTTCATAGTCGAGGTTTTCCGCCGCGCTTTCCATCTGCCGGGCAAGTTCGGTCTTGATGAGCTGGCTCTTGCCGGAAAGAAACGATTTCGCCTCCGCCACCAGCCCGGCGTAGTCGTCGAGCGAGATTTCCCCGGTGCAGGGCGCGGCGCACCGCTTGATCTGGTGCAAAAGGCAGGGCCTCGTGCGGTTCGCGTAGAAGCTGTCCGTGCAGTTGCGGATCAGGAAGGCTTTTTGCAGCGCGTTGATCGTCCGGTTGACCGCGCCGGCGGAAGCGAAGGGGCCGAAATAGCTGCCCTTTCGCCGCCTCGCGCCGCGATGCTTGACCAGCGCCGGCGCTTCGTGATCCCCCGTCACCAGGATATAGGGAAACGACTTGTCGTCGCGCAAAAGCACGTTGAAACGCGGCCGCAGCCGCTTGATGAGGTTCGCCTCCAGAAGCAGGGCTTCCGTCTCGGTGTTCGTGGTGACGAATTCCATGGAAGCGGTGGCCAGGATCATCCGCATGATCCGGTTCGGCTGGCCCTGCAGGCGGGTATAGCTCGTCACGCGTTTTTTGAGCGAGCGCGCCTTGCCGACGTAAAGAACCTCGCCCTCCCGGTCGAGCATGCGGTAGACGCCCGGCCCCATCGGCAGGTGCTTGACGAAATGGGAAATCACCTCCGCGCCGGAAAGCTCGCTCTCGCGCGGGGCGGGAGCGGCCTCGAAGTGAACCGGGCCGATCGGTGAGTCGCCGGTTTCTTCGGCCGCTTCGGGCCTGTCGGCGGAAGGTATTGGTGTGTTGTTCATTCCCGGATGCCTACGACGTCCGGCGTCTCCCACGCAAGATGTTGTCCACCGTCGAGCGCAATCATCTGCCCCGTTATCGAGGGTGTGCGCCAGAGATAGAGGATCGTGTTCGCGAATTCCGTCAATTCGGGCCCCTTGCGGAGCGGAACGGCTTCCTGCTGGCGGCGGAAGTCCTCGGCCCTTTGGCGTGCATTGGCCAGGGTGGGGCCGGGGCCGATGGCATTGACGCGAATGCGCGGCGCAAGGCCTTGCGCCAGCACGCGCGTTGCCGACCAGAGTGCCGATTTGGAAAGCGTGTAGGAGAGGAATTTCGGCGTTGGCCGCCACACTCTCTGGTCGATGATGTTGACGACCAGACCGTTTCCCGACGCGGGAAGTTGCTCGGCGAACGCCTGCGTGAGAAAAACGGGCGCGCGCGTGTGGATCGCGAAATGCCGGTCGAAGCGTTCGATGTCGAGCGTTTCGATCTCGTCGGGCTCGAAGATGGAGGCATTGTTCACCAGCATCGACAGTGGGCCGATTTCGCTCGCCGCATCGCTGACGATCCGCGAAAGGCCCTGGGCGCTCGTCAGGTCGCCGGTGACGACGGCGGCCCGCCCGCCGGAGGCGCGGATCGAGGCCGCGGTTTCTTCTGCCTCGGCAAGGGCGGCGTTCGCGTGCACCGCCACGCCAAAGCCCGCTGTCGCGAGATCCGTCGCAATCGCCGCTCCGATGCGCCGTCCGGCGCCTGTCACCAGAACGTTCGATGAGGTTTCGCTGAGTCTGCCGAGCATGTTTTCGGGTCCCGCCGGGCGTACAGTCTAAATGATTCGTACGTAACGGGATGCGGGCTCGATCAGCCGGCCTGTCCGAGAGCGAAGCTGGTGGCCATGTAAATTGCGTAAAATGTCACCAGTGCCATGCCGGCGGGGCGGCGAAGCGTCGTGCGCAATGCCGCGAGCGCCAGCACCAGAAACGCGCAGGCCAGCATCACCCAAAGTTCGAAGGAAAGGATTTCGGGCGGGATGCGCACCGGCGTCACAAGGCCGGTTATCCCCATGATGGCGAGAATGTTGAAGACGTTGGAGCCGATGATATTGCCGAGCGCCACCGCCGAATGGTTGCGAAGCGCGGCCATGAGGGATGTCGCAAGTTCGGGCAGGGAAGTGCCAAGGGCGACGACCGTCAGGCCGATCACGGCTTCCGTCACGCCCCAGGATCGTGCCAGCGCCGAAGCGCCTTCGATCGTGAAGTGGGCGCCGAGCGGCAGCCCGACAAGGCCGAGGACGACGAATACGGCCGCCAGCGCGATGTTCTCCGGCACGCCCTCCACTTCCTCGAAAGGGGCGGTGCAGGCGTCGTCTTCGTCTCTTGCGTCCGCGCTTGCCTCCTTGCTTGTGACAACGGCGGATGCGCTCAGGTCGCGGGCGGGGCGCGCCTTGCGGTTCTCGCGCTTGTGCTTTCGCGTCGCAAGCACCGAATCCGCCAGGAAGACCGCAAGCAGAATGACGAGGAAGCCGCCTGTCGTGCGTGTGATCGTGCCGGTGAAGCAGATAAAGACGAAGATGATGCTGACACCGGTCATGAAGACGGCGTTTCGCAGCGCGCCTTTTTCCTGGCATGAAGTGGCCGCCACCAGCGCGGGCAGGCCGAGCACCAGCAGCACATTGGCGACGTTGGAGCCTACGACATTGCCCACTGCGATACCCGGAAGGCCGTTCAGCGCCGCGTCGAGCGAAATAACGAGCTCCGGAGCCGACGTCCCGAAGGCGACGATGGTGAGCCCGATGATGAGGGAAGGGATGCCGAGCCGTTCCGCGATGCCGACCGAGCCCCGCACAAGCACATCACCGGCGACGATGAGCACGACGAGGCCTCCGAGAAGGCTGACATATTCGATGAGCATGGAACGTGCGGCCGGTGCGTTGGAATCTTCTGGGTTTTTGTGTCTTGTGCGCTCGAAAGCCACCGCGCGCAACGAAAGAAGCGGCCTGTCCAGATGGCGGCCGCATTCTGCGCATGGGTCGTTCCGATCAACGGACCGTATATAAGCATTCCTTCGTGCCGGAAAACCCCATGTTCCGGGGCCGATGGTGCCGCGTTTCGGTTTCCCGCAGCGTCATCCGGCCGTTAACCCTGATCGAGCACGCGTGGAAATGTCACTGAAAATCCATAATTCACCTGCGATGCAGCCATAATTTTCAGCGACAACAGATGTGTAAGGGGTCTGAATCCGTGGATTCAGGCCGGTTTTCGCTCGTTGAGGCGAAAGGTCCACCTGGAATCCATCGGTTCAGGCCCCTGCTGCGGTAAGGCATCATGCCCGCCGCAACTTCACGCGTCAGTTTGATTGTGGAGAAACAGGTAATGAAGCGTATCTTTTTGACCGGCGTAGCGTTGGTCATGGCCTCGGCCGTATCCGGGCCTGTCCTCGCGGCTGACCTCCCGCAGCCCGTCGCGGAGCCGGTCTACAAGGAACCCGTCCCGGCGGCCCGGTTCTTCTGGACCGGTTTTTACTTCGGCGGCCAGCTCGGTTGGGCCTGGGCCCAGTTCGACAATTCCGCTCCCGTTCCCTTCAGCGTCAACACCGACGCCAATGGCGTGACGGGCGGCGTTTACGGCGGCTACAACTATCAGTTCAACGACAATTTCGTGCTCGGCCTCGAAGGCGATTTTTCGCTGTCGAACCTTGATGAATCGTCCACTGCCGCCGGCATCAGGCTGCGGACCAGCAGCGACTGGAACAGCAACATCCGTGCCCGCGCGGGCTTCGTTTTCGACCGGTTCATGATCTACGGCGCCGGCGGTATGGCGATCGCCGACCTTTCGACAAGTTATGCCGGCCAGAGCGACGACACCACGAAAGTCGGCTGGACGGCGGGCGGCGGCGTCGAAGGTGCGATCACCAACAACATCACCGCGCGCGTCGAATACCTTTATCAGGACTTCGGCGACGAGGACTTCACGGTGGGTGGCACGACGGTCAACACCGATTATACGAACAACATCGTCCGCTTCGGCATGGCCTACAAGTTCTGAGCCACGTGACGGTTATCCTTCAAGGCCCGCCTTTCCGGCGGGTCTTTTTTCATGCGCGGCATGACTTGTCGCAGTTCGCTTCCAGCATCTTGAGGATCGCCGGGAATTGCGACACGTCGTTTGTGGCGCGCGCCATGATGATGGCGCCTTGAATTCCGGCAATCATATAGCTTGCGATTTCCTTTGCCTGCGCGGGCAATGCGCCCTTGCGCCGGAAGTAGGCCGAAAGCGCTTCGAGCCATCGGTGGAAATAATGCGCTACCTCGGCTGAAAAGCGGTTGCGCGTTTCCTCCAGCGCGAGGGCGCCGACGAGGCAGATGCGCCGGCCCGACTGGAAGTAGGCCGACACGCCCTCGAACATTTGCCGGATTGCGGCGTCCGGCTCCTGCGTTTCCAGCGGGCGGTAGATGTTTTCCTCGAACCATCGATGAATGTCGGCCAGCACGGCTTCCGTCATTTCCTCTTTTCCGCCGGGAAAGAAGTTGTAGAGGCTGCCCTTGCCAAGGCCGGTTTCTTCGGTGATGCGCGCGATGCTGGCTCCTTCATAGCCGTAACGGCGGAAGATCTCGCCAAGGGCGGGAATGACGTCCGCCCTTCGGCGATGATCCGTGACATCAGGTTTTCCTCATCGGATAGGGCGTGCCGCTCAGCCGGTGAAAGATGGTCGCTCCGGCCACGAGAATGCCGGCTCCCGAAAGCACGGGCGTCAGAAGATAGCCGATTTCGGGGTCGGCCGCGAAAATGACGAGCGGGTTCGCTCCGGCGGGGGGGTGGGTAATGCGCAGCGCCGCCATGGCGGCAATCGCGATGCCGACCGTAAGACCCGCCGCCCACCAGACATCGGGCAAGAGGGTGCGGAGCGCCAGGCCGATCAAAGCCGAAAGGGCATGCCCACCGATTACGTTGGCGGGCTGGGAAAGCGGGCTGTTCGGCACGGAGAAAAGCAGTACGCAGCTCGCGCCGAAGGGCGCCATCATCAGCGACAGCTGCGTCGTGTCGGTGAGAAGGGCAAGCCCTGCGATGGCGATGAGCCCGCCAAGGCCGGCGAGTGCGACGGATCTGGCGGTCGGATGTGGTTGGAGCCTGGTAAAGAACGAAAGCATGACGGTCCTTTTTACCGATCGGTATAAACTGTACCGATCGGTAAAGTTTCGTCGAAATCCGGACAAGACACGTTTTCGAGAGGTTGCGCGCACCTCGTCTCCCGTCAGGTGCCGCGCGGCGGCCGGATCCGTCAGGCGGCGGTTTTTCGCGCCGGCAACTTCACGAATCCGGTGACGATCGCGACGCCCGCAAAGATCGTCACAAGGCCCAGAAGCAACGTGCCGGTGAGCGCCTCGCCAAGAAGCAGCGCACCGAGCAGGACGCTGAAGGCGGCCCTCATATATCCTCCCGTGGCAACGCCAAGGGGGCCAAGCGTGCGCACGAGGCGGAAGTAGATCGTCATGGCAAGTGCGGTTGAAAAGACGCCAAGGCCGATGACCGCGGCAACGGAGGATATCGGCGGAGAGAGGCTCAGGGGGTCGTCGGCCCAGGCCGAAAGGGGCAGCATCACGAGGGCGGCGAATGTCATGGAGCAGGCCGCGGTCACCACGGGCGACTGGTCGGAAAACCGCCTAGCGTAAAGAGCGGCCGTCGCATAGCTGAGGCTCGCGCCGATAACGGCCAGTTGGCCGGCTACGGAGCTTTCCTCTCCCGCCAGGGCCGCGGGCCCCATTATGACGAGAACGCCTGCGAAGCCGAGTAGGATGCCGGCGAATTGCTGCAATCCGGCGGAGCGGTCTTTCAGCAGGAAAAATCCGATCAGGAACACGAACAGCGGCGGCGTGGTGTTCAAAAGCCCCGCAAGGCCGCTGTCGATATGCTGTTGGCCCCAGCTTATCAGCGTGAAGGGCAATGCGCTCTGCAATATCCCCTGGACCAGCAAGTGTCCCCAACGGGAGGGTGATCTTGGAAAGGCCGCTCCGCTCCAGAATGCCATGAGCATCAAGAGTGAAGCGCCGATGGAAAGCCTGCCGAAAACCATCGTCGCAGGCGGGATCGTGTCGATGGCGAATTCGATGAGCGTGAACGACGATCCCCACAGGAAGGACAGCAGTACCAGGAGGCCGATTTCAGTATATGCGCGTTGCGATTGCCGAGACATGAAACACCTTGAAATTTAACGAGCTATCGCATGCCGCGCAGGCTTTGGTCCTCTCACAAGCCATGCACGAATCAGTGATCTGCGGCGCTCCGGTGCGTTCGAAGCCGGCCGTTTCGCCTCTTCCCGGAATGATGTCGCGGACGAGATTTCGCGTGGGCACGTTTTCTGTATGCTTTCCGAGCGAACCGATTTCGATGGCCGATTCCGATGGAAAGCCGACCGACCATGCCTGCCAACACCACGCTTGCCGTTTTGCCCATGTACGACTGGCCTGAAGTTCGCGCCGAGACGGACCGGCTTTGGCAGGCGCTTGCGCATGAACTGCGCGACGCGGACTTCGATTCGCCATCGGGCCTTTGCCGGGAAATCGATGCGCAGGCGGCATGGGCCGATCCGCACCTTCTTATCGGTCAGACTTGTGGCCTGCCGTTCGTAAGCCGGCTCAAGGGGCGTGTGTCGCTCGTCGGCGCCCCGGCCTATGCGCTGGAGGATTGTGGGCCGGGGGAATATTGCAGCGCGCTGGTTGTTCGCGCTGACGATCCGGCGGGTGGCCTTGGCGGCCTGCGCGGGCGGCGGGTTGCCTATAATATGGAAGGCTCGCAATCCGGCCATGCGGCGATGCTCGCGGCGGTTGCGCCGTTTGCGCGCGGGGGGAGGTTTTTTGCCGAAGCGCTGGCCACAGGTTCCCATCGCGCTTCCGTTCGTGCGGTGGCGCAAGGCAAGGCGGATATCGCGGCGGTGGATGCTGTAAGCTGGGAACTGGCGAAGCGGCATGAGCCTTCGGCGTCACGCCTGAGGGTGCTTTTGCGCACGTACCCGACGCCGGGTCTGCCGTTCATCACCGCATTGAGGCCGGCTGATGAGCTTCGCCGCATCGCCGAGGCTGTGGCCGAGGGTATTGGCGGTCTTGATCGCGGGACGAAGGAAGCGTTGTTGCTGACCGGCTTCGTGCCATTCTCCGAAGCGGATTACGATGTGATATCGGCAAGGCTCGCCGAGGCGCAACGCCTCGGCTATGCCGAACTTTGCTGATCTTCCCTTAGAGCATGTCCCCCAAAAGTGGGAACCGGTTTTGGGACAAGGACATGCGAACTATCAAATAGATAGAGCGCGTCCGGTGATTCCGGTCAAACAAGACGCGCTCTAGCTCTTCATCCGGGTCTGTTCGAAGGCGGGAATGGCGGCGGCGAAATCGTCCAGCCATTTGACGAGGGTGGGGTAGCTATCGCGCCATTTTCCTTCGAAGCGCAGGTCCAGATAGCCGAGCGCGCAGGCAACTGCGATCCGGGCGGCGTCAGGCACATCCCCGGGCGAAACGGTCGCCGGCGGCAGGGCTTCCAGGACGGCAAGGGCGCGGCTGACCTTTTCCGCCTGATAGGAAAGCCATTTTTCGCTGCGCTCGGCCTCTTCCCGGAAGCGGCCTTCGTAAACCTGGAGCAGCGCTGCGTCCATCAGGCCGTTTGCCAGCGCCAGCAGCGTCAGTGTCTTGTAGCGTTCTTCGCCCTTCGCGGGGATCAGGCGGTTTCCCCCGTCCAGTTCGTTCAGATAGTCGAGGATCACCCGGCTGTCGTAGAGGACATCGCCATTGTCCAGAACGAGCGCGGGAATCTTGCCGAGCGGGTTCTGCTTGCGGATTGTGTCGCCCGGATCGTTCGTGTCCGTCATTTCCACGGTGATCTTATCGGAAAGCCCAAGCACGCTTGCCGCGATCTTGATCTGGCGGCCGAAGGGGGAGGCGGGAGACGAGCGAAGGACAGGCATTGATGGCTCCGTTGAAAAAAGCTCAAGACATTGATTTTGGATCGATTTCTTTTCACGGAAGCGACTTTGCCTTCGTGAAAAGCGCTCTGGGCTCTAGGCCCTGGGGCATATCTGCACCGATCCGCGGCGAATGCGCAAGTCTGCGTCTGCCTTTCACTGGAATATTGAATGTTTGATGCTTTCTTGTAATTTTCTAGTATTCATTTAAATTTTATAAAATATGTATTTGCCAATTTAATAGGTGTGTAGGACTTATTCTTCAAGATGTCCCCAAATGGTAACGCGTATTTTTACGGGTGGATGCACCGTACCTCCGATGGGAGTGCCTGGAATGCGTGATGCGGTGAAATTGCTGATGAAGGCGACGGCCAAGGCGGGCGTGCTCGTGGTTGTGGTCTATGCCTATGGGTCGCCGATGGCGGGATCCTTGCGGCCGAAGGCTCTTGATGCACCTTTCGCCGGCTTTCACCATGCCGTGGATCTTGCCGTTTTCGGCGGAGATCTGGGCCTGGGCGATCCCAGGACGGCTATTGTTCGCGCCAGCGATAATGTGAAGGACAAACTTTCCGACAGTATGCCAAAGTAGTGCTAGCCTGGTCTTCAGGGGTAGATCCGCTCCAGCCGGGCGCTGTCAGCGCATGTTCGCGGCGCCTGAAATTCGACAAGCCGAAACGCGTAGTCCCGCCATTTCCATTTCGCCCGGTAGCCGCAGTGCCTGTCGGACCGCCTTTGTGCGACGGCGTTGAGCGTTCCTTCCTCCTCGTCGAATTTCACGCCATCAAGAATATCCGTGCCAAGCCAGCCGAACCGTGGGTCGTAAAGCGCGAAATAAAGCGTTTCCAACCCGCCGATCTCTCCTGAATCACGCAGGTAAAGACGGTAGGTCGTCCGCCCCGCCCCGCGCGTGCAGGGAATCGCATAAAGCGTGGACGTCTGCGACAAGACGGCGATGACCGGTGCAGCCTGGCCCATGTTCTCGCTTTGCGGATCCTCGCAGCTGGATGTGAGCCGGTGGGCCTCCAATACGGGGTGCGGAATGCCGAGCGTCTCAACCATTTCCGCCCGGGAAGGGGGCGCGACAGGGTCTTCGTCCTCGGGCGCCTCGATGTCTTCGCCGCGCGCGCCCTGCACATCGTTCATCTTTTCGAGCGCCGCGCTCAGGCCGAAAAGGGAAAAACTTGCCTCATGCGGCGCGCCGAGCGCGTCGATGTAGGAGATCCTCAGCCGCTCTCCCTGGTTCAGCTCCGGAAGAAGGGTCGTTCGTTGGTCTTCGCCGGTCACGAAGAAAGCGTTTTCATGCCCGAAATTGCCCAGGCCCGCTTCTCCGAGGACGCGCGGGCCATGCTCGTCGATCCGCCATTGCTGCTTGCGGAGGTGGTCGGGGCGTTCGCCGTTGACGTCGAAGGAAAGTGCGAATGTCTCGTCCGGCGGCGGGCCGCGCTTGATCCGCAGGCGGTAGAGCGGGCGGCCGTTCGCCTTTTCGCCGCTTAGCGTGAACGCGGTGCAGGCGTTCGTTCCGTCGCAGTCGAGTTTCCAGTCCCGGAACTGCCCCGACACCGGTTCCGCAGCAAAGGCGGCTCCCGCCCACAGAAGAATTGCCACCGTACCCCAGCTTGCGATGGCGCTCATCGGCCTGGCGCCGGAACGAAAATATTCGACGCCCGGCAGCCGCGCCGGTCGATTGCGGGGCAGGAGCGGAAGGCAAGGTCCCGCGTCAGGCAGATACGCACCTCCTTGAGCCGGCCGTTCGCGCAATCGACGGCGATCGCATTGTCCCGCAAGCCGGGATTGGCAAGCCTGAAGGCCGTTTCCACCGCGTCGGGCGTCATCCGGTTTCCGTCGGCGACGGAGTTGAAGGCGGGCGGGATTTTCACCCGCTCGAAGGCTGCCCGCGTCGTCTCAAAGTAGGCGTAAGGCGTGAGGCCGGAGCAGGTGCCGTGCTTGCGCCATTCGTGGCGGGCAAGGCCCCGGCTTGGCATGATGTCGAGAATGGAATCGACCGCGCCGCGCGGCGCGTCCCTCGGTCCGGCGCGGCAGAACGCCGGGTAGCCGCGTTCGTGCTGCGGCCACAGGCCATGCACGATGAAGCGGTAAGGCTTGGCCGCCCGGCACTGCATTGGGTCGCCGCCGCGCCCGGCGCTCGCGCAATAGGTCGGCGACCATGACAGCGCCAGCACGTAGAAATCGAATTCGCCCGCGCGCTCGGCCGCAGCAGTTCCGGCCGAAAGAAGAAACGCCGTCAGAAGCAGGACGGGCAGACGTAACAAGTCCCGCGCCCGGATCACTGCGGGCGCACGGTCCTGCAGTTTCCGTCGTAGACGCGCCAGCGGTCGAGGCCGGCAAGGCAGGCTTCCACGTTCCATCGGATGCCGACGAAGCCCTGATGCTCGACCACCTTGTAGTAGACGCGGTGGATGTTGCCGTCGCTCAGCGTGGCGTGGCCTTCGCAGTAGCGCCGCGCAAGCGGGCTCGGGTTGCCGATCTGGTAGCCCGTTTCGACCACACGGTCGAGGTTCATGATCGTGCGGCCGTCGTAATAGCCGGGGTAGGCGCGCGCCACCCTGCGCGACACCGCCTTCTGCACGGACGTATCGAGGCAGTCGGGAACTCGCGGTTCCTTGTTCCTGGAGAAATAGACATGGTCCGGACTGTCGCCGGCGCCGGGGTAGTTTCCGTTCGCGCCCGCTGGCATTGCAAGGCCAGCGGCAAGTGCGGCGGCAAGGGTTACTCTGGCAATCGCGGACATGTCTGTTCACTCCGGCGCGCATGGGCGGATTTTCCTTGATCTGACGATGCGGTAAGCATGATGAAGGGTCAACCCGCGCGCGCAGGCGCGCCGAATATTTCGCGATTGTTGTTGCTATTCGTCCACAATCGATACGCATTTCCATGCCGAACCCGGTCCCTCACGCAGGGTTTTGCTGAGAAACGGCAAGGCCGATCGCATGTTTTCCGCGAAAGTCCAGGGCGGATTGACGATCACGAGGCCGCTCGAAATCATCGGTTTGTCGCTCGCCGGCCGCCCGGCTGAAAGTTCAAGCGAAAGGACGTCTCGCATTCCGCTGTCGCGAAGCGTTGCGTGGAGCCGGTCGACGGCCCTCCTGTCCTTGACCGGATACCAGGCGAGAAAAATCCCGCTCGACCAGCGTTTCCATCCCTCGATGAGCCCCCGGCCGAGCGTTTCGAACTCCCGGGCGTCTTCGAATGCGGGGTCGATGATGACGAGCCCGCGCCTTTCCTTTGGCGGCAGGAAGCTTTTCAGCGCAAGCCAGCCATCAAGCTCGATCGTCTTGACCTGGATATCGCCCGCGTAAAGGGCTGAAAGCGTTTCGAAGTCGCGGGCGTGCAGTTCGGTCAGCGTCAGCCGGTCCTGACGCCGGATCAGGCGCCGGGCAATCTCGGGCGATCCGGGATAACACATAAGCGGCCCGCCCTGGTTCACCGAGGATATCGCCTCCAGCCAGGGCGCAAGCACGCCGCGCACCGTTTCCGGCATTTCCGCTTCCAGAACGCGGCCAACGCCGCGCCGCCATTCGCCGGTTTTTTGCGCCTCGTCGCTTGAAAGGTCGTAAAGGCCCAGCCCCGCATGCGTGTCGATCACGCGGAACGCGGCCGGCTTTCGTTTCAGATAGTCGATGACGAGGGCAAGGGCGATATGCTTGAGCACGTCGCCGATGTTGCCCGCGTGGTAGATGTGGCGGTAGTTCACGCGTTTTCCGTTTCAGTGGCGGTGCGGGCCGGGATTAGCTCGCGCGCGAGATAGACCACGGCCTTGTCGCCAAGGTCCTGCCGCCCGACTTCCAGAAAGCCCAGACGTTTGTGAAAGCGCAGCGAGCCGGGGTTGGGCGGGCGTTCGTTGACCTCGCAGGTCAGCGGCGCGCCGGCGCATGTGCCATCGGCCGAAGTTTCCCCGACAAGCGCGTCATAGAGCTTTTCACCGAGGCCGAGACCGCGCGCCTCCGGCGATACGGCGATCCTGTCGACGTAGAAGAACCGCTCGAAATTTCGCTTGAGCCACAGGAAATTGCGGCTGTCGTAGTCCGCCGTTTCATCCAGGCAAAGCACGAAGCCGGCCGGCTTTTCATTGCGCTCGCTCACGAGCGTCCTTGCGGACATGGCGATGAGCCTGGCGAGTTCCGCCGCCTCCAGGCTGTTCACGGCCGGCACGGCGGCCTCGTTGATGGCGATCAGGTTTTCGATGTCGCGGGGTTCGGCGGGTCGGATGCTCATATGTCTCGGTCATGCAGATTTTCGTATGAAATCATGACCTAGCCAGTCGGGTGTCTGGCGTCAAAACAAAAAAGCGGCGGACCTTGGAGCCAGGCCGCCGCTTCTTTCATTTCGGCTGGTGCGTTGCCGCTTCAGTCGTCGAAGCCGCTGTCGCCCGGCTGGTCGTCGTCATCGCCGGACGGTTCGGGCGCATCCTCAAGCTTGAGGTCGACGGCCTTGGGTCCCTTGCCGCGCCGGTCCGGCTCCGTCTCGAAGGTCACCCGCTGGCCGCTGTCGAGCGTGGTAAGGCCGGAGCGTTCGACCGCCGAAATATGCACGAACACATCCGCATCGCCCTCATCGGGCGTGATGAAGCCGAAGCCCTTATCCGCCTTGAAGAACTTGACCGTGCCGGGCTGGCGCGGTCCGCGTTCCACTGGCGCTCTCGGTCCGCGCGGGCCCCGGTCCTGATAGCCTCCTTCGCCGCGTGGCCCGCCGAAGCCGCCGCCACCGCGCGGGCTGCCATATCCGCCGCCGCCCGGGCCTCCACGGTCTCCGCTGCCGCCGTATCCACCACGGTCGCCGCCGCCGCCGTATCCACCACGGTCGCCGCCGCCGCCGTATCCACCACGGTCGCCGCCGCCGCCATATCCGCCACGGTCTCCACCGCCACGCTGGCCGCCGTAACCGCCGCTCCGCTGGCCGCCGTAGCCGCCGCCGCGTTGCCCGCCATAGCCGCCGCCACGGTCGTCACGCTCGTTGTTGTAGCCGCCGCGTCCTGCGTCGCGGTTGCCGTATCTGTCGTTGCCGCCGCTGAAATCGCGGTTTCCGAAGTCTTGTCCGCCGAAGTCGCCGAAATAATCCTGCGGGCCTCCAAATTCACGCTTGCCGCCGCGGCGGCCGCGCGAACGGCGGTCCGAATTCCCGTCATCCATCTTGCCGATCACCCTGCTGGAGCGGAGCCGCATTGTCCTTTGCTCGCCGGCCCGCCTGTCTTGCCGATTTAAATGGCCGAAACGCACCGAACACTTTGTGCCACCTGAATTTGCGACACCCCCGACGCGATCCGATTTATCGTCCGGAAGTTGCAACGTGCCGCAGGGGCCATTCCCCGCCTGGACCGCGCTTGTCTTCCGGTTCGGGCCTCTTGGCCCCTGGCGTCGATCACCCCGACAAACTCCGGATTGTGCCCGCATACAGGCAGGCCATGCCGGATCGCCGGTCGGTGAACGACCGCGCGGCATCATAAGATTTCCACAGGCTTTTTCGCAAGCGAAACTCAGCGTTAATTTATGAAGATACGTAAAAAACGGACCTGAATTATCCCCAACGTCACTTTCCGGCGGCCAAGCCGGCCCGAAGTGCCGCATTTGTTCGCATTTGCATCGTTTGCGGTCAATTGAAAGTGTGCCGGTTGTCACCGGTTCGGGGAAGCTATAGGCCGTTTCCTTCGACCAAATAAGGAGCCGGTCCATGAGTGCTGCCCCCGCCGAACCGCCGATCCAGATCGCCGTCATCCCCGTCACGCCCTTTCAGCAGAACTGTTCTGTCGTTTTCGACCGCCAGACGAAGGCGGGCGCGGTGGTCGATCCAGGCGGCGATGTGGATGCCATTCGCAAGGTCATCTCGCAGTACGGCGTCAAGGTGGAAAAGATCGTGCTCACCCATGGACATATCGACCATGTCGGCGGGGCTGCGGATCTAGCGGCGGCGCTGGGCGTACCGGTCGAAGGCCCGCATGAGGACGACCGCCAGCTGATTGCCCGCGTTGCGGATCAGGCCGCAAGTTTCGGCCTTGAAGGGGCAAAGCCGGTCGAGCCGGACAAATGGCTGAAAGAGGGCGACACGATAGACTTCGCCGGCCGCACGTTCGAGGTTCTCCATTGTCCGGGGCATTCGCCCGGCCATCTCGTTTATTTCGAGCGTGACCTTCGTTTCGCGATTTCCGGCGACGTTCTCTTTGCGGGGTCCGTCGGGCGCACCGACCTACCGGGCGGCGATCACGACACGCTCATCCGCTCGATTAAGGAAAAGCTCTTGCCGCTGGGCGATGATGTCGCCTTCCTGCCGGGGCACGGTCCAGGCTCGACGTTCGGGCACGAGCGGCAAACAAATTCCTTCCTGAAGTAAAAACACCCATTCGCCCGAATTGTGATGCCGGTTACACCCGTCTTTCTCCTTCCGTCCTAATTAAAGGGCGTAGAGGGCGCGCAATCGCCGCGTTCTTGAACGAGGGAGACAAGACGATGAAACGCATTCGTTCCGCCGTTGCCGTTGCAGTGCTTTCCGCCGTGGTTGTCGGGCCGGCCGGCCAGGCTTTCGCCGGCAGCGACTATTGGGACCGTTCCGCCACGCTCCGCGATCTTGAGCGTTCCGAAGCGCGCGGCGGGCCTTACATCAAGGGCGGGCGCTCGGGCTTCCAGACGCGCTTTCGCGTCTGCAACATCCTGCCGACGCCCACCCGCGACCCTCAGACGGGCGAGCGCATCTACGTGAACAAGGAAGTCTGCTGGTTCGAATGAACGCGGCAGCCTCTCCATGACGGTCCGCGCCGGCGGCATGTCCGCCCGCGCCCGTCACGACGCCCCGTCAAAATGCCCCATCACATTGCAAAATCCGCGACGTCTTTCGCGGATTCTTCAAAAATCCAGTCCCTGAAGGCTTCCACCATCGGGTCGCTCCATTTGTCATCGCGTCCGATCAGGCAAAGCCATCCGTCCGTTTCGCATTTCATGTCCTGAAACGGCATGACGAGCGTTCCGGCCCTGATCTCTTCCTGGCAAAGCATCAGGTCGCCCATCACGATGCCGGTGCCCATCACGGCCGCTTTCACCGCCATGTCGAGGTTTGGAAAGGCATCGCCGCTTTCCGGGTCGACCCCTTCCACCTTGAAGTGCGTCAGCCACGCTTTCCAGTCTTCATGCTTCGGGCTTTCGTGAAGAAGCTTTTTGCCGGCAAGGTCCGATGGCTTGTCGAAGGGTCCATGCTCGCGAAGGAATCGCGGTGCGCAGGCCGGTGAAAGGGCGGTCGGCAACAGCGGCAGCGAGCGGATGTCGGCGGGCCGCTTGCGCCTGTTGTCCATGGCGAAACCAAGGTCGTATTCGCTCGCGTCGAAGCCCGCCTCGCCATAGAAATCCGTCGTCAGCCGTATGTGGATGTCCGGATATTCGATGCGGAATCGGTCGAGCTTGGGGATGAGCCAGCGAATGGAGAACGTCGGCGGGCAGATGATGCGCAGATCCGCGCCGCTGCGCGAAATGCGTCGCGCTTCCTCGGCGATCCAGCCGAAAGCCTCCGTCAGGACAGGAAGGAACTTCCGGCCGTGTTCGGTCAACTCCAGGCCCTTCGGCAGTCTCTTGAACAGCGCGACGCCAAGGTGTTCTTCCAGGAGCTTGACATGCCGGCTCACCGCCCCGCGCGTCACGTGAAGTTCTTCCGCGGCACCAACATAGCCGCGGTGGCGGGCCGCCGCCTCGAAGGCGCGTAACGAATTGAGGGGAGGCAGCCTCAACGATCCTCCTTTAATGGATCATGAAACCTGATCCATCCTGACAGATATCTTGGTTTGAAACGCGTTTGCGTTGCCCATAATTAAAACGCTTCCGAATGTCGTTATGTCAACGGAGGCCTAAATGAAAGCCGATGCGACATGCCCTCGTCAGACGGCGGGCCCTGCGCTTTCAACAGCCGCGTGGCTTGTTGCCGTAATCAGGAAATTTCAACGCTCCGCAGCGCGGCGCGCGTGTCGGCATAAACGTCTTGCCGATCTTCAGCGTCTTGCGGATACGTCGCCGCATTTGCTTGAGGATATCGGTTACGGCCTGGGGGATGAAAACGGCAGATTCGCAAGGTCGGCCCCGCCGGCAAGGTGGCCGAACCCTTCCTATCTGGGAAGGACTGGGTGCGGGCGAAAGTTTATCCGCAGGCGATGCGAGAACGATTTGTTCGCACGTCCGCCCGTGCTGTGAGCATGCGTTTCACATCATTGAAAGATGAGGGATCAAAGCAGGCTTCGAAGCGTGTCGAGCCGCGCGTTGACGAGCCAGCCGTAGTAGTTTTCCTGGGGCCACGTCACCTTGCCGGCGGCTTTCTGCCGGCGGAAGTTTGATGCCCGCGCCCATGGATCGCCAAGGTTGTAAAGCGTCGCCGTTATGCCGGGGTTTTTCGAAATATCCACCTTCGCGACCGATTTATAGGCCTGGATCGCATCCCTTATCACCGCCGCCATGTAGTGGAGCGAACGGTTCGGATCCATCGTCGAACGGTAGATCTCGTTGGCATCGCGCGGGGACAGCTTTTCGAAGCCGCTGGTGCGCGACACCGCGTCCGACATCTTCAGCACCGTCAGTGGCGAGAGCTGGCCAAGGCCGAAGCTCTGGCCGGCGAAAAGCGGCTGGAAGAATGTCTCGTTGAAGTTCTTGTCGGGATAGCGCACCCCGTTTACCCGCTTGTTGCGAAAGACCTGCTCCCAAAGCCGCTCGTAGCAGGTCCACAGGTGGTTGCTGTCCCGTCTCCTGGCGCGGCAGGAATCGAACGCGGGCCTTGCGACAAATTCCTCCACGTTCTCGCCGCGGTACTCGAAGTCGAGACGGATGCCGGCATAGCTCAGCGCCTTGACGTAGTAGGACTGCGCGCTGTCCAGGCTGTCGTAATTATAGGTATGTTCGCCGATGATCGCGCCCAGCATATGCACCGGGTCGATGCCGTATTGCGCCGAAACCTGCTTGATGTCGCGGATCAGCCGGGTGTCGCGGCGCAATACGCCAATCACCCTGTCGAATTTCGCGTCGTAGCTGGAGCGGCTCGCCGCCGTGCGCCTTGCCGATGCGAAGGGGATTTCCGGTTGCTCCGCACTTCGGTTTCCCTCCGGCACCACCTGCATCGCCGCGAATGCCACAGCCGGGGCGGGAAGCGGTGCTGCCGCAAATACGAACGCGCCGAGCGCAATCAGCCGGAAGACGGCGGGCGCTCTCGTGAAGCGGTTCGCAATCGACGGGGCATCGGTCGGCATCGATCTCTCCAGAGGGAAGCGAACGCGGGATATCTCTTTTCGAAAAATGACGCTAGTGCAAGGGCGACACATCCGCCATGGGTTCACGGTCGGACGATTCGCAAAAACTAGCGATTTTTGCGAAGCGATGGAATTGGTCGAAGGGGACATGCCCCGTCAAATTTCTCGTTACCCGGCATCGTTCACGCATTCCGGAGCGAGGCCGGCCCCATGCTCAGGCGCACGCGCTTAGGCACGCTCATCTCGCGCATCAGCCCGTCGTGGCGGTGCAGGCCGCAAAGTTCGCGCTGGATGATGACATGCCACAGCGCCTCGCCGGCTTCCGCGATCAGCCTTTGCCGCCGGGCCGGGTCGGGCGGTTCGGCGTTCGCGGCCTGCGCTTGCGCGATGCGCTCCTCGTGTGCGGCGAGCCTTGCCAGAGCCTTTTCCAGCTTGGTCATCAGGCGGGCGAGCGTATCGGCCTTCTCGCTCATCACCTCCTGTTCCAGCGCCTTCGCCAGAGGGTCTTTCTCGGAAGCCGTGAACTGTCGCGGCGGTCTGACGGACATCGTCCTACCGTTCCTCGTTGGCGCGGGCGGTCCTGCCGCCCGTCATGGGCTGCGGCGCGCCCGTCGTTTCGGGAAAGCTGATCGGCAGGCCGCGAAGCGCGCGCACCGCCAGGAAGGCGAAGCATTCCGCCTCCACGGCGTCGCCGCGAAGTCCCGCGTCCTCCGCCATCACGGGCTCCACCTTCGCGCGTTCCCTGAGGGCCGCCATGAAGGCCGGGTTCTTGCGCCCCCCGCCGCTGACGATCACCCGCTCGGGCCGGCGGGGAAGGATGTCGAGGCCCTTGCCCACGGCGGCGGCGGAAAAGGCGGTCAGCGTCGCCGCCCCGTCTTCCAGCGTCAGCCCGTCGGCCATTGCGGCGGTGAAGCCGTTGCGGTCTAGGGACTTGGGGTAAGGCGCGCTCAGGTAAGGGTGCTGGAGGAGCCGGGCAAGCCGGGCCTCGTCCACTGTGCCCGCTGCCGCCAGCCGGCCGTCTTCGTCGTATGGGCCGGCGCCGTGTTTCGCCACCCAGTCGTTGATCGGCGCATTGGCGGGTCCGGTGTCGAATGCCGCCAGCTTCTCGGCTCCGCCCCACCATGTGATGTTGGCGACGCCGCCGAGGTTCAGCACCGCCGAGCCGGGTTTCGCGCCCGCCTTCTTGAGGAGGGCCGCGTGATAGATCGGCGCCAGCGGCGCGCCCTGTCCCCCTGCCGCCACATCGGCCGAGCGGAAATCGTAAACCGTGTCGATGCCGGTGATCTCCGCCATCAGCGCCCCGTCGCCGAGCTGGCGCGTCGCGCCTTTTTGCTCATGCGATGGCGCACGGTGCAGCACCGTCTGCCCGTGAAAGCCGATCGCGGCGATGTCGCGGGCGGGAATGCCCTCGTCCTTCAGGAAGGTGTTGACGGCTTCGCCTTGCGCGCGCGTCAGCATGGCCTCGGCTTCAGCGAATATCGCCGGTTCCGGCCCCTCGAAGTTCCAGGCGGCTGCGGTGCTCATCGCCTCGCGCAGAACGGGGGCGAGGTCCGGCGGATAGGGCGCAAGTCGCCACGGCCCGAATTCGGCGATTTCCTCGCCGTCGGTGCGGATCATGGCGATGTCGATGTTGCCGTCCAGCACCGTGCCGGTCATCAGCCCGACCGCCCAAACCGGGTTCATAGGCGTCTCCCTGTTCATGCTGGCTGGGAGAATAGCGGCGTGACCAGCGCGGGCAAGCGCGCATGTTCCGTCAACGGTTTTATCGCATTTCCCGACGGCAGGTTGCATTAATCGTTAATCTATCAAATTGTTTGCAACTGCCGCGCGATGCGTTAGCAATTCATTAAACACAGATCAGCCCGCGCCGGTTATATCGCCGGGATGCGGAAAAGCTGATCGCCTGAAAAATGTGGCGGGGGGCACCGCCATAGAGCACTTCGAAAACCGGATTCTTCTGCCGCCGGACGCATTTCCGGCGAACGGTACACTATTGCGTGGAGTGGATGTTATGACTTCGAGCCTTGCGGACCAGATCGGCCTCACCCTTCTTTTCGGCGCGCTTTTGGGCGCGATCAGCATGACGGCGGAAGCCGAAGCGATGATCACCGCCGCACGGCTGTTTGCTTTTTGAGGGCGGCACAACCTCGACGTCACGAAGAACGTCACCCCGGACCAGTGAGGCGAAGCCGCGCGCCGATCCGGGGCCCAGATATCTGATGCGGGCTTTGCCCGCGCATTATTGCACAGCAGCGGGCCCAGACCCGGCGATCCATGGGCAATGGCGTCAGGCCAACTCCTCATAGAGATCGCGCCATTCCGGGTTCATCGCTCGGATCAGGTCGATCTTCCACCGTCTCGGCCAATGCTTGATGTTTTTCTCGCGCTGGATGGCAAGCGGCATCGTCTCGTGGCGTTCGTACCAGACAAGCTGGACGACGCCGTAGCGGCTGGTGAAGCCGGGCGTCAGTTGGTTTCGGTGTTCATGGATGCGGCGGCGGGAAAGGTCGTTCGTCACCCCGGTGTACAGCGTCCCGTTCCGCTTCGAAGCGGTAATGTAAGCCCACCCTTCCATAAGCGGATGCAACTGCTGATTGGGTGCCCGGGTCATGCCCGGACTTGATCCGGGTACCGGGCATGACGAATTGAGGGGCTATCGGTTCAATCTCCATCGCTGCGTGGTTCGTGGCGGGGCCTCCCTCCACACGCTGTGTCCTCTCCTCCGTCATCGCCGCCTGTCCCCGACCTGATCGGGGAGGCTTGACCCGGCGACCCATAAAACGCTCACCAAACACGCGGAAGCTGCATGGGTGCCCGGGTCTTGCCCGGATTTGATCCGGGTACCGGGCATGACGAATTGAGAAGTTTCGGCAAGATATTCGGAGCTAGAGCGCACCGCCTCTCCCCCGTCATTGCCGCCTGTCCTCGACCTGATCGGGGAGCCGCTCGCGCGGGCACGCGGGCCAGTATGGCACCTGTCGCGCACCGCTATCGCCGTATCGCACCTGTCATCCGGGCTTGACTGGTAGTATCAAGTAGTGCGCGGAACCGTGGTTGCATGGGTGGATTCCCAATAAGCATTGAATCGGAACAATTCACTTATTAGAGCGGAAGGCCTACCCCAAACGAGAATATTCGATGCCACGTGTTTTATTTTTTTATCTTGTCGCGGCTTTCATTTGTATGCTGCGAAAGCTTCTTTTGGCTTCTTTCTATTTGAGTAGACTGCCAATTGGAATAGGATGCGTTCTGTCGCTTAATCAAGCGATTAATCTTTGTGTCTATCCTATCGTTCATACGGACAGCGCCCTTTAAACTGTGCATAGCTCCAATCCTCCCAGAATCAGATTATTAACATAATATGAACCTATCGTTAATATGAAATCTAGTGACGTATCTATTGAATTCACATAAAATTTGGAGGGAAAATGAACGATTTACTTACAAACATGGAATTTCCAGAAATATTTATTGGTTTCGTTGCGCCAATCGGTGTTGATCTTGATGAAACCATTTCTGCTTTTGAAGCATATTTCTCTTCTTGCGATTATGATGTCGTAAAAATTAGAATCACAGATCATTTTGAAGAATATGCGGACCTAATTCCACCAATAGAAAAACTTAGTAATTCATCATTTGAGAAACGTTATCAAACTCATATTGCTTATGGAAATCAGCTTAGGAGAAAATTTAACGATAATGCTATATTGGCATCCGCCGCGATATTCGAGATTGTTTCAAATAGAGATGAAATAAAAAGAAAAAGGAAAAAGGATAGGAGAAAAATTGATGATTTTACAAAGACGGTCTACCTAATTAGGCAGTTTAAACGCCAGGAAGAGGTTGAATTATTTAGGTCTGTTTATAGAGAAAATTTCTTTCAAGTCTCAGTATATTCTCGTAGAGGGGCGAGGGTCGATTACCTCTCACGAAGGATTGCTGAGAGTCGCGGATCGGCAAATATTACTGATTTTAGATCTATGGCAGAAGAGCTTGTTTCTATTGACGAAAATGAACGTGATAAATTTGGCCAAAAGGTAGGAAAAATTTTCCATGATGCAGATTTAATAATTAATTCAGATATTGCTGAGCCTGAGGTCTCATCGCAAGTCGAACGATTTTGTGAGTTACTATTTTCATCAAATGTAATTTCTCCAAGTAAACTGGAGTATGGAATGTTTGCAGCTAAGGCTGCAGCTCTTAGGACTCTTGATCTGTCACGTCAGGTTGGGGCGGCAATATTCTCCGCCAATGGAGAAATAATTTGTCTTGGTTCAAATGAGGTCCCTAAAGCGCTGGGTGGAACATACTGGGAGTCTGACGGAAAGATTGATGACAGGGACTATAAAAGAAAAAAAGACACCAATTATATTAGAAAGGTGGAGATTGTTCGCGAGGTATTAAAGGCCATATTGCCGAATGAAAATATTGAAGAATTAGTAAAATCAAAAAAAGTACAGGATTTACAAATTATGGATGCCTTAGAATATGGGCGAATTATACATGCGGAGATGGCGGCAATCTCAGATGCCGCTAGATTGGGGAGAGAGCTAAAAGATTCCATCCTTTATTGTACGACTTTTCCCTGTCATATGTGCGCAAGGCACATCGTATCTTCCGGAATTAAGAAGGTATATTTTCTAGAGCCTTATCCAAAAAGTTTGTCGGTTAATTTGCACACAGATTCAATATCTTTTGAGGGAGAAGATAGAGGCGAATATAGCGAGTATCCGATGGTGGAGTTTTTACATTTTTATGGTGTAACTCCTAGAAGATACAGAGAGTTATTCGAAAGAAGTAAGCGCAAAAATGATGACGGTATTTTGGAGTCATATATCAATAATCATAAGAGGCCAAATATAAACATAAAAACGCCAAACTACTCAGAATATGAAGTTTTTATTCTCAATAATCTCAGAGCCGCTTGGAAGACAATAAGAAATGCAGAAGTGTAGAATTACATCGGAATTCACCTCCCCGCTCTCCCCGTCTTCTTCGGCCTGCCCCTGTGCCCTTTCTCCTCCTCGGAGCCGACACCGGGCCTTGCGCGAGGCAGGGGCACTTCCGTCCGTCCGACAGTCATCTCGTCCAGCGTATTCTTTCTTACCTTGCCGCTCACGGCCGCATCGGGCTCGCGCCCTGGCCTCCGCGAGGGCGCGCCATCAGGCGCGACGCCCGCTTGGGCTTGCGCGCTATCGCGCGATGAACGTCCCTTGCCGGGCACAGCCCCGCCGCCCTTCGCCTTCCGCTTGCCTGAAGCCCCTTCCAGCGTGCCGCCGGCGCCGAATTTCCGCTCGCCTTTGTAGCCGCCGGTCTTGTCCTCGATCTGAGATTGCCTTGCCAGCGGATCGTCGGAGATCGCCAGTTCCGTCTCGCGCAGGCGCTTGACCTCGTCGCGCAGCCGCGCCGCCGTCTCGAAGTCGAGGTCGGCCGCCGCCTCGCGCATCTTCTTCTCCAGGTCCTCGATATGCGCCTGAAGGTTGTGGCCGATCATGCCCTCCGCCGCCTCGGCCATTCCCTTGTCGACCGTGACGTGGTCCTGCTCGTAGACGCTTTCCATGATGTCGCCGATGGAGCGGCGCACGCTTTCCGGCGTGATGCCGTGTTCCACGTTATAGGCGACCTGCTTTTCGCGGCGGCGGTTCGTCTCGGCAATCGCGCGTTCCATCGATCCGGTGCGATGGTCGGCATAAAGGATCACGCGCCCGTCGACGTTTCGCGCCGCGCGGCCGATGGTCTGGATCAGCGAGGTTTCGGAGCGCAGGAAACCCTCCTTGTCGGCATCCAGAATGGCGACAAGCCCGCATTCGGGAATGTCCAGCCCCTCGCGCAAGAGGTTGATGCCCACCAGCACGTCGAACGCGCCGAGGCGAAGATCGCGGATGATCTCGATGCGCTCCAGCGTGTCGATGTCGGAGTGCATGTAGCGCACGCGCACGCCGTTTTCGTGCAGATATTCCGTCAGGTCCTCGGCCATGCGCTTGGTCAGGGTCGTGACCAGCGTGCGGTAGCCCTTCTGCGCCACCTCGCGCACCTCGCCCAAGAGGTCGTCCACCTGGGTGGAGGCGGGCCGCACGTCGATCTCCGGGTCGACAAGGCCTGTCGGGCGGATCACCTGTTCCGCGAAGACGCCGCCGGCCTCTTCCATCTCCCAGCCGCCGGGTGTGGCGGACACGGCGACGGTCTGCGGGCGCATGGCGTCCCACTCCTCGAAGCGCAGCGGGCGGTTATCCATGCAGGAGGGAAGGCGGAAGCCGTATTCGGCAAGTGTGGCCTTGCGGCGGAAGTCGCCCCGGTACATGCCGCCGATCTGCGGAATGGTGACATGGCTTTCATCGACGAAGACGATAGCGTTGTCCGGCAGGTATTCAAACAGCGTGGGCGGCGGTTCGCCCGGCGCGCGGCCCGTGAGATAGCGCGAATAGTTCTCGATGCCGGCGCAGGAGCCGGTCGCCTCCAGCATTTCAATGTCGAAGATCGTGCGCTGCTCCAGCCGCTGCGCCTCCAGCAGGCGGCCGTGGTTGTGCAGTTCCTCCAGCCGCTGCTTGAGTTCGGCCTTGATGGATTTGATCGCCTGGTTCAGCGTCGGCTTCGGCGTCACATAGTGCGAATTGGCGTAGATCTTGACCGACTTCATCTCGCCGGATTTTCTGCCCGTCAGCGGGTCGAACTCGGTGATCGCTTCCACCTCGTCGCCGAAGAGGGACACACGCCAGGCCCGGTCCTCATAGTGCGCGGGGAAGATTTCCACCGTGTCGCCGCGCACGCGGAAAGATCCGCGCTGGAAGGCGGCGTCGTTGCGCTTGTACTGCAGCGCGACGAGGTCGGCGAGCAACTGGCGCTGGTCGATGCGCTCGCCCACCTCCAGCGCGAAGGTCATGGCGGTATAGGTCTCCACCGAGCCGATACCGTAGATGCAGGAGACGGAAGCGACGATCACCACATCGTCGCGCTCCAGCAGCGCGCGCGTGGCGGAGTGGCGCATGCGGTCGATCTGCTCGTTGATCGAGCTTTCCTTCTCGATATAGGTGTCCGTGCGCGGGACGTAGGCTTCCGGCTGGTAATAGTCGTAGTAGGAAACGAAATATTCCACCGCGTTATCGGGGAAGAAGTTCTTGAACTCGCCGTAGAGCTGGGCGGCCAGCGTCTTGTTGGGCGCCAGGATCAGGGCGGGGCGCTGCGTGCGCTCGATCACCTGCGCCATGGTGTAGGTCTTGCCGGAGCCGGTGACGCCCAGCAGCACCTGCGTCTTGTCCTGGTCCTTCAGCCCCTGCACGAGGTCGGCGATGGCCGTCGGCTGGTCGCCCTTCGGCTCGTATTCGGAGGCGAGCACGAGGCGCACCCCGCCTTCGGATTTCTCGGGCCGCGGCGGGCGGTGCGGCGTCCACGGCGTGCCGTCGCGGTGCAGCGGGTTGCCGTGCTCGATGAGGTCCGAAAGCGCCTTCACCGTTTCAGTGTGGCCGGTGGTGCCGTCGGAAAGTTCGGGCCGCTCCTTCTTTTTCTTCTTGTTGGCCTTGGTGTGTTTGGCCAGAAGCTCCTCGGCTTCTTCCAGCGAGACATCGAGCCCGGCGATCGGGTTCAGTCCGCCCGCCGCGCGCTCGCGCGGGCTGGAGCTGTCGCCCATGGAGGTGCCGCGCGCGGAGCGGGCAGGGGCTTTCTGCTTCTTCGGCTTTTCGGCGGTTTTGGGCTTCGCCTTTTTCGCCGGCTTGGGCGCGGCGTCCGTCGCGTCGGAAATCTCCTTCGCCCAGTCGGAAATGGAGCCGGACAGCGGCGCGCCGGAAAGCTCGCCCAGCGGCGCTTCGCCCAGGCCGTCGCCCGCGCGGGTTTCGCGCGCCTGCGGCAGGGTGTCTTCGCTCTCGGGATTCGTCGCTGGGGAGGGTCGCTTGGCCATGGCCGCAAATATGGATAATTCCATATCGTATGGAAACCCCGCGTTCGCCATTCGTCCCGCAATCCACCGTCCCTGCTGACACAACGGTGGCGGCAGGGGCGGTTGTGTTTCTTTTCTAGCGGCAGTAGGGGCCGGTGGTGTCCATCGCCTCCGCCGCGCCGTTCAGCGAAAACCGTCCGTAGGTCTCGAAAGGGCTTCCGTCCGGTGCCGCCTCCGGCAAAAGGTCGAACCGCAGTTCCAGGCTGTTGCCACTGCGCAGGGCGGCGGCCAGCGGCGGCGAGATCGGCGCAAGGTAGTTCTGCGCTTCCCGGCCTTCGGAGAAAAGCACCGTCGTCGCTTCCGCCCCGGCAGCGGCCAGCGGAAAGGCCTCGCCGTCGATCACGGCCAGCACCTTGCCGGGCAGATACTGGAATTCGCTGGTCTCGCCCGTGTCGGCGTGGAAGATCGGCCCGTCGTTTGCGGCATAGATTTCCAGCTTCATCTCGTCGGCGCATTGCACGGCCAGCGCCACCATCGTCGAGTTCGTCTCCAGAACCCGCGTAAAGGCGGTGTCGCTCACCGTTTCCCAATCGCTTGCGGAGGCGGCGCTGGCGAATGTCGTCAGGCTTACGGCAAGGGCGAGGGAAAGCTTGAGGGCGGAGAGGCGGAAATGTTGCATGGCCGGCTGTTCCGTGAAACGCATGCGGGGCATAACCTGTTTGCGGGCGCGTATCCGTTCTTGCAATTGACGTTAGTGTGAAACGCGAATGCGATTTCTTTGCGACGCCGGGAAATTTGGCGGAAAGGAAAAGGCATGAATTCTTCCGGTGTCTTTCCGCTTGGCGAGATTTCCCGCGCGCTTTCCGCCGCCGGGCTGGCGGATCGTGTCGGGGCGGATGACGTCTCGCCGCTCTCGGGCCTTACCAACCGCGTTTTCCGGGTCGATCTCCCCGAAGGCGCGGGTGTTGTCGTGCGCCTGCCGAGGCCGGAAACGGCCGGGCTCATCGACCGGCGGCGCGAATTGCATAACGCAAGGGAAGCTGAACGCGTCGGCATCGGGCCGCAGATCCTCCATGCCGATCCCGAAAGCGGCGTCATGGTCACGCGGCTGGTGGCGGGTGCGCGGGAGCTTGTCCCCGTCGCGGCGGGCCATGATATGTTGGCGCGCGTCGGCGCCGCCTTCGCCCGGTTGCATCGCTCGGGCGCTGTGTTCGAGGGGCGGCTCGATCCCTTCGCCCTGATCTCGGATGCGGCTGCGCGCCTGCCCGGTCTCGATTCCGCCTGGCGCGGTCTGGTCGCCGACGTGGTGGCACTTCGGGGTGGTGATGTAACGTATGGGAAGGAGTTGGCGCCCTGCCACTGCGATCCGGTGCCCGGCAACGTCCTCGAAAGGCGCCCTGAAAGCCATGAGGGAATTAAAGATACCCCTTTCGGAACCTTTTCCGACCCTTCCGGAATTCTCCTGGTGGACTGGGAATATTCGGCGATGGCCGATCCCGCCTGGGATCTCGCCTATTTCGCGCTGGAGGCGGAGCTTTGCGAAAATTCGCTGGTTCATCTGCTCGAAGGTTACGGCGGCGGCGCGGGGATGGGTCAAAGGGTCGCCCGAATGAAGCCGGTCTGTGACTGCCTGTCGGGCCTCTGGGCGCTCGAGCAATTTCACGCCGGAAATTCCGCAACGGATTTCCATACTTACGCGGAAAAACGCCTTGATCGCGCAAATCGGGCACTGGCGGCGCTCAGCGGCTGAATTCGCGCGCCTCGCACATGGCGTAAGTGTCGCGCATCCGCGTCGTCAGCCGGTCGTCCTGCGGGTTCGCCAGCAGCCCGACCCATGTTCCTTCGTTCTTCATCGTATTGAGGGTGCAGCGGCAAATTTTCTTGCAATCAGCATCGTCATGCGAAACCGAGCAGGACATCCGGCAATTGTCGGTAAAGTCGATCTCCGCCGGGGAATTTGTCAGTCCCAGCGCGATCATGGACCAGACGAGGCCGTACAGCAGGGGCTGGTGCAGCAGATAGACGGCAAGTGAGTGCCGCCCTGCGAAGGCGAACCCTCGCCAAACCACATTGCGCGCCTGCCATCTTGCGAGAAAGTCGAATAACCCGAAGGACTTGCCGATCCTGGCAAGCGCAATGCCGGTCAGCACGAACCCGAACCAGGGGACCATCGGAACATAATCGACCGCCGGCGGCGGGGCGGTGGCAAGCCCGGTCCAGAGCAGCGCCGGGTCGTTGAAGACCTCGGCCCGCGCCCAGAACGGCATCGAAAACACGAATGCCGTCGCCGCGACGGCACCGAAAATCGGGAACCTCAAAAACGGCAGCGCGAGCAGGCTCGAAAGCGCGATGCAATGCAGGATGCCGAAGCGCACGAACTGGTCGCCAAGCGCATACCAGGTGCCGATCGTCACGGCGCCGGCGGCAAGCGCGATCTTGCCGAAGCGGATGAAAATCGCCTTCCAGCGGAAGGATCTGGCGTGCGCGAGCACCAGGCTGACGCCCACCAGAAAAATAAAGCTTGCCGCGATCGCGACCGCGAAAGTCCGCCATCCCGCGCCGCGCGCTACGTCCCAGTCGACCAGGCGGAACCAGAACAGGTCCCACGACAGGTGGTAGATGGCCATGGCCAGCAGGGCGAGCCCGCGCGCGATATCGACAGCGTCGATCCGGCTTTTCTTTCCGGCGGTTGAATTTCGCACGCTGGCGTATGTGGTCTGGTCCATGGCCTCACATTTGCCGTGGGGCTGCGGTCCGTGCCACGGCAGTTATTTAAAGGGTAATTGGCTTCTTCCGGACACTCCAACCGAAAAGCGGCATGATCTGGACGGCGACGGTCGACAGGAGAATTAAACCACAGCCGTTCACGCCGGGGACAGATAACCGGTCGCCCGGGAGAAGCGCGCGTAAAACGGCGGCGAAGACGGATTTTGAAAAGAGGAAAAGCACCGTTCCGGCGGGCCGCGGGATTCGAACATTGATATGCCCGATTACCCGGAGGCGTTCAGCAAAAGATAAACCGGCCGAGCGTCCTAGAGGACCTATGGAACGGGGATGAAGCCGGAATCGTTACGGAAAGCCGATGAAGAGGATGAACACGACGACCGAGGCAAGGAACGTCGCCTTGAAGGCGAGCGGCCAGGGTGAAGGCTTGACGACGGTGAACATGTCCTGTTCGGTCCGATCCGCAAGGCTCATGACGGTCTCCTGGAAGACTTGTGGAAGCCGAACGATTAGGAATTATGGTTACCAATTCGTAAATAACGCTCACGACACACTCACGCGTTATCCCGAAGTTTTGAGCGATCGAGATCGGATATTCGTGAATTTTTTGAGGCTTGTTGCGTAAAGGACACGCTACGGCCGATGAAAACCAGCCATCGCGACGATGTGCCGCAACGGCGCCGGCTTTAAGGTCGGGGTCGGCTGATTCGCCGGGTTCAGAGATCGAGCGTATCCAGGCCCGCCTCCAGGTAGTCCGCCAGCAGCGGCATTCCCAAAAGGTATTTCGCGGTCGGCCCCACTGCGCGTTCGCGGGCGTCCTCAATGGCCTGTTCGAAGTCGCCTGAATCGTAGTCGCCGCGCCCGACCCAGCAGATGGCGACGAGTTCGGCCGCCTCGTCGACGTTGAGATCCTCGATCAGTTCGCGCAGTTCCTCTTCGGAGAGGTCTTCGCTTTCCTCCTCCGCAAGCCCGTCATGGGCGTGGGTGTCGCTCAACGAATCGCTGTCGAATTCGATCTCGCCGTCGTGTCCGTCCTCCAGGCTTTCGTCCACGCCCGAATAGGCGCCACGCGCCTTGTTGATCAGCATGCGCACCGTTTCCGGCGAAATGGACAGGTCGACCGCCATGGCCACACTCCTCATTCGAGATGACAATCATCTCGTATCGATGAAATTTGCGCAATCGTCGGCATGTTCCGGCGTTGGCGCCTTGCCGAACCGTGCATAGCCCAAAGAAGAAACAAGGCCTTGATCGAACGCAAGGAGGGGACGTGCAGGATCGTTCCCGGAATCATTTTCCGGGGAAACGATCCGCCAGGCGCGCAGTGTCCGGGGGCAGCGCTATTGCAGGAAAGTCATGCGCTGATGGTCGAGCGGGGTGTCGGCGGAGCCTTTTTCCTGCTGCCGTGCGGCTTCGCGGATGACCGGGTGGCGGCGCTGGAACTTGCGGACTGCTATCGGGCGGGCTTCGGATTTTGGCGCTATAGGGGGCGCTGCCGTCTCCGGAAGATCGGAAACGGCAGCGCCAACCGGGGTCCCGGTTTCCGTCGGCGAAGAACCGGATTCGGCCCCGCCGCTGGCGCCGGACAGCGATTGGCCGAACAGCGCGATAGCCAGCGCAAGACCAAGGCCAAGCGCGATGGCAATGGAAAGGTGACGGCCCGTGCGCGGGCTGTCGGCGCCGACGTGAAAGTCGTTTCGTTGTATCTGCGAATTCATGACCTGGTGATGCTGTCTTAGCGAAAGCGATCCTGGCTGCGGCGGGCAGCGGCACGGAGGCTTTTCGTCAGATGGCGGGCCAATACGGCGCTCAACGTCAACATTGCCGAAAAGGCGATGCTGATAATGCCGATGGCCCAGTCTTCGCCGAGGCTGAGCGGCCCGGCCCGGGCGCTCGACGCCAGCAATGCCGGCGGCAACGCGGCTGCAATGGCGAATGCGGAATAGCGCAAAATGGCGCGAAATTTCTGCAATGCGGTTTTTTCAGTTTTGTCGACCATCACCGTTACTCCCCAACCAGGTCACGGACGCATAAATAGGGTTGAAATGGTATGAGCGGATTTGTTCGGATACGAGGCGCAAACCTGCGGGAAACCATCCGATTTTCAAAGGGTTGCAACGACGTTGCCGGGCAAATCCGACATATCCTGAAAGGACGCGAAAACGGCTTCGACCTGCTTTGTCGAAGCGCTTGACCGGTTGGCAAACCCGCTCTGCGCGCTTCTCCTTGCATCTCTTTGCCGTTTGTTGTGCCATTCCAGCCTTATTTATGAGCGTGTGCCCTAACCGGCATTGGCTCCATGCGGCGCACATTCGCTGCCGAAAAGGACGGTTCGATGCCCGCAATCGGGCGGGGGCGGTGTGATTTCGTGGAGAGTTTGTGGCGAGCTAACGCAACGATATCTGCAGCCGACGCGCGGAACGGACGAAAATGCAATCGAACCTCTTTACCGCTTTTTCATCGCTTGCAGGCACTCTTGGCACAAAATCGCCCGAACTGGAGAAGGATCGGGAAGCGTCTTGAAAAATCGGGAACGGAGCGACTTCCGCTGCCGGCCCGAGTTACTTTCGGACCGAATATCCCGGCGCCTTGCGAGTATGCGGTAGACCCATGGAAGCTTTGGAACGCGCAGCCGAACCCGAAATGAAAGAAGAGCAGGCCGGGCCCGCCGATGCCGCGCCCGCGCGGGCGGACGATGCACCTGCAATCAGCCTTGCGGGGCTCACTTTCTTCGTGGTGGACGCCGTTGCGAAGCAGGTTATCTGGATGGAGCCGGAGGGGCTCGACTTCGAGGGCGAGGCGGGCCTCAAGGAAGCGCCGCTTGCAAGCGCCTTGCGCCGGCTTTCCCAGGGCGACCAGAAGCAGGTGCTTTCGCTTATCCAGCGAGCCATGCAAAAGGGCACGGCCGGCCCGATCGACCTCGGCGGGGACGACATAGGCCACGGCCTGTCGCTTTCCGCGCGTCGCTATGAGACGTCGGGCGGCGGAGCGATGGTCATCGCGGCAGCCGACGGCGACGGCGTGGTGGAAACGGGTGGTGCTGCCGTGCGCGGCGTCGCTCCGCTCATTCGGCATCTCGTCGAAGGCAGTTCGAAGTCGGTTCTGGTGGTCGACAGTTTCGGCTACGTGCGCTACGCGAACGACCACTTCTTCCGCATGTTCCAGATCGCCGACAAGCAATTTTGCATCGGCCGCAACATCGCCCATATTCCTAACCGTCTCGGCAAGACGCTGCCCTCGCTGATCCTGACCGGGCTTGCCCGCAGGGCGCCGGAGCATGCCGCGCGCCGGTTTCTGCTTTCGAGCGGAGACGCGGTGTCGCTGAGCTTTTCACTGGTGCCGTTCCGTGTTTCGGCGGGTCTGGGCGGAGCGGTTTTCACTGCCGAACGCCAACTTGCCGGCGGTGTCGATTTCCAGCGGGTTATGGACCTTCTGGTGACCAATATCCTCGTCGTCGATGTAAAGACGCGCATGATGGTGGCGGCGAACGAAGCTGCTCGCCGCGCATTCGCAATGTCGCAGCAGATGATGGAATCCGCGCCGATCACCGAAACGCTTCTTCACCCGAAGACGTTCAAAAGCCTGATCGACCACGCCCAGCAAGGCAGCCAGACGCCCGTGCAGGCGACGATCAGCGGTTTCGACGGTATCACGCGTTCCAAGCGGCTCAAGGCCACGCTGATGCATCAGGACGAGAGCATTTACCTCGTCATCGAAAGCAAGCACTGAGAAGCCGGTTTCCGGTGGAATCCCTCGTCGAGGCGAGCCCGCCGGACAAGCCGAATTCACCCTTCGCCCTCAGGCGTTCGCCCCACAAGGCATTCAATGGACGTCTTGCCCGGTAAGCGCGAAAAACGAAGTTTTGCCGGGGCAAATACGCGAAAACGTGCGACGGCGCCTTGCGCATTGCTAGCGTTGACAAACGATTTGCGTCTCAACGTAGCAGTCCGCCAAATCGCGTTCGCGATACGGATGGCACGTCGCCGGGCGGACGGTGCGGGCCGTTCGAAGCCTTCATGAATATGACAGACCCTGAACGGAGACACTTGCATGGGCAGTACGGTTTTTCTTTTTCATGGGACGGAAGGGCATCCGGATATTCATTGGCTCGGTTGGCTCAACAGGACCTTGTCCGCCGAAGGTCACGCCGTAATCGCGCCGCAGTTTCCGTCGCCGCCGAACGAGGTGCCGACAAAGGTGGACGAGTGGCACGATGTGTTGTCGGAATATGCCGACCAGATCGATGAAAACACCGTATTCATTGGCCATAGCCTGGGGGGCTTGTTCGCCCTTCGGGTGCTCGAAAAACTTGCTCACAAGGTCAAGGTGGCCGCAATCGTGGCATCGCCTCTCGGCGTGAAACCGGTAAACGATGTCGAGCGGGCCGAGGCCTCTAGCGGCTATATTTTCGACTGGGACACGATTTCGGCAAACTGCGATAATTTCTTCGTTTTTTATGGTGAGGACGATCCCTACGTGGCAATCGGGAACGGCACTCTCGCCGCCGAAAAACTCAGGACCGACTTGATCTCCGTACCGAACGCAGGACACTTCAACACGGATTCCGGGTACACATCGTTCAGCCTGCTTTGGGAAACGATCCGGCCCGTGCTTTCGGGATAGAGCCGGCCCAAACCGTCGCCTGTATCGGCGGAACTCGGCCTGCCCCCTTGCGTGCCTATCCGACTGGGATTACGGTCCGCCCGCCTCACTTCATTGGACTGGCCTCAAGGAGGGCAAAATGGGCTTTATCGCCGACGCGCTGGCACGTGTGAAACCATCAGCGACCATTGCGGTCACGAACAAGGCGCGCGAGCTGAAAGCCGCCGGCCGCGACGTCATAGGTCTCGGCGCGGGCGAGCCGGATTTCGATACGCCGGAAAACATCAAGCAGGCGGCGATTACGGCGATAAACGAGGGCAAGACGAAATACACCGCCGTCGATGGCATTCCGGAACTGAAGGCTGCAATCGCCGCCAAATTCAAGCGCGAGAACGGCCTTGACTACGAGACGAACCAGATCACGGTGGGAACCGGCGGCAAGCAGGTGCTCTATAACGCGCTTGTCGCCACCGTTAATCCGGGCGACGAGGTGATAATCCCGACACCTTATTGGGTCAGCTATCCGGACATGGTGCTTCTCGCCGGCGGCACGCCGGTCGTCGTCAACGCCGATCCGGAAACCTTCAAGATCTCGCCCGAAGCGCTTGAGGCTGCGATTACGCCGAAGTCCAAGTGGATCATTTTCAACTCGCCGTCGAACCCGTCCGGCGCGGCCTATACGCGCGACGAACTCAAGGCGCTCTGCGATGTGCTCATCCGCCATCCTCATGTCTGGGTGATGACGGACGACATGTACGAGCATCTCGTCTACGACGATTTCGAATTCACGACCCCGGCGCAGGTCGAGCCCGCGCTCTATGATCGCACGCTGACCGTCAATGGCGTTTCCAAGGCCTACGCGATGACCGGCTGGCGTATCGGCTATGCCGGCGGCCCGGCGGAGCTTATCAAGGCGATGGCGAAGGTGCAGTCGCAGTCGACGTCAAACCCCTGTTCGATCGCTCAATACGCGGCGGTCGAGGCGTTGAACGGCACGCAAGCCTTCATCCCGAAGAACAACGAGATTTTCAAGGGCCGGCGCGATCTCGTCGTTTCCATGTTGAACCAGGCGAAAGGGCTCGAATGCCCGGTTCCCGAAGGCGCGTTCTACGTCTTCCCGTCCTGCGCGGGCACGATCGGCAAAACCGCGCCTTCCGGCAAGGTGATCGGATCGGACGAGGATTTCGTGACCGAACTGCTGGAAGCCGAAGGCGTGGCCGTGGTGCAGGGGTCGGCCTTCGGGCTCGGGCCGAACTTCCGCGTTTCCTACGCCACATCCACGGAAGCTCTGGAAGAAGCCTGCACACGCATTCAAAGGTTCTGCGGAAACCTGAAATAATTAGCCCTTTCGGCAAGCGAGAAATTTCGAAGGGCGGCCTCGTGCCGCCCTTTTATTTTGGAAATCGCCTTTTTGTGCTTTTACTCTATTTAGAGGTGTCTGGACCAAGCGCTTTTATGCTGAATAGGTGGAGAAAAGCCATGCTGCGATTCCTGTTGGTGGTTCTGTTTTCCTGCGCACCGGTTATGGTGCTTGCCCAAAGCGGACCGGGCGTGGAAGCTGGTGTTTTAAGATGCAACGTCAGTAGTGGCGGATCTTTCATCTTCGGATCGACGAAGGGCCTTATTTGCACCTTCAAGCCTGTGGGCAGCCGTCCTGAGGAGCCCTACACGGGAACCATCAACAAGTTCGGGATCGATATTGGCGAAGTCAAAGCGGCGGAATTCATCTGGGCGGTTCTGGCTCCATCGGCCAACCTTGACCCCGGCGCGCTTGAAGGAAACTACGCCGGTGTTTCCGCCGGTGCGGCGGTTGGGGCCGGCATTGAAGCCAATGCCCTGATCGGCGGTTTCGACAAGTCGATCGCACTCAATCCGCTAAGCGTGGCGGGCACGCAAGGTCTCAACATCCAGGCCGGCGTCGCCTCTCTGTCTTTGAAAGCCGGGAGATAGCGTCTGACGGATCGCTTCACGTAATAGCTTCACGTAATAAAAGAAGCAGCCCCTCTGTGTTCGCGGCCGCCAAAGTGATCGAAAGGCGGTTCGCGAACTTGATAGCATTGATTGCAAAGAAAAATTATGCGACCGTTATTTGTATAAGTTACGTAGTAACAGATTGGTTTTTCTCTATCGAAACGGATATTGGAGATTATTATGCGACGCCTTTCCAGTCTCGCCTTGATCGCGGCATTCTCCTGCGTCAGCACCATAGCCGCTGCGGAAGAAGCCTCTTTGACGGCGCTCTCGGTTTGGGAAAACCAGAGAGGATCCAAGCTGACGATCCAGACCATCGATCCGGCTTCCGGTCTACTGACGGGAAATTACATCAATAGTGCGGCCGGTTACGGGTGTATCGGGTCGCCTTATCCAGTGGTTGGATACGTTTACGGCAATCTGATCAGCTGGTCCGTCCGCTGGAGCAATGCCCAGCAGGATTGCCAATCGATCACGGCATGGACCGGCTATTATCAGAACGGGAAGATAACCACCGAGTGGGAACTGGTCTATGGTGACCAGATCGACGGGGGATCCGATACTTTTTCTCCGATCGCCAAGACGGAAATAAAGGGTCTGAAGCTTCAGTAAGAATATATACGTGAAAATTCAGAATGTTTAATTCTCCGCCTCGTTAAAAAAAGAGGCGGCGAAGTTGTTATACATACAGGTTCAAGCATTTCCGGTCCGCGAAAGACCTTTTGTTCGATCATCGTGGGAAATTCATTCGGGCACGATCTCGTGATGCGAAAAGGGGGAATCCGCGGCGATTGGGGCGGTATTCCTGAGCATTCGAATTGCCGTCTTTCCAGCAGGTTCTTCGTCGAAACAATTCGCTGCATGCCGCGCCAAGGCGTATTTCGCGCTGCGGCATTGGTTTTCCTTGCGTTCGCGGGCGGATCGGCGCGACCATAAACGACCGCCCGCACACCGGCGGACGGCGGCGCGGATCACGCTACGTCGAATGCGGCGTCGCGCGCTCCGCGGCCGGGCTGCATCCGCAGACCGGATAAACCAACGGAGGCGACACCATGGGAGAAGACGGTAAAGGGGGACAGGCCGGCGGCAGACGAGAGGGGCCCCGGTGCATCGCGATAATCGGGCCGTTCGCCAGTGGCAAGACCACACTGCTCGAGGCCATCCTCGCCCGCACGGGGGCCATTCACAGACAGGGGACGATTTCCGACGGAAACACCGTCGGCGACGGCGCGCCCGAAGCGCGCGATCATTCCATGAGCGTCGAGGTCAACGTGGCCGAGATCGACTATCTGGGGGACACCTATACGTTTCTTGATTGCCCTGGCTCCGTCGAGTTCCTGAGCGAGGCGGATGGCGTGTTGGCGGGCGTCGACATGGCGATCGTCGTCGCCGAAGCCGACGAGAAGAAGGTTCCCGCGCTGCAGGTGCTTTTGAAGAAGCTTGAGGATCGCGGAATCCCAAGGGTTTTATTCCTGAACAAGATCGACAAGACGACGATGCGCGTGAGAGATGCCCTGTCGCTGCTGCAGCCGGCGTCGAGCGTGCCGATGGTGCTGCGCCAGATCCCGATCTGGAAGGACGGCATCGCGATAGGCTTCATCGATCTCGCGCTGGAACGCGCCTTCGTCTATCGAGAACATGCCGAAAGCCTTGTCATCGACATGCCGGATGACGATCAGGCGCGCGAGGTGGAAGCACGCTTCGAGATGCTGGAGAAGCTTGCCGATCATGACGATGTTCTCATGGAAGCGCTTCTTGAGGATATCGCGCCCGGCAAGGAACGTGTGTTCGGCGACCTTGTCGACGAATTGCGCCAGGGCATCATCTGTCCGGTCTTCATCGGATCCGCCGAGCACGGCAACGGCATTCAGCGCCTGTTGAAGGCTTTGCGCCATGAAGCGCCGGACATCGAAATCACGCGTGAGAGGCTTGGCCTCGACAGCGGCGCGGATACGACGCTTCAGGTGCTGAAGACACTGAACACATTGCACGCCGGCAAACTTTCAATCGCGCGTGTGCTGACCGGTTCGGTCGGCGATGGCGAGGTGCTGCACCGTCACGACGGGTCGGAAGCCAAGGTTTCCGGCCTTTTCAGGCTGATGGGCCAGCAGGCGACGAAGCGCGAGCGCGCCGGTGTCGGCGAGACCGTGGGCCTTGGCAAGCTCGACAAGGTGCAGACCGGCGAAACGCTGGGCGGGTCGGCGCCGGCAAGGCAGCTATACACCCTGGAGCCGCCGCCGCCCGTTCTTGCGCTGGCTGTCGCGCCGAAGGAGCGCCGGGACGAGGTGAAACTGTCATCGGCTCTCGCCAAGATCGCCGAAGAGGACAAAGGCCTTATCGTCAGCCACACCCAGGATACCGCCGAGACGATCATCGAAGGGCAGGGCGAGATGCACCTTCGCGTGGCACTGGAGCGTCTGGCCGGCAAATACGGGCTTGAGGTCGAAAAGCGGCCGGCCCTCGTTCCCTATCGTGAGACGATCCGCAACGGCACCACTGTGCGCGGGCGGCACAAGAAACAATCCGGCGGCCACGGCCAGTTCGGTGATGCCGTTTTGGAGATACGCCCGCTCGAGCGCGGCGCGGGGTTCGTCTTCGACGACCGCATTACCGGCGGCGTCGTGCCGAAGCAGTATATTCCCGCCGTCGGCGAAGGCGTGAAGGAAGCGCTTCAGCACGGTCCGCTGGGCTTCCCCGTGGTCGATGTCGGCGTGACGCTGACCGACGGGTCGTATCACTCGGTAGATTCCTCCGACCAGGCGTTCCGCATGGCCGCCATCCTTGGCATGCGCGAAGGCCTGCCGCAGTGCAATCCCGTGCTGCTGGAGCCGATCTATCAGGTGTCCATCTACTGCCCGAACGATGCGACAGCGAAGGTCAACGCGATCGTGTCGTCACGCAGAGGCCAGATCCTCGGCTTCGACGCTCGCGAAGGCTGGAGCGGCTGGGACGAGGTGAAGGCGACGATGCCGGAAGCGGAGATCGGCGAACTCATCATCGAACTTCGCTCGGCAACGGCTGGTGTGGCCAGCTACACCAAGCGTTTCGACCATATGGCCGAACTTTCCGGCAAGACGGCGGAAGAAATATGCAATCGTTTCGGCCGCAGTCAGGCGGCGTAAGCCGCTGATGCTCCGCTGTCCGGCGACCTCCGATTGCCGGGCAGCCGCACTATCCGGCCTGCGGCGTAACGCCTACCGCCCGCCGCTGATGTAATTCACGAGTTGATCGATATCGAATTCCCTGTCGGTGACGAGGCTGCGCAGCACGTCGCCGATCGTCACGACACCGCAGATCTTGCCATGATCCAGAACGGGTAGATGGCGCACGTTCTTTTCCGACATTACGAACATGCATTCCTGGATCGTCTGTTCCGGGCGGAGAAAAAGACGATCCGTCCGCATGACATCCCGGATCGGAGTGCTGGGCGAGGCGCGCCCCTTGAGGAACACGTTCCTGGCGTATTGGCGCTCCGTGAAGATGCCCACATATTCACCGTTGTCGACCACGATCAACCCGCCAATGTCCTTGGCGGCCATTTCCTCCAGGGCATGAAGAACAGTGTCATCCGGTTGGATTGTCCAGACTTCGTGCCCCTTACTTTCCAGAAGATGGCGTATCTGTGTCATCGGACTGCTCCGAGCGTTTCAACCTGGAAAATCTATCGAAATAAAAATCTTTTGAGAAAAGGACTGGCCGCGAGGTTTTCGGATTTTACGCAAAATCCCATGGTCGGCTATTGAAGGCGCCCCGCGAATTTAGCCGGAAAGGCAATGATAAACGATCGCGGCTCTGCGGGCAAAGTCCGGTTTCATGATACGCCAATCGAGAAAAGGTGCTGGAAGTCCGGCGTTGCGTCTTCGGCGGGCCACGCAAGTTCTTTTGAAGTGCGTATGGAACTTGATCCCGGCGGCCATATCTTCCTGAGCAATCTGCATCCGGAGAGGAGGCCCACGTGAAGAGATTCCAGCTTGCCGCAGTCTTCGCGGTGGCATTTGCGCTGAATGCGGGTGCCAAATCCGAAGCCGGGGACGTCCATAATGCGGCGTCCGCGACATTCGGCGTAACGCGGATGACGCAGCCGCTCGACCACCCTTGGGGGTTCGATTTCCTGCCCGATGGCGCTGTTCTTGTGAATGAGCGCGATGGCCGGATGCATTATTTACCGCCGGATTTCGGACAAGTAACGCAGGTTGAAGGCGTGCCGGAGGTCAGGGCATCGGGGCAGGGCGGGTTGCTTGATCTGGTAGTCGCGCTGGATTTCGAAACGTCGCGTCGGATTTATTTCACCTTTTCCGAACCGGGGCCGGGCGGCGCCGGGACGGCGGCGGCAACTGCCGAATTCATGCAGGATGACGCGGGCCCGCGCCTTGAGAACGTACGCGTGATCGCGCGTATGACCAGGAAGACGAGCGCCGGGCGGCATTTCGGCTCGCGCATCGTGCCTGCGCCCGATGGCACGGTCTATGTCACGACCGGCGACAGGGGCGATAGCGACAGGGCGCAGGACCCTTTTGACCATGCGGGCTCGGTCCTGCGGGTGAGGGCCGACGGCTCGATTCCGGCGGACAATCCGTTTGCGGACGGAAAAAAGGGATTGCCCGAGCTTTGGTCCATGGGCCACCGCAACATTCAGGGCGCGGCTCTTCACCCCGACACGGGCGAATTATGGACCGTCGAGCACGGTGCGCGCGGCGGTGACGAGATCAACCGCCCCCAGGCGGGCCTGAACTACGGCTGGCCGGTGATCTCTTACGGCAGGCATTACTCGGGCGGGAAGATCGGTGTGGGAACCGCCGCAAAGGGTTACGAGCAGCCCGTGCACTACTGGGACCCGTCTATCGCGCCCTCCGGAATGGCGTTTTATACGGGCAATACGATCCCTGAATGGACCGGCGACATGTTCGTGGGCGCGCTCAAGGACCAAATGATCGTCCGCCTCGGGATCGACGCTGGAAAGGTGGTCGGCGAAGAGCATCTGCTCGAAGGCGACTACGGGCGTATCCGCACGATCAGGAACGGTCCGGACGGTGCTTTGTGGTTTTCGACCGACGAACCCGATGGCGCTCTCTACCGGATCGGTGCTGCGCCCTGAGGGTGTTTCGCCCTTTTCGTTCAACTGAGCTTGATTTGAGGCGGGCTGCTCCCCGCGCTACCTATTTTGCAAAGGGCAGGCTCGCGGACGTCTGTCCGCAACGTGACATACGGGCGGCAAACGGCCGGAAAAGAGTCAAGCTGGAGGGAATAATGCACATCCTGCGCAAAAGAAGCTGGGAAATCCCGGAATCCCAGGCAACACCCGAAGAGGTTTTCCTGAACCGCCGTTCGGTGCTTGCCGGCCTTGCCGGTGCGGGCGCGCTGGTTGCCGGTGGCGTGGGGCTGCCGCGTGCGGCGTTCGCGGAAACGGATCCGAGCGCGCATCTTTACCCGGCAAAGCGTAATGAGGCCTATACGGTCGACCGTGAACTGACCCCGGAAGACGTTGCCTCCAAGTTCAACAATTTCTACGAATTCGGCTCGCACAAGCAGATTTCCAGCGCCGCGCAAGCGCTACAGATCCGCCCCTGGGATATCCTCATTGACGGGATGGTCGACAATCCGCAAACGATCGCCATCGACGATCTTTTGAAGAAGGTTTCGCTGGAAGAGCGGCTCTACCGCTTCCGCTGCGTCGAAGCGTGGTCGATGACGGTGCCGTGGTCGGGCTTTCCGCTTGCCGATCTCGTCAAGCTGGCCTCGCCGAAAGCCGGAGCGAAATACATCCGTTTCGAGACGTTCAACGATCCGGACCTTGCCAGCGGACAGCGCGCCAGCTGGTATCCCTGGCCCTACGTCGAGGGTGTGACCATGGAAGAGGCGACCAACGAACTTGCCTTCATGGTTACGGGTGTATACGGCAAGTCGCTGCCCAAGCAGCACGGCGCGCCGATCCGCCTTATGCTGCCTTGGAAATACGGCTTCAAATCCATCAAGTCGATTGTGAAGATGACCTTCACCGACGAACGTCCGGTGAGCTTCTGGGAAGAGATCCAGGGGTCTGAATACGGCTTCTGGGCGAATGTGAACCCGGAAGTGCCACATCGCCGCTGGAGCCAGGCCCGCGAGACGGTCCTCCACACGGGCGAGAAGGTGCCTACACTGCTGTTCAACGGTTACACGGAGCAGGTTGCCCACCTTTACAAGGGGCTGGAGGGCGAACAGCTCTACATGTGAGTTTTATTGACAGCAGAACAATTTGGGCCGGTGCCTCGCGCGCCGGCCTTTTTTATGGGTGCTTGTATGAGCTGCCGATAAAAAGGCGGGGTGCTGCATGGCACCTGGGCAAAAGTCGATGACAGGATACAGCTGCCCATTTCATGGGCCCTTCCGCATATGTGATTTTGCGACGCAGCATAACTTGCCGTTTCACAGGAATGCATCGAATTGCGTGCACCTGCCATGCCTTCGCAGCACGAGCGACGATTTCGGCGCAACAAAAAATCGTTGAAATACAGACAAAAAAAGAGCCGGGCCACTTGGGCCCGGCAGTCTTGATCATACCGTCTCAAGACGGTGCAATCACCTTCCAGAGGGGAACAGCTGGCTGCATCAAGACGTCGCTGGGAGGAGGTAGCGACGAAGCAAACCAACAGCACCGCTTATATGCAGTGCACAAGCTGAATAAACAAGAGGCAGTGGTGCATCGCTGTTATGCATTTCCGGCATGTCTCAGCGTAAGTAAAGCGGTCATGGAATGGTATTGCATAAAAACGCGGCACCTGCCCGCAAGATGCCCGGCAGGTCCGAGGTGGCCCCTTTCCGTCATCAAGTTTCAAGGACGGCTGCTCAGAACGTCCAGCGTTCCGCATTAGACAGCAAAAAGTCCCGGAATGCGGCGATACGGGCGGTGTTCTTGAGTTCGGAAGGATAGACGAAATAGGTGTCGAACGTGGGCACATGCGCACCGGGCAGGACCTGCATGAGGCCGGAATCCTCCTCGATCAGGTAATCCGGCAGAAGCGCTATGCCCACGCCCCGCTGTACGGCCCGCTTTATGGCGACTACGTTGTTGATGCGAAGCACGCAGCGCCGCTTCTGGCCGGAAGGCAGGCCTGCCGTTTCCAGCCAGTTCATGTCGCGCAGATACATCGGCGCCTGCTCGCCGTAGGAGACGATCCGGTGGTTATCCAGATCTTCGATGGAAGTCGGCGTGCCGAAGCGCTGGATGTAGGAAGGGGCCGCGTAGAGGTGGAAATGCACGGTGAAGAGCTTGCGCTGGATCAGATCCGGCTGGGTGGGCTTCCTCAGGCGAATGGCGACATCGGCCTCGCGCATGCCAAGGTCAAGCTCGTCATCGTCGAAGATGAGGCGAAGCTCGACTTCCGGGTAAAGATCGACGAATTCATTCAGGCGAGAGGTAAGCCACGTCGACCCAAGGCCCACCGTTGTCGTTACCCTCAGCGTGCCTGACGGCTTTTCCTTTGTGTCCGTCAGCCGCGTCTGCACCGCCTCGAGCTTGAGCAGGACCTCGCGTGCGGTGCGGTAAAGCAGTTCTCCTTGTTCGGTCAGCAGCAGCCCGCGCGCATGCCGGTGAAACAGGGGCACGCCGAGATCGGCCTCCAGCGCGCTCACCTGCCGGCTCACGGCGGACTGGCTCATGTTGAGCGCATCGCCCGCATGGGTGAAGCTTCCCGCCTGTGCCGCCGCGTGAAAAATACGCAGCTTGTCCCAGTCCATAGGCATGACGCGAGTTGCCCCCTTTGCGAGCTCGCTAGAGCATCTTGAATGCGATCAACTTTCCCGTGCTCGGGTGACGCTACCTGAGCCCAGGTTAGCCTGGAGCATTCCCCCGACCGACCCGGGTCGTCCGGTCGATAAGAAATCGCTCCAGGATCAAAATCTTGAGCATGTACTTTTCGCCAAATCCGTTCGGATTTTGCGGGAGATGCTCCTGGAAGGCAGGCTATTCCGCCGCTTCGACTTCCGCAACGGGTTGTTCGGCAAGGAAACGCTCCGCCTCAAGGGCTGCCATGCAGCCCATACCGGCCGCCGTTACCGCCTGACGGAAGATGTCGTCGGTCACGTCGCCCGCTGCGAAGACGCCCGGAATGGAGGTTCTGGTGCTGTCGGCTTCCGTCCAGATGTAGCCGTTTTCCTTCAGCTTCACCTGGTCCTTGAACAGTTCGACCGCCGGCGCGTGGCCGATGGCGACGAAAAAGCCCTCCGCCGAAAGCTCGGACGTTTCGCCGGTCTTGACGTTCCTGATGCGCGCGCCGGTTACTGCCTTCGGCATGCCGCCGCCGAGGATTTCCTCGACAACGCTGTCCCAGACCACCTCGATCTTTGGGTTCTTGAAGAGCCGGTCCTGCAGGATGCGCTCGGCACGCAACTCGTCGCGCCGGTGAATGAGCGTCACCTTGGAGGCGAGGTTGGCAAGGTAAAGCGCCTCTTCCACCGCCGTGTTGCCGCCGCCGATCACCAGCACTTCCTTGCCGCGGTAGAAGAAGCCGTCGCAGGTTGCGCAGGCCGAAACGCCCGCGCCCTGGAATTCTTGTTCGGACGGAATGCCGAGCCACTTCGCCTGGGCACCGGTCGCGATCACCAGTGCGTCGCAGGTGTAGGTCGTGCCGCTGTCGCCCTTCAGCGCAAAGGGGCGGGTGGAGAGGTCGGCCTCGAGGATCGTATCGTAGATGATGTTCGTGCCGACGTTTTCCGCCTGCTTGCGCATCTCTTCCATGAGCCAGGGGCCCTGGATGGGGTCTGCGAAACCGGGGTAGTTTTCAACGTCCGTGGTGATCGTCAACTGGCCGCCTGGTTGAATTCCCGTGACGAGCGCGGGTTCCAGCAGGGCGCGCGCCGCATAGATCGCGGCCGTGTCGCCGGCCGGCCCGGATCCCACAATAAGAAGTTTGTGGTGCTGGCTCGCCATGGTCTTCGTCTCCTTAATGTTCCGTTTTGTCCGTTTCGCCACGCTGTGCCTTGAATGCCGAAACGATGGCCCGTGCGATCTGCGAAGTGGAATTGACCGGCTCGTAGGTAGTGGTTTTCAGCGCCCCCGGAAAGGGGTGAACCACCCCCATCGCGGACATTTCAGCGAGAAAGCGGTTGATTTTTGCATGACCGCCACCTGGATGAAACACATGCACGGGCCGGCCTGTTGCCGCCGCCTCGCCGATCATGTTGGTGGAATCGGCCGTGGCGACGATCGCATCCGCATTGGCAAGATATTGGATCAGCGGGTTTTCTCCCTTTCCCTCCCAGAAGAGATGAGGCCCGGTTGCGGCAAGTTTGCGCAAGCTTTCGGCAAGCGCTGGCGGCGTGCGCCGCGAAGCCGTCATCATCAGCGACACCCCGTCATCCGACCATGTCTTCAGCCCTGAGACGAAGCGGCGGACATCGTCCGGCGAAAAACGGTGGTGGCGGCTGTCGCCTCCCGCAAGCACCGCGACGCGCGGAGAGGGGAGGGCGGCGATTTCCGGAAGCGGCGGCCGGCGGGCCTCATCGAGCCTGGATTCGAAGATGCGATGCGGAGCCGTGACGGTGACCATCACGTTCGGCCCGCGCAAATCATCATGTTTTGCCACCCAAATGAAATCGGCGGCTCGCGTGCCGGTTCTCGGATCTTTCAGAAATACGGTGAAGGTGCGCCCGCCGCTTGCCTTCGCGATGTGGCGCAGATAGGCGACCGCACGGCGGCCGGATGCTATCACGATGTCGGGAAAGGGCGCGGCAAGCGGACTTCCGGGCTTTTCTGAGGCATCGCGCGGGTCGATAGGGCCCCATGGCATTGCCCAGGCGAATGGCGCGCGCGGCGAAACGCGGCGCACTTCGAAAGGCGCGCCAAGCGCTTCGGCAACGCCGATACACTGCGCCTCGTCGCCGGCCTTGCCGTCGGTCAGCACCCATACGGAAGCGACGCCGGCACTCGCGGCATCCGGCTTTCCTGTTTCGTATTCTTTCCGATTCATGCGCGGGATTGTTATTCTATTGCACGTTTGCGCAAAAAATCATAATGCCATGACTTCCGCCAGCCATTGTGTTGCGCCGATTCCGGTAGGTGTGTGCGATTTGCTGCCGGAGAAAGCCGGCACTCCCGCCAGGCTTTGTCATATTTTACCTTAGGAGACCAGAGTGAAGGCCCGGCTCGATGCGATCGATTGGCAGATCCTGAAGGAACTGCAGGAAGACGGCCGCATGACGAACGTCGAGCTTGCTCGCCGTGTCGGCATATCCGCGCCCCCCTGCCTTCGCCGCGTGCGCGGGCTGGAAGAGGTTGGCCTCATCCGCGGGTATCGCACCTTGCTCGACGAAAAGAAACTCGGCTATGACGTCACCGCCTTTGCCATGGTCGGCCTGCACAGCCAGACGGAGGCCGATCTTCTTGCGTTCGAAGAGCAGGTGAGTTTGTGGCCGATCGTGCGCGAGAGCTACATGCTGTCGGGCGAAGTGGATTTCCTGCTGAAATGCGTGACGCAGGACCTGCAGACGTTTCAAACCTTCATCATCCGCGACCTGACCGCCACGCCCAATGTGGACAGCGTGCGCACCGCCCTCACGATCCGTCGGACCAAGGATGAGCCTGTCGTTCCGATCGATCTAGGCTGAGGCGGTGCGCCAGGGACGCGTTCGCGCGGGGCTCGCTCCGGAATCGCTGCGACGTAACATTCAATTGCACAGCAAAGCCAGAACGGGCGGCAAATGCCGCCCGCGTGAACGATACCCTGTTTCGAACCGTTAGCCGAAGGCGACGGCGATAATCTCATAGGCACGCGCGCCGCCGGGCGCCGCGACTTCCACCGAATCGCCAATGGACTTACCGATCAGCGCCCTGGCGATGGGCGAAGAAATAGACACTTTTCCGGCTTTAACATCCGCCTCGACATCGCCGACGATCGTGTATTTCTTCTCCTCGTCGGTGTCTTCGTCGATGAGCGTCACCGTCGCGCCGAACTTGATCGTGTCGCCCGACAGCTTAGAAACGTCGATGATCTCCGCCCGGCCAAGCTTGTCCTCCAGTTCGGAGATACGGCCTTCGTTGTGGCTCTGCTGCTCCTTGGCGGCATGATATTCCGCGTTTTCAGAAAGGTCGCCATGGGCCCGCGCTTCCGAGATCGCCTGGATGATGCGCGGCCGCTCGACCGACGTGCGCTCCTTCAGTTCCCGCTCCAGCATGGCGTAGCCGGCGGCGGTCATCGGGACTTTTTCCATGGTCTTTGACCTTCAGTATTTTGCGCCTTCAAGGCGCATGCACAAACAAAGATAAAACCCGGTCCGGGAATTCCGCCCGAACCGAGGCTCGTACGCTTATTTAGCGAAGCGTGCATTCGCTCGCCGTTTTCCCGGCTTGCGGGCACGCTTCTATGTTCCAGGGTGCCTGGCCGCCCCTTCCGCATCCTGCGGCGATGCGGGTCAGCCTAGGCGAAGTAGGACTGCAATGGTCTCACTTCAAGATTGCCGGACTTGTATGCTTCGATGCCTTTCGCCGCTGCAACCGCCCCTGCCATCGTCGTGTAGTAGGGGATCTTGTGCAACAGCGCAGCTCTGCGCAATGACCGGCTGTCGGAAAGAGCCTGCGCGCCTTCGGTTGTGTTGAAGACGAGCTGGACATCTCCATTCTTGATAGCATCAACGATGTGAGGCCGGCCTTCAAGCACCTTGTTTATCTTGGTGCACTGAATTCCGTTCTCCTCGAGAAATCTTTGCGTGCCGCTGGTGGCGATGATGGAAAACCCGGCGGCTTGCAGGCGCTTTGCCGGATCGAGAGCGCGTTCCTTGTCCGCGTCGCGAACGGAAATGAAGACGCGGCCTTCGGTCGGAACCCTTGTACCGGAACCGATCTGCGATTTGGCGAAAGCGGCCTCAAACGTGCCGTTCAGCCCCATTACCTCGCCCGTGGAGCGCATTTCGGGGCCGAGCACCGTGTCGACGCCTGGGAAGCGGGCGAAGGGGAAAACCGCCTCTTTCACCGCGATATGGTCAAAGGTGTTTTCCCTGAGCCCGAAGGAGGCTAGCTTTTCGCCCGCCATTACGCGCGCGGCGATCTTGGCGATCGGCACGCCGATCGTTTTGGCGACGAACGGCACAGTGCGGGAGGCGCGCGGATTGACCTCGAGCACGAAGATGTCGCCATTGAGAATGGCGAATTGGACGTTCATCAGCCCGCCCACCTGAAGACCTTTCGCCAGGGCCTTCGTCTGGCGCTTGAGTTCTTCCAGAACGTCTTCGCCCAGCGAGTAGGGCGGCAGCGAGCAGGCACTGTCTCCGGAGTGGATGCCGGCTTCCTCGATATGTTCCATGATGCCGCAGATAAAGACGTCCTCGCCATCCGACAGCGCGTCGACATCGACCTCGATCGCGCCGTCGAGGTATCGGTCGAAGAGGAGCGGATTTTTGCCGAGGACGGTGTTGATCTGTCCGGTCTTGTCGTTGGGGTATTTCGCGCGCACGTCGCCCGGGACCAGTTCGGGCAGCGTGCCGAGGAGATAGGAGTTCAAAGCCTCCTCGTCACGGATGATCTGCATGGCGCGGCCGCCGAGCACGTACGACGGACGCACGACGGCGGGCAGGCCGAGGTCGGCAACGACGAGACGGCTTTGCTCGACGGAATAGGCGATGCCGTTGTCAGGCTGCTTCAGATCGAGCTTCCAGAGAAGCTTCTGGAATCGGTCGCGGTCTTCGGCAAGGTCGATCATGTCCGGCGCGGTGCCGAGGATAGGGATATCCTCCTCGACAAGCGCCTGGGCGAGTTTGAGCGGCGTCTGTCCGCCGAACTGGACAATCACGCCGTGCAACGTGCCTTTCGACTGCTCCAGGCGAATGATCTCCAGCACGTCTTCGGCCGTTAGCGGTTCGAAATAGAGCCGGTCCGACGTGTCGTAGTCCGTGGAAACGGTTTCCGGATTGCAGTTGACCATGATCGATTCGAAACCGGCGTCGTGCAGCGCGAAAGCCGCGTGGCAGCAGCAGTAATCGAACTCGATACCCTGGCCGATACGGTTGGGCCCGCCCCCGAGGATGACGACTTTGTTGCGCTCCGAAGGCTCTGCCTCGTTTTCAAGCCGGCCGGCGAAGGGCACCTCGTAGGAGGAATACATATAGGCGGTTGGCGAGGCGAATTCCGCCGCGCATGTATCGATGCGCTTGTAGACGGGGTGCACGTCAAGGCTGCGCCTGAGCCTGGCGACATCCGCCTCATTCAAGCCCGCGAGCGTGGCAAGGCGGGCGTCGGAAAAACCCATGGCCTTCAGCCGGCGCAGAGGATCGGCCGTTTGGGGAAGCCCGAACTTGCGGACCTTCTCCTCCATGTCGACGATCGCCTTGATCTGCTCCAGGAACCACGGATCGATCTTGCAGGATTCGTGAACTAGGTCGAGGTCGGCGCCTTCGCGTATCGCCTGGGCCACCTTCAGAAGACGGTCGGGCGTGGGCGCGCCGAGGGCGGCGCGCATCGCGTTGCGGTCGTCGCCCTGGCCAAGGCCGGGGATTTCGATTTCGTCGAAGCCGGTCAGACCTGTTTCGAGGCCGCGCAGCGCTTTTTGCAGACTTTCCGTGAACGTGCGGCCGATCGCCATCACTTCGCCAACGGATTTCATCGCCGTGGTCAGCGTGGGTTCCGCGCCGGGGAACTTTTCGAAGGCAAAGCGCGGGATCTTGGTGACGATGTAATCGATCGTCGGCTCGAAGGAGGCCGGCGTAGCGCCTCCCGTAATGTCGTTTTCAAGCTCGTCGAGCGTATAGCCGACGGCAAGCTTTGCGGCGACCTTGGCGATCGGGAAGCCGGTCGCCTTGGACGCAAGCGCCGAAGAGCGCGATACGCGCGGGTTCATCTCGATGACGATCAGCCGCCCGTTTTCCGGATTGACGGCAAACTGCACATTCGAACCGCCGGTTTCCACCCCGATCTCGCGCAGAACCGCAAGCGAGGCGTCGCGCATGATCTGGTATTCCTTGTCCGTCAGCGTCAGCGCCGGCGCGATGGTGATTGAATCGCCGGTGTGGACGCCCATCGGATCGATGTTTTCGATGGAGCAGATGATGATGCAGTTGTCCGCCTTGTCGCGAACCACCTCCATCTCATACTCCTTCCAGCCGAGCACGCTTTCTTCCACCAGCACCTCATTGGTGGGCGATGCGTCGATGCCCCGCTCGATGATGTCGAAATATTCCTCTCGGTTGTAGGCGATGCCGCCGCCCGTGCCGCCGAGCGTGAAAGACGGGCGGATGATCGCCGGCAGGCCGACCGTTTCCAGGGCCTGCACTGCCTCGACCATGTCGTGCGCCAGCACGGACGTCGGCGTTTCCAGGCCGATCTTGTTCATTGCCTCGCGGAAAAGCTCGCGGTCCTCAGCCTTGTCGATCGCCTCGGCGGTGGCGCCGATCATCTCCACACCGAATTTTTCGAGCACTCCCATCTTGCGCAGCGACAAGGCGCAGTTGAGCGCCGTCTGTCCGCCCATTGTCGGCAAAAGCGCGTCCGGGCGCTCCTTTTCGATGATCTTGGCAACGATTTCCGGAGTAATCGGCTCGATATAGGTCGCATCCGCCAGTTCCGGATCCGTCATGATCGTCGCCGGGTTCGAGTTGACCAGGATAATTCGGTATCCCTCGTCCTTCAGCGCCTTGCAGGCCTGGGTACCGGAGTAGTCGAACTCGCAGGCCTGACCGATGATGATCGGGCCGGCGCCGATGATGAGAATGGAGGAAATGTCGGTGCGTTTGGGCATCGTCTGCTCGCAAAAATCCGAGCGCGGGTCGCTTTTTTCACCGCGCTGGGGAGAGGGTACGGTTTTTTCGTCGGCTGAGCGGGCCTTATATGCAAAAAAAGACGTTCGGGAAACCCTATAGGCAGGTGTCGCGCTACGGAATTTTCCGCATGTCCACGTACTAGGCTTTGGAACGTCGCGGAGCGACGGGATCGGCCGCCTGGCCGGAACGGTCATTCCACTGCCGGTCCTTGTTGGAATCGACGCCGGTGGCAGGTTTTCCAGAAGGCTGCTCGAGGGGCGCGCGCACCGGCGTCGTGCCATCGAAATCGCCGATGCCGTTCGACAAGGCGTAGCAGGCCAGGCGGATCGCCTTGGGAATCTCCACCGGGCGGCCGTTGCGATCGCCTTTTTCGTAGTATTGGATCATCCGCTTTTTCAGTCCTAGCCGTTCTGCAGCGTCCTTCTGTTTCAGCCCGAGCGCCTTCCGCCAGGCGCGGAACTGGTCCGGGCCCATGAAGGGTGCTTCCTTGTTCTTGCGGTCCGTCCTGTTCATCGATGCATCTACGGGCTGCACGCCTTTTCCCTCGATTTGGAAAGGCTTTCGGCGGTTTTTGCGATAACGCAAATTGTGCGACCTGACATCAATCGGACGTTCGTTATGCAAAGTCAATCTTGTCAAGGATTTGTATCCGTTATGCGGGGTCCGGCGCGGGTAAGGGTTGCCATCGCAGAAAGTTGATCGATAGACCGGGAAAGCAGGCGTTAGGCTTGTCATTTGCAAAACCGCCTCGAAGTTATTGATTACTGAGCGACAAGCATGCTTGAAAGGACCGCCAGCGACACCAAGTTCGGCTCGCTTCTCACGGGTGAGGACCGCGAAGCGCATCTGATCCGGGCGCGTGAGCTTGTGGGATTGCCGCACTATTGCGCGATGCTGAAAATCCCGCTGTCGCCATTTTTGAAACAGTATCAGCTCAGCAACATTCCCGCGCAGCCCCCGCTCGGCAGCTACATCCGCCTGGACGATTTTTGCCGGCTGCTGGACGCTCTTGCGACGCGTGCGCGGCGTGAAACCTTTTCGCTCGACTGGACGAAGTGGTTGATAGAGAAAACGCCCGATCCGCTCGACTGTCAGGGCGCGGATGATACCGTTTGCATGGCGGCGAGTTACGCGCCCGATTTACGCTCCGCGATCGATGTCCTCGCGAGTTTCGCTTCGGTCAGCCACGATCTTGCGATGGCCGAATGTGTCAGTGAGGGGGCGACGACGGCGCTGCAATGGGCGTTTCCGCCCTCGATCAGTTGCCGCAATCAGATCACCGATCGCATCGCCGGCGCGTATTGCCGGAAGCTCTCCATGTTGGCGGGCGACACCGATCTCGTCGTGAGCGTGGAGCTCAATCGCGACAGGCCGGTCGATGCCGGGCCGTATCGGGAGTTTTTCGGACCCAATATATCTTTCAATGCGCCTTTCAACCGGATACGGGTCAAGACGTCTGCTTTGGAAACACCCAACCCGCGTGCCAACAACGACATCTTCTGTGCCTTGAACGAATTGAACCGGCGGCGTCTTGCGGACAAGCGCAGGGCACATACCCTCGTGGAGCGAACCTGTGAAGCTATAGCCGCGGGTCTGGACGATCCGGATCTGACCCTGTCGAAGGTGTCGCGCAAAATGGCTTTGAGCGAACGTGGTCTGCAGCGCCGTTTATCGGAAGAAGGTGCGACGTTCCAAATGCTTCACGACAAGGTTCGACGGAAGGCAGCCGAGGACCTGCTCACGGCGAGCGATCTTTCGATCTCCGATATTGCCTACCGGCTGGGGTTCAAGGCTGTGGGTAATTTTACCCGCGCCGCCCGCCGCTGGTTCGACCGTTCGCCCAAGGAATACCGGAAGGACAGACAAGCCGCCGCGCAATGGTGACCGTTCGCGAAAAGCGAACCTCGACTCGCGCACCCGCTTTCGAGGCGACGGAGTTTGAACGGTGCTTCGGGCCCGGATTCCGTGAAACCGGTCGACTTTGGGGTTAAATTCGACGTTACAGGCGATGTAACGTCGGAAATTTTCGCGATTACGACGGGTTATCGAGGTCTTCATGGCATTGCAGAAAAACGCCGTTACGGGAAGTAATGCGGCCGCGGCGTAGCTATCCGTTATGTCATGTTGGATTGTGTTTGATTATGTCCTTGGGAGAGGCCGATAATATCAAGATTATTGTAAATAAAAAACAAATATGATATCTATATACATAACTTCTATTATAGAAGTAAGTAAGATTTTCGGTATCCGGTTCGATGTTTGTTATCCTGATAACAAATAAGACTATAGATATAACATTCGATCACATAAATTTTATGATGTACCTATGGATAGATAAATTGTAACGCGTTTAAAGATAACAAATTGGCGTGAAATGAAAAAGCATGTAAATGCATAGAGTGCCATAGTCTTGCCAGATCCGGTGCGGGGTGCGGCTGCCGCAAGCCGCACCGATCGAAAAAAAGACGTTTTCAGACGGGCAAACATGGAACGGGCAATACGATGAGTAACCTGGCAACGAAAATTCTGGATGCTCCCGACATCGCGGGGCCAATCGTCAAGGATGGTGGTGAAGAAAAGCTCCTCGCCATTTCGGAGATGTCGGACCTGTTCGACGTCACCTTGCGCACGCTGCGCTTTTATGAAGAAAAGGGCCTCCTAAATCCGGTGCGCAAGGGCGCGAGGCGCTACTATCGTCCGCATGACGTAAGCCGGATGAAGGTCATCCTTCAGGCGAAAAAGATCGGATTGACGCTTGGTGAAATCCGCCGCGTGATCGCGATTGTGGAAGGGAACCTGCCGCGTATCGAGCAGTTGCGTCAACTTCGCAAGATTTGCGCCGATCAGGAGGGGATCCTGCGTGAGCATCAGGCTCAGGTCGACGAGCAGATCTCCGAGATGCAGGGCGTGGTCGCCTCGCTCGATACGTTGATCGATGCGGGTGGCGACGCTGCCTGATCGAGCCGATGCCGGCGACAAGTGGCATCATGAACCGAAAACGCCCGGCCGAAGATTTCGGCCGGGCGTTTTCGGTTTAATTCATTTTGACGGTTGTCAGCGTTCCGCTTCCGCTTCGAGGCCTTTGCGCGCGCGCATGAGATTGGCGAAGCGGCGGAACAGGTAGTGACTGTCGCGCGGGCCCGGCGATGCTTCCGGGTGGTACTGCACGGAGAATACAGGCCTGTCCTTGAGCCGGATGCCGCAGTTCGAACCGTCGAACAGCGAGACATGGGTTTCTTCCAGCGTGCCTGGCAGGCTTTGCGTATCGACCGCAAATCCATGGTTCATCGAGGTGATCTCGACCTTGCCGGTGGTGCGGTCGAAAACCGGGTGGTTTGCGCCATGGTGGCCCTGATGCATCTTCGCGGTCCTGGCGCCAAGTGCGATCGCAAGCATTTGATGGCCAAGGCATATTCCGAAAATCGGCAAGCCATTGTCCACGACGCTACGGATCGTCCCGACCGCGTATTCTCCCGTTGCGGCCGGGTCGCCCGGCCCGTTCGACAGAAAGACACCATCGGGGTTGTGCGCCAGGACGTCTTGCGCGCTTGCGGTGGCCGGCAAAACGGTGACCTTGCAGCCCGTGTCGGCAAGAAGCCGCAGGATATTGCGCTTGATGCCGTAGTCGATAGCGACGACGTTGAAGAATTCCTGCTGACGGCGGCCAAAACCGTTGCCCCAGACCCAGGGCGTTTCGTCCCAGGAAAAGCTTTGCGCGGTGGTGACGTCCCTGGCGAGGTCCATCCCGTCAAGGCCGGGCCATGCACGCGCGGCCTGTTTCAGCGCTTCCATGTCGAAAACACCATCGGGCGCATGAGAGATTACGGCGTTGGCGAGCCCTTTTTCGCGGATCAACGCCGTAAGCGCACGCGTATCCACGCCGCAAAGGCCGATGATGCCGCGCGCCTTCAGCCAGGCGTCGAGATGTTTCGTGGCGCGGTAATTCGAAGGATCGGTTATGTCCGCCTTGAAGATGGCGCCGCGCACTCCGGAAGACGAGGCCAGGTTGACGGTCTCGATGTCTTCCTCGTTGGCGCCCACGTTGCCGATATGAGGAAAGGTAAAGGTGATGATCTGGCCGGCGTAGGACGGGTCGGTCAGGATCTCTTCGTAGCCGGTCATGGCGGTATTGAAGCATACCTCGCCGACAGACTGCCCCGTCGCGCCGAGGCCCTGTCCTTCAATGACGGTTCCGTCGGCGAGAATGAGTACGGCCGTTGTCGGCGTCGCGGACCAGGCGTCAGCGCTCGTCATGTCTTGCATTCTTAATCCGGTTGATGACATCATGCGCCTCAACGCTCCGTAGTCGGCCTTTGGCACCGATTCGCCGGTCGACATGGAACGGGGCGCATCAAAGCCGGCACTCTAGGGGATACGACCGTAGCGGTCAACCACGAGGTCACTGAAGAAAATTCCGCAAAATCAACGGATTAGCCATATCGTTGGAGGGATTTTTCTGGCAATTGCCGTTTGGTGAGCCAAATTTCCCGACAGCCGGTGGAGCATTGAATGCGCGAAGAGATCAATTCCGCCCTGCAGGACGCGCTTGAAAAAGGCGAAAAAGGGCGCGCGGCGACGTTGCGCCTCATCCAGGCCACGATACGCGACAGGGACTTGCGTTCCCGGGAAACGGGCGGGGACGGCCTGTCGGATGTCGAGGTGATCGAAATTCTGCGCAAGATGATGCGCCAGCGCGAGGATTCCGTGCGCGACTACGAGGAATCGGGCCAGCTGGAGCTGGCCGAGCAGGAGCGGCAGGAAAGCGAGATCATCCGTGAATTCCTGCCGCGTCAGTTTGACGAAGAGGAAATGCGTCAGCATTGCGAGAATGTGGTGCGCGATATCAATGCCCACGGGCTGCGCGACATGGGACGTTGCATGAGCGCGTTGAAAGAGCGCTTCCCCGGCCAGATGGATTTCACTCAGGCAAGCTGCGTTGTGAAGGATCTGCTGCGCAGCGAATAGCGCCGCAAATCCTCGTTGGCAAAATCAGCAGCGAGAAACCTTCTGTTGAACGTGGTAGGGTGTTCGCGTAAAGCGGACCCACCGTGATCGACTATGAGGAAATGACGTTGCGTGAATCTCTGACTCAGTTACGCTTTCGAATCATAGACATCCAAGGTCTGTGACTGCGGGGCTTCGATAGTGATGCGATTCTCGCCTTCATTGCTGGATGAAATTCGCGACCGTATGCCGCTATCGGATGTGGTTGCGCGCCGTGTGAGTTGGGACAGGCGCAAGACGCAAGCAGCACGTGGCGACTTCTGGGCCTGTTGCCCGTTTCATCAGGAAAAGACACCGAGCTTCCACGTCGACGACAGGCGCGGACGCTACAAATGTTTCGGTTGCGGGGCGTCGGGTGACCATTTCCGTTTCCTCACCGATACGGAGGGCCTGAGCTTTCCCGAAGCGGTGGAGCGTCTTGCCGACCAGACGGGCGTCGCCTTGCCCAAGCCCGACCCGCAGGCGGAAAAGCGCGAGCAGCGCCGCGCGAGCCTTGCTGAAATCTGCGAGATGGCGGCGAGGTTCTTCCAGGCCGAGTTCGCGACATCCAGCGGTACCGCGGCACGGGATTATTGCGCCCGGCGCGGGTTGAAGGCGGAGACGCTGAAGGAATTCCGCTTCGGATTTGCGCCCAATGGCCGTGATGCCCTGAAGCGCCATCTTATTTCCAAGGGGGTGGACGAGGCGGATATGATCGAGGCCGGCCTGGTCATCAAGCCGGATGACGGGCGCGCAAGCTACGACCGCTTCCGCAATCGCCTCATCATCCCGATCCAGGACGACCGCGGCCGCGTCGTGGCCTTCGGCGGGCGCACGCTTGATCCGGACGGGCAGCCGAAATACCTGAATTCGCCGGAAACGCCGCTCTTCCACAAGGGCGCGCTGGTCTTCAACGCGCATAGAGCGCGGGAAGTTGCCTTTCAAAGTGGCCAGCTTATTGCTGTGGAAGGTTATCTCGACGCGATATCTTTGTGGCAAGCTGGAATAGGCTACGTAGTAGCTACACTTGGAACAGCATTTACTGAAGAACAAATTCGTAAGATGTGGCGCATGGCCCCTGAGCCAATAATTTGCTTTGATGGGGATGCTGCGGGCAAAAGTGCGGCCGAGCGTGCGGTCGATCGGATTTTGCCAAACCTCAAAGGTGGCTATTCATTCAACTTTGTTTTTATTCCCAATGGCCAAGATCCTGACGATGTAGTTCGTTCCGGCGGAGCCAAGGAATTCCTGTCGATATTGTCGGGTGCGCTGAACTTTAGCAATTTCTTTTGGGAACGCGAAACCGCGAATGTAAATATCGAGACTCCAGAAAGAAAAGCGGCGCTTGAGGCCTCCATTTACAAGCATATAAATGCCATAAAAGATGACTCTGTAAAGCATAAATATAGGATAATGTTTCGCCTAAAATTATCCCATTTATTCTGGGAGTCAAATGTAGGCAAAAGGAGAAGAAATAATCGTGTGCTAGGTGTCGAGGCGCCAGAAGGAAATTTGGTTCCATATGAGCGCCTTGTTCTTGGAATGTCGGTTGAATATACTGAGATTTATCTTCAGCATATGGAGAGAGTGAGTCGAATTACATTTTCAGAAAAAAAGTATAATATATTTAGAGATGAAATATATAAAGTAGTTATGAAATTTAACGATCTCTCGGTAATTGATTTTTACGAAGAATTGGCACCCCAGTTTCATGAGGTTCTCGATGAAGTTTATGGGCGTAGAAAACTGATTGTAAATGATATGGAGATTTATGAATATGGTTATCGGCTGAAGCAGAGAATGAAGATATTAGAATGTAATCCAACTGATGATTTTGTCGAACATTGCTATCTTCATTTTGTGTCAAGGTTAGAGATTCGCGAAATAGAGCGAGAACTTGACCTTGATACGGGCGATATTAGCGATGAAGAAATAGACGAGGCTCAGTGGGAGCGGTTTCAAGCTCTGATTATGGAGTTAAATCGCTTGCGTGAAGAGTACCATCGTGACGATGCGACAATTGCTGAATGGGCTAAGTCTTTCTCGAAGTTCATCCACAGGGAGCACACAGACTATAAGGAGTTGGTTGCGTGATCTCTGGCAATCATGAACTCGCCGAGCGAGGCCGCCGACTGCGCGAAAGCGGCCAGGCGGTCGTGCTTGCGAAGGCCGGGTGAGGGCCACAGTGTTGCGTCCTGATCGACCTTCTCGGGCCCGCGCGGCAAACGGAGTGCGATCGCGAAGGGGGATAGCTGCGAAAACAACGTTGACCTTTCGCGAATCACTCTTGCGATTCTCGGTGGCCGCGTTAAATAGTCGTCAGGCAGCAAAGAGCGCCAAACGCTGGGCATCATTGGACCTATGGGCCATCCACGGGCGAAAAACGAGATTGGCTGCCGACAATCCGGGAAGCTTGCCAGTGCGGAAGACCGCGCTGCTTTTCGCGTGTTCTTGTTCGCGATGAGCGCGCAGCGGGAGAAAGCGTCGCCGCGGTCGCGAGGGTGCGGACGAATTTCGACAGAGTTAAGCGGGACTTAACGGACCGCATATAAACAGACCGAAAGGTTAAGCGGGCGCGATCGGGATTTTCCTTGCGTTTCAGCGGCGGCGGATTGTTCGCGCTGCCGGGGAAATCGTCCGATCGAATGCGAAGCGGCGGGCTTCGTGCGCCAAGCGGGTACATGACGCCGATCGCGAATCGGTGGAGCCGGAGACAAACATGGTAGCCAAGGCAACCCAGGCGGAAGAATCCCAGGAAACACCATCTGAAAATTCCGACGGTCCGCTGCTGGACCTTTCGGATGCCGCGGTCAAGCGGATGATAAAGCTCGCCAAGAAGCGCGGGTATGTGACTTATGACGAGCTGAACGAGGTTCTCCCCTCCGAAGAGGTGACCTCCGAGCAGATCGAGGACACCATGGCGATGCTTTCCGACATGGGCATCAACGTGGTGGAGGCCGAGGAGGCGGAGGAAGCCGCTTCCGAGGAAGAAAGCGAGGGCGGAGACCTCGTTGCCGCCAGCAGCGGCGCTGTCGCCAAGACAACCACGACACGCGAGCCGACGGACCGCACGGACGATCCCGTGCGCATGTATCTGCGTGAGATGGGGTCGGTGGAGCTTCTGTCGCGCGAGGGCGAAATCGCGATCGCCAAGCGCATCGAGGCCGGCCGCGAGGCGATGATCGCCGGCCTTTGCGAAAGCCCGCTCACCTTCCAGGCGATCATCATCTGGCGCGACGAGCTGAACGACGGCAAGATCCTGCTTCGCGATATCATCGACCTTGAGGCGACCTACGCCGGGCCGGACGCCAAGGCGGGGCCGGCGGCGAACGACGACGAGGAAGAAGAGGAAGAAGCCTCGGCGAAAACGCAAGGCGACGATGAGCCGGAAGGTTCATCCGAGGATGGCGAGGACGGCGATGACGATGACGACGAATTCGAGGCCAATGTCTCGCTTTCGGCGATGGAAGCGGAACTGAAGCCGCAGGTTCTCGAAACTTTCGACCGTATCGCCGATGAATACAAGAAGCTGCGCCGCCTGCAGGATCAGCTTGTCGAGAACAAGCTCGCCAACAAGACGTTGTCGCCCTCTCAGGAACGCCGCTACAAGAAGCTCAAGGAAGACATCATCGTCGATGTGAAGAGCCTGTCGCTCAACCAGCATCGTATTGATGCGCTCGTTGAGCAGCTTTACGACATCAACAAGAAGCTGATGGGCTACGAGGGGCGGCTCGTGCGCCTGGCCGAGCGTCATGGCGTCGACCGGCTCGATTTCCTCAAGCAGTATCAGGGCAACGAGCTTGACCCGAACTGGATCCGCAAAGTCGCCAATCTTTCGACGCGCGGGTGGAAAGGCTTCGTGGCCGGCGAAAAGGATCAGATCCGCGACCTGCGCCAGGAAATCCAGACCCTTGCATCCGAAACCGGCCTTGAAACGACGGAATTCCGGCGCATCGTCTCTATGGTGCAGAAGGGTGAACGCGAAGCGCGCATCGCCAAGAAGGAGATGGTGGAGGCGAACCTTCGTCTCGTTATCTCCATCGCCAAGAAATACACCAACCGAGGCTTGCAGTTCCTCGATCTCATCCAGGAAGGCAACATCGGCCTGATGAAGGCGGTCGACAAGTTCGAATACCGCCGTGGTTACAAGTTCTCCACCTACGCCACATGGTGGATCCGGCAGGCGATCACGCGCTCGATCGCCGATCAGGCGCGCACGATCCGCATTCCGGTGCATATGATCGAGACGATTAACAAGATCGTTCGCACCTCGCGCCAGATGCTGCACGAGATCGGCCGCGAGCCGACCCCGGAGGAACTGGCCGAAAAGCTGCAGATGCCGCTTGAGAAGGTGCGCAAGGTTCTGAAGATCGCGAAGGAGCCCATCTCCCTCGAAACGCCGATCGGCGACGAGGAGGATTCGCATCTCGGCGATTTCATCGAGGACAAGAACGCGGTCCTGCCGATCGATGCGGCCATTCAGTCGAACCTGCGTGAGACGACGACGCGCGTGCTCGCCTCGCTCACCCCGCGTGAGGAGCGCGTGCTGCGCATGCGCTTCGGTATCGGCATGAACACCGACCACACGCTGGAAGAGGTCGGCCAGCAGTTCTCGGTCACGCGTGAGCGTATCCGCCAGATCGAGGCGAAGGCCCTTCGCAAGCTGAAGCACCCCTCGCGCAGCCGCAAGCTGCGCAGCTTCCTTGACAGCTGAAGCCGCCAAGGCGGAAATTATCGAAAGCCCGGTCGTTTCGGCCGGGCTTTTTCATTGGGTGGCACTGTCTTTCCCGCATTGCCGGTAATTGCTCCGAGGCGCATAGTTTTCGGGGCGATTGGGGGCGAAGACGGCGCTGGCCGGCACATCATTGGTGCGCGTATCAGCGCCACGGGAGGTGTGTCGTGACCATATACATCGTTTTCGTCAGCTGGACCGATCAGGGCATCAAGAACGTCAAGGATTCTCCCCAGCGGCTGGATGCGGCCAAAAAGCTGCTGTCCGACATGGGCGGGAATTTTCGCGAGTTCTATCTCACCATGGGTGAGTTCGACATGATGGCGATTTGCGAAGCACCCGACGACGCGGTGATCGCGCGTATGGTGCTGATGCTCGGCCAGACCGGGAATATCCGCACGCGGACGGTAAAGGCATTTCCTGAATCCGCCTATCGCGAGATCATCAACTCGCTTTGATAATCCGCGTTACTCCGGCCCGCGCAGCCTCGGCAGGGCGAGCGCCAGCGGTATGGCAAGTGCCGCGAAGCCTGCCATGATGAGGAACACCGGTGGCCCTGAGGCCATCGCGGCTTCGCGCGTCACGAGTTCGCCGGTCCCAGGTTCGCTCAGGCCGAATTGAAGCGCGAAGAGGCTTGTGATAGCGGCGCCGATTGCGACGCCAGCGGAGGTGAGCGTCGGGATGATGCCCGACGCACGGTCGCGTTCGGCCCCCTCGGCGGCATAGATGATCGATTTGTTGAGGAAGAGGTTGCTCATCCCGAAGCCGGCGCCACAAGCGATCGATCCAAGCGTGAAAACAGGAAACGATTGTCGGGAAAGTGCCAGGGCGACAACGGCAAGCCCGGTCGCGGATGAAATGGTGCCGAGGCGGATGAGCCGGCGCTGCGTATCCGGGTTACTCACGCCCGCGACGAGCCACGCCGCGATCGTCCAGGAAAAGGCAGTGAGTGTCGAGGCATAGCTTGCCTGCGTCACGCTGAGGCCCCAGAGCGACTGGCCGATGCCGGTGTAATAGACGCCGCGGATCGCGTTAGACGAGGACATGATGAGTCGGATCCACACGCAAAACCCGAGAACGCCGGCGAGGCGAAAGGCGTTCCTCGGCGCGAAGGGAAGGGCGGAGCGCCGGTCGAGATAAAGCGTGAAGGCGATGAGGCTTAATCCCGCCGCCAGCACCATCGTAATGGCCTTCGTATCGCTCATTTCGCCTATGAAGCTGATGAGTAAGACCGCGATGGCAATCATCAAGATGCGGGGAATCGCAGCTGCCTTGGCCTTGTCTGAAATCTCGGCTTCATCGCGAATGGTTACCGGGATCACCGTGATCGCAAGGGCAAGAAGAAGTCCCGTCAGCGGGACGTTGGCAAGAAAGGCCGCCCGCCAGGACCATGTCTCGACCAGCACGCCCGCCGCAAGCGGGCCGATGCCTGCGGCAAGCGCCCAGACGGCGGAAAGCAGCGAATAGACAGCGGGTACCACCCGCTCCTCGAAAAGATCGGGGATCACGGTGTAACAGAGCGCCATGATCATGCCTTCGCCGAAACCCTGCAGAAACCTGCCACCCAAAAGGCCGGGGATCGAATGCGCCAGGCCGGCCACCAGCGAACCCGCGAGCAGCAGAAGCGTTGCGAATATGAAAAGCGGCTTCGCGCCGAGTCGTGCCTTCAGCGTGCCTGTCATCGTTCCAGCCACGATCGCCGCCACCTGAAACAGCGTGAAAACCCAGAATGCGCGCTCCTGACCGCCGAGTTCGCGAATGATGTCGGGAAGGGCGGCCGCCGTTACGAAGCCGTTCACCGCATGGGAACCAACGCCGAGGATCAACGTCAGGCTGGCAAGCCATCGTGCCTGGCCGGTGAGGTGGAAAAGGATGTTCGCGTATCGCTGTCGGAGCGTGGAATCTCTTGTGGTTGAGATGGACATTGGGTCAGCCTCATAAAGAAAGTATTTTCTTTCTATATTAGGATGATTTTGACAAGGCAACACTTTTTAAATATGCAAGGAAGGGACGAAATGCCGGGGGCCGCGAACCATGGCGATCGAGACGGACCGCACGAGCGATCTGATCCTGCAAACCTTGAAGGCGCGCGGGCCGCTCACTGCCGCAAGCCTTGCCGAAAGGCTTTCGGTAACGCCGGTTGCCGTGCGCCAGCATCTGGACCGGCTGTTGGCCGAAGCCTTCGTTCGTTACGAAGACCGCCGCGAAAGCGTCGGCCGCCCGAAGCGCTACTGGTCGCTTTCCGAAAAGGGCCATAACCGGTTTCCGGACAATCACGAGGGCCTGACCCTGGAGATGCTCGATGCCGTGCGCTCCGTCTTCGGCGAGGAGGGGCTGGACAGGCTCATTTCGGAGCGTGAGGCGCGCATGCGCGAGGCCTATGCGCAGGCGCTTGACGGTGCCGGCGGGCTGAAGTCGCAACTCGAAAGGCTTGCCGCACGCCGCACGCAGGAAGGCTATATGGCCGAGGTGGAGGCGCTCCCCGATGGCGGCTTCCGATTGATCGAAAACCACTGCCCGATCTGTTCGGCGGCGCGTAAGTGTCAGGGGTTCTGCCGTTCGGAACTGGCGTTGTTCCGCATGCTTCTCGGGCCCGATGTAACGGTGGAGCGCGAGGAGCACATCGTTTCGGGCGCAAGGCGCTGCGCCTATCGGATTTCGCGGGTGAACGAGCTCGCTGCCCCCGCCCGAGTGGAATGACGTTTCGATCATTCATCGCTTGCAGCTTTGTTTCGCTCGGCTACGGTCGGCGCAAATCCTGCGAATCGTGAAAGGAAGCTCTCATGCGGGTGATCGTCGTCGGTGCCGGAATTGCGGGGCTTTCAACGGCCTGGTCGCTTGCAAAGCGTGGTGCCGAAGTCACGCTGCTGGAGCAAGGTCCCGTGCCCAACCCGATGAGTGCTTCGGGAGACCAGCATCGCATCATCCGCCGTGCCTACGGCGGCCAAAGCGGTTATCAGCGGCGGATCGACGAGGCCTATCAGGCGTGGGACGAACTTTGGGCCGACATTGGCGAGAAGCATCTTGTCGACACCGGCTTCCTCGTTGTCTCCCAGACGGAAGGCGATGAGGCGGAGGAATATCGCGACGGGCTTGTCGCGGGCGGTTATCCGGTCGAGGAATTGGAGCCGGAAGAGGCCGCGCGCCGCTTTCCCTTCCTTGATGCCGCCACGATCCGCTTTGCCGCCGTCAGCCCGGAAGGCGGTGTCCTGCTTTGCCAGAAGATCGCGGCTTCGATGAAGCGTTGGCTGCTGGTGAATGGCGTCGACATTCGCGAAAACACGAAGGTCATCGCCGTCGATGCCGCCGCCGGTTCGGTGACGCTTGAAAATGGCGAGGCGCTTTCTGCGGACCATATCGTCGTCACTGCCGGCGCATGGGTCCTCGGGCTTGTGCCGGAACTGGCCGAAAATCTGACTACTTATCGCACGGCGGTTGCCTATCTTGAACCGCCCGTGGATTTGAAGGAGGCTTGGGAAAGCGCTCCGGTGATCCTCGATGTCGGCGGCACGGTGGATGGTTATGTGCTTCCGCCCGTTGCCGGAACGGGGCTCAAGGTCGGGGCGGGCATTCACAAGTATAAAAGCGCCCCGGATGAAAACCGCGTCGCCCTGGAGGGCGAGGGCGAGCAGATCCGCGATTATTTCGGCCCGCCGTTCGCGCGCATTTCCGAATATGGCGTCAACGATGTCGTTACCTGCGCCTACACCTTCACCGCGGATGAGCATTACTTCGCGAAGAGTGAAGGCAGATTGACGGTCGTTTCCGCCTGTTCCGGTCATGGCTACAAGTTCGGGGCCGAGGTTGGTCGCCGGATCGCCGAAGGTGTGCTCTCCGGCGATGCGGAGGCCATGCGCATCTGGCTTGAAGCGCGCGACTGAGCGCCACTCCGAATACACGTTATTGCGCGGGGCGTATCATTCGTCTCAGGGTGTCGTCGCGCCGTATGAGGTGATGCCATAGCGTCGCCAGTACATGTATGGCGATCAGGGCTATGAAGGCCGGTTTGGCGATCTCATGAAGCTCGCCCGCTTCCGGAAAAACGTAATAGGCGATTATCCCCGTGACGGGTGCCGCGAACAAAAGCACGTAGAATGCAAGGTGGGTCGCTTTCATGGCGAGAAGGGCAAAGGCGGGTTCGCCTGCCGCTCCTGCCGGCGCACCGCGCACAAGGCGGATGGCGACCCGCAGCATTGTCAGGCCAAGCACCGCGAAACCGACCCAGATATGCGCATCGGCAAGTAAGGCCTCGCCAGCGCTGATCCGGTAGCCTTCCTCGGCGGCCTCGGCAGCTTCTTCGATCGCCTCGGCGAAAACGATCTGGAAGACGACAAGTGCCGCTATGAGCCAATGGAGCGTGATTTGCGTGAGGTTGTAGCTCGATTGGGAAGACGTCGACATGGTAAACCTCTTGTCCGGCATTATGTCGCCTGGATGTTTTCGGGCGGCATAATGCTAGAGAGGCTTTGTCGCAGGGATTTGCCGGAACTGTCGCAAAGTGTATCCGGCTGTATCGTTCAGTCGGCCTTCCTTCCCTCCTCCACCGCATCGAGGATGAACCTCGGCAGCGCGAAAGCAGCCTTGTGCACCTCCGGTGTGTAGTAGCGGGTCTCGAAGCCGGCATTTTCGAACCGGCCTTTGAGTGTCTCGAGCGGCACCTTGCGAAGATTCACATCGTCGCTTGCAAACCCGAGCGCCATGTGCCCTCCGAAATAGGTCGGGATCGCGGCGATATAGGCGCCCGCATCCTTGTAGATTTTCGAGAAATGACGGATCGAGGAAACAAGCTCGGCCCTTTGCAGAAAGGGAACGCCGTTTTGCGTGACCAGAACGCCGCCCGGCTTCAGGCAGCGGTGAACGCCGCGATAGAATTCCTCGGTGAAAAGAACCGCGCCCGGCCCATCGGGGTCGGTGGAATCGATCATTACCACGTCGAAACGCCGGTCGGTTTCCTGCACGAAACGCGCGCCGTCGGCGATCACGAGGTCGAAGCGGGCGTCTTCGAAAACGGGAGCGTTGAATTCGGAAAAGTGCTCGCGGGAGAACTCGACGACGGAAGCATCGATCTCGACCTGCGTCAGGCGCTGGATGCTTCCATGCTTCAGTGCTTCCTCGGCCATGCCGCAGTCGCCGCCGCCGACGATCAGAACCTCTTCCACAGCCCCATGCGCGAAGATCGGCACATGCGCCATCATCTCGTGGTAGATGAACTCGTCACCCGTCGTGACCTGGGTGATGTTGTCTAGCATCAGCACCCTGCCGAAGACGGGATTTTCGAAAAGCACCAGTTCCTGATGCTCCGTCCGCTCCTGATAAAGAATGTCCTGGCATTCGTAACTCACCTGAACGCCGGGATAGAGCGTTTCGTTGAAGTGCAATCCGTTCTTCATGCGAATTCCCGGGCCACTTTCTCGCCGCGCAGGATCTCGTGCACTTCCGTGCGCAGTGGTACGAAGGCTCGCTTCAGCACTTCCACGCATTTCTCAGGCTTTGCATCGCCGCACATGAACACATCGAAGGCCGCATAGCCGGCTTCCGGCCACGTGTGGACGGAAATGTGGCTTTCGGCAAGCACGGCGACCCCGCTCACGCCCACCGGCTGGAACGGATGTAGATGGATGTGCAGAAGCGTGGCGCCTGCCTCCTCGACGCATTCCTTCAACGTCTCCTCGATAAAGGGAAGATCGTCGAGTTTCCGGGCGTCGTAGAGGTCTATGATGAGATGCGCGCCCGCGCACTTCACCCCTTTTTTCTCGATGAAATGATCCAGCCGATCGTCGGCGAAAAGTGCCGAGATTGCGGTGTTGTCGTTTTCTTCCGTCTGGGTGGTGCTTCTTGGCTCGCTGAAACCGTACTCGTCGATTTCGGCGTCGCGAGCCGCCAAGTCCATCCCCAATTGGAAGAGGCCGTCGTCAGACATGGCGGTCTCCCCAACCAGCAGATGAAACCTGAACTCTCAGGCGGTCTCCGGCCCGTGTGACACATCAGGCCGGAACGAAACGCTCCGGATAATCCGCGAAGACCCCACATGCCGGGATCAGCCATTGCGAACATTGTCGAAGCATGTGTGTGCGAACCGCGCGTATAGCGCTCATGAAGCGCCGACTCAATGATAAATTTGAGCCGGAATGGATACTCAGACGCCGAATAAAACCCAGATCATCAATACTGCCGTCGCGCCGGCAATGATGTTGAGCGGCAGGCCGATCTTCACGAAATCCAGGAAACGGTAGTTGCCCGCCCCGTAGACGAGCGTGTTCGTCTGGTAGCCGATGGGGGTTGCGAAACTGGCGCTGGCGCCGAACATGATCGCCATGACGAAGGAGCGCGCATCAAGGCCGAGCTGCTGCGCAAGCCCGATAGCGATTGGCGTGAAAACGACCGCGACGGCGTTGTTCGTTACCAGTTCCGTCAAAAGCGAGGCAAGCAGGTATACGACGGCGAGGATGATGAGGGGATGCGCGTTTTGCAGCGCAGGCAGCACGCTGTCGACGATGAGGTTTACGGCGCCCGCGTCCTCAAGGCCGCGTCCGACAGCGAGCATTGCGAAGATCAGAATCAGGACGCGCCCGTCGATTGCCTGGAAAGCCTCGTCTGAATCGATGCAGCGCGTGAGCAGGATGAAGGCGACGCCGATCATGGCAAGGCCGGCGATCGGCATGATGTTCAAGGCCGCCAGAATGACGACGGCGGCGAGTGTCGCTATGGCGATTGGCGCCTTTCGCCGGCGGTAGGGCCGTTCTGTCGGGGCGCTCAGGCCAACGAAGCCGCCGGTTGCGGCAAGCCGCTGCAAACCTTCCGTCGGGCCGGAAAGAATGATCGTGTCGCCCGACCTCAGCCGGATGTTTTCAATCGGTATGCCGGCGGGAAGCACCCTGTGGCGGTGAACGGCGAGCACCGCTGTACCGAACCGCATCGGCAGGCCGAGCTGGCGTATCGTGCGCTCGTTGACCGCTCGTTCCGGCCCCACCAGCGCCTCGACGATTTGCGGCTCTTCTTCGTCTCTCGGCGGCGCGAGCATAAGCCTCGGTTCACCGATGATGACGTTTTTATCATGGTAGAGCGTCAGGATCTCCGCGGCTGGCGCGCTGATCGATATGCGGTCTCCCGCTTTCAGTTCGTACTTGCCGTGTGCAGGGGCGAGCCCGCCGTTCTTCCCGATCATGCCGTGTACGGTGACCGTGGCGGGCGCGAGTGCGGCTGTAGAACCCATTTCTTTGCCGATGTAGTCGGAATCCGCGGGGATCATGATTTCCGACGAAAATACCACTGCATCGTCCGAAGCTTCGAAACCTCCTATGCCGGGGCGGTCCGGAAGTAGCCTGCGCCCGATGGCGAGCAGATAGATCATGCCGACGACCGCGACGACGATGCCGACCGGTGCGATTTCGAAGATGCCGAAATGTTCCATCCCTTGCGACTGCGCCACGCCATCGACGAGAAGGTTTGTCGACGTGCCGATAAGCGTGCAGGTGCCGCCGAGGATGCCGGCGAAGGAAAGCGGAATCAGATGGTGCGACGGCAGATCGCCCATTTCGCCCGCAAGCTTGATGACGACGGGAATGAGCACGATCACCATCGGCGTGTTGTTGACGAAGCCGGAAAAGACGAGCGTCCCGAACAGCAACGCGATCATGGCGAGCGCCTTTCGCCCGCCAAGCTGGTTCGTCAAAAGGCCGCTCACGGCTTCCAGCGTGCCTGTGCGCACCAGCGCGCCGGACAGAATGAACATCGCGGCAATGGTGATGGGAGCCGCATTGGAAAAGACGTTGAGCGCTTCGCCTACGTCCAGAAGTCCAAGTGCGAGCATGATTGCCGCCCCGCCGATCGCGATCACCTCGGGCGGGAATCGCTCGCTGGCGAAGCCTGCGAAAATCAGCAGCAGAACCGCGAGCGACACATAAGCCTGATTTTCGGCGATGAATTGCAGCATGAAAAGGCGATACCCAGCCCGGAAGTTGCCTGTCGTCCGAATTCTATAGCTTGAAGGGGCGGCGGGATGAACCGGTTTCATCCCGCAACGTGATGATCTCCTGGTGTGCTGTGCGGACTATTGATCGAGTTCCCAGGTTACATTGACCTGCACGCTCAGCTCGCTTTCGCCCGCCTCCACGGGCGGCGCGGCGTCGGATACAGCTTCCGCCCTTGCCAGCGCGAAGCCTTTCGGGCGGATGGGGTACGAATTCTCGTTGATGGAAAGCACCCGACCAAGCTTCACCCCGGCGGCTTGTGCATAGAGCTTCGCCTTGCGGATAGCATCCGCCATCGCTTCCTTTCGCGCTTCGTCGCGGCGCTTGTCGCCGTCGCTGACGATGAAGGAGATACCGTTCACCTGGTTTGCGCCGTCCTTGACCATCGCATCGAGCAGACCGCCCAGTCTCTCGAGGTCGCGGACGCGCACGCTCACCCCGTTCGTCACCCGGTAACCGACGATTTCAAGCGTCTCGTTTCCGTTCGTCCTCTTGATGCGCTCGTATCGCGGCGAGACGGAAAAGCCCGAAGTCTGGATATCGCGCGCCTCGATGCCGGTTGCCCTTATCGTATCGACGACGCCGTTCATCGCCTCGGAATTGCCGGCAAGCGCTTCCGTCGCCGTCTTGCCGTCGGTGACGACGCCGCTCGTCACCATCGCCATGTCCGGAGGCGCCGAAACACTGCCCTCGCCGGAAATGCTGATCGTCGCCGGCTGCTCCTTTTCCTGGGCTGAAAGCGGTGTCGCGAGCATGGCTGCTGCGGCGATGGCAAGCCCCAGAGTGCGAATGACATGCAACAGGATCGGGTGCGTTCTCATCAATCGGACCTTTTGTTTTCAATGTGTTGAGAGGAAACAGTCGCGAGCGATTGCGGCGGATCGGTGGCGTTTATTCTTCGGGGTGTCTCTTGGTGGATGAGGCGGCATCGGCATGTTCGTGCAATGCCAGCGGTTCGCCGACTTCGCCATCTGCCGACAAAAGGATCGCGATCGGCCGGGTTGCAGGAAACTGCGCGCACACAATAAGTCCGAGTACGGTCAGCGGCACGCAAAGCACCATGCCCGTCACACCCCAGAGCGTGCCCCAGAAGGCGAGCGAAAGCATGATGACAAGGCCGGAAAGGTTGAGGCTCGTTCCCATCAGCCGCGGCTCCAGGATATTGCCGATCGAGAACTGGATCGCGCCAAGGCCGATCGCGATAACAAAGAACTGCGTCAGATCGTCAAAATAAACGAGCGCCAGCATGCTCGGGAAAATCACGCTGATGAGCGAGCCGATTGTCGGGATGTAGTTCAGGAGAAAGGCGATAAAACCGAAAAGCGCGGCATAGGGCAGGCCTATAAGAGTCAGGAGCGCGCTTGTCAGAAGGCCGGTCATGATGCTGACGGCGGTCTTTATGTTGACGTAGTGACGCACGGATTTGCCAACCGCGTCGCGGATGGCGAAGGTGACTTCGGCCCTTTCCGGGGACGTGAAGAGCCGCAGGAGCTTGCGGTCGAAGGTCCATTGCTCCATCAGCAGGAAGAGAACATAGATGAAGACCAGCGATGCCGAACCCGCCACTGTCGTGATGATGGTGGCGCCGGCGGATATGAGCTTGCTGACGATGCCGTTCGGCAGAAGATCCTGCAGCTCGAATTGGTCCTTGAGGTTCAACTCGTCCATCAATTCGTTGAAGACGGTTTCCAGCCTTGTCTGGTAGACCGGCGCATCCCTTGCGAGTTCGGTCAGGTTCGCCGCAACCAGATCGAACACGAAGATCGAAACGCCGAAGATCGTGAGAAGAGCGGCGGGAAGCGCTACCCAGCCGGGGAGTCTGAATGGTCCGAGCGGCAGCCGTTTGTAACCCTGGGCCAGCGCGTTGATCAGATACCAGGCGACGAGCGCGATCACGAAGGGAAGCAGCAGCGAGCGGCCGACATGAAGCAGCCAGCCGATCAGGGTTACCGTCAGAAGCGATAGCGAAACGGTGGCAAGCGAACGCGGCATGTCCGAATCCAATTGTCTCTTGTTCCCTTTCGTAACCTCGCACACGCTCGATAGCCACCGATACGGGCAAAAACCCTGTCGTTGGCGTCTTTTTCTGGAAAAGCGCAGAGCATGCTCAAGCATGAGCTTGCCACCTGTCGTCCGGCTGGTGTACGAAGCGCAGTATAGGGCCTGTAGCTCAACTGGTTAGAGCCGTCCGCTCATAACGGATTGGTTGGGGGTTCGAGTCCCTCCGGGCCCACCATTCATCCATCGAACTGATTTTATTGATTATTTTCAGAGCCGCCGCCGGAGCGTACACCCGGGCGGACAATCACCCATGTATCATTGATGCAAGGGCTCAGGCGATCGGCCGGTTCTTGCAGAACCTCGTGGCCGGCCGTGGCCGGATCGGCGGCGCTGCAAATCGTTGAATCCTCACCGCGATCTTGAGCATATCCCGCGAAATCCGGCTCGGATTTCGCGACAAGGATATGCTCAAGATATTGATTCTGGAGCGAATTCTTATCACGAAAGCGATACCGCTTTCAGGACAAGCGCTCTAGGCGGCCTTGTCGGATGTGATGCCGGATATCGCCTGGATGAGATTGTCTTCCGTGACCTCCTCGGAGGTGAAGGTGCGGATGATCTTGCCGCTGAACATGGCAACGATCCGGTCGCTGACATGCAGCACTTCCGGCATTTCGGAGCTGATCACGATCACCGCGTAACCCTGGCTCGCGAGTTCGCGGATCAGATTGTGGATCTCCGACTTGCTGCCCACGTCGATGCCGCGGGTCGGCTCGTCGACGATAAGGACATTCGGGTGCATGGACAGCCACTTGCCGATGACAATCTTCTGCTGGTTGCCGCCGGACAGGTTGCCGACCAGTTGCTTCCAGCCGGGCGTGCGGATGTCGAGCCGGTCGCGATACTGGTCGAAAATGGCAATCTCGGCGCCTTCCGCCACGAACGGCCCGGCCTTCAGGTCGCTAACCTGCGGCAGCGTCATGTTGTCCCGGCAGTTCATGCCAAGGATCAGGCCCTGGCCCTTGCGGTCCTCCGGCACCAGCGAGATGCCCTTGGCTATGGCATCGGCCGGGGAATGGATCACCGTTGGCTGGCCGTCCAGGAGGATCTCGCCGCCTGACGGCTCTCGCAATCCGAAAAGCGTTTCGGCGATCTCGGTGCGCCCGGCGCCCACAAGTCCGTAGAAGCCGACGACCTCGCCCCGGCGCACGTCGAAACTGATATTTCGGAAGAGTTTGCCGCAGGAGAGATTGCGCACCTCCAGCGCGATGTCGCCGATTTCGTGGTGGCTGGCATTGCGGGAAAGGTCCAGCTTGCGCCCGATCATCAGCTGGGTGATTTCATCTTCATCGGTCTCGGCAGTGGTTAGCGTGCCTCGGTAGTGTCCGTCCCTGAGAACGCTGATCCGGTCGGTGATCTTGAAGATTTCTTCCATGCGGTGGGAAATGTAGATGATGCCGACGCCATGCGCTTTCAGGTCCTCGATGACGTCGAACAGGACGACTTTCTCTGCATCCGTCAGCGAGGCCGTCGGTTCGTCGAAGATGACGGCCTTGGCCTCGACGGTGAGCGCACGGGCGATCTCGACCATCTGCTGATTGGCGATTGAAAGATCGCCCACCTTGGTCTTGGCGTCGAAGCCGACCTTGAGTCGGCCCAGGATCTCGTCGGTCTGGGCATAGAGCTGCTGCCAGTCGACCCGGCCGAAGCTCTTTTTCGGCAATTCCCCGAGATAGATGTTCTCCGCAACGGTGAGTTCCTCGGCAAGGCTCAGCTCCTGATGAATGAAGACGATGCCCTTTGCCTTGGCTTGCAGCGGTGAAGTCATCACGACAGGCTGCTCGCCGACGATGATCCGGCCTTCCTCGGGCTGATAGATGCCGCCGAGCACCTTCATCAGGGTGGATTTGCCGGCGCCGTTTTCACCCATCAGGGCATGGACCTCGCCGGGCATGACCGAAAAGGAAACCTTGTCGAGCGCGCGCACGCCGGGGAAGGTCTTGACGATTCCTTCCAGGCGGAGGGCGGGGGTCTGGTTGCTCATATTCTCAACTCCTCCCGGCCTTTGAGGTTCAACTGACGGTCGAGGAACAGGACCGCGATCAGGATCAGCCCGATCACGAGATTGACCGTCTCCGTATCCGCACCGATATGGCCGAGGCCCTTGCGCAACAGCTGAATCGCCAGAACGCCGCCCAGGGTGGACAGCACCGATCCCGCGCCGCCGGTCAGCTTGGTGCCGCCCAGAACAACGGCGGTGATAACCCACAGTTCATAAAGCTCGCCGTCATTCGGGTTGACGGAGCCGGATTCCGAATAGAAGACGACGGCGGACAGCGAAGCCAGGAAGCCGATGATCATGAAATTGATCATCATGTGCGGGCCGACCCGGATGCCGGCGTTGATGGCGGCCGTCCGGTTGTCGCCGATCGCATAAGCGTTGCGGCCGTGAACGGTGCGGTTCATCACGAACCAGACCGCTGCTGTAACGGCGATCAGGAACCAGGTGGCGGTGTGAAGGCCGAGGAATTGCGCCTCGGCGAAGTCGACCAGCGTCCAGTTCAGATGCGATGTCGGCTGTTCGCCGTTGTACATGAAGACAAGACCGCGATAACCGAGCATCGCGCCAAGGGTGACGATGAAGGCGTCGACGCCGGTTTTCCAAACGATCAGGCCGTTGAGCGCGCCAAGCAGCATGCCGGTCATGAGTGCCAGCCCCCAGGCAATCGGGATGACCCCGTCGCCGAGGCCCGCGAAGATCGGCCAGGTCATGCTGTCGAGCAGGACGACGGCGCTCAGCGCGAAGGTCGCGCCGACGCTGAGGTCGATGTTGCCGTTGATCATGACGATGGTCATGCCGATGGCGATGATGCCGATCGGCGCCGACTGTTTGAACAGCAGCAGCATGTTGTCGAGATCCATGAACGCCTTGTCGCTGAGCGACAGGTATTCACCGGCGACCGAGAAGAAGATCAGTTCCAGGACAATGAATCCCCAGATCGCGCCGCGCTTTAAGAAGGTGCTGAGAGTGCCCGGTTCCATAGCTGTCTCCCTTACGCGATCGGTGACCAGAGCTTGCCGCGCTTGGCTGCGATGTCGAGCCAGACTGCAAGAATGATGATGATCCAGGTCACGACATACTGGGCGTAGAACTGCAGACCGACCAGGAGAAGCCCGTTCTGGATAAACCCGAGGATCAGGACGCCGATGACGGTCTTGAAGATGGTGCCGGACCCGCCCAGCAGGGATGCGCCGCCGAGGATGACGGCTGCCAGAACCTCCAGTTCGAGGCCCTGGCCCACCGTGTTCTGGCTGCCGAGGGATCGGCTGGCCTGAAGGAGCCCGGCGGTGCCGACGCAAAAAGCCGACGCCAGGTAGCAGGTGAAAACCACCCTGGCCCTGCGAATACCGGAAAAGGTTGCCGCGGTGCCGTTGCCGCCAACAGCATATACCTTGCGTCCGAAGGGCGTCTTGGCAAGCGCTAACCCGAGAACCGATGCTAACAGGGCGAAGATCAGGATCGGCACCGGAATGCCGAGCGCATCGGACTGGCCGAAGACGCTGAACCAGGTGCCTTCCTTGTCGGCGATGTCCATGTTCTTGCCGCCTGAATAGGTCAGCGTCAGGCCGTGGATTGCCGATAGCATTCCCAGTGTGACGATCAGGGAATTGAGTTTCAGATAGCCGACCAGGAAGCCGATTAAGGCCCCAAGGCAAAGCACCATGGCATACATCGACGGGATGGCAAGCGTCGGCCCGATCTTGTCGTGAAGGTCGAGGACGACGATGGTCGCGAAGGACATCATGGAACCGACCGACAGATCGAGATTTCCGCTGATCACGACGAAGGTCACGCCGAGCGCCATCACCCCTAGGATCGCCGAGGAGCGGATCACGCCCATGATGTTGTCCGGGTCCAGAAACCGCTCGTTTGCGATCGTGAATCCGATCATGAACAGGGCGAAGGCGACAAGAATGCCCTGTTTTGCGAGGAATGTACCCACGCCCGACAGGTTGGAAGGCCGCATCGATCTCTCCTTCGAACCGTCGGAACGGCTTTCTGCCTTGGTTGAAATGTCGGACAACAGACCCTCCCTAACCTGTCGATTTTTATACGGGCGTCCCGCGGTCATCGGTCGTGAAAATCCGCCCTGTCATGCAGTTACCCTCACGCGGAGCAAGAAAGGCCGTTATCCTGGCGGTTCCGGCGGAAATTGTTTCCATGGCCGGGTCCCGGGTGCCGGTCGTTTTTCAGGAACACCGGGCTGTGCGGCCCATGGTTTCCGGCCGGTCGCTTGTCGAAATTCTTGAAGGAACGGGGGCGCGGGCGAGAGCCCGCGCCCGGGTCGGGTCTGTCTTAGAAGACAGGCTTTTCAAATTCGGCCATGTTGTCCTGGGTAATCTTCGGCGTGTCGAAGTAGTTCAGGAACGGCACGTCCTTGCCGGACAGCACGTCGATGGCGGTCTGAAGGGCGGCTTCGGCGTCATCGACCGGCGACTGGTAGATGGAACCCCAGTATTCGCCGCGCTCCATCGCTTCATAGCCGACGGCAAAGTTGGTCGCTCCGACGAAGATGATGCCTTCGCGCCCGGCCGCCTTGGCGGCGTTCAGGGCCCCGACACCCATGTTGTCGTCGCCGGCATAGACGCCGTCGATACCATCGTACTTGACCAGGAAGGCTTCCATGACCTTTTGGGATTTCTCCCGGTTCCAGTCGCCCGGCTGCGTTTCCACCAGCGTGACATTCGGGCACACTTCCGGCAGACGGTCCTCGAAGCCCTTCGCCCGTTCGATGGCGGTGGTGTAGCCCGGCTGGCCGGAGATCTGGACGATCTCGGCTTCGTTCTCGATGCCCATATCCTTGAACTTGTCGCACATGATCTCGGCAGCGCGCGATCCCTGGGTGATGTTGTCGGGACCGGAGAAGGATTTGACGAACTCAAAACCCTGCTCGGCGATGTTCGAATTGGTGACGATCACCGGAATTCCGGCCTTGTAAGCCTTGCGGACGGCCGGGATCACCGCCTCGCCGTTGGTCGGCCAGATGATGATGGCGTCAACTTCCTGCTGGATCAGATCTTCCATCTGGGCGATCTGCCGCGCCACGTCGCCGCCGGCATCCAGTACCACGGTCTCGACATTGGGGTTGGCGCTTGCTGCGTCGATGAAGGCCTTTTCGTATGTGGTCTGATAGCTGTCCACGCCGACATTGTTCTGCGTGATGCCGATTTTCATCGTCTCGGCTGAAGCGGCGCCTGCAAGAGCAAGGCCGGCGACGGCTGTCGTTGCCGCAAGCAATGAGCGGAACTTATACGTCATTCTGATTTCCTCCCGTGAAGACCGATTTCTATGTCTTGAACGTCTCCGCGTCTCCTCCTGACGCCGAGGTCGCACACTTTGTGAGCGTCGGGAACAAGCCTGCATTGTGGCGTGTGACGTTGCGCCATCGAAAATATCCAGAATGAATGTTTTAATATCCAATATGAATGTTTTGGCCGTTTAGCTTGGCGGCAGGTTCACACACTCTCGGGAGATCGATCAATGCCGATCCAAAAAATATTCATTTTGAGGAAACGCAGCAGTGGTTTGTCCCGTCCGAATCCTGGAGACGCGAGATGAACCCCAATGAGGGAGAACTGGTTCGCGAAGCGCCGTTCCTCACACCGCAAGCCAAGACGGAAATCCTCGAGGTCCTATCGTTCCTGGAGGATTTCGAAGACGAGCTTGACGGTTTGATCGAAATGGCCATGCCGAACCCTTACATCAAAATGTCGGCCTATCTGGTTCAAAGACATCTTGAGGCAAAGCTCGTCACGCCGACATCCCTGATCGGCGCGTCCGGCGTGCCTTATGCGACGGCAACCCGCCGCATTAAGGAGATGGTCGACAGCGGGCTGGTCGAACAGCGGCCGCGCACGGCGTCCGGGCGCAGCTATTCCCTTCATCCAAGCGCGGAAATGCTCGAATCCTGGACACGATTCAGCAACCGGATCCGCCGGCTGGCCGCGCATCATTTCGGCACCGAAGAAAAGCGTTCCGACACCGAGGACTATTATTTCGGCGGTTCGTATCTCGAAGCACAGACCATCCAGCGGCCTCAGGTTCTGCTCGAGCCGTTGAAGTTGCCGGGTGGATTGCGGGTGCTCGTGCATGGGGATCCCACCTTCATGGTCATGCACGGGCTCAAGCGTCAGTTCGAACAGGTGGTCGGCTGCCCCATACACCAGCGCGCCTTTTCCATAGACCGGCTCCACGACGAAGCCGTGAAGAATGCCCAGCGGACGACAAGCCGTTATGACCTGATCGCGCTCGATCTGCCATGGGTCGGAGAATTCGCTGAAAGCGGTTACCTGCTTCCCCTCGAGGAGGTCCTCGATATCGAGCGGCTCAACCCGAGCGATTTTCACACGGCCGGCTGGCAGGCCGCCCATTGGGGCGGGCGGCCCTTCGGCGTGCCCTCGCAAACGACGCCGGAGCTGCTGTTCTATCGCCGCGACCTGCTGGCGGAAGCCGGGCTCGAGCCGCCGTCCACGACCGATGCCCTGCTGGAAGCTGCCAGGGTGCTGCATGAGCCGGCGCAAGGGCGCTACGGGATCGCCTGGAACGCGGCGCGCGGCACCGCCCTCGGCCACACCTTCATGATGACCTGTGCGGATTTCGGCCAGCCGGTTCTGGATCTGCCGAAACAGGCGGGCGGCTATGATGCCTCGCGGCTTTCGGACGGCGGCCACCGCCCCATGATCGACACTGACCGGGGTCTCGCGGCAGCCGAATATCTCATGGCGCTCTTGCAATATTCGCCGCCGGACATTCTGTCGATGTCCTGGTACGAGCGCGTGCGCCCCTTTGCCAATGGCAGGGTGGCGATGGCCTATGGCTACACTCTGCTGGCCCCATATTTTGAGCAGAATCCCGCTTGTGCTGCCTTCGGCAAGGTCGGCTACCTGCCTCATCCGTCCGGTCCGCGGGCCACCAACATCGCGCCGGTGGGCGGATATCTGCTGTGCATCCCGGCAAATATCGCACCCGAGCGGCTGGAAGCCGCAGCGAAAGCGTTGATCGTGTTCACCTCTCCGGAGGCGCAGAAGCTCTACGTGGAACACGGCAGCCGTACCAATCCGCGCTATTCCGTCGGGGCCGATCCGGAGGTTCGCCGGCTTTCGCCGATCTTCGAAGCCGTGGACGCAATGTCCTGGCGCGACGAACTGCAGTTCTGGCCGCGCCCGCCGATCCCGGAAATCAACAGCATCATCCGCGTCTGCGGAGAGGAATGCCACGACATGCTGCGCGGCATCCAGACACCGAAAGCTGCATTGCAGGCGGCCCAGAAACGTGCCGACCGGATCTTGCGGGAGGCGGGGAAACTTTAACGGGAGGAACTCATGGACCCCAATCGACTTATGGGAAAGAACATTCTGATCACCGGTGCCGCACAGGGCATGGGCGCGACCAATGCGGAGTATTTCGCTGCGCAAGGCGCCAATGTCGCGCTGGGCGACATCAATGTCGAAGGGGTCAATGAGGTTGCGAACCGGATCAATGCGTCCGGAAACGGCAAGGCCATAGCGCTCAGGCTCGACGTCACGAAACGTGGAGACCATACGTCTGCAGTCAATGCGACGGCGGAGGAATTCGGTTCGATCAATATCATGATCAACAATGCCGGCGTGAACAAGCCGAAGATGTTTCTCGACATTGACGAGGACAACTGGGACCTGATCATGAACATCAATGCCAAGGGCATGTTGTTCGGCATGCAGGAAGCGGCCAGGAAGATGATCGAGCAGGGGCCGATGGACGAGCATCCCTACAAGATCATCAATGTGGGCAGCATCGTCTCCCGTACCGCCTTTCTCGATGTTGTGCCCTATTCCTGTTCCAAGTACTGCGCGCTCGCCATGATCATCGGCGGTGCCAAGGCGCTCTGGCCACACAAGATCACGGTTAACGGTTACGGCCCCGGGGTGGTGAAGACCGAGCTCTGGGAGCAACTCGACAAGGATCTCGTCGAAATCGGCATGTTCGAGAAGGAAGGCCAATCCATGGATCACCTCGCCGAGACGATGATCCTCATGAAACAGTTGTCGACGCCGGACGATGTCAAGGGAACCGCGGCGTTCCTGTGTTCCGACGAAAGCGACTACATGACCGGCCAGCTCATCATGATCGATGGCGGCATGATCATGCAATAAGGCCGTAACGCACTGATATCTAACGGGAACAGGCGCAGTCCGCTGCGCCTGAAGGAGAAGCTCATGTCCCGCGCACTGACACCGAACCTTTTGACGCCTCAAGATCTCGATCCGCAGTGGAGATGGGAAAACCGCCTGCCCGCCTGGGGTCATACCTCGGTGGATTTCGAGCGCCGGATCGACCATGACCGGTTGCGCCGTTACCGCTTGTCCCGGACCCGGCAAGCTCTCAAGGCTTCTCCGGCGGGCACGCTGCTGCTCTTCGACGTCAACAACATTCGTTACGTCTCCGCCACCAAGATCGGCGAGTGGGAGCGGGACAAGATGTGCCGCTTCTGTCTGTTGACCGGCGACGATTCCCCTTATGTCTGGGATTTCGGCTCGGCGGCCTACCACCACAAGAAATTTTCAGACTGGCTTGAACCCGATCATTGCCTTGCCGGCGTGGTCGGCATGCGGGGCACCATCCCGCCCGAATTCGGTCTCATGCGCAAATACGCCAGGGACATTGCCGGCCTGATCCGGGATGCCGGAATGGCCGACATGCCGGTCGGCGTCGACTATGCCGAAACGGCGATGTTCCACGCGCTGCAGGAGGAAGGGCTGAACGTGATCGACGGCCAGCAGATCATGCTTGCGGCGCGCGAGATCAAGAACTGGGACGAGATCCAGTTGCTCACGCAGGCCGCGTCGATGGTCGACGGCGTCTATCACATGATCTACGAGGAGCTGAAGCCGGGCGTGCGCGAAAACGACATCGTCGCCCTGTCCAACAAGATGCTCTACGAAATGGGCTCGGACGATGTCGAGGCGATCAACGCGATCTCCGGCGAGCGTTGCAACCCGCATCCGCACAATTTCACCGATCGCTATTTCCGGCCCGGCGACCAGGCGTTCTTCGACATCCTGCAGTCCTATCAGGGCTACCGGACCTGCTACTACCGGACCTTCAACATCGGCCGCGCCACGCCGGCGCAGCATGATGCCTATGTCAAGGCGCGCGAATGGATCGATGCGTCGATCGAATTGATCAAGCCGGGCGTTTCAACCGACACGGTGGCCGCTGTCTGGCCGAAGGCCGAGGAATTCGGGTTCCCGAGCGAGGAAGCCGCTTTCGGCCTGCAGTTTGGTCACGGGCTCGGCCTGGCCCTGCACGAACGGCCGATCATCTCACGGGCGGTCTCTCTGGATCATCCCATGGAAATCAAGACCGGCATGGTGTTCGCGCTGGAGACCTACTGCCCGGCGGCCGATGGCTATTCGGCGGCCCGCATCGAGGAAGAAGTGGTCGTAACCGAAACCGGTGTCGAGGTCATCAGCCTGTTCCCGGCCGAAGAGTTGCCGATCGCAAACCGCTACTGACTTCCCAGCCTTGCCCGGCCTCCCGAAAGGCCGGGCTTTTCAAGGGGCGAGAGTTTCAGGGGACAAGACATGAGCGCCGCGAGAAGCAAAAAGAAGCACAACACGGATGACTATCTGCGCATGTACAGGCAGATGGTGCGCATCCGCGCCTTTGAGGACAACGCGAACCAACTCTATCTCTCTGCCAAGATGCCCGGTCTCACCCATATGTATTCCGGTCAGGAGGCGGTGGCCGTCGGCATCTGCGAAGCGCTGACGCCGGAAGACAAGATCACCTCCACGCACCGCGGCCACGGACATTGTGTCGCCAAGGGTGCGAATTTCCGGGAAATGTTCTGCGAACTGCTCGGCAAGGAGGAGGGTTATTGCCGCGGCAAGGGCGGGTCGATGCATATCGCCGACCAGGCCAACGGGAATCTCGGCGCCAATGCAATCGTTGGCGGTTCGATGGGGATCGCGACCGGTTCGGCCTTGTCCGCAAAGCGCCTTGGCACCAATCACGTTACCGTCTGCTTCTTCGGCGACGGTGCCACCGCCCAGGGGCTCTGGTACGAGGTCATGAACATGGCCGCGCTGTGGAAGTTGCCGGTCATTTATGCCTGCGAAAACAATGGCTACAGCGAATACACCAAGACCGACGAAATCGCCGCGGGCTCGCTGACCGCGCGCGCCGAGGCCTTCGGCATCGAGAGCTTCAGGGTCGACGGGCAGGACGTCCTGGCGGTCAACCAGCTCGCGCAACGCCTCGTGGAACGCTGCCGCAAGGGCGAGGGGCCGTTCTTCATCGAACTGGAGACCTACCGTTATCACGGCCACCACGTCGGCGACATCAATCGCGACTACTACCGCTCCAGGGACGAGGAAGCTGAGTGGAAGAAGGTGCGCGATCCAATCTCCAATTTCGGCAATTGGCTGATCGACCAGAAGATCATGACCGCGGACGAGCTGGTTGCCATCGACAAGGAGATCGTGTCCGACGCCGAAGCCGCCGTCAAATATGCGCTTGAAGCCAAATATCCGGACGTTCGGGAAGTGGATATGCATGTCTATGCCGAAACGGCCGCCTGGGGAGAGACGCAATGACACGTGAAATTACCCTTTCCAAGGCCGTCAACGAGGCCATCGCGGAGGAAATGCGCCGCGACCCGGCAATTGTTCTCCTGGGCGAGGATGTTGCGGAAGCCGGAACGCCGTTCAAGGTCCTTTCCGGGCTTGTTGAGGAATTCGGCACGGACCGGGTCATCGACACGCCGATTTCGGAGCCCGGCTTCATGGGCATCGCCGTCGGTGCGGCCATGACGGGCTTGCGGCCGATCGTCGATCTGATGTTCGGCGATTTTCTCTATCTGGTCATGGACCAGCTCTGCAATCAGGCGGCCAAGACCCATTACATGTCGGGCGGCAAGCTGAAAGTGCCGCTGGTGCTGCGCACCAACATGGGCGCCACCCGCCGCTCCGCGGCCCAGCACAGCCAGTCGCTGCAGGCGCTCGTGGCGCATATTCCGGGGCTGAAAGTGGCGATGCCGTCCTCGGCCTATGAGGCCAAGGGGCTTTTGAAGACCGCGATACGGGACGACAATCCGGTGGTCATTTTCGAAGACAAGCTGATGTACAACGACAAGGCGCCCGTGCCGGAGGAGGAATACCTCATTCCTTTCGGGAAGGCGCATATCAAGCGGGAGGGGCGGGATGTAACGCTGGTCGCCACCTCGTCCATGGTGCAAGTGGCCGAGCAGGCGGCGGAAACTCTCGCTCTGGAAGGCATCAGCGCCGAGATCGTCGATCCGCGCACCATCGTTCCGCTCGACGAAGAGACGATCCTGCGCTCCGTGCGCAAGACCTCACGCGCCATCGTCATCGACGAGGGCCATCAGAGCTATGGCGTCACAGCGGAAATCGCAGCCCGCATCAGCGAAAAGGCCTTCTATCACCTGGACGCGCCCGTGATCCGTATGGGTGCCATGGACGTGCCGGTGCCCTTCTCTCCGGCGCTGGAAGACATCACGGTGCCGACCGCTGCGGGTGTTGTCGAAAACGCGCGCAGGATCTGCCGCGGGGAGCTGGTTCATGCCGCATGAGGTGATCATGCCCGCGCTTGGCATGGCCCAGGATACCGGCCAGATCCTTGCGTGGCACAAGAAACCGGGTGAGGCGGTTTCAGCGGGCGACGTGCTCTTCGAGGTGGAGACCGACAAGGCCGCCATGGAGGTCGAGGCATCGGCGCCGGGCTATCTGACCGACGTGACCGCCGAGGCCGGCAGCGATGTGCCGGTCGGGCAGGTGATCGCCCTGATTTGCGAAACGCCGGAAGGTTCCGGCAGCGCATCGTCGCGGCAAGACGCCAAGGAAGTGCCCGCGGCCTCGGACGAACCGTCGGAAATCGAGGGTCGTGAGGTGATCATGCCGACGCTGGGCATGGCCCAGGATACCGGCCTTCTGGTCAGGTGGCTGAAACAGCCGGGCGAGGCGGTGTCGGCGGACGATGTCCTGTTTGAAGTCGAAACCGACAAGAGCACGGTCGAGGTTAACGCCGGCCATGACGGTTATATCGCGGCTCTGCTCGCAGAAGCGGGTGAAGAGGTTCCGGTCGGGCAGACGATTGCGGTCATCAGTGCCGGAAAACCGGAGGCCCCGATCGCGCGCAGTGCCGGACCCGCGGCTCTTCCGTCTGCTCCGGCCTCGGTTGAAACACCGCCGGCGGAAGAGGCGGCACTGCCGGTGAAAGCCGCGCCGGCGCCAACTGCGGAATTTCGGTCGCGTGGCGAACCGCAGACCGGCGGCAGGATCCTGGCGTCCCCGAAAGCGCGGCGCTTGGCGCTGGAACGGGGGCTGGATCTCGAACGTCTTGTCGAAGCCGGACATGCGCAGCCGTTTCATGTCAAGGATCTGGAAGCGTTGAAGGCCTTGCCGCCCAAAGCCCAGGCAGGTGTTGCGGCCGTTCCGGGACGGCATTTGACGGCTGAAATCGCCGAAGACGGTTTTACCGATTTTACGGCCTGGGCGGCGGGCAGCGCCGGGCTCACCGATGCCGGCGCCTTGCTTGCCGGGCTTGCCGGGGCAAGCCTTGGAAACTTGCCGGTGAGGGTCGCCGTCGAGGGTCTCGGGACCCGTCAGGTCTATACCGTCTCCTCGACTTTGCTTGGCCAGGTGTCGAAGGCAGAGCCAGATCCGGCGCCGGATCTGTGCGTGCGGGATTTGCGCTTCAGCCGGATCGGCGCTGTGCGGCTCGGCGCCGGCGACTGTCCGGCCCTCAGCATTACGCGCGCCGCAAGCGGCTTGTGCCTGACCCTTGAATGCACCGGCGATCACTTGAGTGCGGACGCGGCGGTGAGCCTCCTTTCCAATTTCGCGGGCCGGATGGAGCAGCCGCTCCGCCACCTGCTCTGACCCCAGGGATGCGACATGGACTATACGGATCTTTATATCGGTGGTGGCTGGCGTCAGGGTGCATCGGGCGAGCGGTTCGACGTTTTGAACCCAGCCACCGAAGAGGTGCTGGCCTCCGTGGCTTCGGCCGAGATTGACGACGCCAATGCCGCCCTTGACGCCGCAGAAGCCGCTATGGCCGATTGGGCGGCAAGAACGCCGCGCCAGCGCTCGGAAGTCCTGCGCAAGGCCTGGGAACTGATGAGCGAGCGGCAGGAAGACTTCGCGCGGCTGATCACGCTGGAAAACGGCAAGGCGCGGACCGACGCCATGGGAGAGGCGGCCTATGCGGCCGAGTTCTTCCGCTGGTTTGCGGAAGAAGCCGTGCGGGCCAACGGCCTCATCACCCATGCCCCGGCTTCAGGTGCCCGCATCATGGTGCAGCACAAGCCGGCGGGGCTGGCGGTTCTGGTGACGCCGTGGAACTACCCCGCGGCGATGGGTACCCGGAAGATTGCCCCTGCGCTGGCGGCGGGCTGCGCCGTCATCATCAAGCCGGCCTCGGAAACGCCGCTGACCATGCTGGCGCTCATGCCCCTCCTGGAGGAGGCGGGCGTGCCCGCCGGTCTGGTGAATGTGCTTCCCTCCAAGCGGTCCGGCGTGCTGGTCGATCACATGCTGCACGATCCGCGCGTGCGTGTCGTCTCCTTCACCGGGTCGACAGCGGTCGGGCGCAAGCTGCTGCATGCGGCGGCGGACCGGGTGCTCAAGCCCGCCATGGAACTCGGCGGCAATGCCCCGCTGATCGTCTTTGACGATGCCGATCTGGACGTCGCTGTCGAAGGGGCCATGCTCGCCAAGATGCGAAATCTCGGCGAAGCCTGCACCGCGGCCAACCGCATCTATGTGCATGAGGCGGTCGCGGAGGAGTTCACCCGCCGTCTTGCCGAGGCGATGGGCAAGCTGAAGGTCGGTGACGGCACGGACCCGTCGGTCGATGTCGGCCCGCTCGTCAACGCGCAAACGCGCGACAAGGTGGTGGAATTCGTCGAGGACGCCGTTGCAAAGGGCGCACGGGTCGAGGTCGGCGGCCAGGTCCCCGAAGGCAAGGGGTTCTTCTACCCGCCGACCGTGCTTTCCAACGTGCCCGAGATGGCGGATTGCGTCCATGACGAAATTTTCGGCCCCGTAGCGGCTCTCCAGACCTTCACGGATCAGGAAGACGTCATCCGGCGCGCCAATGACACTGAGTACGGGCTGGTTGCATATGTTTTTACGGGCGACATGAAACGCGGCCTCAGGGTGTGCGAGCGTCTCGACTACGGCATGGTCGGCCTCAATCGCGGCCTGGTCTCGGATCCGGCTGCACCTTTCGGAGGCACGAAGCAGTCCGGCCTCGGTCGGGAAGGCGGTCACGAAGGCATGCTGGAATTCATGGAAACCCAGTACATCTCTGCAAGCTGGTAGGGGGAAACGATGCCGGACGTGATCGCACCGCCCTCGGTCCGGGCCCTGGCCCGGCAAAAGGGCATAGACATCGAGAAACTGGCCCGTGACATTGGCCGCACATCCATCGCCCGTGAGGATTTGGAAGGCGGTGGCGAAGCCGTGGGGGCGCCTCAGGCGTCAACTGCGGACACGTCTTTCTGGGAGGTGGATCACGCGCAATACGGCCCGGTGAGCGAAGAGCCGGTGGGCCGGTTCGCGCAGGTCGCGGCCCGCAACATGGCCGCCGCGCAGGCGTTGATACCCGCTGTCACCCATCACGACCGGGCCGAAATGACGGCGATCGAAGCCCTGCGCAAGGAACTGAAATCCGAAGCTCAGGCAAGAGGCGTCAAGCTGACCGCGCTGGCCTTTCATGCGAAGGCGCTGGCGCGGGCCTTGCGCGAATTCCCGAAGTTCAACGCCTCCTTGAGCGCCGATGGCAAGACGCTATTCCTGAAGGACTATGTGCATCTCGGCCTAGCGGCCGACACGGCGCACGGTCTCATGGTGCCTGTGATCCGCGATGTGGACCGCAAGGGCCTCTGGCAGATCGCCGGCGAGATTGCCGATCTTGCTTCCCGGGCCCAGGCGCGCAAGGTCCGCCCGGACGAGATGGGAGGGGCGTCGGCGACCATCACCAATCTCGGCGGCATCGGCGGCACGGCGTTCACGCCGATCGTCAACCCGCCGGAAGTGGCCATTCTCGGAATCACGCGGACTGAAACCGTGCCTGTGTGGGACGGCACTTCCTTCCAGCCGGTGCAGATGGCGCCGCTCGACCTCAGCTACGATCACCGGGTGATCAACGGTGCCGACGCGGCCCGGTTCCTGAGCTATTACGCAGGCCTTCTGGCTGATCCCCGGCGCATGCTGATCTGAAGGTTCCGGTATTGCGGAAGAACACGCCGGCTCCATTGCCCAGAACGCGGGCCGTGACGGCAATCTTTACACGTCCCGCGTGGCTTGACCTTGGGTGGAAAGCGGCTCCGCTCGATCTTGGAGCATATCCCGCCGGATCCGGACCGCATTTGGCGACAAGGATTTGCTCAAGTTATTGTTCCTGAGCCGAATTTTCGATCACAAAAGCGATCCTTCTTTCGTGGAAAGCGCTCTGGCCACCCCTTTGAAACTGAAGCTCGTCTCAATTTTCGGCAAGTTCCGAACAAACTTCAGATTCAAATAGGCGACAGCCAAGTTTATGTTTCTAGTGTGGTTTTCGAATTTGGAATACGCTCCGGACGCTGCTGCTAGTATGAGCTGTATTTTCAATTCACCAGACTAGCCTGCCGCACCCGAAGGAATACACCGATGACTCAATCGTTTCTGGACCATCTGAACACCGAGTTGGCGGGGCTCAAGGAAGCGGGCCTTTACAAGTCGGAACGGGTGATCACCTCCAGGCAGGCGGGCACAGTGTCGCTGGCCGGCGGCAAGTCGGTCATCAACCTCTGCGCCAACAACTACCTCGGCCTTTCCGATAATCCCGATCTGATCGAGGCGGGTTGCGCGGCGTTGCGCCGCTATGGCTACGGCATGTCCTCCGTGCGCTTCATCTGCGGCACGCAGGAGGAGCACAAGGAGCTGGAGGCGCGCATTTCCGCCTTCCTGGGGATGGAGGACACAATTCTTTATTCCAGTTGCTTCGATGCCAATACGGGCCTGTTCGAAACGCTTCTGGGGCCTGAGGATGCCATCATATCCGATGCGCTCAACCACGCCTCGATCATCGACGGAATACGCTTGTGCAAGGCCAAACGTTTCCGCTACGCGAATTCCGACATGGCGGACCTGGAAGCGCAGTTGCAGGCAGCCTCTGATTGCCGTTTCAGGATGATCGCCACCGACGGTGTGTTTTCCATGGACGGCTATATCGCGAAGCTCGGTGAAATCTGCGACCTGGCGGAACGATACGGCGCCATGGTCATGGTCGATGACAGTCATGCCGTCGGCTTCCTCGGGAAGACTGGGCGCGGATCGATCGAACATTGCGGCGTAATGGGCCGGGTGGATATCGTCACCGGCACGCTGGGCAAGGCGCTCGGCGGCGCGTCGGGGGGCTATACCAGCGGCAAGGCCGAGGTTGTCGACTGGCTCAGGCAGCGCTCGCGTCCCTATCTCTTCTCCAACACGCTTGCGCCGGTCATCGCGGCGACGTCGATCAAGGTGCTGGACATGCTGGAGGCTTCGACCGAGCGGCGCGACCGGCTGATGGAAAATGCCGCGCATTTCCGGGATCGCATGTCGGCTGCCGGGTTCGATCTTTTACCGGGCGAGCACCCGATCATCCCGGTGATGCTGCGCGACCCGAAACTGGCGCAGGAAATGGCCGCCCGGCTTGATGGGAAGGGCGTTTACGTCGCACCCTTCAGCTTTCCCGTCGTCCCGCGCGGGCAGGACAGGATCCGTACACAGATGTCGGCTGCGCATTCGCGCGAGGAACTGGACCGCGCGATCGATGCCTTCATCGAGGTCGGACGGGAGATGGGGGTGATCCGATGAGCAATGAGATGAAAGCGCTGGTCAAGGCGAAGGCCGAGCCGGGCTTGTGGATGCAGCGTGTCCCCGTTCCCGAGCCAGGCCCCAACGAGGTGTTGATCAAGGTCAGGAAGTCCGCGATCTGCGGTACGGACGTGCATATCTGGAAATGGGACGAATGGTCGGCGAAAACCGTGCCCGTGCCTATGGTCGTGGGTCATGAATTCTGCGGCGAGATTGCCGAAACAGGCTCTGCGGCGACGAAATACGAGATCGGCCAGCGTGTTTCCGGCGAGGGACATATTGTCTGCGGCTCTTGCCGCAATTGCCGGGCGGGGCGGGGGCATTTGTGCCACAATACGCTGGGCGTCGGCGTAAACCGGCCCGGTTCCTTCGCCGAATATGTCTGCATTCCGGAAAACAACGTGGTGGCGATCCCGGACGATATTCCCGATGAAATCGCCGCGATCTTCGACCCGTTCGGCAATGCCGTCCACACGGCTTTGAGCTTCGACCTTGTCGGCGAGGATGTGCTGGTCACCGGTGCCGGCCCGATCGGCATCATGGGCGCGCTGGTTGCGCAAAGGGTGGGCGCGCGCAAGGTGGTGATCACGGACATCAGCCCCTATCGCATCGAACTTGCGAAAAAGCTGGGCATCCAGCATGTGGTCGATGCATCGAAAGAGAGCCTTGATGATGTGATGGCGCGCCTCGGCATGACCGAAGGTTTCGACGTTGGGCTGGAAATGTCCGGCGCGGCACCCGCGATGCGCGACATGATCGACAAGATGAACAATGGCGGAAAGATCGCTCTTCTCGGGATCGCGCCCACCGCTTTCGCCGTCGACTGGAACAAGATCATCTTCAAGATGCTGACCGTCAAAGGCATCTACGGGCGCGAGATGTATGAGACCTGGTACAAGATGATAGCGCTGGTGCAATCCGGCCTCGATCTGACGGATCTCATCACCCACCGTATCTCCATCGACGATTTCGAAGCCGGCTTCGCGGCGATGATTTCGGGCGAGGCCGGAAAGGTCGTCATGGACTGGGATTAGGCCCCAGCCATTTGGGGAAAGGGCCGGGCGCCACGCGATTCTCGCCTAAAAACCCGCGACGCGCTCGACGAACCAGACGGCGGAAACCGAGCCGATCGCATATGTTACGGCTCTTTTCGGCCACACCGTCGCTTCGGCAAGCAGCAGCTTCAGGCCGGCAATGGCAAGAAGCGCAAGGGCGACGAAGATCAGTTGCCCTGCTTCCACTCCCAGGTTGAAGGTGAGGAGCGCAAGCGGCACGTCCTGTTGCGGCAGGCCGATTTCGCGCAGCGCACCGCCGAAGCCGAAACCGTGCAGCAGGCCGAACAGGAACGCGATGACCCACGGGTAGCGGCTGGAAAAATCGATCCGGCCATTTTCCTTCCTGAGGATTTCGGCCGCGACGAAAACGATGCTGAGCGCGATCAGCGCCTCCACCGGCTGTTGCGGCGCGTTGGCCAGTCCGAGTGTCGTGAAGGCAAGCGTGATCGAGTGGGCAACGGTAAAGGCCGTGATCGTCTCCACCAGCGTACGGAGACTGCCGATCAGCAAGAGCAGCGCCAGCACGAAAAGAAGATGATCGAAGCCGAGCAGGATGTGCTCCACGCCGAGCAGAAAATACGTGCGCGCGGTATCCGTTAACGTTGGCGATGTTTCCACCGTCACTTCTGGATAATCGGGCATCAGGCGCGCGGACTGCACGCTTCCGTCGAGATGCGCGATCCTGACGAGCGCGTCGGTGAAGGTTGCGGCGAGGCCGTCGATTGAGATGGTCCGGCCCGCCAGTCCTCCTTCGCAGGCAATGCTCCACCGGCTCAGCACGGCAGCGCCGTCGTTGATGGTGACGGGGGCTGCCGTCTCGGTGCAATTGTCGGGAAGGCGAACGTTGAGCGAAAGGCGAAACTCGCCGCGCGCCGGCACCTTCCAGAGTATGTCGTAGATGCCGGGTGTGGCTTCGGTGATTTCGAGGTATGCAGGGCGCAGTTCATGCGCTTGCGCGCCGGTATGCCCGAAGCCTGCGAATGCGAGGGAAATCAGAAACACCAGACAGCGCATCATTGCGTTGCGGCGCTGTTCGGCGCCCCTTCCTGACCTTCCGGCGCGGGCCATGTGACCTTCACCTCGTACTTCTCTTTCAGCTCCAGATAGCGTTCTTCCGCCACCTTGCGGCGTTTGTCCGCCTGCCATTCGCGCAGCACCACATCACGGATTTCATCGAGCGCAGGGTCGCGCGCGGCCTCGCGTTGGTCGACGCGCACCAGATGGCGGCCGTAGGTCGATCGCCAGGGGCCGGTCCAGATCCCGGCCTCGGCCTTTGAAAGTTCCTGCGCGAATTCCTTGCCGAAAGTATTTTCGATCTGCTCTGCCGTAACCAGCGGCACGGTTTGCGGCAAAAGCGTCGGATCGCCATGGCGTCCTACATCGATCTCGCCTTCGGCTGAGCGCAATGCGTTCAGCAGGGCGGCGGCGTCCGCTTCGGCCTCGCCGCCCCGCTTTTGCGGGTTCAGGAAAATCTGGCGGAAGGCGATGCGCTCCGACATTCGGAATTTTTCGCGGTTGTCCTTCAGGTATTTCGCAAGTTCTTCATCGCTCGGCGAAAGTTCGGATGCGCCCGGTTCCATCAGGAATTCCATTTTCTGCTGCAGACGCCGGCGGAAAACAGTGTCGTCCCGGTCGAGGCCGAGCTTGCGCCCCTCGCGGTAGAAGATTTCCTCCTTCACGTAAGCGTCGACCAGTCCTCGCATTTCCTCGTCAGTCGGCGGGCGCTGCCATGTTCTGAAAAAGGTCTGGTAAAGTTGCGCTATCCGCCCCGGCCCGACCTCGACCGTTTGACGCGCGTGCCCCGTTTCGCCTCGGTCAATGAACGAATAGAGCCCGAAAACGATCGCGCCGATCGTCAGGAACTGGAAGAACGGCTCGGCAAGCATACGGCGTATGATGTCCATGGGCGGACTGCGCTCCCATCGTGCGGCTGTCCCTCGCGCAGGTAAGAATATACCCGAAATCGCCTCCAGGGCATCACAGCGCCTGACGGTAAAGGCCGAGTGGTTAAGGGCCGGTCGGCTCAATTTCCGGTCGGGGAAAGGAACGCAACGGTAAATCTTGCGCCCAGGCCTCCCGGCCCGCCCGGCGCGCTGTCCGCCCAGTAGCGCACGCCCGCCTGGAAGCTCACCGGCTGTTCGCCGAACCTGACGACCTTGGCGACCATGGCGTTGATCGGGATCGACCATTCGTTGTTCGTCCAGTCGTAGGTGGATTCCGAATTCAGCGTGAAGGTCCCGGCTGTTGGCGTCGTGTAGGCGAGGAAGGGCTGCAGGAAGGTTGAGTTGACTTCGCTGCGTGAACTGTCGCCCGCGAACGACCAGAAGTGGTTGCCCAGTATGCCATAGGTCCAGGGTCCGCTCTGCTTGAGGACGACGCCCGTGGGGCCGGCGCCCCATTTTTCCGTGCTTAACAGGCTGTCCGTCCCCGTTGGCAGAAGGAAGACGGGCCCAAGGCCCCAGATGATGCCGCAGGGTCCAGGGTCTTTCGGCGGAAGAAACAGGCTCTGGGTTGTGTCGCTCAGACCGAATTGCGTGCCGGAGTTTCCCACGATGTCGTCTTGCCAGACGACGGACACGATGGTGCGCGAGATGAGGTTCCATTTCTCGTTCAGCGAGATCGGGATCACTGGCTGGATGTTGAGTGTGACATTGTCGCCGTCAGCCGGGCCGTAGCCGGTATTGTAGTTGAACTGGAAGGGCATGCTGATGAGCGAGGCGACAGGATTGGAGAGTTTCTTGGCAAGGTCGGCATCCTGCGCTTGCGCGCAAGTGATTGAATAGGAAACACCGGTCGCCGGCGCGAGAAGAAATTAACCTGCCTTGATCATCTCTTGCGCCCCTTTAGAAACTTGAGCTTTGCTTGCGGATGGACCGGCCCTGGGCATATTGATTATCGATGATTTTCCGAGGGATGGGTCCAGGCCCTGATTGCGCTAAAATTAAGATATTTATTTTTTAATTTTCATGTATTTTGAGATTTATATAAATAAAAATATTATTATAACTTGAAGTTATAAATAATTATTTTTAGTGTTATGATTATCTCAATAGAGATAGTTACTTTTAAAGAGTTTGTCTGTTCCGAAAACGAAGGTTCTTGGATTAAGTTTTGGTTCGAGAGTGTCTCTTTTTAAATTCAGGGCGCGAATGGAGCGGTATTTATCTATGAGGTATATTTCTGCCGTATTGACTCTTATGCGAATGAATATATAGCGGCATGTCTGTATTAAGTCATTGTAGCGCAGTATTTCGTAATTGAAATTTACGTTGCGTAATTAATTGATTGAATATCTTCCTGCTTGTTTTCCGAATTTGTTGTCAAGGCGCAAGTATGACGCTACCATTGACGCTGGGTTCGTTCGAATTGCGTTGTTGTCTAAAGCGTTTTCCGGCCGGATTGTCTCATGCGGTCGGTAGGAAAGCGCTTCAGGATCAATATGTTGGAGCGTATTTTCGTCAAGGCGGCTCTATTTTGACGGAATAAGCTCCGGACGCGCGAAGATAAGGGGCCGGCGATAGCGATTGTTGCAAAAACAACGCTTGGTAACATCCAGGCAGGCGCCAGGGCCGTTCGGTCGGTTTGTTGTCGCGGCATGCCCGAAAGGCGCAGGCCTGGCATCAAGGGGCTGTGGCGCCTAACTGGATCGCGCCTCGGGACAGTGGGGTCCCCCGGCTCAAGGGATGGATCGAATTCGCCCTGCATATTTGTACTTTCTCCAATGGCACCGGCAGCCAAAGCCCGGATTGCCGGAAAATCACAATGGCCTTTTCAACGATGCTGTGCGCATTCGCATGCCAGATACCTGACCGGGTTTCTGGACCGCTTTCGTCATGAGAAATCGCTCCAGGATCGACATCCTCCGGGAAAATGGCGGTATTTTCATGATAAACTGACGTCGCGATACAAGACTGCGGGAGCAGTTTCTTCATGACGGGGCGGGTTCGGTTCCACCGTGCCACGTTTCCGGGTTTCGGGCGTAATAGGGCAGCGGCGCGATCCGTCGCATGCCGGCAAAAGCCTAGTTTGAGAGGCAGGCAGCAATGAAGAAGTCCCGAACAGACCAGGTGTCCGTTGCCCGTGATCGCTGCTTTGTGCGCAATCTCGACTGGAACCTTGTCAAGGTATTCCACGAGATCGCCCGCAATGGAGGCGTGACGAACGCGGCGGCTGCGATATCGCGGCAGCAACCCGCCGTCAGCAGTGCGCTGAAGCGCCTTGAGGATTATCTGGGAAAGAACCTGTGTGAAAGAGGGCCGGGCGGTTTCGCCCTGACCGATCACGGAGCGCGCCTTGCGCGTATTGCGGAGCAGATGGATCAGCTTGCCTGCTCCCTGCAGGCCGAATTCGACGAGATTGACAACGATCTTTCGATACAGCTGCAAATCGCTACGGTCTGCAATGTCGTTTGCCCGCGCTTCGACAGGGCCATTCGCCGGTTTGCCGCCGCCTATCCGAAGGCCGAGCTTTACATTCACGTGGCGCCCTATCCGCAGATCGAGGATATGGTGCTGGCCGGCGAGGCGGATTTGGGTGTGTGCCCGGATCCGAGGCTGGACGAGAGGCTGGAATATTCGTTCCTCTACCGGGAGCATCACCTCGTTGTTTGCGGCAGCCGGCACAGGCTGGCCGGCAGGACGATCACCGACCTGGATTCTCTTGCGAACGAAGCGTTCGTGGTTCCCGGCACGGATGAGGCGCGTCTGGTGCGCGAGTTCCGGTCCGAACGGGGGTGGGGCCAGAAAAAGGCCGGACAGTCACCTGATATCTGGGAGGTCAAGCGCCTGTTGCATGCCGGCATCGGCATTTCCCTCCTGCCGCTCGACATGGTGGAACGCGAAATCGAGGAAGGGACGTTTTGGCCGTTGACCAAGCCGATCGAAGGTCTGTCGGATGATATTCATCTGGTCACCAACAGGGCCTCGAGCGGACATTTCGCTGCCAGGAAGTTTCTTGAGTTCCTGCCGCAGCCCGATGAGGAAAGCGCGTCCGCGTTGAGTTGCTGAGCCCGCCCGCGCCTTTCGGCGGTTCCGCCCTTCTTGGCCGGCGGCGCGCGCCTAGCCCCTGTATCGCGTGATCCGGAAGCCCAGCACCGTTGCGCCCAGCGAGAGCGCCATTATCAGAACGGCCACCACGTTGATGCTTGGGTCGACGCCCCTTCTCAGCATGCCCCACATGAACGTCGGTAGTGTGTTGTTGCCGCCGATGGTGAAGAACGTCACGAGAAAATCGTCCAGCGACAGCGCCATGGCGATCAGCGCGCCGCCCAGAATGCTGGGGCTGACGATCGGCAACGTGATCTGGAAGAACGCCTGCAGCGGTGAGGCGCCAAGATCGCGTGCGCTATCGATGGTGGCGAAATCGAAGGAAAGCATTCGCGCGCTGACCACGAGGATGACGAAAGGCTGGGTGAACACGAGATGGCTAGCGATTACCGTGTGAAGGCCAAGGGGGACGTCAACCCAGGATGTATAGAATGTCAGCAGGGCGATGCCGAGGAGCAGGGGCGGCGCCATCAGGGGAAGCGTGAGAAGAGCCATCAGTGATCCGGCGGCGCGCCGGTTCATGCGCGACAGCGAAAGTGCCGCGAGCGTGCCGATGACCGTGGAAACCGCGCCCACGCAGGCCGTGACGATCAGGCTGTTTTGAAACGCGGTGAAAAAGCCCGGCCGGTCGAAGGCCGCGAAGAACCAGTGCAGCGTCCAGCCCTGAATTGGAAAGCTGAGAAGCGGGCTTTCGCTGAAACAGAACAGCACCAGAACCGCCAGCGGCGACATCATGAAGAGTACCGTCAGCGTGGCGAAACCCGTCCAGATCATCCTGTCCAAGCCCATCAGTCGCGCCTCCGCGTCACGGCGAAAAGAGCCGCGGCGACCGTCAGAATGATGACGACGCAGCAGCCGATGACCACGAACGACATCGCCGATCCGAGCGGCGAATTCAGCCGCGTGCCGAACTGGTTCTGGATGAAGAGGCCGATCATCGAGCTGCTCGGTCCGCCCACCATCAGCGGCGTTACGTAGTCTCCGGCCGCGAAGATGAAGGACAGGCTGAACGCGGATAGGATCCCGACCCGGCATTGCGGGACGATGATGTCGGCGAAGATCCGCATGCGCGACGCCCCGAGGTCGCGCGCCGCTTCGAGTGGAATGTCGTCGATGCCCTTGAGCGATCCGTAGATCGGCAGAACCGCCAGCGGGAGCGTGTAATGCACGAGGGTAATGACCACCGCGACCGGATTGTAGAGCAGCGCTGTAATCGGATTATCGATCAGACCGATCGCCAAAAGCGCGGAATTCAGGATGCCGGCGGAGCCGAGTATCGTCTTCCACATGTAGATCTTGGTCAGGTATCCGCCAAACAGCGCAAGCAGCGTGACGAAGATCAGCGCCGTACCGAAGCGATACGCGCGGAAGCGGCAGAAAAAGGCGAAGGCGAAGGCGATCAGCGTTGTCGTCAGGCCGATCGCCAATGCCATTCCAAGCGTGAATATCAGCGGGCCGGAGTAATCCAGGAACACTGCCTCGTACTGGGCGAGAGTCGCGTCCGGGCGAAGCTGGAAGGCGCGGACCCGCCAGAAGGAGATGATGAAGAAATAGGCGAGCGGCACCGCAAAAAATGCGGTGAACACCAGCACGCTCGGCAAGACAGGAAGTATGCGTGCGTAGGGAAACCGACCGTTCTTCATTCCGTAAGCACCGTGTGGTCGCGGCTTCGCCAGCCGATCAAAGCCTTGGCCCCGGGATGGGCGCAGCGGTTTTGCCCCTGATCGCGAACCTCGACGATGATCCGCTCGCCGTTTTGCGTGGCAAGCTTGTAGTGCGTATAGGGGCCGAGGAAGACGACCTCCTCGACTGTCGAAACGATCTGCAGATCGAAGTCCGCCGGCAGGGTCTCGCTTTCGTTGAGTCGGATACCCATGTTTTCCGGCCGCACCACGCAGTCTATCTCGGCGTCCTTGCCGGCATCGGCGAAGCTGAGCCCGTTTTCAAGCGTTACCTTCCCGTCTTTCCTTTGGCCGCGGAAGAAGTTCGCCTCGCCGATGAACCGTGATATGAAGCGTGATTGCGGGCGCAGGTAGATGTCCTGCGGCGATCCCGACTGGACGATGCGCCCGCCTTCCATGACGCATATCCGGTTGGCGAGCGACATGGCCTCCTCTTGGTCGTGGGTGACGAAAATGAATGTGCCGCCCGTTGCCGAATGAATGCGGCGGAATTCTTCCTGCATCGCCTTGCGCAGCTTCAGGTCGAGCGCGGCTAGCGGTTCGTCGAGCAACAGGACCTTGGGTTGCATCACAAGGGCCCGCGCGAGCGCCACGCGCTGGCGCTGGCCGCCCGACATCTGGTCGATCGATCGCGGGCCGAAATCGCCGAGGTGGACCAGCGACAGCGCTTCCTGCACACGCCGCTTGCGTTCCTCGTCAGGCACCCTGGCAAGTCTCAGGCCGTAGCCCACGTTTTGCGCCACGGTCATATGCGGGAACAGGCCATAACCCTGAAAGACCATGTTGGTCGGTCGCGCCTCGGGTTTCAGCCTCGTCACGTCCTGGCCTTCCAGCGTTATCGTGCCGCCGCTCGGCATTACGAAACCGCCGATCATCCGTAACAACGTGGTCTTGCCGCAACCGGAAGGGCCCAGAATGGCCAGGAATTCGCCTTTTTGGATGTCGAGGTCGGTTGGCAGCACGGCCCTTACCGCGCCGTATTGCTTCGATATCTGGCGGAGTTCTACGTGCGCTGTCATCGGCCCCCAACATCTCCGGCATTCCCGGCGCCGGGCGCCGGTCGCTATCAGGTTTCCCGCAAAGTCGGTCCACCGCAAGGGGCGTTTCGCCCCTTGCCTTGTCGTATCGTCTGTCGTTCGAGTGTCCGTCAGGCTGAAAGGAACTTGTCCCAGGCATCCAGGACATCGTCGAACGTGGCGAGATCGCCATCGGCTTCGGTCGGCCAGAGCGGAAGCGGTTGGCCTCCGGTCGAGGCCTCGAAGAAGCCGGTGATGTCGTCATGTGGCTGGATGTCTAGGATTTCCTGGTTGAGCATGCCGATCGCCTTGGCGTTGGTTACGCCGGTGGCGTTGACGTTCGCCGTGTGGGCCTGGGCTTCGGCGCTCATGGCGTGGTTCAGCAGTGCATAGGTATCGTCCGGGTTCGGATTGTCCTTGACGATCGCCATGCAGTCGATGGGAACATGGGCGCCTTCCTTGGGCACCGTCCAGCGGATGTCGGCTCCCTTGCCCTTGGCCCAAAGCTGCACCGGCACCCAGCCCTGAGAAATCCAGATCTCGCCGCTGGCGAGAAGGTCGGTCAGTTCGCCGTAGCTGGAGACGACGGTGCGGGCGTGGTTTTTCTTCACCTTGATCAGGAAGTCGAGAACCTCCTTCAGCTCCGCGCGGGATATTCGCGTGGCGTCCTTGCGCCCGGTGACCGCCAGCGAGAAGCACACCATCATCGAGATCATGTCGTTGGTCATGCCGACCTTGCCCTTGTACTCGGGCTTGAGGATGTCGAACCAGGATTCCGGCGCCTCCGGAATGTGGGCGGGATTGTACATCAGCGGAATGATCGTCCACACGAACGGCAGCGCGTAGACCTCGCCGTTGTGGCGAACGCCCTCGTTGTTCTGGAAGAACGGGTCGAGTTCGCTGAAGTTTGGAATGCGCGCAAGGTCGATCGGCGCCAGCATGCCCACTTCCGCCATCAGCGCGGTATAGGCGGTATCGGGCGTGACGATGTCCATGTTGCCCTTGCCACCGCTGGCGATGACGGTCATGGCGTGGCCGTTGTCGTTCTGGAAGGTCGGGCTGAGGGTGATGTTTTGCGACGCGGCGAAGTCGCCGGCGCTGAAGGCCTCCTCATACCCTTGCCAGCCCATGTAGCGCACGTTGCCGGCGGCGAAACCGGCGCTGGGAAAGCCCGTGGCGGCCAGGCCCGCGCCCGCCGCCATCAGCCCGGTGAACTGACGGCGTGTCATGGAAGATCCCATCGTGCGGATACGCATCATACCGTTCGGATAGGATTCAATCAGTCCGGCTTTCTTCAGCTTGTCCAGAAGTCTCGTCATTGATCTTCTCCCTGCCCTCTGTGATCGGCGGTATTTTCTTTTCGTTATTTCATGGCTCTGTTCCCGGCCGGGCGTCATTGTCTACCGGTGTCGGCCCTTGTCCTGTTCGCGTAGGAAAGCTCGATGATGGGCGATGTGTCGTAGGGAAGAATGTCTTCGCGCGGCGTCCAGACGCCGTCGGCGATGCACCGGCGCACGTGATCGTTGATCTCGCCCATCGTGGCGAACCAAACGTCTCCCTTCGACATGATGTATTCGAGAATTTCGATCAGCATCTTGGCGCGCGACGTCCGCCCGCTCAGGAAGGGGTGCCAGACGCTCAGCCACATGCCACCGTTTTCATATTGCGCGTCGAATTCGGCCAGATAGACATTCTTGGCGTTTTGCGGCGACTGAACCGTCATTTCTATGCCGAAATCCCAGTTATGCATGAACTGCGGATAGTCGTCGTTCGCTATGAACTGAGGAATCTCGAGAACATCGCCGATGCGTTCGCGGCTTTTCAGCATGTAGGGTACATCCTCGCCCATCAGCGAAGAATCGTACTCGATGCCGAAGTCGATCAGGTTGGCGAGCGTATGTTTGGAAAATTCGTTCAGCGGTGCGCGAAAACCTCTCGGGCGGAAGCCGAGGTGCTTTTCATAGGCGCGCACCGCCCGCTCGAACCAATAGGCTTCATCCGCCGCGCTTTGCTGGTTGTAGGATTCGTGAATGTAGCCGTGATGGCCGATTTCGTGGCCGCCGCGCACGATCGTCTCTGCAATGGAGGGATAACGCTCGATGCACCAGGCCGGAACGAAAAAGGTCTGGCGGAGGTTGAAATGCTCGTAGATGCGGCAGATTCGCGGCAGCGCCACCTCCACGCCGTATCGCAACAACGATTGTGTCGAGAGGTAGGTGTCGGCCGTATCCGGCTTGGCGATGTGGATCAGGCTGTCCGCGTCGAGATCATAGGTGATCGCGACGGCGCAACGTGCGTTGTTCGGCCACGGGACAGGATTTGCGATCAAGTCCATAACTGCGCTCAAGCCTCAACATTGCGGTTTTCCAAGGGTCGGCCAGACGCAGCGGCAATACAACTAACGAAATCGCAATTGAGAACATATGGATTTTCAATGAAATGATTTTCGCTCGGCAAAAGCTTTGCGGCGCCCCTTTTCAGGCGCGCCGCGTATCGCGTTCATCTGTTGTTGCGCGGGGGAAGAGGTGCGCGTCAGCTTTGATATTCGCCCCGGTCGACATGCAGCGTCTGCCCGCTGACGTCCCTCGCGAGGTCGGAGGCGAAGAAGATGTAGCCGCCGACGATGTCCCGCGCCTCGAGATGCCCTTCGATCGCCTGAAGCGACCAGACGTCATTGCCCACATCTTCGAAGCTGCGCCCGGTTTCTTCGGCGATTTTCCTCACCGAGCGGTTTGAAAATTCGGTGTTGACCCAGCCGGGACACACCGCGTTCACGGTTATCCGTCGCGCGCCCAATTCCTGCGAGAAGCTGCGCATCATCCCGACGAGGCCGTGCTTGGAGCTTGCGTATCCCGACATGCGCGAGATGGCGTATTTCGAATAGGTGGAGGCGGTATAGATAATTCTTCCGCCGTCTGGCATGCGCGCCACGATCTCGCGTGTGACGTAATAGGCGCCCATGAGATTGACGTCGATGATGCGGCGAAACGACTCCTCGACCGAGCGGTCGTCATCGAGCAGCGGCGTCAGGCGTTCGAAGCCGGCGTTGTGAACCAGAATATCGACATTGCCAAGCGGCTCCAGCGCGCCTCGCAGATCTTCGCGGTCGGTGATGTCGCAAAATATCTGGCGCGGCGTACGTCCGCTCACGCGGCTTATGGCGGAAGCCGCTTCGTCAAGCAGGTCGTCGTTCGCCAGAACCGTTACTTCGGCGCCCAACAGCGCGAATTCCTTGGCCACTTCGAAGCCGATGCCGCTGCTCCCGCCGACGACGAGGGCATTCTTGCCGTCGAACCTTAATGCCTTTTCGAACATTTCTGCCCTTCCCCCCGATCAACCGAGAAATTCGCCGCGGTCGACATTGATTGCCTGACCGGTGATGTTCCTTGCCTGCGACGACGCCAGAAAAACATAGAGATCGGCGACGTCGTCCGGCTGCTGCAGGCCCGGCATGCACTGGGTCGCCATAACCTCAGCGAGAATGTCCTCTTCCGGCCGTTCCTGGCGAAGCGACATGTTGCGCAGCGACTTCATCCCCGCGCCGGTCTGCACCCAGCCCGGGCACACGCAATTGACGCGTATGCCGCGCGGTCCCAGTTCGCGCGCGATACTTCGCATGAAACCGATGTTCGCGTGTTTGGAAGCAATATAGGCGCTGAACTCGCCGATCGCGGATTTTCCCCAGACCGAGGCCGTCAGGATGATGCGTCCGCCGGCGGACATGTTTCGCAGCACCGCCCGCGTGACGAGGTAGGTGCCGACGATGTTGATGTCGATGATCCTGCGGAAGATCGCCTCGGTCTCGTCGCTCGGGTCGTCTATGGGGGTGATGATTTCCAGCCCCGCGTTGTTGATGAGCACGTCCACGGCGCCGATGGTGGCCGCCACCTCTTCCACCCGCGCCTTGTCGGTGATGTCGCACGCATGGCCCGTCACCTTGCTCGCCCCGATCCGGTCAAGCCTGGCGACGGCGTCTTCCAGCCCTTCTTCCAGGGCGACTATGTGCAGATCGGCGTTCGCCTTGGCGAAGGCTGTTGCGATCCCGTATCCGATGCCGGTGGACCCGCCCGTCAGCAGGACGGTCTGGCCGGAAAAGTCGATTGTGATTTCGCTCATGTGTCTCTGCGTTGGCGTGCCATCAGGAGTGTTGGTATGACGTGCATGGCGAAACGAAGCCTCCCGCGGCCGGCCGATCGGCCGTGGCGACGGCGCGTTCGTCACGCCAGTTTTTCTTGCGGGTCGTTTGTCCCGCTTTCAGGTTGCGTGTCCGGGCCTTCGGCCGGGATGCGGATTTACGATCGGGAGCTGTTGCCGTGAAAAGCGGCAGCGCTCTCGCAATCGGGACGCGTCCGGGGGTCGATTACCCGTGCCGGATTTCGTTATGTCCGGAGGGGCATGGCGAAAATCGGCCATTCTGACACCGCAAGGGCGCGAAAGGGGGCAGTCCTTTCTGCGATCCGGCATCTTGAGCTGGACGATTTTCGCCATGCCCCGCCAGTTCTTCATGCTCGACGGGCGGCGTTAGCGCAGCTTGCGGATCGCCAGTAAGGAAATGATCACGGCCACGCTCGAAATCGCCAGCAGGATGTCGTGCGAATGGAAATGGACCCCGCTCCCGTGCGCGTGGGAAACCGCCGGCGACAGCAGGAAGGGGATTGAGCAGGCCAGTACCTTCAGGGTTGTGGTCATGAACTGTCCTTTCTGTTTCATCGTTCTGTTGCGGGTTTTCGCTCAGGAGGACGTTGTGCCGCGGTGTCCGAGCTTGCCCGCCGCGACCATGGAGCTGGTGACGTCCAGGATGACCCGCGTGGCAAGCTGCGAGGTGTTGTCGTTGACATCGTAAGGCGGGGACACTTCGACCACTTCCATGCCGCACAAGCCTTCGCGGGCGATGATCTTGATCATCTCGAAGGCTTCCCGCGGCATGAATCCACCGGGTTCTGGAGTGCCCGTTCCCGGCGCGAACGCCGGATCGATGGAATCGATATCGAACGAAAGATAGACCGCCTTGGCGTCTTTCCACGCCAGCTCAAGGGCGATTTCGGCCGTCTTGGCCGCGCCCATGCTTTCCACGTCATGCATGGTCAGCACGCTGGAGCCGCGCTCGTGGGCGACCTGCGATCCGGGGCGGGAGCCGTACCACCCGCCGATGCCGATCTGGACGAGGTTCTTCGGCGGGCAATTGGCGAGGCCGACGTCGTGCATGTGGCTGTGATCGTGATGCTGGCCGGGCCCATGCGTGTGTGCCCGCGCGTCCGGATGGTTGTTGGACGTCCAGTACCAGGGGGTTGTGTGCATCCTTTCGTCCATGTCCATCGCCTGCATGTCGATGTGCCGGTCGAAATGGATGATGCCCACGTTCCCGTCGATGTGGGGGGCGATACCGCGTACGTTCGGGTAGCCGAGCGAGTGGTCGCCGCCGCAGATGATCGGAAATGCGCCTGACGTGTAGATATGCGAGATGGCTTTCGAGACCTGGTCGAAGGTCTTTTCTATATTGCCGGGAATGACGAAGACGTCGCCCGCGTCGCAAAGGTCCAGTTCCTCGGTAAGGTCGACGCCCTGATCCACGGAATATCCGTCGTAAAGCGCGGATATGCGCCGCACGGCCTGCGGGCCGAAGCGCGTGCCCGGCCGATAGGTCGTGCCCGTATCGAAGGGCACGCCCACGAAGGCGGCCTCGAAGTTCCCCACCTTCGAGATATCTTCGCAGTAGGGCGCGCGCATGAATGTGTTGATCCCGGCGAAAGCGGGCTGGCTGCCGCGCGCGAAGAGCGAGATCGAGCGGTCGTTGATGGAATCGGCCGCCTCCAGCCCGTACTTGAGCTGATGCTCGATTTCTTCTTGCTGTTTCGTCTTCGGCAGGCGTGAAATTTCCCGCAATTTTCTTGTGCCGTCGAATTCGCGTGTGGAATCGTCAGTCATCGAACGCACCCGTCTTTTCTGTCTCTACGGCATGATTACGATTTGCCGCGAGCTGGAAAACTGTTCGAATTGCAATTCATTGCATCATCGAAAGTGATGGTTCGTTCGCGCGGCGGTCCGGCGGGCGGTGGCCGGGCCCGCGCTCGTGCCGCCGCCGATGCGGATTTGTCCATTTTGAATCGCATGAGGTCCATTTTCGCGCAGATGCGACGGGCCGTGCAGGCCAAGAATATCCGCCCGATAGGAAAGGAGCGGATGTGGCTTACTCGGCATTTCGGATCGCGCTGGAGGCTATAAGGGGCCACGCCGGTTGGTCCCCCGTTTGGCGCGACGCAACACCCCGGGCGGAATACGACGTCATCGTCATCGGCGGGGGAGGGCACGGCCTCGCCACGGCCTATTATCTTGCGAAGGCGTTCGGCGTCGCGCGCGTCGCGGTTCTGGAAAAGGGGTGGCTCGGCGGCGGCAATGTCGGGCGCAATACCACCATCATTCGCTCCAACTACCTCCTCGACGCAAATGAGCCGTTTTACGAATTTTCCCTGAAGCTGTGGGAAGGGTTGTCGCGAGAGCTTAACTACAACGCGATGGTCAGCCAGCGCGGTGTCCTGAACCTTTATCACTCGGATGCGCAGCGCGATGCCTTCGTGCGTCGCGGTAACGCCATGTTGCTGCATGGGGCGGACGCAGAGTTGCTGGACACGGAAGGCGTGCGCGAACTGGCGCCGTTTCTGAACTTTGAAAACGCGCGATTTCCCGTGAAGGGAGGTTTGCTGCAGCGGCGTGGCGGCACCGCGCGTCATGACGCGGTTGCCTGGGGTTATGCGCGCGGCGCAAGCCGGCTTGGTATCGATATCGTCCAGAATTGCGAGGTCACCGGATTCCGCTTGAAGGAGGGACGCTGCGTGGGGGTGGAGACCACGCGCGGGCCGATCGCCGCGCGTACGGTGGGCTGCGCGGTGGCGGGTTCCTCGAGCCGTCTGATGGGCCTGGCGGGCCTGCGGTTGCCGTTGGAAAGCCACGTGCTCCAGGCGTTCGTGACCGAAGGTTTGAAACCGTGCGTTCCGGGCGTCATCACCTTCGGCGCCGGGCATTTCTACGTCAGCCAGTCCGACAAGGGCGGGCTCGTCTTCGGCGGGGATATCGACGGTTACAATTCCTATGCGCAGCGCGGCAACCTGCCGGTGGTCGAGGATGTCTGCGAAGGCGGAATGGCGCTGATGCCGATGATCGGCCGCGCCAAGGTCCTTCGCATGTGGGGCGGCAACGTCGACATGTCGATGGACGGTTCGCCCATTATCGACCGTACGCCCGTGGACGGTCTCTTTCTCAACGGCGGCTGGTGTTACGGCGGCTTCAAGGCCACGCCGGCGAGCGGCTGGTGTTTCGCGCATCTTCTCGCGACCGGCGAGCCGCATCCGTTAGCCGCGCGCTACAGGCTGGGCCGTTTCCTCACCGGCGACCTGATCGACGAAAAAGGCATGGGCGCCCAGCCCAACCTTCATTGAGGCCTGATCCGCATGATTATCGAACATCCGCTTCTGGGACCGCGCGACGCGCAGGAATTCGTCTACTTGGGGGACGCCTCCCTGATCGACCGCCCGGATGGCATGGCGGAGGATTCAGTCGAGTGTTTTCACGACTACCTCTACCTCCGCTCCAATCCGGCGGGCCTTCACCGCGAGCTGTGGTTTCATGAAGGCGGCGACCGGTCGTGGCTCGTCGTCACGCGCGACACCGTGACCCATGAAATCGTGAAGGTCGAACTCGCGGCCGATGTCGCCCGGCAAAGGGGGCGTTGTCGATGAGCGCCCCGAACCGCCTTTCGCACCGCCTTCCGGGCGGCCTGATCGACAGGAAGCGCACGCTCTCCTTCCGCTTCGATGGCCGCGAATATCATGGTCATCCCGGCGATACGCTCGCCTCCGCGCTTCTCGCCGGCGGCCGGATGCTGATGGGCCGTTCGTTCAAGTATCATCGCCCGCGCGGTCCCTTGACCGCCGGCTCGGAAGAGCCCAACGCGCTGGTGGAACTGGGCGGCGGCGCCTGTCGGGAGCCGAACGCCCGGGCGACGACCACCGAGCTTTTCGACGGACTCGAGGCCCGGAGCCAGAACCGCTGGCCGTCACTGTCGTTCGACGTTCTGGCCGTGAACGATCTTCTCGCGCCCTTCCTGACTGCGGGCTTCTACTACAAGACGTTCATGTGGCCGCGCTCGTTCTGGGACAAGGTCTACGAACCGGCGATCCGCCGTGCCGCCGGCCTCGGGCGTCTGTCGGGCGCTGCCGATCCGGACGTCTATGACAAGGGCTTCCTGCATTGCGACCTTCTCGTGGTGGGCGGCGGTCCCGCCGGACTGACGGCGGCCCTTGCCGCCGCGCGCGCCGGCGCAAGGGTGATCCTCGCGGAGGAGGATTTCCGGTTCGGCGGCCGTCTCAACTGCGATGCCGGCCTGTTTCTCGGCGCCGATCAGCAGGACTGGATTTCGGCTTGCGTGGAAGAGCTTTCCTCGCTCGAAAACGTTCGCCTGATGCCACGCACGATGGTGTTCGGCGCCTTCGATCACGGCATCTTCGGCGCGCTGGAGAATAATCCCCCGCAAGCGGCATCGGGGCCCAGGCAGGTGCTGTGGCGTATCTACGCCAGGCGTACCGTGCTTGCCGCGGGCGCCGTCGAGCGGCCGATCGCATTCGCCGACAACGATCGCCCGGGCATTATGCTTGCCGGGGCCGTGCGCGCCTATGCTAACCGCTGGGCCGTGGCCGTGGGCAGGCAGGTTGTCGTCTTCACCAACAATGACGACGGCTACAGGACGGCGGCGGACCTGATGGCGAAAGGCGTCGAGGTTCCGGCGATTGTCGATACGCGCTCCGATGCCGCCGTCGATGTCGGCGTGCCTGTTTTCGCGGGCGCCGCCGTCGTCGGCACGTCGGGCCGCTTGCGTTTGAGCGGAGTGAAACTGCGCCTTTCTTCGGGCGAGGAGCGTTCGTTGAAATGCGACGCGCTCGCGCTCGGCGGTGGCTGGAATCCGAACCTGCATCTCACCTGCCATCAGGGGCATCGCCCCGTCTGGCGGGAGGATATCGCGGCCTTTGTGCCCGGCAAGGCCGGTCCTCCCGGCCTTCGCGCCGCCGGGGCGGCCTGCGGCGCGTTCTCCACGGCGAATGCGCTGGAAGGCGGCCGCGATGCCGCCAACGACGCGCTGGAGGACCTGGGTTTTCGCCGGCAGGACGTGAAGCTGCCGGAGGCGGAGGGCCGGACGCCGTCCATTGTCGCTTTCTGGCATGTGCGTTCGAAGGGCGGGCGCGCCTGGGTCGATTTCCAGAACGACGTGACGGTGAAAGATGTGGAGCTTGCGCATCGCGAGAACTTCCGCTCCGTGGAGCACCTGAAGCGCTACACCACGCTTGGCATGGCGCCCGACCAGGGCAAGACCGCGAATGTGATCGGACTTGCGGTGATGGCGGAACTGAGCGGGCGTACCATCCCCGAAACGGGCACGACGACCTTTCGGCCCCCCTATGCGCCGGTTTCGGTCGCCGCATTCGCCGGCCGCTCGACGGGGGAGGATTTCCGCCCGCGCCGTCTGACGCCGTCGCACGACTGGGCGGCGGAGCAGGGCGCGCATTTCGTCGAGGCGGGCTTGTGGCTGCGCGCGCAATGGTTTCCGAGGCCGGGCGAAAGCCACTGGCGCCAGACGGTGGACCGCGAGGTTCTGGCGACGCGCGGCTCCGTCGGGATTTGCGACGTGAGCACGCTCGGCAAGATCGACGTTCAGGGGACGGACGCCGCAGCCTTTCTTAACCGGGTCTACTGCAACGGCTTCGCGAAACTTCCCGTTGGCCGGGTCCGCTACGGGCTGATGCTGCGTGAAGACGGCATGGCGATGGATGACGGCACCACCGCGCGGCTGGCGGAGGACCATTTCGTCACCACCACGACGACGGCGAACGCGGTCGCCGTCTTCCGCCATATGGAGTTCTGCCGTCAAAGCCTGTGGCCGGGGCTTGACGTGCAACTGGTTTCGACGACGGAAGCCTGGGCGCAATTCGCGGTCGCGGGCCCGAATTCCCGGCGCGTTCTTCAAAGGGTCGTCGATCCTGAGTTCGATATTTCCAATGAGGCCTTTCCCTTCATGGCCTGCGGCGAAATCACGGTCTGCGGCGGCCTCAGGGCGCGCCTTTTCCGGATTTCCTTTTCCGGCGAGCTTGCCTACGAGATCGCAGTGCCCACCCGCTATGGCGATGGCTTGATCAGGCGCCTCATGGAGGCGGGCAGGGATTTCGACATCACACCCTACGGAACCGAGGCGCTGGGCGTCATGCGCGTGGAAAAGGGCCATGCCGCCGGCGGTGAATTGAACGGAACGGTCACGGCCCGCAACCTGGGCATGGAGCGGATGGTTTCCGCCAAGAAGGACAGCATCGGCGCGCCTCTTTCGCGGCGCGAAAGCCTGTCTGGCGAGGATGTCCTGAAGCTCGTGGGCTTTTGTCCGCTCGACCCGGCGCAGCCTCTTGTGGCGGGGTCGCATCTGCTGCCCGAAGGCGCTGCGGCCCAGGCGTCCAACGATCAGGGCTATCTCACCTCGGCGGTCTATTCGCCGACGCTCGCCACACCGATCGCGCTCGGGTTCCTGAAGCGCGGGGATGCGCGTTTGGGCGAGGTCGTAGATGTCGCCAATCCGCTCATGGGAACGCGCGTCAGGGCGCGCGTCGTCTCACCGCATTTCTTCGATCCGGAAGGAGGGCGCCTGCGTGTCTGATGATCTTCTCAAACCACGTTTCCCGCTCGGCGGGGCCAGTCCCTTTCGATCGGAATATGAAGGCTTTTCCATTTCGGAATCGATGGCGAATTCGTTCGTCTGGCTCGCCTGCCGCTTGAACCGGCAGGCGGATTTCGAGCGGATGGCGCGCGAGGTTTTCGGCTTTGCCATGCCGGGCCCGGGCGGGCTTGCCCGGCGTAGCGCCTACTCCACGTTCTGGACCGGGCCGGGCCAATGGATGGTCGTGGCGCCTTTCTCCTGCCATCGCGATCTCGAAACGCTGATGAAGGAAGGCTTCGGCCCCTCGGCGTCCGTGACGGACCAGACGGATGCCTGGCTCAGACTGGATCTGGAAGGGGTCGCCTGCCATACCGTGCTTGAAAGGCTGGTCGCGCTGCCGCTTCATACGGTGGGTGAGGGATCGGCGCACCGCGTGAGCGTCCATCACACCGGGTGCTTTCTCGGCTGCCTGGGCATGGCGGACCGTTATTTTCTGCTTGCGCCGCGGTCTTCCGCCCGCTCGGTGTTCCATGCCTTGCGCCAGGCGGCGGAAAGCGTGCTCACGCCATTGGCAGCGCCCCGGCATCCTCCGGTGTCAGGCCTGTCCGGTGGCGGCGCTCCGCACCGGGGCTGATGCCGAATTCGCGCCGGTAGTGCCGTTTCAGGCTGGCCGTGCGCGCATAGCCTATGGCGTTGGAAATGCGCGGCAGCGGCGTATCGGTGTAGCGGATCATCTGCCGCGCCAGCTTCAGTCGCTCCAGCCGGTAATAGCGGTGCGGCCCCAGCCCGGTGTGTTTTACGAACATGCGTTCCAGATGGCGGATCGAAACGCCGAGCCTTCGCGCGACCTCGCAAATGCCGAGCGGCTCTTCCATGTTCTCGCGAAACAGCCGGACCGCGCTTCTCACGGGTTCGGGCAGGATTTCGTGGGTGGCCGTCGTTCGCGTGGCCGGTATGCGCTGGGCAAAGTCTTCGTCGCGGCTGAAATGGTGCTGGAACCAGCAGCCGACCTCGTTGGCGATCTCCATCCCCAGGCGCTTTTCGATCAGCATGAGCATGAGGTCGAATACCGCCGAGGAGCCGGAGGCCGTCATGCGCCGTCCGTCTATGGAAATCACCGAGCTTTCGGCCAGAACGTCCGGGAACTCATGCCTGAATGCGCCGTCGTAGCACCAGTGGACGCTGCATCGGTGGCCGTTCATCACGCCGGCGCGCGCAAGCGGGAATATCCCGCCGCTGAACCCCCCGACAACCGTGCCGTGGCTCAGGAGATAGCGCAGCCGCGCATCGGCCGCTTTCCGGTTTTCGAATTCGCCGGTGGGTGAGGACAGCAGGAACAGGTAATCGCCGTCGTCGGCCTCTTCCAGCGTACGGTCGGGGGTGAAGGTGACCCCGGCGCTGCAGGTGACGCTTTGCCCGCTTTCGGCGATGATCTTCCAGCGAAAGACCTCTTGTCCGGATATTTCGTTCGCCGCGCGCAGCGGTTCGATCGCCGATGTGAGGCATGCCATCGGAAATTCGGGTAGAATCAGGAAACCTAGATCGATCGGATCTGCGTTGTCGTGATACATTGTTTTATCATGAAGGGAAAAATTTATTCCTTCAAGGGGTGATTTACGCTTGGTTGTTTTCACCATCGGGTTTAGAGAGACGATGCGCAAAGGTCTTCTGCTAGGAAATATTCGTCCCGGCGATCGTTGAACGCCTTGGTTTCAGGGCCTTTTCCGCTCTCAATGGCCGGATTCGACGGTTACCGGCCGTGGGGTATGGAGAGAATATGAGCAAAAGAACACGTCTGACCCAGAATCCACATGGCACGGGCGAGGCCGGGCACAAGGTTCTGGAGGTTGCGATCGGGCGCGCCGTTCGCAAGCAGCGGCGCCAGCAGGGTCTGACCGTCTCCGAACTTTCGAAGCTCACGGATCTTTCGGTCGGCATGCTGTCGAAAATCGAAACGGGCGCGACGTCGCCGTCGCTGACGACGCTGCAAACCCTGTCGAGGGCATTGCGCGTGCCGCTGACGTCGTTCTTCAGGGGGTTCGAGGAAAAGCGCGAAGTCGTCCACACGCCCGCCGGGCAGGCCGTGGAGGTGGAAAGGGCGGCGACCCGCGCCGGCCATCAGTACAACCTCCTGGGCCATATCACGTCGAACGGCAGCGGCATCGTCGTTGAACCCTACATGATCACCCTGACGAAGGAATCCGATGTTTTCCCGAGCTTCCAGCACGGCGGACTGGAATTGCTCTACATGCTGGAGGGCGAGATCGATTATCGCCACGGTGATTCCGTGTTTCGGCTGAAGCCGGGCGATACGCTGTTTTTCGAAGCCGATGCTCCGCACGGGCCGGACAAGCACTACAAGCTGCCGGCGCGCTTCCTGTCGATCATCAGCTACCCCACGGCAGATTAGGTCGTTATCCGCATCCGTTTAGCTGCTTTTTGAAATGCTTCTCCCCTTGGCTCCGGCTTTCGGGCGGCCTCAAATCTGCAAGAAAATTATCACCGTAGGAATAATTTATTCATATGAGTTGCGTCCGTCGCGAATTGGAGTTACGCTTTCAGCGAAGATTGCTTCCTGGAGCGTATGCCATGTGCGGAATTGTCGGTCTTTTCCTGAAAGACAGATCCCTTCAACCGGAGCTCGGCAGTCTCCTTTCGGACATGCTGGTGACGATGACCGAGCGCGGGCCCGACAGCGCGGGGATCGCGATATACGGCGCTGATAGCGGGGCGGAAGGCCGGCTGACTATTCAGGCGGACGATCGCGGTACGGATTTCGACGCCGTTGCGGCAAGGCTCGGCGAAATCGCGCAGGCCCGCGTTACGGCGCACCGGCGCGACAGCCATGCGGTGCTCGTGTGCCCGCCGGCCGCGGTTGACGCGGTGAGGGAAGCCCTTGAACGAACCTTTCCCGAAATCACGTTGATGAGCTTCGGCTCGAATATCGAAATCTACAAGGAAACCGGCCTTCCGAGCGATGTCGTCGACCGTTTCGGAATTCGCTCCATGGGCGGAACCCATGGTATCGGCCATACGCGCATGGCGACGGAATCCGCGGTCACGACCTGCGGAGCGCATCCGTTCTCCACGGGCGCGGACGAATGCCTGGTGCACAACGGCTCGCTTTCCAATCACAACCGCCTGCGCTCGGGGCTGGAGCGGGAGGGTATCCGCTTCGCCACGGATAACGACAGCGAAGTGGCGGCGGCCTATCTTTCGGGCAAGATGCGCGACGGAGCGGATCTGGGCGAGGCTTTGAACGCCGCCCTTTCCGATCTCGATGGCTTTTTCACCTTCGTCGTCGGCACGCGCAGCGGTTTCGGCGTGGTGCGTGACCCGATCGCCTGCAAGCCGGCGGTCATGGCGGAGAACGATCGATATGTCGCTTTCGGTTCGGAATATCGCGCCCTGGCCGGTCTGCCGGGCATAGAGGATGCGCGCGTGTGGGAGCCGGAACCCGCCACGGTCTATTTCTGGAGCCATCGCCATGCGGCGGCTTGACCTTGCCGAAACGCCGCTGCGCGAGGTGAACGCGGCCCTCCAGGTGCCTGTTTCGGGCGAAACGTCCTGGGAGATCGTCAATCCTCGCGGCGCGCACGCTCTGGCCGTCGGTCTGGATGCGCCGATCGACGTCGGCATTCGCGGTTCGGCCGGCTATTACTGCGCGGGCATGAACAAGCAGGCGACGGTGCATGTGCATGGTTCCGTCGGGCCGGGTGTGGCGGAAAACATGATGTCCGGCACCGTGATCGTCGAAGGCGACGCGAGCCAGTACGCGGGCGCGACGGGCCATGGCGGCCTTCTGGCGATAAAAGGCAATGCCTCCTCGCGCTGCGGGGTGTCGATGAAGGGCATCGACATCGTTGTTCACGGCGATATCGGCCACAGCTCCGCCTTCATGGCGCAGACCGGCAACCTCGTCGTGCTTGGCGACGCCGGGGATGCGCTGGGCGATTCCATTTACGAGGCGCGGCTTTTCGTGCGCGGCAGCGTACGCAGCCTCGGCGCGGACTGCGTGCAAAAGGAGATGCGGCCGGAACATCTGGAACTGCTCGCCCGCCTTCTCGATCGCGCCGGCGCCGACGCGCGGCCGGAGGAGTTCAAGCGCTACGGTTCGGCGCGCAGGCTTTACAATTTCGACGTTGACAACGCCACGTCCTACTGAGGGTCCTGATGGCCGAAGACACGAAAAACCAACCGCCGCGCACTCCGCCGATTCAATCGGCGACTTTCACGAACGCGGTGAATGCGGAAATCCGCCGGGCTGCCGCCACGGGCATTTATGACATTCGCGGCGGCGGGGCCAAGCGCGCGGTGCCGCATTTCGACGATCTTCTCTTCCTGGGCGCGTCGATCTCGCGCTATCCGCTGGAAGGGTACCGGGAACGGTGCGGTACCGATGTCGTTCTCGGCGGCCGCTTCGCGAAGAAGCCCGTGAAGCTCGATATCCCGGTCACCATCGCGGGCATGAGCTTCGGCGCGCTTTCGGGCCCCGCCAAGGAGGCTCTGGGCAGGGGCGCGAGCGCCGTCGGCACCTCCACGACGACGGGCGATGGCGGCATGACGGAGGAAGAGCGCGGACATTCGAAGACGCTCGTCTACCAGTATCTGCCGTCGCGCTATGGCATGAACCCGGATGACCTGCGCCGTGCCGACGCGATTGAGGTCGTGGTCGGGCAGGGGGCGAAGCCCGGCGGCGGGGGCATGCTGCTCGGCCAAAAGATTTCGGATCGGGTCGCCGAAATGCGCGATCTCCCTCAAGGGGTGGACCAGCGGTCGGCCTGCCGCCATCCGGACTGGACCGGGCCGGACGACCTGGAAATCAAGATCCTCGAGCTGCGGGAAATCACGGGCTGGGAAAAGCCGATCTACGTGAAGGTCGGCGGCGCGCGGCCTTATTACGATACCGCGCTTGCCGCCAAGGCGGGTGCAGATGTCGTCGTGCTCGACGGCATGCAGGGCGGCACTGCTGCCACGCAGGACGTCTTCATCGAGCATGTGGGCCTTCCCACGCTTGCCTGCATTCGTCCCGCCGTCGACGCGCTGCAGGACATGCGCCTTCACCGGAAGGTTCAGCTTGTCGTTTCCGGCGGCATCCGCAATGGCGCGGATGTGGCCAAGGCGCTCGCGCTCGGCGCCGATGCGGTGTCGATCGGCACGGCGGCGCTGATCGCGCTCGGCGACAACGATCCCCGCTGGGAAGAGGAGTACCGCAAGCTCGGCACCACCGCCGGCGCCTATGACGACTGGCATGAGGGCCGGGATCCTGCCGGGATCACCACGCAGGATCCGGAGCTTGCAGCTCGCTTCGATCCCGAGCTCGGCGGCAGGCGGCTTGCCAACTACCTGCGCGTTCTGACGCTGGAGGCGCAGACCATCGCGCGCGCCTGCGGCAAGAGCCACGTGCGCAACCTCGAACCGGAGGACCTGTGCGCTCTGACAGTCGAAGCCGCCGCGATGGCGCGGGTTCCGCTTGCCGGAACAAGCTGGGTGCCTGGGCAGACGATGCTTTGAAGGCGCATTGAAGAAATAACCGAGGAGGGGACAGGATGAACGAGCAACTGTCCGATTTTGCGAAAGAAAGAGGCGTTGAGTATTTCCTGATTTCCTATACCGATCTGTTCGGTGCGCAGCGGGCGAAGCTCGTCCCCGCCGCCGCGATCGACGACATACAGGAAGGCGGTGCCGGTTTCGCCGGTTTCGCGAGCTGGCTCGATATGACGCCCGCCGATCCGGATCTCCTGGCGATGCCGGATTCAGCCTCCGCGATACAGCTTCCGTGGAAGCCGGAGGTTGCCTGGGTCGCGGCCGATTGCACGATGAACGAAAGGCTCGTCGAACAGGCCCCGCGCAACGTGCTCAAGGCTCTTGTCGCGCGTGCGGGTGAACGCGGCATGCGCGTCAAGACCGGGGTCGAGCCGGAGTTCTTTCTTCTGAGCGCCGATGGCAGCGAGATTTCGGACAGCCACGATACGGCGGAAAAGCCCTGTTACGACCAGCAGGCGCTGATGCGCCGCTACGACGTAATCGCGCAGATCTGCACCTATATGCAGGATCTCGGCTGGAAGCCCTATCAGAACGACCATGAGGACGCGAACGGCCAGTTCGAGATGAACTGGGAATTCGACGACGCCCTGGCGACCGCCGACAAGCATTCCTTCTTCAAGTTCATGGTCAAGTCCGTCGCCGAGATGCACGGCCTGCGGGCAACCTTCATGCCCAAGCCGATCGCAGGGCTTACCGGCAGCGGCTGCCATGCGCACATCTCCGTGTGGGACGGTGCGGGTGAGGTCAATCGCTTCGCCTCCCGTGAGGATGAACTCGGCCTTTCCGAAGAGGGGCGTCACTTCCTGGGCGGTATCGTCCGGCATGCGACCGCCTATACGGCCATCACCAACCCGACAGTGAATTCCTACAAGCGCATCAACGCGCCGCGTACGGCATCCGGCGCCACTTGGGCGCCCAACAGCGTCACCTGGTCGGGCAACAATCGCACGCACATGGTGCGCGTACCGGGCCCCGGGCGGATCGAGCTTCGCCTGGCCGACGGCGCGGCCAATCCCTACCTGCTTCAGGCGGTCATCATCGCCGCCGGTCTGGACGGGATCGACACCAGGGCCGATCCGGGCAAGCGTCAAGACATCAACATGTATACCGAGGGTCATCTGGTCGAGGATGCGCCGCGTCTGCCGCTGAACCTTCTCGACGCCCTGCGCGAGCTGGATCGCAATGGCGCGCTGAAAGCCGCTCTGGGCGAGGAGTTCTGCGAGGCCTACCTGAAGCTGAAGAAGGACGAGTGGAACGCCTTCGTCTCCCACTTCTCCCGGTGGGAAAAGGAAAACGCCATCGATATCTGACCGTCGGGGGGCCGGCCTCAGACGTTCTCCCTACCGCGGCAGCCCCACCCTCCATGCCGCGGGACTTGCAAGGGCGGCCTCTGGTCGCCCTTTTTTCCTTGGTGCGTGACGTTTGAACGCCGTTCCCGAGGCTCTGGCCATTGTGTTGCCTGTCAGGCTATAGTCCATTCACATGCATGGAATGATGGTCGGGTGCGATGACGGACATGGGGCGGATGAGCGGGCCGAAACTGAAGTCCGGCGGCGCTGCGGCGCATGAGGCGGACGTCGGCAGCCAGCCGGCGACGCTCGGCGAAATCGGGCTGGACCGTTTCGCGCCTTATCTCATGAATCGGGTGATGGGCCGCTGGAATGCCGATATCCAGAAGGCGCTGCGTGAATTCGGGCTGACGACCGCGCAGATGCGAGCGCTTGCCGTGCTTTCGGTCATTCCGGGCCTCACGATCATGGAGTTGTCCGTCTATACGGTCACCGAGCAGTCGACCATGAGCCGCACGCTCGACGGTCTGGAATCTCAAGGCTTCGTACGGCGCGTTGCGCGTGCCGACGACGCCCGCGCGCGGGAGATTTTCCTGACCGACGCGGGGGCCGCAGCCTTCGCTCGTGTCTGGCCGTTGATGCGCGATGCTTACGAGAAAATGCTTGCCGGCATCGGCGAGGAAGAGCGCGAGGCGTTTTTGGGCACCTTGCGCAGGATCGTCCGCAACGTCCGGCGGCATAATCTTTGACGGGGCTTGATTATCGCGATTGACCGTACGGTTGGTTTAAGCTTAAATATATGCATATGGATATAATCGAGCCTTGGCTCCAATTGACGTGAGGAGAGGCAATTGGCCGAACGGTCCTTCGCGAGGGAAGTGGAGCAATTGCGCGTCGGCGCCGGCGAGGAGTTCCACGGCGAAGGCATCCTCGCGATCACAAAGGCGCTGCTCCAATGCGGCGTCGGTTACGTCGGCGGCTACCAGGGCGCGCCGATCTCGCATCTGATGGATGTGTTGGCGGACGCAGAGGAACTCCTCGGCGAATATGGCGTTCGCTTCGAGGCGAGCGCTTCGGAAGCGACCGCCGCTGCAACCCTTGCCGCTTCCGTGCATTACCCGATCCGGGGCGCCGTTACCTTCAAGTCGACGGTCGGCCTGAACGTCGCCTCCGATGCGCTAGCCAATCTCGCCTCCGGCGGGGTGACGGGCGGCGCCCTTCTCATCATCGGCGAGGATTACGGCGAAGGCTCCTCCATCATGCAGGAGCGCAGTCATGCCTTCGCCATGAAGTCGCAGGTCTGGCTTTTGGACCCGCGCCCCAATCTCCCGTCCATCGTCAAGGCGGTGGAGGATGGGTTTGCGCTCAGCGAAGCGTCCAACACGCCGGTCATGCTCCAGGTGCGCATTCGTGCGTGCCATGTCACCGGTTCCTTCATTGCGAAGGACAACCAGCGCCCGCCGATGACGGTGGCGGAAGCGCAGAATGCGCCCCGGCGCGACACGCAGCGCGTCGTCCTCCCGCCCGCGTCTTACCAGCATGAGCAGGAAAAGATCGCGAAGCGCTGGCCGGCGGCGGAAGCCTTCATCCGCGAGCACGGGCTGAACGAACGTTTCGGGCCCGATGAGGCGCCCGTCGGCATCGTCCTTCAGGGCGGCATGTACAACGGCGTCATTCGCGCACTGCAACGCCTCGGCCTGGCCGATATCCATGGGCAGACCAGCGTTCCCCTTTATGTGCTCAACGTCACCTATCCGCTGATCGAGAGCGAGTTCCTTGAATTCTGCGAGGGCAAGCGTTCGGTTCTCGTCGTGGAAGAAGGCCAGCCGGATCATATCGCGCAAAGCTTCGGCGCGATGCTCCACAAGGCCGGCTCGGATGTGAAGCTTACGGGCAAGGATTACCTGCCGATGGCGGGCGAATATACCGGCCGCGTCATGCTGGAGGGGATTGGCAAGTTCCTGCGCGCCCACGGGGCCGAACTTCTTCCCGATGCCGCGCGTGCGCCCAACGAGCCGCAACCGTCAAAGCCGGACGCGCGGGATCTTTCAGGCGTCGTGCCGCCGCGCCCGCCGGGCTTTTGCACGGGCTGTCCCGAACGGCCGATCTTCGCTGCCACCAAGCTTGTCGAGCAGGAACTGGGCTCCCATCATATCGCGGGCGACATCGGCTGCCATCTCTTTGCCTCGCTGCCGCCGTTCGAGATCGGTTCGTCGACCATGGGTTACGGTCTCGGTCCGGCCTCCGCTTCCGCCTTCAACGCGCCGGGCGCGAAACGCACGATCTCCTTCATCGGCGACGGCGGCTTCTGGCACAACGGCTTGAATTCCTCCATCGGCAACGCGGTCTACAACAAGGCCGATGGCGTCATCGTCATAGTTGACAACAATTATTCGGCCGCCACCGGCGGACAGGACATCCTGTCGACGCGCGCGCCGAACGCAAGCCGCTCTACGGGCCATTCCATCGTCGATGCGGTAAAGGGGCTTGGCGTTCAATGGGTGCGCCATATCGACCGCACCTATGACGTGCCGAAAATGCGCGACACATTGCGCGAGGCGCTGACGACCGACGTTACGGGTCCGAAAGTCATCGTCGCCTCGTCGGAATGCATGTTGAACCGGCAGCGGCGCGAAAAGCCGCTTGAGACGAAGGCGATCAGGTCGGGCGCACGTGTCGTCAAGCCGCGCTTCGGCGTGGATGAGGACGTATGCACTGGCGATCATGCCTGCATGCGGCTTTCCGGCTGCCCCTCGCTCACGGTGAAGCATCTCGACGATCCGCTGAGGGACGATCCTGTCGCCCATATCGACGAAAGCTGCGTGGGCTGCGGCAATTGCGGCGAGGTGGCGGATGCCGCCGTGCTCTGCCCCTCTTTCTACCGTGCCGATGTCGTTCACAACCCGCGCCCGTTCGAGCGTTGGCTGTCGCGCGTTCGTGCGCGCCTCATCGCCCGGCTTCAGGCGCGCCGGGCAAAGCGCCGCCTCATGTTTGATGAGGTGTCGGCATGACGGTTCAACCGCGCGAGGTCCACACTCAAATGGCCGGCGTGGTGAAGATCGCCGTGCTTGCGCTGGGCGGGCAGGGGGGCGGCGTTCTCTCCACGTGGATCGCCGATCTCGCGCGACGTCGCGGCTGGCTGGCGCAGGTCACCTCCGTTGCCGGCGTCGCGCAGCGTACGGGTGCGACGATCTATTATATCGAGGCCATGCCGGATGCGGGCCGCGCGCCTGTTTTCGCGCTGTCTCCGTCGGAAGGCGATGTCGATATCCTGCTTGCGGCGGAAATGATGGAGGCCGGCCGCGCAATCCAGCGCGGCTTCGTCACGCCGGACCGCACGGTGTTGATCGCCTCATCGCATCGTGCCTATGCGACCGCTGAAAAAACGGTGCCGGGAGATGGGCTCGCCTCATCGGAGGAGGTCGCGACGGCTGCCACAATCGCCGCGAAGGAGCTTGTCCTCTTCGACATGCAGAAGATCGCCGAGGATGCGGGTAGCGTCATTTCGGCAAGCCTCTTCGGCGCGCTCGGCGGCTCCGGCGCGCTGCCGTTTCCCCGTTCGGAATATGAGGCGACGATCCGCGCAAGCGGGCGCGGCGTGGACGCGAGCCTCAAGGCTTTCGCCGACGCCTGGGCACTTGCGGAAAATGGCGAGGCTCCGCAACACGACGATGCCACCGCTACGACGCACTTTATTGCCGAACCGCAAGGCCCCACGAAGGCGCTTGAGGAATGGCGCAAGCTTGAAGCGCGCGTCGCCGCGCTGCCGGAGCCTGCGCGGACCATGGCTCACGCGGGCCTCAGGAAGGTCGTGGATTTTCTCGACCCCGCCTATGGCGCGGAATATATGGACAGGCTCGATCAGGCGCTTGCGCTCGACAGCGCGGATCGTGGCTGGACGCTTGTCGAACGCGCGGCGAAATATCTCGCCAATGCGATGGTTTATGACGATGTCATCCGCGTTGCGGACCTGAAGACGCGCAAGGCCCGCTTTTCGCGTATTCGCGGCGAAATGAACGTCGGCGACGATCACGTCCTTCATCTCACGGAATTCATGCATCCGCGTATTGAGGAAGTCGTCGGTGTCCTGCCGGCCGGATGGGCGCGCCGGATCGAGGCCCGCCCGCGCCTTTACCAATGGATCGGCAGGCGTATCGATCGCGGACGGCGCGTGCGCACGGATGGTCTTTTCTGGTTCGGCGCGCTTTATCTCCTTGCCGGGCTTCGCCCCTATCGCCGTTCGCTGCGCCGTCACGAAATCGAGCTTGAGCACCTTGAGCGCTGGTTTGCGCTCGCCCTTGACACGGCAAGGCGCGATTATGCGCTGGGCGCGGAAATTCTCGCCTGCCGCCGGCTGATCAAGGGCTACAGCGACACCCACTCGCGTGGGATCTCGAAGTTTGACCGTGTGCTTTCGGCACTTGACCTGCTCGACGGCCGGGAGGACGCCGCCGACTGGCTGCGCCGCCTGCGCGAGGCCGCTCTTCAGGACGAAAAGGGGGAAGCCCTGGAGGGCGCGTTGAAAACCGTGAAATCCTTCGCGTGAGGAGCGCGAACCGAACAACCGTAAACGGGAGGAACTGAAATGAAACGCATTCTGCTCGCCGCCGCTGTTGCCGCCATAACCGCCTCGCCTGTATTGGCCGAGGAAGTCACGCTTCGCGGCGTCAGCGCCTTTGCCGCCGGCACCACCTTTTCGCGCCCGTTCGAGGCCTTCGTCGAATGGGTCAATGAAAACGGCAAGGGTGTGGTCCAGATCGAGCTTGTCGGCGGGCCGGAAGCCGTCCCGCCGTTCGAGCTTGGCAACGCGGTCTCCACCGGCGTCGTCGACATCGCCAACAACACGACCGCCTATTATCCCAACCTTCTGCCCTGGGGGGACGCGCTGCATCTCGCCACCAACACGGTGCAGGAACAGCGCGAAAACGGCTGCCTCGACCTGATCGACCAGCGCCACCAGCAGGATATGAATGTGAAGTTCCTCGCCCGCACGGGCGATCATATCGAGTTTCACCTCTATCTCACGAAGTCCATCGACAAGCCGGACCTTTCGGGCCTCACGATCCGCACCACGCCGGTCTATCGCGCCATGTTCGAAAAGCTCGGCGCAACGCTCGTTCGCACCGCTCCGGGCGAGGTCTATACCGCGCTTGAGCGCGGCGCGATCGACGGTTACGGCTGGCCGGTTCAGGGCGTGACCGATCTCGGCTGGGACGAGCAGACCAAATACCGCATCGACCCCGGCTTTTATCAGGTCGATGTGAATTTCCTCGTCAATCTCGACAAGTGGAACGAACTGACGGACGAGCAGCGCGCCGTTCTGGAAGAGGGTGCGAAGTGGATCGAGGCGAAGAACGCCGAGAACGTCGACATCAACGCGAAGGAAGCGGCGAAACAGGCCGAGTCCGGCATTGAGACCATCGAGTTTTCGGATGCCGACCGCGATCTCTGGCTTGAAACCGCGCAGACGGAAGGTTGGGCCGCGGTGACGGAGGTCGATGCGGATCTGTCTGAAAAGCTTCAGGCCTGCCTCGTCAAGTAAGGTCCGGCAATGAACCGCTTCGACCGTTCGTTCGATCGGCTCCTGGTCGCGCTCGCCGCTTTGGCGGGCGCGATCTTCGCCGCGATTGCGCTCCTCATTCCCGTGAATGTCGTGCTCAGGAATGCCTTCGACACGTCGATCTACGGCCTGCTGGATGCGATCGAGTACGGCCTGCTCGCCGCGACATTTCTGGCCGCGCCCTGGGTTCTGGCGAAAAACGCCCATGTCACGGTCGATCTTCTGGTCTCAAGTCTCAGGCCTGGTGCAAGACGCATTGCCGATATGGCTGTCAACCTCATGGGTGCCGCCGTTTCCGCGGTCTTTCTCTGGTATGCGCTTGAAGCGCTCGGCCTTTCCTATTCGCGCGGATCGATGATCCGCACAGCCTTCATCATCCCCGAATGGTGGACGCTCACCGTCGCGCCGCTGTCGATGGCGCTCATCTTCGTCGAATTCCTGCGCAAGCTCGCGCGGCCGGCTTCCGGTCAGCGCGCCGCGACCGGCCTTTGAGGACTTCTGTTTTATGGAATGGCAACTCGCGCTTGCGCTGATGCTCGGCGGTCTCGGGGCGCTCCTGCTTCTCGGCCTGCCGGTGGCTTTCGCCTTTCTCGCCGTCACCCTCGTCGGCGCGTTCGAGGTTCTGGGCGGCGAGCGCGGCCTTGTGCAGCTTGCGCGCAACGCTGCGCAGTCGATCGCCAATTTCCAGCTCGCGCCCATTCCGCTTTTCATCCTCATGGGCGAGCTTTTGTTCCAGACGGGCGTCGCTCATCGCGCCATAGATGCGGTGGAGCGCATCGTCACCCGCATTCCGGGCCGGCTCAGCGTCGTCACCGTTTTCGGCGGCACGATTTTTGCGGCCCTTTCAGGCTCCACCATCGCGAATACCGCGATGCTCGGCTCCACGCTCCTGCCGGGCATGCTCAAGCGCGGCTACCATCCGTCGATGGCCATGGGCCCGATCATGGCGTCGGGCGCAATCGCCATGTTGATCCCGCCATCTGCGCTCGCCGTCCTCGTCGGCAGTCTCGCCGGCATTTCGATTGCCGGGCTGCTCGTTGCCGGCGTCGTTCCGGCGCTCCTGCTCGCCGCCCTTTTCGTCGTCTGGATCGTCGGTCGCAGCATCGCCAATCCCAAGCTCGCCCCGCCGGACGATCTGCCTGAAATGACGCTTGCCGAGCGCTGGCGCCCGTTCCTGATTTATGTCGCCCCGCTTTCCATCCTCTTCGCCGTCGTCATCGGCAGCCTGCTGGCAGGTCTCGCCACGCCCACGGAATCGGCGGCCCTCGGCTGCCTCGCCGCGCTCGGTGTGGGGGCCGCCTATCGCGCGCTGACATGGAAAGGGGTCAAAAAGGCGGTCATGGAAACGGTCAAGCTTTCGGTGATGATCCTATTCATCATCGCCGCCAGCCAGACGTTTTCCCAGGTGCTTTCCTTTTCGGGCGCCACCGGCGGTCTCATCCGCACCATCTCCGCATTCGAGCTCGGGCCGACGGAAGTGCTGGTCGGCATGATCCTGCTCCTTCTTCTGCTCGGCTGTTTCGTCGATCAGGTTTCCATGCTCATGGTCACCGTGCCGGTTTTCGTGCCGCTTGCCCAAAGTGTCGGCATCAACGATCTGGTGCTCGGCGTCGTCTATCTTCTGACGATGGAAATTGGCCTGCTTACGCCACCCTTCGGCCTGCTTTTGTTCGTCATGCGCGGCGTCGCGCCGCCTGGCATCGGCATGCGCCAGATTTACGCGGCCATACTTCCGTTCGTTGTCATTAAGCTTGCCGTTCTTGCCGCACTCGTCTGGCTTCCGGGTCTTGGAACCTGGCTGCCGGCCCAGATTGCCCGGTAGGCATTAGCCTTCCGGGAAAATGGCGATCAAAGCCTGCGGGCATTGATCGCAATTTCAAGGGAGGAATTGACATGAGGAAACTGGCACTTTGCACGGGCCTTGCGGCGTTGATCGCTTCCGGTGCGGCGCTTGCGCAGGGCGATGAGGATCGCAGCTTGATTGAGCGTTCGCTCGAGTTGACGCCCACCGCTCCCTGGCCCGATGGCGATCAGGCGGGCATGGGCAACACGCAAGGGTCCGGAACCTGGATGCGCTGTGCAGCACACCTCATGAAGCCGGGAGCGAAGCTTTACGAACTCAGCCACCTCCGCTCCAACGACATGCCGATGTCGCCCTTTGGCGCGCCGCTTGCCTATGAATACCGCCCGACGGTCGGCATTCCCGGTACCCGCCATGCCTTCAATGGCGAGGATGTGAAGTCCGGCGAACCGGGCGCGCAAGGCACGCAGATGGATGCGCTCGGCCATTTCGCCTACCTCGCCGAGCCCTGGACGGGGGAGGGCGATTTTCCGGCGGATGGCGCGACCTATTACGGCGGGCGCAAGCAGTCGGAGGTGAAGCCCGCGCCGGACAGCCCCCTATTGCAACTCGGCATCGAACAGGCAAAGCCCATCGTCACCTCCGCCGTGCTTCTTGACGCAGCGGCGCATTTGAACGGCGGCGAGCCGCTGGAGCCGGGTACGCTCGTCACCGCCGCCGATATCGAGGCGATGCTGGAAGCCCAGGGGCTTACGTGGCGTGGCATCGTGCCGGGCGACGCCGTCTTCATCCATACCGGCTGGGGCACGCTCTGGGATGATGCGGAAGCGTCAAAACGCTATTACACCATGGGGCCGGGGCTTGCGCGCGACGGCGCGGAAATGCTGGCGGAAAACAACGTCGTGCTCGTCGCCCTCGACAACCCGTTCACCGATCCGGTCGCCGATGGTCAGCTTCAGGGCAAGGCCGCCCCGCCGCAAGGGATGGAGGAGGGGCTTCCCTTCGTCATCCACCATCTGAACCTTGCGGTGAACGGCATCCACAACATCCAGAACGCGCGGTTGAAGGAAATCGCCGCCGACAAGGTGTGGACGTCTTGCGCGATCATCCTGCCGATACGCTCGCAAGGTGCGTCCGGCTCGCCGGTTCGTCCGATCGCGATCGGTGCGCCGCAGGGCGGCTGATCGGTATTGCCCATGCATGGCCGCCCGGCCGAGGCACTCACGGCCGGGCGCAGTTTCGTTTGTCGGGAGAAAGGCCGGGTCTCAACGGACTATGGGGTCAGTATGCAGGTGTCGGCCTTCCTGTGATATGGCCGATTGCATTTCCAGTCGGTACCGAGAAAATCGATATGCGCATTCGCCGGTACGGCAATTTCTCTGCAAGTGCCCTGATGCTCGCGATAACCATGCTCGCACTCCCAGCCCTGGCCGATACCCGACCGCGAAAGATAACCGTTCTGCGGCACCGATATGGCTTCGCAATTGCCCTCGACTGCACGGTATCCGCGCTCGCAAGTCCAGCCCGACCCGAAGCTGTCATCCGAAAGATATGCGTGCTCGGGCACCTTGATTGGTTCGCACCCGTCGCCGACAGGACGATACCCTCTGTTGCAGTCCCATCCGTCGCCGTAGGAGCGGGTGTTCAGGTAGGCGTTTGCAGGAATTTCGATCGCGACGCAGCCACTGTTCGTAGCCTGAAAACCCCTGCGGCATTTCCAGCCAGGGCCGTGATAGCTATCTTCCAGAAATGCGTTTTCCGGAACATCTATGGTCGCGCAGGCCGCGCCCTCCTGCCGAAAGCCGAAATTGCACTCCCAGCCACCGTCGTAGCGGTTACCTGTCAGATAAGCGTTTTCGGGCGCCGTTATCGCAGCGCATATTCCGTTGTACTCGATGTATCCATCATTGCACTCCCAACCTTGTCCATAATCTTTGGTATGTGCGTTCTGAGGTATTTCAGCCGCGAACGCGCCCGATAAGGTGGAAATACATAACGCAGATACCAAGGCTGAAATAATCCATATAGATCTTGTAAAATTAAGATTTATAATTTTTTTTGAAAAAAGCGTGATTTCAACGAGTATTTTTCTCAAGTTATTCATATTAATTCTTCCCTTTGCGCGCCAAGCCTCCAGAAATACATTACAGTAAATATCAAAAAATATCTATCAATACGTCCATTGCGGATGGCATGCAGGATGCCCTTGGCCTCGGTCCGCAATCTCATGCGTGTGAGCGTCCATAAAATCCACGAAGAGGAAGGGGGTCTTTTCGATGCAAACATCGACGGGGATAACTCCCGATAATCGTTTCGACGGGATAACCCGTGGAGTGCACCCGTTTTTTGAATGGCTAACCTGGTGCTGACGCTTTAGGAATTAAAAGGCGTTCGAATTGCCGCTTCCGGAATTCTCTTTGCCCCGGATTGCCACGAAAGTGACCCTTTTCGCCGCCGGTTCCTGATATAGTTTTCGTGCGATCCGCAGCGCGTCGGATGACGTAGACGGGGGATGATCAATAGGGAAATTGCGGGATGCTGATACGGGTTCTTATGGTTTTCTCTCTGTTTTTCGGCGCTTCGGCCGTCAATGCGGCGGAAACCGGCCAGTCCGCGCATGACTTCACCTTCACCGCCATCGAGGGCCATGAACTGCCGATGTCCGATTATGCGGGCAAGGCTGTTCTGGTGGTCAACACCGCAAGTTTCTGCGGTTTCACCCATCAATATTCCGATCTTCAGGCCGTTTGGGAAAAATATCGCGACCGCGGCCTCGTCGTTCTCGGCGTTCCGTCCAACGATTTCGGCAGCCAGGAGCCGGGAAGCGAAGCGGAAATCAAGCAGTTCTGCGAGGTCAATTTTTCGATCGACTTTCCCTTGACGGAAAAGGAAGTCGTGAAAGGTGATGGCGCCCATCCGTTTTACGTCTGGGCGCGCGCTGCGCTCGGCGCGAAAGCCGCGCCCCGCTGGAATTTTCACAAGTATCTAGTCGGCCCCGACGGCCACCTCGTTGCCTGGTTCCCGACCGCCGTCAGCCCGTCGTCGAAGCGCGTGACACAGGCGATCGAAGCGCAGCTTTCGAAGGTCGGGGCGGGTAAATCCGGCTCATGACGCGGCTGTCTCCTACCTGAACAGCATCACTGGGACCTTGCACGAGCGGATCATTTCCGTCGTCGTGGATCCGATGATGAGGCTGCGCATACGCGAATGGCCGTAGGCGCCCATCACCAGAATGCCGATATCGTCGGATTCGACCGTTGCCGCAATCGCGGCTTCCGGCGTTCCCTGCACGATGCCGGAGCGCACTTCGTAACTGCCAGCCTCCAGAACGGAGCGGGCGTCGTCGAGTTTCTTGCGCGTGTCCGCCGTTTCCGCGCCGACCATGAGAAGCCTGCATTCAAGACCTGCGAACAGCGGGCTGCGCGAAACATGGTCCACCGCCTTCATGCTGCTGGTGCCGCCGTCGAAAGCGATCAGGAAACGTTCGACCGGCTTGAAGGCGCGCGATGCGACGAAAACGGGCTTTTTCGCCGCACGCACGATCCGTTCCAGATTGGAGCCAAGGTGGAGCTTGGCGAAATCGGCGGCTTCACCGCGCTTGCCGATCACCACCATTTCCGCGTTCTTCTCGAATTCGCCGACCGTCTCGACGATGTCGCCGATCCTCAGCTTTGTGGATACATCGCTTATCCCGTCGGCCTCGACGATTTCCTTGGCGTCTTCCAGGATCGCGCGGCCGCGCTTCTGGGCAAGCTTGGCCTTCTGCTCGTCCAGCGCGCTCAACTCCTCCAGAAGGGCCGTGCGTGCTCCTAGCGTAATATTACCGCTCAGGTTCGTCGGCGCGCTCGCCGTTTCCCGCCGGCCGATGACATGTAAAAGGTCGACGGCGGCGGAGGTGCGTCCGGCAATCCAAGCGGCGTGGTCGCATACGCTTTTGGAGTAGATGGAGCCGTCGACGAGGGCGATCAGCCGTTTTTCGGTGTTTTCGGTGGTCATCAGTGCCCCATCAGCTTTTCGAGTTCGCCCGGCTTGTCGTGAACGGCAAGCTGATCGACGATCGTCTCGCTCGCTTCATTAAGCCCGACGATATTCACCTCGGCCCCTTCGCGGCGGAACTTCAGCACGATCATGTCAAGTGCTGCAACGCTCGAAATATCCCAGATATGTGCGCGGCTGACGTCGATCGTCACCTTCTCCAGCGCTTCCTTGAAGTCGAAGCTCGCGGCAAAATCATCGGCGGATGCAAAGAAAATCTGCCCCTCCACGACATAGGTTCGCGCCGTTTCGTCTTCCGAAAGCTTCGAGGTGACGCGGAAAATCTGCGCGATCTTCCATGCAAAAAAGATGCCGGAAAGGAGCACGCCCGCGAGCACGCCGATGGCGAGATTATGCGTGAAGACCACGCAGATGACGGTTGCCAGCATCACCACGGACGAAGAGCGCGGATGGTCCTTGAGGTTCTTGATCGACGACCAGCTGAAGGTCCCCACGGAAACCATGATCATGATCGCGACGAGAGCGGCCATGGGGATCTGCTTCACCCATTCGCCGAGAACGACGATCATGAAAAGCAGGAATATGCCGGCGCAAAAGGTGGAAAGGCGCCCGCGCCCGCCTGATTTCACGTTGATCATCGACTGGCCGATCATCGCGCAGCCGGCCATGCCGCCGATGAAGGCGGTCGCCGTATTGGCAATGCCCTGGCCAATGCATTCCTGGTTCCGGTCGCTCGGCGTGTCCGTGAGATCGTCGACGATCTGCGCCGTCATCAGCGATTCCAGCAGGCCCACCGCCGCGACAGCCGCCGAATAGGGAAGAATGATCATCAGCGTCTCGAGGTTGAGCGGGATATCCGGAATGAGGAATACGGGCAGGGTCGAGGGCAATTCGCCCATATCTCCGACGGTGCGAAGATTGAGGCCGAGTGCTATCGAAACGGTAGTCAGCACGATAATGCAGATGAGCGGAGAGGGGATGGATTTCGTGACGAGCGGAAAAAGATAAATGATCGCAAGGCCCGCCGCGACCATGACGTAGGTAAGAGATGGCACGCCGATAAGCTCGGGAAGCTGCGCCATGAAGATCAGGATCGCGAGCGCATTGACGAAGCCGGTCATCACGGAGCGGGAGACGAAGCGCATCACATAGCCAAGCTTCAGGAGACCCGCGCCGATCTGTAGGAACCCGGCGAGCACGGTCGCCGCCAGCAGGTACTGCAGCCCGTGCTCCTTGACCAGCGTGACCATGAGTACGGCGGTTGCGGCGGTCGCGGCGGAAATCATTCCGGGTCGCCCGCCGGCGATTGCCGTGATCACGGCTATGGAGAAGGAGGCGTAGAGCCCGACTTTCGGATCGACACCGGCGATGATCGAAAAGGCGATTGCTTCGGGAATGAGGGCGAGCGCGACGACGAGACCGGCGAGCACATCCGCGCGGATATTGCCGAACCACTGCTGGCGATAGGCATCTATTGAGGGCATGGACCGTCCGAGATCAAAACATGGCATGGCGCGGATCGGGGAGGACAACCCGCGCACAAACAAGCCGTTTCCTGGAGATTCCGGCGGATAAGCGGCCGGAGGAGCCACCCGGAATTTCACCGGGTCCTGATGAGTTGCATGGGGAATACTACGGATTTATGCCGCGACGCAACATGAGGGGCGCGCAAATCTCGTGCAATCAGATCGCTTTCGTGATCGGAATTCGGCTCAGAATCAAAGTTCTGGCAGTGAAAATTCGTGCTGCAGGGGCCTGTCTGCCCGGAAGAAAGCTGGTCGTCCCGCTCTCAGCGAACCTGAAGCGCGGCTATATGCTCATGAACGCGGTCCGCGCCGACTTCCGACACCCGGATCAGATGGTCGAAGCGGGTCGTAAGCGCACGGATCTGGTCCACCGAATGGGTGACCAGATACATGCTGCCGAGGTAGATGGCCGCTCGCTTCGGCCCGAATATGGTGAGGGGCGCGCAAAAATGCTGCCGCCCGTCGTAGAGAAATAGCCGGAACGTCGGGTAAAGTTCATCCAGAAGCTCCGCCATATACAAAAGCTGCGCCTGTCGTTCCCCGCGCGGGAGGCCGCCCCATATGCCGGTTCCCGACGCGAGATCTTCAAGGCGCTGGCGAGGCATCACCACTTCCATGTCCGTTTCCGGCCGGCGCGAATAGTCGAGCTGGCTTTTTGTCTGGTCCGATTTCGCATCGAGAAGGGCGGGCTGAACCTCGCCGAACTCGTATCGCAACAGCGCTTCGGTGCGCAGGAGATCGGGCAGCGTCGCTGGCACGTAACGGATCTTGTGGCCGATCGCCTCGCGGTGCCATTCGGCAAGCTTCGGCTCGTGCGCGCCATTTCCCGAAAGCTCGATGCCGATTTGTGGGGCCACTTCGCCTAGCGCGCTTTCGCTCTGGCTCAGGCCCAAAAGCCAGTCGACGCTGACACTTTCGGCAATGGCAATGGCGCTCAGAGTTTCCGCTCTCGGCAGGCGCGCGCCGTCCTTGTTCAGGAATTGGCTGAGTGCCGATCGATCGAGGCCGCATCGCTTTGCGAAAGCCGACAGCGTGAGCGATTGCCTTTCAAGAAGCTGGACAAGGCGTGAGCGGAAGCTTTCGGCGATCTGGCGTTTGTCGGGGGCGGGGCGAGCCATCGTGCGTGATTTCCGGTTTCTTGTTTCGCAACAATATTATTTATTTTATCAACATTTGTTGCGTAAACACAGCAATATTGGTGATCGGTTGCGCACTGACTCATTGTGACGCTGCGGTAATTATGGCGACCTCAATCGAGAAGCGATTGGAGTTGCTGGATGATTCGGAAGCTTGCGCAGGAAATCGAGTGGCCCACGGTCGCGCTGATCCTGGCCTGCTACGCGGCCTGGTTCTGGCTGACCCTGGGCAGCGGGCAGGGTCTTGCCGCGCCTTTGTGGGTCGTCGCGACCGGACTCGTCACCACGCTCTACTGGTCGCTGACGCATGAGGTCGTCCATGGCCATCCGACGCGCAACGCTTGCGCAAATGCGGCTTTGGTCTTCATTCCGATCGGATGGATATTTCCTTTCGGGAGGTTTCGCGACACGCATCTTGCCCACCACGCCACGGGTGAGCTGACAGACCCGTTCGACGATCCGGAAAGCTGGTATCTTGCGAGGTCGAGATGGAAAGAACTGTCCCGCCCGTTGCAGGCCGTGCTTTCCTTCAACAACACGCTGGCCGGCAGGCTCCTGATCGGTCCTGCCGTTTCGACATTGAGGTTCGTCTCGTCGGATGTCCGGCTCGTGTCGAAACGGGATGCGCCGGCCCGCCGGGTGCGTCGGTGCTGGTGGTTACATCTTCTTTCGGCCGGTGCATTGGCACTGTCGATGGCGCGATGGTCCGCCATCCCGTTCTGGCAGTTCGCGGCGGCCACATACCTTGGGTTTTCAATTCTGCTAATACGCACTTTCGCCGAACATCAGGCCGCGAAAGGTGAAGGGGAACGGACGGTTGTCATCGAGGATCGCGGGCCGCTCGCCTGGCTCTTCCTCTTCAACAATCTGCATGCAGCTCATCATCATCGTCCCGGCCTTGCGTGGTATCGCCTGCCGGCTTTTTACCAGCGCCATCGCGAAGTACTGCTTACCGGGAACGACGGATATGCCTATCCATCCTATTTCGCGCTCATGCGGCGGCATTTCCTGAAGGCCAAAGAGCCCGTGGCGCATCCCTTCACGCGTCGGCGTGATGTGTGAGGCACGAAAAAGGCCGGCGAAACGCCGGCCCGGATAGTTTCTTTCGATGCGGATCATTCCGGCTGCTGGTATCGGGCAATCCGTTCCAGAGCGTCATGCGCCTGATCGAGGGAAGGTGATGAATCCACCTCCGCCGTATCCGCCCCCAAGTCATTGAGAATGCCGTAAGGCCGCTTTTTCCGCCCCGTTGGCGCTTGCACCCCCGGCGCTTCGTTCGACAGAGCGTCCTTGTCACCCGCCCAGTGGTCGACCCACCGCAAAGACCAGCTCATCACAAACCCCCTCGTCGCTTCGCTCGATCAACCGATCCCGAAACATGCGTCACGACTTCGGGATCAAAAGTCCGATCGGTATCAAAACGTTGAAGCATCCCGCGCCCGGTCAGCGCGGCATGTTCAAGGTGTGCTGCCGCCTATTTTACATAGGCCGCCTCCGTGTCGATCCCATGACCTTATGCGATCGAATTCGAAGGCGCTGTTGAACACTTGGTGATCACGCTAGCGTTACCCAACGGGAGAAACGCGATTTTTCGCGCAGTGAAATGCTGCTGATTTAGGCGGTCTGGCGACAATCGCCCCGGCCCTGCGGAGAAGGGCGATCAGCAGCGGTTGGGGCGCTGCGGGCCGAGGTCGATATCGCATTCGCTCGTCAGCGCGCCGACTGCCGCGCCGCCGATCGCGCCGACCGCCGCACCCGCAAGCACGGGCCCACCGGCCGCCACGGCGATACCGGCGCCCGCAAGACCACCTATTCCCGCGCCCGAGGCGCCGCGTTCGAAGCGGCTCGATCCGCAAGCCGCAAGCCCAAGGGCAAGGCCGCAGATGACGAGCGTATTCAGGATTGGCTTTGCACGCATGTCGTACTCCTTCAAGCCGCACCCCCCGTTTCGCGGCAGAAGGTAAAGGAAATATTTAAATCATTGGTAAAAAGCCGCAGTCGCCGCGGACGAAATTCCGGCTCCGGCGGTACCGCCCACATTCCGTGGTCTATTGATACGCGCGGGGGCTTCGACTAAGACTGCCCGCCAGTTTCCCGCAATCCGGAATCCACGGAGCACCAAGTCCCGAAATGGCGCGCCAGTTCATCTATCACATGCACGGTCTGACGAAGACCTACTCCGGGGGCAAGAAGGTCCTCAACAACATCAACCTGTCGTTCTATCCGGACGCCAAGATCGGCATTCTCGGCCCCAACGGCGCCGGCAAGTCGACGCTTCTGCGCATCATGGCCGGTCTCGACAAGGAGTTCACGGGCGAGGCCTGGGCCGCCGAGGGAGCCAAGGTTGGCTATCTGCCGCAGGAACCTCAGCTCGACAGTTCCAAGACGGTTCTGGAAAACGTGATGGAAGGTGTCGCCGAAAAGAAGGCGATTATCGACCGCTACAACGAACTGATGATGAACTACTCCGACGAAACCGCGGAGGAGGGCGCAAAGCTCCAGGACATCATCGACAGCCAGAACCTTTGGGACCTCGAGGCCCAGGTGGAAGTGGCGATGGAAGCGCTGCGCTGCCCGCCGGGCGACTGGGGCGTCGACAATCTTTCCGGCGGCGAAAAGCGCCGTGTCGCGCTTTGCAAGCTTCTGCTCGCCGAGCCGGACCTTCTGCTTCTCGACGAGCCGACCAACCATCTCGACGCCGAAACGGTCCACTGGCTTGAAAAGCACCTGCGCGAATACAAGGGCTCGGTGCTGATCATCACCCACGATCGCTACTTCCTCGACAATGTCACGGGCTGGATCCTGGAACTCGACCGGGGCAACGGCATTCCCTACGAGGGCAACTACACGGCTTATCTGGAAGCCAAGTCCAAGCGCATGGAGCAGGAATCGCGCGAGGATGCCGCCCGCCAGCGCGCCCTCGCCCGCGAGAAGGAATGGATGGGCATGAGCCCGCGCGCGCGCCAGACCAAGTCGAAGGCGCGTATCCGCGCCTACGACGAGCTGTTGAAGAAGAACGAGGAGCGGCTGCAGTCGTCGAACGCGCAGATCGTCATTCCGGCAGGTCCACGCCTCGGCCAGAACGTCATCGACGTCGAAAACGTCACCAAGGCCTACGGCGACAAACTCCTGTTCGACGATCTCACCTTCAAGCTGCCTCCCGGCGGCATCGTCGGTGTGATCGGGCCGAACGGAGCGGGCAAGACGACGCTCTTCCGCCTGCTGACCGGACAGGAGCAGCCGGATGAGGGGGCGATCGAGATCGGGGAAAGCGTGAAGCTTGGCTATGTCGACCAGTCGCGCGACAAGCTTGATCCGAACAAGACGGTCTGGGAAGAAATATCCGAAGGCAACGAGGTGATCTACCTCGGCAAGAAGGAGGTCAACTCGCGCGCCTATTGCTCGTCCTTCAATTTCAAGGGCGGCGACCAGCAGCAGAAGGTGGGCTCGCTTTCCGGCGGCCAGCGTAACCGCGTTCACCTCGCCAAAGTCCTGAAGTCGGGTGCGAACGTCCTGCTGCTTGACGAACCGACCAACGATCTCGACACCGAGACGCTGGCGGCACTCGAGGAAGCCTTGGAGGATTTCGCCGGCTGCTGCGTGGTCATCAGCCACGACCGCATGTTCCTCGACAGGCTGGCGACGCATATCCTTTCGTTCGAGGGCGACAGCCACGTGGAGTGGTTCGAGGGCAACTTCGAGGACTACGAGGCCGACAAGATCCGCCGCCTCGGCCCCGATGCCGCGAACCCGAAGCGGATCAAGTACAAGCCGCTGACGCGGTAACGGTGAAAATGACGGCGGGCCAGGGCCCGCCGTTTTGACTTGCGGACTTTGTGCCGGATTCTATTTGCCGCCGCTTGCCTGCTCGGCGAGTTTCTTGCGGTATTCGGCGGTTGGCAACCCGCCAACGCCCCAGTTGTCCATTTCAACCTCGTCGATGACGACGACCGTCGTAGCCGGGTTCTTGTTGAGGACGTTCACAAGAAGTTCCGTCGCGCCCTTGATCAGCGCCTTTTTTTGTTCTGCGGTAACCCCTTCACGTGTGACCTTGATATTCACATAGGGCATGAGTGCTCTCCGTTGCGAGTTGCGGTCGGCGCTGGCGCCGATGGTTTCGCAAGGAAGCTAGAAAGGCTTGCGTCAAGTTTGAAGCGGCACGCGGCCGATAGCGTGATTTTCCGGTTTCGGTATGGTAACCGGCCGCTCGAAAAAAGTGTCTGTTTCAGTCATTTCCGATGACGCCGGAATCGGTGTCGTCCGGGTCGATATGCCGTCCGCAGCCCCATTCCGTCAGCACGAAGTTCATATGGTCGATCACGAAAAACCGGGCGGCGTCCCGGTCGTAGCCTTCTTCCAGCAAGGCGTCGTATTCGGTGTGGGCGTGACGCACTCTTGCCGTCGTGGCCTGCCAGATGGCGATCGATGGCGGCAGGTGCCGCAGGTGGCGCGATTGAGCCATTTCCAAAATCGCCTGCGCATCGAGATAAGGCACGCGCGGAACGAGACGGCCGAGCACCCTGAAAATTTCCCGCTGGCGCCTGGTCCCGCCGCTCATGTTCCCCTCGCAAAAGACTTCCAGACCGTGGAAACGTTATGCGAGGGAGTAACCCCTTCAGGCGAGCCGGTGCAACAGGAGCGTGAGATCGACGCGATTTGCGACATTTAGCTTGGCGTAGATCGTCTTGCGGTGGGAGCGCAGCGTATTGGTGGAGATGCCCAGCGACAGGGCGATTTCGGCTTCCGTCAGCGGTGTAGCCATGAGGCGCGCGATGTCGGCCTCCCGGCTTGTCAGATCGAATACCTGCCGAAGCCTCGCCATCGGCCCGATCGACGTGTCGTTCAGGTCGACGGCGATAATGAGGAAATGGTCTACGCCGGAGATTTTCTGTATTTCCACGTGAATGGGCCGGCGCCCCGTGCTGGGCCGTTCTATGATGAACTCCCTGCGGGAGCCGGTCGATCTGTCGTGAAGCTCTGTCAGCGTATCTGAGAAGCTGTGCTGCCGGTTCTTTTCGGCGAACTCGATGAAGCTGCCGCGCAAACGCACGTCCGCCCCGCATTCGAGCAGCCGGCCGGCATGTTCGTTGGCCTCGATCAGGCGGGCTTCGCTATCGACGACGAATGCGGCGCGTTCGTACCGATCGTTCAGTTCGAGCAAAGGTGCATGATCGTTGGTCTCACCAAGTTGGCCGTCGAAGCCGGTGTCTGTCGTCTTCACGCTTTCGCGCCGCTTTTCCGCGAAGGGCGCTTCCTTGGTGCCGGTCATGGGGACACCTTTTTCAGCGAGCTGCTCATTTTAAGATCGGGGCCCTGCATCCGCGTCCGTCGTTTCCGGAAGCCAGACGCGCATTGAATGGGTAGTGAAGCCGGTAGCTCTCCAACACCTTTAAATCTAGCGTTATTTGGTCAAAATGCAAAAGAAATTGATTATTTATTCAGTATATTGTGCAGCTTTGATTGAGATATTTAATTTTTCAAATAAAATATTTGAATTTATGAAGGGGAAAGAGGCGAAAATAAAAACGTATTACTTTTTGTTACATTGGCGCAAATCTGCCGAGCCTGGTTTTGATGTTTTTCGAGCGTTGCGGATTACGTCGGAAATGACGCCCCAACGTAGAGACTGTCCTGCGACCAGGTGCTTGCGCATCCGCGTTGAACCTACGAATGACCATCTCGGCAGGCTGTTTCGTCTAAGGCGTTCCGGACTTGCGGATGCTATCTCCGAGTGCCGCGAAATCGTGCTTTCGCGGCGATGATTTTCGCCAGACCAGACCAACCGTGCGTTCCGGCTGCGGGTCTTTGAAGCGAAGCAGCGCAACTCGCTCGTCGCGCACCTCGACGGAGGCGCATAGTTCCGGCAACAGCGTGACGCCGTATCCGGCAGCGACCATTTGCATTACGGTCGAAAGGCTTGTGGCACCGAAGGTTGATTCACCTGAAGGCTTGAGCCCGCGGCAGTAATTCAGCGCCTGGTCGCGCAGGCAGTGGCCTTCCTCGAGCAAAAGCAGGTTTCGGGACTCAACCGAAGCGGCATCGACCCGGATGCGCTCGTCCAGTCCGGGTTCGGCATGCACCGCGAGCAGGAAGCGGTCGGCGAAGAGGCTTTCACATTCGAACTCCTTTTCGTCGACAGGCAGGGCGATCAGGATAACGTCAAGCTCGCCATGGCGAAGTTCTCTGACAAGCGTTTCGGTCATGGTTTCCCGGACCCTGAGGTCAAGGTCCGGATAGTCCTGCATCAGGCCCGGCAGAATGCGCGGCAGCAGATAGGGCGCGATCGAGGGGATGATGCCAAGGCGCAACGGCCCGCCAAGGACACGTGCCGCATGGCGGCCATAATCCTCCAGATCCCGGATTTCGGAAAGGATGGCTGCTGCGCGCCGGGCAACCTCGCTGCCTTCGCGGGTGAGGCGCGTCGAGTGTGCGGTCCGTTCCACGAGTTGTATGCCGAGATCGGTCTCAAGTTCCTTGATCTGCATGGAAAGCGCAGGTTGGGAAATCGCGACGTCTTCCGCCGCCCGGCCGAAGTGCATGTGCCGTGCCAGGGCGTCGAAATACCGGAGTTGTTTGAAAGTCAGCATGGATGATCAGATAATCTTATCGCATTGTCTATGCAACGACATTTGAACCAGGGTCTGGGCCCATAGAATTGATGTAAATGGCACCTGAAACGGCAATGAGATGTGAGACGAAGGGCGCGGAGCGGGATTGCCGAACGTCGGGTTGGAGTTCAACCGCGCATCGGGGCGTTGCATTTTTCCGCTGCCCCTGCATTCCGCAAAGCTTGCCCGATCTGCGCTATGAAGCCGCATTCAATGCCGCGATTTCATGATGTTGTGGTGTTTCTTTCGTGCGCCATGTATAGATAAGTAATATTTGAGATTATTCCCGTATTTTGTTTATGAAATCTAATTTTAATTGACGATAGCGCGTTTTTTAACGGTGCTTTTCCCGTTATTTTAAATTATTAATCCATTAATTTCATAATATATCCAATTTAATTCAATTTATAATAAAAGTATATATGTATTTCAATTGAAATTCGCGTGTGGATATTACTGATTTATTTAAGCCACCCGGTGTATGGATTGACCTGTATCGATTTTTGGTAAGGGTGACGCCATGTCGAGAGCGCTGGAAACAGAGCTTGTGAATTTTGAGGCGCTTGCGCGAGACGGCGACAAGTCGCGGGGCAATGAACTGGCGAGACACGTCGCCATGCTCTTTTCGCTGACCTCCGAAAACTGCTCCGAGGAGCAGATGGAGATTTACGATTCCGTGCTGACGCGTCTTGCCAGCATGGTGGAGGAGGAGGCGCGTTGCTTCATTGCCGAAAGGCTTTGCAAGCTTCGTCGTGCGCCTGAGGCGACGATCAAGACGCTGGCCTCCGACACGTTCAAGGTCGCGGAATCCATTTTGCGCCATTCAACCGTGTTGCGCGATCCCGATCTCGTTGAAATCGCCCGTGAGAAGGGCGAGGAGTATCAAGTCGCAATCGCGACGCGAGAGGTGCTGTCGGAGATCGTCACCGATGTGCTGATCGAGGAAGGCGGCGCCACGGTAAAGCGCAAGGTTGCTGAGAACGAGGGGGCCGCCGTCTCGGAAGTCGGCCTCAACAGGCTCATGGAGGCCGCTCGGGAAGACGAGGAGCTGCAGTTTGCCATCGGCTCGCGCACCGACCTTGCGGAGCAGAACATCCTCGCTCTCGTGGAAATCGCCAGCGAGAGAGTGCGCGCGCGCCTGATCGAAGTGGACGACACGGCGGGCGTGAGCAGGCTGCCGCAGGCAACGCGCCTGGCCGCGCAGCGCATGTCGAACGAATATTGGCTCGCACGCTACGATTTCGAAACGGCGACCGGACGCGTTGCGGCACTTGCGCGCGGGGAAGGCCTGAGCGAGGCGGTGCTTCGCCGGTTTTCGGCCGAAGATCGCTTCCCGGAGGCGGTAGCGACTTTCGCCCTCATCTGCGATATCGGGCTGGAAGAGGCCAAGCACTGGCTGGTGCGCCTTGATACCGATCCGTTCCTGATCGTTGCCAAGGCGAACGAATTTTCGCCGATGACCGTCCAAGCGCTCTTGAAAATCGGCCCATGGCGTCATCGCCTTGGAAACGAGGCCCGCCGCGACGCGCTTGAACGCTACGAAAGCATGAAAGCGACGACCGCCCGGCGAATGCTCGATCAATGGCAGGGACGCATCGCCGTATGAACAGGACTCTCCACAAACGGCCCTAACCGGGTTCAACACCCTTTTCGTTCAAGCCTCTGACAAATCGTATGCCTCTTGCCAACTCAGGCCTCCCTTGCGGAGGCCTTTTTTATTGCCCGGCGCTCATTGTCCGGACAAGGCGTAGCGATGCTTGATCTGCTTGCAAATCCGCCATCAAATATAATTTCCGTTGCGGTATATTGACTTGGCATTCGGGGTTTGCCCGGGATGGGCGCTGGAGGCAGGGCATAATGGATTGGAATATAAGATGCGGTTCCGCTCTGCTGGTGGCGGCGCTCGTGGCGTTCATCATCGCAATGCCTGCAAGCTTCGCGTTTGCGCAAGCGACTGAGACGTCTGCCCTCTCGACTTCCGGAAAGCCGGCTGCGGCCCTGGGCACAGCGGAAAGGCAGGCCGCCGCCGACGCCATGGAAGCAACCATGTCCAAGGCCTTCAGGGCGCGCGCGGCTGCTGCCGATGTTCTGCAGGGCCTCGATGGCGCGTGGGAACGTTCATACGTCAAGCTGGCTGAAATCGACGGCGGCGATGCGGGCTGGCTTTGGACGGCACTCATGGTGCTCGTCGGTGCGGTTGTCGCCGGCATTGCCGCCCTGAAGCTTTTCGAACAATGGGCAGACCACAGGTTTCTGCGCAATTTTGCCGCTACGCCCGCAACCCGGGCCGATCAACTCGGCTATCTCTTCGCCAAATCTTTCGTCATGCTCGGCGGCGTGCTTGCCTTCGCGCTCGTCGGCATCCTCATCGTGCTTGCCTTCGACGTCGGCCATCCCGGCATTCGCGTGACCGGTTTCCAGGGGCTTCGCGCGGTCGCGACGGTCCTCCTTCTCAGGGTCGTATTCAGAGGCGTCATTTCGCCGGATAATTCGGCATATCGAGTCGTCGGCTTTACAGATCGGGAAGCCGGCGGGCTTTACCGGAGCCTGATTTCCCTCGCATCGATAGCCTATATCGTGTTCGCGGTCTGCGTCTGGATGTTCAAGCTGGGCCTCGACGAGAATGCGCACAAGGCTCTCGTGATGGCATCCATGTTGTTTACGTGCCTTGCGCTTAGTGTAATCGCCGTCATCTTTTCGCCTGCCATATCGCGGGTGCTCGGCAGGAACGAAAGGGAATTGCCGTTGTGGCGCCGCTTGATCTTGCGACTGTGGCTGCCTTTGACGGTTGTCTATTTTCTCTTCGCGTTCTTTTCTTCCACGGTCAGGACACTTCTCGACCTGCCGGCGGCGACCGGGCTTATCGGTGCGCCGATCATGGCGCTTCTTCTGGGGTTCGTACTCTACGGCCTGATGGTCTTCGCGATCGAGCGCTGGTTCCTGCCACGCCGCGACAGCGCGGCCGAACTGCGGGTGATCGCCGAAGACCTTGAGCGTGCCGCCACGAGCGAAGGTGAGGACACGGATCCCGGCGCCGTCGCATCGCACGCCGAAGCCGAGGCCATCGAGCGCGAAGCCGCACGCGCGCCCTATCGCGCCTTGTTCGACCATGCGGGTGCAATTCTCGCCTTCGCCGCCGCGCTCGCCTATCTGCTCTTCACCTGGGGCGTGCCGATCACCGACGACCGGTTCGTCCTGAGCAATCTCTTCGATGTCCTCCTCGTCGTCTTTGCCGGTTATCTGGCCTACAAGGCAGTCCAGATCGCTGTCGACCACCGGATAAGGCTCGAAAAGGGAGAAGAGGAAGATACAGGCGAGGAAGTGGAGATTGGCGGCAAGGGCGAAAGCCGGCTTGCAACGCTGCTTCCCATCTTCCGCAATTTCCTGCTGATCACCATCGTCGTCATCGTCGGCATGATCGCGCTTTCGGAACTGGGCGTGAACATCGCCCCGCTCTTCGCCGGCGCTGGCGTGGTCGGTCTTGCGGTCGGCTTCGGCGCGCAGACGCTGATCCGCGATATCTTTTCCGGCGCTTTCTTCCTGATCGACGACGCATTCCGAAAGGGCGAATACATCGATATCGGCACGGTGAAAGGCACTGTCGAGAAAATCTCCATCCGCTCCATGCAGCTCAGGCATCACCGCGGGCCGCTCAACACCGTACCCTTCGGCGAAATCCAGTTCGTGACCAACTATTCGCGCGACTGGGCGATCATGAAACTTGCCTTCCGCGTTACCTATGACACGGACGTGGAAAAGATGCGCAAGCTCATCAAGAAATTCGGCCAGGAACTGCTGCAGCATCCCGAATACGGACCGAAGTTCCTTCAGCCCGTGAAGTCGCAAGGCGTTACGGCGCTGGAGGATTCCGCCATGATCGTGCGTGTCAAGTTCATGACGCGCCCCGGCGATCAGTTCGAGCTTCGCAAGGTGGTTTATGCGGGTATTCGCGATCTTTGCGCGCGGGAAGGCATCAAGTTCGCTCACCGCGAGGTCACGGTTCGCGTCGCCCATGAAGACGTGGATGAGAATGAAGAGCAGGGCGGCGACGAAAAGGCCCTGAGCGAGGCGGAAAAGAAAGCCATTGGCGCAGCGGTGCTACCTATCGTCGAAGAGCAGGCGGCGCGGGAGAAATCTCCCGGGTCCGCCGATACCCGTTAGGTGGAACTTTGCGCGCTCAGGCGCTTGCGGCCTCTTGCGGCGGCGGGGGAAGGGTAGCCTCCGCGCTTTCCCGCGCGGCGAGACGGTCATGCAGCGCAAGCAGATTGGGCGATGCGTTCAGCATTTCTCCCGATTCCGGCATTTGCCGCAGGTAGTGCATCATGGTGAAGAGGTTCCAGTCGGCGAAGCTCGGGGCTTTCCCGGCGAAATAGCCCGTTTCCGCCAGCGCGGCGTCAATCGCCTTGAAATAGGGGCGCATTTCCTCGGCCGCTTTATCGATCACCGCACGGTCCGGTTCGCCGTTTTCCCCCTTCGGGAAAATATAGGCGAAGAGAAAGCGGCGGATGAAAAGCGGGTCGAAAACCGTATTCGTCAGCGAGATCCACTGTTCGGCCTTCGCGGCTTCGACAGGATCGCGCGGAAAAAGATCGGGCCCGTCGAAAACGGCATCGATATATCCGGCGATTGCACGCGATTCCGCCAGTTCCACACCGCCGTGCCGCATGACGGGGATGCGGCCTGCCGGCGATATGCGGTTCACCGGTTCGCTGTGGGGCGAGGCGGGATGAAGCGTGTAGGCCACGCCTTTTTCCTGGGCTGCGATACGCACTGCTCGCACGTATGTCGAAATCGGCAAGCCGATGATTTCCAGTTCCGTCATGATCGAATTCCTTCAGGCCGACACGGCGGTCGCCGCGACGTTGACAAATTAAACTCAGGCGAACATGCGCTCCAGCCTGTCGAGCGAAGACGTCCAGCCCTTTTGGTGGTTGTCGCGGTGCTCGACTTCCTTGAAAACCTTCTGCACCAGCGTCATCAGCGTCTTGTCGCCTTTCGCGGTGAAGGTGACCTCGATTTCCGTTTCGTGCCCTTTCGATCCGTCGTCCTGCGTCCAGCTCCAGGTGAAAACGAGCCGGTTCGGCCGGTCGATGGTTTTGTAGACGCCGCTCACGTGATGGCGGCTACCTTCCGGCGACAGCATGACCGTGGACCAGGCTCCTCCCTCGCGCACGTCCATGTCCAGTTCGGGGGTCGTGAAGCCTTCCGGGCCCCACCACTTGACGAGCGTTTCAGGATTGACCCACGCATCGAACGCCGATTCCCGGCCGGTATTGAGCGTGCGGGAGAGCGTCAGTGTTCGTGCCTCTGTCGTGTCAGTGGTCATGGTCGTCCTCCATCTTCGATTTGCCTTGTTCTGCGTCGTCATTTTCCGCGCCTGGAAAAAGCTTCTCGAGGCGGTCGAAAGAGGTTTCCCAGAAGCGGCGATAGCGTTCGATCCAGCTTGCAAGGTCCTTCATCGTTTCTCCGCGCACGCGCAGGAACCGGAATTGACGATCCACCCGGCGCTCTATGATGCCGGCCTTCTCGAGAACGGAGATGTGGCGCGAGATGGCAGGCTTGGAAATCGGGAAAGGTGCAGCGATATCGCCGGCGGAAACTTCGCCCTCCTTCATCAGCCGTTCGACGATCGAAAGTCGTATCGGATCACCAAGTGCGCCGAATACGTCCGGCAGGGAAATTTGCGGTTCAGGCATGTATTGCCCCAAATCATTTAGCGAAAGTGTTAATTAACACATCAGTTAATGAATAACAAGCCGAAATCGCCGCCGTCGATATCGGCGCCTCGTAGCGCACGGCCGAGGCTTCCTCCTTTGTGGTGGCGAGAGGGGTCGGGCTTGCCCGGTTAGCGTCAGGCCCCTTGCAAATCAGGCTATGTACGTATAAAGATATCTTTATATCCAGCTTTCATATTGCGGCCCGCCATGACAGATGAAACCGTTCTCGGCCTCGAACAACTGCTTTCCGGCCTCAAGACCGTGGGGGAGCCCACCAGGCTCAGGCTCATCGCGCTGCTTGCCGAAAGCGAGCTTACCGTGAAGGACGCCACGGCGATCCTCGGCCAGAGCCAACCGCGCATTTCGCGCCATCTTAAGCTTCTGACGGAAGCCGGCCTCGTGCAGCGCTTTCCGGAAGGCTCCTGGGTCTTCTACAGGCTTGGCGACGGGGCGATGGGCGCCTTCGCCCGCGACCTTCTAAATCGTCTCGACGGGGAAGAACCTATCCTTACGGCCGACCGGATGCGCCTTGACGCGATCCGCAAGGCCAAGGCGGAGGAGGCGGCCCGTTATTTCGCCGACCGCGCCAAGACCTGGGATCAGGAGCGTTCCATGCATGTGCCGGAAGAGGCCGTGGAAGATGCGCTTAAGGAAATGCTGGGTGAGAAGCCTTTCGACGCCCTGCTCGATCTTGGTACCGGAACGGGCAGGCTTCTGGAGGTTTTTCGCAATCAATACGCAAGGGCGCTTGGTGTCGACGCCAGCCACGATATGCTCGCGGTCGCACGTGCGAACCTTGCCGAAGCCGGGATCGGCGAGGCGCAGGTGCGCCATGGTGACGTCTACGCCCTCACCGTGCCGCGCGAAAGTTACGACGTTGTGTGCATTCACCAGGTGCTGCACTTCCTGGACGATCCGGGCCGCGCAATTGGCGAGGCGGCAAGGGCCCTGCGCCCGGGCGGGCGGCTTCTGATCGTCGATTTCGCTCCGCATGATTTCGAGTTCCTGCGCGAGGCGCATGCCCACCGGCGCCTCGGCTTTGCTCATGAGCAGATGACGCGCTGGCTGGAGGAGGCCGGCCTAGATGTGGTCGAGGTCCGTGATCTCACCGCCGAGGATCACAACGAGGGAATGCTGACGGTGAGCGTCTGGCTTGCTCGCGATCCGCGCATCATCACCGATTTGCCACAGAAAAATACGACCCGGGAGGTCGCATAATATGACGCTCAACCATTCGATCCGCCGCTTTCAGCTTGGCGAGAAAAGTGACGTATCCGTTTCCTTCGAATTTTTTCCGCCGAAGAACGACAAGATGGAAGCGTCGCTTTGGTCGGCTGTCGACCGGCTCGAGCCACTAGCCCCGAATTTCGTCTCCGTGACCTATGGCGCTGGTGGATCGACGCGCGAGCGCACCCATCGCACCGTTGCGCGCCTTGTCAATGAAACCGGCCTCCATCCGGCCGCGCATCTGACATGCGTCGGCGCGTCTCGCGAAGAAATCGACGCGGTCGTGCGCGACTACCGCGAGCTTGGCGTGAAGCATATCGTCGCCCTGCGCGGCGATCCGCTGGAAGGTATCGGGGCGATCTACAAGCCGCGCGAGGACGGTTATGCCTATGCCTCCGACCTCGTGGAGGGCATCCGCAAGATCGGCGACTTTGAGATTTCCGTTGCCGCCTATCCGGAGCGCCACCCGGAAAGCCCGAGTTGGGACTTCGAGATCGACAATCTGAAACGCAAGGTGGACGCGGGCGCGACGCGCGTCATCACCCAATATTTCTTCGACAACGACCAGTTCGAGGAATTCCTGAACCGCGTGCGTGCCGCCGGCATCAACGTGCCGGTGGTGCCGGGCATTCTGCCGATCACCAATTTCGAGCAGACGATGGTTTTCTCCGCCAAATGCGGAGCGTCGATCCCCGACTGGCTGACCCGCCGTTTCAAGGGCCTGGAAAAGGATCCCGAGACCCGCAAGCTGGTTTCCTCCGCGGTTGTCGGCGAGCAGGTGCTCGACCTCGTCGACCGTGGCGTCAACGAGTTCCACTTCTATACGATGAATCGGGCGGAACTGACGTTCGCGATCTGCCACATGCTTGGCGTGCGCCCCGTTACACCCGAAAAACAAGCTGCCTGAAGAGAAGAAAATGGTTGATAAATCACCGGTATTCGGCCGCCTCGAGGAGGCGGCCGCCAAACGTATTCTCGTTCTCGACGGCGCCATGGGCACGATGATCCAGGACCTGCGCCTGGACGAGGACGGCTTTCGCGGAGAACGGTTCAAGGACTGGAAATTGCCGCTCAAGGGCAATAACGACCTCCTGAATCTCACCCAGGGAGATGCGATCCGCGACATTCACCTCGCCTATCTGGAGGCGGGCGCCGACATCGCGGAAACGAACACTTTTTCCTCAACGACGATCGCCCAGGCCGATTACGGCTGTGAGGAATTCGCCTACGAACTGAACCGCGAAGGCGCGCGGTTGGCGCGGGAAGCTTGCGACATCATGGAGGAGCGCGATCCCTCGCGTCCGCGTTTCGTTGCAGGCGCGCTGGGGCCGACGAACCGCACGGCCTCCATTTCCCCGGATGTGAACAATCCGGGTTATCGAGCGGTGACCTTTGACGATCTGCGCAAGGCCTATGCCGACGCCGCACGCGGCCTCATCGACGGTGGGGCAGATATCCTGCTCGTCGAGACGATCTTCGATACGCTGAATGCCAAGGCCGCACTTTTTGCCATCGACGAAGTGTTCGAGGAAAAGGGCGTGAAGTTGCCGGTCATGATTTCCGGCACGATCACAGATCTTTCCGGGCGCACGCTTTCCGGCCAGACGCCTGAGGCTTTCTGGGCCTCGGTTTCGCATGCCCAACCGTTTTCCGTCGGCCTTAACTGCGCGCTGGGCGCCAAGGAAATGCGCGCCCACATCGGTGAGCTTTCGCGCGTCGCCGACACGAATATCTGTGCCTATCCGAACGCGGGCCTGCCCAACGAGTTCGGCGAATACGACGAAAGTCCGGAAGCGACGGCCGGCTTTCTCGGCGAGTTTGCCAGGAGCGGCCTTGTAAATATCGTCGGTGGCTGTTGCGGCACGACGCCGGATCATATCCGCGCCATCGCCGAAGCCGTGGAGGGGCACGCGCCGCGAAAGATTCCGGAGATCGAGCGGCATATGCGCCTCTCCGGCCTTGAACCTTTCGTGGTGACGCCGGAAACGAACTTCGTGAACGTCGGAGAACGCACCAACGTCACGGGTTCGGCGCGTTTTCGCAAGCTAATCAAGAACGACGACTATGCGACCGCACTGGAGGTTGCCCGCCAGCAGGTGGAAAACGGGGCCCAGATCATCGACGTCAACATGGATGAGGGCCTGCTTGATTCCGAGCAGGCGATGGTCACCTTCCTGAACCTCGTTGCGGCCGAGCCCGATATCGCGCGCGTGCCGATCATGGTCGACAGCTCCAAGTGGAGCGTGATCGAGGCCGGTCTCAAGTGCATCCAGGGCAAGGGCGTCGTCAATTCGATCTCGCTCAAGGAAGGCGAGGAGCAGTTTCTGGAACATGCCAGGCTCGTGCGCCGCTACGGTGCCGCAGTCGTCGTTATGGCTTTTGACGAAAAGGGCCAGGCCGATACGCTGGAGCGCAAGATCGAAATCGTCGAGCGCTCCTATGACATTCTGGTCAACAAGGTCGGAATTCCGCCGGAAGATATCATCTTCGATCCGAACATCTTCGCGGTCGCGACCGGTATCCCTGAGCACGACAATTATGGTGTCGATTTCATCGAGGCCGCACGCTACATCCGCCAGAATCTGCCGCATGCGCATATTTCCGGCGGTGTCTCGAATCTTTCGTTCTCCTTCCGCGGCAACGAAGGAGTGCGTGAGGCGATGCACTCCGTCTTCCTTTATCACGCCATTCGCGCCGGCATGGACATGGGCATCGTCAACGCCGGCCAGCTTGCGATCTACGACGATCTCGACGCAGAGCTTCGCGAGCTTTGCGAGGATGTCGTCCTCAATCGTCGCAAGGATGCGACCGACCGGCTCCTGGAAGCGGCGGAACGCTACAAGGAAGGCGGCGGCGAAAAGAAAACCGCAGACCTCACGTGGCGTACGTGGGAGGTTGAAAAGCGCCTCGAGCACGCGCTCGTCAACGGTATCACCGACTATATCGACGAGGACACCGAGGAGGCGCGCGAGCGCGCCGACAAGCCGCTGGAGGTGATCGAAGGGCCGCTGATGGCCGGCATGAACGTGGTTGGCGATCTCTTCGGTTCGGGCAAGATGTTCCTGCCGCAGGTCGTGAAATCCGCTCGCGTCATGAAGAAGGCCGTCGCCTATCTGCTTCCCTATATGGAAGAGGAAAAAAGGAAGAACGGCCAGTCCGAACGGTCTTCGGCCGGCAAGGTCCTGCTCGCAACCGTCAAGGGCGACGTTCACGACATCGGCAAGAACATCGTCGGCGTCGTTCTCCAGTGCAACAACTTCGAGGTCATCGATCTTGGCGTCATGGTGCCGTCCGCAAGGATCCTGGAGACGGCGAAAAAGGAGAAGGTCGATATCATCGGCCTTTCCGGCCTTATCACGCCATCGCTCGACGAGATGTGCCATGTCGCCGCCGAAATGGAGCGCGAAGGCTTCGACATGCCGCTGCTGATCGGCGGCGCGACAACGAGCAGCATCCATACCGCGGTCAAGATTCATCCGAACTACCAACGCGGGCAGGCGATCTACGTGACCGACGCAAGCCGTGCGGTGGGCGTTGCCTCACGCCTGATGAGCGAGGCGAAGCGTGAGCCGTATTTCGAGGAAGTTCGGAACGAATACGCGAAGATCGCCGAAAGCCATTCGCGCTCGCGCGGCGCATCTCAACGTCTGAGCCTTGAAAAGGCGCGTGAAAATCGTTTCCCGACGTCATTCGAAGATTACCGGCCGGTCAGGCCGTCATTCCTCGGGGCGAAGGTTGTCGACGATATTCCTCTGGAAGACCTTGCCGAGACGATCGACTGGACGCCATTCTTCGCGACCTGGGAAATAAAGGGCAGCTATCCGGCGGTTCTGACGGACAATCGCTATGGCCCTGCAGCTCGCGCGCTTTTCGATGACGCAAGACGCATGCTTGACGAGATCGTCAAAGGCAAGCTCCTGCAGCCAAGGGGTGTCGTCGGTTTCTGGCCGGCGGTAGGGCGCGGTGACGATATCGTGGTGTTCAAGGATGAGGAGTGCCAGGAGATTGCCGCGACGTTCTATACGCTTCGCCAGCAGATGGCTCGTTCTTCGAGCAAGCGCGCCAACCTGGCTCTGGCCGACTTCGTGGCACCCGATTACCTCGGCATCCGCGATTATATCGGCGGATTTGCCGTGACTGCCGGCCATGGCGAGGCGGAACTTGCCGCGCGCTACGAAAGGGCGGGCGACGATTACAGCAAGATCCTGAGCCAGGCACTTGCGGACCGGCTTGCCGAGGCCTTTGCCGAAAAGCTTCACCAACGCGTGCGCAAGGAGCTTTGGGGCTACGCGCCGGATGAAACCCTTTCGAACGAGGAACTCATCGGCGAAGCCTACCAGGGCATTCGCCCGGCGCCGGGCTATCCCGCCCAGCCGGACCACACGGAAAAAGAAACGCTCTTCCGCATGCTCGACGCGCGAGCCGCGACCGGCATCAAGCTGACCGAAAGCTTCGCCATGTGGCCGGGTTCCTCGGTCTCCGGGCTCTATTTCGCCCATCCCGACAGCCACTATTTCGGTGTCGGCAAGATCGAGCGCGACCAGGTTGAGGATTACGCGATACGCAAGGGCTGGGATCTCGATTACGCCGAGCGTTGGCTTGCGCCGATCCTCAACTACGATCCGCGCAGGCTTGAAGCCGCCGAATGACAATTGCCGATCAGCCACGGCGCCGGTCCATTTTCCGGCGTCGTGGCGGTTGATGCATTGTTCATCGATTCAGATCTAATCATTCCAGCAAAGCTGATTATCTTTTCCTGCAAGTGAACAAACGAAAAGGGTGCACCGCCCCGATGCAGGAGAGATACGATGGACAAGCCGCTTAACATTCTCCAGATCGAGTCCTCTGCCCGAAAAGCGGGTTCCGTTACGCGGGACCTCGCGCAAGACCTCGTCAGCCGGCTTGCCGCCGGCCGTCAGGTGAATATCGTCAGGCGCGACGTATCCCCGGGCCTTCCGGTCATCGACGACGCCTGGGTCGCCGCCAATTTCACCGACCCGGCGGAGCGAACCGGCGAACAAAAGGCGAGGCTTTCTCTTTCCGATGAGTTGGTCGCCGAGTTGAAGGCGGCGGATATCCTCGTGATCGGCGCCCCGGTCTATAATTTCGGGATCCCGGCATCGCTCAAGGCGTGGGTCGACCTGATCGCCCGTGCGCGGGAAACGTTCAGATATACCGAAAACGGTCCTGTGGGCCTGCTTGAAGGAAAGAAGGCTTATGTGGTCATGGCGTCCGGAGGAACGCAAATCGGCTCCGAGATCGATTTCGCAAGCGGTTACCTGCGCCATGTCCTCGGGTTTATCGGGATAGGCGATGTGGAAATCATAGCCGCAGAGCGTCTGATGGCTTCAGCGGACAGCGCAGTTGCCAATGCAAGGGCTTCGCTCGGCGATGCGGCGCAGCGCTTCAAGATGGCGGCGTGAATCGTGGATGTAGAATGAGCAGGGAAACAAACGATATCGCCGGTGGAATCTTACGGAATTCCATCGGCGAGCTTCCTTGCGAACTGCCGGCAAGCGCCGGCAAGCGAAGAAAATGCGGCGGTTTTTCCGCCTTCTTTTTAAAGAATTCCGACAACGATGCCTGTGACGAATAAAAACGCTATCAGGAACATGATAAGGTTCAGATTGCGGACGATGGTCATTCTATGGCCTCCCGCTCTTCAGGCTTTCGTGAGTTTATGTGAGGTGCGGGGGCGCGAAAAGGTAAAAAAGTTGTTGCAGCGCCGAAGACAACTGTTGAGACATTCTTACGCTGCGTCATATGAGCGAGGGTATCGTAAGGAAATCAGTATCTAAGCGATTTTTGGAAAATATGTACGATTAAACCGCATCGGCTCTGGTTGCCGTTTTCGTGAAGATCGGTGCGGCGGCGTGAGCGAGAATCTCTTGCCATTAACTACCGGGCAACACCTCTTCGCGACAATTCCTGAAAGATAACAACTTGTGGTGAGGGTCCAGGATGGATCTTGCGCAACTGAACGACCTGGCCCGCGACAGCTCGAAAGACGGGCGCGATGCTCTGGTATCCGCACTGACCGATCTGTTTCTTGCCTCCGGCGGCGAAGAATCGGAGCGTGTGAGCGAACTTTATGGCGACATCGTCTGCCACGTGTTCGACCAGCTTCAGACAGAGGCGAGGCGGTCCCTCGCCGACCGGGTCTCCTCTCATCCGGAAGCGCCGCCCGACCTCATGCGCCGCCTCGCGCATGACGTGATCGAGGTTGCCCGCCCCGTCCTGCAACGTGCCGTGGTTCTGACCGCGGACGATCTTGTCGAAGTCGCGGAACAGCAATCGCAGGCGCATCTTTGCGCGATCGCAGAACGCGATCGCGTCGAGCCGGAGGTTTCGAAGGCCGTGGCCAAGCGTGGCCAGATGGAAGCCCTGCTGACAATCCTGAAAAATTCCGGCGCGGCGATCGATGACGAGGGCTTCAAGCACATTACCAACCGAGCCCGCAAAGTGCCCAGGCTTCAGGAAGCGTTGCTGGAACGGGACGACTTGACGAAAGCGGCGGCGGATGCGCTGGTGCCTTTCCTGACCCGCGAACTGGAGCGCCGGGTGCGTGAACTCGGCGATAACGAGGTCATTCTGAAGGCCCTGGACGAACGTCCGCGACATAAGGTCAATGTGCATTTGCACGACCTCGGCGACAAGCCTTCCAAGGTGCAGCTTCTTATCGAAAGCGTCGTCGCCGGCAAGACCAAAATCGACGAGGCGGTCGAGATATTCACCTCCCGCGACCGGCCGATCGATCTCGGCACCATGATAGCCAAGGTGGTCGACGTGCCGGAAAATTCGGTTCTCAGGATTATTTTCCGCGAGGAGGATGCGCCTCTCGTCATCCTCTGCCGCGCCGCCGGCGTGTCGGACAAGGCATACGAGAAGATCATCGCCATGCGCGCGAAACGGCTGAAGATGACGTCTTCCGCCATCTCCGATGCGTTGCAGCGCTATCGGTCGATGACGCCGGAACTGGCGGCCCGCTCGCTGGAAACGATAAAGCCGAAACTCGCTTCTTAGGGTCTGGACGCTAACGGTCGGCGGGACGCGGTGAAGCGTCAGCCATGCTTCTTCAGCAAGCCTTCGAGCCAATGTGCCGCAAGCAGCGTCTTCCGATCTTGCCCGTAAGCGCCGACAAGCTGGACGCCGAGGGGCAGAGCGTTCGCCGACATGAGACCGGGCACGTTGATGCAGGGAACACCCATCAGCGTCCAGATCCGGTTGAAGATGGATGAGCCCGTGGATCCCAACCCGTTCGGCGCCGCGCCGGGTGCCGACGGCGTCAGGATGACGTCGAATTCCCCGAAAAGATCGCCCAGACTTCGCCGTGCTTCCCGCGCGGTTTCCTGAGCGCTATCATAGTCTTCCGGCAAAATTTCGCGCCCGGCGGCTAGCGTCTCCCGCAACACCTGGCTGAGCGAGGCGGCATGGCGGTCGAATTCGAAACCAAGCGCAAGTGCGGCCTCATGGTCCTGAATGACCTGATGGGCGGCGAAGGCATCTGAAAAAATGCCCGGAAGGTCGACCGTGCTGACCTTCGCACCCGCTTTTTCGGCAAGCCTTGCCGCGGTTTCCACCGCCTGGCGCATCTCGCCGCTTGCTTCCTTCCAAAGGTGGGTGTGAACGACGGCGATATGGGGGGCACCCGGCGAAGTGCCGTCCACGCGCCAGTTCCGCCCGGTGAGAGTGGCCGCACCGAACGCTGCGTCTTCAACGCCTTTTCCGAAGACGCCGATGGTGTCAAGGCTCCATGAAAAGACCTTCAACCCTTCGCGCGGCAACCGCCCGTAGGTTGGCTTGAAGCCTGCGATACCGCAGAAAGCTGCGGGTCTTACGACCGAACCGCCGGTCTGCGTGCCGAGGCTCAAGGGAAAGAACCCGGCGGCAATTCCCGCCGCCGAACCGGACGAAGAGCCGCCGGGGGTGTGGAGCGGGTTCCAGGGGTTTCGCGTCGGCCCCGGTTCGAAAAAGGCGAATTCGGTCGTCACCGTCTTGCCGATTATCCCCGCGCCGAGACGCCGCGCGAGGGCGACGACAGCCGCATCGGCGGCTGGAGTGTGTCCCTCGTAGATCGGCGAACCATAGGCTGCCGGCATGTCGGCGGTGTCGAGATTGTCCTTGACGCCAAGCGGCAGTCCGAAGAGCGGGCCATGGCTGTTTTCCGCCGTTTTGCGCGCTTCATCCAGGGCAAGATGGGTAAAGGCGGAGATGGTTTCCTCGCGTTCGGCAATCGCCGCCGCGCATGTTTCGTAGATCGCTTCGACGGAAGTTCCCCCGGCTTCGATTTCCCGGGCGAGTTTGACGGCTGAGAGCATGTTATCCTCCGGCTGAAGCGCCAAGATCGGCCAGGATCCGCCGGAACGCAAGCCTTGCGAAATTGGCGATGAGAAAGGTGAAATCAAGGGAGCGTTGGTGGATTTTCGGGGCGATAAGGGCGACTTTCGTGGCTTTTCGACGCTGGCGCGATTGATGGTCATCAAAGCGCAGGATCCGATCGGGACCGAGGATAGGTGCGTTTGAGCGAAGGGGGATAAAGATGCGGGCGATGGTGCTGGAGGCGGCCGGGCAACCATTAAAACTGACACAACGGGAAATTCCGTCGCCCGCATCAGGCCAGCTCCTGATCGAAATCCTGGCCTGCGGCGTCTGCCGGACGGACCTGCATGTGATCGATGGCGAACTGCCCGACCCGAAACTGCCGATCGTGCCGGGCCACGAAATCGTCGGCCGTGTTCTGGGTCTTGGCAGGGGTGTCACCGGTTTCGCCGAAGGCGAGCGCGTCGGCGTTCCCTGGCTTGGCCATACCTGCGGTTCTTGCGCCTATTGCCGCCGGCGTCAGGAAAACCTCTGCGACCGGCCGAGCTTCACCGGATACACGATCGACGGCGGCTACGCGAGCCATTGCGTGGCCGATGCCGACTATACGTTCAAGCTGCCCGAAGGCTATTCGGACGCTGAAGCCGCCCCCTTGCTCTGCGCCGGGCTGATCGGCCACCGGTCGCTGAAAATGGCGGGCGATGCGGTAAAGCTCGGCATTTACGGCTTCGGTGCCGCAGCCCATATCGTGGCGCAGGTCGCCAAATTCGAAGGACGCGAGATCTACGCCTTCACGAGACCGGGCGATGCCCAGGCGCAAGATTTCGCAAGGTCGCTCGGGGCGGTCTGGGCCGGCGGATCGGACGAAAAAACACCGGAGGAACTGGATGCTGCCATCATCTTCGCCCCCGTCGGCGCGCTGGTGCCGATTGCGCTGAAGGCGGTGCGAAAGGGCGGAACGGTGGTGTGCGGCGGCATTCACATGTCCGATATCCCGGGCTTTCCTTATGCGGACCTCTGGGGCGAGCGGGCGATCCGCTCTGTCGCCAACCTGGCGCGAAACGACGCGGTCGAGTTCCTCGATATCGCGCCGAAGGCGGGTGTTACGACCCATGTCACGGAATACCCGCTGGAGAAGGCGAACGAAGCGCTGGCTGATCTTCGCGACGGACGCCTGAGCGGGGCGGCGGTGCTGATCCCCTGACGGTTTGCCTTCACCCGGCCGCGCGGCGGAGCGTCGCCGTCATGATGCCGGCGGCGACAAGAACGCTGCCGCCGAGCCGGTTCATGACCTTGAGCGTGGAAGGCTTGCGTACGCGCTCGCGCACGGAAGAAGCGAGAAAGGCGTAAAGCGCGGCGTTGACCATGCCTAGCACGACGAAGGTGGTGCCGAGAACGAAGAACTGCGGCACGACCGGGCTCGCCGGCACGATGAAATGCGGCAGGAAGGCCACGAAGAAGGCGATCCCCTTGGGATTGAGGGCGGTGACAGTGAAGGTGTGAAGGAAGACCCTGCGTTTGCTTGCCGTTTTCGTCTCGACGGTTTCGAGCGCATGAGGCTTTGCCCGCCACATCTGAACGCCGAGATAAATGATATAGAGCCCGCCGACCCACTTCAGCACCGTGAAAAGCGTGGCGGAGGCCGCAAGCACCGCGCCAAGGCCGAGCAGGGAAGCGCTTGCGGCCAAGGCGTCGCCCGCGCCGACACCGGCAACGCTTGCCGCCGCCGATTTGCGCCCCTGCGCCAGCGCGTAGCTGACGACGAGCATGACCGTGGGCCCTGGAACCGCAAGCAGGATGAGGCTGGCGACGACATAGGCGGAATATATCTCAAGCGTCATCTATCAAAGGCCTTTTGGAGGCAGCATCACACAACCGAATAATCGGTCTTTATCACCTGGAACGCCGCTCAAAAAGCCCAGGATTTCACGATCCGGGCGTCGATTGTTATTGCGGATGGTTGAAAGCTTTGGCGAGCGCTGCCGCGAATGCCGTGTCCTGCCGGGGTAAGCGGCAGGCGGATATTATTCGGCAAGGTTTGGAAAAAGCGATGACTCACGTAACGTGAATCGCAGGATAGGTGACTGGATAATTGGAGAGGCGGCCTATGCATCGGGTCGGGATCATTCCCTTCGACATGCGCGACCAGTTGATCGCGGTTCTGTTCGTCACCTCGCAGACGCGGGGACGATGGATCCTGCCCAAGGGGCTGTTGAAGCCGGGCGAAAGCCATATAGAGGCGTGCCACCGGGAAGGCTTCGAGGAAGCCGGCGTGCGCGGCACCGTGCTGGAGGACTTTCCGATCACCGTGCCGGTCACCAAACAGGCGAAATCGGGCAAGGTGACGGTGCCTGTCACCTATTACCCCTTTCTGGTGAGCGAACAGGCCGACGACTGGCCGGAAAAGGACAGGCGCCAGCGCCACTGGGCGTTGCTTCAGGAGGCCGCGCGCGTGGCCTACCGCGAAGACTATCTGGAAGTCATCAAGCAGTTCGAGACGCTGAAGCCCTGGATCACAGAAGCCGCAGCAGCCAGTAAAGCGTTGCAGCCAGAAGAGCCGATGCCGGGACGGTGATGAACCAGGCGGCTGCGATCGACAGGGCGAAGCGCCGCCGCACAAGCTTCCTGACAGAGCGGAAGCCAAGGCTGTTGAATGCGTCTTCGGCGGTTTCATTCAGCTTGTGACCCGGCCGCAGGGTGCGCTTGTTCGGGTTTTCCAGGAACTCGCGCAGGAAACCGACGCCGAAGACGGCGCCGACGGCAATATGCGTCGAACTGACGGGAAGGCCGAGCGAGGTTGCGATCAGCACCGTTATCGCCGCTGACAGAGCCACGGAAAAGGCCCGCGGCGAATTGAGCCGGGTGATCTTCTGGCCCACGACGCGGATCAGTTTCGGGCCGAAAAGGCCAAGCCCGAAGGATATCCCGATCGCCCCGACGACCATGACCCAAAGCGGAATGGAAACCTGGCTCGCGATTCCCGAATGGTCCTGAACGGTGGAGACGATGGCGGCAAGCGGCCCGACCGCATTGGCGACATCGTTCGCCCCATGGGCGAAAGACAGAAGTGCGGCGCCGGCGATCAAGGGCGCGTCGAACAGGCCGTAGATATCCTTCTTGCGGTTTTGAAGCTTCATGGTGCGCGCGGCAACGGCGGGGCGGGAGGCGAGATAGGCGACCAGGAAGGCGGCGCCCGAGTAGGCGACGATCTCCACCAGGGACGGGGACCAGATCTTCTTCAGCCCCTTCATGGCCATATATGCGGTGAAGGCGCTGGCCATCAGCGCGATCAGGACCGGCACCCAGAACCTTGCCGCTTCGAGCCTGTTTTCGACGTTCAGGATGCGTTTCTTGATAAAGAACAGGATGGCGGCGGCGCAGGCCGCGCCGAAGACCGGCGAGATGACCCAGCTTGCAGCAATCTGGGCCATGGTGATCCAGTTGATCAGAGCGAAGCCCGAGGCTGCGATGCCCCCGCCCAACACGCCGCCGACGATGGAATGCGTGGTGGAAACCGGCGCGCTCAGGATGGTGGCGAGATTGATCCACAGCGCGGCGGCGAATAGCGCGCTCAGCATGAGATCGCGAAACTGCGAGACGCCTATGCTTGTTCCAGGCGAAATGATGCCCTTGGACACCGTCTTGACGACATCGCCGCCGGCAAGGATTGCACCCGCGCTTTCGCAAACGGCGGCGATCAGGACGGCTGCGATCACCGTCAGAACCTTGCCGCCGACGGCCGGCCCCATGTTGTTGGCGACATCGTTCGCGCCGATGTTCAGCGCCATGTAGCCGCCGACGACGGCGGCGACCGCGACGATCAGCCATTCCTGTCCGAAACTGTCTTGCGACCAGGCGACGAAAATGGCGGTCAATGCCAGGAAGATGCCCGACAGCGTGATCGGCACCATGGCGCGCAGAACGTTCGGGAACTGCGACTGGCTGACGCCGTAGCGCTTCAGGTCGCTTACGTAGCGGTTGGCGAGGTTTTTTTCTTGGCTGCTCACGGGACCTTACGGAATGGTCAGTTTGGTTAGTCACCTCATCCCATATCGATGACGTAATGTAAATTCACCGTAGGCTTGGCGGTGGAAGGGCCTGAATTGAGCTTGAAGATTTATTTACTATACAGACATGCAATTTAAAATTGAATCGACACGAATTGGTGCCGTGGGCATTTGCAAGCTATGAGAAAAACAATTTGGTTCGATCTGGAGCGAAGCGAAGCATATCTCCCGTGGCGAGTTTATCATTTTTCCGCTCGCCAGATCGCCGGCTTCACAGTTGCAATCGTCGTTATCATCATAATTTCCGCTTTCGTCGACGGACGGGCGATTGGCCCCTACCTGACGGCTGCGCTCTACACGGCAGTTCTTCTTCCGTTCGGATTGAAGTTGTCCAGCTATCTATTGTCGCCAAATCCGGTCGGCGTGAGCCCGGAAGCAATGGTGGCCTCTGGCTGGTGGCGCCCACGCCGTATCAACTGGTCCGAGGTGCGGGCTCTGGTCCATACGCATACGATGCTGGGCAGCATGGCGCCGATCGATCGAAATCTCATCGTCATCATGAAAGACAATCGCAAGACGCGGGTGTTTCTGCCGGTCCTGTCGAACGAAGAAATGTCCTATCTGGTGACGATATTGCGTGACATCGCAGGCCGGCACGGATTCGAATTCGTTCTTGACCACACCGATGAAGGGCAGAAACGGGCGCGGGAACTCGGGGCGATTTGAGAACAGGCCGGCAAGGCATCGCGTATCCGAGGATGCAGCCCACGGAAATTGCTGGCGATGATAGTGGAAAACACCGGATTGATGCTATCTGCCGGAGTGGGTTTAATAATGATGTAACGGAAATAAGAATCTTGCCGGGGGCGGAACAACAGATTTGCCGGAGGATTGTCATGCATCGTCTGTTCATTGGAGCCGCCATCGCCGCCTTGCTGACGGCGCCGGCCGCGGCACAGTTCATCCCCTCCGAGTCATCGCTTTCCGGTATGTATCCCGGCAAAGCCTATTCTCCTTATGCCGAGCGCGATTTCCCGAGCCGGGTGTTCTGGGGCGACACGCACCTTCACACCGGGCTTTCTGTCGATGCCGGACTGTTCGGCGCGCGCCTTGGCCTTGACGATGCCTACCGCTTCGCCAAGGGAGAGCAGGTGACCTCCAACACCGGGCAGCCGGTGAAGCTTTCCCGCCCCCTCGACTGGCTGGTGATCGCCGATCATTCCGACGCCATGGGCTTTTTCAACGATCTTGCGAAGGGCGCGCCCAATATCATCGCTTTCGAAGATGGGAAACGCTGGTACGAGGGGCTGCAGGCGGGCGGCGAGGCTTCCGCCAAGGCCGCGCTCGACCTGATCACGAATTTCGCGCAAGGTAATATCCCGCCCGACCTCCTGAAAGACTATTCGCCCGGCGCGAAGACCTACGCGAGCGTTTGGGAAAAGGTGGTGAACGCAGCGGAAGCCCACAACGAGCCGGGTAATTTTTCGACGATAATCGGCTTCGAGTGGACCTCGCTTGTCAGCGGCAACAACCTGCACCGCAATGTCCTGTTCCGTGACGGAGCGGAAAAGGCCGGCCAGGTGGTGCCTTTTACAACCCAACCGCCTATCGGCTCGACAGACCCGCTCGACCTTTACGAATGGCTTGAGAACTACGAGGCGAAGACGGGCGGGACCGTGCTGGCGCTTGCCCACAACGGCAACCTTTCGAACGGGCTGATGTTCCCGGTCGATGCGCAATACACCGGCCGTGCGCTGGACGCCGAATACGTGGAAAAACGCGCCCGCTGGGAAAAGATGTACGAGGCGACGCAGATCAAGGGCGACGGCGAAGCCCATCCGCTGCTTTCGCCCGATGACGCCTTCGCGAACTACGAGACATGGGACGTCGGCAACCTGGACCTGACCCAGGCCAAGACGCCGGAAATGCTGCAGTACGAATACGCCCGGGAGGCGCTGAAGAACGGGCTGAAACTTGAGGCGCGGCTTGGCAGCAACCCCTATAAATTCGGCCTTGTCGGCTCCACCGACAGCCACACCGCTCTTTCAACCGCGGAAGAAGACAACTTCTTCGGCAAGGCGGCCAATGCCGAACCCAAGCCCGAACGCATGAGCCACCCTTTCGCCAAGACGAACATCGGCGCCTACGAGGGATATCAGCTCGTGTCTTCCGGATATGCCGCCGTCTGGGCGCAGGAAAACACGCGTACATCGATCTTCGACGCGATGGCGCGAAAGGAGGTTTATGCCACCACCGGCCCGCGCATGATCGTGCGCTTCTTCGGTGGATGGGACTATACGGATGACGACCTGAACAGTCGCCAGCCGGCCTTTCGCGGCTATGGCAAGGGTGTGCCCATGGGAGGCGATCTGCCCGCACGCGGGGAGGCCGCCGCGCCGACCTTCATGGTCTATGCGCTGCGCGACCCCATCGGCGCCAATCTCGACCGCATACAGATCGTCAAGGGCTGGCTCGATGCCGAGGGCAACACGCATGAGAAGGTCTATGACGTTGCATGGTCGCCGGGTCGGGAGCCGGATGACAACGGCGTGCTGCCGGATGTCGGCAACACGGTGGATGTCGCGGCGGCGAACTGGACCAACACAATCGGCGCATCCGAATTGGGCACTGTGTGGACGGATCCTGATTTCGACCCTGCACAGTCCGCATTCTATTACGCCCGGGTCCTTGAGATCCCCACGCCGCGCTGGGTGGTCTATGACGCATTCCGCTATGGCATCGAGATACCCGAAGCAGCCGAAAAAAGCGCTCAGGAACGGGCTTATACCTCGCCGATCTGGTACGGCCCCGAGGGGTAACGGATTGTCCGGGCCAGCCCGCAATCCCTCGCGGCGCTTTTCACCAAGCAGACCTTTCGGGACGGTGACGGGGCCCGATCTCAGGTAATTTTTACGCTTGCCGATGTATAGAATCCGCTCTGTAAAGACGTTGAGGCCGGAACGTCTGAATATACTATTGAAGGGTTGTATTTTATTTCGAAAAATGAATTAATTTCGCCAGAGCATGTCCCGCCGAAACCGGCCTGGAATTGGTGACAAGGGTCTGCTCGAGGTATTGATCCCGGGGCGGTTTCCTGTTGTGCGGGTGCCCCCAACCAGTCGAAAGCGCGCCGGATCAGGCAGGAGCGGGGCATGTTTCGGAGTGACGCTGAGCCGTGTGTCCCAGCGGATGGGCGCATATGCGGGTTTTTTCCGATGGGCGCCAGGAGCGCCCTTTTTCGGGGAGCCGCGCGGCACGGCAAGGGAAATTCCGCAAGGGACCGTTCGACCGCATATCGCCGGCCGATTGCGGCTGTCATGATGCTGGCAGCGGTTCTGGCGCCAGATACGGCCGTCATCGCGGAGCAGGAAAACGCGGCACCTTCCCAAACCTCCGTCCTGCTGGCGCCGTCGCAAGATGCGGTGAAACCCAAGCACAGCCTGCGGTCGGCTCCCGTGCAAGCTGCCGTGCCAAGGCCCAAGGCGGGCTCAAAAGAACGGATAGGAGTGGCTTTCGGACTTGTCGATTTCGAAAGGAAGCACGACGGGCCGGTATGTCCGCTGAATTCCGGTGAACGCCGGGTGTTGCCCGAAGCGCTTGTGGCCGGGGAATGCGAAATGGCCGCGCCGGTGGATGTGGATTCCTTCGGGCCGGGCGGTGTGGTGCGGCTGCGGGAGAGCGTGACCCTCGATTGCGACTTCGCCATCGCCGTCGAAAATTTCGTCGCCAACGAGATGAGCGACATGACCTTGATCCAGTTCGGGCAGCGCCTCGTCGGGCTGGATGCCGCCGCTTCCTCCGGCTGTCCGAAAGGCGATGCGGCTGCAAAAGCCGGTGATGATGCGACGGGTGGCCGGACGATCGAGTTTATCGGCTTCAAGCTTGCGAACGACAGCGAGGTCGTGGTTTCCGACAGTTGGGGGAAGGAAACGCCGGAAGGAAACTTTCTCATGGTGCTGCAGCGAAAAGGCTGCGCCCGCTTCGAGAAGGTTCACGCGCCTGGCGAGCAGCGCATCGGGGGCGAGGGGCTTCGTTTCGCCGAACCGTGCGACGGCAATAAATGCAAGAACCGGCCTTGCCCGTGAAACAGCGTTAATCCTTTCTTATTTCCGCTGCGTGACAGTCGCCGCATGCGGATAGGGATCTTCAATATCGCGCTTGCGTCTGCCGTCTTCCTGCTGCTTGCCGGATGCGGCGGGTTTTGGGACATCGAGGAGCGCGAGCGCTGGCGCGCGCGCGAGGAAGCGCAATGCCTTGCCTCCGGTGATGTGAAGCGCACGCCCTTCATCCGGCCTTCGCGGGCGATATCCGGCCCCGGCATCTGCGGTATCGACCACCCCTTCGAGGTGACGGCGCTGCAAGGGGGACAGGTGGCCTTTTCCAATTCGGCGACGATGAGCTGCGGCCATATCCGCGAGACCGAAGACTGGTTGTCCGAGAGCGTCCAGCCGGCGGCCATGGCCATTTTCGGCTCACCCGTCAGCGAAATGAAGATCGCCGCGTCCTATTCCTGCCGGGGACGTAACGGGGCAGCCAAGGGGCCGCTTTCCGAACATGCCTTCGCGAACGCGCTCGACATCTCTTCCTTCAAGCTGGCCGACGGGCGCGAGATCACCGTGGAAGGCGGGTGGGGCGATATCTACGAAGGCGCATTCCTGCGCAATGCGCATTCGGGCGCATGCGAGCGGTTTTCAACGGTGCTGGGGCCGGAGGCCGACCGCCACCACCGGGACCATTTCCACCTGGACCTTGCCCGACACGGGCGCTACGGCGACCACCGCGTCTGCCAATGAGACGTGCCGGATGCGTCCGTTCGCAAACAATAATAGGCCGCGCACCCGAAAGGACGCGCGGCCTTGTTTGTCACCGTCCAGCCGTTATCGGCAGAAGCGGTATTCACCCGAATAGGCGATGAAATAGCCGGAGCGCGGATCGAAGCTGCGGTATTTGCGCCCGCAGTAGGAATACCACTCCGGCGTCCAGGGCTCCGGCGCATATTCGACGTAGACCCGCTCGCGGTAAACGGGTGCCGGTTCCACGTAATATTCGCGGTAGACGCGCCGGGGCGGGGGAGGCGCGACGTATACGGGTGCCGGCGGATCGATGTACTGCGGGCCGGAAAGCATGGTGCCCAGAAGCGTACCTGCGGCAAGACCGGCCGCACCGGCCGCGATCGCCGCGCCCGCATCGCCGGCATCCGCCGTGGATGCCATCGGCAGCATCATCGCGCCGGCAAGGGCGGCTGCAAGGCCTTTTGAAAGTTTCATTCCACGAAGCATTCGTTCATCTCCGAAGATATGTCCGGCCCGCATTTTTCAGCCAGGCCGCGTGTTCCGATTCTTCAATCCGATTAGAAGGCCGGAAAACGCCGAAACCATGTCCGGCGCTTGTCGAATCCGGGGAAATTTTCGCCTTACTGGCAAAGCTTCCTGACACCCGAATAGGTGGTGTAGAGGCCTGTCTCCGGCTCAAAGGAGCGGAACTTCGCCGAACAGTAGCGATACCACTCCGGCGTCCAGGGGCGCGGCGAATAATCGACCGTGACCGGGCCGCCATAGCCGCCGCCGTAGGCGGGAGCGCGCGGCGGGCCATAGACGCGGCGCGGCGGGTCGATGTATTGGCGCGGCTGCGACAGGGCGGAGCCGAGGATTGCGCCTGCGGCAAAGCCGATCACGCCAGCGGCGACAGCCGCGCCGGCATCATTGTTGTGGCGCTTGCGCTTGTGCCAGCGCGGGCGGTGATGGTTCTGGTAATGGCCGTGATTGTCGCGCCAGCCGTGACGGTGGCCGGCTTCCGCAGCCGTGGTGACGCTCGGCAGAACGAGAGCGCTGGCAAGAAGGGCGGCAACGGCCTTGGTGGTGAATGTCTTTGCGGTCGTGGTTCTGGAGGTCATGGGTTTCGGTCTCCGCTTGCATCGCCGGGCGATGCGTTGAATTCGATGAGACCGTTATATAGACCGGTGCGTGAACCCGTTCTGAGACGTGCGTTCATCTGCCGTTCAGGTTTCAAAACGGGCGCAGGTTCGGAAAAAAAGCGCCGGCAGGGCCGGCGCTTTTCGCTGTTGCGCTTTAAAGAATGTCCGCTTACCGGCAGAACCTGTATTTGCCGGAATAGGCGAGATAGTAACCGGTATCGGGATTGAAGCTGCGGTAGCGCGAGCCGCAGTAGCTGTACCATTCCGGCGTCCAGGGTGCATAGGCGCCGCGCCGGTATGCCGGAGCGGGCGCAACGTAGCGCGGTTGCGACAACGCGCCAGCGATGATGGCTCCGGTGGCAAGTCCGATGATACCAGCCGCCGCGGCCGCACCCGGATTATAGTAGCGTTTGCCGTAATAATACCCGCGGCCGCCACGATAATAGCGCCGTTTGGCATGGTAGCGGCGTCCGCCACGATAGCCGCGTCCTCTGCGATAGTTCCGGCCGTTGCGGACACCGGCCCGGCCTTGCCGCCAGCGGCGCCCGCGCGACTGCACCTTCTGGATCAGATTGGAATTGTCGGTCTGTGCGGCAGGGGGCAATACGGCCTTTGCCAAAGGCATGGCAGCGAAAGCCGGCGCTTGAGGCAGGAATGACGTCACCGTCAATGCGAGCGCGACCGCCAAGGCGGGTGTCTTTCTTCCAAGCATGGGACTATCCCTTTTCGTTTACCCGCGTCAGTTCACCCGATACGGGGGCGCGGGAAATAAAGAGTGCCAGCTGGAGAATATCTTCGAACGTATCGCTGGCATTTAAAGTGGTTAATTATATAACAAAATATAGGGTTTTGCGAGTATTCGGCAATGAGTCTTTGCTATCACTATAAAAAGAGCGCCGTAATTTATGCGGCGCTTTCTGTAATTTTGCTTTGAATATCAGATAATTCCTGTCATTCGCAAAATCGGTATTGCCCGGAGTATGCGATATAATATCCCGTATCCGGGTTGAAGCTGCGGTACTTCGCCCTGCAGTAGCGATACCACTCAGGCGTCCACGGCTCGTAGGAAATCTGCGGCCGAGGCGGGCCGATATATTCCGGGCGCTGGGGTTTGGAGAGTGTGCTGCCAAGGATCGCGCCGGCAGCAAGGCCGATGATGCCGGCAGCCACGGCCGCGCCGGCATTGTTCTTGTCGCGCTTCTTGCGGGGAGGCTGGTGGTGGTCATGATGATCGTGCCCGTGGTGGCGGCGGGAGCGCCAGCCGCCGGCATGGCTATGGCTGACGGCGGCGCAAGGGAGGTCGTCGCAAGCGCAAGGGCCGCCATGGCAATGGGCAATTTTCTTCTCACTAAAATCTCTCCATGGAAGTTCGAGCCTGCATCGATTGTGCGCGCAGATTTTGTTACGGCCGTTCGTCCGCGACCTGCGACGGAGTTCTCCGCAGCCTGCAACCGATGTTGACGATAAGATGGCCGGCTCGATCTGTAACGGCTTGACGGGATCAATGTTCCATCACATGCGTGAGAGAAGTAGAAAAAGGGCTGAAATGGCAGACATCGGCAACGTGATACGCCCGACAGACGAGGGGGCGAGGCGGCTCGCGCGCAGGCTCATGCGTACGGCGAGATTTGCCGCGATCGCGGTGAAGGAGGCGGAAAGCGAGGTGCCCTTCGTCTCGCGCGTGGCCTGCGCCACCGATATCGACGGCTCGCCGATGATCCTGATCTCGACCCTTTCGGCGCATACACGCGGGCTGATCGAATATCCCGTCTGCTCGCTCATGTTCGGGGAACCCGGCAAGGGCGATCCACTGGCGCATCCGCGCGTGACCGTTATCGGCCGGGCGGAACGGCTGGAGCGCGGCAGCGAGGAAGAGGAACGCGCGCGGGCACGCTATCTCGCCCGCCAGCCGAAGGCGAAGCTTTATGCCGATTTCGGAGATTTCGCGCTCTACCGGATCGGGGTCGAGCGGGCGAGCCTCAACGGCGGCTTCGGCAAGGCCTTCGAACTGTCGCGCGAGGATATTGTCGTTCCCGACGAAAGGCTCGCCGGATTTGCCGAGATGGAAGCGGGCGCCGTGGAGCATATGAACGAGGACCATGCCGACGCAATCGCGCTTTACGCGAAAGCATTCGGCAAGGCGGAAAAGGCGGTGGGATGGATCATTACCGGCCTCGACCCGGACGGTTTCGACCTGATGGCGGGTGATGAGGTGCTGCGCATAGACTTCGATCCGTCGCTGTCATCGGCGGCGGAGGTTCGCCCGAGGCTCGTGGAGATGGCGAAGGCTGCCCGTGCCGCAGGTTGAGTTCCGTTTTCCCTTTGCGGTTTCGATTGATGCATGTTTTGCGAGCCGGTAGTTTCTTGCCGACATACCGCAAGCGAATCCGGGATCTTTCATGAGCCGATTATTTCGCGTTATCGCCATTCTTTTGGCTTTGATGCTGTCGACAACAGGTGTCGCCGAGGCCGCCTTCAGGCTCGATCCGCACAAGGATCGCCTGTTCCGCTATCCAGGCCTGCTTGCCGGAAAGTCCGGCGACGACTTCGTCATCGTCGACTACGACAAGCGCCGCGACATCCACCGCCGCGACAAGGAGTGGGAGCGAAAGGTTCACGGCGAATATGTGTCGGCCTACCCGAACCGCTCGGAAGAAGACCTGAAACTGCAGGCGAACGGGCGCACGATCAGCTATATCCGCGTCGGCAAGGCGGAGCGCAATGCGCGGGCAATCGTCATTTATATCCACGGCCAGGGCGGAAACCGCTTCCAGGGCAACAACGACTGGAGCTTCGGCGGCAATTTCAACCGCATCAAGAACCTGATGGCGCGAAACGGCGGGCTTTATATTTCGCCGGATTTCATGGACTTCAAGGGGCGCGGGGAGGCGGATATCGCCGCTCTCATGCGCCACTACAAGCAGAAGTCGCCGAACGCGCCGATCTTCGTCGCCTGCGGTTCCATGGGCAGTTTCCTGTGTTGGCGGCTTGCCAAAAACCCGGAGACCGCGTCGATGATGGGCGGAATGCTGCTGATGGGCGCGGCCTGGGACGACAGTTTCTTCTCAAGCTCCACGTTCAGGGCGCGAAAGCTGCCGATCTATTTCGGCCACGGAAGCTGGGACAAGGTTTACGACTGGCAGAGGCAGGCGGCGTTTTACACCAAACTCAAGAAGCTTTCGCCGAGCTATCCGGCGAAATTCACGCTCTTCGAGACGGGCACGCATGGAACGCCGATCCGCATGACCGACTGGCGGCTGATCCTCAACTGGATGCTGGAGGTCGGCGGGTATTGACCTGCCGCTCGGGCGCCGGTGCTTGACCTATCCGTTTTCGACCCCGGATTTTCGCTCGCCCAGCTTGCGGTGATCGCCTTCGGCTTCGCGTTCGCCGCATTCGTGAAGGGGGCGACGGGGCTGGGCTTTTCGACGACCTGCCTGCCGTTTCTCGTGCTGGCGGTGGGCCTCAAGTCCGCGCTGCCGCTCATCATCCTGCCGTCGATCGCCAGCAACATCTTCGTCATGCGTCAGGCCGGCCATTTCCGCGAAACGGTCTCCCGCTTCTGGCCGATGCTGCTGGCGAGCGTGCCGGGGCTTATCCTCGGGCTCTGGCTGCTCGATACTGTCGACGGCGAACGGGCGGCGATCGTGCTCGGCGGCGTGCTCGTCGCCTATAGCCTCTACGCGTTGCGGAGCCCGGATTTCATGCTTTCGGCGCCTGCGGCGCGGGCGCTTGCGCCCTTGTCGGGCTTCGCGACCGGGCTCGTCAACGGCGTCACGGGCTCGCAGATCATGCCCGTTCTGCCCTATCTCATTTCGCTCAATCTTTCGCGCGAACGCTTCGTCCAGGCGATAAATTGTTCCTTCACCATCGGCAGCATCGTCATGGCGCTCGGCCTGTCGAAACTGGGGTTGATGACGGTGGCGAGCCTTGCCGTCTCCGTGGGCGGGCTCGGCTTCGTCTATGCGGGCACGAAAGCGGGCGGAGCCTTGCGCCGCCGCCTCGACGAGACGGCATTCCGCAGGCTGGTGCTGATCCTGCTCCTGACCCTCGGCATGGCGCTGGTGGTGCGGGGGATATAAACGAGCGGGCAGGCCGGAGCCTGCCCTGCCATTTTTACGCCTTGCCCCAGCCGCCAGCCGTCGGCGTCACCACGATGACGGCTTCGCCGGCTTTCAGCACCGTCTGGTCGCAGCCCTTGAGCTCTTCCGTCTCGCCGGAATTCCGGCGCACATAGGTGTGGCCGACCTCGCCATCCGCCCCGCCGTCGAGACCCTTCGGCGGGACCGTGCGGTGGGAGGAAAGGATTGCGCAGTCCATCTCCTCAAGGAAACGGATCGTGCGGCGCGTGCCGTCACCGGCCGACCACTGACCTTTGCCGCCGGAATTTTTCCGGATGTGGAAGTCTTCCAGCAGGACCGGATAGCGGAACTCCAGCACTTCCGGATCGGTCAGGCGCGAGTTCGTCATGTGAACGTGCACGCCGTCCGTGCCGTCGAAACCGGGCCCCGCCGGGGAGCCGGAGCAGATCGTCTCGTAATACTGGTACTGATCGTTGCCGAAGGTGAGGTTGTTCATCGTGCCCTGGCTGTTCGCCATGGCCTTCAGCGCGCCGAAGAGCGCGTTCGTCACGTGCTGGCTCGTCTCCACGTTGCCGGCGACGACGGCTGCGGGATAAGCCGGCTTCAGCATGCATCCATCGGGTATCACGATGTTGATGGGGCGGAGACACCCCGCGTTCATCGGGATGTGGCCTTCCACCATGACGCGGAAACAGTAAAGCACCGCCGCGCGGGTGACCGGTTCCGGCGCGTTGAAGTTGTTCGGCTTCACGTCCGACGTGCCGGTGAAATCGACCGTTGCCTCGCGGGCGGCCTTGTCGACGGTGATCTTCACCTTGATCACCGAGCCCTGATCGGTCGGATATTCGTATTCGGAATCGGTGAGCGCCTCGATCACGCGGCGCACGCTTTCCTCAGCGTTGTCCTGAACGTGGCCCATGTAGGCCTGCACGACGTCGAGCCCGAAGTGGGCGACCATCTTGCGAAGCTCCTTCACGCCTTTCTCGTTGGCGGCGATCTGGGCTTTCAGGTCGGCAACGTTCTGCGTGACGTTGCGGACCGGGTAGGGATGGTCGGTGAGGATCTTCACCAGAGCCTCTTCCTGGAAGGTGCCTCGGTCGACCATCTTGAAATTGTCGATCAGGACGCCTTCCTCATCGACCGTGGTCGCGCGTGGCGTCATGGAGCCGGGCGCAGTGCCGCCGACATCGGCATGGTGGCCGCGCGAGGCCGTCCAGAACAGGATTTCCTTGCCCGCATCGTCAAAGACGGGTGTGACGACGGTGATGTCCGGCAGGTGCGTGCCGCCGTTATAGGGCGCGTTCAGCGCGAAGACGTCCCCGGGGCGGATATCGCCCTTGTTCAGCCGAATGACGGTTTCGACCGAGCGGTCCATCGAGCCCAGGTGCACCGGCATGTGCGGAGCGTTGGCGACAAGCGCGCCATCGGAATCAAAGACCGCGCAGGAGAAGTCGAGCCGCTCCTTCACGTTGACCGAATAGGCCGTGTTCTGGAGCGTCACGCCCATCTGCTCGGCGATCGACATGAAGAGGTTGTTGAAGACCTCGAGCATGACCGGATCGGCCTTCGTGCCGATGGCCTCCGTGCGCTTCAGCGCGACGACGCGATTGAGGATCACGTGATCCTTGGCCGTGACCTCTGCCTGCCAGCCGGGTTCGACGACGATGGTCTGATGCGGTTCCATGATGAGGGCGGGGCCCGGAACCTTGTGGCCGGGCGCAAGATCGGCGCGCAGATAAACGCGGGCCTCGTGCCATTCGCCATCGGCGAAGAAGCGGGTCGTGCGCTCGATATCGGCGTCAGCAGTTGCGAGGTCGCGGTCGCTTTCCTCGATGCCGGCACCGCCGCCGATGGTCTCGACCTCAAGCGCCTCCACGACAATGGGCTTTTCGTCATAGGCGAAGCCGAACTGCGCCTTGTGCGCCTCCTCGAAGGCGGAAATCATCGACGGGATATCGCCGCGCTCGACGGGAAGCGGGGTGTCCGTGCCCTCGTAGCGCAGATGCGCGCGCACCACCGTTTTACGCTCTGAAGCCGGAATGCCCTGATGCTCCAGCTCGTCCTCGGTCTCCTTTGAAAGGGCGGTGCCCAGCTTGTCGAGGTCGGGAAGGACAGCATCCTCCAGCCGCTTGACAACGGCCTGCTGGCGGGTCGCGCGAATATCGGCAAGGCCCATGCCGTAAGCCGAGAGGATGCCCGAAAGCGGATGGACGATGACCGTCTTCATGCCGAGACTGTCGGCAACCGCGCAGGCGTGCTGGCCGCCCGCCCCGCCAAAGCAGGTGAGGGCATAATGCGTGACGTCGTAACCGCGCTGCACGGAAATCTTCTTGATGGCATTCGCCATGTTTTCAACGGCGATCTTGAGGAAACCGTCGGCAACGTCCTCCGGAGAACGGCCGTCGCCGATCTTCTCCGCCATTTCCCTGAATGCCGCCTTCACGGCATCGGCGTCGAGCGCCTCGTCGCGGCCCGAGCCGAAGATCTTCGGGAAGAAATCCGGAATGAGCTTGCCGACCATGACGTTGGCATCGGTAACCGCAAGTGGGCCGCCGCGCCGGTAGCACTTCGGCCCCGGATTGGCGCCGGCACTGTCCGGGCCAACCTGGAAGCGGTTGTCCTTGTAATGCAGGATGGAGCCGCCGCCGGCCGCGACCGTGTGGATCATCATCATCGGCGCGCGCATGCGAACGCCGGCGACTTCGGTTTCGAAGGTTCGCTCGAAATCGCCGTCGTAATGGGAGACGTCGGTCGACGTGCCGCCCATGTCGAAGCCGATGACGGACTCAAAACCCGCCATTTTCGACGTTTCGACCGCGCCGACGACGCCGCCGGCGGGACCGGACAGGATCGCATCCTTGCCCTGGAAGAGATCGGCGGCGGTCAATCCGCCGGATGACTGCATGAACATCAGCCGGCAGCCGGTGCCTTCGATCTGAAGTTCGCCGGCAACCTGCTCCACGTAGCGGCGCAGGATCGGCGAGAGATAGGCGTCGACGACCGTAGTGTCACCGCGCCCGACGAGCTTCATCAGCGGCGAAACCTCATGGCTGACGGAAACCTGCGGGAAGCCGACCTCGTGGGCGATTTCCGCAACCTGCTTTTCGTGCTCGGGGAAGGCGTAGGCATGCATGAAGACGATGGCCAGGGAACGGATGCCGTCGTCATAAGCTGCTTTCAGATCCTTGCGAACGGCGTCGAGGTCGGGCGCGGCCTCGACCGTGCCGTCGGCGCGGGTGCGCTCGTCCACCTCCACGACCTGCTCGTAGAGGAGTTCCGGCTTGATGATCTCTTTTGCGAAGATATCGGGCCGGGCCTGATAGCCGATCTCCAGTGCGTCGCGGAAGCCCTTGGTGATGACCAGAAGCGTGCGGTCGCCCTTTCGCTCCAGAAGCGCGTTGGTGGCAACGGTGGTGCCCATCTTCACGGTAGCGATCTTTTCTGCCGGGATCCGCTCGCCCGAGGCAATGCCCATCAGGTCGCGGATGCCCTGGATCGCGGCGTCGCGATAGGCTTCCGGGTTTTCGGAAAGCACCTTGTGGGCCTTGATTTCCCCCTCCGGCGTACGGGCGACGATGTCCGTGAAGGTGCCGCCGCGATCGATCCAGAAGTCCCACTTGGCTCCAGAATTCGCCGTTCCCATGATGTGCTCCGTCCCGTTGCATGGCCTGCGCTGCCTGGACAATGCCGTCTCATTCGCGCGCGGGCCGATCCGTCGTGGCACTCACACTGATAAATTATCGATAAAATGTCAACGTTAGAAAAGCCCGCTCATCGGAAAAGGAGAGGCATCTCCTGAACGCCGGTCCAGGAGAGCCTGCCGCTCTCGTCCGTGCGGATGGTCGGGAAATGGCCCGGTACAATAATGCGCCCGCGCTTCAGCACCTCACGCATGGAGGCGGCACCGCGTTTTTCAGGGTCGAACTCGAGATCGGGGACGCAGGTGGAAGCCTCCCGCGCGGTCTTGAGCGCATCGGCGGCAAGCACCACCGGGCCTTCGGGCGAGGGAAGCTCCAGCGAGATATGCCCCGGCGCGTGACCGGGCGTGGGGAAAGCGGTCACGCCGGGCAGAACTTCCTCCTCGCCGTCGGTCAGGCGCAACTCCCGGCCCTCAAGCAGCATGGGCAGGATGCGCGGGGTGACCCAATCGTTGTCGAAGGGGGCTTCGACGTAGTTCCGCTCGGTTTGGCTCATGATGACGGGAATGCCCGGAAAGAGATCAAGGTTCAGGACATGGTCGAAATGGCCGTGGGACAGGATCAGAAGATCGATGTCCTTCGGCGCAAGGCCGCGTGCTTCGAGCGCGTTCAAAAGGAGCTTTCGCGTGACGCCGTGCCCGCAGTCGAACAGCGCCCGCGTTTTGCCGGAGGTGACGAGAACGATGGAGGAGATGCCGAAAAAACCGCCATGGAAGGCGAGGCTCGAACCTTCGACGAGGACATCATATTGCGGGGTCACGGGCGGGTGTTTCCTTGTTTGCGGGTGTATCCGAGGTACCCGGGCAAAGCCACTGCCATCCTATTGCTCCGAGGCGAACGCGGCTAATAGCGACAATTTGTCGATAAATCGTTGACGTTAGTAAAAACTGCGCATAGGCTTTCCCGGTGGCATCATGAGGCGCACCCGGAAAGCATCCGGCAAGCCAAACGCAAAATAAAGAGGGGATTCCACGATGACGTTTACCAGACGGACTCTCATGGCAGGTGCCGCGGCCGTTGCCTTCGCCGCCGGGACCATGACCGCCGCTTTCGCCGAAACCAAGTGGGACATGCCCACGCCTTATGGCGACAACAACTTCCACACGATGAATATCGCCGAATTTGCCGAAGACGTCGGCGAGGCGACCGGCGGATCGCTGACGATACAGATCCATTCCGCAGGTTCGCTCTTCAAGCATCCGGAGATCAAGAACGCCGTGCGCAAGGGCCTTGCGCCGATCGGCGAGGTGCTGATTTCGCGCCTTTCCAACGAGGATCCGATCTTCGGGCTCGATTCCGTGCCCTTCCTGGCAACCTCCTATGACGATGCTAAAAAGCTTTACGACGCCTCGCGCCCGCTTCTTGAGAAGAAACTGGAAGAGCAGGGGTTGCAGCTTCTTTTCGCCGTGCCGTGGCCGCCGCAGGGCATCTACGCCAAGAAGGAAGTGAAGTCGCTCGACGACCTGAAGGGCGTCAAGTTCCGCGCCTATAACGCCGCGACCGAACAGATCGCGCAGCTTGCCGGCGCCGTTCCGACACAGGTCGAGGTGCCGGACATCCCGACCGCCTTTTCCACCGGCCGGGTGGACGCCATGATCACCTCGCCTTCCACGGGCGCCAACACTAAAGCCTGGGACTTCCTCTCCCACTACCACGACACCCAGGCGTGGCTGCCCAAGAACATGGTGATTGTCAACAAGGCAGCCTTCGATGCGCTTTCCGAAGACGAGAAAAACGTCGTGCTGAAGGCCGCGGCGGAAGCGGAAACGCGCGGCTGGGAAGCCTCAAAGGCCGAAACGGCGGACAAGACCAAGGTACTCGCCGACAACGGCATCACCGTTGTCGATCCGAGCAACGAACTGATGGGCGGCTTCGCCGAAATCGGCGCGACGATGGTCGAGGAATGGAAGGCCTCGGCCGGCGACGAGGGCGCTGCCGTGATCGACGCCTACAGAAACTGATCGACAAAGGGCCGGTTTCCAGAACCGGCCCTTTTGCTTGCGGAGCTTGACCCGCCCGGTCGCACGCTCGAAATAGCGCGCGAGTGGCGGGGCGGCTATCCCGAATTCCAAACCTCCGATTGGTCGAGATGCGCCCGATACTCACCCGCGTCTACGCGCTTGCCGAAATGATGGCGGCAAGCTGCCTCGTCATCATCGCGGCTCTCGTGCTTTTGCAGGTCATGGGCCGCATTGCCGATGGCACGCTCAAGTTCCTCGGCTTCGAGGCCGTCGGCTTCCTCGTGCCGTCACTGGCCGAAATCGCGGGCTTCCTGCTCGTCGGCGCATCTTTCCTGGCGCTCGCCTCCACTTTGCGCCACGCCGTTCATATCCGCGTGTCGCTGGCGATATCCCATGCGCCGGCAGGCCTCAGGAAGGTCATGGAAACGCTGGTGCTGGTGCTTGGGCTCGCGCTGATCGGCTACTTCTCCTGGTATGCCGTGCTGCTCTCGCTCGACAGCTACCAGTTCAACGAGCTTTCCTTCGGCATCATCCCGATCCCGCTCTGGATACCCCAGGCCGTCATGGCGCTCGGGCTGATCGTTTTCGCGGTTTCCATTCTGGACGACCTGATCGTCCAGCTTTCCGGCGGTACGCCGAGCTATGTGCTTGCCGAACAGGGCAAGGGCATCGAGGGGGCGGACTGATGGATCTTTCGCTTTTCGCACCGCTTCTCGGCGTTGTCCTGCTTGTCTCGCTCGCGCTCGGGCTCTGGGTGTCGGTGGCGCTTGCCGCCTGCGCGCTGTTCGCCATGTATTTCGTTTCCGCCCCGTCGGGTCCGGTGCTGATGACGACCGTTTGGGGGGCCGCGAACTCATGGGACCTTACCGCGCTTCCCATGTTCATCTGGATGGGCGAAATCCTGTTTCGCTCCAAGCTGTCGGAAAACATGTTCGCAGGCCTTTCGCCCTGGATGCGCAACCTGCCGGGCAGGCTATTTCATGTGAACATCATCGGCTGCGGCATCTTCGCGGCCGTTTCCGGTTCCTCCGCCGCCACCACGGCGACCATCGGCAAGATGGCGCTGCCCGAACTTCTTAAACGCGGCTATGACGAGCGGCTTGCCATCGGCACGCTTGCGGGTTCCGGCACGCTGGGCCTGCTCATTCCGCCATCGATCATTCTGATCGTCTACGGGGCTGCGACCGAACAGTCGATCGCGCGGCTTTTCATCGCCGGTGTCTTGCCGGGCGCCATGCTCTGCCTCTTGTTCATGGGCTACGTTATCGCGTGGTCCCTCATCAACCGTGCGAAGATGCCGGAAGCCGACCCCGCGATCCCCTTCATGGAGCGGCTTATCGCGACACGCGGCCTGCTGCCGATCATATTGCTGATCGTCGGCGTCATCGGCTCGATTTACGCAGGCCTTGCCGCGCCGACGGAAGCGGCCGCCGTTGGCGTGCTGTTGTCACTGTTCCTTTCCTGGTGGTACGGCACGCTGACGAAGGCAAGCTTCACCGATGCGCTGCTGGGCGCGACGCGCACCTCCTGCATGATCGCCTTCATCTTGGCGGGTGCTGCGATGCTCACCGTCGCCATGGGTTTTACCGGCATTCCGCGTGAGCTTGCCGGGTGGATCGGTTCGATGAATCTTTCGCCTTACGCGCTGCTGGCCGCGCTTACGCTATTCTTTATCGTGCTCGGCTGCTTTCTCGACGGCATTTCGGTCGTGGTGCTCACCACCTCCGTGATCCTGCCGATGGTGGAGGCCGCCGGCCTCGACCTGATATGGTTCGGCATCTACCTCGTGCTCGTGGTGGAGATGAGCCAGATCACGCCGCCGGTCGGTTTCAACCTCTTCGTGCTGCAGGCGATGACGGGGCGAAACATCTTCCAGATCGCGCGCATGGCGCTGCCCTTCTTCCTGATCATGATCCTGGCGGTCGCGCTGATCGTCGCCTTTCCGGGGTTGGCGACCTGGCTGCCGCAAACGATGCTCTCCAATTGACGGGGGATACCATGCCTAAGGAAGGGGCCGGAACGGGAGAGGCAGGCGGCGCGACGACAGTAGGGCCGGTCGTTTCCGCCGCACATCTGGCGTCCGGCGCGATGCCCGCGCTCTCGGAAGTGGAATTCGCCGTTACGATGATGGTGAACGCCTATCACCGCTGGATGGTGCGCTGCATGGCAGCCGCTGGAGCAGCGGGCATGAGCCCGCTCGACACGCTGGTGCTGCATACCGTCAACCACCGCGACAGGCCGAAGACGTTGGCCGACATCTGCCTCGTCCTCAACATCGAGGACACCTATACCGTGACCTATGCGCTCAAGAAACTGGAGAAGGCGGGGCTCGTGAAATCCGGCAAGCGGGGCAAGGAAAAGACGGTGGAGATCACGGCTGACGGTGAGAAGATCTGCATGGAATACCGCCGCTTGAGGGAGGCGCTGCTGGTCCAACCCGTCAAGGGGCTCGGTATGGACGAGACGGAACTTTCAAAGCTCGCCGCAACGCTGCGCTCCGTTTCCGGGCACTATGATCAGGCGGCGAGAGCTGCGGCGGCGATGTAATCGCGAGCACGCTTGTCGTGCCGCCTTGCCAATCTCCCGTGACCTAACGATACTTTCTTCCGGTTGAAACCGGGGAGAGGCGCATGAACGAGCAGGTGAACGGGTTGATCGACCGGGTGGTCGAGCTGGTGGCTCTTTATGGGCTGAAGGTGATCGGTGCCATCGCGATCCTTGTCATCGGTCTTTTCATCGCCGGCAGGATCGCGGCCTTCACCAGAAAGGGTCTCGCCCGCTCAAGCGTCGACCCGATGCTGCAGGGCTTTTTTTCAAGCCTGGTGAAATACACCGTACTTGCCGTCACGGTGATCGCCGTTTTGAACCAGTTCGGCGTGCAGACGGCGAGCCTCATCGCCGTTCTGGGTGCCACGGGCCTTGCCATCGGCCTTGCGCTGCAGGGAACGCTTTCGAATGTGGCCGCCGGTGTGATGCTGCTGCTGTTCCCCCCCTTCAAGGTGGGCGATTACATCGAGGTCGCGGGCCAGGCGGGAACGGTGAAAGACGTCTCGCTCTTCACTTCGGAACTGGCGACGCCCGACAACGTGCAGATCATCGTTCCGAACGGTCAGGTCTGGGGGGCGTCCATCGTCAATTATTCCTACCATCCAACGCGCCGTCTCGATCTTGCGCTCGGCATTGCCTATGAAGACGATATCGGCAAGGCGAAGGCGGCAGTCGAGGATCTGATCAAGGCGGACAGCCGCTGCAAGGCCGATCCGGCGCCGCTGGTCGCGGTTTCGAACCTTGGCGAAAGCTCGGTCGACTTCGTCATCCGCATCTGGTGCGAGGCTGGCGACTACTGGGACCTCAAGTGGGACATGACGCGGGCGGTCAAGGAGCGGATGGACGCCGAAGGCATCACCATTCCCTATCCGCAAAGGGTGGTGCATCGCTTGGCCGATGCCGCCGAATAGGCTCTCGGCTTTCTTGTCCGTTGAACGAGTGCGGCCGGGACGTCCCGGCCGTCGTCATTTGAGAGGGTGCTGCCATGTCGAGTGAGAAGACCCGCAAGGAAACGGATTCCATGGGGGCGGTAGAAGTGGCCGCCGACAAATACTGGGGTGCGCAGACAGAGCGCTCGCTCCATCATTTCGCCATCGGCCGCGAGATCATCCCGCTTGAAGTCGTCCATTCGCTGACGCTGATAAAAAAGGCGGCGGCGCGCGCGAACGCCGATCTCGGCAAGCTCGACAAGGAGCGGGCCGACCTCATTGTCGCAGCCGCCGAGGAGGTGCTTTCGGGCAAGTTCGACGATCAATTCCCCTTGCACGTCTGGATGACCGGGTCGGGCACGCAATCGAACATGAACGTCAACGAGGTGATCTCCAATCGGGCGATCGAGATGGCGGGCGGCGTGATGGGTTCCAAGGACCCGGTTCACCCCAACGACCATGTGAACATGTCCCAATCCTCCAATGACGTTTTCCCGACCGCAATCAACGTGGCCTCGGCGCGGATGATCGCGGACCGCCTGATCCCGGCGGTGAAGGTGCTGCGCGACGCGCTTGACGAGAAGGCGGAGGTCTGGGCCGATATCGTCAAGATCGGCCGTACGCACATGCAGGATGCCGTGCCGATGACCCTCGGCCAGGAGATTTCGGGCTACGTCGGCATGCTGGACGATAACGTGGAGCGGCTGGAATTTGCGCTTGGCGGGCTGATGAAGCTCGCCATCGGCGGAACGGCGCTCGGCACCGGCGTCAACGCGCCGAAGGGTTTCGGCGACAAGGTGGCGGATTATCTGGCGAAGGATACCGGGCTGCCCTTCGTCTCGGCGAAAAACAAGTTCACCGTCATGGGTGCGCATGACGCCATGGTGATGGCCTCGGGCACCCTGCGCACGCTTGCCGTCTCGCTCCACAAGATCGCAAACGACATCCGCCTTTTGTCCTGCGGGCCGAGAGCGGGTTTCGCGGAGATCGAACTTCCCGCGAACGAGCCCGGCTCCTCCATCATGCCAGGCAAGGTGAACCCGACGCAGTGCGAGGCGCTGGCGATGCTTTCTGCCCAGGTCATGGGTCTCGATGTCGCGACGGGCATCGCGGGTGCCGGCGGCATGCTGGAGATGAACGTCTACAAGCCGATGATGGGCTATAACGTCGTCGAAAGCGCGCGCATGCTGGCCGACGGCATGCTGGCCTTCACCGAGTTCGCGGTCAGGGGAATGACGGCGAACGAGGCCCGGATCGAAAGGTTCGTCGAGGAATCGCTGATGCTGGTGACGCCGCTTGCCCCCGTGATCGGATACGACAAGGCCTCGGAAATCGCCCATCACGCCCATCACCACGGGATGACGCTTCGCGAGGCGGCTCTCGACCTTGGCCATGTCTCCGCGGAGGAATTCGATCGGGTCGTCGTGCCCGCGAATATGACGGGACGGGACTGAACCTCGAATTTGACCATTACGGTCGAGGAAGTTAAGAGCCGGATGGTCATCGTCCGCGTCGAGATTCGATTGCGGCCAACCCCGACCGGTTACGAGAAGCGGTCCCCGGCATGAACATCTGGTCAAGGATCAGCGCGGTCGTTCAGCAGATTTCCGCCGGCGGCGCGGGGATCGTCGACCGTATCGTGCAATATGTGGCGACCATGGGCGACGGCCGGGAAGGGCGGCGATCGATCGCCTTCACCGTCGCGATGATCGCGCTTTCGGCGAAAATGGCGAAAGCCGACGGCGTGGTGACGGGGGATGAAGAGATCGCCTTCCTCGAGTTGTTCGAAATTCCGAAGGGCGAGGAAAAGAATGTTGCCCGCCTCTTCAATCTGGCCAAGCAGGATGTTGCAGGATACCGCACATACGCGGAACGGATCGCGAGCCTCTTTCCGCAGGACAGCGAAACGCTGACGGATATTCTCGACGGGCTCTTTCACATAGCCAAGGCGGACGGCGTGGTACATGAGGCGGAAATCGCCTACCTCGGCGATGTCGCGGAAATCTTCGGGCTGGACAAGCGAGCCTTCAACCAGATCCTCGCCCGGCATACCCGTGGCGGAGGCGACCCTTATGTGGCGCTCGGCATCGACAGGCAAGCGAGCGACGCTGAGGTGAAGGCGCAATATCGCCGCCTCGTGCAGGAAACACACCCCGACCGGCTGATCGCGCGCGGCGTGCCGGAGGAGTTCGTGAAGATCGCCAGCGACCGTCTTGCCGCGCTGAACGATGCCTACAGGCAAATTTCGGCCGAACGGAGGATATGACGGCAATGGCGGTGAAGACCGATACGTCGCTGCTGGCGCGGCTGCAGCCTTCGCCGAACCACAGTGAACGGCGCGGCGATGCGCCGGTCGACATGATCATTCTTCACTATACGGGCATGCAGTCGGGCGATCTCGCGATCCGACGGCTTTGCGATCCGCGCTCGGAGGTTTCGGCGCATTATATCGTCGACGAGGACGGCACGATCCTGCAAAGCGTGCCAGAGGCGCGGCGCGCCTGGCACGCCGGCAAGGCTTTCTGGAAGGGCGAGAGGGACATCAACTCCCGCTCCATCGGCATTGAGATCGTCAATCCGGGCCACGAATTCGGCTATCGCGCGTTTCCCGATGCCCAGGTGGCGGCAGTCACCGGACTTTGCCGCGATATATGCCAGCGCCACGGTATCCCGCGTGAGCGGGTGCTTGCCCATTCAGACGTCTCACCGGATCGCAAGGAAGACCCGGGAGAACTGTTCCCCTGGGCGCGGCTTGCGGGTGAAGGCGTGGGACACTGGGTGGAGCCTGAACCGACCGGAAGCGGGCGCTATTTCCAGGAAGGCGAAGAGGGTCAGCCTGTCGAGGCGCTGCAATCCATGCTCGGGCTCTACGGCTACGATATCGCCGTGACCGGTGTGTTCGACCGGAAGACGGTCCATGCGGTGACGGCGTTTCAGCGGCACTTTCGCCCGGAACGCGTGGACGGCATTGCCGACATGTCGACGATCGCCACCTTGCACCGCCTGCTTTCGGCGCTTCCCAGGCTCGGCTGACAAGGCTGAATGAACCTTGGCGGTGTCGGAATTTCGTCAATGCTGCGATGCAGCATCGCCATATATGCGGCGATCTCGCCATATTTGATGCTTTGACCGGCATGAATGTGACGAAAACCTGGCAAATACCTTTTGTTTTTGTAACATTTCGTGATTTGAAGCGCCGGATTTTGGTCTCAGACGGCCTTCATACCCCGCGGCCTCAGATCAGCAAAAATTGAAAAAGGTCGTCTGAATGAATTCTACACGACGCGCGGTCCGCGCCGCCGCGGTGGTTATGCTTGCGCTTTCCGCAGGCGCCTGCCAGTCGGCGCAAATTTCCACCACCACCGTCAACCCCGCAATCCTTGAAAATGCAAGGGCTGCGAAATACGACGAAATGATCCGCACGAGTGCGAAGAAGCATGGCGTCCCGGAGGAACTGGCACATGCCGTCGTACAGGTGGAAAGCAACTATGACCCCAAGGCGCGCGGCAGCGCCGGCGAAGTCGGGCTCATGCAGATCAAGCCCGCCACGGCGCGCGGCGTTGGCTACAAGGGCTCCACGAAAGGCCTTTACGACCCGAAGACTAACCTGGAATACGGCATGAAATATCTTGCCGGCGCACATGAAAGAGCTGGCGGCGACCTTTGCGGGACGATCTTGCGCTATAACGCCGGCCACTACGCCAAGCGCATGAACCCCGTGAGCAGGAACTATTGCTCCAAGGTCAAGCGAATACTGTCCTCAAGCTGATGCGATGCCGGCCCATTCCGTTATTTCGCCTGGGCCGGCACGCCTCTCCGTTGCGTCCGGCGGTAATGACGCGAGCGCCCATCAGCCTTCGAGCGATCCGGCGGCAAGGTCGGCAAGCCGCCGGGACATGTGATCTTCCTCGCCGCGCAGGCCTTCGATCATGCCGATACGATCGGCATCCGAGCGGTGCTGGTTGAGTTTCCATGATCCCTCAAGCCGCTCGACGGAAAGCCTTACCCCCACGATCCCGCGAGACAGGGCCGGGATGAAGCCGTCGGGCGCATCTTCCAGCGACCACGGGTCGCTCCGCCCCGCCTCATTCCTGTCCGTCAACTGCGCTAGGTGGTCGAGAAGCTGCGGCGGTTCATCGATCGCGCTCAAGCTCCCATGCGCATGGACCGCGACATAGGCCCATGTGGGGACGACCTTTCCGGATTCGCGCTTCGTCGCGTACCAGGACGGCGAGATATAGGCCTGAGGACCGTGAAAGACGGCGAGCGACGGCATGGGCCCTTCGAGCGCGCGCCAATGCGGATTACCCCGCGCTAGATGCCCCTCCAGCCGTACCCCTTCATCGTCTTCGACAAGGATCATGGGCAGATGGGAACAGAAGATCTCGCCGTCCGCCGGCGTAACCAGCATTGCGAAATGAATGTCGCGTATCGCGCCTTTCAGGACTTCGGGGCGTGTTTCGCGGGATGTTTCGCGTGTGTACATCTGCATGCTCCGTTTCGCGGTGCCTGATCTGGAAACTTTAGTTTTCCCGCAGCCCGATTTCGCATTAAGGTTGAAATGTATTTTGATCAATAGATAAGCTAAGGGCATTTGATGACTGAGGCACAAAAAGAGAAAATCAAATTGACGTCGGGTTATTTGAACATTTGCGCTGCCGGTCTTACCGTTACCGGTGGATTTGTTCCAATACTCAACATCGTGTACCTTGGACAAAACGGTGGCATTGAAGCGAACTGGCCGACGATCTATTTATCTATGTGGGTCATGGTATTGGGCTTTTCGCTTCATGTGATCGGCCGTAATGCACTGGGAAGGCTGGACGATGAGTGAATTCATCAATTTCATCAATGAAAACGACCGGTTCGTTCTCTTTGCCTGGCCTTTAGTCTTTGTGCTTCTGGTCGGTGCCGCATCGATTATTGTGAACAAATACTCCAATGGCCACGGTTCGCCTCACAATAAGCCCCACAAGTCGACAGACGGATTGTGACAGAATTCCTTGAGAATGAAGGAAGCCAAACCCGGTGAGCGGGTTAGTGCGCTGGCTTTGGGGCGATGCACGCTGTCTCAGCGCAGCTTCCGCGCCGCCGCGGCAAGCGAAGCGGGTATTTCGGTGCCGGGCGCCAGCCTGTTGTCCTCGACCGGCGCGCCGATGGCCGTCGTGACCGGCACGACTCCAGCCCAGACGGGAAGCTGGTAATCCTCATCGTCGTCGACCGGCGGGCCTTGGCGGATCTTTGCGCTGGCAGCCTCGATATCAAGCGCGATGACGCCGGTCGCCTTCAATTCCTTTTCCGTCATCGGCCTCGCTTCTTCCCAACGCCCCGGCAGAAGATGCTCGGTGATCAGGATCAGGGCCTCTTCCTTCTCCGCCCGGTCGCTCACATGGCGCGCCGTGCCGTGAATGACGGCCGAGCGATAATTTATCGAATGGTGGAAGGCGGAACGGGCGACCACGAGACCGTCGACATGGGTAACGGTCAGGCAAAGCGGCGCCGTCTCGTCGATCCGCTTGATAATCCTTGTTGCCTTTGCGCCATGCAGATAGATCGTGTCGCCCTTCCTGGCGAAGATCATCGGGATGACCATCGGCCGGCCGTCGGAGACGAAGCCGACATGCGCGGTGATCGCAGCGTCAAGAATGGCGTCTATCGCCGCCCGGTCGTAGTCCGCGCGTTTGGTGTTTCGCACGCGGGCGAAAGGCGGCTTCAGCCTTGCGGCGGTGTTCATGTCACGTGTTTCTCCTGTTGTTCGCTGGCAAAATGTGCCATGAACTGGTTCCATTGAAGGTCCAGTTTACGGGATTTGGAGAAGACCACTTGATGCTTGCCGGCATTTTGGATCTGGACAGGGGCGCGGGGCTGCCGCTACCCGAGCAGATTTACCGGAAAATCCGCGCCGCCGTGGGCGAGAGACGCCTTGCCGCCGATGCGCCGCTGCCTTCGAGCAGGGAGCTTTCCCGACAGCTTGGCGTATCGCGCAATACGGTGAACGCGGCTTATGAGCTGCTGGCGGCGGAGGGCATCATCGCTGTAAAGCCCGGTGCGCGCCCGCGTGTTGCGGAACTGGGCGCGCTCGATGTGGCGCAGCGCGAGCTGCAGGCGAAAACCCGTGCGCCGAAGATTTCAAGCCGTGGCGAACATTTGTGCCGGGACGTACGCAGCGATGCCTACGCGGATCCGCTGCTTCGGCAAGGCCGGCTGCAGCCCGGCGCTCCGGCAGAGGACTGTTTTCCGCGTGACGACTGGGCGAGGGCGCTCAGGCGTGCCGCCCGCCATGTTTCCGGCGGAGCGCTGCTTTATGAAGATTATGCGGGCTATCCGCCGCTAAGACGCTCGCTTGCGGAGTATCTGACGCGCGAACGCGGGGTGCGCGCGAAGCCGGAGCAGATCCTTCTTCTGCCCACCGCGCAGGGCTGTCTGCATTTGCTGGCGCAGATCCTGAGCGAGCCGGGCGATTGCGCCTGGCTGGAGGAGCCGGGCTATCTGGGCGCCCGCGCGGCTTTCGCATCCGCTGGGCTCAGGATCGAGCCATTGCCCGTCGACAGCGAGGGCGCAGATCCTTCCCGCGTAGAAGGTAGCGAGCCTGCGAAACTGATCTATGTCACGCCGTCGCATCAATATCCCTACGGCTATCGTATGTCGCTGGAACGCAGGCTGCAGCTAATAGACCGGGCGCGCGAGGCCGGCGCGCTTATCCTTGAAGACGACTACGACAGCGAATTCCTTTTTTCCGGCCGGCCAATCGCCGCGCTTCAGGGCCTTGGAAGCGGCGATGAGGTGATCTATCTCGGAACCTTCGCCAAGAGCATGCTTCCCGGCCTTCGCATCGCCTATATGGTCGTGCCTGAAAACCTGACCGATAGGATCGCGATAGCGCAGCGAAATTCGGGTCTGCTCGGCAATGTCCACACGCAGGCCGCCCTTGCCGATTTCATCGAAAGCGGCCACTACCGCGCCCATCTGAAACGCATTCGCGAGACTTACGAGGCACGCGGACGCTTGCTTGTGGAGCGCCTTCGCGAAGGCCTTGGAAACAGAATTTCGGTGGATTTTCCGGTTGGCGGCATTCAGCTGGTCGCGCGCCTGCCACCCGATGTGGACGATCGGGCGGTTGTCCAGCAAATGGTGTCGAAGGGCTTCATGCTCGCCGCTCTTTCGGGCTATGGCCTCAAAGCGCGCCTCAACGGGCTTGTGATCGGCTTCGCCGATGCAAGCAAAGCGGATATAGATGCCGGCGTTAAAGCGCTCGCTGAGGCGGTCGGCACCGGATGAAGCCGTTCGGTGGCGCGAAGTACCTTGACGCGCTATCAGCCTGAAACTACCTGTCTCTTGCCAGCCGGCTGGACGGCCGCTCCTGCTAGCGCGGAAACGCCGCGGGGGAGGAAAGTCCGGACTCCATGGAAATACGGTGCCGGGTAACGCCCGGCGGGGGCAACCCCAGGGAAAGTGCCACAGAAAGCAAACCGCCCCGCACACGCCGAAAGGCGCCGGGGTAAGGGTGAAAGGGTGGGGTAAGAGCCCACCGCGCGACCGGTAACGGAAGCGGCACGGTAAACCCCACCGGGAGCAAGACCGAATAGGGGCGGCGCGGGTTCGCGCCCGGCCGATTTCCAGGCCAGCCGCCCGGGTAGGTTGCAGGAGGCGCACGGTAACGCGCGTCCCAGATGAATGGCCGTCACGCAGGCGGGAAACCGCCGGCCATACAGAATCCGGCTTACAGGCCGGCTGGCATCAAATTTCCGAATTCGTCAATTGGTTGCAGCGGGTTGACGCCGCTTCAAGGGGTGGCTTCCGGAGTTTCTGAAGTTCCGTAACGAAAGGTTTGCGCGCTCGAACCGCCGCGGAAAGGCGTGTCGAAGAGCCGTCGCGGCTGGAAACCCAATCTTAAGCTTAATTGTGCATAACCGGTTTACGGCGTGGAAACCATGCCGAGGAGGGGGCGCAAACCATTGGATTCCATTGACGCCCATGCTTGCCCATGTTATCCCAAGATATCCCAGGACGTAACGAAGTAAGCAAGGCGCCATGGCGCCGGGGATGGCCGAAGCGGCGCCCGCGCTGGCGGGCGTGTTGCATTCAATTCGCGGCTTCTTCGTATCGGCCGGAGGGAGATATCGGGCGCCAGGCGACAGACGCCGGGCGATGGGGCGAGGAGTTCGATGGCCGGCTTCGTGTCGCATTACACCAATCGACTCGACGCGAAGGGCCGTGTCTCCGTTCCTGCTCCCTTTCGCCAGGAGCTCACGCGCGACGGTTTCGAGGGGCTTTATTGTTTTCCTTCGCTGTTCCAGCCGGCCGTGGATGCGGGCGGCCACAAGCTCGTCGACCAGATACAGCGGCGCCTGGAGGGCTTCGACACGCTGACGCTCGATCACGACGCGCTGTCGACCGCGCTCTATGGGGCGAGCGAAACGCTGAAGATCGACGGCGACGGCCGGGTGATGCTTTCCGATATGATCCGCGAGCACGCAGGCGTGAAGGACAAGGTGACATTCGTCGGTCAGGGCTACAAATTCCAGATTTGGGAACCGGAGCGCTTCCGTGCCCATCAGGCGGAGGCCATGAAACATGCGCTTGCCGTTCTCGGCGGCAAGCCGGCCGTGACCGAGGCTGCGAAATGATCGCGCCGGCCGAAAACGGGGCGAGCGGCCCCGTAAACGAAGCCCCGCATGTGCCGGTCATGCTGGCGGAGGTCGTTTCCGCCCTTTCTCCGCAAAAGAATGAGACGATCGTGGACGGCACCTTCGGGGCTGGGGGGTACACGAAGGCTATCCTTGAAGCGGGCGCCAATGTCATCGCCATCGACCGCGACCCGCACGCCATTGCCGCGGGCCAGGCGCTGGTCGAGGCCGTGGGTGGCAGGCTCAGGCTCGTCGAGGGGCGGTTTTCCAATCTGGAGAGCCATCTGGAAACGCTCGGCGAAAATGCTGTCGACGGTGTCGTGCTCGACCTCGGTGTCTCCTCCATGCAGCTCGATCAGGCCGATCGGGGCTTCTCGTTCCGCTTCGACGGGCCGCTCGACATGCGCATGGGACAGCATGGGCCAACGGCGGCGGATGTGGTCAATCATCTACCGCAGAAGGATCTCACCAGGGTTATCGGATTGCTCGGCGAGGAAAAGCGCGCATCGGCGGTTTCCTCAGCCATAGCCCGGCGCAGAACGGACCAGCCGTTCGAGCGCACGGCCGATCTTGCCGCCGTGGTGGAAAAGGTTGTCGGGCGTTCGCCCAAGAAAGCACAGATCCACCCGGCCACGCGCACGTTCCAGGCGCTCAGGATCTACGTCAACGGGGAACTGGAGGAAGTGGCCGAGGCGCTTGGCGCGGCTGAGCGGGTGTTGCGCCCCGGCGGGCGCCTCGTCGTCGTCACCTTCCACAGCCTCGAGGATCGCATCGTCAAGCGCTTCCTCGCCGAACGGACGCGTACGCGTGCCGGCGGTTCCCGGCACATGCCGGAGCAGGAGGTGCCGCCGCCGACGTTCGAACTGGTGGTCAAGGGGGCCCGGGAACCGGGTGAAGACGAAATCCGCCGCAACCCGCGTGCCCGCTCAGCGCGCCTCAGGGCAGGGCGCAGGCTTGATGCGCCGGCCCGCGGGACCAACGCCGAGGCGCTGGGCGTGCCGCGTCTGGCAGATATTTCAGGCTTGAGGGGATGAGGCAATGACACGCTATCTAAATCTCGTCTTCGTCCTCGTCGTTCTGATCGCCGCCGCCACCGTCTTCGACATGAAGCACGCTGCGGAACTTTCGGCGGAGGAAGTGGCCGCCCTGAAGCAGCAGATCGCCGAGGAACGCGAGCAGATCCAGCTTTTGAAGGCGGAATGGAGCCTTCTCAACCGCCCAGACCGGCTGCAGGGTCTCGTCGAGAGGTACAATGCCTATCTCGAGCTTGAGCCGTTGACAGCCGAGCAGATCACGTTGCTTGAGAACCTTCCGGTGAAGCCGGTCGACCTTGAGCCAGTGAAATCCGATAGCCCGCTCGGCGGTTACGCCGGCGACGTCCCGTCAATCCAGTAGGGGAAAGCATGGCGCCGTCTGCCGAACCAAAGTCTTTCCTGCAACATCGCATCGTCAGGCCCCGCGCTCTGCCGGTACCGAGCAGGTCCGTCAAGTCGCGTGTCTGGCTCACGATGTTCGCCTTCGCCACCGTCTACGCGATGATCGCGACGCGTTTGGTCATGCTCGGGCTTGCGGAAACGGGAGAGGCGTCCGCCTATATTTCCGCCCAGGATTCGATCGCAGCGGCCCGTCCGGACCTGGTCGACCGGAACGGCGAAATCCTGGCGACCGACATCAAGACCGCCTCGCTTTACGCCGAGCCGCGCAAGATCATCGACGTCGACGAGGCGATCGAGGGCCTTTCCAGCGTCTTTCCGGACCTGCGCAACCCGACCGTGCGCAAACGTCTTGCCAGTGACGCCGGCTTCATCTGGCTGAAGCGCGAGCTTACCCCAGGCCAACGACAGAAGATCCACGATCTCGGCATTCCGGGCATCGGATTCCTGGAGGAAAACCGCCGGTTCTATCCGGGCGGACCGACCGCAAGCCATGTCACAGGCATCGTCAATGTCGACAATGAAGGTATCGCTGGCATGGAGCTTGCCGTGGACCGGGCTTGGCTAAGGGACCTTCAGGCCGCGGGCTTTGCCTCCGAAGAGGCGCTGGAGCCGGTCAAGCTTTCGATAGACTTACGTGCTCAGCATGTCGTGCGCGACGAAGTGCGCCAGGCGATGGAGCGTTACAAGGCGATTGCCGGGGTCGGTATCGTGCTCGATATCAAGACGGGCGAAGTGATCGCCATGTCTTCGCTGCCGGACTTCGACCCCAACGACCGCAGTGATGCACTAGACAAGGACAAACTGAACCGGGCGACGGCCGGCGTCTATGAGATGGGGTCGGTATTCAAGGGCTTTACCGTGGCAATGGCGCTCGACAGTGGCAAGGTGACGGTGGAAGACAGCTTCGACGCCACGCGCCCGATCCGGGCGGGTGGGCGCACGATCAACGATTTCCACGGCAAGAACCGTATCCTCTCGGTGCCGGAAATCTTCATCTATTCCTCGAACATCGGCACCGTGAAAATGATGCTTGCCGCCGGGATCGAGGAGCAGCAGAGCTTCCTGAAGCGTGTCGGACTGACATCGAAGCTGGACACGGAACTGCCTGAAATCGCAACGCCCCTTCTGCCGAAACGCTGGCGCGAACTGGAGGCGATGACGATCTCCTTCGGCCACGGTATCTCGGTCACGCCGATGCAGACCGCCGTTGCCGCAGCCGCTCTCTTGAATGGAGGGCGCCTGATTCCGCCGACGTTCTTCCCCCGCGACCAGGCAACCGCCGAGGCCCTGGCGGAGCAGGTCGTCACAAAGCGCACGAGTGCCGTCATGCGCTATCTCTTCCGACTGAATGTCCTGTCCGGTTCCGGGCGCCGCGCAGAGGTTCCAGGATATCTCGTTGGCGGCAAGACGGGCACCGCGGAGAAGATCGAAAACGGCCGCTATGTATCCAACAAGCGGCGGAATTCCTTCCTTTCGGCCTTCCCGATGGATGAGCCGCGTTATGTCGTCCTCGTGGTTCTCGACGAGCCGAAACCCGAACGCGAGGGCATCGGCGCGACCGCCGGTTTGAACGCGGCGCCGACGGCGGGGGCGATCATCCGGCGCATCGCGCCCATGCTTGGCGTTTTGCCGAAATTCGGAGAAGGGGGCGACACGATCTCGATTTCTTATTAAGACCGGTAACACCGGCGTGAGAATCCTGCGGGCGGGGTCGCAGCCAGACCCGAGGTTTTCTCATTCGACGACGCACAACGGACATTGGCGCATGACATGCAGCTTAAGGACATAGCCGGCGATCTGCCGATCACGCCACAAGACGGTGGCGTGCCGATCCGTGGCCTCACGGCCGACAGCCGGCAAGTGAAGCCGGACTTCCTTTTTGCCGCCCTCAAAGGCGCGAAGGCGGACGGAACGGCATTCGTCAAGGCGGCCGTGGAAGCGGGCGCCGCTGCCGTATTGGTTGGCGAAGACGCCGATATCGAGGCCGTACGCGCCAATGCCGCCGGGCATCCGGTCATCGTCAGCGAGGATCCGCGCCGAACGCTGGCGCTGATGGCGGCGAAGTTCTACGGTCACCAGCCTGATGTGATGGTCGCCGTCACCGGCACCAGCGGCAAGACGTCGGTCGCCGTTTTCGTGCGCCAGATATTCTCGGCTTGCGGCTTCGAGGCGGCAAGCCTCGGCACGATCGGCACGGTGACTTCCCGCGGCGAGATCTATGGGGGCCTGACCACGCCGGACCCGGTGAACCTTCATCGCGACCTTGCCCGGCTTTCCGATGACGGCATCACCCACGCGGCGATGGAAGCTTCCAGCCACGGGCTCGACCAGCGTCGCCTGGACGGTGTGGAGCTGAAGGCCGCCGGTTTTACGAATCTCGGACGCGATCATCTCGATTATCACCCTGATGTGGAAAGCTACCTTCAGGCGAAGCTTCGCCTCTTCGACACGGTATTGCCGGACGATGGGATCGTCGTGCTCGAACCGTCGGCGCCCTACGCGGACCGTGTGATTGACGTCGCCCGCTCCCGGGGGCAGACGATCTTGACCGTCGGCAAAGGCGGGGAGGCTCTCGGTCTTGAGGATAACCGCCAGGAAGGCTTCGACCAAATCCTGACACTTTCCACGCCCGATGGCATGCGTGAGGTGCGATTGCCGCTTGCAGGCCGCTTCCAGGCCTCCAATGCGCTGATCGCCGCCGGCCTTGCGATTGCGGCGGGCGTTCCCCGCGACGATGCGCTCAAGGCTCTCGAGAACCTTGAAGGCGCGACCGGGCGGCTGGAGCGGGTTGGCGTCAAGGCGAATGGCGCGCTTGTCGTTGTCGATTACGCGCACAAGCCGGATGCACTGGAAAACGCCCTGCAGGCGCTGAGGCCGTTCACGAGCGGTCGGCTTTTCGTCGTCATCGGGGCAGGCGGGGACCGCGACCCCGGCAAGCGCCCGCTCATGGGCAAAGCTTCGTTCGACAACGCCGATGTCGTCATCGTTACCGACGACAATCCGAGAAGCGAAGAGCCCGCCAAGATCCGCGAAGCGGTGATGGAAGGCGCACCCGGAGCGATCGAGATCGCCGATCGCGGCGAGGCCATTTCCACGGCGATTTCATTGCTTGAAGAAGGTGATGTTCTCTGCGTTGCCGGAAAGGGTCATGAAACCGGCCAGATCGTGGGCGAAACGGTGCTTGAATTTTCCGATCACGAGGCGATCGGCAAGGCGCTTGCCCGGGAGGCCGACGGCATGGACAAGGGGATGAACGAGGCGGCCGCTGCCGCCGATATTGGCGAGGGCCTAGAGCATACCCCGCAAAATCGGGATCGGATTTCGCGACAGGAATATGCTCAGGACATCGATGCTGGAGCGAATTCCGATCACGAAAGCGATCCCGCTTTCAGCACAAGCGCTCTAGCCGCCGAAGCACCGCAAACGGACAAGGAAGCCGAGCGCGCCCTTTCCATCGGCGATGACGAGTTGAAGGCCATTTTCGGAGAAATCGTGCAAAAGGCCTCCAAGGGGGGCAAGCCGGAACCTGTCGGCGAGGGCGCTGCCGCCACGGATGAACCGCTGGTCTGGGAGGCCGAAAAGCCGGATGCCCTGCCAGAGGAGACGGATCAATCCTCCTCGGATCTGGTCGATTTTTCCGCGATGGAAGCAGAGCTTTTCGGAGAGATCGACGCGACCGGCCAGCCGGATACAGAACGGGAAGAAAGCGCTGACGCCACTGCGGATGCCGAGGAAGCGTCGGTGGATGATGGTGTAAGGCCGATCGAGGAAGACGTGCTGCCGGAGGCGGAGGTTGACAACAACGCGGAAAGCCATCGCGATAATGCGGATGCGGCCGATGCAGAAGCGGCAGGGCAGGACGAAGCGCCGGTCCTGCGCGCGGATGAGGCCCTTGAAAGCGCATTGTCGGGCGCTGACGAGGCTCCGCCGGAGAGGGAGGCCGGAGCGTCCGAAGAGCCGGTGGACCCCTTCGACGTTCCCGTGGTCGCGGACCACGCCGACACGGGAGCGCTCTGGACGCTCAAGGAATTCCTGAATGCTGTCGGTGGCATAGCCGTGGGCGATCCCGCGCCCGAGGTCACGGGAATATCCATCGACAGCCGCACGATTGAGCCCGGCGAGGCGTTTTTCGCCATCGACGGCGATCGTTTCGACGGCCATGATTTCGTCCGTGATGCAATCAAGGCGGGAGCGGCCATCGCCGTCGTTTCGCATAAAAAGATAGAGGAAATGCCCCGTGGGGGACCGATCGTCGCCGTTGCCGATCCGCTTGAGGCCCTTCGGCGCCTGGCGCGGGCAGCACGGCAGCGCACCAGGGCGCAGATCGTCGCGGTGACCGGTTCCGTCGGCAAGACGGGCACGAAGGAGATGCTGAGGCTTGCGCTTTCGAGATCCGGGCGCACGCATGCCTCCGTCGCATCCTTCAACAACCACTGGGGCGTGCCGTTGACGCTGGCGCGGATGCCTGCAGATACGGATTTCGGTGTCTTCGAGATCGGCATGAACCACGCCGGCGAAATCACGCCGCTGACGCAGATGGTTCGCCCGCATGTCGCGATCATCACCACCGTGCAGCCCGTGCATCTGGAGTTCTTCGGGTCGGTGGAAAAGATTGCCGAGGCGAAAGCGGAAATCTTCGCAGGCCTCGAACCTGACGGGATCGCGATCCTAAATCGCGACAACGACCAGTTCGATCTTCTCCAGTTCCACGCGAGAATGGCGGGCGTACGGACGATCTGCACGTTCGGCGTCGACCAGCCGGCGAACGCCAAGGCTGACAAGATATCCTCGCAAACGGGATGCACCTGCATTTCGGCGACCGTCCTTGGCGAGGAAATCACCTATAAGGTCGGTGCGCCGGGCCTGCACTACGTGAAAAACAGCCTTGCCGTGCTTTCGGCCGCCAAGCTGGTTGGAGCGGACCTTGCGCTTGCGGGCCTTGCGCTGACCGACATGCGCGCGCCGAAGGGCCGGGGCGCACAGACAAAGCTGACCCTGCCCGACGGGGCGCTGACGCTGATCGACGAAAGCTACAACGCCAACCCGGCGTCGATGCGCGCCGCCTTGCGCCTTCTGGGCGAAACACCGGTCAAACGGCCGGGACGGCGGATTGCCGTGCTTGGAGACATGCGTGAACTCGGAGAAATGTCGGACGCTTTGCACGCCGAATTGCGCGATCCGATCGTTGATGCGGAAGTGGATACGGTCTATTGCGCCGGGCCTCATATGCATGCGCTCTGGGAAACCCTGCCGGCGGCCATGCGCGGCGCCTATTCGGAGGACGCCGGCGGCTTGCGCCCGCTGCTTCTCGGTGACATGCGCAACGGTGATGTCGTGATGATCAAGGGATCGCTCGGAACGAAAATGGGCCCGCTTGTGGAAGCGCTCATGAAGGAATTTCCCGCCGCTGACGAAGCCGCGGAGTGAGGTGAACGAGACTTATGCTTTATTTGCTCGGAGATCTGGCGGATCAGTTCTCGGCCTTCAACGTGTTTCGCTACATCACGTTCAGGACGGGCGGCGCGATCATGACCGCCCTGTTGTTCATCGCGCTCTTCGGTCCGAAAATCATCGCCTCGCTGCGCATCCGGCAGGGACACGGTCAGCCGATACGTGCCGACGGCCCGCAAAGCCATCTGCTCACGAAAAAAGGCACGCCCACGATGGGGGGCCTGATGATCCTTTCAGGCATGATCGTTGCAACGCTTCTGTGGGCGAACCTTGCCAATCCCTACACTTGGATCGTTCTGGGTGTGACGGTGGGTTTCGGGTTCATCGGCCTCTATGACGACTATCTCAAGGTTACCAAGTCGAGCCATACAGGCTTCGGCGGGCGGTACCGGCTCGCCGTGGAATTCCTGATTGCCGGTATAGCCGCCTATTGCGTGACGCTTCTCGACACGGATCCCTTCGCCACATCCATCGCCTTTCCTTTCCTGAAGGACCTTGCGATCAACCTCGGCATCTTCTTCATTCCCTTCGCGGCCTTCGTCATGGTGGGGGCCGGGAACGCGGTCAACCTGACCGACGGTCTCGACGGGCTTGCCATTGTTCCGGTGATGATCGCGGCGACCTCCTTCGGCCTGATCGCCTATCTCTCGGGCAACGCCGTCTTTTCCGAATATCTCCAGATCCACCATGTGCCAGGCACCGGCGAACTGGCGGTTTTGTGCGGCGCGGTCATCGGGGCCGGGCTCGGTTTTCTCTGGTTCAACGCTCCGCCGGCGGCGATCTTCATGGGCGATACCGGTTCGCTTGCGCTCGGCGGAATGATTGGTGCGATCGCGGTCACGACGAAGCATGAGATCGTGCTGGCGATCATCGGCGGGCTATTCGTCGTGGAGGCCGTTTCGGTGATCGTGCAGGTGGCATCCTTCAAGATCACCGGCAAACGTGTCTTCCGGATGGCGCCGATCCACCATCATTTCGAGCATATGGGCTGGACGGAATCCCAGGTGGTGATCCGCTTCTGGATCATTGCCGTGGTTCTGGCGCTCATCGGCCTTGCCACATTGAAGTTGAGGTGAGGCGATGATCCCGGTCGAAAGCTTCAAGGACAAACGTATCGCGCTCTTCGGCCTTGGCGGTTCGGGGCTCGCGACCGCGCGCGCCCTTGTGGCGGGAGGCGCCGCAGTTACCGCGTTCGACGACGCGGAATCGCGTGTGGACGCGGCTCGGGCGGCAGGTATCGCGACCGGGGATCTCAGGCGTTCCGACTGGTCGGGCTTCGATGCGCTGCTGCTCGCACCCGGCGTGCCGCTCACCTACCCCAAACCGCATTGGACCGTGGAAGCCGCGCGAGCTGCCGGGATCGAAATTATCGGTGATATAGAGCTTTTCTGCCGGGAGCGGCGCAGGCGCGCGCCCGATGCGCCCTTTATCGCGGTGACAGGCACGAACGGCAAATCGACGACGACGGCGCTGATTTCCCACATCGTACGCGAGGCCGGGCGGGATGCGCAGATGGGCGGCAACATCGGCACGCCCGTGCTCGACCTTGAGATGCCGCGGCGGGGCCGTGTCCATGTGGTTGAATGCTCCTCCTACCAGATCGACCTTGCGCCGACGCTCGATCCGTCCGTCGGCATCCATCTGAACCTTTCGCCAGACCATCTCGACCGTCACGGCACGATGGAAAACTACGCCGCGATCAAGGAACGGCTGGCGGCCGCGAGCGGGCTTGCGGTCGTGGGCGTGGATGACCGTCATTCCGTAGCAATAGCAGACCGCATCGAGCTTTCGGGCACGCCGGTGCGCCGGATATCGGTGCGAAATCCCGTGTCGGACGGCGTCTATGCCGTGGGGCAACGGTTATTCGTCGCAGAAGACGGCACGCAGACGCCTTTTACCGACCTGGGCGGCATCGATGCGCTTCGCGGCACACATAATGCGCAGAACGCTGCGGCCGCAATCGCGGCCTGTCTGGCGATCGGACTTGCCCGTGAAGAAATCGTCAAAGGCCTGAAATCCTTTCCCGGCCTTGCGCATCGCATGGAGATCGCCGCTCGCGAAGGCCGCGTCATGTTCGTCAACGATTCCAAGGCGACGAATGCGGATGCGGCCGAACGCGCGCTGGCAAGCTTTGAGCGCATCTACTGGATCGCCGGCGGACGCGCCAAGGCCGGCGGCATCGAAAGCCTGTCGGATTATTTTCCGCGCATTGCCAAAGCCTATCTGATCGGCGAAGCGGCCGAGGATTTTGCGAACACGCTTCAGGGCAAGGTCGAATACGAGATCGCCGGCACCATCGATGCCGCTGTCGCAGCGGCGGCGCGCGATGTAAGAAGCGACGATCATCGCGAACCGGTGGTGCTGCTTTCGCCGGCCTGCGCGTCCTTCGATCAATTCGCGAATTTCGAACTGAGGGGAGCGGCTTTCATCGAAGCCGTCGGCCGCGTGTTGCCAAAGCCCCGTGGACAGGAGGTCGCCTGATGGTCAGCCGTGCCGATCGCAGCCCCGTTGCGGAATGGATCTGGACCGTGGACCGGCTGTTGCTGGCCGGTTTTCTGGTGCTGATGATCGGAGGGATCGTGCTGTCCTTCGCCGCTAGCCCACCGGTTGCCGAAAGGCTGAACATCGACACCTATCACTTCGTCAAGCGACAGGCCCTGTTTCTCGTGCCGGCAATCGTGATCATGCTGGGTGTTTCCGCACTCAGTCCGCGCCAGGTGCGCCGGCTTGCCCTTTTCGTCTTCCTCGGGTCGGTCGCTCTCATGGTGGCGACACTCTTCCTCGGCGTGGAAGTGAAAGGTGCGCGGCGCTGGGTACAACTGGGCGGCATTTCGCTTCAGCCTTCGGAGTTCCTGAAGCCCGCCTTCGTCATCCTCGTGGCCTTTTTGCTGTCGGAATCGGGAAGACGCCGGGAAGTGCCGGGCGGGCTTTTCGCGGGCCTCCTGTTTCTGATCTGCGTCGCCTTGCTCGTAGCGCAACCGGATTTTGGCCAGACGATGCTGCTCAGCATGGTTTTCGCGGCCCTTTTCTTCCTGAACGGCTTGCCATGGCTTGCGATCATCCCGCTCGGGCTGTTGGGCGTTGGCGGACTTTTCGCCGCCTACGCCTTGCTGCCGCATGTTCAAAGCCGCGTGGAGCGTTTCCTGAACCCGGAAGCCGGCGACACGTTCAACGTCGACAGGGCGATCGAATCCTTCATTTCCGGCAGCTGGTTCGGGCGCGGGCCGGGCGAAGGGACGATCAAGCGCGTTTTGCCGGAAAGCCATACGGATTTCATTTTCGCGGTGACGGCGGAGGAATTCGGAATTGTCGTCTGCCTGATCCTGCTTGCCGTTTTCGCCTTCGTCGTCCTGCGCGGGCTTGCACAGGCAGGACGCGATACCGACCCGTTCAACCGCCTTGCCGCATCGGGTCTGATGGTTCTTTTCGGTCTTCAATCCTGCATCAACATGGCGGTGAACGTGAATCTGATGCCGGCCAAGGGCATGACGCTGCCCTTCATCTCCTACGGCGGGTCGTCGCTTGTCTCTGTGGCGCTTGCCATGGGCTTCGTGCTTGCCCTTACGCGCAAGAGGCCGCAGCCGACGCGAACGGATGCTGTCGTCGTTTCCCGCCTGCAGCCTTCAAGTCTCGCGTGAGCGGCGATGGGCGAAACGATCCTGATAACCGCCGGGGGCACCGGTGGACATCTTTTCCCCGCCTATGCGCTGGCGGCGGAACTTGAGCGACGCGGATATGATGTCGACCTCGCGACCGACGAGCGAGCCGATAAATACGGCGAGCGGTTTCCGGGTCGCGAGGTGCATGTGATCCAATCCGAAACCCTGCGCGGGCGCAGCCCGCTTGCGCTAATGCGCACCGCCTTCAGGCTCGGACGGGGCACGCTGCAGGCGCTTTCGCTGATCCGACGAACAAAGCCCAAAGCGATTATCGGCTTCGGCGGTTATCCGACCTTTCCGCCGATGTTCGCCGGGTTTCTGGCCGGTGTGCCGACGATCCTGCACGAAGCGAATGCGGTAATGGGCCGCGCAAACAGGATGCTGGCTGGCAGGGTAAAGGTGGTCGCGCTTGGCCTTTCAGGCGGATCCGGCGGAACGGTCGCGCCGGAAAAAAACGTCATCACGGGAAATCCGGTGCGCCCGGCAGTGCTTGCTGCGATGGGGAAAGCCTATGCGGCGCCGAAGGCTGGAGAAGAATTCAGGCTGCTGATCTTCGGCGGGTCTCAAGGAGCCCGTTTCTTCTCAGAGATGGTGCCCGAAGCGCTCGGCATGCTGGATGACGCGCATCGCCGCCAGTTGGCGCTCACCATGCAGGCGCGCGCTGAGGACCTAGAGAATGTTCGTGATCGACTTGCCTCGATCGGCATCAAGGCCGAACTCGCGCCCTTTTTCACCGATATGGCGGAAAGGATCGCCGATGCGCATCTTGTCGTCTGCCGGTCGGGGGCGATGAGCGTTACGGAGCTTGGCGTTATCGGACGGCCTGCGATCCTGGTTCCGTTCCCCCATGCTCTTGACCACGACCAGGCGCTCAATGCGAGCGTGCTGAAAAAGGCGGGCGGGGCCTGGCCGGTCGCGCAAGCCGAGCTTACTCCGGCGCGTTTTGCCGAGACACTGGCGCAGCTTATGGACGAGCCGGAGCGGCTGGCAAAGGCGGCGGACGCTGCGGGATCCGTAGGCGAACCGGGCGCGGTTATACGCCTGGCGGACCTTGCCGAGCATGTTTGCAGGGGCGGGGACGCAAAAGATTTCGACAAAGGAGACAACTCATGAAAATGCCGCAGGATATCGGTCCGGTCCATTTCGTCGGTATCGGCGGCATCGGCATGAGTGGCATCGCCGAGGTGCTGCATACGCTCGGCTATCCGGTACAGGGATCGGACCTTAGCGAGAACGCGAATGTTTCGCGCCTGCGTGAGCGCGGTATAAAGGTTTCTATCGGTCATTCGGCGGAAAACCTTGGCGAGGCGCGCGTTGTGGTCGTTTCCTCGGCCGTCAAGAGCGACAACCCCGAGCTTTTGGCCGCACGCGAGCGTTTCCTGCCCGTCGTGCGCCGGGCGGAAATGCTGGCCGAGCTCATGCGTTTCAAGCAGGCGATCGCGATCGGCGGAACCCACGGCAAGACCACCACGACGTCTATGATCGCCGCACTTCTCGACGGTGGCGGGCTCGACCCCACGGTGATCAACGGCGGCATCATCAACGCCTACGGCACGAATGCGCGTATGGGCGAAGGCGACTGGATGGTTGTCGAAGCGGACGAAAGCGATGGTACTTTCGTGAAGCTTCCGGCGGATATCGCCGTCGTGACAAATATCGATCCGGAACATCTCGACCACTACGGCGATTTCGAAAAGCTGCGTGGCGCATTCAAGCAGTTCGTGGAAAACGTACCCTTTTACGGTTTCGCCGTGATGTGCCTCGACCATCCGGAGGTGCAGGCGCTCGTCGGACGGGTCGTCGATCGCCAGATCGTGACCTACGGGCAGAACCGGCAGGCGGACGTACGGTTTTTCGATGTCAGGAGCGAGCGCGGCAACGCCATCTTCTCCCTCGAAATCCGCGACCGCGTGACGGGCAAGGCTGAGACCATCGAAAGCCTGATGTTGCCGATGCCGGGCCTTCACAACGTTTCCAACGCCACGGCCGCGGCCGCAGTCGCCTGGAAGCTGGGGCTCACGCCGGACGCGATCCGCCGCGGGCTTGCAGGTTTCGGCGGCGTGAAACGCAGGTTCACGAACACCGGTCGTGTCGGCGGCATCGATATCTTCGACGATTACGCCCATCACCCGGTGGAAATCCGCGCGGTCCTTTCCGCGGCCAGGGGGGCGGCGGAAGGCAAGATTATCGCCGTCGTGCAGCCGCATCGTTATACCCGGTTGAAAAGCCTGTTCGACGAGTTCTGCAGTTGCTTCAACGACGCCGATCACGTGATCGTCGCACCCGTGTATGCGGCGGGAGAGGCGCCGATCGACGGCGCGGACAGTGCCGCGCTCGCAGAAGGCTTGCGTTCGCGCGGGCACAGGAACGTCCATCTGATCGGCAACCAGCGTGATCTTGCCCCGAAGGTGGCCGAGCTTGCCGCCGCCGGCGACTACGTGGTTTGCCTGGGCGCAGGCTCGATCAGCACATGGGCGCAGGCGCTTCCGCGTGAGCTTGAAAGCCTGATGAGCGGGAGCCGGGCATGAGCTTTCCCGATCTTATTGCCGAGCGCGGTCTCGACGTATCGGGCATCCGAGGAAAGCTGACGCCAAATCAACCGCTTTCCGCTGTCACGTGGTTTCGCGTCGGCGGCCCGGCCCAGCTTTTGTTCCAGCCTGCCGATACCGAAGACCTCGCGACGTTCTTGTGGCTCTTGCCGCGCGATGTGCCCGTTCTGCCGATGGGGCTTGGGTCCAACCTTCTCGTGCGTGACGGCGGCATTCCGGGTGTCGTAATCCGCTTGAGCGGGCGGGGCTTCGGGCAGGTGAGCGTTGAAGATGAGGGCGCTATCCGTGCCGGCGCCGCCGTTCCGGACCGAAAACTTGCCGAGGAAGCGGCGAAAGCAGGCATTGGCGGCTTTGCCTTTTATTCCGGCATTCCGGGCGCTCTCGGCGGTGCCTTGCGGATGAACGCAGGGGCGCATGGTTCCGAGACAAAAGACGTCATGGTGGAACTGACAGGCATCTCCCGTGAAGGCGAGATCGTTCGTCTGAAGAATGGCGATCTCAACTACCGCTACCGCCGCAGCGATGCGCCGTCCGAAATGATCTTTACCGAGGCGGTGTTCAAGGGAAGGCCGGAGCAGAGCGAGGCTATCCGCGCGGAGATGGCGGCCGTTACCGAACATCGCGAAAAGGCGCAGCCGATCCGCGAGAAGACCGGCGGCTCGACGTTCAAGAACCCGCCCGGATCGTCCGCCTGGAAGGTGATCGACGCCGCCGGCTGTAGGGGATTGCAGATCGGCGGGGCGCGCATGTCCGACATGCATTGCAATTTCATGATCAACACGGGCGAGGCAACCGCGGAAGACCTTGAGCGTCTCGGCGAAACGGTGCGCGCGCGTGTTCTTGAGCATTCGGGCACCGAGCTGGAATGGGAAATCAGGCGCCTCGGTCTTTTCGCCGAAGGTGTTTCGATCGAGCCGTTCCTCGGCAGGCAGAAAATTCAGAAAGGGGCCGCCCATGGCTGAACCCAGGAAACATGTGGCTGTTCTTATGGGAGGCTGGTCTTCGGAGCGGCCCGTCAGCCTGAGGTCGGGCGAGGCATGCGCGGCCGCGCTCGAACGCTGCGGCTACCAGGTCACCCGCATCGATGTCGACCGGGACGTGTCTCGCGTTTTGCAAGACCTGAAGCCCGATGCCGCCTTCAACGCGCTGCACGGCCCCTATGGCGAGGACGGCTGCATTCAGGGCGTTCTCGAGGTCCTCGGCATTCCCTACACACATTCCGGCGTGATGGCGTCAGCGCTTGCCATGGACAAGGCGAAAGCCAAGGCGGTGATGAAGGCTTCCGGCGTACCCGTCGCAGAGCACAAAGTTGTCCACAGGCTTGAAGCGGCGAAGGCGCATGCGATCAAGCCGCCCTATGTGGCCAAACCCGTTAGGGAAGGTTCGTCGTTCGGGGTGCTTATCGTGCCCGACGATGCTCCGCATCCGCCACAACAGCTTTATGCCGATGATTGGCCCTATGGCGATATCGTGATGGTGGAGCGTTTCATCCCGGGCCGGGAGCTTACCTGCGCGGTGATGGGCAATGTGGCGCTTGGGGTTATCGAGGTGATACCGGAAGGCCACGGCTTCTACGATTATGACGCGAAATATGCCCCTGGAGGCTCCCGGCACATTCTTCCTGCCGAAATTTCACCCTTTGTTTACCAAGAAGTACAGAAAATTACCCTCAAGGCGCATTTGTCACTCGGCTGCGCCGGCGTCACCCGTGCGGACTTCCGCTATGACGACCGGCTGCACGGCACGGGGGAGCTTATCTGCCTTGAAGTCAATACGCAGCCCGGCATGACGGAAACCTCGCTCGTGCCGGAGATTGCAGCACATGCGGGTCATTCGTTCGAAGAGCTCGTCAGTTGGATGGTGGAGGACGCAAGTTGCGGACGCTGAAGGGAAAACGCGGCAAGGATACCGTACTCCCGATCGAGGCGGAGCTGGCTCCGCGCGGTCGCGGCGTGGCACGCCTGCACCGCCGCCCGGTGTGGCGTGCGGCGGGTATTCTTGCCGATCTTCCTGTGTGGACCGGCACCGCCGGAGCGCTTGTATTCCTCGGCACGACCATCGCCTACGGCATCGCGCTTGGCGGCTACGGGACGCTGGTGACCGAATCGCTGACGGCTGCCGCCGGATTTCGCGTCGAGGCCGTAAAGCTTTCCGGTCAGCGAGAGACCACCGAATTCCAGATCCTGGAGGCGCTGGAAATCCAGTCCGAATCATCGCTGGTGCTTTTCGACGCGCAAGCCGCCCAAAAGCGCCTCAGCGATATTTCATGGGTGGAGAAGGCCTCCGTCCAGAAGCTTTATCCCGGCACCCTGCAGGTCAAAATCAAGGAGCGCGAACCCTTCGCGCTCTGGCAGCGTGGCGACGTCGTTTCCATCATCTCCAGGGACGGCAGGGTCATCACCGATGACGTGGACGGGCGATACGCCAATCTTCTTCTCGTCATCGGGCATGGCGCTCAACATCGCGTGGGCAACATCCTGAACGAGCTCCAGGTCGTGCCGGAGTTGCGCTCGCGTGTCCGCGCCGCACGGCTGATCTCCGACAGGCGTTGGAACCTCGTCCTTGAAAACGGCATCACCATCCGCCTGCCGGAAACGGGCGTGGAGCAGGCGCTCCTCGATGTCGCGAAGATGGATGCCGACAGCGGCCTGCTTTCGCGTGACATCATCGCCGTCGACATGCGCCTCGATGACCGTGTGATCGTCAAACTGAGCGCAGAGGCGGCGGAACGGCGCAAGGGCGTCGTGTCTCAACATCGCGCCGGTACGAACGGAGCCGAGACATGAGGTCGTCCGGATCGTCGATATACCTGCCACGCATGCGCCCGCTGCCGACGCGGCGTTCGGTTATCGTTTCGGTGCTCGATATCGGCTCGACCAAGATTTGCTGCCTGATCGCCAAGCTTAGCCCGCGCGAGGATAGCGCGGTCATGCCGGGGCGTACTCATTCGATAGAAGTACTCGGCTACGGCTATCAGCGCTCGCGCGGCATCAAGAGCGGCGTCGTCATCGACATGGACGCGGCAGAACACGCAATCCGCCTTGCCGTCGACAATGCGGAGCGCATGGCTGGCGTCACCGTGGAAAGCCTGATCGCCAACATCAGCTGCGGCCGGTTGAAGAGCGAAATATTCTCCGCCGGCGTGGAGATGGTTTCCGAATCCGTTTCGGAGTCCGACATCCAGCGGGTGCTCGCTGCCGGTTCCGCCCACAATGTGGCGGAAGGCCGGGCGGTGATGCATGCTCTTCCGATTTCCTATGCGCTCGATGGCAACCGCGGCATCCGCGATCCGCGCGGCATGATGGGCCATCGCCTGGGCGTGGACATGCAGGTGATTACCGCCGAAGTGCCGCCGGTCCGCAATCTCGAGCTTTGCGTCAACCGCGGTCATCTGAACGTGGAGACGATGGTCGCAACGCCCTATGCGAGCGGCCTGGCGACGTTGGTCGACGACGAGGCGGAGCTTGGGGTGGCCTGTGTCGACATGGGCGGCGGCACCACGACGCTGTCGATCTTCGTCGACGGGCAGATGGTGCATCTGGATGCGCTTGCGGTCGGTGGTCACCACGTGACGATGGATATTGCGCGCGCGCTTTCAACGCGCCTGCAGGACGCCGAACGCATCAAGACACTGCAGGGTTCCGCCTTGCCGAGTTCCGCGGACGACCGGGATTTCATCACGGTTCCGCCAGTGGATGCGGAGACGGACCTTCCCAACCAGATCCCGCGCTCCATGCTGACGCGCGTGATCCGACCGAGGATCGAGGAGATTCTCGAACTCGTGCGCGATCGCCTGGCTGCCTCCGGTTTCGCCGGGCGGGTGGGAAAGCGCGTCGTGCTTACGGGAGGCGCCAGCCAGCTCACGGGTTTGAGCGAGGTGGCGCGGCGCATTCTCGGACGCAACGTGCGGCTTGGACGGCCGCTCGGCATCGCAGGTCTGCCGGAAGCGGCGAAAGGCCCAGCCTTTGCAGCTTCCGTCGGCCTGCTCATCTACCCCCAGGTCGCCCAGATCGAACAATTCGAACCAAGAACGCTGGGTCGCCGCTGGGGCCTTGGCTCGGGTTATCTGGCCCGTGTCGGGCAGTGGATCAGGGAGAGTTTCTAAGGCGGTGCCACCGCCTTGGGCAGGAGTAATCCGGTACGCCGGTTTGTTTTGGATACGAGGGAAATTCGGGCTTCCGCAAGGGGGTCCAAAAGGGGTCGCGAGGAAATTATGACCATAAACTTGCAAATGCCCGACATTCAGGAGCTGAAGCCGCGCATAACGGTGTTCGGCGTCGGCGGCGCGGGCGGAAACGCCGTCAACAACATGATTCAGGCAGGCCTTCAGGGTTGCGACTTCGTCGTCGCCAACACCGACGCCCAGGCGCTTGCCACCAACCACGCCGAACGCGTCGTCCAGATGGGCGTCGCGGTGACTGAGGGGCTTGGCGCCGGGTCGCAGCCGGACGTGGGAGCGGCGGCCGCCGAAGAGGTGATCGACGAGATCAACGACCATCTGGCGGGCTCGCATATGGTCTTCATTACCGCTGGCATGGGCGGCGGCACAGGTACGGGCGCGGCGCCCGTGATCGCTCGCGCCGCGCGCGAGAAGGGCATTCTCACCGTCGGCGTCGTCACCAAGCCCTTCCAGTTCGAGGGCGCGCGGCGCATGCGCGTTGCCGATTCCGGTATTGAGGAACTGCAGAAGAATGTCGATACGCTGATCGTCATTCCGAACCAGAACCTGTTCCGTATCGCCAATGCGCAAACGACCTTTGCCGATGCCTTCGCGATGGCCGATCAGGTGCTTTATTCCGGCGTTGCCTGCATTACCGACCTGATGGTGAAGGAAGGTCTCATCAACCTCGACTTCGCCGACGTGCGCTCGATCATGCGCGGCATGGGCAAGGCGATGATGGGCACGGGCGAGGCTTCGGGCGAAAAGCGCGCCATGCAGGCGGCGGAAGCGGCCATTGCCAATCCGCTGCTCGACGAAACCTCGATGATGGGTGCAAGGGGCCTCCTGATCTCCATCACCGGCGGCAACGACCTCACGCTTTTCGAGGTCGACGAAGCGGCGACTCGCATTCGCGAGGAAGTGGACCCGGACGCCAATATCATCATGGGTGCGACCTTCGACGAGAGCCTGGACGGTATCATACGGGTTTCGGTCGTCGCCACGGGCATCGACAAGGTCAATGGTGAAGCCGCGTCGCCGGTGGAAGCCCGCGTTGCCGAGATCACCGAGCGCTTGCAGGAACAGCCGAAGCCGGCAGCTCCGCGTGTCGCGGCGCCGCAGCGCCCCTCCGTCACCGCCAGGGCGGTCGAGTCGCTTGAGCGCGAGCTTGAGATCGGCGAGCCGGAAGGTGTCGCGGCTTCGACGGATCCCGCCGTCGAGATCAAGCCGTTCAAGCCTGCACCGGAGATGATGGAAGACGAACCCACCACGATCGAAGAGATCGAGGAGCAGCTGTCACAGCCGGCTCCTGAAGCGGATCAGCCTGCTCCCTATATACCGCCGGTCGCCGAGAATGCCGAAGGGCCGGTGCATATCCCGAGCATCGAGGATTTCCCGCCTGTCGCCCAGCGTGAGATGCGTGCTTACGAGGACGAGGCCGATCACCACGACGATCACGAGCATCATGAGGATCGTCGCCCGATGAGCCTGCTGCGCCGATTGGCGAGCGGTCTGTCGCGCCGCGATGAGCACCACGAGGAAGACGAGCGGCCTGAAATGCCCGTCGAGCCGCGCATGGCCGAACGCGCTCACCCGGCGCCGGCACGTTCGCAGCCGGCGGCGCATGCCCCTGCCAGCCAGCCGGCGGCCCATCGTCAGCCGCAACCGCAAGCCGCGCCAGCGCGTCCGGTGGCTCCTCGTGCGCCCCAGCCGCGCCCGCAGGCTCAGGGTGCGAGCGGCCAGCTGGACACGACGGGACGCCCGGCGCCGCAACCGCGCCCGATGTCCGAAGAGGACCAGCTGGAAATTCCGGCTTTCCTGCGTCGGCAGGCCAACTGATAGCGCCCCCTCGCGCCCCTCGGCGGCGGCCCGGAAACATTCCGGGTCGCCTGCCGTAGCGACATGCAAATTTCATTTAATATTTCAACGGCTTGTGACAGCTAAAAGCGTTACAAACCGTAACAAAGCTTTATTTCCAGAATTCCCCCGCATGCCTGTATGGTGACACCCGAATTCGAAGCATTAACCGAATCAATACGTTAACGATTGATTAAGGAGAGTGCTCGATCCCTTCGACTTAATTCTCGCGGTCTTGAGCCGGCGCAATCGACAACTGATGACATGCGCTACCGGATCGACCGCGAAACCACAGGCGGCAAGAGATGGTGCAACGCTTGGACCGGCAGAAAACGATAGCCGAACCTATCACCCTGAAAGGAATCGGTGTTCATTCGGGAAATCCGGCCAGCGTCAGTCTCTATCCGGCCGAAGCCGGTTCTGGCATCGTTTTCCAGGGCAGGGACGGCGCGCGCGGGCGTGATGTTGAATTTCCGGCCCATTGGAAGAGTGTGAGTGCAACGTCGCTTTGCACCGTTCTCGGCGATCCGAAGGCTGGCGGCGTCGCCACGGTGGAGCACCTCATGGCCGCCCTTCGTGGCCTTGGCGTCGATAATGTGACTGTCGAAATGGACGGGCCGGAGATGCCGATCATGGATGGATCGTCCGCGGCATTCGTTTCAGCTATCGATAGTGTGGGCCTTAAATCCCTGTCGGCGTCCCGCCGATACATAAAGATCATGAAGCCTGTTCGCATCGCCAGCGGCGATGCGTGGTGTGAGTTGCTCCCCTATGATGGAACCCGTTTCGAGGTGACGATCGACTTCCCGTCCGCGGCGATCGGCTGCCAGAGCATCGATATAGATCTTACGCCGGATGTTTTCCGCCGGGAGCTGGCGCGCGCGCGCACCTTCGGTTCCGTCGCCGATGTTGAAAAGTTGTGGGCGAATGGGTTTGCGCTTGGCTCTTCGCTTGAGAATTCGGTGGCGATTGCTGACGACAAGGTCGTCAATCCGGAGGGCATCCGCTGGCCGGACGAATTCGTCCGCCACAAGACGCTGGATGCGGTCGGCGATCTTGCGCTGGCCGGCCTGCCGATCCTCGGGCATTTCCGCTCCTACAAGGGCGGGCATCGCATGAACCATGCGATCCTTGTCGAGCTGTTTGAAAACTGCGGTCAGGGCGCTTTCCAGATAGCGGTATCCCCGCAGGCGCGCGAGGTCGGTTCGGCGGAGCTGGTAAGCGGCCTTTCTGCGGCGGCATTCGGGCCGAACATTTCCTGAGAAGCGCTCATTCCACAGCGGGGCAGGCCGCGGTCACAAAATTGCTTCAAACCTTTTGCACAGGACGTGGCGAACCGTTCTGTAATCCGCTACAAGCGTTGCGCCCGTGACATCCTTCGGATCGCGGATCGGCCGGCTCAATTCGAGACGGCGTGCAGGGAGTTTGAGAACGTGCATCCGGAACGACGCGACATGAGTGATCTTCGCCGCAATGCCAGCAAACGGTTTTTTCGCGGCATTGCGCGCGCTGGCATGATCGTGGCGATGCTTGGTCTGGCGGCCTGTTCGTCAACGTCGGATGATGCCGACCTTGCGACAACCGATATTCCCGCTGAAGAGCTTTATAATCAGGGCCTTGCGCTGCGCAACGAGGGTCGTCTCAGCGAGGCTTCCGAGAAATTCGCCGAGCTCGACAAGTACTATCCCTATTCCGAATATGCTCGTAAGTCGCTTATCAACGTGGCTTACGTGAGCTACACCCGGGGAAAATATCCGGAAGCAATCAACGCGGCGAAGCGCTTTACCACGCTTTATCCCGGCAATCCGGATTCGGCCTACGCGCTCTATATAATCGGCCAGTCCTACTTCAAGCAGATCCCGGATGTAACGCGCGACCAGCAGAACACGCAACGCGCACTTGCCGCCTTCGGCGAACTGGTCCAGCGGTTTCCGGATTCCGAATACGCCAGCGATGCGGAGACGAAGATACGCGCCACGGAAGACCAGCTTGCCGGCAAGGAAATGGAAGTCGGCCGCTACTATCTGAAGCGCGACAACTATGTCGCCGCGATCAACCGTTTCAAGACTGTGGTGATCAACTACCAGACCACCCGCCACATCGAAGAAGCGCTTTTCCGGCTGGTGGAAAGCTATTATGCGCTAGGCGTTATCAACGAGGCGCAGACGGCCGCGGCCGTTCTCGGCCATAACTACCCTGACAGCCAGTGGTACAAGGATGCCTACAACCTGTTGCAGACCGGCGGTTATTCGCCGGAGAGCGACGGTGGAAGCTGGATCAGCAAGGCGTTCGGGAGCATTAGCGTTCTTTAAGCGCGGGCCGCTCAGGAAGGGGCTCGCGCGCAACTCGGAATCCAAGTATCACTTGATCTGGTTCTTGTCCCAGCGAATCACTCCTGGATGCTAGCAGCGCTTGCTATTCGCGATATCGTCCTGATCGATCGCCTCGACCTGGAGTTCTCCGGCGGCATGTCCGTGCTGACGGGGGAAACCGGGGCGGGCAAATCCATTTTGCTCGACGCATTGACCCTTGCGCTCGGCGGGCGGGGCGATGCGGGCCTTGTCCGCAACAATGAGGCACAGGGGCAGGTCACGGCGGTCTTCGATGTTGCGGGAGACCATCCGGCCCGGCGTTTGCTTCGCGAAAACGGTATCGACGACGACGGGGATGTGATCCTGCGCCGCATTCAGTCGGCGGACGGGCGCAGCCGTGCCTTCGTCAACGACCAGCCCGTCAGTGTTTCCCTGCTCAGGCAGATCGGGTCGCTCCTGGTGGAAATCCACGGGCAGCATGATGCGCGCGCCTTCGTGGATCCGGAAGAGCATCGCCAAATTCTCGATTCGTTTGCCGGCCTCGAAGCCGACCGTGACGACGTTTCGAACGCGTTTCGGGGCATGCGCGCAGCGATCAAGGCGCAACGCGACCACGAAGCGCGGATAGAAGCCGCGCGGCGCGAGGCGGACTTCCTGCGTGCCGCCGTCGAAGAGCTTTCAGTACTTGATCCGCAGGTGGGAGAAGAAGACGAACTTGCCGCCCGCCGGACGGAAATGATGCAGGTTGAAAAGATCGCAAGCGACCTCAACGAAGCTTATGACGCGTTAAATGGAAACGCTTCCCCGATCACGGAACTGTCGAGCCTCTGGCGGCGGCTTGAACGCAAGGCGGAACAGGCGAGCCGGCTTCTGGGTGAGCCCGTCGCGGCGCTTGCCGCAGCGCTCGACAATCTGGAGGAAGCGCGCTCGGGCCTGGAGGCGGCGGTGCGCGAAACCGAATTCGACCCCAGGGAACTCGAGGCGGCCGAAGAGCGGCTCTTTGCGTTGCGAGGGGCTGCGCGGAAGTTCAACGTGATGGTTGACGAACTGCCTGCGCTGCGGGACCGGATGGCGGATGATCTGGCCGCGCTCGATGCCGGCGAAGAAAGGCTTGCGGGCCTTGAAGCGGCGGCGCGTGAAGCGCAAGCGCTTTACCGCGTCAAGGCCGAGGCCCTTTCCGAAAAACGCCGCAATGCGGCAAGGGCCCTTGAAGAGGCGGTGGCCGGCGAGCTGCCGGACCTCAAGCTTGAGCGTGCGCGTTTCATTGTGGAACAGGCGGTAGACGGCGAAGGCGGCGGGGCTGAAGGCATCGACCATATTGAGTTCTGGGTCCAGACCAACCCCGGAACCAGGCCGGGTCCGATGATGAAGGTCGCCTCCGGCGGCGAACTTTCGCGTTTTCTGCTTGCGCTGAAGGTATCGCTTGCCGACAAGGGTTCCGCGCCGACGCTGGTGTTCGACGAAATCGACACAGGCGTGGGAGGTGCTGTCGCGCAGGCGATCGGGGCGCGACTTGCCCGTCTTGCCCGGGACGTACAGGTGCTGACCGTTACCCATGCGCCGCAAGTGGCCGCGCGCGCGGAAGGCCACTTCCTGATTTCCAAGGCGGAAGCGGAGCCGGAGCGTGTCGTAACCCGCGTCAGCCGCATCGCCGAGGATCATCGCCGCGAGGAGATTGCGCGCATGCTTGCGGGCGCCCGCATTACCGAAGAAGCAAGGGCTGCTGCCGACAGCCTGCTTTCCGAAATTTCCGCGTAAAACCCGTTCAAGAATATTCGTGGGCTTTTCCAGACGTTCGGATTGGGCCATTTATTGGCGTGCATTGCCAGACCCCCGCATTCGAAAAGCAAACTCGCCAGGGCCATGACCGAAACCGCCGAAACAGAGCTGTCCCGCCGCAATATTGTTGATCTCACGATGGAAGAGGCGGCCAATGAGCTGGAGCGTCTGGCAAAGGCGATCGCCTATCACGACGAGCGCTACCACCGTGAGGACCAGCCGGAGATTTCCGATGCCGCCTATGATGCCCTGAAGCGGCGGAATGACGAGATCGAGGCGCGTTTTCCCGAGTTGGTTCGCAAGGATAGCCCGTCGCTCAGGGTCGGCGCGCAGCCTGCCGAAGGCTTCGGCAAGGTCACGCACGCAATCCCGATGCTGTCCCTGGACAATGCCTTTTCCGACGAGGATGTGCGGGATTTCGTGGGCAGGGTGCGCCGTTATCTGAAACTTGATCCTCTGGCGGGGAGCCTTGCCGTTACGGCAGAGCCGAAAATCGACGGGCTCTCCCTGTCGTTGCGATATGAAAACGGGGTGCTCGTTAGTGCGGCAACGCGTGGTGACGGCACCGTCGGCGAAAACGTGACTGCCAATGCGCGAACGATTGATGATATTCCGCAAAGGCTTCCGAATGGCGTTCCGGATGTCGTGGAGGTTCGCGGCGAAGTCTATATGGCGCACGAGGACTTCAAGGCGCTGAACGAGCGCATGGCGGCGCAAGGGGGCAAGGTCTTTGCGAACCCGCGCAATGCGGCTGCCGGTTCGCTACGCCAGCTCAACCCGGATGTGACGGCGAAGCGCCCCTTGCGCTTCTTCGCCTACGCCTGGGGCGAGATGAGCGAGGTCCCGCGCGAAACGCAGCTTGATATGGTCGCGCTTTTGGGCGAGTGGGGTTTTGCGATCAACGGCAGGATGATCCGCTGCGAGAGCGTGGAAGAACTGCTTGCGGCCTACCACGATATTGAGGAGGAGCGCGCGACGCTCGGCTACGATATCGACGGAATGGTCTATAAGGTTGACCGGCTCGATCTTCAGGCCCGCCTCGGCTTCGTCTCCCGCGCGCCACGTTGGGCGATCGCGCACAAGTTTCCGGCCGAAAAGGCCTTCACGATCGTCAACGACATTGAGATCCAGGTGGGGCGCACGGGCGCGCTTTCGCCGGTCGCCAAGCTTGAACCCGTCACCGTCGGTGGCGTCGTCGTCTCAAACGCCACGCTGCATAATGAGGACTATATCAAGGGCCTCGGCGCGAATGGCGAGCCTATCCGCGGCGGCAAGGATGTGCGCAAGGGCGATACGGTGCAGATCCAGCGCGCCGGCGATGTCATTCCGCAGATCATCGACGTCGATCTTGAAAAACGCCCGGCTGATGCGAAGCCCTACGAGTTTCCGACCGTTTGCCCGGCATGCGGCAGTCATGCCGTGCGCGAGGTGAACCCGAAAACCGGGAGGCCCGATGCGGTACGCCGCTGCACTGGCGGGCTTGTCTGCCCGGCGCAGGCGATGGAAAAGCTCAAGCATTTCGTTTCGCGCAACGCCTTTGACATCGAAGGCCTCGGCGACAAGCAGGTGGAGTTTTTCTACTCCCTGCCGAAGGACGAAGGCGGCATTCATCAGCCGGCGGATATTTTCACGCTGAAAGAACGGGATGAAAAATCTCCGATCAAAAAGCTCAAGAATCGCGACGGTTGGGGAGAAACGTCGGCGTCGAACCTGTTCGCCGCCATTGATGCGCGCCGTGAAATCGAGTTGAACCGCTTCATCTTCGCCCTCGGCATCCGGCATGTGGGAGAGGGTAACGCAAAGCTACTTGCGCGCCATTATGGATCCTGGAGCGCATTTTCCGAAGCATTGGAAGCGGCAGGCGATACTTCCGGAGAGGCCTGGCAGGAACTCAACAACATAGATGGTATAGGTGAGACGGTCGCCCGAGCGGTGGTCGATTTTTTCGCGGAAGGCCATAACCGGGACGCCGTCGCGGCATTGCTGAACGAGGTGACGCCGCTTGACATGGAGCGTATCGAAGCCGGCGCGAGCCCGGTTGCCGGCAAGACGCTCGTCTTTACCGGCACGCTGGAGCACATGAGCCGGGACGAAGCCAAGGCAAAGGCGGAATCCATGGGCGCCAAGGTTGCCGGGTCGGTGTCGAAGAAAACCGACCTCGTCATAGCCGGGCCAGGCGCGGGTTCGAAGCTGAAGAAAGCGCAGGAGCTTGGCCTGAAGGTGGTCGACGAGGAGACCTGGCTCGAAATGGCGGGATTGAAGTAACGGTTCCGCGGGCGATAGAATTCACGTAATCGTGATGAAGAGGGTACGCTTAATTTTTCCGTAGCGGATTTTTAATGACTAATCGCGCGATCCTGGTGGAATGTGGTGGCTTTGGCTTCAGGAAAGACTTTTTCAAGATGCCATCAAAATATTATGAAACCTAAAGGCAAACCTATACGAACTATATATTAATTTAAGAGAATATCGTATTTCAAAGAATTATAATATATTTATGTATATTTTACAATTTTAGATAAATGTCTTGCATGGACGATAATATATTTAAGATCTCCTTAGAGGATTATATCCCTGTCTCTAATGTAATTCCGCTACGGTATTTAAATTTCAGCGTATCCCGATTCGCTCACGGATAACTTTTGAACAATAATTTTGGCAAAAACCTTATCCATCGGCAAAACTTGGAGAATGTTGGCTGAAAAGCGCATCGGAAATGGCAATCTGTTGAGTTTTGCATTCGGGAAAACCGAGGACTCGGGTGAATTGGCAATCATGAATTGTCGCCTCGCGGGCTCCACCTCGCGCAAAATTCGCGCTGGGCGAAATGCAATAGGCACTACTGCCGATACGCTTCATTAAACGCTGCGGTGGATGGTTGACGAAAACCCAAGCGCGGGTGCCGGGACTGGATGGCACGTTGCAAGCGCTGAAGGCATACAGGGGGGAGCGTTGCCGGGCGACGCACGTTCAGTGGCAATTGGCGGGAAGGATGGGCGCGAAGGGCGATGGGCGACGAAATTCGCCGGACACTTTGTACTTTCGGGCAACCGGCGGTTCTTTCGGGTAGTTGTCTGGGCGTTCGTATTCGCGGCGATGCTGATTGCCGGTTGGTTGCTTCTTTCGGTCGTGGTTGGCGACGACCTGTCCCGCCAGAACGATGCCGGCATCGGGGAATACGAGAAACTCACCAGGCGGTCGATAGAGTTGATCGCCCAGTTGGAACGGCAGGTCACGGCCGAAGCATGTTCGCCCGCCTTTCTTGACGGAATGCGCAAACTTGCTTTCCTGCCGGACGGGATAAACAGCATCCTCTACGCGCAGGATGGCGCGATAGCCTGTACGTCGAACGCAGGCAAACTGGACCGGAAGGTCGAATTCGGCGCGCCGGATCTCGCGGCAAGCGAAACCGCTGCGAACCTCGATATATGGTTCGACCGTCCTCAGGGGCCTCTGGGGCTGCCTGGTGAGATCGGCACGATAGTCGGCGGCAATGGTTTTCTCGTGACAATGCCGGAAATTTCCGCGCCGGAGGGACCTTTCGGAAGAAGTTCACGCGAAATCATTTTCCGCGTCGATGATAAACGATGGATCTCGCGGAGCGGCCGCAAAGGGCTTTACGCCGCCGCGGGAATGGTCGGCATTAGCGGTTTCAATTGGGCCGAGTGGTCGTTTTACGGTCGCGATTGCGGTGAGTTGGGCCTTTATTGCGCCGCATCGCGTGCGCCGCTTTCCGAGGTGATCGCTTCGCGTCCCTTCCAGATCGGCGGTTTTCTGGCGTTTGCCTGCATTGTCGCCTTTTTCGTCGGTGGGCTCGCCGATCGTGGCATGCGCTCCTACTGGTCGCTGCCTCAGCGCTTCGTGCGCGGCCTGACCGCTGAGCGCGTTGAATGCGTCTATCAGCCCGTCGTGCAAATGGAGACCGGTGCGATCGTCGGTATCGAGGTGTTGTCGCGCTGGCGCGATGCAGATGGCCGGCTCGTGTTTCCGGACACCTTCCTGCCGATCGTGAACGACCGCGGCCTTTCGCGCAGGCTCACCGAAATCGTCATCGGCAAAGCGCGCAAGGAATTGGCGCAACATCTTCCGGCGGATATGGAACTGCAGGTTGCCTTCAATATTTCGCCGCGCGACTATAAGTATGACTTTCTGCGCCCGCTTTTCGATGGTCATGAGCCCGACACGGCACGGCTCGGATATATCGTGGAAATCGTCGAAACCGAAAGCTTCGACCTGTCGAGCATCAAGCTGGAGATGATGCGGCTTCGCCGTCAGGGCGTGCGCACCTATATCGACGATTTCGGCGTCGGCTTTTCCAATATCGGCAATCTCGCCGAACTGCCGATCGACGGCGTAAAGCTTGATCGCGGGTTTTCCATGGCGCCGCAAGGAAGCCTTTGGGCAAACATGCTGCCGCGTGCGCTGGAGCTTGTCGGCTCCGCGGGCCACCGGGTCGTGGTGGAAGGCGTCGAGACAGCGGAACGTTTTGAAATGCTGAAGAAAAACCGGCACGCGACCTTTGTGCAAGGGTATTTTATCGCAAGGCCGATGCCGGTGGAGGCTTTGGTTACGTTCCTCAAGTCCTACCCCGCCAGCGGGCCTGCGGGAACTGAGCAACCTGTTGCTGCATCGGCGCTAAATATCGTCGATTTCGGGCGATTGAAACGCTGATATTCACCGCATTTGCCATTCCCCCTGATAAGTGCGCTTGCTTTCGCTATATTGGTCCAAAGCGCGAACGGATTCGCGCGAAAGCCAACAAGCAGAAGCAGCGCCCCATGCCTCAACATCCCGGCGATCCGGCGGGCCGGATAGAGCCTCATTTCGATAGCGAGCCGCAAGACGCGGCAAAGTCCGGTGGCGGTATCGCCGCGCGGGCTCTCGCAGCTGCAACCCGGGCGCGCGACGTCGCGGATTATCTTGAGGGGTTGAACCCGGAACAGCGCGAGGCGGTGCTGACACTTGACGGTCCCGTACTGGTGCTGGCGGGTGCGGGCACGGGCAAGACGCGGGTTCTGACGACGCGCATTGCGCATATCATTTCGGAGCAAAAGGCCTATCCCGGGCAGATACTTGCGGTGACCTTCACCAACAAGGCCGCCCGCGAGATGAAGCACCGCATCGGGGATCTGATCGGCGGCAATGTGGAGGGGATGCCCTGGCTTGGCACGTTCCACTCCATCTGCGTGAAGATCCTGCGCCGCCATGCGGAGCTTGCCGGTCTCAAGTCAAGCTTCACGATCCTCGATACCGACGACCAGCTTCGCCTGATGAAGCAGATCATCCAGGCGGAGGGGCTTGACGACAAGCGCTGGACAGCGCGTGCCTTCGCTTCGATCGTCGACGGCTGGAAGAACCGGGCGCTGACGCCGGAACAGGTGCCGGAAGGCGAGGCGCGCGCTTTCGGCAACGGCAAGGGAAAGAAGCTTTACGCGGAGTATCAGGAGCGCCTTTCGATCCTGAACGCAGCCGATTTTGGCGACCTTCTGCTGCACACGATCACGCTTTTCCGCAACAATCCGGATGTTCTGGCGGAATACCAGAAGCGCTTCCGCTATATGCTGGTCGATGAGTATCAGGACACCAACATCGCCCAGTATCTGTGGCTGCGCCTGCTTGCGCAGGGAAATCCGAATGTCTGCTGCGTGGGCGACGATGACCAGTCGATCTACGGCTGGCGCGGCGCGGAAGTCGACAATATCTTGCGCTTCGAGCATGACTTCAAGGGCGCGAAGGTGATCCGGCTTGAGCGCAACTACCGCTCCACGAGCCACATTCTGGCGACTGCCTCGCACCTGATTTCCCATAACGAAGGCAGGCTCGGCAAAACGCTTTTCACCGATCTTGCCGATCCCGACGCCGAGCGCGTCATGGTGGCATCCTCGTGGGATTCGGAAGAAGAAGCGCGCAACATCGGCGACGAGATCGAGGCGCTGCAGTCGAAAGGGCACAGGCTCAACGACATGGCGATCCTGGTTCGCGCCTCCTTCCAGATGCGCGAGTTCGAAGACCGGTTCGTGACTCTTGGCCTGAACTACCGCGTCATCGGGGGCCCGCGTTTTTACGAGCGCATGGAAATCCGCGATGCCATGGCCTATTTCCGCTGCGTCGCGCAGCCGGCGGACGATCTCGCGTTCGAGCGGATCGTGAATACGCCGAAGCGTGGTTTGGGCGAGGCGACAATGAAGACCGTCCACGGCCTTGCCCGCGCGGAACGCATTCCATTGATGGAAGCCGCCGGCATCCTCTGCCAGACGGAGGAGCTCCGCCCAAAAGCCCGCACGGCGATCAGGGCGCTTCTTGCCGATTTCGACCGCTGGCGCGAGCAGGTCGAGACGATGCCACCGACCGAGCTTGCCGAAATCATTCTGGATGAGAGCGGCTACACTGAAATGTGGCGCCAGGACCGCTCGGCCGAAGCGCCGGGCCGGCTCGACAACCTGAAGGAACTTGTGCGCTCTGTCGGCGACTTCGAAACGCTGTCCGGCTTTCTGGAGCATGTGTCGCTGGTGATGGACCGCGATGCCGGTGTCGATGACGATGCCGTCTCGCTGATGACGCTTCATTCGGCCAAGGGGCTTGAATTCGACACCGTCTTCCTGCCCGGTTGGGAGGAGGGGCTCTTTCCCCACCAGCGCGCGCTTGACGAAAGCGGTCGGGCAGGGCTGGAGGAGGAGCGGCGTCTTGCTTATGTCGGCGTGACGCGGGCAAAAAGGCGCGCGCGGATTTCATTCGCCGTCAACCGGCGCATCCATGGCATGTGGCAGTCCACCGTTCCCTCTCGTTTCCTTGACGAATTGCCCGAAGAGCAGGTCGAAGTCATTGAGCCCAATTCCAGCTATGGCGGTTATGGGGCCGGCGGATATGGCGCAAGCCGCTTCGACAATCGCGATCCCTTCCAGTCGACTTATTCCACGCCCGGCTGGCAGCGCGCCCAGCGTGCCCGTTCATCGGGAGCGGGCGGGTATGAGGGCAGGTCGCGGTTTGCCGAACGCAATCACCGGCAGGGGCCGAAGACGATAGAAGGCGAACTCGTCGCGAAATCCGTGTCCGATGTGCCGTCCGGCTTCTCCTTGGGAGAGCGGATTTTCCACCTGAAGTTCGGTTACGGCGAGATTGCATCGATCGAAGGCAACAAGCTGACGGTCGATTTCGACAAGGCGGGGCGCAAGCGCGTTCTCGACAGTTTCGTCGAGCGGCACTGATCGTGCCGTGGCGCAAGGCAGCGCCTGAGCGAACCGTCTGGCAAAGGGGATCGGGAGCGGTTATACCTCGCGCCCGGTATTTCGCCCCTTCATCATCCTCACCGAAAGCACGCCCATGCCCACCATCCGCATTCTCATCAAGGCTGAGGAACTCGAAGCCAAGCGGATCAACGATATTCTCGAACGAACCTTTGAAGACGACGGTTATGCGACCGCAATCTTCGAAACGAAGGCGGGCGGGCGCGAATGGGCTGCGGAAATCCTGATCACCGATATGGATGCCGAAGAGGCGGTGGAGCTTGTGCGCGACCGGGTCGGCGCGGATGCTTTCGCCGCCCCCATCGAAGCGGAGGAACTTCCCGAAATCAACTGGGTGGCGAAAAGCCTTGAAGGTTTGAAGCCGGTTCGCGCCGGACGGTTTTTCGTCCATGGCTCGCATGACCGGGACAAGCGGCCGTTCAACGCCCATTCCATCGAGGTGGAAGCGGCCCTTGCTTTTGGCACCGGCCATCATGGAACGACGGCTGGCTGCCTTGTCGAGCTCGACCGACTGTTGAACCGCCGCTCCTACAATCGAATCCTCGATCTCGGGACGGGTACGGGCGTGCTTGCGATCGCCATCGCAATGATGACGAAGCAGGAGGTGGTCGCCACCGATATCGATCCTGTCGCAGTAAGGACAACGCGCGAGAATGCCGAAAAGAACGGCGTTGGACCGCTGGTCAAGGCGTTTGCGGCCAATGGGGTGGACGACCGGCGCTTTGGCGAGGAAGGCCCCTTCGACCTTGTCGTCGCGAATATATTGGCAAAGCCGCTGACGAAGCTTTCCGCGCCGCTTTCGCGGCGTATGTCCTGGCCGGCGACGCTCGTGCTTTCCGGCCTTCTGGAGCATGACGGGCCGCGCATCGTCTCCGCCTATGCCATGCAGGGCTTCAAGCTTGTGCGCAAACGCTCGTATGACGGCTGGCTGACGTTGACTTTCGTACGCGGTCTGCCGGATGCCTGATGATCGGCGGGAAACCGACAATGCAATAAAAAAGGCAGGGTGCGTGCACCCCGCCCTTTTTGGGAAGTTCAAAAAGCTTTCGGCGACGCTCAGATGATGGAGCCGAAGCGGCTTTCCTTTTCCAGTTCCTTGCGGTCGTAGCCATAAGCGGCCAGCGTCGCATCGTCGAGCGACAGAAGGTAGCCGTTGACATAGCGGCGCGCCTGACGCTCGCGAGAAGCGACCATACGGTCAACGGCCCTGTTGAAAAAGCTCTTGCCCGTGCTGCGGCCAGCGGTGAGCGAAGTGGATGTAGTGGTGGCGATAGCCATGATATTCTCCGTTCTGGAGCATATTCCGCCAGACCCGAACCGGATTTGGCGACAAGAATATGCTCAAGGGATTGATCCTGGAGCGATTTCTTATCGATCGGGCACTTCAACCCGATCGGAAAGCGCTCGAGGTCTCTTTTCGTATAAGAGCTTCCTCCCTCAAACTCTGTAGGAGAGTATGGGCGGGCGGAGATGGGTTTAGTAGACCTGTAACCGCATGACAGGCTTGCGGTTTTCGCATGTGCGAAGTGCTATGTTGCAATGCAGTCTTTGCAATTGCCGGTCAAGCTGCTTCGATTCTGTGCATTTCGATATGGCGTAACGGTGTGATGACCCGCTTCCTGATGCCTGTTTGCGCATTTGCCGATTGCCAATGCAAAATCGCCGGTTTAGCGTCCGCCCATGTTTCAGTCTTTCGATAGCGATAACGACCCGACCAATGGTGCCGCGCGAGCCGCATTGCTCCGGGCAGAACTGGCCGCTCGCGGCCTTCACGGCTTCCTCGTTCCGCGTGCGGACGCGCATCAGGGGGAATATGTTCCCCCGTCCGAAGCGCGGCTTCAGTGGCTGACGGGATTTGCCGGCTCCGCCGGAATGGCGGTGATTCTTGCCGACCGCGCGGCGATCTTCGTCGACGGCCGTTATACGATCCAGGTTCGCGAGCAGGTGGATACGTCTGTCTTCGAGCCCGAACACCTGATCGAGACGCCGCCCGCCGAATGGCTGAAAACGGAGCTAAACCAGGGCGATAAACTCGGTTTCGACCCCGCGCTGCACACGGTGTCTGGCGTCAGAAGGCTTGAGAAAGCCTGCAAGGCGGCTGGTGCCGAACTTGTCGCGGTAGAGAGCAACCCGGTCGATACCGTATGGGAGGATCGTCCCGAACCGCCTGTCGGAGCTGTTACGCTTCATCCAGCAGAATTTTCGGGCGAGGAAGCCTCATCGAAAATCGCCCGTATCGCGAAGGATGTTGAGAAAGCCGGTGCCGACGTGGCGGTGCTTACCCAGCCCGATTCGATCGCCTGGCTCTTCAATATTCGCGGCGCGGACGTTGAGCATACGCCCCTGCCGCTCTCCTTTGCGCTTCTACCCGCTGAGGGCAGGCCGACGCTTTTTATCGACGGGCGGAAGCTCACCAATTCCGTGCGCGACTATCTGTCGGCGCTTTGCGATATCGCCGGGCCTCAAGACCTTCTGGGGGAAGTCGCCAAGCTCGGCGGCCAGAAGCGGCGCCTCCTGCTCGATCCCGATTGGGCGGGAGAGGCCATAGCCCGTGCGTGCAGGGATGCCGGGGGAACCTTTGTCGAAAAGCCGGATCCCGTGCTCCTGCCCAAGGCGATCAAGAACAAGACCGAGATTGAAGGTGCAAGGTCCGCACATCTGCGCGATGGTGCCGCGTTCGCCCGCTTCCTTGCCTGGTTCGATCGCACGGTGCAGGAAGTCGAACTGGACGAGATTGCCGTCGCCGAGGCGCTTGAGGGTTTTCGGGTGGAAACCGGCATGTTGAAGGAGATTTCCTTCGACACGATTTCAGCCGCAGGCCCGCACGCCGCTATCCCGCACTATCGTGTCAGCCGCGAGAGCTCCCTCAAGATTCCGAAGAACAGCCTGTTTCTGATCGATTCCGGCGGGCAATACGAAGACGGGACGACAGATATCACGCGAGCCATTGCGGTCGGCAATGTCCCGGAAGACCAGAAGCGTCATTTCACGCTTGTTCTGAAAGGCCATATTGCGATTGCGACCGCGCGCTTTCCGGCTGGCACGACAGGCGCGCAGCTTGACACGCTGGCGCGTCACGCGCTGTGGTCCGCAGGGCTCGATTTCGACCACGGCACGGGACACGGCGTCGGCTCCTATCTTTCCGTGCACGAGGGGCCGCAGCGCATCGCCAAGACGGGCACCGTGCCTCTCAAGGCCGGCATGATCCTGTCGAACGAACCCGGTTACTACAAGACGGGCAGCCATGGCATTCGTATCGAAAACCTGGAACTCGTGTGTGAGGCCGAACCGGTCGAAGGTGGCGACAGGGTCATGCACCGCTTCGAAGCACTGACGCTCGCTCCAGTCGATCTGCGGCTTGTCGTCAGAGATCTGCTTTCGCCTGCCGAGGTCGATTGGCTGAACGCCTACCACCGCCGGGTGCTTTCAAAGGTCGGTCCGCTTGTCGACAGCGGTACGCGGGAATGGCTGGAGAAGGCGACGCGCCCGCTTTGACCTTCACCCGACGACCGCGCGAAGAACCAGCAGCGATCCTACTCCGACCGCGATGACGGCAAGAAGCGGCAAGCGGAATGCGGCCACAGCAGTGATCGCGGTAGCTCCGGCCTCGGCGTAACCACTTGCAAACGCGGTCGGTGCGATCACCGACATAAGCACCGCGGGCGGCACGGCCTGAAGGGCGGTTTCAAGCCGTTTACCCATATGCACGTGGCTGACCAGGACGAAGCCTGCGATCCTTGTGAAGTAGGTCGCGGCCGCCATGCCTAGGATGACGAAGAGCGTTGTCGGTTCGATGCTCATTGGGGGTCTCCGCTTTCAAGGGCAGCACCTGGAGGGCAGGGCGCGGCATCTTCCGTATCCGCTGTGAAAGCGGCGGTCGCCACGCCCGCAAGAGCGCCTGCGGCGATATACCAGGCGCCTTCCACGAAGGAGTGCGTGACAACGGCAGTAACCGTGCTGGCGGCAAGGACCGCGCCTGTTTTCGGCCCTTTCCAGAATCCGGCCACCAGGAAGATGAAAACCGCCGGAAACACGAAATCGAGCCCGTAGCGCGCAGGGTCGCCAAGTGCGGCGCCAATGATCGAACCTGTCGTCGTTGAAGATATCCACGCGGCATAGAGCGGCAGCACGAGCCCGGCGTACCATGCGGGTGTAATTGTTTGCGTCATCGCGTGCCGTTCGGCGACGGCCCAGGTTTCGTCCACGAGAAAGAAGGCGGCTGCGTATTTCTGGCCGCTGCCGAAGCGCTTGAGCTTCGGCGCGAAAGATGCACCCATCAGGATGTGACGGATATTCACGAGAAGCGCGGAAAACGTCATCACACCGATGGAAACGGGGTCTTGCCAGATATCGATGGCGACGAATTGCGATCCGCCGGCGAAGACGATGGCGCTCATCAGCGCGACTTCGAACGGCGACAGACCCTTCTGGGCGGCAACGGCACCGAACAGCAAGCCGATGGGAAGAACGGCGAAGAAGATCGGCAGAATCGTGACCGCCCCGGCTGTAGCTTGCCTGAAGGGTGTCGAGGGGTGACGTCTTTCAGCGGACATGGCTGCGGTTTCCTTCATTTTGATGAGGGAACTACACGCAAGTCGGTTTTCAGGTCTTGGACGGGATTGCTTGTCGCAAGATTCACGCGGCTATTGCGCCGGGAGCACGGAAAGCGCCGGGTGTCACGCCGCATCTCGCCTTGAACAGGCGGTTCAGGTGGCTTTGGTCGTAAAAGCCGCAATCGGCCGCGACATCGGCCGGCAACGCGCCGTCGGAAAGCAGCTTGCGCGCCGCCCTTACGCGAATATCGGTAAGGTAGGCGTGCGGGGTCAGGCCGGTCTCCCGTTTGAAGGCCCGCACCAGATGCGAGCGGCTGAGGCCCGACACGCGGGACAATGTTGCGAGGTCTATGTCCTCGGCGAAATTGGCGTGCAGATAGTCGCGGATTTCGCCAATTCCCCGGCGGTGCCTGAGAAAGGCGGGTACGGGTTCAAGATCTGCGTAGCGAACCAGTGCGGCGGCGAAGACGCCATGCATCGCCTCGTCCTCTTCAAGCTTGCCGCCGCCCGATTCAAGCAGGCGGTGGAGCCTGGAAAAGCGCGCTGCAAGCTCGGGATCGGGCGCCATCGGCGCCCGGAAGAAGGGAACGGATGTCACCGGCCGGCCTAGAAGATCGGAGGCGATTTTCTGGATGAGCGGCACGCTCGGATAGCTCATTCGGTAGGCGTATCCGGGTCCGTGCGGTTCTCCGTCGTGAACCTCGTCCGGATTGACCATGCAGATGTCGCCATGGCTTGCATAGCGCATTTCGCCGCGAATTCGGTAGCGCTCGCATCCGGCTTCGATGGTGCCGAACACATAGGTCTCATGCGTATGGGGCGCATAGGTGTGTTTGCGGAAGGTCGCGGCCAGACATTCCAGCCCGTCAAACCGCGCCTCGCGCCAGAATTGCGCCCGTTCGCCGCGGGTGAGCGGCGCTTCAGCGAATGCTTCTGCCTGTGTGACGTTATCCATGACCGGCTAACAATAACGAAGTAGGCATGGTTCGTCTTGGATGCAATTGCTCGTCGATATTCGCCGGTTTCAAGGGGCGGTCCCGCCTTTAGCGGTGCTCTTCCTGCTCCGCCGCGATCAGGGCGGAGTTGAAATACCTGAGCGCGCGCACATGACTTGCGTAGCCGACGACCTGCTTTTCCTCTTTGCTGTCGATCACCGGCAGGCGGGCGGCGCCGGTCTGGTCGAAAAGCTTCAACGCAGTCTCAAGGGTGTCCCCCGCATGCAGATAAGGTGCGCCCGAGGCGACGTCGAAGGGTTCGGGCTCGCTGTCTTCCGGTGGTTTTTCCAGAAAATCGGAAACATGGACGATGCGCACCAGCCATTTGTGGGAGCCCTCCTGAAGCATCACGCCACGCATTTCCAGCTGCCAGTGGAAATAGGAGCGTCCGTGCACGGCCTGTGTGATGCCGGTGGCGATGGAAACGGCGATGAGAAGGGCGATCGAGAGCGCGTAACCGCCCGTAAGCTCGAAGACGATCATCGTCGTTGAAAAGGGCGCGCCCAGAACGGCTGCGGCAACGGCCCCCATGCCAAGGATCGCGTAGAGCCCGTGCGAGGAGGCAAGCTCGGGAAAGGCGGACGCCGCGATAAGTCCGAAGGCTCCGCCCGCCATGGCGCCGAGATAGAGCGAGGGCGAGAATATGCCGCCGCCGAAGCGCGAGGCGAGCGTGACCGCCGTTGCCGCCGTCTTTGCGAAAAGAAGGGCGAAAAGCATCGCAAGCGGCAATTGATGCTTCAGCGCGGCGTCCGTCGCCTCGTAGCCGACGCCGAGAACCTCGGGCAGGAATATGCCGATCATACCGACCATGGCGCCGCCAATGACCGGGCGTAGCCACAGCGGCATCGCAATGTTTCGCGCCACCCAGTCCGCGCCGATCAGCGCGAACTGGAAGATGATGGCGACCGCCGCGCAGGTCAGCCCCAAAAGCGCGAAGGCCGGTATCTCCCAGTAGGAGGTGATCTGATATTGCGGGATCACGAAGGCGGCGATATCGCCGAACCAGAGGCGGGACAGAAGCGTTCCGAGCGTGGAAGCGATGACGATCGGCACGAAAGCGGAGAGCGCGTAGTGCCCGAGTATCACTTCATGTGCGAACAGAACGCCGGCGATCGGCGCGTTGAAGCTTGCCGAAACCGCGCTTGCCACCCCGCAGGCCAGGATGATGCGGCGCGCGGAATCCGGCAGGCGGAACGCCCGGCAAAGCGCCATGCCGATGGTTGCGCCAAGATGTACGACCGGGCCTTCGCGCCCCGCGCTCGCCCCGCTGCCAAGCGATACGGCGGTAAGCGCGGCGGAAGAAATTCCCGGCCAGAATTCGAGGCCGCGCCCGCCATGGGCGCGTGCCTCGATCACGTCGGCAACGCCATAGGCGCGTTGCTTCGGCTGCAGCTTTTCCAGCCAGATGCCGACAATCAGGCCGCCGGTTGTGGGCGCAAGCAGGATCACCCACCAGGGCAGGCCGGCGGCAGCGCTTGCCACACGTTCGCTCATCGTGCCGAGCCAGGGTAATTGAACGAGGTTGATCCCCAGTCGGAACAGGATCGCCGCAAGCGCCACGAAAAGGCCAACCAGCACCGACAGCCCCCAGATCAGCGGAAGCCGTGTGGAAACGAACAGGCGGAAATTCGGCTCGATCCAGCGCCGGGCGATTGTGTATTGGCGCAGGAACGTGCGTTTGATCGGGCTCATGATCCGTTATGGCGTGGCGAATTCATTTCGGCGAAGGCCGATATGACGGGTTGATGGCTGCATGCGCAAACGCTTAGCGCGGATTTCGGCGGGAAACTACTTTTTCTTCAAGCCGATACTGCGCCCCAGCCGCTCCGGCCGCCCCAGTTCTTGATGCATGTCTCTCATCCCCCGCAGGCGCGCGAGCACGTCATCCGGCCATGGCGCCACATTGCGAAGGGCCATGTCGACGTGAAGGGAAATCTGCTCCGAGGTTGCCGACACAAAGCCTTCCTCGGCGTGGTGCAGTTCCTGGTAGAAATGCGCCCGCTTCTCATCGAAATCGATCAACTGGACGCTCGCGCGCACTGGGTCTCCCTCCTGCAGCTCGCGCAAGTAGCAGATATGCACTTCCGCGGTGAAGAAAGAGGCGTTGCGTTTCTTCACGTATTCCGGGCCAAGCCCCAGTTCGATGAAGGCTTCGTCCACGCAATTGTCGAACAGCACGTTGTAAAAGGCCATGTTCAGGTGGCCGTTGTAATCGATCCACTCGGGCTTGACGGTCTGGATGGATCCGACGAACGGGGCGGAAGTCTTCGATGGCTCGGGCATGATTGTTCGTGATTCCTCCGGGACGGGTGTATAAGGCCGCAAGCGAAAGGATAATCTGCGTAACCCTTTGGCCTTGCAGCGTCGTTTTGCTACAGTTGGCAGGAGTTGAGGATAAACGTAAAACGCTCCGGCACGCGGTGGCAACCGGAGCGGCGGGATGCGCCGCTGTAGGTCGCTGTGCCCGTCGTTTTTTGTTTCCGGGAGAAAGAAGATGTCACTCGCCTCGTTGCAGGCAACCGTCGAACGGGATCAGGCGGCGATCGACCTTGTCGTCGCGCAACTTGCCGGGCGTTTCGGAGACCGTTTCAGCACTTCCGACGCCTTGCGCGAGCAGCACGGCCATACGACGACCTGGCTGCCGAACCAATGGCCGGATGGAGTCGCTTTCGTACGTTCCACCGAAGAGGTTGCCGAAATTGTGAGGCTTTGCGCCGAACATGGTGTGGCGATCGTACCGTTCGGGACGGGGTCTTCGCTTGAAGGGCACGTGAATGCCCCTGCCGGTGGAATTTCGATAGACCTTTCGCAAATGAACGATGTGCTGGAGGTTCATCCCGAAGATCTCGATTGCCGCGTCCAGGCCGGTGTCACGCGCAAGCAGATCAACGAACACCTGCGCGATACCGGGCTTTTTTTCCCGATCGACCCGGGTGCGGACGCAAGCCTCGGCGGCATGGCGGCAACGCGTGCATCAGGCACCAATGCGGTGCGATACGGCACCATGAAGGATGCCGTTCTGGGCCTGACCGCCGTAATGGCGAACGGCGAGATCATCCATACGGGCGGCCGGGCGAAAAAATCTTCGGCCGGCTATGACCTGACCCGCCTTTTGATCGGTTCGGAAGGCACGCTTGGCATCATCACGGAGCTGACGCTGCGCCTACACGGCATACCGGAGGCGATCGCCGGCGGGGTCTGCGCCTTTCCCGACCTGGAATCGGCCTGCAGCGCGGTCATCCTGACGATCCAGTGCGGCATTCCCGTTGCGCGCATTGAGCTTCTCGACGCACTTCAGGTCAAGGCCTGCAACGCCTATTCCAAGCTCGATCTTGCCGAAAGCCCGACGTTGTTCGTAGAATTTCACGGCACCGACGCAAGCGTGCGCGAACAATCGGAACTGTTCGGATCGATCGCCCGCGAATGCGGCGGAGGGGAGTTTTCCTGGGCTACGAAAGCGGAAGATCGCAGCCGCCTCTGGGCGGCGCGGCATGATGCCTATTGGGCTGCACTCGGCCTTCGCCCGGGCGCCAGGGGAGTTTCCACAGATGTTTGCGTGCCTATATCGCGGCTTGCAGAATGCATCGGCGAGACGTACCGCGATATCGAGAAAATGGGCCTGATCGCGCCGATCGTCGGTCACGTGGGCGACGGTAACTTTCACGTGCTCGTGCTTGTCGATGTTGACAGTCAAGACGAAATTGCCAAAGCGGAAGAGTTCGTCGAGCGGCTGAACTGGCGCGCGCTCGACATGGAAGGGACATGCACCGGGGAACATGGCGTCGGGCAGGGCAAGATGAAGTATCTCGCCCGCGAGCATGGCGCCGGGCTCGATGTCATGCGAACGATCAAGCGCGCGCTTGATCCGCATGGTATTCTCAATCCCGGCAAGATCGTGCGACTCGACCGGGATTCGGACAACGTGTCGCCATGACGTGGTCATTTGACGGACGGAACGCGGGTCGGTCCCGGAGCAGGAACGGAGGTTCGCGCTGAATTCGGTTTACATTACAGTCGGCGTAACGCTCATCGTGGCGCTACTTGCAGCGCTTATCGGTCCGTTTTTCATCGATTGGACGGCTTACCGCTCAACGTTCGAGGCTTATGGCGAGCGCGTGCTCGGTCACCGCGTGGTGGTGCGCGGCGATGCGGATATGCGCCTCTTGCCCATTCCGACGCTCACGTTCACCGATGTCCGCGTAGGCGAGATCGAGGACCCGCTTCTGGCGGTGTCCCGTTTCGTCGTGCGTGTCGAACTGCCTCCGCTCCTGAAGGGCGAGGTCAAGGTTCTGGACATGACCATGGAGCGGCCGAACCTTAGCCTCTCGCTTGACGAGGCGGGCAGGCTCGACTGGTTCACGGCTGCCCCGCGTCAAAGCGTCCTTTCGGAAATCGATCCCGAAAAAGTCACGCTGGAACAGGTGGAGATCGTCGACGGTACCGCAAGGCTGATCGATGCGCGCAACGGCAAGAGCCATACGGTTACGGATATCGATGCGCTGGTGACCGCGCGTTCGCTGTTGGGCCCCTTCAAGGTGGATGGTACGGCGACGATGGCCGGCGAGCGCGCGACCGTGCGCCTTGCCACGGGGCGCCAGCAGGAAACTGGCGACATTCGGCTGAAATCCCAGATCACCCCGGTTTCCATTCCGGCCGAATTCCTGTTTGACGGCAAGCTTTCGCACGCCGATGGCCGCCCGAGCTATGAGGGGCGCTTCACCGCGAATTCCATTACGGCCGAAGAGGAGAGGCACCGCGCGTGGCGGGCGGAAGGCGAATATCTTCTCGATGTAGCCGAAATAACCTTTGCGGAACTGGTCGCTCGCTACGGGCCGGAGGAGCGTCCGATCTCTGTTGAAGGTGAAGGCAGTATTCATTTTTCCGAAAATGAGCCGCGCTTCGAGGTGACGGCGCGCGCCAAGCAGATCGATATCGACCGGATGCTCGGCGCAGGGCCGCAGGAGCCCATCGAGATTTCGGACGCTGTTTCCCGGCTGTTTGCGGCACTCCCGCGCCTGCCGCAACTGCCGCTAAAGGGACGTGCGGTCGTCGATATTCCGGCCACCGTCGTCGGTGGAGGGATCGTCCAGGATCTGACGATCGACGCGGAGACGGCGGGAACCGGCTGGACCATCGCGGGACTCAGGGCGCGCCTGCCTGGGCGAAGCGATATTCTCCTGCGCGGCGATTTGAACATCGAGCCTAGCCCGAGTTTTCGCGGCAGTTTCGCGGCATCGCTTGACCAGCCGAACGGCTTCGCCGATTGGTATCGTAAAGGCGTCGCCCTGGCCGAACCCGTGGCACCGCTTGCCCTGCAAAGCCGGCTGGACGCCGGCCCGAGCGGCGTGTCGCTCTCCGATTTGGAATTCCATCTTGCCGAACACGTCGGGCAGGGCACCTTCCGCTATACGGTGGAGAACGACGGTCACGCCAGCCTGTATGCCGATCTGGATGCGGAGCGTGTTGATCTCGATCAGGTCGCGCTGCTTGCGAGGCTTTTTCTTGCCGATGCGTCGGGCGGCCTTGCCGGTCTCGCCGGCAGTGGAACGGATGTCGTCCTGAAACTTTATTCGGATGCCGTTGCGGCTGGCGGGGTCACCGCCAGCGATGTGACGATCGACGCCGCTTATTCGGGAGACGTGCTGACGATCAACGACGTGACGGCCAGGGACGTCGCAGGTGCCCGCATTTCTGCAAAAGGCTTCGTTTCCGACCTTTCAACAAGCCCGCAGGGCGATTTGAGAGCGGATGTGGAGGCGAGTGACCTGACCGGGCTGGCGCGTCTGCTCGGCACCGTCGCACCTGAAAATCCGGCCATTTCAGCACTGAGGCGGACGGCCGGAGCGCTGTCTCCCGCAGCCCTTGACCTCCGGTTTGCCGGCGAGGGCAACGACGAGGGAACCGAGGCCCGGCTACAAGTTTCCGGTACGGCAGGCGGTAGCGATGTGGATCTCAGCGCCGGCCTGAACGGCAGGCTCGACGCCTGGCGCGAGGCGGAAATCGATATTTCGGGCATGCTGACGGGGCCGGATGGGGCAAAGCTCCTGAAGCAGGCGGGTTTTCGGCTTTTGCCGGTCGCAAGCCTTGGCGAAGGACGGATAAGCTTCGGCGTGAGCGGCGTTCCGGCCGATGTCGTCGATGCCCGGTTGAGGGCGGAGGCCGATGGCGCGTCGGTGCTGGCCATCGGCAAGGTTTCTGCCGGTGCGGACGAGCCTTACCGCTATACCGGCAATGTCGTTTTGAAGGCCGAGGATATAACGCCCTTCGCGCTTCTCGCGGGGCGCATGCCGCCGTTGCTTGCGGGTGATGCTTCCGTTGATGTAGCCATGTCCGTGGATGGCGAGGGGGATGTATTCCAGCTTCGCGGGATCGCCGGCGAGGTGGCGGGAACGCGCATCCGGGCGGACGTGAATGGCGATCTGAGGCGGGATGTCGCGGATCTCTTGCCGAAATTCAGCGGTTCCCTCGCGCTTTCCGATCTCGATATGCGTTTCGTGAGCGAGTTGATGCTCGGTTCCGATCAATGGTCGTCCGTCTCCGACGGATCATCCTGGCCGGAAGGCCCCTTCGGCGCCGAATTCGTGAATGGCGTCGATGTTTCGCTTGATCTGAGCGCCGAGCACGTGACCCTGGGCCGCGGCCTTTCGGTGGACAATGCTTCCGGCAGGGTGCGCCTGAAGCCCGGCGATCTTCTGCTTGAGGCGGATGAAGCGGGTTTTGCCGGCGGCAAACTGGGTGGTTCGCTTTCCATCAAAAGGTCGCGCGGTCAGGCTGCTGTAAACGGATCTCTGAGGATTTCGGGAGCGGATGTTTCATCGCTCGTATGGCGGCGCGACGGGCGGCCAGTCGCGACCGGCGCTCTTGATGTCAACGCCGATTTCGAAGGTGCGGGGCGTTCGATAAATGGGCTCGTGACGAGCTTGTCCGGCGGTGGCACATTCAAGGCGGAAAATGGCGAGATCCGGGGCCTCAATCCGGATGCGTTCGGCCTTGTCATTCGCGCGGCGGACGCCGGTCTGGATCTTGAGGACGACGAGATTTCGGACGCCTTCGAAAGTCATCTCGATGTCGGGGTGCTGCCCTATCAGGCCGTCGACGGCAGTTTCGTGATCGCCGGCGGTGTCGCGCGCATCCGCAACGTTAGCGTCGACAACAGCCGGGCGGCGCTTTTCGGAAATGCGCAGGTGGATCTGGCGAAGGAGACCGTGAGCGGCGATTTCTCTCTCAAGGTCGACCCGGGCGAAAATGCTGTTACGGGAGCCGAGCCGCAGGTGGGCATCGTGCTGGACGGGCCGCTTGACGAGCCTCGCCGGCGTGTCGATATCGCGCCCTTCACAGCATTCCTTACGCTGCGCGCCTTCGAACAGGAGGTGCAGCGCGTGGAGGATCTGCAGGCCGAAATCCTGGAGCGGGACCGGCTTGTGCGTGAACTCAGGCGTCTCAAGGAAGAACGCGAACGCCAGCTGCGCGAAGAGGAGGAAGCCGCGCGCCGGGCGGAGGAAGCGGCGGCGAATGCGGCGGAAAGCGACGGCGTTGTGCCGCCGGATGGCACCAGTGTTCCAGCTCCGTCTTCCGACGTTGGGGAGCAATCCGAAACGCAGCTCGCACCGCCTGCCGGAGATACAGCCGTAGACGATGACAGTCGGCGCGCGGCTGTTCCCGGCCCCCAGGACAAGCCGGTCGAGGTGTTGGCGCCGATCATTTTGAATGACCTGGCTGGCGAGACGCCCGTTGCGGACGAAGCTTTGTTCGGGTCATCCGAGGCGGGAGCCGAGGGAGACGCGGCAAAGCCCGAGGTTACGCCATTCGAGGATCAGATCCGGGCCATTATCCGGAAGGAGCGCCGGGGCAGCGGCGAAACGTCGCCCGAAACGCAGGCCACACCCGCCCAACAACCGGACTTGCCACCGCTTGATACGCGCGTCATTTCCGATCCCGAATTCGAACTTCCCGGGGTAAGAAACATTCCGGCGCCGCCTGCGCGGGTTGAAAATGACGTAACGGGCACCGTTTCCCGCCGGCAAACTTCATCATCGTCCTCCGCCAGCCGGCCGGCCGTTCGCACACGTGTGACGCCGGGGGCTGTGGGGCGTACGAACGACCCCACCGAGAACTACAAGCGGCTTCCGGGGGGAAGGATCATCGGCTTCCCAAGCAACTGATAACCCCAAGCAACTGATTAACCGGGCTTCAGGCTTCCCGGCTTGCGCCTGCCCGAGCCGCATTGCGATAGTGATCCAGCACTTTCACGCGCACGGCGGAGGAAAGCGCGCTTTCCGGGTCGCGGGCATCGTCAACGGCTGCGATGAAGCCGGCGAGGCTCATCTCCCTTGAAAGGGCAATCTCTTCAAGAGCTGCCCAAAACTCCGGCTCGAGGGCAAGGCTGGTCCTGTGGCCATGCAGCGTGAGAGAGCGCTTTTTCAGGCTCATGGGTCGTCCTGATCCGCGGGATTTTTCCGACGGTGGCCTTCAAGCCTGTTTTCCGTGATCGATTTTTCGGCGGCGTCGCGCTTTTTTTCAGCCTTGCTGCGGCCGAAAGTCAGCCGGTTTTCCTCAGCACGTTTTTCTTTTTCGCTGCGCGTTTTGGCCTTTCGCGCCAGCCTGAGATTGATGATTTTGCCGGTCATTTTCGCCCAGTCCGACTGGCTGCCAGGAATGCAGCTCAGGTCTTCTTGCGGAAAGCGTCGAGGGAAACGACGTCCGCGCCGTTATCGGCGGCGTCCTTCTTCGTTTCGCCCTCTTTCCGCGGCGCGGTTTCTTCCTCGCCCTTCCTGAGCTGCGCGTTTGCTTGGCTAGCAGGCGTTTCCCGGTTGTCGGTAATGGCTTCCAGCTTTTCGAGCGTTTCTTCCGCTTTGGCTTCTTCCTCGATCGCTTCACGCAGCTCCTCGGGAAGTTCCTCTGCCGTCTTGCCCGGCTCGAATTCCAGCGCGAACTGGACGGAAGGGTCGAAAAAGCCTTTCACGGCGGAAAACGGGATCACCAGGCGTTCAGGAATACCGCCGAAGGAAAGGCCCACCTCGAAATAATGGTCGGTGACGGCCAGGTCCCAGAACTGATGTTGCAGGACGATCGTCATTTCCTGCGGATAGCGTTCATGCAGCCGGTTCGAAATTCGAACGCCGGGCGCGTTGGTGTCGAAGGCAATATAGAAATGATGCTCGCCGGGAAGGCCGGTACGGGTAACTTCCGTGAGGATTTTCTTCACCGCGCCCCTGAGCGCGTCCTGGATGACGATATCGTATCGGATCAGGTCTTCGGCCATCGACGGTAACCGCTCGCAATCTTGCTCTTTGTGCACACCATGCCGCGACGATCGGCAAAAGGGAAGCTTGGGCAGCGAATTCGCCGGCTGCACCCCGTTTTTTGATCGAAACTTCATGGAATGAAGTGGAGGCTTCTGTTGCCAGGTGCCTCCGGACCCCGCCTGACGGTGCTACCCGACAGGACTTAAAGGACTACCGGCACCGCATTACGCGGCGACAGCGTTGTCCATAGCATAGTTGTCATTAGCAACTATTGAATCGGCCCGATAACGGCGGAACCATGCCGGGCGAAAGCACAGTCTTTACACCCTCGTCGATCCTGTTTCGCCCCCACCGGAGCCCGCTCTCGAAAAACGGGCTCGGGTGGAGGCGCCGGGTACCGCCCCCGGGTCCGAAAGGCTTATTTCACTGACCATTTATCGCCATAGCCGGCGTGAACCGGCAGGATTTATATAAGCGCTGGGAGAGGTTTAGAAAAGGGGCAAGGTTCGATTGCTTGTGAATGCGTGTGAACGCAATCGGTATTATATGTAGGATCGACGATCCACGAGGCGGGAAAGGTCCGGAGCGCCACATGAAAAATGCGTCAAGGCGCAACATATTGATCGGCCTCGCGATTTTGATCCTCGCCGGTGCGGCGGCGGGCGGCTACGGCTATTACAGGGTCTTTTACGGCGCCGATACCGGCCTCGTCTACACCGGTCTCGTAGAGGGAGTGGCTGTTGGGGGATACGACCCGGTTGCTTACTTCAAGAAAGGCGAGCCTATCGCAGGATCTCCGGATATCTCTCTTGAGTACAAAGGCGCAATCTGGCGCTTTTCGAGCAAGGAAAACCGTGATTTGTTCCGGCAATCGCCGGATGAATTCGCACCCGCCTACGGTGGATACTGCGCTTGGGCGACCGCGCAGGGCTATCTGGCGAAGGGCGATCCGAATTACTGGGACATAATCGACGGAAAACTTTACCTCAACTACGACAAATCCATTCAGGAACGCTGGCACAAGGATGTGCCGGGCTTCATCGAGAAGGCGGAAAAGGAGTGGCCGCGGATCGTCGAGGAAAAATCCTGACACGGCGAATTGGACGCCGAACGGGCGAAAAAAGGTTACTCAGAATTCCGTCGTGGATTTATCGCTCTTGTATTCCGGTCGCGCCGGGCCGACCCTTTAGCGTCAATCGAATCGAGGGAGCCTGACCTTGCGGCAGTATCTGGACCTCATGATACGCATACTCGAAGAGGGCGTGGATAAGTCCGACCGGACGGGAACGGGCACGCGGTCGGTCTTCGGCCATCAGATGCGTTTCGACCTGAGCGAAGGCTTTCCCCTCGTCACGACCAAGAAGCTGCACCTGAAGTCGATCGTTCACGAACTTTTGTGGTTTCTCGCCGGCGATACCAACATCGCCTACCTGAAAGAGCACGGAGTGCGCATCTGGGACGAGTGGGCCGACGAGAACGGCGACCTCGGCCCGGTCTACGGCTACCAGTGGCGCTCATGGCCGGCGCCGGACGGGCGCTCGATCGACCAGATCGCCAATCTGCTCGAGATGATCCGCAAGTCGCCGGATTCGCGCAGGCTGATCGTCTCGGCCTGGAACCCGGCGCTGGTGGACGAAATGGCGTTGCCGCCCTGCCACTCGCTGTTCCAGTTCTACATCGCCGACGGCAGGCTTTCCTGCCAGCTTTACCAAAGATCGGCGGATGTCTTCCTGGGCGTGCCTTTCAACATCGCCTCTTACGCGCTCCTGACGATGATGGTCGCGCAGGTGACGGGTTATGAGCCCGGCGACTTCGTTCACACCTTCGGCGATGCGCATCTTTATCTCAATCACCTCGACCAGGCGCGCGAGCAGCTTTCGCGCGAGCCCAGACGCCTGCCAACAATGCGCATCAACCCGGATGTGAAAGACCTTTTCGCCTTCCGCTTCGAGGATTTCACGCTTGAGGATTATGATCCGCACCCGCATATCAAGGCGGAAGTTTCCGTTTAATCAATAGGTTGAAAGAAAAGTGAGGTTCCATGGTCCTGTCGTCATTCGCGCGGGCGAAACGGCCCGCGACGATCTTCGCCGCAATTGCCGCATTCGCCGCCGCCACCGCTGGGCCGCTGCAGCCCGCCAATTCGGAAGAAACCCGCCCGGTCGTGATCGCCCATCGCGGCGCGCCCGCCTATCTGCCGGAGCACACGCTGGCCGGAAAGGCGATGGCGCACGCCTTCGGTGCGGACTTCATCGAGCAGGACGTGGTGCTGACGAAGGACGGTGTGCCGATCGTCCTGCACGACATCACGCTGGATGCGACGACGGATGTGGCAAGCGTCTTCCCGGACCGGGCGCGCGAAGACGGCAATCACTACGCCATCGACTTCACGCTGGAAGAAATCAAACGTCTCAGCGTCATGGAGCGCGAGCGAAACGGGCGGCCTGTCTTCGAAGGACGCTATCCACGCGGCGGCGCGACGACATTCCGGATTCCGACGCTTCAGGAAGAGTTGGACCTGATCAAGGGGCTGAACGCCTCCACCGGCCGGACGGCTGGCATTTATCCTGAAATCAAGAGCCCGGCTTTCCACCGCGCCGAAGGGCAGGACATTTCGCGGATCGTGCTCAAGGTGCTGGCCGAGAACGGCTATTCGAACAAGGACGACCCGTTCTTCCTGCAATCCTTCGACTGGAACGAGGTGAAGCGCATCCGCAACGAGCTTGGCTTTGAGGGTAGGCTTGTCCAGCTCATCGGCGAAAACCGCTGGGGCCTCGCGCCGGAAGTCGATTTCGACCATCTGAAGACGGCGGAGGGACTTGAAGAAATCGCCGGGGTCGCCGACGGGATCGGGCCCTGGATCGGCCATGTGCTGGACGACAGGGACGCGAACGGAGAGGCGGAAGCGCTGGAACTTGCGGCGATTGCGCAAGACCTTGGCCTGGCGATCCACGCCTACACATTCCGTGCCGACAGGCTGCCGGAATGGGCGGCAAGCTTCGATATCCTCCTGAAAGCTGCGGTGGAAACGGCGAAGCTCGACGGTTTGTTCACGGATCACGCCGATGTGGCACTATCCTTCCTGAATGGAAACGGCGAGTGAACGAGGCGGACGGGGAAAGCGTGACGGCGAGGGCAGATGAACCAGAGATCGTGCTGATCGCGGCGGTTGCCGACAATGGGGTGATCGGTGCGGGCAACGACATGCCCTGGCGGCTGCCGAGCGACTTGCGCCGGTTCAAGCGGCTGACCGTCGGACGGCCCGTGATCATGGGCCGCAAGACCTTCCAGTCCATCGGAAAGCCGCTGCCCGACCGGCCCAACATCGTCGTCACGCGCGATGCCTCGTTCAACGCGAAAGGGGCGAATGTCGTCGCAACCGTCGAGGCGGCGGTGGAGCTTGCCCGAGAACTCGCCCGAAACAGGGGTGCCGACAGCATTATCATCATGGGCGGTGGCGAGATCTACCGGGCGACCATCGCGCTTGCCGACCGGCTGGAAATCACCCGCGTTCACGCGATGCCGGAGGGCGACACGCATTTTCCCGATATCGACGTGGAACGCTGGCGCGAAACCGGCCGCGAAGGGCCCGAACGCGGCGAGAAGGACAGCACCGATGTGACGTTCGTGACGTACCGGCGTCGCGTGTGAGCCCGTTTACGTCGCCCCGCGTACTTTCATCGAAAACCCGCCTGTCCTAGGATCGGCATGAAGAAAAGCGGGCCGCGTATCCAGTTGCGGCCGGAAGGGGAGATTTCACCAATGGATGTCAGAGCCGCCGTTGCGCACAAGGCCGGAGCACCGCTCACGATCGAGACCGTGCAACTGGAAGGGCCGAAGGAATTCGAGGTCCTTGTCGAGATCATGGCGACCGGCGTTTGCCATACCGACGCCTTCACGCTGTCGGGCGCCGACCCGGAAGGGCTGTTCCCCGCGATCCTCGGCCACGAGGGGGCGGGCGTGGTGCGCGAGGTCGGCAAGGGCGTGACATCGGTGAAGCCGGGCGACCACGTGATCCCGCTCTATACGCCCGAGTGCCGTAACTGCGAATACTGCCTGAACCCGAAGACCAACCTTTGCCAGGCGATACGCTCAACCCAGGGCCAGGGCCTGATGCCGGACGGCACGAGCCGCTTTTCCATCAATGGCGAGCGGGTGCTGCACTATATGGGCACCTCCACCTTCGCCAATTTCACCGTGCTGCCCGAAATCGCGCTGGCCAAGGTGAACCCGGACGCGCCCTTCGACAAGATCTGCTACATCGGCTGCGGCGTAACGACAGGTATCGGCGCGGTGGTGAACACGGCCAAGGTGGAGCCGGGCTCGAATGTAGTGGTCTTCGGCCTTGGCGGCATTGGCCTCAACGTCATCCAGGGGGCGCGCATGGTTGGGGCCGACAAGATTGTCGGCGTCGACATCAACCCGGGCAAGAAGGAACTGGCCGAACGCCTCGGCATGACGCATTTCGTCAACCCCAACGAGGTGGAAGGCGATCTCGTGCCCTATCTGGTCGATCTTACCGGGGGTGGTGCGGATTATTCGTTCGAATGCATCGGCAAGCCGCAAGTGATGCGCCAGGCGCTGGAATGTTGCCACAAGGGCTGGGGCGAAAGCATCATCATCGGCGTGGCGGGCGCGGGCGAGGAAATTTCCACCCGGCCCTTCCAACTCGTTACCGGCCGGTCCTGGCGCGGCACCGCCTTCGGCGGGGCAAGGGGGCGCACCGATGTGCCGAAGATCGTGGACTGGTACATGGACGGCAAGATCGAGATCGACTGCATGATCACGCATACGATGCCGCTGGAGGAGATCAACAACGCCTTCGACCTCATGCATGAGGGCAAGTCGATCCGCTCCGTCGTCACTTTCTGAGGTTTCGCGAAAAACCCGCAATCAGGCGGCGCGACGCTTTTTCGCGATCGTGCCGCCCGCTCAAACTCCGGCAGATGGAGACGAGGCCATGAGCAATACCGCGACGATCTGGTCGACGGTTCCCGAAAAATCGTCGATCGGCGAACGCATCCGCCACGCCCGTGAGGCGGCGAACCTTTCCTCCGCCCAGCTTGCGCGCAGGCTCGGCGTCAAGACGGCGACCGTCAGCGGATGGGAAAGCGGGCGCACCGAACCGCGCGCCAACCGGCTGACCATGCTGGCCGGCTTCCTGTCCGTGAGCCCGACATGGCTGCTCTACGGCCTTGGCGAAGCGCCGGCGGACGAGACGTTTTCAAGCGAGCTTGCCGTGCTGCAGGCGAGCCTGAAATCGGTCAAGGACCTGCACGAGCGCACCGGACAGGCGCTGGAGCGGCTGGAAGAGCAGATATCGCGCCTGAGCCCGCCGAAGGACTAACGGGTGAGGTTCGGAAAGCTTCGAAATCATTCGGGCGGAGGTCGAATCCAATCTCCGCCGTCGCCCCCGACTTGATCGAGGGGCAATCACGGTTCAACAAGCTCAGGCGATCTTGATCCACGCAGGCCGCTGCCTCGAACCAATCCCCATTTCACGGTGTTTGGCGACGTGGATTAGGTTCCCCGATCTTGTCGGGGACAGGCCCGGATCAAGTCCGGGACGACGCCGGGAATGGGATGAGGTGGGTGGATCACCAAAGATTTCCGTCGTTACTGGAGATACGCCAATTATGAATGAAACGCGGGATGAACCGCTTCATTTCTCCTGGAAGACGCTCGACGATTTCAGCCCGAGGTGCCTACACGCGGTTTACCAGTTGAGGGTTGCCGTTTTTATCGTCGAGCAGGACTGCGCCTATCAGGAAATCGACGATCTCGATGCGGATGCGCTTCATCTCGTCGTCAGTGTCGGGGAGGGGGCCGGTGAGGGGACAGTTGCGGCCTATCTCAGGCTGATCCGCCCCGAAAGTGAGAAGCCCGTGAAGCTCGGCCGGATCGTGGTTTCGCCGGCATGGCGGGGAACGGGGCTTGGGCGGCGGCTGATGGAAGCGGGACTTGAGAAGGCGGAAAGCCTTTATCCCGGCAGGCCCGTATTCCTGAGCGCGCAGACGCAGGCCGCCCGTTTTTACGCAGCACACGGTTTCAAGCCCGTGTCGCCGGAATACCTTGAAGACGGCATTCCGCATGTGGATATGCTGCGCTCACTACAAGAAGAACGCCCGGGACATATGTCATGACGCTGCAACTGATTTCCTCCGCCAAGGCCTTCGGCGGCGAACAAAGGGTCTACCGCCACCGCTCCGCCTCAACCGGCACGGACATGGATGTCGCCGTATTCCTGCCTGAAGAGGCTTTGAGAGGCGAGCTTTGCCCGGCGCTTTTCTATCTCTCAGGCCTGACCTGCACCTGGGAAAACGTGACGGTGAAAGGCGGCGCGCAGGGTCCGGCGGCGGACCATGGCATGATATTCGTCGCCCCCGACACGAGCCCGCGCGGCGAAGGCGTCGCCGACGACGAGGCCTATGACCTCGGCCAGGGAGCGGGCTTCTACGTGAATGCGACGCAAGAGCCGTGGGCGGCGCATTTCCGCATGGAGGACTATGTGGTGCGCGAACTGCCGAAGCTCCTCGCCGAAAGCCTGCCGGTGGATGCGGATGCCATCGGCGTGACGGGACATTCCATGGGCGGGCACGGCGCGCTGACGCTTGCCATGCGCCATCCCGATATCTTCCGCTCCCTTTCCGCCTTCGCGCCGATAACGAACCCGCTCGACTGCCCGTGGGGGCACAAGGCGCTTGGCGCCTATCTGGGCGACGACCGGGCCAAATGGGCGGAACATGACGCCTGCGAACTGGCCCGATCCAGAGGGTATCGCGGCGATATCCTGATCGACCAGGGCCAGGCGGACGGCTTTGTGGAAGAGCAATTGAAGCCCTGGGCGTTCGACGCCGCCTGCCGGGAGGCGGGAATAGACCTTACCTTGCGCCTGCAAGGCGGATACGACCATTCCTACTATTTCATCTCCACCTTCATGGAAGATCATATCGCCTGGCATGCCGAACGGCTTTTCGGATAAGGATTTCGGCGTTTTGTCGCCTTGAAGTGGGGGTATGCAAACACCACGTGGCCTTCACGGACCGGACAATGCGGCAGTTTGCGGGGAAGGGGCGTGAAATCGGGCGCGGCGAGGGGCCTCAGGCGCGTTGAAAGCGCCGGGTAACTTTCCTATAACCCCACACAAGCCAAAGATGACTGGCGTAGGATTAAATGGCGGCTGTCGATCAAGGGTGCGCCCTTCACGAACGGCCCACGAAAAAGGATGTTTTGATGCCTTGGAGCAACCAGAACGGGGGAGGCTGGAAGGGCGGCGGAAGCGGCGGCCCTTGGGGCAACCCTGGTGGAGGCGGCGGCGGCGGCCCGTGGGGCGGCGGCCCGCAGCGTGGCGGCGGAGGCGGCAATCCGCCTGATCTGGAAGAGCTGCTCCGGCGCAGCCAGGACAAGCTGAAAACCGTGCTGCCCGGCGGCGGCGGCAGCCTGGGCGGCAAGGGGATCGCCCTTGCGATTGCGGTCGGCCTGCTGGTCTGGCTCGGCACCGGCTTTTACCGCGTCCAGTCGAACGAGGTCGGTGTCGAACTGGTCTTCGGCAAGGTGGTGGACCAGGTAGGCGAAGGCCTGAACTACAACTGGCCCTATCCGGTGGGCACGGTCTTCACGCCCGAAGTCCTGCGCCTGCGCGAAACGACGGTGGGCCTTGAGGAATTCGTCACCAGCGGTAACGTGCGCCAGCGCGACGTGACCGAAGAAAGCCTGATGCTGACGGGCGACGAGAACATCGTCGATGTCGACTTTAAGATCCAGTGGCGCATCCGCAACACGCCGGAGGATGTGTCGAACTTCCTGTTCAACATCCAGAACCCGGAAGGCACGGTGAAGGCGGTGGCTGAAAGCGCCATGCGCGAGGTCGTGGGCGAATCGCGCATCGATGCGGTGCTAACCGAAAATCGCGCGCCGATCCAGATCGCGGTGCAGGACCTGATGCAGTCGGCCCTCGACGGTTATGGAGCGGGCATCGAGATTACCCAGGTGCAGATGCAGAAGGTCGACCCGCCGCAGCAGGTGATCGACGCCTTCCGCGACGTGCAGGCCGCGCGCGCCGACCAGGAGCGCATCCAGAACGAAGCCCAAGCCTACGCCAACCGCGTCGTGCCGGAAGCGCGCGGTGAAGCCGCCCGCATCACCGAAGCGGCGAACGCCTATCGCGACCAGACGATCGCCGAGGCGAACGGCCAGGCGCAGCGTTTCGTCAAGGTCTACGAGGAATACGCCAAGGCGCCGGACGTGACCCGCGAACGCCTCTACCTCGAAACCATCGAAAAGGTGCTCGGCGCCAATTCCAAGGTGATCATCGACGAGGCGCAGGGCTCGGGCGTGGTGCCGTACCTGCCGCTCGACCAGCTTCGCAACCGGCCGAACACGAACGCGGGCTCCGCGCTCGGCGGAGGGAGCCAGTGATGAAAAACGGACTCTTCGGAATAATCGGCATTCTCGTCGCGGCAGTGGCGGCGCTGGGCTATCTTGCGACCTATGTGGTCGACCCGACGCGCCAGGCGCTGGTGCTTCAGTTCGGCGCCGTCAAGGATGCTGTCCGCGATCCCGGGCTGCACTTCAAGACGCCGCTGGTCCAGAACGTGATCTTCATCGACAAGCGTATTCTGGACCTGAACCTGCCGCCGGTGGAAGCGATCGCAGCTGACAAGAAGCGCCTGCTGGTCGACGCCTTTGCGCGTTACCGCATCACCAACCCGGTGCTGTTCTACCAGACGGTTAACAATGTCAACGAGGCGAACCAGCGCCTTTCCACCTTCCTGCAGGCGTCGCTACGCGCGGAACTGGGACGGGCCACCTTCGAGCAGATCGTGCGTGACAACCGGGCCAACCTCATGGAGAAAATCCGTGCCGACGTGAGCTCGAGTGCGGATGCGATCGGCATCGACGTAATCGATGTGAAGATCCGCCGCGCGGACCTGCCGCAGGCGAACTCCGAGGCGATCTTCCGCCGCATGCAGACCGAACGCCAGCGCGAGGCGACGGAAATCCGCGCGCAAGGCGAGGAGCAGGCCCGCAGGACGCGTGCCCGCGCCGACCGCACGGCAACCGTCATCCGCGCCGACGCACAGCGTGATGGCGAGATCATCCGCGGTGACGGCGACGCGGAAAGGAACCGCATCTTCGCCGAAGCCTTCAGCAAGGACCCGGAGTTCTTCGCCTTCTACCGCTCCATGCGCGCCTATGAGGACGGGCTCGGCAACGGCAGCGACACCTCTCTGGTGCTTTCGCCGAACTCCAAGTTCTTCCGCTTCTTCAACAACCCGACGGGCGAGCAGATCTACCGCAACCGCCCTGAGGACAATGACGGCGGCGGGCCGCCGATCGCGGGCGGCGCGAGCGGACCGGCCCTGGCCGGGGGACAATGAGCGATCTCCTTTCGGCCGTAGGTCTGGTTCTTGCGCTGGAAGGAGCGCTTTACGCGGCAGCGCCCGGCGCGATGAAGAATTTCATGCGCCAGGCGCTGGAGATGCCCGATCAACTTCTCAGGACCGCAGGCATTGCCGCACTCGCCGCCGGCGTTTTCGTCGTATGGTTGGTGCGCGGATGACGCGCCCCGAACATGGTGACAAGGGCGGATTTGACGCGAATGCGCGTTTCGGCCACGCCTGAAACGGGCAATCATGAAGACAATGCCCGGCGGGCGTCGCCGGTGTGGTAAAAACAAACAAGCAGGCGTGGTGGAAGACCGCGCCGAGCGCACCTGAAGGAGAGCGGCCCATGGCCAACTCGTTTCCGGCGGCAGGATTCCCGCGGCGCCTCGCGGCGGCGGCTGTCGCCTGCGTGATCACGGCAAGCCTCGCCGTCATGCCGCCGGCACCAGCACTTGCGCACGGCCCGGACAGCGTGCCGGACCTTGCCGAAAGGCTTCTCGACGCGGTGGTCAACATTTCCACCGCGCAAACGGTGACGGCGCGACGCTCCGTGCCCCTGCCGCAGGTTCCCGAAGGTTCTCCCTTCCAGGAATTCTTCGACGAGTTCTTCAACCGCGAAAACCAGAACGGCGACCAGCCGCGGCGCGTGCAGTCGCTCGGCTCGGGCTTCGTCATCGACGGAACGAAGGGCATCATCGTCACGAACAACCACGTGATTGACGGCGCCGACGAGGTGACCGTCAATTTCAACGACGGCACGAAGCTGCCGGCGGAAGTGCTCGGCACCGACCCGAAGACCGATATCGCCGTCCTGAAGATAGAGCCGGAAAGGCCGATGCCGGATGTCGACTTCGGCGATTCCGAGAGCTTGCGCGTCGGCGACTGGGTGATGGCGATCGGTAACCCCTTCGGCCTCGGCGGCACGGTGACGACGGGCATCGTTTCGGCACGTAACCGCGACATCAACTCCGGCCCCTACGACAACTACATCCAGACCGATGCCTCCATCAACCGGGGCAACTCGGGCGGGCCGCTGTTCAACCAGGACGGCGAGGTCATCGGCATCAACACGGCGATCATCTCGCCGTCGGGCGGATCTATCGGCATCGGCTTCGCCATCCCCTCGCAAACGGCGATGCGCGTCATCGACCAGCTTCGCGAATTCGGCGAGACGCGGCGCGGCTGGCTCGGCGTGCGCATCCAGCAGGTGACGGACGAGATCGCCGAAAGCCTGGGCATGAAATCCGCCGAGGGCGCGCTGGTCGCCGGCGTCACCGAAGGCGGACCGGCGGCTGCCGCCGGCCTTGAGCCCGGAGACGTGATCCTGCGCTTCGACGGGCGCGACGTGCCCGCGATGCGGGACCTGCCGCGCATGGTGGCCGATACCGCCATCGGCAAGCAGGTGGAGGTCATCGTCCTGCGCAAGGGCGAGGAAATTACCGTCATGGTGGAGCTTGGCCGCCTTGAGGAAGCCAACCTCGACGAGGAAGTCGGCGCGGAAGGCGGAAAGAAGCAGGACGAGCCCGAAAAGGACACCGTGCTCGGCATGGAGCTTTCGGAGCTGACGGACGAGCTGCGCAAGGAGCACAACATCAACGAGGACGTGAAGGGCGTGCTCGTGACCAAGGTCGAGCCCGGCACTTCGGCTGAGGAAAAGCGTGTGCAGGCCGGCGACGTGATCGTGGAAGTGGCGCAGGAGCCCGTCTCCTCTCCCGCCGACGTGGTCAAGCAGATCGACCGGCTGAAGCAGTACGACCGGAAATCCGCCCTGCTGCTGCTCGCCAACGGACGCGGCGAGTTGCGCTTCGTGCCGGTGAGAGTGGAAGACTGAACGCCTGAACTTTCGGGCCAACAAAAACGCCGCTTCCGGGCAGGGAGCGGCGTTTTTGTTTTGGGCTGATGGTTGTGCGGCAAGGATATTCCCGAGATATCGGTTCTGCGCCGATTTCCTGGCGAGCGGAAGATCCCTTCGGCGAAAAGGCGTTCAAGCCAGTTACTGATTGCGCTTTTTCCGCACGGCACGGGCGGTTTCAGATGCCTTCGAGCTTAGCGTCCTTTTGTGTTCGGGCGAATTATTATGAGACAAGAGGCTTTCCAATGCCCCCTTCAGACTTCTCTCCGCCCGGCGTCGATCATCTGCATTCATGGCCTCGAGATCCAGTTCAAGGCGAAGATGTGCATGATTTTCCTGAATACGCCGGCGTTCGCGGCCGAGATTCTCGTAGCTGTCGACAACCCGGTAGGTCGCTACCGGATAGGCCACGCCTCTCACTTCCGCCATGCCTCGCTCCTCACAGAAAATCGCTTCGCTGACATGCGCGAAGGTTTCGAAAGAGATCAGGATTTCGCCCGGTTCCGCCATTTCTTCAAGCCGGGCGGCGATATTCACGGCACTGCCGATGATGGTGTAATCCATTCGGTCTTCGCTGCCGAAATTGCCCACGGTGCAGTAGCCCGTGTGGATGCCCATCCGCACTTTCAGCGGCTTTTCAATGCCGGCTTCGCGCCATGCGTCCTGAAGTTCCCGCATCCGGCGGCGCATGGCGATCGCCATCAAGACGCAGGCCAGTGCGTCGTTCTTTACGCCCGATGTCTCGGGGTCGCCGAAGAAGATCAGGATCGCGTCGCCCACATATTTGTCGATCGTGGCTCCGTGATCGAGAGCGATGCGGGACATCTCGGTCAGGTATTGGTTGAGCAGTTGTGTCAGTTCCTCCGACTCAAGCCGGTCGGCTGTTTCGGTGAAGCGGGCGATATCCGAGAAAAAGATCGTCAGTTTTTTGCGGCTGCTTGCAACCTTCACTTCCTGCTTGCCGGAAAAAATCGAATCATAGACCTGAGGCGAAAGATATTTGGCGAGTTGCTTCGAGAGTTGTTCGAGTGCGCCTGATTTTTCGGCAAGCTTGGTCTCGCGATCGTCTATCACCGCCATGTAATGCCTCAGCGAGGTCGAGATTTCTCCGATTTCATCCGGGATCGGGTCTGCAAATGTCCGGTCGCGGGTTTCTGCGAATGTGCGCAGCGCATCGCGAATTCGGTCCAACCTGCCGAATACGCGGCGCTTCAGGACATACCAGATGAAAAAGTTCCCGATAGCAAATGCAAGCGCCACAACAAAAATCGAGGCGAGGGTGAGACGCGTGGTGTCGTTTACCCGCGCGACTTGCGCCTCAAGTTCATTGCTGGCGCGCCAGAACGTGTTGCTGGCGCTGCTGAGCAGCCGGTTGGCGACAAACGAATTCTCTTCAGCGAGAGCCTTGATCCTGAATTCGTTCGCCAGTGCCAATGCTTTATCGGCATAGACTTTGTCCTTCTGCCCGGACCAGAACTCGACGAACCTCCGAACCGCGACGACCCGCTCGTCGACATTCTTTGACAACGAGTTGTCGCCGGCTGCAAGTGTCTCGACCAGGACTTGAACATCCGAGTCGATCTCCTCCTGGTTATGCGATAGACGGGCGCGGTTAGGGTCGAGGAGCAAATTCAGGGTCTTAAGGATGGCCCTGCTTCCGGCTTCCCCCACGTGCGCCAAAAAGATCGCATTACCATCGGGAGCTATCCCTTCCCGCTGCGCGCCCGTGCCTTTACCATCTGACAGGACCTCAAGCAGCCCGCGCAGGAAGATATCGTGATCCTCGAGCCGTTCGCTGATCGCGATCTGTTCACGCACAACATCAGTCAGGGCTGCCAGATTGGCAGTCAGGAGATCGCCATTTTTCCGGAGGGTGTTTGAGGGGTCCTCATCCCCATATAGTCCGTCGAGTTCCTCGATCAGTGTTTTCTGCGAGGTCTCCTTGTCATTGATGCGAGAAAGTAATGTATCGAATTCACTTCGCGAGGGGTTGCTGCTAAGCGCCGGTGCGATTGAACTGGTCGCAGAGGCCTCCTGGGAAAGCTGGGCAAGTTTTACCAGTCGAGGGAGAGCGTTATCGCGCAACTGCGAAAGTTCGGACCGTATTTCGAACAGGCGAACGCTCATCACGATCAGTCCGATCAACACGAGACCCGCGATGCCGGCAAAAATGGCGAATAACAGGGTCGAGATGCGCCGTCGCACCCTTGTTTCCACGATGTCGGGGGACGCCACGGCAGGAGCCCGCTAACGGAAGGGCGGGGTGTACAACAAGCCGCCATCCTTCCAGAGCCGGTTGGCCCCGCGTTTCATCTTCATTTCGCTGCCTTCGCCGAGATAGCGACCGAAAATCTCGCCGTAGTTCCCCGCACCCGAGATGACATTGCGCGCCCAGTACGGCGACAGGCCTACCGCTTCGCTGCCGGGGCTCTCATCAACGCCAAGGAGCCGACGTACCACCGGGTCGCGACTTTCCAGGTGATCGCGATAATTCTCGCTTGTGATGCCCTTTTCCTCGGCAAGGATGGTGGCGAAGATCGCCCAGCGAACGACATTCCCCCACATCATATCCATTGTGCTGACATAGGCGACGAGCGGCTCCTTCGAGATGATCTCGTCGTGCAAGACATAATTGTGGGGGTCATCCATCGCCGCGGACCGCATAGTCGCCAGCGCAAACCGATCCGTCGTGAGCAGGTCGCATCGCCGCGAGAAGAATGCATCGTTGCGGCCTTGCGAAGATTCGAATGCTTCAACGCGCCAGGAAAGGCCATGAAGCGCAATATAGTCCTCAAGATTGCCTATCGTCGTGGTGGCTCGGGATACGCAAACGGTCGCGTCGGAAAGCTCTGCAAGAGCGCCTTGAACAGTGCCCCGGTGCGACATGAAGCCTTGCCCGTCATAGTAAAGCACAGCGGCGGGCGTCAGCTTCAAGGACATGTCCCGGGAGAAGGTCCATGTGACATTCGACACGTAGATATCGACTTCCCCTTCGGAGACGCTCTGCAATCCGTAACGGATCAGCGTCGGCGACATTTCAACCGCATTGCGGTCGCCAAAGAGCGCAAGCGCCACAACCCGGCAGAATTCGGGGAAAAATCCCTCATATCCGGTTTCGCCAATACGCGTATCGCCGACGAGACGATTGCCGATCGCGCATTTTACGTAGCCACGCTCTCGCACGCGGTCGAGGATACTTTCAGACGCCGCCGTCGCTTCGCCAAATGCCAGCGAGAAAAGAAGTGCTGAGAATACAATAATAGCCGTGAAAGGTTTCATGAACGACCTCTCCGGTATTTTAGCACAGGTTATGCATACGAGCGATCTGGGCGCGTCTTGCCAGGAAAAGCGGGTGATTTTCCTTAATCGGTCTCAGTAAATTAGGGCTCAGACCCTAGGTCACGTGATCGTGCGCGGCGCCTATCCTGGAGGCACAAACTGGCTCGGACGTTCCCGCGTTGATCCTGATTATTCCGCTCAAATCCAGGACCCGGTTGGATGCTCGATGCGGCCAAGCCGATCCGGATCCCGCGTGCGCGGGCTACGATTGAACCTTCCGCCCGGCAAGCGGGAGTTCGTTCTCGTTGGCGAGTGAGAGAGCATGGATGCCCTTGTCGCCGCGCGGCCGGCGATGATCGCCTCGCTCGACAAGTCGCGCGATTTGCTGGAAGGCCTTGGCGGCGATCTGGAGCATATCCCGCAAAATCCGAATCGGATTTCGCGATAAGGATATGCTCATTGAATCCGGCTCCGTAAGCCGACCGCAAGACATTGAATCTGGAGCGAATTCTGATCACGAAAGCGGTTCCGCTTTCGTGGAAAGCGCTCTTGGCGTGACGGACCCGCGCTCCGGCGAGGTTGTCATCGAAAGGTGGCCATAGGCGGATTTCGCCTGAAATTCCACTAATGAACGTATGCGCATGCGAAGCAGCGGCCTTGTCAAGCCGGCGCGGAGTGGTACCGGGCGGAAACATTCATAAAAATCAGTAACGTTACGGCATTCTTTTGCTTTGGTTGGCGCCGCCCGTGCGGCAAGATAGCCCTTCGGGGCTGATGTTTGCGCCGCCGAGGGAGGAATGCGTCATGCCGGCGAGCGGGGCCTGCGCATTTGAAGCGCTTATCGCGGCCTTTCACGGCACGCTGCCGCCGGATGACGGGTGGGGCGGCGTCATAGAAGTGGCGAACCGCCATCTCGTCGCGCCCGCGCTTTTCACCTCGCTTCGGGAGGGCGGGCTGCTTCAACATGTGCCGGAGGAGGCGCGCTCCTATCTCGCGTTTCTTCATGAACGTAACGAGGAACGTAACCGCAGCTTGCACGCGCAGGCCACAGAGTGCATCGAGGCGTTGAACGAGGCCGGGGTCGAACCGCTGCTCATCAAGGGAACGGCCCTTCTGATGCTGCTTGACGCAAAGCGCCTCGGCTGCCGGATGATGAGCGATCTTGACATGCTCGTGACGGAGGCGGACAGGGCGGCGGCGCTGGCGCGGATCGGGCGACTTGGCTATGCGGCGCTGGAGGATGCCGCCGGCCCGCATGCGCTGGGAAAGTTCTTCCGCCCGAAGGATGCCGCAGCCCTTGACCTGCACATGAGGCCGCCCGGGCCCCAACGCCTGTTTGCGGATGAGGCGCCGGGCGCAAGGCGCGAGGTGAGGCAGGGGCGGCTGCGCTTCTTCGTTCCCTCCAATGAGGAATGGATCGTCCAGCTTATTGCCCACGACATGATCCGCGACCGCCGGCTGTTCTCAGGTATCGTCGATCTTCGCAGGTTGCTGGATTGCCGCGAGGTTTCCGCCATGGGCGGGACGGTGGATTGGGATGCGGTCCGCCGCCGCCTCGCCTCGCCGATGCTTGCGCTTGCCCGTGAGGTGTTTTTTCTCAATCTGGAGCGCTTCGCGGGTGTTCCCGTCAACGGGCGGAAGGCGGGGGTGCTCGCGCGGCTTTTCCATCGCCGTCAACTGGCGATCGAATGCAACCCTGCCGTTCGCCGCCTGGACGGGCGCGTGATTGCTACGCTTCTTGCGATCTGGAGGGGGACACGGGGAATGATACGGCAATGACGAATGCCCCGCCACGCGAAGGAAGCGAGGGCCCGGACAACGGCTTTCACCCGAAGGAAAGCGTGAAATTTTGCCGACTGGGCAACGATTGCCTCGTTTTCGATGAAGCCGCGCAGGCGGTTTACCGTCTCGACCCGCTTTCCGGCGCGCTCTGGGAAGCTCTCTCCGCCGGCCGCGCGCGGAGGGAAATCGTGAAGGATCTGGCCGAGGCCGTGGGACAAAATGTCGGCGAGGCGGAAGGGTTCATCGCCGCATGTCTTGCCGAATGGAAGGCGCGGGGTCTCCTGAATGGCGGGGAAGGCGAGTGGGCGGACGCGCCGGCACACCCCGTCGGCTCCATGACCCCAAGGCAAAAGGTTTCCGCCGGCGCGGTCTACGAGGTTGGCGGGATGCGCTTTGCTGTGGACTTTCCGGACGACGAGACATTTTCCGCCTGGGAGGCGCTAGCGGGGCATATGCGGAGCGGGGCATCGAGCAAAGGCGATGTCGCGCTGTCAGTGCTGCCGGAAGGTGCGGGATACCGGGTGGACCGTCCGGGCGATACGCAAACCGGGCTTGAGGATGCAAGCGCCGTTGCCGTCCACCTGAAGGAGCAGGTGCTGCGCATCATCCTGGCCGGGACGCCGGGCGTTTTCGCGCTTCATGCCGCAGCCCTCGACCATCGAGGAGCCGCCGTCCTGATTGCGGGAGGCTCGGGCAGGGGCAAGACGACGCTTGCCGCCTGCCTTCATGCCGGAGGACTTCCCGTTATCGCCGACGATGTGGCGCTGATCGACCCTTCGCAGCCATCGGTCAGCGGATTGGCCTTCTCCTTTGCCGTGAAAGCGGGTGCGGTCGGCGTGCTCGGCCCTGCATATGGCGAACTTCCGGCGGAACCGGGCTATCTGCGCCCCGACGGCAAGATGGTGAAATATCTGCGCCCGCGCAACTGGTCTGCGGGTGCGGCCGGAATAGGCGCGGTCGTCTTTCCGCGATTTACGCTGGGTCGGGCCTGCACGATCGAGCCCTGCACGCGGGCCGACGCACTGACGGCGCTTTTGAGCGAGGCGGTGAACACCGACCAACGGCTTTCGAAAGCGGGCTTTGCCGCATTGTGCGATTTGCTGAAAGATGCCGATTGCCTGACAGCGGAATATGGCGATGCCGGCGAGGCTTCAAGCCGGCTTTTAAACCGGCTTGATAACGGGGCGGAATGAAGCGGGGAACTTCCGGTTCGCTCGCAAAGCGACGGTCAACTTTATTTGAAAAGGCCAGGCGGGCCCGAATGATCGTGGTTCTTGTCGCCATAACCCCAGCCCGGCTTGCCGCCGGACCCGGCAATCGCCGGGGAGTTCATCGTCGTGTGAAGCAACAGAGTGACCGCCGGCGGCGTGAAGGCCGCAAACCGGCCGGCCCGTGCCAGAAACTCCCGACGTCCCTGGTCGGTTTGATCCACAGGATCGATTCTTCCGGTTGAATGGCCAGACTTCTCGTACACGGCCGAATACTCCTGCAAACTCAGTCTCCAAATTTAATCCCGGCAAGCGGCGGCTGCGAGACAGGAAAAACGGAAGGGATTTAGTTTGTTGCGAAATAGAAATGCGCCGGTGTTTCAATTTCCTGAGATGAAAGCTTATTCATTGTCAAATTTACGAATAATTCGAACTAATCCGGTAGTATTTGTGGTTTTGAGAGGCGTGCATTAAATTTAGCACGTTAAATTAATTGGCAATGCCAAGCCTCAAAAGACACCGTACGGGAGATGAGGGCGCCGGAAATGGGCTGCCCGGCGTAGAATGCCGCTCGCCGGCGTATCGAGGCTGAAGCTTTTGCCGGCTTTCAATCCTGAGCCACAAATTCACCGGCCGAATAACCCTGCAGGTAAAGAAGGGCTGAAAGATCGCCGTGATCGATGCGCGCATCCGCCTGCTCGGCCACCGTGGGCTTGGCGTGATAGGCAACGCCGAGGCCGGCAAGCTCGATCATCGCCAGATCGTTCGCTCCGTCGCCGACGGCGAGCGTTTCGGACATCGCAAGGCCTTTCTCGTCGGCAAGCTCTTGCAGGCGCGCGCGCTTGGCGTCCCGCCCGAGGATCGGCTCGGCCACCTTGCCGGTCAGCTTGCCGCCCTCGGTCAAAAGGGTGTTGGCCTGGTTTTCGTCAAAGCCGATCTCCGCGGCAATGTGCGATGTGAAGGCGGTGAAGCCGCCCGAGACGAGCGCGCAATAGGCCCCGTTCGTGCGCATCGTGGCGACAAGCGTTTTTGCGCCCGGCGTCAGGGTAATGCGGTTTTCGATAACGCTTGCTATCACAGCAACGTCGAGCCCGGCGAGCAGGCCTACACGCTCGCGCAAAGCCGGCTCGAACTCGATCTCGCCGCGCATGGCGCGCTCGGTGATCGCCGCGATACGGTCCTTCAAGCCAAGCTCGGCAGCAAGCTCGTCGATGCATTCCTGGCCGATCATGGTGGAATCCATATCGGCGATGAGAAGCCGCTTTCGCCGTGCTTCATCCTGCTGAACGAAAACGTCGACCGGGCGATCCGCGGCGGCCTCACGCATTGTTGCCGCAAGCTCGCGCGGAGGCGTGCCGCCATCATCAAGCGCAAGGTCAAGGGCGATACGCTCATTGAGCACGCGCGCCTCACCGGTTATTGAGAAGTGGTTCCGGAGCCTTGCGACGAGCGTATCGTCAATTGCTGCTGCTTTGGGATCGGAAATGACGGTGGCGATCAGGGGCATACTGGCGGTGGCTCGCGAACGTGAACGGGGGAGAGATTGCGTTATTCCGCGCTCCTGATAGCGGGGCCGACGGCAAGCGGCAAGTCGGGCCTGGCGATGCGGCTGGCCGAACGGCTGAACGGCACAATCGTGAACGCCGATTCCATGCAGGTCTACAAGGATCTGCGGGTGCTCACGGCGCGGCCTTCCGCGGACGAGGAAAAGCGTGTGCCGCATCTGCTATACGGACATGTGGACGCCGCGCGCGCTTATTCGGTCGCGCAGTGGCTTGCCGATGCCGAAAGGGCTATCGCTGATGTTACCGCCATGGACAGGACGCCAATCCTCGTCGGCGGCACGGGGCTCTACTTCAAGGCGCTTACCGAAGGCTTGTCCGAAGTTCCGCCGGTCGACGAAGCGGTGAGGGCCCACTGGCGCGGCGAGGCCGAAAAGCGTGAGAGCAGCGAGCTCCATGCGCTGCTTGGCGAACGCGACCCGGCGATGGCGAAACGCCTGAAGCCCGGCGATACGCAGCGGATCGTGCGCGCGCTCGAGGTCTTCGAGGCGACGGGTCGTTCGCTGGCCAGTTGGCAGGAAGCCAGAACCGCGCCGATCCTCGCGCCGGGGAGCGGCATTCGGATCGTGCTTGCCCCGGACCGGGCGTGGCTGCACGAACGAATCAACCGGCGGTTTGAGGAAATGATGCATGAAGGCGCGGCGGAGGAGGCGGCAAGGCTGGCCGCGCGCGGCCTCGACCCCTTGCTGCCCGCGATGAAAGCCATCGGCCTGCGCGAGCTTGCAAGCGCCGCCCGCGGCGAAATTTCCCCGCGCGAGGCCGTGGAACGGGCAAAAACGGAGACCAGACGCTATGCCAAGCGGCAGGAGACATTCCTGCGTGGGCAGTTGAAGGATTGGCGGCGAATCGATCCGTTAAACTTTGATATCGAAGGGATTTCACGCGAATTCACGAACGCGTGAGCAATCTGAATGCCGATGTTCATATAATTGCCGCAGCGTTTTTATAAGGATGAGGTTGAAAAATTGAACGGCAATGGAATTGCGTCATCATTTTCTCACGATTAAACTTTAGTCTAACTCACTATGCATCACACGCCGGTGAGCGGTATAAGGCTGCGAATCACGAGCCTGATTGCGAATATGAATAAACAAAACCCTAACAAGGCCGGGAAACGGCCGTAACCGGACGGGAAATTTCAAGAAACGGCTCCACGGGAGCCGCAGGAGGAATAAATGGACACTCCGACGATCTTCGAGACGGAAAGATTGCGCGTTCTCGGTTTTTCGATGTCGGATCTGCCCCTTTTGAAAGCCCTTCATGCTGACCCGGAAGTGAACCGGCACCTCGTGCCGGGCGACGAAATCCTGTCGGATGCGCAGGCTGCCCAGCGGCTTGACGATTTCATTCACAAGCAGGAGCGCTACGGTTTCGGCCAGTGGAAGGTTGAAACGCTGGACGGCGAATTCGTCGGCCGGGCAGGCTTCCTCGTTTTTGAGCAGACCTCGGAAATCGCCCTTTCGATCTGCCTTTGCACGAAGTACTGGGGGCAGGGATATGCCTCCGAACTGGCGCCGAAGCTGATCGACTGGTTTTTCGAAAACACCTATTACACGCATCTGATCGCCTTCGTGCTCGCGGGGAACGAACCCTCGCGCCACGTCATGGAAAAGGCGGGCTTTACCTGCACGAAGCGCGTGCTGATCGACGGCCGGCCCTACGACAGGTTGCAAGTGCTTGCGCCTGCCATCGCCAGGCGCTATCCCATGACGGCATAAGCGCTTTACCGGAATACACCACGAAAGCTTTATTCTTGATCGACCTCCTGCCTGTCAGACAGCTCGCCGTTCGCCTGACGGGTGAGGCGTGGCGCTTCGAAGCCGAAAATGCGGAGAGGATCGACCAGCACTGGCGAAAGCTGACGGCTGACAATCCGCACCTTTGGAACGGGCGCGTGATGAAGCTTGCAAGCTTCGACATGGCCGACGGCGTGTTTTCCGGCTCCATGGTGGAAGCGTCCTACGCGGCGTTTCTCGCCTGGCGCGACTGGAACTACCCCGACCCCAACATCCGCAACCTGTTCGGCTCCGCCGTCATCCGTGCGCGGGGAGGGGAGCTTGTTTTCGGCAAGATGGCCGCCTACACAGCGACTGCGGGCCTGGTCTATCCGCCCGGCGGCAATCTGGACCCGGACGACCTGCGCGAGGACGGCGAGTTGGATGTGGAGGGTTCGATTTCCCGCGAGCTTGGAGAGGAAACCGGGCTCGACGCCGGGGAGGCGCTGACGCATTCGACCTTCGCCCTCTTCGACGGGCCGAGGATCTCCATTTCCCGCGTCTTCGAGTTTCCCTATACGGCCAAGGAAATCGTGGCGCGGGTCGACGAACACAACGCCAGAGAAGAACGGCCCGAACTGGAAGGGGCAGTGGTCCTTTCAAAATCGTCCGACACGGACGGGCTGGCAATGCCGCCCTATGCGCGGGCGCTTGCGGACCGACTGCTCGCAATTTGAATTTACGAACGTTGTTGAAACTGGAATCGCGGCGGCTGCCATGCAACAGTGCGGCCCTATTTTGCTGCCCGAGATAGAAGGTTTCGCCGATGGCCCGACGATATGCCCTGCTCGACGTCTTCACCAACCGTGCGCTTGCCGGAAACCCGCTTGCCGTCGTGCTGGACGGGGAGGGCCTTTCGGACGAGCGCATGCAGGCGATCGCCAAGGAGTTCAACCTGTCGGAGACGGTATTCGTGCTCCCGGCGGATAACCCCGCCCATTCGGCAAAGGTGAGGATCTTCACGCCGGCGCGCGAGCTTCCCTTCGCGGGTCATCCGACCGTCGGCACCGCGATCCTGCTGGCGCATGAGCGCTTCGGGGAAGTGGAAGCGGATGCGGACGCCGTGGTGGTGCTGGAGGAGAATATCGGCAATGTACGATGCGGCGTGGTGCTGAAAGGCGGGGCGGCGGGTTTCGCCGAATTCGACGTGCCGAAGCTTTCCGTGCCCAGCATGCCCGTCGGCTCGAAGGAGCCGATCGCCGCAGCCCTCGGCCTGTCGCCGCATGAGATCGGGTTCGAAAATCACGTTCCGTCCTGCTTCGACGCCGGCGTGCCTTTCGCGTTCGTTCCCGTCGCCAACCTCGACGCCCTGTCGCGCGCCAAACCGCAGTTGCAGGATTGGGATGCGGCCTTCGGCGCCGAAGTGCACAAGGACGTCTATGTCTATTGCCGGCAAACGACGGCGCATGATTCCGCCTTTTCCGCACGCATGTTCGCACCGACGATGGGCATTGCCGAAGACCCGGCGACGGGGGCGGCGGCGGCGGCTTTCGCCGGCGTCGTGCACCATTTCGACGAGCTTCTGGACGGCACGCATTTCGTGCGCATCGAGCAGGGTTACTACATGGGCCGCCCATCCCTCATCGATCTCGAAATCGACCTGGACAACGGAAAGCTTAACGGCGTGCGCATCGGCGGGCAGGCGGTCGTCGTGGCAAGAGGCGAGCTTTATCTTTGAGACGGAGCGATCGGCGGCGCCGGACCGGAAAGCCGGTCCGGCAGACCTGACGCAGGTCGCGAAGGTGTCAGTGGAGCGCGCCACCTTGCGAATGGCCGAAATGGGCCACGCTGGCCGGATGCGTCATCAGGCCGAGGGGCTTGGGGTCGAAGAAGCCGGCGGGCGGCATCTTGCCGTAACGGTGCTTTATGTAGAATCTGAAAAAGTCCTTGGCCGCCGCAATCATTGCATGGACTTCCCGGTCCGCCATGTCCTGAGCCGCATAGACGATGATCGGCGTCTCGATCATCGTCACGTTCCGATTGCCGAAGAGTTCCGTGCAGCGCACGCGCAGGCCCGGATGATCGTGGGTTATCTTCTGGACCGTGGCGCGGGAAAGCATCCCCTCCAGCGGGCGCACGAGCCCGCGCGCCAGCGACGTGATCTTGATTCCGTCAAGGGGGAAGGGCGTGGCGGCGATTTCGCGCGCGCGCAGGCGCTGCATGGCGTCGGCGATATTTTCGCACGGAACGGGTGAGATGTTCTCGCGTCCTCCCACATGGTCGCGCAGGAATGCATCGAGATATTCGTCGACGAGCGAGTTCGGTCCGAAGCCGGTCGCCACACGCTGTCCCACAAGATCGCCGAGGCTTGTGAGTCCGGTTTGGCGGAAGCTGATCATGGCAAAGCGCATGGCGTAAATGCATACCACTGCGCGCTGCGGGCTGAAGGGCGCCATGCCGATGCTGGGCTTGTCCACATGGCCGCGCTTTGGCGGAAGCATGACAGCGAAATGAACCTCGCGCGCGCGCAACGCGCGAATGAGGTCAGCTTGCGATGCAAACCCTTTGATCTGGAAATCGAACGATGTCGATTGCGACAGCTGCTCGACGAAATCCGGCAGCACGGAGCGCGTGAGAGGATTGGCGGCATGAGCACCGATCAGGCGTATCTGCTTCGCGCGTTCCGGATTGCTCGAAGATACATGCGCCGAGATCTTGCGTTCCATTTCGTCGATCGCGGCAAGCAGGTAACGATGAACCGCCGCGCCGGCAGCGGTCGGCAGAAACTCTCCGCCGCTTTCCTGGAACAACTGCGCATCGAAATGACTTTGCAGGTCCGTGATGGTTTGCCGCAAATTCTCTTCGCCCACTCCCAGGACCTTGCTGGCGACGGCTATGCGCCGCGTTTCGAACAGGCCGAGGAGGTGACGGAGCTTTTGAAGAAGCAACAGTTTGTCGGTCGGCATGGACTTTATTTCTTTTCCGATTACAACCCTGAATGGAAGCACGCTAAAAGTTTCCATACCGTTATGCTTATATCTCTGCGTGCATTCTCTCCCGAAGACTGGAAATGACCAGGGTTTCCATCAACGTGATTTCCGTAGTTGTAGCGCGGCTCGCGCGCGGCGCTCGCTCTCGGTGCCGGCCGGCCAGGCATCACTGCCCGGCCGTGCCGCGCGAGACTTGCACGGGGGCGGCGGATGCGCTACCAGTCTTGTCGTTAACGCTTTGCTAGGTATTGCGGTCGAACATCTTTGAAAGCGTTTCCCGTCGATCGGGGGACTTTTTGCCGCAAGCAAGCCGAGGACTTGAGCACGAGTGATGATCGCGAAAGGTCACATTGCAGGTTCCAGGACGAACGCAATTGACGCGATCCGTGCGCGCGCGCTTGGCCGCGACCTCCTCCTACTTGGCGACCTCCTCCTTAGATGCCCCTGAGCGTCGACTGACCCGATAGTCGAGGACGGGCGCTTAGGGGATGAATAACGCTTCACCCGACAGATTTTCGCGCCCCGCCCCGATCGCCCAGGGATGATTGAGGCTCCGGCGGCGGCGCAAGCAGGCAGGAAACACGATCCATGACCGCTGAAAGCACCAAAGGCGCGGTAACCGCGAGCGACGAAGTCCGCATCTTCGACACCACCTTGCGCGACGGCGAACAGTCGCCCGGCGCATCCATGACGCTGGAAGAGAAGCTGCAGGTCGCCGAAATCCTCGATGACATGGGCGTCGATATCATCGAGGCGGGTTTCCCGATCGCCTCCAACGGCGATTTCGAGGCGGTCTGCGAGATCGCCAGGCGCACGAAGCGCTCCGTCATCGCGGGGCTGGCGCGCGCGATCCACGCCGATATCGACCGTGCCGGCGAGGCGGTGCGCCATGCCGAACGCGGGCGCATCCATACCTTCGTTTCCACCTCGCCGATCCATCTGGAACACCAGATGAACAAGACGCAAGAGCAGGTGCTCGACATCATCACCGACACGGTGACGCGCTCTCGCAACCTGATCGACGACGTGGAATGGTCGGCGATGGACGCAACCCGTACCCCGATCGACTATCTGTGCCAGTGCGTGGAAGCGGCGATCAGGGCAGGCGCCACGACAATCAACCTGCCGGATACGGTGGGCTATGCGACGCCGGAAGAATACCGCGCGATGTTCGAGACGATCCGAAACCGCGTACCGGATGCCGACAAGGCGATCTTTTCAGTCCACTGCCATGACGACCTGGGGCTGGCGGTCGCCAATTCGCTGGCCGGTGTCGCGGGCGGGGCGCGGCAGATCGAATGCACGATCAACGGGCTTGGCGAGCGCGCGGGCAATGCAGCACTTGAAGAGATCGTCATGGCGGTGCGCACTCGCGCTGACATTCTGCCCTATACGTGCAACGTCGACCCGAAGTATCTGACGCGGGCCTCCAAGCTCGTTTCCGCCGTATCGGGCTTTCCCGTGCAGTACAACAAGGCCATCGTCGGCAAGAACGCGTTTGCGCACGAAAGCGGCATTCACCAGGACGGCATGCTGAAGAACGCCGAGACCTACGAGATCATGCGGCCCGAGGACGTCGGCGTGAAATCGACGTCGCTGGTCATGGGCAAGCACTCCGGCCGCCACGCCTTCCGCGACAAGCTGAAGGAGCTGGGCTACGAGGTCGGCGACAACGCCTTCCAGGACGCTTTCCGCCGCTTCAAGGAACTGGCCGACCGCAAGAAGCACGTCTACGACGAGGACATCGAGGCGCTGATCGAAACCGAGATCGCGACGCAGGGCGAGCAGATCAAGGTGATCGCGCTGACCGTGATCGCCGGCACGGGCGGGCCGCAAAAGGCGATCCTGACGATGGATATCGACGGACGCCACGAAACCCGCGAGGCGACCGGCGACGGCCCGGTGGACGCGACCTTCAATGCCATCAAGGATATCGTGCCGCATGACGCGACGTTATCACTCTACCAGGTGCACGCGGTAACGGAAGGCACGGACGCGCAGGCGGAAGTCTCCGTGCGCCTTGAGGCCGACGGGCGCATGGCCACCGGCAAGGGGGCCGATACGGACACGCTCGTCGCATCCGCGCGGGCCTATGTTTCCGCGCTGAACAAGCTGCTCGCCCGCCAGAACCGGCCGGGGCATCAGGAGCTCCGCGCCGTTTGAGGCGGGATTTGCATAGATAGCAAGCCATGAAAAAGGCCCCGGAAATTCTGGGGCTTTTTGCTTTCATTACGGGCAGTTTAGCGAATGAACGTGCCGGCCCTCAGTTCGTTGAAGGCCTGCATCAGTTCCTCGCGCGTGTTCATGACGATCGGCCCGTGCCAGGCGACCGGTTCGCGGATCGGCGCGCCGGAGACGAGCAGGAAGCGGATGCCATGGTCGCCCGCCTGAACGACGACCTCGTCGCCCGTGTCGAATACGACGAGCGTGCGGTTGCCGCTTTCATCGCGGATGTTCAGCTCCTCGCCCCCGAACTCCTTTTCCGTCAGCACGCCGAAGGGTTTCGACGCATCGCGGAAGGTGCCGGACCCTTCGAAAATATAGGCGAAGGCCTTTCGATAGGTGTCGACCGGAAAGGCCTTGCGCCTGCCGGCCGGCACGAAGATGTCGAGATATTGCGGCTCGGCGGCGATGCCGTCGACCGGCCCGCGCTTTCCCCAGAAGTCGCCGCAGACGACACGCACCGTCGTGCCGTCATCGTCGACGATGACCGGAATATCGGCGCCCTTGACGTCCTGATAGCGCGGCTCGGTCATCTTGAGCGAGGAAGGCAGGTTCGCCCAGAGCTGGAAGCCGTGCATGCGCCCCCTGTCGTCACCCTTCGGCATCTCCTGGTGAAGAATGCCGCGCCCGGCCGTCATCCACTGCACGTCGCCCGCACCCAGCGAACCGGCGTTGCCGAGGCTGTCGCCATGGTCGACAGTGCCGGCGAGCACATAGGTGATCGTCTCGATGCCGCGATGCGGATGCCAGGGGAAGCCCGCCTTGTAGTCCTGCGGGCGTTCGTTGCGAAAATCGTCGAACAGCAGGAAGGGATCGGCAAGATCGGGATCGCCGAAACCGAAGGCGCGGTGAAGATGAACGCCGGCGCCCTCCAGCGTGGGCTGGGCGCTGCTCAACTGCTTGACGGGGCGGATGGACATGGATCTGGACCCTTTGTTTACGCTTGACGCCAATGTAGGGCGTGAATGGTCCCAAATACAGGTGGGCGGGGGGAACGGTATGTTCACCGGCCGCGAACGATACCATTTCCGGCGCTCATCAGTTGCGCAATTGCGGCCAGAGGCTGACGGGGTCGACACGTCTGCTGCCCTCGAATGCCTCAAGATGAAGGTGGGCATGCTTCTGTGTCGATCCGCTCATGCCGACGGCGGCGAAGGTATCGCCTTTTTTCAAGCGGTCTCCGGGTGTCACCGAATAGGCGGCAAGATGGGTGAAGAACGCGCGGCGCGTCCCGTCGACGGAGCGCAGTTCCACGCCCTTGCCGTAGCGCGGCTCGCCACGGAAAACGTCGCTCGCCTCGACCACCACCATATCTTCCGGAGCATGGATCGCCGTGCCGGCGGGTGCCGCGATATCGATGCCCTTGTGGAATGTTCCATCCTTTCGGATGATGCCGAAGGGCACCGCCAGACGGCCCTCCACGATCCTGGCCGCGCCGGGGCCGGCCAGGGAAGAAGTGGCAAACGCGGCGCCGACGCCGGTCAGCGCGAGCGAAAGAACAGCGGCAAAGGCAACGGAATATCGGCTCTTGCGGGCAGGGAACCGGCCCTCCAGTATACTTGTCATTCTCATCTTTTCGGTCCTGAATTGGAGAGTTGAGAAAGTGGCGGGCGGGCATGGCAGTGTCCGATCCGCCGGTATGCGCAGGGCCGAAAGCAAGGTTCTTGCATAGGCCATGCGCATGTCTTTTGGCGCGTCAGCCAGCGCTGCGGCATCGGCGCGAAGCTCCGCCGCCAGACGCCACCGCGCCGCGAGGCCGCGCACAAACGGATTGAACCAGAAGATCGCCACGACGAGGGAAAGAGCCGCCGCCACTTCGGGGTCGCGCGCCTTCAGGTGCGCCTCCTCATGGGCGACGACCATCGCAAGCTGTTGCGGTGACGTACTGTGAACCAGCGTTTCAGGGATGACGATCGAGCGTCGCTGGCCCGCAATGGCGAATGCGGGAACCGGAGCTTCCGTGATGCGCAAGGGCCAGACGCTGCGAGGCAGCGCGGGATCAGGCATGGCGTTCGCGGCGATTGCGGAAAGCCACCGCCATGTGCGGGCGAGACGGAGCAAATGGACCGCTGTGCCGATAAGGTAGAGCGCAAGGGTAATGCCGGCGCCAAGGGGTTGCCATTGAAAGGATGGTCGCGGCTTTGCCGGACCAGCAAGCAATTCGGCAGGCGCGTAAGGAGCGAAGCTTCCCCGCAGGTCCGGGATATCGGCCGAAGGCGCAAACGCCGTCAGGATGGGCAGTTCCAGCCGAATGCCCGCAACCATCAGAATGACGGGCGCAACCAGCGAGACGATCAAAGCCAAATGGAAGGACGTGCTCGCCCTTATCGACGGGACGGCTTTCGTCAGTGCTGCGGCAACTGCCCAAAGAACGCCGCCCCAGAGCAGGCTGAACGCCAGTGAGGCGGCGAACATTGTCATGCGTCGTCATCCCTTGCCAGAAGCTCTTCCAGTTCCCGAAGTTCTTCCTCGCTCAGGAGGTTGCTGCCGGAAAACGTCGAGACGGGAGGGGGGGATTTCAGCCCGAGGACATTGCTGATGAAGTCGCGCGTGAGTGCTGCAAGGGTCGGAACCTTTTCGGCCTTGGCGCGATATACGTTGATGCCGTGAAGATCCCGCCGGGAAACGAGGCCCTTGGCGACCATGCGATCGAGCGTCTTGCGCGTCGAGGATGCCGACCAGCCGAGTTCACCGGCTACCATCTCATGCAGTTCGCGTGCGCTCAGTTCCTTTTCCCGCCACAAGGACTTGAGAAGAAGCAGTTCGCTTGGGGAAGGTTTCATGGCGCGGTTAGTCTATTTCTCGGAACCGATGTCGCGATATTGCGACATGTGTCGCACATCGTCAATCCTGTTATCCGCCCTTTTCATCGCGGCCCTGTTCTGGCAATGTCCGCGAGCCTTCGTTCCGATGCGGTTCATTGGCGTGGCTCTTCAGGTTTTTCAGCCGCTGCAGCCCTTTTCCGTGTTTCCGAAATTCCTGCCCGTGCGAGTATCCAATTGCGCCCCATGCAGCCAATTCTGAACGTTTCCGGCCTGTCCAAGACCTATGACAGCGGCTTTCAGGCGCTGAAGCAGGTGGATCTTGCGATCAACAAGGGCGAGGTTTTCGCTCTGCTTGGCCCGAACGGGGCGGGCAAGACGACCTTGATCAGCATTATCTGCGGCCTCGTGAACCCGAGCGCGGGCAGCGTGAGCGTGGATGGGCACGACATCCTGAAGGATTACCGCGCGGCGCGCGGGCTGATCGGCCTTGTGCCGCAGGAACTGACGACGGATGCCTTCGTCACCGTCTGGCAGACGATCTCCTTCTCGCGCGGGCTCTTCGGCAAGCGCAAGAACCCGGAATACCTGGAAAAGGTGCTGAAGGATCTGAGCCTCTGGGACAAGAAGGACGCGATGATCATGACGCTTTCGGGCGGCATGAAGCGGCGTGTCCTGATCGCCAAGGCGCTGGCGCACGAGCCGCAGATCCTGTTCCTCGACGAGCCGACGGCCGGCGTCGACGTGGAGCTGCGCCGCGACATGTGGGAGGTGGTGCGCGTTCTTCAGCAAACGGGCGTCACCATCATCCTCACCACCCATTACATTGAGGAAGCCGAGGAAATGGCCGACCGGGTGGGCGTCATTTCCAAGGGCGAGATCATTCTGGTGGAGGAGAAGGCGGAACTGATGCGCAAGCTCGGCCGCAAGGAGCTGACGCTGCATCTGCACGAGCCGCTCGACAGCCTTCCCGCCTCGCTGAACGGCCACGATCTGGAGCTTGGCGGGGAGGGATACGAGATCGTCTACCACTACGACACGCAAGGGGAGCGGACCGGCATCACCTCGCTTCTGCAGGACTTGGGTGATGCCGGCATACGCTTCCGCGACCTTCAGACGAAGCAAAGCTCGCTTGAAGAGATTTTCGTAAGCCTTGTCAGGGAACGCAAATGAACCTGCGCGCGATTCAGACCATCTACCTGTTCGAAATGGACCGCATGCGGCGCACGGTTGCCCAGAGCGTGATTTCGCCCGTCCTTTCGACAGCGCTTTATTTCATCGTTTTCGGCTCTGCGATCGGTTCGCGCATCGAAGAGATCGACGGCGTGGCCTACGGCGCCTTCATCGTGCCGGGGCTGATGATGATGACGCTTTTGATGCAAAGCGTTTCCAACGCGGCCTTCGGCATTTATTTCCCGCGCTTCGTCGGCACGGTCTACGAAATCCTGTCTGCGCCGATTTCCGCCATGGAGATTGTGATCGGATACGTGGGCGCAGCCGCCACGAAATCGCTGATCATAGGGCTGATCATCCTGGCGACGGCGCATTTCTTCGTAGACATCGAAATACGCCATCCGGTCTGGATGCTGGCATTCCTGATTCTGACGAGCGTCACATTCTCGCTGCTCGGTTTCATTATCGGCATCTGGGCCGACAATTTCGAGAAACTGCAACTGGTGCCTCTGCTGGTGGTGACGCCGCTCGCCTTTCTGGGAGGCAGCTTCTATTCGATCAAGATGCTGCCCGAGTTCTGGCAGACGGTGACGCTGTTCAACCCCGTCGTCTATCTGATCTCCGGATTCCGCTGGAGCTTCTACGGGCAGGCGGATGTCGCCATAACGGTGAGCCTGTCGATGACCTTCGTTTTCCTTGTCATCTGCCTTGCCGTCGTCTGGTGGATCTTCAGGACCGGCTACCGGCTGAAACCGTAATTGCGCCGCGAAGCGGTTTCTGTAGGCTGCAAGGAACGGTCTTGAGTTCCGCGGGGAATTGCACATGCGCCGGCTGAGCGTCCGCAGACAATTGAAGGGTCTCGTCACCGCTCTGTTCCTGGGCGCGCTTGCCGCCTGCCAGAGTGTGGCGCCGCAAGGAGCGGCGAGCGTCCCGTCTTCCGCCACGACAGTCCCGGCGGTGGCGGCCGTCAACACGCTCTCGCTCAGCCCAGTCCCGGCAAGGGCAGAGGCGCGGGCGCGCGCGGAAATCGTCATCGATGCGCGCTCCGGCAAGGTGCTGCATGAAGTGGATGCCGATGCGCCGCGCTACCCGGCTTCGCTTACCAAGATGATGACGCTCTATCTCCTGTTCGAGGAGGTTGCGTCCGGCAAGCTGACGCTCGACAGCCCGCTCAGGGTATCGGCCAACGCCGCCTCGCAACCTCCGGCAAAGATCGGCGTGAAAGCGGGCTCGACCATCAGCGTGAAGGATGCCGCGCAGGCGATCGCCGTCAAATCCGGCAATGACGTTGCCGTGGTGATCGCGGAGAATATCTCAGGCTCGGAACGGGCGTTCGCGCGCAAGATGACGGAAAAGGCCCGGGCGCTAGGCATGCGACGCACGCGCTTCGTCAATGCATCGGGCCTGCCGGATACCGCGCAGGTGACGACCGCGCGCGACATGGCAACGCTGGCGCGGGCGCTCAAAAGCCGCTTTCCCCAATACGCGAGCTATTTCCGTGCGCGTTCTTTCAACTACGGCGGGAAGACGTTCAAGGCGACCAACAATCTGCTTGGCCGCGTGGCCGGCGTCGACGGCTTGAAGACGGGCTATATCCGCCTGTCGGGCTTCAACCTTGCCGCTTCCGCCCGGCGCGGGGGAAAGAGCGTCATCGTCGTCGTCATGGGTGGGGAGAGCGAGGGCGCGCGCGACCGTCGGGTCGCGCAGCTTATCGAGGAAAATTTCTGATCCGGACCGAGGGGCTGTTGCCGGTCAAGCGTTTCCGGACAGTGATGTTTCGAATGGCAAACGACCCGCCAAGGGCGGGCCGTCCGTTTCGGTAAATTCAAGAACAATGGACCGGATCAGTTCCGGGACTTGTCGACCAGCGCGCCCTTCTTGATCCCCCGCGTCCTGCCCAGGGCAGGCGCAAAAGGAGAACCCTGGATCAAGAAGGGCATCTGCGCCTCAGTTCCTGGACTTGTCGACCAGTGCGCCCTTCTTGATCCAGGGCATCATGCCGCGCAGCTTCTCGCCGACTTCCTCGATCTGGTGAGCGTCGTTGAGACGGCGGGTCGCCTTGAAGCGGGCCTGGCCGGCCTTGCATTCCTGCATCCACTCGGAGGTGAACTTGCCGGACTGGATGTCGGTGAGGATGCGCTTCATCTCCGCCTTCGTCTCGGACGTGACCACGCGCGGGCCGGACATGTACTCACCCCATTCCGCCGTGTTGGAGATGGAGTAGTTCATGTTGGCGATGCCGCCCTCGTAGATGAGATCGACGATCAGCTTCACTTCGTGCAGGCACTCGAAATAGGCCATTTCCGGCGCGTAGCCGGCTTCCACCAGCGTTTCGAAACCGGCGCGGATAAGCTCGACGAGGCCGCCGCAAAGCACGGCCTGCTCGCCGAAAAGGTCGGTCTCGCACTCTTCCTGGAAGGTGGTCTCGATGATGCCGGAGCGTCCGCCGCCGACACCGGAGGCATAGGCGAGAGCGACGTCGAGCGCATTGCCCGAAGCATCCTGATGAACGGCGACAAGGCAGGGCACGCCGCCGCCACGCTCGAACTCGCCGCGCACGGTGTGGCCCGGACCCTTCGGCGCGATCATGATGACGTCGACGGTCGACTTCGGCTCGATCAGCGCGAAGTGAACGTTGAGGCCGTGGGCGAAGGCGATCGCCGCGCCGTCGCGGATATTGTCGGCGATATGATCGCGGTAGATGTCGGCCTGCAGCTCGTCGGGGGTTGCCATCATCATGACGTCCGCCCAGGCGGCCGCTTCGGCAACCGTCTTGACCTCAAAGCCGTCGGCTTCAGCCTTCAGCGCCGTCGTGGAGCCGGGACGCAGCGCGATGGCGACGTTCTGCACGCCGGAATCCTTGAGGTTCAGCGCATGGGCGCGGCCCTGGGAGCCATAGCCGATGACGGCGACCTTCTTCGACTTGATCAGATTGAGATCGGCATCGCGATCGTAATAAACACGCATCGGATCATTCCTTCCTTGGTTGTCGCTGGTTTACGCGCCGGCCCCGAAGAGCCGGTAGAACTGGCCCACCGCCTCTCTGGCGCGGGCGGGAAAATCGGTCTCCTCGTCGCTCAATCGATCACCGAGCAGGAGACGGCCGTGAAGATCGCCGACGATGAGGCCGTAAAGCGCCTGATAGGCGGCTTCCACATCGTCGAACGCAAGATAGCGGTGCCTGTGGCCGAATTCGAGAAGGGCACGCGCGCGCTGGCCGATCGGTAGGCGGCCGCGTTCAAGCAGCAATCGCCCGAGCGGCGCGCCGTCGCGCCCGGCGTGCGATATCGCCAGACGGTTGAGCGCAAGCGAAGTTTCTCCGGCAAGAACCGTCAGAAGATCCTCGGCGAAGGTTTCGAGCTGCCCGCGAAAGGCATCGGCGCCCTGTGCGGCGAGATCGTCGGCGATGCGCACCTTGCTTGCCTGATAGGCGACGACGCCGGCGAGCAGGCCGTCCCGGTCGCCGAACCACTTGTAAAGGCTTTCCTTGGAGCAATTCGCCGCACGTGCGAGACCCGCCGTCGTCAGCGCCTTGTCGCCGCCTTCCACCAGAAGCTTGAGGGCAACCGCCAGAACCTCACGCTGGCGCGGCGTGAAGGCGCCATGCGTCTTCATCTCCCCCGTCTTGCGTGATTTCGTCGACTGGTCCAGCAATTACGCCGCTCCCGATTACTCGCCTGCTATGGAACGAGTGCGAACTGTACCGTACGGTACGTACGAGAATGGATACTCGAACCTCATGCGCGTGGCAAGGCCAAATCGCGAATTGGGGGTTGGAAATGAGGGTGAGAACATGCCCGGTAAAAATGCGTCGACCGATCGAGACATCGAAGACGCATCGGGTTTTGGAAGTAAATATCGCTTGGCCCGTTATCGTAGCGTTAAAGTGTCCGGGGAAGACGAATCCAGGTTTGTTCGGCCTTCACGCCGGTCTAACAGGCCAATTACGGAAAAATAACGCGCTTTCAACGATTTTACTTCCACCACATTCCTTCAGGACAAGAAGAATTGATGCCCATCGAGGCAAGCAGGCGGGCGCCGGCCGACTTTGCTCGGTCCACGCTCACGGTACACTATCTTTGCGCCTATTACTCACAGTTCGCGCATTTGAAAGTTGCGCCCAGAACGCCGGAGCTCTGGGCGGCGTTTCATTTTTGCCGAGCGGTTAAGCATCGGAAAATCAACGGTTATTGCGACTTTCCATTGACCGCGGGCGCTGTGCGAATAAATGCTTCCAATGTTATTTTGGCCCGAAAGCTCTTTGGGGTCGCCATCCTCAAGGTCTATGAAAAACATCGGTCCGGCACGCCACTGCTCGTTCCCGTGCCGTCGCGGGATTCACTCAGAAAGGCGAAATTCCGCACGCTGGAACTGCTTGAAGATGCCGTAACGTTAGAAGATCGTGATTTGATTGCCCCCGCCTTGCGCTTCGGTTACGACCTGCCTCCGGTTTCCGGAACAGGCGCAAGGGAAAGGTCTCTTATTTTCAACGCGCTGGATGTCACGGGAGAAGTTCGGGGTCGTAAGGTGATCCTTGTCGATGACATCGTCACGACCGGCAACACGCTGCTTGCGGCGGCGGACGCCATAGAGGCGGCTGGGGGTAAGGCGGTGTGCGCGGTCGCCTGCGGGCGGACTGTCAAAAACCGGATCCGGGCGTTCAAGCTGCGCGCGTTCGAGCTTCAAAGGGCAGGGGAGCTGGAAGACCGAGCCCGGTTTAGGCCTTGAAGCGATGGTTGGCGCTGAATTCAGCGGGAGGACAATGCCAGCGAGCCGCCGAATGCGATCATGACCGAGCCGATGACGCGGCGCACGATCCTGATCGCGCGCGCATCCCGCAGGTAACGGCGCAGCCAACCGCTGGCAAAGGAAATGAGCATGTGCTTAGCGAAGACGATGCCGCCATAGGTGAGCGAAAGGGCGGCCACCTGCGGCAGGAATGCCGACTTGGTGGAGAGAAAGGGAGGAAAGAGCGCGGAGATGAGGAAGATGGCCTTCGGGTTTGTCACGGCAACAAGGAAGGCCTCCGATACGAGGCGCAGTCGCGAGGGCGAGGGATCCGGACCCGACGCGCTGGCGGCAAGCGGTGACTTCCCGAGCCAGAGCCGCAATCCGAGGTAACAGAGATAGGCCCCGCCCACCAGTTTCAAAACGAAAAATGCCGTTGCGGATGCCGCGACCACCGCAGCCAGACCGAACGAGACGACCACGCCGACGACCATCATCCCCATGGAATTGCCCAGGGCCGAAAATAGCGCCGCCGCATGACCGAACCGCAGGGAATTGCCGAGCGCCAGCATGGCCGACGGGCCAGGGCTCATCACCGGTACGATGGTGACGACAATGAAAAGAAGCCAGGTTTCGATCGTCATGGCTGGTCCGCTCGCTCCGTTCCCTCACCTTGTCAAGGCATGCGGCGCGGATGGGAGCCCGGCTCGCCGGCGAAGTCAATATCCGCAGCGGAAGCTCAGGATGGTATAATTATCGGGAAAATATTGAATTTAGCGTAATTCTCACAAAATTACGCAAAGAGATGTGAATATATAATGGGTGAGAAAAGTTTTAGAAATAGATAGAAATTTGTGCTCTCTTAAATTAGCTTAATAAGCCCATGCGATATTCCAGGTTATGATGATTGGTTTTTTATTTATATGTAATGTATATTTAATTTCTCTGCATGTTTGGGGTATTATGCTCGAGAAGACCGAAATAACAGGAGGAACCCATGTCGGACAGGATGATCGGCGATATCAAGCTTTCCAACTACGCCGTGAAGAAGATGGAACGGGAAAAGGCGTCGATCCTCGGACGTGTTGGCCATTCCGGCGCGGGCGACCAGGCCGATCCACGTAGTAATCCCGCGCCCAACTACATTGGCGAAAAAAGGGAGAAGGCGCGCGATGGGCATTGAAGTCAGCGGTCTGCTGGGACTGCTCGTTCTGGCGGTCGATATCTATGCGATCGTCAAAACGCTGGGCTCGGGCGCAGGGACAGGCGCGAAGGTGATCTGGATACTCGTGATTCTGGTCCTGCCGCTGCTGGGCGTCATACTGTGGTTTCTGTTCGGACCATCCGGACGGGCCATCGCGCGCTGAAACGCAACGAAAGAAAAGGAGACTCCGATATGATCGACAGGCTCCCTCAGGTTCCCGGCCAAACGCCGGTACCCGATGAAAAAACGACACCTTACGCCCACCCGGACGAAGTGCTGCGCGATCCGACATTGTCCGAAGCGCAAAAACGCGCCGTGTTGAACAAATGGACTCAGGATGCGCGCATCGCGGCACGGGGCGAGGAACATACCCCCTCCTGGGATCCGGAAACTCTCATCCGCGACATCGAAAACGCTATTGCCAAACTTGGCCCGCCGTCGGACGCCTGATCGGTGGATCTCGGCGTTGACCGCGTTCCCGGCTTGCCGGATAGTGCCGCGCGCCGGCTCATGCGGACCGGCGTTAGCGTCTGGATACGTTCATGGACATCGCGGCACTGCTGATCTTCGCCGGGACACTGATTGTCGCGGCCGGATCTCCCGGTCCCAGCATCGCAGCCCTTGTCGCCCGCGTCCTGACACGCGGCGCGCGCAATGTGTTGCCGTTCCTTACCGCCATGTGGATCGGTGAAGCTATCTGGCTTTCGCTCGCGGTCTGGGGGCTTTCAGCGCTTGCACAGTCGTTCCAACTGGTCTTTGTCGCGATCAAATGGGCAGGCGTTGCCTATCTGCTTTACCTTGCCTGGAGAATGTGGAACGCGCGGGCCGATGTCGATGCATCCAACACCCCGGCGAAACGCGGCGCGGCCAGAATGTTCGCGGCGGGGCTTGCCGTGACGCTCGGCAACCCGAAGATCATGGTGTTCTACATGGCGCTTTTACCGACGATCATCGATGTCGCTACGCTGACCGTAACGGGGTGGGCGGAACTGACGGCGACGATGGTGGTCGTGCTGATTGCGATCGATCTGGCCTGGGTGTTCTTCGCAGCTCGCTTGCGCCTTCTCCTGAAAAGTCCGGCCGCAATGCGCATCGCCAACCGCTGCAGCGCGGGAATGATGGCGGGTGCCGCAACCGCGATCGCCTCGCGTTAGGGGCGGTGGTTCAAAGCCGCTTGTACATGATCGTCGTGGGGTCGAGACGATCCTCCACCGTATCCCGGCAGAAATCGGGAATAATGCCGGCCGTCTCATAACCGAGCGAGGCGTAAAGCGGCTCCGCCGCATCGCCGCTGCGCGTGTCGAGCGTGATGAGAAAGCGGCCGAGATCACGCGCGTGGGCTTCGAGCGCGCCCATCAGGCCGCGCGCAAACCCTTGCCCCCTGAAATCGGGATGAACCATCAACTTGGCGACTTCGGCGCGGTGGGGCTGGTTCGGCGGGGTGCCGCAGTCGAGCTGAACCGTGCCGGCTATCCTTCCGTCCACCTCGGCGACGAACACGGCACGCGTGCCTGCGCGCACTTCCGGCAGGACCCTTGATTGCCAGAAGGCCTGGCTTTCGGCCATCGAGAACGGCAGGACGAAATTTATGCTCGCACCGGCATGAACGCAGTCGCGCATCAAACCGGCGAGTTCGCCAAGACGGGCTTCAACACCGTCCGCCTGCAATATGGAGATTTCGGCGGCAAGTCTTTCCGGCATGATGCCTCACACGATGAAGAGGTTGTATTTCGCGCCCTGATCCTTCGGCGTCGAAAAACTGCTCGCCCCCGAAAGGCGATACCGCAGGCAATCTCCCGAGGAGAGATCGTAGCTCGTGTCTTCTATGCTCACCGAAAGGCAGCCCTCGGTGAGCAGGAGATGATGCTCAAGGCCGGATCGCGGTGGCGCGTCATAGTCAAGACGCACGCCGGCGGGCAGTGCGCAGGCCAGAACTTCACCCGCAAGCGAGGCGGCGGGCGGGGAAACGCTGAGCCTTGCGAAGCCTGTTTGCGGGTCGGACCAGAAAGGCTGGGCGTTCCGTCGCATCAGAGGCTCGAAACCTTCTTCCACCATGCGGATCAGCCGCGACATCGGCAGCCCATAGGCCGCACAAAGCTTTCCCAAAACGTTCGCCGTTGCGCTCACTTCGGCGTTTTCAAGCCGCGAAAGCGTGGCGCGGCTGACGTTGGCGCGCTTTGCCAACTCATCCAGTGACCAACCCCGCTCGCCGCGCAATGCCTTGAGACGTTCGGCAATACGCAGGTCGATTGTCGAGCTCGATTGATTTTCCATAAACGAGAGAATGTCTCATATATGGAATTACGGCAAGCATTTCGTTGAAATTGAGGCATTCCGCCGCCCAAGACGGCCGGAGAAGCAATTTTAACCCGGCCTCACGCGCAAAGGCTTTATCGCAGAAGTTGAGGTGAAGAAGTGAATGCGTAACAACTCGAGCATTATTTGTGGCTATTTCGCCACGTTGCGAAAAGAAGCGTCCTCACAACGTCCTGTAAAATCCGATTTTACCTTTGTGCCCGATTCTCGGCTTGAGGCGTGGCTATCCCGCTCCTGTCGAAATCGGGGAGTTATCCAATGCGCTTTCCTGCAAGGTTCGGCCGCCTCCCAGTGGCCGCTGCGGCAATTTATGGTTTTTGCGTCCTGGCGCCTCAGGAAATAAAGCTTGTCGCTGCGCCCGCACATGCGGCGCAGGTGCTCAAGATCCAGAAATCGGCCAAGGCGCCCAGGGGCTTCGCGGCTGTATGCGGGCGCTATCGCTGGGCCTGCTCCAGCCGGGGCGGCCAGGTCAGCGACGCGAGGAAGCTCGAGCTTGCCCGCAAGATCAACTCAAGCGTAAATCGCAGCGTGCGCTCGGCAACGGATGCCGCACTCTACGGGCGCGAGGAATACTGGACGCTACCGAGCAAGGGGCAGGGCGATTGCGAGGATTACTCGCTTCTCAAGATGAAACGGCTGATAGAGGCAGGCGTGCCGTCGCGCGACCTGATGCTTGCCACCGTTTTGACCGACCGTGCCGAACATCATGTCGTACTGGTTCTGCGCACGGGCGAGGGCGACTATTTCCTCGACAATCTCCGGGGATCGCTCAGAACCTGGGAACGATCAGGCTATACGGTGGTGAAGATGCAGAACCCGCGGCGCAAATCGTCCTGGGGCCTGGTGTTGAGCGGGCCGTTGGCGGGCAAGGCCGGCGCCGAAACAGGCTCGAGCGTGGCCGCCCTGCGCTGATCGCGCAGATTACGCAGCTGACAGAACGGACCAAGTCAAACGGGAGGCGTCTTGAACGGGCGCCTTCCGCTTTTTTCGAGGCCCGTTCTGCTCCACTCGCAGCCGCAGGGCAGGCCGGATTAGTTGCCCCCTGTCCCGCCTGAGGCGCCACCCGCACCGCCACCTGCGCCACCGCCGGCGCCCGTGCCCGAACCGCCGGGTCCGCCGTCACCGCCCCCGCCATCACCACCGCCGGTGCCAGACGTGCTGCCAGACCCGCCGGTGCCGCCGGTCGAACCGCCTCCCGACCCGGTGCCGCTTCCGCCTCCGGTACCGGCACCGTTGCCGCCATCTCCACCGCCCGTGCCGCTGCCGTCCGTACCGCTGCCGCCTGTACCGCTGCCGCCAGTACCGCCTCCACCTCCGCCGGTGCTTCCGCCACCCCCGCCGGTGCTTCCACCCCCGGAGCCACCGTTGCTGCCCCCGGAGCCTCCGCTGGAGCCTCCGCCCGTGTTGTTGGAAACGACGCGCCCGTTTATATCCCGCGATTCACTCTCGTCCGCCAAAGGCAGGCTTCCCGCTGTTGCCGCGGTGGCGAAATCGGTGCAGATTTCCGCATTCTCGACCGTGAGCCGGAAGAAGCCGAAACTGTCGAAGCATTCGGCCGGTACGCCGTAGCGCTCGGCGCTCATGCGCTGGAAGAAGGTTTGCGCATCCGCACCCGGAAGGGCGGCAAAAGAGGTCACTGCGAAAGTGAGGCCAGCGGCAGATGCGAGCAGACCGGTCTTCCGCACCGCTGTCTTCGCCGCGGACTTCGGAGCGTCAGCCTTCTGGTTTTTCGGAATTTTTCGAGAGCACTCAAGGGTATTCGATCTTACGCGATACATTGGATGACCCCTTCCCACTTACTCGATACATTCTTGTCCCTTCAGGCATATGCCCAAGAGGCAGTGGTAAATTAACAATATATCAACCATTCTATTCTCTGTAAATTAATGAATAGATTTATATTTATTTAAAGACAATTTGATATTCCGTAGTTGCTTGATTAGTAAATTTCAGGCGGTATGCCCGGGTTGAACCATTTTGCAAGGCGCTCGCGCAAAGGCACCTTGGAAAAAGGACTTTTCGATTTCAGAACATGACGGCGTTTGCCTTCGTGGCGGATCGTTGGCTTGCCGTGGCATGACGCCCGGCGGCGTGAGCGCTTTGCGACCAGCATCTTCGGCAAAGGCCGGAGGATGATCATGGCCATGCATTCGAGCTGTCACACCCGTCACCACGAGGGCGAATTCAGTATCCTTACCTTTTTTGGCAGCGTGTTGACTGACCGGTGTAAATACCGTGTGCCCCTGGATGCGGTGCCTATTGACGTAAGCCATGGAAAGGCAGAAAATACCAAGTAGAAGCGAGAATAAAAGCTTCTTACAATCTGGAAATGTACTGATCCGGTGACGGAAGTTGCCGGTGGAAATCAATCGGATATAGAGCGGGCAGACAAAATCCAAACGTCTTCGCCCATCTGATTGAACGGGCGGCGGGCCGTTTCCCGGGACGGCGCCGCCGCCTATTATTTTGGGCTTTGGCCTACCAGAAGCGCTCGAGGATTCCCCTACGAATTGGTTTTCCAAATGCGTGCGCATGAAAATCTTCCGACACATGCATTTTGAGTTGTTGCGCGGTCGGCAGGCATTCGGCGGAGAACCTGTCGGTGTCATCAAGTGCGCTCATTCGGATGACGGCTTCCATCGAGCGAACGCCGTGAACATAGCCTTGCTCGTGAATGAATGCGGCCGCTACGTTTTCGTCGATGTTGGCTTTACCGTCCTGTTCCTCGCCGCTGAATAAATGTTTCGCCCTCAGATAAAGCAGGTCGCGGAGCACGATAGCGCGCTTCATCGCAAACTTCCGGGCTTCCGGTTTTTTAAACAGTTCCCAATTCTTGAAGTGTTCTTCTTCCGGCGGGGCGAGGCCCTGTACATCGATATGGGCTTGAAGCCTGCTCAGGAAGTCCGTCCCCTTCGTTGCAGGATCGCTTTCAGCTGCTTCCTTGAATTTTTCAAACGAATGCGTGGTTCCGCCCGCGAATATAAAAATGGATTTGCCTATTGGATGCGTCATGTGTCCGGAAGAAAATGCGCCATCTTGCAGAGGAGCTAAAAAGCGTTTCAGCCAAAACAGTTTTTCATTACCGACGGAGCAATCGAATTCATCAAAGAAAAGCACAGGAACCTTTCCCCTTAACCCGAAATCGCGCGCTTGGTGAAAAAACGGCGTTATGTCTTCAGGGTTGCTCAGCCCGGCAAGGTTGCATTCGATTGAGCTGTCAGTTGTAAGCTCTTTCGCACGGCCTTGAAATGTTGCGAAAACGCTTTTGACCGTGAAGCCTTTTCCGGCACCTGGCGGTCCGAAAACCGCCAGTCCTATGGGCGTTGGACCACGACGGCCGTCAGCTACATAGGATTTTATCAGCCGACGTATCGCTCTAAGGCTTTCTATTTCCTTTCGGGAAATCGTTTTGATCTTGCCAATGTTACAAAGTGGCAACGAGGAGTCCTTAATTTTTCCGCTCCTTACATAATCGATATAAGCTTTGTCTGCATTCTCAAAGTCGGCCGACAATACATCGAATAGCTCCTTTTCCGGATCCTGGAGCCAATTCTTTTTGAATTTCAGGAACGTTAGTCCATATCGTTCTTGGTCCTTCCGTAACTGAGATCTTTTGTTTTCCCCATATCCGCGAACGTATGGGTTATCAAATACATCCGGCTGCTTGTCTGGGGGCATAATTGAATCAGCTAATCTCTCCTCTTCTTTTTTCTCGTTGTTTGTATTTTTTTGGGCTGGAAGGGCGAAAACGGATTCATGAAAGGTTAGATTGGTAAATTGGCTTTTAATGTCGTTTTCTTGAGATATCGCTTCGAACATGTTTTTCGTATTCACTGGGCTAAACCCACATTTAAGAACACGTTGTTTCGCGATTAGAGAATATGTAAGCAAAAACTCGGCCTCCTCGGAATCGAGTTTCAAGCTTTGATTTTCTTGTAAGATTTGGTAGATACTAGCCGTTAAGGCGCTTGTGAAGATTGACTGGGCACCCGGCATGGAACCTTCAAAACCCGCCTGGAATTCACCTTCGCTGCGATTTACTGAGAATAGTAACGAAACTTCTTTAACAGTAATGTTATCTCCTGAATTATCTAAGTGGAATAATGCAGAAGCGTCATAGTCAAATGTTATTATAAAATAATTTGGAAGATATTTAATCTTCTTGTTCTCGATATGTTGAACGATATCCTTAATCGGTCGTCCCCAGGACAGTGAGCGTGTGATTGGCAAGCCTGCCCGGCGTAAATCCTGAGCGTCGATAATGAAGATTTTTCTATCAGTTTCAAGAGCAAAAATCGTATTGTAGAACGGTAATTCTGAACTGCTTGTTTCTAAATTCTTTGCATGCGCGACAGGAAGGTCATTCGTTTTAATAATTATCCATGAATTATTATTTTCATCGTTACCGATGAGTTTATTGATTGAATCAATATTTTGGTTCCGTAATTCTGTGGCGCAATCGTTAAATAAGAAAATATTATGAGGTAAAATACCGTCGCAGATATTTATTTCTTCTTTATAATCTAAATGTTTTATAAATTGGCAGTTGATATTGCGGGAATTTGGCAATGTAAAACCGGAATAACCATTATTTTTAATGCGATAAGATCCATCTTCATTTTTTGTCAAACGGTAGTAAATATTTAAAAAATTAAAGAAATTTCCTGGTTCTTTTGTAAGTCTTTCGCGAATTCCTTTTAGGCTGTTAAAATGTGTTTTCCATGGTTTCAGGTTCGTAATTATCTGATTTTTGTCTTTTTCGAAGTCTTTACCCCACACCGTTAGTGCCATTGCTATACCGCGTTCGAGCAAGTACGCGCCGCCGAAATGGCGAGCCACGAACCTGTTCGGCGTACGGTTGATTAGCGCCGGATACGGGAAACCTTCATTGTCAGTTTTTAAGTTATTCCAATATTCACTTGAGAAATCCTCTGTGAATTCATACTCGTAATTGTCGATAGCGACGTCACCGTAGATGCGAATAGTCATGGGTATATACCTTCTTAAAAACGAGCATAATTATAGTAAAAATTCTTACTATATCAAGATAATATTGGAATAAAGAAGGTTCATAAATAATATTTATGCGGGTGTTGGCTGGCTCTCGGCGCTTTGGGCAGTGTTGTGCCTGCTTCAATATTCGCGCGAAATCTTTTGTCGTGCGGCGGTTGTATCTGCGGCGAACACGCTCTCACCTCCGCTCCAGCACTTCCGCCCATTTCTGCGACCATGCACCCAAGGGCAAGAGCATCCCGTAAAGCTCCTCTCCCATCGCCGTTGCCCGGTAGCCGTCGTCAGAGCGTTCGACGAGGCCGGCTTCGCGCAGTTCCTTCAGCCGCTTGTTGAGAACGGTCGGCGAAACCGAGCCGCAGCGTTCCTGCAGACCGCGGAAGGTGTCCGGCCCGTATTTGTTGAGCGTCCAGAGAATGCCCATGGCCCAGTTCCGCCCCAGAAGGTCGAAGACGGCCATTATCGGCTCGCCCGATTTCGAGCCGCGCACGGGCTGGCCGGGAAGGGGGATCGCGATCATGTGACTCCTTTTGCTACGCATTCGGTAGCAATATCCGTTCGCCTAGTGTAATCGCTTCTGCTACGCAATTGATAGCATCGACGAGGCGACACGCAAATGGCGATCCTTGCTCTTTCCGCGGCACTCGGCGCTTCTCTCACCTGGGCGGCTGCCGGGCTTATCGCGCATGTACCGGCCTTGCGGCTCGGCTCCTTCGAGTTCACGCGCATTCAACTCATCAGTTCCTCGGCAATCCTGATCGCGCTCGTCACGGTGGCGGGGGGATGGGCCACGGTCGACTGGGGCCATTGGCCAGGTTTTGCGGGCAGCGTCCTCTTTGGCGTGCTTTTGAGCAATCTGGCGATGGCGGCATGCCTGCGGCGCGGGGGCCCGAGGCGAACCCAGCTTTTGATGGCGATGAATGCGCCGATTTCCGCAATCCTCGGATACTGGCTCCTGGGCGAAACGCTGTCTCTTTCCGCTCTGCTGGGAGCCGGGCTCGCGTTCGCCGGCCTTTGCCTGGCGATCCTTTACGGACGGTCCGACAAAAGGAAGCTGGAACCCGTGGAGGGAACACTGGCGGGTGTTATCCTTTTCGGCCTTGCGGCGGCGGCGTTTCACGCGATCGGCCTGATTGCACTCAAACCCGTTTTGCGTTCCGGCACAGATCCGCTCGCCGTTTCCGCCCTTCGCACCGGCGGCGGTGCCTTCGCGATATCGCTGATCGCGCTCTGGCCCGCGAAATCCTTTGAGCCCCTGCTGAAGCCGGATGCAAGGCTTGTGGCATGGACGATCCTGCCCGGCGTGATGGGTTACGTCGTGGCCGTCAGCCTACTGCTTTATGCACTGGCTAATTTCAATACCGGCATCGCCGCCGTGCTCGGTTCGCTTTCGCCGGTGCTGATCCTGCCGATGATATGGCTGATAAGCGGCGCAAGCCCGCGTGTCGAGGCCTGGGCCGGGGCCTTGCTCGTGGTTTGCGGCATAGCCTTGATCATTTCCGGATAGCGCCAGGAAACGCGTACACCGCAGTAGAACTACGAGGTGCTGAAACGCTGTTTTGCAAGGTAGTCTTTTGCCATGTTCATGGTGAAGCGGAACGCTGGCGGATGACAAAACGAGCTTCGCAGAGGGCGCCAAGACTGAAAGACGCGGATATGAACCTGCGCCTCGACAAGGACGCTTACGAAAAGGAGCTTGTCGAGCTGCAGCGCAGGCTTGCGCAGATCCAGCAGGCTTATCTCTTTTCCGGCCGGTCCGGCGTGATCGTTCTGGAAGGGTGGGATGCTGGCGGGAAAGGTGGCACGATCCGCAGGATTTCGGCGGCGCTTGACCCGCGCAGCTTCAAGGTCTGGCCAATCGGCGCGCCACGCCGCTATTACCTGGAACGCCACTATCTGCTGCGTTTCATGGAACGGTTGCCGCCTTCTGGCGCGATCACCGCCTTCGACCGATCGTGGTACGGGCGGGTGCTTGTGGAACGTGTCGAGGAATTGACGCCCAGGGAGCGCTGGAAGGCGGCCTATCGGGAAATCAATGACTTCGAGCGGATGCTCGTCGATTACGGAACCCGCGTCGTCAAGCTCTTCTTCCATATCACGCCGGAGGAGCAACTCGCCCGCCTGGAAGAACGCGTGAAGAACCCGCTCAAGCGCTGGAAACTCTCCTATGAGGATTTCAGGAACCGGAGCCGCTGGAGCGATTATGCCGAGGCGATTGACGACATGTTCGAGAAAACGTCGACCGTTGTCGCGCCCTGGCATCTCATTCCGGCCAACAACAAGAAATACGCGCGGATCGCCGCGATGAAGGAAATCGTCAGGTGCTTCGGCAAGGACATCGACCTTGATCCGCCGATGCTCGACGAAAGCGTGCTGGCGGAGGCGCGCAAGCATTTGAATCTCAATCCCGGACTTTTGGAAAGTCTCGCCGGCAGGACCGAATAGGCGGCGGGCAAGCCGGCGGTTGCGCTCGATCAAGGACGCGGCGCGGGCTTGCCGCATACTTCGGCGATGGCTCAGGAATCCACGGACACGATCGATATCATTGGGGCCGGGGACGCCGGCACGCTTCCGGGTCTTTTTCATCGGCGGGCGGGCCGAAGTCCACAAGCTTGCGCCTATCGCGAGTTTCGGGGAGGGCGGTGGACGGAGTTCAGCTGGTCCGAAATGGCCGCGCGGGTCGGCCGGTTCCGCGCGCATCTCGAGCGTCTCGGGTTCAAGCGTGGCGATCGTGCGGCCGTCCTGTTGGCGAATGGCACCGACTGGGTCGTCTTCGACATCGCGGCAATGACAAGCGGCCTGATCACAGTGCCTCTCTATGCGCATGACAGCCCGCAAGCGGTCGCTTTCATTCTGAAGGATTCCGGCGCACGGCTCCTTTTCACGGACAATGAAGAGCGCTGGGCTGCGATTGCGCCGCATCTTGAGCATTGCGATACGCTCGAGCACGTCTGGCTTCGCGACGGCGCGCATGCCGGCCGGAAAAAGCAAGCTTCCGGGCCGCAGGTTGTTGCGTATGCCGAGGCGGGCGACGACGTGCCTGCGAGCGAAGGCGCACCGGCGTGCGGAAGCGGCGATGTCGCAACGATTGTCTACACCTCCGGTACCACCGGCCGGCCCAAGGGCGTGATGCTGACGCACGAGGCGCTTTTGTGGAACGCCGAAGCAGTGACGAAATTCATTCCCCCGCTCAGGAGCGATATCTTTCTGTCGCTCCTGCCTCTTGCCCATACGTTCGAGCGGACGATGGGCTATTACCTGGCCGTGATGTGCGGGGCCACGGTGGCATACGCGCGGTCGATCGAGACCTTGCGGGAAGATTTGCGCGTCATTCGTCCGACGATCCTGATCGCGGTACCAAGGCTCTATGAAAGGATCCATGACGGGATCCTCAAAAAGGCGCCGGGCGGTCTGAAGAAAATGTTCATGGCGCGCGCGGCGGATATCGGCTGGCGGCTGTTCGAGGCGCGTCACGGAAGGGGGGCTCGTCCGGGCGTTTTTGAACGGTTCGTGTTGTGGCCCTTGCTTCGCCGCCTCGTTGCCGCGCCTGTGCTTGAAGCTTTCGGAAGGCGCTTGCGGGTCGCCGTCAGTGGCGGTGCGCCTTTGACGGAGGACGTCAGTCATTTTCTCATCGGACTGGGGCTGCCTCTCGTGGAAGGCTACGGCCTTACGGAAGCCTCGCCCGTGGTCACCGCTACGACGTTGGAAGACAATCTGCCCGGGTCGGTCGGCAGGCCGCTCGATGGTCTTGAGGTAAGGATCGGGGAGGGCGGCGAGCTTCTCGTGCGCTCGCCTTCGCTCATGAAGGGATACTGGAAGGCGCCGGATGCGACGCGCGAAACGATCACGGCAGATGGTTGGTTGAAGACGGGCGATGTCGCCGAAATCCGCGACGGCCGCGTATACATTGTCGGGCGGTTGAAGGATCTCATCGTACTTTCGACCGGGAAGAACGTGGGGCCGGGGGAGATTGAGGCGACGATCCGGGCCGATCCGTTGTTCGAGCAGGTCTGCGTCGTCGGTGACCGCCGCCCCTGCCTTGCCGCGGTGGCGACCTTGAACGCCGATGCATGGGCAGCGTTTTGCCGGGAAAACGGGCTCGACCCGAAGAACCCGGACGATGTGACGGCGCGGCGTGCCGTCCTGGGCAAGATCGATGACCTGACGGTTCACCTGCCGGCCTATGCGAAAGTGCGAGGCGTCCATCTCGTTCTTTCCCCCTGGACGGTCGAAGACGGCATTTTGACGCCAACGCTGAAGGTAAAACGACATGTGGTCGACAAGCGCTACGAGAAGGAAATCGGGAAGCTCTATGCCGACCTTTCAGGTGCCGCGAAAACAGCGACCGCTTAGGCTGATCGAAGCCGAGGTCGTCGACCCTGAAACCCTGCCGCCCGCGGAGCGGCACGCGTTGTTCGACCAGTTGTTCCTGGTGCACGAAGAGATCTTTTCCGGTGTCGACCGGAAGGAATTCATCGCGGCGCTTGTGCGTGAAGATGCCAGGAGAAGCCGCATCCAGCTTTATCGGAACGAGCGCGGGCATATCGTCGGGTATTGCGCCGTGCATGTGCTTGAACGCCGCTTCATGAGGCGCACCATCGCCGTTTTACGTGCCGAGGCGGGGTTGCTTCCCGTCTATCGCGGATCGGGAATGACATTGTGGTTCGGCGCGAAAGAGGCCTTCCGGTACAAGATGCGCCATCCCTTCAGGACGGTCGTTCTTTTCACCATCGCCGTTCATCCGTCGAGCTTTCACATGATGAGCCGGTATTTCTGGCGTTGCTATCCCTATCCGGGGCGAAGGATACCGCTGCGCTGGCGCAAGCTTCTCATTTTTCTTGCCCGCACCAGTGATGACGAACCCGTCGACCCGGGCGAGCCTCTGATCCTGCGCGACCGCTGGATCACCCGCGAAAGCGGAGAGGATGCCGCAGCCTGGCGCAAAAGCCCGCATGAGGATGTGAGGTACTTTCTGGCGATCAACCCGCGCTACCATGAGGGGGAGGGAGTTGCTTTCCTGGCGCCGCTTTCCACCCCGAACCTCGCCATATCGCTTCTCCTCTACCTCTGGCATTTCGTGCCTTCCGCGATCATGCGTATGTCGAACCGGTGCCGCGGTTCAGATCGTTCCAAGGGGGCGGCAAAGGCGTGAGAGACTTTGCCACATGGCGCATGCCTGCCTGCTCCGGCAGGTCGCCGCGATGCGATGGTAAAAGGTCGATCGTCCGTCAAGCGAATTCGCCAAGTAGTTCCGCCGTATGAGGTCGGGTTTTGGCCCGAAGAAACTTGTCAGATATGATGAATTGCGCGACCCTTTGCGCTTGCTTCGTCCATGGAGGTTTGCCGTGACCATGACGAATGCGGATGCTCTGCAAAAAGATGCCGCCAGCTTCGGCCTTCTTGCTTATGGCGGAGCTGCGATTTCCCTGATGTTCTGCTTCTGGTCGGCAGTCATCCAGACTGCGGCACCCCTTCTCGGCTTGTCCGTTATAGGCATCAACCCGCATGTTCAGGCGGTCTTCATGTGGTTTTTTTCGGCGGCTGCCGTCGCCGGGCTCCTGTTGGACAAAAAACGCCACGGTATCCTACTTCCGTCCGTGTTGGGCATACTGGCGTTCATCGTCATCCTCGGCACGCTCTACACGTATTACGATCCGGCAATTCTTGCGTCGGGGTATGTCCTCTTGCTTGCCGCCGCATTCCTGAACCGCAACCAGATGCTGATTTTTCTCAAGCGCAAGGTCGAGGCTCAGGCAAAGGAACTTGCGGAAGTCAACATGGCGCTCGAAAGCCGGGTTTCCAGCCAGGTCCGGCAGATCGAAAAGCTCGCGAGGCTCAAGCGGTTTCTTCCCTCCGAAGTTGCCGATCTCGTGCTTGCGGAAGGCAAGGAAAGCATGCTGGAGAGCCACCGCAGGTACATCGCCTGCGTCTTTTGCGATATCCGCCGGTTCTCCGCCATGACGGAGAGCATGGAGCCCGAAGACCTGATGGATGTGCTGCGCTCCTTTCATGAGGAGGTCGGGAGGCTCGCCGTAAAGCACGGCGGAACCATCGGATTTCGCGCAGGCGACGGCGTCATGATTTTCTTCAACGATCCGATCCCTTGCGAGGATCCGGACGGGCGGGCGGTTCACATGGCTTTCGACATCAAGTCCGCCTTTGCGGGACTGTCTGAAAGATGGGCCAAACTCGGCATGGAATTCGGGATCGGGATCGGCGTGGCGAGCGGATATGCGACGATGGGCATCATCGGCGTGGAAGGCAGGTACGATTACACGCCGATCGGTAATGCGGTGAACCTCGCAGCCCGCCTCAGCGATCACGCCCAGGACGGTGAAATTCTCGTAAGCCGGCGGACTTTCGCGGAAATCGAACACTGCGCGGAGGCGCGCGCCCTTGGCGACGTTCCCCTGAAGGGCCTCTCCCAGCCCGCTGAAATATACGCTTTGGAAGCCCTGCCCGGCGCGGCGGCCGCCCCGGGCGGAGAGAAAAGCAGCTCCACGGTCGACCTTTGAGCGCGCGATGCGCTGAACGTTCGCCAAACGGCGGAAAAGCAGAACCTTCAACCCGATACACGGGCGTCGGCATGTGATAATATTCCGTTGCGTAAGAAAAAGAGGCGAAATCAATCCGAAAACGCCTTTCGCAAATTTGGTCGCTCTAACGTCTCAAGGGAGGCAGACAATGGCGACGTGGACACCTGATCCAAGTTTCTATCCATCGCCCCGCATGGCCATGAAAGCGCCGCAGGAAAAGCTTGCCTATGTGGCGGCCTTCGATCCTGACCGTAAGAAACCCGATGCGATCGCGGTCGTCGATGTCGACCCCGCTTCGGGCAGCTACGGCAGCATCGTCGGGCAGACGGACATGCCGGGCGTGGGCGACGAGTTGCATCACTTCGGTTGGAACGCCTGCAGCTCCTGCCTTTGTCCGAATGCGCCGCATCCGCATTCCGAAAGGCGCTATCTGGTGGTGCCGGGCCTTCGCTCGTCGCGCTTGCATATTCTCGATACCAAGCCCGATCCGAAACATCCGAAGATCGTCAAGGTGATCGAGCCTGAAGAGATTGCCGAAAAGGCCGGCTATTCGCGCCTTCATACGATCCATTGCGGGCCGGAGGGCATTTATGTGAACGCGCTGGGCAACGCGCAAGGCGAAGCGCCCGGCGGCATCTTTCTCGTGGATCATGAAACTTTCGAGGTGCGCGGGCGATGGGAGGTCGAGCGCGGGTCTCAGGAGCTTGCCTATGATTTCTGGTGGCACCTGGGCTACGACACGATGGTCACCAGCGAATGGGGAACGCCCAAAACCTTTGAGGAGGGGCTGATCCCGGAAGTGCTTCTCGGCGCGAAATACGGTCGCCGGCTGCACTTCTGGGACCTGCACAAGCGCAAGCACCTGCAGGAAATAGACCTTGGCGACAAGTATCAGCTCGTTTTCGAGCTGCGCCCGGCGCACGACCCGACGAAGGCCTACGGGTTCGTCGGCGTGGTCATAAGCCTTGAAGACCTCTCCTCGTCCATCTGGACCTGGTACAGGGATGGCGACAAATGGGCGATCAAGAAAGTGATCGACATTCCGGCCGAACCGGCCGACCCCGATCAGCTACCCCCGCTCCTGAAAGGCTTCAAGGCGGTGCCGCCGCTTGTCACCGACATCGACCTTTCGATGGATGACCGGTTCCTTTACGTCTCCTGCTGGGGCACCGGCGACATGCACCAGTATGACGTGAGCGATCCCTTCAACCCGAAGCTGACCGGGAAGGTGCGCATCGGCGGCATCGTCTCCAAGGCTGCCCATCCCGGCGCTTCCAACGGGGCGCTTTCGGGCGGGCCCCAGATGGTCGAGATCAGCCGCGACGGGCGGCGGGTCTATTTCACGAACTCGCTTTATGGCGCGATCGATCCGCAGTTCTATCCGGACGGCATTGACGGCTGGATGGTGAAGCTCGATGCCGGCGAAAACGGCGGGATCGAATTCGATCCGAAGTTTTTCGTGGAGTGGCCCAAGGGGCATCGCCCGCATCAGGTGCGCCTGGAAGGCGGCGACTGCTCGTCGGATTCCTATTGCTACCCGTGAGGCAGGCGGGGTGACGGCGGCTGAGACAGCGCGGTGACGCAGCTCTGGCCCTGGCTGACCCTTGCGGGGCTGGGTGCCTTTCACGGGCTCAACCCCGCCATGGGCTGGCTTTTCGCCGTTGCCCTCGGCCAACACAGGAAAAGCCGGCGGGTGGTGGTCCTGTCCCTGATCCCGATCGCGGCCGGACATTCCGTGGCAATCATCGTCGTTGTCGCGCTCGTCGTCGGGCTCGGCGTCGTTGTCGATGCGGATCTGATCCGCGTCGGAGGCGGCCTGGTCCTGATCTCCTGGGCGGTCTATCACCAGGTCTACGGCCACCTCCACAAGGTGCGCTTCGGCATGCAGACGAGCATGGCAGGTCTTGGCATCTGGTCGTTTCTCATGGCGAGCGCCCACGGTGCGGGGCTGATGCTGGTGCCGGTGCTGATCCCGCTTTGCCTTTCCGGAACGCCCGCGCAGGAACTGACGGCGGCCGGATCGATCGGCATCTCGCTTGCCGCCGTCGGGGTCCACACGGTTTCCATGCTTGCGGTTACGGGCGTTATCGCGCTCAGCGTCTATCAGTGGCTCGGCCTTGCCTTCCTTCGGCGCGGCTGGATCAATCTCGATCTCCTGTGGACCGTTGCCCTGGCGGCGGCGGGCGTCATCCTGATTGTCCTTTGAGCGTTACAGCCGAACGCTTCGTCAACCTGCAAATGAAATGTCGAAACGTCACTTCTGACGAAGAGTCTAGAATGAAAATGGCAGAAAAATCCGTTGCTCCGAAGGTTGTGATTAAAGTAATTTGTTCATTATTTTTAATGTTCTTCCTGGATGTTCAAGCAACGTCTCAGGATATTTCAAGTTCATATACGACGCTCGATTTCGAAAATTCCTGCGGTCCTGCCAGAAATTCATCTGACGGCATGTCTGTAGCCATGACATGCCCCGGATATGGCTCCTATGTCGTTCATTTCGCGGAAGGCGACTTGCGGCAATCCGTAACGTTTGGCCACGCCGGCGTCGGGCCGAGGCGAGATTACTGGCAGAGTTTCGTGGAATGGAACTCTGTCAATGACACGATCGAGTGGCGGCTTGAAGATGGACGCCCCTTCGCGACGATCCTGAGGTGGTTCATCGAAAACGTCGATCCGAACACCGGCACGCCGGAAGATAGCCAGGGCGGCGAGATTCTCGTGGTTTCGAGGGTCGCGCAGAGAGAGCCGGAGGAGGCCTGCGTCGTCGGCTATGTGGATGCGCGGGCGAACGGGCAAGCCAACGAAATCGCCCGCCGGGTCGCCGACGAAATCGCGCGGAATTTTGATTGCGAGCGCGACGAACCGCGCTATCACGGCGAGCGTGGCCCCTACTCCGGCAACCCGTCCTGAGCGTTTCGCCGGAAAAGGTTATTGAGAATTCCAGACCGTCCGGATAGGACGCAAAACCGTCTCAAGTGAATTCCTTTCGTTGCCAGCTTTGATGGAGTGCGTCATGGCCGCCAGGTCCTATACTTTTTCCTACGCGATCATGCGCGCACCGGGGATAAGTGTGGCGCGGGGCCTGAGGGCGATCGACACGGGTGCGCCGGACCTCGACCGCTTCAGAACGCATCACGAAAGTTACGTCGAGGCACTTAAATCGACCGGCGCGAAAGTGACGGTGCTGGAGCCGCTCGAAGAGTTTCCGGATGCCGTTTTCGTCGAGGACACCGCGCTGTGCCTGCCCGAAGGCGCGGTCGTCATGCGACCCGGCGCGCTTTCCAGGCTCGGAGAGGCAGCCGCAATGGCGCCGATCTTGCGCGAATTCTACGACGAAGTGCTTGAAATCGAAGGTCCCGGTTTCATCGAAGGTGGCGATATCCTGACCACTGAACGCGAAATCCTCGTCGGCCGGTCGGCCAGAACGGATGCCGACGGCGTGGCAGAGCTTCGCCGCCTCGTTTCCCGCTGGGGTTATCGTGTGCGCGAGGTGGAAACGCCGGAAGGCGTGCTGCACTTCAAGACCGACTGCTCGCTACTCGACGAGGAAACGATCCTTGCGACCGAACGGCTTGCGGCAAGCGGCTGTTTCGAAGGCTACCGGGTGATCCTGACGGGCGAGGACGAGGAGGCGGCGGCGAACGCGATCCGCTTCAACGATCTGGTGCTTATGCCCGCGGGCTTCCCGAAAACCGCGGAGCGGATTGCAAGGGCGGGATATGAAATCCGCGAGATCGGCAATACGGAAGCCGCCAAGCTCGACGGCGGCATGTCCTGCCTTTCGCTGAGGTTTTCTCCGGGAAAGTGACGCTCGTTGGTCGATAGTGTCGTACAGCTCCGGCCAGCGAAGGCGGAAAGTAATCCCCACTCGCGTAACCCGAGATAGATTCATCCCAGGCACCGGGCACGAGGTTCACAACCTCGCTCGGGCGGTATTTCGAAGGGATGGATATCGATGGATTTTGACCGCAAGACGTTTTTCGACCGTGTCCGGCAGCCGGTATTCGGCGGCGGCCTTGGTGAAAGCGCGGTCGCCAATATGGACGCGATCCTCGGCTACTGGTTTGAAAACCATGGCCATAACCCACCCGCGCAACTGGCTTATGTGCTGGCGACCGTCCTTGCCGAAGTCGGGCGGAACATGGCGCCGGCGCGGGAAGGCTTTGCCGATAGCGACGAAGAGGCGCGCCGCAAGCTCATGGGCCGAGCTTACGCGCAGCCGGCCGGGCCATACGATCACGCCTACTACGGGCGTGGCTACGTTCAACTGACGTGGCTCGCCAACTACCGGAAACAGAGCGACAAGCTCGGCATCGATTTCGTGAAGGACCCGGACAAGGTGCTGGAACCGGAATACGCGCTGCGCATCCTGGTGGAGGGCATGCTTGACGGCGACTTCAACGGCACCGGTGAGGGGCTTGGTCACTACGTCAATCAAACGAAGCGGGATTTTGTCGAAGCGCGAAGGACGGTCAACGGTTTGGACCGCGCGCATGAAATCGCGGGCTATGCGAATGCCTTCCTGATGGCAATCGAAGCGGCTTCCGGTGAAGGCGGCAATGATGCGCCGGATCGTAAGAAGCAAGACGTGAAGACGCCGGAAAAGGATGGAGAACGGGAATTCTTCCTGAGCGTGAAGCAGCAGGAACGGCTCGCCTTACTGATGGACGACAGGCTTGATATTCCCTTCGTGTCCGATGGATCGGAGCGGCGGATTTTCCTTAAGGTCGTCCAGTCTATAGACCGGAACATCTTCAAAGTGGTGCCGGTGGAAATCGTTGGCATCGTCAACAAGGGGGATTCAATCGTCAGCCCCGAGGTCTACAAGGGGATGAAGGAATATCTTGCGGAATTTCTCGCAAGCATCATTCCGCTTCCCTTTGTGCCGGCTTTCGTCAAGCGCGAAATCCTGGAATTCGCAATCGACGTCATCCTTCGGGCGCTGTCCGAGTTCACGACGATCGATGACGTGATCGCGGATCTGCTGGACGAAAAAATGGCCGCTTGACGAGTTTGAAGAACGGGCCGGCCACGGCGGGGCGCAGTACACTTCCCGCCGTGACAGGGCTTCCCTGCGTGCTACATCCACGCGAGGATCTGGTCGATATTGTCCTGGTTCAGGCGAACCGCGAAGTTCGTGTCGAGCGTTTCAGACCCGGCAACGTGAACGCCCGCGCTGTAGACGGCCCCTTGCCGCGACCTCAGCAGGGATGACCCGCTCTGACCCTTGTAGGTGTCGATCTTGTAGAACAGGAACTCCTCGGCGAGCGAGCCGATCCTGCCCGTCTCTCCCCACATCGTGCCCGTTGGTTTGTCGCCTGGATAACCGATGATGGAGACGGGATCGGCCAGCAGGGCCCCATCGTCGAACGCGAAGAGCCCGATTTCCGTGCCGTCGAAAGCCCGGTCGAGGGTGATGAGGCCGAAGTCGTAGACATATTGCGTGTAATCGACGACCACGCCGCCGGGCGTCAGCAAGGGGCTGGGCGGCGCGAGGGTGCGATATTCCTCCGGGACGTCAAGCCGTTTCGCCCAGCCGATGCCGTAGGGCGCATCATTCGGGCCGTTCTGGGCGGGCGTGAAGCTGACGCCGGTGGCCCATCCGCCAAGCTCCTTTCCCCAAAGGTTATGGGCGGCGGTGAGTACGTGATAATCGTCGATCAAGGTGCCCGTGCCCGAATAGACCTTCTTGTTCGGAAAGGTCATTTCCAGACGGCCGATGCGGCGAACCGGAAAGGTCGACGTATCTTCGATGTGGACCCTTTGATCGGGTGGAAACACGATTTCGACGCCGGGTTCGCCTTCCGGTTTCGCACCGGTCGGCTGACGGGATTTTTCAGTTCCGGTCATTGCCAAATCTCCCAAGTCAAGGAGCCGGTGCGATTACCAGAGCGTGCCTTTAAACGTGCCCGGCGAGTGGAAATCCGAACCCAGAGCCATCGACGGCGCAAGGCCGCCCCGAGCGCCAAGGGCCATATTCTCGCGCGCCGCCATGTCGGCGTCTCCACTCCGCAGCTTGTTGAAGATCTTTTCCGCGTAATCGAGATATTCCTCGATCTCCTGCGGGGTGAAGCCCATCTTGGAGAGCTGGTCTCCATAGGCGATCAGGAAGGTGTTGTAGGTGATTTTGTTGACATCGACGCTCGACTGGGCGGCGGTGAAGGCAAGCGCGGTTTCGATCTGGGTGGTAATGCCGGTCGCCTCGATGTGGCGCGACCAGGCATAGATGTCGTAGCGCGCGATGCCGTAGCTCTGGACGACGATGTAATAGCTGCTCATCTCCGCCTGGGTGCCGGTGCCCGCGCCGATGATCGCTTCCAGGCCCGTGGTCACGAGCTTGCCGATGCCGCTGACGATATTGTCGGCCCCGCCGGAAATGAAATCGCGCACCGCATCGGTGACCTTGTCTACAAGGCTGCCCGCATCCGCCTTCACGTAGGCCCGCGTTTCCTTGTGCCAGGCGAGGATTTCCTTCACCGGAACGGTCCGGTTGTTTTCCGTGCCGGCCGTTCGCAGGTTTTCCTTGATCGCGTTTTGAAAACTGTCGTTCTTCTGCTGAGCAAGCTCGAACAGCAGGTTCAGCGCAAGGGTCAGTTCGGTCTTTTTGTCGGGAGCGGGATCGAGCGCATTTATTGCGTTTTTGAGGAAAGCCATGGCTTTTTCTCCATTATGTAAAATTGTATGAAAATAGTATTTATTCCCAAAATAACTCTATCTTTAGATAGAATTATTTTAGAAAACCATATTGATACTTGTGATTACATCAGTCAATTACTGGCATTATTTGCATTGTTATTATTGACGCTGCATAATGCAAAGAGCGCTTACGCGGTGGGTCACCCGCGTCATGTGCCACGTTTGCAAGCGGTGTTCCGGTTCGAAGACCACGTGTCCTGAAGCCCCGGGGAAAGTCCGAAAACGGCTCGCCGGATCTGTGTATTGGCAAAGGGTGCTCCTCGACGGGGTCATACGATGGCACTACGCTGCACGGGCAACAAGACATGCGGCCCGACCCGGGGCAGGGTGGGCCGGCAAGATCGATTGGAAGACCATTCATGACATTTACGGAATTGATGGCTGAGGCGCGCGCTTCCCGAGAACGTCCGCCTTTTTTGGGACGACGCTTCGATGCTAAGGGGCAGGCGCTGACGGAGCCCGGATGCACCATCATAGGGCATATACGCGACGAGGCAGGACAGGCGGCGCTGGCGGCGGCTCGCGCGCGGATCGAAGGGTCGGCCGCCGGCCGATGCTGGGCGTGGCTGCCGCCTTCAAGCTGGCACATGACCATGTTCGACCTGTTGCTGCACGCGAATGGCGAAAAGCCGGAATTTCGCGCCGACTGGCAGAGAGAGCTTCGCGGGCGGGAGGCGGATCTCGCGATGGTTGAGCGCTTCCGGGGGATGGGCGCTGGAACACCGCCGCCCTACCGCATGCAGGTGACCGGCCTTTGGCGGCGCCCGGAAGCGATGGGCGTTCGTCTTGAGGGAGAGACGGAAGCGGAGGAAGCGCGGATCCGCGCGATGCGCGACAGGCTGGCCGATGCCGCGGGCCTGCGGCAAAGGCCGGGTCATGAGACTTACGGCTTCCACATCACGCTTGCCTATATGATCGACTGGCCGGACGCAGTCGAGGCAGAGGAAGCGGAACGGGCGATCGACATGGCGGAAGCGGAGCTTATCGAAACGCATCCGGTTTTCGAGCTTGGCGCGCCCGAGGTTTGCCTGTTCGACGATATGGAGGAGTTTCGCCCGCAGTTTTTCCTGTCAGCGTGATACAGGCTGCCCCCTCATCGCCCCGCTTTGCGAGGCACTTCTCCCCCGGTGGGGAGAAGGGGGCGCGAGCGGCCTGTCCTTGAGCAAATAACGCGACTTTGTGAGACCTGGCCCTTATTCGCCGCCGCCGGTGAAGAAGCCCTCCAGTTCGGCAAAGCCCATCGCCTGCTGCGAGAACGTGAAAGTGCCATCGCGACGCATCTCGCGGGCGGCCTGCACGAAGGCGCCGAAGGCAAGACGGGCCAGCGCCGAGCCGACGCTGATCCGCTTGACGCCGGCTTGCGCGAGATCCTGCGCGGTGAAGGTCGCGCCCGGCATGCCCATCACCACGTTGACGGGTTTGGAGACCGCTTCGCATACGGTTCTTATCGTGGCGAGATCATGCAGGCCGGGGGCGTAAAGCACATCCGCGCCCGCAGCCTCGAAAGCCTGAAGGCGCTTGATCGTGTCGTCGAGATCCGGCCGGTCCCAGAGGAAATTTTCGCAGCGCGCGGTGAGGATAAAATCATGGGGCAGGGTACGCGCGGCCTCGCAAGCGGCCTGAATTCGCTCGACCGCGAGGCCGAAATCATAGATCGCGTCGTTCCGGTCTCCCGTGTGATCCTCAAGCGAGCAGCCCGCAAGACCGATATCGGCGGCGGCGCGGACCGTCTCCGCCGCACTTTCCGGGCTGTCGCCGAAGCCCTTTTCAAGGTCCGCCGAAACGGGAAGGGGTGTTGCTGACACGATCCGCCGGCAATGGGCGAGAGTTGCTTCCCGGCTCACCGCACCTTCCGCAAGCCCAAGCGAAAAGGCCATGCCCGCACTCGTTGTCGCAAGCGCCTCGAAACCAATGGCCGCCAGAATGCGCGCGGTGCCGACATCCCACGGGTTCGGGAAGATAAAGGCTCCCGGGCCCTCATGCAGCTTCCGAAATGCGCTGGGCTGCTTGTCCATTATCCGCTCCTCCGCCGGGGTTGTCCGACAGGACGGTAGCGCGGGGAACTTCGCTCAATCAAGAACAAATAGCGAACAATATTGGGTGAGTTGTGCACCTGAACGGGATCAAGCAGGCAATTCCCCCAGTGCCACGCGGTAGAGCCGCACCGTCTCGGCGAAGCCGTAAATGAGCGCATCCGCCGTGAAGCCGTGGCCGATGGAAACCTCGCGCAGGAAGGGCATTTCGGCGACGAGCGGCGGCAGGTTGAGAAGCGTGAGGTCATGCCCGGCGTTGACGCCGAGGCCCGCCTTATGCGCGGCCTTTCCCGTGGCGACGACCCTGGCGCGCTCACGTTCCGCCGCCTTCTCGTCGTCGTAACACGCGCCGTAAGGGCCGGTGTAGATCTCGATCCGCTCCGCGCCCAACTGCGCGGCAAGCTCCGGCGCTTCCGGGTCGGCATTGACGAAGAGCGAAACGCGCACGTTCCACTGTTTCGTCTGGCGGGTGACGGCGGAGATAATCTGGCTGTCGCGGGCAAGGTTCCAGCCATGGTCCGACGTGAGCTGGGCGGGATCGTCCGGCACGTAAAGCACCTGGTGCGGACGGTGCTTTTCGACAAGGTCGAGGAAATCCGGGCTCGGATAGCCTTCCAGGCAAAGCTCCTTGTCCGGGAACTCGTCATTGATGAGGGCGGTGAGATCCGCGACGTCGGTCTTGCGGATATGACGCTCGTCCGGGCGCGGATGAATGGTGATGCCCTTGGCGCCCGCCTGAAGCGCGATGCGCGACATGTCCACCACGCTCGGCCACGGCAGGTCGCGCCGGTTGCGCAGCATGGCGACGGCGTTGACGTTGACGGACAGGCGGCTTTGATCGCTCATCTTTTGTCTCACGCTGGCAGGTTGACTAGGGCCTGGAGCGAATTCTGATCACGAAAGCGATCCCGCTTTCGTGGAAAACGCTCTAGCATGGCACGTTAGCAAAAGAGAAAACGGGGCGAACAGTGCCGCCCCGCGTTTATTTAATGGTGCCAGACTATTAGAGCCTGTCCACTCGCAACTTGCGAAGCCCGGTGTCAGAGCGCCTTTGCCCCGCGCTGGAGGGCGGCGACGCCCGTGCGCGATACCTCGATCAGCCCGAGCGGGCCCATGATGGAGATGAACTGCTCCACCTTGTTGGTGCGGCCCGTGATCTCGAAGACGAAATGTTCCGTCGTCGCGTCGATGACGGTGGCCCGGAAGGCATCGGCAAGCCTCAGCGCCTCAAGCCGCTTTTCGCCGAGGCCGGCGACCTTGACGAGCGCAAGCTCACGCTCGAGCGGCTTGTCCTGGTTTTGCGCGTGGGCTTCCACCGTCAGGTCCGTGACGCGGTGGACGGGCACCAGGCGCTCAAGCTGATGGCGGATCTGCTCGATTACCTGCGGCGTGCCGGTGGTGACGATGGTGATCCGCGACAGGTGCTTTTCATGCTCGGTTTCCGACACCGTCAGGCTGTCGATGTTGTAACCGCGGCCCGAGAACAGCCCGATCACGCGGGCAAGCACGCCCGGTTCGTTGTCCACCAGAACGGAAAGCGTGTGCGTTTCCTGCTTCTCGCTCACCTCTGCCATGAAATAGGCGGAAGGCGCATTGACGTTTTGTGCGTTCATTTCCCTGTTCCTTCAAACGCCGCTCAGACGAGCGCCTTGCCTTCCTTGCTGATGGCGGTGGCCACCGCCTCGTCGTTCGCCTCGTCGGGCAGAAGCATTTCGTTATGCGCCTTGCCGGACGGGATCATCGGGAAGCAGTTGGCGAGATTGGCGACGCGACAATCGAAGATGACGGGCTTCGGCGTTTCCAGCATCTCCATGATCGCATCGTCGAGAGCGGCCGGCTTGTCGACGCAGATGCCGTGCCAGCCGAAGGCCTCGGCAAGCTTCACAAAGTCCGGCAGGCTGTCGGTATAGGAATGCGACAGGCGGTTTCCGTGCAAAAGCTGCTGCCACTGGCGCACCATGCCCATGTACTGGTTGTTGAGCACGAAGATCTTGACCGGCAGATTGTATTGCGTCGCCGTCGACATCTCCTGGATGTTCATCATGATCGACGCATCGCCCGCGATGTCGATCACCAGCGCATCGGGGTTGGCGACCTGCGCGCCGATCGCCGCCGGCATGCCGTAGCCCATGGTGCCGAGGCCGCCCGACGTCAGCCACCGGTTCGGCGCCTCGAAACCGTAGAACTGCGCCGCCCACATCTGATGCTGGCCGACTTCGGTGGAGACGAACGTCTTGCGGTCCTTCGTATGCTCGTAAAGCCGCTGGATCGCATATTGCGGCATGATGAAATCGTCCGACGGGCGGTAGGCGAGCGAATTGCGCGCCCGCCATGTATCGATTTTCCCGTTCCACGCCTTCATCGCCGCTTGGTCGAGCTTCTTGCCGGAAGCACGGAAGATGCGGACCATATCCTCAAGCACATGGCCGACATCGCCGATGATCGGCAGGTCGACGGAAACCGTCTTGTTGATCGAGGAGGGGTCGATGTCGATGTGGATCTTGCGTGAGCCCGGCGAGAAAGCGTCGAGCCGCCCGGTGATGCGGTCGTCGAAGCGTGCGCCGACGTTGATCATCAGATCGCACTCGTGCATGGCCATGTTGGCCTCGTAGGTGCCGTGCATGCCGAGCATGCCGAGCCACCTTTCGCCGGAGGCCGGATAGGCGCCGAGCCCCATCAGGGTGGAAGTGATCGGAATGCCGGTGATCTCGACAAGCTCGCGCAGGAGCGCGCAGGCCTGTGGGCCGGAGTTGATGACGCCGCCGCCGGTATAAAGAACGGGGCGCTTTGCGGCGGCGATCATCGCGACCGCGTGGCGGATCGCCTCGATATCGCCCTTGATTTGCGGGCGATAGGACTTGTGCGCGATCATATTGCTCGGGCCTTCATAGTCGCCGGTCGCGAACTGGATGTCCTTCGGAATATCGACGACAACGGGGCCCGGGCGCCCGCTGGTCGCGACATAGAAGGCCTCATGCATGATGCGCGGCAGATCCTCGATCCGCTTGACCAGCCAGTTGTGCTTGGTGCAGGGGCGGGTGATGCCGACGGTGTCGCACTCCTGAAAGGCGTCGTTGCCGATCAGATGGGTCGGAACCTGGCCCGTTATGCAGACAAGCGGGATGGAATCCAGCATGGCGTCGGTCAGTGCCGTGACCATGTTAGTGGCACCCGGACCGGAGGTGACGAGGACGACGCCCGGCTTGCCGGTGGAACGCGCGTAACCTTCCGCCGCATGGCCCGCGCCCTGCTCGTGGCGCACGAGAATATGCTCGATATCCTCCTGCTGGATGATCTCGTCGTAGATGGGAAGTACGGCGCCGCCGGGATATCCGAAAACGTGTTTGACCCCTTGGTCCCTCAAGGCTTGCAGCACCATCTCGGCGCCTGTCATTTCCCGTCTCATCTTTTCTTTCCCTGGCCTGTCCCGCCTGGCCGTTCCATGGTTGCGGGACTTTTCATGATCGGTCTGCTTCAGACAATAAAAAAGGCCCCCGAGGAGGCCTGATCGCGCGCTAGCCCTTCCGGACGACGGTTACATCGCCCAGGCAGCGCGCCTTCCTACTACGAGAATAAGCTGGGCGGACGTTTTCGCCACGGCTCACCTTGCTCCGCTTGCGTCGGGTAATCACGATCGATAACCCGACATCTGTTTGAGATGCGGCGCAAACTATCCTCGCCCCGATGGGGGGTCAAGCGATAATGTCATGAAATTTCGCGTGAGCCTTTCTGATTTGGCGAATGTTGCGCCGAAGGTGAACGGGAGCGTGGCGCGGGGGCAAGCCCGGTTCGATCGATCAGGGTCAATGACGCAAGGTTCATGCGCGCTTGTCCGCGGCCGATCGCAGCGGCTTTATCCCCAGCCCAAAAAAGCGCGGCTTTGGCCTTGCAAGAGCACAAAAGGCCCGATATATACGCCCCACATCGCGGGCGCCGGGCGCAAGCCGAGGCGTTGCGGCCACGACCAAAATGGCCGAAAATGCGATGCAAGCCGATACGGCGAACGGGTGTATAGCTCAGTTGGTAGAGCAGCTGACTCTTAATCAGCGGGTCCAAGGTTCGAGTCCTTGTACACCCACCAAATTTTCATAAATAATATCAGATAGATAACGCCTCTGGCGAATAGTGCGAGGCGTGAACATTCGTCCGACGTGCGAAGCGTAGGACGTCGTATTTTCGCCGTACGGTCGCATATGTTCCGCGTCCATTCGACACCGCCCATCGAAAGCAGCGCGGCGGCTATTTCCGGGAAACCAACTCGCCGGAATTTCCCGCTTCGAGCTCGCGTTGCAACACGCGACCGGTCCGCATGACATGCTCGTACATGAGGCGGCCGGCTTCCTCGCCATCGCGCGCGAGGATCGCGGCCATGAAGGCTTCATGCTCCGACATCGCCTCATCCCAGCGTTCCCGGGAGAACAGAGCCCGGTATCGCCCCCGTCTCGCGCGTGCCATCAAGGCCGCGTGCGTGGAGACGAGAAGCGAATTGCCCGACTTTTCGACGATGTAATTGTGGATCGCATAGTCGGCGTCGAAGCAGGGGCGGCGCTTGCCCGCCCGGTAGTGGCGCATCATGCGGTCATGCCGCTTTTCAAGCCTCTCAAGGTCGGCATCGCTCATGCGCTCGACCGCAAGCCGCACGGCAAGCCGCTCGAGATCCGACACCACTTCGAAGAGTTCGGCCACTTCTTGCGCGGTCATGACGGAGACATATGCTCCGCGATTGCGATGAAGGGTTACAAGCCCTTCGGTTTCCAGAAGTTTCAGCGCCTGTCTCAGCGGTGTGCGCGATATTCCGAAATCCTCGCATAGATCCGCTTCGACCAGCCGCTCTCCCGGCGCGAGGCGGCCGCTCAGGATCAGTTCGCGCAAGCCGGCGACAGCCTCTTCAAACAGGGAACTGCGGCGGATAAGGCGAGGTGCCTGTTCGTTCATCATCTTCGCTTGCCGTCAAGTTGCGCCAATTCATTCTGCCGAATGGCCCGGGCGGATCAACACGCGAGCGGCCGGTTTTCGAGCCGTTGCTTTCAGGACGGGTCGCGTTCCGCCGCCTTCAGCGTGTCTTGAATGTGACCGATCTTGCGGCATTTTTCTGCCTAAATCCACATCAATTGCCTATTCGAAACACATAATGTGAATGAAATCAGCAAGATAAAAGAAAAAAAATAAAATATTTGAAATCCTATAATCTCGGCGTATCATCTTCCCTAGCGTAAAAAGTCAGGGGAACGAGGGATGGCCGGAAGAGTGAGGCTCGGGCTTCTCACGCCTTCATCGAATACGGTGCTGGAGCCCCGCGCGGCCGCGGTGCTTGCCGGCCTGGAGGATGTTTCGGCCCATTTCGGTCGCTTCCGGGTAATCGAGATTTCCCTGGAAAAAGAGGCACTCGACCAGTTCACGTTCGAGCCCCAGCTTCAAGCGGCGGAGCTGCTTGCGGACGCCAGGGTGGATGTTATCGCCTGGGCGGGCACTTCCGGAGGATGGGTCGGTGTCGAGAACGACCGGGCGCTCAGCCGAAAGATCACGGAACGCACCGGTGTTCCCGCAACGACCTCGACCATCGCGACGCTTGCGGCTCTCGACGCATTCGGTGCGAAAACCTATGCGCTGGTGACGCCCTACCTGCGCGACGTGCAGGAGGCCATCCAGAAGAACTTCAGGGCGGAAGGGTACTCTTGCGTCGCGGAGCGCCACCTCGAGGACAAGGGGAATTTCTCCTTCAGCGAATATGATGAGGAGACAATCGCGCGGATGATGCGCGACGTGGCCTCTGCTTCCCCCCGGGCGATCGCCGTCTATTGCACGAATTTCGACGGAACGCGCGTCGCGCCGCTTGTGGAAGCCGAACTTGGCATTCCCGTCATCGACAGCATTTCCTGCACGATCTGGCATGCCATGCGGCTTGCCGGATGCGATCCGGCACGCGTTGCGGGCTGGGGCAGGCTCTTTTCCATCGGACGGTCCGGCGAAACCGCGCCCGCCGACCCTTCCGTGCCGCGGCAGGCCACGAATTCCGCCGCGTCCGGCAAATGAAACATCGCTTCAAACCTGGAGGTAGCTGATGAACAGGGTAATCGGTTTCGTAACGGCGACAGCCTTGGCCGTTTCCGCGGAATCCGCGGCGGCGCAAACGATCGAACTGAAGGCGCTTGGCCAGCCGGTCGCGACCGGCCTGATCCAGAAGAACGTGGAGCAGCCATTCTTCGAGAATTTCGCTGAAAAGACGGGCATCGACGCCAAGGTGGACTACAAGCCCCTTGACGTTACCGGCATCAAGGACACGGAGGAACTGCGGATCCTGAAGGCCGGTCTCTTCGACATCGTCTCGCTGCGCATGTCGCAGGTCTCGCGCGATGCGCCGACCATCCTTGGCCTCGATCTGGTGGGCCTGAACCCCGATTACGCCACGGGGCGCAAGACCGTCGAGGCATTCCAGGACAAAGTCGACGAGCAGCTTCAGAAGAAATTCAATACGAAGCTTCTGGGTGTGTGGCCGTTCGGCCCGCAGGTTCTCTTCTGCGAGCCGGAGATCGGCAAGCTGACCGACCTCCAGGGCAAGAAGGTTCGCGTTTACGACCAGAATCTTGCGAACTTCGTATCGTCCGTGGGCGGGACGCCCGTTCCGATCGGTTTTGCCGACGTTCATCAGTCGCTCGCCCGCGGCGTCGTCGACTGCGCGATCACGGGGCCGAGTTCGGCGAATTCAGCCGGCTGGCCCGAAGTGACCGGCTATATGCTTCCGGTCGCGTTTCAGCTAGCGCTGAACGGCTACGGCATCAACCTCGACACCTACAACAAGCTGTCCGAGGAAGACCAGGCCAAGCTGGATGCCGCCTTCGACAAGCTGGTCGAGGAAATCTGGCAGTATTCCGAGGAGCTGTTTGACGATGCGGTTCGCTGCAACGTCGGTGAGGATCCTTGCGAGACGGTCAAGAAGTATGACCTCAAGCTGGTGCCGATCACCGAGGAGGATCGGGGTATTATCGAAAATGCTGTGACGGAAATCTCGTTCCCGGCCTGGGCGGAAATCTGCGACAAGCAGAATTCCTCCTGCTCGAAGGACTGGATGGCGTCGGTTGGCGCCATGATGAAACAATGACCCGGCAAGCAAACGGCGGAGCCACATTGGCTCCGCCTCCCTCCCGCGGACAAGCCGCCGGGCGAAGGCAGGTGTCGATGAAGCATTTCGCATCGCTCGCATCGCGGCTTTTCGGGATCGCGTTGATTGCGCTGTCCGTGTTCGTCTCCATCGAAACGATAGCCAGAAAGCTCTTCAACTTCTCGTTCGAAGGTGCTGACGAGCTTGGCGGCTATGTGCTGGCGGTGGGTTCGAGCCTTGCCTTCGTGGTCGCGCTTCTGGACCGCGCGCATATCCGCATCGATGTGCTGCACGCGCGCTTTCCGAAGAAACTGCAGGCGGTGATGGACTGGCTTTCGGTTCTCTCGCTCGGCGGCACGGGCTTTTCATGGTCTATGTCGGGCGTATCGTCATCGTGGATACGCTGGCCTATGGCAGCACCGCGCCGACCCCCTGGGCAACGCCGCTGATCTACCCGCAGGCTGCCTGGTATGCGGCGCTATGCCTTTTCGCGCTCTGCGCGGTGGTCCTTGCAATTCGCGCCACCGCGATGATCGCTGCGGGAAATTACGAAAAACTCGCCGAAGAGTTCCACCCAAAGGGCGCGATAGAGGAACTCGAAGAGGAAATCAGCGACCTGGAACGTCGCTGAGCCGTCTGGGGCGCGCCGCCGCCGGGCTGGAAACCGGCGGAGGGCAAAGCGCTCTGAAATCAATGTTTCGGGCATATTCCGGCCAAAAGGCCTGAGCCGCTGCGGCGGGACATGCTTTGGGGACGCTACGCCGGCGCTTCAAGCCGGCGGACGGGAGGACGATCATGGGCATGGGTTCGGTATTCGTAGGCTTCTTCAGCATGATGAGCCTGCTTTTGATGAGCTTTCCCATCGCCGTCATCATGGTGTTGCTGGGAGTTGTCGGAGGGGTCGTGCTCTACGGCTGGCCGCTGCTCAACTCCATGGGGCCGGTGATCTGGGGCGTGCAGAATGAAAACATTCTGACGGCCATTCCGCTTTTCGTGCTGCTTGGCGAACTGCTGCTGCGAAGCGGCATCGCCGACCGGATGTACGGCGCCTTGTCGCTCTGGCTTGGCCGGCTGCCGGGTGGCCTCCTGCACACCAACATCGGCTGCTGCTCGCTTTTCGCCGCGACCTCGGGATCTTCGGTCGCGACCGCAGCGACGGTGGGCACCGTCGCGCTTCCGGCGCTGAAGTCGCGCGGATACGGCGCACGCCAGTCGCTCGGCTCTCTGGCGGCGGGGGGAACGCTCGGAATTCTCATTCCGCCCGCGATCATCTTCGCCGTGGTCATGGGATCAATCTACTTCGGTATTGCGACGCCGACCGAATCCGCCGCCCTCGGCGTCGTCACCGCCTTGCTCTTCGCCTGGCGGGAAGGCAAGCTCAGCCTCGAGTTCTTTGACCACTGCTTCCGCCAGACCGCGAAGACGACGGGCATGATCCTGCTCATCATCACCGCCGCCTTCATGCTGAACGTCACGCTGGCGCTGGGCGGTATCGCCCAGACGATGACGGAATGGGTCGCCTCCTTCGGGCTGTCGCCCGCCGGCCTGCTGATGGCGCTCATCGTCTTCTACCTGTTCCTGGGCATGTTCATGGATGTGCTTTCCATGCAGGTGCTGACGATCCCGGTAGCGCTGCCGATCGTCACCGCTGTTGGCATCGATCCGATCTGGTTCGGTATCTTCATCGTGCTGATGTGCGAGCTTGGGATGATCACGCCGCCTGTCGGCATGAACCTCTACGTGGTGCAGGGCGTGCGCCGCGACGGCGGTCCGTTCCGCGATGTGGTTTATGGCGCCATTCCCTATGCGCTGATCATGATCCTTTTCACGATCCTGCTGATCGAGGTGCCGGAGATCGTTCTCTGGCTGCCCGAAAGCATGTCGGGGCGCTGAGCCATGGCATCCGGATTCTGGAAATCGGGCGTAGGCAAACTTGCCGCCGCCTATGCGCAGGGCCTGACCGATCCGCTCTCCGTCGTAACCGAACTGGAAGCGCGGATCGCCCGGCTCAACCCCGAGATCAATGCCTATGTGGCAATCGCGCCGGATCTCCATACGCAGGCTGAGGAAAGCCGTGATCGTCTCGCGCGCGGCGCTCCGCGTTCGCCTCTCGAAGGGATTCCCATCGCCGTCAAGGACAACCTTTCGGTTGCCGGAATGCCGGCGGCCTGGGGAAGTGCCGTCTTCGCGGATGAAATCCGTATGAAGGATGAACTTCCGGTCGAACGGCTGCGAAAGGCCGGTGCCATCCTGGTCGGCAAGACGAATACGCCGGAATTCGCGGTCGAAGGCTATACCGGCAACGCGCGCTTCGGCGTGACCGGAAATCCCTGGAACGTGAAGCTCACGCCGGGCGGTTCGTCCGGCGGCTCGGCCTCTGCCGTCGCCTCCGGTCTTGCTCAGGCGGCAGTTGGCACGGACGGCGGTGGTTCGATAAGACGGCCCGCGGGGCACACCGGCCTTTTCGGGCTGAAACCGACGATCGGCAGTGTTCCGCGTGCGGGCGGCTTGCCGCAGATCCTCATGGATTTCGAAGTGGTTGGCCCGCTGGCGCGGTCCGTACGCGACCTTTCCCTTCTTTTCAATGTGCTGGCGGGGCCGGATCGCTCCGATCCGGTATCGAGGCCTGTCCGGCTTGGCGGCACGTCGGCGCGAAAGCTGCGCATTCTTTCCGTCGAACGGTTCGGCGACAATCCGTGCGACGCGAACATTCTTGCTTCCTTCGCCGGGATGGAGGCAACGCTATGCGAGCTCGGCCACAGCGTGACATCCGGCGAACTGCCGCTTGATCTCGAACCGCTGAACGCGTTCTGGGGCAGCTTCGCGCAGGTCGGTCTTGCGCATCTGGTCGCCGCGGTTCCAGGCATGGCCGAAAAAGCCTCGCCCAAATATCTGGCGATGGCGACGGAAGGGAAAACCGTTCCCGCTCCGGAGCTTTTCGCGGCTCTTCAGGCGGTCCGCGACTTGCGCGCGGCGACTTCCGCACTGTTCGGCGAGTGGGACGTGGTGATGACGCCGTCCGCCGCCGCCCAGCCCTGGCCCGCGGGCGAAAGCCATCCGGGCGAAATCGACGGGCGTGAAGTGGGCCCGCGCGGCCACGCGGTGTATACGGGCTGGGTGAACGCCGCCGGACACCCTGCCATCACCGTGCCCGCGCGTCCCGACCCGTCGGGCCTTCCCGTCGGCGTCCAGTTCATCGGCGACCTCTGGACCGAACGGCTGCTTCTCTCATTGGCGGCAGAAGTGGAAGCGGCGGGGGATGGCTGGCGCTGGCCCAGCTTCGCTTTGACTTAGACCGGCAGTACCGGCGTTATGGGGCTGCCTCAAGGTCCAGCGAGACGTCGCCGATCCCACGTATCTTGCCCTCGATACGCATGCCCGGCTTCACATAGGGCAGGCCGTTCAGCGAACCGGTGATCACGATATGGCCTGGCTTCAGGCCTCCGCAGTGATCGCCGATCATCCGGACAAGCTCGCACAGATTGGCGAAGGCATTGCCGCCCGGCACATGTGCCATGCCGTCGAGCACGGTTTCACCGCCAAGGGAAAGCCGGGCGGAGACGGCTGAAAGATCCTCGGGCGACCAGTCGGCCAAGGGTGCGCCTGCGACAAGGCCGCCGTTGATCTGATTGTCGGCAAGCTTGAGCAGAGCAGGCGCGGACTCATGTCCGGAAAGGCGCGAGCGGACGATCTCGATCACCGGCACGACCTCGACGCACTCGCGAAGCCGGTCGGTAAAATCCGGAATATCTACAGGGGGAGGCGGTGCAAGAAGGCGAAAGCCGATCTCCAGTTCCATGCCGATATTTTCCTCGCCGGGCGCCGTCAGCACTGCGGGCGAGAATAAAATGTCCGAGGTAAGGATCGGCGCCATGATATTCGGTTGATCGGGCTTGCACGCCACCTTGAAACCGCCTGCCGGGCCATAGCTTTCGGTGACGATGGACTGCACGCAATAAGCGTCGTCTGCGGTCAGAGTTTCATAGCCCCGCCAAGCGGCAAGCGGGCGGCCCCGTTCGCGCGCCGCAATCAGGTGGCTTGCCAACGCGCGTGCGAGATCGGACGGGTGATTCGCGGTCTGATCATCCATCGACGTTTCGGCTCCGGATCAGGGGTGATGTCATTTATAATTAATTATACTATAACATATTGAATTACAACAAAACTTATCTATGTTTATAGGGCATAATCGGCAGCAGGCGAACAAATTTCGCCGGAATGAGGCATTCTGCTCGAAACGAGGAAGCCGGAATATGGACACAAGGCCGAACAAGCGGTCGCGGCGTAAATATGATAGTCGCGGAAAGCTGATCATCACCCGCCTTTCTTTGCATGAGCAGGTGGTGAACCAGTTGCGCGAGATGATCGTTACCGGAGAGCTTGCCGCCGGCGAAAAGATCCGCGTCGGCGAGCTGGCCGAGCAGCTCGACGTTTCCCTGACGCCGCTTCGTGAAGCGCTCAAGGTTCTGGCCGGCGAGCAATTGGTCGAACTCATGCCCAACAGGGGCGCACGCGTCGCTCCGCTGACGGTGGAAGATACGCGCCAGCTTTTCGAGGTTATCGCCGGCATCGAGGCGATCGCGGCCGAACGGACCGCCGCCCGGATCGACGATGAGGAATTGGCCGAACTGGAAGAAACCCACGCCCGGATGCGCAAGCATCACGAGAACGGCGAGAAGGACGAGTATTTTGAACTCAATCGCCGAATTCACGATCTGGTGGTGGACTATTCCGGCAATCCGATCCTCGCCCAGGTTCGCTCGCAACTGGCGCGCCGCGCCGAGCGGGCTCGTTTCATCTCGGTTCGTTCAGGCTCCCGCAGGGACGAAGCGATGCAGGATCATGAAGACCTGATGGAAGCCTTGCGCGCCCATGACGCAAAGGCCGCGCATGACATCTGGCGCCGCCATCTCTCCCGCTCCGGCGAGGAGACCTGCCGCGTGCTGAAGATTTGGGAGCAGGAAGCGGCAAAGGAGAGCGAAGGGGTCTCGCGCGAGGCCGCTCACGGCTGATGGTGTCGGTGGATGGCGAATGCGGCCGAGCGATAGCCGGCCGCTGCCTTGATGAGAAAAGCCGGCTCAAGCGGCGTCCGCGACAGCCTTTCCCGCAGCCTCGCCAAGATAATCCAGCGCCGCCTGCACGCCGCCGGCGAAATGCGGAACCCCGGCAAGCTTGAGGCCGATCTCGACCCCTGACAGGGTGCCTGCCAGCATGAGGTCGTTGAAATCGCCCAGGTGGCCGATGCGGAATACCCTGTCGGCGAGGCGGCCCAGGCCGTTTCCAAGCGACATGTTCAGCCGCTCGTGGACGACCTTTCGCAATGCGTCGGCCGAATGCCCGTCCGGCATGACGACGGCGGTCAGCGCGCCCGAATAATGCTCCGGCGTGCGGCAAAGAACTTCCAGACCCCACGCCCGTACCGCTCTTCTCGTTGCTTCGGCGTGTCGCTGATGACGCGCGAACACCTGATCCAGACCTTCTTCGTGAAGCCTTTCGACGGCGGTAACCAGCCCGTAGAGCATGTTCGTTGCCGGCGTATAGGGAAAAAAGCCGGTCTTGTTGGCGTTCAGCATCTCGTCCCAGGCCCAGAACGAGCGCTGCAGTTTTGCGAAATTCGACGCTTCGAGAGCCTTGGCGCTGATGGCGTTGAAGGAAAGCCCGGGAGGCAGCATCAGGCCCTTCTGGGATCCGCCGACCGTGACGTCGACGCCCCATTCGTCATGGCGATAGTCGATGGAGGCAAGAGAGGAAATCACGTCGACCATCAGCAGTGCGGGGTGCCCCGCCGCGTCCAGCGCCTGCCGGACTTTTGCGATTTCGGACGTGCAGCCCGTCGACGTTTCATTGTGGACGACGCAGACGGCCCGGATCTCGTGATCCGTGTCGCGCTCCAGCCGCTCGGCTATCGCCGCGACATCGGCACCGGTCCGCCAGTCCGTCTCGATGATCTCGGGTTCAAGCCCGAGGCGGGTGGCAAGGCGCTGCCAGAGCCACGCGAAATGGCCCGTCTCGCACATCAGCACGCGCTCGCCGGGCGAAAGCGTGTTGACGAGGGCGGCCTCCCAAGCGCCGGTGCCCGACGCCGGATAGATGACGACATCGGCTTTCGTCTTGAAGACCGTTTTCATTCCGGCGATGGCCTTTTGCCCCAATGCGCCGAATTCGGGACTGCGGTGATCCATCGTCGGATGATCGATCGCTCGCAGAACGTCGTCGGGGACGTTCGTCGGTCCCGGAATTTGCAGGAAATGCCGCCCGGCCTTGTGCATGTGCCTGATCCTCACGAAGCGTTTCATTACGTCAGCATCTTACAGGGAAATGATAATTTATCAAATATTTTATAATATATTGATATAACGATAGTTTTTATGGTTCCTACATATCAGAAGTGGTCCGGCTCAAATGCGAACCGAAGGTCTTTTCCCCCACGATGTCACCGTCGCGCATGACCGTCCGTCCACGCAGGATCGTGGCGACCGGCCAGCCTTTCACTTCCATGCCCTCGTATGGCGTGTAGTCGCTGCCATGGTGCAGGGCCGATTGCGTGATGGTGACTTCGCGGTCCGGATCCCAGATGGCGAAGTCCGCATCGGCGCCGATCATGATCGAGCCCTTTTTTGGATAAAGCCCGAAAAGCTTCGCGGGATTTGTCGACGTGAGGGCGACGAAACGCTCCAGGCTGATGCGCCCCCTGGAAACCCCTTCGGAAAACAGGATGGGAAGGCGCGTCTCGATGCCCGGAATGCCGTTCGGCACCAATTTGAAGGATGTTCGGGCGTTCGGATTGTCCTTGCCGGTCCCGTTTTCGCCCTCGTATTTGAACGGTGCGTGATCGGACGAGAAAATATCGAAAGTCCCGTCCCGGATACCTTCCCAGATCGCTTCCTGGTTTTCCCTGTCGCGAGGCGGCGGGGAGCAGACATATTTCGCCCCCTCGAAATCCATGTTGAGGCCTTTCAGGTCTTCCATGGTGAGCGCGATATATTGCGGGCACGTCTCGGCGAAGACCTTGAGCCCGCGCCTTCGCGCCCACTGGATCTGCTCCATCGGGTCTCGGCCCGAGACATGCACAATGACGATGGGAATATCGGTCAGCTCCGCGTGGCTGATCGCGCGATGGGTGGCCTCGCGCTCGGCAATCGAGGAATGGGCGATCCCGTGGTAATAGGGGGCGGTCCTGCCGCTTTCCTCAAGCTTGCGGGTCATGTGCTTGATCGCGTCGTGCCCCTCGGCATGCACCATCACGAGCGCGCGCTCGCGCCGGGCGACCTCGAAAACTTCAAGGAGCTGGCTGTCAGTCAGCATCAGGTCGTCGTAGGTCATGAAGACCTTGAAGGACGTATAGCCGTCGCGCACGAGTGCCGGCAGTTCCTGCCCGAGCACCTGGGGTGTCGGGTCGCTGACGATGAGGTGAAACGAAACGTCGATGTAGCAATTGCCATTCGCCTTCTCGTGGTAGTCGCTGACGCACTGGCGGAGCGATTTCCCCTTTTCCTGCAGCGCGAAGGGCAGGATGGTGGTGTTTCCGCCGGCGGTCGCCGCGCGCGTGCCGGTTTCGAAATCATCCGCCATCACCGTGCCGTCGCTGGTCGGCTGCGCCAGATGCACGTGACCGTCCACGCCGCCCGGCAGCACAAGGCGGCCTGACGCGTCGAATTCCTCCCGAGCGTCCGCGACCGTCTCCGCGATCTGGACGATCCGTCCGTCCTTCACGCCGATGTCGGCACGGAAGCGGTCAGACGCGTTGACGACCGTGCCGCCGCGAATTGCGAAATCAAGCTCCGGCATGGCGGTACCTCTTTTCCTGACGGGTCTTCGGGCCGCGCGGCGGTTCCTGCAAGACCCTGAATTCGGCAGGTCCCCCTGCCAGAAATCGTCAGTTGGCGGCGTGGGTGAGCAGGGCTTCCCTGGTGCGCTTCTTATCGTCTCTTCCCGCAGTGAAGCGTGTCCGGCCAACGGCCCGACTATCGTCGAGGCAGGTTACGTTGCTCAAGAAAATTTTTTGTTTTTTATTATATTTTTTTCAAGTAATTAAAATTAATAGAAAAATTAAATGAAATTAAAAAGGGTTGTCCTTGAAAGCTAGCGTCGCGCCGCTCTCCTGACGGCGGGCTATTCGCGCAAGTCGCGTTTGATGCGCGCCTGAATGTCGGTCGGACTATCGAACGGAAGAGGAGATGGTGCGTTTCAGGGCGCTTCTTCCGCCGCCTGGTCCACCAGTGATTTGAACATGGCGATGCCTGATGAAATAATCTCATCGGGAAAATCGTAATCGGGATTGTGAAGTTCGGGATTGTTTTCTCCGGAACCCAGACCGAACATCGCGCCTTTGTAGCGCTGTGTGATTTCTCCGAAATCTTCTCCCGCGCGGAAGGGGGCTTCAAGCTTGGTATAGCCGAGGCCGTTATGCCGCGCGGCCTTTTCGATCATCGCGACCGCGTCTTCGTCGTTGACCGTGGCGGCGAACTTCTCGATTTCCTCAAAGTCGATCCGAAGGCCATGCTGCTCTGCTATGCGTTGCGAAGCGGATGCAAGATCGGCCCAGATCTCGTCGACAACCTCATTGCTCTGCGTGCGCAAGGTGAAATGAGCCTCGCCATGGCCCGGCGCGACGCCCGATGAGGCAACGCCCATGTCGAAGCGCACGGGCACGACCAGAGCGCGCTCCTCCGCGGTGTCGAATTTCTCCTGAATGCGAACGGAAGCCTGTGTGATCTCGCCGATGGCAAGTGCCGGGCTGATCCCGGTTTCGGGCATGGCGCTATGCGCTTCCCGGCCGCTCAGCTTTATCGCCATGTAACGGACGGCGGATGTGAAAACACCTGTCCGGCACAGGATTTCGTGTTTGGGAAAACCCGGGAAGTTGTGCAGGGCAAAGGCGTAATCCGGCCTGATCTTCCCGAAATTCGGATGCTCGCAGCACATGCGCGCGCCTGTGCCGGTTTCTTCATCCGGTTGAAACAGCAGGACGACACGGCCGCGAGCAGGCCGTTGCCTTGCATAAATCTGGGCCAGCCCGGCGACGATCGTCATATGCCCGTCATGGCCGCATTTGTGGCCGACACCGTCATACACGGATCGATAGGAAATATCGTCGTTTATTTCGTGGATCGGCAATGCATCCAGTTCCGTCCTGACAAGGACGGTATTTCCCGCATTTTCCCCGTTGTAGACGGCAGCGAACCCGGATCCCGCAAGAGGCACGATCTCGTCTGGCGGCGAGTTTTCCCGCAAGTGAGCCTGCATGTGGGCCGCCGTTTCGACTTCCTGCCGGGAAAGCTCAGGGTGGGCATGTAGCCAGCGGCGCAATCCTATCAGTTGTTCCAGGTCGACGCTGTTGTCCAGAAATCCGGTCATAGCAAATGCCTTGAGCCTCTTTTGGGGCGGGTTGTGCAAGGTGCGGCGCCTCGGGGCGGTGGTTATTGCCTGCCGGCGACCCGCAGGCACGAACTTGTCAAACCGCCGTGGAGCTTGTCGAGGACAAAACCACTTTCCGCTCTCTCTTTTTTCCGCGCATGTTCAAGAGCGCGAAGCGCCTTTCGCCGCGCGGGCAGGCACCTTCAGTGAGGGCCGGTGGAAAAAGCGAGGATCTGGCTGACTTCGTTCAGGGAGCGCCCGCTTTCCGCGCGCCAGGCGTTCAGTGCGTCCTGCACCGCTTCAAGGTCGCGTTTCGATGTCGGCGCCTTGTCCACCACCCCCTCGCGGACGAGTGCCGCGACGACGTCGCCGGAGAAAATGAGCGCGTCCACGCCCATGCGGCGCAGGAATATCTGCCCCGCGTTGCCGCCCATCCTGTTCGCCCGCTTTTTCAGCATGCCGAGAAGATCGATGTATCTTTCCGGCGGATAGCCGGAAAACGCCGCGCCAACGGAGCCGTGCTCCCTGACGAGATCGTTCAGGAAAACGGCATTGGCGCCGACGGAGCGAATTTTCGCGATATTGGCGACGATCCTGCCGGTGCCGGCCAGCCGCTCCACATCCTCATCGGACATCAGCGTCCAGCGATTGACGTCGAAGCCTTCGAAAACATCCTCGAAGTCGGGCCACTTCCTGTCGATCAGCGCCCAGTTGAACCCGGCCTGGAAGACGCAGCGCGTCATCTCGCTCAGCCATCTGTCCGGCGCGATCTTTTCCAGTTCCGCCTTCGATTTCGGCTTTTGGAGAAGACGCTCGAGCGCGTCTTCTCCGCCCTTGTGGCGTGAGGCAAGTTCGTGGATTTCGGAAAATCGCCTCATGCCGAACTCTCCTCGTTCAATGCTCGTCAATTTCGACGTAGCCAGTCCGCGATCGCCCGACCGATCGCATCCGGTTGATCTTCCTGGATAAAATGAAAACCCTGACCGACAAAAGCCGTTTCGAGATTTTTTATCTTGGCCACGTACCAGTCGACGGCCTTTGGGGGGACAAGAACGCCCGGCTCCGCGTAGGCCAGCAATACCGGCATTTTAGTTTCACTCATGAAATGCTCAATCTGCTGTAGAGCTTCGGTCGTCGCGGCCGGCTCGCCCGCTATGGGGACTTCGCGCGGCCATGCGAGGACCGGTGCGCGGTCGCTTTCCTTGAGAAATGGCTCATGATAGGCGGCCATGGCCTTGTCTCCCAATTGACGATTCACGAAGCCCGGCAAGACCTGATCGACGAACATGTTGTCCTCGATGACTAGCTTATGCCCTTGCTGCTCATCCTTGAAGGCGCGAAACATGTTGCCCATTTCCTCGCCCATGGATTCAAAGCTTGGGCGCGGAAAGGCGGGTGGGAGTACGGCTTCCATGAATGCAAGCCGCTTAACCCGGTCGGGGTTGCGCCTTGCGTATTCCCATGCGAGTGCTCCGCCCCAATCATGCCCGACCAGGGTGACCGTCTCCAGCCCCATCTTGTCGATGAAGGATGAGAGATAGGCAAAGTGATCGGCGAACGTATAGCTGATTAAAGGCTTGTCGGACTTGCCCATACCGATCAGATCGACGGCGATTGCACGGTGCTCTTTGCCGATGTATGGCAAGATATTGCGCCACAGGTAAGCCGAGGTCGGATTGCCATGCAGAAACAGCACTGGATCGCCCTCTCCGACCTCCAGATAAGACATGCTGCTGTCGAGGACATCGGCATACTTATATGTGATGGATAGCTCTTCTGTGACTGATGGGCGGGGAAGCTTGTATCCTTTATCCTGCGCGATCGCTGCATTGGTTAGGGCGATCTGGCCGAGCAAAATGACCGCCGCGACCGTTGTCGTGCGCATGATTGATTTCTTCATTTCGGATACTCCGATCGATGGATATTTCAAAGGGGGTTTAGGCAGGCATCACATAGGTCGTGATGGTCAGGTCGGCAGCTTCTTCGCGTAGCGGGATCAGTTCCTGGTAAGCGGGAGACTGGAACCAGTCCATCAGTGTTTCCTGATTAGGAAACTTGACGATCCCGACCGCTTGGTGTGCTGCGCATTTGCCTGCGATGGTATCGGCTGCTGCGCCGCGGATGACGAGTTGCCCTCCGAACGGTGCAAACGTCTCGCCTGCCTTTCGTGAATATTCCTGGAACTTCTCAGTGTCTTTCACGGATACGGTGGATACGAAAAATGCGCTCATGATCCATTTGCCTTGTCTGGTTTGCCTCAAGGCCCCAGTTCCACTGCCGCCGCTGAACGAGCGCCGGTTGCGGACCAAAATCTTGAGGTCATTTACTGGACATATGTGTATAATACTCAAAATCAGAGTAATGTCCATATGTGTACAAAAAAGGAAAAACTATGGGTCGCCCTGCGAAATTCGACCGCGAAGAGGCCATCGAAATTGCCATGAACGAGATCTGGCGGAACGGCTTCGAGGCATGCTCAGCGAAGGCCTTGTCAGAGAGGCTCGGAATTACGCGTTCAAGCTTCTACAACGCGTTTGAAAATCGGGAAGCTTTGTTCAGGGAGGTTCTAGCCCGTTATTTCGCGCAATCGCCCGATAATGCGCTTACGGAGGCCGAAAAAGGCGTGGTGGTAAAGAAGCTGATAACAGAAGTGTTTCGCCAGGCTTGCAGCGCTCGAGCGGGAGACCCCCAAGCACGCGGATGCTTGGTGATCAATAGCGTGTCGGAGCTTTGCGGCGTTCACGACGAACTCGGCGGAGTCATAAAGTCCGCCGTTCTAGGAAGCTTGGAGCGGTTCGAGGAATTGTTGCGGTGGGGGGTGGAGCAGGGAGAGTTCCCCGCGTCCACGGACGTGCATGCCCTGGCGCTGTCGCTTCAAAATTTGCTGATTGGCATAAATGCCATGAGCAAAGTCGTGAGGGACGAGGCAGATCTGTGGCTGGCCGCGAACACGACACTGAAAGCGTTGGAGGTTTTTGCAGAATGATTGAACTCCTGCTGCCAAACCGCCTGCGATCTCGGAAGGACTCTGGGCCCTGAATGTGCCGGCGAGAGAAACGCTGTCTACGATGAGACATGAAGCGGGAGAGGCGTCCCACAGTGCTCCATCCGGGCCGTCCATACTGCAGTCTTGCCTAAGAGGCTTCACGAGACGCATTGTTTCTTGGATTTTCGGCGTGCGTTTATTCCCTAATGGATGACCTCTTTTGGGTGGGACGACCTAGCCATAAACCTGGTTTGGAAGCCATGTGATGATCTCGGGAAAGATCATGCATAGCCCCAAACCTATGAGCTGTATTGCAAGGAAGGGCAGGGCGGAGCGGAAGATGTCCGACATCGGGATGGAGTCCGGTGCAACGCCGCGCAGGTAGAAAAGCGCATAGCCGAACGGCGGGGACAGGAAGCTCATCTGCATGTTGACCAGATAGATCACGCCGAACCAGAGGACGAGGTCGTCCGGGCTGTCGAGGCCGAAGGACGCCGCCCCCAGCGCCTTGACGATCGGCACGAAGATCGGCACGCAAAGCAGGAGAATGCCGACCCAGTCCAGGAACATGCCGAGCACGATCAGCACGATCTGCATGAGGATCAGGATGCCCCAGGGCCCGAAGCCGGTGCCTTCCAGCGCGCCTTGCACGAATTCCTGCCCGCCCTCCAGCACGTAGAGGCCGACGAAGATCGTTGCGCCGAACATGATCCAGATGACCATGGCCGAGGCTTTCAGCGTGGTGATGCAGGCCTCGCGCACCGTCGGCCAGTCGAGCTTGCGGTGGATCGCGGCGACGATGAAGGCGCCGAAGGTGCCGATGCCGGCGGCTTCGACGGGCGTTGCGATGCCGGTGAAGATGACGCCGAGCACGATGACGATAAGCGCAATCGGCGCCGACATCTTGGAGACGAGTGCGACCTTCTCGCGCGTCGACACGCGTTCTTCCATCGGAATAGGGGGGCCGAGCGTCGGGTTCACATAAGAGCGGACCGTCACATAGAGGATGTAGAGGCCGGATAGCATGAGGCCCGGAAACACCGCGCCGATGAAAAGCTCGCCGACGGACTGTTCGGCCACCACCGCGTAGATGATCGCCAGGATCGACGGCGGGATCAGGATGCCGAGCGTGCCGCCGGCCATGATCGAGCCCATGGCGATCTTCGGGTCGTACTGGCGCTTGAGCATGGCCGGCAGCGCGATGATGCCCATGGTCACGACGGCGGCGCCGATGACGCCGACCATGGCGGCAAGGATCGTCGAGGCGATGATGGTGGCGGAGGCAAGCCCGCCCTTGATGCCGCCCAGAACCTTGTAGATGACATCGAACATGTCGTTGATGATGCCGGCACGCTCCAGCATCGCCGCCATGAAGATGAAGAGCGGTATCGCCGAAAGCTGATAGTTCGTCATCAGCGGGAAGATGCGGCTCGGCACGATGTTTAGCGCCTGTGCGTCACCCAGAACGAAGAGGAAGACGCACGCGAGTCCGCCCGTGACGAAGGCAAGCGGCAGCCCCGCCATCAGCAGGATCAGCAGGGACCCGAACATGATGAGCGTCAGCCACTCGATGGAAAGGTCAAGACCCATTAGTCAGCCTCTTTAAGCGTTTTTGCGCCGATGACGACAGTGCGCACGTCCTGTGCGATTTTCGATACGCCCTGCAGGACGAGAAGCAACCCGCCGACGACCATGACCCATTTCATTGGCCAAAGCGGCACCTCCCATTCATTGAAGGATATTTCGCCCCAGCGGATATTCGGGTCTGTCCATTCCGACAGAGTTATGCGCGACAACATCTCGAAAAAGCCGGTCTGGCCCCGCGCCCAGTCCGAGACGACACTGTTGCCGGACGGAGCGGCGATCGCGTCGAAGGCGAAGATATAGCTGGTGACCAGCAGCGTGCCGGCGAAGATGAAGAAGAAGACGGACGTCAGAAGATTGACGATCGCCCGGCGGCGCGAGGACATGGCGGCATAGAAGACGTCGACCCGCACGTGGGACTCGGTCAGCATCGCGTAGGAACCGGCGATCAGGTATTGCATGCCGAACATGAGATACATCGCCTCATGCGCCCAGTTGGTCGGCGAATTGAAGACGTAGCGGGCGATCACCTCGTAATAATAGACGAAGACGGCGATGACCGCCCAATAGCTCACGAATTCGCCTGCATAGAGCGACAATCGGTCTATCCAGCCTGTCCAGCCGCGTGTGACGTGTTCGATGTCTTCCTTCCGCTCCTGGGCTTCCAGGGCGGCCAGCGCCTTCTCGGCTTCCGAAATCGGCTCTTCGTGAATTTCGGCATTGGCGCGGCGCACCATCGCCGGAAGAAGAAGGGCGTCCACCGCCAGAAGAGCGAGGATAAGGTAGAAGGCGTAAGCTGCGGCATTGTTCCAGAACGCGCGCCGCTCGCTCACCTCGGCGGCCACCGGCCTCATCGCCTCAAGTTCGGTTCGTGCTTCCTCGATCCTCGCCTGGCCGGTTTCGATGCGCCTTTCGGCGCGTTCGAGCTGCCTTTCGGCGCTGCGTTTTGCGAAGGAGCCTTCCTCCGCCGCCTCGACGTCCGCCCTGAGCTCTTCGAGATCGGCAAGAGCGGTCTTTACGCGCGGTTCCTCCCGCTCCAGCGTGCGCTCGGCAACGCGTATGGTGTTGTTCGCGTCCGAAAGGGCGGAGCGCGCATCGCTCGCCGCGCCGTTTGCATAGAGGATGAAACCGAAGATCGGGATGAAGACAAGCCCGAGCAGGCTTTTCAGGTAAAAGCGGTGAAGGCCGATCAACCCGCCCGTGACAAGGATCATATAGCCAAGCGGCAGCGAATATCGCCCGCGGTCGGGTTTTGGTCGTCGCGCCAGCCACATCGCGGCCAGCGGAAAGAGGATCAGGCCGAGCCAATAGGCCCAGTGCGGCAGCGTGAAGTCTAGGCTTGGCATTCAGGCACCTGGAAGTGAGTTTCGACAGGCAAAAAGCCTGCGCGAAGAAAACTCCGCGCAGGCGTCTTTCCGGTTTGCGAACCGGTCAAAGATCGAGTTCGTGACCTTCCAGGAGTTCCGGCGACACGTAGCCGAGCGAGCCGGAGGTCATGTAGTCGAGCTGGATCTTGAAGACCCGGGCCGAGTCCTTGTCGCGATTGGCGTATTTGAACCAGATCGGCACTGCGACCTCGGTCATCAACTCCACGTCGTCCTGAGTCAGGCGCGTCACTTCCGTTCCGTCCGCCTCGAACTTCGCCCAGGCTTCCTGGTCGGCCTTCTGGATCTTGGCATGGTGCAGGTCGGAATAGACGTGCGTTTCCATCTCCACGAATTGCTTCATCTGGTCCGACAGGGCATTCCACGAACTTTGCGAGACCGTGATGTCCATAAGGTCGACCGGCTGATAGAGCGACATGAAGCCCGGAGGGCCCATGGAGATGTATTTCGTCACCTGTGAGAAGCCGAGGGCGTAGTTCACCGCCGGGCCCACATAGTCGGCGACGTCGATCGTGCCCTTTTCCAGCGCGGGGAAGATTTCCGAGCCAGGAAGAACGGTCGTTTCCGCGCCGATCTCGGTGAAGACTTCGGCGACCATGCCGCCCGGCAGGCGCATCTTGCGACCGCGGAAATCGTCGATCGAACGGATCGGCACTTTCGAGTGGATGATGTTCGGGCCGTGGTGGACGGGGCCGACGTAGTGCATTCCCTGAGCGGAATAGAGTTCGCGGGCGATCTCAAGCCCGCCGAGCCCGTAGAAGAAGACATCCCACTCGTGCGGGTTGCGAAGGCCCAGCGGATAGGACGTCAGGAACGTCGCTGCCGGGATGATGCCTTGCGCATAGATCGTGAAGGGGTTCACCGCGTCGAGCACGCCGTTCTTCACGGCGTCGAAAAGCTGGAAGTCGCCGACGACGTCATTCGCGCCGAAAGGCTCGAACGCAAGCTCGCCGCCTGTCTTCTCGACGATCGTCGCGCACCAGTCCTTAAAGATCTGCAGGCCGGCGCCGCCGGGCCACGATGTCTGAATTTTCCAGGTGGTGCCCTGCGCCTGCGCGTTGGCGATATGCGGGGCGGCCAGCGCGCTTGCCGCAGCCACGCCCGCGCCTGCTTTCAAAAACCTGCGTCTGTTCAGTTTGGACGTCATGGGTTTTCCTCCCTTGTTCAACTGCGACAACGGCCGGCCGGGTCAAAATTGATTTGTATATGCCGGGTTGTGGCGCAGTCCCACGTTGCCTTCCCGAATAAATATTATGATAGCTACGCCGCCGGGTGAGGTAAACCGTCGGGTGCAAATTCAGAACGACTTATTATTTCCGTTTATGAAAATGTATTTATCCAAAAACATATATGCGTTGCACCAAAAATGCTGTTGCGGCGCAAATATTTAGGATAGCAAATTTAATTGCCCTCCAAGACGGAGCTGACTGGGACATTGCCGAATCATACCATATTCAATTGAGTGTACTGTGAGGCTTTATTCATTATGCGCTCACGTTGTCGCGACTCGACCGCGTGCATTATCAGTGAATTGCGCCTCAAGATTGTTAATCAATGTTCGTGCGAGCGTTGATAAACAGCCCGAATCGCGCGTTGGGCAGTAGCCAAGGCGCGAAAAATAAATAATATTATTCTGTCGAGTGCTGCGAGAAATCCAAATCAAGAAAAACGCGCAAGCACTCAATTTTCCATACGGGAGGAAACCTCATGAAGAAGATTTTGCTGGCCACCGCATGCCTGTTCCTGGGTGCGGGCATAGCCAATGCCCAGGCCCCCGTGCCGGACAATCTCGAAAAGCTCTCGAATTTCCAGAGCACGGGGACGACAGAATTCACCTTTATCGAGCAGACCGGCGAATATGCCGACGGCATCAGGAAAAATCTCGAACGCATCAAGATGCCGGACGGCTTCAAGATCGAGCTTTATGCCGTCGTTCCCGATGCGCGCCATATGGCGGTGGGTCCGCAAGGCATCGTAACCTTCGTCGGCACGCGCAAGGACAAGGTCTGGTCGGTGACCGACCGCAACAAGGACCGTGTGGCGGACGAGGTGAAGGATTTCGCGCCCTCGCTGAAATTCGCGATCCCGAACGGCCCCTGTTTCTCCAGCGACGGCTTCCTTTATATCGCCGAGCAGAACCGCGTTCTGGTCTATCCGGCGGCGGAATTCTTCTATGAAAGTCCGGATGTGGCGGCCTTCAACGTCGTCAAGCAGGGCGAACTTATCCCGCCGGAGGAGGAGAGCTACAACCACACCGCGCGCGTGTGCAAGATCGGGCCGGATGGCAAGCTTTACATTTCGCTTGGTCAGCCGTTCAACGTCACGCCGCCCGAAAAGCTCGACCTGTACAAGAAGCACGGCATCGGCGGCATGATCCGCATGAACACCGACGGTACCGGCCGTGAAGTCTATACCTACGGTATCCGGAACTCCGTGGGTCACGATTTCCACCCCGTCACCGGCGAACTCTGGTTCACCGATAACCAGGTGGACGGCATGGGCGATGACATTCCGCCGGGCGAAATCAACCGCCAGACGGCTCAGGGTCAGCACTTCGGCTTCCCCTGGTATGGCGGCGGCGATGTCCGCACGAACGAATACAAGGACGAGGAAGTGCCGGTCGATGTCGTGATGCCGGCGGTCGAAACGGTGGCGCATGCGGCTGACCTTGGTATGCACTTCTACACGGGCAACATGTTCCCCGCGCACTACAAGAACGCGATCTTTTCCGCTCAGCACGGATCGTGGAACCGTACGACGCCCGTCGGCGCCCGCGTGATGGTCACCCATATCGACGACGAGGGCAACGCGACCACGGAACCCTTCGCCGAAGGCTGGATTGACGAGAACGGCGAGTATCTCGGCCGACCGGTCGACGTGGCGGAGCTTCGCGACGGCTCGATCCTCGTTTCCGACGATCTTGCCGGTGCGATCTATCGCATTTCGTATGAGGGCAATTGATGCTTCGTGCCGCAATTCTCATCCTGGGCGGGGTCTTCCTCGCCCAGGGTGCATTCGCCGATGACCTGAACGGCGATCCGCAGGCCGGGCGCAAGAAAGCGGGTCAGTGCCGCACCTGCCACGGCCTTGACGGATATGCGAAAATTCCCATTGCCCCGCACATCGGCGGGGAACCCGCCAGTTACATTGCAAAGCAGCTCAAGGCTTTCAGGCAGGGCACCCGCACCCACGAAATGATGAGCGTGGTTGCAAAGAACCTTGACGATCAGTCGATCGCCGATCTCAGTGCCTGGTATTCGTCTCACGAGGTTTCCACCACGCTTCCTGCTGGCAAGAGCGAGGAGGATGCACCGGAGCTTTGCGTCGCCTGCCACGGCGCGACCGGCATCGGCCAGGTGGAGAACGTGCCAAATCTCGCCGGTGAAAGTGCGATCTATATCGATACGCAGTTGAAGGCCTTCCGACTCGGCAAGCGTACCGACGAGGTCATGTCCGCGATCGCCGCCGACCTGACGAATGAAGAAATCCGCGACCTCGCGGACTGGTATGCTTCGGTGAAACTCGAAATCACACAGTCGGAATAAGGGGTTGGAAAGTTTCGTGCGCGGCGCAGTTAGCGCCGCGCACGAGGACGCACAATCCGCTATATGGATCTTTACGTAGGCTCATTCGCTCTTCTAATACAGGCAAGGGAGATGAACTATGAACCCCCTTCCACCCTTCCAATGAATTTTGTGGGTGCGGTACTTGCCTTGGCCCTTCCTGCCACTGATCTGACCCCCGGTCCGGCTGCCGGCGATGCTTTGGCGGAAGAAACTCGAAAAGACCAGAGCCGACTGTCCCTGGCCGAAAACAATGGGTCAGGTGGATGACAGAGCCTGTATTTCGCATGTCGAACTGCACGGCCCGAATGGCATTCGTTATGTGCACCAGTATTCCGATAGATTGACGCTTTACAGCGCTCGCCACCGTGCGAATGAGACAATCTTTTTCAAGAACCGCGAGCTTCCGAGCGTTACGGCGAACCTCACGCTGGATACCGATGCGATGGTCAAGACCGTGACCGCCAGCTCGGAAGACGAGGTATTTTCGAAATCCGCAAGGCTTAGGGACCAGACCTTATTTGAGCGCTCCGGAAAGTTGGAGTCGGTATTGTCCGTCTTTTGCTGTACCAGCTGGTGTTAATCCAAGCCTCCGATGTGGCACTTTAGCGTTTTTCTGACATAATTTGATAAGATTGATCTATTGAAATGAATACTGTGCGCGTTGCGCAGTGAAGTAAGAATGGATGCGCCGTGCAAGGGCGAATTTTTAGTAATTGTAACGTCCTTGCAAGGCGCTTCTCTGGTGAAGAAATGCATGAAATCAATTTTTGGGCCAGAGTAACGGAAACCCCATGAGGCGTTATCTTCCATCCATGCCGGCCGGTGCACCGTGAGCTGGGAACCGAATGTCGCCTTCGGGCGTTAAGGGCGAAAGAGGGGCCTTTCTTGAATGCATCGCCAACGGATTGCCTCGCGCCTGATATCTCCGCGGCGCGGACCTGTGGGAAATATCGAGGCGATACTGCAAACTGCCTCGCGCGCGTCGCTGGTGTTCCTCGGCGCGGTCGGCCTCTTTATCGTGCTCAGGAACGCGCAGTTTCTGCTGGCGCCGATTTTCGTTGCGATCATCCTGGGGCTGATGTTCTCGCCGGTGGCGACGTTGATGGAGACGCGGCGTATTCCGCCGTCGATATCCGCCCTTGCGGTCGTCCTGCTCCTGCTTGTGATTATCGCGACTTGCGTCACGCTTTTCGCGCTGCCCCTGTCGGTCTGGATCGACCGTCTGCCGCTTATCTGGCGCAAGCTGCAGTTCCAGATTACCGGCTGGGAACCCTTTTTCGACTCCCTGTCCAACCTGCGCGATCAGCTTCGCGATATCGCCGGCCAAAGTTCGTCGATGAAGGTGACGGTGGAGGAAGATTCGACCGTTGCCCAGATCGCCTATATCGCGCCGACGATCGTCGCGCAGGTGCTCCTGTTCCTGGCAAGCCTTTACTTCTTCATCGCGACGCGGGACCGCATTCGCCTGAGCGTGCTTTCGCTCTGCTTCAGCCGTGCGGCAAAGCTGCGCGCGGCGCATTTCTTCCGCGATACGGAACGCGACGTCTCGGCCTATCTGCTTTCGATCACCTTCATCAACGCCGCGCTCGGCTTTGCCGTGGGTGTTGTGATGTTCGCCCTCGGCGTGCCGTCGCCTATGTTGTGGGGCCTTCTCGCTTTCACGCTCAACTATGTGATCTACGTAGGTCCGGCCTTGATGGTGGTGATCCTGCTTCTGGTAGGTATCGCGACGTTCAACACCTTTCCCGCACTGCTGGTGCCGGCGGGGGCCTATCTCGGGCTTAATGCGCTGGAGTCCCAGTTCGTTACGCCGCATGTTCTGGGACGCACGCTGACCCTCAATCCGTTCTTCGTGTTTCTCGCGCTCGCTTTCTGGCTCTGGCTTTGGGGCCCGGTCGGCGGGTTCATTGCCGTGCCGTCGATGCTGATCATCTATGCCGCGCTCAGGAACGCGCTTCCCATGAGCCAAAACCAACTGTTTTCCAGGAACAACTCCCCCGCCAGCGGCATTTCCCGAATGTGAGAACGCCGCTTGCGTCTTTTGCCGCATCATGCTGGCCCACACGCACTTGAGCGTGAATAAGTGTTAGCATCCGCGACGGAAGTTTCGGCTGATCCAATAAGCGACGAAATGGAGGTGACCTGAAATGGCGACTGCTTCACAGGCGAAGAAAACCACCGATGGCGAAAGTGGCCCCACCGTGGCCGATGTCGAAGCCCAGATCAGGAAGGTCCGCGCCGAGATCGCCACGCTGGCAGAAACCATTTCCGCCGTGGGTTCGAGCAAGGCGGGCGAATTGCGCGGAGAGGCGGAACGGCGGGCGGCCCAGCTTGCGGGCAAGGGAGAGGATATGGTCGCGGGCCTTGAGCAGGAACTTGCCGACCTGGAGCGAAGCCTCAAGAAAACGGTGCGCGAGAAGCCGTTTATCTCTCTTGGCGCGGCACTGCTTGCCGGCGTCATGGCCGGCTTGCTGCTGCGCCGCTAGGAAACCTTGCGATGATCCGTTTCCTCGGGACGATCATTGGCCTGGCGGGCCGGGAAGTCCGGGAGCGGCGGGACTGGCTTGCCACCTCCCTGTTTATCTGCGCGATATCGAGTTTCCTTGCGCTTGCGTCCGCTGCCGCGCTTCTTGTGGCCATGGGAATTGCGGTCGCCCGGTTTTACGGTCCTCTTGTCGGAGCGCTATCCGTTGCAGGGCTGTGTATCCTCTTGTCGCTGGCGCTTTTGATCGGGTGGAGGATAGCTGCGCGGCGGCACGCGAAAAGAATGCGCCGGCGTCGCCGCGGTCTCATGGGGCCGACGGTCGCCTCGCTGGCGGTGTCCGCATTGCCGCTTTCGCGCACGCCGCATATTCGCAAATCGCTTCTCGTCGCCGCCGGATTGTTCGCCATCGGATTTCTTCTGGCGTCGAGCGGTGGCGAAGGGGATGGAGATGGTGGCGACCAGGACCCATAGAATTGATGCAATTGGCACCTGAAACGGCAACGAGATGCAAGAAGAAGGGTGCGGAGCGGGTCACGAAAGCGAAGTCGCATTCGTGATAAGAAATCGCTTCAGAATTAAAGCCTCGAGCATGTCCTAACGAGAAGGATGATCGGTTCGGGGCCGCGTTGCCCTTCTTTGGCCGGACCGCCATCCATCTGGCGGGGAAAGAAAAAACGGGAGGGCTTTCTCCCTCCCGTCGAGTTGGGACCGGCCTTCAGGCGAACTCAGGCGAGTTCCGGCTGCGGATTGTGGCCGGTCCAGGCAGGGCGGAAATCAATCTCGCTGGATCATCCGATGCTTCGCCCCCCGCACCGATGGCGCGAGGAACGGCGAAGAACTGCCGTTCGTGCCGGTCACGGGAAGAGAATCGAATTGGGACAACACGCCTCCTCAGTGCAGCCGCATTTCCGAATTTGCGGCAGTGGCCGAGTCGTTTTCGGCTAAATCGATTTAATCGATCTAGAACGCATTTCTGAGCGCGTCAATCGTATGATTTATTATTCCTGTCAGGGAGTGAGGGAGCGTCGGTTCCCGCAACCGCCGCGTTCCAGTGCGCCTTGTCCCGGGCGGCCTTGATCTACCGGGAAGGCGTTTTCCTTGTTCAACGTGTGGGTTCTCCAGTTCAAAGAACTTGAGGTCATTCGTATTATTGTTTCGGTTGTCCGATATATTACGCTGCGAAAACAATGTTTTGGAAAAAAGACACATATTTCGTGCGGAATATAATGAATAGGCAATCATTTTGCTTGATTGTGGTTGTGTTCAGCTTCTGTATAGATTTTGGGTTTTGGAAAGAGCCTATGGCTAAAAAGAAAGGCAGACGGGGGCTGCCGCACATTAATCGCGGCCGTTTCGGCGGCATTGACGGTCCCATGCGTCCGGCAATCGGGAAACGCCGGGCAAGCCTGGTCTCGTTGGTTTGATCGTCGAGAAGGCCCATCAGCATGTATCGACTGATCAGTTGCCTGTCTGAGGAACACGTAACCTGGCTGCTGGGCGTTGCCGTGGTTATCAGCGTACTTTCCAGCATGGCGATTTTTGGCCTGATGGACAGGTCGCAGCGCGCCGGCAGGCTTGAGTACTTGTGGATCGGCGCGGCGGCGTTCACGGCGGGTGCCGGTATCTGGGCGACGCATTTCATCGGCATGCTGGCTTACGAGCCGGCTGGCGGTTCGTTTGTCTCATACGACCCCTTCTTGACGTTTCTTTCGCTGGCCGCGGCCGTCGTGCTGGCATTTCCCGCCCTCGTTCTCATGAAGGCGAGGGAAAGTTACGCACGCGCGGCCGCCTCGGCGGGGCTGGTGGTCGCGGCGATTTCGATCATGCATTTCGTCGGCATGACGGGCGTCCACGTGCCGGGACGGTTCACGTACGACCATTCGTATCTTGCTCTGGCCATTGCGGCGGGTTCGCTCTTCGCGCTCGGCTCCGCCTTTGTGTTCAAGCGTTTCGGCGGCTGCGTGCGCGGGCTTGTCGCGGCGGGCGGCCTGTTCGCGCTTTCCATCAACGCCCTGCATTTCATGGCCATGACAGCGGCAACCGTCCTGCCAGACCCGAGCGTCACCTTGAAGGGCGTGCTGCTGGAAAACGACGTTCTGGCAACCGGCATTGCCGGGGTGATGCTCGCCGTCATCAGCATAGCTGCCTGCGCCGTTGTCGCCGATGAACGGCTGCGGGCCGCACAGGACGAGGCGGCCCGCATGAACGCCCTTGCCGACGCCGTCGTCGAGGGGATCGCCGTCTTGAGCAACTGGAAGATCCTCGATGCCAACGCGAGCCTTGCGGCGATGTCGGGTCTTGGGCGCGGCGAACTTGTCGGGCGCCCGTTCGAGGACATCCTTCAGGTCGATTTCGATCTCGTCATGCCGGATGCAGGCGAGCCTTCCGGCCCCTTCGGCGGATCGCTCGTCACGAGGAAGGGCAGAAATCTGCCCGTGGAAGTCTATCTCAAGCGCGTTTCCTTCCGTGATGGCGAACGGACGATCGTCGCCGTTCGCGACCTTAGCGAACGGGCCAAGGCGGAAGCGCGGATCAACTACCTCGCGCACCACGACCCGCTGACGGGCCTGAGGAACCTGACGTCCCTTCGACAGGATCTTCCCCTGGCGGTGCGGCGTGCCGGATCGGCTGAATCCGCCGGCAAGCTGGGCATTTTCTATCTCGATCTCGACCGGTTCAAGGAAATCAACGACGCCTACGGCCATCCGACGGGGGACAGGCTGCTCTGCGCCCTGGCGGAGAGGATGAAGCGGCTGACGAACGAAAGCGCCTATCGACATGGCGGCGACGAATTCGTCGTTGTCAGGAAGGATGCCGGCGGCCCGCAGGATATAGCCTGCTTTGCCGCTCGTCTCATCGAGGAACTGTCGCGGCCCTATTATCTCGATGGCCGCCCGATGACGGTCGGCGTCAGCATCGGCATCAGCATCCTCGATGACGATTCATCGAGTGCGGACGACCTTTTGCGCAATGCCGACGTTGCGCTCTACCGCGCCAAGAGCGAGGGGCGCAGCACCTATCGCATTTTCGACAGGCACATGGGCGATGCCGTCAAGGCGCGCCAGGAAATCGAGCGGGAGCTCGACCGTGCCCTCGACAAGGTGGAGTTCGAGCTTGCCTATCAGCCGCAGCTCGATATGGCCTCGGGTGAAATAAGGGGGTTTGAAACGCTGCTTCGCTGGCGTTCGCGCAAGCTTGGAAACGTTCCTTTGAGCGCGTTCATTCCCGTAGCGGAAGAAAGCGGGGCGATCGAGGCGATCGGGGCATGGGTGATCCGTGCCGCCTGCCGGGATGCGGTGTCCTGGGACGAGCCGCTGATCGTGTCGGTTAATCTGTCGGCGGTTCAGTTTCGCCTGGGCAACCTCGTCGAAGTCGTGCGTGCGGCACTTGAGGACACGAACATCGATCCGGCCCGCCTCGAACTGGAAGTGACGGAATCCATCCTGCTTCACGACCGGGAGAACGCCGCGAGAATCCTGAACGATCTGCATGCACTCGGCGTGCGGATCGCGATGGACGATTTCGGCACTGGCTACTCTTCGCTCAGCTACCTGCAAGCCTACCCCTTCGATATCCTGAAAATCGACCGGTCCTTCGTGTCGCGGATCGGCAGCGGCGACCAGTCGAACACCATTGTGGAGACGATCATCGGCCTTGCGGCCGCGCTTGGCCTCACGGTCGTGGCGGAAGGTGTCGAGACCGACGAACAGGCTCAATTCCTTAAAGAGCGCGGCTGCGAGATCATCCAGGGGTATCTCGTTGGCGAACCGCTGCCTATCCATGCCTATGGCGAAATCGTACGAAACCGCTTCCTGAGGGAGCCTGCCCGCCTCACGCGTGGAATGGGGGCGTGAAGGCCAAAGCCTGAATGCGCTGACGCCGACGGCATTGCGGCTGGCCGCTCACCCTTCGCGGCCGGAGCGCGGCATCGGAAATGCGGGATGGCCGATCGGCTCGTCCTCCCCGTGATGGAATTCCACGAGATCGAAATTCGTCTCATCGATCGCCAGCACGGACAGATGGCCCCCGAAGCAGGCGCCGGTATCGATGTTCATGCGGTTGCGGCGCACCTCGGCCCGGCCCACGGGCGTATGGCCGTGGATGACGAACCTGGGCAGCGGGGCGTCGAAGGTCAGGAATTCGTCGCGGATCCAGATCAGGTCGTTCGGGTCCTGCTGCTCAAGCGGAACACCGGGGCGAATGCCGGCATGAACGAACATGAGGTCGCCGGCGGTCCATGACGTTGCAAGACCTTCCAGAAAACCGAGGTGCCGGGGTGGGATCGCGGCCTTGAAGTCCCGCGCAAGCGACAGAAGCCCCGCCTCGCCACGGTAATCGCATATGGAAAGCCCGTAGGAGCGGATGGTCTGGACGCCACCGATCGTGAGCCAGTACTCCCCGGCAAAGGGATCGTCGAGGAAGCCGAGCATTGCATCCTCATGGTTGCCTTTCAGCGCGATGTGTCTTGCCGGCGCGAAGGGATTGTTCGCCAGCCGCTCGATCACGGCGGCGCTTTCGGGCCCGCGGTCGATGTAGTCGCCAAGGGTTACCACGGCGGTATCCGGGTTGCCGCGCGCGCGCCTGTCCTCGGAGATCCATCTTGCCGCTTTGCCGAGAAGCCCGCAGGTCCCGTGAATATCGCCGATCGCGTAGATCAGCGCAGGGCTCGTTTTTTCGGTTGCGCTCATGACAGTAAATCTGGGGCGCTGGGCATGGCGGTTCAAAATAGGATATTTGGATATCGCTTTTTGTCCCGGTTTGCCCGGCGCGACGGACTATGGAAAAACTGTTCTGGTGTGCGGGAGGCGCATGGTTTAAGGGAGCGGACAGGCCGCCAGGGCGCTTTCAACGAAAGCGACCTGGATTCAACTATTGTGAGCATATCCTTATCGCAAAATCCTATTCGGATTTTGCGGGATGGGCTCTGGCCGATTTTCAGACGGAACCCGAAGACCGCCGAAACGAAGATGCCCGAAGTCAGGATCGCAGCCCTTTACAAGTTCGTGGACCTTGAAAACCATGAGGGCCTGCGCGAGCCGCTGCTTGCGTTTTGCAAGGCTCGGTCGATCTTCGGCAGCCTGCTTCTCGCACGCGAGGGGATCAACGGTACTGTCGCGGGCAGTTCCGCGTCGATCGATGAACTGCTTGCGTTTCTGCGCAAGGACGAGCGTTTTGCGGATTTGGAAGCCAAATTCTCATCCGCTGAGCGAAATCCCTTCAAGCGCATGAAGGTGCGTCTCAAGAAGGAAATCGTTTCGCTGGGCGTGGCTGAGGCCGATCCGCGCAAGCGTGTCGGCACCTATGTTGCGCCTGAGGACTGGAACGCCCTTGTTTCGGATCCGGATGTGGTTCTCGTCGATACCCGCAATGATTATGAGGTTGCCTTTGGCCGTTTCCAGGGCGCCGTCGACCCGGGCACGCGCTCGTTCCGGGAATTCGCCGACTGGGTGAAAAAGGCGAAGGAACTGAAGGAAAGGCCGAAGGTCGCCATGTATTGCACCGGCGGAATTCGCTGTGAAAAGGCGACGGCGCTTCTGTTGAACGAGGGTTTTGAGGAGGTTTATCACCTCAAGGGCGGCATCCTGAACTATCTGGAAAGGACGCCGGAGGCAGAAAGTCTCTGGTCCGGCTCCTGCTTCGTTTTTGACGAGCGGATTGCCGTCGACCATGATCTCGCCCCGACCTGGGGACGCGATGCGCCGCGCGATGCCTTCGCCATTTTGCCTCGCGAGGTGGTCGAAGGCGCGGACGATTAGTAGCCGGTTTCACTCGTCGAAGGCGAAGGCGGTCTTTCGCGTGACGGTGCGGATGGCAAAGGACGACCGCATGCGCGTCACCCCCGGCAGGCGCGACAGATGCTCCTTGTGGATCCGCTCGAAATCGGTCGGATCGGCGGCGGCAATGCGCAGCAGATAGTCGGCGTCGCCCGCCATCAGGTAGCATTCCATGATTTCCGAAGAACGGTTCACCGCCTTTTCGAAGGCGCCTAGCACCTCGCTCGACTGAGAGGTCAGCGAGATCTCCACGAAGATGTCCATGCGCCGTGAGATCTTCTTCGGGTCGAGCAGGGCGACATAGCGATCTATGACGCCGGCCTGCTCAAGCGCTTTCACCCGGCGCAGGCAGGCGGAGGCGGAAAGGCCGACAGCCTCCGCGAGCTCGGCGTTGGCGATCCGGCCGTCCTCTTGCAGGCGGGCCAGGATTTTCCGGTCGATCCTGTCGAGCTTCATTTTTGCCTCTGCCGCAGAGAATTCGATTTATGTCCAAAAATACGCTATATTATTGCGCCAGTAGAGCCATGCGCGTCAACTTCGCAAGAAAATGCGGGGCCAGACGCGCTATTATCTCTCAATGACAAACGGTGCCGGCAGCCGGCAAATGCGAGCGGCGGCGCTGCGGGATTTGGGAGGACGTCATGCGGATTGGTGTTCCGAAGGAAATCAAGAACCACGAATATCGCGTCGGCCTGACGCCGGCGAGCGTGCGCGAGGTTGTCGCGCATGGTCACGAGGTGGTCGTGGAAACGATGGCCGGGGCCGGTATCAACGCCGACGATGCAGCCTATGAAGAGGCGGGCGCGAAGGTTCTGAAAACGGCGGCCGAGGTTTTCGATGCCGCCGACATGATCGTCAAGGTGAAGGAACCGCAGGCGGCGGAACGCGCCATGTTGCGCCCCAAGCATGTTCTTTTCACCTATCTCCACCTCGCTCCCGACGCAGAGCAGACTGCGGATCTCGTCAAATCGGGCGCGACCTGTATTGCTTATGAAACCGTAACGGATGCGCGCGGCGGCCTGCCGCTTCTCGCGCCCATGTCGCAGGTCGCCGGCCGTCTGTCCATCCAGGCCGGCGCGACCGCGCTGCAGAAGGCGAACGGCGGCGCGGGCTTGTTGCTCGGCGGCGTTCCGGGCGTTGCTCCCGCGAAGGTCGTCGTGATTGGCGGCGGCGTCGTCGGCGCTCACGCCATCACCATGGCGCTTGGCCTCGGTGCTGATGTTACCGTGCTCGATCGCAATGTCGATGTGCTGGCTTCCCTGTCGCAGCGCTTCGGCTCCGCGCTCCGCACGGTCTATTCCACCGCGTCCACGGTCGAGCAATATGTGCTCGAGGCCGATCTTGTCGTTGGCGCGGTCCTTGTGGCCGGCGCCGCAGCTCCAAAGCTTGTCGGCGCAGACCTCGTCAAGCGCATGAAGCCGGGTTCGGTGCTCGTGGATGTCGCGATCGACCAGGGTGGCTGCTTCGCCACCTCCCACGCGACGACGCATACCGACCCGACCTATATCGTCGACGATGTGGTGCATTACTGCGTTGCCAACATGCCAGGCGCCGTGCCGATCACGTCCACGAACGCGCTTAACAATGTCACGTTGCCGTTCGTGCTGGCTCTTGCCGACAAGGGCTACCAGAAGGCGCTGCTCGACGATCCGCATCTCCTGCCGGGGCTGAACGTCTACCGGGGTCAGGTGACCTGCGAGGCTGTGGCAAGCGCGCTCGGGTATGACTACCTCGCGCCGGAGCAGGCGCTGAAGGGCATTCCGGCAGCGGCCTGATCTGGAATTTCAGAGCCGGCAAGAATGAAAAAAAGCCGGCGGAGCGATCCGCCGGCTTTAATTTTCCTGCCTCGGAAGCGGTGCTTCACGGGCAGGCGACATAATAGCGCCGGCCATAGCGGTCCGTCGCGACGCAGTTCTTTGGCGTGGTCGCCGCACCGATCACGCCGCCGCCGACGGCACCGATCGCTGCACCCGCAACGGCAGCCCCCGCGCCGCCGCCGGTCGCCGCACCGATGGCGGCTCCCGTCGCAGCCCCGAGACCGCCGCCAACCAGCGCCCGGTCCCTCTGGCTGTCGGACTGGCAGCCGGCGAGCGCGAGCGAACAGGCCGCGATGGCCAGTATCTTGTTCATGCAAACTCCTTACGCATTGGGCCGGGCCGTTTCCGATCCGGCCTGGCTGCTGGTGTATCGCCCTTGCTTACGGGCAGGCGACGTAGTAGCGCCGGCCGTAACGGTCCGTCGCGATGCAGTTTTTCGGCGTCGTCGCCGAGCCGACGATGGCGCCGCCTGCGCCGCCGATCACGCCGCCCACCAGCGCGCCGCCCACATCGCCGGTCGCCGCGGCGCCTATGGCGGCACCCGTAGCCGCTCCAAGGCCGCCGCCCACGAGGGCACGGTCGCGTTGGCTGTCGGACTGGCAGCCGGCAAGAAGAAGCGCGCAAGCCGCAGTGGCCAGAATCTTGTACATGTTGCCTCCTGTTATCATAGGCCGGAAACCGATAGGTCCGCCGCCGGCCATTCCGTTCGCCCGCCTCATGGGCAGGCCACCCTGTAGCGCCGGCCGTAGCGGTCCGTCGCGACACAATTCTCCAGTGTCGTGGCAGCACCCCCCGGCGGTGCCCGCAGAGGCACCCTCCATGCCACCGTCGGTCGCGGTGGCTTTGGTCGCAAGGGGATCATTATGCATCAATCTGCCTCCGCGATGCTCTCGAAATCTTGAACCTGCGACCGGATATCCGGTCGATAGGCATGTCATTATACGATCCGCGAACCCGGCACTCCTTGCGCCATGTCATTTGGTTGGCCGAATAACGCTTACTCTAACAAATATCAGCCGTTTTGCTGAAGAATGTGACTCGCGTCACAAATCAGAAATTTCTCCTTCCCGGATCGATTGTTTTGCCTCTTGGTTACTTACCCTAGCGGAAGGGCAAATACCGCGTTTCCTGCTCGAATTTGCCTTGCCCACGTGTTTGTTCCATGTGCGAAGCCGGGCCCTTGTGTTCGACGTCGCGGCGGGCGGAAACGGATTTTCCCGTCCCCGCTTTCGCACCTTCTGGACAAATGCGCCAAAATCGCGACAGCCTTGATGCTGAAAGCAAATTATCCATAGAAGAAAAAGGAGCGCCCGATGGCGAACGACGCTGAGACGAGGAAATTCCTGGAACGGGCGATTGCCGCCGGCGCCGGGGAAACCCAGGCCGATCTTGTGATCAGGAACGCCCGGCTCTTCAGCGTTATCGACGGCTCGCTGACTGAAACCGACATCGCCGTCGTGGGCGACCGTATTGTCGGAACCCATGCCCGCTACCGCGGCGAAACGGAGGTCGACGCGGAAGGGCGGGTCGTCGTTCCAGGTTTCATCGATACGCATTTGCACATCGAATCCTCGCTGGTGACCCCGTTCGAGTTCGACCGCTGCGTGTTGCCGCATGGCGTGACGACGGCAATCTGCGATCCGCATGAGATCGCCAATGTTTGCGGCGTCGAAGGCATTCGCTATTTCCTGGACGCGTCTACCCGCACGCTGATGGATATTCGCGTCAATCTCTCCTCCTGCGTGCCGGCCACCAGTTTCGAAACGGCGGGCGCGCGGCTGGAGATTGGGGATCTGGAGCCGCTCCGCGATCACCCTTCGGTCATCGGCCTTGCCGAATTCATGAATTTCCCCGGCGTTCTCGCGCGCGATCCCGGCGCAATCGCAAAGCTCGCCGTATTTCAGGACGGGCATATCGACGGGCATTCGCCGCTTTTGTCGGGCCTTGCTCTCAATGGCTATCTTGCGGCCCGCATCCGCACCGACCATGAGGCGACGACGGCCAAAGAGGCGCTGGAAAAGCTTGCAAAGGGCATGACGATCCTCATTCGCGAAGGTTCGGTATCGAAGGATCTCGATGCGCTTGCATCCATACTCACGCCGGACAACGCTTCCTTCGTCTGCCTTTGCACCGATGACCGAAACCCGCTGGATATCGCGGAGGAAGGCCATCTCGACAGCATGATCCGCCGCCTGATCGCCCATGGCGTGAGGCCGGTGGATGCCTATCGCGCGGCAAGCTGGTCGGCGGCAACTGCCTTCGGCCTTCGCGACCGCGGCCTCGTCGCGCCGGGCTGGCGGGCGGATTTCGTGCTTCTGGACGATCTGGAGGATTGCCGCGTTCACAAGGTCTTTGCCCGCGGGCGCGAGGCCACGCCGGAAGCTTTCGCCGCCCGGGAAACGGTCGCGCCGGTTGCGCTCGACAGCGTGAAGCTGTCGAAGGTCTCAAAGGACGATTTCAAGGTGAAGGCGAGCGGGGCAAACGAGGCGTCTGTCATCGGTGTCGTTCCGGGGCGAATCATTACGGAGCACTTGAAAAAGACGCTTCCCGTCGAAGGTGGTCTTTTGGGCAGCGATCCATCTCAGGACGTCGTCAAGGTCGCCGTTGTCGAACGGCACGGCGTCAACGGAAATATCGGGCGCGGCTTCGTCTCCGGTTTCGGCTTGCAGCGCGGGGCCATCGCCTCGTCCGTCGGCCACGATAGTCACAATATCTGCGTGATCGGCGCGGATGACGTTTCGATGGCGGCCGCCGTCAATCGGCTGGTGGAGTTGAAGGGAGGTTTTGCCGTCGCCGATGGCGAGCGTATCCTTGCCGAGCTGGCGCTTCCGCTGGCCGGCCTGATGAGCCTTGAGCCTTTCGAAACGGTCAGGCACACGCTTGAGGCCTTGCGCGAGGCGGCGAAGGAGATTGGCTGCACCTTGCCGGAACCTTTCCTTCAGGTCGCCTTTCTGCCGCTGCCGGTCATCCCGCACCTCAAGATCACCGACAAGGGGCTGTTCGATGCCGATCGCTTCGAGCTTGTCGATTGATTCCGGGCATCGATCTCCCGTTCACTTGATGTGATGCAGGCCCGCCTTGGGGTACAATATGAAGAAAATATGAAGGGGGTACCCTTACGTTGGCAGTTGACGTAAACGGAAGGGCGCTGCATTTATCGTCTTCGCTTGGGGGAAGGCCGTGAAGGTGGCCTGTTTCGGTGAAGGCGGCGCTGATTGGGGAGAGACATCGGGTTTCGGTCAGCGGGGAGTTGAGCATATTCCGTCGCAGCGCCTTGCGTTTTGACGACGAGGATTTGCTCCGACAAATTGAATCTTGGGCAATTTCCGATCACGAAAGCGCTCTGGAGGCATTTTTTGGGAGGATACGGATCATGAATGAGACTGAGGCCTGGCTCGCCACCTTCAGACCGCGGCCGCTGCATGAATATATCGACGAAGCGGTGAGCCGTTTCGCCGACAGGCCGGCGGTTGATTTTCTTGGCAGGGGCTGGACCTATGCCGAGCTTGGGCGGATGATCGACCAGGTTGCTGCGGGGTTGAGGTCGCTCGGCGTGGAAAAGGGCACGCGCGTGGGCTTGTGCCTGCCGAACACGCCCTATTACACCGCCTATTATTTCGCGGTCCTGAAGCTCGGCGGCATCGTCGTGAACTTCAATCCTCTCTACGTCCAGCGCGAAATTGCCTTCCAGGCGCGTGATTCCGGCGCGCGCATCATGGTCACGCTCGACTTGAAGATGATCTACGACAAGGTGGAGGACGTGCGCAGGGAAGGCGCGCTCGACAAGATCGTCGTCTGCCGCATGGCCGATATCCTGCCTCAGCCGAAGAAGTTTCTTTTCACGCTTCTCAAGGCGGGCGAGCGCGCGGTCGTGCCAAGCGACGAGGCGCACATCTTCCACAACGATCTTGCGGCGAAGGGCGGCAGCGCCGAAGCGGCGGAAATTGATCCGCTGGAGGATGTCGCGGTGCTGCAATATACCGGCGGCACCACCGGCGTGCCGAAGGGCGCGATGCTTACCCACGGCAATCTTTCGGCCAATATCGAGCAGATGCGCACCTGCTTTTCCGCGGCCGAGCCGGGGCGTGAGAAAATGCTCTGCGTCTTGCCGTTCTTCCACGTCTTCGCGATGACGGTGGTCCAGAACAAGTCGGTCGCCCTTGGCGCGGAGATGGTGATGATCCCGCGTTTCGAGCTGAAACTCCTGCTCGATACGATCAAGCGCAAGAAAATCACCCTCTTCCCGGGCGTGCCGACGCTTTACACCGCCATCAACAATGCCCGGCTCACGCGCAAATACGACCTGAAGTCGATCAAGTTCTGCCTCTCGGGCGGCGCGCCTTTGCCGGTCGAGGTGAAGAACCAGTTCGAGGCCATGACCGGCTGCATGCTCGTCGAAGGCTATGGCCTGACGGAAGCTTCTCCAGTCGTTTGCGCCAATCCGCTTGACGAAAGCCGGCGCGCGGGCTCGATCGGCGTTCCGATGCCGGGTACCCGCGTGGAGTTTCGCGATCTCGAAGATCCCTCGAAGGTCGTTGAGAAGGGCGAAAAGGGCGAACTCGTCGCCATTGGCCCTCAGGTGATGAAGGGTTACTGGAACCGTCCGGAAGAAACGGCCAAGACGATCGAGGACGGCGCGCTTCACACCGGCGATGTCGGATACATGGATGAAGACGGTTTCGTTCATCTGGTGGACCGGATCAAGGACCTCATCATCTGCTCCGGCTATAACGTCTATCCTCGGGTGATCGAAGAAGCGCTTTATCAGCACGAAGCCGTTGCGGAAGCGATCGTCATCGCGGTTCCCGACGATTATCGCGGCCAGGCGCCGAAGGCTTTCGTCAAGCTGAAGGCGGGCAGCGATGTGGATGCCGAAGGGCTGAAGGCCTTCCTTCGCGGGCATCTGTCGACGATCGAGCTTCCGCGCGAGATCGAGTTCCGCGACGAATTGCCGAAAACGCTTGTCGGCAAGTTGTCGAAGAAGGAACTCGTTGAAGAGGAAAACGCGAAAAGGGCTGCATCTTCAGCGGCCTGAGCGCGATATGGGCATAATTGACGGTGGGCGGACTGGAAGAGTTCGCCCGCTGTTGCATTTACTTGCGGCAAAGACCTAATCTCCATCCGCAATGCGCTATGGGAGCGTTTCAGGAGCTTGCCGCAATAGATGTCGAATGACCTTCCGCAGTTTCTGACGACCCGCGAGATGGCGGACCTTTTGCGCGTGAAGGAGCGCAAGATCTACGATCTCGCTGCCACCGGCGAAATCCCGCATAGTCGGGCAACCGGCAAGCTCATCTTCCCGCGCGATCTCGTGCTTGCGTGGATCGACAGGGCGGGCGAGGCGCCGACGCTGGAGGCGGAGCGCCCGCACGTCATCCTCGGCAGTCACGATCCGCTGCTCGAGTGGGCGGCGCGCGAATCGGGGTCGGGCCTTGCAACCCTTTTCGACGGCAGCCTGGACGGTCTGGACCGTTTCGATGACGGAAAGGGCATTGCCGTGGGCCTGCATGTGCCTGAGGGCGAGGGCTGGAATGCAGAAACGGTTCGTGTCCGCTACCGTTATCGCCCGGTCGTTCTGGTGGAGTGGTTCTGGCGTTCGCGCGGGTTGATCGTGCAGCCGGGAAATCCGAAAAACCTGAGCAAACTGGCCGATCTCGGCGGAATAAATCTGGTGCGGCGTCAGCCGAGCGCGGGAAGCCAGCTTCTTCTGGAAAAGCTTCTGGGCGAAGAGGCGCCGGACATCCTCGCGCGGATGCCGGAGGGCCGGATTGCGCGCGATGAGCGCGAGGCCGCGCTTGCGGTGCTTGACGGCAGCGCGGATGCCGCCTTCGGGCTGGAGGCGTCCGCGCGTCAGTTCAAGCTCGATTTCGTTCCCGTCTGCGAAGAGCGCTTCGACATGCTGGTGTCCAGGCGGGACTGGTTCGAGCGGCCGTTTCAGGCGCTTCTGGCGTTTTGCCGTTCGCCTGCCTTTGCCGAGATGTCCGCCCGGTTCGGCGGTTACAGGATCGAGCATTTCGGTACGGTGCGTTTCAACGGCGGTTGACAAACTGCGCATGCGGTCTAGTCACCCGAATCTGAAGTTCGTCTCACTGACCGGCATGCTCTGAACGAACTTCAGATTCAAAAGGGTGACGAGCGAATATGTGTTTCCAGTGTGGTTTGCGGATTTGAAATACGCTCCGGAGGCTGCGGCTTCAATGAGGCGTATTTCAAATCCACCACACTGGCAAATCCGTTCCGGATGTTTATGTATGACGATTGAAGTTTTCGGATCGTCGGGCATCGGCCTTGAACGCGCCCCCTGCCTGCCGGTAAGGTTCGGCCAACACATGCAGGATAGTCGCTGGGGCCAGTAACCCGGCACAGCCATTTGGATCGGTGCCTCCCACATCGAACCCGATGGAATTTTCCCCGAGTCGAGGAAATCGTTCATGAATGAGACGTTTCAGAAGAAATTCGGCGTGGGCGCTCCGGTGCGGCGCAAGGAAGACGCGTCACTCATTACCGGCCACGGTCACTATGTCGACGACTATAATCCCGAAGGCACGCTGAAGGGCTATGTTCTTCGCTCGCCCATGGCGTTTGCGAAGGTCACGATAGGCGATCTTTCCGCCGCACGGGAAGCGCCGGGCGTTCATCTGGTGCTCGCCGCCGATGATATCGCCGTGCTGAAGCCGATGCCGACCAAGGCTGTCATGCCGCAGAAGGACGGCACGAAGCACGCCGTTCCCGAGCGTCCGGTGCTTTGCAAGGACATGGTGCGTCATGTGGGCGACGCTCTGGTCTTCATCGTCGCCGACAGCGTGGATGAGGCGAAATCGGCATCTGAGCTTATCGAGATCGATTTCGACCCGCTCGAGGCTGTCGTTGAAACCGCAGATGCGCTGAAAGAGGGCGTGCCTCTCGTCTGGCCGGAAACCGGCACCAACAGGGCCTTCACGCTGGGCCAGGGTGACAAGGAAAAGACAGACGCCGCTTTTGCCGCCGCGAAACACGTCAGCCGGATCGAGATCGTCAACAACCGTCTGGTTTCCAACTACATGGAAACGCGCGGCTGCGTGGCCGAATTCGACAAGGATACGGGTCGCTACACGCTGACCGTCGGCACGCAGGGCGGCCATGGCCTGCGCGATATCATCGCAGACGATATCATGGGCATCGATGCCTCGCGCCTTCGCGTCGTGACACCCGATGTCGGCGGCGGGTTCGGCACCAAAATGTTCGTCTACCGCGAATATCCGCTGTGCCTCGTCGCCGCTGAACGTCTCGGGCGGCCGGTGAAGTGGATCGGCGAGCGGGCGGAGCATTTCGTGACCGATGCGCACGGACGCGACAATGTCACCAGCGCCGAAGTCGCCATGGACGAGAACGGCAGGTTCCTCGGCCTTCGCATCGATGTGACAGCGAACATGGGGGCCTATCTGCACCAGTTCGGCCCGTTCATTCCTTTCGTCGGCACATCCATGTCGACAGGGCTTTACGACATCGAGGCGCTGGACGTCACGATCAACGGCGTCTTTACCAATACCGTCCCTGTCGATGCCTATCGCGGCGCGGGCCGCCCGGAGGCCGCTTATCTGATCGAGCGCCTGGTGGAGCAGGCGGCCCTTGACATGGGCCTTTCGTCCGATGAAATCCGCCGGCGCAATTTCATCAAGCCGGAGCAGATGCCCTACACCACGCCCACGGGGCGCATGTACGACACGGGCGAATTCACCGGCCACATGGAAAAAGCCATGGAAGTTGCCGGCTGGGCGGGCTTCGCGGAACGCGATGCAGCCTCCGCGGCCAACGGCAAGTACCGCGGCATCGGCATGTGCGCCTATATCGAGGCCTGCGCCTTCGCGGGCTCCGAGGAGGCGACGGTGGAGCTTGGCATCGACGGCTCGCTGTCTCTTCTCATCGGCACGCAGACCAACGGTCAGGGCCATGCGACGGCTTACGGCCAGGTGATCGCCGAGCAGTTCGGCGTCGATCTGGAGCGGATCAACGTCATCCAGGGGGACACGGACCGCGTGCGAACGGGCGGCGGCACGGGCGGCTCGCGCTCCATCCCCATCGGTCTCCCATCTGTGCTGGAAGCGTCGAAAACGCTTGTAAAGAAGATCAAGGAACTTGCCGCCGACAAGCTGGAAGCGGGCGCGGAGGACCTTGAACTGGCCGACGGTTCGGTACGCGTCATCGGCACTGACAAGGCGGTGACGCTCGCCGAGATCGCCGCCGGCGCGCCCGAGCCGCTTTCGGCGGTGGAATCCGTCAAGCAGTCGGAAAACACTTACCCGAACGGTACGCACATCTGCGAGCTGGAGATAGACCCCGACACGGGCGACACGGAAATTCTGAGCTATGTCATTGTCGACGACTTCGGCGTGACGGTGAACCCTGTCCTCCTTGCCGGTCAGGTTCACGGCGGCGTCGCCCAGGCCATCGGCCAGGCGTTGATGGAGCGCACCGTCTACGACGAGGACGGACAGCTTCTGACCGCCACCTTCCTCGACTACTGGATGCCGCGCGCGGAGGACATTCCCGCCTTCCATTTCGAAACGCGCAACGTGCCCTCCACGACGAACGCCATGGGCATCAAGGGTGCTGGCGAGGCCGGCACCATCGGCGGCTGTGCGGCGGTCATGAACGCGGTCGCGGACGCGCTTCGCCGCCATGCGGGCGTGAAGCATATCGACATGCCGGCGACACCCAACCGCGTTTGGGAGGCGATCCGGGCCGCAAAGGCCTGACCCGCTTTCTGGTTTTTGCGATCAAGGCCCGGCCGGACTGTCCGGCCGGGCATTTTTTACGATATGCTTTTTGCGCGGGGCGGCATTGCGCTTGCGTGTCTTTCGCGCGCTTCGATTTCGTCATATGAATGTCTTATAGCTTTGCGCCCGCACCCGGGCGGGCGCGTGTTCGGATACCGATCGATCCATGTCCCGCATGACGGCAGCCGCCGATACCGCCCGTACGTCCTCATCCGATCTCAACCAGACGCGGCCCGTCGTCGGTATCCTGCTGAAGGTCACATCCGCGTTGATCTTCACCGGCATGCTCACGCTGATCAAATATGTCTCCGAGCGTGTGCCCGTCGGCGAAATCATGTTCGCGCGCAATTTCGTGGGCATGGTGCCGGTTCTTGTGATGGTGGCGTTTCGCGGCGAGCTTGGCACGGCCTTTGTCACCCGCCGTCCGTTGGGGCACATCGGACGCGCTCTCGTCGGCGCAACCGCCATGGCGCTCTGGTTTTCGGCCCTTGCCCGGATACCGCTGCCCGACGCGACGGCGATCAGCTTTTCCGCCCCGCTGATGACGGTCATTCTCGCCTGGTTGTTTCTGGGCGAGGTCGTGCGCGTCTACCGCTGGACGGCGGTGATGATCGGCCTTTTGGGCATCGTGGTCATCCTCTCGCCGCATCTGACGGGCGATGTCTTGAGCAACGAGGCGGCGGCGGGCGCGCTGTTTGCCTTTGGTGCCGCGGTCTTCATGGCGCTTGCGGCGATTTTCGTGCGAAAGCTGACGTCGAGCGAGCGCACGTCGACAATCGTGCTCTGGTTTTCGGGAACCGCGTCGCTTTTGTCACTTCTTTCCCTGCCGTTCGGCTGGGTCATGCCGGGCACGACCGATTTCCTGATCCTGATCGCCATCGGCCTTCTGGGCGGCATCGGCCAGGCCATGTTGACCCAAAGCTATCGCTTCGCCGAAGCTTCCACGATCGCGCCCTTCGAATATACGACGCTTTTATGGGCAAGCGCCTTCGGTTGGGTGTTTTTCAGCGAGGTTCCGACGGTCGAGGTGATCGCGGGCGCCGCGATCGTCATTGCGGCCGGCATTTTCGTCATATACCGGGAGCACAGGCTCGGTCTTGACCGCACGAAGGCGCAAAAGGCGGGTTCCGCCACTCGCGCCTGAATTCGGTCACCTCAAAACGCCTTGAACGTGATCAGCGTCTTGGTGTCCAGAATGCCGTCGAACGGATGTACCTTTTCATTGACGAAATGGCCGATGTCCGTGTCGTCATCCACGTAGAATTTCACCAGAAGATCGTAGTCGCCCGCTGTGGAATAGATTTCGGAAGCGATTTCGGCGTCGGCGATGGCATTGGCCACCTGGTAGGCCTTGCCGAGGTGGCATTTGATCATCACGAAAAACGGCTTCATGTCGGTCTCCGAAGCGGGTTTGGCCAATTCCTGAGCGCGATTCAGGCGGGCAGTGAACAAGATCGCGAGTTTGGGGGCAAGCCTTTCGAATTTGTAATGTGCTTTCCGGGGCCATGCGGCGCTGCCCGGTTGAAATTGCCTTTGCGTATTGTTACGTCTTCCACCGTCTCAAGGGGGTGCCGGGCGGGCTGGTCCGCCGGGCTGAGAGGCTGGGGTCCATACCCTGAATTGCCAACTCCTGGAACCTGATCCGGATCATGCCGGCGGAGGGATTGGGATATGGGAAGCGAAAAAGCTTCGGCGCTTTTTCGGGAAGGCGTCGCATGACAAATATTCCCGGCGAAACGAAAGGCATGGAGAAGCTGGCCTTCTCCTTCGAAGAAGCCGCAATCCTGCTGGAACGCTTGAGGGCGCGCAGTCCGCGCGTTCACTGCATCACCAATTCGGTTGCGCAGAATTTCACGGCCAACGTTCTGCTTGCGCTGGGCGCCGTCCCGTCGATGACGGTCGCGCGCGCGGAAATTTCCGATTTCGTGAAATCCGCGGACGGTTTCCTTGTCAACATCGGCACCATCGACGAGGAGCGCCGGACGGCGATCGATCTCGGCCTTGAAGCGGCTGCGGACGCAGGCCTTGCCTTCGTGCTCGATCCCGTGCTGGTAAACCGCTCCGCCGCCCGCCTCGAGCTTGCCAGAAGATGCCTTTCCCGCCGCCCGGCGGTTATCCGCGCCAATGCGGAGGAGGTTGCGGCACTTTCCGGCGGCGCAACGCCTGAAGATTTCGCGAGAAATTCCCGCGCTACGCTGGCGCTCACCGGGGCGGTCGATCGGGTGACGGATGGCAGGCGCGCGGTCGAAATCGCCCTCGGCCATCCGATGATGGCGCGCGTCACGGCGATGGGCTGCGCCGCTTCCGCCGTCGTCGCCGCGTTTCTCGCCGTTGAGGACGATCCGCTGAAGGCGGCTTCCGCCGCGCTCACCATCGTCGGGATCGCGGGGGAACGGGCGGGCAGCCGCTCGCAAGGTCCGGGAAGCTTCGTTCCCGCCTATCTCGATGCGCTTTACGGCCTCGGCCGGGAAGGGGAGGCGGAATGACGGCGATTGCTCTCACCATCGCCGGTTCGGATTCCGGCGGCGGTGCCGGTATCCAGGCGGATTTGAAGACCTTTTCCGCGCTCGGCGTCTATGGCGCCAGCGTGATCACCGCGCTGACGGCGCAAAACACCCATGGCGTCACCGGCATTCACGATGTCCCGGCGGATTTCATCGCCGCGCAGATGGATGCCGTCTTTTCCGATCTTGCCGTCGATGCGGTGAAGATCGGCATGCTGTCGCAGCCCGAAACGATCCGCACGGTCGCGGCGGGGCTTGAGCGGCATGGCGCACGCAATATCGTGCTCGACCCGGTCATGGTCGCCGCCTCCGGCGATCCCTTGCTGGCCGGGGATGCGGTGGCGGAACTCATTGCCACGCTTGTGCCGAAGGCCGATCTCATCACGCCGAACCTGCATGAAGCCGCCAGGATGCTTTCCTCGCCTGTCGCCGAAACCCGTGCGGATATGGCGGATCAGGCCAAACGCCTGCTCTCGCTCGGCGCCAGACGCGTTCTGTTGAAGGGCGGGCATGGCGCCGGCGATGAATGCGCCGACCTGTTGACGGACGGTGCCCATGAAAAATGGTTCGTCGCGCCCCGTCATGAAACCCGCAATACCCATGGCACGGGCTGCACGTTATCCTCCGCAATTTCCGCCGGGCTTGCCAAGGGGCTTTCCATGGCCGATTCTGTTGCGGAGGCGAAAATCTATATAACGGATGCGGTAAGGGCCGCCGATGCCTTGGAGATCGGTTCGGGCCACGGCCCGGTGCATCATTTTCATCGACAGTGGACGGAACATTCGCAATGACCGAAACAAACGACAAGACGGCCTCCGTCACGCGACGCCGCGCGCTTGCGCTCGGTGCCGGCGGGGCAGCGTCGACAGCGCTTGCCGCGCCTGCGGTCGCGCAGTCCGGTCAGGCGACGATCGAGTGGAAAATGGTCACCTCCTGGCCGAAGGACCTGCCGGGGCCGGGCATCACCGCACAGCGCATTGCCGACAATATCGCCCTGATGAGTGCCGGCCGCCTGCGCATCCGCCTGTTTTCAGCCGGCGAGATTGTGCCCGCGCTGGAGGTTTTCGACGCCGTCTCCTCCGGCACCGCGCAAATGGGCCACAGCGCCTCCTTCTTCTGGCAGGGCAAGCTTCCGGCGGCGGTCTTTTTCACCGCAGTTCCCTTCGGCCTCCTGCCGCTTGAACATATGACATGGATAGAGCAGGGCGGCGGGCAGGAGCTTTGGGACGAGCTTTACGCCCCCTTCGGCGTGAACGCGCTGATGGCCGGCAACACCGGCGTTCAGATGGGCGGCTGGTTCAAAAACGAGATTACAAGCCTTGAGGATCTGAAAGGCCTCAAGATCCGCATGCCGGGCCTTGGCGGCGAGGTCATGCGCCGGCTTGGCGCAACGCCTGTCTCCCTTCCGCCGGCGGAGCTTTTCGGCGCCCTCCAGTCCGGCCTGATCGACGCGACGGAGTTTCTGGGCCCGTGGAGCGATTCCGCCATGGGCTTCCACGAGGTCGCGAAATTCTACTACGCGCCCGGGTTTCACGAGCCGAACGGCACGGGCGAGGCCCTTTTCAACTCCGTCGCCTTCCAGGGCCTGCCGGATGACCTGAAGGCCATCGTGCGCGATGTCTGCCGGGCGGAAAACGCGCGTTCCCTTGCCGAAAGCGAATGGATGAACGCCGGTCACCTCAGGGCGCTTCAGAACAATCACGGCGTGGAGGTCAAGGTCTTCCCCGAAGATGTGCTCAAGGCGCTTCGCACCACCTCGGAGGATGTCACGCTCAGCGTGGCGGAGATCGACGAGGTCAGCGAAAAGATCGTCAAGAGCTTCACGCGCGCCCGCAACCGGCTTTCGCAGTGGAGCAGCCTGTCGACGCGGCTTTTCCTGGAGTCGCGAGACGGGTGAGGGGCAGGCAGGCGGCTGCGTGGCTGTCGGGTTCTGCCGGCTTCGCCACTCGCACGGATATATTCTAGCGTCCGCGTGTACGCTAACCTCGTGAGCGGAGAAACCAAATGCCAAAGCTCCTTCTGCATCACGTATCGCTTCCCGTCAGGGATGTTGAGCATTCAGCCGCTTTCTACGAAAACCTCTTCGGCCTGACGCGGTTGCCACGCCCGCCGTTCGGCATAGCAGGCGTCTGGTTCGGCTGTGGCGACCGTCAGGTTCACCTTGTGGCCAACCCGTCCGGCACTTACCGGACGACCCCATCCATTGATATTGCGGATGTTCATTTCGCGTTCTGGACGGATGATTTCGAAGGAATGGTCACGCGCCTTGAACGTGCGGGCTTCAGTGCCGCGCTTCCCGAGGGCGATGCGAAGCGGATGCTCCTGAGCCGTGACGGTGTCGCCGGATTTCCGCAGCTCTACGTGCTTGATCCTGACCTGAATACCATCGAGGTGAACGCGGCTCCGATGTGAAGCATTCGCCGGAAATCAGTCCGGTCAATCGCGGAGATCGCCCATCTCCGCCGTCACCCCGGGCTGCCCCCGGCTTGATCGGGGGGGCTGACCCGGGGTCTAATCACAGCTTTCCAATCGAAGGCGATAGTATTTTCTGCAGGCGAATGCCCCGTGCCACTTGATATTTCGATGCTTTTGGCGAGGTGGATTGGATCCCGGATCAAGTCCGGGATGACACCGAGTTTGAGACACGGAAACTACCAATTTTTAACGCCGAGCAATCCGTTTTCCTCTTCCTCATTGAACCGCTGTTGAGTGCCCGATCAGGAGATGTAGCAGTGGTGTTAGGGAGAGATAATGCTTTCTGCCAATGCCTACCGTACGCGGCATTTGCAAAGAAGACTCAGTTCGAGCTTCAAATCATAAGTTCAACTGAAAGGCTATGGTAATTACCTATTTTAAGGAGTTCTTTCAGAGGCTTCTTTGATTTCTATTTCTCGAGTAGTTAGGAATTCACCGTGGATTTCTGCAAGAGTTTCCCCAAATCTTGGATTATATTTTTTAGCTTCTTCTAAATTTATAATTGGAATTTTATGAATCGAATAATATTTTTTTCCAGAGGTATCTTTTATTAGAAGTTTTATTTTTGTCTTCCCTTTGTGATGGTGTGGGAAACATCCTCCCCAGCTTTCCTCTTGTTCAAAGTAGACGACTCCATTTGTTGATTCGCCAATTCTAAGATAAGTTTTTGATTCAGAAGGTGATAAACGATTTCTTTGAGTTAAGAACGGAAAAATCTTAACGCTATCGCCTATATCGGCCTGAAAGTCATCGAGGGAAATTGACTGGTGTTTAATCCAAAACCAACCGATTCTAAATTTGAGCCATACCATTGATAGTGGGCGTAGATGCCAATGATAACCGACTTCAATTGAAGTGATGCTTGTTGGAGCCGAACCCAAATTTGAAATGTTTAGGTAAAGTGCTATTCCCGTTCGATGTGTATCAAAATTTTTATGCTTTCTTCCAGTTAGGAATGTGCAACAGAATGTGGGGCCATCGATTAATTTTACCAATAACCTGGGCCGTTGTCTTAGCGCCTTGAAGATTCCGCTAATCCAACCAATTAGAATGGTTGCGACGAATAACGACAGGGTGAGAACGCCCTGATTTTGGTTTAGAAGATCAAAAAAACCATGAATTGTTTCGTTGGAAGTATTAATCAGTTTTTGCAACGAATTAATCAAACTAGGCCTCTTGTTAGCTGCAGTGGAGGGAGAGTGCTGTATCCAGAATTTTTATCGTTTTTGATAAGAATAACATGTAGAATTCAATGTAAATTAGCTCTATTAATAGTTTATTATGTAAGGAATAAATATAACCGAAGGTAATATTTATCATAATATTTTAGGCATAAAACACCAGATACGTTCCTATGAATCGATAATAATCTGGAGAATGTCGCTCGAACCGGCATCCAACACGCTTCTGCTGCTTCCGACGGATTGATTAGCCGCCTCCGACCTCGATTTCGTTTCACGTCGCGTCCGGCGGCAGCGATCTGAACCCGCCATCGCGCAGTGCGGCGAGGGCGTAATCCACCATCGGGTCGAACATCAGGTCCTGCCGGCCTTCGGGCATGCAGCGACAGGCCTGTGAGATCAGCACGGGGTGGAAGAAGACGAGCAGGCTGTGCTGCATCAGCATGGCGGCGGTTGCCGTGTCCTGCTCGGGAAAGTCGCCGGCCGTAATCCCGTCGCGGATCACTTCGGCCATGGCGCGGCGCATCTTCGCCTTATGCGCCTCGATCTCGTCCCACGCCTCGTCCATCGCCGCCTCGATCAGGTCGTGGATCTTGCGGTTGGAGGTGTAGCGTTCGCGCATCCGCTCGAAATGGGCGCGGGCGATCATCCTGAGGCGCTCGGGCGCGGGCACGGCCTTGCGGGCCGCGATATCCTCGATCTCGCGCAGGAAACCTTCGGTCACATGGTTCGTCACGGCCTTGGTCAGCGCCGTTTTTGAGGAAAAGAAGCGGTAGACGTTGGCCGGCGACATGCCAAGCTCATTGGCGATATCGGCCACGGTCGTCTTCTGGAAGCCGTAGACGTGAAACAGGCGGCTTGCCGTCTCCACGATCTTTTCGCGCATCTCGACTGCGGCCGGCGACCATGTGCCGTCCCTGAGATAGCCGCTTTCGCCGGGCGCCTGCTTCACGTTTTCCTCTGCCATCGAACCCATGTCTCTTGAGCGATTCCTTCGTTGATTGTGACGTTTCTCGCCGTGTTTGGCCAGTTTCGGGCGGCGGGGTTACGTCATGAGGCCAACGCGTTGTGACGAGTATCACGTTTCGGATGATCTCTAATATATATTCACTGATGATTATTGACAATCGTCAGTTTATATAAAATATGAACGCAAACGAATTCCGCAGCGGCAAACCGGACAGGGGCGTTTGGTCCCATCCCGCCGCCATTGCGGGATCGAACCGGATCGGATTTGCGTCATGTCTTCGTCCCTGAATTGCCGTCTCTCCTCCTGCATGCAGGGCTCCGCCAGCGATTTCATAAATGCCCGGCGCAGGCGCGCCGGCTGGACCGCCGTCGTTCTGGGTCTTGCGGCCCTTGCCGCCGGTTGTCAGCCGGATGCCGCCGAGCAGGCAGACGCTCCTGTAGAGCCGCGCATCGTCTGGGCCGAAAAGGTTACACTTTCCGATGGTGTGGAAACGCTGAGCTTCACCGGCACGGTGCGCCCGCGTGTCGATGCGCCGATGGCATTTCGTGTCGGCGGCAAGCTTGCCGAAAGGCTGGCCGATGTCGGTGACGAGGTCGCGAAGGGCGATGTCATCGCCCGTCTCGACGAGGGCGATTATCGCCATGGTCTGCGTGTCGCCATGGCGCAGGAAAAGGCGGCGGAGGCCGAGGCGGAGCGTACGGCCGCGGATCTGGAGCGTGCGCGAGAGTTGAAGGAAAAGGGCCATGCCAGCGCGGCTGTCTTCGACCGGGCGAAGGCAGCGGCGGATGCCGCCCGCGAAGCGCTGACGGCTGCGCGCGAGCGTCGGGCATTGGCCGAAAACGAGCTTGAATACGCCGTCCTCAAGGCCGATGCGGATGGCGTGGTGACGCATGTCGCCGCCGAGCCCGGCGAGGTCGTCACCGCCGGTCAGCCGGTCGTGCGTCTTGCCCGGACGGGTGAGCGGGAAGCGGCCATCGCGATCCCCGAAAGCCGCATCGGCGCGGTTGACGGCGGCAGGGCCTCGGTCACGCTCTGGGCGCTGCCGGGCAAGCGCTTCGAGGCGAAATTGCGTGAACTTTCGCCCGAGGCCGATCGCGCCGCGCGAACCTTCAACGCCCGTTTTTCGATCGATGATCCTGAAGGCGAGGCGAAGCTCGGCATGACGGCGACAGTCCATATCGCGCGCGGCGATGTGGAGCGATCTTTCGTCGTTCCCCTCTCCTCCATCTGGTATCGCGGCGAGGCGGCGTTCGTCTGGCGGTCCACTGAAGACCGCTCAGGCGTGGAAGCCGTGCCCGTAACCGTCCGCCGGCTTGACGAGGAGGTCGCCTATGTCGACGGCGAGCTGAAGCCGGGCGAGCTTGTCGCAAGCCTCGGCGTCCATCGTCTTGACGAAAACCTCGCTGTCCGCGTGGAAGAACGCGCGGCTGGCGAAGCGGTGCAGGTCGGGGCGTTGAGATGAAATCGTTCAACCTTTCCGCCTGGGCGCTCCGGCATCAGTCGCTCGTCCTTTTCTTCATTCTCGTGCTCGCCGCCGCCGGCATCTGGTCCTACGGCAATCTCGGGCGCAACGAAGACCCCTCCTTTACCATCAAGGTGATGGTCGTCACCGCCGTCTGGCAGGGCGCGACGGCTGAGGAAATGCAGGATCAGGTCGCCGACAGGATCGAGACCCGCCTGCAGACCTTGCCGCATCTGAACCGGCTCGACACATACTCCCGTCCCGGCTTCACCGCGACGCAGGTCATTCTTGAGGATTCCACGCCGCCCTCGGCCGTGGAGGATCTCTGGTATCAGGTCCGCAAGAAGGTCGGCGACATGCGCGCCGAACTCCCCCAGGGCGTTCAGGGGCCATTCTTCAACGACGAATATTCGGATGTTTTCGTTGAGATTTTCGCGCTCACCGCCCCCGGCGCCACCTGGACGGAGCTTGACGATCTTGCCGAAATCGTTCGCCAGGGCTTCCTGTCCGTACCGAATGTGGAGAAGGTCAGCCTGATCGGCGAGCAGGACCAGAAGATCTTCGTCGACATTTCCTATGAGAAGCTTGCCACCCTCGGCATTCCCGCAAGCGCTATTTTCGATGCGCTGAACCGGCAGAACGCCGTCGTTCCCTCGGGCGCGGTCGATACGCCGAGCGAGCGCGTGCAGGTGCGCGTATCGGGCGATCTTGAGGGCGTGGAAGAAGTCGCCTCCGTGCCGGTCGAGGCGGGTGGCAATACCTTCCGCCTGGGCGATATCGCCACGGTGTCGCGCGGCATTCAGGATCCGCGGACCTATGCCGCGCGCTATAACGGCGAGCGGGCGATCATGCTTGGCGTCGTCATGGCCGATGGCGGCAACGTGCTGGAGCTTGGCGAGGCGCTGGGTGCGAAGGCCGGCGCATTGCGTGCGCGCCTGCCGGTGGGGGCGGATCTTCACCAGGTTTCCGATCAGCCGCATGTGGTTAAAGAGGCGATCGGCGAATTCGTCTTCAAGTTCGTCGTCGCCATATCGATCGTGCTTCTCGTCTCCTTCGTCTCGCTCGGTTTCCGGACCGGCATCATAGTCGCGCTTTCCGTGCCGCTGACGCTCGCCGGCACCTTCCTCGTCATGATGATGATGGGGATCGACCTTGAGCGCATTTCGCTCGGCGCGCTGATCCTGTCCCTCGGCCTTCTGGTCGATGACGCGATCATCGCCATCGAGATGATGGTGGTGAAGATCGAGCAGGGCTGGAGCCGCTTCAACGCCGCGACCCACGCCTGGACGTCCACCGCCTTCCCGATGTTGACGGGAACGCTGGTCACCGCCGCAGGCTTCCTGCCGGTCGGCTTCGCGAAATCCTCGGCGGGCGAATATGCCGGCGGCATCTTCTGGGTGGTGACGATCGCGCTTCTCATTTCCTGGGTCGTCGCCGTCGTTTTCACGCCTTACCTCGGGCTGAAGCTTTTGCCGAAGTCGCTGGAGCGTCACGCGGCGGCACGTGGGGGCAAGGCGGATGAACACGCGATCTACGAGACGCGGGGCTACAAAGCCTTGCGTGCCGTCATTCGCGGCTCTGTTCGCTTCCGTGTGCCTGTGGTTCTTGCCACCGTCGGCCTGCTCGCCCTTTCGGGTTACGGCATGGGCTTTGTTGAAAAGCAGTTCTTCCCCAATTCCGACAGGCCGGAGGTTATCGTCGAGCTGCGCGGGCCGGAGGGTTCCTCCTTCGAGGCGACGGACCGCGAGGCGAAGAAGCTTGAGGCATGGCTCAAGGACAATCCCGACCTTGAGTATTTCACCACCTATGTGGGCGCTGGCGCGCCGCGCTTTTTCCTCGCCTATAACCCGGAGCTTCCGAACCCGAATTTCGCGATGATCCTTATCCAGTCGAAGGGCGGGGAGCATGCGGAGCGTCTGCTGGCCCAGCTCAAGCAGCGCTTCGCGCAAGCCGAGGGCGCGGTGAGGGGGCGTGCGCGGCGTCTGGAGCTTGGGCCTCCGGTCGGCTTCCCCGTTCAGTTCCGCGTCGTCGGCTCCGATACCTCGCAGGTACGCGAAATCGCCGCCCGGGTGCGCGATGTCATGCGCGCCCATCCCGACACGCGCGATGTCGAGCTGCAATGGGGCGAGAAGGTGAAGTCCGTGCGCCTCGAGGTCGATCAGGAGCGCGCTCGCGCCCTCGGCCTTTCCACCGCGGAGATCGGCCGCACTCTGCAAACGCTCCTCTCGGGCTTCGAGGTCACGTCCCTGCGCGAGGATACGCATGACGTTGGTGTCGTCGTCCGCGCGGCCGAAGAAGAGCGCGGCAACCTCGGCAATCTCGGCGATCTCGTGATCGACGTGCGAAACGGCGCGCCGATCCCGGTCTCCCAGGTCGCGCGCATCTCCTATGAGGCGGAGGAGCCGATCTTGTGGCGGCGCAACCGCGAGATGGTGCTGACGGTCCGCTCCGACGTCGCCGAAGGCGTCCAGGCGCCGGATGTGACGGCTGCCCTCTCGCCGAAGATGAAGGAGCTGGAAGCGTCCTTGCCGCCCGGCTACCGGATCGACGCTGGAGGCGCGGCGGAAGAATCGGCCAAGGCCAACGCGGCGCTTGCCAAGGTCTTTCCGGTCATGTTCGTGGTGATGATGATCCTGATCATGCTGCAGATGCAGTCGATCTCGAAGATGGTGCTGGTTTTCCTCACCTTCCCGCTCGGGCTTGTCGGCGCGGTCGCCTCGCTTCTGCTATTCGGCGCTCCCTTCGGCTTCGTGGCGATCCTTGGCGTCATCGCGCTCGGCGGCATGGTCATGCGCAACACGCTGATCCTGGCCGACCAGATCGAGCAGGATCTCAAGGCCGGTGCGACGATGCGCGAGGCGATCGTGGAATCGACCGTGCGCCGCGCCCGCCCCGTGGTGCTGACGGCGCTTGCCGCCGTGCTTGCCTTCATCCCGCTGACGACGAATGTCTTCTGGGGGCCGATGGCCGTGTCGATGATCGGCGGGCTTACGGTCGCGACCGTTCTGACGCTTTGCTTCATGCCGGCGCTTTACGCGCTCTGGTTCCGCAAGCGCCTCGACGTCGCAGAACACCAGGCGGAAGATGAGGCGCAAAAGCCGGAGCCGGAGGCGAAATCCGTCATCCGCCTCGCCCATGCCGCCGAGTAGGGCGGGGCGCAAGTAGCGCGGAACCTCATCTCGCTGCGACGATGCGCTGGCGCTGCTCGCCAAGGCCCTCGATGGCGAGCGTCACCGTATCGCCCGGCCTGAGGTATTTTGGCGGAGACTTGCCCATGCCCACGCCCGGCGGCGTGCCTGTGGTTATCACGTCGCCGGGCTCCAGCGACATTTGCCTTGAAAGATAGGAGACGATTTCGGCGACGGAAAAGATCATGGTTTCGGTGTTGCCGGTCTGCATGCGCTCGCCGTTGACGTCGAGCCACAGGTCGAGCGCCTGCGGGTTCTCCACCTCGTCGGCCGTCACCAGCCAGGGCCCTAGCGGGCCGAAGCCGGGCGCGCTCTTGCCCTTGATCCACTGCCCCGTGCCTTCAAGCTGCCAGGCCCGCTCGGAAATGTCGTTGCAGATCGTATAGCCCGCCACATGCGAAAGGGCGGACGCCTCGTCCACCTGCCACGCCCGCCGGCCGATCACGGCGGCAAGCTCCACCTCCCAGTCGAGCTTTGTTACGCCGGGGTGATGGACGATATCATCGTTCGGCCCCGTGACACTGCTTGGCGCCTTGGAAAAGACGACCGGCTCTGCCGGGATCGGCATGCCGGATTCCTCCGCATGATCGGCGTAGTTAAGGCCGATGGCGATGAAATGGCCGATCCGCGTCAACGGCGCTCCGAAGCGCACCTCGCCCTCGACGGGGGGAAGTTCGGAAGGGTCGATACTTCCGATCCTGCCGAGCGTATAATCATCGAGCGTGAGGCCCGTGACGTCGCTCAGATGGTGGCTAAGGTCGCGCAAGCCGCCGTCCGCGTCGATCAGCCCGGGCTTTTCGGCGCCCCTCATGCCATAGCGCACAAGTTTCATCGCTCGTCATCTCCCCGTTCGCTGTCCCCCAAGTTCGGGACTGTCGCATGAATTTACGGCGGAGAATCGACGCCCCCGGCCGCTCCCGCATCGGCGGGGCCGTAATACGGATGCGGGCGCGGTTCGGAGTGTCGTTAGGTAACTATGTGACAGTTCTGCAACGAGACACGGAAAAGAAAACCTCCTGCCTGCGAATATAAAAGTGCCTAAAAATTAGGCATTTTGCGATTCTTGTATCGCGATATGAATTTAACGGCCTGATTCACGGTTGAATTGGGCGAATGCACGGCCGGCATTGTAAAAAATTACGTTACGTCAACGAATTATTTGTCATTTTTGCCCATCCTTCAGCCTCTTGCGGCAGGGTGACTTCCAAATTGCATTGCCGGGAAACCTTGGGCAGTTTCCGGCAAACAAATTCAGCGCCCGCGCAGCTTCGCAGGCGCCGTGGGAGGATTGAAGGGCATATGATGACGACGAAGACTTGGGCGAAACTTTCTGTTGCGGCGATCGCGCTCGCAGCGGTCAATGGCGAGGCTTTCGCTGGCGCCTTCGCCATCCGTGAGCAGAGCTCCTATTATCAGGGAACGTCCTTCGCGGGTTACGGCACCACCGGCCCGTCGATTTCCTCCATATTCTGGAATCCGGCGACGATCACGGGTGCGGGCGACGGCATCACCTTCGAATCCCACAACACGGCTATCATTCCGGATTCGGAGATTGATGGTACTTTTGCGGGAGTGCTCACCGGCAGCAGTGGCGACATTGGCAATGATGCCTATGTTCCGGCGACCTACACTTCTTATAAGGTGAACGAGGATATTTTCCTCGGACTTGCTGTAAACGCACCGTTTGGACTCGCGACGAAGCCCAATCAGAACTGGAACGGCCAGTTTTACTCGCGATCCTCAGAGATATTCTCGATCAACGTAAATCCGATTGCCGGTTACAGGATCTCCGAAAAGATCTCGGTCGCCGTCGGCCTCCAGGTGCAATATTTGGACGTTACGTTGAAGCGGGCTAATCCGTTGACCCCTGCTCCGTACGCGTCGATTACTCTTGATGGCGATGATATCGGCTTCGGCGCCACTGCGGGCATCTCGTATAAGCCGTTTGAAGGGACCGAGTTTGGTTTGGGATATCGTTCCGGTATCGCACACGATCTTGATGGTGATCTGAACGTGCTTGCGAACACCGCGATTGAAGCGGATTTGGTGACGCCCGATCAGGTCAATTTCTCATTCAAGCAGAGAATAAACGACAGTTTTCGGGTCCTTGGCACTGTGGAATGGACCAACTGGAGTAGATTGGGGTCCCCGGCGATCGTATCGCCGAGTCTTGGTCCTGTAGCCGACCTGCCGCTGAACTATGACGACGGTTGGTTCTTCGCGCTCGGCGGCGAGTATGACTACAACGAAAATCTGACTCTGCGGGCGGGTCTCGGCTATGAAATTTCTCCGATCGATGATGACATCCGTTCGACGCGTTTGCCGGATGCGGATCGGCTTTGGCTTTCCGGTGGTCTGACCTATGCGGTGAATGACAACTTGGCGTTTGACTTCGGCTATACGCATATTTTCGTGGAAGATGCGGACATCAATATTGGGCCGGGCCATCAGGATTATAATGCGTTGATTGGCACTTACGTCGGCGAGTCCGAAGCTCATGTCGACATCATCTCGGCCTCGCTGCGTTACCGCTGGGGCGGCCCGTCGGAAGATCGCGACCACGACACGGCGCGCAAGTACTGATCGGCAAAACGCCATTTCGACAGCAAAAAGGCCGGGATTTCCCGGCCTTTTTTTGTTTGGGGTGATCGAGCGGCTTACCGCTCTATTATCATGCCCGCGTAGACGGGCATCTCTCTGCAATCGAGCCAGATTCCTGTCTGCGCGGAACAGATGCGGCGCTTTTGTGGGTTGCCGGGCCCAGACCCGGCAACCCATAGGAAATCAGCCAAACCCCTGACGTCGGTTTTGACTGTCGTACGCTTGCCCGGAACAATCTCGCGTCCCGATACTCGTGAACGTCCCTCAAAACGCCGCCGGATAAAGTCCGCCGTCAACGACGATGTTCTGTCCCGTCACATAGCCGGTTCCGGCCGAACAGAAGAAGGCGCACACCTTCCCGAATTCCTCTGCCGTGCCGAAGCGTGCGGCGGGGATGTCGCGCGTCTGTTCCTCGCGGATTTCCGCGATGGGCCGGCCGGTGTTGGCCGACGCGCGCTCAAAGCCGCTCGCCAGCCTGTCCGTGTCGATCTTGCCCGGAAGCACGTTGTTGATGGTCACGTTCTTCGCTGCGTAGTCGCGGGCCACACCCGCAAGGAACGCGGTCAGTCCGGCGCGTGCTCCGCTCGACAGGTCGAGCCCCGCGATCGGCATTTTCACAGAAAGCGACGTGATGTTGACGATCCGCCCGAAGCCGCGCTCCGCCATGCCGTCGATTACCCGCTGGATCAACTCGATGGGCGTCACCATGTTCTGCGCAACACCCTTGAGGATCGCCTCGCGGTCGAGCTCGCGAAAATCGCGAAACGGCGGGCCGCCGTTGTTGTTGACCAGTATGTCGGGCTCAGGGCAGGCGGCCAGCAGCGCGTCCTGTCCCTCGCGGGTGGAAACATCGGCGGCAACGGCCGTCACTTTGGCGCCGTAGCGCGCGCGGATATCATCCGCCGTCTTTTCCAGCCGTGCGGCGTCAATCCCGTTGATGACAAGTTCGCAGCCCGCGTCGGCAAGCGCTTCGGCCGAGCCGCGCCCGAGCCCCCGGCTGGAAGCGCAGACGATCGCCTTGCGTCCCGAAATTCCAAGGTCCATTTTTGCCTCCTCGATTTGGCGTCACGGGCGAATGCCCGTCATTTTTCGGTGCCTAACTTGTCACGCGGTGCCGTATGCGCAAGCCTGAATTCATGCTTTTCAGGCCGGAAATTCCAAATCCCGAGGGGGCTCCGGCTGCCACAATGAATCCAAAAACTGCCGTAACGCATTAAAACCAGATGTCATTCGTATTGGTTGCTTTCCGCGGCTTAATACATGGCATTCCGGCGCGTTTCACTTCGCCTCTAAGCGATCCGCCCGGCTTCCACTGTCATATTCCTGATACCGGAATCGCGTTTAAAGCGCGGAGCTTCAGGGTCTGAACCTAAATCCGGAGATGGCAAATGACCGGGATGCCGGAACCCAAGCACTACCGCGCGCTTTTCCTGTCGGATATCCATCTTGGAACGCGCGGCGCGCAGGCCGATCTGCTGCTCGATTTCCTTCGCTACAACGATGCGGAGACGATCTATCTCGTCGGTGACATCGTCGACGGATGGCGCCTGCGCCGCGCCTGGTACTGGCCGCAGGCGCATAACGATGTGGTCCAGAAGCTCTTGAGAAAGAGCCGCAAGGGCGCGCGCATCATCTACACGCCCGGAAACCACGACGAGTTCCTGCGAGATTTTCTCGGAACCCATTTCGGCGGGGTGGAAGTGGTGCCGGATGCAATCCATACCGCCGCCGACGGGCGCGAGTATCTCGTCATTCACGGCGACCGGTTCGACGTCGTGGTGCGCCATGCCAGATGGCTCGCCTTCTTCGGCGACTGGGCCTATGTCACCGCGCTCAATCTCAACACGGGGCTCAATCTCGCCCGCCGCAAGCTCGGGCTCACCTATTGGTCGCTGTCGGCCTGGGCGAAGCTCAAGGTCAAGAACGCCGTCAATTTCATCGGCAAGTTCGAGGAAACGCTGTCGGCGGAAGCGCGCAGGCGAAATGTCGATGGCGTCATCTGCGGCCACATCCATCACGCCGCCGACCATTCGGATTTCGGCATCCGCTACATCAACACGGGTGATTGGGTGGAAAGCTGCACGGCGGTCGCCGAACATCATGACGGAACCTTCGAGGTGATCAGATGGGCCGACCGACAGAAGCTGCCGGCCGTTGCGGAGAAGATCGGCCGTGCCCGGGCCGCCGCATGACCTCCATCCTCATCGTGACGGATGCCTGGCATCCGCAGGTCAACGGCGTCGTCCGTTCGCTGGAGCGCACGGCGGAAGAGCTTGGGAAGATGGGCGTGCGGGTGGAATTCCTGACGCCCCGGGCGTTCCGCACGCTTCCCTGTCCGACGTATCCGGAAATCCGCCTTTCGCTCACCACATCGGGCCGCGTCCGGCGCATGATCGAGGAGCGGGCCTGCGATCATCTCCACATCGCGACGGAAGGTCCGCTCGGGCTTCTGGCGGCGCGCATCGCGCGGCGTCAAGGCCGCGTCTTTACCACCAGCTACCACACACGTTTTCCGGAATATCTCTCGGCGCGCCTGCCGGTCCCGCTTTCCTGGTCCTACGGCTGGATGAGGCGTTTTCACAACTCCGGGCAGGGCTGTATGGTGGCGACCGCCTCGCTTGAAAACGACCTTCAAGCGCGCGGTTTTACCAACCTCATGCGTTGGTCGCGCGGGGTGGATCACCACCTCTTCAAGCCCCGTGAGGGCTCGGTCCTGCCGGAAAACCTGCGAAGGCCCATCTTCATGTATGTCGGCCGTGTCGCGGTGGAAAAGAACATCGGGGCGTTCTTGTCCCTCTCGCTTCCGGGCACCAGGGTCGTGGTCGGCGGCGGTCCGCAGCTTGAGCGATTGCGCCGCGCGCACCCGGACGTGCATTTCACCGGCCCGAAGGTTGGTGAGGAGCTTGCCCGTCACTACGCGTCAGCGGATGTTTTCGTCTTCCCCAGCCTGACGGACACCTTCGGCAACGTAATCCTTGAAGCGCTTGCCTGCGGCGTGCCTGTCGCCGCCTATCCCGTCATGGGCCCGCTTGACATTATCGGGGATAGGGGAGCGGGCGTATTGGATGACGATTTGCGCAAGGCCGCCCTTGCCGCGCTCGACATCCCGCGTGAGAAGGCCCGCGAGCTTGCGCTCGGCTACACATGGGCTGAAAGCGCAAGGCAGTTCATGGACAACTGCGTGGCGGCCTATGGCAACAAGCCGTCGAGCAAAGCCGCTTGAAGCGTGAAAATTGTCATGGGCGCAATATTGTAGTCCCGCCCGGCATGAACTCCTGATATTCGGATTGTCGGGAGACCTCACATGACAAAGCCACTCGACGCACCGGTTTTCGAAGACATTCTTGCCGCGCGCGAGCGCATTTCGGGCAAGGCGGAAAGGACGCCGCTTCTTCGCTCCGCCTTTCTGGACGAGGTGACGGGCGGCAGTGTTCTGATCAAGCCGGAAGTGCTGCAGCGTACCGGTTCTTTCAAGTTTCGCGGAGCCTTCAACCGCCTGTCGATGATCCCTCCTGAAGACAGGGCGAAAGGTGTTGTCGCATGTTCCTCCGGCAATCATGCGCAAGGCGTTGCCGAGGCGGCGCGGCTTCTGGCCATTCCCGCGACAATCGTCATGCCGCACGATGCGCCTTCCGTTAAGAAATCCCGCACCGAGCGTTCCGGCGCAACGGTTGTGGGCTATGAACGCGGCGTCGAAAATCGTGACGAGATAGCGGCGGGAATTGTCGCCGAAACCGGTGCGACCTTCATTCACCCCTATAACGACCCGGGCGTGATCGTGGGGCAAGGGACTGCGGGACTTGAAATCGCGGAACAGGCGGAGGAAATGGGGCTTGCGCCGGAGGCGATGCTCACCTGTGCCGGCGGCGGCGGCCTGACGGCGGGCATTGCCCTTGCGCTGGAGCGTCTTTTGCCCGATTGCGCGGTCTATCCGGTGGAACCGGAAGGATTTGACGATTACGCCCGCTCGCTTGAAGCAGGCCACCGTGTCGCAAATCCCTCCGCCGTCGGGTCGATTTGCGATGCGATCCTGACGGAAACACCCGGCGATATCGGTTTCGCCATAACTTCCCGGCGCGCGAAACGCGGTCTTGTCGTTTCGGATGAGGAAGCGTTGAAAGCGGTCGCCTTCGCCTTCAGGGAACTGAAACTGGTGGTCGAACCTGGTGGGGCCGTGGCTTTGGCAGCGCTTTTGTCGGGCAAGATCGACATCGCCGGAAAATGCGTGGCCATCATCCTTTCCGGCGGCAATATCGAGCCGGCAATGATGATGCGCGCGCTGGAAAGCGCCTGATTCCCGGACCCTAGCTGAAGAGCGCCTGCCGCTCGCCGGGGGAAAGCCGGGTGAGTTCATCCTCCGCCTCGTCGGTGATCGCGGCGGAAATGCGCACCAGTTCCGCTTCCCAGTCGCTGTCGGCGGTGGCTTCGCTGCTGTCCGCAGCGTCCTTGTCGGTCGTGTCCGCTTCTTCCGCCTCAGCGGAAGCGGCCGGCCGGGCGAAGACATCCGCTTCCCCTTCGTCGGCATCGTCCAGAGCTGCGTCGAAATCGAATGCGGCTGCTGGGTCGCTGGCCGGCTTCAACGCATCGCCGGAGGGCGCGGTGGTGGCGAAGACGTCCGCCTTCTCATCGTCGCCAGCCTCGCTGAACGCGACGTCCTGATCCCGCACCTCTTCCCAGGGGTCGATTTCGCCGTCATTGGAACTTATGGCGTCGAATTCGTCGCCATTTGAACCTTTTTGGGCGCCCTTGGAATTCTCCTCGACGCCTTCATCGTCTTCGAATTCGCCGTTCAGCAGCGCATCGATCGTGTCCTGATCCGTGCCCCGGCCTTCAAGCTGCGGCCCGTTCAGAAGATGCGCGTCCGGCCGCGTGTCCATCTTGATTTCCGGGTCCTCGGCCTTGGCGCCTTCCATGCCCCAGATCTTGATCATCATATTGATCCGGGACTCAAGGTATTGAAGTACCTGAACGATTTTCTGCGTGCGCTGCCCGGTGAGGTCCTGGAAGGAGCACGCCATGAAAATCTCGGTCGCCCGCCCGTCGATCTCGTCGCAGGCGCCGTGGTCGCCGCCGTCTTCCTTCATCTGCCAGGCGATTTCCTGGATTGCCTCGGCGGCGGCGAGAATTTCCTGCGTCGCACCCTCCGTCTGCCGCACGATCGCGTCCAACTCGTCGGAAGCTTCCTGGAACCTGTTGCCGTATTCCGATTCGTGCTTGATGTTGCCGATCTCGCGCTTGGTGCGTTCGATCGCTTCCTGCATATCGGCAATGTCTATCCGGATCCGGTCGATGCTGGGCGTCTGGCGGTCGCGGATCATGGCCGTTTCGAGCCGGGCGATCGCATCCAGCACCATCTGCGTTTCGGGTTTCTGGTTGCGCCTCAGGAACTCGTCGAGGAACCACCGCCCGCGCGAGGAACTTGAAAGAGCATCGCGCAATGCCTCGAATTCGGCATCGGAAAGCGGGCTGGACGGTCCGTTCGCTGCCATGGTCATCGTCTCGGATCGTGAATCGGTCGGGCGGTTTTGGCCTGTGTGAGCAGGCCTTGCCGATAATGGTTAATCATCAAATCCTTAGAATCGGTTTAGATATATGGCGCAATTCGGGAAAACGGCCTTCATGAAAGATGCGACGCGAACGGGCGGTTTTTTCGCTGCCTACTTCTTTGGAATTGGCCTGTTTCTGCCGTTTTTTCCGCTAATCCTATCGGCGAACGGCCACGGCCCGGCGGAAATCGGCACGCTTCTGGCCGTCCCCATCGTCGTGCGCCTTTTCGCAAATCCGTTCATGACGAATCTCGCTGACAGATTGCAGGCGACCAAAGGTTCAATCGCGATTTTTGCTGCAGTTTCGGCAATTCTGTTTCTCATTCTCGCGAAGCCTCTCGGTTTCTGGGCGACATTCTTCCTGCTTGCGCTCATCGCCGCCTTCTGGTCGCCGATCCTACCATTGAGCGATGCCATGGCGGTGAACCTCGTGCGCAACCGCCGGGGCGACTACGGCCGCATGCGGCTTTGGGGGTCGATCGCATTCGTGGTGGCGAATCTCGCCGGCGGTGTAATGCTCCAGTATTTTAGCGCCGCATGGCTGATCGGGGGTATCGTTGCCGGGCTCGCCGTGGTTTTCGCCCTTGCCGTCTCGATGCCGGCTTGCAAGATCGATGAAACGGGCGAGGATAACTCCGGCCGGCGCGACGCATCGGTGCTCAAGAGTCCTGTCTTTCTCCTGTTTCTCGCCGCAGCCGGCCTCGTCCAGGCAAGCCATGCCGCCTATTACGGTTTCGGTTCGCTGTACTGGACGCAAAACGGCATCGCGGAAACGGCGGTCGGCGCGCTCTGGATGTTGGGCGTCGTGACCGAAATCCTGCTGTTTTACTTCGCAAGCCGCCTGCAAAGCCGGATATCGCCGGTCGGGTTTCTCCTGATCGGATCGGGGGCGGCGGTTCTCAGATGGCTCATATTCCCCATCGCGACGGATTTCGCCTTTATCGTCGTTTTGCAGGGCCTGCACGGTCTTACCTTCGGGGCAACGCACCTGGGCGCCGTCGGGCTCATCGCAAAGGCGGTTTCAAGTCGCCGCTCCGGCACGGGTCAGGGGCTGTTGTCGACGGCGGTGGGCGGCATGACGGCATTCGCCACGGCCGCGGCCGGGCCGCTCTTCGCCGTTGATCCCGCCACGGCCTTTCAGCTCATGGCCGGGATGTCGGTTGTTGCTTTCCTGCTGATCGCCGGCCTGAATCGCCCGCTTGGCCGAATGCAATCCGCTGCTTGAACAGGTCTTAACCCCAAAGCTCGCGCGAAGGGGGCAAAAGCGTGCTGCCCTCGAAGGAAAGTCCCGGTATTCGATCGCTTGAAAGCAGGAGAGGGGCGTCAAGGTCGACGAAATCGGCACCTTGAGCCGCGATTGCGGCGGGCGCCATGGCAAGCGAAGTGCCGAGCATGCAACCTACCATGACCTTGAAGCCTAGCGCTTTCGCCTCGTCCACCATGACAAGTGCCTCCGTCAGCCCGCCGGTCTTGTCGAGCTTGACGTTGACGGCATCGTAGCGCTCTCTCAAGTCGCCGAGCCCGGCAGAGGTATGGGCGCTTTCGTCCGCACACACGGGTACGGTGCGCTTTATTCGGGCAAGCAGCATGTCGTCGCCCGCCGGTAACGGCTGTTCGATCAGTTCCACCTTCGCGTCTGCACAGGCGGCAAGGTTTTTCTCGAAGGTTTCCGCCGTCCATGCCTCGTTGGCGTCCACGATCAGCCGGGCTTTCGGCGCGGCAGACCTTACCGCGGCAATGCGCTCAGGGTCGCTGTCACCGGCAAGTTTTACCTTCAGCAACGGGCGGGTCTTGGCCTTTTCAGCATCGCTTGCCATTTTTTCAGGAGAGCCAACGCTGATCGTAAAGGCGGTGACGAGCGGGGAAGGCTCCGCGCGACCCAAAAGCGCCGATACGCTTTTGCCGGCGCGCTTGGCCTCGAAGTCCCAAAGCGCGCAGTCGAGCGCGTTTCGCGCAGCCCCCGCCGGCATTGCCAGTTGCAGGCCTGCGCGGTCGAGGCCGTGGGCGAACTCCTTCGCCATCTTCTCGATGTCTGAAATCACCCCGCTCACCGTCTCGCCGTATCGGGGATAGGGCACACATTCGCCGCGGCCGATGCGCGTGCCCTCGCGAAGGGTCACGACGACGACATCCGCATGGGTGCGGCTGCCGCGAGAGATCGTGAAACCGCCCTCGATCGGCCAGCTTTCGGCAACGACGGACAATTCGATCGTCATGGGTTTCCAAACTCCTTGCCGATCCGTTCCACAATCGCTTCCACGCCGAAGCGAACCGGATCGGTCGCAGGCAGACCGTGATCGGCGGACGTCTTTTCAAGAAGCGTCTTCGCTTCGTCTTCGTCCAAGGCGGCGGTATTGATGGCGATGCCGACGCAACGGATCGTCGGATTGGTCAGCTGGCCGCAGCGTATGGTGAGGTCGATCACTTCCTGAATCGAGGCCAGAGGCGTCGCAACGCCTCGCATCGTTTTGCGCGTGGGCTCGTGGCAGACGACGAAGGCATCCGGCTGCGAGCCATGCAGGAGACCAAGGGTAACACCTGCAAACGACGGGTGATAGAGCGAACCCTGCCCCTCGATCACGTCCCAGTGAGCATCATCCGCCTCTGGCGAAATCCATTCCGCCGCCCCGGAAATGAAATCGGCGACCACGGCATCCAGTGCGACGCCGCGCCCGGATATGAAGACGCCGGTCTGTCCGGTTGCGCGGAAATCGGCGTCGAAGCCCTGATCCTTCATGCCTTTTTCAAGGGCGAGCGCGGCATATTTCTTGCCGACGGAACAGTCCGTCCCCACGGTCAGAAGCCGCTTTCCGGAGCGTTTGGTCCCCTTGCCGGTGGCAAATCTTTCAGAGGAATGACGCACGTCGAAAAGCCTGCGCCCGGTGCGCACCGCCGTGTCGCGGATCGCCGGCACATCGCCAAGGCGCATGTGAAGCCCGCTTGCCACATCCATGCCGGCTTCAAGCGCGGCGACGATTGATTCCACCCAATGATCGGGCAGCACACCCCCGGCATTGACCGCGCCGACGACCATTGTCCTCGCGCCTTTGCCCGCCGCCTCGGATGGCGTCATGTCCGGAAGCTTCGCATCGGCCTTGCAACCGTCGAGCCGGAATTGGCCGACACACCATTCCTTTCGCCAGTCGACGATCCCTAGCCCCGTTTTCGCGGCGAGCGCGTCGGGAACGTCTCCCAGAAACAGCAGATAAGGATGAGAGATTTCCATGGGCTGTCTCCTTGCCGCAACGTAAGTCAATTGATTGGCCAAGCGCGCCTGCCAAAACGGGCCGTCGTATAGACGGTGTGGATGCCGGTCAGGTATACGGGTCCATGGGGATTTCGGGCAAGAGGCGGCAATGACCATTCAAGCGGCGCGACCCGCGCCGACCTTGACCACATCGATGGGCGGCGAAAGGATGACGGTTGCCATCGGCGGCGGCTGGACGATCCATGCCAGCCGAGAGATGGAAGACCTCCTCATTGCCCTGAAGCCAGGTGTGTCCGGTTTCGTCACCATCGACATGTCGGGAGTGACCCACCTCGATACGGCGGGTGCCTGGCTTATTCATCGCCTCCAGGGCGATTTCGAATTCAAGGGCTCGCGCGTGGAATTCGTCGGCCTGAGCGACAAGTTCAAATCGCTGGTGGGCGAAATCGAAAGCCACCATCCGCCGACCTGGAAACCGCGCATACGCGGCCGCTCCATCATGGGGCTTCTGGAGGCCACCGGAAGGCAGATGGTCGAGATCGGCAAGGATGTCGTGGCCGTCTGCCATATCGTGGGGTCGCTGGCGGTCGTCCTGTCAGGAATTCTGGTCAATCCACGGAGGCTGAGGGGCATTTCGGTCGCCGTTCAGTTCGATCGTTCGTGCATTGGCGCCGTTCCGATTGTCGCGCTGATGAGTTTTTTGATCGGCGGTATCATTTCCCAGCAGGGCGGCTTTTATCTGCGGACATTCGGCGCTGACCTTTACGTGGTGGACCTTGCCGGAGTGCTGGTTTTGCGTGAAATCGGCGTCCTCCTGACGGCGATCATGGTCGCCGGCCGCTCCGGTTCGGCATTCACGGCCGAACTCGGCTCCATGAAAATGCGCGAGGAAATGGATGCGCTGCATGTCATCGGCCTCAGGGTGACCGAAGTTCTTATTCTGCCGCGGCTTCTGGCGCTGATGATCGCGCTGCCCATCCTGGCGTTCATAGCCGACCTTTCCGCTCTATTCGGATCGGGCCTGGTTACCTGGGCCTATCTTGATATACCGCCGCAAATCTTCATGCAGCGGCTCAATGAGGCCGTTACCCTGGAAACGCTTTGGGTCGGCCTTTTGAAAGCGCCTTTCATGGCGATGATCATCGGGCTGATCGCCTGCGTTGAAGGGTTGAAGGTTTCCGGCTCGGCCGAATCGCTGGGCCTTCACACCACGCTTTCGGTGGTGAAGGCGATCTTCATGGTGATCGTGGTCGACGGGCTGTTCGCCATATTCTTCGCCTCGGTCGGGATTTGAAACGATGCGGGAGGCGGGAGAGCAGGCTTTGAAGCCCGGGCAGCGGAGCGAAATCGAGGTCCTCAAGGCGCGGGGGGTGACGGTGGGCTTCGGCGACAAGCTGGTGCTTGAGAACCTTGACCTCGACGTCTACCGTAGCGAAATCCTTGGCTTCGTGGGCGGATCGGGCACGGGCAAGTCCGTTCTCATGCGCGCAATCCTCGGGCTTGTCGAAAAGCGCGCCGGCAAGATCGAGGTGTTCGGCGAGGATCTGGACAAGACCAGCCCGGAAGAACGCGCGGGGATCGAGCGCCGCTGGGGCGTGCTTTTCCAGCAGGGGGCGCTATTTTCCTCTCTCAACGTGCGCCAGAACATACAAGTCCCCATGCGCGAGCACATGAACATGTCCCAGCGCCTGATGGATGAGATGGCGCTGTTGAAGCTGGAGATGGTTGGTCTTCCCCGCGATGCGGCGGAAAAGGCGCCGTCGGAGCTTTCCGGCGGCATGATCAAGCGTGCAAGCCTGGCGCGTGCGCTGGCGCTCGACCCGGATCTCGTCTTTCTGGACGAGCCGACATCCGGGCTCGACCCGATCGGCGCTGCTGCCTTCGACGACCTTATCAAAAGGCTGCGCGACGCGCTCGGGCTGACGGTCTATATGGTGACGCACGACCTCGACAGCCTGCATTCCATTTGCGACCGCATCGCGGTATTAGGGGAGCGGCGGGTGCTCGTCACGGGGACCATTGACGAAATGATGCAGGTCGACCATCCCTGGGTGAAGGCATACTTCAGAGGCGAGCGGGCCTTGCGCCGGGCGGAACAGGACGAGGTTTGAATGGAGACCCGCGCCAATTACATCGCCATCGGCGCCTTCGTCTTTGCGGTGATCGTCGCAGCCTTCGTGTTCATCTACTGGCTGGGCATTTCCTCCAATGGCACGAAGAACGTCAACATCAAGGTGATCTTTCCCGGCGCGGTTACCGGGCTGTCCACGGGCGGGCAGGTTCTCTACAACGGCATCAAGATCGGCGATGTCGGCAGTCTGGAATTCAACCCGCGCGATCCGAAGGTCGTGGTGGCGACACTGCGGGTCGACCCGAATGCCCCTTTGCGCAAGGACACGAAAGCAACGCTCGGCTTTCAGGGGCTGACCGGGGTTGCCTACGTCGAACTTTCAGGCGGCACGCCGACTTCGCCTTCCCTGTTCGAAACGGCGGATGAAGAAGAGCCGATCCTCTATGCCGAGCGCTCGGCATTCGAGGACATCGTCGAAGGTGCGCGAAACATTCTCGGGAAGGCCGACACAACGCTTGACACGATCGAGGAGGTGATCGCCGGGAACCGGGATGAGATCGACCAGACGATCAAGAACATCAATCAGTTCTCCGAAGCGTTGGCGAAGAATTCCGATGGCGTCGACGAGTTCATGGCATCGGTCGCCGACACCGGTGAGGCCTTGACGAAGCTGTCGAGCCGCCTTGAGGGCCTTGTGGGCAAGGCGGAAACGATCGTGGACGCCGTACCGGCAGACAAAGTGACCGAGATAGTCAACGACGCCGCCGAAATAACTTCGAAGATTTCAGAATCCACCGACGGGCTTTCAAAATTGATCGCCGACTCCGAACAGGCGGCCGAACAGCTGCAGCGCTTCACGGCAGGGCTCAACGAAAGCCTGAAGCAGTTCGACGCCGTACTTGCCGAGGTAGAGCCGGGGGCGGTGCGGGAGATCCTCCAGGGCGTGTCGCAATTCGCGGAAGTGCTGACGAGCCGCAGTGCCGATATCGACAAGGTCGTCGCGTCCACGGCGGCGACGATGGAAAACGTCGAGAAGGTTTCAAAAACGCTGGGCGACCGGCAGGTCCAAATTGCGGAATTTATCGATAGCGCGGCCGCGGCCGGTGAACGGCTGAATTCAACGCTCGAGGGGGCGGGAAAGATCATCGCCACCGTCAATCCGCAAAGCGTTCAGGACATCGTCGAGGGGGCGGCGAGCTTTTCCAAGGTGCTGAGCGAACGCCGCGGCGATATCGACAGGGTCATCGCGTCAGCCGCTTCGTCTATGGACAACATCGAAAAGGTGTCCAAAACCCTTGGCGACCGCGAAGAAGAAATCGGCCGGATCGTGGACAGTGCCGCGGTCGTGGAAGAAAAGCTCGCCCGGTCGCTGGATGAGGCGAACCGGATAATGTCATCGGTGAATTCCGATGAGGTGGCCCGGATCATCGCCTCGCTTGATACGCTGACCTCCGACGTGGCCGGAAAATCGCAGACGATTTCGGCGGCGATCGACGATGCGGGCAAGGCGGCGGCGAATATACGTTCCTTCACCGGCGACATCGAAGGGCGCAAGCCGGATATCGACCAGATCATCACCAACGTGAATGAGCTTTCAAGGAACCTGAATGCCGCGAGCGTGCGGATCCAGGGCGTAATCGACAGGGTCGATGGCATGGTGAGCGGCGACGGCGAGGGCTTCGTTTCGGAAGCGACGAAGGCTGCCACCGCGATTCGCAAGGCAGCCGATATTCTGCAGGAAAATATCGGTCCGATAGCGAATGGGCTGAACAAATTCGCAACGCGCGGATCGGCGGATTTCTCGGCCGCCATGGGCCAGCTCAACAGGACCCTGGTGGAGATTCAGCGAGCAGTGGCTAATATCGACCGCGACCCGAGCCGTGTGATCTTCGGCGGTTCGGATACACCGACATTCGGCGGGGCAAGGCGACGGTGACATCAAGTGCGTTTTGGGGCGTTCGCCGCCGCATTCCGGTGGGCGAAGGGGGGAGAAAAGGCTTAGGCAATCGCCTCGTTGGCGCGTTGGTTGCGAGTGTGCTCGCAACAGGGCTCGCCGCCTGCGCAAGCACAGCGCCGTCCGCGCTTTATGGACTGAACGCTCCGCGAAACGTGGAGGTCGCCGCGGCCCGCAGCAGCCGGCAGATACTTGTGCCGCAGCCTTCCGCGCTGCAGGCGCTCGATACCACCAATATTGCCGTCGTCGATAACGGTCCGGTCTACACCTATTTTCCGCGCGCGGCATGGTCGGACACGCTTCCGAAGGTGGTTCAGGCGAAGATCATCGAAACCCTTGAAAACACCGGCCGCCTTCGCGGCGTCGGGCGGCCGGGCGAGGGGCTTCTGATCGACTATCAGCTGCAGACAGACCTGAGAGCCTTCGAGCTTCGCATCGACGGCCATGACCGGGCATATGTGGAGATCGCGGCGAGGCTGCTTGACGACAGGAGCGGACGAGCACGGGAAAGCCGCGTTTTTTCGGCGGAGGTACCCTCGCGCGGTGTCAATGTGGATCAGGCGGTGGAGGCCATGAATGCAGCGGTCGACCAGGTGTTGAGCGAGATGGCGGCATGGGTGCTGCGTCAGGTCTGAGGCCGCGGGCCAGCCGGGCTTGCCCTCGACGAGATCCGTAAGAAAAGGGGCGCGATCCTGCCGGAACGCGCCCCTTTTCCTTTATAGCGGTTGTGCGTCGCTATCGAATGGAAATTGCCCCCGCCCGGGGCGGGCGAGGGCTTTTCACGGTCAGTCGAGCCTGCCACTCGCGTGGGCGAGCATCGTGTAGACCTTGCCGGTGTCCGACGTCAGGTAGGTCTGGCTCAGCATGCTGTCGCGGTCGTTGCGCGAAACCTGCGCCAGAAGCTGCTCGAAATCGCGGATATACCGGTCGACCGCATCGCGGAATTCCGCGTCCCTTGCATATTTCTGACGGATCTCGTCGAACGTCTGCTGGCCCTGCAGCGTATAGAGCCGGCGGGTGAACACATGCCGCTCGCCGCGCCTGTAACGCTCCCAGAGATCGAGGAAGGTTTCGTGGTCGATCGCGCGGGCGATATCCATCGACAGCGAATTGAGCGATTCAACCATGTGCAACGGAGAACGGCCGTTCGGGCCTTCCTCACCCTTCGGCGCTTCTTCAGGCGCCTCGTCGCGTGAGGCGCGGCGGAGAAGGTCGCTCACCCAGCCGCGGCCCTGCGGGGCCTGGGGCTCGTCCTGGCGGGGCTTGTCGAGGTCGCTCAGGCTCACCTTGCGCGGTTCGGAGCGTTCTTCGCGAGGAGTGGCGGGCGCCTTGGCCGGTTGCGGTTGGGGCGCGGGCTGGCGCTCGCGTGCCGCCGGCTCCGAAGGCGCGCCGTTCGTGGGCCGGGCGGTGGCGGATGCCTGCTGCAACTGAGCCCTTTCACCGGCGCGCGAAACATCCAGCGAGTTGGATTGCTTGGCGACGATATCCGACAGTTCGCCAAGCGCGCGGACCTGTTCGCTTACGATCTTGCGAAGCGCGGCGGTGGATTCCTCCGCCTCTTCCGGAAGATCCAGGATCCCCTGCTTCAGCTCCGCCCGGGTTGCCTCCAGTTCGCGGTGCACATCCTTTGCAACATCGCGCATGCGCGTCGTCGCTTCGGTGAACCTTTCGGAAGCTTCGCCCAGCATCCGCGACATTTCGGCGACGATCTCGTCTTCTGCCGCCTTGATGGATTCGCGTGCCTTCTGCCCCTCGAGCCCGGCCGAACGACGCATGGATTCGAACTGTTCCGTGATTGCCCGCGTCGCCGTTTCGGCGGCGGCGGCCAGCATCGCGGTCACTTCGCGGGTCTTGTCATCGGCCGAATTCAAGGTTGTGGAAAGCTGGTCGGTGAAGCTGCGCATCAAGGTGTCGACAGCCTCGGTTTTCGCCAGCAGCGTATCGGCCACATCTTCGATCGCCGTTCGGCGGTCGGCGATGCGGGCGGAAACGCTGGTATCCGTTTCCTCCAGCTTCTGCGCCGCTTCCGCCAGCTGGCGTCCCTGGTCTTCGAAACGCTGGGCCAGCGCAGTGATATCGGCAAGCACCGTGTTGGAAACGTCGCGCAGCAGGCCGACCTGCTGGTCGATCGTGCCGGTGGACGTGTTGGTTTCCTGAACGGCGCGGTCGACGGCGGTGCGGAACTCTCCGGCACTGCGCGACAGGCCGCTTTCGACCGTCGACAGGTTGATGCCCGCCTGCTCCAGCACCTCGCTCAGCGTGCTGTTCGACTGGTTCAAGCGCTCGAGGATGCCGCTGATGTCCTCTTCCAGCCGCGCCTTGGTCGACTGCAGGATTTCGGCAGCGGAATTGCTGCGTTCTTCCAGCGAGTTGATGATGCTGTCGCCGGCTTCCACCAGGGCCCTGGTCGTTTCCAGGCCCTTGCGGGCGAAGTCGTCTGCGGTTTCCCGACCCTTGACGGTGATCGCTTCGAGTATCGCGGAATGCACCTCCTCGACGCGCATGGTGAGATTGCGGGCACGCTCCTCGATCGTCTCGACAAGGGCGTTGCCGTCCGTGCCGATGAGCCTCGACATCTCCTCGTTGCGTTCGCCAAGCGACTTGTTGAGCTCATCCGCCTGCGAAAGAAGGTTTGCGGCGACCGCATTGCCGCGCTGCGAGAGCATGTCCGCGGCTTCGCGCACGGCTTCGGAAATGCGCCCACGCACGTCGTCCGTCTCGCCGGAGATGAGATTGCGGATTTCTTCCGTCGCGCGGCCGAGGATCAGTCGTGCCTGTTCGCTTTCCGCCGACAGCGCGCCGGAAAGTTCCGCGACAGTGCGCGACAGGTCGGTGCGGGCCTTTTCGGTCTCCCCGCCCAGCGATTCCGACATTTCAGCGAGCGTTCCGACATAGAGCGCGCGCGCCTTCTCGCTTTCCGCGGCAAGGCTGCGGGCGGCCTCGTTGACGGCGGTAAAGACAAGATCGCGCACCTGCTGGCTTTCGCCGGAAAGGGCGCTTGTCGCCTGGGTAATCGCCTGGGTGACCGATTCCGCGGCCTTGGCGCTTTCGCCCTGCAGGACGCCGCGCGCCTCGCCGATGGAACCGAGAATGATCTCGCGCAAACGGCCGCTCTCTTCGCCGAGTTTTTCCGTGGCATCGTTCACGGAAGTGTCGACGATCATGCGCAGCCTTTCGCCTTCGCCGCCGAGACGTGCCGTCGCATCGTTGATCGAAGCGTCCACGATTTCACGCAGCCTTTCGCCTTCGCCGGAAAGCGAGCCGGAAACCCTGTCGATGGTCTGCGAGGCGATGCCGATGACGTCGGTGACCGCAACACGGGCCTTTTCGGTTTCGGAAGACAGCGTGCCGGAAATCGCCGCAAGGCGTTCGGACAGGATCTGCTCGAGCTTGCCGGCTCTGCTGTCGAGGGTTTCCGCCACTTCGAACACTTTCGCGCCGAGAGAGACGTTGATCTCCGCCACGCGGTCGGACAGTGAGTCCGTGAGTTCCTGGCTTTGCCTGGCCAGCACGGTGCCGGCCGCATCGAGCCGTTCGTCAAGCGCGCTCGCCATTTCGTTCTGGCCTGCGACAAAGGCGGAGGCGATTTCGCGGGTGCGGGCGATCAGCGTTTCGCTGATCTGGCGCCCGCGCGCATCGAGAGCCTGGTCGATCCGCTCCGCGCCCGAGGACATGGTTTCGGCAAGATGCGTCGTCTTGTCGGTCAGGGCCGTCGCCGCGTTTTCGACCTTTTCGCCGATCGATTTCTCGAATGCGGAGAGATGTTGCTCTATGGAAACGCCGATCTCGTCGGACCGCCGCGTCAGGCTGCGGCCGATCGCTTCCGCGCGATTGCCGAGGCTCGCGCCGACCTCGTCGACCTTGGCCGAAAGATGTTCGGTGATCGCTTCGGTGCGCGTTTCCAGAATATTGGTAAGAGCCTGTGTCTTGCTTTCGAGCGCTTCGGACAGGGCGGATGTGCGGCCTTCCAGCGCTTCCGAAAGGGCGTTGGTCCGCCCTTCGATTGCTTCGCTCAGGGTCGCCGTGCGCTCCTGCATTGCGGCTTCGAAGGTGGCGGTGCGCTGGTTGAGCGTCATGTCCAGCGTCTCGATACGCCCGTCGAGAGCCTGGCCGAGCGTGCTCGTACGCTCGGCCAAGGTGGTGTCGATCGCCTTGACGCGGCCTTCAAGCGTGCCGTCGAGGGCCGAAAGGCGTGCTTCGAAGGTTTCGTCGATTGCTTTTGCACGTCCTTCAAGGGTCTCACCGAGCGCCGACAGGCGCATGCCGAAAGTTTCGTCGATAACGCGCGTGCGTCCGTCGAGCGTGTCGTCGAGGCGCGCAAGGCGGACATCGAAGGATTCGTCGATGTGTGAAATTCGGCTGTCGAGTGTATCGGACAGGGCGGCCGTACGTTCGCCGAACTTCGTGTCGACATACTGAATACGGCTATCGAGCGTTTCTCCGATCGCGCTGGTGCGCTCGTCGAAGGCGGAGATCAAACGGTCTCCGCGTTCGCCGACGATGCTTTCAAGCTGTTCAAGCCGCGTGCCGAGGCTCGCCTGCAGCGCATTGCTGCGTTCCTCGAGCGTGCCTGTGAAGCGCTCGCCCGCGGCGATAATTTCCTGCGAGGCCTTCGACCCGCGCGAGCCGATAAGTTCGGCAAGGTCCGTGCCGGTCTGAGCCAGTTTCTGCCCGATCGCGACGGTTTGCTCGGAAAGCGTGCCGGATATTTGGCCCGATGCGCCTTCCAGCGTTTCGCGGAAGAGGTTGGTCTGGCCTTCGATCAGCTCGGCGATCTCTTTTCCGCGCAGGTTGAGACGGTTGTCGAGCGTCTCGCCGTTTACGGAGATCGCCTCGTGGATGCGTTCGCCGACCTGATCGAGACGGTTGGCAAGTTCGGTGCCGCGCACGGATATCGTATCGGTAAGGCTCGCCGCCGTTTCGTCGAGTTTCGTTGCGATCTCGCCGCCACGCAGCGAAAGATCAACGACGATGGATTCCCCCGTGCCGCGCAGGATTTCCGCGACTTCGCTCGTGCGGCTCGACAGGGTCTCGATGATCTCCGTACCCTTGTGCGCGATCGCATGGGCAACATCCTCTCCGCGCCGGGAGATGCTGTCGACCACCTGCTCGCGCGTGGTGGAAAGGGACTGGTCGAGGGCGGTGACGCGGGTGTCGATCGTCGACATCAGTTCTTGGGTGCGCCCGGTGATCGTGTCGATCAGGCGCCCGCTCGTCAGCGACAGGCTGGAGGTGATCTCCTCGCTGCGTTCGGTGATGGCGGTTTCGACCGATGTGCCCGTCGCGGCGATCTGGTCGGTCAGTTCCTTGCCGCGCACCGAAAGCGCCTCGGTCAGGGAAGACGACGTCGTAGACAGCGTATCGTTGATTTCCTGTCCGCGCTGGGACAGCGTCTCGATGAAGCCGCTTGCGGTGTTGGCGAAGCGGCTGTTTATGTCGTCGCCGCGCGCGGCCAGCGTTTCCGTCAGTTCCGCGCTCGTGCGATTCATCGTGTCGACGAGTTCGGAGCCTGTGCTCGTCAGGCGCGCCACATAGTCGGAGCTGCGCGACGTCAGGCTGTCAATGAGTTCCGCACCGGCCGCGTTGAAGGTTTCGGTGATGTTGGACACGCGGGAATCGACTGTCGATGTCAGTTCCCCGACCCGCTCCTCGATCGCGCCGGTCAGGCGCGCGGTCGCCGCGTCGACGGAATTGTCGAATTTCTGCGTCGTCGTGTCGAGTTGCTCGGCAAGCGCTTCGTGAGCGCCAGCCAGCGCGTCGCGTACGCGGTCTGCATTGGTTATCACCGCTTCGCGCTGGGTGACGAGTTCCTCGATCAACGACCGGATCTTCAGTTCGTTATCGTTATAGGAGCGTTCGAGCGAGGAAACCTCGTTGTGCACGAGAACCTCAAGCTCGCTTGCGCGCGCGATCGCCCGTTCAATACCGTCGCCCATCGCGGCGACCTCGCGCCGGATTGCCTGGCCGACGCTCAGGATCGATTCCTTGGCGATGTCTTCCGGTTCGGCGAGGCGCAGGGCGACCTCGGTCATGCCGCGGGCGACATTGCGCATCTCCTGCGCACGCCAAATCATCATCGCCATGACCCAGAAAAAGACGATTGGCACGCCGACGGCGACCAGCGAAAGCAACAGCCCCGGCGCCTTGGCGAGATCGGCAAGGCTCGTTATTGCGGCGGCTTCGGTTTCGAACGCGGAAAGCGCGAGCATGGTGCCGATCCCGCCCCAGATGGCGCTGAGCAGGAGGGCGATCCAGAAGGGGGTGGAGGACGGGCGGCGCTGAAGCGAATAGATCAGGTTGCCGATCGATCTGCGGTCGTCGTTCGCAGCCGATGTCGGCCGTCCGCCGCCACGTCCGCGCCGCCGGCGCTGAGGCTGCTGCGGTGCCTGCTCGTCGGCCGGTTCCTCGGCCGCCGGCTTATCCGCCGGTTTGTCGGCGCTTTCGGGCGCTCGAGCTTCGGGGGCGGCTTCGCTCGCGCTCGCTTCCGCCTCTTGCGAAGTGTCGTCCGGTCCGCCGAAATCGATTTTCAGCGCCTCTTCAACAGCCGAAAGGGCCGCTTCCGCCGGATCTTTCATCTTCGGGGGATTTGCCATCTGTCGTTGCCTCGCGTCCGTACTCTCAACTCACCGGCCGCCGCAGCTTATACCGAGTCGTGCTGCGTGCCAGGGTGCGTCAAGGAAGTGTGCTCCAGAAGCTTACAGCCCTCGCGGGCCTCTTGAGAACACCAACCGGGTGGACCGCACTTTCGTCTCGATTGCCGCTTGCGCGAAAATACGATCGTCCATCCTTGCCGCATCACCATAGCTAATGACACAATAACACCACCCTAACAAGGATTTGCGGCTGTCCCCGGAAAGAGCAAATGAGCAAAATCAAGGCGAAAATCGGGTCGAAGAGCGCGTCTTCCAAAGCTGCGGCAAAGGGCCCGGCGAAGCGTCCGCAGGCGCGCAGGCTGACGGCCGCACAGCGCTCATGGCTCGAAAGGGGCGTCGATCAGGCGGGAGGAAAGCTTCCGCTGTTCGATGCCGGAGGGCGGGAAATTTCGCATAAAACGATCCGGGCCTGCATCGCCGCAGGCTGGGCAGAGCCTTGGTTTTCCAACCCTATCAAGCCCGACTGGCTCGTCTGCCGGCTAACGGTGGAGGGTTATCGGGCGCTTGGCAAAACGCCTCCCGGCGACCTCTGAAAAACTCTTCAGGCGGACGCGTCCTTCTTGCGAAGCGGGCGTTAACTTTCTTCATTTAAAGTGTTCGTTAACCTTAATAGTTAGAAGTTGAATATTCGCGTTAACCAAAAAATAACTTTCTTGAAAATCTTTTGCGGAAATCACCGCATAAGCGCCTTGCCTTAACTCGAATTTGGGCCCACCGGGCCGACTCTCGTTAATCCCTCGTCGGATCCGGGCGGTATTCGCAGCATCGATACGGCCTGGCAGGACGAGGCATTGGTTAACGGCCGAACTCCGGGGCGAGAGGGGCGAAGGTGGTGAAATGGCGCAAGCAGCGTTCGGCAAGTCTGGCGAAACGGATCCGGTTCGGGATCGGGCTGCGGTCGACCTAGCGCATCTGGCGCGTCACACGCTCGGCAATCGCAGCCTGGAGCGCGAGGTGCTGCGTTTGTTCGTTACCCAGGCGGAAATGGTCCTTGCGCGGCTGGACAATGCCCAACACGCAATGGTGATCCAGGAACAGGCGCATACCATCAAGGGGTCGGCGCGGGGGATCGGGGCGTGGAAGGTGGCGCTGGCGGCCGAGGCCCTGCAAAACGACGCAGCATCGGACACGGAAAGCGCATTGATAGTACTGAGAAAGGCGATCGAGGAGGCGAATGCCTTCATCATCGATCTTCTGGGCGAATGAACGCTTGTCCCGCTTACCGCGCTGAAACGGTCGTCGTCCGCATATTCCGTTTCTTCCCTTGACCTTTTCAGGCGAATGGCTATGTCGGTGGCAGTTTCTGTCTGTTACCTCTTCAAGTCTGCGAGCCCATGCCGAAAATCACATATATCGCGCCCGATGGCACCAAGAGCGAGATCGATGCGCCGGTCGGGTCCACTGTCATGGAAAATGCGGTCAAGAACATGGTCGACGGCATCGAGGCCGAATGCGGCGGCGCCTGCGCTTGTGCCACATGTCATGTCTATGTGGACGATGCCTGGGCCGAGAAGATCGGCACGCCACAGGCGATGGAAGAGGATATGCTCGACTTTGCCTACGATGTGCGCCCGACGTCACGACTGTCGTGCCAGATCAAGGTGAGCGAGGAACTGGACGGCCTTGTCGTACACATTCCGGAACGCCAGGCCTGATACCGAAGCGGCGCTTCATGTGTTGAGTAGCGGATATTCCCGCTCCCACGACGAGATCGTCTTGCCGTAGAGCCGCCATTCCAACCGTTTGATATTCACGAAAGCGTCGACGAAGCGCTCGTTTCGTCGACGTTTTCGTTGGGCAGCTTATTCCGCCGGCGCCGTGGCGGGCCGCCAGGGCAGGGCAACCTCGTTGCCTTCGCGCGGGTCGAGCGGCACGAGGTGGGCGAGGAACAGGCTGATGCCCGCCATGCCGGCGCCGAGCAGAAAGACGGCTGCCGGCGAAACCAGCCAGATCAGGCCGAAGGCGGCCGGAATGAAGACCGCGGCTATATGGTTGATCGTGAAGGCGACGCCCGCGGTCGGCGCGATGTCGGCCGGATCGGCGATCTTCTGGAAGTAGGTCTTCATCGCGATCGCGATTGCGAAGAAGGCGTGATCGATCACATAAAGCGCTGCAGCAAGTGTCGCGTTCGTCACGAACGCATAGGTCGTGAAGACCCCGATCAGGCCGACATATTCAACCATCAGCGCCTTGCGCTCGCCAAAGCGTACGATGAGCTGGCCGATTTTCGGCGCAAGCAGCATGTTGAAGACGCCGTTCAGCAGGAACAGGCCGGCAACCTCGTGAACGTGGTAACCGAAACGCTCCACCATTAGGAAGCCGGCGAAGACGGTGAAGATCTGCCGGCGCGCACCGCCCATGAAGGTGAGGGCGTAATAGAGCCAGTACCGTTTCCTGAGCACCAGTTTCTTGCGCTGAGGCACGCCTTCGCGAAAATGCGGAAAGGCGATGACGAGGAAGCCGACCACGACCAGCGTCAGCGCTCCGGCGATCAGAAATACCGTTTCGAACGTAAGCTGGAAGGTCTGCCAGGCGACGAAAATGATGCCGTAGGCGACGAGTTGTGCGAAAGCGCCGACTGCTATGATCCTGCCCATGCTGGCGGCGGCCGTCGCCTTCGGCAGCCACTGCAGCGAAAGCGACTGGTTCATCGTTTCATAGTAGTGGAAGCCGACCGACATGACGAAGGTCGTGAAATAAAAACCCCACGTGGTTGGAAAATAGCCGGTTGCGGCCACGCCGACCCCGAGAAAAATCAGCGACAGGAAGGCGAGCGTCTGCTCGCGCATGACGAGAAGAAGATAGATCGCGGTGAATGCGAGGAAGCCGGGGATTTCGCGGATCGACTGCTGAATGCCGATCTCGCGGCCGGTGAAGTCCAGTTCGTGGACGGCAAAGTTGTTCATCAGGTTCCACCACGCGGCAAACGAAAGCTGCATGGCGCCTGCCATGATCATCAGCATGACGACGGGCGAACGCCAGCCTTTTGCCTTTGCCGGATCGGCGGAAGCGGTGAAATAGCTCATTGTCTGGTCTTCTTCGGGCAGCCTCGTCGTTCGAGGCGAGGGTTTACGTGTTTGGCCTTATTTACCTCCGGCGTCGATTTGCGTGTTAGCGGCAATATGCCAAATTATGTTGGCGAAACGACAGGAAGAGAGATTCCGCCATGGCGATTACCCGCGCCGAGCGCATTCATCCGGAGCATTTCGAGCGGCCGGACCAGGCTCATCCCGCACCAGTGATTGCCTATGCTTCGGATGACAGGGCAGGTTTCACGAGGGCGCGCCACAGCCACCCGCGCGGCCAACTGCTGCATATCGTGTCGGGAAGCCTGACAGTCCTGACGGATGTCGGGACTTTCGTCGTGCCGCCCGAGCGTGCGGTCTGGATTCCGCCCCATGTCGAACATGAAACGCACTACCCGATCCGCACGGCGCTGAGGACCTTGTATGCCCGCCCGGAGTTCGGCCCCGGGTTGCCGGAGCGGCCCGTCGTCATCCAGGTAACGCCGCTCTTGCGCGAGTTGATCCTGACGTTCATGGAAGCGCCGCGAAACTATGATCCTGCAGGCCCGGTCGGGCGCCTGGTTCGCGTGCTGCTGGACCAGATTTCGCATCTGCCGGTTGCTCCCCTGCAATTGTCGCTGCCGGTTTCCGGGCGCATGAAGGAGATCGCGGAGGCGATCATCAGGCGCCCCTCCAGCATTCCGGCGTTGAGCGAGGCGGCAAAATCCTGCGCCTTGTCGGAGCGTTCCTTCGAGCGCCGCTTTTCGGAAGAAACCGGTTTGAGCTACCGCTCCTGGTGCCGCCAGGCGAAACTTTTCCGGGCGCTTGAACTGCTGGCAAGCGGGCGCAGCGTGGGCGATGTGGCACATATGCTCGGTTACGAAGGGCCGAGTTCCTTCGTCGCCACGTTCCGCAAGTCTTTCGGCGTCACGCCCGGAAGATATTTCCGAGGAGTATAGAGCACGCCCATCTCCGCAAGGACGATGTGGCGTGCTCATTTCTCCTGTCCTGCCACTTGTCTTCCGAGTGCGTTTTCCGCAATCGGGAGATACGCTTCAAGCCGCCCGGATGTCCTGGAAGAACCTGTCGACCAGGGTTTTCAGGCGCGTGGAATCCTGCGCAAGATTTCCCGCGGCGCCAAGCAGCTCTCCAGCGCGGGTCTCGGTAACGGCGAAGCCGGCCGACACCTCCGTGATGCGGGCACTCACATTGCTGGTTCCCTCCGCGGCCTCCGTGACATTACGGGCGATTTCGTTGGTCGCGGCGCCTTGCTCTTCCACCGCAGCGGCGGCGGCGACGGCCGTTTCGTTGATCCGCGAGACGATATCCCCGACCGAGCGGATCGCCGTGGCGGCTTCGCTCGAAACGGCCTGGATCTGCTGGATCTGCGTCTGGATTTCATCCGTCGCCCTGGCGGTCTGCGAAGCCAGTTCCTTCACCTCGGTAGCGACAACCGCAAAGCCTTTTCCGGCTTCTCCGGCGCGTGCGGCCTCGATCGTCGCATTGAGGGCCAGAAGGTTCGTCTGTTCGGCGATATCGCTGATCAGGCTGCTGACCGTGCCGATTTTCTGGGCGGCGGTGACGAGCCCGGTAACGGTCTTGTCTGTCGTGACGGTCAGCTCCTTCGCCTCGCCCGCGATGCGCATTGCGGATGACACGCGTTCGGAGACCTCGCGTATCGAGACCGAAAGCTCGTCGGAAGCGGAAGCGACCGTCTGCACGTTGTTGGTGGTCTGGCTTGCCGTCGCAGCGACATCGCTTGCATTTGCGGAACTTTTTTCCGCTGTCTCGTTCAGCGAGTTGGCCGTGGAGTGAAGGTCTTCGGATGCCTTGGAAACACTGGAGAGGATGCTCTCGAGTTCCTCGGCAAAGCCGTCGATCAGCGAATTCACCTTTTCCGCGCGCCGTTCCCTCGCTGCTTGCTCGCCGGCTTTGTCCTGCTCGAGCGTCAGCCTTTCGACAGCGCTCTCCCTGAACACCTGGACGGTGCCGGCCATCGCGCCGATCTCGTCCCGGCGCGACGTTGCGGGAACCTCGATCTCCAGATTGCCTGAAGCAAGCTCGGTCATGGAATTTTCGAGTTCCTTGAGCGGCTTGAGCACCTGTCGGGCAACAGTGTAGAAGCCAAAACCGATCAACCCGAGCGCCAGAACGCCGATAACCTGGATAAGCGTAATGGAGAAGTTCGACGTCTGACGAGCGTTTTGGGCCTCAGCCTGGGCGACCGATAGCTGCAGGTTGACGAGCTTGCCGACCGGCTCGCCGATGGGATCGATCACCTGGTAAAGCTTGTTGTTGATGAAGGCGACGAGAGCCTCGCTGTCCTCGCGCTCGAAAATTCCGCGCAACTCTTCGATCGCCGACTGTGCCACCCTTGTGGCATCTTCCGTTTTTCCGACGAGCTCTTCTTCCTCCGGCGTCAGAAACGTCGAGGTATAGGCGCGCCATTTTTCATCGATGCGCGCAAGCGCTTCACCAAGGTTCTCGCGTGCCTCGGCCCAGGTCAGGGCGCCGCTGCGGACCTTATGGCTCATATCGACGATATCGACGGCATAATGATCGGAAATGGATTTAAGCTGCTCCAGAGGCACGACACGGTCGGCGACGATGGTATCGATGCTGCGATTGGTGATCACCAGCGCCATATTGCCGATCACACCGATGACGATTACTGCCACCGACATGAGGCCAAGCGCCAGATATAGCCTGAATCGAATAGTCATCCTTGTTTCCACTTCGAATTTTCATGCTGGCTTCGGCATTCGTGATCGACAGAAATGGAGGGCCGGGCGTTTTATTTGAAAACGCCCTCAAGTTTCTCAATCGACGATTGTGGAAAGCCAGACGCCTGAATTTCCTGATCTCTGTGATTTTTCTTCGGGTGACTTTGAAACACTGAACTTCCAGGCAAATCGGCAAGGAAGGGAATTCGTTGAAATGCACCCATTGGTTGCAATTAATTAGGTGCCGCCCGTAAATTTTCCGTTTCGCGAAATCCGGGGCCGCGCATCGAAGACGGCGCCCGATTTCAGGCGCGGGCGGCTCGTCAGTCTTGCAAGGGCCATGCGGCGCACATAGTGTTCACGCCTGAACTGCCAAGCCTGTGAGGATGTTGATGCGCTTTGAAGGAACGGCCGATTATATCGCCACCGAGGATTTGCGGATCGCCGTGAACGCCGCGATCACCCTTGAAAGGCCGCTACTGGTAAAAGGCGAACCTGGAACGGGCAAGACGGTTCTTGCCCAGGAAGTGGCGCGCGCCATTGGTGCTCCGCTCATAGAATGGCATGTCAAATCGACCACCAAGGCGCAGCAGGGCCTTTATGAATATGATGCCGTTTCGCGGCTGCGCGACAGCCAACTGGGTGACGAGCGCGTTCACGACATCAACAATTACATCAAGCGCGGCAAGCTGTGGGAGGCTTTCGTTTCTCCCGAACGCCCGGTCCTCCTGATCGACGAGATCGACAAGGCGGATATCGAGTTTCCGAACGATTTGCTTCTCGAACTCGACCGGATGCAGTTTCACGTCTACGAAACGGGCGAAACGGTTTCCGCGACACGGCGTCCCATCGTCGTGATCACCTCCAACAACGAAAAGGACCTGCCGGACGCCTTTCTAAGGCGGTGTTTTTTTCACTACATCAAGTTTCCGGATGCCGAGACGATGTCCGATATCGTCGATGTGCATTTCCCCGGTATCAAGGAGAGGCTTCTCGGCGAAGCGCTTCGCATTTTCTTCGAAGTGCGCGACGTGCCGGGCCTGAAGAAAAAACCTTCCACCTCGGAACTGCTCGACTGGATCAAGCTGCTTCTCAATGAGGATATCGACGCAAGCCTTCTGAGCGAGCGCGACCCGAAGAAGCTGATACCGCCGCTGCATGGCGCGCTTTTGAAGAACGAGCAGGACGTGCATCTCTTCGAACGGCTGGCGTTCCTGTCGCGCCGGGAAGCGCGCTAGGAATTTTCGGATGCGGCTTTTCCTGAAACTCATTCCTTTCGCTGCCTCGATACTGGCTCTTTTACCGCAGGTGGCGGGTGCGCAGAATGTCTCGCCACTCGACAACGCGCCCCTTGATTCCGGCTGGCAAATCGACCCGTACGGAATGCGTCACTACACGGGCCTAGTCTGCCGTGACCGGCTGGGCATGCTGACCAGGGTGAAGGTTCTTCCCGGCGGCATGGATACGATCGCAGGTTGCATCTATACTACGCCGCAGGGGATCCATGCCGCGCTTCGTTCTCACGCGAAAGGTGCGAGCGCCGGGGTAGCGACGAATTTCGCAAAGCGCTTCTCGGATTCCGGCTTCAAGCGTGTGAAGACGACCGGGGCAACGGCATCCGGGCTCACGTTCGCGACCGGTGAACGAGAAACAGGCACGCGCTGCGAAACGCTATGGCGATTTGCGGGCAAGGAGCGCGACTACACCTTGTGGATGGCCTATACGTTGCCCGTTCAGGAAAGCGAGATCGGCCCGATCGTCGCGACCATCATAGAGGAAATCGCGAAGCGGGACTGACCTGGCCGCTTGTTGATCCTGACGCCTTTTCAAAGGCCTGCTCGGAGGATGCGCCTTGAAAAGACTGCTTTTACTCAGACACGCGAAGTCGGACTGGAGCCGGCGGGAGCGGAGTGATTTCGAGCGCACGCTCAACGACCGTGGCCTTCGGTCTGCACCTTTGATGGGCCGCCATATCGCAAATCACGCGATGGTGCCTGACAAGGTGCTCTGCTCCTCCTCGCGGCGTACGCGGGAAACGCTCGGCCTCATGATGCCCTTTTTCGACCGGGAAATGGATATCAGGCTCCTCCGCAGCCTCTACAATGCTTCCGAAGACGACTATCTGGAGATCATCCGCAAGTTCGGCGGAATGGCGAAAACCCTTATGGTGCTTGGTCACAACCCGGCAATGCAGGAGACGGCATTGAGACTGGCCGGCAACGGCAATCCGGATTTGACGGAGGCGATTTCCGGCAAATTTCCCACCGCGGGTCTCGCGGTCATCGATTTCGAAGCGCCAAGCTGGTCGAAACTGGAGGAAATGAGCGGCAGAGCCGTTGCCTTCTTCCGCCCGAAGGAGATCGAGCGGACCGCGGACAATGAAAACGGGCAGACCTGAAATGACGCAGCCGACCCGCTTGCGGGTACTCCTGCGGCATCCTACATCGAATATCGATATCATCTGACAGAGTAAGCCTTTGGCCCGCCGCCCGTTCCTTGCCCGTGTCGCAGACGAAGCCCGCTATGCGATCGACAATCTGAGCGAGTTCGCGACCGACCTTGCCGTACCGACGGTGCGTCTTGGCGTCACGGGGCTTGCGCGTTCGGGCAAGACGGTTTTCATCACCGCGCTGATCCATAATCTGATGCACGGTGGGCGCCTACCGCTTTTCGACGCGGTTTCGTCTGGAAGGCTTGCGAATGCGATGCTGGAGCCGCAACCGGACGATGATGTTCCGCGCTTCGATGTCGAGGCCCATGTGGCGGCACTCGTCGAAAATCGCGTCTGGCCGGAATCGACGCGCCAGGTTTCCGAGCTTCGCTTGACGATCGAATATGAATCGGCGGAGTTTTTCGCACGTACCTTCGGGCGCGGGCGTCTGCACCTCGATATTGTCGACTATCCTGGCGAGTGGCTGCTCGACCTGCCGCTTCTCGACAAGGATTACAGGGAATTTTCGCGAGATGCCCTCGCTACCGCGACGAAGGAAAACCGGCGCAAACTCGCGGAAGATTATCTCGGCCTGCTCGCCGGTGCCGATCCCGCGGCCGATGCGCTGGAGAGTTCCGCGCGGGAGCTTTCAGCCGCCTATAAGCGCTATCTCGCGGCCTGTCGGGCTGATGAGCACTCATTGTCCATGTTGCCGCCCGGCCGCTTCCTCATGCCGGGCGATCTGGAAGGGTCGCCGGCGCTGACATTCGCGCCGCTCGATCTTGGAGAAAATGCCGCCCCGTTTCGTTCCGGCTCGCTCGCCGCGATGATGGAAAGGCGGTTCGAAGCCTACAAGACTCATGTGGTGAGACCGTTTTTCCGCGATCATTTCGCGCGTCTCGACCGGCAGATCGTGCTCGTGGACGCGTTGCATGCGCTGAATGCCGGTCCATCCGCCGTTGGCGACCTCGAAACGGCGCTGGGCGAGATCCTGACCGCCTTCCGTCCGGGACGTGCTTCCTGGCTTTTTTCCGTACTGTCGCGCCGGATAGACCGCATTCTTTTCGCCGCGACGAAGGCCGATCACCTGAACCGGGTAGATCACGACCGGCTTGAAAATATTCTGGAGCGTCTTGTCGAAAGGGGCGCCCGCCACGCGAAATTTCACGGCGCGGAGGTCGACGTTATGGCAATCGCCGCCGTACGCGCTACCCGCGAGGCGAGCGTGAAGGCGAACGGCGACGCGCTTCCGGCAATCCTCGGCACGCCTTTGCCTGACGAGATCGTCGATGGCGAGACCTACGACGGCGAAACCGAGATTGCCCTGTTTCCGGGCGACCTGCCGGACAATCCGGACGAGCTGTTCACGGAAGATGTAACCTCCAGGCCGGACGTCCGCTTCGTCCGGTTTCGCCCGCCCAAGCTCGAACGCACGGCGGAGGGCATCTCCCTCTCGCTGCCGCACATTCGTCTGGACCGGGCCTTGCAATTCGTGCTCGGAGATCGCCTTTCATGACCGACCCCGAGAATGGCGGTTTTCGCAAGCGTAGCCGCAAGCCGGCCGCGTTTCGCGTCGACGACAGGCGCGTTCATGCGAAGGTGGAAGAGCCGGAGCCATTGGCTCGCGACAGAGCCCCTGTGGCCGGATCTCCGGAAGAAGCCGGGCCGAAAGCGGGTGAGGGACGGCGGTTCGGATGGGGCAAGATTTTTGCCGTCGGAGCGGGGGGGCTTTTGTCGCTCGGTTTCGGTCTGGCGATAGATGCGCTGATCCGCGATCTTTTCACGCGAAACGACTGGCTTGGCTGGGCCGGAGTTGTACTCGCCGGAATGGTGGCGTTAGGGCTTTTCGGTCTTGTCCTGCGAGAAATAGCGGGCCTCCTCCGGCTCAGGCGGATTGACGAGCTTCGCATGACGCTTGCCGGGGCCGCGCAAGATGATGACGAGAAGCGAGCGAGACGGGGGCTCATGGAGCTCATCCAGCTCTATAAGGTCCGTCCCGAAACGGCGGCGGGCCGCAGGCGGCTAAGGGAGCACATGCGCGAGGTGATCGATGGGCGCGATCTCATCACCCTGGCCGAGCGCGATTTGCTGTCCCCTCTGGACCGACGGGCAAAGCGTATCGTGACGGATAGCGCCAAGCGCGTTTCCGTCGTTACCGCGGTCTCGCCGCGCGCCCTCGTCGATCTTCTCATGGTGCTTTACGAGAATTTCCGGCTCATCCGCCGTCTGTCCGATCTTTATGGCGGACGCCCCGGATTCCTCGGCTTCCTGCGGCTTTTCCGAAAAGTGGTGATGCATCTGGCCGTCACCGGCGGGATGGCGGCGGGAGACAGTCTGGTTTCGCAGCTGCTTGGTCACGGCCTTGCGGCAAAGCTCTCGGCGCGCCTCGGTGAAGGTGTCGTAAACGGGCTTTTGACCGCGCGTATCGGCATCGCCGCGATAGACGTCTGCCGCCCGGCGCCCTTCGTCAGCGGGCGCGGCCCCTCCGTTTCCGACGTCACGGCGGAACTTTTCAGGTCAGACCCGGAAGCAAAGGCCTTGCTTGAGGAAGTGGAGCAAGCCGGCGGTAAGGAAGCTTGAGGGCAGGGGCAAGCCGGGATAGTTTGCGCAGATGTTCATTACCTTCTTCGAAGCGCTGAAATCCGCCGGTCTGCCGGTGTCGTTGCGCGAATATCTGACGCTTATGCGCGCGCTTGACGCCGATCTTGCCGAGCGGCGGGTGGAGGATTTTTATTATCTCGCCCGCGCGAGCCTGGTGAAGGACGAGAGCAACCTTGACAAGTTCGACCGCGTTTTCGGCCATGTTTTCAAGGGGCTTGACCTGATGAACGAGGTCGAGACGGCGGAAATCCCGGAAGAATGGCTGAGGAAACTGGCCGAAAAACATTTGAGCGAGGAAGAAAAGGTCGAAATCGAGGCGCTGGGCGGCTGGGACAAGCTGATGGAGACGCTGAAAAAGCGTCTGGAAGAGCAAAAAGGCAGGCACCAGGGCGGTTCCAAGTGGATCGGGACGGCCGGAACCTCGCCTTTCGGGGCCTATGGCTACAACCCGGAAGGCGTCCGCATCGGCCAGGACGAAAGCCGGCACCGGCGGGCGGTAAAGGTTTGGGATAAAAGGGAATTCAAGGATCTGGACGATACCGTCGAGCTGGGAACGCGCAATATCAAGGTGGCCTTGAAAAGACTTCGCAAGTTCGCGCGCGAAGGTGCCGCCGAGGAGCTTGACCTCGACAATACGATCCGGTCGACCGCGCACAAGGGTCTACTCGACATCAAGATGCGGCCGGAGCGCAGGAATACGGTAAAAGTTCTTCTTTTTCTCGATATTGGCGGCTCGATGGACGACCACATCCGCATTTGCGAAGAGTTATTTTCGGCAGCGCGCAGCGAATTCAAGGTGATGGAGCATTTCTACTTTCACAATTGCCTTTATGAATTCGTGTGGAAGGAAAACCATCGCCGGCATTCGCAGCGCATTCCGACATGGGATGTTCTGCACAAGTATCCGCATGATTACAAGATCGTCTTTGTAGGAGACGCTTCGATGAGCCCCTATGAAATCGCCTATCCCGGCGGTTCTGTGGAGCATTGGAACGAAGAGGCGGGAGCGACCTGGCTAAAGCGGGTGGCCGAACTCTATCCGAAAACCGTGTGGCTCAATCCAGTTCGCGATAAACACTGGGATTATACGCAATCCATCCAGATGATCCGCGAACTGATGGGCGAGCGGATGTATCCGCTGACGCTCGAGGGTCTCGAAGAGGCGATGAAGGAGCTCGCCCGCTAAATCGGCGAGAAAGGTGAAAAAAGGGGACGGCAGAATTCTCCGCCGTCCCTGGAAGGTTTTTCAGAAATCCGTTGCCGGATCAGGCCGCGTCGGTCTTGACGACCGGGAAATCGATGTCGGTCTGGGCGACGTGGTTCACGTAGTTCGTGAAGATGTTCGCGACGACATTGGCGATGATCTCGACGATGTCGGCATCGCTGAGGCCGGCTTCACGGGCGGCGGCCAGATCGGCGTCATCGGCGAAGCCGCGCTTGTCGACGATCGCGGCGGCCAGCGTCAGGATCGCCTGGAGGCGCGGGTCGGACGATTTTCCGCGCAGGTGATCGGCCGCGACGTCCGCCTCGACCTTCAGCATGGCGGTCGAGATCGTCGTGTGAGCGGAAGCGCAGTAGTCGCACTTGTTGGCGCCGGCGACGGTCAGGGCGATCGCCTCGCGGGTCTTGATGTCGAAGCTGCCGCCGTTCAGGCCTTCGTTGAACTGCAGGAAGGAGCCGAGGACGGCCGGCTGGTTCGCGACCACACGGTAAAGGTTCGGCACCATGCCGACCTTGCTCTTGATCGCGCCGAAAAGCTCGGCGGCGGGGGCGGATGCGTTTTCGTCAGCGATCTGGGCAATACGAGCCATTGATAATTACCTTCATGTTGCAGACGGCGCGGGGTCTTGGGGGCCCGCCCGGCTTTCGCGTGGGTAAGTGCATTCCGTCGCCGGGTGTTGCCGCCGGCGACGCGCTTACATATAATGTTACGGACCGGTCCGTAAATATCGCGGAGCGGCCTGTCCGTTGAACAATCCGTGAAGGCATTCGTGATGGCGCGCCCCAGAGCATTCGATCCCGAAGACGCACTCTTGAAGATCAAGCAAACGTTCTGGCGCCTTGGCTATGAGGGGACGTCACTTCAGGACATCGAGGGCGCGACGGGCCTGAAAAAGCAGAGCCTTTATCGCCTTTTCGGAGACAAGCGGCAAATGTACCTCGCCGCGCTCGAGCACTACGAGGCGCATGAGGTTCGCAATGCGCTGAAGGCTCTCGAAGGAACCGGGCCGGCTAAAGCCCGCTTCCGTGCGCTCTTCGACGAAATCGTGGAGGGAGCGATCGCGTCCGGCGATCGCCGGGGCTGTTTCCTCTGCAATGCCTGCACGGATCAGGCTCAACTGGACGAAGAGACGCGCAAGTTCGTCCGCCGGCAGCTGGAAGCAGCGCTTGAAACGTTCGAGGAGGTGTTGTCGACAAGCCAGCCTTACGCCGGCGACAGGAGGCTCAGAAAGTCAAAGGCGGCGGGGCTGATGTCCGCCTATTTCGGCCTCAGGGTGCTGATCAAGGGCGATATGCCGGAGAGCGTCCTGCGAGGTGCCGCTGACGCAGCGATAGCTTCAATCGCATCGAATGAGGGTTAAGTCCGAGCACCTTTCCACTCCGGGAAATCTTTGCCGGGTGCAGGGTCAAAAACTGCCGGATCGGCAAAACCGGTCTGTCACGTCTTTCGTTTAACACTTTGTTTTCCATGAAATTCCGCCAGTTCCTCAATTGGCATGGCGATTGCTCATCCATTGGCGACGGGGTGTTCGGTCACTCACGCAGTGCGCGCACTCCACCGTTTTTCTGCAGTCCTTGATCGGAGGATCCAATGGGTGTTTTTGGTGCGCTGAACGCGGCGGTTTCGGGCCTCACGGCCCAGTCTTTCGCGCTTGAGAATATTTCCGGCAATATCGCCAACTCGTCGACTTACGGCTTCAAGCGGCTCGACACGTCTTTTTCGGATTTCGTCGGCGGCGCTGCCGGGTCGGCGACCAGCCAGCGGTCCGGCACGGTTACCGCCCAATCGCGCACGACCAACCATATTGCCGGCGACCCGCTTCAGTTCAATGACGAAGATACCTACATCTCGATCGACGGGCCGGGTTATTTCGTCGTCGCGGAGAGGGTTGGCGACAGCGATGGCCAGCCGGTCTTCGGCGGCAACAATCTCTATACCCGGCGAGGCGATTTCGAGTTCGATAACGCTGGCCGGCTCGTGAACAAAGCCGGCTATTACCTGCAAGGACGCCCGATCGATCCGGAAACCGGAAATATTTCCGCCGGCGTGCCGGAGATCATCCAGGTCGACAACACGCTGATCCCGGCGGTTGCGACAAGCCGCGTCACACTGACCGGCAACCTGCCGAAAACGCCCGACGTTTCACAAACGCCGCTTACATTCTTCGAACCGGCGGACGGGGCGGCGAGCGACAATCCGGCGATAACCGCCGGTACGGCTCTCGGCAAACAATCGATCACCCTGGGCGAACAGACCCAGTTCCTGGAATCGACCGTTGGCGGCGGGGTCATCACCGGCTACACGACGATCGGCGAACCCGTGAATGTTCAGTACCGTTGGGCGAAGACGCAGGATTCGGGCTTTGCATCGACGATTTATGGTTCGGGTAGTACTGATTTGACTGGTACTCCGGGGCCGGATCTTAGTGCATTCGACGCTACTGACTCGGTTACCCTTACCGCCGACAACGGAGATACAGTTACCTATACATTCGATGGAACTGCAACGCAGGCAGTTGCGCTTGAAACCCAATTGAATAATGCGGGTTTTACGGTCGCGCGTACCAGCACTGGCCTAAATATAAGCCGTAGTGATGGACAGCGTTTCACGGTAGAGGGTTCGGATGCTGCTGTTGCATCATTGATAGGATTTACCGGTGCAGTGCCAGCAACTCCGGCTGCAACTCCCGCTGTCGAAGACACCTGGGCGCTTTACTACAACACCAACTCTGACCCGCAGGCGGCGGGTGAACAGATCTGGGCCAAGGCCGGCGATTTCCAGTTCGACGCCAACGGCAACCTAACCTATCCGTCCAACGCCCAGCATACGATTTCGAACCTCACCGTCGACGGGACGAACCTCGGCGACATAACGCTGGATTTCTCCACCGGCCTAACGCAGTTCGATACCGACGATGTCGCCACCCGCTTCAGCCAGAACGGCTTTCCCGCCGGTGAGGTGGTGAACACCGCCATCAACGATTCCGGGCGGCTGGTCGCGACCTATTCCAACGGGCGCCAGCGCGACCTTTACGAAATCACGGTTGTCACCTTCCAGGGCGAAAACAGCCTGTCGCGCGGTGACGGCGGCGTATTCGAGGAAACCGCTGAATCCGGCCCGCCGGTCTTCGGCAACGGCGGCTCCATTCTCGGGCAGACCGTGGAAGGCTCAAACGTCGAAATCGCCGACGAATTCTCCAAGCTGATCGTCACCCAGCAGGCCTACTCCGCCAATACGCGGATCATCACCACGGCCGACGAACTGCTGCAGGAGACGATCAACATCGTTCGATAATCCATGAAGCTCCCGGTGCGGATTAGGGGTTGGACCCTAAGCGCCGGGGGCCTTCTTCGTTCATTTCTAGCAAGCGGGTACTAAAATGGGATTGATTAGCGCCCTGAACACCGCCCTGGTCGGCTTGGGGGTGAACCAGCGGCAACTCGACGTAACGGCGTCGAATATCGCGAACGCCGACCGTGTCGGCTATACGCGCAAGGTTCTCGACACCTCCGCCGTGGTCGGCGGCGACGGGCAGGTTATCGGCACGCGGGTCGACGGAACATCGCGTTTGCTGAACGAGCAGATACAGGCCCAGTATCAACAGTCGCTTTCCCAGCAGCAGTATTCCAGCGTCACGGCGGACTTCGCGCGCTATCTCGACAATCTTTTCGGCACGATCGACGATCCGGGGTCGCTGCCCAACACCGCAAATGCGTTTTCCGCATCGCTCGCCAACCTGGTTTCGACGCCTGAGGACTACCCAAGCCGCCTGGGCGTGGTCCAGGAAGCGGAGAAATTCGCCTCCAAGCTGAATTCGCTTTCGAGCCAGATCCAGGACCAGCGCCAGAGCATCGAATACGAGATCGCCGATTCCGTCGATCAGGTGAATGTCATCCTCGAGCGTATCAAGGAGCTCGATACCGATATCGTCGAGCGCCAGTCCGCCGGCACGAGCCCGGTGGAGCTTCTGGACGAGCGCGACCGGCTGGTGACGCAGCTTTCCGGCTATATCGATGTCAACGTCCAGCCGACGGAAATCGGCGGCCTGCGGATCAACACCGCCGGCGGCTTGCCGCTTTACGACGTCGACGTGTTCGAACTGGAATTCGATGCGCATGGCTCCATCGGCGCGACGTCGGTCTACAGCAAGGACCCGGAAGAGCGCGGGGTCGGCACGATCCGCATCACGACCGGGCAGGGACCGGGTTATGACGTTTTGAGCCTCGGCGGGTTTCAGTCAGGCTCCATCGCAGCCCTTGTGGAGGCCCGCGACGAAACGCTGGTTGCCGCTCAACGCCAGCTTGACGAGCTGGCGGCGAACCTGGCGCGAACGCTCAGCACCCACACAGAGCCCGCGACGGCCTATCCGGCCAGCCAGGTGCCGCCGGATGATTATCGACCGGTGTTGTCCGGCGTGGCGAACCTGACGGCGCTGGGAGGTCTGCCGGCCAATGAATCCATTACGGTCAATGGCACGAGCGTTGACATCCAATCCGCACTCGGAACGGCGCCCGTCGTGCCGTCCAGTTTTACCGTCAGCGGCGACTTTGACGACAACGCTCTCATCGACACCTTCGATGGCGAGACGCTTGTCATCACCGACGAATACGGCGCGCAGACGAGTTTCGATTTCGACACGACCGCCGTCGGCACCCAACTCACAAATCTCCAGACAAAGCTAAATACCGATTTGGCGGGCGGTAACAGCGTCTTTACCGTCACGGGGACCGGCTCAAGCCTGACGATCGAGGCTTCCGACGGGCGAAGTTTCACGCTGGCGAGCGGGACTGTTTCCTCCGCCGCGCTCGGCATTTCCTCCGACCCTGATAATCCGACGGCGTTCGACGGTACCACGGCACTCGAAGCCGCTGCGATTGATATCAACAGCGCGTTTACCGGAGCTGGCGTCTCCGATGTAACGGTCACCGCCGACAACGCCAGCGGCGAGTTGATCTTCTCGGGTACCGATCCCGATCCGCTGACGATCAGCGGACCGGCCTCGACGCTGCAAGCGCTGGGCTTCGGCGACGGGACGGAGACGAGCTACACCGTCTTCAACCAGGTCGGCTTCGATTTCGATCTGGATACGCTGGAAAACGGCGACAACTACACGTTCTCGTTCAAAGACCTGAACACCGGCCTTTCGAAGAACGTCACGATCTACCGCAGCGATGTGGCCGGAGAGCCGGCGATCACGGGAACGCGCGATCCGAACGATATTTACATCGGCATCGACTTCTCAAGCGGCGACTATGACGCGATCTCCACCGCGATCAACGATGCGCTCACCAACGATCCACGTATCGCGGGAGCATTACAGGCGGAGAACCTCGAGAGCGGGGGCACGCCGACCAGCGGCCTGCGGATATTCGCGGCTGACGCCCGCGACCACCGTATCGAGAATGCGGCGACGAACTACGCCGTTGGCGGGCCGGGCGAGTTCGCCGATGCGTTGTCGCTTTTCACCGATACGGATGGGGCCGTCTATACCGGCGTTGTCGACGGACGCTCGACCATCGACGGTTTTGCAGGCCGAATTCAGGTCAACCAGGAACTGGTGGCCGATCCGGGCCTGCTCGTCCAATACGCCGACGGGATCGCAAGTGGCGACCCTTCAAGGCCGCAGGCCCTGCTCGACAAGCTGAACGACACAAAGGTCGCCTTTTCCACCTCGGCCAAGGTCGGCACCAACACTGCGGTTTTCAAGGGCTCGGCGCTCGACTTCGTGACGACGACCGTATCCTACCACGCGAGAAACGCGGCCCAGGCGGAAGCCGCGGCGGCCGGGCAGGAAGTCGCCACCAACAACCTCAAGGTACGCTTCGATTCGTCCGCGAAGGTCGACGTCGACGAGGAACTGGGCCAGCTCATCCAGATCCAGAATTCCTACGCGGCGAATGCCCGTGTTCTACAGGCCGTCAGGGAGCTTTTCGAAACCCTGATCCGCATTTGAGGGCAGGGGAGGCTTAAGGAATTGCCATGACCGTATTCAACTCGACATATACGCTGCCGCCGCAGTACAGCTATCTGACGAACTTGCGTTCTCAATTCGATGAACTGCAAAGGCAGCTTGCAACGGAAAGAAGGGCCGACACCTATGGCGGGTTGGGCGGCAAAAGCGGGCTGGACCTGACGCTCAAGCAGCAGCGATCCGAGATCGGTGTTTACAAGGACACAATCGACGTCGTGGACTTGAGGCTCAGCGTGCTGGACCGGACGAGCACGCGCCTTGAGGATCTGCGTATCGATTCAAAGGCGGCGGTGGACCCGAACGGGTTCGAACTGTTCGCAAATGGCAGAACCTCATCCCAGACAGCGGCAGAAATTCAGTTGAGGGATTTCCTGGCGCAGCTGAACCAGAACGTGGGCGGGCGGTATCTGTTCTCCGGCCGGGCGTCGGACAAGGCGCCGGTTCCAATTCTGGAGCGCATTCTGGAAGGTGACGCGGATGAAGCCGGTCTCAAGCAAGTAATTGCAGAGTACAACGCCGCAGATTTGGGCCCAGCGGTGAACCTTGGACCGGGGTTTGAGAGCGCCCACCTTGGACGGCTTGAAACGGACCTCACAGGCTCGGCTGTGACCTTGTCGGAAGATACCGCACCGGGAGTGCATCCGTTCGGCCTCAAGCTCACGAACGTTCAGTCGGGATTAAGCAACGTCGACGTCACGGACAACTATTCCTCGCCAGGCGCTAGCCCCCGTTCCGTGGAGCTTGATTTTACCAATCAGCCGGAGCCCGGCGAAACGATCCGCCTGTTCTTCACCCTGCCGGATGGCACCGAACGCGAAATCCGCATCGGGGCCGAGGGCGAGACGCAGGACAACCCGGAATTCACGTTCCAGATCGGCGCGGATGCGGATGAGACCGCCCTCAACTTCAAAGCGACCCTGGAACGGGCAATTGCGACGGTTGCGAGAACCGAATTAAAGGCGGCATCCACCGTTGTTGCTACGGAAAACTTCTTCGATACCGCTCCGCGGCCCGATGGCTCCTTCGGTCCGCGGCGCGTCCAGCCGGGGCTGGGCGGGTTTGAATACGCGACGACGATCGCGACCGACGTCAACAATACAGTGAACTGGTATCAGGGCGAAAACGGCCCGGATTCCGCCCGGCAAACAACGTCGGGAACGATCGACGAAAACCTGCGGGTCGACTATGGAGCGCGCGCGAACGAGCGCGGTTATCGTGAGGTCGTGCAATCGCTGGCGGCGTTCGTGGCTGCCGACTTTTCCGCCCAGCGACCCGACAATCAGGATTTCTACAGTGCACTTGCCGAGCGCCTGAATGGGGCACTGAGCCAGGGCGATGACGGTATCTCCGGCATTCGTCAAAACCACATTGAGTTCGCGGCAGCGCAAACGGCTGCGAAAGCAGCGAAGGACCGCCACAGGATTGCCGATGCAACGATCGACGGCGTGGTGGCGGGTATCGAAGGCATCTCCAGCGAAGAGGTGGCAGCAAGACTCCTGCGAGTGCAGACGGTGCTGCAGGCAAGCTACCAGACGACGCGTATCGCCGCCGATCTTTCCTTGTCCAACTTCCTTTGAACCAACCCGAAACGAAACGACAAACGGCCGGGGCATCAACGTGCCCCGGCCGTTTTCGTTTCCCTGCCGGGGAATGAAATGCTTGGGGGGAGAAATGAAAACGCCGGCTCGAAAGCCGGCGAGATCGTTTCGAAAGGAGGGGCGGCGTTATGCGCCGCGCAGCCCCTGTGCGATGTTGCGGTTGATGGAAACGAGTGTCCTGGCGCGCTCCGGCTTGGGCTCGATCATCAGCTCTACGGTAAGACGGAGGATGAATGCGCCAAGCGCGCCCACATTCTCCTTCACGTCCTTCGGCAGCGGGTTGTCCTCGCTTGTCACGGACGTTGACAGGATCGTCCAGAGGCGGCGGTTGTAGGTGAGCGCATCGCGCAAACTACCGGCGTCCGGATTCTCTTGATCCCATGAATCCAAAGTCTTCTGGATCATCGCGGCGGCCTTCATTAAGAGCTGCGCCTCAAGCTCCCGCGGATTAACTGTGCTCTGACTGGTTTTCTGATAAGCCGAGGCTGCAAGATTTTGCATGCTCGATCAGCTCCTGTTCGTATTTGACAAGATCCTTGGCACGCTTCAACGCATGGTAGAGCGAGCCGGTTAAGATTTGCTGATTTATGGCATCCACATACGCAGCCGCGCTTGGCGCCGCGTCGAGGAAATCACGGACGAGAGCGAAATAAATCTCTTTGTGTGCCAGGATATCCTTGTTGAGGTACATAAGCTGGACGGCAAGATAGATGCGCCGTGCAGGCGTGGTCGCCGTATCTGCGGTGACGATGTCCTTCTCGCGGAGGATCGGTTCCTCACCCTCGATGAAGAAAGATGCCCGGTGATCACCGTTCCGGATCACCGTGGAACCGATTATAATCCGCTCCTGCGGCTTGAGTTCGATCTTCAATGCCATAGGTAATTTCTAGCATTTTATGCTTAAAAGTCAATTAAATCTAAGAATAAAATAAAAGGCGGCAGAAAATTCCGCCGCCTCCTTTTTTGTCGGTAGTATTCGGCAAATATTGCCGATTGTATAGATTAGAACAGTCGGAGAACCGCCTGATCCGCCTGCGAGGATAGCGACAGAGCCGTTGTGGAGAGCTGCTGTCTTGTCTGCAGGGCGAGAAGGTTGGCGCCTTCCTCGTTGGTATCGGCAAGGACAAGGTTGTCCGCACCGATCTGCAGCGTATTGACCAGATCTTTGGTGAAGTCCTCTCGGATATTCACCGTGGTGAGCTGAGAGCCGAACTGAGAACCAGCTGATCTAAGCGAGGTCAAGGCGTCGGCAAGCTGGTTGAGCTTGTCTTCAGCCTCCTGATCGCTGAGGTTGGTTGCGTCGGTGAGGCTCAGGCCGAACGACGTGAGATCCTGACCTTGAATTGTCAATTCCGACCGTCCCGCATCCCGCCGTTCGTTGAATGCGACGGTGAGCTCGGAATCGCCGGAGTTGATGAGGTTGACGCCATTGAAGCTGGCATCGGCGGCGAGTTCGTCGATCTGCTGCAGGATGTCGTTGAACTGCTCGGCGAGGTCTGCGTTGTCGGCGTCTGAGGCCGTGGCGGTCGAGACGATCTGAAGCGTATCGGTGAAGTTGCCGCCGGTACCGCCGGTGCCCTGAGTGAAGGTTACCTCGGTCTCGCCCGGGTCATTGAAGTCGGCATCGGCCGGGGTCGAAAGATCGACGCTCGCATTCGCGCCAAAGCCCAGACCGGCGAAGGCTCCACCGGCGGTGTTCTGCCCTACGTCACCGGTTGCGCCGGCTGCGGCGTCGTTGGAGCTGATCGTCAGGTCGAGCGATGCGGCTCCATTTGCCGTGATATCGAGGCGTCCATCGGACGTGACGTCTGCCTTGGCGATCCCGGAGGTGTTGATCTTGTCAATAAGGTCCTGAACCTGCGCACCGTCATTGGCAGCGCCGACGGTGAAGGTCACGGTCGAATCGGTACCGTTTTCGTCGGTGGAGGTGAGTACGATCGTGTCGCCATCGGTGAAGCCGATATTGTTCAGGCTCTGGTTCAGGGCGCGTTCTCGAGTCGTGTTGCCAGACGACAAGGATGTGTCGATGTTGCTCGTGCCCTGGATGTTGGTGACCGCCGCAGCGTCCGTATTGGCCTGCTGGGCCTGACGCACAGTCGACTGGGCGCTTTCAACGAGCTTGGTAATCGCCTTGATGCCATTATCGGCGGCTTCCAGCGTTTGGATCGCGTTGCCGATGCCATCGAGAAGATTTGTCAGGTCGTTGGCACGCGACTGCAGGCCCTGGGACGTGAAAAAGTTGGTCGGGTTGTCGAGGGCCGAGTTGACCTTCTTGCCGGTGGCGAGACGGTTCTGGGTTTCACCCAGCAACTCAGCCGTGTTCTGAAGTGAGAGGAGATTCTGGCGCACGCCAGCGGAGAGAGTAATGTCGGACATTTCCGATCCTTTCTAGGATTTTCCATTCATGACCGCCTCCTTCTGAGACGTGGCTGCAGGATCGGATGTGAAGCCTAATTTAAGGTTAACAGGATCTTATGGGTGACTTACGGAAGCAATTGATTTTGAAGATAAAAATAACGTTACGGCAATAGAAAAGGGCGGCGATTTCTCGCCGCCCTCGTAGCGTGCTTATTGGCTAATGGTACTAGAGGAGCCTGAGTACGGCCTGGTCCGCCTGAGAGGCGAGTGATAGGGCCGTTGTTGATAAGGACTGTCTTGTCTGCAGGGCCAAGAGGTTCGCACCCTCTTCATTGGTATCGGCAAGGACGAGATTATCGGCGCCGGTCTGCAACGTGCTGATCAGGTCCTTTGTGAAATCCTCGCGGATATTCACCGTTGTGAGCTGCGAGCCAAACTTCGAGCTTGCCGAGCGCAGGCTCGACAATGCGTCCGAAAGCTGCGTGAGCTTATCTTCCGCCTCTTGCGAACTGAGGTCGACTGCCTGTGTCAGATCCAAGCCGAAAGACGTGAGGTCTACACCGCTCAATGTTAGCTGTGACGCGCCCTCATCGCGCCGTTCGTTAAATGCGACGGTGAGCTCGGAATCGCTGGAGTTGATGAGGTTGACGCCATTGAAGCTGGCATCGGCGGCAAGCTCGTCGATCTGCTGCAGGATATCGTTGAACTGCTCGGCGAGGTCCGTGTTGTCGGCGTCCGAGGCGGTGGCGGTCGAGACGATCTGAAGCGTATCGGTGAAGTTGCCGCCGGTGCCGCCGGTGCCCTGAGTGAAGGTTACCTCGGTCTCGCCTGGGTCATTGAAGTCGGCATCGGCAGGGGTCGAAAGATCGACGCTCGCATTCGCGCCAAAGCCCAGACCGGCGAAGGCTCCACCGGCGGTGTTCTGCCCCACGTCGCCGGTTGCGCCGGCTGCGGCATCGTTGGAGCTGATCGTCAGGTCGAGCGATGCGGCTCCGTTTGCCGTGATATCGAGGCGTCCATCCGACGTGACATCGGCCTTGGCGATGCCGGAGGTGTTAATCTTGTCAACGAGATCCTGAACCGTGCGGTTTTCGGAAGTCGGGCCGGTGTCGAGTGTGAAGGTGACCGTCGAAGCAGTACCGTTGTCGTCGGTTGCCGTAAGCTCGATCGTGTCGCCGTTGGTAAAGCCGATGTTATCGAGATTCTGGTTCAGGGCGCGTTCGCGAGTGGTGTTGCCAGTCGACAAGGATGTGTCGATGTTGCTCGTGCCCTGAATGTTGGTGACCGCTGCGGCGTCCGTATTGGCCTGCTGGGCCTGACGCACAGTCGACTGGGCGCTTTCAACGAGCTTGGTAATTGCGTCGATACCCTTGTCGGCGGCTTCCAGAGTCTGGATCGCGTTGCCGATGCCATCAAGGAGGCTGCTTAACTCACCACTACGTGACTGCAGGCCTTGGGACGTGAAAAAGTTGGTCGGGTTGTCGAGGGCCGAATTGACCTTCTTGCCGGTGGCGAGGCGGTTCTGCGTCGCGCCGAGCAGATCAGCCGTATTTTGAAGGGAAAGAAGGTTCTGGCGCACGCCAGCGGAAAGAGTAACTCCAGACATAAATGTACCTTTCTGGTGTTCGGGTCACAGCGCTTCTTCGCTGCTTCGCGAAAACTAGAAAGGTGAGAGAAACGATCTGTAAATATATATAGTTAAATATTGGAAAGGTTAATTGTTTGAACCAGAACTCATATCTTATTTGTTGTTTGTTAAGCTTAACAATTCGTGTCATTCTGTATAAAAGCTTGAAGATCTGCGGTAATTTTTCCGACAATCGCACGCGCATCTTTACCGGGTGGAATTCGGTAGTAGGTTGTCGTTGGAAGCCAGGGCATATTTGGCTGCCCGAGAAGCAATGGTTCGGCAGAGCGGCCAAAGCGCCAGACCGGCACGCCCAATGCGCTGGCGAGTTCCGAAACACTCGAACTCGTCGAAATAACGAGATCCAGGTTTCGCACGAGCGCGGCAACCGATTCCAGATCGTCGAAATGGTCGATCCCTTCGATGTCATGAATGTTGACTCGGTGATTCTCGTGAAAGCGCTTTATCTCATCCGTGCTATCTTTGTACTGAAGATTGAAGAAGGAGATATTTGGAATCTCGAAAAGAGGAACCAAGTCTTCCAAGCTGAGGTATGACAACGTTCTCGTTTGAATGGAAAGCGCGCCGCTCCAGCAGAGGCCGACCTTGACTTTTTCCGTTTCAAATGCCGGGTGTTTCGCGATTTCGGCTACCCGGTTCTCATCCGCTTCCAAGAAAGAGTTTATCTTGGGAAACGACGATAGAGTTGGGCGCAGAAATCTTGGTAATTCTCCTATTGGACAATGAACGTCATAGTCCACCGGTTGCCCCATCAATGAGAACGAAGATGGATGTTTATAGCCGCGGACAATCGCATCCGGGAAATTGCGGGATAGGAGCGGGACCGTTTTGGGTTGCGCTTCGATGATGACGCTTTTTGCCTGACCTATGATTTCCGCGAACATTGAGGCATAGCGAATAGCGTCCCCCACGCCTTGTTCATTCCAGATGAGGATGCTCTTGCCCGCCAGGCTTTCACCGCTCCATTTTTCGACGGGCAAATCACGTCGGATACAGAGAGTTCCCCTAGCATACATATTGGCTTCTGCAAGTTTGAAACCTTCCTCAAGATTTCCCATGCACAGCAAGCAGTAACCAAGACCAAGGCGCGCTTCGTGATTTATATCTTCAGAAAGCTCCAGTGCCTTCCTATATTCATCCGCGGCTTCCTCGAAACGGCAAAGTCGATAGAGGCATTTTGCGCGGATCATCGACTTCGCCAGAGATTCGCCAACGCCCTCGATCAGGTTCAGCGCTTCGCTCCAGCGCCCCACGCCCCAATTTGCATTGGCAAGGCGGATTTTGAATTCCGTGTCTTGGGCTGCGTCAAGAAATGTCTTTGCCTGTTCCAGGAACTCAAAGGCAAACCGGGATCTGTCCTGATCGATTGCGATATCGGCAAGAGAGAGTGTTGCGCGTTTGTGGCAGGGGTCAATCGCGAGAACATGCTCGCACAATTTCTCGGCCTCTTCGGGCTTGTCTGCCAGATGAAGGGCTTGTGCAAATTCGACAATTGCATCCAAATCGTCGGGATTGGCCCGCACTGCCAATTCGAAAGTCTTCAGGGATTCAACTGTTTCGCCCAGGCGTTGTAGTGCTCGCGCCTTCCTTCGAAGCAGGATAGGGTCGGCGTTGAAATCATCAGGAAGAGAGTGAATGGTTTCAGTCAGCTCTTTAAATTTACTCCTTTTTTCCAAAATATTTATGTAGTTATAAAGAAATTTTTCGTTTTTTGGGAATATATCAAATGCTTTTGAAAAATGTTCTTCGGCTTCTTTATATTTTCCAATTTGCATATAGCAGAGGCCAATTAAATTATGTGCCTCCGCATTATTATTTTCTTTTTGAAGTATCTTCTTGAATATGGATATTGCGCCGTTGTTATCCCCCTTTTTTTGCAAAATAACTGCTTTTTTCAGCTTATTTAAAGTGGCGGGAGAAGAAGCAAGCATCGGCATCAGTCCATTTTTCGAAAGTGAGTGGACTATAGCTGATTCGATGCGGTGAGCTGGAGGTGGACGGGCAAATCCTAAATGACGCAGAAACCCGCCGGGGCAGCGCTTGCTTAAAGAGTTTTATCGATGCCGAGGCCTGTAAGTTCCATCTGCGTGGCTTTCAGGAAAGCGCGCTGCAACTGAAGCAGCGTTTCGCCCGGACTGTGGGGCTGGGGATCGTCGGGGCGCGTGATCAGGCCCGCGTCGGGCTGTGGCGGGGGCTGGCGTTGATCATCGCTGCCGCTTTGGCCGGAGCCGTTTTTGTGTTCGCCCCGCCGGCGTTCGCTGTCACGTCTCGGCTTCGTGTTGTTGGCGGGCTTTTCAACTTTCTGGCTGACGGGAACGGCCTGCGAGGCGGGAAGGGCGGTGGCGGATGAAGGCGTGCTCGGGGCGGCAGGCTCGCGCGCAACGGGCGCGGCGAGCGGTATGAGCGGCGGGCGAGCGGCGCTGAAATCCATCCTTCCTTCTCCTGACACGGCCGATAGCCTTGAAAGGAAGGACATTGAGAAGCGGGAATAACCAGCGCGTTAGGAAAAAAGTTCGGATTTAAACGAAAGCGGTGATTTTTAGCGTATCGGGGCGACAAGCTGCCTGAAATGGTTACGCGAGGCTTTCGGCGATCTCATAAACAACAGGGCCGCAAGCTTCTGCCTGCGACCCGTTAATCTGTCGCTATGGAGGGTCGACCCTCAAAGCGACTGATTGACGGCCAGTCCGTCCGCCGGCTTGGGCTGCTTGGGTTTTGAGCCGTTCGGCCCATATGTCTTCGGCGCGGCTTTGGCGCCGGCACCTTCGGCGACCTTGCGCAAAAGCCCGTCTGCGACTTCACGCGCGGTTGCGAGCACGGCGAGGTTGATCCGCAGGATCGGCTGGAACTCGCCGTGCTTGCGGTGGAGGGCTTCGACGGCTTCCGGTGCGAGATTGCCGAGCGCGACCGAATTGTCGCGAACATAGGTCATCCCGCGCATGTAGATGCTGATGAGATCCGCCTTCATGGGCTGCAGTTCGCCCGCTTCCGCCAGTTTGCCCTCGCGCACCAGCGCCGTTTCATGCTCGATTGTGCGCAGGAGCTCGGACATTGCTTCATTGAGCCGGGCGCAGGTCGCTTCGGCGGCTTCCCTGTCGGCGATCCTTGCCTCGAAAAACTCGGGCGCGCGCTCGGCGATCGACTTGTAAGACAGGCTCATGATCAGTTGGTCTCCTGCAGTGCGATGAGTTCACGTTTCACGGCATCGGCAATGCCGATACCGCCGGATTGAGCGATTGTTCTGGAATATTCCTCGACCAGCATGCCGCGCCAGGCCTCCGATCCGGTGCCGTTGCCCCAGGCGCCGCCTTCCTCAAGGCCGGTGAACATTGATTCAAGCATGGTGTTGAGGAACACCGCCTCGAACTCCTGCGCCGCCTGGTCGATGCTCTTTGCGCCATTCGCTGTCAGGGACGACGCGTTAAGGCTGTTCAAGGGCGAACGTTGCGCGGCGCCCGCAAGTGCGTTCGAAAGCTGAAGGTCGCTCATCACAGCACCTCGATCTCTGCCTGGAGGGCGCCTGCCGCCTTGATCGCCTGAAGAATGGAGATCAGGTCGCGCGGGCCGATGCCGAGTGCGTTCAGGCCGTTGACGAGTTCCTGCAGCGTAACGGTTTCAGGAACGATGCCGAGCTGATTGCCGCTTTCGTCGTCGACCTGGACATCGGTGCGGGGGACGATCGCGGTTTCACCATTGGAGAAGGGAAGGGGCTGCGAGACCTCGGGCGTTTCGGCGATGCGAACGGTGAGGTTGCCCTGCGCGACCGCCACCGTCGACACTTTCACGTTCTGGCCCATGACGATGATGCCGGAATTTTCGTCGATCACGACGCGGGCCGGCAGATCAGGCTCGACGACAAGCTGCTCGATGTCGGTCAGAAGATCGACGATATTGCCGTCGAAATCGCGCGGCAGGCCAATGCGTACGGTGGCCGGGTCCAGCGGCTCCGCCGTCGGAAGGCCGATCAGTTCGTTGATGGCCAGCGCGATGCGCCGGCTTGTGGTGAGGTCCGGATTGCGAAGCGCAAGACGAAGGCTGGTCATCGACGCGAGCCTGAACTCGATTTCGCGCTCGACGAGCGCGCCGTTCGCGATGCGTCCGGAAGTCGGTACGCCACGGACGATGGAGGCGGCCTGTCCGGCAGCGGAAAAGCCGCCGATCGCGACCGGCCCTTGGGCGATTGCATAGACCTCGCCGTCGGCACCCAGGAGAGGGGTTACGAGAAGTGTGCCACCCTGCAGGCTTTCCGCGTCGCCAAGCGCGCTGACGGAAACGTCGATGCGCGTACCATGGGTGGAAAAAGCCGGCAGGTTCGCCGTTACCATGACTGCGGCAACATTTTCCGTATTGAGGTCGAAACCGCGCGTATTGACGCCGAGCCGCTCAAGCATGGCCTGCAGACTTTGCCGGGTGAAAGGAGCGTTGCGCAAGGAATCGCCCGTGCCCTGAAGGCCGACGACAAGGCCGTAGCCGATCAGCTGGTTATCCCGAATACCTTCGAAATCGGCGATATCCTTGATGCGCGAGGCCGAAGATGCCGGCACGGCGAGGATTGCCAGCGCAAAAAGCGACAGGAATGAGCGTAGAAGGAAATTCGACGACATGGAGCTTCCGTTCCGCGTTGAAATTGTCTTGCGGACACTGAAGCGAATGTCATGCCAACTTGATCCGCAGGTTTGCGAAATAAGGTAATCCATTCAATTTAATAAGAAATTTTGATTTTCGCTCCCTCAGACTCGCAAAAGGCCATCGACAGACGGGCAAAATTTACCCGCCGATTAACGAAGGATTTACCATGACGGAAAATTATATCCGCAAGCGGCCGGGCGCCGGCTGGCAGAACGAGCGTGTGAAATGCGGATATCGGGATTTCAGAGCCTTTCCCCAACACAAACGAAAGCCGCGGCGCGCAGGCGCCCGGCGAGCGGGAGCGCTTTCGCTCCGTCTGACGCAGAGACATCGACCCAGGCCCAGGCAGCGCCGGCGGCGGGAGGAGGCGCGACGGTAACGAGCCTGAGCGCCGTGCTTGCGTTACAATCGGTCGAGGATGCCACGAGCGGGCGCAAACGCGCTTTGCGCCATGGTAATGATCTTCTCGATGCGCTTGAAAACCTGAAAGTGGAATTGCTCGGTGGCAAAGTGGCGCCGGAGAGGCTGCAGCGCCTGATCGCCATGCTGAAAAGCCGCCGCCCGGGCGACGACGCGGATGTGGAAGCGGTGGTCGATGAGATCGAGCTTCGGGCCCGCGTAGAACTTGCGAAATTGGGCCGATTCACCGACTGATCGGTGGATAATTCGAAGCGTTTCCCGGCGATTTTCGCTAACCATCTGACGCAATAAAGTTTTTTGTTACGGAAAATTCACCATCACAAGATTGTCGTTGGCAATGCCTGCCGCTATATTCCGACCCGCCTTAAAGGTAGCCGGAGTTGGATATGACGGTGGATATTGAAGCCGACTATCGTCCCACAGAGGGCGAACCGTTCATGAATGATCGGCAGCGCGAGTATTTTCGCAGGAAACTACTGTCCTGGAAGGAAGATATCTTGAGGGAAAGCCGCGAAACGCTGGCGAATCTTCAGGAAGAAAACCAGAACCACCCCGATTTCGCAGATCGCGCGTCTTCCGAAACCGATCGCTCGATCGAGCTCAGGGCCCGCGACCGCCAGCGCAAGCTTATCGCCAAAATCGACGCCGCACTCGAACGAATTGAAGATGGATCCTACGGTTATTGCGAAGAGACCGGCGAACCCATTTCGGTAAAGCGGCTCGATGCGCGCCCGATCGCGACGCTTTCCCTGGAAGCACAGGAAGCCCACGAACGGCGTGAAAAGGTCTATCGGGACGACTGAACTCAGCTGATCCAACGGATACGGCTGAGCGCGGGCACCGGTTTGCCCGCGCTTTTTTATTCATAATCGGCGCAGGGTGCGAGTTGCCTGATGCGGGGAGCATATAAGTTCGAAACAGGTGGTCATCGGCGGATTCAGAAGGGCGGCTAGGTCACGCCTGGATGTCGGGAGCGTAATTTCGATTCTCTCCGCCGTGCAGAGTAAATGGATTGTTAATTTAAATATAACCTCCTTCATTTTCTTCAATTCACGTTCAGTAAGTAATTTATGATAGCTTGATTGGGTAAAACGAATAAAAGATACCGGTCACTAGCGATGGGCGAAGTTTTCATCTTGTCTGATAGACCTTCGGGCGCATCAGTCGCCGCGAAGATGATCGATCAGGTGTACCCCTCCGAAGTACATCCCCTCGCCATGACGTCGGTGGACGATCTGGCCGATGTTCCCGCCGTGATCTTCTCGCTGGGCAACTTTGGCCCCGTCGAAATCCGTCAGGTGCGCGCGCTTTGCGAAGAAGTGGAAATCTGCCGAAAGTCGATCTTCGCGATCCGCTCGCGGTCGGAGCGTGCGCGGGCCATGCAGGCCGAAGCCTTCGGTTTCAAGCGGATCGTCTTTCTGGACGACGGCTCGCCGGCTGTGCAGGACGCGGTTTCGGCGATCTTCGAGGAAGACTACAAAGCGGCGCTTGAGAAGGCGGCGCCGCTCGCGGGTGACACATTCTTCGCATGCAGCAAGGCGCTTTTGGCAATCGGTTCCGAGCTCAGGCAACTCAAACCGGTACGAATTTCGCGCGCTTTGCCGGGCGCGGGCAAGGTATCGCATGCGGTCAGCATCGAAGGGGTTGGTCAGATGGTCAAGGCGGCCAGCCTGCACCACGACCCGACGTGCCGGCACTCCATTGCGGTTGCCGGTTATGCCGCCGCGCTTGGTCAGGCGCTGGACCTTGCCGAGGAAGACCTCCGGCTTCTGGCGATGACCGGCCTCCTGCACGATATCGGCAAGATGCTGATCCCCGTGAGCCTTCAGGAGAAGGCAGGCCGCCTTGATCATGGCGAGGTCGCAAGGATAAGGGAACACCCCGAACTTGGAGCGAAGATCCTGCGAATGCAGGGCGGCGTGGAGCCGGTTGTCGTTCAGGCAGTCCGTTCCCATCACGAATATCTGGACGGTTCCGGCTATCCATTCGGCCTCAAAGGAGAGCGGATATCGCCGCTCAGCCGGATGGTGACCATCGCCGATACCTTCGCCGCGCTGACGGAACGACGCGCCTACAGGCCCGCGAAATCTCCGGCGGAGGCAATCGCGATCATGGCCGGAATGGCGGGCTCCAAGATCGACGCCGGATTGCTTGCCGCTTTTAGGCCCATCGTCCTCGACACGGCATTCGCCAGGCGGCACCCTCTGCCCAAATCGCCTGGCCGCCCGGTCCTGAAGGAGGGTATTCACCCGCTCAGGCCGGAAGAGGGAAACTCCCGCTGGACAGTTGCCTGAAATCCCGCCCGGCTTGAAATCCTAAAAAAAAGAAACCGGCATGGCGTGCCGGGGAGCAAGGCGCCATGCCGGTTTTTTGCCGTTCTGGCTGGGGAGCGATCGAACGGCGGGGGAGATCCGCCGCCGCCGGGCGGGTTCCCGGCGGCGGGCTAAATTTGCGTTGCTCAGAACGGCAGAACGATGTCGAGCACCTGCTGGCCATAACGGGGCTGCTGGAAGTCCGTGATCTGGCCGCGGCCGCCATAACCGATGCGGGCCTCGGCGATCTTGTCGCTCAGGATCGTGTTGTCCGAAGAGATATCTTCCGGCCTGACGACGCCGGCGACGATCAACTCGCGAACCTCGAAGTTCACGCGGATTTCCTGACGCCCTTCGATAACCAGGTTGCCGTTCGGCAGAACCTGGGTGACGACGGCGGCAACCGTGGTGCGCAGGCGTTCCTCCCTGTCCACCGAGCCTGAGCCACGGAAGCGCGACGTGCCTTCGGTGGAGGCCAGATCGCTGGAACTGGATCCCGCCGGCAGGAAAATCGTGTCGATCGCGTTGCCGAGGGCTCCGGTGACGCCCGAGGTGTCGGTGCCCTCACGTTCGCGCTCCGTTTCGTTGTCGAATTCCGCGCGATCGGAAATGGTGACCAGAACGGTCAGAATGTCGCCGACCTTGCTGGCGCGCTGATCCTCGAAGAAGGCGCGGGCGCCGGACCGCCAGAGAGAATTGTTGTTGTAGTGGACCGGAACCGGCGTCGGCAGCGGCATGCGCACGGGGCGGTAGCCAGGCATGGTCGTTGGATCCTGGATCGCGGTGAGAGCGGGCTGTTTGCCGACTTCCGACAGGCGGTCGGCGGCGCCGCAGCCGGCTGCGGTCAGCCCAAGCACGATCACGGCGGCGGTTTTGAGAAATACGGCGGTACGTGACATCAGCGTGCCCCCTCGAGGCTGGCTGTCCTCTGGAAACCGGCGTCGACCACGACGCGACCCCGGGAAACGACGGTGGCGGAAATGGTGCGGCGGGACTGAAGATTGATGATGTCGACGACATCGCCCTTGCCGCCTTGGGCGATTGCCTGACCTTGCGCGGTCAGGGTCATGCCCGGAACTTTGTAGACAAGGGTGACCTTGTCACCCCGCTCAACGAGCACCGGCGGCTGCAGATCGCCCGACAGCAGCGGAGCGGACGCACGAAGCCTGCGTTTCGCGGCAAGACCCACCGCTTCCTCGGGATCGGTGATCATCCGTTCGTTCACACGGTTGCGCGGCAGCTTCACGGCCGTCAGATCTCCCCTGGAGATGACGGCGCCGCGATCGATCCGGGCAGCCGGCGCATAGACCTCGACAAGTTCGACCGCCCTGCCGCGTAGGCGGAAGGTTTCCCTGGCGGTCCCGGTTGAGATCGCGACAACCGCATCGAGCCGGCCCGCCTCTTCGTCCCAGGTAAGGCTTTCGATTGCGAGCGGCTCCACAGCGGCGGGATCGGCCAAGCGGGGGCCGGAGAAGCCGGAAAGGGAAAGCTCGAGAGTGGACGCCTTGAGATGCGGGGCCCGGAGGACGAGTTCCCGGCGGATCTCTTCCTCGATGTGGTGGGCGTCTATGCGTATGGCGTCGCGCCGCACGTGGACCCGGATGAGACCGTCCGCCGCTGCTTGCTCATACCCCGCATCGCGCGCCCGATCCGCCACGACGCTGGCAGGTACGCTGCCGCTGGTGCCGAGATCCGGCGCGCGGAAAAGCGGCGTATCCGCGAAACGGCCCGCATCGGGGTAGAAATCGCCTACGGTGACGATATCGCGCGTAACCACCACTTCGGAGCGAAGCGGGGCGTCGGCCAATGCACCGGTAAACCCAAGTGCACTGGAAACTGCGAAAGCGGCGAGGCGTATCAGCATGATCACGCCCCCTTTAGCGCAGCTGCGAAACGGTGGAGGACATTTCGTCCGCCGCCTGGATAATGCGGGAGTTCATCTCGTATGCGCGCTGCGCCGCGATCAGGTCGGAGATTTCCGTCACCGCTTCCACGTTCGAAGCTTCCAGGTGCTTGTGCTGAAGGTCGCCGAAGCCCGGGTCGCGCGGATTGCCGACGATCGCCGCGCCGCTCGATGCCGTTTCGAGGAAAAGGTTGTCGCCGATCGCCTCGAGGCCTGACTTGTTGATGAAACGGGCAAGCTGGATCTGGCCGATCTGCTGAATGTCTCCGTTGGCATCCGCGACCTGGACCACACCCTCCGCGTTGACCGTGATGTCGCGGCTGTCCTCGGGCAGGACGATGCCCGGCTGGACGGGATAACCGTCGACCGTCGTGAGCTGGCCGTTCGCATCGCGTTCGAAGGAACCGTCGCGCGTGTAGGCGGTGTCGCCGCTCGGGAGCTGGATCTGGAAGAAGCCTTCTCCGCGAATGGCGACATCGGTGTCCTTGCCGGTTTGGGCAATCGGGCCTTGCGTCAAGATGCGTGCCGTCGCGGCTGTCTTCACGCCGGAGCCGATCTGGACGCCCGTCGGCACAATGGTGCCCGTATCCGAAGTGGCGGTGCCGACGCGGCGCTGGTTCTGGTAAAGCAGGTCCTGGAAATCGGCGCGCTGGCGCTTGAAACCCGTTGTCCGGAGGTTGGCCACGTTGTTCGAAATGACTTCAACGTTAAGTTCCTGCGCCCTCATTCCGGTGGCGGCGATGTGCAAGGCTTTCATGACTTTTCAAACTCCTTTCGTGCGGCTCAGGCGCGGATGGTGCCGAGTTCCTCGATCGCTTTTCGCGAGAGGTCGTTGCCGTCGGAAATCATCTTCGAAACGGCCTGATAGCTGCGGGTGATCTCGATCATGCGAGTGATTTCGACGACGCCTTGAACGTTGGAACGCTCGATCGTGCCTTGCGTCAAACGCGGGTTGAGAACGGGCTCCGCATCCTCGCCTTCGAAGAGGTTCTCTCCGATGCGGTCGAGGTCTTCAGGATCCTCGAAGCGAACGAGGCGAAGCTTGCCTTTCTCGCCAAGATCCGTTGAGACCGTGCCGTCTTCGGCGATGGAAATCGTGCCATCTTCAGGTGCGAATTGCAGCGGGCCGCCATCGCCGAGCACGGGCTTGCCGTCCGCGGTGACAAGTTGGCCGGTGTTGTCGAGATGGAAGGCGCCGTTTCGGGTATAGGCCTCGCCGTCTTCCGTCTCGACCACGAAGAAACCCTCGCCGCTGATCGCGATATCCAGCGGATTGCCCGTCTGCGTGAAGGCGCCCTGGCTCTGGTCGTAGATCGACTTGTAGTCGACGACATAGGAAAGGGTCTTGTCCTGCCCCTGGAAGTCGGAAGCTTCCGCGACAGGCATCAAATATTCCTCGAACAGAATCGATTGGCTCTTGTAGCCTGTGGTGTTGATATTGGCGATGTTGTTGGCGACGACGTCGAGTTGGTTACGAAGGGTCGTCTGCCGAGACAGGCCAATAAGAAGTGCGTTCTCCATAATTAACTGTTCCTTGTGCTCCCCAGCGAGCGCCCGGTCTCCCCAGACAAGCGCTCGTTAACCATGAAGCACGTGCCGTGCCATTTTTTAAGCTATTGAAAACATTTAATTAAATGGCGAACCGACACCCTTGGCAGGCAGATATCTCCGCGCAGGCCGTGCCGGGCGGCAAAAATTACCCACTTTGTGAGAATGGTTAATGGCTTGGTAACCACTCGTTAACCATTGCGACCATAGATTTGTGCCTGCGGAGGGCTCAATCAGTCAGCGGGGGTTGGATGACTGCGGAAGCGGATGCGGTCGAGCCCGGCCAGGAACGGGAAGGTTCCACGCCGGCTCGCGGCAAGAGGAAAAGGATCGCCATGATCGGCGGCGGTGCCGCCGTCCTGCTGGCGGTTGCCGGAACGGCCATTTATTTCCTTCCCGACAGCGCGATATTCAGCGGCACCGGAGGGGTGGGGGACGACGCGGCGATCCAGAAGCCAGTCGTCTTCTACGATCTTCCGGAAATGACGGTGAACCTGTCGACCGACGGTCGCGCCACCTATTTGAAGGTGCGCATCGCGCTCGAGGTTTCGGATCGCGCCACCATCGACCGGATCGAACCGTTCCTTCCCCGCGTTCTCGACGCCTTTCAGATCTATCTGCGCGAACTGCGTCCGACGGACCTGGAGGGGTCTTCCGGTTTGTTCCGACTCAAGGAAGAATTGCTTCGCCGGATCAATACCGCCGTCTATCCGGCGCGGGTCGAAGCCGTTCTCTTCAAGGAAATCCTGATTCAGTAGGTGCGCTATGGCGGATGAAGAAGAACTCGACAACCTCGACGAGGCGTGGGGCGAGGCGCTTGCCGAACAGCGCGGCGATGAAGAGGAAGATGTCGACCTCGCCGCTGCCTGGGGCGCGGCGCTGGAGGAGCAGGGCGTTGCCGCCGCTGACGATATCGCTTCCCAATGGGCGGCGATGATCGACGACAGCGAACCGGAGCTTGAAAGCGCATCGCGCGGCGCCGACCGGATCCTTAACCAGGAAGAGATCGACAATCTCCTCGGCTTCAACCTCGAGGATACGCTGCCGGACGACCAGAGCGGCATTCGCGCGCTGATCAACTCGGCAATGGTCACCTACGAGCGCCTGCCGATGCTGGAGATCGTGTTCGACCGCCTCGTGCGGCTGACCACGACTTCGCTGCGCAATTTCACCTCCGACAACGTGGAAGTGTCGCTCGACAATATTTCCTCGGTGCGTTTCGGCGACTATTTGAACTCCATCCCGCTGCCGGCGATCCTCGGCGTCACCAAGGCGGAGGAATGGGACGGCTTCGGCCTGGTGACCGTCGAATCGAGCCTCATTTATTCGATTATCGACGTGCTTCTGGGCGGCGGGCGCGGAACGTCGGCCGTCCGTGTCGAAGGCAGGCCCTATACGACGATCGAGATCAACCTTGTCCGGCGCATGCTCGAACTGATCATGGTCGACATGGAGCAGGCCTTCTCGCCGCTTTCCCCGGTGCATTTCAATCTGGAGCGGCTTGAGACCAACCCGAGGTTTGCCGCGATTTCCCGGCCGGCAAACGCGGCGATCATGGTCGAGCTTCGCATCGACATGGAAGATCGCGGCGGCAAGATCGAGATCATGCTGCCCTATGCCACGCTGGAGCCGATCCGCGATCTGCTGCTCCAAATGTTCATGGGCGAGAAGTTCGGCCGCGACCCGATCTGGGAGGGCCATCTGGCCACGGAGATCTACTCCGCCGAGGTGGATGTGGACGCTGTTCTTTATGAAACCCAACTGCCACTCGGGCGGGTTCTCGGCCTCAACGTCGGTGAGACACTGGTCTTCGATGTCGGTCCGCAAGACAACGTCGCCATCAAATGCGGCGGTATTCACCTGACCGACGGCACGCTCGGCAAGGTGGACGATGCAATATCAATTCGCGTCAACCGCGGCTTGCGAAAGCCCAAGATGACGCTCGCCGCATTCGAGCGCGCGATGCAAAAGGAAATGGAAACGTCATGAGCGACCTGCCGATCGGAATCCTAATCGAATCTCTGGTTGCCGGGCTCTTGCTGGTGACCATCGGTTATTGCTGGACGCTGAACCGCCGTCTCAAGCGTTTGCGCGCCGACGAGGAGTCGCTGCGCGCGACGATATCGGAACTGATTACGGCCTCGGAAATCGCCGAACGGGCGATCGTCGGGCTGAAGACGACGGCGGGCGATACCGACAGGACCCTCGGTAACCGCCTGAACCAGGCCGACCGCCTCTCAAGGCAACTGGCCGAGCAGATCGAGGCAGGAGGCATCGTGCTGGAGCGGATCAGCCAGATCGCATCGGCTGCCAGCAAGCCGGCCGGCGACCCTGTTCCGGCACCTGCTGAAGTGCCCGCCGTAGCGCCGCGTTCCGCGTCGACCGTCTCCGTCAGGAACCTGCGCGATGCTGCAAGCGAAGCGGCGGCGCGTCTTGAGCAATTCCGAAAGCGTAATGGGGAAAAAGCGGCGTGAAGCTGAGACTGATACCGGCGCTCGTAACTTCGGCGGTGGCTCTTCTGGGGCTGAAAATCATCGGCCTTACGGTGGATGGCGCCTATGTCCTCTCACCGGTGCAAACGGCCGTGGCGCAGCAGACGAATGCGAGCGAAACCGCTACCGGACAGAAAACGGCGAAAGCGGAGGGTGCGGGAACGGGCCAGCCGGCGCAACCTTCCATTTCCGAAAATACGCCGCAAGGCGAGGATGCGGTCCTGCCGCCCGCATTCGACGTCTTCGACGAAAATGGCCGTCAGCCGCTTGAGATTGGCGGGTCTCCCGCGGAACGCAGGGTTCTTGAAAGCTTGAGCGATCGAAGACGCGACCTCGACAGCCGGGAGCGGAAGTTCGAACTTCGCGAGCAGCTTCTCAAGGCGACCGAAGACCGGATCAATGAAAAGATCAAGTCTCTCGAGGAAGCGGAAACCCGGATCAAGGGGCTTGAGGATCAAAAGAAGAAGAAGCAGGAAGAGAAGCTGAAGGACGTCGTCCTGATGTATGAATCCATGCGCGCCAAGGACGCCGCCCGCATCTTCAGTCGTCTCGACATGAATATCCTCGTTCGCGTCGCCAGCCAGATGAAGCCCCGGAAAATGGCCGACGTCATGGCCGAAATGGAAGCCGATGCGGCCGAGAGGCTCACGATCGCCCTGGCAAGCGGCGCGCTTCGCCGCGAGGAACCGAAGATGGCGGACGCGAAACCGGAGCTTCCCAAGATTCAGGGAAATTGACGGAAAAGATTTTCACTGTGCCGGCCCCCGTAAGGCGGCGTTAAGCCCGCCGGTATAAATTCGTGTCGTCAATTGCGTTGCGACAGGCCGAGGATTGATAACGAGATGCGAAGCGGAGCCAGATCGGGCTTTCCGAGGGTGATTGCGCTGGCCGCGAAGTTCGTGCTCGCGTTGGCGCTTGGCTTACTGAACGTATCGCTTGCCGGCGCGGCTCCGCTCAAGGCCGAATTGACGGCGACGGCGGAAGAGGAGGGCTATGGCCGCCTCGTCCTGGCCTTTCCCGAACGCAGCCTTCTTCCGCAATATGACGCGCTTGTCGCCAACAACGTCCTGCGCGTTACGTTTCACGAACCGATCGATGTCGATGTTGGGGATGTCCCGGCAAAGCTTGGGAATTTCGTATCCATCGCCCGCCAGGATCCGGACGGCATGGCGGTTCGCTTCGCGCTCACGCGGGAGTTCCGCATCAACACGATGGAAGCGGGCGAAAAGCTTTTTATCGACCTGCTTCCAAGCGGTTGGGACGGACCTCCGCCGCGCCTTCCAGACAGTGTGATCGAGGAACTGGCGAAACGCGCGGAGAAAGCCTTGAAAAAGGCGAGGGCCCTGGAGCAGGCGCGCTTGCGCGGCCAGACCGAACCCATGGTCGACCTGCGTATCGGTTCGCATCCCACGTTCACCAGGCTGTCCTTTCAGTGGAATCTTGCATTCGATTCCGCCTTCATTCGCGAAAATGACATCGTCAGGGTAACCTTCAACCACGATGCGAAGCTCGATCTTTCGGATCTGAGGGCCCATCTGCCGCGTGGCATCGTCGATGCGACCTCCTTCAGCGATGACGGAAAGCTCAAGTTTCTATTGCGCCTTGCCAAGGGCGTGAACGTTCGCGCTTTTCGCGAGGACAATGCCTATGTCGTCGATGTGACGCCGGAACGCGAAGACGGCGATCCGATCAACCAATCGATCGATGCCGAACTTTCCCCGCCCGTATCGGCGGGTGCCCGCGATGTCGTCGAAACGCAAGGCTCGCCCGCAAATCCGGACGACGGGAAGAAAACCGCCGCCGGCCCGGTGCCTGCCGCCCTCCTGCAGGCGAAATCCGCCGGCGCCCAGGCGGACGCGACTTCCACAAACACGGAAGATGCTGGCGGCGCTGCGGCCGATGACGGGAAAACGGCGAAGGCGCCGTCGAAGGAACAGCGATCGACCATATCCGGCAATGTCGAGGAACCGGGCGATGAAGGGCAAGGCGCTGTCGGCGAGGCGGTTCCATCGGCAATCGATCTGGCGGCACTCAAGAGCGCCAGTGGCGCCGACGCTCTGAAGGAGGTCAATCCGGAAAGCCTGCCGGAAGATTACGGGGAGGACGCCCGCCGCTTCGTCGGCGCGGAGGCGCGCCGGATAGGCAATACCGTGCGGGTTGTATTTCCGTTCTCCAGGCCGGTGTCTTCGGCGGTTTTCCGCCGCTACCAGAGCGTCTGGCTCGTTTTCGACACCAACGATCCCGTCGATGTTAGGGGAATGCGCTCGGTGCTCGGCGACACCGCCGAAGCGGTTGAAATCGAGGAATTTGAAGATTGGCAGAGCGTGCGCATCGATCTTGCGAAAAACGCGCTCGCAACCGTGGCTGCCGAAGGTGACAACTGGGTGTTGACGCTTGGAGAGACGATTGTAGAGCCTTCGCGGCCCTTGCAAATCAAGCGGAATGTACGAAGCGATGGCGGGACGATCCTCCACGTGCCGATGAAAGAACCGCAGCATGTCCGCCGGCTGAAGGATCCGTTTGTAGGAGACGAGATCATCGCCGTTACCGCCTTCGGCCCGTCACGCGGGCTGATCAAGCCGCAGGCCTTCGTGGAACTGGACGCGCTGATGTCGGCACACGGCGTGGCCCTGCGCAAGAAGGCGGAATACCTGAAAGTCGAAACGGATGGCGACGTCGTGCGGATCGAAGGGCCTCGCGGCCTGTATCTCTCCAATGAGCACTTGCAGCAGGGCACCCGCGTTCTCGAGACGATCATCGACCCGGACCAGCCCGGCCAGATCAATCTGGGCGCGCTCATGACGGCGAGCACGCCGGATTTTCTGACGCGTGCGAAAAACCTCCAATTCAAGATCGCAGCGACGCCCGAAGGCGAAAGACGCGGCCCGAGAATGGATCTCGCGCGGTTTTACCTTGCCCATGGCCTCGCACAAGAAGCCCTTGCCATGATGCATCTGGCCGCCGAGGACGATCCGGCGATCGAGCGTGACGCGAGCTTCAACCTCATGCTCGGCGCCGCGCAGATGCTGGCCGGCCGCCCGAAGGTTGCCGAAAAACATCTGAGCCGCCCGGCACTCAGAAACAGTCCTGACGCCGCCGTTTGGCAGACGATCGCAAGCGCGTCCCTTTCGAAGTGGAATGAGGCAAGGCTCGCATTCCCGAGGGGAAGCGCCGTGATTGGCAATTATCCGATCTCTATCGAGAACGAATTCAATCTTTCTGCCGCGGAAACTTTGGTCGAAGCCAACGACTTCGGCGAAGCCTCTCAGGTTCTTTCTGAGGTTGACCCCAGTGTTGTCTCACCCGCACAAGCCGCCCGTTATGATCTTCTGCGAGGGCGGATCGCCGATGCCTCGGGCAGGTCTCGCGAAGCCCTGACGTCCTTCGACCTGGTACGGCGTTCGATAGACCGACCGCATGCGGCCGAGGCAGTGTACCGTTCTGTGCGCATCCGCTACAGGGATGGCGAGATCAACACCACCGAGGCGATCGAACAGCTCGCCGCTCTCGCGACATCCTGGCGCGGTGACGAGACGGAGTTGAAGACGCTGCGTCTGCTGTCCAAACTCTATGTAAAACAGGGCAATTATCGTGCGGCATTCGAGAATATGAAGGCTGCTGTCCTTGCCGATCCGGATTCTCCGACCACGCGCCTTCTCCAGGAAGACATGAATGCCGTCTTCGCATCGCTCTTTCTGGATGGCAGGGCAGACGAGATGGACGCGATAGAAGCGCTTGCCCTGTTTTATGACTTCCGCGAGTTGACCCCCGTCGGCCATCGCGGCGATGAAATGGTGCGCCATCTCGCCAGCCGGCTGATTTCCGTTGATCTGCTGGATCAGGCGGCGGAACTCCTGCAACACCAGGTCGACAACCGCCTCAAGGGCGCGGCACGCGCTCAAATCGCGGCCGACCTTGGGGTGGTCTACCTGATGAACGGAAAACCGGCCGAAAGCTTGCGCGTTCTCAACCGGACCCGGCAGGCGCAGCTTCCCCGCACCCTCAAGCGCCAACGCAACATCGTGGAAGCCCGGGCCCTGACGGAAAGCGGCCGTCCCGACCTCGCGCTCGAGATCGTACGCAACATGCGCGGCGAGGATGTGGAGCGGCTGCGGGCCGATACATTCTGGGCGGCGGGCCGTTGGCGCGACGCCGGTGAACAGCTTGAGGAAATGAGCGGCAGTCGATGGGGCGACAACGTGCCGCTCAGCGAGCGTGAACGGTCCGATGTTTTGCGTGCCGCCGTCGCCTACTCGCTTGCCGAAGATCAGTTTTCCCTCGACCGGCTGCGCACGAAATTCGCTCCCAAGATGGCGGACAGCCCGCAGGGAGCGGCGTTCGAGGTGGCAACCCGCCCGATCAACAGCCGTGGTGTGGAATTCCTCTCCGTTGCTGACAGTCTGGATCAGGTGGATTCGCTCGATATTTTCCTGTCGGAGTATCAACGCAAATACCTGCGGCCCTCCAACGGCAATCTTGTCGCCAGATCGGGAAAGAAGCGCAACGCCACGGACGGCGACGCGGCAAGCATCGGGCCGGCGGCGGATGCCGGCAGCTCCGCCGCACCGCAAGGCTGATACCCTGCTGTGTGTTGCGGGCAGTTATTTTCCCGCCTGACAGAGCTTGAAATGCGAGGCGAGGGCTAAGGCTTCAGAGTTTGCGCCCAATTACGGCGAGCCGCTCCCGCCGCCTAGTCTGGGCATACGTTGCCCTTCAATCGGCCAAGCCTTGCTTTCTCTAACCGCCGGCAAAGCTTCGCACCAGGCTGCCGGCGACCATGTTCCAGCCGTCCACAAGCACGAAGAATATCAGCTTGAACGGGAGGGAGATCACGATCGGCGGCAGCATCATCATGCCCATCGACATGAGGACCGACGCGATTACGAGATCGATAATCAAAAACGGCAGGTATAGAAGGAAGCCAATTTCGAAAGCGCGCCGCAGCTCGCTTATCATGAAGGCCGGGACAAGCACGCGCAGGCTGATATCCTGAGGCGTTTCCGGCGTCTCCTGACCGGATAGCTCAAGGAAAAGCCCGACGTCCTTCTCTCTCACATTTGCACGCATGAATGTGTGAAAGGGTATTGCTGCGCGCTCGAACGCCTGGTCGAGCTCGATCGTGCCTTCGACAAGGGGCTGGATGGCATCGTCATAGGCCGTCTGAAACGTAGGCGCCATGATGAAGGCGGTGAGAAACAGCGCCAGGCTCGTCATGACCGCATTGGGAGGCGCCGTCTGAAGCCCGATGGCCGAGCGCAGAAGCGAAAGTACGACGACGATACGCGTGAAACTCGTCACCATCACGATGATCGACGGCGCAAGGCTCAGGATAGTGAGCAGGGCAACGAGCTGGACCGCCCGTTCCGTTAGCGTTGTTCCTTCGCCAAAATCGACCGAAAGTCCCTGAGCATAGGATGGTGACGCAGCGAGCGCCATCAACGCAACCGCACCGGCCAGGAGAGGCGCTGCCTTCCTGATCAACTGCCGGAAAATAGCCGACTTCATTTATTCCTGTTTCCACTTATCTCGTTGAGAAGCTTTGCCATTTCTTCTTCAATGGCGTCGATGGTCACAGGATCGTTATTCTTTTTAGCCTCTGGCGCTGCGTCTGTGGACGCTTCCTTCGAGGTTTCGCCGGATTTCCGGTCGTCTATCGGTTCGCCGGTATCGCCGGCGGATTTTATGTCCTTAGGCGCGGGCGGCATTTCGGCTTTGGGTTCCGCCTTTACGTCGGCGTTGGCCGCAGCCGGTCCCTCGCCGGGCCGGCCTTGCGGGTCAGCGTTTTTTGCCGGCGCGGAAGAAGGCGTCGTTCCCTTCGATGCCGTATCGAGTTCCGAAGCCTGGTCCCGGGGGGAAGCCGGATCCGATATCTCACTCCGCGGCGTTTCGGCTTTTTTCTCTGCAGGGCTGAACGCGGTGGCTTTCCTGTCGGGATCGGTCACCGCACTTGGGGCGGGCGCAGGTTCACCGAAAAGCTTCTGCGGCGAAACCTCCGGTGCCTCGCGCTGCGGTGCAGGCTTCGGTTCTTTCCTGACCGCGCGCAGCTCCGGTTCGGTTTTCGTGTCCGCCCCGCTTTGCTTTTCGGAGGGCTGATCAAGCGCGCCGCGCAGGCTTTCCTCCAGATGGCTCGTAAGATCGAGATCGGGACCGGCCGGGCGTTCCGGCGCCACGGGAGGTGCGGCGGTTGCTGCGTCTGAAGGTTTCGAGGCACCGGGCTGGCCGCTCATTTTAGGCTCGGCGCGTGGAGAGGTGGCGTTATCGCCAGCCGCTCTGGGCGGTACGGGAGGCGTAGCTGGCGCCCGGGGCGGCTGCGGCGCTTCTTGTTGGGGGCGTTGCGGGTAGGCCGAGCGCGCGGATGCCGCAGGGCCCGAAGACGGCGGTGATATGGAGCGATGCGGCTCTCGCACGGTGCTCCTATCGGTGTCCTGTGGAGGCCGAGCCTGTTGTCCGGCCGTTTTTTCGGGGGGCGCCTTCGACGTCAGGTCCTTGGCGAGATGGGCTACCGCGGCACCTGCGGCGGCGACCGCCGCTCCAGCGCGCCGCTGCGGCGAGGAGGAGCCTCCGGGCCGCTCCTGCGGCGGTTGGGGACCGGGAGAAGGCGCGCGCTGCTGCGACGGTTGCGGCGCGGCGGGCGAGCGCAAGGGCTGGGTCGGACGTTGCGAAGCTTCGGGACGTTGCGGTTTTGCGGCCGGTCGTGGAGGCTGCTGCTGGGCCGTGGTTGCCTGAGGTGCAGGTGGGGATGGCGTTTGCGCCGCCAAAGGGGCGGTTGCGGGTTCCCCGGCCACCGAAGGCTCGGGCATCATCTGCGCCGGCTGCCCGGGCCGTGGATAATTCGCGCTGACCGGTACACCGCGCACGATATTCTGCTCGACAACCACATCGCTCGGCCCACCGATAAGCAGAAGATGTTCCACGTTGTCGCGGCGGATCAGCACCAAACGCCTGCGCGCGTCAAGGCCGGTGGCATCCATCACCGCAATTCGCGGCTGCCGGTTGCGATTGCCAGACATTCTAGAGCCGGTGATCCGGCGCAATATCCACACGAAAACCGCTATGAGCGCAAGGACGATCAGCACGGCGATGAAGAACTGAACGCCCCGGGCGAAGCCGGCGTCCATTTCAAAGGTTTCTATCAGCCATTCGCTCATACCAATTGAATCCCGTTCTCGTGCCGATCGGTTCCGCCCTGTCCCGGGGCGGGTTCGCAGGCATTGGCGGCTACCTTACCTTACTGCCTTCGGTGGCGGTCCTATCAACTGATGCGGTCCGGCGCTAGTGCGGCGAATTTGAAATGCGCCCGGCAGGCAGCCGCAAAACCGAGGCGTATTTCAATTTCGAATACCACGCTGAAAACACAGATTTACCAGTCACCCTTGTGAATCCGAAGTTTGTCTAGAGCATGCCGCCATGGGCGACGAACTTCTGTTTCGAGTAACTGGAGCGGCGACTCACTGCGAACACTCCCGGCACCTCTCTAAGCAGCCTCTGAATGCGCTGTCTGCGCCTTTTTATAAGCGTAATAGATGATTCTCACCATCTTGCGAGGTTAACAAGGTTTGGAAAATTATGCCGAGTTTACATTGCACAATGCGAAATCTGGAAATTTTTAGGCGCGGAAATCAGCCGCTTTCGCGCCGAACTGGTTTAACACCCGTTAACTGTTAACCTCTCATTAACCACTCCGTCGGCAATTTCTACCCAGTAGCCAACGGAGAAGATCATGCCCATTTCGGATTTGCCTGTCTTCCAGGTGCTGAAGGCGAAGATGCAGTGGCATCAGGTTCGCCAGGGCGTTCTGTCGCAAAACGTGGCGAACGCCGACACGCCCGGATTTGCCGGCCGGGACCTGAAAGAATTCAATTTTTCGAACCAACTAGCCCTCACTTCCAGCGGGCTCGACACGGTAACCACCGACGCAGGGCATTTGTCGGGAAGCCTTAAGCGGGGTGAATATTCCGCGAAGGTCGAGGAGGCGCCGTCGTTCGAGACGACGCCCGACGGGAGCACGGTCGTGCTCGAAGAACAGATGATGAAAGTGACCCAAAACCTTCTGGATTACCAGGCGGCCACGACGCTCTACAGCAAGGGGCTGGGCCTGATACGCACGGCTTTATCCTCCAGGGGCGCCTGATTGAAGGTTTGGGCCACCCGGTAACGGAGGCCGGAAAATGGACTTTGTGAAATCGCTTTTTATCGCCGCATCCGGCTTGAAGGCACAGAACGGCCGCATGCGTGTGATCGCGGAAAACATCGCCAATGCAAGCTCCACCGGGCGAACCCCGCAGGAGGAGCCCTATCGGCGCAAGATACCGACGTTTCAGGTGGCCCTCGACCGGGAGATGGGGGCGGAAATGGTCAAGCTCGGCAAGATCGAGATGGACCAGTCCGACTTCGGGCGGAAATACGAGCCGGGTCACCCGGCCGCGGATGAGAACGGCTATGTGCGTGTTCCCAACGTCAACACGCTGATCGAGACCGTGGACATGCGCGATGCCCAGCGCACCTACGAGGCAAATCTGAACGTCATTACAACAACGCGCAGGATGCTCCAGAGAACCTTCGAGATCCTTCGCGCCTAAGATCAAGTGCACCAGAATAACGAAATTGGCCCCCGGCAAGAAAATTCAAATCGATGGGAGTTGAGGCCATGACATCGCCAGTTTTTTCCACGCCCGCAGCGGCGGCAAATGCCTATAACAAGACGGCGGGGCTTACGAATCAGGTAATCTCGGCGCAGAATGACGAAACACCGGATTTCGGCGCGCTCGTCAGGACCGCGGTCACATCGGTCGTCGAGCAGGGACGCGAAGCGGACGACAAGGCGTTGGGCCTCGTTCAGGGCAAGTCCGACGTGGTTGACGTCGTCACCGCCGTGGCTGAAACCGAGGTTGCCATGGAAACGCTCGTTTCCGTCAGGGACCGCGTGATTTCCGCCTATCAGGAAATTCTGAGGATGCCGATCTGACGGCGTTCATGATGACAAAGGATGTGAAATGACCGGCGCGGAAGTATTGGATGTTGCGAGGGAAGGCATCTGGACCCTCATCATCGTTTCCGCCCCGGTCATGATCATCGGCCTGCTGGTCGGTATCGTCATCGCACTCTTCCAAGCGCTGACGCAGATCCAGGAAATGACCCTGGTTTTCGTACCGAAAATCATCGCAATCTTCGTCACGCTGTTGCTGGCGCTGCCTTTCATGGGGCAGGCGCTGTCGGGGTTCACGAATACGGTGGCTGATCTCATCGTTGCCAGCGGCTAGGCAAGGCCGGCCCCGGGAGAGTGACCGGCGATGACGCTTGATCTCGACTTTCTGCCTCAGGTCGCCACGGTGTTCGTGCTGGTTTTTGCGAGACTCGGCACCATGTTGATGCTGATGCCGGTGCTTGGGGAAACATCCATCCCCACGCGGGTTCGCCTGACGATGGCCATTCTTCTGACCTTCGTGTTCTACCCGATAGCAGCACCTCTTTATCCCGTTTCACCGGCCATGCCGATGGCCGGACTCCTGACGCTGCTCGCCGGCGAAATGGCCATTGGTTTCTTCATCGGGCTGGCGGCGAAACTCATCACCTACACCCTGCAGATCGCCGGCGTCATTTTCGCAAGTCAGTCTGGCCTTGCCTTCGCGCTCGCCAATGATCCGACGAACGAAGGCCAGCAAGGGGCTATCGTCGGTACATTCCTCGGCCTTCTCGGTGTCACGCTGGTTTTCGCGACCGATACGCACTACCTGATCATCGCCGCCCTTCACGACAGCTTCACGCTGTTTCCACCTGCCGACTGGATGCCGGTGGGCGATTTCGCGGCTCTTTCGACGCAGATGGTGGCGGACATCTTCGAGATCGCCGTACAGATGAGCGCGCCTTTCATCGTGGTCGGCCTTGTCTTTTATTTCGGGCTCGGGCTGCTAAACAAGCTTATGCCCCAGATGCAGATTTTCTTTATCGCGCTGCCACTCAACATCGTCATCGGCATCCTGATCCTGCTTGCACTTTTGATGACGATCATGGGCTGGTATCTGGAACATTTCGAAACGGCGATCGGCCGTTTCGTCGCCGGATAGTTGGAGGAGGCAAATGGCCGAAGAATCCGACGATTCTGAAAAAACGGAAGACCCTTCCCAAAAACGCCTGGACGATGCTCTCAAGAAAGGCGACGTCGCCAAAAGCCAGGAGGTCTCGGCCTGGTTCGTGCTGCTCGGCATCGGGCTTTCGATCGCCATCATGGCGAAGCCCGCGGCGGCGGGCTTGCGCGATACGCTGCGCGCCTATTTCGAATTCGCGCATACGATTCCCGTGGAGGGAGGCGGCCTGAGGGAACTCTGGTATCAGACGGGGACGGGCATCGCCAAATCGCTCGCGCTTCCGCTTCTGATCCTGCTGGTCATGGCTGTTGCCGGCAACCTGGTTCAGCACCGCCTCGTCTGGTCTGCCGAAAAGATCAAGCCGAAACTCAACAAGATCTCTCCGGTTTCGGGGTTCAAGCGGCTTTTTTCGTCGGAAAGCCTTGTCAACTTCGGCAAGGGTGTTGCGAAAATCGTCATCGTGGGCGGGCTGATGGCCGCCGTTCTCTGGCCGGAGCGCGATCAGATCGACACGATGATCTTCCGTGAGACCTCCCTCATGCTGGCGGAAACGCGAGAGCTGATCATAAAGCTGATCATCGCCATCATTGCCTTCATGACCGTGGTGGCGGCGGTGGATCTGCTCTATCAGCGCCATCGCTGGTTCGAAAAACAGAAGATGACCAAGCAGGAGGTCAAGGAAGAATACAAGCAGACCGAAGGCGATCCACACATCAAGGCGCGGCTCAGGCAGCTTCGCATGGAACGCTCGCGCAAGCGCATGATGGCGGCAGTGCCGGATGCAACGGTGGTCGTCACCAACCCGACGCACTACGCAGTCGCACTGAAATATGAGGAAGGCATGAGTGCTCCCGTCTGCCTTGCCAAGGGAACCGACACCGTCGCGCTCAAGATCCGCGAAGTCGCGAAAAGCCATGATATTCCGGTGGTCGAGAACCCGCCGCTTGCCCGCGCGCTGTATGCAACGATCGACATCGATCAGGAGATTCCCGAAGAACACTACAAGGCGGTTGCGGAAGTTATCGGCTTTGTTCTCAACCTGAAACGGCGCAGAGGTTGGCGGGGAAGAACTGGAAAAACCTGACCACTTCGGGTTATCGGTTGATTTTCCCGGTGCGGTAACCGATTCCCTTGGTAAGTATTGGGAGGCGAGAGCGTCGGCGGGCGCGGCCCGGGGCAGGGGGCGATACAGGCAAATGAGCGATAACGACGCGCAACCGACACAACCGGTGATAGACCGGACGGAACGTACCGGCAATATCGGGCTCCTGATGCTGCTGGCGCTGGGGTTGATTGCCGCGGCGTCCGCCTTTGCCCTGATGAACCGCGAACAGGCCGAACCCTATGTCCTGGTGCTGCTCGGCGTGCTTGCCGTCGTTGGCGTCTTCTCGCTGTTTGCCGGCGCGATAGGCCTCTTGAGGTTTTCCGGGCGCGGCTCCCCCAGCCCCATTGCCTCCGCATTTCTCGAAAACTTCGCCGACGGCGTGACGATCACCGACACGGATGGCCGGATCATCTATGCCAATCAGGCCTATGCGACGCTTACCGGCGCGGACGTGGCAGCCGATGTACGCAGCGTGGAGCGGGTCTTCTCCGCCGATCCCAATGCGGCGGATGCGCTTTTCCGCCTGTCGCAGGCGGCCCGCGAGCAGCGCAGCGCCCGGGAGGAAATTCGGCTGCCTTGTCCCCTTGGCCAGACGCAGGGCGAGCCGCACTGGTACAGGGTGAGCGTACGCCCGGTGAGAATCCCGCTTGGCGCGGACGGGCGCGAACGGGACTGCACGACCTGGCAGATTGCCGATATCACACGCGATCGCGCCGACCAGGAAATGTCTTTCCAGGAACTTCAGCGCGTCATCAATTTTCTGGATCACGCGCCGGCGGGGTTCTTCTCCTGCGACGCGCGCGGGCGCCTGGTTTACCTGAACGCGACGCTTGCGGACTGGCTGGGATACGATCTTGCGCAATTCGATGCCGGTGAGATCGACCTGTCCGACTTTATCAGCGGCGACGGGGCCGAGCTCTTGCGTTCGATTTATGGAAAGGCCGGCGAGGTGAAGAGCGAGACGTTCGATCTTGACCTCGTCACACGACATGGCCGGGGATTCCCGGTCCGGATCATCCACCGTGTTCCCTTCGGCGCGGAAGGTGTTGCGGGCGAGAGCCGCACGCTGGTGCTCAACCGGTCGCCGGGCGAGGATGTTTCCGAAGAGCTTCGCGCGTCCGAAGTGCGCTTCGCCCGGTTTTTCAACAACACGCCGATCGCCATCGCCTCGATCGACCGCGAGGGGCAGGTCGGCAAGACGAACGCACAGTTCCTGCGCCTGTTCGGCGTGAGCGATACGGGACCGAACGGCGTTGCCCTTCTCGACCTGATCGCGGAAGGCTCGCGCGGCGCGCTGAAGGAAGCACTCGACAAGGCACTCGACGGGCAGGGGGAGATTCCGCCGGTCGATGCCCGTCTGGACGACCGCGAGGACGGGCGAAGCGCCACGTTCTATATTTCCGCGGTTCGCGACGGCGCGGAAGACGGGGAGGTGGCAATTGTCTACGCGCTGGAGACCACCGCGCAGCGGGTTCTCGAAGCGCAATTTGCGCAGGGCCAGAAGATGCAGGCGGTCGGGCAGCTTGCCGGCGGTGTGGCGCATGACTTCAACAACGTGCTGACCGCGATAATCGGCTTTTCCGATCTTCTGCTTGCAAGCCACCGGCCGAGCGATCCGTCTTTCCAGGACATCATGAACATCAAACAGAACGCGAACCGTGCGGCGGGTCTCGTTCGTCAGCTTCTTGCCTTTTCGCGCCGCCAGACGCTTCGTCCGAAGGAACTCGCGCTCGATGATGTGCTGGCCGATCTGTCGATCCTGCTCGACAGGCTGCTTGGCGAGAAGGTGGAACTCAAGGTCGTGCACGGGCGCGATCTCTGGCCGGTGATGGCGGACCTCAACCAGCTGGAGCAGGTGATCGTCAATCTCGCCGTAAACGCGCGCGATGCCATGGCGACGGGCGGCCAGGTGACAATACGCACGAGCAATGTGAGCGAGGAAAGCTCGAAGTCTTTCGACAACACTCGTGGCATGCCGCCGGGCGAATATGTGCTGATCGAGGTGTCCGATACGGGCCACGGCATGCCGCCGGAGGTGATGGAAAAGATCTTCGAACCATTCTTCTCCACCAAGGAAGTGGGAAAGGGAACGGGTCTCGGCCTTTCCACCGTCTATGGCATCATCAAACAGACCGGCGGGTTCATCTTCTGCTCCAGCGAAGTGGACAAGGGCACGACGTTCCGCATCTTCCTTCCGCGCCACGTTCGCAAGGAAAGCGACAAGCCGGTCGAAAAGCCGGTCGAGCAACAGCAGCTATCGGATTTGACGGGCTCCGCATCCATCCTTCTTGTCGAGGACGAGGAGGCGGTGCGAGCGTTTGCCGCGCGTGCGCTTTCATCGCGCGGCTACACGGTCCATGAAGCGTCTAGCGGTACGGAAGCGCTGGAAATCATGGAAGAGACCGGCGGCAAGATCGATATTGTGGTATCCGACGTCGTCATGCCGGAAATGGACGGACCAACGCTGCTTCGCGAATTGCGCAAGACGCAGCCCGACCTGAAAATCATCTTCGTGTCCGGTTATGCCGAAGAAGCCTTCGAAAAGAACCTTCCCGAGAACGAGAAGTTCACCTTCCTGCCCAAGCCCTTCACGCTGAAGCAGCTTGCGACGGTCGTGAAGGAAGTGCTCGGCAGCTGACAAAGCGGGGCAACTGTCGAGCAGCAACCACCTATCCGGAGATCGCTCCAGTGCAGCCCGATGCGGCTTCGGCTTTCCGCTTCAACCCGATCAGGCTTTCGGGATTATTGTACTGCGGCTGCGTGAGCGCGAAAACCTGCTCGAGTGCGGTGCTTGCGTTGTTGACCACGAACACTTCCTGCACAACGAGCGTGTCGCATGCCGTGCCCTGGAAGCGGATGCGAATGCGAAACTTGCGGTCGCCGTTGTCGGACGGGCCGAATTCCTGGTCCAGGGCCGGGATTTCCTCTGTGACAAGCCGTTCGAGGACTACCATGTTCGGCTCGTTCTGGACGATTGGCGTGCCCCGCTCCGCCGCGCCGCTGACAAGCGTTTGCCGAACCGTCTCCGGACTTGCGACGACCAATGCGGACTGCGCGCCCTGTGGCACGGTAAGGGCCGCCTGTTGCTGCGCGCCCGGCACCGGCGAACGGGAGGACTGGCAAGCGGCGAGGGCAATGGCGGCGAATGCAACGGCAAGCAAGCGATACATGGTGAACGACCCATTGGTATCCGGTTCGGCGAGCCACGGACCGGCCGCGACACCCAATCTGGTTCGAATGATCGATTACCTATGGTTAAAAAAACCTCAGTGCGGTGTCACGGAAAATATTGGGCAGAAAAAACCGGCCCGGGAATGCCGGGCCGGTGGCGGTTCGTATGGAGTGACCAACGGTCTTGTTCCGCTGTCCCGATGTTAGGCCGCGGATGCTCCGTCGATCGGCAGACGTGCAGGCTTGACGGCGTGGGAGCCGTCGCCGATGAGGATATGCACGATCATCGCCACAAACAGGAAAACGGGATATTCCCAGCCGCCGCCTTCGTTGCTGAATACCCAGCCGTTACCGATGTGGATGGTGGTCGCGACGAGGAGGATCGGGATAAGCAGAATAGCCGCATAACGGCTGTAGATTCCAAGGACCATCGCAAGGCCCAGGATGGTCTCCGTAAGCGGCACCGGCAAGGCGAAGATCGAGGGCAGGCCCTGCGATTCGAGCCAGCCCGCGAAGCCGGCAATGCCGAAGACGAAGAACTTGAGCGAGGCGTGAGCGATCCACATGATGCCGAGAGAAACCCGCAAAAGCATCGCTCCGATACCGGAAAGGTCCTGACTGTTTGTCATGACGTTCGACTCCTTATGTTGCAATTGCAACGGATATAGGAGATTTTTGATGCAATCGCAACAAAAATGGGGTTCCATGGCATGACCACCTTGACCGCCGGTGGAGAAAGAGCCTGGGTGGGGTTGATCCTCGCGTCGCGCGCGGCGCTTTCTCGCGTCGAAGCCGCCCTCAAGGAAGCGGGCCTGCCCCAACTCGTCTGGTACGATGTGCTCCTGGAGTTGGCGCGCGAGGGCGAAGGGCGCCTGCGAAACAAGGATCTCGCCGGGCGCATGCTGCTTGAGAAATACAATCTTTCCCGCCTGATCGACAGGATGGCGGCCGAGGGCGTGGTGGAGCGAGTGCACGACGCCAGCGACGCCCGCGGTGCCGCCATCCAGATCACCCGCAAGGGGCGTGAATTGCGCGAGATGATGTGGCCGGTCTACCGCGACGCGGTAGCGGCATCTTTCGCCAGCCGATTCCAGGAAGAGGAACTCAAGGCCTTGTCGGCTTTGCTGAGACGGGTGCTCTGATCGTTAAAAAGTCCGACCGGTCTTGAAGCCGCCGCCGCTGCCGCCGCCGAAGGTGCCTCCGGTGGAAAATCCGCCGCTCGAGCGCCCGCGGCGCCCGGAAAGCGGACCGCCCATGGAGCCGGGAAGGCCGAATCCGTCCGGAAATCCGACGCCGCGTCCGCGGTTTGTGCGCCTGCGGTGCGACCGTTGCGCACGCGCCCAATATTCCGCTCCGGTAATCGCACCGCGGACAAGTTCTCCGAGCAAAACGGAAGCGAGATTGTCGTCCGAGAAAGTGGAGTTCCAGTCGTCGTAGCCGCTGCGGCGAAACTCCCTCGTCACGCGGGCAAGTTCCGCCCGGCGGCGCCCGATATCGGAAAGGATGCTTCTGTCCTTGGATATGTCGAATTCCAGGCTTTTCCTGCGGTCCGCGATCTCCTGCAGCCGGCGAACGATCTTCTCGTCTTCCGGCGAGGGCGTGGCGAGGGCGTCCTGCCACAACTCCTTAAGGCTTTGGGCGCCAAGGGAAGCGGCAAGCGCCTCGCGCGCCTTTTTGAAGGCTTCATCCTCGCCGTCGAGATAAACGCGTTCTTCCTCGACGAGTTTGGAGAGGTCCTGTTCGAGTTGGTCGAGCATCTGCGAGCGCTGATCGATGTCGTCATCCAGAGCAGCGATACGCCCAGCGATATCTTCGCCTGCGATTTCGGTCGCGGCGGCGCGTGACATTTCCGCAAGTCGGTTCATCTCCTCTTTCGCGGCCTGTTCGCGGTCGGTAGCATGCTGGTCGAGGCGAAGCGGAATTTCCGTCAGCATCGCATAATTTGGCCGGGCGTCCCGATAGCGGATAAGGCGGGCGACCCATCTGTCCAGAAAGCGGATCAGGCCGGTGTGGGCGTATGCGGATGTGCCGAACCCCCGGTTCCAAAGGTACAGGAACAGCGGGTCGGATTCATAGGCGACACCTTTTTCGTCGCGATCCGCTTCGGCCTGGCGCGCCTTTTCCCGCGCGGCTGCGGCTGTAGCGCAGATTGCCTCCGCCTTCTCCTTCTGGGCGATGTATTCACCGTCTTCCGCCAGCCGGTCGTCAACGTGCTCCATCACCTCGTCAAGCCTGTCGGCCAGCGCTTCCCGCTCACTTGTTAAACGGGTGCGTTCCTCCGTCGCCCTTGCAATCTTTCCTTCCATTCCGGTGCGTTCGGCCCGAAGCGTCTCTATCTCGCGCGCCCGGTTGCGAAGGAGTTCGCCGATGATATCCTTCGCCGAACTCAGGCGCCGTTTCAACTCGCCCTTCCGCTCGCCTTCAAGCCGGAATTCGGCCAGTTCGCGGAATCCGGACAGTTGTTCTTCACGCAACCGCGTGATTTCGATATCGCATTTCTCGAGTCTGGCATTGACTGCCGCTTCCTCGCGGCGCAATTCCGCCAAGGCCTTTTCGATGGATCCGAGGGTCTGCCGTCCGCTCAGCATGTCGGCGCGATTTCCTTCACGCTTTTACCATTGGGTGATTGCTCCGCTTTCGACCGCCATGACCCAGTCAGGGTCAAGCCGTCCCCGCTCCTTTCGCCCAAGCAGGTTTTCCTGGACGATGCCGTCCGCTTCCTTGTCCTGTCGCACGGCATCGAACGTCGCGCGGGGCACGCGCTGGGCCCAGATCCGGACGCGCTTCCGGGCGCCGTCTTCTTCGGATATGACCTCGCGTTCGAGCGCGTTACCGTCGGGACCGATCGCCTCCACCACGAGATAATAGTTTTCGGTCGACAGGTTGACGTCGGGTATGCGGGTAACGCCCGTGGGCATGCCCGGGCGCGAAACGATGCGTATTTCGTAGACTGACGAAAGCCGTGCCTCCAACGCCTTCATGTCGGAAAGTGCCTTGCGCGCAGCTTCGGCTTCACCGGCTTTCGCCGCCCGCTTACCTTCGAAGAGCAAGCGCTCGGCATCCTCGACGGCGCTTTCCTCCCGGCTGAGTTCGGCAATCCGCCCGGCCGTGGCTTCAAGCTCGCCGGGAAGCGTTTGGGTAAGTTCCACGCGCAGGTCTTCGGCAGCGCGTTCCGCCGGCACAATCACCAGGAAACGATAGGCGAGCACAGCGGCAACAAGTACGACGAATCCGATCGCCAGCCATCTGCCCCAGATGTTGCGGCGAATGTAGAACATCGCCAGGGTACGGCTGAAGCCGCTGGCCGGGGGATTGTAGACGAAGCGGTTTTCCTTCAGTCCCTCCACGCCTTCGCGAAGAATGCGGTCCGGCACCTCGATGCCCTGGCTTTCGTAGATATCCCGCAGGCGCTTGACCATTGCCTCGTCGCGCTGGTCTGAGGTGAGTTCCTTCAACGCAAGCGCTTCGTCATGGCGTAGCGTATCGACCACGTCCATCGCCATCATCAGGTCGTCGAGCGGCGGTTGCGCGGGCTTGGAGGTGCTTGGCATCGCGGTTCCCGCCGCGCCTCAAGCGGGCAGCGCCTTGGCTTCGGCGGCAAGCTTTGCAAGGCGCCGCTTGCCGTCTTCCACCGCGGTACGAATTTCCTCGGAGTTCCTGGTTGCCTGATCGCGCATTTCGGAAATGATCTCGCGCGAGTTTTCCTGAAAGGTGACAACGGAATCGACGAGTTTCTTAACAGCCGCCGCCTGTACGGTCGGGCCGTAGCCCGCTTTGAGCGCGGCCTCCTGTACCTGGTCGCCGATCTCCGCCAGCGTCTCCAGGCTCTTGGAAACGCCTTCCTTCATGGAATTGAGCGTCTCGGTCGATTCATGCAGCCCCTGCAGGCCCGTAAAGGAGGCGTTCAGGGCGGTCAGCACGGATTCATTGGTGGAAAAGAAGCTGACGGATTGCGCGTAAATGCGCTCCTTGGCATTCGTGGTCTGCATCAGCCGCGCCATGATGACTTCCGACGTGTTGTAGCCGATCGTCAGATTGTCGGCGAGATCCTTGGCGACCTGATAACGCTTCTCCTCGTCCTGCATGGCGCGCATCTTTTCGTCGCGGGCAAGTTCGAGCTTTGCCTTTTCGGCGGCATCGTCGCCCTCGTACGCCTGAACCGTCTCGCTCGCGTTCTGAAGCGACTGCTTCGCGGCATCGAGCTTGGCCGTCGCCGTGTTAAGCACTTCAAGCGCAAGGACTTCCGCCTGCTTCAGCGCGCCGCGATAGTCGCGATAAGCTTCCAGGATGCGCTGCTCGCGTTCGATCTGGTCCTTCGTGTCGTGCGCCACGTCCAGGTATGTATCGCGGATCTTGTCGAAGCGGTCGGAGATCGAGCCGCGCGTCATGTCGCGCCATTTGTTGGAAAGGTTTTCCAGGAAGGAAAGTTTGCCGTCGGCAAGCTGGTCGACGAGAGATTTGGCATCATCACGAATGGAATTGAAGGCTTCCGTGATGGCCTCGTATCGTTCGCCGATCTCCATCGCCTGGATTTCGTTGCGAACAACTTCGTTGAAGGTCGAGGCCTGGCCGAGCGTGCGGGTAATGACGGCTATCTTGTCCGGCGAAAGATCCGAAATCTGTTGCAGAAGGGCGTTGATTGGGGCTTCGCCGGTGGAATCCGGCATCAAGCCCATCTCCCTGAGCGCTCCGACCGCCTTGTCCAGATACTGCATCGGTGAAAGGCTTGTTTCCGCCATCGTCAACTCCCCGTTCGCCTGGTGAATTCCGCCACTTTCGCCCGGCGTTTCCGAACACGCTGTGCCAGATTTCGAAACGATCCGAATGACTAATCCTTATCCTTACGGAATGTTACACTGCAAAGACGCAAGGGCCAGCCTTTTTATCCTTCGTTGCAGGTCTCCAGGGCAATTCGCGCGGCAAGCCGCGCATTGTTGCGGACTAGCGCTATGTTGGTCTCGAGGCTGCGGCCCCCGGTCAGGTCGAAAATGAGCGAAAGTACGAAGGGAGTGACGTCCTTGCCCGAAATGGTGCGCTTGGATGCTTCCTTGAGCGCGGCATCGATGTAGCCTTCCATTTCGCCCGACGGAATTTCATGCTCCTTCGGGACCGGATTGGCGACCAGCACGCCGCCATGGTCGCCGAAGAGCCGTCGCGTTTGCAGAAGTTTTGCGATCTCCGCTGGGGTTTCGAGCCGGTAGGGGGCGGGAAGGGCGCTTTCACGCGACCAGAAAGCCGGAAAGCGATCCGTCTTGTAGCCCACCACCGGTACGCCCCTCGTTTCCAGTACTTCCAGCGTCTTCGGCAGGTCCAGAAGGGCCTTGGCCCCGGCGGCCACCACGCAAACGGGCGTGCGGGCAAGCTCGTCAAGGTCGGCGGAAATGTCGAAGCTGTCCCGCGCGCCTCGGTGAACGCCGCCGATGCCCCCTGTCGCGAAGACGGCGATCCCGGCGGCATGGGCGGCCATCATCGTCGCCGCGACCGTCGTCGAGCCCGGCTGCCCGGTCGCGACCGCAAAGGCGATGTCCACGCGCGAGCATTTCATCACGTGGTCGGCCTTTGCGAGACGCTCCAGCTCTCCATTCGACAGCCCGATGCGGATTGCGCCGTCAAGAACGGCGATGGTCGCGGGAACCGCTCCTTCCTCTCGAATGTCGGCTTCCACCTGGCGCGCCGTTTCAACGTTTCTTGGCCAGGGCATGCCGTGGGTGACGATCGTCGATTCAAGCGCGACGACGGCGCCGCCTGCTTCGAGCGCGGCTGAAACCTCGGGCGCAATTTTAAGTATCTCGTTCATTTCCTGCCTTTCGGGCGGCTTGCATGTTCCGTCATCGACTAGCATTGGACCGGTTATGTCCGGAAGGGTGTGTGGAGGTGATCGGGTTGGAAAACCTATCCGCGGGCCGATGCGGCCGGATTACGGCAGCGCTCTTCGATCGCGTCCCAGCTCAGGCCGGCGGGTGCGCTGCCCGTTGCCTCCACGGTTATTGCCGAGGCCGCGAGGCCGGCCTCAAGTGCTGTGCGGTCATCCAGGCCTTTCAACCGGGCGGCAATCCAGCCGGCAATCAGGGCGTCTCCTGCGCCGGTCACATCCGCAACCTTTGCCGGGAGAGGGGAAATCGAAAAGCTTTCCCCGTTTATGCAGCAACCGGCAGGGTGGGTGCCATCGGTGACGCAACAGGCTCTTGCGCCTTGCCTGGCGAGCTTCATGGCGAGGTCAATCGCCTCTTCGCCGGGAGGTGCCCCCATCAGTTGCACCGCTTCCAAGCGGTTGCAAAACAGCATGTCGAGGCGGGGAAGAATAGCGGCAAGCCTTGCCGCCTTGGCGACAGAGACGGCGTCGGCAACAAGCAGCCTGTCCCCGGTCATGGCGGCAAGCCGCGAGAGCACGGCAGCCGGAAGATTCGCGTCGACGAACCAGATATCCGCCGATGAGGCGGCAGCCCTCATATCGTCGAAGAAATCGGACGGGAGGCTGTCCACAATCTCGCCGTCGATTGCCGCCGCCACAAGAGCGCCATCGGGATCGTGTAATGCGACATAGCGTCCGCTCGGTTTGTCTAGTTCCCTTACGCCGGACACGTCAACTCCGGCCTGCGCAAGCATCCTCTTCAGCGTTGCACCGGCCTCGTCTTGTCCGATGCAACCTGCCAGGGCACTCGGCACGCCGCATCGCGACAGTGCGCGGCAGACATTTGCCGCCACGCCACCGGGCGCCTCGCTAAAATCGGAGGGCGTGGAGGTGTCGCGTTCTATCGCCCGCCTGGCCTTGATGATCGTATCCAGGTTGATCGCGCCGAACGCGGCGACCTTGCAGGGGGATTTTCGGTCGGGCATGAAACTTTCTTGTGCGCTGGGGAAAGCCTGTGCGGAAGCGGGTCATGATTCTCCTTTTCCGCTCGCGGGTTCAAGCGGCAAGTATCAAATGACCTAACGTAATTTTTGCAATCCACAGATGGAACATACGCTGAACATATTGATAATTATGTATAATTTGCAGAGTGTTATTTCGGCTTTTAATTCAGGAACAAAAAGTGTACAAAAGCTTGGATTGAAACGCCGAGCGCAATCGTGGAATAAGGAGCGGGTCATTACATGTCGCAAAGCACACTCCGCCTCGTAGAGGGCAACCAGATGGACAAGACCAAAGCACTCGACGCCGCGCTGTCGCAGATCGAACGCGCCTTCGGCAAAGGTTCGATCATGCGCCTCGGCCAGGGGCAGGCGGTGGAGGTGCAGACGGTGTCGACAGGCTCGCTCGGCCTCGATATCGCGCTCGGCATCGGCGGTCTGCCCAAGGGCCGCATCGTAGAAATCTACGGGCCGGAGTCTTCGGGCAAGACCACGCTTGCGCTGCACACGGTTGCGGAAGCCCAGAAGCTGGGCGGGATTTGCGCATTCATCGACGCGGAACACGCACTCGACCCGATCTATGCGCGCAAGCTCGGCGTCAATATCGACGACCTGCTGATTTCCCAGCCGGATGCCGGCGAGCAGGCGCTGGAAATCGCCGATACGCTCGTGCGGTCCGGCGCCATCGACATCCTGGTGATCGACTCTGTCGCCGCGCTCACGCCGAAGGCGGAACTTGAAGGCGAGATGGGCGACAGCCTGCCCGGCCTGCAGGCGCGGCTCATGAGCCAGGCGCTGCGCAAGCTCACCGGTTCGATCTCGCGTTCCAACTGCATGGTCATCTTCATCAACCAGATCCGTATGAAGATCGGCGTGATGTTCGGCTCTCCGGAGACGACCACCGGCGGCAATGCCCTGAAGTTCTATGCATCGGTGCGTCTCGACATTCGCCGTATCGGATCCGTCAAGGACCGTGACGAGGTGGTCGGCAACCAGACGCGCGTAAAGGTGGTGAAAAACAAGCTCGCGCCGCCGTTCAAGCAGGTCGAATTCGATATCGTTTACGGCGAGGGCGTGTCCAAGATGGGCGAGCTTATCGATCTCGGCGTCAAAGGCGGCATCGTCGAAAAATCGGGCGCATGGTTCTCCTACAACAGCCAGCGCCTCGGGCAGGGGCGTGAGAACGCCAAGCAGTTCCTGCGGGAGAACCCGGAAGTCGCCGAGGATATCGAACAGGCTATCCGTCAGAACGCCGGCCTCATCGCGGAGCGGATCACGGATCCCGCCGGGGATGCCGGGGATGCCTGATTTGCGAGCCGGTGGCTGTTTCGCAGGGATTGCCTGAGTTTGTGTCGATTGAAATCGAAGAGGCCTTGGCGAAAGACGCGCCAGGGCCTTTTTGCATTCGTGGACTTGCCCTTGGCTGGACAGCTTCAAGGCCCGCGGATAAAAGGCGAGCAGTGAAATTTGCCTGCCGGAGGCGGGGCGGTGCGAGTTGGCGCGAAACAGGGCAAAGAGCCTTGATCGCCGCCGGGACCGGCCGGAATTCCCGCTAACGGCTCCACACACGAAGGTGAAAGAAAGCTCAATGAGCGGTGTAAACGAAATCAGGTCGGCGTTTCTCGACTATTTTGCGAAGAACGGGCACGAGGTCGTCTCGTCCGGCCCGCTTGTACCGCGCAACGACCCGACGCTGATGTTCACCAACGCCGGAATGGTACAGTTCAAGAACGTCTTCACGGGTCTTGAAAAGCGTGATTACAGCCGCGCCGCCACCTCGCAAAAGTGCGTGCGCGCAGGCGGCAAGCACAACGACCTGGACAATGTCGGTTACACCGCGCGCCATCACACTTTCTTCGAAATGCTCGGGAATTTCTCCTTCGGCGATTATTTCAAGGATCGTGCGATCGAGCTTGCCTGGAACCTGATCACAAAGGAATTCGGCCTTCCCGCGGAACGGCTGCTGGTCACCGTTTATGCCGAAGATGATGAAGCCTTCGATCTCTGGAAAAAGATTGCCGGATTACCCGAAAGCAAGATCCTGCGTATCCCGACCTCGGACAATTTCTGGGCGATGGGCGATACCGGCCCCTGCGGACCGTGCTCCGAAATCTTCTATGATCACGGCGACCACATATGGGGCGGGCCTCCGGGCTCGGCGGAAGAGGATGGTGACCGCTTCATCGAGGTCTGGAACCTCGTTTTCATGCAGTACGAACAATTGGCGGACAAGCGCGTCGACCTGCCGCGCCCCTCCATCGACACCGGCATGGGGCTTGAGCGTATCGCTGCTGTCCTGCAGGGCGTTCACGACAATTACGACATCGATCTCTTCCGGGCGCTGATTGCCGCTTCGGAGAACGCGACCGGAGTGGACGCGGAAGGCAAGGCGAAGGCGAGCCACCGTGTGATCGCCGATCATTTGCGTTCGACGAGTTTCCTGATCGCCGACGGCGTCTTGCCCTCCAACGAGGGGCGCGGCTATGTGTTGCGCCGGATCATGCGCCGCGCCATGCGCCATGCGCATCTTCTCGGCGCGTGCGACCCTTTGATGTGGAAGCTGGTGCCGGTGCTCGTGCGTGAAATGGGCCGGGCATTCCCCGAACTTGCACGTGCCGAGGCGCTCATCACCGAAACGCTAAAGCTTGAGGAAACGCGTTTCCGCAAGACGCTCGAGCGCGGTCTGTCGCTTCTGGACGATGCGACCGGCGAAATGCGCGAAGGCGCTGAGCTCGACGGAGAGACCGCCTTCAAGCTCTACGACACATATGGTTTTCCGCTCGATCTGACGCAGGATGCCCTGCGCGCTCGCGGCATTTCCGTCGACACCGAAGGGTTCAAGACGGCCATGGAGCGGCAGAAGGCGGAAGCGCGTGCCGCCTGGGCCGGATCGGGCGAGGCGGCGACGGATACCGTCTGGTACACAATCAAGGAACGTGTCGGCGCCACCGAGTTCCTGGGCTATGAGACGGAAACCTCTGAGGGCATCGTCTCCGCGCTCGTCAAGGACGGGGAGGAGGTTTGCGAACTCAAGGCAGGCGATTCCGGCTTTATCGTCACCAACCAAACGCCGTTTTACGGCGAATCCGGTGGCCAGGTCGGCGATACCGGCATGATGAGCGCCTCCGGCATTCGCATCCGTGTGACGGACACGCAAAAGAAGGCGGACGGACTTTTCGTCCACAGCGTCACGGTGGAAGAAGGCACGGTCACGCCCGATCTCGCGGTCGAAATGGAGGTCGATCATCTCCGCCGAGGCACCATCCGCGCCAATCACTCGGCAACCCACCTTCTGCATGAGGCGCTTCGCGAGGTTCTGGGCACGCATGTGGCGCAGAAGGGTTCGCTCGTGCAGCCCGACCGGCTCCGGTTCGACTTTTCCCACCCCAAGCCGATCGATGCGGAAGAGCTTCGCGCAGTCGAGGCGATCGCCAACGAAATCATTCTCCAGAATGCGCCCGTCGAAACGCATCTCATGGAAGTCGACGAGGCGATTGAGCGGGGCGCAATGGCACTTTTCGGCGAGAAATACGGCGATGAGGTGCGCGTTGTCTCCATGGGCAGGGCGACCCGGGGCGAAAAGGCGGGCAATACCTATTCGCTGGAGCTATGCGGCGGCACGCATGTGCGCCGTACGGGCGATATCGGCCTCGTTACGGTCGTCCAGGAAGGGGCGGTTGCCGCCGGCGTTCGGCGCATCGAGGCGCTGACGGGCGAAGCGGCGCGCGATTATCTGGAAGCTCAGGACAAGCGCCTGCGCAAGGTGGCCGGGCTTCTGAAGGTCACGCCCGCCGATGTCGCGACGCGCGTCGCATCGCTGATCGAGGAACGCCGCAAGCTGGAGCGCGAACTGGCCGATGCCAGAAAGAAGCTCGCAATGGGTGGCGGCGGCAGCGGCGAGGCGCAGGGTGTGCGCGACGTCGGCGGGGTGAAGTTCATGGCCCGCGTTGTGGAAGGCATCAATCCGAAGGACCTCAAGGGTCTTGCCGATGAAGGCAAGGCGAGCCTTGGCTCCGGCGTCGTGGTGCTGATCAGCAAGGGCGAGGAAAACAAGGCTTCGATTGTGGTCGGCGTATCGAAGGACCTTACCGACCGTATCAGTGCGGTCGATCTGGTGAAGATCGGTTCCGAAGCGCTCGGCGGGCGCGGAGGTGGCGGTCGCCCCGATATGGCTCAGGCCGGCGGCAGCGACGCCGGCCGGGCGGATGCCGCGGTCGAAGCGATTGCCTCGGCCATTGCCGGCGATTGAGCGATACCGCGAACCTGCGACCGGGGGGCTGCCTTTCGGCCCCCAAATCCGTTGTGCGGTAAGGTCGTGAGGCGCCGATCACAAGACCAGGACCACGGCGACCAGCGCGACCGCTGCCAGCGACATGGAGATAACCAGCACCTTCGTGACGATGTGGTTCCTGGTGGTGGCGCCGCCGCGCACCTTTTCCGGATCGTATTCGGGCATTGGATTCCTCCGTCTCGATTGCCACGGTTTGCAAGCGGCATCGAACGCCCGGAGAATGAGTTTTCTTCATTCCGCGCGGGCATGCGTACCGTCTCTCCATTCCCAATAGATGTGGCAGCAGATGGAAGTTGCCATGCCCCCCGACTTTTCACGGCCAGTGAAACACGCCAGAAATGCGTCCGAAAAGCCCCGGAGGCGTTGGTCGGCGCTGCGCGCGGTGGCGGCAGCTTTCGTGGCATAACCTGTAAGTGCCGCCCCCGACTTGCCATTTATTCGCGCTCGCCCGACGATGCCGGTTAAGGGGCTGGATGGCGATGCCGATCTTATCCCGGGGACGCTTGCGGGACGGAAACGGGGACGCCGGGTTCAAGCAGGGCTGATGCTGGCGGGATCATGACGGAAAACTACAAGGCGGCGACGTACAGACTGCTGGAAAAGGGAGTGACCGGAGACCCGTTCGGGCGGCGGGTCAACATGGTGCTGGTCGCATTCATACTTGCGACCGTGGTGATGGCCTTGCTCGACACTGTGCCGCGGATATCGGCCGAATATGCCCGGCTGTTCGCCCTTGCCGAGGCGGTGGCGGGCATCGCCTTCCTCACCGAATATCTTGCCAGGCTCTGGGTCGCGGACCTTCATCCGCCGCTGCGCCGTTTCGGGCCTTTCGGAGCGCGGCTTCGCTACGCGCTACAACCCGGGGCGATCGTGGATTTCCTCGCTGTACTGCCCTTTATTGTCGGTCTTTTCATGTCGGATGCGGCTCTCAAGGCTTTCGTGATCGTGCGCCTCGTACGTTTCCTGAAGCTTGCCCGATATTCTCCGGCCCTGCGCTCGCTCATCAGCGCGGTCGCCCAGGAACGCCATGCGTTGATCGCCAGTTTCGTCATTATCTTCGGTGCCGTTCTGGTATCCGCGACGGGCATGTATCTCGTGGAGCGGCACGCGCAGCCGGACAAATTCGGCTCCATTCCGCAGGCGATGTGGTGGGCGCTGGCCACTCTGACGACAGTTGGTTATGGCGATGTCGTGCCGACAACGGTTATCGGGAAAATGCTGGGCGGTCTTGTCATGCTGATGGGCTATGGCCTGTTTGCCTTGCCCATCGGCATCGTGGCGACGGCGTTCGCACGCGAAATCCACTCCCGCGAGTTCGTCGTCACCTGGGCGATGGTGGCGCGAGTGCCGTTGTTTGAGGATTTGAGGGCAACCGAGATAGCCGATATCGCGAAGCTTCTTCGCGCCGTCACCATAAACACCGGCGAGATTGTTACCGAAAGAGGCGAGGATGCCGATTGCATGTATTTCATCGCCAATGGCGCGGTCGAGGCGGATTTCGGCCATTCGCGTCTGAAACTCGGGGAAGGGGCGTTCTTCGGCGAGATGGCGATGGTGGGGCCGCGCAAGCGCGCGGCGACCGTCACGGCACTGGAGCGTACGGACCTCATGGCGCTGAGCGCCAGCGACCTTGGCGTCCTCATGCAGCGCCGGCCCGAGCTTGCGGAGCGGATCCTGAAGGAAGCCGAGGAACGTGCCGCCACGACCTTTTATCCAGATATCGACATCGCCGATGAAGAGCTGGAACAGGAAGAAGCGGCCTTGTCCGAGACCATTGACCAAACTTCGCAGGCAAACGAGGACGAGCCCGAGCTTTTCACTGAACCCGCATCCGGCGAGGATGAGCCGGCCGACCGAAGCTGATCGGAGGGCGCGGATCGCCCGGTAAAGCTCACCCCTGAAACGAAAAGGGCGCCCGCAGGGGGGCGCCCGATCCGTTCAGACAAGCGATAAGCTTCAGGCCATTGCCTTCTGCAGGTTCTCGTCGATCTTGTCGAGGAAGCCGTTGGTGGTGAGCCACTTCTGGTCCGGGCCGACGAGGAGTGCGAGATCCTTGGTCATGTGGCCGGATTCCACCGTATCGATGCAGACCTTCTCCAGCGTCGCGGCGAATTTCGCCAGCTCGTCGTTGCCGTCGAGCTTGGCGCGATGGGCAAGGCCGCGCGTCCAGGCGAAGATCGAGGCGATCGGGTTGGTCGATGTCTCCTCGCCCTTCTGGTGCATGCGGTAGTGGCGCGTCACGGTGCCGTGGGCGGCTTCCGCTTCTACGGTCTTGCCGTCCGGCGTCATCAGCACGGAGGTCATGAGGCCGAGCGAGCCGAAGCCTTGCGCCACCGTGTCGGACTGTACGTCACCGTCGTAGTTCTTGCAGGCCCAAACGTAGCCGCCGGACCATTTGAGTGCGGCCGCCACCATGTCGTCGATCAGGCGATGCTCGTACCAGATCTTGGCGGCCTCGAACTTCTCCTTGAACTCGGCTTCGTAGATTTCCTGGAAAAGGTCCTTGAAACGCCCGTCATAGGCCTTCAGGATCGTGTTCTTCGTGGAAAGGTAGCAGGGCACCTTGCGGTTCAGCGCGTAATTCATCGAGGCGCGGGCGAAATCGCGGATCGAATCGTCGAGATTGTACATCGCCATGGCGACGCCCGAGCCTGGTGCCTGGAACACCTCATGCTCGATCTCCTGGCCGTCGTCGCCGACGAACTTGATCGTCAGCTTGCCGGCTCCGGGGAAACGGAAGTCGGTCGCGCGGTACTGGTCGCCGAAGGCGTGACGGCCGACGATGATTGGCTGCGTCCAGCCCGGTACGAGGCGCGGGACGTTCTTCATGATGATCGGCTCGCGGAAGATCACGCCACCCAGGATGTTGCGGATCGTGCCGTTCGGCGAGCGGTACATGCGCTTCAGGCCGAATTCCTCTACGCGGGCCTCGTCCGGGGTGATCGTGGCGCATTTCACGCCGACGCCGTATTGCTTGATCGCATTGGCCGCATCGACGGTGATCTGGTCGTCCGTCTCGTCACGCTTTTCGATGCCGAGGTCGTAGTATTTCAGGTCGATGTCGAGGTAGGGGTGGATCAGCTTGTCCTTGATGAACTGCCAGATAATCCGCGTCATCTCGTCGCCGTCGAGTTCGACGACCGGATTTTCGACCTTGATCTTCGCCATGATGCTGTTGACCTCTCGTTTCGACTGGAACCGGCGCGCATGCGCTGGAGAATTCGTTTCGCCGCCGCTTGCGCTTCGGAAAATCCGGCGTCGGGCGGCCCTTGCGCGGCCCCTATAGCAAAGGGCGGCGCAAAGGCAAAGCTAGCTGGAAGTCAACAATTCGGCTGAGCGTTGAAAATCCGCGATATTTCAGCTCGCGGCGATACAAAAAATTTTCAGCCTCTGGCCATCCGCTTGCCGGCAAGCGCTATGGCGATGTAGCTCCACCCGTTGAACGCGATGGAAAAGCCCGCGAGGATGCCGAGCGCCCATGTGCCGGAAAAAGGGAATTCCGCCCAGATCATGATGCCGGCAAGCAGCGAGATGATGCCGCCGGCGACGATCCAGCCCCAGCCGTCGTGCGGCCTTAGGCGAAAGCCGAGGATAAGCTGCGTTATCCCTTGAGCGACGAAAACGGCGGCAACCACCAAGGTCAGCGCGAATGCGCCGAACACCGGGTTGGCGTAAATCAGAATACCGCCCACGATCGCGACGATGCCGGTGATGAGCTGCCAGAGGAAACCGCCCCATCCCTGAACCGAGAAGGATTGCCATACCTGCACGGCACCGCCGATCAGGAGAACGGCCGCGATCACCAGTGCAACGGCGATCGTCGTTGCGAAGGGAAGGGCGATGGCCATAAGCCCGCAAATGACGAGCACGATGCCGAGCACAAGAAACCAGGCCCATTTTTCGCGCACGGTCTGCGTCACCTGGGCTACCTGCGCCTGCATGTTTGCGTCTGCCTGATTTGTCATATCAGCCACCCCCTTCGATTGCCGCGTTCATCCAGGCAAGGCGAATTCGCCAACACGTCGAGACCCTTGCCGGGCATCAATAATCTATCGCAGCGTAAAGTAGAGAGGATGACAAGGGAAATCTGGTGGTGTTTCGCCGTTATGGCATTCGAAGCGTTCGCGGGCTGAGAATGTATTTCCAAAAAAATAATCCCCGCCTCTTTGACCACACCCATAATACCTCCCATCGCCCGGCTGCTCGTGGGACCGTGACGGACCGACCGTTCATGACAGCCGGGGGCGTGACGGCGCCGGCTTAAAGGGCTTAACGGACCTGATTAGGCTGGCGTGCTCCCCTCGGTGGGTGGCCGCTGTAGTGCGGGTGGCCGGTCGCTAGTCCGAAGGTCCGGATAAGACGGCGAGGCTCTTTCGGGAGTATTTGCCGAAAAGTTCGGGGAAAAGCTTTCGGTTACGGCGCCGGTCGCGGATGCGAGTGAGGCCGCGGGAGACAACGTCATGGGTGAGGCGCGGCGGAACCGCGACCCTCATTACAAAAAGCACAGAGGCGGCGATGCCGCGCCTCACCGTTCCCAGTCTTTAAGCTCCGGCGCGAAAGCGTGCGGAGGTATCGGTGCATGGGAAGGGCCGGGAAGATCCCTGTATGCAACTTCAGATCGCATTATGAAAATCTTAATCGCCTTATGACAAGACTTCAGAAATTATTCCTTTATTGACCTATTGAAAACGGCGATGGGCGTAGATCCTCAAGATTTTGAAGAACTGGTGCCCGAGCTTGAGCGTCTGCCGGCGCGAGCCCTGATCGTCATTGCGATACGCACTGCGCTCAGGGTGATACCGGCTCTCTGCTATGAACTGATCCCACCAAAGCAGGTTGCCATGCCGGCCTTGCGTTTGCTCGCATTCAAGCATGACTTCCGGCAGTTGGAGGACTTTGATCCTCAGGCTGTAGAAGTCGAAAAGGAGCTCATTCGCAAGCAGCTCGACAAGTCGCTAGGGGAATTTTGCAACTATTCCCGAGGGGGCAGTGTGCCCGAAGTTATCAGCGCTTGGGCAGCTTTCTCGGCAGCTCTGGAGTTTCCCGCTCGAAATGCCGAGCAATCCGCAGTCTGTGAACTGAGAGAGCTTTTGAAGAGGGCCGAGGAGGCAATCCGATTCGTAGGGCCTTATAAGTTGCCGGAAAGGTCATCGTTGGAGAGGAATGTCTCTGGATACTCCGCCGATCCGTATATCAGCCATCGTTATTTCCAGGAGTTGCTCACAGCGAACGTGGATGCGGTGCGCGACGCTTTCTTGACTGATTGCCGGTTGCTGGTTGCCGGCTTGGAGCCGAGGGAACTTATTCGGTGTGGCCTATGGCACGATGCCGGCATGCCACGTTCCTTCGCCCGGCTTTGGGTCGACTTGAAGTTATGGTTGGAGGCTATCGACGACGAAGATGAGACGACCGAGAACTGGTATGAGGCAAGGCTCATAGGCCAGTCTTTAGAGGGCGGCAGATCCACGACAACCGCAAGCTTGCCGATGGCGAAAGCATGGCGCATGGACGAACCGGTATTTGACGAGAACGAATTTCAGTTATGGGCCTTGTCGTGCAATGTATCGGTACACGCGATGATCGCAGTGAGAAATGCATTGCGTGCGATACCGCTGACATACGAGGAAGTCCTGATACGGGATGAAATTGTTCTCCAACCTTTGCTCGCCAACTTTCGCGTTCTCGCGATCAGCTGGTTGGCGGCCGCTCCCGCGCTCGTAAGCGAAAATACGATGCGCTCCGCGCGCTTCGCATTCGTTCGCGCATTTTCCATGTTCCAGCCGGAATTGAGGGAATCCTCACAGGAAAAGCGCGCGGTCTATAATCGGGACCCTCCAGTTTGCGGCGCTATTCTCGCCACGCGTATCGCCGTCGGCGCAGCGATGGCGGCGCGAATCTACGGTGGAGGGCTGAAATATGCTCGGAGTGACGCCGTGAGTACGGCATCCGCTGCGATCTACCCGCTCATCGCCGGCTTCGATCCCAAGGACTATTCGGATGTCGAGAATCTGAGGGCGGATGACTTCTTACGGGAAGTCGATGAAGCTTGGTTATCGCACACCGCTGCTCCACGCGCATTTTACCGCGCAATGAATTCGGACCGATCGCTCGTGATCGACGGCGCTTCTGCTGTGGACCTTGCCGCTGCCCCGCTGTGGTACGACGAAGAGATGCCGGAGGCCTTCGCCGCGCGCTGGATGGACTTGCGCCACGCGCTCCTTGGCCGGGTTGAGCATTGGGATGTGTGGACTGACTGGTACGCGGACCGCCTTTCAGGAAAGGCTACTATTGCTGTTGAGCCAAGAGCTCTTGTCGCACCATTCGAGGGCCTGTGGGGATGGGGAAACGAGGTGTTTGAGGAAGAATTGAGACGTCCGCCGGCGTTGGTGAACGGCGAACTGAAAGGCATAGTACATCGGCTGCGCTGAAGCTTTCCTAAAAGGCGGGATGCGTCATTTGTTCTCCCTCTAGCCTTATTCCCTGTCTTAAGCTAAATCCCGCGCCATGACGCGAAATGCCCGTATCGACCCTGAAACCGTGACTGTCGACGTTCTGCCGCCGGCGGTGATCCTGTGCGAACCGCAGCTTGGCGAGAATATCGGCACGGCCGCCCGTGCCATGGCGAATTTCGGCCTTGTGGACCTGCGCATCGTCAACCCGCGCGACGGCTGGCCGAGCGAGAAGGCGCGAGCGGCCGCAAGCCGCGCGGATCACGTCATCGACAATGTTCAGGTTTTCGACAGCGTCGAGGCTGCGATTGCCGATCTCAGGTTCGTCTTTGCCACGACGGCGCGGTCGCGCGAGATTTCCAAGCCCGTGCGCGGGCCGGACGAGGCGGCTGAAACGCTCTGCCGTTATGGGCGCGACGGGCTGAAGACGGGATACCTCTTCGGGCGTGAGCGCTGGGGCCTCAACAATGAGGAAGTGGCGCTCGCCGATGAGATCGTCACGCTTCCGGTGGATCCGAATTTCGCCTCGCTCAATATCGCGCAGGCCGTGCTCGTCTGCGCTTATGAGTGGCGCATGAAGGCAACGTATGGCGCGCTTCCCTTCCGCGTGGACGGGGAGACCCACCCTCCTGCGGAAAAGGAGGATGTCGTGCGTCTGTTCGAGCATCTGGAATCGGCGCTCGACAACGTGAATTTCTTCCGGCCGCCGGAAAAACGGCCGTCGATGGTGCTCAATCTTCGCAATATCCTGCAAAAGGCGAACCTCACCCGTCAGGAGGTGAAATCGCTCAGGGGCGTGATTGCGGCGCTCGAACGCCGCCCGACGCGACCGCGTAAAGACGAGCCGGAAGGGCAGGGCGAAAAATGAGCGAAAACCGGCCGGTCCTGATCGTCGATTCCGGCATCGGAGGCCTGTCGGTCACGCGTGAGGTGAGGGCGCTCCTGCCCGGCCTCTCGATCGTCTATCTGGCGGATTTCGCCGCCTTTCCCTATGGCGACTGGGATGAAGCGGCACTTGCCGATCACGTGGTTGCGCTGACTGCGGGACATGTGGCCGAACATGACCCATGCGCTGTGGTCATTGCCTGCAACACGGCCTCCACGCTTGTTCTGCCGGGGTTGCGGGCAAAGCTCGATATTCCCGTCGTCGGCACGGTGCCCGCGGTCAAGCCCGCGGCGGAGCGCACGAAAAGCGGGTTGGTGTCCATCCTCGCAACGCCCGGCACGGTGAAGCGGGATTACACGTTCGATCTTATCCGCCAGTTCGCGCCGGATGTCGCCGTCACCCTTGTCGGCGCAACGGGCCTTGCCCGCATCGCGGAGGACAAGCTTGCAGGGCGTCCTGTGGACAGCGTGCGCCTTGCCGCCGAAATTGTGCCCTGTTTCCGGGAAAAGGCCGGCAGGCGAACCGATACGATTGTTCTTGGATGCACGCATTACCCGTTTCTCCTTGAGGATATGCGCGCGCTTGCGCCCTGGGACGTCGATTGGATCGACCCGGCTCCGGCCATCGCCCGCCGTCTAGCCGCTGTCATAGAAGGACCCGACGCGAGTGCTGAGCGGTTCGAACGCTATATTTCGACGGGAGGGGAAGCGTTCGATTACCTGCCGTTTATCGGCGAAAATCCGCATGTTTTCTGATGCCGGGGTTTGACATGATGCCCGCGATCCACTAAACACCGCGCGAGCTTGGCGGGTCGTGATTGGCCCGCCATGGCTTTTTACGCACCCGTGGACCTGCAGGCGGCGCAAGATGCCGGCGGTCCTGTCGACCTGGTAACGGGGAGAGGAGGGCGCGTTTCCTTGAGAAGGGTCATTCCTTCAAAAGACCAACACGAAAAAGGAAACGGCGAATGTCCAAGCGCCATAGCACGAAGTACAAGATTGACCGCCGCCTCGGCGAAAACATCTGGGGCCGCCCGAAGTCCCCGGCTAACCGCCGCGAATATGGCCCGGGCCAGCACGGCCAGCGCCGCAAGGGCAAGCTTTCCGACTTCGGCGTGCAGCTGCGCGCCAAGCAGAAGCTGAAGGGTTATTACGGCGATATCTCCGAAAAGCAGTTCATCAAGGTCTACAAGGAAGCTTCGCGCCTCAAGGGCGATACGTCCGAGAACCTGATCGGCCTGCTCGAGCGCCGTCTCGATGCGATCGTTTACCGCGCGAAGTTCGTGCCGACCGTCTTCGCCGCACGCCAGTTCGTCAACCACGGTCACGTGAAGGTGAACGGCAAGCGCGTCAACATCCCGAGCTACCGCTGCAAGCCGGGCGACGTCATCGAGGTCAAGGAAAAGTCCAAGCAGATGGCGCTGGTGCTGGAGGCCACTCAACTGGCCGAGCGCGATGTGCCGGACTATATCGACGCCGACCACAACAAGATGACGGCCACATTCAGCCGCGTGCCGCAGTTCTCCGATGTGCCGTACCCGGTGCAGATGGAACCGAACCTCGTCATCGAGTTCTATTCGCGTTAAGCGAATCTGTTGCAAATTTCGATCAAGGCCGCTCGTTTGGGCGGCCTTTTTCATTTGTCGGTGATGCAGGCTCTTTGCTTGCGTCCGATTCGGCGCTCGGGCATTGTGCGCTGCGAACGGGATGCAACTTATCTGGCGGGATTGGAACGTGAGCGAACTGACGACGGCCAACGGTATTGAGCAATCTGGCAAGGACGGCGCAGCAGAGGCAGACTGCCCCGCGCTTTTCCGCGATGCGCCCTCGTCGGTGGAGTTCAAGAAACTCAGGAAACGCCTTCTGCGCGAGGCCCGCCAGGCTATCGACGATTATTCCATGCTGCCGGGCGAAGGACGCCCGGCGAAATGGCTCGTATGCCTATCCGGCGGCAAGGACAGCTACACGCTGCTTGCCGTCCTCATGGACTTGAAGTGGCGCGGTCTTCTTCCCGTGGAGCTCGTGGCCTGCAATCTCGATCAGGCGCAGCCGGGTTTTCCGGGCCATATCCTGCCGGAATTCTTCGAAAAGCACGGCATTGAGCATCGCATCATTCGCGAGGACACCTATTCCATTGTCACGGACAAGATTCCGGCCGGCAAGACCTATTGCTCGCTCTGTTCTCGCCTGCGCCGGGGCATTCTCTACCGCACAGCGCGTGAAGAAGGGTGTGACGCCATCGTTCTCGGCCATCATCGCGAGGATATTCTCGAAACCTTCTTCATGAACCTTTTTCACGGCGGGCGGCTTGCGTCCATGCCACCAAAGCTCGTCAACGACGAGGGCGACCTTATGGTGCTTCGCCCGCTCGCCTACTGTGCTGAGAAGGATATCGCGAAATTCGCTTCGGCGATGGAGTTCCCGATCATCCCTTGCGATCTCTGCGGTAGTCAGGATGGCCTGCAGCGCGCTGAGATCAAGAAAATGCTGGAGAGATGGGAAAAGCAGGCGCCGGGGCGGCTTGGCGTCATGGCGCGCGCACTTGCCCACACACGTCCGTCGCATCTTCTGGACCGGAAGCTTTACGACTTTTCCAACCTCGCACCCACCGTTGCGGCAATGTCGGGGGAAGGTGAGGCGGAAGAGCCTTGCGCGGCAAGCCTCGCCATGACAGAAAAACTTTTCGCGGCGCAATAGCCGCACATCTCTCCAATTTCACCCTCTACGGTGGCGAATGTGCCCGTATTTGATGCGGGAACAGGCCGGCATTTTTGCCTGCGGCCGCGCCGAAGCCAATCCGCGAACGAACAGGGGTTTTGAACCAATGGTTGCTAGCATGCCATGCGGCATGGATTTCGGCACATCGAATTCCACATTGGCGCTTGCAGATTCTGGAACGTCGCGGCTTCTGCCGCTTGAAGGCGGCCGCGCGGTTATCCCGAGCACGATCTTTTTTTCCTTCGAAGATGAAGACGTGCGTTTCGGGCGCGACGCGGTGCGTCATTATGTGGAGGGGGTTGAGGGCCGGTTGATGCGCTCCCTCAAAAGCGTCCTGGGTTCCGCCACGATGGCGGAAAAAACCCCGATAAAGGGGCGGCGCTGGGGCTATGACGAAATCATCGGTCTCTATATGCGTGAAGTCAGGCGGCGGGCTGAAATTGAGGCGGGCTGTGCATTGGATGAGGTCGTTCTCGGGCGGCCGGTATTTTTTGTAGATGGCGACGCCGAAGCCGACCGACGCGCCCAGAATGAGCTGGAGGCAATTGCGCGCGATGCCGGTTTCACGTCGATAGAATTCCAGTTCGAGCCCATTGCGGCAGCCCTTGACCACGAATTGACGGTGCAAGAAGAAGAGCTTGCGGTCATCGTCGACCTTGGCGGCGGCACGTCGGATTTCTCGGTCGTCCGGGTCAGCCCGGAGGGCCGCGCGCGGGCCGACCGGCGAAATGATATTCTGGCCAGCTCCGGCGTTCATATCGGAGGCACGGATTTCGATCGGTTGCTGAGCCTCAAAAGTGTCATGCCCGAGTTCGGATTGGGGGCCCTTGCCCGAGACGGCAAGCGCGATTTGCCGAAGTGGGCCTATTACGAGCTTGCCACCTGGCACCGGATCAACTTCCTCTACACATCACAGGCGGCGCAGAAACTGAAGGAACTGCGTTACGATGCACTGGAATCGGGAAGGGTCGAGAGGCTGATCGATCTGGTGGAGCACCGCCTCGGGCACGCGCTTGCCGGTTGCGTGGAAGGTGCCAAGGTCGCCTTGTCGGAAGCCGACGCCCACAATTTGCACCTGCCGCTTCCCGCCGGTGATCTCGAGGTCGATATTACGGTCGATGACCTTGTGGAGGCGATCCATGCCTCGGTCGGGCGCGTGGAACGCGCATTGGACGAATGTCTTCTTCGCGCGGGGGTTCCGGCGGCTGCCGTGTCCACGGTCTTCCTGACGGGAGGGTCGGCATCGATCCCTTATGTGCGCGATCGCTTGACGAAGAAGTTTAGCCGCGCCCGCATTGTGCAGGGAGACGTATTCGGCAGTGTAGGGTCGGGGCTGGCGCTCGACGCGGCCCGCAAATTCGGCAGTTGTGCGCAAGACATGGCTCGAACAGCTTAGGGTCCAGACCTTAGATCGAAAATGCCCATTGGCTGGCCGATTTCTCGCTCCCGAAAGGTATGCTTTTTAGCGCATGTGCAATCCGTTCGCGTTGCCGACAGGCTGGTTCCTGACGAGAATGACGAGGGCGGGCGTTTCAGAGGTCGAGGCGCTTTTCGCAAGCCCGCCATAGTCGCGGCAGAGATCTTCGCTGGTTAGACCATTCCGGGGAGCAAAGACCGTAAGCCTGGCGCAATTGACTTCACGCAGTCCCTTTGCCTGTTCGCCGGCAAGGGCTACGGCTGCCAAGCCAAGCGCTGCCAGGGCGGCAACTCCCGTCAACCTTCTAATGGCTCTGCTCATTCCGGCTTCCTCCCGATCACTCCGTTTCCTCCGATACCCGCTCGGAAGATCGCGGCTGTGGGATGGAGAATGGCGGCAGACTGCTGACCAGAAGGTGAAACCGGCATTCATCCTTCATTCAGAATAAAGTGATTCGCCCGGTATTTCCGGTGCCTCTGCGTCACACTTGGCTCGAAGCACGAAAAAGGCAGGCCAAACCATGGCCTGCCTTTGATTTTTCTGTGGAAAAGAGGGTGTCAGGCGCTCTGGCTCGTTGAGATGCCTTTTTCTTCAAAGGCTGACTGCAGTTCCTGATTCTGGAACATTTCGCGGATGATATCGCAACCGCCCACGAACTCGCCCTTGATGTAAAGCTGGGGGATCGTGGGCCAGTTGGCGAATTCCTTGATGCCCTGGCGCAGCTCGTCGTCCTCAAGCACGTTGACGCCCTTGTAGGGCACGCCCACGTAGTCGAGGATCTGCACGACTTGGCCGGAGAATCCGCACTGCGGGAAGGCCGGGGTGCCTTTCATGAAGAGCACGACATCGTTGGAATCGACTTCGCTCTTGATCCAGTCCTGAATGCTCATTTGACTTTGTCCTTTCGTTGCGCCGGGTCAAGGTCCGGCGAGCGGGCTCTCGATTTCGGGGTCTATTCCGGCGCCGAAGTCTGAAGGGCAAGCGCATGCAATTCGCCGCCCATCTTTCCCTTCAGCGCTTGATAGACCATCTGATGCTGTTGCACCCGGCTTTTGCCGGTAAACGCATCGGAGACGACGACGGCGGCATAATGGTCTCCGTCGCCGGCGAGGTCGCGGATCTCGATCTTGGCGTCCGGGAACGCGTCCCGGATCAGGGTCTCGATCTCACGTGCATCCATCGCCATAAGCGGTTTCCTTCCCGTTCCGTTTGTTATTCCGCGGGGATTTCCGTTTGCCCCGCCATGTAGCTCGGGAACCAATTTTCATAGGCTTCACGCAGCTTTGCAACGGATATGGAGAGGATTCCTTCAACAGTCAATTCGCCGCCCTCAACGGTACCAAGCCGGATGAGGGGCACGCCCGCGTCTTTCGCATCGCTGATGATGGCGTCAACCGCGTCTTCGCGGCAGGTAACGACATAGCGGCCCTGATCCTCGCCGAAGAGCGCGGCATGCGCAGGCACGCCAACCTTGACGGATGCCCCAAGGCCGCCGGAAATCGCCATTTCGGCAAGTGCTACACCCAGTCCGCCGGACGAAATGTCATGGACCGCCGTCACGCGCCCGGCACCGATAAACTGACGTACCAGTGTTCCGTTTCGCTTTTCCGCTGCCAGATCGACAGGTGGCGGTGCGCCTTCCTCACGGCCCAGGATATCGCGCAGATATGCGGACGAGCCCAAGTGCGTTCCCTCGCCGCCAAGCATCAGGATCACATCGCCTTCGGCATCGAATGCGGCTTTGGCGCGATACGTCACATCCGGCAGCAGGCCCACTCCGCCGATCGCCGGTGTCGGAAGGATCGCTTCGCCGTGCGTCTCGTTGTAGAGCGAGACGTTGCCGGAAACGATCGGCATATTGAGCGCAGAACACGCTTCGCCGATGCCTTTTATCGCGCCGACGAGCTGCCCCATGATCTCCGGCTTTTCCGGATTTCCGAAATTGAGGTTATCGGTCGCGGCAAGCGGTTCGGCACCCACGGCCGTGATGTTGCGCCAGCATTCGGCAACCGCCTGCTTGCCGCCCTCAAACGGGTCCGCAAGGACATAACGTGGCGTGACGTCGACTGAAAACGCCAGGCCCTTGCGCGACTTCCCGTTTTCGCCCGGCACACGGATGACCCCGGCATCGCCGCCGGGCGTCGTAACTGAATTGCCCTGGACCAGCGTGTCGTATTGCTCATAGACCCAGCGGCGGGATGAGCCGTTCGCATTACCGATCAGCGTCAGGAGCGCCTCAGCGTAGTTATCCGGTTCCGCGACATCGGATGCCGCGATCACCGGGCGCGCCGTACCTGCGACGTGCGGGCGGTCGTATTCCGGCGCTTCGTCGCCAAGCTCCTTGATCGGAAGATCGGCAACCTCGATGCCCTGGTGGATCACGCGAAAGCGCAGGTCGTTTGTCGTCTTTCCGACAATTGCGAAATCCAGGCCCCACTTGCGGAAAATCGCTTCGGCTTCCGCTTCCTGCTCCGGGCGCAGCACCATCAGCATGCGCTCCTGGCTTTCGGAGAGCATCATCTCATAGGCGCTCATGTTCTCCTCGCGCACCGGCACGGCGTCGAGGTCGAGTTCGATGCCGAGGTTCCCCTTCGCGCCCATTTCGACGGCGGAACAGGTAAGCCCGGCGGCGCCCATGTCCTGAATCGCGATCACCGCGCCGGACGCCATGAGTTCAAGGCAGGCTTCGAGCAGGCATTTTTCGGTGAAAGGATCGCCGACCTGAACGGTCGGGCGCTTTTCCTCGATGGTTTCATCGAACTCCGCACTTGCCATCGTCGCGCCGCCGACGCCGTCGCGCCCTGTCTTGGCGCCGAGATAAACGACGGGCAGGCCGACACCTTCCGCTTTGGAGTAGAAGATCGCATCCGTCTTCGCGATGCCGGCCGCGAAGGCATTGACGAGGCAGTTTCCGTTATAGCTTGGGTGAAATTCCACTTCGCCGCCCACGGTCGGTACGCCGAAGGAATTGCCATATCCGCCGACGCCGGAAACAACGCCGGAAACAAGGTGCTTCGTTCGAGGGTGGTCGGGATCGCCGAAGCGCAGCGCGTTCATGGCCGCGACCGGTTTTGCGCCCATGGTGAAGACGTCTCGCAGGATGCCGCCCACGCCCGTCGCCGCACCCTGATAAGGCTCGATGTAGGAGGGGTGGTTGTGGCTTTCCATTTTGAAGACCACCGCCTCGCCGTCGCCTATGTCGACGACGCCAGCGTTCTCGCCAGGTCCTTGTATGACGCGCGGCCCCTTGGTCGGCAGCGTTCTCAGCCATTTCTTCGAAGATTTATACGAGCAGTGCTCGTTCCACATGGCGGAAAAGATGCCAAGCTCGGTAAAAGTCGGCTCACGGCCGATGAGAGAGAGAATGCGCTCGTATTCGTCGGGTTTCAGCCCGTGGGATTCGATGAGGTCTGGCGTGATCTTGATGTCGTTGGGGATCATGTTTCGTCCGGGGCAGCGGCGTTGGTCGCGAGGGTCCGAATTGCCGCGCCTTGTTAGCAGATGCGATGACCGAGGGGAACTGCGCGAAAGTGCGCAATTCCCGATTATCGAGTTATCGATGCCCGGATTCTTACGAATAATCGTCGTAGCTTGCCGCCGGTTCGGCCAGGAGACGCCGTATCACTTCAAAACCGGTCCTTACATCTTCAAGCGTTTTCGGTGCCGTAAATCCGAACCTGACGCGGTGATGGACCTTGTCGGTGCGCGCAGGCTTGAATTCGTCCTCATCGTCGATGAGCACGTTATTCTGCAGGACGGCTTTCTTGAATGTTCCGGAAAGCCACGGCTCGGGCAGTTTCATCCAGAGAAAAGGCACTCTGGGGTGAGAGCGGAAATCGAAGCCCGCGAACACTTCCCTCGCCAGAGCCTCGCGCTCGGCGACGACTTCCCTGACCTTCTCCCGGATTTGGTCCGCCGCACCCGAAAGCACGAGCCTCGCTGCAAGTTCGGCCAGCAGAAAGATCATGCCGCCAGCCGTCATCTTGTGTGCGGTCAGGATGCGCTGGACATAGGCTGGAGGGCAGACCACGTAGCCGCCGCGAACGCCGGCGGCAATCGCCTTGGAAAGGCTCGTGACGTGGAAGGTCCGCTCCGGAGCCATCGCGGCAATTGGCGTGGACTGATCTTCGATCATGGCGCCGTAGACGCCGTCCTCGATCAGCCAGACGTTGTATCGCCTGGCAATCTCCACGATCTCGCGGCGGCGCGCGTCAGGTAATATGCCGAGGGTTGGATTGCGCATGGCCGGCATGAGGAACAGTACTTTCGGGTGCCATTGGGCGCATAGCCGCTCGAAGTCTTCCGAGAGCACCCCCTCTTCATCGGAATCGACGATAATCGCGCGTCGTCCAAGCAACGGCGCGGTTCGCGCGAATGAGCTGTAGGTAAGGTTCTCAAAAGCAATAAGATCACCGGGTGCTGTCATTGCGGAGAGAACGGCACAGATCCCCGCATGGGCGCCGATTGTCGGAACGACTGTTTCCGGTGGGGGTGTCCAGCCGCCGCAGGCGGCCCAGCGGCTCCCCGCCTCCAGCCAGTTGCGCGGGTGCGTGCGCGAGTAGCTGGCGATTTCATGCGGATGCGTTCGGCTGATATCCATAAGGATGCGTTCAAGAATTGCCGACTGGCCAATGTCTGGCGCCGCGCTGCTGTCCATCATGATCGTGCCCGGTTCGGGCAGGATCGCACGCGTTCCCGCGAATTCTATGCTGGTGGCAAGGCCTTTGCCCTCCACCAGCGCGTTGTTTCCGGACATCAGGTTGTCACGGGAACGGATGTAAGTGCCGCGCCCGACCTCTCCGCTCACAAGTCCGCGCTCGCGTGCCAGCGCATAGGCCCGGCCCACGGTGCCGATCGTCACCCCGATGTCGTAGGCGAGATCGCGTTGAGGCGGCAGTTTTGCGCCGCCCGGCAGAACGCCCTTGTCGATATCGGATTCGATCCGGTCGGCCAGACGCACATAGAGCGGCCCTTCGCCCTCGGATATATCGGGGAGCCAATTTGTCATGGTGACAATTATCTATCTTGATCAATATTAAGAGTCAATTGATATAAGAAATCACAATCGAAGGGGAGCAATCTTACCTCTTCTAAGTAAATTTGTGAGGTTGGAATGGGTACAATAGGTACAATATCGTTGGTTCAGCGGTTTTTGGGTCTGGTTGAATCGCTGACCTGCGACCCACGAATTCCATCTCCGCTTGGTTTCGCACGCTCGAATACGAGCTATCTCTTCGCCCGTTACCGCAAGCAGTTGTCCCGCCGCGACCTGGCAAAGCTCACGGATGAACAATTGGCCGATATCGGCCTTGGTCGCGCCGATGCAGAGGCTGAAGCACGCAAGCCCTTCTGGATGTAGTGGGTCGGCCGTCTCCAGGCACAGCGGGCAACCTGCAGCCTGCCCGCTTTGGCGGCCCGTGGCCGGAAGTAAAATTCAGGCCGCGGGCCGGTCGAACTCTTGTGCGTCAAATTCAAGCACTACGTAAGATTTTCTTGAACCGCCGCATCAAGGGTTTGTTCATTGTCCGCGCACGGTCCGGGGCCTGGCGTTTCCATCTTCCGCAATGAAGCGGCTGCTGAACCCTTTTCACGCGGCGTAGTGTTTCAGCGCGTCCTCATCCCAATCGAGCCCGAGGCCGGGCCCGTGCGCGATGACGCGGCCATTTTCCGGCAGCATACGTTCCTTGAGCACTGAACCTGCGAAATCGAGATATTCCAGATATTGGATGTTCGAGGTTGCCGCCAGAACATGGGCCGAAGCTTCGATAAAGAGATGGCTGGAAACGGGAAGCGAAGCTGCCTGCGCCATCGCCGCTGCCCGCATGAAGCCCGTCACGCCGCCGATCTTCATGAGATCGGGCATCACGAGGTCGCTCGCTCCCGCGGCAATGGAATTCGCCGCTCCTTCCGGAAACCACCAGTTTTCGCCGGTCTGTATCGGGATCGGCGATTTTTCCCGCACGAGCGCATGGCCTGTCAGGTCTTCGGCGGGAACAGGTTCTTCCACCCAGGTGATATCGAATTCCGTGATCGCCTCGATACGTTCCAGAGCCTCGGTCACGCCGAGCGACTGATTGTAATCGACCATGATGCGCACTTCCGGCCCGACGACTTGCCGCAACTCGCTTAGCGTATGGACGTCGTCGGAGATTGCGCCGAGCCCAAGCTTGATCTTTATCGCCCCGAAGCCGCGCTCCAGCGTCGTTTCCAGCCGCTTGGCGTCGCGCTTGGGATCGACGACGCCATAACTGTCATAAGCTTCAATGGGCGCGATGTCGGCGCCGAGCAGAACTGCCAGCGGCACGCCAGCCGCTTTCGCCAGCGCGTCCCATAAAGCCATGTCGATACCGGAAAGAGCCATGCCGACGACACCCTGCCGGCCAAGAAGGCGGAACCTGCCTTCGCACTCCTTGTAAATCGATGCCGGCGCCGCCGGTTCGCCGATGAGCGTCGGGCCCAGATCTTCCATGAATGTCACAAGTGCGCGCAACGTTAGCGGCGTGTAGGCGAAAATGTAGCTCGTTCCCCGGATGCCGTCGCTTGTATCGATGTCGATGACGACAAGCGGTGCCTGCCGGATTTCCCCCGACGCGGTCTTGACCGGAGCTTCTATCGGGGCATTCACGGCTCGTGCGGTTATCCTGTCGATCTTGCCGGTCAGGGAAGCGCGTTCTGCATTTGTCATAGTCTCAAGCCCCATGAAAAAGACCGCCGGAAATTTCCGGCGGCCAATTTTACGGCAGATTGCGCTCGAGCGTTACACTGCGCCCGTGTATTCGCCGCGCGCCGGATAGTCCACCTTTTGCACGAAATCGAGCGCAGGCAGCATATCCTTGAAGACGGGCCGGGAGAACGGCATGGTTTGCACCGACGCGAAGTAAAGCGTGTTGTCGGGCTTGACGATGAAGACACCCGGTTCGGAAAAGAGGTCGGGTTCGATGACACCGATGGAGGTTTCGCCGCGGCTCGTGGAGATATAGAGGCCCCATTTGCGGGCATCCGCCAACGACAGGCCATAGCCAAGGCGAAGTTCCTTCAGTTCGGCGCGCTCCGCGAAATCCTGGGCCCGCTCTTTGGTGTCGGAGGAAATCGCTACCGCCTCGATGCCGCGCTCGGCGAAATCGGGAAGAAGCCGCTGCAGTTCCTTCAGGTATGTCGCGCAGATCGGGCAGTGCAGGCCGCGGTAGAAAACGACGATCGTCGCAAATTTTGGCTTTTGCGCCTGCAAGTCGAACGTACCATGGTTCAGGGTTTCGACTTTCAGATCGGGCACGGGCTGGCGCGGTGTCAGCATGAAATACTCTCCTGCACTTTGCTTCGATGGCGTTTGTCGGATTCGCTGGGCTAGGGTCCAGGCCCTAAGATGATCGCCGCGCCGTTGATTTGAAGAGAAATAACCCGGCAAGCGGCTAGCATCGGATGCTCAATTAGCGTACATTTCGCAAAATTCCATACTCGATTATTGATCCTGCGTTCGGATGCCGAGAGTGTGAACATGACCATCAGCCATGGTGTCGACCGGTTGTCGGCATTGATCGACCGCTTCCGTATCCGCGCCCATGTGGCCTGCGTGGAAGGTGCGACGGCAAAGCCAAATCTCTACATCACGACTTCAGCTGACGGTAGGCAGGGCAGGCCGCCGCTGGAAGCTTTGATTTTCCGCCCCAGGGACGGAGGCTCGCTTTGCGCGAGCGGCCGCGTGGCTGTGGCCGCACGGGTGGAACTCGGCGGCGAGGATTCTCCCTTGTCGCTTGCGTTGCCTGAAGAGGTGCGCGTGGAGCTTTCCCGGGCGCCCGCGCTTGCCGCGGTCGCCTGTGTTCTGCGTGATGAGCTGGAGTCGCCGCGCTGCGGGCGCCAGGCGGCGGTGGACCGGCTTTGCGAGGTCGTTGTGATCCGCCTCCTGCGCTATGCGATGGAAACCGGCGCGGCCAGCCATGGGCTAATCGCCGGCCTGTCGCATCCGCAGATCGCGCTGGCCCTGGTTGCAATGCACGAGGCGCCGGAGCGTACTTGGAAGCTTGAGGATCTGGCGGAAGTGGCGGGCATGTCCCGCACAGTTTTCGCCACTAATTTTCGCGATGTCGTGGGCCAGACGCCGGGCGCTTATCTCGCCCAGTGGAGGCTTATCGTTGCCCGTCAGGAAATTGCCAGCGGCCTGCCGCTCAAGACGGTGGCGGGAAGAGTGGGGTTCGCAAGCGCCGCTGCCTTCACCCGTGCGTATCAGCGCGCTTACGGGCATCCGCCGCGCGCCGACCGCAGGCCCGCGTTGGAAGCCGCGGAATAGGGCTGGGCGCGGCGCTACCGCCTCAGGCGGTTTCCATGAGGTTTGCGATGCTTGCGAAAAGCGAGCGCCCGTCCGTGCCGCCTTGCAGCGGATCGACAAGGTTTTCCGGGTGCGGCATCATGCCGAGCACATTGCCCGTCGCGTTTAGAACACCCGCGATTTCGTTGACCGACCCGTTCGGATTGGTGCCGTCGGCATAACGGAAGGCGACCTGGCCTCCGCTTTCGATTCGCTCAAGCGTTTCCGAATCGGCGAAATAATTGCCGTCGTGATGGGCGACCGGGCAGCGCCAGACCTGGCCGGGTTTAAATCCACGCGTGAACGCGGAAGCGGTGTTGACGGTTTCAAGCTTCACCTCCCGGCAGACGAAGTGGAGGTCTGCGTTCCGCATCAGCGAACCTGGAAGAAGGCCTGCTTCGGTCAGCATCTGGAAGCCGTTGCAAACGCCCAATACGAGCACGCCCTTGTTTGCGGCTTCCGCAACCGCGCGCATGACCGGCGAGCGGGCGGCGATTGCGCCGGCCCGCAGATAGTCGCCATAGGAAAATCCGCCTGGAAGAACCACGAGGTCCACATCGGGCAGCGCCGTGTCCTGATGCCAGACGGCTGCCGACTCATGTCCCGTGATCAGCTTCAGCGCATTCATCATGTCGCGTTCGCGGTTGGAGCCGGGGAAGGTGATGACGGCGGATTTCATGGTGCGGAGCCCTAGTGTGGCGGATTTGAAATACGCTTCATTATAGCAGCAGCCTCCGGAGCGTATTTCAAATCCGGAAACCACACTGGAAACATATATTTGGCTAGTCACCCTTTTTGAATCTGAAGTTCGTTCAGCGTATGCCGCGAATAAAGACGAACTTCAGATTCGCGTGACTAGTATCGTGTCAGACGAGCAAGAGCGCGGCAATTAGCGCAAGAACAGCCGGCAAGAGGACGAAAACAGCAGCCTTTATCGCCAGAAATCGGATTGCCTTCGCATTGTCGTCATCCATTGTGCCGGTCTTAAAGGATTTCGATCGCGTAGTTCTCGATCACCGTGTTGGCCAGAAGCTTTTCGCACATGGCGGAAAGGTCCGCCCTGGCCTTTTCCGCATCGCGATCGGAAATCGCGATATCAAAGACCTTGCCCTGGCGCACCTCGCCCACGCCGTCAAAACCGAGGGAGGCAAGCCCGTTTTCGATGGCCTTGCCCTGCGGGTCGAGAACGCCGGTTTTCAGCGTGACGGTAACGCGTGCTTTCATCTGTCTTTTCCGGATCGTGTGATCTGCCATTAAGGGAACTTTTGGCCGCCAATCCATACATTCATGCGCGGCAAAGAAAAAGGCCGCAGTGTTGCGGCCTTTTTCCCGGATTACTTCACGAGCACCGGCCCGGATCCTGCGGGGCGGTCGTTGTCGTTCAGGATGCCGAGACGGCGCGCCACCTCCTGATAGGCTTCGAGCATGCCGCCCATATCGCGCCGGAAGCGGTCCTTGTCCAGCTTGTCGTTAGTCTGGATGTCCCACAGCCGGCAGCTGTCCGGCGAAATTTCGTCGGCAACGACGATGCGCATCAGATCGCCCTCGTAAAGGCGGCCGCATTCGATCTTGAAGTCGACAAGGCGTATCCCTACGCCCAGGAAAAGGCCGGTCAGGAAGTCGTTGACTCGAATGGCAAGCGCCATGATGTCGTCAAGCTCCTGGGGCGTCGCCCAGCCGAAGGCCGTGATATGCTCTTCGGAGACGAGCGGATCGTCGAGTTCGTCGTTCTTGTAGTAGAACTCGATGATCGAGCGGGGAAGCTGCATGCCTTCCTCAAGGCCGAGCCGCTTGGCAAGGGAGCCGGCGGCGACGTTGCGCACGACCACCTCCAGCGGGACGACCTCCACTTCCCGGATCAGCTGCTCGCGCATGTTCATCCGGCGCAGGAAGTGCGTCGGAATGCCGATGGCGTTCAACTGGTTGAAGATGAACTCCGAGATGCGGTTGTTGAGCACGCCCTTGCCGTCGACGATCTCGTGCTTCTTGTTGTTGAAAGCAGTCGCATCGTCCTTGAAGTGCTGAATGAGCGTTCCCGGCTCCGGGCCCTCATAGAGGATTTTGCCCTTGCCCTCATATATTCGCCGACGGCGGTTCATTGGCACATACCGTGTTGTAAACAGGAAATCCATGTTCCAGCAGGAACTCCGTTTATTGGTTCGCCGGTGTCGGGGAGGACGGATTGGCGGCGAACGGTCTTTCGGCCCCCACTTTTGTGGCGCGGAACCTACACGATCGCCGGAAAAAGCACAATCATGTGTGTGATCTTAGTATATGGCTATCCAATACATCCTATGGTCAGGGCGATCCCGCGTTGATTTGGCAAGCCATGGGGGATATGCAAAACGGCATCGAGCGCCCATATGGGGTTAGGGGGGAGTATTCTCTCCGCGGATCGTCGATTGGCAGGAGACAAGCTGATGAGCACGTTCGACAGGCGTGAAGAGGCCTTCGAAAACAAATTCGCGCATGACGAGGAATTGCGCTTCAAGGCGATTGCGCGGCGCAACAAGCTATTGGGCCTCTGGGCGGCTGAAAAGCTCGGCTATGAGGGCGACAAGGTGGAAGAATATGCGAAATCGGTCGTGCGCGCCGATTTCGAGGAGCCGGGCGACGAGGACGTGTTCCGCAAGGTTCGCGCCGATTTCGACGAAGCCGGCGTGGAACAGTCCGATCACCAGATCCGCCGGACGATGCAGGAACTCCTCCAGAAGGCGATCGAGCAGATCCGCACCGAAGGCTGACACCGGCTTTTCCGCGGAGTTATTCTTGAGAGAAGACATCGTCCCTGCATTGGGCGGTGTCTTACTTTTTTTGATGTAGCCCTTGCGGGCGTGCCCGGGGCAGGATTTCATTGCTGCCTGCCTTCGCGACTCATTGGATCCTGGATTTCATGACCGATTCCCGCATTTCGCTTGCAAGCCGGCTTCGCGCCGGTGAGACCGTGGTAACGGCCTGGTCGGCCCTTGCCGCGCCGATCCTTTCGGAATTGATGGCCCACGCCGGCTACGAGGCGGTGACGCTCGATATGCAGCATGGGCTGCACGACATCGCGTCTGCGCGCGATGCGATCGCCACGATTATCGCCGCCGGCGCGCATCCGGCCGTCCGTGTTGCCGTCGACGATTTTGCGACGGCCTCGCGCGTGCTCGATTTCGGTGCTGAGGCGGTCATCATGCCAATGGTGAATTCCGCCGAGGATGCGATGGCGCTCGTCGCCGCGATGAAATTTCCGCCGCTCGGCGCGCGCAGCTGGGCTCCTCATCATGCCGCGCGCAGGCTTGGTTATAACGGCTTGCCCGATTATACGGGCCGCGCGAACGAGGAAACGCTCGCCTTTGCCATGGTCGAAACGCCGACCGCGCTTGCCGCGCTCGACGACATCTTGGACGTGGAGGGGCTGGATGGCATCTATGTGGGTCCAAGCGACCTCAGCTTCACATTGTCCGAAGGCAAGGGTGTCGATCCGACCGGCAAGGTGGCGATGGACGCAAGCGCTGAAATCGCCGCGCGTGTCAATGCCAAGGGCAAGATCGCGGCGATTTATTGCATGTCGCCGGACCATGCCAAGGCGGCGATCGGGATGGGATTTCGATTCGTCACGCTCGGCTCGGATGCGGGTTTCATCACCGGAGGCGCGGCTGAGCTGCTGTCGACGTTGGAGGGATAGGGAAGGCCGATACGCCCTTGGCAGAATGCGCAATAGCCGATGCACCGGTTATCCATCGATGCATCGGCTTTTTTGTAAGGCCATATGTCAGATATATCGCGAGATAATCTTGGCCATATGCTCCGGGCCATAGACCGGGGGCAGTATCGTCATCAGCTTCGAGTCCGGCCCGATCAGGTAGATGAGGCTGCCGTGCGAATAGATCGCGCCGCCTTTTTCATCATGGCCGACCACCTGAATGTCGACCTGGAACAGGTCGCGAACCTCGCCAAGCGCCTTTTCGGTGCCTGTAAGGCCAATGATGCCGGAGTTCCAGCGTGGCAGGTTCTTGCGCATCGCCTCCGGCGTGTCGCGCGCGGGATCGATGGTGATCATCACCGTGTTGAACTTCTGGTTCTGATCTTCCAGCAATTCCATCGTACGGGCGACATCCGGCATGACGGCGGAGCAGACGGCCTCGCAGCTTGCATATCCGAAGAAGAGCGCCATCGGTTTGCCGGCGAAATCGGCCTCGGTCACGCGATTGCCGTTTTGGTCGACAAGGTCGAAGCGCGCCTCGACGTCGATCGGGAAAGGCAGCGCCGGTCCGCCCGGCGGCAGGTCGCCGCCGTTCGGTTCCGCCGGTTCAAGGCCGGCGACGCGCGGCGTCGGGCTCTTGCCGGATACGCTTTGATCTTCGGCCTTGCCGGCGGGCGCGGAGGAGGCGGAAGATGTCTTTTCTGCCACCGCACCGGCCGTTACCACCGATCCGGGATCGGTGTCACGGTTGAGCTGATCATGGAGAAATGCGGCCGAGACCCCGAAAAGCGCGGCCGCAATCCAGCGGATCATTCTGCATTTTCCTCCAGGTACTTCTGGTCGACCTCATGGCCGAGCCCGAAGTAACCGGTCTCTTCGATCTGGGCCTTGATGGCCGGATCGCGGCGGAACCACGGCCCCTTGCCCTTAGCTTCGGGGTACTTCGCGGACCACACCTTGGTGAATTTGTTGGTCTTGGCGAATTCCTTGTCCTCGATCGGGCGGATCAACTGGATCTGAAGGAGCTTGGATTCAAGACCGGGCGTGATGTCGCTGTCGCCGACGAGAAGGCCGTCGACTTCGACCATCTGATTGCAGTAATTGGCGAGGTCGTAAGTCGCGCCTGAGAAGATCGGCTGGCCGTTCTTGTTGGCGAGGAACATGCGATCATCGTCTTCGCGGATGACAACCATCTGCCTGTCGCCGCCACCGCAGTTGTCCGGGCAGTCGCCCGTCAGTGCGCAAACGGCATCCGTGACTTTACCGGTGAAGCGGGCCTTCTCCTCGCCGAAGAGGTTCCAGGATTTCGCCTGGCTGTTCGCCGAATAGTCGACATCGCCGGCAAACGCCGGGGAAGCGACCAGAATAGCGGCTGCGCTCATGATCAGTTTTTTCATCACGTATGCCCCTCACTTGTTCTTCGGTTGGGCGAAGGGCGGCACGAAGCCGAAGTCTTCGTGGTTGGAAAGCACGATGCCTTCGTCGTTCACAACGTCGTCGACCATGATGTAGTTGATGCCGTCACGCTTGTAGAGCGTGCCGTCGGCGGTGACGCGGTGGGTCTGGACGGAAAGCAGGCTGGTGCCGTCGGCGACTTCCGTCGTGTCTTTCCATTTCAGGACCATGTAGACAGTGCCGTCGTCGGCCAGGATGCCGACGGGAATGCCGCCTGCCGCGCACCACAAGGCGCATGTGTGGTGGGCCGTGCCGCGCACGGCATCGGGACCGCCCATTACGCCCGAGAAATAGCACCAGGTATCGATGATTTCTCCGGTAACCTGGACGTGCTCGCCCTGAGTGCCCTGCGAGGCGGTGGCGGGTACGGCGGCCGCAAAAGCCAAAGCGGCGCCAATGACCAGTTTTTTCAGCATTGCATTCTCCCCTGAATGCTCTTCGTTCTAAACGGACTGCTTTGAGGGTGGGGGAATATGAGTGCACGAACCACTCAAATTTTCGTGGGAAATCCGCGGAGAGACTGATATCCGCTACGTAAATTTGTCGTGAGAGGTGTGGCGGGATGCCTGCCGTTTCGAGCGATTTCCTGTCGCCGGATATTCGCAGATGGTAAAATCGGCGCCGGTTTCTTCATCCAGCACCCTGTCAGGGAGCAAGGAGGCGGCTTTGCCTCGGATCGATTGGGCAATCATCCGGATCGTGGTCCTCGGCGCGTTCGTGGTGGCGAGCGTCTCTCCGCTTGTGGCTCGGGGGGCGTGCGAAACCATTCTGTTTCCGCAAGGGGAAAAACAGGTCGTGATCGCCGGTGACGCCTTGCCGGACACAGCGATGTGTTATCTGCTTGAAGGCATCCAGGGCGACGCGCTCCATCTCAGGCTTCTTGGCGTCGGCAATACGATGTTCACGATTGTGGGCGTCATCGATGCGCGCATCGATTACCGCTTCCTGATGGAGGCCAGGACCTACGAGATCCGCATAACGCAGATGCTCAAAAGCGCCGATCCAGAACCGTTTCGGCTACGGGTGACGATGTCGAGCGGTGAGGAGTCGGGCCTGCAATTGCTTCGCGATCCGGTGGCTATCCGTCGCCTGCAATCCGTGCTGGGAACCTTGGGATACGATCCAGGCCCCGTTGACGGGATATTCGGGCGGAAATCGCGGGCTGCGCTTGCCGAGTTCCTCGAAGAGCATGACATCGGCCTTCCGCCGTTGCCGACGCAAGCTGCGATGCAAGCCCTGAAGGACACGCTGAACAGGCTCGCCGCACGTCTCGATCAGGCGCAGGCCGAACGAAAAATCAGCCCTAAAGTTCTTTCATGAGGTGGGCGAAGGCGAGCACGCCTTCCGGCCATGGCCCCTGGCCGCTTTCCGTGTTCAGATGCTTGGCATCGCCGGCGTCGAGCAGTTTCGTACCCCAGTGGCGGGAAAAAAGCTCGGCCCGCTCGAAGCTGCAGTAAGGGTCTGTGCGGCTTGCCACTTGCCATGCGTGAAAGGGCAGGGGGTCAAGCGGCAGCGGCCCGAAGTGCCGCAGCTTGATCGGTATTCGCGCGGGATCTTCCACATCCGGGCAGCAGACGAGGAATGCGCCATGCACCTTGCGGGCAATTCGCGGTGCCGCATGCACAACAACTGCGACGCCCAGCGAATGCGCAACCAGCACCACAGGCCGTGTTGACGCTTCCACCTCTTCAACGAGCCGGTCCACCCAGTCGGCCAGCACCGGCTCGTCCCAGTCGTCCTGCTCGACCCGGCGAGAGGTGGACATCTTCTCCATCCAGCGCGATTGCCAGTGATCGGGGCCGGAGTTCTGCCAGCCCGGCACGATCAGGACGTCTGCATCTGCTGCTTTCATTGCGTTTTCCGTCGGATATTCATTTACTTTGCCCAGTTTCGGAAAAGTCTCAGGACAGCGGTCCGAAGAAGCCGTTTTTCAATGAGGCTGCCCAGTCGTCGCGGTCGTTTTTCGCCGCCTGCCGCGCGGCGCGGTCCCAATCATATTCGATCATGCGTTCGGTAAAATCCCACTTGCCGCCCGTTTTCGTTGCGATCGCATAACGGGCATGCGGGCTGCCCGCCCCAATAATATGGTGGTTTGGGTGATCTTCGTCGTAGGACGGCAGTCCGACGCTGCCCGGATTGAGGATCGTCTGCTGCGTGGATAGCCTGATCAGGCGCGGGATGTGCGTGTGTCCGCAAAAAATCAGCGGTGCGCTTTCGCCTTCCAGCTTTTCGCGGATTTCGGCTTCCGACGGCAAATGTCCCTTCGGCCCGACGACCTTTTCGGTCAGATAAAGATCATCGTTCGTGGGAGTGGCATGGCAGAGAAAGACTTCGTCGGAAAGTCTCGCCGTCGCCGGCAGTGCCTGCAGCCACTCCCGGCTAGCGTTGCTCAACAAAGGGAGCGTGAAAGCGTCCGATTCGCCCAGTTCTTCCTCCGGCAGGTCGAAAAGCTCGCGATCGTGATTGCCGCGGATCGTCAGCCAGTTCTTTTCTATCAGCAGCTGCGCCGTTTCTTCCGGCCAAAGAGCCCCGGAAACGCAATCGCCAAGGTTCACGATCACGTCGGGCACCTGCGCCCTCAGGTCTTCAAGGACGGCCTCGAGCGCGAGCAGGTTGCCATGAATGTCCGAAACAATGGCGATACGCATGTATCAGTTGCTTCCGAATACCCGGCTGAAAATCGTGTCGACCTGCCTGGTGTGATAGTCGAGGTTGAAGCGTGAGCGGATTTCCTCTTCCGAAAGGGCGGCGCGCACTTCCTTGTCCGACAGCAGCGAATCCAGGAAATCGACCTCCGCGTTGCCGGACGTCTGATAGCTTTCCCAGACCTTCATCGCGTTGCGCTGGACGAGGCGGTAGGCATCCTCGCGCGAAACGCCGGCCTGCGTCAGGGCAAGCAGGATGCGCTGCGAATGCACCAGTCCGCCGAGACGGTCCATATTGCCGATCATGCGTTCCGGGTAAACGACGAGGTTTTCGACGACTCCCGTCAGCCGCGCCAGCGCGAAGTCGAGCGTGACGGTCGCGTCCGGGCCGATCATCCGTTCCACGGAAGAGTGCGAGATGTCCCGCTCGTGCCACAGCGCGACGTTCTCCATCGCGGGAAATGCGTAGGAGCGGACCATGCGCGCAAGGCCGGTCAGGTTTTCCGTCAGTACCGGGTTGCGCTTGTGCGGCATGGCGGATGAGCCTTTTTGACCCTTGGAGAAAAACTCCTCCGCCTCAAGCACTTCCGTTCGCTGAAGATGGCGGATTTCCGTTGCCAGCCGCTCGATCGACGAGGCGATCACGCCAAGGGTGGCGAAATACATCGCGTGCCTGTCGCGCGGGATCACCTGCGTGGAAACGGGCTCGGGCTTCAGGCCCATAGCGGCCGCCACATGTTCCTCGATGCGCGGATCGATATTGGCGAAAGTGCCGACGGCGCCCGAAATGGCGCAAGTTGCGATCTCTTCGCGCACGGCGGCAAGGCGCGCCCGGCAGCGGTCGAATTCCGCATAGGCCTGCGCCATTTTCAGGCCGAAGGTTACGGGTTCCGCGTGAATGCCGTGCGAACGCCCGATGCAGACGGTGTTCTTGTGCTCGAAGGCGCGGTGCTTCAGAGCCGCAAGCAGCGTGTCCATGTCCTTCAGGAGAAGGTCCGTGGCACGCATGAGCTGGACGTTAAAGCAGGTGTCGAGGACGTCGGACGACGTCATGCCCTGGTGAACGAAACGGGCGTCCGGCCCCACGATTTCGGCCAAATGCGTGAGAAAGGCGATCACGTCGTGCTTCGTCTCGCGCTCGATCTCGTCGATGCGCGCGATGTCGAATGTGGCCTTGCCGCCCTTCTCCCAGATGGTTTTCGCCGCTTCTTTCGGGATGACGCCGAGTTCGGCAAGCGCGTCGCAGGCATGCGCCTCAATTTCGAACCAGATGCGGAATTTCGTCTCCGGCGACCAGATGGAAACCATCTCGGGTCGCGAATAGCGCGGGATCATCGGCGTCGTCCTGTTTTGTCGATCTGTCCCTTGATGGGGCGGGCAGGTTCGCGCAGGGTCTATCAGAGCCGACACCGGTTCTCAACGCGGCGGATTGGACTTTCGCGCGCGGATCACCCTTTTCGACGGGCGTAAAGGAAGGAGACCGCGAAAATGAGTGGCAGCGCCACCGGGGTTAGCAGGCGTACGCCCTTGACCCCGAAAATGTAGCCGGAAGATGCCAGGGTGAAGATGATCTCCGTCAGCAGACCACGGGAAATATGCGGTTCGTGCCACTGACTGTAGTAGATGCGGAACTGGAGGTAGAACAGTAACGCCGTGATGCCGGCGGTGGCGAGTGTCAGCGCGATGAACATCGCCGCGAACCGCGCGCTGGGTTGAGGGCGGTATTTTGCGATGAGGCCTGCGATGCCAAGGGCCATGAGCGCGGCAAGAAAGCCGCCCGCTGAAAAAAGCGCCACCGCCGCCAGGGAGCGTTCGCTCACGGCATGGCCGCGCCCGATCGTTAGGGCGAAAAAGGCCCCTCCGATCGCCAGTGCCCAGAATATCGCGAAACCGATCGCCTGCACGCCATCCCCCTTGTCTTCGCTCAGGCTCGGGTGGATCGGCGGTTTCGTCAAGAATACACGGCTTGCGCGGCGGAGCGGATCGCCTCGATATTCTCGCGGTATCCGGCGAGCCCATCGCCCTTGAAGACGGCGGAGCCTGCGACCAGCGCATTTGCGCCTGCTTGCGCGACAAGCGGGGCGGTTTCAGGCGTCACGCCGCCGTCGACCTCCAGGTCGATCGGCCGGTCGCCGATCATCGCCTTGATACGGCTAATCTTTTCAATCTGGGAATGGATGAATTTCTGGCCGCCGAAACCGGGATTGACGCTCATCACGAGAATGAGGTCGACCATGTCCATGATATATTCGATGTCGCGCTCGTTCGTGCCGGGATTGAGCGAAACGCCAGCCTTCTTGCCGAGCGCGCGGATCGCCTGCAGGGAGCGGTGCAGATGCGGGCCCGCTTCGGCATGGACGGTGATGATATCGGCGCCGGCCTTGGCGAAAGCCTCGATGTAAGGGTCGCACGGCGCGATCATCAGGTGGACGTCGAAGACCTTGTCCGTATGCGGGCGCATCGCCTTGATGACATCGGGGCCGAAGCTGATGTTCGGCACGAAATGGCCGTCCATGACGTCGAGATGGATCCAGTCGGCGCCCGCCTTGGCCACATCGCTGACCTCCTGGCCGAGTTTCGCGAAATCGGCGGCTAGAATCGACGGGGCAATGACGAGATCGCGGGGCATCGGGCACACTCCGGGTGGCGGCTGAAGCAAGGATGGACGCGCGCTACCACAGGCATGCGCAAACAGCAAGCGCAAGCAATCACGGCCTTGGCTCACAAGCTACGTGGCGTGAACCAGACCTGCCGCGTCTCCTCCCAAGCCTATTGCCCGGAGGAATGCGCGTTGGCGGAAAGGGCGGCCGCGGACTGGCGGGCGATCCTCCGTGCCACGGGTCGCAGGAACAGTGGCAGCAGGTAGATCGGCAGTTGTCCGAGGCCGAAGAATAGCCAGGCAAGATCCGGAACCGCGCCACCCAATGCGGCCACGATCAGGCCCATGTTGCGGTTGCCGACCGCATGGGCCAGCACGAAGGCGTCTTCGCTGGCCGTTGCGCGGAATATCAGCAGCGTCACGCCCATTTGCGAGAGCGCGATGGCGAATGCGATCACGACCACGCCGATCGTCAACAGCGGGCGCGAGAGGAAGCTTTCCGCCACGCCGTCCATGACCGCGACGGCGAAGAAGAACAGCAGAACAACGCTGAGCCCGTCGATTTCCGATTTCCAGGAGACGATACGGTCCGGCCCGGCGATGTGGCGGATGACCCAGGCAAGACCCGCGGTGGCGATGAGCAAGCCGACGAGCCGGACGGCAAGCGAAAGCGAATCGATTGGCAGCGCGTCGCCAAGAATGACCTCGCCGATGAAGGGGGCGGTGACGGGCGTCGCAAGCATCGCGACGATCAACAGGGCAAGGCTCAAGCCCCCGTTGAGGCCAAGCAGGGACACGAAGGCCGGTGCCGACATGATCGGCGGTGCCGCGGTCACCAGGAACAGCGCCACGCCGATTGCAGGCGTGGTCTCCAAAATGCCGAGCCCCTTGACCGTGAAGCCGAGCGCAAGCGGTATGGCCAGCATCATCCACACCACCGCGAGAAGGACGAGCTTCGGGCGGCGCAGCCGTGCCAGAACGTCTATCGGTGCAACGCGCAAAAACGCCAATACCAGAAGACAGAAAATCGCTTCCTCGACATAAGGGCGCACCAGCGAAGACAGGGGCGGCAGCGCCATTCCCAGGAATGCGCTTGCCGCAACGGCGGGCGTGCCGCGATGGCCGAGCCAGCGAAGACCCTGTACTAAGGGTTTGAACATCGTTGCTGATTCTCTCCAGTTGCGGGTTTCGCCGTCCGGCCGGGTGGCGCAGTATCCGGGAAACGAACGGCAAGTTGCAAGGCTTTGAAAAGTTGCGTGAAGTCGACGTCATTGTTCTGGGCGGAGGTATCGTCGGCATCACCGCCGCGATCTATCTGCGCATGAGCGGGCGTGATGTACTGGTCGTGGAACGCGGGCGGCCCGGGGATGAAGCCTCGCGCGGCAATGCCGGTGTTCTTACGCGTGAGGACCTTCTGCCCTTTTCCATTCCGGATGATCCGCTCAGGCTCATGGGCGCTGTCTTCAACGCATCGTCCCGTTTCCGCTACGACCCGCGCATCCTTTCAAGACTGCTTTCCTGGGCAGGGCGTTTGTGCGAAGTCTCGGAACGCGATAACGGCATGCGTTATGCAACCGCCATCGCGTCCTTGCAGCGCACCGCGATTTTCGAGCACAAGGCACTGGCGAAACGCGCAAGTGCGGAACGTTTCTTCCGTCCATCCGGGTGGATCAAGCTCTATCGCAGCGATGCCGGGCTTGAAGAGCTCGACATGGAGCTTCATTTCGCGAGGATTTTCGGCACCACGTATGAGGATCTGGATGAAAGCCGCTTGTGCGAACTGGAACCCGATCTTTACGCAGGCGATTTCAGCCGTGCGCTGTTTTTTCCCGAAAGCCTCTCGGTTTCGAGCCCAGGCGGCCTGACGAAGGCCTATGCGCGGCATTTGCGCGACGTCGGCGGTGTGGTTGAAACCGGCGATGCTAGGTCGCTCGCGCGAAGTTCCGGGCGCTGGGCGGTCAACACGCTCACCGGCAAGGTGTGTGCCGACAATATTGTGGTTTCGCTCGGCGCATGGTCTTCGCAGGTGCTGGAGCCGCTCGGCATCCAGTTTCCGCTGATGGCTTCGCGAGGGTACTATCGCCATTTCCGGCCGGTGGATGGCGTCAACCTCAGGCGCCCCATCCACGACGTCGAACAGGGCTATATGCTGAGCCCGATGGAGCGGGGCTTGCGCCTGACGACGGGCCATGAATTCACCGGCGTTGAAGCGAAGGCCGAGACGGCGCAACTGAGGCGGAACGTGAAGGCAGCCCGTAAGGTCTTTCCACTGGGTCCCGAAATAGAGGAAGAGCTTTGCTTTGCCGCGCGTCCGCTTCTTCCCGACAGCCTTCCCGTGGTCGGGCTTGCGCCCGGGCACAAGGGCTTGTGGCTGAATTTCGGGCATGCCGGCCATGGTTTTACCACGGCGCCGGCAACCGCCGTTTTGCTTGCGCAACTGATGAACGACGAAGAGCCGTTCACCGATCCATCCCCGCTGTCACCATTGAGATTCGGCCTTTAAACGCGGGATCCCGGCCCTAATTTTCCCGCAAGGGCAAAGCTGCGGTATCCTTGACCGTGTGGACGACGATACGCGACTGAACGTCGGAGACGAGCGTGTTGTCGAGAAGCTTGAGGCGCAGGAAGTCGTCGTAATGTTTGATATCGTCAGCGACCACCTTCAGCAGGTAGTCGACGGCGCCGGTGATCCTTTCGCAGATGACCACTTCCGGCCAACGCTGGATCAGCTTGTCGAATGTTTCCATGTTCTCGCGGCTTGGAACCGTGAGTTTGACGAAGGAATAGGCGACGAAGCCGAGGCCGACGGCCTCCCGGTCGACGACCGCCACGATGTGCCGGATGACGCCGGTTTCCTTGAGCTTCTTGATGCGCCGCCAGCAGGGCGTCTGGCTCATGCCGGCTTCACGCGCGATCTCGGCGATGGATAACGAAGCGTCACGCTGGAGAATCCGCAAGACGCGTATGTCCGACGGATCGAGGAGGATTTTTTCGCTCATAGGCCTATCGGCTGAATAATCATTCCGCATTTTGGGGTGAAGGGTAGCAGGATAGCACAGAAATCCCCCTCAAAAAGAACGAGATTAAGGTCAGATGTTTTCTCGCTCGCAAAACGCGCATTCCGCGTTCCCCGTTGCGGCGGAAGAGGAGGCCGTCGATGAACGCCATTACGAAGCCGATCACTCTGGACGACAAATATCTGGCAGTTGCCGGGCGGGTTTATCTGTCCGGGATTCAGGCGCTTGTGCGCCTGCCGCTCGATCGCGTCCGGCTCGACCGGCAAGCCAGTCTGAAGACCGGCGGCTTCATCTCCGGTTACCGCGGATCGCCGCTCGCGGGCTACGACAGCGAGCTTGAGCGCGCCAAAAAACACCTGAAACCAGCCGATATCGTCTTCAAGCCCGGTGTGAACGAAGAGCTTGGCGCGACCGCCGTGTGGGGCAGCCAGAAGGTGAAGCAGCACGGCAAGGGTTCCGATTTCGACGGCGTTTTCGGCATCTGGTACGGCAAGGCCCCGGGGGTGGACCGGGCGGGTGATGTTCTGCGTCAGGCGAACGCCAGCGGTACGGCGGCGCATGGCGGTGTGCTGGCGCTTGCCGGTGACGATCACCTCGCGAAATCGTCCATCCTGCCGGCGCAGAGCGAATATTTCTTCGAGCATGTGGAAATGCCGGTTTTCAACCCCTCCGACATCCAGGAAGTACTGGACTACGGGTTGCATGGGCTGGAAATGTCCCGTTTCGCCGGCCTTTGGAGCGGGTTGATCTGCCTTGCGGATACGATGGATGCTTCCGCGACGATTTCCGTCGATCCGGGGCGGCTTGCCTTCGTGCGTCCCGTGGACCGCGACCCGCGCAAGGACGAGGACCTGAACCGCGTTCTCCTGCTTGGCAACCGCATGGAGACCGAGCGTCTCTTGCGCGACGTGCGCATTCCCGCGGCACAGGCCTATGTGCTCGCCAACAAGCTCGACCATGTCGCCTTCGGCGCGATCAAGCCGCGAATCGGCATCGTCGCGACCGGCAAGGCCTATCGCGACCTTCGCCAGGCACTGGATCTGCTTGGCATCGACGAACGCAAGGCACGCGAGATCGGCCTTGCGATCTACAAGGTCGCCATGCCCTGGCCGCTGGAACCCGTCGGGCTTTCGAAGTTCGCGCGCGGTATCGAGCGGCTTTTGGTCGTGGAGCACAAGCGTGCCTTCATGGAAGGCCAGATAAAGGACATCGCCTACGGCTGGGAAGAGCGTGCGAGGCCTGAAATCTGGGGCAAGAAGACGCCTGCGGGCACGCCGTTCCTCTCCGACGTGCTGGAACTCACGGTACAGGAAATCGCGCAAGCCCTGCTGCGCTTCCTTCCTTCCGACTTCGTGACGTCCGACATGCGCTCCGTTACCGACCGGATGCTGAAACAGTCCATGTGGGCGCAGGGCCATGCCGAGCGCGCTGCCCGCGTTCCTTACTTTTGCTCGGGCTGCCCGCATTCGAGCTCGACTGTCGTGCCGGAAGGCGCGCGCGCGATGCCGGGCATCGGCTGCCATGCGATGACCGAGATTCCGGGCCGCACGACCGATGGCCAGATTGCCATGGGCGGCGAGGGCGTGCTCTGGGTCGGCCAGTCGGACTTTTCAAACGACAAGCATGTGTTTGTGAACGTTGGCGACGGCACCTATTTCCATTCCGCCATTCTGGCGATCCGTCAGGCGCTGTCGTCCAAGGTCTCGATCACCTACAAGATCCTCTATAACGACGCCGTCGCGATGACGGGCGGGCAGAAGATCGACGGCACGCTGACCGTGCCGCAGCTCACCCGCCAGCTTGAAGCAGAAGGCGTGGAGCGTCTCTTCGTTGTTTCCGACGAGCCTGAAAAATACATCGGCCGTCATGATCTGGCGCCCGGTACGGATGTTGCCCATCGTGATGAATTGATGCGTATCCAGAAGGACTTGCAGGAATATCCGGGCGTTTCGGTGATTGTCTACGACCAGACGTGTGCGGCCGAAAAGCGCCGCCGCCGCAAGCGCAAGGAATTTCCGGATCCGGACCTGCGCCTTTTCATCAACGACCGTGTCTGCGAGGCATGTGGCGACTGTTCGGTCCAGTCGAACTGCATTGCCGTTGAGCCGGTGAAGACCGAATTCGGCGAAAAGCGGCGCATCAACCAGTCGAGCTGCAACAAGGATTTCTCCTGCGTGAAGGGGTTCTGCCCTTCCTTCGTGTGGGTGGAAGGCGCCGATTTGCGCAAATCCGAGGGCTCGGGCGTCGATATCGATGCGCTTCTGGCCGACCTGCCGGAGGTGGAGATTCCCGGGCTTGATCAGACGCAGAACCTGCTGATTGCCGGCATTGGCGGCATGGGTGTGACGACGACGGCGGCCGTTTTGGCCATGGCAGCCCATGTGGACGGCAAGCAGGCCTCCACGCTCGACATGACAGGCCTTGCCCAGAAGGGCGGGCCGGTAACCTCGCACGTGCGTTTTGCGGCTGCCGACAAGGCGATCGAAGGCCCGCGCGTGCCGACCGCAAGCCTCGACGTCTTGTTTGCGACCGACATGGTGGTTGCCACCAACGCCGAGCAGCTTGCCCTGGTCGACCGCAAGAAAACCGGCGCTTTTGCCAATACGCGGGTCGCGCCGACAGCGGAATTCGTGATGAAGCAGACGCTCTCCTTCGACGAGATGCGCATGCAGAAGACGCTTGAGGAAGCCTGCCCGCTTTATCTTGCCGTCGATGCGGCGAGCATCGCCGAAAAGCTTTTGGGGGACGCCATTTACGCCAACATGCTGCTGGTCGGCATGGCGTGGCAGGCCGGCCGCCTGCCGCTGACGCTGGAAGCGGTGGAAACCGCGATCATGCTGAATGGAGCGGCGGTGAAGAACAACCTGCGTGCCTTCCGCGCGGGCCGGATTCTGGCCGATTCTCCTGAGAAAATCGTCAAGGCGCTGCCCGGCAACGAAGGCCCGAGGCAGATGGAGCTTGATGAGCGGATCGCCTTCCTGAAAGACGAACTGACGGCCTATCAGGATACGGCCTATGCAGAGCGTTTCGCGGAGCTGGTAGAGGGAATTTACAAGTCGGATCAGGAGTTTGGCCCGGGTACGATGCGCCTGACGCGCACTGTTGCCGACAACCTTTTCAAGGTGATGGCCTATAAGGATGAGTATGAGGTGGCGCGGCTTTACGCCGATCCGGAATTCGAGAAGAAGGTGCGCGCGCAGTTTGCCGACCCGAAGAAACTGAAGGTCATGCTGGCGCCGCCGCTTGTCTCGCGGACACTCGATCCGAAGACGGGCCGTCCGGCAAAACGCGCTTTCGGACCGTGGATATTTACCGCCTTCCGCATGCTTGCGAAGCTGAAGGGCCTGCGCGGCACGGCTTTCGACGTCTTCTCAAAAACGGCGGAACGCAAGGCCGAACGCGCGCTTATCGAAAGCTACACGGGCGATGTGAAGCGGATCGAGGGCCTGATCGGCACCGCGAATTACGGGCTTCTGGTGGAAATCGCCCGGATACCGGATCTCGTGCGCGGGTTCGGCCCAATCAAGGAAGCGAACATGGAGAAGGCGGCGGCAAAGCGCGCCGATCTCTTCGCCCGGCTCGACAAGGAGCACGAGAAGGGCGTCTTTATGGACGCCGCAGAATAGGGGCACGGAGCAAGAGGGGAGGCGCCGAGGAGAATTCCGCAAATGCCCGAAAAGGTTATTTCGATGCCTTTCCGGGCGAAAGAGAATTCCTTCGGCGTCGTCTTACCCGAAGCGCGCGCTCCATGTCGGCTTGACGTCGCCATCTCGATTTATCGCTGCGTAAACTCCCCGCGCGATCGCCCGCGCCATCGTCGCTGCCGCAAGGGCACCGATTTCGACCTGTTCGGCCAGCGGGTCGACTTGTCCCCGCTTTGCGGTCGACATGGCAAAGATCAGATCCCCGTCAAGTGCCGTGTGGGAAGGCCAGAGCGCGCGGGCGAAGCCGTCATGCGCCATGACGGCAAGGCGCTTCAACTCGCCCTTGGAGAGTGAAAGATCGGTCGCGATCACCGCGATGGTGGTGTTGGCGCCAGGAGAAATCGCGTCGAGCTTGGTGCGGATTTCTGACGCATCAGCGGGAACGGGCGAGGGAAGCCCGAGGCCGCCGAATTCGGAAAGCTTTTCGAATGGGGCAGCCCAGAAGTGCGGTTCGTCGCCCACCGTCGCTGATCCGAGCGCGTTAACGGCGACGAGCGCGCCGATGGTGGCGCCCGATTTCGTGCGGGCCGAAGCGGAGCCAAGCCCGCCCTTGAGATTGGCTGTGGTGCAGCCGATGCCGGCACCTGCCGTGCCGATTTCGAAGTCCTGCCCGTCGCCGGATAAAGCGGCTTCGACCGCCTGCCGGCCCAGGGATTTGTAAGGGTTCTCCGGCCCCCAGTCCTTGTCGCCGCCGTTCAGCAGGTCGAACAGGATGGCGGTCGGGACGATGGGCACGCGCACCGGGCCGACGGCGAAACCGCGCCCCATTTCCGCCAATGCCGCCTGAACGCCCGAGCCTGCGTCGAGGCCGAAGGCGGAACCGCCAGAAAGCACCAGCGCATCCACCGCCGGCACGGTCTGTTCGGGCTCCAGAAGGGCGACGTCGCGCGTACCCGGAGCGCCGCCGTGGATCGCCACGGAGGCTGCTGCCGCCTCATCCGGCAGGACGACCGTGACGCCGGATTTCAGCTCATCGTCACCGGCATTGCCGACGCGAAGGCCGGGAACATCCGTTATGAGATTGCGGAGATCGGTCATCTTCGTTTCCGCCAGCCTGCCTGCCTACAATGGGCGGCGCGTCAAAGCTTGTGGTAATCGCGGTCGAGATAAATCAGCGCGCCTTCGGCACTGCCGAGGCTGGTCGCCACGACGTGGCCGAAAATGACCGAATGTGTGCCGGATTCCAGGATCTCCGTCACCTCGCAGTCGAGCGCGACACGCGCCCCTTCCATGACCGGAGCGCCGGTGGCAAGCGTCAGCCAGGAGGCGGTGGCGAAACGCTCTTCCATGGAATAACCCTTGCGGCCCGCGAAAGCGTCCGACACCGCTTGCGCGCTGGCGGGCAGGGTGTTGAGGCATAAAACCCGGTTCTTGCGGATGCCGGCGTTGAGCCGGGCTTCGCGGTGAACGCAAAGGAGCACCGTCGGCGGAGTATCGGTGACGGGGCAAACGGCGGAAACGGTTGCCGCGATGCGCCCGCCCGGACCGTCGGTCGTGACGACATGCACGGCGGCGCCAATCCGGCTCATCGCCTCGCGAAACGCGGCGGCGTCGAGCGGCTTGCCCGTCGCTTCGGCGGTGCCGTCCTGCCGCAGTGTCCGCATAACCGTCATGCTCTCTCCCTCGGTCTTCGTGCCCCGTTGCCGCTTTGACCGGCTTAAACGAAAACACGCCGGAATGCATCTTTACGTAAGGACGCTTACGTTCCGGTTAAGCGAAACCGCCGAACGGCGGCACAAGCATTAACGAACAGCACAGATCCCGAGCGCCCCGGTGAGGCACAATATATTGCGCTTCAGCCCGCGATCCATGGTGCGATGCGCTATTCGGCCAATTCCGCATGCCGGCCTTGCGAGAGGGGGCGGAACATGCGCCGGTATTGAGCGGGCGTGAGGCCTGTCGAGCGCTTGAAAAGGCGGCGAAAAAAGGCGGGGTTTTCATAACCCACGCGCGCTGCGACATCCTCGCAGGGGCAGTCTTCGCGCTCAAGAACGCGCTTGGCCTCTTCGATGCGAAGGTTTTGCACGTAAGCGATCAGGGTCGATCCGGTCGCCGATCCGAAACGGCGCTTGAGCGAACGTTCGGGAATCCCCGAGTGCAGGACGGCCTGCGTGACCGCCGAAGGCTCCGTGAAGTTTTCGGCCAGCCAGTCCTGAACCTTGCGCACGACCGAATCCGCGTGCGGGCGGTAGCGAACGAGGCTTGCATAGGGAAGCTGCCCTTCGCCGTGCCACTTGAGCAGATAGACCTTGGCGATCCTCAGCGCTTCTTCCGGGTCGAGGTGGCGGGCGATGATGTGAAGCGCGAGATCGTGCCAGGAGGACGCTCCGCCGGCGGTAACGATCCGCCCCGCCGGATCGGCGAAAACCAGGTTCGGCTCGGCTTGAAAGCGCACCTTCGGATACTGCGTCCTGAAAAGATCGGCATAGGCCCAGTGGGAGGTCGCCTCGCGGCCGTCGAGAAGCCCCGTGGCGGCGAGCAGGACCGAACCCGAGCAGGCGGAATAAAGATGCGCGCCGGCGCGGTATTTCGCGCGGATCCAGTCGACAAGCTGCGGATAGCGGCCCGACAGGTCCTCATCCATCGCCAGCCAGAGTTCCGGCAGGATGAGGATGTCGCAGGGCGGATCGTCGCGGACGATGACGTCCGGATGGACGGGAATGCCGTTGCCGCAGCGAAACGTGTTCTTGCGAAGTGAGACGATGCGCGTGCGAAAGCTTTTTCCGCTCATCTCCGTCCCGACCATTTCCTGCCACAGGCGGCCCGCCGCCGCCAGAACGTCAATCATGCCGTAAAGCGCCGATCCCGCCGTTTCCGGCAGGGCGAGGATCAGCGTTTCAATGTCACCGTCCTGCTTTTGCGCCATGGCGCATCCGCTTTCGTGGCACGAATGGATCGTTTCCGACGATTATCGAACTGCCGTTACGTCTTGTCGAGACTTATCCATATAGGCGTCGCGGCAAGGCAATGCGCTCCGCGGCGTGATGTAAATGTATGAGTGAAAAGGAGTATCGATATGACTGTGCAACCGATGGCCGGTGAAATGAAGACGACGCTGAACGGCCTCGACGTCATGGCGGCTTCGCAGACGATTGGGGCGATCAAGGCGGACGAAAGCCTTGCCCGCTTCCAGTTCCGGGCGAAGAACACCTGGGTGGGCGGCGGCGAGAACCGCTCCACGATCCGCGATTTCTACGGCGCGGGCCGTGAAGACGACTCGCGCGAAACCGCCTTCGAATTCACCAACGGCGAGCCCCCGGTGCTGCTCGGTAACAACGAGGGCGCCAACCCGGTGGAGTATCTGCTGCATGCGTTGGCAGGCTGCGTGACGACGACCTTCGTGCTGCACGCCATGGCGCGCGGGATCGAAATCCACTCGCTTTCAACCGAGCTTGAGGGCGACATGGACCTGCGCGGTCTGCTCGGCCTCGACGACAGCGTGTCGCCGGGCTACGAGGAAATCCGCATCAGGATGCATGTGGACGCCGCATGCTCGGAAGAGGAGCTGGAAGACCTTATGCGCTACGCCGAAGCCCATTCGCCGGTCTGCAACACCGTGTGCCGCCCGGTTCCGGTGAAGCTGAGCCGCGCCTGAATGCAATAACATCGCAAGGCGGCTTCGCCTGCGACAAACGCCGGTTCCCGGATGGGTGCTCCATCCGGAGCCGGCTTTTTTTGGTGTTTGGTAATGCGGTTCGGTTAAACGACATCGCGGAACCGCGCATATTGGATTAACGAGCCGTTTAGATCGCAAGCGCGCCCTGATGAGGCCCAAAAATATTGCGTTTCATCCTACGATCCATGGCGTGAAGCGCAATTCGGCCAATTCAGCGTGACTTTTCTGCGATAGGGGGCGGAATATGCGCCGATAGCGGCGGGCGTGAGGCCGGTCGAGCGTAAATATCAAGAACGCTTGCGAACGGTTCTCGCAGGTGAGTGTGCAACGGAGAGCGTTCAGCGTAAGAAGATGCGTCGCGCCTTGCGGTATCGAGGAGCCGCAATCTATTGCGGGCTATATCATTACCTGGTGAGAAATTCACTTCGACGAACGACACGTTGCTGCGCTGTCGGCGTTCCAAGGCAGTATTTGGTTTTGCAATTGGTACATGTGTATTTTCGCTGTTTGCGATTTGTCATGAAGTCAAATCGCAGTGTAGATTTGATCCGCTTGTCGTAACATCCAGGGCAAAGAAAATGCTCTGGTGCCTCCTCGCGAAATTCGTCCTTGAGACGATATGCGAGCGTTCCATCGCCGAAGTTGTGCAGTTCGTAGCGGTCCAACTCTTCTTCTCGACTTTCGAGATTTGCAAGGAGTTTCTTTAGCTTTTCGTTCTCAGACTGCAATTGGAACATTGTGCTTTGGGCATCTATAGCTTTGCTCTGAGCGTCCACAATTGCGCTTTGAAGTTCGCGAATGGCCTCCTTGATTTTTGCCTCATCCCGAGCGTCCGCAGCAAGTTTAGCGAGTTCCGCCACAGCTTTGATAGACGTAGCAAATCCGGCAATGGAGTCATAATCGAACATGGGCAATCCTTCGAAATGTCGCCGGTCGACTTTAAGGATAACCGGCCGAATCATTCAAGAATAATAGCAATATGACTTAAGTGCCCTTAGCAGTCTCACGTCTGAGCAAAAGCCGTTTCACAGAGATCTTGGAGCGCTTGAGACTTGGGTTTTGAACGGAGCAACTCAATCAGGGATGCATATAATGCAGAATAAGCGCATGCGTGTGAAGCTGACGAGCTCGCGGGCCATCTATATTCACAACGATCTTAAGAACACGGCATTTCATTTCAAGAAGCGTATCGTCGAGCGAATGGGCAACAACGACCGCGAAGGCATCTTTCTTGAGATGACTGCGGCGCTCACGATGACTGCGTTCGCATTAGAGGCCTGCGTTAATTTCGTAGGCGATCGGGTGCTTGGTGATCGTTGGCGGGAGCGCGCTTCATATTGGCAGAAGGTGAAACTCGTCTTCGAGGAGCTCGGTATACAGGCAGACTATGAATGTCGGCCATTCTCGTCGATTGGAAAGCTGAAGAAACTCCGTGATACCCTTGCACACGGCAAACCAGAGCACATTGAGGAAGAAGAGATCGTCATTGGCACATACGACGAGCTTTGCGCTAGGCAACGCCTTGCTGGCGGTTGGGAGGAGATGGTCACTTTGGATAATGTTGTCGAGTGTTATGACGACATGAACGAGATCTGGCGGTTAATGCTTGAGGCCGCGAAGATCGAGGTGATCGATACGACGACCCAAGGTGGCCACGGCATGGAACTTATCGAATTCATTGATGATTGATACCTTCGCTCCACATCGCATTCGTTAGGTAAACACGGCAGCCAAAGGCCCCGGCGGGTGGACGCTTCCGGCGCGCCTTACGCCGGTCGGTGGCGTCGTTTAGCGCGGACGCGCCAATCCTCGCTTCCACAGCAGCGGCCGGTGAGAGCACCATGAGTGAAGGACGGCCGTTCCGTGCTTTGCGTTTCGCCAACCAAAACTCTCCCGCGCAAAGACAAGGAAATGCCAAGAGTATCCGTAATTCGTAAAGTTGCCGGTGTGGCAAGGATGTGAATCAGTTACGCAAAACAGGGACAGTCTTTCGGGGGATTTGATTGAAGGGAGGCGGGGATGTTCTTCACGATTTTATCGCGGATTATAGCCGTTTTGGCATTGGTATACGCCGCGCTCAATTTACTTCTGGGGTTTTATATCGGGTCGCAACCGCCTGAGTCCTGGGACGCGCTTTTGAGGCGCTATACACCTGCGTCCACTCCAGGCGAACTAATAGACAAAGGACTCCTTGCGATCCTTTATGCGGCTGTGTTGGGGATGTTGGCCGAAATCAGCGCCTCGGTGCGGAGAAGCCTGAAGTTGCAGCAATCGCTAACACCTGACCAAAAATCCAAGGAATAGTCCGTGTGATCCGCAAGCCCGACCGCCGCTCAACCCGCAGCGCTTGATGTCACCTGCTGCAAGGGGCGGTGGGCGGAGCGGCGCATTTCGCCGGGTGTGACGTTGAACTGGCGCTTGAAGGCGCGGTTGAACGAAGCTTCGGAAGAGTAACCCACCTGCTCGGCGATCTCGATCAGCGGGTTTTGCGTGTCGACAATGTCGCGCCGCGCCAGGTGCATGCGCCAGTAGGTGACGTAGTTGAGGGGCGTCATGCCCATCAGCCCGGTAAAACGCTCGGCAAAGACGGTGCGCGACATGCCGGCCTCCTGGGCCATCGTCTCCACCGTCCAGTGGTGCGAGGGATCGCGGTGGATCCGCGACAGGCAGCGGCCGAGCTTGGGATCCAGAATGCCGGCGAGGCAGCCGGCGGAATCGCCCGCGTTGTCGACATACGAGCGCAGCACCTGGATGAAGACGATCTCCGTCAGCCGGTCGACGATCGCGTCCGCCCCCGGCTTTTCCTCCACGATTTCGGAAGAGACGAAGCGCATGACCGCTTCCAGCCAGTAACCATTGATGGTGCGCGTGTCGGCAAGATGCATGTAGCTCGGCAGCGAACCGAGCAGGGGATGGCGCACGCTGTCGTCGAATTCGAAATGGCCGCAAAGAAGCTTGCAGGCTTCCTCGTCCCCGTCCGCATCCCCGCCGAAGGCAAGCTCGCCCGATCCGGTGTAGCCCGTCTGGTAAAGAACCTCGTCAAGCGCGGTCGCCTCGCCATCACGACGGTCGCTCAGGATGTGCGCCGCGCCGTGGGGAATGACGGTGATATCGCCCGGAGACAGGCGGATGGGATTTTCCACACCGTCGACGCGCAGCCAGCAGCTGCCGCGAATAGCCATGTGAAAGCGCGCGACATTGCCATGCGAAGGCACCTTGATGCCCCAGGGCGCGCTCAAGTTCGTGTGGAAATAGACCGAGCCACGCAGGCGGAGCGCCTTCAGGATCTGGCTCAGCGCATCATCGGCCATCGCGACCTCCTTCGGATACCGGAACGGCGGATACCGGAACGGCTTCAGCCTGCAGTTTGAGGCATCGCGCGGCGTGACACTATACGCCCGGCAGTAACGCCCTGTTCACAAAACAGAGAACAGGCCCGGACGATCGATCAAGAAAGCCGGTTTTTCGCGCATGGACCAAACGAACGCGCGAACGCAAAGATGCGCCCATTCGGCCAGCCCCTCCCGATCCCGGTATGCCGAAAAAAGCTTGCGCTGCACAACCCGCGCTCCACAAGAAGGAAACCGTTCAATGGCTCTTCGTTTCGTTACCCAGAAGATTCACTCCTGGCTCGACTACCCGGTCGCCGTCAGCCTGGTCGCCATGCCGTTCATCCTCGGCCTTGGCACTTCCAACCCGCTCGCCATGTGGCTTGCCGTGATCACCGGCGTCGCGGCCTTCATTCTCACCGTGCTGACGGACCATGAAACTGGCCTGATCCGGGTTCTGCCCTATTCGTTCCATCTGTTGGTCGACGGCCTGGTCGGCGTGACCTTCCTCGCCGCGCCCTTCGTGCTCGGCTTCACCGGCCTCGACGCCTGGTACTACTGGGCGAACGGCATCGCGGTGTGCATCGTCGTCGGCCTGCACAAGCCGGCCGAGGACGCCATGGCGATGGCCCGCTAAGAGGCAGACGCCAACAGGCGCGATGACACCGCCTGTCATCGCGTGAACGAGAAGCCATTTTGGCAAGCCGGTTCCGGAAAGACCTCCGGGGCCGGCTTTTTTGTGCCGCCTAATCCCGATTGACCGGTCGACGGGCGCGCGCGGATGGTCTAACAGGCCAAATGCGCGGATAATGCCTGTAAGTCACAAGCCGACCGGAGACCTTGATCATGAGTGTGCGTAGCCTGGCGCGATTGGCGGGATTGCTTGTGCTGATCCTTGCAGGGCCTGCCCGGGCGGAAATCATCATCGGCGTCGCAGGGCCGATGAGCGGACAATTCGCGGCCTTCGGCGAGCAGATGCGCATTGGCGCAGAAGAGGCAGCCGCCGATATCAACGCATCCGGCGGCATCAACGGCGAAACAATCGTCCTGCGCATCGAGGACGACAAATGCACGGATGAGCAAGCGCTCGCGGTTGCCAACCAGTTCGTCGGCATGGGGGCGGGCTTCGTCGTTGGGCATGTCTGCTTCAATGCCTCGATCGCCGGCTCGAAGGTCTATGCGGACCGGCAGATCATCCAGATCTCGCCGGCGACCACCAATAACGCCTACACCGACGAACGGCCCGGACCCGGCATCTTCCGCATCGCCCGGCGCGACGACGGGCAGGGCAAAGCCGCCGGCGATTTCCTGGCGCGCGAATTCGCCGACAAGCGCATCGCCATCATCCACGACGGCTCGGTCTATGGCAGGGGGCTGGCGGACGCCACGCGCGCGGCGATGAAGGCCGCCGGCAAGACGGAAGAGCTTTACGAAAGCTACGAGCCGGGCCGCAACGACTACAGCGTTCTCGTCTCTCGGCTGAACCAGGAGGGGGTCGAGGTCGTCTTCATCGGCGGATACCACGCCGAGGCCGCCGTTATCCGCCGCCAGATGAGCGAGCGCGGGCTGGAGGACGCCGTGGTCATGGGGGGCGATGCGCTGATGGCGGCGGAATTCGGCCTGATCGCGGGCGATGCGGCGGAAGGCACGCTGATCGTGCTGCCCGCCGACCCGATCCGCAATGCGGCCGCCGTTCCCGTCGTCGCGCAACTGCAACAGGCGGGCAAATCGGCGGAAGGCTATACGCTTCACACCTACGCCGCGCTGGAGACGATCGCCCAGGCGGCGAAAAAAGCCGGTTCGACGGAGTTTGAGGCCATCGTCGAGGCGATGAACGAGATGGAATTCGATACCGTCGTCGGTCCGTTCACCTTCGACGGCAAGGGCGATGCCACCCGCGACGGTTACGCCGTCTACCGCTGGACGGACGGGCGGGCCGTGCCGGAATAGCGCGTGATTTCAGAGTATTGGCAGATTTTACGATTGTATTTTCCGCATGATTCATTGTGCGAAATGCGGATTGATTCGTTTTTTTTCGATTTTCTTTCAAATCCCGCACGATAACCCTAATGAAAGATCGCCGCAGGCCTTTGATTTTCAAAGGTTCTTCGATTGCGTAAACTCCCTGTTAATCAAGGTCCGGTGGCAGGGGCATGTTCGTGAGTATTCAAAAGCTGATCTGGGTCATGGTGGCGGTCTATGCCGCTATCTTTATCACCCTTTGGGGCGGCAAGGCGCTGGCTGCGCCCGTGGAGGTGCCGTTTCACGCGGGCAACGTGAAGCCAGGCACGATCCTCGTGAAGAATTCCGAACGCAGGCTCTATCTCGTGCAAAGGGGCGGAAAGGCGCTTGCCTATCGCGTCGCCGTGGGCAAGCGCGGCAAGGTGTGGACGGGCAGGACCTATATCACCGCCAAATACGTGAAGCCGGCCTGGACACCGCCTGCCGAGGTGAAGCGTGACCCACCGCATCTGCCGGACGTGATCGGAGGAGGGGCGCCGAACAACCCGATGGGGTGGCGGCGATGACGCTGGGTGATGGGCCCATAAATAAGGCTGGAATGGCGCTTAAAACGGCAACGAAATGCAAGGAGAAGCGCGCCGGGCGGGTCTGCCACCCGGCCAAGCGATTCGACGTGGCAGGTCGAAGCCGTTTACGCGGCCTTTTAGGATATGGCGGATTTGCTCGGCAACGTCGTTGCAACCCTTTGAAAACCGGACGGTTTCCTGCAGGCTTGCGCCTCGTATCCGAACAAATCCGCGCATACCATTTCAACCTTATTTATGGGTCCATCACCTAGCCGGCGGGCAGTACGCCATCCACGGCACCAACCGCCCGCGATCCATCAGCCGGGCGGTGTCCTACGGCTGCATCAGGATGCCCAATGAGGATATCTCCGATCTTTTCGGGAGAGTGAAGGTGCGCACGCCGGTGATCGCCGTCAATTGACCGGAGGCAAAAGCAAGAACAGTATATGCTCCACGTGTATTCGACTTTGACGGCCGCTCTCATGGGCGGCCGTTTTTCTTTGCGTTGGAGTCACTTGCTCAGGCATCTTTACGTTAAGGAAAAGATTCAGGTTTCCGAGAGGCGGACTAAAGGAGGAGGCGCATGCTGGGTGCGCTGACGCTTATCTTCTCCTGCCAGCTTGCAGGCGAACTTCTGGTCGCGGTGAGCGGGCTGCCGGTGCCGGGCCCCGTTGTCGGAATGGTGCTGCTGCTTGGCGGGCTGATCGTGCGCGGCGACATTCCGGAGCCGCTGGCGGACGTCGGCGGTGCGCTGCTTTCCAATCTCGCGCTTCTTTTCGTTCCCGCCGGCGTCGGCGTGATGCTGCATGTCGCCCTGATCGGCCGCGAAGCCCTGCCGATCACGGTGGCGCTTGTCGTCAGCACCGCGGCGACCGTTGCCGTGACCGCGCTTGTCATGAACGCGCTGCAGCGCAGTGAGCCCGGCGGAGAAGAGAGCGATGGGGGCGAAGCGCGATGACGGAACAGCTTGCCGACATCTGGGTCTACCTCGCCGCGCGCCCGCTTCTGTCTCTCACGCTGACGCTGATCGCCTATCAGGCGGGGCTCTGGGCGTCCCGCAAGGCGGGCATGCACCCGCTGGCGAACCCGGTGCTGATCGCCGTGATCCTGCTTGTCGCCATGCTGGCGGGCACGGGCACGCCCTACCAGACCTATTTCGAAGGCGCGCAGTTCGTGCATTTCCTGCTGGGACCGGCGACAGTGGCGCTGGCTCTGCCGCTCTACCGCCAGATCGAACGCGTGAAGACTTCCGCGCTTGCCATCGCCGCCAGCCTGATTGCCGGAACGCTGACCGCAATCCTCACCGCCGTCGGCACGGCATGGCTTCTGGGTGCATCCGAAGCGACGCTGGTCTCCATCGCGCCTAAATCCGTGACCGCGCCGGTTGCCATGGGCATATCGGAACAGCTTGGCGGATTGCCCTCGCTGACGGCGGTGCTGGTGATCCTGACCGGCATATTGGGGGCAGCGGTCGGCCCGCTGGTGCTGAACCTGGTCCGCGTGAAGGACTGGGCGGCAAGGGGATTCGCGCTCGGCACCGCCTCGCACGGGATCGGCACCGCACGCGCGCTGCAGGTCAACGAACTGGCCGGCGCATTCGCAGGCCTGGCCATGGGCCTCAACGCGCTGGCGACGTCGCTCCTGCTGCCGCTCCTGTGGCGGCTATTGTTCTAAGGCGTGGGCGCTTGCCTCAGTCGTCCCAGGTGTAGCGGCGGATATAGCGGTGCCGATGGTCGTGATAATTGTAGGAACTGCGGTTTTCGTTCACCGTCGTCTGCTTGAGCTCAAGCGCAAGCGGCGTCTGCCCGCCCGGGTTCACGACCACCCGCTCCACCGGCGGCATGCCGCGAAACACCCTGACGCCGGCCTCTATAGTGACCACGGCGCCACGATGCGGTTCCGTCTCGATGCGGAAGGTGGAGCTGTCGGCAATGGCCGGGGAAACGGCGAACGCGGCCACCGCGAAGGCGGGGGCAAGCATTAGAATTGGTTTATTCATCGTCTGCACTCCCTGTACGCAGAACTATTACCTTCATGGGCCTGCGGACGAATTCGGCCGAAGGCATTTTTACTTTACATTAACTATTAACGCAGAGATTCGGTCGTTTGGCAATTACAGGATGCAGGCCAAGGTATTGCAGCCGCTACGTCACGGCTTCGTAAATTCCACAGCTATTCGGTTAGAATCGCCCGCAATCGGCAATTGGAGCGGGTAACTGATCGAATTGGGGCTGTTCCCGGAGCCGGACATGGTTCTGCGGAGCCAGAATTTTTCGTTTTCCGATTTCCCAGTGCTCGATATTGGGAAGTGGCATTGTCCATGCCTCATTCCCGGTGTCGTCCCGGGTCCATGCCCGGGCAAAGACCCGGGTACCGGGGTGACGGCGTAGAGTGGGCGAGTGCAGTACGAAGAATCAGTACAGAATTCTCAACCGGACAGCAGCGGGCTTGACCCGCGCACCCATGCGGCATCTGCGTGCTTTGCCAAGGTCTGATGGGTCGCCGGGTCTGGGCCCGGCGATGACGAAGGAGAGGGCCCGGCTTAAGGCACGAAGTGCGCCGATCGATCGGCGGAGAGGTTGGGGAGGCTGGTGCGGACGACGGGACTTGAACCCGTATGCCTTATCGGCGGCAGATTTTAAGTCTGCTGTGTATACCAATTCCACCACGTCCGCGTGCGGCGCCTGACCGGCCCGCGCTTTTTTCAGATGCGAAAGGCCTCGCGTCAAGAGCCCGTGCGCGGGCGTTCAGTGGTTCCGCGGGCGTGCGCAGGCAGAAATTTGCGATCCGGCGCTGAACTTCGGGCAATATTTGTCTATATGTCTTGGATCGGTTTTGCGGCGGTATCGGCTGGGGCCGGGTGCGCGCGCAAGCCTGCCGACCGAGAAAGCGGACATGAAGACGCACAGCTGGACATGAAGACGTGATGGTAACCTATGCGGATGCGGCGACACTGCCGCTGAAAAACACCGGCCAGATCCGCCTTTACGACCTTGAGGACTTCAAGGCGATGCACAAGGCCGGACAGCTGACGGCAACCTGCCTCGACGAACTGGCGAGCCTTGTGAAGCCGGGTGCGACGACACAGGAAATCGACGATTACGTCTATGATTTCGCCATGAGCCATGGCGCGCTTCCGGCGACGCTGAACTACCGCGGCTATACGAAATCCAGCTGCACGTCGCTCAACCACGTCGTGTGCCACGGCATTCCAAACGACAAGCCGATGCGCGAAGGCGATATCATCAATATCGACGTGACCCTTATCGTCGACGGCTGGCACGGCGATTCAAGCCGCATGTACCCCGTGGGCCGCATCAAGCGGGCGGCCGAGCGGCTGATCGACGTCACGCACGAATCGCTGATGCGCGGGATCGCGGCGGCAAGGCCCGGTAACACGACAGGGGATATCGGTGCCGCGATCCAGGAGTTCGTCGAAGCCGAACGCTGCTCGGTGGTGCGGGATTTCTGCGGCCACGGCGTCGGCAGGCTGTTTCACGACACGCCGAACATCCTGCACTACGGCAGGCCGGGCGACGGCGTGGAGCTGAAGCCGGGGATGATCTTCACCATCGAGCCGATGGTGAACCTGGGCCGTCCGCACGTGAAGGTGCTTTCCGACGGCTGGACGGCGGTGACCCGCGACCGCTCGCTCTCCGCACAGTTCGAGCATACCGTCGGCATCACGCCCGACGGTTGCGAAGTCTTCACCTATTCGCCCACAGGTATGGACAAACCGGGCTTTTAAGCGGAAAAATCCCTCCAGGCAGGGGACAAAGGGCGCGAGATTGGGAAAGCGAGAAACCGGCTCGCCGGACGCATCATCCGAACCTCACTATCTGGGCCACCGCGAAAGGCTGCGCCAGCGCTTTCGCGATAACGGCCATGAAACGCTGCAGGACTACGAACTGCTGGAACTGCTTCTGTTTTCGGCCATCAAGCGGGCGGACACGAAACCCATCGCCAAGGCGCTGATCGCCCGCTTCGGCTCTTTCGCCGAAGTGATCGCCGCGCCGCGCAGGCGACTTCTGGAAGTGAAGGGCGTGGGAGAGCGCGTCGTCGACGAGCTGAAGCTTGCCCATGCGCTGGCACAGCGCTTTCTGAAAAGCGAAATCAGCACGCGCGAGACCCTTTCCTCGTGGAACGCGGTGCTCGACTATATCCGCACGGCAATGGCCTTTTCCGACCGCGAGGAGTTTCGCGTGCTCTTCCTGGACAAGAAGAACGCGCTGATCGCCGATGAAGTGCAGCAGCGCGGCACGGTCGACCATACGCCCGTCTACCCGCGCGAAGTGGTCAAGCGGGCGCTGGAGCTTTCCGCCAGCGCGCTGGTGCTGGTCCACAATCATCCGTCCGGCGACCCCGCTCCTTCGGAGGCTGACATCCGCATGACACGGCAGATCGGCGAGATCGCAACGGCGATGGGAATAGTCCTGCACGACCATGTGGTGGTTGGCCGCTCGGGCCACGCAAGCTTTCGCTCGTTGAAATTATTGTAAATTAAAAGTTCGCCAGATAATTGTGCGGCATTACTGTTCTCGTATTTGGCGAATTCGCGTAGCGGCAAAACGCCGGTTCCGCAAGACATGTTGAAAATAACGAAGATTTGCCCTGCCGTTAAGGCCACGTGAGGAAATGCGGTGTAGGTTCTGCGGCAAGGGCAATAAATGGGACGCGGTGTGGAATTCAAGCACGAGATGGGATCGGCGACATTCAGCCCGGCCGAAACCCGGGCCGGCAGGGACGACGAACTGACGACCGTTCTCCAGGCGAGCGTGCGCTTCCGCCGCCGCCAGGCCTTCTGGTATTTCGCGTTCCTGTTTTCCGTGGTGATCGTCGCGCTTGCCGGCGCCATCGGCATCGTCATTTGGGCGGTGGTCCATTCCGAACACGAGAATCTGAAGCGCGAGACGGCGTTGGTGGCGCGCGCCATGGCGCAGCAGCAATCCCAGATCGTCAAGGAACTGGAGCGCTTTGCCGTCTCAAGCGCCACATATCGCAATATAGACACATCCTATTCCTCCGAATGGGCGCATGCGCGCCTTGCCCGCCCGATCGGTGAAATCTACAAGCATGACATCGTCGTGGTGCTGAACCGCCGCCGCCGCCCGCTATTCGCCTATGTCGACGGCTTCGTGTGGCTGCCATCGATCTATACGACCAAACTCGCCGGCCAGCTCGATGACGCGGTCGCTGAAATCCAGGCGGCCTACAGGGCCAACCTCGTCTCCCGGCAGAATTACGGCTTCGCTTATGACGGCCGGCCCGCAGATGTGGCGCAAAGCAGGCTGATATCCCTGGACGGCGCGCCGTCGATCGCCGCCGTCTTCGCCATCGTTCCGGCGCTCGACCAGGTGGAGGTGCGCAACGACGACCCGAGCGTGATCGTCTCCATCCGCCATGCGGACAATGCGCTTCTTGCCGAGATCGCCGGCTATGCGCAGCTTCGCGACGTGACCTTCAGCCCGATGAAGCCGGAAAGGCCGGAACAGCTGGAACTTGCCGGCCCGAACGGAGCCGTGATCGGCTATCTGACCTGGGCGCCGGCGGGCGGGGCGCTGGGGCTGCTCGTCGATCTCGCACCCGCCTTCGTGCTGGCCGTGCTGATCGTGCTCGCGGTGACGGGCCTGATCCTGAAACGGGCGATGCGCACCACGGACGATCTGACCTACAGCGAGGCGCGGGCCCGCCAGTCCGCGCTTCACGATGCGCTGAGCGGGCTTCCGAACCGGGTCTTCTTCGACGAGCTTGCGCGAAAGAAACTGGAGGACGCCGCTGAAGCGGGCAAGCCTGCCGCGCTGATATACCTCGATATCGACCACTTCAAGGACGTCAACGATACGCTGGGCCATCCGGTCGGCGACGGGCTGATCCGCGAAGTGGCACAGCGCCTGCGCGGCCAAGTGCCGGGAACCGACGTGGTGGCGCGTATCAGCGGCGACGAATTCCTGATCCTTTTGACCGGTATGGACAGCCGGGCGGCGCTTTTGAACGCCTGTACCAGCCTCAACAAGCGGATCACCAAGGATCTTACCGTCGACAACATGGCGCTGCCGACGACGGTGAGCATGGGTGTCACTTTCTTCCCCGATCATGGAACGGACCTCACCCAGCTCCTGCGCCGGGCGGATATCGCGCTCTACCAGGCGAAGGATCGCGGGCGGGGCAGGTGCGTGCTCTTCGAGCCGCAGATGGACGAGACGCTGAAGGAGCGCCGGCAGATCGAAAAGGAGATGCGCCGGGCGCTGGAACGCAACGAGTTCTTCCTCCGCTACCAGCCGATCGTTACCGGCGACGGATCGCTGATCGTGGGGGCGGAGGCCCTCATCCGCTGGCAACACCCGAAACGCGGAGAGATACCGCCCGCTGCTTTCCTGCCGATCGCCGAAGGAACGGATCTGATGTGGTCCATCGGCGCGTGGGTCTTGCGAAGGGCGCTTGAGGACGCGCTCTCCTGGCCGGAACTGACGATTGCCGTCAACGTTTCGCCGAGCCAGATCCGCCATCCGGAATTCGTGCCCTGCGTGGGCCGCCTGCTTGAGGAACTAGACTTTCCCGCGGACAGGCTGGAACTGGAGATCACGGAAGCGGCGGTGATGGATCATACCGACGCCGTGAAGTCGAAACTCGATGAACTGCACGATCTCGGCGTGCGCATCGCGCTTGACGATTTCGGAACCGGCTATTCGAGCCTGAGTTATCTCAGGCAGTTTGAGTTCGACAAGTTCAAGATCGACCGGTCGTTCGTCATGAACCTGGAGCACGAGGCAGAATCGGCAGCGATCGTGGAAGCGCTCGTGAACCTTGCGGATGCGCTTGGAATGGCGGTGACGGCGGAAGGCATCGAAGCGACCGAGCAGCACGATTTCCTCAAGGATATCGGCTGCGAATTCCTGCAAGGATACTACTTCGGCAAGCCGATGCTGGCAGGCGAACTCGGAGCGCTACTGCAGGCGGGAGACGAGCTTCCACGCCTTTCCGTGAAGGGGTAAATGCGGCCATTTCGCAGCATCGGCCGCTCAACCCTTCCGACTCACTCCGGAATTTTTCAATATAAACGGGTGCTTAACTATCCTTGTCGGCAAATTCTTAAGCCGATGCGGCGATGGTTTGGCTGAGGGGGCCATTGACCTTATGAATCTGGACAGGCGTCAAAACAGCAGCAGACTGGCAAACGCGATCCTCTTTCCGGTGGTTGGCGTGGTTCTGCTTACGGTTGTCCTCGCCGTCGTCCTGATATTCTGGACATCGCGCACCGCCGATCGTTCCGCACTCGAGAACGAAAGCAATCTTATACTCAGCGGATTGCAACTCCAGGCGGACCTTCTCGCCAAGGAGCAGGAAAGTGCCGCGGTCTGGGACGCAGCTTATTTCAGCACGCGCGGGCGCTCCTTCGACCCGACATGGCTGCATGTGAACATCGGCCAGCGCCTCTTCGACAGCTACGGCCACGACCATACGCTGATCATCGGCGAGAACCGCAGCCCGATCTACTATTCGCGCGGCGGCACGATGACGGTCGGCTTCGGCGACGAGGAGTTCCTGGCCCAGATCCTGCCCCTCGTCGCGCGCACGCGCGCCCGCTTCATCATCCAGTTCGCGCGCGACGAATTCGGCCGCGACATCTTCATGCCGACGCGCGACGGACGTGCCCAATCGATCTACGAAACCGGCTATGCGGCCATCGAAGGCAAGCCGGCGCTCGTCAGCGTGACGGCCATATCGCCCAAGCTGCATGGTGTCGCCGGCGAGCGCCATGCGCCGGCTGTCCTGGTGAGCGTCAAGGTGCTGTCCGGCCTGCGGCTGGAAGACTTTTCGATCATGACCGGGATCGAAGGTCTCAACATGCACATCGGCGGCCTGCCGCATTCCAACGAGACCGCGCTCGAAATCGATGCGCCGACGGGAATTGCGATCGGCCATATCGCCTGGCAGCCGCAACTCCCGGGCGCCGACATCCTGGAAAGCGTCACCCCCGTCCTAACGTTCCTTTCCTTCGCTATCGCCATCCTGACGACCGCCGTCCTGATCTACACGCGCCAGAGCACGAAACGGCTTGCGGAGAGCGAATCGCGCGCCAAGTTCGCCGCCCTGCACGACGGGCTAACCGGGCTCGCCAACCGCGACCTGCTGACAAAGCGCTTCGAGGAACTGCTGTCGGAGGGAGGCGGCGCGGACCGCCTGCTGGGCGTGGTTTACATCGACCTTGACCACTTCAAGGACATCAACGACACGCTTGGCCATGCCGCCGGCGATGAGGTGATCTGCGAGGCGGCGCGCCGGCTTCGTGTGATCGTGCCCTCAGGCGCGCTGCTCGCGCGTATTAGTGGCGACGAATTCGCGCTGCTCGTTCCCGACTGCCAGGATCGCGACGAGCTTGACGACCTTCTCAAGCGTATCCAGGACCGATTCGCCTCGCCGATGTACACCAGCAACACGCATCTTTACGTGAGCCTGAGCATCGGCGCGGCCGTCGCCCCCGACGACGGCGCATCGATGGGCGAACTTCTACGCAAGGCCGACATCGCCCTTTATTCCGCCAAGGCGAACGGGCGCGGCCGGCACACCTTTTTCACTATCGCCATGGAAGAGCAGGTACGGGCGCGCGAAAACCTGGCCCGCGAGTTGCGCCGTGCGATCGACCACGACCAGCTTTCGCTCGTCTATCAGCCGCAGACGACGATCAACGGCCGCAAGATCCTGGCCGTCGAAGCGCTGGTGCGTTGGAACCACCCGTCGCGCGGCCAGATCAGCCCGGCAAGCTTCATTCCGCTGGCGGAGGAAACGGGCCTGATCAACGACCTAGGCTTGTGGGTTCTGAGGCGCGCCTGCCGGGATGCCGTGCGCTGGCCGCACCTGAAGCTGGCGGTCAACATCTCCCCGATCCAGTTTCGTCACCCGCAATTCATCGAGCGGCTGACGTCGATCCTTTCGGCGACGGGTTTCAACCCCCACCGTCTGGAAATCGAGGTGACGGAAAACGTCTTTTCCAACGAGGATCCGCTGGTCCTGCAGACCCTGCAGAGGGTACAGCAAAAGGGAATCCGCGTTGCGCTTGACGATTTCGGCTCCGGCTATTCGAGCCTGAGCTACCTGCGCCAGTTCCCGTTCGACACGCTGAAGATCGACCGCGCGTTCATCGCAGGGCTCGAAACCTCGCCGCATGCATCCGCGATCCTCGGCACCATCATCAACCTGGGCGAGGCGCTGGGCATGTCGGTGGTCGCCGAAGGCATCGAGACCGAGCATCAGGCCGCGTTCCTGCGACTGACGAAATGCGACCGCCTGCAAGGGTATTTTCTCTCCCGCCCCGTGCCGGCCGACGAGGTCGATGAGGTGGAAATCCGTCTCGGGCGTCAGGAGTACATTCACGTGGAAACGCGCAAGCACGCGTGATCTCTTTCCACGCATCGGACCGCGCCGTGCCGACGGGAGACGGGAAGACAGGCGACGAGCGGGCCGGGAAACCCCGCCACCTTGCCGCTCTTCATAAGGTTTTCACTCGCCTTTCAGGCGCTCGTCCAGCGCCCGTTCCAGCCGCAGGATCGCCGTGAACGGGCCTTCGCTCCGCACGAGTTCCGAGGGAATATCGCAAATTTCGACAGCGCGACGCCCGAAACTATCTCTCACGGCATCTTCCACCCATTTCAGGTGTTGCGCGGCGCGGCGGCGGTCAAGCTCTCCACCCGACCGGGACGCCGCCGAATGCGCATCACATGCCGCGACGAGCTCATCGAGCCCCGTCCCGTCGTTCGCCGAAACCATGACGACCTCCGGGGAAGGCCGGTCGTCCGAAAGCCGCGCGAGCGAAAGCGCGCCTTCCACGTCGGCGCGGGCGCGGCGTGCGGGCGCCCCCATGTCCGCCTTGGTGACGGCGACGACATCCGGAAGTTCCATGATGCCGGCCTTCATGAATTGCAGGCTGTCGCCGGAACCGGGCTGGATGCAAAGGATTACCGTGTCGACGGCGAAGGCGACATCGGCCTCCGACTGGCCGATGCCGACCGATTCCACGATCACCCTGTCCATCACGGCACGCATGAGCGCGATGCCGGCAACTGCATGGTCCGACAACCCGCCAAGACGGTCTCGCGCGGCCATGGAGCGCACGAAGACGCCGGTATCCTCGGGATCGGTGCGAAGTCTTGTACGGTCACCCAGAAGCGCGCCGCCGGAAACCTGTGAGGAGGGGTCGACCGCGATTATGCCGACCGTTTCGCCGCGCCCGCGAAAAATTGCGATGAGGGCGTTCGTCAGCGTGGATTTGCCCACGCCGGGCGGGCCGGTGAGGCCGATGACGGTGCCTAGCGGGTCGACAGCCGCCTCATCGAGGAAGGCCGCGAGTTCCGCCGTGCCATTTTCCGTCTCGATGGCCGAAAGCGCGCGAGCGAGACCCGCCTTGCCGCCGGCGCGCAATTCCGCAAGCGATTGCGGCCTTCGCTTCATGCCGCTCAATCGCCGGATTTTGCCTTCGCCGCGGCCTTTAATGCGGATTGGGCCGCGGCGAGGCGGGCGATCGGTACGCGGAAGGGCGAGCAGGAGACATAGTCGAGGCCGACTTCCTCGCAAAACGCGATGGAGGCCGGGTCGCCGCCATGCTCACCGCAGATGCCGAGCTTGATGCCGGGGCGCGCCCGGCGCCCGCGCTCCGCCGCTATCTGCACGAGTTCGCCAACACCTTCCCGGTCGAGCGTTACGAAGGGATCCTGCTCGATCAGGCCTTTTTGCTGATAGGCGCCGAGGAAGGAGGCCGCGTCATCGCGCGACAAGCCGTAGGTGGTTTGAGTGAGGTCGTTGGTGCCAAAGGAGAAGAACTCCGCGCTGCCGGCGATTTCGGCGGCACGCAGGGCGGCGCGCGGAAGCTCGATCATCGTGCCGACCTGATACTCGATCCTCGTACCGGTTTCCTTCGCGACTTCCTCGGCCATGGCGTCGATACGCCCGCGAACGAGATCTAGCTCCGCCTTCATGCCGACGAGCGGGACCATGATTTCCGGCGTCACCGGCGAGCCCGTCGCCCTGCCGGCCTGGACCGCGGCTTCGAAGATGGCGCGGGCCTGCATCTCCGCGATTTCCGGATAGGTGACGAGCAGGCGGCAGCCGCGATGGCCGAGCATCGGGTTGAACTCGTCAAGTTGAAGCGCGCGCTCGCGAAGCCGCTCCGGATCGACCTGCATCGCGGCGGCGACCTCGGCGATCTCCTCGTCCGTATGGGGCACGAACTCGTGCAGCGGCGGGTCGAGCAGGCGGATCGTGACGGGAAGGCCCTGCATGATCTCGAAAAGCTGGACGAAATCCGCCCGCTGCATCGGCAGAAGCTTGGCAAGGGCGGTGCGGCGTCCGGCTTCCGTTTCCGCCAGGATCATCTCGCGCATCGACACGATGCGCTCACCTTCGAAGAACATGTGCTCGGTGCGGCAAAGGCCGATGCCTTCCGCCCCGAAGCCGCGCGCGGCGCGCGCATCGGCCGGCGTTTCGGCGTTGGTGCGCACCTTCATGCGGCGTACTTTATCCGCCCACTCCATGAGAGCCGCGAAATCGCCCGAGAGTTCGGGCTGGAGCATCGCCACCTCACCCAGAAGCACCTGGCCGGTCGAACCGTCTATGGTGACGACATCGCCCTTGTTGAAGGTGCGCCCGGCCGACATCATCGTGCCCTTGCGATAATCGATCCGCAGCTGCCCTGCGCCCGATACGCATGGCTTGCCCATGCCGCGCGCGACGACGGCGGCGTGGCTCGTCATGCCGCCGCGCGTCGTCAGGATGCCTTCGGCGGCGTGCATGCCGTGAATATCTTCCGGGCTTGTTTCCACGCGCGCGAGAATGACCTTGCGGCCGGCGGCCTTCGCCTCTTCCGCCTCGTCGGAGGAAAACACCAGAGCGCCGGACGCCGCACCCGGCGAGGCGGGCAGGCCGGAGGCGATAATGTCGCGCTTGGCCTTCGGGTCGATCGTCGGATGGAGAAGCTGGTCGAGTGCTGCCGGATCGACGCGCATGACCGCTTCCTCCGGCGTGATCAGGCCTTCGCCCGCCATGTCGACGGCGATCTTGAGCGCGGCCTTGGCAGTGCGCTTGCCCGTTCGGGTCTGGAGCATCCACAGCTTGCCGCGCTCGACCGTGAACTCCACGTCCTGCATTTCGCGGTAATGGGCTTCGAGCTTGCCGCAGATAGCGATGAATTCGGCAAAAGCCTCCGGCATGATGGCTTCGAGCGAGGGAGCCTCGCTTCCGCTCGCCGCGCGTGCGGCTTCCGTCAAGTCCTGCGGGGTGCGGATACCGGCAACCACGTCCTCGCCCTGCGCATTGACGAGGAATTCGCCGTAAAGCGCGTTTTCGCCCGTCGACGGGTTGCGTGTGAAGGCAACGCCGGTGGCCGAGGTTTCGCCCATGTTGCCGAACACCATCGCCTGAACGTTGACGGCCGTTCCCCAGTCGCCGGGAATATCGTGCAGCCGGCGGTAGGTGATGGCGCGCGCGCTGTTCCATGAGCCGAAGACCGCGCCGACCGCCCCCCAGAGCTGCTCGTACGGATCTTGCGGGAAAGGCCGGTCGAGTTCTTCGGCCACAAGCTTCTTGTATCGCTCGATCACCGCCTGCCAGTCCCTGGCGGTGAGTTCGGTGTCAAGAGAATGGCCGTTGCCGTCCTTGAACTCCTCAAGCACCTCCTCGAACGCGTGATGGTCGAGCCCCATGACAACGTCGGCATACATCTGGATGAAGCGGCGGTAGCTATCGTAAGCGAAGCGCTCGTCGCCGGAAGCCTTGGCGAGAGCCGGCACCGTCTCGTCGTTGAGGCCGAGGTTGAGGACCGTGTCCATCATGCCCGGCATGGAAACGCGGGCACCGGAACGTACGGACACCAGAAGGGGGTTGTCCCTGTCGCCGAAGCGGCGGCCGGTCAGATTGCCTACGGCGCGAAGAGCCGCCTCTACCTGGTTATCCAGGCCCTCCGGGTAACTGTCGTTATGGGAGTAATACCAGGTGCAGGCTTCGGTCGTGATCGTGAAACCGGGCGGGACGGGAAGGCCGAGGCTGCTCATTTCCGCAAGGTTCGCGCCCTTGCCGCCGAGCAGGTCGCGCATGTCGCGCGTTCCTTCCGCGCTGCCGTCCCCGAAGCTGTAGACCCACTTCGTCATCTGGTCCGCCCCCGTATGGCCAAGCATTTTCCGGCAATGCCAGCATTCATAATTCAAGCAATCGCCGCTACCATGCGTCATCCCTTAAATGATGCAGTGCGGGAAACAAAGTCGTTTTGCAAAACTTTTTGAAACCCGCTTGCCCAAAGAACCGGCGAAAATTCAAAGGAATGAAGAACTTGCGCGAGTCAGGCGGATCATATTACCGATTTTGATCGACGCGGGCCACAAGGCCACATTGACGCCATGCTGGGCGGTCATTGAAACTCAGGTTTATCTACGAGTCGGCCTCAACGCCGCTCCAATCCGGTTTCCCGATGGCCTGACCATCCTCACGGGCGCCGAAGACAACGAATGGACGAATGTGCCGATGACGCGTGCCTCCTTCTCGACGACCAGCCCGAGCGCCCCCGGCTGCAAACGCCTGAAAGGGTTCCTGCTCGGCGCAGGCGCCGCCGCACTTGCGGGCGCGCTCATCGTTTGCGCGCCATCACCGCTGAAAGCGGAAGTGAACGATGCGGATGAAATCGGCACGGCGGAAGGGCTTCCGATCACGCTCAGCGGCAGCTATCTTTCAGGCCGCCTGGCCGGGCAAAGCCGCGATATCGCGAATGCCGCGGCGTTTTTTCAAGAAGCGCTCGATTCCGACCCCGGCAACGCCTTTCTGCTCGACCGGACGTTCGTGCTACATGTGGCCAATGGAGACATCGACCGCGCGCTCGACCTCGCCGAACGGCTGACCGCCGACCAGCCCGACCATTTCCTAGCCCGTATCGCGCTCGCGGCGGACGCCATCCACATGCAGGATTTCGACCGGGCCGTGAAGTTGCTGGACCGGGGCACGCGCGGGCCCCTGGCGGAGCTTACGGGCCGCCTCGTGCGAGCATGGGCGCTTGCGGCACAGGGCAAGACCGATCTTGCGCTTGAATCAATCGCCGCCCTTGACGGACCGGACTGGTTCAACGTCTTCACCACCCACCATGCCGGGCTGATTCAGGAACTCGCCGGGCGCAGCGACGCCGCGCTCGACAATTTCAACTCCGCCTATGCGGCTGACCCCGGCGCGCTCCGCGTGGTCGAGGCGCTGGCGCGGGCGAGGGCCAGGGCAGGCGACACGGCCGGCGCGCTCAAGGTGATCGACGGCTATCGCAAGATTATTCCCGGGCACCCTGTCATGCGCGAGCTCAGGGCCGGGATCGAAGAGGGCGGCGAGATTGCGCCAATGGTCGATGCGCACGACCGGGGCGCCGCCGAAGTCCTCTACGGGCTGGGCGCCGCGCTTGGCCGCGACGGCGGCGAAGAACTTTCGGCGGCCTACCTGCAGCTTGCCATCCATCTCGACCCCAAGGCCGATATCGCGCTGATCGCGCTCGCCAACCTCTTCCAGCGGATCGACGATCAGGCCCGCTCCATCGAACTCCTGCAACGGGTGGATGACAAATCGCCTCTGAAGCGGGATGCGGAAATCCAGGTCGGGCTCAATTTCAATTCCCTCGACAATCTGGATGAAGCGCGCGCGCACCTGCAAAAGCTCGTCGAAAGCGATCCGGGCGACCTGGAAGCCGTTACCGCGCTCGGAAACGTTTTACGCGCCCATCAGCTTTTCGAGGAAGCGGGGGAAGCCTATTCGCAAGGCATCGCCACGATCGACGCCGATCCGGCGGAGCGGAACTGGACGCTCTACTACTACCGGGGCATCTGCTATGAGCGCGTAAAGGAATGGGATGCGGCCGAGGCCGATTTCCGCAAGGCGCTTGCGCTTTCGACCGATCAACCGCTCGTTCTCAACTACCTCGGCTATTCGCTGGTCGACCGCGGCCTGAAGCTCGACGAGGCGCTCGGCATGATCCGCAAGGCCGTGGAGCTTCGCCCGCAGGACGGCTATATCGTGGACAGCCTGGGCTGGGCCTATTTCCGGCTCGGCCGCTACGAGGAGGCCGTGGTGGAACTGGAAAAGGCCGTTCAACTCCGCCCCGAGGACCCGATCATCAACGACCATCTGGGCGACGCCTACTGGCAGGTTGGACGCAGGCTCGAGGCACGCTTCCAGTGGAACCACGCGCGCGACCTGAAGCCGGAGGAAGAGGACCTGGCGAAGATCCTCGACAAGATCGAAAACGGCCTGAGCGAAGCGAACACGGAAAACGGCGCGGTCACCGAGCCGGAGAAGAAGAACGGCGGCTAAACGCACATGCAGGCGGCAGGAGGCACTGGCGCATTGGATGCCGGAGGCATGCCGGCGGCGGAAATTGCAAGGGCAAAGGTCAATCTAGCGCTTCATGTGGCCGGGCAGCGCGGCGACGGCTACCACCTCCTCGACAGCCTCGTCGTGTTCCCCGATATCGGCGATGTGGTGTCGATTTCGCGTGACGGGAGCGGGCTGACGGTCGCCGGGCCTTACGAGCATGCGCTGCCCTGCAGCGGGAGAGGCGACAACCTCGTCATGAAAGCGGCGCGCCTGCTGGCCGAAGCCGCGGGGCGCGATTCTGGCGAAATCTCGTTGACGCTCGAAAAGATATTGCCGGTCGCATCGGGAATCGGTGGCGGGTCGGCGGATGCGGCGGCGGCCTTGCGCCTTCTGAGGCGCGTGTGGGCGCTGGACATTTCCGATAGCGCGTTATTGCAGTTGGCGCTGAAGCTCGGCGCGGATGTGCCGATGTGCCTTTTGTCCGTGCCGGCAAGAGTTTCGGGCATAGGCGAAATCATCGATCCAGTGAGGACAATGCCCGCGTGCGGCATCGTACTGGTCAATCCGGGCGTGGAAGTGCCGACGCCGGAGGTTTTTCAGGCGCTCAGGCGACGGGACAATCAACCCCTGCCGGATGTTCCCGCCGCAGGCTTCCAGGAATTCGACGATCTCATCGGCTGGCTTCACGGAACGCGCAACGACCTTGCGGAAGCGGCAATGGACGTTGCACCCGGGATCGCCGAAGTGCTTTCCATGCTGGATGCGCAAGGGGAGGTGGCTTTCGCGCGCATGTCCGGTTCCGGCGCAACCTGCTTCGCCCTGACCTGGGACGTTGCGAAAGCCGAAGCGCTGTCGGCCAGAATCGCGGTCTCCCGTCCGCACTGGTGGGCGACCGCCGGTCGTATTACCTGACGTTTCGTCGTCAAGCTCCTCATATATCGCTTCTTCGATTCTGGCGCGGGCACAGGCCATGGCAAGCCTCGATCGGCGATTCCAGATCCTTCAACCTTCCCGCATTTCGCGAACATGCCTCATCAACGTGGGCGCCGTGCATGAAACCGCGTGCTTATACACAAACGCGTGAGATTTCTCAGCACCAATTATCCCGCTACGTAAAACTGGCGCGCGCCTCGATGGGTGAGTCGGAAGAGAGAAGGTCGACCGTAACGTTTTCAAATGATTATATAAAATCGCGCCAAAAATAAAATATCCGTGATTGCGACGTGATGTGCGTGTAGCAGCACGATGCCTTGTTGCAATGGAGCAACAGCCCCCCTCATACACAACGTCCAGCGGCTCAAGGTGATTGCAACGGCACGCATAAGCTGACTACAAAACGCCATGAGCTTCGCGGGGAGCGGGCTCTTTCGCATCGCGTTAGGCAGCGCTTGCCGCCAAAAGCGTGCAACAGCAACTGAATATGATCGAAAAGGTCAGGACATGAACATCAAGAGCATCCTTCTCGGCGCCGCGGCCGCTGCCGCTGCCGCTTCGGGCGCCCAGGCAGCCGATCTTCCGGCCGCTCCGGAGCCGGTCGATTACGTCCGCGTCTGCGACGCCTATGGCTCGGGCTTCTTCTATATGCCGGGCACCGAGACCTGCCTCAAGGTCGGCGGCCGTCTGCGCACGGAGTTCCGCTTCCGCAACTTCGCTGACGACGCTCCGCGCAACCGGCTGGGTGACCAGACCGTGCTGAATGGCACGGGCTTCCAGACGAACGACCAGAACAGCACGCAGCTCCGCGCTCGCGGTTACATCCGCGTTGACGCCCGCACCCAGACCGAATATGGCCTGCTGCGCACCTACGTTTCGCTGCACAACCAGGTCGAAACCGGCACGTCCGGCACCACGCCGACCCTCGAGTACGGCTTCGTTCAGTTCGGTGGCCTGACCGCCGGCCGCGCGATCTCCATGTTCGAGTTCTTCACGGGTTACACCTTCGCCATCCCGCAGTCCTGGGGCGGCACCGACATCTTCACCACCAACCTCTTCGCTTACACGCAGTCCTTCGGGAACGGCTTCTCGGCGACGATTTCGGTTGAAGATGGCCTGCAGAACCGCGGAAACATCGCTGTTGCGACGAACACTGCTCTGCAGTACACGACGACAGGCGCCGGTCGTATCGGCGACAGCTACGGCGGACATCGCCTGCCGGACTTCGTCGCCAACCTGCGCGTCGACCAGGGTTGGGGTTCTGCTCAGCTCATGGGTGTCCTGCACCAGGTGTGGAACGATGAAGCTTCCAGCGCCGCTTTCGGCACCGAGTCCGAGCTTGGTTGGGGCATTGCCGGTGGTGTGCTGATCAACACGCCGTTTATCGCTCCGGGCGACCAGATCGCTTTCCAGGTTGGTTACGGTGAAGGTGCTTCCGGCTACATCGTCTCCGGCGTGCCGAACCTGACCGACGGCGTGATCGACGCCAGCGGCGACATCGAGCTGACCGAAGCCTTCTCCATCGGCGGTGGTTTCACCCACAACTGGACGTCGCATTGGAGCACGAACTTCAACGTCAACTACACCGACATTGATGTTTCCGAAGGCAACAATCTCGATCTCGAGACGACCTCGGTCCAGGGCAACCTGGTGTGGAGCCCGGCCAGCGGCTTCCTCATCGGCGCCGAGCTGAACTACACCTACCGTGACTGGGGTGGGAACGCCATCGAGGACAGCGACCAGCTGACCGCCGCGATCCGCGTGCAGCGCACGTTCTGATCCGCTTGACGAAAAAGACTTCGCGACCCGGCATTCCTCCGCCGGGTCCGAAAACCTGAAAAGGGAAATTACGGCCTGAGCGCCGGAGCCTCTTTTCAGTCAATCAGGCCCGCTGGCTTCCAACCCAGCGGGCCTCCCCTTATCAGGGGGATCTTTCGGGCCTGGATTTTCGGTTTTTCGTTCGACCCGGGCGTATCCTGGAATGCGGCGCTGCAAAAACCATTGGCGATCTAACATCGCCGGGTGTAAACCGGTTTCCGCCGGGTTCGGCCGGCGTTCATCTGGAACAGCAATCGCGTCCGGTTCGTGCCCAACCTTCGTCCCGTCTTCAATATCCTCGGGCTTTTGATTTTCGGCCTTGGCGCCGGGATGCTGCTGCCGGCAGCCGTTGACGTGGCAGCGCGCAACCCGGACTGGCAGGCCTTTGTCATTTCAGCACTTGCAACATCTCTTTGCGGCCTGCTGCTCGCCGTCGCCTGTTCAGGCTATCTGAAGGAAGGGTTGACGATCCGCCAGGCGTTTCTGCTGACGGGGTTCGCCTGGCTGGTGCTGCCGGCGTTCGGTGCGCTGCCGTTTCTCTGGCTCGGGATCTCCTACACCGACGCTGTGTTTGAAGCCGTTTCGGGGTTTACCACGACGGGTTCGACGATCCTGACGGGCCTCGATGGTTTGCCGCCCGGCCTTTTGCTTTGGCGTTCGGTCCTGCAGTGGATGGGCGGGGTCGGCATCATCGTCATGGCGCTGGTGTTACTGCCTTATCTGCAAGTCGGCGGCATGCAGCTCTTCAAGACCGAAAGTTCCGACCAGGGCGAGAAGGTGGTTGCGCGCTCTGCCGATCTCGTGCGCCTTATCGCGCTGGTCTATGTGGGCCTGACGGCGCTTTGCGCGGTGCTTTACTGGATCACCGGCATGGATGCCTTCGATGCCGTGAACCACGCCATGACGACGCTTTCAACCGGTGGCTATTCCACTCATGACGCGTCCTTCGGCTATTTCACCAATCCCCTGACGGCGTGGGTATGTGTCGTCTTCATGCTTGCCGGCGCCTTTCCCTTCAGCATCCTGATACAGGCGATACGCGGGAGGCCGCTGCTGATCTGGCAGGACGCACAGGTGCGGGCACTCGTCGCGATGCTGGCGGTCATCTCCTTCGTGGCGGCGGTCTATCTCGGCCTTCACCTGAAGATCGGCCTGCATGAAGCGCTTTTGCGTACGGCGTTCAATTTCACTTCTATCGTCACCACCACCGGCTTCGCCTTAGGCGATTATTCGGCCTGGGGCGCGCCGATCGTCGGCATCGCGCTTGTGCTCACGTTTTCGGGCGGCTGTACGGGATCGACATCGGGCGGGATCAAGATGTTCCGCTTCATCATCTTCTTCGGTACGCTGCGCAACCACATGCGCATGATGGTGCGCGCGCACCGCGTCGTTTCCACACGCTACATGGGAACGAGGGTGACGCCGGACATTGCCTTTTCGGTCCTTGCCTTCCTTGTCGCCTATCTCGGCTCCGTCGGTATCATCACCTTGCTGCTGACCTTCTTCGGCCTCGATCTCCTGACGGCGATCACGGGGGCTGCGACGGCCATCGGCAATGTCGGTCCCGGCCTCGGCGAAATCATCGGTCCGGCGGGAAATTTCTCCTCCCTGCCGGACGATGCCAAATGGGTGCTGTCTCTTGCCATGCTGCTTGGCCGTCTTGAGCTGTTCACGGTGATCGTGCTGCTCGATCCCGAGTTCTGGTCGCGGTAAGGCTTGGTTCGAGCGTCTTTAGCGCAACGCTTGCGCAATTATTCGCGCATTGCAGTTGCATTGCGTCGTTTGCGCCTTGCCCCTCCATCCGGCACCGGCCTAAGGTGCCGCCCCTTGACAGCGTTTTCAATCCGGACCTGAGACGACCGCCACGTGCTCTCGCTTCGCCCTGTTCTCAACATCCTCGGTTTTCTCTACGTGGGTCTTGCAACGGCGATGCTGATTCCGGCCGTGGTGGACCTTGCCGCGCGAAACGCCGACTGGCAGGCCTTCATCTTCTCGGCACTGATCACCGGTCTCATCGGCCTTCTCCTTTCCGTGGCGCTCGGCGGGGCGCTTTCGGAAGGGCTCAACACGCGCCAGACCTTCGTGCTTACGACGCTTGCCTGGATGACGCTGCCGGCCTTCGGCGCGCTTCCGTTCCTGTGGCTTGGCGTGGGGTACGCCGATGCTGTCTTCGAGGCGGTGTCGGGTTTCACGACGACCGGATCGACGGTGCTGAGCGGGCTCGATTCGCTTCCCCCCGGCCTTCTGGTCTGGCGCTCGCTCATGCAATGGATGGGCGGCGTGGGCATCGTCGTCATGGCGATCGTGCTTCTGCCGTTCCTGAGGATCGGCGGCATGCAGCTTTTCCAGACGGAAAGCTCCGACCGAAGCGAAAAGATCGTCTCGCGCTCGGTCGAGCTTATCCGGTTGATCGGCCTGTCGTATCTGTTTCTGACAACATGCTGTATCTTCGCCTATTGGGGGACGGGCATGTCTCCTTTCGACGCCATCAACCACGCTTTCACGACGATCGCCACCGGTGGCTATTCCACCCACGACGTGTCCTTCGGCTATTTCAAGAACCCGGCAACGGCGTGGTTCGCCGTGCTTTTCATGATCGTGGGCGCGCTGCCTTTCGTGCTTCTGATTCAGGCGCTCAGGGGCCAGCCGCTGATGCTTTGGCGCGACCCGCAGGTGCGCGCATTCATGGGCTTCGTCATCATCGTTTCGCTTTGCGTGACGATTTACCTTGGCGTCAAGCATCGTGTGCCGTTCGACGATGCGCTTTTGATGTCGACCTTCAACATGATCTCCGTCGTCACGGGCACGGGCTACGCGTATGGCGACTATACGACCTGGGGGGCGCCCATCGTCGTGCTGGCGCTTTTGCTGAAGTTCGTCGGCGGCTGCACCGGATCGACGACGGGCGGGATCAAGGTGTTCCGCTTCCTCGTCTTCTTCGGCACGGTGCGCGCGCATCTGCGGCGGATGGTGCGGCCGAACCGCGTCATTTCGGAGGAATACGGCGCAAGCCGGCTGACGTCGGAGCTGTCTTTTTCGGTGCTCGCGTTCCTCGTGGTCTATATGGGTGCGGTCGGCATCTTCACGCTGATCCTGTCGACCTTCGACCTCGATCTCGTCACCGCGCTTTCTGCGGCGGCAACGGCTGTGGGTAACGTCGGCCCCGGCCTCGGCCCCATCATCGGCCCCACCGGCAACTTCGCGCCACTCCCGGACGGGGCGAAATGGATCCTTTCGTTCGCCATGCTGATCGGGCGCCTTGAACTTTTCACCGTCATCATTCTGCTCGATCCGGATTTCTGGTCGCGCTGAACTTTTTTCCCTGGAGGGTATCTTCGTGCGATTTCCCGCTCCACTCGTCTCCGGCCGTCTTGTCAAACGCTACAAAAGGTTTCTGGCCGATGTGGTGCTTGACGAATCGGGGGAGGAAATTACCGCGCATTGCGCCAACCCCGGCTCCATGCTGGGGCTGAACGCACCGGGGGCGCGCGTGTGGCTGTCACGCTCGGACAATCCTGCGCGCAAGCTCAAATTCTCCTGGGAACTGGTGGAGGCGGATGGCGCGCTCGTTGGCATCAATACCGCCCATCCCAACGGCCTTGTCGAAGAGGCGCTGAAGGCCGGGCGCATAGAAGCGCTCAGCCGGTTCGCGGAGTTGAAACGCGAGGTGAAATACGGCAGGAACTCGCGCATCGACATTCTGCTGACCGGCGATGATGGCGCCAGGACCTATGTGGAGGTCAAGAACGTCCACCTGATGCGTGAAGGCGGGCTTGCGGAATTTCCCGATTCGGTGACCGCGCGCGGGGCGAAGCATCTGGTCGAGATGGGCGATATGGTCGCCGAAGGTCACCGCGCCGCAATGGTCTATCTGGTCCAGCGGCCGGACTGCGATGTCTTGAGGCTCGCCCGCGACATCGACCCGGCCTATGGCGAGGCGTTCGACACGGCCCGCGAACGCGGCGTGGAAATCCATGCCATCGGCTGCAGCATTTCGCCGGAGGAAATCATCGCCGACCGCCATGTGCGGATCGACGAGGGGTAGATGCATGAAGCCTCAGCCTTTGAAACGATTATGTTTCAGGGACTGAGGTTTTTCGGCCCGCCAGCGGAATTCAGGCCTGAAGCACGACGATCGGCGTATCGTTGGGCACGCGCGAGGCAAGGTCGATCACATCCTGATTGAGAAGGCGGACGCAGCCGGAGGACACCGCCTTGCCGATCGACCATTCCTCCATGGTGCCGTGCACGCGATAGAGCGTGTCGCGGCCGCCTTCGAAGATGTAAAGCGCGCGCGCGCCAAGCGGGTTCTGCAGGCCGGGAGGCATTCCGTTTCTGAACTTCTCCAGTTCCGGCTGGCGCGCGATCATTTCCGAAGGCGGCGTCCATGTCGGCCAGGCCTTCTTGTAGGCAATCCGCGCGCGCCCGCCCCAGGAAAAACCGTCGCGGCCGATGCCGCAGCCGTAGCGCAGCGCCTTGCCGTTTTCCATCACGAGATAGAGGTAGCGGTTCGGCGTATCGACTACGAGCGTGCCGGCGCGCTCCGGCGTCGGATAATCGACCACGCGGCGGTAATAAGCCGGATCGACCTTCTTCAGGTCAACGGCGGGAACCGGAAACTCCTCGTCCGGGATTGGGCCGTACATGGTCAGGTAATAGGGATCTTCGGCGGGAGAATGCGGCGCACGTTGCTGGGTGCCGGCACAGCCCGCCAGCATGAGGCTCGAAGCGCCGGCCAGGAAGTGGCGCCGGCTGATGGAATTCGTGTTCGTCATGATGTCTCTGCGTTGCATAGGGGCGCAATCAATTCGCCAATTGCGGCAGGGAAGCGGCAAAGCGGGAAATGCAGGGTTGATCTTCCGCCGGCGACCAGCTTCCTCCTTCCGGGCAGCAAGCGTCAGGCAAGAAGATGCCGGGGAGGCGGGGTATCCGCGAATCGTACGGCCTCTTCGCGGAAGGAAACGCCGTGGCCGTAAAAGACATTCCGAAGGTGAGGGCGCGCTGTGGCGAGTTCCCGGGCCAAGGTTACGACATCAAGGCATGACTTGCCCTGACAGAATCTGTGACCCGAAAGCGAGGAGACGACCGAAGATGTTGCCGCCATAAATTCTGTCATCACTTCTGAGCCCGATATTGGCCCCTGCGCCGCGCCAATCATGAAGGGATGCGCGGCGACGAGCGCGAGCAGCACCAATCTGAGCACAGGAATCCGGATGAGGCGCAACATCATTACCGTCGTTTACCTCAACGTGAGGAGCCGCGGTAATGACTCATGCTCAAGTTATCGTGAGGCTGACGCCTTACGCATGTCAGCCGGCGGTGTCGTGGGAGATCGGAGGCTGGAACTGCCAGCCCATGTCCCAGGGGAAATAGATCCAGGTATCCTGCGAAACCTCGGTGACGAAAGTGTCGACCATTGGCCGGCCCGTGGGCTTCGCGTAGACGGTGGCGAAGTGGGCTTCGGGCAGCATGTCGCGCACGACCTTCGCTGTCTTGCCGGTGTCGGTCAGATCGTCGATGACGAGCACCGCCTTGCCCTTGCCGCCATCCAGCTTGACGACCTTCGGGTCGATCGGCTTGATGACCCTGAGGGAGCCTTGCTCGTCATACTCGTGGTAGGAGGCGATGCAGACGGTTTCTATAAGGCGAATGCCAAGCTCGCGCGCCACGATGGCCGCCGGTACAAGGCCGCCGCGCGTGATGCAGACGATCGCCTCCCACTTGCCCTGTCCCGACAGGCGCCAGGCGAGCGCCCGGCAATCGCGGTGGAACTGGTCCCAGGATACGGGGAAGGCTTTTTGCTGTTGCGGGTTTTCCATTGGTTTCTTCCGGCGGTGCAGGGAACTGGCGGTTATGTTGACTTGAGGGCGGCGGCGACGGCTTCGGCAACCGCGTTTGCTGCGCGGGCGAGAAGGTCCTCGTCGCGCGAGCGAACCACGACCTGGGTGCTGAAGCGGCCATCGACCGAGCGGGGGTAGGAGCCGATCATGACGCCGGGATGGGTGTCCTGGATTTCCTTCAGCGCTCCGGCGATGCGGCTTTCCGGAAGGTCGGCGTCGACAGTGCGCGACAGCATCCTGCGTCCCGTCCTGAGCGTTGGCGCGATGGCGTCGAGCATGGCCTGCATGATGGAGGGGATGCCCGCCATCACGTGAACATTGCCGATGCGAAAGCCCGGCGCTTTCGAGACGGCGTTTTCGATCAGATCTGCGCCTTGCGGGATGCGCGCCATTTTCATGCGCGCTTCCGTCAACTGACCTTCAGGGTAAAAGTTTTTCAGGATCGCCACGGCACGCGGGTCGAAATCGATCGCGACGCCGAAGGCTTTGGCAATAGCATCGGCGGTGATGTCGTCATGAGTCGGCCCGATGCCGCCGGACGTGAACACATAAGTGTAACGGGCGCGCAGTTCGTTGACGGCCTCGACGATACGCTCCTCGACGTCAGGCACCACGCGCGCCTCGGCAAGGTCGATGCCAAGCTCGGTCAGGTATTCGGCCAGATAGCCGATGTTCTTGTCCTTGGTGCGACCGGAAAGGATCTCGTCGCCGATGACGAGAAAACCGGCCGTGACGGGGTCCCGATCCTGTCCGGCTGCCTGATCCTTGCTCATGCCCTTCGCTTTCCCCGATCGTGGCGTCATTGCCGGAAACAAGAGCAAATCCCTTTACCGGAAGCAGCGCCCGGGCTCAAGAGACGGATGCGTCACATGTGACGCCCGCTCATTCCGCTTTCCAGCCAAAAAGCCAGTCGTAGCGGGAAAGCATCTTTTCCACCGTGATGCGGCCAAGCACCGCATCGCGCGCAAGCGAAGCCGGATAGCCGAGGTGATAGATGCGATCGTTGTCGCTTGCCGTGCGCATCACCTTGTCCACGCGTTCGCGCCGTGCTTCCTCGTACTCCGAAAAGCCCGAGGCAACGTCATCCGCCGCCTGCAGGCAGGAGGCGAGGACGGCCGCGTCCTCGATCGCCATCGCCGCCCCTTGCGCGACGAAGGGAAGCATGGCGTGTCCCGCATCGCCAAGAAGCGCCACCCGCCCTTCAACCCGGATATCGCCGGGTTCCATGGCGCAAAGCGCCCATTTAAGCCAGCTCTCCGGAAGATCGAGCAGTTGCACGAGCTCTTTCGGCCAGTCGGCGAACCGCGGCAGGAGCTTGTTCTTGTCGGCCGGCGTGGACCAGCCTTCCTCATCCCATTGTTCCTGGACGATGGCGACGATGTTGAACATCGCCCCGCCCCTGATGGGATAGTGCACCACATGGGCTTTCGCACCCAGCCAAAGGCCCGTGCAATTGCGCCATCCGGCGGGGACATCGTCGATCTGCACCACGGCGCGATAGGCCGTGCGCCCCGTAAACGCCGCCTGGCGCATTTTCATCACGCGGCGGCGTACGGTCGACCAGACGCCGTCGGCTCCGATCAGGGCCCCGGCGCGGAGATGATCGCTGCCTTCCAGCGTTTCCAGGTTGACCATGACGCCGGCCTCGTCCTGCTTCGCATCGCGAACGGACGCGCCGAGGCGCAAGTTAATGCCGGAATGTGCCTCGACGGCGCTAAGCAGGATATTCTGAAGGTCGCCGCGGTGAATCAGGAGGTAAGGCGCGCCGTGGCGCTGCTCGATGACATCGCCCAGGGGTACGCGCGCGACATCCTTGCCCGAACGCGCGGACATGATCCTTATGGCTTCGGGACGGAAGGCGACGGCCCGTATCTCTTTTTCAAGGCCGAGACCGCGCAGGACATGAACCGCGTTCGGCGAAAGCTGAAGCCCCGCGCCGACGGCCTCAAGCTTTCCCGCGCGCTCGACAATCGTGACCGGCCGCTCCGAAGAGGCGATGGCGAGGCCGGCAACGAGGCCGCCTATGCCGCCTCCGGCGATAAGGATTGGAGTATCGCTCATGTGCCGGGCTCCGCGTGGAGTCGCTCTGCCGAAGGCTCAGGCGCGGCCTCAGGCAGCCTCCGGCGACCAGAGGCAGTCTTCCGGCTCCGCTTGATACTCCGCAAGCTTCCCGTTGAAACGGTAGAGCGTGGAGCAATAGGGGCAGACGATCTCTTCATCCTTGCCCATGTCGAGAAAGACATGCGGGTGATCGTAGGGCGGCCTTGCCCCGATGCACTGGAATTCCTTCGCGCCGATTTCGATCACTTCTATGCCGCGATCGTTCTGGAAATGAGGGACGACCTTGTCCGCCATGGATGTCACTGCCCGTGTTGCGTGTCTTGATCTTTCGGGCGGACAATACCGATGCCGCGCCGCCTTGGGTAGAGGGCGAGGATCGTTTTTTCGCGATCTCGTCCCGCCCCCGATCCATTTCTTTCCGGGCTTTCCTAATTCGCCATCAGCTATTATCTTACGAAACCTCCAGTTTGCCGTTTACGTCAACGTAAGGATCGTCATGCCGAGCTTTTCCTCCGACGGCCTCAGGATCGCCTATCTCGACGAAGGCGAGGGCGAACCTATCCTGCTGATCCATGGCTTCGCCTCGAACCGCAACGTCAACTGGGTCTATACCGGTTGGGTGGACATGCTGGTGAAGGACGGGCGGCGGGTGATCGCGATCGACAATCGCGGTCATGGCGAAAGCGAGGGTACGCATGACCCGGCGGACTATGGCGCGCCGACCATGGCCGAGGATGCCTTTCGCCTGCTCGACCATCTCGGTATCGAGACCGCCGATGTGATGGGCTATTCGATGGGAGCGAGGATTTCCGCGTTCCTGACGCTCAATCATCCCGAACGGGTGAAACGCGTGATCTTCGGCGGGCTTGGCTACGGCATGATTTCCGGTGTCGGCAGCCCGGAGCCGATCGCCGAAGCGCTGGAGGCGAAGAGCCTTTCGGATGTGACCGACAAGACCGGCCGGGCGTTCCGCGCCTTCGCGGACCAGACAAAATCGGACCGTAAGGCGCTTGCCGCCTGCATGCGATCCTCTCGACAGAAAATAAGCGAGGAGGAGGTTTCGCGCATCACGCAGCCGGTGCTGGTGGCCGTCGGAACGAAGGACGATATCGCAGGCTCGCCACAGGATCTTGCGGCGCTCATGCCGAATGCGCAAGTGCTTGAAATCACGGGGCGCGACCACATGCTCGCCGTTGGCGACAAGGTCTATAAAGCCGGTGTACGCCGGTTCCTGGAGGAAAGCTGATGGAGGCAGGCTGCGTGGAGTTCATTGGCGCCGATGGTAACCGCCTTGTCGCGGACAAATACGGCTCGTCAGGGCGCCCGGTCCTGATGCTTCACGGCGGCGGGCAGACACGGCACGCCTGGGATGCGACGGGCAGGCATCTGGCCGAAAGCGGCTTGCAGGCATGGTCGGCGGACCAGCGCGGCCATGGCGACAGCGAATGGGAGCCAGAGGGCAAATACGCCTTTGCCGATTTCGCGCGTGACGTCATCGTCATGTCGGACCGGATCTTCGAGGAGACCGGCGAGCGTCCCATTGTTATCGGGGCATCGCTTGGCGGCATTGCCGGTATGCTCGCCGAAGGCAAACTCAGGCCCGGCACCCTTTCGGCGCTGGTTCTGGTGGACATCACGCCAAGGGTCGACCCGAACGGCGTTTCGAAAATCATCGACTTCATGGCCGAACGCATGCATGAGGGCTTCGCGACCGTGGAAGAGGCCGCGGATGCGATCGCAAGCTACCTGCCGCACCGCGCGCGCCCCTCCACACTCGACGGATTGAAGAAGAACCTGCGCCTGCACGAAGACGGGCGTTACCGATGGCACTGGGACCCGAAATTCATTGAAAGCCGGCATGCCGACGATGCGGATCCGGCCAGGCTGGAGAAAGACCTTGTGGCCGCGGCGGAGGCGCTGCGCGTTCCCTCGCTTCTTGTTCGAGGCAAGCGCTCCGAGCTTGTCACCGACGATCACGTCGACGAGTTCCTTTCGCTCGTCCCGCATGCCGAATTCAAGGATGTGCAAGGGGCTGGGCATATGGTGGCCGGGGACAAGAACGATGCTTTCGCCGATGCGGTGATCGGCTTTCTGACGCGCCTCCAGGCGGCCTGAGCGGGGCATTTCATCAGCTTGCGTTTCGTTGATAAATTGATTCAATCAACTGAAAACGCAGAGTCATTTGAATTATTTGCAGCGACCTTCCGAAGTTCAGAATCCGATTCAATTTCGGCCTGCGAACTTGAGAGATTGATTCAAGAACCGCCGCTCGACTCTTGCCGGGGGCCCCTAATTTCGAAACGTGCTTTCAATGCCGCTTTGGCGTGTTTTTCGCGTAAATGTCCCGTTACTGGACGTTGATATCCATCAAGTGAAAAATGCTTGAAATATTAACCGGATAGCCCGCGCCTGCCAGCAAGGCACGCCGTTTTGCGAAACAAGAGGCACTATGGCATGGGTCATCGGGATCGGGGCGCCACGGTATCACCTGCCCGAAAAGCGCGGCGTACGCTTATGCATGAACGCGCTGCGCCCCTCGGCGAAATCGGTGCTGTCGAAACAGGCGTCCGCCGCGGCCTGAACGCTATCCCAATCGGCATCTAGCGGATCGCCGCTGACGGCATCGATCGCCGCCTTGGCCGCCTTCAGCGTCAATGGCGCGTGGCCGGCGACCGTTTCGAGGAAGCGCGCGATTTCGAGATCAAACGTTCCCGCCGCGACCTCACGGTCGATCAGGCCAATGCGCAATGCTTCTTCGCTGTCGATGCGAGCCGCCGTGTAGAACAGGAGCTTCGCGCGGGCCGGGCCGACGAGCTTCACAATGTCGCGCACGGCCTGCGGCGGATATCCGACGCCGAGCTTGCCCGCCGGGATGGCAAACAGGCTGCCGGCTTCCGCGAGGCGGATATCGCAGGCTGCGGCAAGGCCAAGTCCGCCGCCAAGACAGAACCCCCGGATCATGGCGACCGTCGGCTTCGGACAGTCGCGCAAGGCTGCAAAGGCGGCGGCATTCACCTCCTCGTAGGCTCTTGCGGATGCGGCATCCCTTCGAACGGTCTCGAATTCCGAAATGTCCGCTCCGGCGACGAAGGTTTCCTCTCCGCCCCCCTTTATTGCGATGACGCGCACGGCGTCTTCACCCGCAAGGCGGCTCACGGCCTTCGGGATCGCCTCCCACATGGCAAGCGTCACGGCATTCCGGCGCGAGGGGTTGTTGATCGTGATCCACCCGACCTGCCCCTCTACGGCGGCTGCGATACGGCCCGGTTTCTGCTCCGGTGTGGAAGACGTGCGGGAAGGGGGCATGGTCGGTTCCAGGTTGGGCATCGAATTGCCCGGGCATTGGGCCGCGGTGGGCGGCGATCGTCAATTCGTCAGATGATCGAGGCGGCATGATTTCGGGCCCGAACCGAGGGATAAGAGAAAAGAAACCCTTTTCGCTTGGTTTGGGGGATGATTGGCCTATGTTAGTCGCAAATGCGCATGGCTTTAGAAGGAGTGTCGCCCATGCCGCAAACTTCGAATCCTGCCGGTGCGGTAAACCTTTCGCGCCACGACCCGGTCTGGGAACGGCTACGCGAGGAAGCGAACGCGATGGTGGCTTCCGAGCCGGCACTGTCGTCCTTCGTTTACGAAACCGTGCTGAACCACGACCAGCTTGAGGAAGCCGTCATCCATCGGATCGCGGAACGCCTCGGGCATGTTGTCGTTTCAGCCAGCCTGATCCGCCAGACGTATCTGGAGGCGTTGGCCGACGAACCGCAGCTCGGCGCGGCATTCCGCGCCGACATGGCCGCCGTTTACGACCGCGACCCGGCCTGCACGCGCTTTCTGGAGCCGGTGCTTTATTTCAAGGGCTTCCACGCGATCCAGACGCACCGTTTGGCCAACTGGCTGTGGCGCAAGGGGCGCGAGGACTTCGCGCTTTACCTGCAAAGCAGATCCTCGGAAGTCTTCCAGGTGGATGTGCATCCGCGCGTGCCGATGGGGCGCGGCATGTTCATCGATCATGCCACCGGCGTCGTGATTGGCGGAACGGCGGTCATTGAGGACAACGTCTCGATCCTGCAAAATGTGACGCTCGGCGGCACCGGCAAGGTGTCTGGCGACCGCCACCCAAAGATCCGCCATGGCGTGCTGATCGGTGCGGGTGCGAAGGTGCTTGGCAACATCGAGGTGGGCCATTGCTCGAAAGTCGCCTCCGGGTCGGTCGTGCTGAAGGACGTTCCGCCCAACTCGACCGTTGCCGGCGTGCCGGCCAAGGTCGTCGGCGAAGCGGGATGCGCGGAACCTTCGGTCTCGATGGATCAGCTTCTGGGGTCCGGTGAGAGCTGACGCCTGCTCCGTAATGCCCGGTTTTTGAACACGAGGCTTGGAAAAGGTGGTCGACCCGGTTGGCAGCGCGCCACGAACGTGTAGGGTCGCGCCATCCTTTCCAACCTTGAAACCGACGATGGAGGCGCACCGTGAAGCCCGATGAAATCCGCAAGATCGAAGCTTATCTGAAACAGAAATTCGAAACGCCCAAGCTTCAGGTCCGCGCTCGTCCGAAAAAGGACGATTCCGCCGAAGTCTACATCGGCGAGGAGTTCATCGGCGTGATCTTCCGCGACGATGAGGATGAGGATCTGAGCTGGAATTTCCAGATGGCGATCCTGGAAATCGACCTTGACGAGGTAAGCTGACAAGCTAACGGCGGCGGCAGTCTCGAAAAAAAGCCCGGTCTGACCGGGCTTTTTTATTGCTGCTTGCGAAAAGAAGCGACCAGCGCGGCGATGCTTCTGTCAAGGACGCGCCAATCCTTCAAATGCACGGGCCTGAACCTGTAGCTTGCCATCAGGTCCGGCCCGACCCTGAATTCCCGCCGGCATTCGGCCGATAGCCGCGTGTCGGCGGGGACGAAGCAGCGAGCCGCGAAGGCTTCCTCGGGCGGCGAATAGGCTATGAAGTCGCTCGCATCGCTTTCGGCTTGCGAAAGCGGCAATCGGGAAAGCCCGTCTTCGCCTTCTGTCGCCGGTCCGCTCGCAAGCAAGCGGTAGACCGTCTCAAGGCGCTGATAGGTGCCGGCGGTTCTGCGATCGGCCTGAAGCGAAATCAGCACTCTGGGCGATGTGACACCGGTATCGGTAAAGGCGGAGGCCAGGCGCGCTTCATACCCCGTCATCTCCGGCCAGACGACGGCCAGTTCGATGGATTCCAGCTTTATCGCTGTTTGGCGTTGCGCCCGCTCACGAATCATATTGGCCGGAATTTCGAGCCTTTGGCCGGCGAGGTTGATCGTGATCGCCCGCTGGTTCTGCGTCCATGTGGATGTCACGCCGGAATAATCGAGCCAGGCGCCGATTTTCAACAGAATGGCCACCGTGCCAACCATCGCCAGCGCGATGACGACGCCCGTGAACCTTCCCGAAAGGCTGCCGGCAGAGCGGGGGAGCGTGACCGAGGCCATCAGAGGCTTTCCGCGAATGCGCAACAAATAGATGGCACCGCAGGGCCTTTCGGGGCGGTTGCGGCGTATTTTGTGTCAAATTGGGAACGATATGTGCTCGGATCCTGGCCGATATTCATGATTAACTGCTTATTAACGGGACAGCGAAAGCGGCACGCCGATTGCACTTGACCCCTTGAAACACATTCTTCAGCTTTCTATGGAATGGTAAACAAGGAGTTAACCCGTGTTGTCCGAGCTATTTATCGCGGCGTATATCGGCTCTTCAGGCTTTGTGGCGGCCGGCATCCTGGGAAGTTTTTACCAGCTTGTTACCGGGGAACCGCCGAAATTTGCGCTGCAGCTCGAGACGTGGCTCAAGGGTTTTTCGTCATTGTTGATGTGCATATTCGCCGGGCCGTTCATCATCATGCGCAACGCAATTCGCGGACGGCGCATCGAGCACCGTCCCATCGGATGGCTCGTCGCCTCATCGACGATCGCAGGCATGTGGAGCATCTGTTCGGGCCTCGTCGTCCTGCAGTTCGCGTTTGGTTTTGCAAGCCAGTTTTGACTGAACCGCGCGTGGAGAACGGACGGAGCGTGGTGGCCGTCGAAGATGCAACCGCCTGAGGGAGATGAATAATGCCGATTTACAGCCTTGAGGGCATTCGGCCCGAATTCCCGGAAAGCGGGGAGTGCTGGATTGCGCCCTCGGCGGTTCTGATCGGCGACGTCCTTTTGAAGGAAGAGGCGAGCGTCTGGTTCGGCGCGGTCCTTCGCGGCGATAACGAACGCATCACCATCGGCAAACGTACGAACGTGCAGGACGGCTGCGTGGTGCACACCGACATGGGATTTCCGCTGACGGTCGGCGATGACTGCACGATCGGCCACAATGTCATCCTGCATGGCTGCACCATTGGCGACAACTCGCTGGTCGGCATGGGAGCGACGATCCTCAACGGTGCAAAAATCGGCCGGAACTGCCTGATCGGCGCGAATTCCCTCATCCCCGAAGGAAAGGTGATACCGGATTGTTCCCTGGTGGTGGGCATGCCGGGGAAAGTCGTTCGGACGCTCGATGAAAAAGCGATCGACGGGCTGAAAGCCTCCGCTGCGGGATATGTCGGAAACTGGCGCCGTTTTCAGGCGGATCTCATCGAAATCTGATCCGCGTTTCGCTCAGGCCCCCGGCGACAACGAAATTCGATTATACCGAATTGGAAGAGCCGGTCCCGAAGGACCGGCTCTCAAGCCCGGCCGTGATAAGGGTGGGGAGGGGACGCGACCGGGCAAGCCTCGTCTTTTACCGCTCCCGCGGGTTCTCTCAGTTGCCGATACTCGCAACCGTGCTTACGCGCGTGTCGGAAATGCTTGTCCAACTGGCCGGGTTTTTCTCCGACTGCCGCTTCACAAAGCGATATGGCGTGGAATACCAGGGCAGAACCACCTCGAGCTGATTGTCGAGAATGATATCACCCTTGTCCGTACGCACGGTGAGCACGGCGTGGCCAGCGTTGTGCCGGTCTTTTACGACTGTGATCAACAGTGCGCTGCGCGGCCAGCCGCGTGAGATCAACTCGCGCTGTTTTTCAAGAACGTATTCCTCGCAATCGCCAGCGCTGTTTTTCGGATAGGTCCAATATTCCTCGACACCGTAAAGCTCGGCATCCGTAACGGGCCTGATCCGGCGGTTTACGGTGGCGTTGACGGCCAGCAATTCCTCCCAAAGCATCTTGTTCAGCTTGACGAGCACGGGCGTTTGCCCGCTCGCGCGGCATTCTTCCGGATGTTCGGCGCAGAATGCCTGATGGCCGACCGGCATTGATGCCGCGCCGCGAATATCCATGAACCGGCCAGTTTCAGCTTTGGCCATATAAGTACCGGCGATCAGAAAGCAGATCGCCATGGCGCTTGTTTTGAGTTTGTTTGATGTGTTCGACAAAGTAAAGCCCTCCCCATAGGCTGGCTTCACCATGTCATATACGATTTTATATTGAGATAAGTGCGAAAATATCTTTTTAAAAAAAGTAAAATAAAAACAATATCTAATTTTATTATTGTTAAAACTAAATTTAATTCAAATTATATCTATCTGAAAAATCTTTCCGCAGCGGCATAAAGAGAGGCCGGCAGTAGGAATGTGTTCCGGTAAAGGTAGCCAATCCGTGGTCTACGAGAGGCTACGCTATGTGGAAATCACTCGGCTTCCGAGGGCAAAGCAATGTCACCCTTGAGAAATGAGTCCTGCCGGAATTAGGGTCCGTGACCCTGGTGGCAGATGCATGCGCGGAACCGGCACAAGAGACTGTGTGAAACCGGCGGTCGGGCGCTTAAATAGAAAACGCCCGGCGCAAACCGGGCGTACGTTTGCGAGAAGATGGGCGACCCAGGTGCCTCGATCTTCGGCGAAAGGTTGAAACGTCAGGAAATATGGTGCTCGAGAAGGTCGCGGTTCTGGATCGCGGCGAATTCCACCGCAATCCCGTCCTCCGTGTGGCGGACGACGCGGGCGCGCATTTTGCCGAGCGCGATGGACAGGCCGATTTCCGGCCGGACGTCCGTCTTGAGCGCTGCGCCGGACAGGGAAACGTCGATAATGCGGCTTTTGTATTCGCGCCCGTCCGGCAGAACGATCTTCGTGAAGGGCTTTTTGGGCACGAAACGTTCGTGCCGGCGGTCTTCCGGCAAATTGAGCATGTCACGGTTGGCAAGCCAGGTGAGAACATTGGCAAGCTTGTCCCGCTTGCGCGGCGTGGCGGTGATCGACATGGCGAATCCGCCTTCGATCTCGCGTACGATCTCGCCTTCGATACGGCCGATATGATCGACATATGCGATCACTTTTTCGCCGACACGTCCTTTGACCGGGGTAATCAGTGCCGCCCCGCCCGGGGACATGTTCGTGACATGGCACGGGTATTCGCGTCGGTCTTCCAGCATGTAACGGCCGAGCAGATTCACCCTGACGCGGCTGTGACGGCGCTTGTCCGAATTCCTCGCCGCGATCGAGCGGGCGATATCGACTGCTTTTGCGCTCTCCATCCGTCACTAACCTTGCTGAAGGCCGGCGGTCTTATCCCGCCATTCAGGAAACGTCCACAAGGTTAGTTCCGTTCGGTTAACAAGCGGTAAGTATCGGCGGCCTACGATTTCACGAATTCGCAACCCGCTGGGGACGGTGCATTTCGCCCCGTCAGATCTTGCCGCCGTCCAGAACCGTGAGATGCCCGACCTGTCTTCCTCCCGGGACGACCCCCGCGGCTGCATACTGGTGCTCTCCTGCCGCAGGAACGGAAGACGTGAGACCGGAGGAAAGAAAAGCGGGCTTTTCGTTCGGCCAGAGCAGGCGCACGCTCTTGATCGACTGGGACAGGATCGGATGCAGCCCCGCCCAGTAAGGCTGCTGAAGCGCCACGCAAGACCCCAGCACCCGGCTGCAGCCTTCGCCCGGCACATGCAGGGGCAGAAGAAGCATTTCCATATCTATCGTCTGCTCACGTTCGGTATGACCGGAGACACCAAGAACGGCAGCGCCAGCATCGTCGCTTACCGCCGCAAGCAGGGTTGCGAGCGCCTGATTGTCTTCTCCGCGCCAGCCCCTGAGAATGTTTCTGCTTTTCAACTCACGGCAGTGCAGCGAGCAAAGCCGCGTGCCCGCAAGGCGGAAGCGGTAGGTCACGGGATCGATTACCTCCAGAATGAAGGTGTCGCCCAGAAGGCTGCGGATCTGGCCGGGCTCGACCTCGCTGCGGTCCGGCGCCGGACGATGCCCGCGAAGATTGTCCCAATATTCATAAAGGCTTCGCGTCGTCGAATGCTTCATCTCAATCCCTGTCCCAATCCAAACGTTCTTTTCGTTATCGAGACCGTTCACCTGTCCGAATGCGGGACACCCGAACGGTTGCAAGCCCGGCTCGCAGACAATGAAGCATGCAGCATGCCAGCATTTGCCTTTTTCCGTTAACCCTTTGTTAATATTAATAATTGGTTTCGATTGAAATAGGGGAACGATTTGGTAAGGGTAAGGTCACTGATCTATCCACGGACAGCACTTCAAAGGGCCTTGCCCAGTTTTCCGCATATGTCCGAAAGGACAGGTGGGCGCGGAAATCGAACCGCCCGGATGACGCCACATCGGCGCGCCGGGCGGATTTTTTTGCCGGCGGCTTTTCGCGCGGGAATTGGCCCGCTTGCGGTCCTGGTCCGGGCGCTATGTGCCGTGCCCGGATTGAATGTGGCGCAAATCCCACGTATGTGGTCGATAGTCCTTCAATGCCAGATCGCCGATGTATGTCCGAGCAAGAACCCCAGCCGCCGCTTCCACCGCGCGATGAGCCCGCGCTCAATATCCCGTCGGTCGTGGCGGTGCTTTCACTCGTTCTGATCATCGTTCATGTGTTCCGCGTCTATGCGCTCGGCTATGATGGCGAGACGTATTTTCTCCTGCTTTTCGCGTTTCTGCCGATCCGCTACGCGCAAGACGCGCTGGGCGGACAGGTTTTGCCGGGTGGAGAATTAGCCGATATCTGGACGTTCCTCAGCTATGCATTCCTGCATGGCGGGGGTATGCATCTGTTCATCAACCTGCTTTGGATGGTGGTATTCGGCAGTGCGCTTGCGCGCCGCTTCCACGCCGGCCGCTTTCTTGTCTTTTCGGCCCTTTGCGCGATCGGCGGCGCGATTGCGCATCTGACCACCCATTTCGGCGAGGCGGTGCCGATGGTCGGCGCATCAGCAGCGATTTCGGGCCAGATGGCTGGGGCATCGCGCTTCGTCTTCGAAATGGGAGGCCCGCTCGGCGTGATCAGGCGAACCGATGAAGCAGCCTACCGCGTTCCCGCCACGGGTCTTGTCCACTCGCTCGCAAACCGGCAGGTGCTCGCGTTCCTCGGTGTCTGGTTCGCGATAAATATCCTTTTCGGTTTCTGGTCGGCGCCCATCGCAGGCGCTGGCGCATCGATCGCGTGGGAAGCGCATATCGGCGGATTTCTGGCAGGTCTTGCACTGTTTCCGCTGTTCGACCCCATTCCCCGCCGCGGTGCATAACCCGTCGCGGACCTTTATGCCGTTGGGTCTATTTGGTTGCGCAATCACGGAAATTTGTCACAATGAGTGCGATGAAGCGTGTCCGGGGTTCTCTTCCGGAAGGCTGGGGCATCCCGCGTTCAAGCGGGCCTTGAGGCGATGCTCCCGCCCTTCGATGCCGGGCAGTCCGCATTATTTCGAGTGCGAACAGCCGATGCGGGTTGTCCCTTGAGGTGCCGGGCCGGTCTCTGACGGAGGAGCTTGCCATGACGGTTGCCGCGATACTGAACGAGAAGGGTCGTGACGTTTACACCGAAAGCGCCGACAAGACGCTTCGCGAAATCTGTACGCTGCTCGGCAAGCACGGTATCGGTGCAATTCTCGTCGCGGAAAAAGGCGATATTCTCAAAGGCATTATTTCCGAGCGCGATATCGTGCGCGCGATCGCCAAGGATGGCGACGGCGCCCTCGACCAGCCGGTGAAAAACTACATGACAAGCGAAGTGGTCACCGCGAGGGAGGAAGACACGCTGAACGAAGTCATGGGCGTGATGACGTCCGGACGTTTCCGCCATCTGCCGGTCGTGACGAACGGACGGCTGTCCGGGCTCATCTCCATCGGCGACGTGGTGAAATACCGTATAGCGCAGATCGAGCGCGAAGCCGACGAAATGCGCCATTACATTGCGATGAGTTGAGACGCTGCTTCAAGGAAAGCAGTGGCCAACGCGATGCAGGTCAGCTTGCCGCGCGCAGCCAATGGCGCGGATCGATCTCTGGCTTCAGGGCCGGTTCGCCGGAAAGCGCGTCCACCAGGTCCTGAACGGCTTCCAGCGAGTGTGCGGAACGGAATTCATCGACATGAGGCAGCATGGCGCGCACGCCGCGCGCCTTCGCCTCGAACCCTTCGAAGCGCAAAAGCGGGTTCAGCCAGATCAGCCGCCGGCAGGAACGGTGAAGCCTGTCCATTTCGCGCTCAAGGTCTTCATCCGTATCGCGTTCCAGCCCGTCGGTGATCAAAAGCACGATCGGACCGCCCGAAAGCACGCGCCGGGACCAGTTCTTGTTGAAATCATGCAGTGCGGTGGCAATGCGCGTGCCGCCGGACCAGTCCTCCACGCCTTCTGAACAGGCCTCCAGCGCTTCGTCCGGGTCTTTCATTTTCAGCTGACGGGTCACATTGGTCAGCCGTGTGCCAAAAAGAAACGTGTGAACGTTGCGCCGCTCTTCCGAAAGCGCATGCAGGAAATGCAGAAGAAGCCTGGAATATTGGCTCATCGACCCGGAAATATCGCAAAGCGCGACCAGGGGAGGGCGCCGCTCTTCCGGTTTGCGGTGCTTGAGCGCGATCATGTCGCCGCCCGCGCGCAAGGAAGCGCGCAGCGAACGGCGCGGATCGATCCGTCCACGCGGGGCGGCGATAAGGCGGCGCTGGCGCACTTTTTCCATTGAAAGCACCATGCTTGCAAGCGCGCGCTTCGCTTGGAAGATCTCCTCCACCGTCATCTGGGCGAAGTCCTTCTTTTGCAGGACCTCCCTCCCGGACACGGTGAAGCGGGCGTCGACCTCGACCTCCTCCTTCTCGCGAGAATCCTCCCGCTCCTGCATTTTTTGAAACGCCTGGGCGACGCGCGTCTGACCCGCCTTCGGCTTGTTGGGCCCTGCCTGAGGCGGGGCGACGGGCGACAGCAACGCCAGCATCTTTTCGACAAGCCCGCGGCTTTTCCAGTAGATGCGGAATGCCTCGTCGAAGAGGACGCGATGTTCGCGCTTGCGCACGAAGACGGCATGCAGCGTCCAGTAAAGATCCTCGCGGCTGGTGATGCCCGAGGTTTCAACCGCGCGCACCGCATCGACCACGCTTGCCGGGCCGACGGGAAGACCGGCTTTCCTCAACGTACGGGCAAAATGAACGATATTGTCGACGATCCGCCCATCGCCGCGGGCCTGAGCGCCTTCGCTGCCGTTGTCACGCATCTCAGACGACCGGCCTCTGTTCAGGCTGTAATTCCTTGCGGATATCCTCCACCATCTGGCGGGTTTTCGAGCCGCGCACGCGTTCGATATCGTCCTGATATTTCAGGAGTACGCCGAGCGTGTCGGACGCCGTTTCCGGATCGAGCGCGATTTCCTCCAGCTCGGTCAGGGCGGTTGCCCAGTCCAGTGTCTCGGCAACGCCGGGCTGCTTGAAAAGGTCTTCGTCCGCGCGCAGCTTCTGAACGAAGGCGACAACCTCGCGCGAGAGCCGTTCCGGCGCGCCGGGAACCTTGCGGCGCACGATCTGCAACTCGCGCTCCGCGTCCGGATAGTCGACCCAGTGATAGAGACAGCGGCGCTTGAGCGCGTCGTGGATCTCCCGGGTACGGTTCGTCGTGATGATGACGATCGGCGGTTCGTCAGCGCGGATCGTGCCAAGTTCCGGGATTGTGACCTGATTGTCGGCAAGAACCTCGAGAAGGAACGCCTCGAACGCCTCGTCGGCGCGGTCAAGCTCGTCGATCAGGAACACCGGCGCACCGGACAGAGACGGCTCAAGCGCCTGAAGAACCGGGCGCTTGATCAGAAAGCGCTCGGAAAAGACGTTCTTCGACAATTCTTCGTGATCGGTATCGCCCGCAGCCTCGGAGACGCGGATTTCAATCATCTGTGCGGCGTAGTTCCATTCGTAAACCGCGGTGGAAACGTCAAGCCCCTCATAACACTGAAGGCGGATCAGATCGCGGCCGAGGGCACCGGCCAGAACTTTCGCTATCTCCGTCTTCCCGACACCAGCCTCGCCCTCGAGAAAGAGCGGGCGCTTCATTGCCAGTGCCAGATGCAGCACCGTCGCAAGCGACCGGTCGGCAACGTAGCCTTCGCTGTCGAGCAAGGCGAGCGTCTCGTCGATCGAGGCGGGCAGGCGATTATCGTTCATGGCTATATCCTGATTTCGCAAGTTCGCGCGCTCGTCGCGCGGCCGAAGCGTGCCCGGCAAAAGTAAATCGTTGAACCGAAGGCATCACAGCTTCGTAACGAATGCAAATATTTATATCCCGCGTCTTCAGGACAAACACCTTGACTGCTTTGCGCTTCGTTCCCGGTGATCAGCTTTCGCGCTGCATATCCTCACTCGACGATCTTGAATCAGGCGACGTCGTCCTCATGTGCGAGGTGATGGAAGAGGCGACCTATGTACGCCACCACAAAAAGAAGATCGCCTTCATTCTCTCCGCCATGCGCCATTTCGCCGAAGGCCTGAAAGAAGACGGGGTCAATGTCGACTACATACGGCTGGATGACCCTGAAAACACCGGCAGCTTCGCCGGCGAACTGAAGCGGGCCGTGGCGCGCCACGGCCCGGATCGCGTTATCGTTACGCATCCGGGAGAGTGGCGTGTGTTTGAGGACATGAAGAAATGGGAGGCCGATTTGGGCATCCCAGTCGAAATCCGTGTCGACAGCCGGTTTTTTGCAACTCCTAAGGACTTCAGGCAATTCGCCAAAGGGCGAAAGGAGCTGCGCATGGAGTGGTTCTACCGGGACATGCGCCGCAAGACCGGGCTTTTGATGGATGGCGACAAGCCGGCGGGCGGCGCCTGGAATTTCGACAAGGAAAACCGCAAGAGCCTGCCAGAAAACGTAAAACTTCCCGACCCACCGGTTTTTGAGTCGGACGAGACAACGAGGGAAGTGATCCGGCTAGTCGATTCACGGTTCGACGGCCATATGGGCGAGGCTCAGGGTATGAATTTTCCGGTCACGCGCGATGAGGCGTTGACCGCGCTCGACCATTTTATCGAAACCTGCTTGCCGTCCTTCGGCGATTACCAGGACGCTATGAAGGAGGGCGCACCGTTCCTTTTTCACTCGCTTTTGTCGGCTCCCCTTAACGCAGGCCTGCTTTGCCCTGAAGAAATCTGTCGCAAGGCCGAGGATGCCTGGCGCGGGGGGCGCGCTCCGATAAATGCCGTGGAGGGCTTCATTCGACAGATCCTTGGTTGGCGCGAATACGTGCGCGGGATTTACTGGCTGAAGATGCCGGATTATCGGAAGGGCAATTTCTTCGGGGCGAAGCGCGATCTGCCGTGGTTTTACTGGTCGGGCGAAACGGATATGGCCTGCATGGCCGCCGCGATTTGCGAAACGTGGGAGAATGCCTACGCCCACCATATCCAGCGCCTCATGGTGACGGGCAACTTCGCGCTATTGGCAGGGATCGACCCGGCGCAGGTGGAAGAATGGTATCTCGCCGTCTATGCCGACGCCTACGAATGGGTGGAACTGCCGAACACGCACGGCATGGCGCTTTTCGCGGACGGGGGGCTGATGGCGTCCAAACCCTATGCGGCGTCGGGCAATTATATCGATCGCATGTCCGACTATTGCGCGGATTGCCGATATTCGGCGAAATCGAAGGATCCGGAAAGCCTGTGTCCGTTCAACGCGCTCTACTGGGACTTCATGGCCAGAAATCGGGATAAGCTGGAAGGCAATCCGCGCCTTGGCATGGTCTACCGGACATTCGACAGGATGGATGAGGCGCGGGTGGACATGTTGCGCAAGCGGGCGCGCGAATTTCTCGATGCTCTTGAATAAAGCAAGTCGCTGTGGCGCATGATTTGTGCCTTCTCAAGCAGGCCGGTAGTGCGATCACGGATGCGCCATGCGCGGGTTTGAATTACGCTTGCGCCACTTGTTCCTGCTCGCACGGGGCCGGTCTGGAGGGGAATATGCGCTGGATTGCCGGAAGCCTGGTGGTGTTGCAGTTTTGGCTCGGCGCCCTGCCTGCCAACGCCGAAGCCAAGCAGAAATCCAATGGAGAAACGCCGGGCGAGCTTGTCGCCAATATTGTCACGGTTCCGGGGAAAAGCGATCTCCAGCTCGGTCGGCAACTGGCGGAGGACAGCTGCGGAAGATGCCATGCTGTGGGAGAGGGCGGCGAAAGCCCGCTGACGGGAGCCCCGGCGTTCCGTGACCTTTCGAAACGCTACCCGGTGGAAACACTCGAAGAAGCCCTCGCCGAGGGCATCATTACCGGGCATCCGGACATGCCGGAATTCATTCTCCAGCCTGACGAGATCGACGCCTTTATCGGCTATCTGAAAACGATCCAGACGCTAAACTGATTTTCCGACCGTATCCGCGACGCGATCCACTTCCTCTTTTTTCAGGAAGGCATGCATCGGCAGGGCGAGAATATCGCCGCACACCTGCCGTGAAACCTCAAGCTCTCCGGCAAATTTCCGGAAGGGCGAATAGGCCTGGTAATCGCAGATCGGGCGGGGGTAAAAAATGGCGCTTGCGATGCCTGCTTCGGAAAGACGGCTGCGGATCGCGTCGCGCTTCGAGCTGCGAATCGCATATACGGCCCACGCGCTCTGCCTGTCAGGCACTTCCTGCGGACAGATCACGGTGCTGGCAAGCAACTGGCGATACCAGCCCGCGATTTCCCTGCGCCGCTTCAGCTCTTCGTCGAACTGTTCCAGCCTTGCAAGAAGAACCGCCGCCTGCAGGCTGTCGAGCCGGCTGTTCAGCCCTGGCCTCTCGATCGTCCGGCGATCACGGTCGAAGCCGTGCTGGCGCAATTCCCGGAAAAGCACGTCATCGCCTTCGACAGTGGAAAGGAGCGCGCCGCCGTCGCCGAAACATCCGAGGGGTTTTGTCGGATAGAAGCTGAGGGCGGTGATCGGTGCCAGGGTTCCGACCTTGCGCGGGCCCAAAGATGCACCGAAAGCCTGAGCCGCATCGCCAATCAGAACGAGCCCCGAATCTTCGGCAATTGGCGCAAGCTCGTCGTATCGCGCGGGCAGGCCAAAGAGATCGACCGCAATGACCGCCGAAGGCCTCAGGCTTCCTTCCGCCTTCACCGAATGGAGCTTTTGAGCGAGATCTTGCGTATCCATCGTGAAATCATCTGCCCGGATATCGACGAAAATCGGCGTGGCGCCGACCGATACGACAGCTTCGGCGGTGGCGACGAAGGTGAAGGCGGGAACGAATACCGCGTCTCCCGGTCCGATACGGCGCGACAGCATCGCGATCCTCAAGGCGTCCGTCCCGCTGGCGACGCCCGTGGCGTTCGTCGCGCCGGCATATCGCGCGATCCGGTCTTCCAGATCATCGACGGCCGGGCCCAATATGAAACGTCCGTCCTCGATGGCTGCCCTCAATTGCCGGTCGAGCCTTTCGCCGAGGTTTTTAACGACCGCGTGGACGTCGAACATCGGGATCATTAGGGGCCGTTCTAATCCTTTGTCTCTCTGGAATCAGACCACAAGGCCACTTCTGCGAAGCCTGTCATGATGTGCTTTGAGCGTGTCGGTGACCATTATGGCGGCAATGAGCGCATCCCGGCCCTCTTCGCCACTGACCAAAGGTCTTTCACGAGTTCTGACGCAATGAATGAAATTATCGAGCTCGAGTTGAAGAGGGTCGGACCTGGGAGCCTGGAAGTCCTCCGTATCGATCCCCGGCGAACCCGCGCCTGCGGATTTGCGGATCACGCGTATTGAGTTGGCGTCGAAGTCGGCCGACAGAAAATGATCTTGCTGGAAAATACGCATGCGCCGCTCGCGCTTCATGCTGATCCTGCTGGCCGTTAAATTCGCTACGCAACCGTTTGCGAAGGTGAGACGCGCACTGGCGATATCGTCGTTCTCGGAAAAGATCGGTGCGCCGATCGCCGAAACTTCTTCCAGCGGTGCCGCTACAAGCCCGATGACGAGATCGAGATCGTGGATCATGACGTCAAGGACAACGCTCACGTCCGTTCCCCGCAGGCCGAAAGGCGCGATGCGCACCGTTTCTATATAGAGCGGCCGGTCCGCATATTGACGGATCCGTTTGAAAAGCGTGCCAAACCTCTCGATATGGCCAACCTGAAGGATGGCTCCCGTTTTCCGCGCTTTTTGCACCAGGTCTTCAGCCTCGACCGCGGTCGTTGCCATTGGCTTTTCAATGAAGACGTCCGAGCCGGTCTCCAGGAATGCCGCTGCAATATCATGATGTGCGGAAGTCGTTGCCGTGATCACGGCGGCTTGCGAGTGGCCGATCAGATCGCGGTAATCATGCGTGAAGGGAACCGACAACCCATGTGCGAGCTCTCCGCCGCGGTCGCGATCGATGTCGGCGATGCCGATCAGATCGACCTCCGGCATCTGCGCAAGCTTCATGGCGTGGATCCTGCCGAAGCGGCCGACGCCCACGATCGCCAGTCTGACTGAACCGGCGCTCAGCCCCGTTTGATCACGCAAGTCGCTCATCCGCTTTCCGTTTTCGCATCATCATAACATCGTGATGGGGCGATTGAGAATTCGGCTCGCGCGGTCGAATCGCGGTTTGCGAGAAGGGTCACCTCGCTGGAAACGTCAGCCCCATACCGTCACGCATGACAGCGCGCGATTCATCGGTGAAATCCGAACCCTCGCCCTTATGAAGGACGAAGCCAGCAAGCAGACGTAAAGGCGCGCGGGATGCGCGCACGGCGCGAAGGATAACCCGCGTGGCGGCCGCCTCGGTGCGTGGATGCAAGGGAATTACGTCAATCGCGCCGAAACGGCCTTCCAGCACGTTCAGAAGTTCGCCCAGCCCATCGGCGCGGAAAATCACCGTCAGGCTTCCGCCTTCGCGCAGGATATCGGTCGCCGTTTTCGCCCATGGCTCCAGCCCTTGCTCCCCAAGCACATGGGCGGATGCGCGCGCATCGGCTGGCGAAGCGCGAAACCGGCCGCCCGGATAATAGGGCGGGTTCATGATCACATGGTCGGCGAAGCCGGGTGTCAGGCCTTTGGCGTGCCTTTGCGTGCCGCGCGCCTCGATATCTGCTTCCAGGATCGAGATTCGATCAGCGAAATGCGCATTTTCCGAGAAATTCAGCGCATTTTCCGCCAGCGCGAGGACATGGGTGTCGCTGTCGACCAGGGTAACGCGGACGCCCGCAAGTCTGGCGGCCACGCAGAAACCGGCCGTGCCGACACCCGATCCAAGGTCGACGACATGGCCTGTCGTACCCTCCGGCACGGCGGCTGCGAGATATACGGCATCGAGGCCCGCACGGTGGCGGCCTCTGGCCGGCTGCTCGACCATCACCTGTCCGCCGAGAAATGCGTCGCGGGTGGTGTCGTTCATGATTTGCGTTGCGAGGAAGGCTCGATCTCCGCGCTGAGGCCGGCGTCGCGCAGGACGCGTTTGGCCTGGTTCAGCCGCTCGCCCTCGACGAGCACGCGGCGCGGCAATACGCCCAGCGATCCTTCCAAAATGCTCATGTTCGTATCAAGCACCATATGCTCGATCCGCGCTTCGTCCAGAAGCGCCTCGATGAAGGAAATAAGCACCATATCATTGGTTCTGATGAGTTCTTCCATTCCCTCGTCTCGTCCGAGAATCCCCTTTCGGTATACGATAAACGATGATGCGGCACTGTTCGATCCAACAATTGCGCCGGTTTGACTGTCTGTGAAGTCGCTCCCGTCTTGCCGCGAGGCGTTCTGGCTCCTATTGTCCGGCGAAAATCGACACTGAGGCCCGAGCAGCACAAATCCTCGCCGAGGCTCCAGTCGTACACACTCGTTAGAGCAATGCGCTGCCGGCCGGACCCGATCCGCTGGGGCGGATTGATCCAAAAGGGCCATTCACGTGGGCGTTGTTGCTTCAATCTCGGGCGAAAAAAGCAAGGATCCGAGCATCCAGCCTCTGGTCGACCTCGTCGATCGTGGCATGCAGGCCGTAAACCAGCTGATCCTATCTAAGGCAGGATCGAACGTGGAGATGATCCCCGAGGTGGCGCACCACCTGATCTCTTCGGGCGGAAAGCGGCTGCGGCCCATGCTGACCCTCGCGCTGGCCGACATGTTCGGCTACCGCGGCGACGGGCACGTCACGCTGGCGGCGAGCGTGGAATTCATGCACACCGCAACGCTTCTGCATGACGATGTGGTCGACGAAAGCGACATGCGCCGGGGCAAGCTGGCCGCGCGCAAGCTCTGGGGCAACCAGGCAAGTGTGCTGGTCGGCGACTATCTTTTGGGGCAAGCCTTCAAGATGATGGTCGACGTCGGCTCTTTGGAGGCCCTCAGGATCCTATCCGAGGCTTCCGCGGTGATCGCCGAGGGAGAAGTTATGCAACTCGGGGCCGCGCACAACATAGCGACCGACGAAAGTCGCTACATGAAGGTTGTGGAGGCAAAAACGGCGGCACTTTTCGCGGCTGCCGCCGAAGTCGGTCCGGTGATATCCGAAGCGCCGGACGGCATGCAACAGGCGGCCCGCCGCTACGGCATGGATCTGGGCCTAGCCTTCCAGCTTGTCGACGATGCGCTTGACTATGGCGGTTCGGCAGATGCGCTCGGAAAGCAGGTCGGCGACGATTTCCGGGAAGGAAAGATCACGCTCCCTGTGATTCTATCTGTACAGCGCGGATCGGACGGAGATCGCGCGTTCTGGAAACGCTGCCTCGAAACGCATGAACTCGAGGACGGGGACCTGGACCACGCGATCGAACTGATAAAGCGTACCGATGCGCTCACCGATACGATCGAGCGTGCGCGGGGCTTTGGCGCCAGCGCGCTTTCCGCCCTCCAGCCGCTGCCGGAAGGCGAAATTCGTGACGCGCTCGCGGAAGCGGTCGAATTCTGCATTTCCCGGGTTTACTGAGAGAAAAGGGCGGTTTCGGCCGGCCGCCCTTATAGATCGCATCTGGGGTGCCTCAGGGCTCGCCGTAAACGTCCTTCGGGTCGTAGACGCGCTCGCCGCCCGCATATACGAGCCCGATGGAGCCGTCGGGCCGCTTTTCCACCTTTCGGAAGAAGCAGGATCGATAGCCCACGTGGCAGGTCGCTCCATTTCCTTCGACGCGCACCCGAAGCTCGATCGCGTCTTGGTCGCAATCGGTACGGATTTCCACCACTTTTTGAATCTGGCCGGAAGTTTCGCCCTTCTTCCAGAAGCTCTGCCTGGAACGGCTCCAGTACCACGCCTCACCGGTTTCGATGGTACGCCTGAGCGCCTCGCCGTTCATGTAGCCGACCATGAGAATGGCCCCGTCGTCCGCGTCGGTTACGACGCAGACGATCAGGCCGTCTTCATCGAATTTTGGCTGAAGCCGGTCGCCGGTTTCTATTTCGGCCTTTGTGCCGCGTTCGGCGAAGATCGTGTCGTCCATCCGTGATCCTTCTTCGCCGTGGCGGTTCAGCGTCCCCCGCGCACCAGCGTCATGAAACGGACCTGCTCGGCCGGATCGTCCTGAAAGACGCCGGTGAACTGGGTCGTGACCGTTGAAACGCCCTGCTTGCGAATGCCTCGCATGCTCATGCACTGGTGCTCGGCTTCGATCATGACGGCGGTGCCGCGCGGGCTCAATTGCTCGTCAATGGCGGAGACGATCTGGGCAGTCAAGTTTTCCTGCGTCTGAAGGCGGCGTGCGAAAATATCGACCACTCGCGCGATCTTGGACAGGCCTACGACGCCATTTGAAGGGTAGTAAGCGATGTGTGCGACGCCGACGAAGGGCAGGACGTGGTGCTCACAATGGGAATTGAACGGAATATCGCGGACCAGAATAATGTCCTCGTAGCCGCCGACTTCCTCGAATGTGCGCTTCAGGTGATCCGCCGGATCCTCGAAATAGCCGCCAAAAATTTCGCTATAGGCTTTGACCACACGTTTCGGTGTATCGAGGAGTCCTTCGCGGTCGGGGTCGTCGCCCATCCAGGCCAGGAGGGTGCGCACGGCCGATTCGGCCTCTTCACGGCTGGGACGCTCGACCGGGCGACCGGACGCATCACTGTCGGTCGCCTTTCCGATCGGCTTCAAAATGGCGTCCATAAGGACCTCCTCGTTCGAACCATTCCTCAATCCTACGCTCCAGCACGTGGGTTGGACCATTCCGCTGCGCGGCTTGAATCACTTCAAATACGACGCATAAGGCATTTGCGTGATACGGACGATCTATTAGGGTCCAGACCCTAACATCCGGTGGCTTGAGTTTCGATATCACGATCCGATCTATATAAGAGAGATCGAAACACTGTGAAGTCACCCGGCTTCACGAAGAGGCGAGCATGCTCGACGATATCTACAACGCGAAGATCCTTGATTTTGCCGGCAATATACCCCGGTTGGGGCATCTGGAAAAGCCGGACGCTTCCGCTAAGGCGCATTCGAAGCTTTGCGGATCGACGGTTTCCGTCGACATCAAGGCTGAAGACGGCATCGTGACCGACTTTGCCCATGACGTGAAAGCCTGCGCGCTGGGGCAGGCTTCGTCTTCCATAATGGCGCACCATATCGTGGGAGCGAGCTTCGATGAACTCCGCAAGGTGCGCGAGACGATGCGCAGGATGCTGAAGGAAAATGGACCGCCTCCGGAAGGGCGGTTCGAGGACTGTAAATTTCTGGAGCCCGTGCGCGACTACAAGGCACGGCATGCTTCAACGTTGCTTACATTTGACGCGGTGGTGGATGCCATCGACCAGATCGAGAAAAAAACGGGATTGGAGCAGACGGCATCTGTCTGAACTTCCGCGGGAACAAAGGTAGCAAAAGGGCCGCGCGCTGCGCGGCCCTTCTTCTATCGTGGAACGTGTTTCAGCGCGGTTCGCTGCGAAGTCCCTTGATGATCGCGTAGCACGCGAGCAAAAGGATCAGCGTGAACGGCAGGCCGGTGGAGACAGCTGCCGCCTGCAATGCGCCAAGGCCGCCACCCAGAAGGAGGGCGATCGCCACAAGACCTTCAAAACAGGCCCAGAACACACGCTGAGGCACCGGTGCATCCACCTTGCCGCCCGCGGTGATCGTGTCGATCACCAGGGAGCCTGAGTCGGATGATGTCACGAAGAACACGATCACCAGAATGATGCCGATGAACGACGTGATCTGCGCCAGCGGCAGCTGGTCGAGCATGACGAAGAGCTTCAGCTCGAGAGACGCGTCGGAAACGGCGGTATAACCGTCGTTGACGATCTGGCTGATCGCTGTCCCGCCGAAAGCCGTCATCCAGAAGACGGAAACGAGCGACGGGATGATGAGCACGCAAGTGATGAATTCGCGCACCGTACGGCCGCGCGAGACGCGGGCGATGAACATGCCCACGAACGGCGACCAGGAAATCCACCACGCCCAGTAAAACGACGTCCAGCCCTGGCGAAAGTTGTCGTCCGCCCTCCCGAACGGATTCGACAGCGACGGCAGATACTCGGCATAGGCGCCGAGGTTGGCGAAGAAGCCGCGGATGATCTCGGTCGTCGGGCCGACGAGCGTGACGAACAGCAAAAGCATGGCGGCGAGCACCATGTTGATTTCCGACAGGCGCTTGACGCCCGCATCGAGGCCGGCGACGACCGAAATCAACGCAATCGCCGTGATTGCGATGATCAAGAACACCTTCGACGTGTCCGTAACCGTCCAGCCGAACAGGAACTCGAGGCCGGCGTTGGCCTGTTCCGCACCATAGCCGAGCGAGGTGGCAAGGCCGAAAAGCGTCGCGAAAACCGCCAGCGTATCGATGATATGGCCGGTCCAGCCCCACACCCTTTCACCGAAAATCGGATAGAAGATGGAGCGGATCGTCAGCGGCAGGCCCTTGTTGTAGGAGAAAAGCGCGAGCGCCAGCGCGACGACGGCATAGATCGCCCAAGGGTGCAGGCCCCAGTGGAAGATCGTGGCGGCCATGCCAAGGCGCTGGGCTTCCGCCTCATTGCCGGCGGCACCGGCAAGCGGTGCCCAGCTTTCCGGCGATCCAGCCCCTTCCGCGAGCGAGGACGAGAAATGAGAGATCGGCTCGGACACGCCGTAGAACATGAGACCGATGCCCATGCCGGCGGCGAAAAGCATCGCGAACCAGCCGGTATAGGAATATTCCGGAACCGCTTCAGTGCCCCCGAGACGGACCTTGCCGAGCGGAGTGACGATCAGCACGAGGCAGAGGATGACGAAGATGTTCGCCGCTGACAGGAAGAACCAGTCGAAGATGGATGTGATCGTGCCGCGCAGATCATTGAAGAACGGTCCGGCGGCGTCCTGGAAGGCGAGGGTAAAGAGTACGAAGGCAACGATTGTAAGCCCGGAAATCATGAAAACCGGGTTGTGAATATCGAGGCCGAATGGCCCGATGTTCGTCTGTATGTTGTCTTGGCCCACCTCGTATTCGGTTTCGATGATATTGGCTTCCCCGTCGGGGCTTAGCATGTCGGCTTGATCGGACATCGTCTTGTACTCGTTGGTTGGATCTTTGACGAAACGGTGCGGTGTGAAGGCGCTTAACGCACGACAAGGACCGATACGGGTGCGTGCGATGCGAGATAGCCTGCGTTCGATGCGAAGATATGCTCCGGTACACCTGGAACATGCGAAGCCATGACAACGAGATCGGCTCCGATTTCGTTCAATGCGGAAACAAGTGTTTCATCGAGATCGACGCTCGGGTCATGGCTCACCTTGGCAAGCGAGGAGGCATCGATCCCGCGCTTGGCGCCTTCATCCTTGGCGAAGGCATCGAGCTTCGATTTGAACTCTTCCGGAGTGTGAGCGACCGGGCCTGGCGTGGTCGCAGTTATTCCGACGTAACACACTGGAATCTTGTAATGTCTGGAAAGGTCGGCGGCGGTCGTCAGCGCCTTGTCCAGACGGTCCGCGTGTGCAAGATCCACGGGGACCATGATTTTCTTGTACATGTTTTGCCTCCGAACGGTTGAGTTCACGGCTCGGTTTCAGGACCTGATGCATCGACAGCCGATTTCGCCCGCAACACGGTAAATCCCTATTTCCCGGGTCCCGACGCAGCCGAAAACAGAGGTGCCTGAACTCGAATTCATGCGACCTGACCAAGTCGAACGATGTAGACGCCGTGCACTTTGAGTATTGAAGCGTGAGAATTGAATGATTCATTTGAATCAGACATCGATTTGCACGGAACCGACATCACGAAATGCAGTTGATTATACTGCGGCGCAACAACGGAGAGGACGCATACCACGTGGGAACGAGCAGCGAATGACACACAAGTTGCTATATGTTTGTCGCAGATTGCCATCCCTGTTGGCAAGGGGGGCTATCCAATTCTATCGACATACGTTCTCGCTGTTTTTGGGCAGAAGCTGCCGTTATGCGCCCACTTGTTCGGAATATACGGAAGGTGCTATCGCCCGTTTTGGCTTGTGGAAAGGCGGCTGGGTCGGCCTTGCACGCATCATGCGCTGCCGCCCGGGCGGGCCTAGCGGATTCGATCCCGTGCCCGAAGATCTTCCAGAAAACGCTCGCTGGTACTTGCCGTGGCGCTATGGCGACTGGCGCGGCGCGAATATCAATTCGGGTACACGCCTTGATTGAAAAAACCAAAGGGCCATACGAAGCAACTGGCCGGAAGTCGCGTTTGCAGACAACGGCGATATGGACTGTCAATTGCGGCAAAGCGCTGAATAACCGATAAAATTCCGTTGGGCGCTTTTTATGATTTGGGAAACGGCTATGCCAGGATTTGACTCATATGTGATCTGTACATCGCCCCGCAGCGGCAGCACACTGTTGTGCAATTTATTGGCGGCTACCGGCATCTCCGGAAACCCGGATTCTTACTTTCATAGCGGCTCAATCTCCGATTGGCTTGTATGTTTCAACCTGAAGCCAGAAACCTCGGCTTCGGAGCGCGATACACTTGCAGCGATATTTAAAGCGGCAATCGCAAAAGGCAGTCTCGACACAGGCATGTTCGGGCTGCGGTTGCAAAGACATAGTTTCGATTTTTTCACCCGTAAGCTTGCAGTGCTACACCCGGAAGCAGGGGGGGATTCGGAGCGTTTCGAGTACGCCTTCGGAAGAACGTTGTTCATCCATTTGACCAGACTGGACAAAATTCGACAGGCGGTATCTTACGTGAGAGCGGAACAAACGGGGCTTTGGCACGTAGCACCTGACGGTACGGAGTTGGAACGCCTTCCATCGTCGAACGCGCCCAGTTACTGCGCTGAGGATATCAAAAAATGTTTCGACAGGTTCACGACCTTCGATCTTGATTGGAAGGCTTGGTTCGACGCGCAAGGAATAGAACCACTTCGCATCACTTACGAAAAATTTTCGTCCGACCCAATCGAGGTCTTGCGTGAGATCCTCGATCATCTGGGATTGGATCGTAAAGCCGCAAATGGCGTGATACCCGGTGTCGCAAAGCTGGCTGACGAGGTAAATGAAGACTGGGCGGCGCGTTTCCGGATGGAAAACGAGATAGCTTGATCGCCTCCAACTGGATGACCGCTTTTTACGTATGTTGGCCGTAGCCGATGGATCCTGTTTTTATAAGCGGCTCAGCGCCCGCCGAGCGCGCGATAGATCTTCGTGCCCGGCCGTCCGGTCTGAGGCATGCCGAAGCGCGCCTCCGCCTGCTTGATGCCCGCCCTTGTCGCGGGGCCGACCTTGCCGTCGGGCTCGCCAATATCGTAGCCGGCGCGCAGTAACAGCTTTTGCAGTTGCAGGCGCTGGGCGCGCGAAAGGCCAGGATCGTTGGTCGGCCATGGAGTTTGGAACTCGCCGCCGCCCTTCAGCCTGTCCGAAAGATGGGAAATCGCAAGCGCATAAGATACCGCGACGTTGTAGGAATAGATCGCGTTGAAATTCCGGAAGACGAGGAAAGCCGGACCGTTGCGCCCCGCAGGGAGCAGAAGAGCGGCTTTCGTACCTCCGCCGACGCGCTTGCCGTTCAGTGCCGTAACGCCGCGTTTGCCCCAAGAGGAGAGGGATGCCGTGCGCTTGCGGCCCGACGGACCTTGGTATCCCTTCGGGACCCTGACTTCGAAGCCCCAGGCTTCCCCCTTTCGCCAGCCTGCACTGCGCAGGTAGTTGGCGGTGGAGGCGAGCGCGTCCGCTTCCGAGCGGACAAGATCGGCGTGTTTGTCACCGTCGAAATCGACGGCGAGCCGGCGGTAGGTCGAGGGCATGAATTGGGTCTGGCCGAAGGCGCCCGCCCATGAGCCGTTAAGGTCTTTCAGGGCAACGTCCCCGCGCGAGGCGATTTTCAGAGCTTCGAAAAGCTCGGAGCGGAAATATTTCGCACGCCTTCCGGCGCACGCAAGATTGGCAAGCGAATGCGGAACGAAAAAATCCCCGGTTTCCTGGCCGTAATCGCTTTCAACGCCCCAAACGGCCAGAACGACGTGCCGGTCGACGCCATAGGCGCGTTCCACCGCCTTCAGGGTGCGGCCGTGTTTGCGCAGCATCTTCCTGCCGTCGGAAATGCGCTTTTCATCGACAAGAAAAGCCATGTAATCCCAGATCGGCGTCTTGTATTCCGGCTGGCTTCTGGAAAAGCGGATCACCTTCTCGTCGTAGGCGACATTGCTGAGCGCGGCCTGCGCGATACGCGGGGCGACGCCGGCATTGATCGCCTGCGCTTTCAGGCTTTCGATGCAGGACTGAAAACCGGCGGCTTGTGGCCCTGTCGCACCAAGCATCAATATCAGGACAACCGTGGCAACAAGGCATGAAATGCGCTGGAAGGCGGGCATGGAGGGTTCTGCTTTCCCGTTGACGACACGGCAGCAGTCTAGCGGTCCTCTTCCGGCCTGTCAGGGCTGGCAACGGAAAATCAGGACGGCAATAATTTCTCGATATCGCTTTCGTCGCAAAGTCGCCAATGGCCTTCCTCAAGCCCATCCAGTGTCAGGTTGCCGACCTTTGAACGATGAAGTGCCTCAACGTGGTTGCCGACGGCGGCGAACATGCGCCTGATCTGGTGATAGCGCCCTTCACGAAGCGTCAGCCTTGCACTCTTTTCGCCCGTTACTTCCAGTTCGGCTGGCAAGAGCGGCGTTTTTTCCGATTTGAGCATCAGGCTGCCGGAGGCGAAGACGTCGCCTTCGTTTCCTTCAAGCGGGCGCGCGAGCGTGACCTCATAGACCTTTGGAACATGCGACTTCGGGGAGATGATCTTGTGGAGCAGCGTGCCGTCGTCGGTCAGGAGCAGCAGGCCGGATGTGTCTCGATCGAGCCTGCCGACGGTCGACATCGTCGGTTTGCGATGGCGGAAGCGGTCCGGCAGAAGGTCGTAGACAATGTGACCCTGATCGGCTGCGGAGCAGGTGTATCCAACGGGCTTGTTGAGCAGGATAACGCTGCCCTGGGGCGGGTCGAGCGGCTCTCCGTCAATGCGTATTTCGTCGTGCGCGATCAACTCGTGATCGGAAAGGGGGCGTCCGGCGCTGTCGGTAACGCGTTTTTGCCGGATCAGGCGTTGCACGTCCTTGCGGCTGCCGTATCCGAGATTGGCGATATGCCTGACGAGCTTCATCTTTTTCGCCCGCTCCTGGTCGCGGCGATAACCTTATAGCCGGCTTCGTCGGCAAGAACTTCGCTCTTCGTGAAATGTTCCTTGATCGTCGCTTCGTAGGGAAGCTGACGGTTGGCAACCAGATAAAGGCGGCCGCCCGGTTTCAGTACCTTGGCGGCCTCGCGGATGAAGGCCTGGCCGATATCGGCACGCGAGGCCCTGCTTTCGTGAAATGGAGGGTTCATGACGATGACGTCGTAAGGCCCCGAATGCAGCCCTCTGGTCACGTCATGCCAGTGGAATCCAAGCTTCGGGCCACCGTCCTCTTGTGTATGGAGCAGGTTTTCACGCGCCAGATCGAGTGCGCGCGCTTCCGCTTCATAGAGATCGAGTGAGGTGATATGCGGACACCGCGCGAGCAGCAGGACGGACAGGACGCCGATGCCGGCGCCGAGGTCTGCGGCGTGACCCGACAGCGTTTGCGGCAGATGTTTGGCAAGAAGCGCCGTGCCGGGGTCGATCCTGTCCCACGCGAAGACGCCGGGGCGGGACATGAACCGTCCATTGACGACCGGGCGTGGCGTGTCGAGAGACCGCCATTCTTGAAGCAGTTTCGTATCTTGTCGCGCTTCTTCCGCGGTTGTCCAGAAGACCCTGCACTTGTTCTTGGAAAGGCTCTCGACGTTGCCGGCGAGCGCTTTCAGGTCGCTCTCGCCCGTCTTCGCACCTTCCGTGTTCGGCTGGGCGGCGACCACCACGCCGCCTTCCATTGTGTGCGACAGGGCTTCGGCCAGGAGCGCGCGCGCTTCCTCGCGTTGGCGCGGCGGCAGCACCAGAACCAGCGGATATCGCGTGTCATCTTCCGGCAGTGCCGGTTCAACCCTGAAGCCCGCTTTTGCGACCGCGTCCGCATGTGGGCGGAAGCTTTGCACGCAGACCAGCCTTTTCTGGCCGACAGCATCCAGGCCTGCGTCCGCGCGGGCACGCAGGAACAGCGCGGGGGCATCTCCCGGCCAGTCGAGCCTGCCGGTCGAAAACGGCAGGAACAGCGTTTTGAGAAGGGGATCGGTCATGATTTGCGCGGATATAGCCTACTGCGGTCCGCATGTCTTGATGGTCTGTACGGAATTCGCGACGGGCGGTTGCCTTTTTGTGCCTGCGGTTCTTTATTCTGCGCAATCCCCTGTTCGCCAAGATATGCCCGAAATGGAGTTCGTTCATGCAGGATCTGGCCGGAAAAGCCGTTCTGATAACCGGTGCCAGCCGCGGAATAGGTGCCGCCGCCGCCCGCGTCTTCGCCGAAGCGGGATCGTCGGTCGTCCTCGCCGCGCGTACGGGCTCCGAGATCGAGGATCTTGTGGCGGAAATTAAGGCGAACGGTGGCAACGCGGAGGCCGTGACCTGCGATGTCTCCAGCTACACGGATGTCGAGGCGGCTGTGAACCAATGCCGCGACGCGTTCGGAACCATCGATTTTCTGGTCAACAACGCGGGCGTAATCGACCCGATCGGGCCTTTGATCGAGTCCGATCCGGAAGAATGGAGCAGGGCGGCGGATATTAACTACAAGGGCGTTTATAATGGGCTGCGCGCGGCGCTCCCGCATATGAAGGCGCAAGGTTCCGGTGTCGTTGTCAACATCAGTTCGGGCGCCGCACATAACGCGTTGGAAGGTTGGAGCCATTACTGCTCGGCAAAGGCGGCGGCCTATATGCTGACCCGTGCTGCCGACCTTGAAATGAAAGGCACTGGCGTTCGCGTCGTGGGCCTTAGCCCCGGCACTGTCGCAACTTACATGCAAAAGGCGATCAAGGCGTCGGGCATCAATCCCGTCAGCCAGCTTGACCCTTCCGTTCATATCGATCCGTCGTGGGTCGGCCGGGCGATCGCGTGGCTTTGCACTGGCGATGCACAAGAGTTCGCGGGTGTCGATGTTTCATTGCGTGATGAAGATATTCGTCGGCGCGTCGGATTGATCGATTGAGCCTTGAAGCCCGGTGGTGGCGGCGCTTTTTTCACGCGTTTCCGCACTGGTGAATCTAACTATCTACTGATAGATTGGTGGTGAGATTGTGGCTCAGACGACCCGTAGAGGCTGCCAGGACCCTGGATTTGAAGGAAGCATTTCATGAGCGAAAACGAGACCGGTTCAACCACGATAAGGATCGACCTGGTATCCGATGTCGTCTGCCCCTGGTGCATTGTGGGCTACAAGCAGTTGGAAAAGGCGATCGGCAAATCCGGTGTCGATGTGGAGCTGCATTGGCACCCTTTCGAGCTTAACCCGCAGATGCCGCGCGAAGGGCAAAACCTGCGAGAGCATATCGCCGAGAAATACGGCACCACGCCGGAGCAGAGCGTGGCCGCGCGCGAGAGGTTGACGAATATCGGAGCCGATCTTGGCTTTGCCTTCCGCTATACCGACGACATGCGCATGTACAATACGTTCCAGGCGCATCAGCTGCTGCACTGGGCGGGAGAACAAGGTAAGCAGAACGAACTCAAGCTTGAACTTTTTTCCGCCTTCTTCACCAACCGCGAGGATGTAAGCGATCCGGATGTCCTCGCTGCCGCTGCGGGGCGTGTCGGGCTCGACGAGCAGGAAGCGCGCAAGGTTCTGGACGAAAACCGCTATGCCGATGCGGTGCGGCAGGAAGAGCGTTTCTGGATCGAACGTGGCATTCAGGGCGTGCCGGCGTTCATCCTGAACCGGAAGTATCTTGTTTCCGGCGCGCAAGGAGCGGATGCGCTTGCCGAGGTGCTGACGCAGGTTTCCAAAGAGGAAGCCGCATAGCCATTTGGCATCCGTCTGTCCCCCACTGAAGTCGAACAATAAAGCTATCCGCCCGAAGCAATCGTCGCTCGGGCGGGAAGTTCGTTGGAAGACTATTGCCAGCGCCATCCGGGGCCGCGCCCCATTCCCCAGCCGCGTCCCATCATTCCGCCCATGCCGACTGCCGGTAGAACGATTTCGTCGGCTATTTGCTTCTGATCTTCATGCAGCACCGAATAGAGATTGTCGACGGCACCCTTGATTGCCTTGATCTGTTCAAGGCGCGCTTCCATGTGCGTTAGCCGCAGCGTCAGAAAATCGGGAAGCGTCATCTCGTCGATTTTCCCGTCGCGAATATCCTCCATCATGCTTCGCATCATGGCGTTATGCGTCTCCGCAGTATCGCGAACGGCCGTTGAAAGCTCATCCCAGGCCTTTGATTGTTCTTCAGTGATTTTCAGTTCCGCCTTCAGAAAGGCGAGGCGTCCGTCGATCCGGTCGAGATAGGCATCGGCGCCATAGCCCATCATCGGGCCGCCCATGCCCCAGCCGCCCATCATGTGGCGTCCGTAGCCCTGTCCCGGTCCCCAGCCGCCGTCTCGGTTTTGCGCTTGTGCGCCCAGCGGTGCGGCGACCGCCACCGCAAGGGCAAGAGATACTGCGATTAGCGGGCGTTTCATCTCGCAAAGCTCCTTGGAGTATCAAGAGTTGAACTCCGCGGAATTTAATCGTTTAAGCACGCGGGTCGCATTGACGAATGTCAACTGCGAAGCCCGTTCTCCATATCGTTCGCACGGTCGGCGGCGTTTCTATAGCGCGGCATTCAGGGCGTTCCCGCTTCCATCTTGAATGGGACGCCCTTCGTTTCTGGAGCGCAAGGAACGAATGCCCTTGCCGATTATTTGACGCAGGTGGCAGCAGAAGCGCCAATCAGAATAAAAAAGCACCGTTGCCCGGCAATTCGGGAACGGTGCCAAGTCCGGGGAGATTGCTACAAAGAGGCTGTGAGGTTCTTGCAGCAACTGGATAAACCGTCCCCCGACAGTTCATCCCCAGGGCCGGAACCCTAGCTCGTATGCCTGCTTGCGGCAGCGCGCAGGCCGAAACGGTTGCGCGGGGTCGCGGTGGGCGCATTTGGGATTTTGCGTTCATGGACGAAGCTGTCCATACGGCTTGAAACCATCAGTGTGCCAGCCAGAACGTTTAACATCGGTCAAACTCCGCTTTCATGTGCGATTGGCTATACCTTGCCAATTTGTGCGCAAAATGCGAGGAAGCAATTGTTCCGATATGTAAGCTGGTGTTTCAGATGGGTTGGGAAGGTCTTCCGTCGCTTTCGATCCTGCGGGCTTTCGAGGCCGCCGCCCGCCAGAAATCCTTCAGTGCTGCGGGGAGGGAACTGAACGTCACGCACGTCGCGGTCGCCCAGCAGGTGCGAAGGTTGGAGGAGCACCTCGGCGTTTCGCTGATTTATCGTGAAGGCCGTGGTATCGCGCTCACCGAGCAGGGTGAGAAGCTTTCTGCAGCGCTTTCGGAGGGGTTGCAAACCATCCGCTCGGGCGTTGAGGAAATCCTCGATACGGATCGCGACCGGCCCTTGCATGTCTCTTTGACGCCGAGCTTCGCTGTGAGCTGGCTGATGCCACGGATCGGTGCTTTTCGAGCGGAGAATCCGGATATCGAGCTGATGCTCAATCCCTCGCCGCAGGTTGTCGATCTGAAGCGTGACGGCTTCGACCTCGCGATCCGTTTCGGTTCCGGCAAATGGCCCGGCATGGACGCCGAGATGTTCCTGAAAAGCAATTACGTGCTTGTTGCGGCTCCATCCGTGATCGCGGGGAAGAAGATCGAACAACCGGCTGACCTTGCGGCGCTTCCCTGGCTGCAAGAACTAGGCACTGAAGAATTCGCTGCCTGGATGCGCGCAAAGGGCGTTGAGGCGGGATCCAAACGGGATATTGCCCATCTGCCGGGCCATATGATCCTGTCCGCGGTCCGCGAAGGGCAGGGGGTGGCCTACACCTCCCGCCTATTCGTTGACGATGACATCCGGGAAGGCCGCCTCGTCCTCTTATTCGAGGAAGGGAAGGGGGAGGACGCGGTCGGATATTTCCTGGTGCGCCGTCCAGGGCCGATGCGCGAGCCGCTCAAGCTCTTTTACGCCTGGCTCAAGCGGCAGGCGAAAGCGGGTGATATCGTACCTGGCATTTGAATGCTGCCATCGCGATCCGCTAACTCGGCAGGCCGTGATTTGCCATTTCGGCTGTGACTTGCGAAAAAGCTGCCATCCACGAACTTGCCGAGGAGTCTCATGGGCTGGGAAGGGTTGCCCTCGCTTTCTGTGTTGCGCGCTTTCGAAGCGGCGGCCCGGCACGGGTCGTTCAGCGCGGCAGGGCGGGAATTGAACGTCACCCATGCGGCGGTCGCCCAGCAGGTGCGCCGGCTGGAGGAGCGTCTCGGCATACCGCTGCTCTATCGGAATGGGCGCGGCATTGCTCTGACGACGGAGGGTGAGGAGCTTGCCGCCTCATTATCGGAAAGCCTGGAAAATATCCGCGCTAGCGTGATGAACGTTCTGAACGGGGATCGCAACCGCGCATTGCACGTTTCGGTGACACCGGCTTTCGCATCGGGCTGGCTCGTCTCGCGGCTTGGGGAATTCCGCGATGAAAACCCGGAAATCGAGTTGAAGCTTCACGCCTCGCCCAAGGTTGCCGATTTGAAGCGCGATGGATTCGATCTCACGATCCGATTCGGCAAAGGGGTGTGGCCGGGCCTTGAGAGCGAGCTTCTGTTCAAGTCGAAATACGTGATGGTTGCAGCACCAGGCCTGGTCGAGGGGCGGGAGATAAGCCGGCCTGCCGATCTTCTGGACTATCCCTGGCTGCAGGACCTGGTGGCCGATGAATTCGGCGTCTGGCTTGCCGCACGCGGAGTCGATGTCACGAACAAGGCGAACATCACGCATCTGCCTGCTTATCTGCTTCTGCAGGCGGCGCGCGACGGGCAAGGCATCGTCAACACGAAGCGGATGTTCGTGGAAGATGATCTTCGTGCAGGTCGCCTCGTGTGCCTGTTCGAGGATAGTGCCCAGGATGAGCCGGTTGGCTATTTCCTCGTGCGCCGACCCGGCCCGATTCGCGAGCCGCTCAAGAAGTTTGTCGCCTGGCTGAAGCGCCAGGCGCAGATAAGCTACACCCCTTCGGCAGCCTGATGACGGGCGCCTTCCGGCTTCTTACTGAAGCCGGTATTCTCCGTCGATGGTCTTGAGTTCCTGCGGTTTTATCAGGCGCGAGTGCGCAACTGTCACCGAATGCAGTGGTCCTTCGATCTTTCGCTGCCAGAATGCAAGGAACTTCGAAAGCTCCGGAAAATCCGGAAAAATATCGTATTGCTGCCAGATGAATTCCTGGAACAGCGCCCGGTGATCCGGCATCCGATAAAGGATCTGGGCCGTGGTGATCCCGTAGCCGTCAAGCTGGCGTTTGAATTCCGATGAAACCTGCATCCATCGTCCTCCATGATCGTTAAACGACTCACCAATTTTGCCGTGAAACAATTGGACAGACAAGCGTGTGTAATATAAAAGCTTTTTGAAATCATATAGATAGCAGCAAATATTGGTGAGTGCTGCCAGATTTCTCAGCTTGTGAAACATGGGCGGGGCCTCGCCTGCTGAAAGGGCAATGTCAGTCTTCGGTGGGCCAACTCCGGAAGGCTTTGCGTTTTTTTGTTAGCACTCTCGAAAAAGAGTGCTAAATAGCTGCCCGAAGGGTATTGAACAGGCTTGTCGCCCTTCCCAAATAAAACTCGCCCGTCGTCCGCGAGGAGGCGGGCATATCAGTCAACTAACTGATTTTGTTGGAGGAAGCTTCATGAAGTTCCGTCCTTTGCATGACCGAGTCGTGGTCCGCCGTATCGATGCGGAAGAAAAGACCGCGGGCGGCATCATCATTCCGGACACCGCCAAGGAAAAGCCGCAGGAAGGCGAAGTCGTCGCGGTTGGTCCCGGCGCTCGCAATGAGGCTGGCGAGCTTGTCGCGCTCGACGTCAAGGCCGGCGACCGTGTGCTGTTCGGCAAGTGGTCCGGCACCGAAGTCAAGATCGATGGCGAAGACCTTCTGATCATGAAGGAAAGCGACATCATGGGTGTGGTCGAGGGCGCTGCCGCCAGCAAGGCCGCCGCTTAATCGCCTCACCTGTAACTGGATTCAACATCGTTACGTCTTTAGGAGTGACGAAACATGTCTGCCAAGGAAGTGAAATTCTCTACCGATGCCCGCACCCGCATGCTGCGCGGCGTCGACATCCTCGCCGATGCGGTGAAGGTGACGCTCGGCCCGAAGGGCCGCAATGTGGTTCTGGATAAATCTTTCGGCGCGCCGCGCATCACCAAGGACGGCGTGACGGTCGCCAAGGAAATCGAGCTTGAGGACAAGTTCGAGAACATGGGCGCGCAGATGGTGCGCGAAGTCGCCTCCAAGCAGAACGATTTCGCCGGTGACGGCACCACCACAGCGACTGTTCTCGCCCAGTCGATTGTCAAGGAAGGCACCAAGGCGGTTGCCGCCGGCATCAACCCGATGGACCTGAAGCGCGGCATCGACCTCGCCGTCAATGCGATCGTCGAAGACCTTCGCAAGAACGCCAAGGAAGTGACCGCGAACAGCGAAATCGCCCAGGTCGGCACGATCTCCGCCAATGGCGACGAGGAAATCGGCGCCATGATTGCCAAGGCGATGGAAAAGGTCGGCAACGAGGGTGTGATCACCGTCGAGGAAGCCAAGTCGCTCGAGACCGAGCTTGACGTCGTCGAAGGCATGCAGTTCGACCGTGGCTATCTCTCTCCCTATTTCGTCACGAATTCGGAGAAGATGCGCGCCGAGCTTGAGGATCCCTACATCCTGATCCACGAGAAGAAGCTTTCGAATCTGCAGGCGATCCTGCCGCTTCTGGAAGCCGTCGTGCAGAGCAGCCGCCCGCTCCTCATCATCGCCGAGGACGTGGAAGGCGAGGCTCTTGCCACCCTCGTGGTCAACAAGCTGCGCGGCGGCCTGAAGATCGCCGCCGTCAAGGCGCCGGGCTTCGGCGACCGCCGCAAGGCCATGCTGCAGGATATCGCGATCCTGACCGGCGGCACGGCCGTATCCGAAGACCTCGGCATCAAGCTTGAGAACGTGACGCTCGACATGCTCGGCACGGCGAAGAAGGTCGTGATCGAGAAGGAAAATACCACGATCGTCGACGGCGCTGGCGCTAAGGAAGACATTAACGCCCGCGTCTCCCAGATCAAGGCGCAGATCGAGGAAACCACCTCCGACTACGACCGCGAGAAGCTGCAGGAGCGTCTTGCCAAGCTCGCCGGCGGCGTCGCGGTGATCCGCGTCGGCGGTGCGACCGAGGTCGAGGTGAAGGAGAAGAAGGACCGCGTGGATGACGCCATGCACGCGACCCGTGCGGCCGTCGAGGAAGGCATTCTTCCGGGCGGCGGTGTCGCGCTGCTTCGTGCGCTCAAGGCGCTTGAGGGCGTGGAGACGGCGAATGCCGACCAGAAGACCGGCATCGACATCGTTCGCCGCGCGATTCAAGCTCCGGCTCGCCAGATTGCCCTGAATGCCGGTGCGGACGGCTCCGTCATCGTCGGCAAGCTTCTGGAGAAGGCCGACTACGCCGCCGGCTGGAACGCTCAGACCGGTGAGTACACCGACATGTACGAGGCTGGCATCGTCGACCCGACCAAGGTCGTGCGCACCGCGATCCAGGATGCCGCGTCCATCGCCGGCCTTCTCATCACGACCGAAGCCATGATCGCCGAGAAGCCGAAGAAGGAAGGAGCGGCTCCGGCCATGCCGGGCGGCATGGGCGGCATGGACTTCTGACGAATAATCCCGGAAAGCCGCAGACTTTTCGGACAAGATTATTCGCGGAAAAGGAAGTCCATAAAGCCGACGATCATCAGGAATGAGCCGAAGTCGGCAAATGCCGACGTCGGGTGGCGGCATGGACTTCAGATTTTCCTAAACGTCACGAAATACGGGAGGGCGGTCTTCGGGCCGCCCTTTCTTTATTGCGGGAACCGCCTGTGGCATTTCGCGGGTGGACCTTGAAAGCACTTTCATTTAAGCCTTCGCCGCATCGAAATAACGAGTGACCACACCGCTTACCTGCCTCGTCTGCAGGAGTGAGCCGGAGAGGACCAGATGATCCAACTGACTTTCCCCGACAATTCATCGCGCGAATTCGAACCCGGCATCACAGGCCGGGATGTCGCCGAAGGTATTTCCAAGTCGCTCGCCAAGAAGGCGGTTGCGGTAGCGCTTGATGGCGAGTTGCGCGATCTTTCCGACGTAATCGACCGCGATGCCCGCATCGAGATCGTCACCCGCGACGACCCGCGCGCGCTGGAGCTTATACGCCACGATGCCGCCCATGTGATGGCCGAGGCCGTGCAGGAGCTTTGGCCCGGCACGCAGGTGACCATCGGCCCGGTGATCGAAAACGGCTTCTATTACGACTTCAAGCGCAATCAGCCCTTCACGACCGAGGACCTGCCGGCCATCGAGAAGAAGATGCGCGAGATCATCCAGCGCAACGCCCCCTTCACCAAGGAGGTGTGGTCACGCGATCAGGCCAAGCATCATTTCCGCGAGAAGGGCGAGGCCTACAAGGTAGAGCTCGTCGACGCCATTCCCGAAGGCGAGGACGTCAAGATCTACCGCCAGGGAGACTGGCTTGACCTTTGCCGTGGCCCGCACATGGCCTCCACCGGCCAGGTCGGGCAAGCCTTCAAGCTGATGAAGGTTGCCGGCGCCTATTGGCGCGGCGATGCCAATAACGAGATGCTGACGCGCATCTACGGCACTGCATGGGCAAACGACAACGACCTCAAGGCCTACCTGCACATGCTGGAGGAGGCGGAAAAACGCGACCACCGCAAACTCGGGCGCGAGATGGATCTTTACCATTTCCAGGAAGAGGGGCCGGGTGTCGTCTTCTGGCACGCCAAGGGCTGGACGCTGTTCCAGAATCTCGTCAGCTACATGCGCCGTCGCCTTGAAGCCGACTATGAGGAAGTGAACGCACCGCAGATCCTTGATAAGGCGCTTTGGGAAACTTCAGGCCATTGGGACTGGTACCGGGAGAACATGTTCGTCACCGAGACCGAGGACGAACGTGTCTTCGCCATCAAGCCGATGAACTGTCCGGGACATGTGCAGATCTTCAAGCACGGGCTGAAGAGCTATCGTGACCTGCCGCTTCGTCTGGCGGAGTTCGGCGCCGTCTCGCGTTATGAACCTTCGGGCGCTCTGCATGGGCTGATGCGCGTTCGCGCCTTTACGCAGGACGATGCGCATGTCTTCTGCACCGAGGAGCAACTGGCGGAAGAGTGCCTGAAGATCAACGACCTGATCCTGTCGACATATGCCGATTTCGGCTTCGACGAAATCGTGGTCAAGCTTTCCACGAGGCCTGAAAAGCGTGTCGGCTCGGATGAATCCTGGGATCACGCGGAAGCCGTCATGGTGGACGTCTTGAAGATGATCGAGGAGCAGTCTGGCGGGCGAATCAAGACCGGTGTTCTGGAAGGCGAGGGCGCGTTCTACGGCCCGAAGTTCGAATACACCCTGCGGGATGCCATCGGCCGTGAGTGGCAATGCGGCACGACGCAGGTGGACTTCAACCTGCCGGAGCGTTTCGGCGCCTTCTACGTCGACAAGGACGGCGAGAAGAAAACGCCGGTCATGGTGCACCGGGCGATCTGCGGCTCGATGGAGCGGTTCCTCGGCATCCTGATCGAAAACTATGCCGGGCATTTCCCGCTCTGGTTTGCGCCGTTGCAGGTGGTGGTCGCTACCATCACCTCGGAGGCGGACGATTACGCCCGCGATGTCGTGGCGCACCTGAAAAAAGCCGGATTGAAGGCCGAGATCGATCTCCGCAACGAAAAGATCAACTACAAGGTCCGCGAACATTCGCTTGCCAAGGTGCCGGTGATTCTCGTTTGCGGGCGCCGCGAGGCGGAGGAGCGCACGGTCAACATGCGCCGTCTTGGCTCCAAGGACCAGAAGTCCTACGGCCTGAGCGAAGCCATCGATGCGCTGGTGGAAGAGGCGACGCCACCGGATCTGAAGCAGGCTTGAAATCTGCCTGCTGGCCAGATCAAGAAATTGTGCCCGCCGTGAAGCAATCGCGGCGGGCATTCTTCGGTTGTCTGTCGTAAGCCTGTTATGCGGATGAGGCTATATCGCCTGCTGATTGCCGCATTCCCTTCGCAAGCGAGACGCCCTTGGACTACACCGAATTAAGTTATGCCAACCCGGCACAGCCTTGGGCCAAGCGCTGCCTTATACGAGCGGTCGAAGGCCTTTCGGGCCGCAGGCGCCTTCTGGCGCTCTATCGTGAATGGCGCGATCATATCGCGACCGAAAGCGTCTCCATTTGGGGCGATCTTCTGAAGCTGATCAATCTTCAGGTTGCAACCGCTGACTGCGAGTGGCCGCCGAAGAACCTGCCCGACGGACCTTTGGTGATGATCGCCAACCACCCGTTCGGGATCGGCGATGGCCTGGCGATCCTTTCGCTCGCCGAGCAGCTCGACCGGCCCTATCGCATCCTGATCAACAACGAGCTTTTGAAGGTTCCGGAAGTCAGGCCCTTTTCCTTGCCCGTCGATTTCGAGGAGACGGAGGAAGCGCTTCGCAACAACATGAAAACGCGTCAGGAGGCGCTGCGTCTCTTGAAGGAGGGCGTGACGATCATCGTCTTCCCCGGCGGCGGTGTGGCGACGGCCAGACGGCCATTCGGCCGGGCGGAAGAACTGCCTTGGAAAACCTTCACGGCCAAGATGATACGCTCGGCCAGGGCGACGGTGCTTCCCATCTATTTCGAGGGTCAGAACTCTCCGCTTTTCCATTTCGTCTCGCGCTTTTCGCTGACGTTGCGGCTTTCCCTTCTGGTACGGGAATTCCGGCGTATCGTCGGCTCCGTCATCTCGCTGCGTGTCGGCGAGCCTATCCGTTATGAGGATGTGTCGATGCTGGGCGATCAGAAGGCGGTGATCGACTATCTGCAAAAACGGGTGATGGACCTGGAGCGCGGCAGTGTGGCCGGTCACCGCAGATGAGTGTAATGCATGGCCGGCCTGTTACCGCCCGAGGCTGCTGTCCGACAATTCGCCGATGCCCTTGGAAGCGATAACCTCGACCTCACGGTCGAGCCCGGTTTCCACGTTGAAGATACGGGAATAATTGGTGTTGTTGTTGCGCGCCACGACATGATACTCGCCGGATGCAAGCACGAAGGAAGGGAACGCGCCGGTGGCCTCCACAACCGCGTCACCGCCGGGTGTCAGCACCGACCATGAGGTGTTGGCGAGAGCTTCGCCGCCTTCCTCCTTGACGAGCTTCAGCGTGATCATCGCGGCGTTGTGATAGACGGTCGCCTCCGTCAGCTTGCCGGGTTCCACACGCATGTCGGCGCGCACCACCGCGTTGACCGAGCCGTAGCGGCTGACGACATGATAAGTGTCCGCATTCAGGCGCACGATCTCGCCCGGTCGCACATTGCTTGCCACGATCTTGCGTTCGCCCCGCGCGTCGAACTCCGTTTCGTAGATGTCGAAGGACACAGTGCCGGAATCGATCGGCAGATGGTCGGCAAGTTCCGCGTCGAGACGCAACCCGCCCGCGCTCAGGATGATGGTGCGGGAATCGACGCCCTTCGTCACCGTGATGCGGCTTGTCGTCCCGGCGTGGCCGTATGCCGTGTGAACGAGGTAGGAGCCCGGATCGAGCCGGAATTCCGCGTCTCCTCCAGCAGCGGAAGCCACCATCTCCAGCTTGCCATCGCCCTCCCCGGGCTCGGAATATACGCGCCACGCCACTCCGCGTGAAAGCGGCTTGCCGTCTTCCGTCAGCTTCGCGACGAGATAAAGCGCCCCTTCATCGCCAAATTCGCTGAAGGGGCCGGCATCGGGAAGTGTGGAGGGAGCATAAGGGGTAACGGTCGTCGTCAGTGCGGGGCGCGGCGGGCCGTCCAGGATCGATTCCAGCAGGGCCTTGTCGGCGCTCTCATCGATGCTGTCGACATCCGGCTTTGGCAGGGGCAGCAGCACATCGCCCTCGGCTGCGGCAAAGGGGGACACAAGAAGGGCGAACCCGAGTACGATCGATGCAAATAGGCCATTCAGTTTTTTGCCGGCGTTGGCCGTCATCCGCCCCGTCTCCCGGTCGTCGCGCTGGTCGCTGGTTCTGCTTGCTTTAGTCTGTCTGCTTTGTGGCCGCAAAACTTGGGCGATTTCAAGTCCCCCTCCCACATTTGGCACTTATCGGGAAGGCGGTGAACACTGTTTGAACGGGTTGTGCGCGCCCGTGCGATTGACAAGGGCGACCAGTCGTTTACCTCTTCCGCAAAGTTTAAGGGGGGCATTGCCCGCCACATGAAGGACCAAAATGACGCAAGAGACAAGCGATGCGCTGCGCCTGCTTTTGACAAGGCGCTCTCACCCGGCGGTTTCTCTGGAAGGCCCACCACCCGACGATGAGACGCTGAATGCGCTTTTGACGGCTGCATCGCGCGTGCCAGATCACGGCAAACTCGCACCTTGGCGGTTCCTCGTGTTCCGCGGCGATGCCAGCGTTCGCGCGGGGGAGCGGCTTGCCGCAATCGCAGAGAAGAAAAACGGCCCGCTTGACGGTGATATGCGCAGGCAGGAGCTTGAGCGCTTTTCGCGCGCGCCGCTTGTCGTCGCGGTGATCAGCAGGGCGGCGATGCATCCGAAAATCCCCCTCTGGGAGCAGGAGCTTTCCGCGGGTGCGGTCTGCATGAATCTTCTGACGGCGTCGCATGCGGCCGGTTTCGCGGCGCAATGGCTGACGGAGTGGCTTGCCTTCGACCCTGATGTCGCAAGCCTCTTCGGGCTCGATACGGGCGAACGTTTCGCGGGTTTCATCTATATAGGCCGTCCCACCGCGCAGCCCGCCGAACGCCCGCGGCCGGATCTTTCCGAAATCGTAAGTATGTGGACCGGGGAGTAACGAAGAACGTGTTCTACGAAACCGACAAGAACGATCACGGCCTGCCGCACAATCCCTTCAAGGCGATCGTGGCGCCCCGCCCGATCGGCTGGATCGGCTCGCTCGATGCCGAAGGCCGGCCCAATCTCGCTCCCTACAGCTATTTCAATGCCGTTGCCGATAACCCGCCGATGGTGCTTTTCTCCTCCAGCGGCTTCAAGGATACCGCCGCCAACATCGAAGCATGTGGAGATTTCACCTGCAGCCTTGCCACGCTCGACCTGAAGGAGGCGATGAACATGTCCTCCGGAGCTTTCGAGCATGGCGTTTCGGAGTTCGAAAAGGCGGGGCTGACTGCGGCGCCCTCGCGGCTGGTCAAGTCGCCCCATGTGGCCGAGGCGAAGGCCGTGCTGGAATGCCGCTATCTCCAGACGGTCCGCCCGCGCGCGCTCGACGGGCGGGAGGTCGATTCCTGGATCGTGCTTGGTCAGGTCGTCGGTATCCATATCGCCGACGATGCGATCGTCGACGGCCGTTTCGACGTGACAAAAGTCAAGACGATCTCGCGTCTCGGCTATATGGACTACGCCGCCGTTGAGGAAGTTTTCCAGATGCGGCGCCCGAAGGTCTGACAGACTTAAGCTTTTCCGGCGGCCCGCGCCCTTGCCAGAAGCTTTTCCGCGCGTTTCAGGTGCGGCATGTCCAGCATTTCCCCGTCAAGGCCGATGACGCCTGCATTGCCCGCATCGGCGAAAGTCTTGACGATGCGTTGAGCTTTCTCGATCTCGCCGTCGCCAGGCGTGAAAACCTCGTTGATGACGGGAACTTGTGCGGGGTGGATCGCCATTTTCGCCGTGAAGCCATCGCGAAGGGCCGCACTTGCCTCCTGTTTCAGCCCTTCTTCGTCGCGGAAGTTCGTGAAAACGGAATCAATCGGCTGGACGCCGGCTGCAGCCGCACCAAGCAGGCAGAGCGCACGTGCCAACCTGTAGACATCCGTATAGGCGCCGCTTTCGTCGCGGTTGGCAAGCGCGCCGATATCGGCCGAAAGGTCTTCGCCGCCCCATGTCATGCCCTGCAGCCGGGGGCTCGAGCCGCCATAGCTGCCGAGGTTGAAGACGGAGGCCGCGGTCTCCGTGGCAACCACGAGGATCTCGGTCTTGCCGTCGGTAATTCCGTTGATCGCTTCCTGCACGCCGATCTTGCCGTCGAGATGGGCGACATCGGCGCCCGATATCGATTTCGGCAGCATGATGCCGTCCGGTGCCGCATGCATCACCTGCTCCAGATCGTGGTCCGTCAACCCTGTGTCGAAGGCGTTGACGCGCACGAACAGGCGCGGGCGGCGGCTTTCGGCGATGTTCGATTTCAGGAATTCCGCCGTCGTCTTGCGAGCTTGCGGTTTATTGTTCGCTGAAACGGAATCCTCAAGGTCGATCAAAAGCACGTCGGCGCCCGATGAGAGCGCCTTGTCCAGTTTCTTCGGGCTGTCGCCCGGCACGAACAGCAGCGAACGCATGTCTCAGCCTCCAACGGGTTTCTTCTTCATGAAGGCCTGACGCCGGCATATGGCAACCAGTTCGTCATGCTGGTTGAACGTCTTGTGCTCGAACTCGACGATGCCGGCATCGGGTCGCGATTTCGACTCCCGCTTCGAGATCACTTCCGTCGTGCAGTGTACGCTGTCGCCCTGGAAGAGCGGCTTGGGGAATTTTACATCGCTCATGCCGAGATTGGCGATCGTGGTGCCAACCGTCGTATCGTTGACCGAGATCCCAATCATGAGGCCCAGCGTGAAAAGGCTGTTCATCAGCGGTTGGCCCCATTCCGTCTGCGTCTCGCAGAAATGACGGTCGATGTGAAGCGGCTGCGGATTCAGCGTGAGGTTGGAGAAGAGCATATTGTCCATTTCCGTGACGGTGCGTGTCAGCGTGTGATGAAAAACATGCCCGACTTCGAATTCATCGAAATACAAACCCGGCATTTTTTGCCTCCCCTACGGTCATCAAGAAGCCGAGAAACCGCTGATCCGACTTCACTTCATCGATATCGTTCGCCGCATTAACGTTTGCTTCTGGCAAAACGCAACTGCTCTTGAGAACTATTAACTGCCCATTAACCGTAAATGGCCGACCCTGCTTGGCAGCCTGATGAGTCCCACTGTCCGCGGAGCTTCCAATTGCTTACGAATCCGCCGATCGATCAAGGGTAAAAGGCTGAAGGAGGTTGGCATGAAGATTGGCGAAACGGCCAGCATTGCCGCGCGCATCGAACACGCCTTTCAAGCTGCGAGCACGACGACGGGAACGTCGTTCGATTATCTCGTGCGTACCGCCCGCCGCGAATCCGGCTTCGATATCGATGCGAAAGCGGAAACTTCAAGTGCGTCCGGCTTGTTCCAGTTCATCGAAAGCACATGGCTTGAAACGGTGAAGGATGCCGGAGCCCGGCATGGGCTCGGCCAGTATGCCGACAAGATCGAGCTGACGGCCTCCGGCAAACCCTATGTGGAAGACCCGGACCTGCGGCGGGAAATCCTCGCTCTTCGCGATAATGTGGAGGTCGCCTCGCGCCTCGCCGGCGAATTTACCCGCAAGAACGCCGAATATCTGACGGCTACGATCGGCCGGGCGCCTTCGGACGGAGAGCTTTATATTGCTCATTTTCTGGGCGCTCATGGGGCGGAGCGTCTGATCACCCTGGCGGAAAGCGCCCCCGACACCAGGGCCGACCGAATTTTCTCCGAACAGGCGCGCGCCAACAGGGCGATCTTCTACAACAAGGACGGTAGCGCCCGCACGATCGATGAAGTTTACGGCGTTCTCGTGCGCCAGCATGCCCCGGATGCGACGCGGCTTGCAGCCGCACGGGAAGGGCATGTTTCCGCGCCGGCGGCCAGGGAAGAGCAATTCACGGATTTCGCACTGGGGTTTGGAGCGGCTCCGGGTGACGGTAATCCCGCAAGCCGGGTCCTTTCAGCCTGGTCGGCCACTGCGGAAGCCTCTTCGCCATTTCATGCGCTTTTCCAGAACAGGGCGCAGGCGGTGGCCGACGGTTTGGGCGCGAGCTTTCTCGATGCTTATCACGTTCAGGAGGCGGCTCAGGAAACAGCATTTTTCGGGTCGGCGCCCGCTGTCTCTTCAGCGGATGAGAGGTCATTTTCCACTCTGCGGCCGGTTGGCGTGCCTCGCTCACGCCCGTTGGCGGGGCTTGAATCTGGAGCGGGTCCTTATCACCAGGGCGCTGCCGTCTTCGTGGAAAACGTTCTTGGTCCGACGAATGCTCACGCCTCCACGCTCGCTCAGCAGCCGACGAAGAAACCCCTGAATTTAACCGCCTTCTTGCGCTATGAGCCTTATCGGGAACCTGAAGAAATCCTGCCGCCTATCTGATCAGGATAAACTTCGCCTTGCTCGGTTATGGTAAACCAATCGTTAAGTTCTGTTGCGTTATGGTTAAAGTCAATCACGGGCAAGGTCTGTCGTGCGACATTAGAATTCCGTTACGTCAGTATCTGTGATGCCCCGTGACTACCCAGAAGAAAAGTGCTCGCATCGGGACTGTGGAACGTCATGATCGTTCAGGAATTCCTTCGTTGGGTACGTACAGCTCCAGACCCCCGGCGCGCGGAGGCGGCAAGCGCGCTTGCACGGGCGTGGCTCTATTCGGATATGAGCGAGGACGACAGGCAAGCCGCGGAAGCGGCGATGACGATCCTGCTTGACGATCATTCGCCCGATGTTCGCCGTTCGCTTGCCTGGGCGCTTGCAGGGGCTGAAGAGGCGCCGCGTCACATCGTTCTCGCCCTCGCCAACGATCTGGCGGAAATCGCGGAGATCGTGCTTGGGCAGTCGCCCGTCGTTCTCGACATCGAACTGGTCGACTACGCGGCTTCGGTGGAAGACCGTCTCCAGGTCGCGATAGCGCGGCGTGCCGGCCTTTCGGCCGCCGTGGCCGCGGCTATCGCAGAAGTGGGCGCGCTGGACGCATGTATCGCACTCGTCGAAAACGAGGATGCGAGGATCGCGCAATTCAGCATGGCCCGCATGGTGGAGCGTCACGGCGATGTGGCGGCCTTGCGCAATGCTCTGATGGCGCGCGGCGATACCCCGATCAATATCCGCCAGATGCTCGTGAAGAGATTGGGGGACATGCTTTCCACGCATCCGCTGGTGCAAAGCGGCCTTTCGCAGGATCGCATCGAGCAGGCGGTGGTGGAAGCGCGTGAGAGGGCGACGGTCGCCATGGCTTGCGATGCAACGGCTCAGGAGGCGGAGGCGCTCGTCGAGCATCTGCGGGTATCCGAGCAACTGACGGCGGCCTTGCTGTTGCGCGCGGTTTGCGCCGGCAACATCCGTTTGTTTGAGGCGGCATTGGCGCGGCTGACGGATGTACCTCTTTCGCGTGTGTTCGACATTGTTGGGGCAGGACGAATGGGGGCGCTCAGGGCACTTTTGTCGAAATCCGGCCTTCCGCCGCGCACCCATCGGGCGTTTTTGATCGCTATCGAGGTCTGGCGCGAGCTGCGTGATGATTTCGTGCCCGGCGATCCGCTGACGACGCGGCGCATGGTGGAGCGGATACTCACCCGCTACGAGGATTTCGACCGTAACGAGCTTGACGACCTGTTGGCGATGCTGCGGCGGGTCGCGACGGAAACCGCGCGCGAGGCTGCCCGCGCTTTCGTCGATCGCACGTTGGCGGCCTGACGTTCAGCCCCTGTCGTTGAAACGGGTTTCCTGCGGATGCCCGCCCGCGCGTTGAATCGGGGCGGCCTTGCATCAATCGGTTCAGCTACTCCGTTGGGCGATAAAATCGTCCGTTACGTCCGCAAGCCGTTCCACAAGCGCTTTTGCCGTGCGGTTTTCATCCGTCGCCCGTTCGGCGACCATGGCGCGGATGGCATCGACATGCTGTTGAAGCAATGTCTTGGGTACATCCTGGACCGGCTTCACGCTCTCCAGCAGATAACATAGGTTTCCGGCAATGGCGCCGACGAGGGGAAAGCCCAGCGTGCTCGCCTGCCCCTTGATGTCGTGGCTGGCGCGGAAGAGTTCGTCGCCTGCATCGGCGGTGATGGTGGTTCTGGCCGCCGCCTTCGCCCAGGCGTCGAAAAGCGTCTGCACTTCGTCGCCCATCCAGCGGTCGAACTCGGCAGACAGGCTCTCGAGAGCTTCTTCCGCCGCCTTGACCGGATCGAAGCGGGCCGCTTCCCGTTCGTCGAGTACCCGGACCTTCGCGCGCAGGTCGCGCGGTGGCTTCACCACCTCATAGTCCGGTGTTTCGTTCGCGTTGTCGCCCGCCATTTCGTATGTCCCAAGGAACCGCTGGTATCCGGATAAGACCATAGAATCGCATAAAAGTTGATTGATTATATAGGCTGTCCACTTTTTCGGCTTGTCCCTTCTCGCAAATTCCCGCGGAAGTGCATTTGGCCTGCTTCCGGAGGGCAGGGTCACCTTGTGCCGGTGCGCAGGATCGGGCCGGGCTGATCCAGTTCGTAACGATCCAGCATCGGGCTGCCGCGTCTTTCCTCTCCCGTGTAGTTCGTGGCCTTGAAACGGCGCCGGTCCGGGCCGAAAAAGGTTTTGGTGCGGATGAATTCGCGCTGGTTGAGCACGCAGTTCGCGATCCTGAGATAAAGACCCTTCGTCGAGATCGGCTTGCACAGCACTTCATTCACACCAGCGTCGCGCGCGGCAATGATATGCCGCTTTTCGGAATAGGCGGTGACGGCGATGATCGGCACAAAACACTCCGGGCGGGGACTCTTTCTAATCATGCGAGTCAACTCGGCGCCGTTTAGAAACGGCATGCGCCAGTCGAGCAGAACGATGTCCGGCCCGATTTTCTGAAACAATTCCCAGGCTTCGATGCCGTCCACAGCCTCCACGATATTGCGCAGGCCAAGCCCATCCAAAGCGGTGTGCAGGATCCTGCGCATGTGGACATTGTCGTCCACCACCATTGCAGTGATCTTCGAAAGGTCAACCCGAAGATAGTTCATCGCGAGCGTGTTCTTTCGGTGATTGGTAATATTATTCGCACTACCTACTCATCTCTTTTTAAGAGAATACGACATCTTCCTTAAGGAAATGAGAAGAATTGAGTATAGTATTTACGTTTTATCACCGGTCTAATAACATAGTATTCTGCTATTCAGTAACGGAACATTTCACTCAATATCCGTTCGTCCCAGCCGTGTCCGTCGTCGAAGGCGATCAGGCTCGAGTTCTTCGGGTCCTCGTAAACCTTGACCCGGGTCACTTGGCGGATTTCCGTGTGATCTGCGGCTGCGCTAACCGGTCGCTTTTCGGCTTCCAGAACTTCGATATCCACGCGCGCGCGGTTTGGCAGGAGCGCGCCGCGCCAGCGCCTTGGCCGGAATGCGCTGATCGGCGTCAGCGCTAGGAGTTGCGCCTCGATAGGGAGGATGGGGCCATGAGCGGACAGGTTATAGGCTGTGCTGCCGGCAGGTGTCGCTACCAGAACGCCGTCGCAGACGAGCTCTTCCATGCGCACGCGTCCATCGACCGAAATTTTCAGTTTGGCCGCCTGGTACGTCTGGCGCAGGAGCGAAACCTCGTTGATCGCAAGTGCTGCATGCTCATGTCCGCTCATGTCGGTCGCTTCCATCACGAGGGGGTGAAGCTCGGTCGTCACAGCTTTGCGTATCCGCTCCAGCAGGCCGCTTTCGTCGTAGTCGTTCATGAGAAAGCCGACGGAACCCCGGTTCATGCCGTATATCGGCTTGCCGGAATTCATGAAGCGGTGCAGCGTTTGCAGCATGAGGCCGTCGCCGCCGAGCGCCACGATACAATCGGCCTTCTTGAGGTCGTGCGATCCATATCGGCCTTCCAGCGCCTCACGTGCGACTTGCGCATCGTCGGTCGGACTGGCGATGAACGCCAATGTCTCGATACGTTCCAAACTGGAGTTCATGCGGTTTCTCCCTGATGAGGGAGTATCACGCTGTGTTGAAAATGGGAATCCTCGGAGATAGCCATGACGAGCGACATCGTATTGATCTATGCCACGTTTCCTGACGAAGAGGCCGCGCGCGAGGTGGCCGGCGTTCTTGTTGGCGAGCGACTGGCAGCCTGCGTCAATTTCTGGCCTGGCATGCGTTCGGTCTATCGCTGGCAAGGCCAGATGGAGGAAGCCGGGGAGGTCGTTTTCATAGCCAAGACGACGGCTGAAAATGCCGCGAAGGTGAGGGGGCGCATTGCTGAGCTGCATCCTTACGATGAGCCTGCGATGGTCGATATCGCCGCCCGTGGCGGGGCGGAAAGTTATCTCGGCTGGATCCGCGCCGAAACGTCGGGCGGTTAACCTCAGCCGCTTTTCGTTGTCGTGCGCCGGATATGGGAAAGCGCCTTGTCGAGCGTCTGGAAAAAGCGGACCTGTGGTGGCGCGACGCCATGGCGGTGCAACTCATGGCGCACGTGTGGTGCTGCGCCGCAAATCACCAGCCTAACCCCCTTCGCGGCAGCTTTCCGGGCGGCGCCCGCCACGGTATCCGCGGCAGTCGAATCGAGAAAAGGTACGTCGTGGAAGTCCAGTACCAGTGCCTTGTGCCGGTCGGCGATCCTGTCGAGAACAGTGCCGACCTTGGACGCCGCGCCGAAGAAGAAGGCTCCTGATATCCGGTAGACGACGATATCGGGATCCGTGGCAAGGCTTGCATCATAGGTCGTTCTTCCGCCGTCGGCAGTATCGCTGACATCGTCGAGGGAGAACGCCATGTGATGGTCGATGGCGATCGTGCGCGCCAGACGATCTATGAAGAGCACCGAACCGAGCAGGACGCCGACGACGATCGCCTCCGTCAGGTCGGCGAAAACCGTGAGCAGCAAGGTCACTGCAAGGACGATCGCATCGCCTCGCGCGCCGCGAACGAGAGCCGCGATCGCGTGTTTCTCGATCATGTTCCAGGCAACGATCGCCAGCACGCCGGCAAGTGCTGCCAGCGGGATATAGGCGGCAAGCGGCGCGGCGACCAGAATGAACGCCAGCAGGAATGCGGCATGAAGCATGCCAGAGATTGGGCTTCGCCCGCCCGCGCGCACGTTCGTTGCCGTGCGCGCGATCGTGCCCGTAACGCAGATGCCGCCGAAGAGAGCCGATGCGATGTTGGCGGTGCCTTGCGCGAAGAGTTCGCAATTGGACCTGTGCCTGCGTCCCGTCATGCCGTCGGCCACCACCGCGGACAACAGGGATTCGATCGCGCCCAGCAGCGCGAAGGCTATCGCATCCGGAAGGAGCGCTTGCATCCGCGACAGCGTTATTTCCGGTAAATGGGGTGCCGGCAGTCCGGCCGGTATGCCGCCGAACCGGCTGCCGATCGTCTCGACGGGAAGCGCGAACAGCGCGGTGACCGCGGACAGGCCCACGACGGCGATCAGCATTCCCGGCCAGTTCGGGCGCAACCGCTTCAGGATCAGAATCGTCGCCACCGCCGCGGTCGCGATCGCGAATGCCGAGGGTGAAAAGCTTGGAAGCGCCGCCCAGAGAACCGGAAGTTTCTCAAGGATCGGGCCCGGTTCGTTGCCATTGAGCGTGAGGCCCAGCAGCTCCTTGATCTGGCTTGCGAAAATGATGATGCCGATGCCGGCCGTAAATCCCACGGTCACGGGGAAGGGAATGAACTTGATATAGGTGCCGAGCCTGAGAAAGCCGATGGTGAGCAGGAACGCGCCGGCCATCATGGTGGCGAGGATCAGTCCGTCCGGGCCGTGGCGCGCCACGGTTGCTGCCACCAGCACGATGAAGGCGCCCGCCGGGCCGCCGATCTGGAACCGGCTGCCGCCAAGAGCGGAGACGAAGAAACCGCCGACGATCGCCGTGATCAGCCCCTTGTCCGGCGATACGCCGGATGCGATCGCGATGGCCATTGAAAGGGGCAGCGCGACGATCGCCACGGTGAGCCCGGCGACGGCGTCGGCGTGAAGGTCCTTGAGACCGTATCCTTCGCGAAGCACGGTCACCAGCTTCGGTGTGAAGAGTTCAAGAAAGCCGGGGTTGTCATCGCCGCGGCGTGTCGCGCTGCCTGCATCCATGGCCTGTCTCGTTGCAAACCTGCTTCTGATATGACGATTGCATCGGCGGATCTGGCACTCCGTTCAGGAGCGCGCATTCCCCGCCGCCTCTTTCAGCCGCACGCCGCGCCCGCCCCCATGGCTCGGCTGATTGTCGGAAATCAGGTCGATGCCCGCCCGGTCGAGCGCTTCGACCACCTTGATGAGCGTATCGACAACGCCGCGCACATTGCCCGAACTCGCCTCCATCCGCTGGATGGTGGGGAGCGAGACCCCCGCCATTTCGGCAAGCGTTTTCTGGTCGATGCCAAGCAGCGCACGGGCGGCGCGCATCTGGGCGGAGGTGATCATGGTTTAAACCTAGACTATCGATAGTGATGTTCTACACATCAACTATCTGGTCTTAAATACGAAGAATCGCGGATGGTAAATGGAAATCCGGGTGCAGGCAGTCGGCGTGGACGTTGCGGCGCGAATGTGCGGGCTGTCAGCCTCCGCCGTTTTCCGCCTTCATGGTTTCCCTAGGCGGGATAGCCTTCAGGTAAGCCGCCACCGCCTCGCGATATTCGGCCGGCAATCTGGCCCAGTTATCCTGAATGGATGCCATGCTGCCGCCGATGGAATCGTATTCGGGCGTAAAACCGCTTTCCAGAAGGAAGGCAATGTCCGTGGCCGACCAGTTGCCGATGCCGTCCGGATGCGGCGTGATGTTGGGCACCCGGCCCTTTCCACCCTCGGGGTTGGGCGCGCCTGCCATCCAGCGTTCGGCGTTCAGGCCGCCGAAGATATCGCGCGGGGTATGGCATTCGGCGCAATGGCCCGGGCCGGTCGCAAGATAGGCGCCCTTGTTTGTCTTTCCGTCCCAGTTCGGGTTTTCCGTGAAACGCTTGCCGTCGAGATAAAGCAGTTTCCAAACGCCCACGCCCGGGCGAATGGAATAGGGAAACAGGAGATCGTGCTCCGCCACCTCGTTGTCGGACGCTGGAAGCGTATCGAGAAAGGCCTTCAGGTCGATCAGATCCTCATAGCGCATTCTCTGGTAGGAGGCGTAGGGAAAGGCCGGATAGTAGTGCCGCCCGTCGGGCGAGGTGCCCTTGACCATGGCGGTGATGAAATCCGCCGTGCTCCACCCGCCGATGCCGCGCGCGTTAGAGGTGGAGATGTTGGGGACGCGGAAGAGGCCGAAGGGGGACTTGAGCTCGAGGCCGCCTTGCAGCACAAGCTTGTCGTCGCCTTTCGCCTCTTTCGCGGCGTGGCAGGAGGCACAGCCGCCTGCCCAGAACATGCGCTCACCGTTGGCAAGATCCGGTTCTCTTTCCGGGACGGCGGAAATTTCAATGTGCTGCGGGCGGGTGAGCCAGAGCCCGGCCACCGCCGCCAGCAGGACAAGCCCGAGAACCCGCGAAAGTGAGCGTTTCCACATTGTTGCCTGTCAGTTCTTTTCCAGTCGGTATTTTTTGTGGCAAGCTTGGCAGTTCTCGGCGACGGAACCCAGGTTTGCCTTCAACTGGTCGAGGCCGCCTTTTGCCGCCGGAATTGCCGCCAGCGCGGCATTCTCAAGCTTTAGCGCAATCGCGTCGAACCCTGCCTTGTCTTTCCAGATTTCCGGAGATGCTCTGGTTTCGCCGCCCGTTTCGCTGCCTTCCGGGAAAAGCGTGGGGAAGGCGACCGCGCCGGCGAAGATTCCACGCAGAGCAATTTCTGCCGTCAGAGCGTCGTATTCGATCTCGCCCTTCACCATCTTGAAAAGTGCGCCGGCTTCCGCGCCGTTCGACTTCATGATGTTTTGCCGTGTCGATATCGGATCATCGCTCGCAAAAGCGGCGCCCGCGAACATGGCGAGACCGGTAATCCCGACGATAGCAAGTCTCTTCAGCATTCTGCCCTCCGGCAATCGTATTGACATTGTTGTCTGTTCGGATCAGCGATCCGGTTTAGGGTCCAGACCCTGAACTCTCCCAAGGCAATGCCGGGTCAGCAAGCATTGTAGAATCACGAGCGCGTGAGGCTCTGTATCTTCGAAAGCTTTCATTCCGTTGCGTGAAATTCAGCCGGATCGAAATAAAGCTCATGTTCGCCCGGTGGTTGCGCGCCTTTCTTAATCGGCCAAACGGAAAAAAACGGGCTATTTGTTGCGTTGCGTCAATTCCGACATACTTTTGCGGTTATATCCTCACTAAAAGAAACCCCCATTGGTGCAATCGCATGTCGACAGCGAAAGCCGCACGGAAGCCGACTCAGCCGAAGGTTCCGACGAAACAGCAGAAATTGCCCGCGTTAACGGGCGTTTCCTCTTGCAATCCCTTGGCGGATGATCCTCCCGATTCCTACAGCCTGACGGCATTCAGCGAGGTTTTGGACCGCGCGACGCGGGCGACGATTGCTCGTGGCACTTTCGGCCTTGCGCCTTCGGCCCTGCTTGGCGCGTGGGCGGACTGGGCGATTCACCTTGCCGCATCGCCCGGAAAGCAGATCCGCCTTGCCGAAAAGGCGTCAAACAAGGCGGTGCGGTTTTCGAATTTCGTAACGCGCGCGGCGGCTTCCGGAGGAGAATGCGACTGCTGCATCGAGCCATTGCCGCAGGATCGCCGCTTCCGCGGCGATGCCTGGCAGCAGCCTCCTTTCAACCTGATGTACCAGGGCTTCTTGCTCTGGCAGCAATGGTGGCACAATGCGACGACCGGCATTCGCGGCGTAACGCCCCAGCACGAGCGGGCGGTGGAGTTCGCAGCCCGTCAGCTTCTCGATGTCTTCTCGCCGTCCAATTCGCCCTTCCTCAATCCCGATGTGCTGGAGCGTACGCGCGAAACGATGGGGCTGAATTTCGTCAACGGATACCGCCACTGGCTGGAGGATCTGGAGCGGCAATATTCGTCGAAGCCGCCAGCGGGAACGGAAGGCTTCGAGGTTGGCGAAAATCTCGCGACCACGCCCGGCAGGGTTGTCTATCGAAACCGGCTGGTCGAGCTCATCCAGTATGAGCCGGCAACCGACGAGGTGCGGCCGGAACCGATCCTGATCGTGCCCGCCTGGATCATGAAGTATTACATCCTCGATCTCAGCCGGCAGAATTCGCTGGTAAGATACCTGACGGAACAGGGCTTCACCGTTTTCATGATTTCTTGGGCCAATCCCGGGCCGAACGACCGGGACATGGGCATGGAGGACTATCGTGAACTCGGTCCGATGGCTGCGCTCGATGCCATACAGGCGATAACGGGTGCCGCGAAAATCCATGCCACGGGCTACTGCCTCGGCGGCACGCTTTTATCCGTCGCCGCATCCGCCATGGCGCGGGACGGTGACGACCGGCTGGCGAGCCTGTCGCTGCTCGCGACTCAGGTCGACTTTTCGGAAGCCGGCGAACTCATGCTTTTCATCAACGAAAGCGAGGTCGCCTTCCTTGAAGACATGATGTGGGAGCAGGGGTTCCTTGATGCCCGGCAGATGGCGGGCGCCTTCACGCTTCTGCGTTCTAATGATCTGTTCTGGTCGCGCATGGTGCATGAATATCTGATGGGCGAGCGCGCGCCCGTGAACGATCTCATGGCGTGGAACGCGGACACGACCCGCATGCCCTACCGGATGCATTCGGAATATCTGCGCGCACTCTTTCTGGAAAACCGGTTCGCCTCCGGCAAATATGAGGTGGAAGGAGCCCCTGTTGCGTTTTCCGATATCCGCACGCCGGTCTTCTCCGTGGGAACGGAAACCGATCACGTCGCGCCCTGGCGTTCGGCCTACAAGGTTCATCTGTTGGGCGACACGGACGTCACCTTCGTCCTGACCAACGGCGGGCACAATGCCGGCATCGTATCCGAGCCGGGGCACAGACACCGTCACTACCGGGTCCGGACGACGAGCGCGCAAGATCCCTATCTCGATCCCGATGCCTGGATGAAGGCCGCCGAATTGAAACAAGGCTCATGGTGGCCGGAGTGGGTCGCGTGGCTGTCTTCGCGCTCGGGCGCGCCGGCCACGCCTCCGCCCACCGCCGCGCCGCAAAAAGGGTATCCTGTGTTGCAGGATGCCCCCGGTTCCTACGTGATGCGGACCTGATAAAGCGGCATACCCTTCAACGGCATGAAGCGTTCGCATGGCCCGGATTCCATTGCCGGTTTCTCGCTCGTCGGATAAAGCGCCTTCCGGTCGGGTTGCAATACCCGACCGATAAGAAATCGGCCCAGGGTCAACGCCATGAGCGTATTCCGTTCAGCTTGATCCAACCTGAACGGAATACGCCCCAAGCGGTCGCATCATGAACAGGCGGATCACACATCTGGCAACGGCGATTGTCGTTTTTACTGGCGCTCTCTGGGGCCTTTACTGGTTGCCGGTACGTTCGCTGGCCGAAGCCGGGCTGCCCGGCGCCTGGGGGACGGTTGTCATAACTGCAGCTGCGACATTGATGCTGTCTCCACTGGCGTTTCTGCGGCGCCGCCAATTCGCGCGGACAAACCGTGTCGCCCTAGCATCAATCGCTTTGGGCGGCGCGGCCTTTGCGCTCTACTCGATAGGTTTCGTCTATGGCCGCGTCGCGATCATCATACTTCTCTACTTTCTCACGCCGGTCTGGAGCACGCTGATCGGGCGATACGTGATGGGCTGGCATACGCCCCGCATGCGGGTGTTGGCCATTCTGGTGGGCCTTGCCGGCCTTGCCGTTATGCTCGGCGCGGACGGGGAACTGCCGGTGCCGCGGGGGACTGGAGAATGGATGGCATTGATCTCTGGCATCTTGTGGTCTGTCGCGACGACAGGCATGCGCGCGAAATCCGACCTTGAGCCCGTTGCCGCCGCATTTGTTTTCGCGCTTGGCGCAACGGTTTTGGCCTTGCTGCTCGCTCCCTTGCTAAAACCTTTGCCGGGTGCGTTACCCGGCGAAGGCCTTCTGGCATCTCTCGGATTGGCCTTTGCAACCGGCGGAATTTGGTGGGGGCTGTCGGTCGGCGGCCTGATGTGGGCGACGGTCCGGCTCGAGCCTGCCCGTGTCGGCATTCTCTTGATGACGGAAGTCGTGGTCGGCGTGGTGTCTGCTGCCGCACTTGCCGCCGAACATCTAGATCCGCTCGAGATTGCCGGCGGAGCATTGGTTCTTTGCGCCGGCCTCCTCGAGGTCTGGCCGACACGCAGCGCCGCTGCGGGGCGGTCCGGTTTGGACCCGAAGTGAAACCGTGGTGAAAGCCCGCTTGGCTCTGCTTGACGATTTCCCTTGATATGCCGCACCCGCCGGAAGCGGAATTTCCCCAGGCATTGGCACTTCACAAATATGTCCGCTGCTCCATCGGCGTTTCCTCAATGCGCCTCAGCAGTTCATCCAGCAGCGCCGCTTCGGCGCGGTTCTTCTGCGCGCGCGGATTCCAGACCACATGCACGTCGATGGCCGGCATCTTCTCGTAGGGCGGGAGCTGCCACAAAAGTCCGTCTTCCATATCGCGCCTGACGACGTGGATCGGCAGCGGGCCGACGCCGAGCCCTGCGATGATCATGCGCCGCACTTCTTCCAGGTGCGCCGACGTGCCGACGATACGGTCCTCCAGTTCCACCTCGGCACGCATCAACGCGACGGATCTCAGCGCATCTGTCATCTGGTCGGTCACGAAGCTGACGGAGGATTGTCCGATCAGGTCCTCCTTGGTTAGTCCCTTTCGGCCGAATAGCGGGTGTGTCGGCCCGCAGAACAGACCGAAATACTCGCGGTAAAGCCGCCGATATTCCAGTTTCGGGCTCTTGTCGCGAACAAGGCATACGCCCATCGAGGCGCGCTGGGCGGTGACGGCGGCAAGCGCCTCCTTGCTGGCTGCAACGTCGATGGAAAGCGTTGCGCGGGGATGGTCGAAGTGGAATTTCGTCAGCGCATCATCAAACAGCGGGCAGATCACGTGGCTTGCCATGGCAATGCGTACATGGCCCTGCACCTCGTCGGTCACTTCGCGGATCAGGGTGCCGAGCCTCAGGATCGCGCCATGAATATCGATCGCCTCGCGGTGGAGAAGACGGCCTGCTTCCGTCAGGCGGTAGCGCCCCGGAGAGCGTTCGATCAGCCGCTTTCCGAGCCGGTCCTCCAGTCGTTTCAGCGCGCTTGAGACCGTCGGCTGTTTCAGCCGCAGCTTCTCCGCGGCCTCGGTAATGCTTTGGGATTCCGCCAGCACCACGAAGGTCCGCAGCAGATTCCAGTCCAGATCGCGCGCGATCCGCTCGGGAGTATCGGGTTTCAGCATGCCATTATAGTTTCAGTCTATAATTGGAATTTCAATTATCTATTTTGTGAATGCTCTCAATCCTGCGAACGTAAGGTGTCGCTGGTCGTGCGGGAGGGTGAGGTTCATGTCGGTCGAAGCGCGTGAGGCAAGGCAGCCATGGGTCTTGCTGTCTCCGGCGCTCACAGCGGTGCTTCTACTTTTGTTCGTCCCGCTCGCCTTCATCGTCGTTTATTCGTTCTGGCTCAGAACGGCGACGGGGGCGGATCAGGCGGGTTTTTATCTCGACAATTGGAACGAAGCGCTCACCGACCCGTTTTATCGCGACATTCTTCTCAACACGCTGAAAATCGCCGGCATCACGACGGTCGTCTGCGCGTTGATGGGTTATCCGGCGGCCTATTTCATTGCCCGCTCGAAGGGCAACAAGGTCATCCTTCTTCTTCTGCTGATGCTGCCCTTCTGGATCAGCTACATCATCCGCACGATGTCATGGATCAACATCCTCGGCGTTTCGGGGGCCTTCAATACGGCGCTTTTGTCGCTCGGTATCATCTCCGAACCGGTCCAGATGCTTTACAACGAAACGACGGTCATCCTCGGGCTTGTTCACTTCCTGCTGCCCTTCATGGTGCTCAACGTCTACGTGAGTCTCGAAGGCATTGACGAGACGCTGGAAGACGCCGCCTGTTCGCTTGGCGCGACCCGCTGGAAAAGCTTTCTTGAGATAACATTGCCGCTCTCGCTGCCGGGTCTTGCCGCGGGCGGGCTGCTCTGCTTCGTGCTGGGGGCGGGCACCTACATCACGCCGCTCGTTCTTGGCGGGCCGACGGACGCCATGTTCGCCAACCTCGTGTTCGAGGCGATTATCACCCAGCTCGACTGGCCGCTCGGTTCCGCGCTTTCGCTCATGCTTCTTGCCGTGCTCGGCGCGCTGGTGCTCATCTACAACCACTATCTCGGCATGGCGCAGCTCATGAAGGGGCTAGGCTGATGGGCTGGAACCTCGTGCGCGCCTGGACGTTCCTCGTCTATATTTTCATGTTCCTGCCGGTGGCGGTGGTGGTGCTGCTGAGCTTCAACGCCAGCCAGTTCGGCAGCTTCCCCATGACTGGCGTTTCCCTGCGCTGGTTCGTGGAACTTGCGCAAAACGATGCGATCCTGCGCGCCTTTCGCACCTCGCTCGTCCTCGGTGCACTGACGGCGATCATCTCCACGACGCTTGGCGTTCTCGCAAGTCTTGCTCTTGTCCGATACAACGTGCCGGGCCGCAACGTCATTTCCACGCTCCTGATCGCGCCGATCCTGGTGCCGGAAGTGGTGCTGGCGGTCGCGCTCCTGCTTTTTCTCAACTTCCTGTCGATCAACAAGAGCTTCCTCCTGCTCCTGCTGGGTCACGTCATCTTCACGCTGCCCTTCGTCATCCTCGTTGTGCAGGCGCGTCTCGTTGGCATTCGCCGCGATGTGGAGGAGGCGGCGATGAGCCTTGGCGCAAGCCCGGTACAGACGTTCTTCCAGATCACGCTGCCGCTTCTGGCGCCCGCCGTATTCGCGGGCATGCTCTTCGCCTTCACCATCAGCTTTGACGACATCACCGGCACGCTTTTCTGGAAGCCGGGCGGGGTGGAAACGGTGCCCACCCAGATTTTCGCCATGCTGCGCAACTCGATCTCGCCGGAGATCAACGCGCTCGGCACCGTGATGATCGTTCTCACCGTCGGGCTGCCCCTTCTGGGGCTGGCGATCGCCCGGCGTATGGCAGCGGCGCGCGGTGGATAGGCCGCGCCGATAACAAACCGCAAGAACCGGAAAGAGGGGAATACGATGGACAATACCAAGCGCTACGAGCGTCTGCGCGAACGCTATATGAACGGTGATCTCGACCGCCGGAAGTTTCTCGGCCTGATCGGTGCAGCCGGCCTTGCCTATGGCCTGCACACGCCGTTTGCCCGCTACGCCCATGCGGCGGTGGAGGAGGTCCGTTTCGACGGCTGGGGCGGCGTGGTGTCGGAGGCGTTCCGCGAATATGCATTCGAGCCCTACACCAAGGAAACGGGTATCAACGTCGTCGATGGCACTTTCGGCGGCGCGGATGAATATCTAGCGCGCGTGAAGGCCAGCCAGCCGGGCGAATACAATATCGCCCATCTGTCGGGCGTCTTCGATTACGCGCGCTACCACAACCTCGGGCTCAGCTCCACGCTCAACGAAGACAACATCCCGAACCTTCAGTACGTCATTCCGAAGCTGGTCGACGTCTTCAGGGGTGTGACGGACGGCAAGCTTTCCTGTGTGCCTTACGACTACGGCACGACGGGCCTCGCCTATAATCGCAAGCACATCTCCGACGAGGAGATGAAGGAAAAGGGTGCGCGCATCCTCATCGACGAGAAGCTGAAGGGCAAGATCGGCGGCTGGAGCGACTGGCGCACGCGTATCTGGTACGCCTCGCTGCAGACGGATCAGGATCCTAACAACGCGACCGATATGGACGCCGTGTGGGAGGCGATCCGCACGCACAGGGACCTTGCGCTGAAATACTGGGGGTCGGGCGCGGAACTCATGAGCCTGCTGGCGGAAGAGGAAATCTACGTCACCGAAGGCTGGTCGGGCCGTATCTACGCGTTGCAGGAGCAGGGCCACGACATCGGCTACATGGACCCGCCGAACGGCTTCGGCTGGCAGGAGTGCCTCTTCGTCATCAAGGGCTCGCCCATGGAGGCTTGCGAGGAACTGCTGAATTTCATGCTCGCGCCGGAAACCTCCATCGCCGTTGCCGAAGGTCAGAACTATCCGCCCGCGCTCGACCCGACCAAGGTCGATCTTGGAGCCAAGATCCCGACACTTCCCGCCTTCGACCCGACGGGCAAGCTGGCCGGGCTCACCTTCGCCAATCCGGATTACTGGAACAGCCACGAGCAGGAGTGGTCGAAGACCTTCGGCCGTATCCAGAAGGGCTACTGAACGTCCCCATCGCCACTGCCGTCCGCGCCCCTTCGTGCGGGCGGCACCTCATGATTCTCGCATCTGATCGCGGAGAAAACGCGTGAGCGCCGTTACCCTGAAGGACATCGTCAAGCGCTTCGGCGATTTCACGGCCGTGCACCGCATGTCCATGGAAATTCCCGAAGGCAGCTTCGTGACGCTGCTCGGCCCCTCCGGCTGCGGCAAGACCACCACCTTGCGCATGATCGCAGGACTTCTCGACCCGAGCGAGGGTGAGATTTCGATCAAGGGCCGGCGCGTCAATGATGTGCCGATCCACAAGCGCAATCTCGGTATCGTCTTCCAGAATTACGCGCTCTTTCCGCACAAGACGGTGGCGGAGAACATCGCCTTCGGCCTGAAATACCGCGATGTGCCGAAGGAGGAGGCGAAAAAGCGCGTCGCGCAAGCGCTGGAGCTTGTCCAGCTTCCTGATGTGGGCGATCGCTATCCAAAGCAGCTTTCGGGCGGCCAGCAGCAGCGCATCGCGCTTGCCCGCGCGATTGTCATAGAGCCGGACGTGCTTCTTCTCGACGAGCCGCTTTCCGCGCTCGATGCCAACCTTCGCGAGGATATGCGGGTAGAGCTTAAGCGCATCCAGCACCGCATCGGTATCACCACGGTCTTCGTGACGCATGATCAGTCCGAAGCGCTGGCGATGTCGGATCGCATCGTCGTCATGTCGCAAGGCCGGGTGGAGCAGGCGGGCGCGCCGGAAGAGGTCTATAACACGCCCGAGACGGAGTTCGTCGCGCAGTTCCTGGGTTCTTCAAACATTCTGGAGGGCACGAGCAACGGCGCGTCGGGAGATGAGGTTGCCATCGAGACTGCCGGCTTCGGGCTTATAGCGGTGCCGAAGTCACGTGCGCCGAAACTGAACGGCAGCGGACCGGTGAAACTCGTCATCCGGGCGGAGAAACTGCATCTGGCGAAACCGGAAACGGACCCTGACGGCCAGATCGCCGTTGACGGCGTCGTGGAAACGGTGGACTACCAGGGGCAGGCGGCGCGTTATTTCGTGCGCGTCGGCGACCTTCAGCTTCAGGCGATAAACATGATCGACGATCACCCCTTCAACGAGGGCGACACGGTGTCCGTGCGCATACGCCCGCGCGATTGCGCGGCGCTGCCGGAGGCCCGTTGATGCCTTCCTCCGCCAAGAAATCCTATCTCTTCTACCAGACGCGCCGCCGCCGCCCGATGCTCGATCAGGCAAGGGGCGTCTACATGTGGGATGTGGACGGCAAGCGCTATCTCGACGGCTCATCCGGCGCGATGGTCTGCAACATCGGCCATTCCAACCCGCATGTTCTTGAGGCTATGCGCAGACAGATGGAAAAATCCACCTTTGGCTACCGCCTTCATTTCGAGACGGAACCCGCCGAGCGCCTGGCCGAAAAGACGGCCTCGCTCACCCCGGAAGGGCTCGACAAGGTGTTCTTCGTCTCCGGCGGGTCGGAGGCGGTTGAAAGCGCGATAAAGCTCGCCCGCCAGCATGCCGTGGCGGTGGGCGAGGCGCAGCGCTGGAAAGTGATCTCGCGTCAGCCGAGTTATCACGGATGCACGCTGGGCGCGCTGGCGTTGACGGGCTATGCGCCGCTGACAGCCCCCTTCGACGCCATGATGCGGCCCATGCCGAAGATCCCGGCGCCGCGTGCCTATCTCGACGGGCTTGACCCTGAAAACGAGGCGACGGGCCATCACTACGCCGACATGCTGGAGGAAAGAATCCAGCAGGAAGGGCCGGAAACGGTGCTTGCCTTCATCAACGAGCCGGTCGGCGGCGCCTCCACCGGCGCGCTTGTTCCGCCGGCGGGCTACATGCGCCGCATCCGCGAGATCTGCGACCGCTATGGCGTGCTTCTCATCCATGACGAGGTGATGACGGGCGGTGGGCGCACGGGCCGCTTCTTCGGTGCCGATCATTGGGGCGTCGCGCCGGATATCATCGCGATTTCCAAGGGGTTCGCCGCCGGTTACGCGCCGCTGGGGGCCATGGTCGCGCATGAGAAAATCGTGAATCCGGTGCTGGACGCGGGCGGATTTCTGCATGGTTTCACCTATGCGGGAAATCCGCTCGCCTGCGCAGCCGGTCTTGCCGTGATCGAGGAAATCGAGACGAAGGGCATGATGGAAAATGCCGCTCGCGTCGGCGATATCCTGAAATCCCGGCTTTCGGCCCTCATGCAGCGTTACCCGATTGTGGGCGACGTTCGCGGCAAGGGTCTCATGCTGGCATTCGAGCTGGTTGCCAATCGCGAGACGATGCAGCCCTTGCCGAGGGAACTCGGCGCTTTCGACAGGCTGGTGGAGATCGCCTACGACAATGGCCTGATCATCTATTCGCGCCGCACGCGCGGCGGATACGAGGGCGATCATTTCATGGTCTGTCCGCCGATGATCGCCACGGAAGATCACGTGGAAGAAATCATGGACGGCCTCACCCGGTCTCTCGATACCTTCATGGCAGAGGCCGGCCCCGCTCTTGCAGCCTGCGCGTGACGGATAATTCATGAGCAAGATCATCATCACCTGCGCCGTCACGGGCTCCATCCATACGCCGTCCATGTCGCCGCATCTTCCCGTTACGGCGGCTGAAATCGCGGGTCAGGCGCTGGGCGCGGCGGAAGCCGGCGCCGCCATTCTGCATCTGCACGCCCGCGATCCGGAGACCGGCTATCCCTCATCCTCGCCCGCGCATTTCATGGCCTTCCTTCCCGAGATCAAGCGCCGGACGGATGCCGTCGTGAACATCACGACGGGGGGAAGCGCCATCATGGCGCTTGACGACAGGCTGGCGGCCGCACGCGCCGCCGAGCCGGAAATGTGTTCGCTCAACATGGGCTCGATGAATTTCGCGCTCTATCCCATGGCGGTGCGTGAGCGCGAGTGGCGCCACGACTGGGAAAAGCCGTTCCTGGAAAATTCCGACGATCTCGTCTTCAAGAACACACCGCGCGACATCGCCACCGTTCTGACCGACCTCGGTCAGAAGCACGGCGCGCGTTTCGAGTTCGAGTGTTATGATCTGAGCCACCTCTACATGCTCCGCCATTTCGCGGATCGTGGCATGGTCAAGCCACCATTCTTCATCCAGTTCGTCTTCGGCGTCCTCGGCGGCATGGGTGCCGATCCCGAAAACCTCACGCATATGAAACGTATGGCAGACAAGCTTTTCGGTGGCGACTACATGTTCTCCGTGCTAGCCGCCGGGAGGCAGCAAATGCCGCTTGCCTCCATGTCGGCGGCCATGGGCGGTCATGTTCGCGTCGGGCTTGAGGACAGTCTCTTCATAGAAAAGGGCAAGCTCGCCCGTTCCAACGCGGAACAGGTGACGAGGATAAGGGAAATCGTGGAGCGGCTCGGGCGCGAGGTGGCAACACCTGGCGAGGTTCGCGAGATGCTCGGCCTCAAGGGCCCGGACAAGACGGCGTTTTGACTATGGCAGGTATCGTCGTCCGAAAGGCCGGGCGTGAGGATGTTGCTGCCCTGAATCTTGCCCTTGCCAGGCTCTCCGCCGATATCGGCGACGATCACGGCGCGAGTGAGGCCGATCTTCTGTGCCATGGCTTCGGGCCGGAGAAGGCGTTTCAGGCGCTCCTGGCGGAGGATCGTGAAACTGGCGAGGTTCTGGGCGTTGCCGTCTATTCTCCGGTCTTCTCGACGGTGCGTGCGGGTGCCGGATTTTATGTGTCGGACCTTTGGGTGTCGCATTCCGCCCGCGGCATGGGGCTCGGCAAACGGCTTTTGGGGCAGGTTATCGCGCAGGCCCCAAAGGATTGGGCGGTTCGCTTCCTGAAGCTTGCGGTCTATGACGACAACGCCTCGGCGCGCGCCTTTTACGACCGTCTCGGATTCGAATCGGACCCGCAGGAAACCTACCTTTCGCTTGCGGGCGAGGCATTGGACGCCCTGAAGGAAACGTCATGAAAGCGGTATTCGACGAACGCCAGTGGAAACATGATCCCAAGCACTTCATGGCCAACGGGACGGTTGAACCGAACCCCGAGCAGCCGGAGCGCATCAAGGTGCTCACCCGTGGCGCGGGCGAGGCGGGCTGCGAGTTCGTGTCGCCCGAGGATCACGGCGCGGGGCCGATCGCGGCGATCCATTCCCCGGAGTATCTCGTCTTTCTCGAGACGATCCACACCCGCTGGAAGCGCATCGAAGGCGCGTCCGACGAGGTGATCCCCAACATCCACCCGGATCGCCGCTCCGCCAGCTACCCACGCTCGGCCGTCGGGCAGGCGGGCTTCCATCAGGCCGACACGGCTTGCCCCATTGCGGAGGGAACGTGGGAAGCGGCCTATTGGTCGGCGCAGACGGCTCTGACGGGCGTGGATCTGGTGCTTGATGGCGAGCGCGCGGTCTATGCGCTCAGCCGCCCGCCGGGCCATCATGCCTTTGGCGATCTCGCGGGCGGTTTCTGCTTTTTGAACAATTCGGCAATCGCCGCCGAGCATTTCAATCGCGTGGGCAAGCGCGCGGCGATCCTCGATGTCGATGTGCACCACGGTAACGGCACTCAAGGAATCTTCTATGAACGCGACGATGTGCTCACCGTCTCCATTCATGCGGATCCAGTACGTTTCTATCCCTTCTTCTGGGGTCATGCGCATGAGCGCGGCGAAGGGCGCGGGCGCGGCTACAATCTCAATCTGCCTCTTGCGCGCGGTACGGGCGATCAGGACTATCTGAAAACGCTGGATACGGCCCTCGCCCGCATCCGTGCCTTCGGGGCGGATGTTCTTGTCGTTGCGCTGGGCCTCGATGCCTATGAAAAGGACCCGCTCAAGGGCCTTGCCGTCACCACGCCGGGCTTCGCGAAGATCGCCGAGGCGATAGCGGAAGCCGGATTGTCGACGCTTCTGGTGCAGGAAGGCGGCTATCTGTCGAAGGAACTCGGCCAGAATCTCACGAGCTTCCTGAAGGGTTTCGAAGGCAAATGACCGAACGGGCGGATTTCCTGGTTATCGGCGGCGGTATTGCGGGCATAGGTGCTGCAGCGCGTCTTGCTCCGCATGCCTCGGTCGCCGTTCTGGAGACGGAGGATGCGATAGGCCGTCATTCCACCGGCCGGTCCGCCGCGATCTACATCCGCAACTACGGCAATCGCACGCTGCGGGCTCTTAACGCCGCTTCCGAGCCGGTTCTGAAGGAACCGGAAGGCATTTCCGGTCAAAGCCTGTTGTCTCCGCGCGGTGAAATGCTCATCGCCACGGAAGCGGAGCTGCCGGACCTGAACGCCTATCTCGAAGGCGCTTCGGGACTAGAAGAGTTGAGCGCGAAGGAGGCCGTCGCCCTTTTCCCGATCCTGCGGGAAGATCTGATCGCGGCCGCCGCCATCGAACGCGCGGCGCAGGATATCGATGTCGACCGGCTGCTTCAGGGGTTCGCCCGCCTTTTGCGGCACAGCGCCGGGCGCATCGTCACGGACGCCCCGGTTACGGCCATATCGCGTGTTGGCGGCCTCTGGCACTTGGCGACGCCGAAGGGGGAATTCGAAGCTCCGGTCGTCGTCAACGCCGCCGGCGCCTGGGCGGATGAGGTTGCGCGGCTTGCAGGCGTTGCGACGGTCGGCCTTGTTCCCATGCGCCGCTCTGCGGCGATCCTGCCCGCACCTGAAGGCCATGACGTCAGCGCCTGGCCGCTTGTCGCCAGCGCTTCGGAGAGCTGGTACGCCAAGCCCGAAGCCGGCAAACTCATGGTCTCTCCGGCGGATGAAGACCCGGTCGACCCGCATGACGCTTGGGCCGACGATATGGTGCTGGCAGAGGGGCTTTACCGGTTCGAGCAGGCGGTCACCATGCCGGTAACGCGGGTTGAGCGAAGCTGGGCGGGTTTGCGCAGTTTCGTTGCGGACCGCACACCCGTTGCAGGCTTCGCTCCCGATGCTGAAGGTTTCTTCTGGCTTGCCGGGCAGGGCGGTTACGGCGTACAGACGGCTCCGGCCCTATCGCAACTGACCGCCGATCTTTGCCTCGGACGCGCGCCTTCGCTTGATCCTCAAACCGTTGCGGCGCTCGATCCGAAACGCCTTTTTTGAATGATAGAAGGAAAAATCATGTCCGATATCAAACGTATCAAACCCGGTCCGCGCATGAGCCAGGCCGTCGTCCACGGCGGTCTCGTCTGGCTTGCCGGGCAGGTCGGCGCGCCCGGCGAAAGTGTCGAGGCGCAGACGAAGGCGATCCTCGCCGGTATTGAGGAACTGCTGGCCGAAGCCGGCTCCGACAAGTCGCGCATCCTGCAGGCGACGATCTGGCTTTCGTCGATGGATGATTTCGCCGAAATGAACGCCGTCTGGGACGCCTGGGTCGATCCGGCCAATCCACCGGCCCGCGCTTGCGGCGAATCCAAACTCGCCACGCCGGACTACAAGGTCGAGATCATCGTCGTCGCCGCGACGAAGTGATCGCTCGTCCATGAAACGCAAGAAGCCCGGCGCGGGGTGCGCCGGGCTTTTCTTTTTCGCGGTCCTTTTCGGGTCACGCCGCGCGAATGCGCTGCAGGAATTCCCGCATGGAGACGAGTAACTCGTCGGAGCGTTGATGCAGCCCCGAAACGGATGAACGCATCGCGTTCGAAAGGTCGCCCGTCCTGCTTGCGGTCTCGCTCACCAGCGTGATCGCCTGGGTCACCTCGACATTGCCTGACGCGGCCTGGCTGACGTTACGGGCGATCTCGTCGGTCGCCGCGTTCTGCTCTTCGGCGGCAGCCGCCATCGCGCTCGTGCGATCGGCGATGCTCCTCACCATTTCGCCCACGGCGTCGGACGTTTCGGTGGAAAGCGAGGTTGCCGTTTTCATTTCCTGGATCTGGCGGTCGATCTCCTCGGTCGCCTTGGAGGTTTGTTCGGCAAGCTGCTTCACTTCCGCCGCGACGACGGCGAAGCCCTTTCCCGCCTCTCCCGCGCGCGCGGCCTCGATCGTGGCGTTGAGGGCAAGCAGGTTTGTCTGTTCGGCGATATCGTTGATGAGCCTGGTGACGTCGCCAATCCGCCCGACGACGACCTGAAGGCTCTGGACGGCCTGGCTTGAGCGTTCCACTTCCTGCGTGGCCTGCCCGGCGGCTTCGGACGAGGCGTGCACCTGGGCGTTTATCTCGCGGATCGAGGCCGAAAGCTCTTCGGTCGCCCCCGCCACCGTCTGCACGTTGCCCGAAGCCTGTTCGGCGGCACCCGCCACGGTAACGGCCTGATCGGTCGTTTGCGCCGCGATCTGGGCAAGTTCTGCCGACATGTCGTTCAGGCTGCCGGTGGCGGTGACGATCTCGTTGGAGATTGCCATGACGCTCGCCTCGAATTCGGCGGCGAGTTTTTCCAGCTCCGCCTTGCGGTCTTCGGCAGCGCGCAATTCTTGAGCTCTGGTGCTTTCCTCCAGCTCGCGGTTGCGGATCAGGTTTTCGCGGAAAACGCCGAGGGCTGAACACATGTCGCCGATCTCGTCCTTGCGTCCGTCAGCCTTCGGTTCGACATCGGTTCGCCCTTCGGCGAGCGATTTCGTCACGCCGGCAAGGTTCGCCAGCGGACGCGAGACGATGATATAATTCATAAGTCCCATGAGCCCGGAAAAGACGACCATCAAAAGCGCGCTCACAAGCGCCGTCGTCTCCACGAAACCGAGGCTCGCGCGTTGTGCCGTGGCAAGGGAATGCTGCATCTGGGTTATTTCGGCACGCGCCGCCTTCAACTCGTCGATGGCGTCGTCGACCATCGCCGCGCCGACGCCGGTCGCCTCAATCATCTTGGCGAGATCGACGGTCTTGGGATCTCGCATCAAGAGGATCTGCCGGCCCGCCTGGTCGGAATGCCAGGATGACCAGGCGCCATGCGCGGCTGTCGCGTTCTGGCCTAGACCGACCTTGGCCAGCGCCGCCTCGATATCGGCGAAACCCGTCTCGATGCCGGCGGTGGCGTTCTCGAAGTCCCGGGCGATGCCGCGGTCGCCGGTCAGGAGAAAGTTTTTGAGCGCCGTTGCCTGCGCAAGCAGCCTGTTCTCGACGTCGCTCACCTTGAGGACAAGCTCTTGCATCGCGCTTGTCTTGTCGACGGCGCGCGAGGCGCTGACGGCGTTGGTATAGACCATGTAGCTGGCGAGCACGCCGATGAGCGCGACCATGGCGAAGGCGATGGCGCTCTTCATCGTGACGGAAAGTGACTTGAACATCTGGCGGTATCCGGACTGCGAAAATTGGGCCTTGAACTCAGCTTCCTACCGATTGGCGGCGCTGAAGTTCGGTGAGATTGACCTCGATGGTCGCGGCGCCTATCGGCGTTTTTCCGTCCTCGCCCTCGACCGTCATGTTGATTTGGGCGCGCCAGATCTTGAAGTCATCGTCCCACTCAGGCTCGTCGATGAAGACGGCGCCCGCTCCTTGCGGAAAGGTTTTCTGGAATTTGGCTTCGTCGCCCTGCCAGAAATCGGAGGTGATGGACGACTGGCCGACGTTCAGCCCCTTGTCGTCCATTACGAAGATTTCGACGAAGAGGCCGACGGAACGGCCCTGCATGCGTGAAAGATAAACCGATAGCGGGTTTGAAAGCGTCGCCGAAATCAGCGGCTTGTCGTCGGCTTCCCGTTCCGCGCGCCACATCTTGTCGAGTTCCTCGACCTTCGTCTGCGGAATATTGCCGTAGCGCTCGTTCTGCGTGGTGATGGAAAGGCGCACGATTTCCGTGTCGATCCAGGAGCGGATATCCTTCATCACCTGATCGTCGATGAGCGCCTTTGCGTCGGGTGCCGCCGGTTCGGCGCAAACGGCCGAAGTTGTCAGACACGCTCCGGCGAGCGCGGAAAGGAAGATGCGCATGCACAAGCCCCAGGTTTCGGTTTTTCAGTAACAACAAGGTGAGCCGTGGACGCTTAAGAACTCGTGAAAAACTTTTAACTTTAGTATTAGCGCTTTTTTAACCGCAAAAGTTGCAGCCGCGACCGCCTTCAACGACTTTGAGCCACGTGTCGCCCGCATGGCGCTCCTGCGCTATATGTCTGGTTTGAATCATGATTTTCGGATCGAGGAGCAGGACGATGGCTGCTATGACACCCATTTGCGATTTCGGATGGAAGGCGGTGGATGCACGCCTTCCCGCGACCGACGGGAAGGAATATTCGGTTTTCGAATGCGCCGGCCCGAACGGTCTCGTTATCGCCTTCATCTGCAATCACTGCCCTTATGTAAAAGCGGTGATCGACCGGATCGTGCGGGACGCGAACGACCTCAAGGAACATGGCATCGGCTTCGTCGCGGTCTGTTCCAACAATGCGACGACGCATCCGGCGGATTCCTTTGAAAACATGAAGCTCTTTGCCAGGAAGCACGGTTTCACCTTCCCCTATCTGCACGACGAGGATCAGTCGCTGGCCCGTAAGTACGATGCCGTGTGCACGCCCGACTTCTTCGGTTTCAACAGGTTCATGGAGCTTCAGTATCGCGGCCGCCTCGATGCGTCTCGCAAGGACATTGCGCCGGAAGACGCGAGGCGGGATCTGTATGATGCGATGGTCATGGTCGCCGAAACGGGCTCCGGCCCGCGCGAACAGATCCCGTCGATGGGCTGCTCGATAAAGTGGAAGGATGCGGCGTAGCCGTTTCGCGGCGCAGATTCAAAGCGGCGCGACATCGACGGACTGATTGGTGGTCTGCCCGCCGTAGGATCGTAGCACGCCTTTGACGGGTGCGACGTCGCCGTAGTCGCGCCCGCGCGCCACGACGATGTGGTCCTGGCCGACCCTGAGCGCATTCGTCGGGTCGTATTCCACCCAGCCGATTTCCACCCCGCACCATGCCCGCACCCAGGCGTGCATGGCGTCCGCCCCTTCCAGGCGCTCCGCCCCCTCCGGCGGGTACGTCCTCAGGAACCCGCTCACATAGCCTGCCGGAATGCCGATGCCCCTCAGGCAGGAGATCATGATGTGCGTGAAATCCTGGCACACGCCATGGCGGTTCGTGAATGCGTCGAGCGCGGTCGTATCCACGGTCGTCGCCTCCGCGTCGAAGGCGATATCCCTGTGCAAAGCCTGGCCGATCGCCTCCACGGCGGCCTGTACGCTCGTGTTCTTGTCGATGACGTCGAGTGCGTAATTCGTGAAAGCGCGATCAAGCGTGATGCGCGGCGAACCATCGAGAAAATGCGCAGGCTCATAGGGCGCAAGCGAGCGGATGCCGGCAAGTTCATGCGCCATCTGGCTCAGTGGAGGCGAGATATCCAGGCTGACCGGGGCTGCCGTGCGCTCGATCCTTGCATGCAGGTTGAACGCGATATTCCGGTGCGGCGTGCGGTAGGCGACGTCGGTAACTGCGTTTGCGAAGAAATCGACCCGGTCGAAGCGCTCTTCCGGCAGCGGGTCGAGGTCGAGACTACCTATAATCAGCCGCTGTTCACCGTGGATCGCAGCCGGCATCAGGCGCAGCGCGTGTCGTCCCGCATTCGCCGGGCTTTCGTACTCATAGGTGATCGAAAGAGTGATGTCGTAGAGCACTTGAGCCTCTGGAGCATTGCGGTTTTTAGCGCGTATAGGCCTCATTCAAACCGACGGATAATGAAGCGATTTCGTCGCTCAGCGCCTGAAGTGCGCCGGGTGTCAGGGTTTCCGGGGTCGATATGGCAAGTGACGTTTGAACCTGCAGCATTTGGCGTGAAAGCTTTGACAATTGGCCATGCACATGTGCGCCCGGCAGGACCGAAAGATGCTCCTGCATCTCGTTGAGCTGATAGAGGATCGAGCGGGGGTTCTTTGTGTCGAGCGCAAGAAGATCCAGGACGGCGGCTGAGCTTATCGCCACCGCGTAGCGCCGGTTCATGGACATGGCGCTGTCGCCGACCTCCAGCGCCAGTTCCAGCGCGCCTTCGGGGGCGGAAGGGTCGGTGAAAACGGCAAGCAGCCGGGCTGTTGCGTTGGCGCGTTCAAGCGACCGTCCGATGCCGAGGAACCGCCAGCCGGTAAACCGGTACATGTTTTCGTGCACAAGGCCGGAAAAACCGGTGATCTTGCGCAACAGCACCCCCATGGCCTGCGCGGCATCGTCCCCGGGGATTATGGTTTCCTGCATGCGTTCCGCGGTTTGGGCAAGGTCGTTCAGCGCCAGCCATCCGTCCACGGAAAAGCGGTCGCGTACCTTGCTTGCGCTGAATACAGCGGAATTCAGAATGGTGCGCAGGCCCCCCGGAATCGCCTCGGCCGGATCCACATTCGACGATTGGAGGAACCTCCCGATCGCCGAGACGAGCGGGGACGCCGGATCGTCGGTCTCCGATAGCCTGGCGTGATATGCGCGCAGTTGCCGGATTGCCCCTTCCGCGCGTTCCACGTAACGCCCGAGCCAGAACAGGTTGTCGGCCGCCCGCGAAGGCAGAATGCCCGGCTGGCTCCTGAGGTAAGGCGTACCGGGCTGTTGGAGCAGGGTTTCCGCGCTCGTCGGCTCTCCGCCGATCACCCAGACGTCGGCCGCCGTTCCGCCCGCCTGCATGGCAAGCGCGCTTGCGTCTTGCGATTTGCCGATGCGCGCGAAACCGCCGGACATAACCTCCCACCCGTCGGCGGTGCGCGCCAGAAACACCCGCAGGCTCATCGGGCGCGGCACCAGCGCTCCGTCGATATAGGCAGGTGTGGTCGAAAGGGTAACCGCTTCCTGGCCGACAAGCTCTTCACCGCGCGAATTCAGCCAATCGCCGAGCGTGCCTCCCTCGGGACATATGAAATCGCCCGCCCTCACATCTTCTCCCGACGCCGCGAACGGCAGGTCGGTGGAAAGCGCCCGGCTGATCAGCATGCGTCCCGCGTTTTGCGCCACATATTGGCGCACTCTTTCTTCCCCGCACCACCAGGTGGCGATATTGGGCAGGATCAGCGGTTCGCCCCTCAGGCCCTTGCAAATGAGCGGCAGGAACGCCAGAAGCGCGCGCGTTTCCAGGATGCCCGCGCCAAGCGCGTTGATCATGGTCACGGAGCCGCGCCGCACCGCCTCCACAAGGCCCGGCGTGCCGATGCGCGAGGTCTCGTTCAGCTCCAGCGGGTCGCTCCAGACCGCGTCAAGCCGGCGCCACAGCACGCTCGCGGGCTTGAGGCCGGCAACGGTGCGCACCATCAGCTTGCCGTTTTCCACCGTCAGGTCCTCGCCCTCAAGCAGCATGAAACCGAGGTAGCGCGCGATATAGGCATGCTCGAAATAGGTATCGTTCATCAGGCCGGGCGTGAGGATCGCGACCCGGCTTTCGGTTTCCCCCCGCAAGGCCATCAGTTGGTCGCGAAAACGGCGGAAGAAGCCGGCAAGCCTTTGAACGTTGGCGCGGGCGAAGAATTCGTTGAAGACGCGGCTTGTCGCAACCCGGTTTTCAAGGGCGAAGCCGGCGCCCGACGGCGCCTGCGTCCTGTCGCCCAGCACCCACCATGTGCCGTCCGGCCCCCGGCCGATCTCGAATGCCAGGAAATGCAGGAACTTGCCCGAGCGTGGCGTCACACCCACCAGAGGGCGCAGCCATTCGGGGCTTTTGCCGATCATGCAGGCGGGCAGGTAGCCTTCTGCCACCAGCCGGTTCGGCCCATAAAGGTCGGCGACGACGTCCTCCAGAAGCTCCGCGCGCTGGATCAGCCCCGCCGCGATCTGCCGCCATTCCTTCGCGTCGATGACGACGGGGATATGGCTGAGCGGCCATTCCCGCTCGCTCGTCCCCTTCTCCCCGTAATGGCGGAAGAAGACGCCGGCATCCCTCAGGTACTGGTCGCCGCGCGCGAAGCGCCGGGAAATATCGTCCGACGCCATCCTCGAAAGGTGGCCGAGAAAAGGCTGCCAGACGGGCCGCACCGCACCTTTTGCATCCAGAAGCTCGTCGGGCACGCCCGCAAGCGAATGATAGGCGCCAAGCAGGCTCGACGCGCTAGTCCTTTCCCCTGTTGCCTGGTCCAGCGTCATGCCCTCAGATTCCTGCCGGCCTCCTGAGGTCCAGCGTCAGCGGAAACTCCGGATGAGGATATTCCTCCGCCGGTTCGTAAGATCCCGGAGTATGCCCGTGCGGCTGGAACCGCGCCAGCCTGCGCGCTTCCGCTTCGTTTCCGTTCACCGGAAACGTGTCATAGCTTCGCCCGCCTGGGTGGGCGACATGGTAGACGCAGCCGCCGATCGCCCGTCCGCTCCACCGGTCGTAGATGTCAAGCGTCAGCGGCGCATCGACCGGGTGGACGGGGTGCAGCGCCTGCGCCGGTTGCCACGCCTTGTAGCGCACGCCGCCGACTGCCGTTCCGTTCGTCTCCGTCTTCTGCATGGGCACTTTGCGCCGGTTGCAGGTCACGATATAGCGGTCGGGGTCGGTCGTCGTCATCTTCACCTGCAGCCGCTCGGTAGAGCTGTCCGTATAACGCACGGTCCCGCCGATCGCGCCCGTTTCTCCCAGCACGTGCCAGGGCTCCAGCGCCTGGCGCAGTTCAAGCTCGACCCCTTCCACCTCGATCTCGCCGTAGAACGGGAAACGGAACTCCGATTGCGCGACGAACCATTCCGGCCGCATGGGAAAACCGTGGTCTTCCAGGTCGCGCAGCACCTCCAGAAAGTCGTTCCAGATATAGTGCGGCAGCATGAAGCGGTCATGAAGCGCCGTTCCCCAGCGCGTGAACCTCCCGCCGAGCGGATTTTGCCAGAGCCTTGCGATCAGCGCCCGGATGAGAAGCTGCTGGGCAAGGCTCATGCGCGGATCGGGCGGCATTTCGAAGCCGCGAAACTCCACCAGCCCCAGACGCCCGGTCGGTCCGTCGGGCGAATAGAGCTTGTCGATGCAGATTTCGGCGCGGTGCGTGTTGCCGGTGACGTCGACGAGCAGGTTCCTGAGCAGCCGGTCGACGAGCCAGGGGAAGGGGGCAGGCCCGTCCTGCGGGCGGTTGATTTGCGAAAGCGCGACCTCAAGCTCGTAAAGCCCGTCGTGGCGCGCTTCGTCGACGCGCGGTGACTGGCTGGTCGGGCCGATGAAGAGCCCGGAAAACAGGTAGGAAAGGCTCGGGTGCCTCTGCCAGTGCAGGATCAGGCTGCGCAAAAGGTCCGGGCGGCGCAGGAACGGGCTGTCGAGCGGCGTTTCCCCGCCAACGACGACATGGTTGCCGCCGCCCGTTCCCGTGTGCTTGCCGTCGATCATGAACTTGTCGGCGCCGAGCCGGCTTTGCCGCGCTTCCTCGTAGATCGCCTCGGTCGTCGCCACGCAGTCCTTCCAGCTTGCGGCGGGGTGGATGTTCACCTCGATCACGCCTGGGTCGGGCGCGACGCGGATGACGTTCATGCGCGGGTCGGGCGGGGGGGCGTATCCTTCGATATGGACGCGAAGCCCCTGTTTTTCCGCCGCCGCTTCGGCGGCCGCGACCAGTTCCAGGTAATCCTCGATCCGCTCTACGGGGGGCATGAACACGCAAAGCCGCCCGTCGCGCGGCTCCACGGCAAGGGCGGTGCGCACCGCGTCGTCGTCATCGGCGCTGGAGATTTCCTGTTCGCGCCGGTCCTGCGTCGCCTCGGCGGCGGTGAAATGCGCCACCGCCTGCTCGCGCTCCGCAGGCTTTCCGACAGGGAATTCCGGCAGCGGCCCACGCGGTTCGGAAGGGTCGGCGATATTGGTGTAGGGGTACTGCGAGGGTGGCACATGCGGCAGTGCCTCAAGCGGCAGCCGGTATCCGACGGGGCTGTCGCCCGGCACGAGAAACAGCGCATCGCGCCTGAGCTTCCACTTTTCGGAGCGCCAGCGTTTTCCCGCTGCCTTGGATTGCCAGCGCTGGATCGGCAGCACATAGCCGGAAGGCGTCGTGAGCCCCCGGTCGAACACCCTTGCGATCCTGTATCTTGCTTCGGCGTCTTCGAGTTCCGAATTCTCGGGCGTCACGTTTTCGGGAAGTTTGGCTTCCTTCAGCATCCATTCGGCAGGGTCCTCGTAAGCCGGGACAATATAGTCCGGCGTGACGGAAAGCTCCTCGGCCATTCCCTGAAGCAGCGCTTCCGCCTGTTTCGGCGTCGCCTTCGTGTCGTCGCCCTCCTCGGCGATCAGGTCGGGGTTGTTCCAGATCGGCCTTCCGTCGCGCCGCCAGTAGAGCGAGAACGTCCAGCGCGGAAGCGTTTCGCCGGGGTACCACTTGCCTTGCCCGTAATGCAGGAAGCCGCCGGGCGCGAAACGTTTTCTGAGGCGGCGGATCAGCTTGTCGGCCAACGCACGTTTCGTCGGCCCCACGGCATCGGTGTTCCATTCCTCCGCCTCGAAATCGTCGATCGAGACGAACGTCGGCTCCCCGCCCATGGTAAGCCGCACATCGTCGCGTTCCAGCACCTGGTCGACGTCTTCACCAAGCCGGTTCAGCGCTTCCCAGGATTCATCGGAAAACGGCATGGTGATACGCGGGTGCTCGGCCACCCTTGCAACCTTCATGTCGAAGGAAAAGTCCACCTCCGCGGCGCTCGCCATGCCGGCGATGGGGGCCGCATTTCGGTAGTGCGGCGTCGCGGCAAGCGGTATGTGGCTTTCGCCCGCCAGCAGTCCCGAGGTCGGATCAAGGCCGATCCAGCCGGCTCCGGGAATATAAATCTCCACCCAGGCATGCAGGTCGGTAAAGTCGTGGTCGGTGCCCGAAGGGCCGTCCAGCGCTTCCAGATCAGGCTTGAGCTGGATGAGGTAGCCGGAAACGAAACGCGCGGCAAAACCGAGGTTGCGCAGCGCCTGCACAAGCATCCAGCTTGAATCGCGGCACGAGCCGGTGGCCCGCTCCAGGGTTTCCTCCGGCGTCTGCACGCCGGGCTCCATGCGGATCACATAGCCCACTTCATTGGCGACGCGCGCGTTCAGCGCGACGATGAAGTCGACGGTGCGCGTCCTCTCCCTCGGTGTTGCGTCGAGAAAGGCCTGCAGCCTCGGGCCGACGGGCTCGCAGCGCCTGTAGATTTCAAGGTCGTCGCGAAGATCGGACGGATAGTCGAACGGCCATTCCTCCGCCGTTTCCTCCACGAAGAAATCGAACGGATTGTAGACGGACATATCCGCGACCAGATCGACCTCGATCTTGAATTCGCGCACGGGATCGGGAAAAACGAACCGCGCCAGCCAGTTGCCATAAGGGTCCTGCTGGTGGTTCACGAAGTGGCCTGAAGGCGAGACCTTCAGCGAATGGGAAAGCACCTGCGTGCGGCTGTGGGGGGCTGGCCTCAGGCGAATGATCTGCGGCCCGAGCGTCACCGGCCGGTCGTAGCGGTAGTGTGTCAGATGGTGGATGCTGGCGCGTATCGACATGGCCTGCCCGCTGCGTCGTTTTGTGAAGCGCAAGGTTTTCACAAAACATCACACCGCACCATGTCTTTTTGAAAATGCCTTTAGCTTTGATCCCTTTGAAGTGTGAGCGTTTTAAATTCGAAAAGGACATTCCCTCAGGCCGTATCCGCTCCACCAGGACGTTCGGCGGCGCTGCGAATACGGCCTTAAGCCGGTACTTGGCGTCACCGGTTGGCCAAGAACCTGGACAGCGTGTGGCGCATCAGCGGGTCGGCGGACGTCTGCTGGTCCTTGGGAGCCGCGCGAAGGTCCGTCGGCGCTTGCCAGCCGGGCTCGATGCCCGTCATGTCCGGCAGTTCATGGGCGATGCCCTTGTGGCAGTCGATGCAGGTGCGCTCGCCGCTGACGAGGTAACGTTCGTGGATTTCCGCCGCCCGCCGGCTTTGGCGGGTGAAATCCATGGCGATGGTGGAGTGGCAGTTGCGGCATTCCAGGGAATCGTTCGCCTTCAGCCGCGCCCATTCGTGCTTGGCAAGCTCCAGCCGGTGGTCGAGGAACTTCTGGCGCGTGTTGATCGTGCCGAAGATCTTGCCCCACACCTCCTTGGACGCCTGCATCTTCCGGGCGATCTTGTGCGTCCATTCATGCGGAACGTGGCAGTCCGGGCAGGTCGCGCGCACGCCGGAGCGGTTTGTGAAATGCACCGTGCGCGTCAGTTCCTGGTATACGTTTTCCCGCATTTCGTGGCATGAAATGCAGAATTTCTCGGTGTTTGTCACTTCTAGGGCGGTGTTGAAGCCGCCCCAGAAAATCACGCCAAAAATGAAGCCGCCGAGTGTCAGAAACCCTAAGCTGAAATAGGCCGAGGGCCGGCGGATCACTTCCCAGTATTCGCGGATGAGGGACCACAAACGCTTCATGCCCCGCCTCACTCAGCCGTCGTTGCGGACATGTCGGTGAACTCGTTTTCGACGAGCGGCCGGGCGTCCGTCTGCGGCACATGGCACTGGAGGCAGAAGTAGCGGCGCGGCGCGACATCGGCGAGCACCTGAAAGTCGCGGTCCATGAAGTGCGTAACGCTGATCATCGGCGCGCCGGAGGCTTCCACGAACTCCCTGCGGTGGCATTCCAGGCACCGGTTGGTATTCAGCGTCAGCTGATACCCTTCGATGGAATGTGGGATAACCGGCGGCTGTTCGGGGTAGTTGCGCGCCTTGCGTCTGTCGTCGGTTATCGGCCGCGCCAGCGGCGGGGCCGGCACGTTTTCCATGGCGGGGTCCGGGCCGGTCAGGCGCGGGGCTTCCTGCGAAAAGGCAAGGGCTGCGAAAAGCACGACGGTCCCGGCGGTCAAGCCGCCGATGCCGGCACGGGCGATGGCGGTCATGCCGGCTCGATCTTGACTGCGCATTTTTTGAAATCCGTCTGCTTGGAAATGGGGTCGGTGGCATCCAGTGTGACCTTGTTGATCAGCTGGCTGGCGTCGAACCACGGCACGAAGACCACGCCGCGCGGCATCCGGTTGCGCCCGCGTGTCTCGACGCGGGTGCGGATCGCGCCGCGCCGTGACTGGATGACGATTTCCGAACCCTGGTTGAGGCCGCGCTCGCGCGCGTCGTCGGCGTGCATGAAGCAGCGCGCGCCCGGAAACGCCTTGTAAAGCTCCGGCACCCGCATGGTCATGGAGCCCGAGTGCCAGTGCTCCAGCACGCGGCCCGTGACGAGCCACAGGTCGTATTCCTCATCCGGCGGCTCCGCGGGCGGCTCGTAGGGCAGGGCGATGATCACGGCGCGCCCGTCCGGCTTGCCGTAGAATTCCACGCCCGATCCCTCGCTCACGTAGGGGTCGTAGCCTTCGCGGAAGCGCCAGCGCGTTTCCTTGCCGTCGACCACGGGCCAGCGCAGACCGCGCACCTCGTGGTAGGTGTCGAAGGAGGCAAGGTCATGGGCGTGGCCGCGCCCGAATGCGGCGTATTCCTCGAAAAGGCCCTTCTGGACGTAATAGCCGAAGTGTCTGGATTCGACATTGTCATAGTCCGGGCTGGTCTCTTCGAGGGAATATTTGTTCACCTCGCCGTTTTCGAACAAAACCTCGTAGAGCGTCTTGCCCTTGTAGGCCGGGTTCTCGTCGAGGATTTCCCTCGGCCACATCTCGTCGGTCGTGAAGCGCTTGGAAAACTCCATGATCTGCCACACGTCGGAGCGCGCCTCGCCGGGTGCGTTCACAAGCTGGTGCCAGAAGTGGGTGCGCCGTTCCGCGTTGCCGTAGGCGCCTTCCTTTTCCACCCACATGGCGGTGGGCAGGATCAGGTCGGCGGCCATGGCCGTCACGGTCGGATAGGCGTCGGAAACGACGATGAAATTGTCCGGGTTGCGGTAGCCGGGGTAAGTTTCGCCCGATGAATTGGGCGCCGCCTGCAGGTTGTTGTTGACCTGCACCCAGTAGAAGTTGATCTGCCCGTCCTTGAGCATCCGGTCCTGAAGGACAGCGTGATAGCCGACCTTTTCGGAAAGCAAACCATGCGGCAGCTTCCAAAGCTCCTCGGCGTGCTTGCGGTGCTCGGGGTTGGTGACCACCATGTCGGCGGGCAGCCGGTGGGCGAAGGTGCCCACCTCGCGCGCCGTACCGCAGGCCGAAGGTTGGCCGGTAAGCGAAAACGGCGAATTGCCGGGCTCGGAGATTTTCCCCGTCAGGAGGTGGATGTTGTAGATGAGCTGGTTCGCCCACACGCCGCGCACGTGTTGGTTGGCGCCCATGGTCCAGAGCGACATCACCTTGGTGTCGGGGTCGGCGTAGATCTCGGCCAGCGCTTCGAGTTGGGAGGGTTCGACGCCGGAAATCTCCGCCGCCTTTTCCAGCGTGTATTCCGCGACATGCGCCTTGAAGGCCTCATAGTCGCTGTCTTCCATCACGCCGGGCTTGTCGGCGTTTTTCGCCGCCTTCTCGCGCGGGTCTTCCGGCCTCAGGCCGTAGCCGATGTCGGTCACGCCCTTCTTGAAGGTCGTGTGCTTGGAGACGAAATCCTCGTTCACACGGCCCGTCTGGATGATGTGGTTGGCGATGTAGTTCAGGATCGCCAGATCCGTGCCCGGCTTGAAGACGAGCGGAATATCGGCCAGATCGGAGCTTCGGTGCGTGAACGTCGAAAGCACGGCGACCTTGACGTGCGGATTGCTCAGCCGCCGGTCGGTCAGCCGCGTCCACAGGATCGGGTGCATCTCCGCCATGTTGGAGCCCCAGAGCACGAAGGCGTCCGCGGCTTCGAAATCGTCATAGCAGCCCATCGGCTCGTCGATGCCGAAGGTGCGCAGGAAAGCAACGGCGGCGGATGCCATGCAGTGGCGGGCGTTCGGGTCGAGGTTGTTTGATCTCAGCCCTGCGCGCATGAACTTGGAGGCCGCATAGCCTTCCCAGATCGTCCACTGGCCGGAGCCGAACATGCCGGCCCCGTTGGGGCCCTTGTCGGCGATCGCCGCCTTGCATTTTTCGGCCATCACGTCGAAGGCCTCGTCCCAGGAAACGGGCTCGAATTCGCCGTCCTTGGCGAATTTGCCGCCCTTCTTGCGCAGGAGCGGCTGCGTCAGCCGGTCCTCGCCATACATGATCTTGGAAAGGAAATAGCCCTTGATGCAGTTGAGGCCGCGGTTGACCTCGTGCTTCACATCGCCATGGGTCGCGACGACCTTGCCTTCCTTCACGCCCACCATCACGCCGCAACCTGTGCCGCAGAAGCGGCAGGGCGCTTTCGACCATTTGATCTTCAGCGTGTCGACGCCGCCGGGTATCGGCTGCGCGTTCGCCGGCAAGGTGATCCCTGCCGCCGCCGCGGCGATTGCCGCGGCCTGCGTTTTCAGTACGTCGCGCCGCGAGACGCTCATGGCTGTCCTCCCTCGGCCGTGGCGGTCGTATCCGCCGCCCCGGTATCGATGATTTCGTAGACGAGATTTGCCGAAAGGACGTGATCGAGAAGCGCGATCTGCGCGAGGCGGCCGCCGATCGCGTTTTCGCTCGGTCCTTCCAGCACGATGATGATTTTGGCTGGGGTGCGGTGGTGCACCTCCGTGTCCGCCATCGCTTCAAGCTTGCGGACCACGTCGTCGGCGTGCTCGGGGATGACGCTGACGACGGCGCTGGAAATGTGATGCTCTTGCGCTGGTTCGCCCATTACGCGGTCTCCGGCGTGTTCATGATAATCGCATGCGCCGGGCAGATCGCGGCGCATGCGCCGCATCCCGTGCAGCGCCCCGCCTCGATCTCCGGGACCGGCGCTCCGCCCAGCCGCGGGCGGAAGCGGATCGCGGTTTCGGGACAGGCATCGCCGCAGCTTTGGCAGTGCACGCCGGTTTTGGCGAAGCAGCTCTCTTCGATTGCCGCGACATGGGCGAACGCGCGCTCGTTCGCTTCGAGGAAAACGGGTTCCGGGCACGCGTCTGCGCAGGCACGACAGAAGGTGCATTCGTTTTCCGCAAAGGAAAGCATTGGCCGCCCATTCGAGCCGGGTGAAAGAATCGCTTCCGGACAGGCGTCGATGCAGGCTCCGCACCCCGTGCAGGCGCTCGCTATCGCTTCTTCGCGTGTCCAGGGCGGGCGCAGGGGCGGCGGTGCGGTCCTTGCGCGGCCGGTCAGGAAGTTTCTGCGGGAAAGGTCGGTTGCGGCCAAGGTCATACCCGAATCAAGCCGGCGGGCCCGGAGGGCCGAAGATGATCTGGAACATCCACACCAGGAAGCCGTAGCCGCCGACGACCGCGACCGCGACGAAGGGCCAGATGAGGACGGCAAGGATGATGAAGGCGATCAGTTCGCGGCGGCGGTTCGCCGGTGCCTGGACAGCGCCTTCTTCGGTCGTGCTGGAGGTCACGAATTCTCCTCCTTGAGTTGGCCGCCCTATCGGGAAGCAGTAATCGATTTTGAAATTCGCCCAGATACTTTCATCGAAAATAGGGGCGTTCAACCGATAATGGCACGGGTAGGTGTTACTGTGTACCCCGCTGGTATTTTTTACATTATCGGATTTTTAATTCTTCCGGATTTTGGCCAAGAGATTTCGGTAATTAACGTAACTGAACATGTGTAAGTTATAAAACATTCAAAGTTATGATATATTGAAATATTGAAAATAATACGGGCGATACAACGCCATAGTCAGCTTTGCGTTTTGATCTGGATCACGGCGAGCTTGGCTGCCTCTTGAAATAGTCCTCACACCAGTGCGCGGCGATGGCCGTGCTGCAATGATATTCGAGAGGGGCGGAAAATGTGCAAGGCGATGCTGGAAAACGGCGAGTTCGATCCGCATCTATGTCCCTTGCTGTCCGACCTTTCCCCGGAAGAGATTTCCGAGCGCATGAGCGACCCACGCATCGCCCGTTGCCGTGAGGCGGTCGAGGACCCGACACTTGATGATGCTTCCCGCGCGAGCATTTGCGCGGAGGAATTGCGCAGCGCCAAACGCAGGCGGTTCGCCTTTCTCTGACAATCGCCGTCCTGCCTTTTCTCAAGCCTCTTATTTATATGCATAATTTCGAATGTTTGCCATTTGACAATTGTCAAGGTGCCGGAGCGCGAAACGGGGAATTGATGCACCGAGCTTGAATTTTATCTACCCAAAAGGACAGGCCCGGTGCCCCGCATCCCGTTCAGATTAGTCCTCGGCATTGCCCTTCTGCTGCTCGCGCTCGCGCCATATCAGGTCGCGCACGCCGATGCGCTTGTGGGCAAATTCCTCGACAAGGCCCCGGCTGGCGAGATTGTGCCGGGCGCGGATGCCTACGGCGAGATCAAGGGCGACCTTCCGGTGGTGCCCGCGCTCAAGGGCGGCGAGACGGTTGGTTACGTCTTCCTGACTTCCGATTTCGTCTCGACGACGGGCTATTCGGGCAAGCCGATCCACACGCTTGTGGGCATCGACAAGGATGCGGTCCTGACCGGCGTGCGCCTCGTCAAGCATTCCGAGCCGATCGTCCTCATCGGCATTCCCGAGGCCAGGATCAGGGCGGTAACGGAGGGCTATGCCGGTCTCGACCTGAGGAAGGAAGCGGCGGCCGGCGGCGAGGCGCATGACCTCGATATCATCTCTGGCGCGACCGTCACCATCATCGTGATCGACGATTCCATCGTTCGCTCTGCTCTCAAGGTCGCGCGCGCTCTCGGTCTCGGCGGTCTTGAGCCGGAAGCCGGCGCCACCGGCCCGAAGATGGTCATAGACACGTCGCTGGAAGAAAAGCTCGACTGGCAGACCATGACGGGCGACGGCTCGGTGCGCCGGCTGTCGCTTGATGTCGGCCAGATCAATGCAGCCTTCGCCGATCAGGGCGATGCCCGCGCGATCAAGCGTCCGGAGAAGGGGCCGGAGACCGACACCTATATCGACCTTTACCTCGCTCTCGCCGACGTTCCCTCCATCGGCAAGTCGCTGCTTGGCGAGGCGGAATACGCCAATCTGATGAAGCGGCTGAAGGAGGGCGAGCACGCCATCTTCGTGGCGGGCAGGGGGCGTTATTCCTTCAAGGGGTCGGGCTATGTGCGCGGCGGCATCTTCGATCGTATCCAGCTCATCCAGGACGATATCTCCGTGCGCTTCCGCGACCGCCAGCACACGCGCGTGCTCAAGGTCGAGGCAGCCGGCGCGCCCGCCTTCACCGAGCTGGATCTTTTCATCATTCCCGCCAGTTCCGGCTTCGATCCGGCCGAGGAGTTCCGCCTTCAGCTTCTGGCCCACCGCGCGGTCGGCCCGGTCGACAAGACGTTCCTGACCTTCGATCTCGGCTACAAGTTGCCGGAGCGTTTCCTGAAGCCCGAAACTCCTGTTGCCGAGGCCGCGTCCGCCGAAGCCGCTGCTCCCGCCGGCGCGTCCCTTGCCGCCGATGACGGCACGCGCGCGCTCTGGCAGCGCATCTGGCGCGACCGAAAGGCTGATATCGCCGTTCTCGCCGTCGCGCTCGGTGTGCTCACCCTCGTCTTCTTTTTCCAGAAGCAGGTGACGAAGAACGAGCGTTTCACCTTCTGGTTCCGCATCGCCTTCCTCACCTTCACGCTCGTCTGGCTGGGGTGGATGGAAAACGCCCAGTTGTCCGTCGTCAACGTGCTCGCCTTCTTCTCGGCGGTGACGACGGAATTCTCCTGGGACGCGTTCCTGATGGATCCGCTCGTCTTCCTCCTGTGGTTCGCGGTTGCCGCTTCCCTCATCTTCTGGGGGCGGGGGGCTTACTGCGGCTGGCTTTGCCCCTTCGGCGCGCTTCAGGAACTGACGAACCGCATCGCCAAGGTCTGCCGGGTGCCCCAGTTCGAGGTGCCCTGGGGCCTGCACGAGCGCCTTTGGCCGATCAAATACATGATCTTCCTCGCGCTTTTCGGCCTGTCGCTCTACTCGCTCGATGTCGCCGAACACTACGCCGAGGTGGAGCCCTTCAAGACGGCGATCATCCTGAAGTTCCAGCGCGCCTGGCCGTTCGTCGCCTTCGTCGTGGTGCTGCTCCTGGCCGGTCTTTTCATTGAGAGGTTTTACTGCCGCTACCTTTGCCCGCTGGGTGCGGCACTCGCGATTCCCGCAAGGCTCAGGATGTTCGACTGGCTGAAGCGCTACAAGGAATGCGGCGACCCGTGCCAGCGCTGCGCCAAGGAGTGCATGGTCCAGGCCATCCACCCGGAAGGCAACATCAATCCCAACGAGTGCCTGAACTGCCTGCACTGCCAGGTGCTCTACCAGCATGACCAGAAATGCCCCGTCTGCATCAAGAAGCTCGCCAAGCGCAAGCGCTTCGAAAAGCAGATCGGCATCGCGAAACCGGATGCGCCTGCGCCGAACAAGGTGCGGGAACCGGCCGAATAACCTCCGACGTCACAGGAAAGGAAAGTGCCATGACGGAGAAAACGAAACTGGATGGCGTCTCGCGCCGCGATCTGCTTGGCGGCACCGCCAAGACGGCGCTCGTGGCGGGCGTCGGTGCCGCGACGGGGGCGGGCGCGATATCGACCTTCGCGCCGCAAAACGCCCTTGCCCAGGCGGAAGCGCGGTTCGAGCTCGCACCGGGCGAGCTTGACGAATATTACGGCTTCTGGTCGTCCGGCCAGACGGGCGAATTGCGCATCCTCGGCGTGCCTTCCATGCGCGAGTTGATGCGCGTTCCCGTCTTCAACCGCTGCTCGGCGACGGGCTGGGGCCAGACGAATGAATCGCGCAAGATCCTGACCGAGGGCCTCCTGCCGGAAACGAAGACCTATCTTGCCGCGCAAGGCAAGGAGACCTACGACAACGGCGACCTTCACCACCCGCATATGTCGTTCACCGATGGCACCTATGACGGGCGCTACCTCTTCATGAACGACAAGGCGAACACCCGCGTTGCCCGCGTTCGCTGCGACGTCATGAAATGCGACAAGATCATCGAGATCCCGAACGCGCATGACATCCACGGCATGCGCCCGCAAAAATACCCGCGCACGGGCTATGTCTTCGCCAATGGCGAGCATGAAGCTCCGCTCGTCAACGACGGCAAGATCCTCGACGATCCCTCGCAGTATGTGAACATCTTCACCGCCATCGACGGCGATGCGATGGAGGTCGCCTGGCAGGTGATGGTCAGCGGCAACCTCGACAACACGGACTGCGACTATCAGGGCAAATACGCCTTCTCCACCAGCTACAACTCGGAGATGGGCATGAACCTCGCCGAGATGACGGCGAACGAGCTCGACCATGTCGTGGTCTTCAACATCGCGGAGATCGAAAAGGGCATCGCCGAGGGCGACTTCCAGGAGCTTAACGGCGTCAAGGTTCTCGACGGACGAAAGGGTTCCAACAAGAAGTACACCCGTTACATCCCGATCCCGAACAGCCCGCACGGCGTCAACACGGCACCGGACAGGAAGCACGTCGTCGTCAACGGCAAGCTGTCGCCGACCTGCTCGGTGATCGACGTCGAAAAGCTCGACGCGCTGTTCGAGACGGATGCCGACCCGCGTTCGGCCATCGTCGCCGAGCCGCAACTTGGCCTCGGGCCTCTCCACACCGCCTTCGACGGGCAGGGAAATGCGTTCACCACGCTCTTCCTCGACAGCCAGGTCGTGAAGTGGAACCTCGAAAAGGCCGTGCGCGCCTACGCGGGTGAGGATGTCGACCCGATCATCTCCAAGGTCGATGTTCACTACCAGCCCGGCCACAATTCCACCTCCATGGGCGAGACGGCGGAAGCCGACGGCAAGTGGCTGATCTCGATGAACAAGTTCTCCAAGGACCGGTTCTTGAACGTCGGTCCGCTGAAACCGGAGAACGAGCAGCTCATCGACATTTCCGGCGGCGAAATGAAGGTCGTCCACGACGGCCCGACCTTCGCCGAGCCGCACGACAGCATCATCGTGCATCGCTCGAAGGTGAATCCTGTCACCGTCTGGCAGCGCGACGACCCGATGTTCGCCGATGCGGTCCAGCAGGCGAAGGCAGACGGTGTCGATCTCATGAACGACGCCACCGTCATCCGCGACGGCAACAAGGTGCGCGTCTACATGTATTCGGTCGCGCCGACCTTCGCGCTTGAAAGCTTCACGGTGAAGCAGGGCGACGAGGTCACGGTCTACGTCACCAACATCGACGATATCGACGACCTGACCCACGGCTTCTGCCTGTCGAACTTCGGCATCGCCATGGAGGTCGCCCCGCAGGCGACGGCCTCGGTCACTTTCATTGCCGAGCGTCCGGGCGTGCATTGGTATTATTGCCAGTGGTTCTGCCACGCCCTCCACATGGAAATGCGCGGACGCATGTTCGTCGAGCCAAGGGCTGCCTGATCATGAAACGTTTCCGGCTCATATCGCACCTTTTCGTCCTCGCTGCGTTGGCGATGCCGTCTGCCCTGCAGGCGGCGGAAGTCAGGGTCGCGGCGGAGCCGGGGGCGCTTCTTCGGGCAATCGAAAACGCTCAGGCCGGGGATCGTCTCCGGCTTGAACCCGGACAGCACGAGGGGCCGGTCGTCATAACCGTGCCTCTCGTGCTTGATGGTGGCGATGCTGCGACTTTAAGCGGATCGGGCACTGGCAGCGTCGTCACCATCGAAGCTCCCGACGTCACGGTGAAGGGCCTGACGATCACCGGCTCCGGCCTGTCGGCGGAAACGCTCGATGCCGGGGTCAAGCTCCTGAAACCGGCGAGGAACGCCGTCGTTTCGGGGAACCGCATTCTCGACAATCTCGTCGGCGTCGACGTTCACGGGGCGAAGGATGCGAAGGTTCTCGACAACCTGATCGAGGGCCGGCGGGATCTTCGCATGAACGAGCGCGGCAACGGCATTTACGTCTGGAATTCTCCGGGCCTGCTCGCCGAAGGAAACACCATCCGCTACGGCCGCGACGGCATTTTCGTAAACAACAGCCACCAGGACGTTTTCCGGCGCAACACCTTCGAAAAGCTGCGCTTCGCCGTCCACTACATGCATGGCAACAGCGGCGTGATCGAAGATAACGTCTCCATCGGCAACGATATCGGCTACGCGCTGATGTTTTCAAAGCGCCTCAGGGTCGCGAACAATGTCTCCATAAACGATGCCGACCACGGGCTTATGCTGAATTTCGCCAATCAGGCGGAGGTTGCGGGCAATTACGTGCGCGGCGGCGGCGAAAAATGCCTCTTCATCTACAACGCCAGCAAGAATTCCATCACCGGCAACCGGTTCGAGGCCTGCGAGATCGGCGTGCATTTCACAGCCGGATCGGAGCGTAACGACTTCGCCGGCAACGCCTTCATCGCCAACAGGACCCAGGTGAAATACGTCGGCACCCGCCATCTCGACTGGTCGACGGGCGGGCGTGGCAACTACTGGTCGGATCATTCGGCCTTCGACACGAATGGCGACGGCGTCGCCGAAGCCGCCTACCGGCCGAACGACATGATGGACCAGATCCTGTGGACCCAGCCTGCCGCCAAGCTTCTGACGGGCAGTCCCGCCGTTCAGCTCCTGAGCTTCACCCAATCGCGGTTTCCCGCACTCCTGCCGGGCGGCGTCGTCGACACCGCACCCCTGATGCATGCCCCGGCTCTCGATCTGCCGGAGGCAGCGGCCCAGTTTCTCGGAGAAAAAGGATGACTGACAGCGTCCTTTCCATAAAAAACCTCACCAAGCGCTTCGGCAGGCAAACCGCCGTCGATGGCGTCTCCTTCCACATCGAACCGGGAGAGCGCGCCGCCCTCATCGGCCATAACGGCGCGGGCAAGACGACGCTCATCAAGTCGATCCTCGGTTTCCTCACGCCCGAGGAAGGCTCGATTTCCGTTCTGGGGAATGAGCCCGGCAGCAATGCCGCGCGCCGTTCGGTCGCCTATCTGCCTGAGGCCGTCGCCTTCCAGAAGGCGCTGACCGGCGTTGAAATCCTGACCTTCTTCTCCAGGCTCAAGGGAGAAGACCCGAAGGCCGTGCCCGGCCTGCTTGAAAAGGTAGGCCTCAGCGAGGCGGGCCGCCGCCGTGTCGGGACCTACTCCAAGGGCATGCGCCAGCGCCTCGGCCTCGCGCAAGCGCTGATCGGCGAGCCGTCGCTGGTTCTGCTGGACGAGCCGACAAGCGGTCTCGACCCGGTCTCGCGGCAAGATTTCTATGCGCTGGTGGAAGAGGTCGCCGCGCGCGGTGCCGCCGTTCTTCTTTCTTCCCACGCGCTTTCGGAAGTGGAGGCAAAGACGGACCGCGTCCTCATCATGGCGCATGGCAAGCTCGTCGCCGACGACACGCTTGCCTCATTGCGCCGGGCCGCGCGGCTTCCCATTCGCCTGCGCGTGCAGGGAGCGGAGGTTGCCGCCGACGAGATTGCCCAACGTCTCGGCGGCAGACGCGTCAATTGCCGCTCGGTGGAGCTTTTCTGCGATGCGGATGAAAAACTTTCGCATCTCGCCGCGATTTCGGCCCTCGGCTCGCTGGTCGAGGATGTCGAGGTCACCCTGCCGAGCCTTGACGATGTCTACCGCCATTTCACCGGCGTCGATGCGAAAAAGGAAAGCTGACCATGTTCACTCGTGTCCTTGCCGTCGCATCGCTTGAAATTCGCATCGGCCTGCGCAACCGCTGGCTGCTTCTGGCAACGCTCATCCTGGCGGCCTTCTCGCTGGCGCTCGCGCTGCTAGGTTCCGCGCCTGCCGGCACGCTCGGTGTTGATCGCATGACGATCACCGTCGCATCTTTGGCAAGCCTCTCGGTCTATCTCGTGCCGCTGCTTGCGCTTCTGCTCGCCTTCGACGCCATTTCGGGAGAGATAGACCGGGGCACGGCGCTCCTCATCTTTTCATCGCCCATATCGCGGGTCGAATTTCTGCTCGGTAAGGCGATCGGCCATTTCGCGGTCATCCTCATCGCGCTCCTGCTCGGTTACGGTCTGACGGCTGGCGTGCTCGTCGCCTTCGGCGGCGGGTCTCTCGCAGGCCTCACCGATTTCGCGCGTCTCATCGCGACATCCGCCATGCTGGGTCTTTCGTTCCTGGCGATAGGCTATATCGCCAGCAGCGCCACGCGTGCGCCCGGCACCGCCGCGGCCCTTGCTATCGGCATCTGGCTCGTCGCCGTGGTGCTTTACGATCTTGCCCTTCTCGGCGCGCTCGTTGCCGATAACGGAGGCACCTTCTCCCGTTCCGTCTTTCCGCTGGCGCTTCTCGCCAACCCGGCGGATGCCTTTCGGCTCTTCAATCTGGCGGCTCTTGGCGCATCGGATCTGGTTGGCGGCATGGCCGGCGTTTCGGACGCGCTTCCCTATCCGCCGTCCGCCGCTCTTGCCGCAATAGCCGGCGTCACGCTCGCTGCCTTTGCCGCCGCTGCCGCCATTCTGAAAAGGATCGAACCATGACCCGGCTTTCGCCAGTCCTGCGCGGCCTCGCCCTCGGCTTTTCGGCCGTCCTCCTTACCGCCTGCAACGAGGTAGAGGTTGCCGAACGTCCTGATCCGGTCACCCTCACGGTGGAGGCCGCAGGTCATTACTGCCAGATGACGGTGCTCGATCATGACGGCCCCAAGGCGCAAATTCATCTGGCCGGCAATCCGAACCCCGTCTGGTTCACCCAGGTGCGCGATGCCGTTGCCTTCACCCGCATGCCGGAAGAACCGAAGGACTGGACGGCGGTTTACGTCAACGACATGGGGCGTGCCGAAAGCTGGGCCAATCCCGGCATCGACAATTGGGTGGAGGCGCGCGAGGCCTTCTTCGTCATCGGCTCCACGAAGCGCGGCGGCATGGGCGCGAAAGAGACCATTCCCTTCCGCGTGGAAGAAGAGGCCTTTGAATTCGCGGCCGAATTCGGCGGCGCCGTCGTGAAGCTCGACGATATTCCGACCGACTATGTGCTGGCGCCCATGGATGAAACGGCCATGCCCGGCATGTCTGGCGAAGGTCCGTATGACGTAAGCGAGGCAACGCAATGACCCGGAAACTATCGCCCGATCCGAAGTTGAGCCGCCGCCGTTTCCTGATGGTGGCCGGTGCTGCGGCGGCGCTCGGCCTGACGTCGCAGGCCGCCTTTGCCTCAGCCGATATTCCGGTTCACCGCTGGCGAGGCATTGCACTTGGTGCTGAAGCCGAAATCCGCCTCGTCCATCCTGACAAGCGCGAGGCAAACCGCATTCTCAAGGCGGCGGAGGCCGAAATCCGCCGGCTGGAGGCGATCTTCAGCCTTTATCGCGAAGACAGCGCGCTCGTGCGTTTGAACCGCGAAGGAAGTCTTGCGGCACCTCCGCTCGATCTCGTCTCCCTTCTCGGCACGGTCGATCTCGTCCATTCGTCGACCGGCGGGGCTTTCGATCCCACGGTCCAGCCGCTGTGGTCGCTCTACGCCCGGCATTTCGTTGAAAATCCGGCGGCGATCGAAGGTCCTGACCCGAGGAAGATCGCCGAAACGCTTGGCCGTACCGGTTGGTATGCGGTCGATTTCGATGCCGATCGCATCCGTTTCACCTGCGACGGCATGGCGCTTACGCTCAACGGCATCGCGCAAGGGTACGTTACCGACCGTGTCGCAGCGCTCCTGAAATCGAACGGTATTTCGGATGTTCTGGTCGATGTCGGCGAGATCAACGCCCTTGGCCGCGATCGCGCCGGTTCGGACGGTTGGGCGGTGACGCTCGATCCCGACCATTCGGGTGAGGGCGAAAGGGTGACCCTGCGTGATCGCGCGGTCGCCAGTTCCGCGCGCAACGGCATGCTCATCGGCGGGGATAAGTCCTTCGCCCACATCCTCGATCCGCGCACCGGTCGTCCCGTGGCAACGGACCTTGCCGGCGTCAGCGTTATCGCGCCGACCGCCACTTTGGCGGACGGGTTATCCACGGCAGCGCTGGTGACGGGTTTTGACGGTCTCAAGTCGTCGCTAGGGAAATTCGATGGTGTCTCCGCCCGCGCCTTGTTGGAGACGGGGGAGCTTCGCTGGCTCGGCAAAACGGGCTGATCGGATTTTCCGCATCTGTATCGGGTTTTCGGGGCGGGTTGGAAGAAAAGGAATTCTTTTCGCCCCGATTTGCCGCCTGTTTCACCTTTTTGGCCGCGCCTGGAATTCTCTTGAACGCTAGATTCTGGGCATGCCCTTCGGCCGCAGCAGGCGTTTTTGCGCTGCGATCCGGAACGGTGCGTTCGCCGCGCCGAAGCCTGAATACTTACCCCGCCTTTCCAGAATTTCGAAAAACACTCCGCCCGCGAAAGGCGCGGAATAAAGCTGGAAGAATTCGCCGCCATTGTCCCGGTCGTAAAGGATGTTTGCGGCTTTCATTCTTTCAAGTTCCGCCGTTTTTATATCGAAGCGTGCCGACAGATCGTCGTAATAGTTCGACGGGATCGGTAGAGGCTTGAATTCCAGTTGGAACAACCGCTCGGCGGACTTGAAAATATCTTTGGTAGCGAAGGCTATATGCTGCACCGATGCGCCGAATGTTTCGGCAAGAAATCCTCCGGCCAGCGTCCGGTGCGTCTCCGCTCCGTTCAATGTGATACGGAATGCGCCGTCGCCGGTCTCAATTGCCTGGCTGCGCACCAGCCCGTCGGGGTCGATGACGTCAACCATCGGCGATTTCGTCATTTGAAACAAGGACGTATAGAAGAGAGACCAGCTCAGCATCTCGTCATAGGTCATCGTCTGCGCGATATGGTCTATGCTCTTCAGTCCAGCATCCGACGCAGCAGTATTTTGCGAATTCCTGAACTCCACATCCCAGACTTTCGCCAGGCCGCTCGCCTCGTCGATGAAGTGCAAAACACTGCCGCCGAGGCCGCGAATGGCCGGAATGTCCAGTTCTCCGGGTCCCGTGGCTTGCGAAAACGGCTCGGTGCCAAGTGCTACGGCGCGCTTGACCGTCTCATCCGCTGAGGCGACGGAAAGTCCGATATCGCAGACCGTCGTGCCCCGCGCATTATAGGCGCTTGCCGCGTGGCCGGTGGCTTCGCGGTTGACGACGATCCGGATATCGCCCTGACGCCACAGCGTAAGATCCTTTGAGATATGCTTGCCCGCCACCTGAAATCCGAGCGTGCCGAGAAGCCCCTCCAGGCTCTCTGCCTCCTTGCCCCTGGACGCGAATTCGACGAAAGCCGTCCCATTGATCCGGCTGCGCGCCGGGATCGGGTCGAGGTCCAACGCAATATCGGGCTCGGCGCGGCGAACGTCGTCCATCAGGCAGATCAGCGAGCGGTAGCCGTCTTTCGCGATCGTCGCGGGCCTCCCGCCCCGGAACTGATCGTTGAAAATCTCGAGGCTGATCGGCCCTTCGTATCCGGCCGCCATGACCGCGCGCATGAAGTCGGTCACCGGCAGGTCGCCTTCGCCCGGCATATTGCGGAAATGGCGGGACCAGTAGAGAAGATCCATCTCGATGGCCGGCGCATCCGCCAATTGCACGAAAAAGATGCGGTCGCCCGGAATCCTGCGGATCGTGTCGGGGTCGATCTTGCGTGCAAGCGTATGGAAACTGTCGAGGATCAGGCCGATATTCGGGTGGTCGGCACGCCGCACGATCTCCCATGCGTCGCGGTGATCGTTGACATGGCGTCCCCAGGCAAGTGCCTCGTAACCCACCCGCAATCCGCGTTTTTCCGCGCGTTCGCCAAGTTCCGCGAAGTCGGCAGCCGCCCGGTCGATCCCGCCGATCGCCTGCGGATGCACGCTGGAACAGACCAGAACCAGATCGGTCCCTAACTCCTGCATCAGGTCGAACTTGCGCTCGGCCCGGTCGAAGGCCTTTGCGCGCAGCGGTTCGGGCAGACCCTCGAAGTTGCGAAACGGCTGAAACAGGGTTATTTCTAGGCCCATGTCGCGGATCTGGCGGCCGACCTCGCGCGGCGGGCCGTCGTGGGCGATGAAGTCCTGCTCGAATATCTCGATTCCGTCGAAGCCTGCCGCCGAAATCGCTTCGAGCTTCTCGGTCAGATTTCCGGAAATCGAGACTGTGGCGATCGACGTTTTCATGCGGTTTCCGATGTGAATTGCGGAAATTAAGGCGTCTCCGCGAGCGCCTGACATGCTTGACAGCTTAACATCCGCGCAATGCGGGGGGATAGAAGACCGTGATGAGGCTCATCCGGGGTAGCCGAACAGACGGGGCAGGAAGAGCACGATATCCGGCAGCAGGATCAGCGCCAGAAGGGCCAGGATCAGCACGCCAAGGAATGGCCAGATCTCGCCGATGATTTCCGAAAGCGGAATGCGCGTTACGGCATTGATGACGAAAAGTAAGATTCCATAGGGCGGGGTGATCAGCCCGATCATGCAATTGACCACGGCGACGACGCCGAAATGCACAAGGTCGATGCCGAGTTCGTTGCAGGTGGGCAGGAACAGCGGAATGATGACGAGGATGATCGTTGTTGCGTCAAGCACGCAGCCGAGCAGCAGAAGCAGTAGGTTGACCGCCAGCAGGAAAATCAGCGGGTGAACGTCGAGGCCGACTAGCGTTTTGGCGAGCACATTGGGTATGTTTTCCGAGGCGACCACGTAATTCAGGATCAGCGCGCCGCCGATCACGATGCCGACGGCGGCAGAGGATCGCGCACTTTCCACAAGTATCCTGTAGAGGGTCTTCAGCGACAGCGCCCGATAGAAAAGCGACGCAAGAACAAGGGCATAGAACGCCGCTACTGCAGCTGCTTCCGTCGGCGTCGTTACGCCGCCGTAGATCCCGTAAAGCAGGATCGCCGGCATCAAGAGGGCAGGGAACGCGGTGACTGTATATCCGGGAAGTTCCCGCAAGGGCACCGGGTCCTCCAGCGCGAAGCCGCGCCTGTGCGAAATCCAGGTGTTCATCCCCATCAGCACGACACCCATCAAAAGGCCCGGCAAAATGCCGGCGAGGAACAGGTAACCGATGGAACTGTTTGAAACCAAAGCATAAAGAACCATCGGGATCGACGGCGGGATGATCGGGCCGATGGTGGCCGACGCCGCCGTGATCGCGGCCGCGTAACCGCGCGTGTAATGGCCGCTCTTGGTCATCATTTCGATGATGATCTTGCCGATGCCGGCAGCATCCGCGACGGCCGAACCCGACATGCCGGAAAAGATCAGCGAAGCGACGACGTTCACATGCCCCAGGCCACCCCGGAACCTGCCGACGAGCGCCACGCAGAACCGCAAGAGCCTGTCGCTGATGGTGCCGGCGTTCATGATGTTGGCGGCGACGATGAAAAGCGGCACGGCGAGCAGGATGAAGCTGTTGTAGAGCCCGTCCATCAGCACCTTGCCGGCGACGCCGATACCCTGGCCGGCTGCCGCGAGGTAGACGAGCGCGGAAAGCAGTATCGCATAGGCGATCGGCGTTCCGATCCCGGCGAAGAAGAACAGCGTCGCGAGGCAGAGAAAGAATTCGAGGCTCATTCGTCGATCCGCCCTTCGCCGTGGTGGATCGGCTTCTCCTCTTTGTGGTGGAACACGACCCACACGCGCCATGCGTAGCGAAGGGCGACAATGATCAGGAACGCGGCGTAAATAGCGTAGATATGGCGCATCCTGATCCAGTCGCCCAAAAAGCCGGAAAGCGTCGCGGTTTGCTTCAGCCTGAGGATATGGAACTTCTCCCAGGTCGGCTCCAGCGATGCGAGAAACCCGATCGAGATCGCCAGCCCGCCGATGATCGCGAACCATTTTCGCGTTGTCGGACGGACGTAGTTGTAAAGAACGTCGAAAGTGACGTGGTCCTGCTCGCGCACGATGAAGGAATTTCCCCAGAAGATCAGCCAAACCCAAAGGGCAAGGCAGAACTCGAGCGTCCAGCCGTAGCGCGACGGATCAAGGATCGGGACGGCCTCGGCGATCCACTCGGCGCGGGCGGTATATCTGATCGTGATCTGGAGAATGAATGTCGCGAACATGGCGGCCATTATCGCGGCCGCCACGCTCTCCGTCCCGCGGGAGAACCATTTGGCTAATGTTCTCATGCCGTCTCCCCGCGGGCCGAGTGAAGATCAGTTGCCGAGCGCGTTGATCTTGTCGAGCACGCCTTCAGGCCAGGCCTCGGCGAACTTGGAGCCGACATATTCGTTCTGCACATGGGTGCGGAAAGCCTCGAGATCCGGCTCGTAGATCTCAAGCCCCTGTTCCTTCAGGAAGGCGACGAGTTCATCTTCCTTCTTGAGTTGGGCCTGGCGTCCGCTTTCGGCCGCCGCATCGGCAGCTTCCTGCACTGTTTTCTGCTGTTCGGGCGTCAGGCTGTCCCAAACCTCCTTGGAAAATGCGATGTAGTTGAGGTCGACCAGATGCGAGGTCAGGACGATCTGGTTCGTCACCTCGTAGAACTTCGCGTCAACCACCGTCGGCAAGGGATTGTCCTGTCCGTCGACTGAAGCCGTCTGCAGCGCGGTATAGACTTCGGTGAAGGCCATCGGCGTCGGGTTGGCGCCGAGCGCCTTGCCGAGGAACTGCCACGCGTCCGTGCCCGGCATCCTGAGGTTCACGCCGGCAAGATCCTCCGGCGTCATGACGGTCAGCTCTTCCTTGGTCTGGCGCAGGTTGACGTGACGGCGGCCCAGATACATGACCGAAAGCAGCTTCACGCCAAGCTCGTCCTCCACCTTCTGTTTGAACGGATCCATCAGCGGATCGTTGAAGACGGCGACCTGATGGGCTGCATCCTGATGGACGTAGCCGGTCGCGAAAATCGAAAACTCCGGAAAGAAGGTCGCAAGCTCCTGAGCGGAGGCGATCGACATTTCAAGGTCGCCCGAAGCGATGGCCTCCAGCTCGCTGCCTTGTGCCACGAGAGAGGCATTGTAGTGCGGCTCGTAGACGGCGAAGTCCGCAACGGCAGGCGCGAAGACCTCGGCAAGAGCGACCGAGCGCTGGTCGGTTTCGGATGCCGGCGTCGACATGCGAAGCGTGATCTTGTCCTGAGCCTGCGCCGGCATGCCGGCGGACAAGGCGACCACGGCGGCCGCCGCGGCGAGCAAGGTTCGACGCGCGATTTTCATTGGCATGGTGTTTCCTCCCTCAACGAGCTTTGCCCGCCATTCTCCCCGGCGGTATGGCTTACGTAGCGTACGTGAGGATAGTGCATGTTAAACGGTATTTTCGCAATACATACTATGATCATAAAAATAATCGATTATTTTGAGTATGCTAAGATACTCTCAGTCCTGCCAGTTTTCCAACGCGTGATTGACCCCGCCTTCGATGTGCCGGCGCAGGATGCGCTCTGCCGTATCGGCGTCGCGCTCAAGCGCGGCCTTGAGAAGCTGCCTGTGTTCCGCCGCCGCGGTCTCGCCGCGAAACGTCAAAACCCGCATCTGGTAGCGCAGATATTTGTCGAAGACGGTTCCATGCAGGAACATGAGCTCGGAGGATCCGCACGCGCTTATGAGCGATTGGTGGAATTCCCAGTCGCCTTGCTTCCAGGTTTCACGAACCGCGTAATCGCCGGCGGCCATTTTCTGCTCCATGCGGTGCAACTTGTGATGTGCCGCGACGATTCTCGCTTCCCACTGCGTATCGCCGGCTTCCAGCGAGCGTTTCAGGGCGTGTCCCTCCAGAAGGATGCGCAGTTCGGCCACGTCCTGAAGCCCTTCGGGCGTAACGGGGGAAACGTGGAAGCCGCGATGTCCCTCACTCTTCACGAAACCTTCGGCGACAAGCCGGCTCAGGCATTCGCGGATCGTCGAGATGGAAACGCCGTAGCGGTTCCTCAGATCGTTGAGCAGAAGCTTGCCGCCGGCGGGAAGCCTGCCGAATACGATGTCGCGGCGCATCGTGTCGTAGAGGCCGCTGCCTTTAAGGGCGTCTTGCTGTGAGATCGTCATTGGCGACGCGCTCCGACCTTCAGATGCGACAGCATACAACCTTTTAGACGTTGCCAAAAACCAAAATGATTATAAAAATCGATTATCGTGCAATTCGACAGACAAAACAGGCGAGACTTATGGCGCCAGCCACCCCGTCGAGCGAGCCAGGCAAGCTTACCCGCGCATCGCGCGTTGCTGCCGAGCTGCGTGGTGAGATCCTGCAAGGCGGCTTGCGACCGGGCGCCAAGCTCAATCTCGATCAACTGAGGGAAAGGCTGGAGGTTTCTCTGTCGCCGTTGCGCGAGGCGATTTCCCGGCTCGTCGCGGAAGGGCTGGTCGAGATCGAAGATCAGCGCGGCTTCAGGGTCGCCCCCGTATCGGAGCAAAACCTGACGGAAATTATCGAAATGCGCGCGGATCTCGAGTGTCTGGCGCTTGGCCTGTCCATCGAGCGCGGTGACATCGATTGGGAAAGCCGCGTTCTTTCCGCGCTTCATACCCTTCAGCGTATGAATCAGGAGCCGGCAGGGGCACGGGCGCATGACAAACGCGCGGCGGCGCATGCCGCGTTTCACGAGGCTTTGGCGTCAGGCTGCGCGCGCGCCACGCTCATCAGGCTATGCACCAGCTTTTACGACCAGAACCGCCGCTACATGAATATCCTGTTTCCCGATCCGGGCGAGCGGTGGCGCGGCGCGGACGATCACGGCGCGATAGCGCAAGCGGCTGTGGGGCGGAAGAAGGGGCTTGCGGTCGAGCTGTTGCGCCAAGACATCGAGCAGGCCGGGGCGCCCCTCGCCGCGCGTCTCGTAGAAACCGAAAAACGGCAAACCACTCCATGAAACGGTCAGACAAGGAAAATACCGCGATGGACAGGAATGTACTTATTTTGAATGGTCCCAACCTGAACCTGCTCGGCAAGCGCCAGCCGGAAATCTACGGCTACGAGACGCTTGCCGATGTGGAGGACGCTTGCCGGAAGGTGGGCGGGGAATTCGGCCTCGACTGCGAATTGAGGCAATCGAACCATGAAGGCGAGCTTGTCGACTGGATTCATGAGGCAAGAGAGGAGGCTGCCGGAATCATCATAAACCCCGGCGCCTATTCGCATACTTCGGTGGCTATCCTCGATGCTCTCAAAGCCTTCGAAGGCCCGGTGATCGAGGTTCACGTCTCCAACATCCATAAACGCGAATCCTTCCGGCATCATTCCTATGTCAGCCTTCGCGCCGACGGCGTGATCGCGGGCTGCGGAATTGAAGGCTATTCGCTTGCCATGCGCCGGTTGGGGAGCCTCGTCAAATGAACGGAATCGCCGTTGCCGGTGCGGGGATGATCGGCAAGCGCCACCTCGCGGCGCTGCGGATTGCGGGGCTTCCGGTCCATTCCGTCATCGATCCGGATCCTGCCACGGCGGCAATCGCCGCGGAATTCGGCGTTCCCCATTACGAGAGCCTGGATAAGGGGCTTGAGGCCAAGCCTGCGGGCGTCGTGGTCGCGACGCCGAACGTCCTTCACCCTGAAGGGGCGATGGCTTGCATTTCCGCGCAAGTGCCGGTGCTCATTGAAAAGCCGATCACCACGGAACTTGCCGACGCGGTTCGGATTGTCGAGGCGGGCGAGGCGGCGAATGTCCCGGTGTTGACAGGACAGCACCGCCGCCATCTGCCGGTCGTGCGGGCCGCGAAGGAGCGTATCGACGCGGGCGCGCTCGGCACGCTTGTCGCCGCTCATGCGATGTTCTGGATTTCCAAGCCGGACGATTATTTCGAAACACCCTGGCGGCGCTCGAAAGGGGCGGGGCCAATTCTGATGAACGCCATTCACGATCTCGACCTCCTGCGCTATTTGCTCGGCGAGGTCGAAAGTGTCAGGGCTGTGCAGACGAACCGTATCCGCAATCACGAGATCGAGGATGCCTGCGCCGCGCTCCTGACCTTCGAAAGCGGTGTGATCTGCACGTTGCAGATATCGGATGCGGTCGTGTCGCCATGGTCGTTCGAACTTACGGCGCATGACAATCCGGCCTATCCGCCGACGGATCAGAACGCGCTCTTCATCGGCGGAACGCATGGCTCGCTTTCGCTGCCGAGGGGCGAGGAATGGAGCGACGGCGGCAAGCGCGACTGGTGGCAGCCAATCGCCCGCACGACGCTTTTGCGTGGCGGCGACGATCCGCTTGTCGCGCAGCTTGAGAATTTCACCGCTGTTATCAGGGGTGAGGAAGCGCCGGTCTGCTCGGGGCGCGAAGGCATGAAATCGCTCGCTGCGCTTGTCGCGCTTCGCGACGCCGCGCAAAGCGGCAAAACGGAAGTTCCCGAGGTATGATCGCAACGGAACGTGCCGGGGGCAGGGCACTGAACCGACGCAGATTTTGTTCAGGGCACCGGCTGGCGAATAAGCTGATTTTATCATACAAATGCGCGTCCATATCGTAGGGGAAATTCAATGGATCTTCCGAAGAACCACTTCAAGGCCGCGCTGAGATCGGGGAAACACCAGCTCGGCTTCTGGAACTCGATCGGCGGCAACACCGTGCCGGAGATCCTGGCCGCCTGCGGATACGACTGGGTGATGGTCGATACCGAGCATTCGCCCGTCGAAGTGGTGGATATCCTGCCGGCACTTCAGGCCATTGCGGGCTATCCGGGTGTTTCGGCGGTGGTGCGGCCCGCGATCAACGATCCCGTGCTGATCAAACGCGTCCTCGATATGGGCGCCCAGACGCTGCTGATCCCTTACGTGCAATCGGCGGAGGAGGCTAAGGCGGCGGTCAGCGCGATGCGCTATCCCCCCGCCGGCATCAGGGGTGTGGCGGGTGTCACGCGGGCAAGCCGCTTCGGCAAGGCGACGGACTACATCAAGCGGGCATCCGAAGAGCTTTGCCTTATCGTCCAGGTGGAAACGAAGGCCGCGCTCGACCGGCTTGAGGAGATCGCCTCGGTCGAAGGTGTGGACGGCGTTTTTATCGGCCCGGCGGATTTGAGCGCAAGCCTTGGGTTTCCGGGCGAGCCGAACCACCCCGATGTCGTCAAGCAGATCGAAGGAGCGTACAAGCGGCTTGCCGATATCGGCGTTCCTTCGGGAGTACTCACATTGAATGAGGATTTCGCCCGCCGCTCCATGGAGCTTGGCACGGCATTCACGGCAATCGGCGTGGACCTTGCCGTCGTCGTCGACGGCGTCACCGCGCTTCGGGAGAGGTTTTCGTAGCCGGAGGTCCTTCGCCCGGTTCAGGCGGTCAGCCTCTGTCGCTCGCCGTGCCGGACACCGAGAACTTCCGCGATTTCTCTGGTGACGAGTTCGGCAACGCCCGGCATCAGACCGACGGGGGGCGAAAGGTAGCCCGCATGGCCCTGAAGCTTCAGCGCGTTTGCCACGTCTTCTTCCGAGTGCCCGCCGTTGGCCGCGAAATAGCGCACGACCGCGAAATTCGCCCCGATTATGGGAAGCGCCTCTTCGAAAAGCGGCGCTTCCTCCAGGAAAAGGCAGGGAATTCCCTCTTGCCCCATTTCGCGTCCGAGGGAACTGGCGAAAGTTTCCGCCGCCTTTCTTGGCCGCTTCCCCATAGCCGAGCCATGCGCGACCACGACGATGGGCGGCAGTTGGGCGGATGAAAGTTCGCGGCGCATATTGCGAGCGACAAGACCGGAAAGACCCGCCATCAGCCCAAGCGGGGTAAGAATGCGGGCGTCGCTACGGCCCAGGTTCTCAAGCCGCCGCGGCAGCGCCTTGGAAACGTAATAGCCGTCCGACAGGAAATGCGGATAGACGACAATCCCCCGATCCTCGCCGACCCTTGCCATGACCGTCTCGAGCGAAGGTTCGCCGTTCAGCACCGCAGGCCTCACTTCGAAATCCGGCAGCCTCTCGCCAAGTTCACGGCAGAACGCGAGAAATCCGTCGTTCGCGTCTTCCCGCGCTCCCGCGCCGTGGGCCACGGCGAGGAGGACCGGGCCATTGACGGTCTTAATGGCTGGTGCCTTCGGAGAAGGTGATCTTGTTCCAGACATTGTATTTTCCTGAAGGCTTTCTCATCGGCAGCCGCTTGACCTCTTCAAGCGTTTCTGCGTCGTAGACGATCACGGCGCCATCATCCTCCCATAGCGAGACAAGTGCGTGCTTGCCCTCCCGGTCGAATTCCACGTGGGCTGCCGTCTTGCCGGGTTCGGGGCGCAGCGTCCTGACGATCTCGAGCGTTTCCTTGTCGATTACGTGCATCACGTCCTTGTTGGGCCCGAAGAAGACATCCGTCCACGCATAGCGCGAATTCTCGTGCGAGCGCATGAAGAAACCCGGTCCGTCCGTTTCTATCGTCTTCAATACGGACCAGTCGTCCATTGCGATCACCGAAATCTTCGCTTCCTTGAGGTGCGGCGTCGCCATGACGGGCCGTCCCTGCCGCGTCCATGTGATGCCGGAGCCCAGATGCGGAAAACCGGGAAGCGGCAGGCGCGCGATCTCGCGCCCGACAATGAGATTGACTACGACGCCCGTTCCCCCGTCGCGCGCGGAGCCGATGAGGTTGCGGTAGCCGGGGTCGAAGAAGAAGTCGTCGAGCGGTTCGGAAACCTCGATCCGGCGGCGCGCGAACAGTCCTTTTTCGACGGCAAGCGCCTCCACCATTCCCTTTTCGTGGGAATGCACGAAACCGGTGTAGACGGGTTTCGCGTTCGGATCGGTGGCGATTTCCCAGATTTCGGCGACATCCTTCAGCGCGACGATGAAACTGTCGCGTTCGGGTGCCTGGTAGACGGCGGAAACGCGGGAACTGTTGCCCTTGCGGTCTTCCGCCTCGAAGATTTTCTCAACCGACAGGTCATCGGTGGAAAGCACCACCAGCGAATGCGGCAGGTAGTTGGCGACTGCCAGATGCCTGCCGTCCTTCGAGATCGCGATGTTGCGCGCGTTGATCGCGGCGCGCACCTCGCCGACCTTCTCAAGCCCGTAAAGGTCGTATTTCGTCACCCAGCCGTCGCGCGACATGAAGAAGACATAGCGCCCGTCGGGCGTGAACTTCGGCCCACCATGCAGCGCGTAATGCGTTTGGAACCGGGTGATCGGCTCGAAGGTATCGCCGTTCAGGACCGTGGCGTGATGGTCGCCCGTCTCCACGACGACGAAGAGATTGTAACGGTCCGCGTCGAAGACGGGTTCCGACACGGGTTTGTAGTCCGCATTGAGCGTGCGCGACGCTTCAATCTCGGCCTTGCCCCAGACCGGCATTTCGCCGAGCGGCTTCATGACGAATTCCGCAAGGGCTGCGATCTCGTCCTCGCTCAAGGCTTCCGCAAAGGCCGGCATCTGCGTCTGCGCGCGGCCATTGGCGATCACGCCCTGAAGCGCTTCCTTTTTCTGCCGCCCCAGGCTTTCGGGGATCAACGACGGCCCGATGGCGCCGAGCCGGGCCGGGCCATGGCACTCCGCGCAATTATCGCGGTAAAGCTGCTCGGTGGAAGACGGTTCGCCGGCAAGCGCTGTTGTGCAGAAAAACGAAAGCGCCGCCGCCTCAAGAATAGCGATGAACCGCTTCATGGCGCGCTCCTCTGAAAGGGGTAAGCTCAACGCGGGAACTGGTTGGCTGCTTGAGGCCGATTTCGCTGTCGCTGAGATAGCAGGACGGATCTTCGGCGAAGGGATCTCCGGTAAGCTGGAGCGCGCGCACGCGCGTGTTACCGCCGCAGATCTTCAGGAAAGCGCATTCGCCGCACCGTCCGGACAGCGGGCGAGGGCGCATTTTCAACTTCGCCATCACCGGATCGGAGGTATCCGCCCAGATGTCGCCGAACGGCCGCTTTTTCACGTTACCCAGCGAATAATGCCACCAGAAGCTGTCCGGATGCACCTCGCCCAGATTATCGATGTTGGCGATGTTGACGCCAGAAGCATTGCCGCCCCATCGTGTCAGCACCTCTTCCAGGTGGCCGGCGTTTTCAGGTATCACGGCGCGGGCCCATTGCAGCAGATAGACGCCGTCGGCATCGTTGTTGCCGGTCACGATTTCGCGGGTGCGTCCCGCTTTCACATCATCGAAGGCCGCCTTGAACAGCCGGTCCATTGCACACCGTGTGATTGCATGGGCTGCGTCCGAACCTCTGTTCTTGTTGCCGCGTCCGGCATAGACGAGGTGGGACAGATAGACCTTGTCGACGCCTTCTTCGTCCGCAAGCGCCAGTATGTCGTCGAGGTTGCGGGCATTGTCCGCCGTCATGGTGAAGCGCAGGCCCACCTTCACCCCGCGCGCCTTCAGGTGGCGCACCGCCTTGAGCGAAAGATCATAGGCGCCGATCTGCCCGCGAAACGCGTCATGCACGGCACCGATGCCGTCGAGGCTGATGCCGACATAATCGTAGCCGGCCGCTGCGATCCGCTCGGCCATCGGCTCATCTATAAGCGTGCCGTTGGTCGATAGGCCAACGTAAAAGCCGAGTGCCTTCGCGCGTTCGGAAACCGTGAAGATGTCGGGCCGCATCAGCGGTTCGCCGCCCGAAAGGATAAGAACGGGAACGTGCGCGGCCTTGAGATCGTCCATCACGTCGAAGACCTGGCGCGTTGAAAGCTCGCCTGGAAAATCCACATCGCCGGATATCGAATAGCAATGCTTGCACTTGAGGTTGCAGCGGCGGATCAGGTTCCAAATCACCACGGGACCGGGAGGCGCGCGATGAGGGCCGAGAGGGCTCGGGTTCACCAGTTCCTTCATGTAATGTGTCAGGCGGAACATGCCTTGCCTCCTTGGGATGGCGCAACGGTATTGGATGGTTGAAGTCTCAGCCCGGTCTTCTTGAGGATCCTGGTGGAGACCAGCTGGTTGGCGGAGCGAAGATGCGGCCCGCAAGCTTCTCTCAATGCCGAGATCTTCGTTTCGATTTCGGCTTTCGAGCGGCCATGAACCATGGCGAAAAGGTTGTACGGCCAATCGGGCAGATGGCGCGGGCGCTCGTAGCAGTGGGAGACGAAAGGAAGGGTGCCGATCTTTCGCCCGACGTCCTCCAGCGCATCGTCCGCGATGTCCCAGACGGTCATCGCGTTTTCGCTCCAGCCGAGCGCATAGTGGTTCGGCACCGCCGCGATCCGGCGAATGGCACCGCGCGCGATCATTCCCCGTGTGCGCTCGATCACTGCGCCCTCGCTTGTATCGAGGTCTTCGGCGACCCGGACGAAGGGCCGGGGAACGAGCGCGATGCCAGCCTGCATCGCTTCCACGAGTTTTCGGTCTTCTTCGGTGAAGGGAACGTCTTCGCAGCGTGTCGCGGGCGGCAGAGGCCGTGAAACAAGCCCGGTCTCTTCCGGCGGCGTCACTTTCAGCCCGATATAGAATTCGTTGAGTTTCGGAAATCGCAGCACGTCGAGCCCGCATTCGGCCTCGATCGCCTGTACCGCCGCTTCGATGCGTAATGGGTCGTCGCTCGCAACGACGAACCACATGTTGAGCGCGTGGTCGCGGGCATAGTTATGCGCGACTTCCCGGTGCGCATTGACGACATCCGCAACCGCGTCGAAGCGTGGTTCCGGCACGCTCATCGCACACAGACACACGGCCCCGCCCAGGCGCTCGGCGTCAAACAAGGGGCCGAATCTGGTCAAAAGGCCCGCCTCGCTCCAGTGTCTCAGCCGCGTCAGCAGGCCTTTTTCGGAAAGGCCCAGTTCTTCCGCGACTGCGGCGAACGGTCGGCTTTCCGCCGGGATGCCATCCTGCAGCCTGTCGAGAACGCGCCAATCGTCGCGGGAAAGGGAGATGTCCCTTCCTTTTCCCGGTTTAATGCGGATCGCCGGACCGGCTTTGTTGGGGTGGGCCATCGGTCAACTCCCGTTGCCGGTTCGGTCCGCGCAAAGCAGCGGACCGCGCTGGCGGAAGCATTTGGTCGAAAAAAGCACTGCCATGTCGCGGCGGGTCAGGCCGGTTAGCCTTTTCACACGCTCGATCACGGGCTCGGCTTGCGCGCGCGAACGCGCATGCACCATGCAATAGAGGTTGAACGGCCACCCGGTTGCACGCCGCCGCCGATAGCAGAGCGTGACGCCCGGTACATGCGAAAGGCGTTCGCCCACGGCGTCCACATCGTCGTCGGCGATGTCGAAGACGACCATGGCATTAGCCCCGAAGCCGAGCGTGCGATGTTTGACGACGACGCCGAAGCGGCGGATAACGCCGGCCTGCGAGAGCCTTGCAAGGCGGGCGAGCACATCCGCCTCGCTGCGCCCCGCCCGCCGGCCGATTTCGTAAAAGGGGCGGAAGACGAAGGGCAGCCCATCCTGGAGCGCTGCGAGGACTTCGCGATCCTCCGGTTCTATGGCGCTGGCGTCGGCGGGCCGCAACCGGCGCTTGACGAGGCTGTCCTCCGGCCTGCCCTCGATGGAGAACCCGAGGTCGAGGTGGAAGGGGCGCTCAAGCCTGAGATCAAGCACGTCCTTCCCGAGGCGCGATGAAATGCGCTCAAGGCTTACGTCGAGCGCGGCCTCATCCGCTGCGGTCACGACGAACCAGAGATTGACCTTGTGGTCGCGCTCGTAATTGTGGTTGACGCCGGGCTCCATATTGATCAGCCGCACGGCCTCGGCGATGTCGGCTTTCTCGACACAGACGGCCGCAAGCGTCGAAGCGCCCACGGTATTGGGCGCCAGAACCGCGCCGATGCGGGAAATGGCATTGTTTGCCTGCAAAGTCCGGAAACGCTCCAGAACCTCGCGTTCGCGAAGATCCAGCTCGCCCGCGATCACCTGGAAGGGATGCGGCACGAGCGGAAAGTCATGCTGCCAACGGTCAAGCAGCGCCAGGTCGATCGCCCTCGATTCCTGCTGCGTTTCCTGATCGAGGCCCGTCGGCATGCGGCGCCTCGGGCCGCGCGATTGCATGGATACATTCGCTTGTTCGAGCATGGCTCAAAGCCCCGTCTTGTGCGCGCGGGCGGTGAAGAAGATGCCGCTCGGCTTTTCCGCCGGAAGGCTCGCGATCTTTTCGAGCTTTGCGGTGTCCCACACCTGAAGCTCGTTTTCGTCGCGCACGCTCATCCAAACCTCGTGGCCGCGGGGCGCGAACTCCATGTGAAGCACGCCGGGGCCGGGTTCGAGTGTGGCTGCGACCTTGCGGCTCGGCGTATCGATTACCTGCACGAAGCGGTTGTCGGGCGGGGCGAAATTGACGAAGACCTGCCGCCCGTCGGGCCGGCTCATGGCGAACACCGGCTGACCCAGCAGCGGTACTCGGCCGACCTCTTCGAAGCTGCGGTCGTCGACGATCAACACTTCGTGGCGGCCGATCGCCGGCAGGTAGAACGCGCCGGAAGCTTTCGCCCAGCCTTCCAGATGCGGCATCTTGTAGACGGGAAGCGGCTTCTCGCCCCGCCCGTATCCGGCGAGGATCTTTCGCGCTCTCAGTGGGTGTTCCCAAAGGTCGATATGAGCAAGCCCGTCTTCGCCGAAGAGGCCGGCGATATAGTGCCGCCCGTCCCCCGTCACCAGGGCGTCATAGGGATTGGCGCCGATCTCCTCGATCTTGGTGATGGCAGGCGCTGGGCCTTTCGAGAAATCGGCGATCCAGGCTTCGCCCGCCTCCCACGTGGAGAAGACGAAACGTCGGCCCGGCACGTCCACCAGCCCGATGGTCTTCGAGCCGGTTTTGATGTCGGCGAAGAGTTCCAGCGTTTCGGCATCGAACACCTTGACGCCGCCCGGCTCGTAATTGGACACGGCGACGAGTTTCCCGTCGTCGGAGATCGCCCCGCCGATCGCGTTTCCCGATTGTACGGTGCGCGCGACGACTTCCGCCGTCAGGATGTCGAGTTTCGTCAGCCCGCCATCGCGGCCGAAGACATAGGCGAAACGCTCGTCGCGCGAGAATACGGCCGAGGCGTGGCTGATATCGCCGAAGCCTTCGACGCGGGCTATGCGCTCATGCTTTGTCGTATCGATGATCAGCACGGAGCCTGTGGCACGCTCGATGACGATGCCGAGGTCTCCGGTTCCGCGAAGCCGCGGTGCGCCGGTCGCGAAAGCCGGCGTTGCCGCGAGTGGCAGCGCGCTTGCTCCGAGCACCGCGGAAAGCATGAAGGAGCGGCGGTTCATTCTGCGATCCTCCCGTCCTTGAGCGCATCGGCGATCCATTCGGCCTCGTCCCGGTCGATGACACCGTCCCAGCCGGGCATTGCCGTCGTCGGAACGCCGTAGAGGATCACTTCCGTCAGTGTTTCCTTGTCGTAGTGGGCGATGTCTTTGGGCAGGAGGGGCGACCCGAGCCCGCCCTTCAGCGTCAGCCCGTGGCAGGAGCCGCAGTCCTGGCGCACGAACTCCGACAGGCGGGCAATGTCGTCCGTGCCGAGATCGCCCGCATGGGCTGCGGCCACGAGAAGGGTGGCAATCATGGCGGATATGGCGAGACGGCTAGGCACGAGCGGCCTCCAGGTCTTGCGGTTTGATAGCAGGGATTTCCAGCCCGAAGCAGGCCGCAAGCCCGACCACCCGGCCGATCATGAAGGTCACCGGGCTCCTGAAGCCGGCCTGCCGGGCGCGCTCTTCGATATCGTCGAGACTGGCGATCAGCCGGCGCTCGTCCGCGCGGGTGGCTTTCTCCACCGCCAGAACCGGCGTTGAAGCAGGCAGGCCATGGGCCATCAGGCGCGAGGTGATTTCGCTCAGATTCGCAAGCCCCATGTAGACGACGAGCGTGGTGTCGGGATCGGCAAGGCTCATCCAGTCGAGATCGAGCGGTTCGCCTTCCTTGCAGTGCCCGGTGACGTAACGCACGCCGTGGGCTAGACCCCGATGGGTCAGAGGAATGCGCGTTGCGGCGGAAAGGCCTTGCGCCGCCGTGATGCCGGGTACGACCTCGAAGTCGATACCGGCTTCGACAAGGCGGATCGCTTCCTCGCCGCCGCGCCCGAAGATGTAGGGGTCGCCACCCTTCAGGCGCACGACCGTTGCGTGTTCTCCGGCGAGTTCGACGAGAATGTCGTTGATGCGCTCCTGCGGCACCGGATGGCGGCGCGGCTCCTTGCCGACGCACACCATCAGCGCGGAAGCCGGCGCAAGCGCAAGGATATCGGCTGAGACGAGCCGGTCGTAGACGATGGCATCCGCCTTGGAAAGATAGCGGATAGCGCGTGCGGTCATGAGATCGGGATCACCCGGACCCGCACCGATGAGATAGACCTTGCCGCAGCCCGGCATGACGCGTTTCTCCCGCTTGAATCTTGGCTGGGATCACCATCGTTCGCGGCGGCTTTCTTCTCCTTGACCATTGTCAAGACAGCAGGAACTGCGACGTATCGACCGCATGGGGAGCAAAAAAAGCCCGCCCGGCGAACCGGGCGGGCCTTCGGGAGCGAGCCTTTGCAGCGCGGAGGGTATCCGCCGCGTCGCCCTTCAGTGCTCAGCGTCAGTAGACGTCGTTACGCGTGTTGTAGACGTTGAACTTGCCGGTCGGCGTGATCAGGTTCGGATCCTTGATCACCTCCTTCAGCTCAAGCGTCTTGTCATCGACGATGACGATCGCGCTTTCCTCTTCCTTGCCGTTCCACACCGAGAACCAGATCTCGTCGCCGGCGACGTTGTATTCGCCCTGGACGATGCGGCGTTGGCCTTCGGTGATACCGGACCATTCGCCGATCGGAAGCACGGTGTATTCCGGTTCGTCATTGGCGAGATCGGCGATATTGAAGACGGCGACGGAGGCGGAAATTTCCGCTTCAGGGTTGAGCGGGGTATCGACGTAGATGTGCCCGGAATTCGGATGGCTCTTGATGAAGAGCGATCCGCCCCCCTGGCCCTCGACCGTCTGCACCACCTTCCACGCCTGCTCGGGATGGCCTTCCGGATCGGTGCCGATGAAGGAGATGACCTCGTCGCCGAGATGGCTCGTCGCCCACACGGGTCCGTAGGTCGGGTGCATGATGTTCGCGCCGCGGCCCGGATGCGGGGTCGTGCCCTGCGTGTCGATCACGCCGACGAGCTTGCCTTCCTTGGTATCGACCACCGCGACCTTGTTGCGCGCGTTGGCGGCGACCAGGAAGTAGCGCTTAGAGGAATCGAACCCGCCGTCATGCAGGAAGCGTTCGGCCTCAAGCGCGGTAACCTTCAGGTTTTCAAGGTCCGAATAGTCGACGAGCAGGATGTGCCCTGTCTCCTTCACGTTGACGATGAATTCCGGGTTGTAGTGCGAGGCGACGATGGACGCCACGCGCGGCTCAGGGTGATATTCCTGCGTGTCGTAGGTCATGCCGCGCGTCGAAACCACCTTCAGGGGCTCCAGCGTCGCGCCGTCCATGATCACGTATTGCGGCGGCCAGTAGGAACCGGCGATGGCGTATTTGTCCTCGAAGCCCTCGAACTTGGAGGTTTCGACAGAGCGCGCCTCGGAGCCGACCTTGATTTCCGCAACCGTGGCCGGCGTTTCCATCCAAAGGTCGATCATGTTGATCTTGGCGTCGCGCCCGATCACGAAGAGATAGCGCCCGGAAGCGGAAATACGCGAGATGTGAACCGCATAGCCGGTCGGGATTCGCGTCACGATCTCCTTGGTATCGCCGTCGATCAGCGCCACTTCGCCCGTGTCGCGCAGCGTCACGGAGAAGAGGTTGTCGAGGTTGAGGTCGTTTTGCTGGCTCGTCGGGCGCTGGTCTTCGGGAATGACAACCTTCCAGCTCTCCTTCATTTCGGCAAGGCCGAACTCCGGCGGCTGGGCCGGTTCATTGAGCAGGTAGCGCGCCATAAGGTCGATCTCGTCATCCGACAGTTCACCGGAAGTGCCCCAGTTCGGCATGCCTGCGGGCGAGCCGTAGTTGATGAACGACTGCAGATAATCGTATCCGAGTTCGGTCGTGATATCGGTTGTCAGCGGCTTGCCGGTGGCACCCTTGCGCAACACGCCGTGACAGCCGGCGCAGCGTTCGAAATAGATCTTGTTGGCGGCCTGGAACTCGTCGCCCGTCAGGGTCGGCGCGCCGGGCTTTTGGCCTGGCTGTTCCAATTGGGTTTCGCCGAGAACGTCCTGCTGCGGCTGGTATTGCCCGCTGGGTGTCGTCTCATGCTGTTTCTTTGCGTCTTGCGCCAGCGCGCCGCCAACGCCGACAGGCGATGCGACCATGGCAGCGGAAAGCGGGATCACGATCGCGGATAGCAACGTGGTCGTCCGCAGGAATGATGCGAGTTTCATCTCAGTCTCCCGGACATGCGGATCAGGCGATTGCAACCTTGCAGACCCCGGGCCGTCATCCCTTGACGATCGTCAAGCACATGCATCTGCCGTGCGGATTACAAACGAAAGCATGACGAATGAGGCCCCGGCGCCATGAGCGGTTGCGTTGAGCGCGCCGGAGCCGGGCCTCCTTTTAGCGCGGACAAGGGCCGATGGTTGCAATCGTTCACAGGCTAAAAGCTGCGTTATGGGCCGTGGTCCTGCTGGCGGGAATGGCCATGCCGGTTGTTGCGGCGGGCGAAAAGACGTTGCGGGAAGCGGCGGCAGGGATCCTGAACGCCGGTCCGGCCGGCCTCGATCTTTCGCAACTTGAAACCGCGCCGGATGTCTACCGGATCGAAGGGGAAGCGGGCGGCGGCTCGTCATCGCTATATGTCGGGTCGAGTTTCCGGCTTGTCGGATCGCTCGGCTATTCCGGAAAGCCGGTCGATGTCGCCGTCGTCGTGGACGTATCGAACGCTGCCGCCAGGATTTCCGGCGCGAAGTTGCTTTCCCATTCCGAGCCGATCCTCACGCTTGGCATCGATACGCGCGATCTAGCACGATACGTGGGCGGTTTCGCGGGAACCGATGTCGACGCGGGGCTCGCCGCGCTCGTTCGCGGTGGCAGCCTGCCGGATGCCGTTTCGGGGGCCACCGTTTCAAGCGGGGCGATCCGCAACGCGATCCTGCGCGCGGGGCGTACGATTGCACGCGCCGCCCGCGCGGAGACCGCCCGTACCGGCGCCGCAATCCGGGAAATGGAAGATTTCCCGGACTTTGTGGAAGGTGGCGCGATCTCGCGTATGTCCGTGGATTTTGCCGCCGCGCGGGCAGCACTTCCCGGCTACACGACGATAGATCCGGGCAAAGATACGTTCGTCGAGCTTCATGCGGGCGTTCTTCGGGATCAGGATATATCCGCGAGGCTCCTGGGGCCGGAGACCTTCGCACGGGTCGACGCGGAGCGGGGCAGGGGCGAGACGGCGCTCTTCATCGCGGCAAGCGGCCTTTATTCGGTCAAGGGCACGGGTTGGAAAAAATCCGGCGTGTTCGACCGGCTGGAACTTGTCCAGGGCGACAAGACGAACCGCATTTCCTCCGACAGGCATATTCGTCTCGAAGAACTTGTGGTGAAGGATGCGCCGAATTTTCGCGAGGCGATGGTCGCCTTTCTTCCTGCGGCCTCCGGTTTCGATCCCGAAAAGGCGGCCCGGCTCGATCTTGTGGTTACCGCGCCTGACGGGTCGAGCGCTCGCTTCGGTCTCGACCTTGCACCTGAAAAAGTGCCGGATGAGGCCGCTAATCAGGAAATGGCGGGAGAGCCTGAAGGCTGGCGGCTTGAGTGGGAGGCGCGGGCACCCGACCTGGCGATCCTGACCGTCATGCTCACGGTGCTTTTCGCGGTGCTTTACGTTTCCGGTCCCCTCGTGCGTCATGCCGAGACCTATCGCACCTTTCGTACCGGGTTCCTGCTCGTGACGCTCATCTGGCTTGGCTGGATTGCCGGCGCGCAGCTTTCCGTCGTCCAGGTCGTTTCCTTCATTCACGCGCTTCTGGCCGACTTCCGCTGGCAGACATTCCTGCTCGATCCGCTCGTCTTCACGCTCTGGGCGTTTGTGGCGATCACGCTCGTCTTCTGGGGGCGCGGGGTCTATTGCGGCTGGCTTTGTCCTTTCGGCGCGCTTCAAGAGCTGACGAATCAGGCCGCGCGGCACTTCAAATTCCGCCAGATCGAGATACCCTGGGAAATCCATATCCGGCTTTGGCCGATCAAATACATCTTCCTGTTTCTCATCATCGGGGTATCGCTGCAGGAAATAGGCCTTGCTTTCCGCCTTGCCGAGGTGGAGCCCTTTAAGACCGCGATCACGCTGCATTTCCTGCGCCCGCCCGCCTTCGTGGCTTATGCGTTGATCCTGTTGTTTGCAGGGCTTTTCGTGGAGCGCGCGTTCTGCCGCTACCTGTGCCCGCTTGGCGCGGCACTGGCGTTGCCGTCGAAATTCAAGATCTTCGACTGGCTGGTGCGCCGCCCTCAATGCGGGCGCGAATGCCGGCTGTGCGCCACGACCTGCACCGTCCAGGCGATCGATCCGATCGGCCGCATCAACCCCAACGAATGCATCTACTGCCTGCGCTGCCAGGCGAACTACCACGACGAAACCGTCTGCGTACCGCTGAAAATGCGCGCAAGGCGCCGCAACGCGGCATCACCCCCTGAACCGGACAAAGCGTCATGACGCATCAGAGTTTATCCGAAAGACACTCCATCCCGACGGTCTTTACAGCAGGCTTCCGGCTCTACTTTCTGGCGGCCGGCGCCTTTGCCCTTTTCGCCATGGTCGCCTGGCTTTTCTGGCTCGGCGTTCATGCCGCCGGCGGGTCGTTCGCCGAGCCCTGGACGGCCGTCGCGCCGCAGCTGTGGCATGCGCATGAGATGGTCTACGGCTATACGGTCGCGGTCATCGCCGGCTTTTTCCTGACGGCCGTGCCGAACTGGACGGGCTCTCCGCCCGCGCGCGCCATGTTCGTCGCCGGAACGGGCTTCGTCTGGATCGCCGGCCGTCTCGTTATCTGGTTTTCCGGCTTTCTCGATCCGGTATTCGTGGCGCTCGTCGACCTCGCCTTCGTGCCGCTGCTCGGCCTCAAGATAGGCGGCAACCTCCTGAAGAAAACTCAAAGTCGCAATCTCATCTTCCTGGGGCTTTTGACGCTCCTGTTTGCGGGCAACCTGCTCATGCACCTTGAGTGGTTGGGCGTTTCGGGAGGCGATGCCATGGCCGGCGTCCGCCTTGGTCTTCTGACCACCGTTGCGATGATCGCAATCATCGGCGGGCGCGTCGTGCCAGGCTTCACGCGTAATGCGCTCAACCGGGCAGGGTATTCCGGCAAGATGCCGGTGCTGCGGCCCGTATTTGACAGGGTCGGCATCGTCAGCGCGGTCCTGCTGGCGCTTGCCGCGGGTCTCGACGCTCCGTCGGTGGTCATCGGCTCGCTCGCGGCGATCGCAGCCGTTTCGAACGGTATCCGCTTCGCCGGCTGGCGCTTTCAGGCGACTTGGCGAGAGCCGATCCTCTGGTCGATGCATCTTGCCTTCGCACTGCTTGTTGCGGGCTATGCGGCGCTCGCAACTGCGCATCTTTTCGGCGATCCCAGTGAAATCGGCGCTCTGCACCTGCTTGGCGTCGGCGCGGCAGGCGGCATGACGCTTGCGATCATGACGCGCGCAGCACTCGGTCATACGGGCCGCCCGCTCGTGGTTTCCACGCCGATCGCCGTCGCTTATGCCTCGATAGCGCTTGCTGCGGTCATACGTGCCTGCGGGCCGGCGCTTCTGCCCGATCATTACTACTCGGTGATGTTCGTCTCAGGCGGGCTCTGGCTTGCGGCTTTCACGCTTTTTCTTGCCGTCTATCTGCCGGTTCTGGCGTTTTCGGCGAATGAAAAGTCCGGCGGCTGAGGTGGATTTTCTCGGTATTTCCCAAGCTTGACGAAGGTCAAGGGAATCTTGCGCGGGCTTTCTTAATGTTCGTCTCGCCTGAACATTTTACCTCATGAGGAAGCCGATGAGCGAAGGACTGACCGCTTCAAAGGCCCGCAATATCTTTTATGGCGGGTCCTTGTTCTTCCTGGTCGTTTTCGGGGCGTTGACGGTCCATAGCCACATCTATGCCGTCAACACTTCGACCGATGCCGAGGGGCTGACGGAATCCGTCGTCCACGGCAAACGCGTCTGGGAAGAAAACTCCTGCATCAACTGCCATACGCTGCTGGGCGAGGGGGCTTACTTCGCGCCCGAGCTTGGCAACGTGTGGGTACGCTACGGCGGACGCGACGATCCCGAAGGCGCCCGCGAAGCCATCAAGCTTTGGATGCAAAGCCAACCGACGGGCATCGAAGGCCGTCGCCAGATGCCGCAGTTCAACCTGACCGACGACGAGCTCGACGCGCTCGCCGACTTCTTCAAGTGGGTCAGCGAAATCGACACCCAGAACTGGCCGCCGAACGACGCGGGCTGATCCGGAGCGAACAATCATGAAATATCAGTCACAAAAGGTCGCGGCCTATTACTTCTACTGCGCGATGGCGCTGTTTGCCGCGCAAGTCACCTTCGGGCTGGTGCTCGGCTATATCTATGTCGCGCCGAACTTCCTGTCCGAACTTCTTCCCTTCAACATCGCCCGCATGATCCACACGAACGCGTTGATCGTGTGGCTCCTGCTGGGCTTCTTCGGGGCCGCCTACTACCTGATCCCGGAAGAGGCGGAGACGGAGCTTCATTCGCCGAAGCTTGCCATCCTCCAGCTCGTGCTGCTGATGGTCGGCGCGTCGGGCGCGGTTGTGGGCTATCTCTTCCGCGTGCATGAGGGGCGCGAGTTTCTGGAGCAGCCGCTCTGGGTCAAACTCGGCATCGTCGTCGCAGCGCTGATCTTCCTCTACAACATCACGCTGACGGTGCTGAAAGGCCGCAAGACGGCGATCACCAACGTGCTCCTGCTTGGGCTGTGGGGTATTGCGCTGTTCTTCCTCTTCGCGCTCTACAACCCCTCCAACCTGACGCTCGACAAGATGTATTGGTGGTATGTCGTCCATATCTGGGTTGAAGGCGTTTGGGAACTCGTGATGGCGGCGATCCTTGCCTTCATGATGTTGAAGCTGACGGGCGTCGACCGTGAGGTGGTGGACAAATGGCTTTATTCCATCGTCGCGCTTGCCCTGTTCACGGGCCTGCTCGGCACCGGCCACCACTATTACTGGATCGGCACGCCTGGTTACTGGCAGTGGATCGGCTCGATCTTCTCAGCCCTTGAAGTCGCGCCTTTCTTCGCAATGGTCGTATTCACCTTCGTGATGGTCTGGAAGGGACGGCGCGAGCACCCGAACAAGGCCGCGCTCCTGTGGTCGCTGGGCTGCTCGACGCTTGCCTTCTTCGGCGCCGGCGTCTGGGGTTTCATGCACACGCTCGCCCCGATCAACTACTACACCCACGGCACCCAGGTGACGGCCGCGCATGGGCACCTTGCCTTCTACGGCGCCTATGTCTGCCTCAATCTCGCGATCATCACCTACGCGATGCCGCATTTGAAGAACCGCACGCCTTACAACCAGGTCCTCAACATGGCCGCCTTCTGGCTGATGTCCGGCGGCATGGCGTTCATGACGTTCACGCTGACCTTCGCCGGTGTCGTCCAGACGCACCTGCAGCGGGTCAACGGTGAATACTTCATGGACGTGCAGGACCAGCTTGCGCTCTTCTTCTGGATGCGCTTCGGCTCAGGCGTGGCCGTGGTGCTCGGTGTGCTCATCTTCCTTTATGCGGTCCTCGTGCCGCGCAAGGAAGTGGTGACGCCCGGCATGAAGACCGAAACGGTCCCCGCCGAATAATCGAAACAGCGGCCCCGGCTTCGGTCGGGACCGCTCTCCAAACCCGATCCGCAAAAGAATTTTACAAGGAGGACGGTTCATGCTCGATACCGTTCACACCCTCTCCGCCGCATCCGCTGACGCTCCCTACTATCTGCCTACGGGCGATGAATGCGCCGTTTTCGAAGCGGCCTACCGCAACAAGTTGCCGCTTCTTCTCAAAGGGCCGACAGGTTGCGGCAAGACGCGTTTCGTTGCCCATATGGCAGCCAGGCTCGGCCTGCCGCTCACGACCGTCGCCTGCCATGACGATCTTACCGCCGCCGATCTGACGGGCCGCTATCTGCTGAAGGGCGGCGAGACAGTCTGGGTGGATGGTCCGCTTACCCGCGCGGTGCGCCAGGGTGGCATCCTTTATCTCGACGAGGTGGTGGAAGCGCGCAAGGACGTGACCGTGGTTCTCCATCCGCTCACCGACGACCGCCGCATACTGCCGCTTGAGCGCACGGGCGAGACGCTGGAAGCGCCGGATGATTTCATGCTCGTCGTGTCCTATAATCCCGGCTACCAGAACATCATGAAGACGCTGAAGCCGTCGACGCGCCAGCGCTTCCTCGCGCTTGAGTTCGACTTTCCGTCTCCCGAACGCGAGGCGCAGGTCGTCGCCGCCGAAAGCAGGTTATCGATCGAACGCGTGAAGCCGCTTGTGTTGCTCGCGGGCAAGCTGCGCGACCTCAAGGGCCAGGATCTGGAGGAAGGCGTCTCGACCCGTCTTCTGGTTTACGCCGCCTCGCTCATCCGCGACGGCATGCCCGTCATGAAGGCGGTCGAGGCGTGCCTCCTGCAGCCGCTGACGGACGATGCCGAGATCAAACGCGGTCTCGACGATCTTGCCGTGGCACTTCTTGGCTGACGGTCCGGATCCGGACGAGGAGAGGGTTATGGCATTCGCCGATATCAAGCCCTGGGAGCCGGAGGAATCCGTCGGGACCCTCTGGCACCGGTTCATAACGAAGGTCGACGCCCGGCCGTCCTTTCCCGAAGCCGCGGTTGCGCTTGAGGCCATGAAATCGCGCATCGGTGTGCTGTTTCGCGCGCTGGGCGGGGCGGCTGGTGCTGAAATCGCCGAAGCCGCGGGAGAGATGTCGCACCATCGTCTTTCGTGGCTGCGGAAGCTCGGCACACCTGAGGAAACCGTCGCTCGCGCGGCTTATGACGGTGAGACGCTTGCCCTGCCGGCCGCGATCGACCTTTATCCGGAAACATCGGATAATGAGGCGCTCTTCATCTGGCTTGCCGCATCCGCCGCATTTGCGGTCGAGCCGGCGGGCGATATGCGCGATTCCCTTCGTCGGGACGTCGCTGCCCTTCGCGCAGCGAGCGTCACCGTTCGAGGGACGCTGGACGCCTGTCCGGGGCTTTTGCCGGTTCATGAGAGGCTGGCGGCGGCGACGCTCGCCGTTCGGCGGCGCCCCAAACGCCCGCAGATGGAGGCCGATCTTGAGGCGGCCGTGCGCGCCCTTCTTGGCGATCGCTCGCCGTTGTCGGAAACCGCGGAGCTTTTCCGCGCCGCGATCAGGGGGGAGGCGCCGCTCGACGCATTGCCATTTGCGCCCGATGGCTACTGCCCGGTGGAACCCGTGCCCCTTTGGCTCGACCGGCGCAAGGCGGCTTCTCCCGAAGCTGCGGGAGAGCGCGATGATGCGGCATCGGCCAGTTCCGCCCAGAAAGCCGGCATGCGCAAGAAGGCGAAACGGCGGGACTCCTCGGAAATCAACAAGCGGGATTCCCTGATCCTCAACCGCTTCGAGACGATCCTGTCATGGACGCAGTTCATGAACATCAACCGGCGGGTCGAGGATGACGATGCCGAAACGGCGCGCAAGGCAGCCGACGACCAGCAGGAACTGGGTCTTGGCGATATCGACCAGCGCCCGGCGACGAAGCTTGCCTTCGACCTCGATCTCGCGCCGAAGGACGTCGACCGTGTCGCCCTTTCCGGCGAGCACCTGGTGCCTGAGTGGGATTATCGCTCGGGCCAATACCGCAAGGATGCCTGCCGCATCCTGGTCAGCGACGCCGACCCGGGCGAGGGTGCCGCATCCGCTGACGAAGACCCGGCTCGCCGTCGTCGCATCGCCGCTGTCCGCCGCCGTTTCGAGGCGCTCCGGCCGAAACGTTCGATCCTGCCGCGCCAGGTCGATGGCGATGAACTGGACATGGATCAGGTCGTGCGTTCGCTCGTCGATATTCGCGCGTCGGGTGAGGGCAGCGACCGCATCTTCAAACGCGTGGTCAATGCGGAGCGGGATCTGGCCATCGCAACCCTGATCGACGTTTCCCGCTCGACGGAGGCGATCGTCGAGGAACGTTCCGTCATCGATGTCGCGCGCGAAGCCTTGACCGCCTTCGGCCATGGCCTCCAGCAGACGGGGGACGATCACGCGATCTACGCTTTCTCCTCGCTGCGGCGCGACAAGGTCTTCGTCAATCGCTGCAAGGCTTTCGGCGAGGCGATGGGCCCTGCCGTGGAACGCAGGATAGCGGCGCTGAAACCGGGCTTCTATACGCGCCTGGGTGCCGCGGTCCGCCACGTCTCGGAGGAACTGGCGGCGAGGGCTGCAAGCCGCAGGCTTCTGCTCGTCATCACCGATGGTAAGCCGAACGACATTGACCATTACGAGGGCCGCTTCGGCGTGGAAGATACCCGCAAGGCGGTGATCGAGGCACGCCGGCAGGGCCACGCGGTCTTCGCGGTCGCCATCGAGGCGGGCACGCAAGCCTATCTGCCGTATCTTTTCGGGCGGAACGGCTATGCGCTCGTTCCCCGGCCCGAACGGCTTGCGGAAGCGCTGCCGCTGATCTACCGGCAACTGGTCACGGAGTGAGCGTCGCCATGGGAGATGGCGAGGGAGCCTGCAACGAAGCCGCTGAAATATCGTCCGGCTGGGGGCCGCTCTCAGCCCTGCCGGGCGATGCGATGATGTGGATCCTCATCATCAGCGAGTTGGCCGTCTTCGGCGCAGCGCTTGCCGGCTATGCGGTTGCCCGCGCGCTTGATCCTGGCCTGTTTTCAGCGTCGCAAGCCCATCTCGATCCATTTTCAGGCGCGCTCAACACCGCGATCCTTTTGACGAGCGGGGTTTTCGCGGCAGGCGCGGTCCGGCAGGCGCGGGCGGGTGTTATTCGGGCAACGCGCCGGCTCATCGGTATCGCCTTCCTGTTCGGCCTTGCGTTCCTCGCCGTGAAGGTCGGCGAATACGCGGGCCACCTTGCCGATGGTTACGGGCTGGAGACGAACACCTTCTTCACCCTTTACTATCTCGTCACCGGCTTCCATGCTGCCCATGTCGTCTTCGGGCTGATGATCCTCGCACTGGTCGCCGTTTTCGCGAGCGAGGAGAACGTGACGACAGGTTGCGCCTTCTGGCACATGGTCGATCTGATCTGGGTGCTCGTCTTCGCCGTCTTTTACCTGAGTTGAGGGTTCCCATGCCGCATGGCGCGATACGCAAACGGCCGCTTCTCCTCATCTGGGCGGTGCTCATGGCGCTCTCGGCGCTGGGCGCATTCGGCGCCTGGCTTGCGGATGGCGAAACGCTGCGTCTTGCCGGGCTCGGCGCGATCGCGCTTGTCACGCTTTTCAAGGCTCGGCTGATCCTGGCGGACTATCTGGAGCTTTCCCGTGCGCCCGGCTGGCTCGCCGGGTTCACCGTCGCGATCTTCCTGCTGCTCGCGATGATCTTCGCTCTGATCGCCCTTGTCCCCGCGCCTTGATGCTCAAGCGCGCGAGCGCAGCACCTCCGCACGTTCCTGCTCCACGAAGTCACGCAGTTCTTCCACATCGGCGATGGTCGCCATGTTCTGGTTGATCTTCACACCCACGGTGCGCACTCGCTGGAAGGCGCGTGACAGGCTCTCCGGCTTCATGCCAAGGCGGCCTGCGATCAACGCCTTGTCATAGGGAAGGGCGATGGTGCAGGCCCCTTCTTCCACAGGTGCCAGTGACAGCAGGAATTCCGCCACGCGCTGGGCGCCCGTATGCGCCTTGAGCTGCTGGATCTGATGGACGAGAGCATGCAGGTGCTGGGATGTGGAAGCGAGCATGGCAAGGCCGATTTCGGGGCTTTCGCGAATGCGCGCGAAAAGGTGCCTTGCCGGGATCATCAGCACCCGGCAATCGGTGACCGTTTCGCCGCCCGCCGGATAGACGCCGCCCGTGAAGGCGGCTGCTTCGGCAAAACTCTGGCCCCTGGTGAAGACGCCGACCACCGCTTCCTCGCCGGCGGGCGTTATGCGGTAGACCTTCACCCATCCGTCGAGCACGATATAGAAGGCGCTTGCCGGCTCGCCCTGGATGAACAGCGTCTCGCCCCGGTCGAGCGTCTTGACCACGCCGTCGGAAATAAGAGCCTGAAGCGTGTCCTCGCTCAGGCCTCCAAGGATCGCCGTTTCGCGGATGCTTTCAAGGTCTCCGTCGCGCAAGCCGATTGCCATGTCCCACCGATATCGTGTTCAATTGTCAGTTGCATTCCGCTTCCCTTTTCGCAGGACCACTGTGAGCCTGCAAGGCAGCCGCCGGACTATAGCAGCACGAAAGCGCCATAAGGAGTACGGGAAAGCCCTTGCTTTCTATTTCGTCCGGTTTGCGTTTCGGGGGGGCGGCATTGGAGAATTGGATGGCGGTTCCTGGTATGACAAATATGAAGGTTGTACTATCAGTTTGCGGCGAGACGCGTCACCTTACCGGGTCCCCTGATGTACTTATAATTCATCGACTTTTATCGCCTTGATCAAAAAAAATGCCGAAGTTTTCCGGCGATCTATTGACAGCCCCTTTGAGGCAGTTTTACGTATTTGGTCCAACAAATAGTTTGGTAGGGGTTGCAGCAAGGCGACGGAGACCTTCGGATGGCGGTGAGTACGGTCAAGGGTGCGTTATCGGTGGACACAGCTTCGCCGGACGGATCGGCGGTTGACCATGTCGTGCACCAGATTCGCGAGTTGATCGCGCAAGCCGGGCTCAAGGTGGGCGACAGCCTGCCGACCGAGCGCGAACTTTGCGCGCAGTTCAACGCAAGCCGCAACACGGTTCGCGAGGCGATGCGTATCCTGAAGGCTTACGGGCTGGTGGAGGTTCGCCCGAAGGTCGGCGCCACGATTACCGACAATCGCATGTCGCGGGCGATCGAGCTGTTTTCCTTTGCCACGATGGAGGTTTCGCGCAAGACCTTCAGCGACGTGCAGGCGTTCCGTGATCTGCTCGAAGTTGGCTCGGTGGAGCAGCTTTTCGACCGGATTTGCGATCGGGACATAGACGAGCTTCATTCCATCAACGCGAAGCTTGCCGGCATCCACGATCTGGAGGAGGCTTCGGAGGTCGACTTCGCCTTTCACGTAAGGCTGATCTCGATCCTCGATAATTCCGCAATCCTCGACGTCTATAACGTCATGAAGCCCATCATTCTGCGCATCATGCAGAAGGGGAAGACCCGCCGCACCTTCAAGACGGAAACCTTCTCCGAACATGAAGGCGTCATAGAGGCCATGTCGCACCGGGACCGGCTGTCGTTTCAGTATCGCCTGCGTACCCATCTGATGACGGGCTTCAAATATTTCAACGAGGAGATGGAGGCATCTGCCTGACGGATGAACGAGTTCTGCCGTGCTTGAGAGAGGGCGCGGAAGCGGGCGGCGCCGACCCGGCGAGAAATTCCGCGAAAGGCGCAAAACGGGAGGAAAAGCGATGAAAGCAGCGTGGAAATTGTCGTCTGCGGCATTGGTCCTGGCGTTGTCGGTCAATATGGCGGTGGCCGGGCCAGAGGTCGTTTCGGGGCCGGGTGCGAATCCCGAATGTTTCGCACCATGGTCGGCCGATACCAAACACTTCCAGTGGCAGGCGCGTCCGGCGCCCTACCGGATCGCCGTCGTCAACGGTTTCGTCGGTAACACCTGGCGCATCCAGATGATCAAGACCGCCAAGGCCTATGCGGAGGATCCGGCGGTCAAGGACAAGATTTCGGAATTCAAGGTCGTCTCCACCGGTACGGATGCGCCCGCACAGCTCGGCGCGATAGAGGACTTCATCAATCAAGGCTATGACGCCATCATCACCATCGCTGTCTCGCCGGACGGTTTCGATCGTGTGATCCGCCTTGCCGACAAGAACGACGTCGTGCTTGTCCCCTTCGACAATGTGCTCGATACCGACAAGGTCATGCAGGTGAACGAGGATCAGCTTGCCATGGGCCGGACCTGGGCGGAGTTCCTGCTGAAGGAGCTTGAAGCGCAGGGAAAGACGTCCGGCAAGATACTCGAGGTTCGCGGCCTGCCTGGAAACTCCGTCGACCGCGACCGCTCGATCGGCATTAACGAGGTGCTCGATGCCTCCGGCGGGGACTGGGAGGTCGTCCAGGTCGTCGGCAACTGGGATGACGGCACGGCGCAGAAGGTGACGGCGGATGCCGTTGCCGTTCACGGGACGTTTGACGCCGTCGCCGCCCAGGGCGGAACGACCGGCGTCGTCCAGGCGCTGCTCGACGCGGGCCACCCGATGGTGCCGATTGCGGGTGAATCCGAAAACGGATACCGCAAGCTGGTGGCCAAACATGCCGACGAGGGGCTCAAGGGCATCTCCATCGGCCAGTCGCCCGGTCTGGTGGCGATTGCCATCAAGGCGGCGATCTCGGCGCTGGAAGGCAATGTCATGCCGCAGCTCATTTCGGTTCCGCTTCCCGTTGCCGACTACTCGTCGCTGGAGAACGGGGTGAACTACTGGACGGATCTGCCGGACAACTTCTTTACCGTCAACGAGTTCCCGCCCTGCGGTGTGAACATCTCCGGCCCCGCCATCATGGCGCAGTCGGAAGAAGACGTGAAATAACCGCTTCACCCGCCTAGTCACCCGAATCTGAAGTTCGTCTCAATGCCCGGCATGCTCTGAACGAACTTCAGATTCAAAAGGGTGACTAGCAAATATATGTTTCTAGTGTGGTTTCCGGATTTGAAATACGCTCCGACGGCGGCTGCAATGGTGAGGCGTATTTCAAATCCACCACACTAGCGGCCCCGGTCACGCTCCGGGGCCGCTTTTCCCCTGAAATACGGAACTGGCCGGCGTCCCCGGCGAGGAAACGGATATGACCGAGGCCATAGTCGAATACCGCGGTATATCGAAATATTTCGCCGGCATACGGGCGCTGGAGAGTGTCGATTTCGCCTGCCACCCGGGCTCGATTCACGCCATCCTCGGCGAAAACGGCGCGGGCAAGTCCACCTTGATAAAGATCATGTCGGGCGTTCTGCAGCCCGATGCGGGCGAGATGCTACTTGAAGGAAGGCCCGTCACCTTTCCCACGCCCCATGCGGCGAACGATGCCGGCATCGTCTGCATGTTTCAGGAATTGTCGCTCGTTCCCGATCTTTCGGTTGCCGACAATATCTCCATCTCCAGGCCGCCGCGGCGCTTCGGCCTGATCGACAGGCGCGCCCAGGTCGCGCGCGCCGAAGAGCTTCTGGCCCAGGTGCGCTGTGAAGATGTCGATCCGAACGCGCTCGTGCGCGAGCTTTCCCTCTCCCGCCGCCAGATGGTCGAGATCGCCAAGGCGATCGGGCGAAATCCCAAGGTTCTGATCCTGGACGAAGCGACATCGGCCTTGACCTCGCGCGACGTTCAGACGGTCTATGACCTTCTGGCCGACCTGAAGACGAAAGGCGTCGCCAGCCTTTTCATCTCGCACCGCATGCATGAGGTGGATGCGCTTTGCGACACGCTTTCCGTCTTTCGCAATGGTCAGCACATCGAAACCTTCGCCAAGGGCGAAAAGAGCGAACGCGAGATCGTTCGCCTCATGATCGGGCGCGACGTCGAAGCCCATTTCCCGCCGAAACCCGCGCCCAAGCCGGTTGAAGAGCGGGGCGAGGAACTGCTGAATATTCGCGGTCTCAAATGGGGCAATCGGCTGAACGGGATCGATCTTTCGTTGAGGCGGGGCGAAATCGTGGGGCTCGGCGGGCTTGACGGCCAGGGCCAGAAGGAGTTGCTGCTCGCGCTTTTCGGCGTTCTTCGCGATGTCGATGGCGAGTTTCATATTGGCGGCCGCAAGGGCCTTCCGTCTTCTCCCGCCGCCGCGAAATCGGGCGATACGCGGATCGCGCTTGTGCCCGAAGACCGCAAGACGGAGGGGTTGATGCTTGGCATGCCGATTGCCGACAATCTTCTCGCGGCTTCCTTTTCGAAGATTTCGCGCGGATTTCTGATAGATCCCGCCCGCGCGCGAAAAGCGGTCGATGAGGAAGTCGAGAGATTGCGCATCAAGGTCGGTTCGGTGGCCGATCCTGTCATGACGCTTTCGGGCGGCAACCAGCAGAAAGTCGTAATCGCCAAATGGCTGATGACGGATCCCGACATCATCTTGCTCAACGATCCGACGCGCGGCATCGACGTCGGCACCAAGCAGGAGATTTACAGGCTGATGCGTGAACTGGCGAACGAGGGCAAGGCGCTCCTGTTTTATTCTTCCGACTACGCGGAACTGATCGGCTGCTGCGACCGTGTCTCGGTCCTGTACTCCGGGCGTGTCGTGAGCGAGCAGGAGGGAGATGCCATCACCGAGGAAAGCCTGGTCGCCGCCTCGCTCAACATAGGTGTGGAAGCGGCATGACGCACAAGGCTGGCTGGAAAAGGTGGCTGTTCCAGAACATCGGGTTCGCCACGGCGTTGCTCCTGCTCATCGTCCTTTTCCTGACCTATAACATATTGCATCCGCGCGGGTTTTCTTCCGCCGTCGCCATTCAGAATTCGAATGAGACCGCGGCGATCGCCTTCGTCGCCATGGCGCAGACGCTGCCCGTTCTGCTCGGCGGGCTCGATCTTTCGGTCGGTGCGGTGATGACGTTGACGAATTGCGTCGCCTCCGAATTGCTGAACGGATCTCCCTGGCAGATTTTGTTTGGAATGTTCCTGACATTGCTGACGGGCACGGCATTCGGGTTCATGAACGGCTGTATCGTCGTCTATGGCCGCATCCAGCCCATCATCGCCACCCTCGCCACGGGAGCGATCGCCATCGGCCTTGCGCTCCTGATAAGGCCGAAGCCGGGCGGCAACGTGGATGACGATCTGGGTTGGGCGCTCACCAATTCGGTCTACGACTTCGCGGACACATACGGGCTTGCGGATGGGGGCAATGCCTGGTGGCTCAGGCCATTTGCCGATATTCCGGTGCCGATCATGCTCATCGTCTTCGTGGCGGTCGTGGCCTGGGTGCCGTTCCGCCGCTCGGTCACGGGCCGTACGGTCTATGCCATCGGCTCGGCGGAAGGGGCTGCCTATATGTCCGGCCTGCCGATCGAGCGCGCCAAGATCGCCGCCTTCACGCTGGGCGGCTTTTTCGCGGCCTGCGGCGGCCTCTATCTCGCCATCCAGACGTCGTCAGGCAATGCGGACATCCAGCAGGCCGGCGCCTACACGTTGAACTCCATTGCCGCCGTCGTGCTCGGCGGCACGTCGCTGCTCGGCGGCGTCGGCAGCGCCATCGGCAGCCTCGTCGGGGCCATGATCCTGCGTGTCATCTCTTTCTACTTCCGCATTCTCGACATCGACCCGCTGCTGCAGCCGCTGATCGAAGGGGTCGTTCTTCTGGTCGCTGTCTCCTTCGGCGCATTCCGTACGTTGAGGGTGAAGAACCAGCTCGATCTGTTCAGGTAGGTTTCCCATGCGCATGTCCGTTGCACCCGAGAACCGGCCCATCGTCATCGCCTCTCTCTTCGTCGTGGTGATCCTGCTTGCCGGAACCGCCTACACACTTTCCACCGCTGGAAGCGCGCCGCTCCTTTCCCCGAACTACCTCCTCCAGCAATTGCAGACCGGGTCTTTCCTCGGCATTTGCGCCGCCGGCATGATGATGGTCATCCTGCTTGGCCAGATAGACCTGTCGATCCCCTGGACATTGACCGCGGCCGCGATGACGGCAACCGCCGTCGGTGGCGATCTGGCCTTGCCGACCGCGCTTGGCGTCGGCATTGCGGTCGGGCTATTGAACGGCTTCGGCGTCGCCTACCTGCGCATTCCTTCCATGATCTTCACGCTTGGGGTCGACACGGTATTGCGGGGTTTGATGGTCGCGCAAACAGGCGGCTTCGCGCCGCAGGATACGGCAACGCCCATCATGCTATTCCTGGCGAAGGACAAGCTTCTCGGCATTCCCGTCGCCATTTTCGTATGGGCAGGTGTTTCCCTTCTCATTGCGCTCATGCTGACGAGAACCGGCTTTGGCCGTTCTCTTTACGCCACGGGCTCGCGCGAGGGGGCGGCATATCTTTCCGGCATCCGCACGAAATGGGTCATCGTCGGTGCCTTTGTGATTTCAAGCGTCTGCGCGTCAATCGCCGGCGTTCTTCTGACAGGTTATTCCGCCAAGGCCTATCAGGGCATGGGCAATGCGTTCCTGCTTCCCGCCATCGCCGCCGTCGTGCTTGGCGGCACGCATATCCTGGGCGGCAAGGGGCGGTATATCGGAACCCTCATCGGCGTGGTTCTGATCGTGCTGCTAAATTCCGTCCTCTCGATCATGCAAATGCCCGAAGCCGGCCGGCAGATCATCTACGGCTCGGTCATCATCGGCATGCTTCTGGTCTACGGGCGCAACCAGCGCGTGACTTCGTGACGAGCCCGGCATGGCTCGCCGTAACGCGTCAGGCGCGGTGCGAGCAGCCTCTTCGCGCGAAAGATCGGCGCCGGATAGCGCCAGAGGCAAGGCAATCCTGAAACGGAAAATCGGTTGACACTTTTGGAACGGTCCAGTACCTAATTGGGAGAATTTGGAACGATCCAAAAATAATTCAAGGCTATGGGAGTGTAGGCATGAAATGGGCGCTGATCGGGGCGAGCAGAATAGCATCGGGTTATGTGATCGATGCCATACGTGCCCAGAGCGGGCATGAGATCGCCTCGGTCCTGAGTTCCGATGAAGGGCGCGGGCGGGACTACGCTGAAACACACGGAATCGCCCGAAGCTCGACCGATCTCGATGAAATCCTCGCCGATCCGGAAATCGACGCGGTTTATATCTCGACCACCAACGAGAAGCATCATCCGCAGGCGATGGCCGCTATTGACGCCGGCAAGCATATCCTTTGCGAAAAACCGCTGGCGATGACGCTTTCGGATGCTGTCGAAATGGTGCGGGCCGCCGAGGCGAAGGGTGTCGTCTTCGCCACCAATCATCATCTCCGCAACGCCGGCTCCCACCTTGCCATCCGCGATCTGATCGCCTCCGGCCGCATCGGCGAGGTCCTGAGCGCCCGCGTTTTCCATGCCGTCAATTTGCCCGAGCATCTTCGCGGCTGGCGCATCAACGATCGAGCCGCAGGCGGCGGCGTGATCCCCGATATCACCGTTCATGATGCCGATACGGTCCGCTTCCATCTGGGCGAGGATCCGGTCGAGGTCGTGGCCCAATCCGCGGTGTCGGGCCTTGGCCAGGGGGTGGAGGATAGCGTGATGTCCGTCTGGAAGATGCCCTCGGGCGCCATGGTGCAGACGCATGAAAGCTTTACCCATCCCCACGCCGGCACGGGGATCGAGTTTCACGGGACGAAGGGGTCGATCTTCGCGCGCGATGTGATGACGCAGCGCCCGGTCGGAGGCGTGTGGCTCGTGGGGCCGAACGGCCGTCAGGACGTGTCGTTTGACGATCACAACCTTTATGTCCGCGCGCTTGGAGAATTCGCGAAGGCGGTTGTCGGAAACGGTCGTCCGGCGGCAGACGGCGTGGACGGGGTGAAGTCGCTTGCCGTCGCGCTTGCCGTTCGCGAGGCCGCCGATCAGGGCAGGGCCGTTCGTGTGGATTACGGCGGGATTTGAGCATGAAATCGAAGATCGTCACGGCTGACGAAGCGGCGGCACGCATTCCGGACGCAAGCGTCGTCACCGTCTCGTCGTCCTCCGGCCTCGGCTGCCCGGACAAGGTGCTGGAGGCCATAGGCGCGCGGTACGAGCGGGAGGGGCACCCGCGCGGCCTCACCACGCTGCACCCGATCGCCGCCGGCGACATGTATGGCATCAAGGGCGTCGATCACATCGCCAGGGACGGTCTCCTCAAGAAGATCGTCGCCGGATCCTATCCAAGCGGGCCATCCTCGCTGCCGATGCCGGAAATCTGGCGAATGCTGGTTGAAGACCGCGTTGCCGCTTACAACGTGCCCTCCGGTATCCTGTTCGACATGCACCGCGATGTCGCGGCACGGCGCCCCGGCGTCTTCACGAAGGTCGGGCTGGACACTTTCGTCGATCCCGGGCGCCAGGGCTGCGCGATGAACAAGTCGGCAGAGGTGGAGCCCATCGTCGCGCGAGTCGACCTTAATGGCGAGACCTGGCTGCATTTCCCGAATATCGTGCCGAATGTCGCCATCTTGCGCGCCACCACGGCGGATGAGCGCGGCAACCTGACTTACGAGCACGAGGGCGCTTACCTCGGCGGTCTCGAACAGGCGATCGCCGTTCGCAATCATGGCGGTCTGGTCATCGCCCAGGTGAAGCGCGTGACGGTGGCGGGTTCGCTCCGCCCGCATGACGTCCGGGTGCCGAGCCACCTTGTCGATCTCGTGGTGGTTGATGCCGACCAGCGCCAGACGACGGAAACGTATTACGATCCGGCGATTTCCGGTGAAATCCTCAGGCCTTGGTCGAGCTTTTCGCTTGCCGAGCACGGGGTGGAAAAGGTCGTCGCGCGCCGTGCGGCGATGGAGCTGAGAGAGGGCCAGACGGCAAACCTCGGCTTCGGAATTTCGGCGATGGTGCCGCGCGTCCTTCTGGAGGCCGGCCATCCGCAAGCGGTGACCTGGGCGATTGAACAAGGCGCGACCGGCGGCATGCCGCTCACCGGTTTCGCCTTCGGCTGTGCTTCCAATGCCGATGCCTATGTGCCATCCCCGCAGCAGTTCATCTATTTTCAGGGCGGCGGCTTCGACCTCTCTTTCCTGTCCTTCCTCGAAATCGACGTGGAAGGAAACGTCAACGTCTCGAAACTGGGCAAGAAACCGTATCTCACCGCCGGTTGCGGCGGTTTTGTCGATATCACCGCGCATGCGAGGAAGATCGTTTTCTCGGGCCTTTTCGAGGCCGGAGCCGAGATCGAATTGACTGAAGATGCGCTGAGGGTCGGCAAACCCGGCAAGTTCACCAAGATGGTCGACGAGGTCGAGCATGTGACCTTCTCCGGCAGGCGCGCACGCGAAACCGGCCAGGAAGTTCTTTATGTGACGGAGCGCTGCGTCATTCGTCTTGAAGACACGGGCCTCGTCGCCACCGAGATCATGCCGGGGATCGATCCCGTCCGCGATATCGCCGAGGCTTCTCAAGGCCGGGTCCGTATCGCCGAAAACGCGCGCGAAATGCCGCAAAGCCTTTTGTCCAACGGTCCTATGGAGCTTGAACTGTGAGCGCGCTGCATCTCAACCGTTCGGGCCCGATTGCGGAGATCAGGCTCGACAATCCGGACAAGCTCAACGCCTTGACGGCGGGTATGCTCGAGGCGCTTGAAAGCCACTGCACGGCGATCGAGCGCGACCCGGACCTGCGGGTGGTCGTCGTGACGGCGGAAGGCGAGCGCGCGTTTTGCGCGGGCGCGGATATCGAGGCATGGTCGAAGCTGTCGCCTGCGGAGTTCGCCCGTCACTGGGTGCGGGACGGCCACCGCGTGTTCGACCGTCTGGCGCGGCTTTCGAAGCCGACCGTGGCCGCGATCTCAGGGCATGCCTTCGGCGGCGGATTGGAGCTGGCGGCTGCCTGCGACATCCGCGTGATGGTCCCGGGCGCGACGCTCGGGCTGCCGGAAGCGAATGTCGGCATCGTCCCCGGCTGGTCCGGCACGCAGCGGCTGCGGCGCCTCCTGCCCGAACCCGTCATCAAGGAGATGGCGCTTTTCGGACGGCGCATTACCGCCGAGCGTGCATTGGCGCTCGGCTTCGTTGCTGATGTGAGCGAGAATGCGCGTGAAGCAGCCCACGAGATCGCCCTGGGTGCGGCGAAGCTCTCGCCTCGGGCGGCGGAGGTTGCGAAAAACATGATCCATGCCGGCGCGGGAGAAGACAGCGCCGCCTTGATCGAGGCGCTCGGCAGTGCCGCGATTTCGGCAAGCGAAGACAGGGGCGAAGGGGTCGCCGCCTTCCGTGAAAAGCGTAAGCCCTCGTTTACCGGCAGATAGGCGGTCGATATGACGATCCATGACCTTACCGTGATTTCCGCCGTTGACGGTTCGGCTCTTCCGAAGAAGCCCTTCACCGGCCGTCATCTGATCGACGGTCAGTGGCGCGATAGCCTTGACGGGGCAACCTTTGTCCGCCGCTCTCCGGCCCATGGAACGCTGGTCTCCGTCAGCGCCAAGGGTGGATCGGAAGATGTGGAAGCGGCGGTTGCGGCTGCCCGCCGCCGCTTCGACGATGGGCGCTGGCCTTTTTCCTCCGGCAAGAAACGCGCGAGCCTCCTCACCCGGGTCGCCGATCTGATCGACCGCGAGCGCGAGCGGATCGCCTTGGTCGAGACGCTTGAAAGCGGCAAGCCGATTTCCCAGGCGCGTGCCGAAATCGAGGGGGCCGCCGATCTCTGGCGCTATGCCGCCGCCCTTGCCCGCACCGTTCACGGCGACAGTCACAACAGTCTCGGGCAGGATATTCTCGGCTTTGTTCTGAAAGAGCCTGTCGGCGTGGTGTCGATCATAACGCCTTGGAATTTTCCGTTCCTGATCGTTTCCCAGAAGCTGCCCTTCGCGCTTGCCGCAGGCTGCACCGCCGTCATCAAGCCGTCCGAACTTACGCCCTCGACGACCGTCATTTTGGGCGAGCTTCTTCTCGAGGCGGGCCTTCCCGACGGTGTTGTGAACATCGTCCTGGGTTACGGCGAGCCGGTTGGCGCGGGGCTCACGACGCATGCGGATGTCGACATGGTGTCCTTCACCGGATCGACGGGTGTCGGAAAGTCGATCGCCGCCTCGGCGGCCGCGACCTTGAAAAAGGTGTCATTGGAACTTGGCGGCAAGAACCCGCAGGTTGTCTTCCCGGACGCCGATCTCGACAGCGCGATCGATGCCATCGTCTTCGGCGTCTATTTCAATGCCGGTGAATGCTGCAACTCCGGCTCGCGTATCATCGTCCACAAGGATATCGCGCAGGAGGTTGTCGAGCGGGTCGTCGCGCTTTCGAAGAAAGTGCCGTTTGGCGATCCGCTCCACCCCGAGACCAGGGTCGGGGCGATCATCTCTCCGGAACATTGTCGCAAGATCGATGGATACGTGAAATCGGCGGCGTCCGGTGGGGCGGCGATCCATCTTGGCGGTGGAGAGCTTGCCGTTCCGGGCTTGTCTGGCCAGTTCTATCAACCCACGGTCGTTTCGGATGTTACCGGCGATATGGCGATAGCGCGCGAGGAAGTGTTCGGCCCCGTGCTTTCGGTGCTGACGTTCGATACGCCGGATGAAGCGCTTGGCCTTGCCAACGCGTCGTCCTACGGCTTGTCGGCGGGCGTGTGGAGCGAGAACGTTCACACCTGTCTTGAATTCGCGAGAAAGGTGAAGGCGGGAACCGTCTGGACCAATACCTGGATGGACGGCTTTGCCGAACTTCCCTTCGGAGGCTTCAGGGAAAGCGGCCAGGGCCGGGAACTTGGCCGATACGGGCTGGAGGAGTTTCTGGAAGTGAAAACGCTCCAGATGCGGCTAGGACAATCGCGTGAACTCTGGTTGAATTCGCGCTGACTTGTAAAAAGGTTCGAACCTTTTGAGAACGCATACAAGGGAGGAAAAAGTTATGCGTGGGAAATTCGGAATAACGATGACGGCGCTCGCCGCACTGATGACGTCGGCGGCTGTTGCCGAGGCGGGCGAGGTGGAAGTCCTGCACTGGTGGACGTCCGGCGGCGAAGCCGCGGCGCTCAACGTGCTTAAGGAGGATCTCGAAAGCCAGGGTGTGAGCTGGCAGGACATGCCGGTCGCGGGCGGCGGCGGCACGCAGGCGATGACGGTGCTGCGTGCGCGCGTTACCGCCGGCAATGCGCCGACGGCGGTGCAGTTTCTGGGCTTCGATATTACCGACTGGGCGAAGGAAGGCGCGCTCGCAAACCTCAACGATATCGCAGCGGAAGAGAATTGGGACGAGGTCGTCCCGAAAGCACTGCAGAAGTTCTCCAAATACGACGGCAAATGGGTCGCAGCACCCGTGAACGTTCACTCGACCAACTGGGTGTGGGCGAACAAACCCCTTCTCGACGAACTTGGTATCGCGCAGCCCACGACCTGGGACGAGCTGATCGCCGCGATGGAAAAGGTGAAGGCTGCCGGCAAGGTCGCGCTTGCCCATGGCGGTCAGGCCTGGCAGGACACGACGATCTTCGACGCGGTGGTTATGTCCACCGGCGGTCCGGATTTCTTCAGGAAGGCCTTTGTCGATCTCGATCCGGAAGCGCTTGGCTCCGACACCATGAAGGAAGCCTTCGACCGCATGTCGGTGCTTCGCGGTTATGTGGACGACAATTTCTCCGGCCGCGACTGGAATCTTGCAACCGCCATGGTCATCAACGGCGAGGCCGCCTTCCAGTTCATGGGCGACTGGGCGAAGGGCGAATTCCTGAATGCTGGCAAAACGCCGGGTGAGGATTTCCTGTGCTTCCGCTTCCCCGGAACCCAGGATCAGGTGACCTTCAACTCCGACCAGTTCGCCATGTTCAAGCAGGGCGACACGGTCTCGGAAGATCAGGCGGCGCTCGCCAAGGCGATCATGTCGCCGTCCTTCCAGATCGCGTTCAACACGGTCAAGGGGTCGGTGCCGGCGCGTACCGACGTCTCCGACGCGGAGTTCGATGCCTGCGGCAAGAAGGGCATGGCCGATCTTGCGGCTGCGAACGCATCCGGCAACCTGATCGGCTCGATGGCCCACGGCCATGCGAACCCGGCCGCCGTCAAGAACGCCATATACGACGTCGTGACCGCGCACTTCAACGGTGAATACGACAGCGAGACGGCCGTCTCCGAACTCGTCACCGCCGTCGAGATCGCGCAGTAAGAGACAGGGAAAACTGCGGGAAGCCGGTTCTTCCGACTTCCCGCCACCCTGACGGGGCTAGGTTCATGTCCGTATCAGAGACCTCCGGTCGCGCCGGTCGAGCCGACTGGCTGCGGGACGCTTTGCCGAAACTGGTGCTCAGCCCGAGCTTCGCGCTCGTCTTGATCTTCGTTTACGGCTTCATCGTCTTCACCTTCTACCTGTCGTTCACCGACAGCCGGATCCTGCCGAGTTTCGGGCTCGTCGGCTGGCAGAATTACACGCGCCTCTTCTCGCTTCGCGCGTGGGATATCGCGGTCAAGAACGTCCTGATCTTCGGTTCGCTCTACATCCTCATCTGCTGTGTGCTGGGTCTGGCGCTTGCTATCCTGCTCGACCAGAAGATCCGCGCCGAAGGCTTCATCCGCACGATCTATCTCTATCCCATGGCGCTCAGTTTCATCGTCACGGGTACGGCGTGGAAATGGTTTCTCGATCCCGGTATCGGGCTTGAGGCGGTCGTGCGTTCCTGGGGGTGGACCAGTTTCGAGTTCGACTGGATCAAGAGCAGCGACATGGCGATCTATACGATCGTCATTGCCGCCGTCTGGCAAACGAGCGGCTTTGTGATGGCGATGTTCCTGGCTGGCCTTCGCGGCATCGACAACGAGGTGATGAAGGCCGCCCAGATCGACGGGGCGTCGAATTGGGCGCTTTACCGGCGGATCGTTATTCCCCAGCTTCGGCCTGCCTTCATGTCGGCCTTCGTCGTGCTCGCCCATATGGCGATCAAGTCCTATGATCTCATCATCGCGCTGACGGGCGGCGGGCCCGGTACGGCGACCGAACTTCCCGCCACCTTTATGTATTCCTACACCTTCACCCGCAACCAGATGGGCATCGGTGCCGCATCGGCCACGATCATGCTGATGGCGATTGCCGCGATCATGGTTCCCTACCTCTGGTCCGAACTCAGGGAGAAGAAGTGATGGCGACCGCGGCCGCGACAACGAATGCCGGCGCCGGCTCGGCCCAGGTGATCCGCACCGGAGCGGGCAGCCGCTACGTGATCTACACGCTGCTGATCCTGTTCTGCCTTTATTATCTGCTGCCGCTTTACGTGATGGTCGTGAACTCGCTCAAGCCCTTGAGTGAAATTCAGGCCGGCGGCATGATGGCGCTGCCTGATGCCCTGACTTTCGCGCCCTGGGCCAGCGCCTGGTCGTCCGCGCAAGTGGGTGTCGAGGCGACGGGCCTGAGGCCCTATTTCCTCAATTCGATCCTGATGGTCGTGCCGGCGGTGGCGATATCGACGGTCCTCGGCGCGCTGAACGGCTATGTGCTCACCAAATGGCGGTTTCGCGGAGATACGATCGTCTTCGGGTTGCTCCTCTTCGGTTGCTTCATTCCGTTCCAGATGGTGCTGATCCCGATGGCGCGCATGCTGGGGCTGATGGGGATCGCGGGCACCGTGCCGGGGCTGGTCTTCGTGCATCTTGTCTACGGCATCGGCTTCTCGACGCTTTATTTCCGCAACTACTACCAGCAGTTCCCGACGGAACTCGTGCGCGCGGCGATGATCGACGGGGCGGGCTTCTTCACGATCTTCCGCCGCATCATGCTGCCGTCGTCCGGGCCGATAGCGGTGGTCTGCATCATCTGGCAGTTCACGAACATCTGGAACGACTTCCTCTTCGGGGCGAGCTTTTCGGATTTCGACAGCCAGCCGATGACGGTTGCGCTCAACAACCTCGTCCAGTCCTCCACGGGCGTGAAGGAATACAATGTCCATTTCGCGGGCGCGATCATGGCGGCCTTGCCGACGCTCTTCGTTTACATCGTCGCCGGCCGCTTCTTCGTGCGCGGTCTGATGGCCGGCAGCGTAAAGGGTTGAACCGATGGGATTTCTCGACATCAAGAACGCGACCAAGTCCTACGGGCCGGTCCGGGTCCTGCATGAAACCGATATCTCGGTGGAGGAGGGCGAGTTTCTGGTCCTGGTCGGCCCGTCGGGCTGCGGAAAGTCCACGCTGCTCAACATGATCGCCGGGCTTGAGGATGTGACGTCCGGCGAAATCGCGATCCGGGGGCGGCGCATGAATGAGGTGCGCCCGGCGGACAGGAACATCGCCATGGTGTTCCAGTCCTACGCGCTTTATCCGAACATGAACGTCGCGCAGAACATGGCTTTCGGGCTGGAAATGCACGGCGTGCCGAAGGCCGAGCGCGACAAGGCGGTCAAGGACGTCGCGGAGTTGCTTCAGATCACGCCGTTGCTCAACCGCAAGCCCGGCCAGCTTTCGGGCGGCCAGCGCCAGCGTGTCGCCATGGGCCGCGCGCTGGTGCGCCAGCCGGATGTCTTCCTGTTCGACGAACCCTTGTCCAATCTCGACGCCAAGCTGCGCGTCGACATGCGCACGGAAATCAAGAAGCTCCATCAAAAGCTCAAGACCACCATCGTCTACGTCACGCATGACCAGATCGAGGCGCTCACCCTTTCGACGCGCATCGCCGTCATGTATGGCGGCTACGTCCAGCAGCTCGGCACGCCGAAGGAGATTTACGACAACCCGGCGAACATGTTCGTCGCCGGCTTCATGGGCTCTCCGTCGATGAACCTTTTCCCGGCCAAGGTCGAGTTGGAGAACGGGCAGGCGGCGGCGCGGATCTCGCTTGTCGACGGCAAATCCGCGATACTGCCGTTCGCGCCCGGAAACGCCATGGCCTCGCAAGAGGGGCGGAAGATCATCCTCGGCATTCGCCCGGAAGCGATAACGGACGAAGACGGCGCGGACCGCAACAGCCAGGCCATCCACAAGCTGGAATCGGTGGTGGAAGTTACCGAGCCGGCGGGTTCGGACACTTTCGTCGTCACGCAGCTTGGCGGCAAGGAGGTGACGGCCCGCTTCCGCGCGGATGTGGAAGTCAGGCCCGGCGACAGCTTCCCCTTCGCGGTCAACATGGAAAAGGCGGTCGCCTTCGATCCTGAAACGGAAATGCGGATTTCGGGATGAGCGGCACGCCGGATATCGTCATCATCGGCTCCGGCATGGGCGGGGCGACGCTCGCCGCAAGCCTGGCGCCAACGGGCGCGCGCATCGTTATTCTCGAGCGCGGGCACCAGATCCCCGACGATGCCCCGGCCCGCGATCCGAACCGCATTTACAAGAACAGCGCCTTCCGCGACAGGGAAACCTGGCTTGACGAGAATGGCCGCCCTTTCGAGCCGGGGAATTATTACAATGTCGGCGGCAATTCCAAGCTCTACGGCGCGGTGCTGATCCGCTACCGTGCCGAGGACTTCCAGGAGATGCGCCATTTCGACGGCGTCTCGCCCGCATGGCCTTTCGGTTACGAGGAGCTTGCGCCCTGGTACGACAAGGCGGAAGAGCTTTATCAGGTGCGTGGCGATGCCGCCTCCGACGAGACGGAACCACCCCACGGGAAGGACTATCCCTTTCCCCCCGTGCCGGACGAGCCTGCGGTCGCATCCGTTCGCGCCCGGCTTGAAAAGGCCGGCGCGCATCCCTTCACGCTGCCGCTCGGTGTCGATATCGACCGCTGGCTTGCCGCCGGCAACACGGGTTGGGACGGATATCCCGACACGCGCTGCGGCAAGATGGATGCCGAAACCTGCGGCCTTGCGCCCGCCCTTGAACATCCGAATGTGGACCTTGTGACCGGGGCTCATGTCACCGGCCTGAAGGCCGGTCCTGATGGCAAGCGCATCGCCGAGGTCGTTTATCGCAAGGACGGCGTGGAAGAGCGGCTTTGCCCGCGCGTCGTGGCGCTTTGCGCGGGTGCGGTGCAGTCGGCGGCGCTTCTGCTCCGCTCGGGCCTTGCGAACGGCTCGGATCAGGTCGGGCGCTGCTTCATGAACCATAATGCCAGCGCGGTCATCGCCATCGATCCGCGCTTTCGCAATGACGCGGTCTATCAGAAGACGTTCGGCCTCAACGACTGGTATCTGTCGGATGGCAATGGCGGGCCGCCGCTTGGCAACGTTCAGCTTCTCGGGCGTGTCGTCCCGGATATCCTGAAAATACAGGTGCCGAGCCTGCCGCGTCCGCTCGCGCGCTGGATCTCCGGCCACGCGATAGACCTTTACCTGATATCCGAAGATCTTCCCGATCCGGAAAGCCGTGTCGTCCTGAACGGTAACGACATCCAGCTCATCTGGCGAAGGTCGAACATGACGGCGCACCGCCGTCTGTTGGAGAAGACGAAAGCGACGCTGAAGGCGGCCGGATTTCCCGTCGTCCTGTCCAGGCTCTTCGACGGGCGGGTGCCTTCGCACCAGTGCGGCACCTTGCGCATCGGCGGCGATCCTTCCGCCTCGGTGCTCGATCCTGATTGCCGGTCCTGGGACCATCCGAACCTTTTCGTGACAGACGCGAGCGCGCTGCCAACGTCTGCGGCGGTCAACCCGGCGTTGACTGTCGCAGCACTCGCGTTGCGTGCCGCTGAAACGGTCAAGAAGGAGCTTGCGGCATGAATCGCGTGGCGCTGATCACGGGCGGACAGCGCGGCATCGGCCTTGGCGTTGCCCGCTCGCTCGCCGAAGCGGGGTTTTCGCTCGCGCTCGCTTCCGAGGTCGATCCGCAAGACGCAAGCGTTGCCGATGCCCTGAAAAGCCTGGGGTCATCCGCCCGCTACTATCGTCACGACCTGCGGCAGATTTCAGGTGTCCCCGCATTGCTCGACCGGATCGAGGCCGACCTCGGGCCTGTCACCACGCTCGTTTCCAACGCAGGCGTCTCGGCGAAACAGCGCGGCGACATGCTGGAGCTTGAGGCCGACAGCTTCGATTTCGTGATGGATATCAACCTGAAAGGGGCGTTCTTTCTGGCGCAAAACGTCGCGAAGCGTATGTTGGAACGTTCCAGTTCTCACTACCGCTCGCTGGTCTTCATCACCTCCGTCAGTGCTCGCATGGTTTCGGTCGAGCGGGCGGAATACTGCCTGTCGAAGGCTGCAAGCTCGATGATGGCGCAGCTTTTCGCTGCCCGCCTCGCCCCGCACGGTATCGGCGTGTTCGAGCTTCGTCCCGGCATCATCGGGACGGACATGACGGCGGGCGTGAAGGACAAATATACCGCGCGGATAGAGGCTGGCCTCGTGCCGGCGGGCCGCTGGGGCGAGCCACGGGACATCGGTTCCATCGTCGTGCCGATAGCGGAAGGGCGCATGGCATTTGCAAGCGGTGCGGCAATCCCGGTCGACGGTGGCCTGTCGATCCCGCGTCTGTGAGGCTTGGCAATGAACGACGGTTTCGACTTCATCATAATCGGCGGCGGCTCGGCAGGCTGCGTCCTGGCGGCGCGGCTTTCCGAAAATCCCGAAACACAGGTTCTGCTGCTGGAGGCGGGCGGCAGCGACCGGCACCCGTTCTATCATGTGCCCGCAGGCTTCGCGAAGATGACCAAGGGCATCGGAAGCTGGGGCTGGCACACGGTCCCACAGCGGCACATGAAGGGCCGGGTCTTCCGCTACACCCAGGCCAGGGTCATCGGCGGCGGTTCGGCGATCAACGCGCAGATCTATACGCGCGGCAATGCGCTTGATTACGACGAGTGGCGCCAGCGCGGCTGCGAGGGGTGGGGCTATGACGACGTTCTGCCCTACTTCAAAAAGGCCGAGGATAACGACACTTTCGAGGACCGCTATCACGCCAGGGGCGGCCCGCTCGGGGTGTCGCAACCTCGCGCGCCGCTGCCGATCTGCGAAGCTTACTTTCAAGCGGCGGAGAAACTCGGCATTCCCCGCAATCACGACATGACGGGCGAGAAGCAGGACGGCGTCGGCTATTACCAGCTCACACAGCGCAATGCCCGGCGCTCGTCGGCGGCAATGGCCTATCTCGCGCCGAACCGGATGAGGGCGAACCTCACCGTCCTGACCGGCGTGCAGGTCGGGCGCATCATCGTCGAGGCTGGCCGCGCGCGGGGCGTGGAACTGGTCGACGGGCGCCGGCTCGCGGCGGCTGAGGAGGTGATCCTCTCTTCCGGTGCCATAGGCTCGCCAAGGCTCCTGCAGCTTTCAGGCATCGGTCCCGCCGATCATCTGAAGGGACTCGGCATTCCGGTCGTCCTCGACCAGCCGGAGGTCGGCTCGAACCTGCAGGACCATCTCGATCTCTACGCGATTTGCGAAGTTTCGGGCCCGCACACCTATGACCGTTACGCGAAGCTTCACTGGTCCGCGGTCGCGGGGCTTCAGTACCTTCTGACGAAGAGCGGGCCGGTCGCTTCCAGCCTCTTTGAAACCGGCGGCTTCTGGTACGCCGACCGACAAGCCCGCTCGCCGGACGTGCAGTTTCACCTGGGCCTCGGGACGGGGATCGAATCCGGTGTCGCCGCCATGCCGGACGGCGGCGTGACGCTCAACGCCTGTTACTTGAGGCCGCGCTCGCGCGGCTCTGTCAGGCTCGCAAGCTCCGATCCGGCCGACGCTCCGCTGATCGACCCGAATTACCTTGAAGACGCCAATGACCGGCGAAATTCCATCGAGGGACTGAAGCTTGCGCAGGCGATCCTGGCGCAGGACCCGCTGAAGCCCTTCATCAAGGCGGAGCGCCTGCCGGGCCCGGGCGTGAAGAGCGATGAGGATTATTTCGCTTTCATTTGCGAGCACTCCAAGACCTCGCACCACTGCGCCGGCACCTGCCGCATGGGCTCTGAGCCTCAGGCCGTTCTCGACACGCGCCTGCGGTTCAACGGCATTGAGGGTCTTCGCGTCGTCGATGCGTCCATCATGCCAACCGTCGTTTCTTCAAACACGAATGCGCCGACCATCATGATCGCGGAAAAGGCCGCGGACATGATCAAGGAAGATCGCGCTTTGTGAGGTCAGATATGCGCCTGCCAACCTATGCCGGAATGCTGGAACGTTATGAGCCGACCGGGGATCCGCTCATCCCCCGCGCCCCGTCCGTTCCGCTCACCCGCACGGCTTTCGCCGCGGCTCACGTCGTGTCCGACCCGCTCGCCGAGCGCGATCCCTGGGTCGGGCGGCCTGCAGTCGACTGGAAGAACACGCTGCGCTTCCGCCACTGGCTCTGGGATCAGGGGCTTGGCCTTGCGGAGGCGATGGACACCGCGCAGCGCGGCATGGGCGTCGATTGGTTGACGGCGAAGGAACTGATCGAACGGACGATGAGGGAGGCGAAGGCCCATCCGCTGAAGCCGCGCGTTGCCTGCGGCGCGGGCACCGATCAGATGCCGCCAGCGGAGCTGAAAACGGCGGATGCCATTCTGGCCGCCTATAGCGAACAGATGGAGGCGATCGAGGCTGCCGGCGGTCAGGTGATCATCATGGCCTCGCGCGCGTTTCCGGCAATCGGCGCCAGCCGTGAGACTTACGCCGAGGTTTACGGCAGGCTGATCGAACAGGCGCGCGAACCCGTCATCCTCCATTGGCTGGGGGACATGTTCGATCCGGCGTTGAAGGGGTATTGGGGATCGGCGGATGTTGCGGCGGCCTCGGATGCGGTTCTTTCGATCATTGCCGCCAATCCGGGCAAGGTCGACGGCATCAAGATCTCGCTTCTCGACCAGGCGCATGAGGAAGTCTTCCGTTCCCGCCTTCCCGAAGGCGTGCGCCTTTATACCGGTGACGACTTCAACTACGCTGCCCTGATCGAAGGCGACGGCAAACGGCATTCGCACGCGTTGCTAGGTATATTCGCCGCGATAGCGCCCGCCGCGAGTCAGGCGCTGGAGGCGCTTGCGAAGGGTGATCTTGAGACCTACCGCAGCCTTCTTGAACCCACGGTCCCGCTCTCGCGCGAAATCTTCAAGGCCCCCACGCAGTTCTACAAGGCGGGGATTGCGTTTCTGGCTTGGCTTAACGGCGCGCAAAGTCATTTCATCATGCCGGGCGGGTTCCAGTCGTCGCGGGAGATCACCCATTACGCTGAAGTGTTCCGTCTCGCCGACAAGGCGCGCCTTCTGTCGGATCCCGATCTTGCGGCAGAGCGGATGGGCCTGCTGCTTCGCCTCCACGGGATTGAGTAAGTACCCATGAAGAAGCGGCCCACGATCATGGATGTTGCCCGCCACGCGGGCGTCTCGAAGTCCACCGTCTCGCTGGTGCTTCAGAACAGCCCGCTGGTCAGGGAGGCAACCCGTCGGCAGGTCGAAGCGTCGATGGCCGCCCTCAATTATGTCTACAACCGCTCGGCGGCAAATCTTCGCGGCGTCGGCACAGGCCTCGTCGGCCTTGTCATCAACGACCTTCGCAATCCGTTTTTCACCGAGTTTGCCGCAAGCGCCCAGATGGCCTTTTCGCGCCGGGGCTTCGCCACGGCGATTGCGAACACCAACGAAGACCCGGACATCCAGGCGCAGACCATCGATTCCATGATCGAGCATGGCGTCTCCGCGTTCCTCATTTCTCCCGTTTACGGAGGCGAGACATCGAGCTTCGACCGTATCGAGCGCGCAGGCATTCCGACCATGCAGGTGCTTCGCATGGTCGATGAGCGCACGGATATCTTTCCCTTCGCCTCTCACGACTATGCAACCGGGGGAAAGCTCGCCACGCGGCATCTGGTGGAACTCGGATGCCGGAATATCGCCTTCGTCGGCGGCCTGGAGGATCGCCCGATCACGCTCGAGCGCATGGCGGGTTACCGTAACGTGATGGAAGCCGAAGGCTTGCGGGCGCGGTATTTTCCGGGTAGGCCGTCACGCGCCTTCGGACGTGAGACGGCCCGCACTCTCAATCGCGACCACCGCGATATCGAAGCCGCCGTTTGCTTCAGCGATCTCGTGGCAATGGGAATGCTCTTCGGCTTCGCCGAAATCGGTGTCGAACTTGGCAGGGACTTCCGCGTCGTCGGTTTCGACGACATCGAGGAATGCTCGCTCGTCTTCCCGCAGCTCAGCTCCATACGCTGCGATACAACCCGCTTCGGCGAAAAATCGGCGGAAACCATGCTCCGCTGGATCGAGGATGGTGTGCACCCTCCGGCGGTCCATCGCTATCCGGTGGAGCTTGTCGCCCGCCATTCGAGCCTCGGCGCGCCCCGGCGGAGCGGTTGAGCAGGCCCGGTCGGCCCAGGCCGGTTGAAAGGGCCGGACTTGCGAAATGATTTATCATGTCCCGTCGCCGTCTCGGCGGGATTAGGAGAGGAAAGACGATGAGCGGGAGAACGCTTGAGGCATATCTCCACGAATTCACCGAAAGCAGCGGCGCGGTGGACGCGAATGTGGCGCAAACGATCCGCCTTTTCGCGGAAGCCGCCGTTCGCATGCGCTTGGCGATCAACGACGGTGCGCTGGGCGATGCGTTTTCCGCCGTTCGCGAGGCGGCCCACGCGCATGGCGACGAGCAGAAGGAGCTAGACGTCTTCGCCGACGAACTGTTCCTGGATGCCGCGCGCCGCGCGCGGGTGTCCTTTTACGCCTCCGAGGAATTGGCGCACCCGGTTGCGCTCGACCGGTCTTCGGAAATCGCGATCGCCATCGACCCGCTGGACGGTTCCTCCAACATCGACACCAATGTTTCGATCGGCACGATCTTTTCGATCCTTCCCTCGAAGGGCGATGAGGCCGCAACGTTTTCCCAGCCGGGCAGCGCGCAGCTTGCGGCGGGCTTTTTCGTTTACGGCCCGCAACTCGCCTTCGCCCTCACGCTCGGTCGCGGCACCAGCGTCTTTGTCTATTCTGCGCGGCTTGAAGCCTTCGTCGAAGCCTATCCGCAAATGTCGATCCAGGAGACCGCGCAGGAATTCGCAGTCAATATGTCCAACTACCGGCATTGGGACGAGGCTGTCCGCCATTACGTCAACGATTGCCTGAAAGGCGTCGACGGTCCGCGCGAGAAGGAATTCAACATGCGCTGGATCGCCTCGATGGTGGCCGACACTTACCGCATTCTCATTCGCGGCGGTGTGTTCCTTTATCCGGGTGACTGCCGCGAAGGTTACTCGGCAGGGCGCCTGCGCCTCGTTTATGAAGCGAACCCGATTGCCATGCTGGTGGAGCAGGCGGGCGGCAAGGCGACGGACGGCACGTCCCGCGTTCTGGATATCACGCCGAAGGGCCTTCACCAGCGCTCGCCGCTCGTCTTCGGATCCTCAAGGGAGGTCGAAAAGGTCGCGCTCTATCTCTCCGGCTCCTCGGGAACCTGACCAGGGCAGACATGGGATGTCCCGCAGGCGTGCAAAGCGCTGGCGGAATTCTCATGCGCCCTTTTCGGCGCTTGCGGAAATGAATCCGGCAATTCTGGAATTAAGCACGACGCCGCATTATTCGGCCCCTCGCAGGGCGGCGCGGGCGCTTTCAAGGCTGGGTAACCGTCGGAATTCGCGGCTCTTTTCCCTTCTGGAGGCGCGAGGCAAGGGCGATTGCCAGCGCCTGCGCAAGGCACATCGGCGCGGCGAGAGAGCGCGAAAATGTGTATTCGTACTCCGGCACGGAAAACAGAAGATCCGCGTTTTTGGAAAGTGGAGACAGCGTGGAATCGGAAATAGCCAGGATCGGCACACTCCGTCTGGCAGTATCATCCATGATGTTGACGACTTCGTTCGCGTAGAAACGGAACGATACCGCAATCAATAAATCCTTATTGGTCGCCAGCTTGGCCCTGTGGGTCGCAAGGCCGCCGCCTTCACTTAAAAGGACATTTGGTTTACCTAACATCGTCAGGGCGTACTGCAACAGCATCACGATGGGCGCTGAGCGTAACTGACCGATGAGATAGATGGTGTTCGCCTTTTCCATCATTGCGGCCGCGCGTTGGATTTCCTCTCCGCTGACGTTGCTGAGAAGGTCCTGAAGAGAGGCGATATCGCGCACGACGAGATCCTTCAGGAAACTGCCCGCGCCTGCCTGGTCCGACCTGACAAGGTCCGTTTCAAGCGCCTTGATCCGCGCCTCGAAACCCGGTGCGGCAGTGGACAGGCGGCGCTGAAACACGCCTTGAAGCTCCTTGAAACCCTTGTAGCCGAGCGACTGGGCGAAGCGAACGAAGCTTGACGCGTGAATGCCGCGCAGGTCCGCAATCGCATTTACCGACATGACCGCGACGTCATTGGGGTTTTGCGTCAGGTATTCGGCAATCCGCTGATAGGATTTGCTCATCCCGTCGTATCGCTCATGGATGATGCGGATAAGCTCTTCGTAGTCCTTCGGCGGGGTGGCGGTTTCCATAGATCTCTGCCTTGCAATTTTTATTGCATAATGCGCCGAATTTCGCGCCATGCGCAAGCTGCCGGGGACCGGGAAACCGCTTGAGCGATATAGGGTTTGCGCCGGGAACCGCCAGTATTCAACCGGAAATCACCGTGTATTCCGCAGCGTCTACAACGCGAAGCAGTTCCTTGTAACCAATTTGAGCCATCTGAAAAGGCGGGCTGATTTTCGGGTCCTGCTCGGCCTCTACGACAAACCAGCCCTGATAGCCGAAAGACGCCAGCCGATGGACGATCCGCCCAAAATCGAGATCGCCATCGCCTGGTACCGTAAAGACACCTTTGACCACGGCATCGAGAAAACTGTCCTTTGAACGGTCGAGCCCGTTCACCACGCTCATCCGAACATCCTTCGTATGAACGTGGCTGATCCGCCGGTGGTGATGGTTGATGACGCGAATGACATCGCCGCCGGCCATGGCCATATGCCCGGCATCGTAAAGCAGTTTGACCGCTTCACCGGTCCGGGACAGAAACAAGTCAAGTTCCGGCTCGGTCTCGATCGCTGCTGCCATATGGTGATGATAGGCGAGCGGCATGCCTTCATCGGCGCACCACTCGGCGAAGGCGGTCATCTTTCGGCCATAGGCTTTCATTTCCTCTTGAGAGAGCTTCGGTTTCGCCGCAAGCGGCTTTGTCCGATCGCCCTGGATTGAGCATGCCGTCTCGCCGTAGACGATGCAGGGCGCATTCGCCGCGATGAAGAAGTCCATCTGCTCGCGAATGCGATCCTTCTCTTCCTCGATATCTCCATCAAGAAGCAGGCCCGAGAACCAGCCTCCGCATACCGACATCCCGTATTTCTTCAGGATAGGCCCGAGTTCCGACATGTTCATCGGGAAGCGGCGCCCGGTTTCCATGCCGGTAAATCCCGCTTCGGATGCCTGGCGCAGACATTCCTCAAGGCTCACGTCGTCTGAAAGTTCCTCAAGATCGTCGTTCCACCATGCGATGGGTGCGATACCCAGCCTTGCCTTGAGCATGATCGTCAAACTCCAACGCGTTGCCTGCTTCGGATTTCCTGCTGATGCGCCCGCGCGGCCATGACGGTTTCGCGTTCGGAGACTTCAGGCACGCCTACATCCCAGTCCGCATCGCCAGGCACCCAGGCGAAAGCATCCGTCGCGATGGACAGGACGGTGGTCCGGTCGTTGCCTTTCGCCCACTCAAGCGCGGCTTCCAGATCTCCGAGGCTTTCACAGTGGCGGCCATAAGCGCCCATCGCCTCGGCGTGTTTGGCGAAATCCACGTGCAACGGATTTTCAGGGTTCCCGATGCGGCAATCCTTGAGCAGGTTGTTGAAACCGGGCGTGCCCTTGAACTCCTGCAAGCGGTTGATGACCGCAAAACCACCGTTGTCGCAGACGACAACGATCATCTTCTTGCCCGTGAGGACAGAAGAATAAATATCGGAATTCATCATCATGTAGGTGCCGTCGCCCAGCATGACGATCGGCGTGCCCTTGCCCTCGTTCGCCATGGCATTTCCCCAGCCGGCTGAAATCTCGTAGCCCATGCAGGAAAATCCGAACTCCAGATCGAAGGTGTTCGGGTTCTTGACCCGCCACCCCTTCGCGACCTCGCCCGGAATGCCGCCGGCAGCGGCTATGAGGTTGTCATTCTCGCCCGCCGCCTTGTTCACGGTTGCTACCACTTGCGCGTAGGTCGGAACTGGAGCGTTGGTCGGCGCCTGGTGCCGGTCGAGCAGTTGATCCCATTCCTTGAAGAGCGCCTTTGCCTGTTCCATTCGGGCAGGTGGGGATTTCCAGTTACCAAGCGCGTCCTCGATTTCGACGACAGCCTCCAGCGCATCGCCCACGACCGAAAGCGCCCGATGTTTGGTGGCATCGAAGCGCGCCGCGTTGATCGAGATGAAACGCGCATTCGGGGCAAAGGCCGTCCAAGAGCCTGTCGTGAAATCCTGCAAGCGCGTGCCGACGGCAAGGATGACATCCGCATCGCCGGCTAGCGCGTTCGCCGAGGTCGAGCCGATGATGCCGATGGGCCCGGCGTGAGCCGGATGATAATGTGTCAGCGTTCCCTTGCCGGCGATCGTTTCGACAATGGGAATTCCCCGCTCGACGGCGAATTTCGCAAGCGTTTCCTCGGCGCCTGAGTAACGCACACCGCCGCCTGAGATGATCAGCGGCTTCCTTGCGTTCTTCAACAATTCAACCGCTTGCGCCACGCGCTGCCGGTCGGGGCGCGGGCGCGGAATGGTCCAGACTTTCGGTTCGAAGAAAACTTCCGGATAATCGAAGGCCACTTCCTGGGTGTCCTGGCAAAGGCCGATGAAGGCAGGGCCGCAGTCGGCCGGATCGAGCATCGTGGCAATGGCTTGCGGTAAGGAAGAAATGATCTGTTCCGGCAGGGTGATCCTGTCCCAATAGCGCGACACCGCCTTGAAAGCGTCGTTTACCGTCGTGGTCGGATTGCCGAAATGTTCGACTTGCTGCAGCACCGGGTCGGGAACGCGGTTGGCGAAAGTATCTCCGGCCAGGATCAGAACAGGTAGCCGGTTGGCATGGGCCGTGCCGGCGGCGGTCACCATGTTCAGCGCGCCGGGGCCGATGGAGGAGGTGGCCACCATAATCTGGCGGCGGCGCTTTGCCTTGGCGAAGCCGATCGCGGCCAGCGCCATGGATTGTTCGTTCTGGCCGCGCCATGTGGGCAGGCGGTCCTGCACGGCTTCGAGGGCTTCGGACAGGCAAGTGACGTTACCATGCCCGAAGATGCCGAAGACGCCGGCAAAAAGCGGCACGCGTTCGCCATCGATCTCGGTGAACTGGTTGCACAGGTATTTGACCAAAGCCTGGGCCATGGTCAGACGGATGGTCGCCTGCGGCATGAAGCTCCTCCCTGCGTAAATATGAAATATTTACCGCATGAAATGATTATTGACAATCAGCATTGTTAGCAACGAAAATTGTCAATTGCAGGCAGGCGATATTGATTGCCGATCTAACGCAGCGAAGGTGGAAATGAAACGCAGCCCGCCAAGGGGCCCATGCCCTTTCGGTGCGGAACGGCCGGGTGTGTCATGTATCGAAATTTCGGACTTTTCATCGACGGAGAGTGGCGCGAGGCCGTGGGTGGGGCGTGCGCCAACGTGATCAGCCCGGTGACGGAACAGCCTCTTGGTGCCGCCCCGCAAGCGGCAAGGGAAGATACCGAAGCCGCACTCGCGGCGGCGGAAAAGGGTTTTGCGACATGGCGAGCGATGCCGGCATTTTCGCGGGCTGATGCCCTTCACCGGATCGCCGATGAAATGATCGCCCGAGCCGACGAGGCAGCGCGGGTGATCTCTTCGGAGACCGGCAAGCCTCTGGTGCAGGCCGGGAGAGAATGGGGTCTGTCGGTCGACCAGTTCCGCTGGTACGCCGAAGAGGCGCGCCGCATATACGGTCGCATCGTCGAAAGCCGCGTGCCTGGAGGGCGTTTTGAGGTCCACCGCGAACCGGTCGGCATCGTGGCGGCCTTCACGGCATGGAATTTTCCCGCCGCCCTTATCGCACGCAAGGTCGCACCGGCGCTTGCGGCGGGTTGCGCGGTTATCATTCGCCCTTCGAGGCAGACCCCCGGCACGGCGATGGTGATGGTCGACTGCATGCGTGCAGGCGAGCTGCCTGACGGCACTGTCAACCTCGTCGTCGGTTCCACGGACAATACCTACGCGCCGATCATGGCTTCAAAGGCGGTACGCAAGGTTTCGCTCACCGGTTCGACGCGTGTGGGCCAGCAGATGATCCGCGATGCCGCAGACACCATGAAGAAGGTATCGATGGAGCTTGGTGGCAACGCCCCTTGCATCATCTACGACGATGCGGATCTTGAAGCCGCGCTCGATGTCTGCGTTCCGACCAAATTCGCCAATTGCGGCCAGGTTTGCGTCACGCCGGATCGCTTCTATGTCCACGAAAGCCGGCATGACGCCTTTATCGAAGGCTTTGTGAAGAGGGCGGAAAAAATAAAGCTCGGTGACGGGCTGGATGAAACGTTCGGCATGGGACCGCTTATAAATGGCAGGCGCGTTGAGGAAATCGAGGCGGTTGTCGAAAGCGCGGTGAGTGCTGGCGCAAAAATCGCGGCCGGCGGCAAACGACCTGCCGAGTTCAACTCCGGGCACTTCTTCGAACCGACCGTGCTCACCGATGTGACCGATGACATGAAGGTTATGGCGGAAGAAAACTTCGGGCCGATAGCCGCAATCGCTCTGTTCTCCTCGGATGACGAAGTTTTGGGACGCGCGAATGCAACCGACATGGGGCTCGCGGCTTATGCCTTTACCGCATCCGCGAAACGGGCGCGGCGCACGGTGGAAGAGCTCAAGTCCGGCATGGTGGGGATCAACAGCTTCGCGCTTGCTGCGGCCGAAGCGCCCTTCGGCGGAACCAGGCTCTCAGGCATGGGCCGGGAAGGCGGCACCGAAGGTATTGGCGATTATCTCGACGTCAAACTCTCTCAAACCGTTTTTTGAGGCCTGTGATGCTCACGAACCCGCTAAAGCAAAAATGGGAAAAGGGGCAACCGACCATCAATGGCTGGTGCTCCATCGGCAACCCGTTCACCGCCGAAATCATGGCCGCACAGGGCTATGACTCGGTTTCGATAGATATCCAGCATGGCGCGCTGGATTACTCTGCGGCTCTGCCGATGCTTCAGGCGATGAGGGCATCCGGCGCAGTGCTGATGGCGCGCGTGCCCTGGCTTGACCCTTCCGCAATCATGAAGGCGCTCGATGCCGGCGCCATGGGCATCATCTGTCCGATGATAAACAACGCCGAGCAGGCGGCCGAATTCGTCAGCTATATGCGCTATCCCCCTGACGGCCAACGAAGTTTCGGCCCGACGCGCGCGAACTTCGCCATGAAAGGATACGGCGTTCAGGTGAATGAGGCGGTTCTGGCATTTGCCATGATCGAGACCGCGCAGGGCATGAATAACCTTGAGGAAATTGCCTCGACACCCGGCCTTGACGGAATTTATGTGGGTCCGGCGGACCTTGCCCTGGGCGTAACCGAGGGGCGGCTTGCACCCGGTTTCGACCGTGAGGAGGAGGAGATGGTTGCCGCGATCCGGCGCATCGCGGACGTTTGCAAGGCCAAAGGCATCTATGCCGCACTGCATTGCGGGACGCCGGACTATGCCGCAAAGGCAATCGGCTGGGGGTACAACATGACCACGGTTTCCGCCGACGCGCGCCTTCTGGCGGCCGCTGCAAGTGTTTCCGTGGCGAGGTTTCGCGAGCTTACAGGCACTTCCGCGAAAAGTCGCGAGAAGGGAAGCTACTGATGCCGCATGTTCTCGTTGTGGGGAAAATCCATGCCTCCGGCATCCAAATCCTGGAAGATGCGGCCGATTTCACCTTCGAAACTGTCGATGGGACTTCGGAAGAAAGCTACGCGACGCCCCTTCCCAAGGCCGACGCCCTCATCATTCGCACGCAGCCCCTGACCGCGCCGACCATCGCCAGGGCGGAACGCCTGAAAGTCGTCGCGCGTCACGGTGTCGGATATGACTCGGTCGACGGGGAGGCCCTGGCGCAGCGCGGCATCCCGCTGGTCGTGGTGGGCGATGTCAATTCGATATCGGTGGCCGAGCATTCCCTGATGATGATGCTTGCGGCAACGAAGCTTGCCATTCGCTCCGATGCAGCGGTGCGCAATAATAATTGGTCCTGGCGCAACAACCTCGAAGCCTGCGAACTTGCGGCCAAGAACCTGCTTGTTTTGGGGTATGGCCGCATTGGGCGGCGCGTTGGTGCATTGGCATCGGCTTTCGCAATGAGGGTTCGCGCATATGATCCCTACCTTGCCGCGAAAGGGTGGCCTGAAGGGGCTGTAAGTTGCGTAAAAACGCTGGAAGAAGGACTGGCCTGGGCGGACGTGGTTTCGGTTAACGCACCGAAAGCTGATCGCCCGTTGATCGGGCAAAAGGAACTGGCTGCCATAAAGCCGGGGGCCGTTTTGGTGAACACGGCGCGGGGAGGGATTGTCGAGGAAGACGCGCTGATTGCCGCGCTGCAGGACGGTAGGCTGCGGGCGGCCGGGCTCGATGTTTTCGAGGACGAACCGCCAGCACCTGAAAACCCGTTGCTGAAGATGGATAATGTTGTTCTGTCGCCGCACATCGGCGGATTGACGCGCGAAGGCGGAGAACGCCTGGCAGTTCATTCAGTCCGCAATGTCATCGATTTTTTCGCGGGCCGCCTCGATCCGGAGCTTGTTGTGAACGGGGTGGTCCCTAAGGGATAGCGCAGGCACATCGTGAGCCGGTAGCAACGGCGATGCAACGCGGGTGGCCCAATCTTGCGGATGTCCATAAAGCCGGGAGGGCTGTCATGTTGAAGATTGCGGTACTTGGTTGCGGGCGGATCGGAGTTATGCACGCGGCGAACGTGAACGCGCATCCGCATGCCGAACTGGCGGGCGTCTTTGATATCAATTCGGTGGCCGCGGAAAATTGCGGGTCGGCACATGGCGTCAGGGTCTTCAAGTCGGCGGACGAAGTGTTTGCCAGTCCGGATGTGGACGCTGTTCTGATCGCCACGGCGACCAGCACGCATTCCGATTATATCGAAGCCGCGGTTCGGGCTGAAAAGCCGGTGCTTTGCGAAAAGCCGATCGACCTCGATCTCAAGCGGGTCGAACTTTGCAAGAGCCGGATTGGCGATACCTCTCTGCCCATCATGCTGGGGTTCGTGCGCCGGTTCGACCCCGGCCACCGCGCCGCGCGACAGGCGTTTCTGGACGGCGAGATCGGGAACCTGCACCAGGTTGTCATCACCTCGCGCGATCCGGGAATGGCGCCTGATGCATATATCGAAGCGTCAGGCGGAATTTTCCGCGACATGACGATCCACGATTTCGACCTCGCGCGCTTTATGCTCGGTGAAGAAATCGAAACCGTCTCCGCCACGGGATCGCGCCTTGTCGACCCGGCGTTGATGGAAAAATGCAACGACTACGACACGGTGGTCGCGGTGCTTGTCACGAAAAGCGGCAGGCAGGCGGTCATCACGAATTCTCGGGAAGCGGCCTACGGTTACGATCAGCGTGTCGAGCTTTTCGGCAGCAAGGGGATGGTCGTTTCCGAAAACCGGCGCATGAACCATGTAACGAAGCACGTGAAGGATGCGACGAACGTCTCCGCGCCGCTTCTCAACTTCTTCATCGAACGATATGCGGAGGCGTTTAACGCCGAAATCGGCCATTTCGTCGATGTTGTTGAAAACGGGGCACTTTTGGAAGTCGGTTTCGAAGATGGCCGGCTTGCCCTGATATTGGCGGAAGCTGCATTCAAGTCGATTGCGGAGGGGCGGGCGGTCAGGATCGCCGAGATCGCACGATCCTGACAACGTGGCCTCGTGCAATCTTCAAAACACCAGCCGGCGATCGGTTCTCGGGATATGCCGCACCATCTCCGGCATCGGGTGAGAGGGGCGCGGCGGTGTGTCTATTTTCTGAGGCTTGCCGGTGGCGGCCGCTCGCTCGATGGCAAGCATGGCGCGAACGTCGGCCAGGCCTTCCTCACCATCAGGCTCCGGCCTGACGCCGTTGAGGATGCAATCGGAGAAATACGCCGTCTGACCGCCGAAGTGATCCACCGAAGGCGAAGGCTTTTCCAATACGACAACTTCGTCCTGCCGCAGGCGCAGGTTGGTATCCGTTTCGAAACGGAAGCCCGGTTCGAGCGTGATTTCCCCCTTCGTGCCGACGACGCGATAGGTGTCGAGCGTATCGGCGCCGAAGCTTGCGACGAACTGAGCGAGACGTCCCCCGGGAAAGCGGAGCGTGACGGCGATGGCTTCCTCGACTTCGTCGAAACGCGGATCATTGTCGCCACTACCTTTCATGGCGATCGCCTCGACCGGCTCGGCCGCGAAGACATGCCGCGCTGCATTGAGGCAATAAACGCCAATGTCCTGAAGCGGCCCGCCCCAGTGTTCGGCCTTTAGCCGGTGGTTGCTTGCCGTCGCCTGATAGGAAAAGATGGAAGTGAAGATGCGCGGGTCGCCGATCTTGCCGTTGCGGATTTGCTCCAGCACCTCGATTGTTCCCGGGTCCGTGTGGAGCCTGTAGGCCGTCATCAGGAAGACGCCCGCTTCATCTGCGGCGGCGATCATCGCCTCGCATTCCTCGACTGTTATGGCAAGGGGCTTTTCGACCAGGACATGCTTGCCGGCCCTGGACGCACGGATCGCATAGTCCGCATGCAATGAATTGGGGAGGGCGATATAGACGGCGTCGACGATGTCGGCGGCCAGCATCTCCTCATAGCGTTCATAGGCAAATACATGCTCGATGCCGTAGAAATCCGCGAGCTTCGCGGCATTCGCGGCATTGCCGGTGACGATTGCCGTCATCTCGGAATTGCCGGTCTGCGCGACCGAAGGCAAGAAAGCTTCCTGGGAAATCCATCCGGCGCCGACAACGGCGTAGCGTATCTTCTTCATCAATCACTCCAAAAGAAACGGCCCCCGACAGCCGGGGGCCGCAAGCCTTGTTACGGGCCGTTACTGCGCAAGGCAGCTGTCGACGTTGTCAGGGGTGCAGACGTCGAGGCCGGTGTAGATCGGATCGTCGACCGATTTGCCTTCCGCCAGATCCTTCAGCACGAACATCGCACGATACCCCATTTCAAACGGGCGCTGGCCAACCTGACCGTTTGACAGGCCGTCTTTCAATTGGGCCATCTGCATGGGAAGCGTATCAGCCACGATGATGGACATTTCGCCGGACGCCATCTTGTCCTGATAAGGTTCGGCGGCCTGACGATAGGCGTTGTCGAACCACTGGGTAAAGGCGCCAGTTGAAATGAACGCGGTCAAATCGGCTTCCTTGGCCAGGATATCGGTCATACCCTGAATCGCCTTGTTGCCATCATCATCTGTAATGAGCGGGCAGCCGGCAACCTCGGTCCATCCGTTTTCTCCGCTAAGCGGTTCGCCCGGAGGTGTGCCCATGTCTTTGCCGGCAAGCGTGTCGCGAATGCCCTTCAGGCGTTCGTTGTGGTTGGCGGCCGCCGCACCGCCGGTTTGCAAGCAGACCTTGCCGCCGTCCGGATGCCGCTCCATCGCAATTTTCGCCAGGTTTACGCCGATATCGTAGTTCTTCGTTCCGACGAAGGTGGCGCGGATTCCCTTGTCCTCCTCAAGCAGGTCCGCATCCCAGGTCATTACCGGAATGCCTGCGTCGACAGCCGCCTTCAGGGCCTTGCCCATGGCGGGCGCGTTCGACGGCGAGACGGCTATCCCGTCCACGCCCTGGCTGATCAGGTCCTGAACGATCTGGATTTGCTCAAGCTCCGTATGCTCGCCCGGCCCGATATAGTTGCAGGTTACGCCTTCGAGTTCTTCCTGAGCCTTGTAGCAACCGTCGCGTGCCAGGTCGAAGAATGGATTGTTCATCGCCTTCGGTACGAGCGCGAAATTATAGTCGGCGGCAAGGGCGCCGGCAGCCGGCAGCGTTACGGCCGCCATGATTGCTGCACACATCAGTTTCTTCATGATGGTCTCCTCCCATTTGGTTTGAAGGCGCGGATGGTTCTTCTCAAGACCTGCCGCGATTGCGGATCTGTTCCAGAAGCACAGCCAGGATCAGGAACAGACCAACGAAGAACTGCTGCCAAAGGGCGTCGATACCGGCGAGCAGTAGGCTGTTACGGATAAGTTCCATGAGAGCGGCGCCGATCGGCGCGCCGAAGGCGTAGACCACGCCTCCCATAAGGTTTGCGCCCCCGATGACGGTCGCTGCGATGACGTTGAGTTCGTACGTCAGGCCGAGCGCATTGGTCACGGATCCGAACCAGCCAACCAGCAGGAAGGCGGCCAGACCCGCGCAACATGAGCACAGCACATAGACGGAGACGATCACGCGCTCGACCGGTATGCCGGCAAGCTTTGCGGCATCCGCGTTGCCGCCGATCGCGATGACCCAGCGGCCCCAGGTCGAGTAGCGCCATACCCACCAGAACACCACGGTCAGGATCATGAGGACCCACACGGGATTGGGGACGCCGAACACGCTCTCGCCGCCGATCCATTCGAAGAGGTCCTGATCGGGGCCGAAGTCGTAGATCATCTTGTTGTTGGAGATGACCATCGCGATGGAGCGGGACATCGCCAGCATCCCGAGCGTCACGACGAATGGCGCCATTCTGAGATATGCGATCAGCACGCCGTTGACGAGCCCGACGATGGCGGCCGCCCCCATGCAGGCGATAAAACCGAACCCGATGCCGTAACCGGCCTGCATGACGAGGCCGGTAACGATGCCGGCGAGGCCCATCAGCGAGCCGACCGAAAGATCGATCCCGGCGGTGCAGATCACCGCGGACATTCCAAGCGCCATGATGCCGAAAAAGGCGAAATTCCGGGTAATGTTGAAAAAATTGCGCTCTGTAAGGAAGACGTCCGAGACGAAGCTCATGACGACACCGATCGCGATAATCGCTACGAACACCCAGAACGGCTGGGTTTTCAACGCTGCCTGCAGCCCCGACATCTCCTGACGAGAAGTGATGCTTTCATCGATCTCGGCGTGCGATTTCTGCGTCGTGTCGGTCATGCGTTCTCAATCGCCCCCGTAATCAGCCCCGTGACTTCCTCCGGGCTCGTTGCGTTGATTTGCTTGTCGGCGACCTTGGCGCCGCGGCGCAGGACCGCTACGCGGTCGCAAACCTCGAAGACGTCCGGCATACGGTGCGAAACCAGAATGACCGCGTGGCCCGAATCCTTGAGGCGATGGATAAGGTTCAGGACCTCGGCGACCTGGCGGACCGATATCGCCGCCGTCGGCTCGTCCATGAGGACAAGTTTCGGATCGGACAGGCGGGTTCGGGCGATCGCCACGGCTTGGCGCTGGCCGCCGGACATCTGCTTCACGAGATCGCGCGGCCGGGTTTCGGACTTGAGTTCCCGAAAGAGTTCACCGGCCTTTTCAAACATCGCCTTATGGTCGAGATAGCTGATCGGGCCGAATTTCTTGCGGATTTCCCTGCCGAGAAAGACGTTTGCAGCTGCGGTGAGGTTGTTGCAAAGCGCAAGATCCTGATAGACGATCTCGATACCGTTGTTGCGCGCGTCAACCGGCTTGTTGAAATGCACTTCAGAGCCGTTGATCATGATCTTTCCCGCCGTCGGCAGGAAATTCCCGGCGATAATGCGCATCAATGTCGACTTGCCGGCGCCATTGTCGCCCATTAGCCCGACAGCTTCGCCCTCGCTGATTGTCATGTCGATGCCCTGAAGGGCGTGGATCGCACCAAAACTCTTCGTAACGCCTTTAAGCTCAAGCAGGCTCACGTGGCATCCTCCTCCCGAATGTTCTGGGCACCCGGTTTGCCATTATTCTATGCCGTCAGCTCTTATTTACGTAAGGTAATAATATGCAATAATCATTGCATGAAGGCGTAATTGTCAATTAATTTTTCGCTACGCGGGTATCCGCAAGCATTGTTTGCGCTTATGTGCTCTATCTGGAGGATGTTCCGAAAAGCGGGAGGGAAAAGACCATGCATGAAGCGGTTCGTAAGGGAAACATTGCGATCGTTACAGGCGGCGCGTCCGGCATTGGACTTGCGGCCGCGAGGAGGTTCGTCGACCTGGGACTCCGCGTCTGCATTGCCGATCTTCCGGGCAAGGCTCTCGATAGCGCGCGGGATACGCTGGGCGGTGATGGACGTGTGCTGACCGTGCCGACGGACATTTCACACGTCGAACAGCTAAAGGCGTTGAAAGCGAGGGTTCAAGCGGAATGGGGGCAGGTAAGCGTTCTGATGAACAATGCCGGAGTGCAGCCCGGCAGTTCGATCTTTGACATCGAGGATACCTGGCAACGGATAATTGACGTAAACATGTGGGGCGTCATTCGAAGCGCGCAGATATTCGCGCCGGAAATGATCGCTGCCGACCGTCCCGGACTCATTATCAACACCGGGTCGAAGCAGGGGATCACGACGCCGCCGGGCGATCCTGCGTACAATGTGTCGAAGGCCGGCGTGAAGGTATTTACAGAGGCGTTGCAGCACGAACTGCGCAGCACGCCGGCTTGCAAGGTTGAGGCGCGCCTCTTTATCCCCGGTTTCGTCTTCACCCCGCTGACCGCCCGCGGCCGGATAGAAAAGCCCGACGGCGCGTGGACGCCGGAAGAGACTGTGGCATTTCTGTTCGACGCGCTTGGGCGTGAAGACTTCTACATCCTTTGCCCCGACAATGAAGTCGATCACGCGACGGACGAAAAGCGGATCCTTTGGGCCGCCGGCGATATTGCGGAAAATCGTCCTCCACTCTCGCGGTGGCATCCCGGCTATGGGGAGGCCTTTGTCGATTGGCTCAAACAGTGAGCTATGACCGGACGTTCGATAGGGAGTGCACCGTGATCAAGCGTAACAATTAACGCAGCGTCGCTGGGAAACACGTCAATCGCGCTATCCCAGGTCACGGGCGCTCGGGCAGGACCAGATCGACCGGCGTGCCTGTTTCGATCGCATTGACGAGCTGTTCCGCGATCGATGTCGCCACGAAACCGTCCCACGCCGTGGCGCCTTCATTTGCGTGCGTTCCGTCCAAAAGGGAATTGATCCAGACTTGGTCCTGGATCCGGTAAGCATCGGCAAAACGCGGTATCCAGTTTTCCGGAAATTCGCCGCGCTCGGCCCGATCGAGCCTTGTGCGGGTCAGCGCCGGATGGGCCATGGAAGCGGTACCGCTCGTTCCCGCGATCTCGCAATGCACGTGATAGCCATAGGCCGCATTCATGAATACTTCCGTGGAAACGATGGCGCCGGTATCCGTTTCCAGCATGATCATGAGGGGGTCTCCCTTCGGCGCATCTCCAGTGCGTGGCGCCTCTGTTACGTACCCACGGACGAACTCGGCGCCCAGAAGCCAACGGGTGACGTCGATTTCGTGAACGAATGAATTTGTCACCGCCATATGCGCGGTAAACCACTCCGGCGCCTGGGCGTTTCTGTGTTGATTGTGCACAATCCTCGGGGTGCCGATCGAGCCGGATTGAAGCGTCGACTTCAACTCCGCATAACAGGGATCGAACCTGCGCATGAAGCCGACCTGCACCAACTTCTGGCCGAGCTTTTCCTCTGTCCTGACGATTTCGAGACACTGAGCTGCATCAATAGCCAAAGGTTTCTCGCAAAGAACCGGTTTCTTGGCCTCCAGACAGGCCATCACGATATCCCGATGCGTGTGATCGGGGCTTGCAATGACGACCGCGTCCACCTGTGAAGAGCGGATCAGCATGAGCGGATCGGAGAAAACGCTCACATCGCCGGCAACCGCTTTTGCCCGTTCTTTGTCCGGATCCGCGACGCTGCCAAGAATTGCGCCCCGGATTCCCCTGTCGAACAAACGTGCATGATCCGCCCCCATGACGCCTGTACCGATAACTCCCACCCGAATAGCCATCTGCGAGGTTTCCCGTATCTGGGCGTGGGGCCGACAGGCTCCCGTCGGCCCTGTCTGCCTGCCAGCACTTCGGATCGGATATGGATAGTAAGGCCAATTGGCTGATAATCAATGAAAATTGTCAATTTTTAAACTTCTCAATAAACTATTTTTTCTGCTTTTTATGCGCTGCGCGCCCAGGAGCGTGGACTATCCCGCAATGATCATTAGGGAGTTGATCACGTGGCGCAGGAATAAGCCTTTGTGTCAATGGACGCGGCTGTGAGCTTTCTTGTCACCGCGAAAAGCGGCTGCCGTTTGCGGCGCCAGCTTCGCGCGGGTAAGCTTTGGCCGAGGCCGACATTGCGCGAGAGGGCCCATGTCCGTGGATGACAGCGTTTCCCGCTTCGATAAGCGGAACGAAGACAACGCTCAAACGCTTTCGGACCGTTATGCGCTCGTAAGCGAGGCCATTTCGGAAGGGATTTACGACTGGAATATTTCCAGCGGAGAACTTCATGTGTCCGGTCGGCTCAATGCCATTGTCGGTTTTGGAGAGCGGGCGCTGACGGCGGAAGATTGGAACAGGCGCATCCATCCGCAGGATTTCGACGGATACAAGGCAGCCATCATCGAGCACATCAGGGGTATTTCGGATCGCATGCGCGCGGAATATCGGTTGCGGCGCCCGATCGGCGACTACATTTGGGTGGCTGACAATGGCCGTTGCATCCGCCAGGACAATGGAGAAGCGGTTCGGCTTATCGGCGCAATCCGCGACATCACTTCGCGCAAGCTGGCGGAAACCCATCTGAAGGACGCGCAACGGAAAGCGGAACAAGCGAGCCAGAACCTGCTCGATGCCATAGAATCCATATCGGAAGGTATCGTCCTGTTCGACGCGGACGATCGCGTTGTCCTGTGCAATTCCAACTACCGGCAATATTTCGCGAGGGCAGCCAACGCTGAAGTGGCCGCCATGGTCGAGCCCGGCGCGGTTTTCTGGGACATCATCAGAGCTGCATATGAAGCCGGCATGCTTCCGCTTATCGACGAGAAGGGCGGGATCGAAAACTATATCGAAATGCGTAAGCGCATTCGTAAAGGTACGCAGGAACCGATCGAACAATTGCTGTCTGACGGGACCTGGCTCCAGATAAACGAACACAAGACGAGTGCCGGCGGCATTGCTTCGGTCTATACGGACGTCACTGAATTGAAGAAACGCGAAGTCGAAGCATTCTCGAAGACAGAAATGCTTGAGTCGCTATCATCCCGCTTGTCGAAATATCTTTCGCCGCAGATCTATTCTTCCATTTTTTCCGCGCCGCAAAATGTAGAGATTGCTCCGAAGCGAAAGAAGCTGACCGTGTTCTTTTCCGATATCGTCGGCTTCACGGCACTGGTCGATGCGCTGGAGTCCGAACAGCTGACCGAATTGCTGAACCAGTATTTGACGGAAATGTCGAAGGTGGCCGTGGAGCATGGCGCAACGGTCGACAAGTTCATAGGTGATGCCGTCGTGGCGTTCTTCGGTGATCCGGTTTCCAGGGGCGTAGAGCGCGACGCGACTGCCTGCGTGACCATGGCTATGGAAATGCAATCAAAGCTCGGCGAGCTGGCTTCCAAATGGAACGACAGGGGAATCGATAAAGAATTCAAGCTGCGGATTGGTATCGCGACGGGATATTGCACTGTCGGTAATTTCGGGAGCGAGGATCGGCTGGACTATACGGCGATCGGCAGCCCGGTAAATCTGGCTGCGCGCCTTCAGCAGCATGCCCCGGCGGGTGAAATCCTGCTCGACAATGAGACTTACCATCTTGTCAGGCAAGCGATTGGAGATGCGAGGAAGACGGAATTTAAGCCCAAAGGCTTTTCCAAGAGCGTGAGGGCGTATCAAATCAAGCCGTCAGGCGTGGGATGCGAAGATATTGCTCGTCTCGAAACTCCCGGAATTAGCATTAGGGTTCAAAAGTCCGTACTTTCACGATCTGACCGGGAAGAAGCGGTTCGTTCTCTGGAAAGCGCAATCGAGCACATAAGGGGGGCCGGTAAAGCCCGGCCATGATGAAGGCGCGCAGCGAAGAGATTGTATCTCCGCGCTCCGGAGTGCCGGAATTCATCAGCAAATTGGGTACTCGAAGCTGATTGCTCAACCAATCAGCATTGGTCTGAGAGCCTCCGGTGTGCGATTAAACCGGCGCAATAACCCTGTCGGAGGATTCCATGCCGCAATTCGTTATCGAACAACCGCCTGCTGTCGCGATTCCGGTCGCGGGAACCAAGGCGCTTTTCCCCGTGCGCCGGGTCTATTGCATAGGGCGGAATTACGCCGCGCACGCTATCGAAATGGGGCACGATCCGGACCGGGAGCCGCCGTTTTTCTTTCAGAAGAACCCGGACAATCTTAACCCGTCCGGCGAGTTTCCGTACCCGCCAAAGACCTCCGATGTCCATCATGAAGTGGAGATGGCGGTTGCGCTGAAAAGCGGGGGGCGGAACATCGCATTGGACGATGCGCTAAACCATGTCTTCGGCTATGGCCTGGCGCTCGATATGACCCGCCGCGACTTGCAGGGCGAAGCCAAGAAGCTCGGCCGTCCCTGGGAGATCGGCAAGGCGTTCGAGCAGTCGGCGCCGGTCGGGCCTCTTCACCCTGTATCCGAAGTCGGGCATCCCGATAGCGGGCGCGTCGAACTCAGGATCAACGGACAGGTACGGCAGGAAGGCGACCTCAATCAGATGATCTGGAAAGTTCCGGAGATGATCTCGTATCTTTCGGAGTATTTCGAGCTGGCGGCGGGAGATATCATTCTTTCGGGCACGCCGTCCGGCGTGAGAGCGGTGACGAAAGGTGATGTGATTGAAGTTTCGATTGAAAGCCTCGGAAGCATGACAGTCAAGGTGGTCTGAATTTCGATTTTCCTCTTGTGCTTCCCATTGATCGCCGTCAGATCGGGTGCGGCTGAATCGACGACTTGAGGAGCACCATGGAAATCCGGCTCGAAGGCATCGGCCACTCTTATGACGGCTTCGAGGTGATGCGCGACATCACCCTCGAAATTCCCGCAGGGCGCATTGTCTGCATCGTTGGCCCTTCCGGATGCGGGAAATCTACGCTGCTGCGCATTATCGGTGGCCTGGAGCAACCGGCGCGAGGGAGGGTCTTGCAGATTGGCGAACCGCCCGAGGGGTGCCTCAATCCGCTCACCTACATCTTCCAGGATTTCGCGCTGCTGCCATGGCGAAGCGTTTATGGCAATGTCTCGCTCGTGCTTGAGGATCATGGCATCCGGGGCAATGAGGCTGACGAGATCATCGCGGACGTGCTTGCCCGCACGAAATTGAGTGATTTTGCCAAGGCGCTGCCAAAGCAACTTTCAGGGGGAATGAAGCAACGCGTGGCGATTGCCCGCGCGCTTGCCGTAAATCCGGCGGTTCTGCTGATGGACGAGCCGCTCTCGGCGCTCGACAGCCAGACGCGGGAGCTTCTGATGGACGACCTCGTCAGCCTTTATGAGCGCCAGCCCTTTACCGCCGTCTATGTCACCCACAATTTGGGCGAGGCCGTCAGGCTTGGCCACTCCATCGTGGTTCTGTCGCGCAGGCCGGGGCAAATCCGGGAAGTGGTTCATCTCGACCGCCCGATCCAGGAGCGCACTCTCGGCGATCCCGATCTGGAGATCCGGCAGAAACATCTTTGGGAACTCATGCGCGCCGAGGCGCAGGCCGCCGATGCGGAGCTTATGAATGCCTGATGCAACGATGAATGCCGATGCGGCCGGTGGCCGTGCAGTCACCTTCCGTGGAGGCGGCTTTGCGCCCAGGCCGCAGCGCTGGGTCGCATTCGTGGTTTTCACGGTGCTGATCGCGCTTGCCGAATGGGGGACGCGGGAGGGCTGGATCTCGGCGCTAACGCTGCCACGACCATCGGACGTGCTGACCGCGTTTCGCGATTTGATCCAGACCGGTCTTCTGTTCGATCACCTGGGGCCATCCTTGTCACGTTTGGCCGTGGGCTCTGCGATAGGCGTTGTGGCAGGGATCATGGTCGGTATTCTGATCGGACTTTTCAGCCTTGTACGATCCGGCCTTGTTCCGCTTGTCGCGGCGCTCTTCCCTATTCCGAAGATCGCGCTCCTGCCTCTTTTCGTGATCTGGTTCGGCATTGGCGAAGGGTCGAAATACGCCCTTATCGCCTTCGGCACATTCACGCCGACCGTGGTTGCCACATATGGGGCGGTGGACAATGTGGACCGGACGCTGATCCGCATGGGACAAAGCTTCGGGCTTTCCTGGCTCTCGATTGTCCGCAAGATCGTTTTGCCGGGTGCGATGCCGGGGATCCTTTCCGGCCTCCGCATAAGCCTGGCGATCGCGATCATTCTGCTGGTGGCGGCAGAAATGCTCGGCGCGGAATACGGCATCGGCGCCTATATCCTGGAAGCCGGCTCCCTTTACGATCTCGAACGCCTGTTCGCCGGTGTGGTCATCCTGTCGCTGCTTGGCGTGTTCGTCAGCGCCGCGATCGGCATGGTGGAGCGCAAATTGCTGGCGTGGCGGACTTGAACTCGTCGTGCTGGACCTTGCCGGGAGCGCGGGCGCCCTTGGGAAGCCATCCGGTCGTTTCTCCGGCAGGCGCAGAAACAAATCTGTTAAAGGGGCGCAACATTGATATTTTTCGAAGACCGAAAGGTCCGAATATCTATTCTAAATCACGCGGTAACTTGACTTGGTATGGGATAAGAGTTGGGGGAGGCGCCAATTAATATCAACCCTCCCCGTTCGGGAGACCGAGCGCGCGCAAGGCGGCGAGAAAACGCTCCAGATGTTCCCGGTTCTTGCTGGGGATGTGGCGAGCGTCGTCTACAGTCGCCTTGGGCATCAGCTTGAGATATTCTGCCAAGGCATTGTGGGCAGCTTCGTCGTCTCCCAGCATATGGAGCGAGACGGCGAACTGACGGCGAAGCGACGGATTGCCGGGGGCAACTCGGCATGCCCGGCGGGCGAGGGCCGCAGCCTCTTCGTAATCTTGCAAGGCATGATAAGCCCACCACAGGGTCATGTACCAGAAAGGCAGAAAACCGTCGTGCGGGCTGAGGCGTACCGCCTGTTTCACCGCGGCGATCGCAAGGTCCGGCTCGTCCGCGCAGGCAAACACCGAGCCGCGTACGCCGACAGCAGCGGCGAAATACGGGCTGATCGCCAATGCGCGCTCTATAGTCTCAAGGGCCGCATCGAATTCGCGGGAGAAAAGTTGCGCAACCGCCAGGATCGTCAGGGCCATCGGATCGTGCTCGTCGATCTCGACCGCCGATTGCGCGGTGGCAAGCATTGCTTTGAAAGATTCCGCCCGATTCTCGCTCCAGCCGTAAAACGCCTCGTAAAGATGAACCAGTGCGAGATCGGCAACCCCCAGGCCGCTGCCGGGCGCAAGCTCCATTGCCTGCTGGAAGAGGCGGCGCGCCTCGACCCCGTCCTCGCGCGACATCTTCCAGACATGGGCGCGCCCGCGCATTGCGCATTCCCACGCACTGAGCTGTGAGGGGTCCTTGCGCCGTGTCTTGCGGACCTCCGCCGATACGAATTCCGGTGTCACGGCCGCGGTGATCGCCCGAGTAATTTCGTCCTGAATGTCGAAGATATCCGCGATCTCACGATCGTAACGGTCGGCCCAGACGTGGGAACCGGTGGCGCTGTCGATAAGCTGGGCGGTGATGCGCAGTCGGTTGCCTGATTTGCGCACGCTACCTTCAAGAACGTAGGCAGCGCCAAGATCGCGACCCGCCTGCTTCATGTCCACCGCGCGGCCCTTGTAGGTGAAGCTGGAGTTGCGCGCGATCACGAAAAACCACGGCATCCGCGAGAATTCGGTAATGAGGTCTTCGGCCATACCGTCTGCGAAGAAATCCTGCTCAGGATCGCCGGACATATTGTCGAAAGGCAGCACGGCGATCGAGGGTTTGTCGGAAAGTGATGTTTCGCCGCCGGCGGCGAACCGGGAAACTCCGGCCGCACCGACCTGCAGCGCATAGATGCGCATCGGCTCGGAAATGTTCTTCAGCTTCGTCTCGCCCAGATCGGTGATAGCAAGGTCGAGCCGCGAACGCACCTGCCGGTAAGCGTCTTCCGAAAGGCATATCGCCCCCGGCGTCGCCATGCCTTCAAGGCGTGCGGCGATGTTCACGCCGTCGCCCATCAGGTCGCCGTCACTTTCCTCCACCACGTCGCCTATGTGAATGCCGATGCGGAAATCGATGCGGCGTTCGGGCGGCAGGCCGGCGTTGCGCTCTACCATCGCGGTCTGAACCTCGATGGCGCAGCGAATGGCATCGACGACGCTGCGAAACTCCACCAGCGCGCCATCGCCCGTTCGTTTCACAATTCGCCCATGATGCACGGCGATCGTCGGGTCAATGAGATCGCTTCGCAGCGCGCGCAGCCGCGCGAGCGTGAGTTCCTCGTCGGTGCCCGCAAGCCGGCTGAAACCGGCCACATCCGCCGCAAGGATCGCAGCAAGCTTTCTCCCCTTCGTCATGAGCCGGCTCTCCCGATGTCGATAGAGCATAGAGAAGAATTCAGAAGCGTGCTGCCGGCAATCAGTCAGCTTTCGGAAAAAACGATCGAAAATGCGCTTGCGGAACGAGCCGTTTGTATTGGGTCAATAATGGCTTAAGCTTTTATTCGCCTCGGCGACTTGCGGGAGATTTCTGTAAGGGGAAGCTGAATGAAAACTGGCGTGGCTGTGACCCTTCCCGACGTTCATGCGATTGTGGCCTGCCTCACCGGCGCCAGCGGGAAATTGACCGAGAGAAGGCTGAACTTCAAAATTTATTTGCCGATATGCGTGAAATGGATGGGGCGTTGAACCTCGCGGAGATCGGGCTGGAACGTGGCACCAACCCTTCGCCGATTGGCGGCATCGTCATCGATCGCAATATCGATGCCGGGCAGTTCATTCGCAGGCTCGGGTCCGTGGCGGAATAAAGCCCGCGGTCGGGCCGCTGGTTAAACTTCTGCCATCTGACGAAAGGCGATGACAATGTCCACTAGCGAGTACCGGCAAAAGCGCGATCTCTCCAGGAGCGGCGAGCCGCGAGGTTCATCTGAACCGTCGGGTGAGAAGCCGGTATTCGTAATCCAGAAGCACGATGCGAGCACGCTGCACTACGATTTTCGACTTGAGGTGGATGGCGTCCTCAAGAGCTGGGCGGTGCCCAAGGGACCTTCGACCGACCCATCGGAAAAGCGGTTGGCGATCGAGACAGAAGACCATCCCCTGGAATACGCCGAATTCGAGGGCACCATCCCAGAGGGGGAATACGGCGCCGGCACCGTGCTGATTTGGGATCGAGGCACCTACCAGAACATCACGTGGAAGGACGATAACCTGAAGCCGATGGATAAGGCGCTGGGTAGCGGTCATGCGCTGTTCCGGCTGAAGGGCGAAAAGCTCTCGGGCGGCTATGCGCTCCAACGCATCGATGACGATGAGGGGCACTGGCTTCTGGTGAAGATGGATGACGACGAGGCGGACGCGCGCCGCAACCCGGTGTCTACTGAGCCGGAGTCGGTTGTTAGTGGCCGGACGCTTGAAGAGATCGCTGGCGAGGAGAAGGGGCCTTCATGATGGCGGGGGACATGCCCGTGGCGGAAATGGATCGCTTAGGCGCGCAAGCAGCGGCCCATCCCGAGTGGTGCGCGCCCATGCTTGCGGTCCTGACGGAGGAGAGATTTTCAGACCCTGACTGGCTCTTTGAGCGAAAGTTCGACGGAGAGCGTGTCCTCGTCTTTCGGGAAGCCGACCATCTTCGCCTCCTGACGAGAAATCGTAAGGATGTGTCCGACACCTACCCTGAATTGGCCGAAGCCCTCGCATGTCAGCCCGTGCAAGACTTCGTCGCCGACGGCGAGGTCGTAGCCTTCGACGGTAAGGTGACAAGCTTTGCCTGTCTTCAGAGGCGGATGCAGATCAAGGATGCTGCCGATGCCCGCGCTTCCGGAATCCACGTGTTTTTTTATCTGTTCGACCTTCTTCACGTCAGCGGGCGCAATATCGAAGGCCTGCCGCTGCGCCAGCGCAAGAACCTGCTGAGGAAGGTCTTTCGATTTTGCGATCCGCTTCGCTACACGCAGCATCGCAATGAGTTGGGTAAGGATTACTTCCAGATGGCCTGCGAGAAAGGCTGGGAGGGGATAATCGCAAAACGTGCGGATGCCCCTTACCGTCACGGGCGCTCGCGTGACTGGCTGAAATTCAAATGCGCCAAGGGGCAGGAACTGGTCATTTGTGGCTTCACGCCGCCAAAGGGTGAGAGAAAGGGCTTCGGCGCCCTGCTGCTCGGCTATTACGAGGAGGGGATCCTACGCTACGCCGGTAAGGTGGGTACCGGTTTCGACGACGCGTTTCTCGATGATTTCCGAAAACGCCTTGAGAAGCGGCGGCGCGATACCTCGCCCCTTGATCCGGCGCCTGACGTAGCTGGCGCCATATGGGTTCGCCCCGAGTTCGTGGCGGAAATCGGGTTCACGGAATGGACGGAGCACGGGAAGCTGCGCCATCCCCGTTTTCTTGGCCTTCGGCGGGACAAGGCGGCCGAAGATGTCGTCAGGGAGAGGCCGTCTTGACCGGCAAAGTCTTTGAGCTCGAAGGGCACAGGATCGAGGTTTCGAAGCCTGAAAAAGTGTTGTTTCCCGAAAGCGGGATCACGAAAGGCGATCTTGCGGATTACTACGCTCGTATCGCGAATGTCGCCCTGCCGCACTACCGTGGGCGCCCGCTGACGATGCAACGCTTTCCCGACGGGATCGCTGAGGCTGGTTTTTTCCAAAAGCATGCGCCCGACTATTTCCCCGACTGGATCGAGCGTCGGGAGGTGGCAAAGGAAGACGGGATGGTGCGTCACGTGTTGGCGCATTCCGCCGCCACTTTGGTTTACTTGGCGGATCAGGGTTGTGTCACCCCGCATCTCGGCGTGGCTCGCGTGGACCGGCCCGACCGGCCGGACCGCCTGGTCTTCGATCTCGATCCTTCGGACGATGACTTCTCCAAGGTTCAGGAGGTGGCCGGCGCTATCCGCGATGAGCTCGATTCCAGAAAGATCGTAAGTTTCGTTCAGACCACGGGATCGCGCGGTCTCCATATCGTGATCGCGCTGCGTCGCACGGCGGGCTTTGAGCCATTGAGACGTTTCATGCGCCATTTTGCGGAAAACTTGGCGCAAGCCAATCCCCGCCTGGCCACGACGAAGCAGCGCAAGGCGCAACGCGGCGACCGAGTGCTGGTCGATACGTTCCGCACCGCCTATGGCCAGACGTTCGTCGCGCCCTACGCGGTGCGCGCTCGGCCGGGCGCGCCTGTGGCGACGCCTTTGAATTGGGACGAAGCGCTGTCCTCCGACATGTCACCACGCAAGTATGACCTAAAGACGATTTTCCGCCGGCTTGGACAGACACAGGATCCGTGGCGCGACATTGACGATCACGCAGTCGATGCCCGCAGCCTCGCCGATTAGCCGTATTGTGACGCAGTGCTAGCCCGGGCGCGGCGTAGTGCTGCAGGAATACGCTTCCGGAATATCTCCGCTCGTGTCCGTGCTAACTGTACTTGCCGTTGCATTTCGGCGGATCGGCATTTTCCTTGCGCTTGCAAGGACGATTTTAGAGACGTCCCAATAGCCGCAGGACGATTATGTGAGCTACACGCGCTCCAGGGCTCCGTTGTCGGTAACAACGTTCAGGGTTAGTGACCCGAGGTGTTACCCTGGCGCTGCTTGTGGGTGCGATTATATGACTAACTGATTGATTTTATTGGTGCCGGCAGCAGGATTCGAACCCGCGACCCCCTGATTACAAATCAGGTGCTCTACCAGCTGAGCTATACCGGCGCTGGTCTGCTTTGGCGCAATGGCAAAGCAAGGAAAAAGGCGGAAGACGTTGAGCAGCAAGGGCCCATGTCCCGAAACCCGCCCCTAGATGCCGGAAAATGTGCCCCATGTCCACAGGTTTGGACGTGTTTGAAGCCGGGATTCACATATTGTCCGCCACCGAAGGGGAATTGGGAAGTCTCATCCCTCCGCGCGAGATATAAAGCGCAAGGACTGCCGCATTCGATACGTTGAGAGAGCGAATCTTGCCCGGCACGTCGAGCCGTGCGAGACGGTCGCATACGGCACGCACGCCCTGACGCACGCCTTTCCCCTCGGAGCCCAGTACAAGGACCACATTCGCCGCGAAGGGTATATCCTCAAGCGAAGCTTCGCCTTCGCTATCCAGCGCGATTCGCTGAAAGCCCTGCGCGCCCATTTCCTCCAGGAAGTGGGCCATGTTCTTCACGCGTACGCGGCGAATCATATCGAGGGCACCCGATGCGGCCTTCGCAAGTACAGATAACATGGGACCCTAGTTACCCCCACTTCAGCGTGGAGTCCTTCGGTTGATTTTTGGCCTCATGCGGCCCGTGTTTGCAATGTCGTTTTCATGGCGAATTAGCAGGGTGTGAGATTGCCCAGGGATGAATGGGGCCTGTTGCGGTTGTAGTTTTCTTCCATGCGATTATTTGCCTTCCGGCCTCAGTGAGTGACGAAAACAGCGTCTCATTCAGGCGCTCATCCCTGAAGGTTTCGACAAACCCGTTCTGCATCGATTTGGGGGGATGTAGTGACAGTCGACACTAGTCCCCTAACACGATTTGAGAACGGGCATGCTGGTCAATTCGGCTCCGTTGTCGGAGACCACGGCGGACGGTTTGCTGGTAGACGAACGAGCGCATCGAGTTCACGGATGACCCGAAGGCCGGATAAAGAGGTATCAGCCACCAGCGCCAGACATTGGCGACTGTAATCGTCGATCACGGCCAAAACCAAGAAGCGGCATCCGTCCGTGAAGGCGTCTGACACGAAATCCAGACTCCATCTGCTATTTGTCCTGCTGGGCAAAAGCATCGGCCGCCTTCTGCCAAGTGCTCGCTTTCTGCCGCCACGTTTGCGAACCTGAAGCGTATCTTCCGCCTAAAGCCGCCGCCGCTTCTTCTGGTTCAGGGCAAGGCCCTGACGCGGCAGCATCAGGTGAATGCGCCTGTAGCCGAAGCGCCGGCGTTCGCTGGCAACCCTTTTCATGGCCTCATGCCGATCGGCATCATCCGGACGAAGGCTTCGATAGCGAACACTCGACCGGTCAACCTGCAAGACCGCACACGCCCGACGTTGGCTCGCTCCATGCTCGCAGCACAGGTGAGCCACCTCACTTCGCCTTGCATCGGGCGTCACCGTTTTTTGAAATAACACCCGTCAGCAAAGCGTTGTCGAGCATGCCTTCGGCCAGAAGCTTCTTAAGCTTCGCGTTCTCATCTTCAAGCGCGATCAGCTTGCGGGCATTAGACACATCCATGCCCCCAAACTTGGCCTTGAGCTTGTAGAAAGTGGCCTCCGAGATGCCTTGTCGCCTGCAAACATCGGCCGTCTTCTGGCCACTTTCCTGCTCCCGCAAGATATCGATGAATTCTTCTTCCCTGAATCGTGCACGCTTCATTCCGTCCGTCTCCCGATTGCGACGGACTCTTCATCAAGCCGGAGGACTCCTGAAGTCTAGGGTCAATTGGTAGCTAAAGTTGTACGAATCTGATAATAACCCCTCTGCGATAAGTGGGATGTAAAATGCAGAAAATTGGCGATTTTTGGATACCGGACGGTGATGCGAGGCCAGGGGCAAATCTGGAGAAAAGTAAAAGAAGCTTCGAGTATAACGAAGGCGTTCAAATTGGTCACCTTAAACGGGCTTTGGAGTTAGTTCCGAAATTTGATATTGCAGTAGATGGGGGCGCGAACGTCGGGTCTTGGACTAGGCTTATGGCAAAATTATTCTCTGAGGTTCATAGCTTTGAACCAAATGCATGTGCTTATGAGTGCCTCGAACGGAATGTACACGAATGGGGTATTAGCCCCATTGTTAGAACATATCCGAATGGACTCTCCGATCAAGACGAGTGTGTTTCGATTGTCACACCGCAAGATGCCCGCACGGTTACTAGCTTCGTCGGTGGGAAGGGGGATGTTAAGTGCATAACTATAGACAGCCTAGAACTGGTAGGATGTTCTTTTATTAAACTTGATGTCGAAGGTTACGAGGCAAAGGTTCTGAATGGGGCCTATAAGACGATAAAAGCATTTCGACCGTGGATAATGATTGAAAACAAACATCAGCAGAATGCACGTTACGGAGAGCCGGATGCACCTGAGAAACTGTTAGCTAAGTTCGAATATATTTTGGTAGAGAAGATTGGAGATAGGCAGATTGACTGGCTCTTTAAACCCGTTGGTGAATGATAGAAACCGCCGTTGCCTTTGCCATATTGGTAGGGTGATTCACAATCGCCGTGTTGCGATCGTTGGGAATTCTGAAATTATATTTCAGCGGGAGAATAATATTGATTCTTTTGATGTTGTCGTCCGTTTAAATAATGGCTTCATAATAAATGAATTTCATTATAAGTATTTAGGAAGTCGGACAGATATCTTAATGGTTTCGGGCTTTCGAGGTCCGAGAGTACTTGACGCCGCGCCAAATATTATATGGATGACCCCAAAATTCCGAGATAAATTAACGGACCTTGAGAGAAATACACTAATATTTTATCCAATTTCTTGGTGGGAAGAATTATACTCGAGGGTTGGTTGCCGGCCGTCGACAGGGCTTATGGCAGTCGATTTGGTTTCGCGGCTGATAGGTTGTGGAGAGATTACTTTGTTCGGATTTGATTTTTGGCAAAGTAATAATCGGCTCTCCGGAAAAAACCACATTGGCCCGCATTCCCCTGCGGTTGAGGAGTCGTTAATTCGAGGTAATGGAAAAATAAAAGACATAATAATTTAGAGTTTATATTTTTGCTGTTAGAATATATAATTCATGGTATATTAAATGAATTAAGCTCGAAATAAATTTATTGCTATAAAGATGGATGAAATCGCAGTAAAGCTATTGTTCGCGTATGATCGTCCTAGCAATATAAAGCGCAAGGACTGCCGCATTCGATACGTTGAGAGAGCGAATCTTGCCCGGCATGTCGAGCCGTGCGAGACGGTCGCATACGGCACGCACGCCCTGACGCACGCCTTTCCCCTCGGAGCCCAGTACAAGGACCACATTCGCCGCGAAGGGTATATCCTCAAGCGAAGCTTCGCCTTCGCTATCCAGCGCGATTCGCTGAAAGCCCTGCGCGCCCATTTCCTCCAGGAAGCGGGCCATGTTCTTCACGCGTACGTGGCGAATCATATCGAGGGCACCCGATGCGGCCTTCGCAAGTACAGGCCCTTCCTCGGGCGCGTGTCTTTCCGTAGTCACCACAGCGTCGGCGCCAAGCGCGACCGCGGAGCGCAGGATGGCGCCGACGTTATGCGGATCGGTTACCTGATCGAGCGCGAGAACCAGCCGGGCGCCCTTCAACTCGCCGACGCCGTATGCGGGCAGGGGGTCTGCCTCCAGTACGACGCCTTGATGCACGGCATCCCTCCCAACCATAGTCTGAAGAGCCTTGGGCGTTGCCTCTTTTACGGGAACATCGCTCGATACGCCTCGTTCCTGAAGGCGACGCAACGCGTTCGCCGTGGCGAACAACCGATGGCGCTTGCGCTCGGGATTGGCGAAAGCCGCCTCCACGGTGTGAAGGCCGTAGAGGCGCACCGGGCCAGTTATATCCGGCTTGCCGGTATGTTTTCGCTGCCTTTGTGACCGGCCTGCAGCGGGTTTTCCGGGCGGGTGGCTTTTCATCCGCTCCGCATAAACCCGATTCATTCCGCCGGCAACCGGCATTGCGATGACATGCGAAGGCCGCATACGGATGAAAGCGGTGGTTTGGCGGGCGATCCGCCGTTGGTTTCCCATGTCGCCAATCGCTGTGGAGAGGCCAGCCGAACAGCATAAATATGCGGAGATTCATCAATCGGATAACACCGCGTGACCTCCGGATGCATATGTTCTTTGCAAGCTTTTCACCTGGGAATTTAAAAACAGGCAAAAACTGCGTTGACACCCTCGGGCCCGATCTGCATAACACCGCCCACGGGATCGGCCCCGCAGCGTTTGCGGGGTGTTGCCGTGAAGCCATCCTGGAAGCTTCGGCCGAAGGATAGGGTCGGGAGGAGTGCCCGAGTGGTTAAAGGGGGCGGACTGTAAATCCGCTGGCTCAGCCTACGTTGGTTCGAATCCAACCTCCTCCACCACCCTATGGCCGGATGTGCGGGTGTAGCTCAATGGTAGAGCAGCAGCCTTCCAAGCTGACGACGAGGGTTCGATTCCCTTCACCCGCTCCACTCGCGGGGCGCAGCCGGAAGTGACCAGGGTACGTCACACGGCGCATGATCCTATGTCATTAGGATAATCGTTCCACCCACGGTCGAAAGCCAAAAGCGTGCCGAGACCGATCGACGAAACAGCGGATTGGACAGAGAGCGACGCCGATGGCGAAAGAGAAGTTTGAGCGCAATAAGCCGCACGTGAACATTGGCACGATTGGTCACGTTGACCATGGCAAGACGACGTTGACGGCAGCGATTACGAAGCAGTTCGGCGAGTTCAAGGCGTACGACCAGATCGATGCGGCTCCGGAAGAGCGGGCTCGTGGCATCACGATCTCGACGGCGCACGTCGAGTACGAGACGGATGCGCGTCACTATGCGCACGTGGACTGCCCGGGTCACGCCGACTACGTGAAGAACATGATCACG